>NZ_LNJT01000007.1:0-2162104 GCF_001636105.1 Burkholderia sp. MSMB1589WGS
CTGGCCCGACAAGCCCGACTGGCCTTCGCCGAATCGATAGGTTTGCGACGTTTGCGCGCGAGCAGCCGTCGTCAACGCGAATGCGACGCACGCGGCCGCGATGAAGATCGAAAGCTTCACGTATGGGCTCCTCTGTCCAAATGGGGCGCACGAGCATAGCGCGATTGCGGTGCGCCGACCTTTCCGCCGGCTTGCGTCGAACGATGCTTGACGATCGTCCGGCGCATTCGATTCCGGCGTGGCGCGCGCCCCGGCATGCGTGCCGGACGCCTTTCGACGCATGCGGCCGTCGCCGGGATCGACGCGCGGCGACGGCGTCAGTCAGTATGGGCGATTGTCGTCGCGCGCCGGTCGTCGCGCCAGCGGCCGCCGTCGCGCCGGTCGCCGTCACGGTAGCCGCCGCGATCGTCGCGCCGGTCGTCGTCGCGACGATAGTATTGCGGCGGATGCGCGCGCTCCCATTCGTCGCGCTCCCAGTAGCGGTGGCCGTCCCAATAGCGCTCGCCATGCCAGCCGATGCCGACGTCCACGCCGACGGCGGGCTCCGTCGGATACACCGCACAGCCCGAGAGCAGCGCGCTCGCGACGAGCGGCAGAATCATCAGTTTTTTCATGGTCGCGCCATCCATTGAAGCGGGTTCGTGGTTCCCATCATAGAAAGCCGGCGAATTCCCGCGTGTAATGGATTGCAACGCGATATGACGTGGGCCCGCGGAGTGAACGGACATTCGTGCACGGCCGCATCCGCATCGGTCCACGCCGATCCGCGCGCCGGCTCGCGTCATTCGCTCGGCGGCGGCAGGTTCTGCACCATCAGCGTCTGCGGATTCGACAGCGGAATGCCCGCCGCGCGCAGCCGCTTGAGGATCTCGAACAGCAGGTCACTCTTCGTCGCCGCCGTGATTCGCGGACTGCCGACGTAGCCCGTCACGCTGAGCGTGATCCCGTCCGGCGTCAACTGGCTGAACGTGACGGACGGCGCGGGCTTCTCGAGGATCGACGCATGCTCGCGGTACGCGTCGAGCAGCAGGTCGCGCACCTGCTCGGGATCGGTGTTGAGCGCAAACGTGAGCGTCAGCGTCGCGACGCGTCGAGCAGCAGGTCGCGCACCTGCTCGGGATCGGTGTTGAGCGCAAACGTGAGCGTCAGCGTCGCGACGCCCTGCGTGCTGTTGCCCATCGTCACGTTGCGCAGGTTCTGCGAGATCAACTGCGAGTTCGGCACGATCACCATCGAGCGGTCGGACAACTGGATCTCGGTCGCGCGCACGTTGATCCGGCGGATGTCGCCCTCGACGCCCGAGATGCTGATCATGTCGCCGACCTTCACCGGCCGCTCGGTGAGCAGGATCAGCCCGGACACGAAGTTCTTCACGATCTCCTGCAGACCGAAGCCGATGCCCACCGACAGCGCGCTCACGATCCACGCGAGGTTGTCCCATTTGACGCCGAGCAGCGACAGCGCGAGCAGCACGATCGCGACGTAGCCGAGATTGCTGAACAGCGTGATGAGCGACGCGCGCATGCCTTGATCCATGCCGACCGCGGGCAGCAGCTCGTTGTCGAGCCAGCGTCGCACCGAGCGCAGCAGGTAGATGCCGATCGCGAGCGCGAGCGCCGCGTTCAGGATGCGGTCGGGCACGATGTTCAGACGCTGCAGGCGCTCACCGCCGAACATCGAGATCACGCTCACGAGCAGGTCGTTCGGCGTCGTTCCGAAGCCGCCCGTCAGCAGCGCGACGACGGCGACGAGCAGCAGCACGCTCGTGCTGATTCCGGTCAGCACGGTTCTCGCCTGATCGAGGTGGCCGTCGTTCAGCCCGAACAGATTCTTGATCAGCCTGCCGCTCGACAGGTTCGCGGAGAACGCGCTCGCGTACGCGTCGCGGGTGAGGCGGGTCAGCAGATACGCGCTGCCGAGCACGATCTCGAACCAGACGAGCTCGTAGGTGAGGAAGCGGGCGACCGAGATGTAGCCGACGAGGAGCGCGACGAGCGCCGCGACGACGGTCAGCGTGACGCCCGCGTGGATCAGCCCGCGAGCGTCGAGCGGGCCTCGGGCGGCTCGCCAGCGGCCGCGAGCGCGGTGCGCGCGCGGTTCGCGCGCAGCAGCGATGCGCCGATCGTCACGACGACGACGAGCGACACGATCCCGCGCCCGAACAGCGTGACCTGCAGGCTCGTGTCGGCGGTTCGGTTCAGCTCCTCGAGCGCACCCGCGACGAGCAGCAGCGCCGCGAGGATCGCCGGGAACGGCCGCATCGCGAGCGCGACTTCGTCGGCGAGCGCGGGCAGCCGCCAGCTCGGGTGGCGCGTGCACAGCAGCGCGCGGCCGAGGCCCGCGATCAGCGCGCAGGTCAGCGCGAGCTTCGCGAGTTCGTCGGCGAAATCCTGCAGCGCGCTCGTCAGCACGACGTCGCGCGTGAGCGCGAGGTAGACGAACTGCACCGCGATGCCCGTCGTCACGATGCTCGACACCGCGATCGACGTCGCGAGCGCGCTGCGCCGCACGCGGGTCTCCGGCAGCTTCGTCAGGCTGAACCACGCGAGCGCGCGCTCGGCGAGCCGCCCGCCGAGCGTCCACACGGCGAGCGCGGCGGCGAGCAGCAGCGCGGTGCCGAGCCGGCGGCCCGGCTCCCATGCCGCGCTCAGCACTTGCCCGATCTGCGCGCTGAACGCGTCGAGCTCCTGCCGGTCGTCGTCCGACGGATGAACGAGCGGCGCCCAGAATTGCGCGCCGAGAATGCTGCCCGAGCGCAGCACGAGCTGGTCGCGCAGCAGGCTGCGGCGCAGCTTCGAGTATTGCTGCATCAGGTTCGCGAGGCTTTCCTTTTCGTCGGCGGCCTGTTTCAGCGCGGCGTCGAACTGCGTCTTGCGCGCATTCAGATCCGCGCGCTGACGCGCGACGGCGGCCGTCTCGGGCGCCGCGCCCGGCGCGGGCGGCGGCCCGAGCACGTCGAGCTGCGCCTGAAGCTGCGCGCGCGTGGGCACGAGCGCGGCCGTCAGCTTGTCGACGTCGGCCGCCAGCGCCTGCGTCGATTCGTCGAGCGCGTCCAGTTGCTTGTAGGTCGTCGCGGCCGACGCCTGCTGCTTGATCCGGTCGAGCGCGGCCTGCACGCGCTTGAGCTCGGCGAGCGCCTCGTCGCGCGAGATCGTCGGCGCGGGCGGCACGGCGGCGCCCGATGCGAGGTCGGCCGCCGCCGCCGCGGGCAGCGCCGCACAGAAAAGATGCAATAGGCCAATCAGCGCGACGCGGCGCGCAAATGTCGCAAGACGAATCATCGGGAAACCTTACGGATCGGTTGTGCGAACGGACAACCGGATTGCGCTGTAGATTGCCACGGTTTTTCGGCTTGCGGATTGCCGACGACAATCCGAAACAATTGAAAGGAAAACGAAATATTTTTGCCGGCCGCGCCGGGCCTTTGCGCGCTGGCGCGCCGCGCGTCAGACCCGCTCGATCGGAATGTACCGTCCATCCTTGCCGACGGGCGTGAGCGGCAGGCTGGCCTTTTCGCGGCGCTTGCGTTCCTTCGACAGCGGCGGGCAACTGTGCTCGTCGTAGTACATGACCATGCAGTCGAGGCAGAGCAGGCACTCCATCGGGTCGATCCGGCCGGCCGTGTCGATCGCCTGCGAGCCGCAGCCGACCGCGCACGCATGGCAGCTCGTGCATTCGGGCTTGCGCCGCAGCTTGAGCAGCCGCAAGCGCCCGGGCAGCGCGAGGCTCGCGCCGAGCGGGCACAGGTACTTGCAGAACGGCCGCTCGGCGAAGATCGACGCGCCGACGACGGCGGTCCAGAACAGCACGAACGGCCACGAGCGGCGCGCACGCGGCCGCGTCGGCGCCTTTCAGGCGCGCGAGGAAGCGCAGCGTCTCGAGCCCGGTCAGGTTGTCGTACAGCACGACGTTTTCCGGCAGATAGCCGAGCGTGCGCCGCACGGCGCGGAACCGCGGGTCGCGGGCCGACACGCCGTCGATCCGCACGTCGCCCGCGTCGGCGGCGAGAAGGCCGAGCATCAGTTGGAACAGCGTGCTCTTGCCCGCGCCGTTGCGGCCGATGTCCGCCCGCGGGCAGGCTGCGACGCGATGCACGAGCGCGCGCCGTTTGCGAGCGAAAGCGGGGACCGCCGCGAACGCACCGTGAACCGGTCCCGATGGCACAATGCACGGCAGCGTGCCGGCCGGCCGGTCGGCAACGAAGAGGAGGCTCGCGCACGAAGCGGATGCTCCGCATGCACCGAATCGCACGCCGCATCGCACGCCGCATCGCACGCCGAATCGCACGCGCCCGCTGTCGTGACGAGCCGCCGCCCTCACTCACAGTCAGGAAATCGCCGCCATGAAAAAGCTCGTCAACCACCCGTCCGATGTCGTGCGCGAAATGCTGGAGGGCATCGCGCGGCAGTCGCCGCACGTCGCCATTCTCGGCGACGAACACGTGCTGATCCGGCGGCCCTTGCCGGAGCCGGCGCAGCGCCCGGTCGCGGTCATTTCCGGCGGCGGCAGCGGCCACGAACCGGCGCACGGCGGCTACGTCGGCGCGGGGATGCTGAGCGCGGCGGTGTGCGGCGAAGTCTTCACGTCGCCGTCCACCGACGCCGTGCTCGCCGCGATTCGCGCGACGGCGGGCCCGAACGGCGCGCTCCTCATCGTGAAGAACTACACGGGCGATCGCCTCAATTTCGGTCTCGCGGCCGAGCTCGCGCGCGCGGAGGGCATCCCGGTCGAGATCGTCGTCGTCGCGGACGACGTGTCGCTGCGCGAACTCACCGGGCGCGGGCGGCGCCGCGGCATCGCCGGCACCGTGCTCGTGCACAAGCTCGCCGGCGCGGCCGCCGAGCGCGGCCTGACGCTGCCGCAGGTGGCCGCCGTCGCGAACGAGGCGGCGGCGAACCTGGGCACGATGGGCGTCGCGCTCGACGGCTGCACGATTCCGGGCGTCGAACAATCCGGCTTCAGCCTCGCCGATGACGAAATCGAGCTCGGTTTGGGCATCCACGGCGAAAAGGGCGTGCGGCGCACGGCGCCGATGCCCGCAAACGCGCTGGCGGAAACGCTCGTGGCGACGATCGTCGACGATCAGCCCGTCGCGCGCGGCGACCGCGTCGCGCTGCTCGTGAACGGGCTCGGCGCGACGCCGGACATGGAGCTCGGCATCGTGCTGCGCGCGGCCTACGACAGCCTGAGCCGGCGCGGCGTCGAGGTGGCGCGCGCGTGGGCGGGCACGTTCCTGTCCGCGCTCGACATGCCCGGCTGCTCGATTTCGCTGCTCAAGCTGAGCGACGGCATGCTCGCGCTGCTCGACGCGCCGACGCAGGCGCGAGCGTGGCCCGGCGGCGGCGCGGTGAACCGGGACATTCGCGTGGCCGCGGCCGAACCCGGCCCGGGCGACCGGCTGCCGGAATGGGCGACGGGCGGCGCGGCGAGTGCCGACGGGCTGCGGCCCGCGTTGCATGCGGTCGCGGCCGCGCTGATCGACAACGAGCCGGTGTTGACCGAACTCGATTCCATCGCCGGTGACGGCGATCTGGGCGCGAGCATGCGGCGCGCGGCGAACGCGATTCTCGCGCTGCCCGCCGATGCGTATCGGGGGCCGGCCGTGCTGCTCGCCGCGCTCGGTGCCGCGCTGCGCCGGGCGATCGCGGGCAGTTCCGGGCCGTTTTACGCGACGGCGCTCGTGCGGGCGGCCCGCCGGCTCGCCGACGCGCCGGCGCCGAGCGCGCGCGACTGGGCGGGCGCGTTCCGCAGCGGCGTCGACGCGATCGGCGATCTGGGCGGCGCGAAGCCCGGGGACCGCACGATGCTCGATGCATTGGTGCCTGCCGTCGATGCGCTCGAACGCGAGCTGTCGGCCGGCAGGCGCGCGAGCGATGCGTGGGCGGCGGCCGTGCGCGCCGCGGAAGAGGGCGCGGCAAAAACCGCAGGCATGACGCCGCGCGCGGGACGCGCGAGCTACCTGGGCGCGCGCGCCGTGGGATCGCCCGACGGCGGCGCGGTCGCCGTGGCGTGCTGGTTGCGCGCGTTGCAGCCGCACGTCGCGTAGCGGCTAATCGCGTGCTGCCCGGGGGCGCGCGCCGTCGCCCGCGTCGCCGATCGAGGCCGGTCGGGCGATCCGGCGCGCCCGGCCCTTCCGGCGGCGAGCGCAAGCCCGTCGTTAGCGTGAACAGACCCTTCTATGGGGACGGCATGCCGAGGATGCCGCGCGCATCCTGGCCGGGGAGCGCATCGGCGGCGTAAGAGAAATCGCCGTCGAGCTGCCGCCGGGCGAGCTGCCGCAACAGGAGCCGGTAGCGCAGGCCCGCGCGGTCGAAGCGCGAAAACAGGTCGCGGCGCTCGCCGGCTTCCTGGTAGCGGCCGTTCTGCGGGCCGACCATCCGGTTGTCCTGCGGCGCGACGACATAAGGCGTCAACGGCATCAGCACGCGCAGCGGCCAGGGCGTGGACGTCGCGTTCAGCGCGAAGCTGAGCCGGCACCGGTCGCGTGACTCCGGCAGGCACGGGTGGAACAGCGGCAGGTCGATGCCCGGCGTATAGCGGCCGTACGCGAGCGCGACCGAGCTGCGCACATGCACGTGAATCACCGCGTGAACGTCCTGATGCTTCGCGCGCACGCCGCCGAACCAGCGCATGATCGGCGCGACCGACTTGTGCGTGCAGCGCCGGATCATCGTCACCGTCTCGGACGTGAACTGCACGTCGATCCGGTCCTCGTCGGAACGCTCGTTGCCGAGCACGTTCGCATGCAGGAAGTCCGCATGCGTCAGGTCCAGCAGATTTTCGACGAGGAGGGGCGAGCAGCAGTCGAGCCGGACATTGCCCTGCATGTGCGGAGGCAGCCCGCCGTCGCGCGGCAGAAACGGCACGTCGGGCACGAGCGCGTCGCTCGCGTCGCCGGGGTCTCCGTACCAGATCCACACGTAGCCGTATCGCTCGAGCACCGGATAGCCGTCGGCGTCGACCGGCGAATCGGACGCCGGGCGTCGCGCGGCCGGCAGGTCGGGGTGCCGCCGCGATGCGTGAATGCGTCCGCCCGCGCGCCACAGAAAGCACGGTTGCGAGTGGAGCCGCCAGCGCGATGCGCGCGCGCCGACTTCGAACGCGTGGGCGAGCGGAAACCATGCGTTGCGCAGGCGAATCCCGCCGGGCACCCAGTCGTCGCTCGGGCGGCTTGCCGCCTCGATATCTTCGTTGTCGACGGTCAGCATCATCCTTTCCTCGCACACGGTAATCGATCGGGCCCGCGCGCGGCGGCGGCACCCGCGGACCGCGAGTACGGGCCGAGCCAGGCGCGCGAGCAGGTCACGTCGAGCCTCGACAGCGCGCGTGCGTCGATCTGCTCGCGCATCGCGAACGGCGCGCGGCGCAGCCGCGCCCACAGGCGCAGCAGCGTGGCGTCGGCGCCGCTCGCGTCAGCCGCGATGCCGCCGCGCCACATGACGTTCGTCGCGCCGCGCGCCGCGGGAACGACGGCGATCGACGCCCACAGCGCCGTCTCGCCGTCGCGCGTGTCGAGCTCGACCGACGCGAGCGCATCGTCGCGCGGCGGCGCGAGCCGCAGCGTCCACGGATAATGCGCGCCGAACCGGTGATTGTGCGCGCGCGCCGCCCACGTGACGCCGCGCTCCATCTCGATGCGGCCGCCGCGCGGCTCGGGGTCCGCGATCACGTAATCCGTGATGCGCAGGCCGGCGATGCGCATCAGCAGATGCGGGCCGTCGGCCAGCGCGGCGACATACTCGTCGCATCCGACGGCGACCGTCGCGCAACCCGCGAACCGCTGCGCGCAACGCGACGCGGGCGCAGGGGGCGCGGCCGGCTTTCGCGTGTCGGCGCCGTGGGCCGCGCGGCCCCACACGTAGCCGTCGTGCTCGAACGTTTCGTAGGCGCGCACCGCATAGTGCGGCGGCACCGGCTCGCCTTGCGACAGATTCGGGATCGCGACGCATGCGCCCGACGCGCCGTCGTAGATCCAGCCGTGATAGCCGCACTGCAGTCGGCCGTCGGGCGTCACGCGGCCGAGCGACAATGGCGCGCGGCGATGCGCGCAGCGATCCTCCATCGCGCGGGCGGCGCCCGATGCATCCCGATACAGCACGAGCGGCTGTCCCATGCAGACGACGCCGAGCGGCGCCCGGGCGCTCACCTGCTCGGACAGCGCGAGCGGCAGCCAGCGCGCGGCGGAATCGGAACGAAGCGTTGCGACGGTCTCCATCATGGGCGTTCATCGCGATGGCCGCGATGCCTCCGGCAAGTCGGGCAAGTTTGGCAAACGCGCATCGGCGGCGGGCATGCGTCGCGCGCGAGGCGGCTGCCGCTTCGCGAGCCGGTGGGTCGACATGGCGCTCAGCCAGGTCATCGTCAGCGTCGCGATCAGCAGGACCGTGTACAGCGAGACAGGAATGATCCTCAGTTGCAGGCCGATCGCGAGCACCATCAGCTCGACGGTGCCGCGGCAGTTCATCAGCACGCCGATCAGCGTCGCCTCGGTGCGATCGATCCCGCATAGCCGCGCGCCGGCGTAGCAGCCGCCGAATTTCGCCGCCACGCCGCCGATCAGGAACGCGACGAGCCACCCCCACGCCGCGCCGCCGTCGAGCGCGGAAAACGACGCGCGAAAGCCCATGCTGACGAAGAACAGCGGGATCAGGACGAGGTCGGCCAGCCCCGCGAAGCGCGCATCCCACCACTGCCGCAGATCGTCGCGGCCCGACAGGGCGACGGCTGCGACCAGGGCGCCGAACGCGCTGTGAAAGCCGAGCCGGGAGGCGGCCCACGACGACAGCAGCAGATAGCCGAGCGCGCAAATCAATGTCGCCGATCCGCTGCGGTCCCGGCGCGCGCGATCGAGCAGCCACAGGACGATCTTGCGCACGAGCGTGATCGACGCGACGAAGAACGCGACGAGCACGCCTAGCGCATGCAGCGTCGACGCAGGCGACAGGCCGGATGTCGCGATCGCGCCGACGGCGGCGAGAATCAGCCAGCCGAGCGCGTCGGTCAGCGTGGCCGCGAGTATCGACAGCGTCGCCGCCGGGCGATGCGCGATGCGCGCGTCGGCGACGATGCGCATCATGACGGGCAGCGCCGAAACGGACAGCGCGATGCCGCAGAACAGCACGTAGGCGAGCGGCGACGCCTGCGGCTGGAACGCGTGCGACGACGCGATCGCGATCACGCTGCCGGTTGCGAACGGCAACGCCATCCCGCACGCCGCGACGACTGTCGCGACGAGCGCGGCGGAGCGTCTTTGCGGAATCGTCCATGCGATGTGCGTGCCCGTCTGGAACATCAGGAAAACGAGCCCGAGCTCGCCGAGCCGGGAGAGGATCGCGGCCGACTCCTCGCCGGGCAGCACGCCGTGCCCCGCGGCGGCGAGCGCGCCGAACGCCGATGGGCCGAGCAGCAGCCCGGCGAGCAGTTCGCCCACGACGCGCCCTTGGCCGAGCCGCTGCGCGAGCGCGCCCAGCACGAATGCGACGACGATCACGACGCACAGTTGCAGTATCCAGTCCGCCATCTTGTCCCGGCTCCTCGCGTTTGGTGCATGCCGATGAGCGCGCCGTGCGCCGGCGCATCGGCCCGGTGCGCCGCGCGCAGGGTCGGGGCCGCCGCGGCGGCGGCCGTTCGACGCATGCGCGCGGATTGCCGCCAAGCGCGCGGGCTACATCGCGGCGACGCGCTGCAGGCCGAGCCGGGGCCGGGTCGACACGTAAAGCCCGTCGAGCGCCATGTTCGCCGACAGGCAGGGCAGACCCTCGATCGCATCGAAGAAGCGCGCGTTGTCCTCGGCTTCCGGGCTGCCGATCGCCGATGCGAGCGCCTCCTTGTTCTTGCGAAGCGCGAGGTTCTGATCGATGCGGCGGGACATTTCGCCCATCAGGTGCGACGTGGCCTGCTCGACGTCGGCGATGTCCTCGAGGCCGGAGACGAGATTCAGGAACGCGCGCCGGATGTCGCCCGCCTCGATCATGTAGTGGCTCAGCTCGTCGGCCTTGCTGAAGTAGCCGAGCTTGCCGTGCGCCTCGTAGAACGTCTGCACGAACACGAGGAAGCGCAGATAGGCCTGCCGGTAGCTGTCGCGATAGTACGCGGCGGCTTCCCGCTCGGCCACCTCGCCGCGCAGGATGCTGGCGAGCGACGCGGCGGCGAGCATGCCGCTGTACATCGCGAGGTGCACGCCCGTGGACAGCAGCGGATCGAGAAAGCACGCGGCGTCGCCGGACAGGAAGTAGCCGTCCGCCGCGAACGAATCGCAGGTGTACGAATAATCCTGCTCGGTCCTGAGCGGCGTGACGAGGCGCGCGTGTTGCGTGAGCTTCGTCATTACCGGGCTCAGCGCGAGCGCCTGCTCGTAGACCTGCTCGAGCGAGCCGGCGCGCTTCGCCGCGAGGAACGCGTCGCGATGCATGACGACGCCGACGCTCGTCGGGCGGTCGGCGAGCGGGATCGCCCACCACCAGCCGTCCGGAATCGAGCTGACGAGAATCGAGCCCGGCGCGCAATCGTCGGGCCAGCTCAAGCCTTCCCAGTAGCCCCACGCCGCGACGTTGCGGAAGATCTCGTGAAATTTGCGGTTGTTCAGGTAGCGGGTCGACATCAGCCCGTTGCGTCCGGACGCGTCGACGAGATAGTCGAACTCGACGGTCGCTGTCTCGCCGGAATCCTGCGCGACGCACAGCGCGGCGCACGGGCGGCCGTCGTCGAACAGGATCTCGCGCACGCTGACGCCTTCGTGCACCTGCGCGCCGACCGTGCGCGCATGCTGCAGCAGCAAGTGGTCGAATTCCTCGCGGCGCACCTGGTAGCTGTAGTGATAGGTGCCGCCCAGCTCGCCGAAATCGAGTTTCCAGGTCTCGCCTTTCCAGTTGAAGTACGCGCCGGGCTTGCGCTGGAAGCCGTGGCGGTCGAACGTGTCGCGCGCGCCCATCAGCGTGAGGATTTCGAGACACGACGGCAGCAGCGATTCGCCGATGTGATAGCGGGGGAACACCTCCTTGTCGACGAGCGTGACCTCGACGCCCTCGCGGGCGAGGAATGCCGCGCCGGTCGCGCCGGCCGGCCCGCCGCCGATGACGAGGACTTGTGTGCGATTCGGAAGACGCATGCTTGTTTCTCCTTGTATGGGGGACGTCATGACCGCGAGCGCGTGCGCTCCCCGGATCGGCGATTCGATTCGGAGCGCTTGACGATTCAGCCGGACTCCGGCTTCGCGAATCATGCCCGGGCGCTGCCCGGGGGCTCGTCAGTTGGCGAGCGCCAGTTTGTTGACCTCGTACTTGTAATCGAGGAACGCGATGAAGCTGCGGAAATGATCGTCGACGATCGACTGCGCGTCCGCGCGCTTGTCGGCCGACAGCGGCTCGTCGAAGAAGACCGATTCGTTGATCGAATGATCGAGTTCGCTGTCGATGTGCTCGGCGCCCAGATAGCGCAGCGTATTGCCCGTATCCGCTTCGTAGGCCGCCGCGAGCTTGCGCGACGTCGTGAAGAAGACTTTCGACGTCGCCTCGCCGGCCTCCATCGACGCCATCTTCAGCAGCGGACAGTTTCCGCACCGGCGCGCGCGCGACACGAGCGAATACATGTACTGGCGCACGGGGCTGCCGAGATCGGCCCAGATCACATTGATCGCGCTTTCGCAATCGAACGCGCGATTGTTCACGCCGAGCGTCTTGATGTCCGACACCATCATGTGCCAATGCTCGCTGTCGACGTCGACGTGATCGTTGATCGCGTTCTGCAATTCGTCTTCCGGCTTTTCGTAGTGGTAATACATGCGATTGATGTCGCGAAAGGTCATGGCCAGGTGAATCAACAGCGGCGACCAGACGCGCATCATTTCCTTGATTTGGGGAAGGGTGACTGCTTCGAGCTGCGGGAAGACCGGGTGGTCGAGAAGCGCGGCCTTTTTTCTATGAATTGTTTCGAGAATTTCCCTCATGACGCAAACTCCTGTGGTGAACGAGTCGCATTGTTGTGGGGGGATCGAGGCCGAAAATTTCGAGCGGATTGTCTTGCCTCAGGACGGAGTCTAGGTGCATATGCGGATATGTCAATAAAACGGAGGGTGGAATTTTTTTAAAGAGAATGAATCGTTCTCGATCGTGATTTTAAAAATAAAGAGAGACCGATTGGTTATTTCATTGAATGAATGGTGTTCGATGATTTGATGGATTGTTTTTTACAAAAAGAAAGGGCGCCAATGCGCTTGCGGTAAACGGTGGAATCGAGAATTTTGATTGACGCATTTCTCGCGAAAAACGAAATACGGGCGGCGAATCGGCTCGCCGGCGCGCAAATGCGTTCGGCGGCTCGGGGCCGATTGCCAAAATGAAGGGCCGCTTCGGCGCGACCGGGCGCTTTCGCCGCGCCCCGCTGTCGCATGAGCGGCTTTTTGCTCGCCAGCGACGACAAAAATCATCGTTTCGCGCACGGCGGCGTCTGCGAAGAATGTCTGCATTCCCACTCGCGCGTTGCGCCGCGCGTCGCCGCGGCGGCCGACACAGGCCGCGCCCGACAGCGGCATCGAAGCGGCGGCTGGCTTCGATCGAGCCGCCTTTCTGAAGGAGACAGCCGTGGCCGCTGAAACAACGTCAATCGATACGCTCGTCGCGAACGGGCCGGCACGGCACGACCGGTTCCCGGGCCTCGGGTTCGAGGGTCTCGATCCGGATGCGTTCGCATCGAAGGATCAGGTGGCCGACTACTTCGAAGCGTATGCGAGAAGGATCGACGCGCCGATCCGCACGGGCGTCGACGTGACGCGCGTCGCGCGAGCGGCCGGCCCGGCTTCGTCGTCGACACGTCAGACGGCGTGATCGACGCGCGCCGCGTGGTCGTCGCGACGAGGCCGTTCCAGCGGCCCGTCATCCCGCCCATCGCGCCGCCGGATGCGCGCATCGAGCAGATCCATTCCGCCGGCTATCGCAATCCGGGCCAGTTGCCGGACGGCGGCGTGCTGGTGGTCGGGGGATCGTCGGGCGTGCAGATCGCCGACGAGTTGCGGCGCGCGGGCCGGCGCGTCTATCTGTCGATCGGGCCGCACGATCGTCCGCCGCGCTGCTATCGCAATCGCGCCTTTTGCTGGTGGCTCGGCGTGCTCGGCGAGTCGGTTCATATCAGCCTTTCCAGCGTGAAAAGTAGAGGAATATTCGCAAAAATATCTGTCCATTTTGGTTAGCCAGACTTGGCCGGCGCGCCGGAGGCTGGCTGCTTTCAAGTTTTCCCCAGCAGATTTGGTATCCTTATTCGCCAAAGATGGCGGTTCGCCGGTACCGATACCGCGCTCGATCGCCTGACAACAAGGGGCGCGACGCGCCCCATTCCGGCGAACCTGAGAAAAAAAGGATTTGAACCATGACATTGGGGCCACGCGGGCCGCAGGAGGCGGCGTTTGCGCCGATCTTCGAGGCGATTCATCGTGGGCTGTTGCAGCGCGAGCGGCTGCTGAAGCTCGACACGCCGCTCGGCGCGAACACGCTGATTCCGTTGCGCGCGATCGGCGACGCCAGGCTCGGCCGCGATTACACGTGGACAATCGACGCCGCGACCACGCGCGACGACCTGAATCCCGACGCGCTGATCGCGCAGCCCGTGACGCTGTGGCTCCAGCAGCCGCGCGGCGTGCTCGACCTGAATGCCGACTACCGGCCGATCCACGGCTATGTGCATACCGTGCGCCGGCTCGGGGCCGACGGCGGCCTGACGTCGTGGCAAATCGGCTTTTCGTCGGCGCTGCACTTTCTCCGGCATCGCCGCGACGAGCATTTCTGGCTCGACCGCGATGCGCAGGACATCCTGTCCGACGTATTCAATCGCTATCCGCAGCTTCAGGGCGCATTCCGGTTCGCGCTGAGCGGGGCGCTCGCGAAGCGTTCGTATTGCCGGCAGAGCGAAACCGACTGGCACTTCGTCAACCGGATCATGGAAGACGAAGGGCTCTATGGCTACTGGACCCACGACGGTCGCGAGCAGAAGACGATGCTCAGGATCGTCGATCGCGTCGAGGCGCTGCCGGACGCCAAGCCGCTCGACTTCTATCGAGGCCATGCCGGCGACGAGTTCGACGGCTTGACGCAATGGGCAACGCTGCGCCAGTTGAACAGCGTGCACGTCGCCTCGCGTTCCGGCGACTACCAGCGCCCGGCGACGCCCTTCGAGGTCCGGCAGTCGGTGCAAACGACCCGCTATGTCGAGCAGACGAACTGGCGCACGCAGGAGCAGAAGGCGATTCCGTATCCGCCGCTCGAAGACTATAGCGCGGGTGCGTACCGGTATCCGGACTCGGATCGAGGCGTTGCGTGGGCGCGCATTCGAGCGGAGGAATACGAGTCGCGCTCGAGGCGGTACGCCGGCGTCGGCGGCTCGCGCTGGGTCGATGTCGGCGGCCGGTTCGTGCTGAACGATCATCCGGCGCACGCCGAAGCCGATCCGAAGGAGCGGGAATTCGTCGCCGTCGCGGCCCGCTGGACGATCGAGAACAACGTGCCGATCGCCCGCTCGGGCCTGCATTTCCCGTACAGCCTGCAATCGGACATCGAGCGGGCGCGCTCGGGTGAGGGCCCGGCGTTCGCGGTTGCGCCGCATCCGCAGGACGGCGCGACGGGCCTCTACGTCATCGAAGTGGACGCGCAGCGCACCGACATCGAATACCGCAGCCCGTTCGAGCATCGCAAGCCGGCCATGTCGGTCGAGATGGCGACGGTGGTCACGCCGAACGGCGAGGAGGTCTGGACCGATCCGCTGAACCGCGTGCGCGCGCGATTCCATTGGGACAGGCAGAGTCCGCCCGACGCGTTCGAGACGTCGCCGCCGTTGCTGGTCGCGCAGTCGGATACCGGGCAGCAGTACGGCGGCGTACACGTGCCGCGTCGCGGCGAGACCGTCTATGTCGATTTCGTCGGCGGCGACTGCGACCGCCCGTATATCGTATCGCGCGCGCCGGGCGGGGCGACGCCGCCGATGTGGCATTCGGACGGGCTGCTGTCGGGCTTCCAGTCGCGCGAATACGGAGGCGGCGGCGGTTACAGCGAGATGCAGCTCGACGATGCGACCGGACAGGTGCGTGCGCGTCTGCTGAGCAAGACGCGGGGTGACTACAGCCATCTGACGCTCGGCTACGGGATCGTTCAGCGGGGCAATACGCGCGGCCGCTATCTCGGCTCGGGCTTCACGCTGCATGCCGACCAATACGGCGCGGTCCGCGCGAATCGCGGCCTGTACATCGGCACGCACTCGACCCGCCATGACGCCGAGCAACTGGAGGTGGACGCGGCGCGCGATCAACTGAAGGACGCGGCCGAGGTGCTCGCGCAGCAGTCGTCGCTGAGCGAGCAGCATCGCGCGGAGAGTCTGAAAGCGGGTCACGACGCGCTCACGGAACTGACCGACGCGACGCGGCAGCCAGTCGAGCCGGGCTTGAGCGGCGGGCGCACGTCGGGCGGCGGCACGGGCAGCGCGAACGGCTTCAAGGTGCCGGCGATGCTGCTCGGCAGCGCGGGCGGCATGGGCCTGACGACGTTTCAGTCGCTGCACACGTCGGCGGATCGGCACGTGAACGTCGTCGCGGGTCAAAACGCGTTCGTCGCGACGGGGAAGTCGTTCGTGGCAAGCGCGGGCGAGAAGGTGAGCGTGTTCGCGCAGGACGGGATCAAGCTGTTCGCGAAGGACGCGGTTCAAATCGAGTCGCATCGCGAGACGATCGATCTGATCGGCCAGAAGACGGTGCGGATCGTGTCGGCGACGGAGCGCATCGAGATCGCGGCGGACAAGGAGATACTGATCACGTCGGGGCAGGCGTACATCCGCCTGAAGGACGGGGACATCCAGATCCATGCGCCGGGCAAGATAGACATCAAGGGCAGCATGCACAGCTTCTCGGGCCCGGCCGGCATGCCGTATCCGATGCCGACGCAGCCGGATGCGGTGTGCGTGCCGTGCATGATGAAACGCGCGGCGGGGCGATCGGCGTTCGTGTCGACGGGGGGCTGATGGATACGCAAACCGTGTTCGGCGAGGCCGATTCGTTAGGGGCGCACCTATATGTGCTCGTCGACCCGTTGCAGAACGGCAGTTTGCCCGGTGCATTGTCGGTCCGGTCGGATCATGTCGCGTGCCTGATGGACGGCGGAGCGGACGTGCGGGCCGTTTCGCCGCACCTCGTCTATATCCCTCCAAGTCACTTTGAATCGGCGCGCGCATGGCTGGAACGACATGGACCGTCATCGCCGTGCGCGACGCTGCTCGCATCGCCATTGCCGCTTGCAGTGCTCGCGGAGCATCTGAAGTTGTTTCTGCGCGTGCGCTTGCCGGATGGCGAACCGATCGTGCTCGCGTATTGGGATCCGGCGATTCTCGCGACGCTGGTCGGTTCGCAAGACGACGAGACGCTGTTCGTGAAAGGGCCGGTGCTGTCCGACGCGCAGCGTCAGGCATGGCTCGCGCCGATCCTGAGGTGGACGTATTGGGATCGCGAAGGCGCGCTGCGTCAGATCGACTGGCGTCAGGCTCGGATGCCGGCCTCCGCCGCGACGCTCAAGCCGCCGCTCAAGCTCGATCAGGGGCAGGTGGATGCATTGATCGATGCGAGTGTGCCGGACGGGTTGCTATTGCATCTCAATGAACGCGATCCGTCGACGTTAGCTGAAATCCCGGAAGACGAGCGCTACGGATTCGTATGCCGGCAGATTGAACGTGCTCGGCAGCGCGGTATCGAGGGAGTCGGCGTGCTCATGGAATACTGCTCGCTTGCCACCCGGTATGGGGAGGCGTTCGAGGCATCGCCCGAAGGCGCTGCATTATTGAAACCGCTACTACCGGTAGCGATCGATCGACCCCAAGCATAATCAGGCTATTTGCCAAGAAGGACGCACAAGATGACCTTTGCTACATTCCAGCGCATGGCTTTCGCGGCGGGCTTTGCTGTCGTCACGCTGACCGCTTGCGCGGGCTCTAGTTTCTTGCCCGACGATCCTCTTAAGGGAGCCGGGCCTGCACTTGGAATGGTGCCGATTAATCATACGGATCGGTATGCGGTGAACATCTTCGTCGAAAAGTATTGGGCTGGCGACGCAGTAGCACATAACGCAGGAGGGAAAACGGCTTGCTGTTTTCCCGGTGTGAAGGACTGGAATAAGCCCGTGACAGTGACGTGGGAATGGGGGTACGAGGAGGATCCGAAGACAAAGGCGGTAACACGGCCAGACGAAAAACATACCGTGCAAGTTCATTTTCCGCCGGGTGGCCCAAATCAAGGTTCCGATCCATACAAGACGGACGCGTACCTCTGCGTTATTTTGCGTGATCGTAATACTGCCGAGTTGGCTTTTTCGCCTAGCGGAACTGGGTGTGCGGCCAAGTAAAACTATCAAACAGGGACGATTATGACAGTTCGACAAGCTGGCAAGCCGATTACTTATGAAGAGATCGCGCGTGCAGCGGTTGACGGAGCGACGAAGCGTATCCTTCGACAGTGTCCAGCCAATCAGGCAGATGCGATTGCATGTCGACTCTATCCGGCACTGTCGTTCTTCTTCGATGGTACGAATAATAATATGGATCGAGACCTGCCACTCAAAAAGCATTCGAACGTTGTCAAGCTGTTTCGTTCTGCGAAGGACTCCGTGGGCGATGAAGCTAGGGCTCTTTATCTTCCTGGCGTTGGAACGCCTTTTAAGTTTATGAAGGTGGCGGGTTATACCGATCAATTGAAAGACGATGACGGTGGGATTGCCGGACTGGGGCTAGGCGCGGGGGGCGATCTGCGTATCAAATATGCATTGGCCGAGTTTTCTCGCCGACTCGAGATTGAATGGGGACCGGGCTCATGGAAGCACATGCGCGAAATCACCGTGGCGATTTTCGGGTTTTCGCGGGGCGCAACGGAGGCACGAGCGTTTGTTCGTCGATTCGTGGAGCAGAAATGCAGTAAAGACGGCGGCAAGCTGTACTGGGCCGCTCCGAATGGCGTGCGCGTGCCGTTGCGTATCAACTTTATGGGACTGTTCGATACCGTCGCTTCAGTGGGCGGTCCCGCTTTACATCTTGACTGGGCGTCGGAACTGGCGATCCCGGCTGAAGTGGAGCGCTGCGTGCACTATGTCTCGGCGCATGAGGTGCGACGAGCATTTCCGCTCGATTCGGTGCGCGTCGACAAGACCTATCCGGGCAACTGCGAGGAAGTCGTATATCCGGGCGTGCATTCCGATGTCGGCGGCGGTTACGGGCCGGAAGAGCAGGGGCGCGAGCAGGACTTGTCGTTGATCCCGCTACGACACATGTATGCCGAAGCTTTGCGGGCGGGCGTGCCATTGCAACCGCTGGATCAGATGGAGCCGAGATTTCGGGACGATTTCAAGCTGGCCGACGACGCTCGGATCGTGAAGTTGTACAACGAGTATATGGCTGCGCTTCCGGCCGCGTTCGGCGATGGCCTCGAAGCGCTGATCCAACCACACCGTTACCTGAACTTCCGGTGGCGCAGCGTTCTTGCTCGCAACCGTGCGGACGATCGCGTATTGGGGCGGCTCTATCAAAAAGTCGGCGCATCGTTTTGCGCGGCCGTGTCGGCCGGAACCGACGCTGACCACCCGCCATGCCAGCCGAACGAATGGGTCTATGACGTCCCGAAGGATCCCGAAGAGCAAGCCAGACAACTATTGGGCGAGCAACGGCGGCTGGAGCGGCATATCGAGTTCCTGCGCAACCCGATCGAACGCCGCCCCGGCCCGCATAGCTACCCGCCGACCCCGCGCGAACTGACTCCATACGAAAAAATGATCCTGTCGGCGTGGGACGAGCAGGAGCCGCCTTTGCTGGCCGTCGATCAACTGCTGGCCGAATACGTTCACGATTCGGTTGCTGCATTCACGTCGTGGCCCTGTGCGCTATGGGATCAGCGGGGGATCTGGTGTGACCAGCGGCGCTATCTCGCGGAGAATGACCCGATGAATGCGGGGGATTTAGCAGTGGCGTAGGCTTTTGCCGATGTCAGAGCCATTACGGTGGCTCGAGCGGTCTTCCCGAAAAGAACGCGGGGACTTCAGCGTGGTTTGTGCGTCGATGTCTGAGGGCGAGTGGAGAGCAACCAGAGCCGCGTTGCAATTGATCTGCGATCCGGTTAGGGCCGGATACGCTAAAGCCCGCTGATCACGGGCACTTTTCCAGTGCGACAGATTTGCTACAGCACGAGGCGAGAGGCTTGTGGAACAAGACTTTTGCCTCTCATTCCATCCCCTGATCCACGTGATCCACAAGGGGAGGTACGACATCGAGTCGATCTTCGTCGCGGACGGCGGCATCTCCGGCCGCTTCAATCCGCAGGCGCTCGCGGCCTGCGCGATCGGCGTCGCCGTGCAGATTCCGTTCATGAACACGCCGATGTACGCGGGCCCGATTCCGCGCTACCTCGACGGCGCGGATCTGTCGTGGCTCGTCGGCCTGCAGGCCGTCATCTTCCCGGGCGCGGAGCCCAATCCGACCGACATCAACGTCCACGACGGCATCGAGCTCTATCAGCGCGAGGGGTGCGACTTCATCGTTTCGCTCGGCGGCGGGTCGTCGCACGACTGCGCGAAAGGCATCGGGCTCGTCACCGCCGGAGGCGGACATATCCGCGACTATGAAGGGATCGACAAATCGACGGTGCCGATGACGCCGTTGATTTCGATCAACACGACGGCGGGCACGGCAGCAGAGATGACACGATTCTGCATCATCACCAACTCCAGCAATCACGTGAAAATGGCGATCGTCGATTGGCGCTGCACGCCGCTCATCGCCATCGACGATCCGCGCCTGATGGTGGCGATGCCGCCCGCGCTGACCGCCGCAACCGGCATGGACGCGCTCACGCACGCGGTGGAGGTCTACGTTTCCACGGCCGCGACGCCGATCACCGACGCCTGCGCCGAAGAAGGCCATCGCGCTGATCGGCGAATGGCTGCCGAAGGCTGTCGCGAACGGCGAATCGATGGAGGCGCGCGCGGCGATGTGCTATGCGCAGTATCTCGCCGGGATGGCGTTCAACAACGCGTCGCTCGGCTATGTGCACGCGATGGCGCACCAGCTCGGCGGTTTCTACAACCTCCCGCACGGGGTCTGCAATGCGATCCTGCTGCCGCACGTGTCCGAGTTCAACCTGATTGCCGCGCCTGAACGCTTCGCCACCGTCGCGTCGCTCCTCGGCGTCAATACGGCAGGCTTGAGCACCGTCGACGCCGCTCGGGCCGCCATTGCGGCGATCCGCGGGCTCTCGGCATCGATCGGCATCCCGGCCGGCCTGGTCGCGTTGGGCGTCAAGGCCGAAGACCACGAGGTGATGGCGAGCAATGCGCAGAAAGACGCATGCATGCTGACCAATCCGCGCAAGGCGACGCTCGCCCAGGTCATCGCGATCTTCGAGGCGGCGATGTGAGCGCCATGACCGCGATGTCACGCGGCCCTTGTCGCGACGAGGGACGACCCGTCGTGACGCGAGCGACGGACGCTCGAACGCGTTGCCCTGGCGCGGCATGCCCGAGCACGCACGCGCGCTTCGCGACGGCGGCGCGTTCGATGCGTTCCGCGATTCGCGCCACGTCCGCCGCCTGGCTGTCTCGTCCCGACTGGAATGGTCCGTACCATTCGACACGTGTCTGCCATACGCGTCGCTTAATGTGCGTACGCGGCGCCGGCCGCGCCGGCGCGGGATGCCTCGCGTGAGCCGGCTTCGCATCCAGTACGGCACCGGGCGACTCATCGACAGACGCAGGCCATGTGCGACGACAAAACCGACCATCACGATCGTCCGGCACGCGGCGGTTCGCGCGCGGCACGGGAACGGGAACAGGAACAGGGATTCACGCTGATCGAGGTGCTGGTCGCGCTCGCGATCGTCGCGATCGCATTGGGCGCCGTGATGCGCGCGATCGGTGCGCTCGCGTCGGACACCGATACGGCCCGCATGCGCCTGCTCGCGTTGTGGAGCGCCGACAACGCGCTCGGCGAGATTCGCATCGCGTCGAGCTGGCCGCCGGTCGGCGCGCGCACGTTCGCGTGCCCGCAGGGGCGTTATCCGTTCGTGTGCCGCCAATCCGTCGCGGCGCTGCCGAGCCCGCTCGTGCGCCGGGTGACGGTGAGCGTCTATCCGTCGGCGTCGAGCCGTAACGTGCTCGCCGAAGTCGCGACGGTGATCCAGAATGAGGCGCGGCGCTGAACCGCGCGCGCTAGCGCGCGCACGGGGCTTCACGCTGATCGAGATGCTGGTCGCGATCGCGCTGCTGGCCGTGATCGCGTTGCTGTCGTGGCGCGGGCTCGACGCGACGATCCGCGGCCGCGACGGCATCGCGTCGAATCTCGCGCAAACGCGCCTGCTCGGCCGCTATTTCTCGCAGTTGCAGTTCGACTTGCTGAACCTCGTGACGGCCGACGAGGTGTTCGGGCCGCCGCTGCGCATCCTGCCGAACGAGCTCGTGATGGTGCGTCACCTCGGCGTAGGCGGCGGGCCGACGCAGGTGCAGGTCGTGCGCTACCAGTTGCGCGGGCGCGAGCTCGTGCGCAGCGCGTCCCGGCCGCTCGCGTCGCTCGCCGAGGTCGAGGACGCGCTGCATCACATGGATGCGTTCGCGCGCGTCGTCGTCGGCCGCGATGCGCGGTCGATGCAGCTTTCCGTATGGATTCCGCCCGGCGGATGGACCACGAGCCAGGCCGTCGTCGAGCAGGCCTACGCGCAATTCCTCGCGCAGCACGGCGTGAGCAATTCGACGTCGCTCGGG
Source organism: Burkholderia sp. MSMB1589WGS (assembly GCF_001636105.1). Lineage (NCBI taxonomy): Bacteria > Pseudomonadati > Pseudomonadota > Betaproteobacteria > Burkholderiales > Burkholderiaceae > Burkholderia > Burkholderia sp. MSMB1589WGS. Next base: position 21,756 of record NZ_LNJT01000007.1, read on the forward strand.
ATGCCGCTGCCGCGCGGGGTTCGCTTCGCGGTCACGATGGGCTCGCCCGCGGTCGAATACGTGCGGACGATTCCGATCGGGCAGTGACGGCGCCGCGCGACGCCGCCCATGCGCCCCGGCGGGCGCCCGGGCGCGGATCGGATCGAGCGCGGGCATGCGCTTGCGGCGCATCGGCACATCGTCTGCGCGACCGGGCCGCCCGAGCGCGAGCGCGACCGCCCCGGCGCGAAAAGCGCGCCGTCCCCCAGGGCGAAATGGTCCGTAACTTTCGTCATACGTCTGTTATCGGCCGTCCGTTAGTCTCGCCGTGGGCATGATCGCCGCGACCGCCGCTTCGGACGGTCGAGCAGCGGCGCCGGCAATCGGGAAGGGGGCGAACGTGACGGTCGAGCACCGGCATGAGGCACACGCGGGCGCGTCGGGGAACGACGCGTCCGGACTATGGCAATCGGCAGCCGTTCTGGCGCGCGCGAGGAACTGGCACAGCGCCGGAAGGCTCGACGACGCGGCGCGCGAGTATCTCGGCGTGCTCGCGAAGGCGCCCGACGATCCGCGGGCGCTGCATCTGTACGGCGTGCTGCAGTTCCAGCGCGGCGCGGCCGACGACGCCGAATCGCTGCTGCGCCGCTCGATCGCCATCGAGTCGGGCGTGCGCGCGCTGTCGGATCTCGGCGCGATCGCCGGCGAGCGCGGCCGCCTCGACGAGGCGCTCGAGCATTTTGCCGCCGCGTTGCGCGCGGAGCCGGGCGACGTGCAGACGCTCGTGCGCCGCGGCAACACGTTGCTCGCGCTGCGCCGCCATGACGATGCGCTGGCGTCGTTCGACCGCGCGCTCGCCGTGTCGCCGCTCGTGCTCGATGCGCTGTGCAATCGCGGCAGCGCGCTGCGCGCGCTCGGCCGCTTCGACGAGGCGCTCGACACGTACGATCGCGCGCTGATGGTCGAGCCGCGTTCGTTCGAATCGTGGTTCAACCGCGGGCTCGTGCTTCGCGAACTGGGGCGGCCGGCCGACGCGCTGCCATGCTTCGACCGCGCGCTCGCGATCCGGCCCGGCATGGCCGCGATCGCGGCGGAGCGCGGCCGGGCGCTCGTCGCTCTCGGCCGCTACGGCGAAGCGCTCGCCGCATACGACGAGGTGATCGCGGCCGATCCCGCGTGCGTCGACGCGCTCCATGACAGCGCGGTCGCGCTCGCGCGGCTCGGCCGCGCAGACGAGGCGCTGATGCGCTGCGAGCGCGTGCTCGCGCTCGATCCGCTCCACGCCCGCGCGCTCGCGAGCCGCGGCGACGCGCTGTTGCAACTCGAGCGTTACGGCGACGCGCTCGACAGCTATGCGCGCGCGCTTGCGATCGAGCCGCATTCGGCCGAGACGCTGTGCAAGCGCGGCACCGCGCTGCGATTCCTGAAGCGCTTCGACGAAGCCCTGGCCAGTTGCAACGCCGCGCTCGCGTGCGACGGCCGCTTCGCGCACGCATGGATGGCTCGCGGCGGCGTGCTGCGGGATCTGCACCGCCACGACGAAGCGGCGGCGTCGCTCGACCGTGCGCTCGCGCTGCGCCCGGATCATGCGGCGAACTGGCTCGATCGCGGCAACCTCCATGCGGACATGGCGCAGATGGACGACGCGCGCGCCGCATACGACCGCGCGATCGCCCTGCATCCCGGCTACGTCGACGCGCATGTCGCGCGCGCGTCGCTTCATCTGATGGCGGGCGAGTTCGCGCGCGGCTGGCCCGAATACGAATGGCGGCTGCGCGATGCGCGGCTCGCGCGTCACGATCGCCCGTTCACGCAGCCGTCGTGGCGCGGCGATGCGCCGCTCGACGGCAAGACCCTCCTGATCCACGCGGAGCAGGGTGTCGGCGACACGCTCCAGTTCTGCCGCTACGTGCCGCTCGCGGCCGCGCGCGGCGCGCGCGTCGTGTTCGAAGTCGCGCCGCCGCTGCGCACGCTGATGGCGTCGCTGCACGGCGCGGCCGACGTAATCGCGCGCGGCGCGCCGCTGCCGCCGTTCGACTGTCGCGCGCCGCTGCTGAGCCTGCCGCTTGCGTTTCGCACCGACGAAGCGAGCATTCCGCGCGCGGCCGCCTACCTGCATGCGGACCCGCAACGCACGCGCGAGTGGGACGCGTCGCTCGGCGCGCGGCGCCGGCCGCGGATCGGGCTCGCATGGGCCGGCGATCCGGCGCACCGGAACGATCACAACCGGTCGATCGACCTCGCGCGGCTCGCGCCGCTGTTCGATCTCGACATCGACTGGGTGAGCCTGCAGAAGCCCGTGCGCGAGCATGACGAAGCGCTGCTCGCGACCGTTCCCGTGCGGCGCGTCGACGACGAACTCGGCGATTTCGCGGACACGGCCGCGCTGATCAGCGCGCTCGATCTCGTGATCGCAGTCGATTCGGCGGTCGCGCATCTCGCGGGCGCGCTCGGGCATCCCGTCTGGCTGCTGCTGCCCGATCCGCCGGACTGGCGCTGGATGCGCGCCCGCACCGACAGCCCGTGGTATCCGTCGGCGCGGCTCTTCCGCCAGCCGGCGCCCGGCAAATGGGCGGACGTGATCGACGCGGTGCTCGCCGCGATCGAGGCGATGGCACGTTAGGGTCTGTAAACAGCAGACCCTGGGGATAACGAAGCACAACGATCAGCGGGGCCACACGATGACATCGAACGGGGAAGGGACGACACTCGCGAGCGCGCTGGCGGAGCCGCGATCGCCGGATCGCCGCCCGCCCGACGCCGCGCAGCTCGAACGGCTGCTCGCCCGCGCGCGCAACGCGCATCGCGAGGGCGCGCTGCAGCACGCGGAGAAAGCGTACGCCGAGCTGCTCGCGCTCGATCCCGATCACCCGGAAGCGCTGCATCTGCTCGGCGCGGTGCGCTTCCAGCAAGGGCGGCTCGACGACGCCGAGCCGCTGATGCGGCGCTCGGTCGAGCATCGGCCGGCGCCGCTCGCGCTCGCGAACTACTCGGCCGTGCTCGCAGGGCTCGGGCGCGCGTGCGACGCGCTCGCGCGCCTCGACGAAGCGCTCGCGATCAATCCCGCGCATCCGCGCGCGTTGTACCAGCGGGCCGGCCTGCTCGCGCAACTGGCGCGGCACGACGACGCGCGCGCCGCATACGATCGTTTGCTCGAACGCACGCCCGGCTTCGCCGACGGCTACGTGAAGCGCAGCGACACGCTGCGCGCGCTCGGCCGCTTCGACGCCGCGCTCGCCGATTGCGACCGCGCGGTCGCGCTCGCGGGCCGCACGTTCGACGCGATGCGCGCGCGCGGGCTCGCGCTGCGCGCGCTCGGCCGCTTCGGCGACGCGGCGGACAGCTACGGCCACGCGCTCGCGCTGACGCCGGGCAGCGCCGATGTATTGTTCCTGCGCGGCGTCGCGTATCTGGACCTGCACGAGCCCGAGCGCGCGCTCGCGGATTTCAATGCGGCGATCGCGGCGAGCCCCGGGTTCGTCGACGCGATCTTCAACAGCTCGATCGCGCTCGACCAGCTCGGCCGGCACGACGACGCGCTCGCGCGCTGCGAGCGCGCGCTCGCGATCGAGCCGCGCCACGCGCGCGCGCTCGCGAATCGCGGCAACGCGGCGAGCCATCTGGGGCGCCACGGCGACGCGGTCGACAGCTACGCCCGCGCGCTCGACGTCGAACCGGACAGCGTCGGCGTGCTGTGCAACTACGCGAGCGCGCTGATGCGCGTCGATCGCCATCGCGATGCGCATCGCGCGTGCGACCGCGCGCTCGCGCTCGCGCCGCACGATCCGCACGCGTCGTTGACGCGCGCGCGCGTGAGGCTGGAGACGCACCGCTACGACGAGGCGCTCGACGATCTCGCGCGCGCGATCGCCGTCGCGCCGCGCGAGAAGCTCGCGCATTTCCACCGCGGCAACGCATTGCGCGCGCTGCGGCGTCACGAGGAAGCGCGGCAGGCCTACGCGGATGCGATCGACATCGATCCCGACTACGCGCCCGCGCACTGCATGCGCGCGTTCCTGTGCCTGTCGATCGGCGATTTCGAAGCCGGCTGGGCCGAGTACGAATGGCGCTGGCGAGACAGCCAGCTCGACGGAAGCCGGCGCGACTTCGCGCAGCCGCGCTGGACGCGCGGCATGCCGATCGACGGGCGCACGATCCTGCTGTACCACGAGCAAGGGCTCGGCGATACGCTGCAGTTCTGCCGCTACGTGCCGCGCGTGAAGGCGCTCGGCGCGTGCGTCGTGGTCGAGGCGCCCGTCGAGCTGAAGACCCTGTTCGCGACGCTCGACGGCGTCGACGCGCTCGTCGCGCGCGGCGAGCCGCTGCCGCCGTTCGACCTGCATTGCCCGCTCCTCAGCCTGCCGCTCGAATTGCGCACCGATCTGTCGTCGATTCCGGCGGACGTGCCGTACCTGCGGGCCGACCCCGTTCGCGTCGAGCGCTGGCGGATGCGTCTCGGTGCGAGCGGCCGGCCGCGCGTCGGTCTCGTGTGGTCGGGCAATCCGCTGCACGTGAACGACCGCAACCGTTCGATGACGCTCGCCGATCTGCTGCCGCTGTTCGACGACCGCTACGAATGGGTGAGCCTGCAGAAGGTGATGCGCGATGACGACCGTCCGGCGCTCGACGCGAGCCCGGTTCGCTTCGTCGGCGACGAGCTGGCGGATTTCGCGGACACGGCCGCGCTCGTCGAAGCGATGGATGCGGTGATCAGCGTCGATACGTCGGTCGCGCACCTGGCCGGCGCGCTCGGCCGGCCGCTCGCCGTGATGCTGCCGCACACGCCCGACTTCCGCTGGCTGCTCGATCGCGACGACAGCCCGTGGTATCCGGGCGCGCGGCTGTTCCGCCAGCCCGAGGGCGGCGAGTGGGCGAGCGTCGTCGAGCGGGTCCGCGGCGCGCTGCCGGCGCTCGTGGCCGCAGGCGCGCGGTGAGCGCGGGGCCGGCGTCCGGCGTTCATGCCGCATCGCTGCGGGCAGCCGTCGACGACGCGCTGCGCCACGCGCGCAAGCGGCTCGAACAGCGCGATTTCGCGGGCGCGGGGCGGCTCTACGAAGGCGTGCTGACGATGATGCCGGACCACGTCGAGGCGCTCCATCTGCTCGGGCTCGTCCATCTGCAGCTCGGCGATCCGGCGCGCGCGGAGCCGCTGATCGCGCGGTCGATGCGGTTCGGCCTGAACCAGCCGTGGAATCTCGCGAATCATGCGGCGGCGCTGACGGGCGTGGGCCGCCATCGCGAAGCGCTCGACGCCGCCGAGCGCGCGCTCGCGGGCGACGCCGGCCACGCGCCGTCGCATGCGGCGCGCGGCGACGCGCTGCTCGCGCTCGGCCGGCACGACGACGCGGTGGCGTCGTACGATCGCGCGCTCACGCGCGAGCCGGGCCGCGCCGCCACGTGGGTCCGGCGCGGCGAGGCGCTGCGCGCGCTCGGCCGGCCCGCCGACGCGCTGATCAGCGTCGGGCGCGCGCTGCGTGTCGATCCGGACGACCCGCGCGCGCACGCCGAACGCGGCCACGCGCTGCGTGCGCTCGGTCGCGGCGACGAAGCGCTGCACAGCTACCAGCTCGCGATGGTCGTGCGCGGCAAGACGCCCGATCTCGTCTACGCATGCGGGTACGCGCTGATCGAGCTGGGCCGGCCGGCCGAGGCGCTCGCATGCATCGACGAAGGGCTTGCCCGCGCGCCGGACGACGCGCAGTTGCTGTTCGTGAGCTGCGTCGCGCTCGATCTGCTGCACTTGCGCGACGAATTGCTGAAGCGATGCGACCGGCTGCTCGCGCTGAACCGCGACGACGTCGGCGCGTGGATCGGCCGCGGCAACGCGCTGCTCGGGCTCCGGCGCCACGCGCAGGCCGCGCACGCGTATGGCGAGGCGCTCGCGCGCGCGCCGGCCGATTTCGACGCGCTGCGCAATCGCGCGGGCGCGCTGCGCTCGCTCGGCGCGTTCGACGATGCGCTCGCGCTGTACGACCGCGCGCTCGAAGCGGCCGGCCCGCATGCGGAAGTGCTGTGCAACCGCGCGATCACGTTGCAGCATCTCGGCCGCCACGACGAAGCGCTCGCCGGTTACGCCGCCGCCGCCGCCGCGCCCGGCCATTCGGCGCAGGAGATCCATGCGCGCGCGGTCGCGCGCCAGCAGCTCGGCGATCACGCCGCCGCGCTTGCCGATTTCGCGCTCGCCTGCGCACGCGATCCGAAGCACGGCGTCGCGCGTCGATCCGAGGCGTTCTGCCGCCTGCTGATGGGCGATTTCGATGCCGGCTGGCGGCAGCACGAGGCGCGCTGGGACGCCGCCGACGTCGCGCTGCACCGGCGTCATGCGGACCGGCCGCAATGGCGCGGCGACGTGCCGCTCGCGGGCCGCACGCTGCTGCTGCACGCGGAGCAGGGTTTCGGCGACACGCTGCAGTTCTGCCGCTACGCGAGCCTCGCTCACGACCGCGGCGCGACCGTGCTCGTCGAAGCGCCGCAGGCGCTGGCCGAACTGCTCGGCACGCTGAGAGGCGTCGCCGGCGTCGTCGCCGAAGGGCAGGCCGTGCCGGCGTTCGACCTGCACTGTCCGCTGATGAGCATGCCTTACGCGTTTTGCACGACGCTCGACACGGTGCCGGCGGACGTGCCGTATCTGCGCGCCGATCCGCGGCGGCGCGCCGCGTGGATCGAGCGGCTCGACGCGGCCGCGCCGTCGCGCCGGCTGCGGGTGGGGCTCGCATGGTCCGGCAATCCGCTGCACGCGAACGACGAGAACCGCTCGATGACGTTCGCCGCGCTCGCGCCGCTCGTCGCGCTCGACGCGACGTTCGTGAGCCTGCAGCCGCAGATGCGCCCGCGCGACGCCGACGCGTTCGGCGCAAGCGGCGTCCTGTCGTTCGACGGCGCGCTGACGGATTTTGCGCAGACGGCCGCGCTCGTCGACGCGCTGGACCTCGTCGTGAGCGTCGACACGTCGGTCGCGCATCTGGCGGGCGCGCTCGGGCGGCCCGCATGGGTGCTGCTGCCGCGCGTGCCCGACTGGCGCTGGCTGCTCGATCGCGACGACAGCCCGTGGTATCCGGGCGCGACGCTGTTCAGGCAGACGCGCCCCGGCGACTGGCGCCCGGTGGTCGAGCGCGTCGCGGCGGCGCTCGCCGCGCGCATCGCGCGGGGAACCCGCGCGACGGGCCGACTGTGACAAAAGCTACGGACCTTTCGCGGGCGGCCGGAATGGTCCGTAACACCCGCCATGCCGTTGCCATCGGGCCTTCGTATGTTCTCTCGATTCCACGGCCTGTCACGGCCTGTTTCAGGCGCAGCTCGGACGCAACCCGGGCGCAACGCAAGGGCAACGACATGCGCGGCTTCGATTCGGCGTCGTTTTCGGCGCGTTTCGTCGCCATGCGCAATTTTCCAGGATTCGGAGTGAAGAATGGCAGCACGCGCGCGTATCGCACGACAACCTGACACGACGGGCTCGCGGTCGGCCCTCAAATCGGAACTGCGGCCGCTGGTTCGGGCCGTCGCCCTGATGCTGCTGGCGGGGCGCGTCGACGCACGCGCACGCGGCGGGCATCATGAACCTCGGGGCGGCGGGCCGCGCGCGCATCGGGCGGCGGCGCGGGCGGCGTCGGCGCGGCGGGCGTGCCGAATCTCGGCATGTCGCCGCAGCAGGCGCTGCAGGCGAGCCAGCCGTCGATCCGCAATCTCGGTTACGCGGCGCATGCGATCGCCGCGCAGATCGCCGCGCAGCAGAACGCGGCCGCGGCGGCCGCCAGGCTGCCTTCGACCGTGCCGAACGGGCTCGCGCCAGGCGGGCTGCAGGTCGCCACGGGCGCGTCGAGCGACCCGAATTCGAACAATCCCGTGCTGTGGTTCAACGCGAACGCCCCCGCGCAGAGCGTCGACGCGAACGGGCACGTGAACGTCGACGTCAAGCAGACGGGGCAGAACGCGGTGCTGACATGGGAGACGATGAACGTCGGCCGGCAGACGACGCTGAACTTCGATCAATCGGCCGGCACGCAGACGAACGGCGCGAACAACTGGGCGGTGCTGAACCGGATCAACGATCCGAGCGGCCGGCCGAGCCAGATCCTCGGCAACCTCACCGCGCAGGGCGCGGTGTACGTGATCAACCGCAACGGCGTGCTGTTCGGCGCGGGGTCGCAGATCAACGTGCATTCGCTCGTCGCGTCGTCGCTGAACCTGCTCGACATGAAGAACCAGCTCGCGCCGACGGCGGACGGCATCGTCGCGAGCAACAAGCAGTTCCTGAGCCTGCCGGCCGGCACGACGGGCGGGCTGGCTTATCCGGAGGCGGGGAGTTCGAGCGGCGTGGCGGGGGCGCGCAATCCGAACGAAGTGCTGGGCCTCGGCAACAAGGTGCTGCTGAGCGGCGCGTATCAGGCGCCGGGCGACGTCACGATCGAACAGGGCGCTTCGATCACGACGCATACCAACGGCACGGCGAGCGATGGCGGCTTCGTGCTGGTCGCCGCGCCGAACGTGACGAACGCGGGCAGCATTTCGGCGACGGCGGGGCAGGTCGTGCTCGCGGCGGGCGTGGGGGTGAGCCTGCGGCCCAACGGAACCGGGGCGACGGGCAATCCGCAAGTCCTGCTGCCGGAGCTGAGCGGGCAGATCGTCACGACGGATCTGCAGACCGGCTACACGATCGACGTCACGCCGGCCGGCACCTTGACCAATACCGGCATCGTGCAGGCTGCGCGCGGCAACGTGAACCTGCTCGGCAGCCGCGTCGCGCAGAACGGCGTGGTCGGCGTGACGACGAGCGTGAACACGCCGGGCGCGATCACGATCTCGACCGCGGACGAGTACGCGTCGAACAATCCGCTCGGCAACCCGTATACCGGCCCGACGCCGGTCACGGGCGGCGCCGGCGGTGGCGACAACGTCAATCGCGCGGGCCTGCTGAGCTTCGGGCCGGGATCGGTGACGACGGTGCTGCCCGACGAAAACGGCCAGACGGCGACATCGACGCCGGGCACGACCTTCACGCCCGGCGGCATCGCGATGACGGCCGGCTCCGTGTGGTTCCAGGGCGGCTCGCTGATCGAGGCGCCGGGCTCGAACGTGTCGGTGACGGCCTATGCGCCGTCGGTGGTGACGAACAAGGTGGCCGGACAGACCGCGGTGCCGGGCCGGATCTACGTGGATGACGGCGCGACGATCGACGTGTCGGGGCTCGCGAACGTCCAGACGCCGATCTCGCAGACGCTCTTGACCATCGACCGGATCGGCCAGAACGAACTGGCCGATTCGCCGCTGCTGCGCAACAGCTTCCTGTTCGGGCTGAAGGGCGTCGTCGTCGACAGCACGCTCGCGGGCACGCGCAGCGACGGCGTGCAGTGGGTCGGCAGCCCGATCCTGAACCTGTCGGGGTACGTGAACCTGATTCCGCGCACGGTCGATCAACTGCTGACCAACGGTGGCACGATCACGCTGTCCGGCAACGAGGTGATGACCGCGGCCGGTTCGTCGATGAACCTGAACGGCGGTTATGTGCATTACAACGGCGGAATGGTCAACACGACACGGCTCGTCGACGCCAACGGCGCGATCGTGCCGATCGGTCAGGCGAGCCCGTACGAGCGCTATGTCGGCATCGCGGGGCAGTTCATCGAAAGCCATCCGCGCTGGGGCGTGACGAAGTCCTGGTACAACCCGCTGTTGACGGGCGGCACCTATCAGGGCGACTACATCGTCGGCGGCAATGCGGGCACGCTTGACCTGTTCGCGTCGCAGGCGCTGGTACTCGACGGCGACATCAGCGCGCGGGCATTCGGCGGCGCGAAGCAGATGCAGGGCAACAGCCTGCCGTCCGGCGGCACGTTCAACCTCGGCGCCGATCCGAAGCTGGCCGGTGGGGCGCTGGTCGGTCTCGCATGGAACAGTGCCAGCGGCGTGGACCATTCCGTCAGCGGCATCTCGGGGCTGACGATCCTGCAGGACGAGGCGCCGCAACTCGGTGCGCTGATGCCGGGTTTCTCGATCGATACGTCGCTCGACAAGCCCGCTTCGCAGGCGCCGTCGGGCAACGATCCGAACAATCTGCTGACGACTCGGGTGATCCCGGTCGCGACGCTGAACCACGGCGGTTTCGCGAGCCTGAACGTGACCGAGGACAAGAACGCGGGCAAGGGCATCGTGGTTGCGCAGGGCACGCAGATGAACCTGCAGCCGGGCGGCTCGATCTCGCTGAACAGCCCGGCGGTCGGTGCCGACGTGAATGTTGCGGGGCGGTTGTCCGCGCCGTCCGGTTCGATTTCGATCACGAGCGGCGGCAATGTCGTCGTTGGGCCGCAGGGCGCGCTGAGCGCAGCCGGGCAGTGGGTGAACAACGATGTGCAGGCCGCGCCGGGCACGACCCCGGGCAACAGTCAGTTCATCAACGGCGGCAGCATTTCGCTGTCGGCCGATGCGACTTCGATCGGGACGCGGGGTGGTCCGATCACGGATACGACGGGATCGATCCTGCTTCAGCCAGGGAGCGTACTGGACGTGTCCAGCGGCGGCGAGATGACCGCGAACGGGCAACTGTTGATGTGCAACGGCGTGCCTGTCGGCCGCGGTGGCAACGTGACGCTGCAGACGTACGCAACGTCGGGCTCGGGCGGCTTCGGCGGCGTCAGCAGCGCCACGATCCTGCCTAGCGAGCAACCGACGGCCGGCACGATCGCGATGGGCGGCACGATCCTCAGCGAAGGCTTTTCCGGCGGCGGGACGCTGTCCCTGCAGGCGCTCGGCCTCCGGATCGGCGGCGATCCTTCCGCGGCATCGCCGTGGGACGTGTACCTGCCGGAGAGTTTTTTCTCGCAGCACGGTTTCGGCAAGTATGTTCTGAATGCGTATTACGACGCGACGGTGGCGCCGGGCGCGACAGTCGCGCTCACGCAGCGCAATCGAATTCCGGACGCGCTGGCGTTGCAGCAGACCGGTTCGGGCGCGAACCTGTCGACAGGCGGCCTGACGACGGTTGGCCAGCTCGACGCATATCATCGTCAGGCCACGAACCTCGTGATGACGGGAGGCGCCTACGTGTCGTGGGTGGGGTTATCCAACACGGTGCCGTCATATCCGGGCGTGACGGGAGCCGTGACGCTGTCGCAGGGCGCATCGATCGACGCGGATGCGGGAGCGAGCATCGGTTTTGGCTCGCCGACGCAAGTCACGGTGCTCGGCTCCATGCGCGCGCCGGGCGGGGCGATCACGTTGAGTGCGGATTCCTCCGGGGGCAAGTTCGCGCAGACAGGACAATACTCGGGCGGTTTTCCGAGCGGCAGCCGGTCGGTGTGGCTAGGTCCCGACGCGACGCTCGACGTGTCGGGCGTCGCACTGTCCGATCCGCTCGCTGCTCCTGTCAAGATCGGCGGAACGACCGTCGTGCCGAATACCGGCAAAGTGCTGCCGGGCGGCTCGGTGACGCTGTCGAGCGATACGGGCTACGTCGTCACGCAAGCCGGCTCGAAGATAGACGTGTCCGGCGCATCGGCGAACTTCGATCAATTGCAGGCGAACGGCACGTATGCGTCGCAACCCGTGTGGAGCGACGCCGGTTCGATCACGCTGTCGGCCGCGTACGGTCTTTTCGCGGACGGGACGCTGGCCGGTCATGGCGGTGCATCGCAGGCGCGCGGCGGCACGCTGACGGTCCTGCCGCACCAGAACAGTGGCGTGGCAGGCGCGACCGCGCTCGTCGTGCGACAGAGCGGCACGCTCGTGCCGGCCGGCCTCGAGCCGGGCGCGGATTTCTCCACCGCAATCGATCCGACGACCGGTCAGCCGATCGGACAGCCGACCGGTGTGATCCAGTTTGCCGCCGACCGCCTGAACGATTCGGGACTCTCGAATCTCGTGCTGGGCGACAGTACGCCGGCCGTTGTTCCGTCCCCGGTGCCGCCGATCGTCTTTGCCGGTAACGTGAACCTGACATTGCCGGAATCGGTGACGCTGAATACCGGTCGGATTGCCGCAATCGGGATGGACCAACTGTCCACGTTGCTGTCGGCCCCGGCGTTGCCGGCGAGCGGCAATTCGGTACTCACGAACCTGCTTGCCCATCCGCCGGCCAATCCGCTCGGCACGACGGTGACGGTCGACGCGCCTTATGTCGCGCTGGTGGGCCCGACGATGACTTCGCTGTCGCCCCAATTCGTTCCTGTCGCGACGCTCTCCGACGCAACGCTGAACGTGAACGCGTCGTTCGTCGATCTGCGCAATCAGTTCCAGCTCAACAATTTCGGCCAGACGAACCTCAATAGCAGCGGCGATATCCGCCTGAGTTCGACCAGCGTGTCGCAGCAGGTGGCGAATCTCTTGTTGCCGGGCGTGCTGTATACGCCGGGCAACGTGACGTTCAGCGCGGCGAGCATTTATCCGGTCACTGGAAGCACGTTTATCGTCGATGCAGTCGGCCCCGCCGATCCGGTTACGGGCAAACTCGCTCCGACCACCGTTACGTTCGGTTCGACCGGGTCGTCCGGCACGCCGCTGTCGGCCGGCGGCACGCTGCTCGTCGATGCGACGAACATCGTGCAGGGCGGCAACGTGCGTGCGCCGTCCGGCACGCTCGTGTTCGGCGTCGGCGATCCGTCGAACAGCACGACGCAGAAGCAGTTCGGCAACCTGCCGCTCGTCGCGACGGATTCAGTGACGTTCGCGAACGGCAGCGTGACGTCGGTTTCGAACGGCGGATCGATCATTCCTTACGGCACCACGATCGATGGTGTCGAGTGGCAGTTCAATCCGCTCGCGGGCACGACGGCATCCGACCTGAATGCGCCGCCTGCGAAGTACATCGGCGTGAACGGCACCAGCGTCGCGCTCGACAAGGGCGCGACGATCGACCTGTCGGGCGGCGGCGATCTGCAGGCGGCCGAATGGGTGCCGGGCACGGGCGGCACGCGCGACGTGCTTTCGCAATACAACGTGAGCTACGTGAGCGGCAAGGGTGCGACGGCGGTGCCGACCAATGCCGGCGCGGGGAATGTCTACGCGATCGTGCCGGGCGTGCAGTCGCCGGTGGCTGCTTACGATCCGGTGTTCGCGCAGTCGGTGCAGCCGGACGTCGCCGCGAACGGTACGCCGACGACCACGCCCGCAGCGCTCGGCGTCGGCCAGGCCGGAATGAACGACGCGATCGGCAAGGCCGTGTACCTGTCCGGCGTACCCGGCCTCGCGGCCGGCTACTACACGCTGCTGCCGGGCAAGTACGCGACGCTGCCAGGCGCGTACCGCGTGACGGTGTCGGCCACGACGGGCAACGTCGTGCCGGGCGCATCGCAGGTGCTGCCGGACGGCACGGTCGTGGCGGCAGGATACTTCGCCGATGCGGTGACGGGCGGGCGCAGTGCGACGCCGACGCTCTTCAACGTGCAGTCGGGCAAGGTGTGGCAGCAATACTCGCAATACACGCTGAAGGGAGCGAACGACTTCTTCACCGCGCAGGCCGCGAAGCAGGGCAACGTGACGCCGCCGCTGCCGGTGGACGGCGGCCAGCTCGCGCTGGCCGCGACGAAGGCGCTCGCACTCGGCGCGACGCTGAATGCGGCGGCGGGTGCGGGCGGCGCGCCGGCCGAGGTCGACATCGCGTCGCAGGACATCCAGGTCACCGGCAACGGCAGCGCGGGGTTGCCCGGCTATCTGCAGATCGGCGGCGATGCGCTCGATTCGCTGAACGCGGGCAGCCTGCTGATCGGCGGCACGCGCACGGCGACGACGAAAGGCGTGACGATCACGCCGATCGCGAACAGCGTGGTGGTGTCGAACGATGCGAACTCGTCGTTGAAGGGCCCCGAGATCCTGCTCGTGACGAAGACCGACGCGAGCGGCACCGATCCGAATGCGGCGAACGGCCTGCGTGTGGACACAGGCGCGTCGATCGCGGCGGCGGGCGATTATCCGGCGGCGAAGGACCAGCCGATCGCGATCGCCGGCGACGGCGCGCTGCTGCGCGTGTCGAACGGCGCGATGGCGCCGCTCACGCGCACGGGCGGCACCGGCGCCGGGTTGCTGGCGGTTGGCGCAGGTGCGACGCTCACGGGCGGGCAGGCGCTGATGCTCGATTCGTCGGGCGACCTGAAGGTCGACCCGAGCGCGGTGCTGTCGGCGAAGGCGATTACGGCCGACGGCTCCGCGATCACGTTCACCAATGCGAGCGGCGCGGCCGCGGCGAACCTGCCGGGCTTCGTGATCGATCCTGCCGGGCTCGCGCAGTTCGCCAATGCGGATCTCGTCACGCTGCGCAGCTACGGTGCGATCGGCTTCGTCGGCGACGTGAATGCGACGTTCGGCAAGAGCGTCGATCTGAGCGCGGGCACGTTCACGAGCGACGGCGGCCACGTGACGCTGAACGGGCAGCAGATCGCGTTCACGAACGAGACGGGCGCGCCCGCCGGCGCGGCGGCGACGGGCAACGGCACGCTGGCGGTCAACGCGAAGGAGATCGACTTCGGTACGGGCACGAAGACGCTGAACGGATTCTCGTCGGCGAACATGACCGCGAGCGGCGGCATCGTCGGGCAAGGTACGGGGACGTTCGATTTCGGTGCGCTGCCGGTGACGCTGAGTGCGCCGGTGTATCTCGCCGATACGAGTTCCGCATCGACCGTGAAGACGACCGGCGCGCTGACGCTGAACGGTGCAGCGGGCACCGCATTGACGAAAACGCCGGTTGGCGGCGCGTGGAAATTCGTCGGCGGCATGCTTGCCGACAATGGCGCGACGATCGCCGCACCGGCCGGCAACGTGAGCCTCGAGGCGACCAACGGCAACCTGACGATCGGCAGCGGCTCGACGGTCAGCTCGGCGGGCGTGTCGAAGCAGTTCTTCGATGTGACGCAGTACGCGCCGGCCGGCTCGATCATCCTGACCGCCGATGCGGGAACGGTCGATGTGCAGCCGGGCGCGACGCTCGATTTCTCGGGCGCGAACGGTGGCGGTGCGGCGGGCAGCCTGACGCTGTCGGCGTCGAAACAGGTCGTGAATCTCAACGGAGCGATCAAGGGCGGTGCGGCGAACGGCTATGCGGGCGGTTCGCTGTCGCTCGACACGGCCGGCGCGGCCGACCTGGATTCGCTCGCGAAGACGCTCGCGTCGAGCGGCGTGAACCAGTCGATCACGGTTCACACGAAGTCGGGCAACCTGACGCTGTCGGCCGGCAATGCGCTGACCGCGCGCTCGGTATCGCTGACGGCCGACGGCGGCGCGGGCAATGCGTCGGATACGGCGAACGGCAATGTGAACGTGCTGGGGACGATCGACGCGTCGGGCAAGGCGGGCGGGGAGATCGACCTGTATGGCCGCAGCGGCGTCGACGTGGAGGGCACGCTGCTCGCGCGCGGTTCCGATCCGACGCAACGCGGCGGCAAGGTGAACGTCGGCACGAGCGCGACGTTCGATCCGGGCGTCGCGAATCCGTACAACGCGACTTACGGCTACGAGAACATCGATCCGTCGCATTCGGGCGCGATCCGTGTCGGCGCGAATGCGCTGATCGACGTATCGGGCGGGACGGCCGGCGGCTTGTCGGGCGGCACGGTGAATTTCCGCGCGCCGCTGCTCGCGGACGGCAGCGTCGATGTCCAGTTGCCGACTGCATTCAACAGCGGCAAGGGCATCGTCGGTTCGCGCGCGACGACGCTCGAAGCGTATGCGGTGTGGAGCACGACCGACGCGTCGCCGAGCGGGCAGCACTTCGACGGCATCGTCGATCCGGCCGGCTGGTACGACAGCAACGGGCATTTGCTGGCCGGCACGTTCACCGCGCAAGGCACCAATCCGCCGACCTTCACGTTCGCGCCGGATGCGAACGGCGACGGCGGCGGAACGCTGACGAACAACGCGACGGGTGCGCAGGTGACGCTGACGGGTAGTCAGGCCGACCTTGCTTCGCTGTACACCGGGATTTCATCGATCGGCTTCCCAGGCATGGACAGCGCGTACTTCGTGCCGACCACGGCGAACGCCGATCACCAGACGTTCTACGGTGGGCAGATCGTCAAGGCGAGCGACGGCACGCTGTCGATGACGCCGGGAACGCTGATGGGATTCATTCAGAACGGGCTCGGCGCCAATGGGCCGACGCTGCAGGGATCGACGGCGCACATCGCGAATTTCCGCGTCGCGCCCGGTGTGGAATTCGACAACCCGAGCACGGCGATCAACGGCGGCAATATCTCGATCCTGTCCAACTGGAATCTTGGCGCGGGGCTGCCGAACAACAGCGGGACGATCGTGCCTTCGTATCGGTATCACGGCACGGTCGCGCCGATGCTGACGTTCCGGGCGACGAACAATTTCGATGCGCAAGCGAGCATTACCGACGGATTTTTCCAGAGCGAGGTGGCGACGATTCTCGGGGCGGCGGGGAATGCGACGGCTACCGGGACGTATGCGGCGGCGCTGACGCTGTACAACAACCTGGTGTCACTGGATGATCCTGCATCAATTACCGTGCAATTTGTCGACGGGTCGAGTCAATCGCTGACTTCGATCGGTACCGATTCGACGAATCCGTTGCATGATCCGAATTACGCGCTGAGTGCGCCGCTGCAGAATCAGGCAGCTCAATATTATTCGGACTATTTGCAGTACGGTAGTTCATGGGGTACGTATTATGGGAGCTGGGCAAGTGGAAAGTACGCTTTCCATATCATGCCTTATGCACCGTTACATACCTCCGCTCCCGTCTTGTCGGGCTCTTCGTCCTACGGCGACTATATTGCGGAATACCAAGGCTGGTTTTCGAATTATAGTCAAATCGGGATTACGGGATTGGTTAAAGGATCGATAGTCATTCCGAAATTCGGAACGCCAACTCCACCGATTTTGTCGTCCAGTCCGGCAGACTATGAGACGTATGTATCGGTCTATAAAAATTACCTGGACACGGTGTCCGGAATAGCTTCGTCGAATTCGCCGATCATCAGCCCGCATGGCGCATATAATTTTTTCTATGCTCCCGCCGCCCCATTGTCGATTCCGATGGCGGGCATCAATATCGGTGCATTACCCGGCAATACGCCAGCGAATGTCGCGACGGCCGACAATCCGCTGCCGATCAGCTTTGCCGCGTTGCTGGGCGGACAAAGTTCGTCGTATCGCATTGTCGGCGGCGCCGATCTCGCAAGCGCGAATCCGCTTGCCGTGCAGCCTGTTGCTGCACTCAACGCCGGCAGCGCGCCGGCGGGCAACGTGACGTTGAACCAGCACACCGCTTACGTCGATTCGAACGGGTTGACGTTGTTGCAACCGACAACGATCCGAACCGGTACCGGATCGATCGATATCGCGGCGGGCAATGATTTCACGCTGGCGGATACAACCGCACCGGGCGTCGTGTATACGGCGGGTGCGCCCACGCAGGGAAATCCTGTGTTGGGTCTCGCCTCGGCGGTCGCTCATGGCAGCCAGCCAGGTCTGCAAGACATACTGGTCACACCCACCGTGAATCCGGATTCGGCCGGCGATATTTCGCTCCATGTGCAGGGCGACATCAATGGCGTCCAGAGCGTGACCGACGCGACGGGTGCAGTGACGGGCGGGGCAGGCAACAGCATCAGCCAGTACTGGTGGCAGTGGATGCAGATCACGCCGGGAGAAACCGCCGACATCAGTGGCGCCATCCTTGCTCGGTTGACCCGGTCCTCGATTGATTTCGGCGCGTTTGACCAAGGCGTGATGAGCGTCGGCGGCAACGTGTCGATCAGTGCCGGCGGCAATATCTCGGATCTGGCCGTGTCGTTGCCGACTACGTGGTACCTGGATGGAAACAACAAGCCCGTCACCGTTGGCGGCGGGAATCTGACAGTGCATGCCGGCGGCGATATTCTGAGCGGCGACTACTTCGTCGCCAAGGGAACGGGGACGATATCGGCTGGCGGAAGCATCGGGTCGGATATTGCCGTGATGTCTCCACAGACTGGAGTGGCTCCGATTGCCGTATCGACGGTGCTTGCGACGCAGAATGGCATATTCGATGTCACGGCGCGTCAAGGCGCGGACATCGGCGCAGTGTTGAATCCGTCTTATGCAAGCAGTTTCGCGCCGCCCGGCGGGCAGCCTACCTCGGCTGTTCATCTGTTCAACTACGGACAGTACGCCGACAGCCAGGGTTACTCATCGACTTCCGCCGTGAATGTGCTATCCACAACCGGAGACATCCGAATCGGCGCGCTCGGTGGCTTGTTGACGGGGGCAAATGGAGTATTGCCGGCGAGCGTCAATCTGACAGCATTTGACGGCGGGATTCATGTCGAATCAGGCGGCGTGCTCTATCCGTCGGCAGTCGGCCAGTTGAATCTGGTTGCGGATCAGTCGGTGTCCCTTTCCAATGTATCGTCCAGGCGGACCAGCGCCGCATTGCCTAATACATTTGGCTTGTCCGACGCCGATCCGTCGCAGATGCCTTCGCCGACGAATCCGCAAGCAGCGATTCCGGCGTTGACGGATATGACGCTCGCTGCACATGCGCTGACTGCGCTCCATGATGGCGACATGCTGCCTGCGCGCATCTACAGCCTGAACGGAAGCATCCTCAACGGCACCGCCGATACCCCCGGTGATAGTGACGGCTTCTACCGGAGCCTCGTCACGCTGTCGATCGACAAGCCGGCGTTCATGCAAGCCGGGCAGGACATCGTCAACCTGGCGTTCTGGGGGCAGAACTTGCGCAGCTCCGACGTAACGCGCATCGTGGCAGGCCGAGACATTTACGACACGCCGATTCCCCACAACGGTGGTGGTGGTGCAGTGCCGGTGTTGTCGGTCGGTGGCCCAGGCTGGTTCGACGTGCAGGCGGGACGCAACATTGGCCCGCTGACGAGTCAGGCCGAGTTGTACAACCAGCAAGCCGATACCGGCGGCATCGCACACGTTTTCACGGGCATCGACGCAGTCGGCAACGCAAACAATCCGAATCTGCCGCACGAGAGCGCGAACGTCAACGTGATGTTCGGTGTCGGGCCGGGCGTTGATCTGCCGGGATTCATCGCGACTTATATCGCGCCGGGCAGTGCGGTTGCCGGCGTACCGAGTGCGACACCGGCATTGATTGCGTTCATGGAGCAGTACGACGCGGGACTTGGCGTCGATACTGGATTGCAGGTGGACAAGGACCAGGCACTGGCCAAGGTCGGCCCGTTGACGGCCGATGAAGCATGGAAGCAATTCCAGGCGTTGCCGTCTTACGTTCAGCAACTCTTTGCGGAAAAGGTGCTGTTCGGCGTGCTGGCGCAAGTGGGCGCGGACTTCAACGATGCATCGAGCCCGTATCGCGGCCAGTACGCAAGAGGCTATCAGGCGATCAATACGCTGTTCCCCGCCTCGTACAGCTATACCGCGAACAATCTCGGCGGCGGTTCAAACGGCGCGAACAAGTCGGTCAGCACGGGCGATCTCGACATCCGCAGCACGACGATTCAGACGCAGCAGGGCGGCGACGTCACGATCCTCGGGCCGGGCGGGCAGGCGCTCGTGGGCAGCACGACGGCACCGCCGCAGATCGTGGACAGCAACGGCAAGGTTGTAGCGGGCCCGGGCACGATGGGGATTCTGACGCTCGAGAAGGGCAATGTCGGCATATTCGCGGATCAAAGCGTGCTGCTCGCGCAAAGCCGGATCTTCACCGAGCAGGGCGGCGACATGACGATCTGGAGTTCGAACGGCGACATCAACGCGGGCAAGGGCGCAAAGACGTCGGCCGACACGCCGGCGCCACAGTATGTTTGCGATGCGAATCATTACTGTACGGTCGATTCGCGTGGTCAAGTGACGGGGGCGGGCATCGCGACGCTACAGAGCATACCGGGCGCGCCGAAAGGCACGGTCAACCTGATCGCGCCGCGCGGCACCGTCGATGCGGGCGATGCGGGCATTC
Organism: Burkholderia sp. MSMB1589WGS; assembly: GCF_001636105.1. Classification (NCBI taxonomy): domain Bacteria; kingdom Pseudomonadati; phylum Pseudomonadota; class Betaproteobacteria; order Burkholderiales; family Burkholderiaceae; genus Burkholderia; species Burkholderia sp. MSMB1589WGS. Next base: position 41,611 of record NZ_LNJT01000007.1, read on the forward strand.
GCGCGGGCAACCTCAACGTTGCAGCGTTGCGTGTGGTGAACGCCGACAACATTCAGGTGACGGGCAAGGCGACCGGCATTCCGCTCGTGCAGGCCGTCAACACGGGCGCGCTGACGGCCGCGAGTTCGGCCGCCTCGGCGGCGAGTCAGGTTGCGCAGGATATCGCGAAGAACAATGCATCGGGCGCTGCGCCGCGCCGCTGGACGATCAGCGTGCAGGTCGAGGGCTTCGGGGATAACGGCCCGGACGGTGGAGCGAAGCGCCGCAAGTCGGAACAGGTTGGCTACGATTCGTCGAACGCCGTTTCGCTGCTTGGCTTCGGGGCGGCAGGGCCTACTCAGCGGACGTTGCTCAGCAAGGAAGAGCTTGGAAAATTGAACCGGTTCTGAATGAAGCCGGGGGATACCGCGCGACCCGGTATCTCGCGATTCAGTCCGACTGAGTGAACGAGAACTCTCCGCTTCGACTGTTCGATGCGGAGAGTTTTCATTTTACGCATCCGAATCGGACTCGTTTGAGAGGCTGGTTCGATGGACTGTTCGGTCAACGCATCCTGACCGATTCGACGGAGGACGACCCGGAAGACGGGGAGCACGTGATACATGCAGCCCGCGAGTGTCGGCGATGGATCGCGAAGGCGTCGAAGGATGAAAAAAACCCGCCTCGAAGCGCTCGAGGCGGGTTCAGCAGGACGCGTCGAATCAGCGGTGATTCGAATTAACGGCCCACATACTGGAGGCAACTGTTCGCGTTGTTGATATCGAGCCCGTACCCGCTGGTGTTGCTCAGGAAATCGGCCGAAATCGCAGTCTTGAAGCCCGACGGCACGGTGTCGAAGCCGTTGCCGTGCACGACCGATGCGTAGCTGGCGTCCGTGTAGTGGTGGTTCAGGAAGCTCTGAACATTCGATGCCACCGTGGCGTCCGCATAGCACTGGCTCAGGATGATCTGGCTCGTACCCGAAACCGGATAGCCGGCAGACGGATTGGCCAGGTTGGTGTAAGGAGTGCCGGAAACCGGCACCCATTGCGTCGGATCGGCGGCGGTGGCCTTCGTCGACGGTGCCGAGATCGTGCCGATTGCCGTCGTCGCGTTCGCGTACGTCGGTGCGTAGTACTTCGTGTCCTTTGCGTTGTAAAGGCTGGCGAGCGGAAGCTGCAGCGCGCCCGACGACGTCACGACCGAGCTTTGCGATGCGATGTACGTGTTCGTGTAGTCCGGGCTCAGGTACGCGACGGCGGCCGTGCCGGCCGTCGACAGCGACGCGAGCGAGGCGCGAACGCCGCCGCTGCCCGAAGCGGCGATGAAGTTCGCCGGCACGCCGGTCGGGAACGCCGACGTATTCGCAAACGTCAGCGAATCGATGAACTTGACGCCCGAAGCCGTGTTATTGGTCGTGCAGACTGCGGCCAGGTGGCGGGTCAGCAGTTCGGTCGTGCCGCTGCCGTCAGCGCGATAGACGACCTTGATCGGCGCGCTCGACGCATAGAACGTGCCGGTCTCGGGGTTGACCACATGGCCCCAGTCGGTGATCTTGCCCGAGAAGATGCCGCACAGATCATCGTCGTTCAGCGCGATGCTGTGTGCTTGACCCGGCGTCGTTTGCGGCGTGATCGAACTCGTTACGGCCGGGCCGTTGACGACCGGCACCGTGATCGCCGTCACGATGTACGGGATCTGGATCAGCGGGCCGCTGTTCGCGCCGACCGTGCTGGCGTTGTACGACGTGACTTGTGCGGTCGTGAGTGCGGCGTCGCTGTTCGCGAAGTCGACCGTGCCCGTGACGCCCGAGCCGAAGTACGTCGGCTGGTTGTTCAGGAACGCGTTCTGGCCGGCGCCCGAGCCGACCGAGTAGTACGTGAACGTGGCGCTGGCGGTGCCATACAGGCCGAATTCGCCGGCAGCCGGCGAAGCGGTGCCGAGCGTCGGCGCGACGAGCGACGAGCCGCCGCCTTGAATCACCGGGCCCGCGGCCATCGCGAGCGATGCGCCCATGCCCGAAACGACGAGAGCCAGGACCTGACAGATCTTGCGCTTGCTGGATTTCATGAGAATTTCCTTGAACGAAGATAAACGGGAAGCCTGCTGCTGCGGACGGAATGCCGTATCGGCCGCCGAGTAAATTTAGGAGGAAATTCTCCAATCGCGTGTGAATTTTTCATAACGAATGGTACGGAACATTTTTAAATAAAAATACGATCGATTTATTTGGGTAGACAAAAACATGATTCCGGAAAAATTCAGAACGGAAAGAAAAAACGGATGCCGGGATCGAGCCGACGGGCATCGTCGCGCATCGCCCACCGGGAGCTTGAGCGGAGCATTCTTGCCGTAATCGATTCGATGATTCTCTCGCAGCCGTTCGTCATTATTTTGATTGGGCGAACAAATTGGGGTGGCGATATTTGAACGGGAAATCGACATCGGAATAATCGATTGAATTTGGCGATCCAAAATCGTTTTTCGAGATGCGGGAATTGCGAATCGGCGTGACCGGCGAGCCGAAAAGGTAGCCCAACATTCGTCACAAATTTGCGCCGGTTCGCTCCTTAGTCTTGCCCGGCGACGCCGTTCGGCGGCATCGCAAACGGACCGCGGTCCCGCGGCCCGCGGGGCGTGTCCCGGCGTAAGGAGAACACTGACATGTCGGCATTCCGCTACGAAGCGATCGATCCTGCCGGCCGCACGCTGAAAGGCGTGCTGGAAGCGGACAGCGCGCGCGGGGGGCGCAACTGGCTGCGCACGCAGGGCCTGACGCCGCTCGTCGTCGAGGCGGCCGCGTCGCGCCTGAACGGCGAGCGCCACCAGCGCCTCGCGCTCGGGCGCAAGCTGTCGCAGCGCGAGCAGGCGATCCTGACGCGCCAGCTCGCGAGCCTGCTCGTCGCCGGGCTGCCGCTCGACGAATCGCTCGCGGTGCTGAGCGAGCAGGCCGAGCGCGAGTACGTGCGCGAGCTGATGGCCGCGATTCGCGCGGAAGTCGTCGGCGGCCATTCGTTCGCGAACGCGCTCGGCCAGCATCCGCGCGATTTCCCCGACATTTACCGCGCGCTCGTCGCGGCGGGCGAGCACACGGGCAAGCTCGGCGTCGTGCTGTCGCGGCTCGCCGACTACATCGAGCAGAGCAACGCACTCAGGCAGAAGATCCTGCTCGCGTTCACGTATCCGGCCGTCGTCACGCTGATCGCGTTCGGCATCGTCACGTTCCTGCTGAGCTACGTGGTGCCGCAGGTCGCGAACGTGTTCACGAGCACGAAGCAGCCACTGCCGACATTGACGGTCGTGATGCTCGCGCTGTCCGATTTCGTCCGCCGCTGGTGGTGGGCGGCGCTCGCCGCGCTCGTCGCGGCCGCCTATGCGGTGCGCAAGGTGCTGTCGCAAGCCGGGCCGCGGCTCGCGTTCGACCGCTGGGCGCTCACCGCGCCGCTCGCGGGCAAGCTCGTGCGCGGCTACAACACAGTGCGCTTCGCGAGCACGCTCGGCATCCTGAGCGCGGCGGGCGTGCCGATCCTGCGCGCGCTGCAGGCGGCGGGCGAGACGCTGTCGAACCGTGCGATGCGCGCGAACGTCGACGACGCGATCGTGCGCGTGCGCGAGGGCTCGGCGTTGTCGCGCGCGCTCGCGCACACGAAGACGTTTCCGCCCGTGCTCGTGCACCTGATCCGCTCGGGCGAGGCCACAGGCGACGTGACGACGATGCTCGACCGCGCGGCCGAAGGCGAATCGCGCGAGCTCGAACGCCGCACGATGTTCCTGACGAGCCTGCTCGAGCCGCTGCTGATTCTCGCGATGGGCGGCGTCGTGCTCGTGATCGTGCTCGCGGTGATGATGCCGATCATCGAGCTGAACAACATGGTGCAGTGATGCGGCGCTCAGCGCACGAACGCGTTCGGATTCCGCGCGGCGGGCCGCGCCGGAGCAGGCGCATCAGGCGTGCTAGCGATACGGCGACGAGGGCCGCGCCGGCGGCGAACGTCGCGACGAGCGGATTTTCAGCGCGCCGGTGAATACATGATGACGCGACACGGCGAAACGCGAGCGCCGCACGCGAAGGGGCCGCGGGAACGGGCGCGGCGGCGCCGGTCGCAACGCGGCTTCACGCTGCTCGAGATGCTCGTCGTGCTCGTGATCGTCGGGCTGCTCGTCGCGGTCGTGACGCTCGCGCCGTCGCGCAATCGCCGCACCGGGCTGGCCGAGGAGGCGCAGCGGCTCGCGAACCTGCTCGAATCGGCGGGCGACGAAGCGCAGGTGCGCTCGACGTCGATCGCATGGCAGCCTGACGGCGGCGGCTACCGCTTCATGCAGCGCACCGAAAGCGGCGCGTGGGCGCCGATGACCGACGAGCTGTTTCGCGCGCGTCGTTGGGGCGGCGAGGTGACGGGCGTGTCGGTACGCTACACGGACGGCGGCGACGCGCTGTCGCGCGTCGTGCTCGGCGACGAAAGCATCGATGTACCTGTCACGATCACGCTGTGGTCCGGCGACACGCGCATCGCCGTCGTGGCCACGGGCATCGGCAACTTCGCCGTGCGCGGGCCGTGAACGGCGCGGCGTTCCGGCGTGCGGCCGGCGCACCGGCTTCGTCGCGCACGCACGCACGCGTGCACGCACGCGTGCACGCATTGACTCGCGCCGCTGCACGGTTCACCTGACTGTCATAGTGTCCACGCACAATCTGTCGTTCGCTCGCGACGGAGCCGCACACGGGATGCGCCGGCTCCGCCGGCGGCGTGCCACTTCACTTCCGTCCAGGCATTCATGACTCGTTCACGGGCGCGGACCGGTGTCCTGGCGCTCGTCGCGTGGCTTGCGTTCGTCGCGTTGTGCATGCGCGGCGCGCAGGCGCAGGAGACAAGCGCCGCCGGCCGCCAGCCGGGCAGCGTCGCGCACTTCGATCTGCCCGCGCAGCCCCTCGCGAAGACCTTGCAGGACTTTGCGCGGCTCACCGAGCTGATCGTGCTGGCGAGCGCGCCGCTGCTCGACGGGCGGACGAGCGCGCCGGTGCAGGGCGATTTCGCGCCGCGCGACGCACTCGAGCGGATGCTGGTCGGAACGGGGTTGCGCGCGGCGTTCTCGCGCCCGGACGAGGCGATCATCGTCGCGCAGTCGGCCGTTGAAACGGCGAGCGCCGTCGATGCGCAGGCGGGGGCCGCGCTGCCGGTCGACGGCATCGACGGGATCGGCGATTCCGGCGAGCGGCGCGCGTTCGCGGGCGTGCTGCAGGCGCATCTGATCGATGCGCTGTGCGCGCAGCCGGCGGCGGTGCCGGGCAGCTATCGACTCGTCGCGCAGATGCGCATCGACAACAAGGGGGCGGTGGTGGCGGTGAACATGGTGGCATCGAGCGGTTCGGCCGCCCGCGACGCGGCGGTCCTGCGCGCGCTGCGCGCGCTGAGGCTGGACGACGCGCCGCCGGCGGATCTGCCGCAGCCGGTCACGATCCTGCTGCGGCCCGCCGGCAATGGCGTGCATGCGCGCTGTCCGCAGGCGGCGAGGAATTAGGCCGCCATGTCCGACAGCACCCGCAGCGGGCTCAGGAAACTGCTGGCGTCGCGCTATGCGTATCTCGTCAGGCGCCTCGAGCGCGTGACGGGATCGAAGGACGGCGCGGCCGATGCGCTGCACGAGACCTGGCTGCGCCTCGAGAACGCGAACGTCTCCGCGCAGGTGTCCAACGCCGACGCCTACATACTCGGAATGGCGAACAACGTCGCGATCGATCAGCATCGCCGCGAACGGCGGCATCTGCACGACGACGACGTTCAGACGCTGCTGGAGATGCCCGACGAGCTGGCCGATCCCGAGCGGATCGTCGCGGCGCGCCGCAAGGTCGACACGCTAAAGGACGTGTTGCGCGGCCTGCCGCCGCGACGCCGGGCGATCCTGCTGGCCGCCCGCGTGGACGGCCTGCTGAACCGGGAGATCGCCGAGCAGTTCGGGATTTCGCTGCGGCTCGTCGAAAGCGAGCTGAGCGCGGCGATGAAGTATTGTTTGCAGCGCATGCAGGAAGACAGTGACCTGTACGCCGGTTCGCGAGGCGGACCGCGTAAATTTTGAGCATCCGGACGATGACGAAAGCCCAGGCCGATACCGCCCACGACGCGCTCGACGAAGCGAGCGCGTGGCTGCCGCGCCTGCGCTCGGGGCGCGCGAGCCAAGCGGAAGCCGACGCGTTCGAGCGCTGGTGCGCCGATCGCCCGCAGGCCGCGCATCTGCTGCGCGACACGTGGAGCGCGCTGCGCACGGCCGCCGCGGAGCTCGAGCACGAGGAACGGACGGCCGCGGCGTGGGCAAACGTTGCAAGGCGCGAGCGCGCGGTGCGCACGGGGCGGCGGGCCTTCGTCGGCTTCGCGGTCGCGGCGGGCGCGTCGTGGCTCGCGCTGCGCCCGCCGATGCGGCTCTGGCCGTCGCTCGGCGATCTCGCGGCCGACTACCGCACGGGCACCGGCGAGCAGCGCCGCATCGCGCTGTCGCCGCAGGTGACGGTCGAGATGAACACGCAGACGCGCGTCGACGTGCTGCCCGCGCGCGTCGCCGCGCACGGCATCGAGGTCGTCGCGGGCGAAGCGGAGATCGACGCGGCCGCGCCCACGGCCGATCGCTCGGCGCCGCTCGGGCCCGTCACCGTGGTCGCGGGCGGCGGCCGCATGCAGGCGACGGTCGCGCGGTTCAACGTGCGGCGCACGGACGCGCAGGTGTGCGTGACCTGCCTGTCGGGCACGGTCGCGCTCAGCCACCCGCGCGGCGCTCGCACGCTGCGGGCCGACGATCAGGTCGTCTACGACGATCGCGGCGTGCAGCCGGTGTCGCGGGCCAACCCGGGCGCCGTCAGCGCATGGCGGCGCGGGATGCTCGTGTTCAACGGCGTGCCGCTCGCGGACGTCGTCGCCGAGATCAACCGCTACCGGCCCGGCCGGGTCATCCTGCGCAACGCGGCGCTCGGCGAGAACCGGATGCAGGCGCAGTTCCCGATCGCGCGGCTCGACGACGTGATCGACATGGTCGGGCGCCTGTACGGCGCGCGCGTCACCCGTCTGCCCGGCAACATCGTGCTGCTGAGCTGACCCGTCCGCATTCTCCCCATCCTTCTTTCGGCGATTCCGCCGGCGCTTTCGGGCATCCCGCGGCCTGCGGGGCATGCGGGTTAAGGCGCGTCGATACGACCTGATCCATGAGGGCCGGCAAACGCCGGGCGGGCCGGCAGCGGCCGCCCGGTGGAGCGTCGTCGGACCCGAGGCGTGTGTGGCAAGCGCCCCGGCCCGCGCAGCGATGCGCGCAACGGGGAAGGTGCGTCGATTGAGCTTCGGGCGGTGGCGTGATCATGACCATATCGCAACGGGATGCAGATTCCGGCGCTGCGCAGTCGCGCGCCGACGACATTCGCGAGGGCGCGGTGCGCTGGCTGCTGTGGCTGCGCGCGGGCGGCCCGACCGCGCGCGAGCTCGACGCTTTCCGCCGCTGGCGCGCGCAGAGCGACGAGCATGCGCGCACCGTCCGGGAGTTGATCTGGATGTGGGTGGTGCTCGAGTCGATCGGCCGGCAGGGGCCGGACGGATCGACGCGCTCGCATTGACGCGCCGCCCCGCGCCCGGAAGCGCCCGTGCGAGCGGGCGGCAAGAAAAGTCTGCGGGTTAGGCGAGCCCGTTTCGACCTTGTTTACGAGAGAGCGAGAGGGCCGTGAAGCGCGACCGCGGCTGGACGAAGCAGGCCCCGGCGCGCGGGGGGAGCGATCGCGGCCGGCGCGCCGCGAATGTCGCGCATGCCGCGCATGCCGCGCAATCGTTCGCGATCAGGACGGCGGCGCGTCCTGCGCGCCGGCGCGCGCGCCGCGCCAGGCGGCGTCGAGCCGGTCGCCGGCGTCGTGCAGGGGCTCGCGCAGGAAGGGGAAACGTTCGAAGAACGGTGCGGATTCTTTCAGGGCCACGATATGGTCGACCATCCATTGCAGCAGATCGCCGCCGTGCCGGACCTGCTCCGGGCGCCAGTGCGGCATCGCGCAGAAGAGCTCCGCGAATCCGCTCCAGCGGGACGGCCTGTCGTTGTCGCCGGGCCGGAAATACGTGTTCATTGCGATGTCGCGCGTGTCGGTCAGCGTGCCGACGAAGAGCCCGTGCGGGGTCGGCACGCCGATCTGCCGCCAGCGCTCCGCGAGCGCGAGCGCGCGCATCACGCGCGCCGCGACGAACGCGATGCGCGTCTCGTGCTCGATTTCCGTGAGCGTCATCACGCCGTTGCGCTGCATGCAACGGGCGACCGCGTGCGGCCGGATGACGTTCGACGCGAAGCTGCGCAGCACGAGGTCGGGCACCGTCAACTGAAGCTGGAATTCGCGCAGGCCGTGCTCGGCGCTCATCGTCGAGAAGTTGACGAACAAGCCTTCGAGCCGGCCGAGCGCGCCGACGTACGGTTCGAGCCCGAGGCGCGCGAGCTTCGGCGCGATCCGGCGCTCGAGCAGCCGCATCAGGTTGCGGCGATTGCGCTCGCCCGCGAAGTCGTCGATGCAGCGCGTGACGACGTCGCTGATTGCCCAGCGGCGCTCGTCGGCGACGAGGCGCGGAGAGCGGCCCAGGTCGAACCGGGCGCGGCCGTGCGCCACGCGTGGATCTACGTACATGCCGGTGCCTCGTGCATCGATTGCGGGCGGATCGGCGCGACGGCGCGTCGTCGTGCGTCTCCGGTCGCCCACGATGCTGCGGCGTCGAAAGCGGCCCGTCAAGCGCGATCGTGCCGACGGCCGGGCCGCATGCGCGGGCGTTCAACCATACAGCGCGGGGTGATCAGGTGATGCGCACGATCGTGGAACGCTTCGTCGAACAGAGCCCGATGGCGATCATGGCGCGGCTCGTGCTGCAATGCGCACTGCACGAGGACTGGATCGACGCCGCCGCCGACATGGACGACGCACCGAACGGCGAGCCGATTCGCGAGACGCTGTTCGCGCTCGCGGTCGACGCGTTCGCGGCGATCGCCGCACGCACGCGCGCGCCGGGGAGCGCCGCCGCCGGCGCATCGCCCGCGCTCGGCGCGGCCGTGACGGCGCTGCACGACGGCATGAGCCGGCTGCGGGCCGGCTGGGGGCGCGCGCTCGTGAAGGACAGCGTCGAGCTGCTGCAGCCCCTCGCGGCGATGCGCGCCGAAGACCGCGCGCCCGCGGTCGGCGGCATGCGGCTGCGCGTGCTCGACGGCGGCGCATGCGCGCCGGGAGCCGACGGCTGCGCCTGCGACGATCCGGCGCGCGACGCCGCTGAGCGTGCGCGGGCGCTGCCCGTCTACGATCCGGCTCTCGGCATGATCGTCGATCTGTTGCCGTACGAGCGCGGCCGCGCGCACGAGCGCGCGCTTGCCGCCGCGTTGCTCGAAACGGTCCGGGCGGGCGAGCTGTGGATCGTCGACGGCCGCTTCGACACGGATGCGATCCTGTCGGGCTGGCCGCGCGGCGGCGGCGCGTTCATCGTGCGCGAATACGGCCGCACGCTCGCGTGCCGGCCGCTCGGCGACTGGCATGAAGCCGGCGTGCTCGGCGACGGACGCCTCTACGAGCAGGCGGTCGGCATCGCGGGCGATGGCGGCGTGTCGGGGATGCCGGGTATGTCGGGCGTGTTCCGGCGGATCGAGTGGCGGCGCGGCGCGGGCTCGCACTCGGATTCGGATTCGGGCTCGGATTCCGACTCGCTCGAGCCCGGCTCGACGATCGCCGTGCTGACCGATCTGCCGGCCGCGCCGTTCGACGCGCGCGAGGTCGTGCAACTGTCCTGCACGCGCTGGCGCGACGCGCTGCCGCTGCCGATCGAGCCCGTGCTCGGCGCCGCGCGGTTCGGCAACGTGCCCGCGCGCGCGGCGCAGCTCGCGCGCGGCATCGCCGCGCTCGCGTACAACGCGCTCGGCGCGATGATGAAGGCCGTCGCCGGCGCGCTCGATCTGGACGCGCGCGATATCGAGCGTCTGCCGCCGCATATCGCGGACGGCGTCGCGGCGACCTACGCGGGGATGATGATCGCGCTGCCGCCCGAGTGGTGGCGGCGCTACGACCGGCTGTCGGCGGCGACGCTCGGCCAGATCGTGCGGCTGCTCGCCGTGCACGTCGATCCGCGCAGCGAGCGCCGCAAGCGTCGCGACAACCGGCTGTCCGCGAAATCGCAGGCGCTGCTGCGCACGGCGACGCTCGAGCGCCTGCTGCACGACGACGGCGACGATCCCGTGGCGAACGTGTTCAGCCTGCGCACGATCGCGATGGCGACGCGCGACTTCAGCAGCAATCCGTCGAAGGCGCTGCGGCACGCGGGCGAGGCGCTCGTGATGGTCACCAAGTACAACCGGCCGATCGCGCTGCTCGTGTCGATCGACGACTGGAACCGGCTGCTCGGCGAAGTGCGCGAGACGAGCCTCACGAGGCTGTCGTTCGACTGCGCGGACGCGACGCCGGGCGTGTGTCCGGTCACGCTGAGCGAGTCGTCGCTGAACTAGCGGCGTTTCCGCGGGCGGCGTGCTGGCGGCAGGTGGGCGCTCGCGCGTCGAAGCTTGCCTGCGCGCGGCGGCACGCGCCGCGTTCAGCCCGCGAGCCGGCGAACCCAGATCACCGCGGTCCAACTGAAGTTGCCGCTGCCGTAGCGCGCGATCAGCGTGTCGATGCGCGCGTTGATCCGGGCCGAATGCACGCGGCAATGCACGACGAAATAGCCGCTGTCGACACCGACGGTCGACCCGTCCGGCAGTGTCGGGTTGCCGCCCTGCGCGGGCGTCAGATATTCGGCGACATCGCCGGTGCTGACGAAGTACGCGGTCTGGCGGCGATCGACGAGCCGCTTCGCCTGGCTGCGCGAGAGCGTCGGAATCGCGGCGACGAGCACGGGCTCGGGCGCGGTGTTGACGTTGACCGTGGTCAGATCGGGCAGGATCGTCACGAACGGCGCGAGCGTCGCGATCGCGTGCGCGTCGTAGCCGGGGATGCGCGCGAGATCGTCGACGGACACGAGCTGCAGCGGCCAGCCGTCGGGCGCGTTCGTTTCGCGCAGCGAGCGCAGCATGTAGTCGGCCGTCTGCTGGGCGAGCGCGGGATCGAGCGACAGCTCGCCGAGCAGCCGCCGGTAGGCGAGCACGCCTTCGCCGCTGGTCTGCCACGGCTTGCCGGGCGCGACGCGCGACACGAGATTCGTCAGGTTCAGGCGCGCCTGCGCATCCTCGACGTGGCCGGAGATCCATGCGCGCGCGAGCTCGGCGTTGAGCGCCGCGGTGCCGGGCGGCAGCAGGTCCGCGAGCTGCACGTCGGCGAGCGGCGCGGACCACGTCTGACCGACGACGGTGACGTTCGACGTCGCGCTTTGCGCGCGCAGCGTCGCCCGCGCCCATTCGACCGCGGCGCGCTCGACCCACATCGTCTGGGTCGCGAGACGCTGGTTCTCGACGTCGCGCGTCGCGACCTGCTGACGCCACAGCACGCTCGCCGCGAGCGTGGCCGCCAGCGCGACGACGAGCAGCGCCGTCACGATCGCGATGCCGCGCTCGCGTCGCGCGCGCGTCGCCCCTCGCTTCTCGTATCGATCCATCGCGTGCCCCATCGTGGCGATTATGTGGCGATTCCGTGCCGATGCCGGCCGCGCTCAGCCTTCGAACGCCAGCCACGCATGCGCGATGCTCGCATGCGCGGATGACGCCACGCCGAATGTCGCCGCGAGCCCCGTCACCCAGCACGCGAGCGTCGCGGAGCGCGCGCCGCCCGTCGTGACGGCGAGCGGGCCGACGAGCCCGGCAATCGCGTGCGAGCGCCACAGCAGCAACACGAACAGCGTGCAGCCGACCGCCATCGCGACGCAGAACGCATGGAGCGCGACCGCCGAACGCCGCGTGAACGGCGCGCGGTGATGGCGCTGGTTCGTCGCGACGATCGCGGCTGCGTTCGCCACAGGCACGATCGCCATCGCGAGCATCCAGAAGAGCGGCTGGTCGCTCGACGAATTGATCAGCAGCAGCGTGCCGATCGTCCAGATCGGCGGCGCGAGCAGCGTGAGCGCGATCCATGACAGCAGTTGCCACGCGAGCCACGGTGCGCGCCAGCGCAGCGGGCGGCGCGCGGCGGCATGGCCGGCCGCGGTCGGGCGCAGCCGGCCCGGCATTGCGGTGGTGCGGGACAGGCGCACGGCGAGCCACCGTGCGAGCATCGCGGCGAATGACATGAGTTCGTCCGAGTCGTTGACGTGCTTTCTCTTGGCGGGCTTTCTCAATAGCTAGGACGGATCGGGCGGCCGCAAGCCGCAGGATTTCGGCGGGCGCGGTGCCGCGGCGGCATGGATCGGGCGCGTGGCCGGCGCGCGGACTCGTGCGAATCTTCAGGAGAATGTCACAAAAAGTTCCCGGTACAAACCCGACGATTGTCGGGCTGCCCGCGGGTGCGTCGCGATCGCGCGCGCCGCCGACGATCCGTGCCGGCCGGGCAGACGATATGCACACGAAACGGGGCTCAGCACAGTCATGCGCAACGTCCTCGCCAACGACGCGGGGTATCCGCTGCGCGCGCATTGCGGGTCGTGCTCGATCGGCCGCGCCGTTTCATGGGCGCAGCCGAGGGGCGACATGCGCGCCGCTCGCACGCCTGCGGCGTCGAGTCGGCCGTCGCACGCAAAAAGGTTGCGGCAATGCGCGCTTCGTTCCGTCTAGGTAGATGAGCGTTGCATCGAGCGTGTCGCGCGCGGTGCCGCTCGCGATCGACGCTCGCGCGCCGAGGCGTCGGCAGGCTGTCGATCGTGACGACGCGCATCGGCCGCTGCGGGTTTTTCGCTTTCGTTTCGTCCTTTCCGGTGAGACGCCGCTTGTCGCGCCGGAGCGCATCTCGCCGTCGATGCCAACCGGCGCTGTTCGTCGGCGCTCGGGGTGCGCGGGACATGATCAGGATGGCGAAGTAAGAGTCATCGAAATGAAACACGTATTTGATAGCGGGCGAGCGGGTGACGCCGTTCGCGCCGTTGCGATCCGGAACAAAAAGGGGAATGGCGCATGCCGCCGAGAGTAGACCGTAAGTCACGCGAGCCAAGGCGGTTGATGCGCCGACGCCTGACCAGCGTCGTGCTGGCCGGGGGGCTGAGCGTCGCGCCCGTCGCCCGCGCGCTGGAGGCTGCCGCCGCGCCGGCCGCGAACGCGGCCTCGACGGCGCCGCAGACGTTCGACGTCAACGCATTCATCGTGCGCGGCAACACGATGTTGCAGGCGATCGAGATCGAGAAGGCCGTCTATCCGTTCGAAGGGCCGGGCAGAACGCTCGCCGACGTGAACGCGGCTCGCGACGCGCTGCAGAAGGTCTATCAGGATCGCGGCTATCAATCGGTCGTCGTCGAATTGCCGCAGCAGCAGGTGAAAAACGGCGTGATCCTGCTGCAGGTGGTCGAGACGAAGGTCGGCCGGTTGCGCGTCGACGGCGCGAAGTACCACTCGCCGCAGCACATCCGTGACGCGGTGCCCGCGCTCGCCGAAGGCGCGGTGCCCGACTTCAGCCAGGCGCAGCAGCAGCTCACCGAGCTCAATCGCTCGGCCGACCGGCAGGTGATTCCCGTGCTCAAGCCGGGGACGATGCCGCAGACCGTCGACGTCGACCTGAAGGTCGACGATCACCGCCCGCTGCACGGCACGCTCGAGCTGAACAACGACAACAGCCCCGGCACGTCCACGCTGCGCACGAGCGCGAACCTCAGCTACTCGAACCTGTGGCAGCTCGGCCACGTGATGTCGGCCACCTATGTGATCGCGCCGCAGCACCCGAACGACGCGCGCGTCTACGCGTTTTCGTACCTCGCGCCGATCCGGGATTCGCGCTGGAGCTTCCTCGCGACCGTCGTCCACTCGGACAGCAACGTGGCGTCGGTCGGCGGCATGAACGTGCTCGGCAAGGGCACGACATACGGCTTCACCGCGATCTACGCGCTGCCGGCGACGGATACCTACGCGCAGTCCGTCAGCATCGAGATCGACCGCAAGCATTACGACGAAAACGTGATGTTCGGCCGCCAGACGTCGACGGCGCCGCTGACCTACGTGCCCGTGACGTTCTCCTACAACGGCCAGTTGAGCCTGAAGCAGTCGCAGACGTCGTTCCTGGCATCGCTCACGACGAACATCCGCGGCATCGGCAGCGACTGGGGCGCATGGGACAACAAGCGCTACAACGCGACGCCGGATTTCGTCTACGGCAAGTTCGACCTCAATCACACGCAGCGCTTCGCGAACGACATGCAGGCCAATGCGCACGTGAGCGCGCAGCTCTCGAGCTCGCCGCTCGTGTCGAGCGAGCAGTTCGCAGCGGGCGGGATGAACAGCGTGCGCGGCTACATGCAGGCGGAGGACACGGCCGATAGCGGCGTGATCGGCTCGCTCGAGCTGCGCAGCCCATCGCTCACGAAATGGCTGGGCGGCGCGGTCGGCAGCCGCGTGAACGAGTGGCGCTTCCACGCGTTCGTCGACGCGGCGCATCTGTGGTTGCTGAGCCCGCAGGCGGAACAGACGTCGCGCTTCAATCTGCTGAGCGTCGGCGTCGGCACGCGGCTGCAGTTGCTCAAGTACGCGAGCGCGGATTTCGAGGCGGGATGGCCGCTGAAGGCGGGGGTCTATACGCGGCGCTACAGCCCGCGGTTCGATTTCTACGTTCGGCTGGGGTTCTGACGGATTTTCTTTTCGTGCCGGGGCGGCGCGACGTGCGCAACGCCCGCACATTCGGGGAGTGGATCGTGAAGCGAGTCTTGTTTTTCCTGTTGGCGGTGATGCTCGGCGCGCTGCCCGGCGTCGCGAGCGCATGGTGGCAGAGCGACTGGTCGTACCGCAAGTCGATCACGATCGACGCGAGCGCCAAGGGCGCGAACCTCACGGAGTCGGCCGGCCGCGTGCCGCTGCTGATCCGTCTGCATTCGGGCAATTTCCAGTTCGACGGGCTGGCCGACAACGGCGCCGACATCCGCTTCGTCGGATCGGACGACAAGACGCCGCTGAACTTCCACATCGAACAGTACGATCCGGTGCTCGGCGTCGCGCTGATCTGGGTCGACATCCCGAAGATGCCCGCGGGCGCCGCCGAGTCGATCTGGATGTACTACGGCAACAAGAAGGCGCCGGACGGCGGCAAGCCGGCCGAGACGTTCGACGCCGACTACACGCTCGTCTATCACTTCAACGGCGCGGCGGGCGCGCCGCCGAAGGACGCGACGGCCTACGGCAACAACGCGCAGAACGCGTCGTTCAGCACGATCGAGGACGGCATCGTCGGCAAGGGCGCGCGGTTCGACGGCAACGGTTCGCTGACGCTGCCGGCGAGCCCGTCGCTGAACGTCGCCGCGGGCGCGGGCTTCACGTTCAGCGCATGGGTGAAGCCGTCGGCGCTCGCGCCCAACGCGCTGCTCTACAGCCGCCGCGACGGCGCGAACGCGCTGCTGATCGGTCTCGACAACGGCGTACCGTTCGCGCAGATCGACGGCGGCGCCGCGCCGGCGCGCACGCCGGCCGCGCCGCCCGTCGGCGCGAATCAGTGGACGCATCTCGCGGTGACGGCCGACGGCAGGAACCTTACCGTCTACGTGAACGGCAAGCAGGTGGCGCAAGCGGCGGCGGCGCTGCCCGCGCTGTCGGGCGCGGCCGCGATCGGCGCGGACGTGGCCGGCGCGCCGGCCGGCTTCGCCGGGTACGCGGGGGCGCTCGACGAGCTCCGGCTGTCGAGGCTCGCGCGCTCGCCGCAGGCCATCGCGGTCGACGCGCTGGCGCAAGGCTCCGAATCGAAGCTTCTCGCGTACGGCGCCGACGAGAAGCAGTCCGGCTTCGGCTTCGGCTATTTCGGCGTGATCGTCCAGTCGGTGACGGTCGACGCATGGGTTGTGATCGCGGTCCTGCTCGCGATGGCGGCCATCTCGTGGTTCGTGATGTGGACGAAGGCGCGCTACGTCGGCGCCGTCGATCGCGCGAACGGCTACTTCGTCCAGCGCTTTCGAGAGGTCGCGGGCCGGCATCTCGTCGGTCTCGCGCACGTCGACGCGCGCTCGGACGAAGGGCGCCGGCTCGCGCAATCGTCGCTGTATCGCCTGTATCGCGCGGGCGTCGACGAGATCCACAGCCGCGTCGACGACAACGGCCGCACGGTGATCACGACGGAATCGATCGAGGCGATCCGCGCGTCGATGGACGCGACGCTCGTGCGCGAGAACCAGCGGCTGTCGAAATCGATGGTGCTGCTGACGATCGCGATCTCGGGCGGCCCGTTCCTTGGCCTGCTCGGCACCGTGGTCGGCGTGATGATCACGTTCGCCGCGATCGCGGCGGCGGGCGACGTGAACGTGAACGCGATCGCGCCGGGCATCGCGGCCGCGCTGCTCGCGACGGTGACGGGCCTGTTCGTCGCGATCCCGGCGCTCTTCGGCTACAACTATCTGCTGATCCGCAACAAGAACGTGACCGCGAACATGCAGGTGTTCGTCGACGAGTTCGTCACGCGCCTCGCGGAGGCGCATCGCAATCCGGACCACGCGCTGGCGGCGGATTGAACGGGGGAACGCGCGATGCAAGTACAGGACGACGAGAAGCCATACGACGACATCAACATCACGCCGATGCTCGATCTGGCATACGTGCTGCTCGTGATTTTCATCATCATGACGACCGCGTCGGTGCAGGGGATCAAGGTCGATCTGCCGAAGGCGAGCTCGTCCGCGAGCCTCGCGAAGCCGAAGACGAAGGCGATCACGGTCGCGGACTCGGGGCAGATCTTTCTCGACGCATACCCGGTGACGATGGACGAGCTCGAAGCGCGCCTGCGCACCGAGAAGGCGGCCAGCCCCGAATTCCCGATCGTGCTGAAGGGCGACGCCGCCGTGCAGTACCAGAAGGTCATGGACGTGCTCGATCTGCTGCGGCGCCTCGATCTGTCGCAGGTCGGTCTCGTGACCGGCAAGGCGAAGCAGGGCGGCTAGGGACGCGCGATGGAAATGACCTACAACGGCGGCCCGCGCGACAAGGGGCCGGGCCGCTTCGTGAAGCCCGTCGCGCTCGCGCTCGTCCTCGCGGGGCTCGCCGCGCTGATCTGGCGTTTCGCGGGCGACACCACGGGCGTGAAGCGCGCGAGCGCGCCGCAGGTGACGACCGTGATCCCGCTGCCGCCGCCGCCGCCGCCGAAACAGAAGCCGCCGCCCGAGAAGATGAAGGAGGAGGCCAGGACGCCCGTCGACAAGCCGACGATCGCGCCGAAGCCGTCGGAGGCGCCGAAGCCGTCGGACAACCAGCCCCGGCAGATGACGATGAACGCGCCCGCGCAGGCCGGAACCGACAGCTTCAACATCGGCGCGGGCGACGGATCGGGCATGGTCGGCAGCGGCGGAGGCGGCAAGTTCGGCAATTCGAGCTACGCGCAGTACATGGTGTACGTGCTGCAACGCGCGATCGAGCAGGACAAGGGCGTGCAGGAGGCGGGCGGCGCGCGCTTCTCGGGCAGCCTGAACCTGTGGATGGACCCGTCGGGCCGGATCACGAAGGTGACGATCGCGCAGTCGACCGGCGACGCGAAGATCGACGCGGCCGTCGTCGCGGCGGTCGAGTCGCTCGGCCGGGTCGACGAGGCGCCGCCGCCCGCGACCGCCTATCCGGTGCTCGTCAGGTTGCAGGGGCGCAAGCCGGCATGACGGCGCGCGCGAATGCGAGCGGCGAATGAATCATGGGGCAGGTCCGTCGCACGGATGCTGCCGGAAAAAGAAACGGCAATTGTTCGGAGTGCTTTGATGATTCGGAAGATGAACGGACGGGGTGACGGGCCCCGCAGCGGCGCGCTATCCGCGCGCCTGTCGCGCATCGGCGCGGCGGTGCTGACGCTCGGGCTGACGTGCGCGTCCGCCGCGCACGGGCAATCGCTCGAGACGCAGGCGGCATCGGGCAAGGCCGCGCCGACGGAGAGCGTGGTGGTCAACCTGATCAACCTGCTCGTCGAGCGCGGCGTGCTCACGCAGCAGAACGCGAATGAGCTGATCGGCGAGGCGCGCGCGGAAGCCGCGCAGGCGAAGGCCGCGCGCGCGTCGGGCGCGCCCGTGGTGGCGGGGGCCGCCGTGGTCAACCCGCCGACGCAGCCGGGCGACGTCGCGGTGCCGTACGTGCCGCAGGTCGTGCGCGACCAGATCCGCGACCAGGTCAAGCAGGAGGTGATCGCGCAGGCGAAGGCCGAGAACTGGGCGCAGCCGAACACGTTCCCGGACTGGGTGTCGCGGATCAGGCTCGACGGCGATCTGCGCGTGCGCGACGAATACCACTTCTACGGCAGCCGCAACGCGAACAACGTGACGAACTTCGCGGCGATCAACCAGGGCGGCGGGTTCGACATCAACCCGAACACCAACACGACGCAATTGCCGACGCAAAACACCACGCAGAACCGCAACAACCTGCTGCGCTACCGCGCGCGGCTCGGCGTGACGGCGACGCTGTCCGACGAGCTGACGGCGGGCGTGCAGATCGCGAGCGGCAACGACAACGGGCCGGTGTCGACGACGGCCACCGCGGGCGGCGGCTTCGCGAAGAAGAACATCTGGCTGAACAAGGCGTACTTCTCGTACCGGCCGGCGGCCTGGCTGAACCTCACGGCCGGCCGCTTCGACAACCCGTTCTTCAAGTCGGACCTGGTGTTCTCCGACGATCTGATGATGGACGGCCTCGCGGCGAATCTGCACCACGCGCTGCCGTGGAATCCGGACGTCACGCTGTTCGGCACGCTCGGCGTGTTCCCGATCCAGTACACGAGCGAGAACTTCCCGTCGAACAGCACCGACAAGGCGGGCAGCGACACGAAATGGATGTTCGGCGCGCAGTTCGGCGCGGACTGGAAGATCGACGCGAAAAACCGCCTGAAGGGCGCGGTGGCGTACTACGACTTCCAGAACATGCGCGGCACGCTGTCGTCGCCGTGCGCGCTGTATCTCGGCGCGACGAACTGCAGCACCGACAACGAGGCGCCGGCGTTCATGCAGGGCGGCAACTCGCTGATCGCGCTGCGCAACATCGTGCAGAACCCGAACCTCGCGCCGGGGATGACGCCGCAGCCGCAGCTCTTCGGCCTCGCGTACAACTACCGGCTGCTCGATCTGAAGACGCAGTGGGATACGGTCGTCGCCGATCGCTTCAAGCTGCGCCTCGACGGCGAATACGTGCGCAACCTCGCGTACAACGAGAACAAGGCGTTCGCCGCGGCGTCACTGCCCGTCAACAACTACGAATCGACGTCCGTGAACGCGACGCGCGCCGATTATCGGAGCGGCCCGAACGGCTTCCTCGCGAAGGCGACGATCGGCGAACCCGAGCCGCGCACGAAGGGGCAGTGGAATTTCTCGGTGGCGTACAAGTATCTGCAACCGGACGCGGTGCTCGACGCGTTCAACGATTCGGACTTCCATCTCGGCGGCACCAACGCGCGCGGCTACGTGATCGGCGCGGCGTATGCGGTGGCGCGCGACGCGTGGGTGTCGGCCCGCTATCTGAGCGCGAAGGAAGTGTACGGCCCGCCGGTATCGATCGACGTGCTGCAGCTCGAGCTCAACGCACGTTTCTGACCGGAGCCGAGGATGAACACCACCCATCGCGCGATGCTCGCGGCCGGCCTGGCCGGCGCGCTGCTGCTCGCCGCCGGCGGCGCGCGCGCGCAAGGCATCGAGGACAAGCTGCGCAGCCAGTTGCGCTCGACCGTGCAGGAACTGCGCCAGTTGCAGGACGGCCAGGCGCAGTTGCAGGCCGACAAGGCCGCCGCCGTGAAGCAGCGCGACGACGCGCTCGCGCAATTGAAGACGGCGCAGGCGCAGCTCGCCGCGGCGCGCGGCGATTCGGGCGCGGGGGCGGCCGCGAAACGCGCGCTCGCGCAGGAGCGCGCGCTTCGCGAGCAGGATGCGCAGTCGCTCGCGAAATACAAGTCGTCCAACGAGGCGCTGCTCGCCGCGGCGCGCGCCCACGATGCGCAGCGCGCGCAATGGCGCAACGACGTCGCCGCGCGCGACACGCAACTGACAACCTGCGAGGCACACAATGCGGCGCTGTATCGCGTGGGCCACGAGATCCTCGATGCATACGAGCACGTCGGCTTCGGCGCGATCGTCGCGTCGCGGCAGCCGTTCGCGCAGTCGGCGCGCGTGAAGTACGACGAGCTCGCGCAACGCTACGGCGATGCGCTGTACGCGGGCAAGTACGACCGGGCCGCGCGTTCCGCCGGTGCCGACGCCGGCCGCGTCGGGGGGCGTCGCGGCCGGCGCGCCATGAGCGCGCGGCGGCCCTGCGGCCCTGCGGCGCGGGACAAGCGCATCGCTCGGCCGGCTCCATTCATTCGTTGAACACAGGAAGAACGCACATGCAGGACAGCCTTTCGAACGCCGGCGGCGCACGCCCGGCGCAAGACGACGAGCCGATCGCGGCGATCAGCGCCGATCGACTGGCCGACATACTGCGCCGCGCCGGCTATCGCGTGACGGCGGCCGAGCAGAACGGCGCGGTGCAACTGATGAGCGCGAGCCAGGGGATCGGCTTCTCGGTGCGCTTCGGCAATCCCGCCGCCGGGCTCGGGCCGCGGCCCGCCGATGCGGGCGAGGGCCCCGCCGCCGCGCTCTACGTCGACTACACGCTCGCGTGCCTGCTGCAGGTGCAGGGCGAATTGCCGGCCGAGCTCGTCGCGAACTGGAACCGCACGAAGCGCTTCGCGCGCCTCGCGAACCACGGGCCGCTGCTCGCGCTGGAGATGGACGTCATCGTCGCGGGCGGCGTGTGCGAGCGCCACGTGCGCTCGACGATCGAGCTGTGGGATCGCCTGATCCAGGAATTCCTGCTGCATCTGCGCAACCGGCCCGCGATGACCGAGCAGGAAGCGGCGGCGCGCGCGGCGCCCGGCGAGCAGGCGGTCCAAGCCGCGCACGAGCGCGCCGCGCAGCCGTGACCGCCGCGAGCCGGATCGGCGCTGCACTGCGGACTGCGCGTGGCGCCGGATGCAATGAACGTAACGATGCCGATGCGTGCGTCGCCCGGGCGCGATGCACGCGATTCGGGAGGGCAGTCTCAAGAGAGGGCGGTCAAGGCATGATGACGAAGATGAAGATAAGGGCGATCGCGGTGAGCGGACTCTTGCTGGGTGCGCCGCTCGCCGCGCACGCGCGGGACGACGTGATCGCGAACGCCGCGCAGGCGTCGGTCACGCAGGCGGATCTCGCGACGCTGCTGAAGACGGTGAACCCCGAAGTCCGTGAACGGCTCGCGGCCGACCCCGCGGCGCTGGACCAGGTCGTGCGCTCGGCGCTCGCGCAGAAGGCCGTGCTCGCCGAAGCGAAATCGAAGGGCTGGGACAAGGAGGCGCAGGTGCAGTCGGCGATCGAGCAGGCGCGGCGCGACATCGTCGTGCGCAGCTATCTCGCGTCGATGAACGCGCCGCCGGCCGACTATCCGTCGGACGCCGAGATCCAGGCCGCGTATGACCGGAATCTCCCGGCGTTCATGGCGCCGCGCGCGCTGCACGTCGCGCAGATCTACATCGCCGTGCCGCCGAACGCGGAGGCCGCGACGCTCGACAAGGCGCGCAGGCAGGCGGCCGATCTCGCGAGCCTCGCGCGCAACGGCGATTTCGCCGCGCTCGCGAAGGCGAACTCGCAGGACCACGCGAGCGCGGCGAACGGCGGCGATCTCGGCTTCGTGCCCGAGCCGCTGATGCTGCCGGAAGTGCGGCAGGCGGCCGGCGCGCTGAAGCCGGGCCAGGTCTCCGCGCCGATCCGGACGCCGGCCGGCTTTCACGTGGTGAAGCTGATCGACGCGCGCGCCGCCGCGCCGCGCCCGCTGGCCGACGTGAAGGAGCAGGTGCGCGCGATGCTGCGCGCGCAGCGCACGCAGCAGAACGCGCAGGCGTATCTCGCGAAGCTGACCGCGAACGCACCGATCAACGAAGAAGCGCTGAAGAAGGCGCTGGCGGCCGTCCGGTAGGCGCCCCGTGGCCACCGCCCGTCCGACGCCGCGCATCGATCCGCCCGATGCGCATGCCGATGTGCATGCCGATGTGCACATGCCGAAGCGGCCGCGCCCGGCCGTCTCGATCGGGCGAGTGCGCCCGCCGAAGGCCAACCTGTGGCCGCGTCCGCCCGGCGAGCTGCCGACGCACTGTCCGCTCTGCTTCGGCGCGCTGGTGTCCGTGCCCGGCGCGAGCGGGCACGCGCGGCACCGGAGCGCGCGGTGTTCCGCGCAATGCGTGCTGACGACCCACCGCTACCAGCCCGACGAACCGATGATCTGCGGCTCGCGCGACGCGCAGTGCTCGGCGCGCCATCGGGAGCGCTTCGTCGCGCAATGGGCGCGCCATTACGCGTTGATGCGGCGCGTGTGGCCCGCGCTCACGATCGAGCGCTTCGTCACGGTGATCGCGTGCGCGGACGTCGCGGATCTCTGGTCGTACCGCGCGCTGCGCGACGACGATCTCGCGGCCGTCCTGCTCGTGCTCACCGGCTTCCTGCGCGTGCCGGACGCGCCCGCCGCCGATGCGCTCGTGCCGGCGGCGCGCTGGGTGCGGTTCTGGTTCGACGCGAGCGTGCGCGAGATCGGCGACTTGTGGGCGGCGGGCGCCGCCGCGCCGCGGCTCTTTCGCGTCGACTATCGCGAGCCGCTCGCCACGCCGTATCCGACGGGCGCGCAGGTGCACGCGTGGCAGCGCATCGACGGGATGCGCGATGCATGGGCGCAGCAGGCCGACGCGCCGGCGGCGGCCGTCAGTCCGAGCGATCGCGCCGCGTTCGCGCGTTTTCTCGCGAGCCCGCCGCCGCGCGGCGGCGAAAGCGTGTGAGGGCGACGCGGTGCGGTGTGATCGAACAAATCTCGAAGGAGGCTCGCATGAGGGTGCGACGCAAGTGTATCGCCGTGGGCGCATGCCTGTTGCTGATGGCCGGCGCCCATGCGCAGGGCGGCCGTGCCGACGTGGATGCGGCCGACGTGGATACGGCCGCCGTGGATACGGCCGCCGTGGATACGGCCGCCGTGGATACGGCCGGCTCGGCCGCGCGGCCGAGCCCGACGCCGAAGCCGGTGTGCGTCGACGCGGAAGTCGACGGCAAGCGCGCGCTGTCGTACGACTGTCTCGGCGCGCAGTTGAAGCCGAAGGCCGAGCCGCAGGCCGGCGCGTCGCAGACGGATTCGGAGCGGTTGTCGAAGCAGCCGTCGAACCGGCTCGGCACGTTCAACCTGTCGGCCGAGCGCAACCGCTTCGGCGCGAACTGGGGTAAGTCGGCGACGCCGCAGCGGCCCGCCGCGCCCGTCGCCATACCGCCGAAATGACGCGCGGGGCGGCGTCGCGCAATGGGCGCGCGCGAGGCCGGCGGCGCGCCGCCGGGCAACGACGAGGAGCGGCAACATGAAATCGCGCAAACGGGCAGGCATGGCGGCGAGCCGGGCGATCGCGGGGGGCTTGGCGCTCGCGATCGCGTGCGGCGCGCCGCGCGCCGCCGACCGGCCGGCGCGGGCCGACGGCGCGCCGACGGTCGCGCTGCCGAATTTCTCCGCGCTCGTCAGACGGGTCGGCGCGGCCGTCGTCAACATCAGCGTCACGCGCGAGGTGACGCAGATGGGCATTCAGCTTCCGCCCGGCATCCCGCCCGATCATCCGCTCGCGCCGTTTCTCGCGCGCCGCGTGATCGGCAATCGCGACGAAGTGAGCCTCGGCTCCGGCTTCATCGTCAGCGCGGACGGCGTGATCCTGACCAACCGGCACGTGGTCGGCGACGCGGCTGCCGTGGACGTCAAGCTGACCGACAAGCGGCAATTCAGGGGGCGCGTGATCGGCAGCGATCCCGTGTCCGACGTCGCCGTGATCCGCATCGACGCGCGCAACCTGCCCGTCGTCGCGACGGGCGACCCGGCGCGCACCGAGGTCGGCGACTGGGTGATGGCGATCGGCTCGCCGTATGGCTTCGCGAACACGGTCACGCAGGGCATCGTCAGCGCGAAATCGCGATCGCTGCCCGGCGAGCGCGCGATCCCGTTCATCCAGACCGACGTGCCGATCAACCCCGGCAATTCGGGCGGCCCGCTGTTCGACCTGAACGGCCGCGTGATCGCGATCAATTCGATGATCTTCTCGAAGACGGGAGGCTACCAGGGGCTTGCGTTCGCGATTCCGATCGACATCGCGCTCGACGTGAAAGACCAGTTGATGCGCACCGGCAAGGTCACGCGGGGGCGGCTCGGCGTCGCCGTGCAGGAAGTCAGCCAGGCGCTCGCGCGCTCGTTCGGCCTTGCGACGCCCGACGGCGCGCTGATCACGACGGTCGAGCCCGACGGCCCCGCCGCGCGGGCCGGCCTGCAGGCGGGCGACGTCGTGCTCGCGGTCGACGGCCGGCCGATCGCCGAATCGGCCGACCTGCTCGGCATGATCGCGGCCATGCGCCCAGGGCGCATGGCCGATCTGCTCGTCTGGCGCGCGGGGCGCGCGACGCACATGACGGCGACGGTCGGCGCGTTCGACAGCGGCACGGCGTCGAGCGGCGGCGCGCCGGGGCCCGCGCGTCTCGCGCGTTTCGGGCTGGCGCTGCGCGCGGCGACGGAGCAGGAGCAGCAGCGGCTCGGCATGAGCCGCGCGCTCGTGGTCGAACAGGCGAGCGGCCCGGCGGCCCGCGCGGGACTGCGGGCCGGCGATGTCCTGCTGTCGGTGAATGGCGCGCCGGCCGCGAGCGTCGGCGCGCTGGCGAGCGAGATCGACCTCGCGCACGGGACGGTCGCGCTGCTCGTGCAACGCGGCGGCGCGCGATTGTATGTTCCGATCGAGCCGGGGTGAGCGCCGGCGCCCGGGGCGGGAGCGCGTGGCCCGGCGCGGCCTGCCTGCCGCATCGGCGTCGTGCGAACGGGAAAGTGAAACAGGAGGCGTGATGAAGCGAAGGCGAGGAAGGGGCGTGCTCCGATGGCTGCCGGCGTTCGCCGTCGCGTGCGTGCTCGCGTCGGGCGTGCCCGCCGCCGCGCAGACGGCCGACGTGCCGCAGCCGTGGATCAGGTACGGCGAGCTGGCCGGCGGCGAGTTCCGTGCGCGGCTCGAAGCCGACGGCGAAGCGGCCGACCGGCTGCACCGGTATCTGGCGGCGCGCGTGGCGAACGCGAGCGCTGGCGCACCGATGCAGTCGATCGTCGTGCGCGCGTGGATGGACGCGAACGGAGCCGTCACGCGTGTCGAATTCGCATCGCTCGGCGATCCGGACGCCGACGCGACGCTCAGGCAGTTGCTCACCGCGACTCCGCTGGCGGAGCCGCCGCCCGACATGCCGCAGCCGCTGCGCGTGCGCCTGCGGTTCGCGCCGAATCCCGAATCGCGAACCGGCGAGCCGGCTGAAACCGGGCATGCGCGATGAAGCGCCGCGCGGCGCCGGACGGCGATTCGCGCCATCCGGCGAGCGGCCGGGATTCGCCGGATGCGCGGGAATCGCTTCCCGGCGCGATGCTCCGTCGATCGTCGGGGCGAGCGCGGACTGGGCGGCCGGCGTTCGCGACGCACGAGGTTCTGCGGCCGGGAAGAGCCGGATGAGGGACGAAGAGTCACGAGGAAACCGAGATGCGGATAGGGATTTCGTATATTGCACGGCCTGGGCGCACGGTATGGGACGACGGGCCGGGCCAAAGCGTGTTCTTTCTGGTCAAGCTGCTGCGCGCGCTGCCGGCGATCGAGGACGTCGCGCTGATCGACTGCGGTCCGGAACCGGCGTTGCCGGCGCAGGCGAAAGCGCTGTTTCCGGACCTGCCGCTGATGGCGCCGCGCGAGGCCGCGCAGCGGGTGGACGTGGTGATCGGGATGTCGGGCGGGCCCGATGCCGAATGGCTGGATCACGTGCGCGCGCGAGGCAAGAAGGTGGTGTACCTGTGCGGCGGCGAGCCGGACGCGCAATGGCTCGGCCCGAGCGTGTTCCAGCGAGGCGGGTATGGTTCGCACGCGCCGCGCTGCGACGAGATCTGGGTGCTGCCGAAGGATCGGGCGTTCGGCCCCGTGCTGGAGGCGCTGCATCGATGCCCGGTGCACGAAGTGCCGCTCCTGTGGGACCCGATGTTCATCGATCGGCGCATCGGCGGGCTGGCGGCGCGCGGACGGCGCTTCGGCTACGCGGCGCGGCACGGTGGTCGGGGCGGGACGCGGGGGCTGCGCGTGGCGATATTCGAGCCTGACGGAGCGCAGGCCAAACGCTGCGTGATTCCGGTGCTCGCATGCGACATGGCGTTTCGCGCGGCGCCCGATGCGATCGACGAAGTGCGGGTGCTCGACGGCGCGCTGATGCAGGCGCACCCGAGCTTCTCGTTTCTGCGGAACTCGCTCGGCGTGAAGCAGGCGGGACGGCTGCATCTGGATGGCCGGCACGACTTCGCGGACTACATGAGCCGGGCGGCCGATGCGGTGGTGGCGCATCACTGGCGCGACGATCGGAACGTCCCGCACCTCGACGCGCTGTATGGCGGCTATCCGCTGATTCACAACGCGACGTGGCTCGCGGATCTCGGCTATTACTATCCGGCGTTCGACGTGTTGTCGGCGGCGCGCGCGCTGGTCGCTGCGGCGACGCGGCACGACGCGGCCCAAGCGGACTACGTGCGCCGTTCGCGCGCCTTTCTCGCCGGGCTGAGCCCGCTGTCGCCGGCGAACGGCGCGCGTTATCTGCAGCGGTTGCTGCATCTGACGGCCGCGCGTGCCGGCAGATCGGGCGATGCCGCCGCGGGGCGGCGCTCCGCGCAGGCTGCATTCGCGGATCGTGAGATGGCGGCATTCACGGCCGCACGCCGATCCGGTACTTCGTCGTCTGCCGATACGTGCCCCCGGGCCGCAGCACGGCGCCGTCCCGCAGGTTCGTCATGTTGATCTGATTCGGAAACCCGCCGGCCTCGAGGCAGAGCGCCGCGTGGCGCGCACAGCGCGCGCCGTCGCGCACGCGCAATCCGTGCAGATGATTGCCCGTATAGCATTGCAGCCCCGGCTGGTCGGTCGACACGGTCAATTCGCGCCCGCTCTCGGGATCGTACACGCACGCGACGGGCCGCACGCCCCGCGTGCCGGCGCTGCCCAGCACGTAGCAGTGGTCGAAGCCTCCCGCCCGCGCGAGCTGCGCGTGCGGCCAGTCGAGCCGCGCGCCGAGCGGCGCGCCGTGCCGGAAATCGAAGGCGGTGCCGGTCACGTCGGCGGCGCCCGTCGGGATCAGCGCGTCGTCGATTTCGAGGAACATGTCGGCGTCGATCGTCAGCAGATGACCGCGCACGTCGCCGCCCGGGCGGCCGCTCAGGTTGAAATAGCTGTGATTCGTCAGGTTGAGCGGCGTGGGCGCGTCGGCGGTGCCGGTGTAGTCGATCGTCAGCGCGCCGTCGTCGTCGAGCGTGTAGCGAACCTGCACGGTCACGTTGCCGGGGAAGCCCGCGTCGCCTTCGGGCGATTCGAGCCGCAGCGCAAGGCCACCGCAGTCGTCGACGACTGCCCAGCGCTCGCGATGAAAGCCGCTCGCGCCCCCGTGCAGCAGGTTGCCGTTCTCGTTGCGGTCGAGCGCGTAGTCGACGCCGTCGAGCGTGAAGCGCGCGCCCGCGATCCGGTTCGCCCAGCGGCCGATCGTCGCGCCGAGGTAGGCCCCCGATTCGATGTATTCGGCCGGCGCGTCATGCGCGAGCACGATGTCGGCGAAGCGGCCGGTGCGGTCGGGCGCGAGCCAAGACACGACCGTCGCGCCGAGATCGCTGACGACGACGCGCATGCCGTCCGCATTGCGCAGCGTGTAGCGGCGCACCCGGTCGCCGCCGGGCAGCGCGCCCCAGGGCTCGGACGGCACGCGGGCGACGCCGGGAGCCGGGGGAAAAGCATGAGTGTCGGTGTCGATGGGCATGGGCGGAATCGGTTCGTGGACGGTCGTCTTCATCGCGCGGACGCGGCGCGCTCCTGGTATTCGCGCGGCGTGCAGCCTAGCTCGCGCCGGAACACCGCGTGCATGTACTGCAGCGACGTGAATCCGCAGCGGATCGCGACCTCGGCGCTCGACGCGTGACGGCCCGCGAGCAGCGCCTGCGCCGCTTCGAGCTTGTGGCGCAGGATTTCCTGGTGCACGGTGCGCCGCAGTTCGCGGCGAAAGTGCTCTTCGAGCAGCGAGCGCGACACGCCGACGTAGTCGGCGACCTGCTCGGTCTTGATGCCCTGGCACGCGTACTGGCGGATGAAATGGCGCGCGCGCATCACGTGCGGACTCGCGAGCGGCTGGTGGCGCGTCGATTCGAGCACGTTGATCCCGACGGGCGGCACGAGGATCCGCCGCCCCGGAAAGCGCGCGCCGCCCAGCATCTGATGCAGCAGATGCGCGGCGGTGCGGCCCATCTCCCCGGTGCCCTGGATCACCGACGAGAGCGGAATGCGCGTGAGCGTGCGCGTGAGCGGATCGTTGTCGATGCCGACGATCGCCACCTGCTCGGGCACCGGGATGCCGGCGATCAGGCACGCCTGCAGCAGGTGCCGCGCGCGCGCGTCGGTCACGGCGATCACGCCGACCGGCTTCGGCAGCGCGCGCAGCCAGCCGATCAACTGCTCGATCGCGTGGTTCCAGGCCGACGCGCTCGTCGACAGCCCGCGGTAGACCGGCGCATCGAGCCCATCCGCGCGCGCGAGCCGGTCGAACGCGCGCTCGCGCTGCTCCGCCCAGCGGTTCTGCCGCGCGACGGGCAGGCTGTACATCGCGAAGCGCGGCAGCCCCGCGCCGATCAGATGCGTGTAGGCGAGCGACACGAGCTTCGCGTTGTCGGTCGCGATATACGGCAGGTCGGCCGGATACTGCGCCGGGTCCTCGTACGACGAGCCGACCGCGACGATCGGCAGCGGCGAGCCGGCGAGCGCGTCGGCGACGGCCGGATCGTCGAAGTCCGCGATGATGCCGTCGCCGTCGAAGCGCTCGATGCCGGCGAGCCGGCAGCGGAAGTCGTCTTCGAGGAACAGGTCCCACGCGACGCGCGTCGAGCGCAGGTAATCGCCGATGCCGCCGATGATTTCGCGGTCGTAGACCTTGTTCGCGTTGAACAGCAGCGCGATGCGGTGCGGCGTCCGGGCGGAAGGGGCGCGGGTCATCTCGATCTCTAGGGTCTGCTTACATACGGAACGCGCATGCGAATGCCCGGCATCGCGCGGCTCCCAAGGGGACTTCCCGCGGGGCGCGGGGCGGCGCGGCGCCGTGGCTCCCGAAGGCGCGCGGGCGGCGCCGCGCGGCTGTCGGGCGTGCGGCCATTGTAGGACGGGATGCGCGCCGTGCGCGGGCGGCTGGCAAGAAACGTTATGCGCGCTGCGCAATTTCGCAATTGCCGGCGCGAGGGTGCGCGAGCACGATCCTGCCAGACCGAATTCGGCCCCGCGCGTCGCCGCGACGCGCGTTGCGCCGCAACACGGATGGAGACGCCATGTCGTATTTCGAACACATTCCCCCGATTCGCTACGAAGGCCCGCACTCGGACAATCCGCTTGCGTACCGGCATTACGACCGCACGAAGCGGGTGCTCGGCAAGACGCTCGAGGAGCACCTGCGGATCGCCGTCTGCTACTGGCACACGTTCGTGTGGCCGGGCCACGACATGTTCGGCCAGGAGGCGTTCCGGCGGCCGTGGCAGCAGCCGGGCGAGCCGCTCGAGCGCGCGCGGCAGAAGGCCGATGCGGCGTTCGAATTCTTCACGAAGCTCGGCGCGCCGTTCTACACGTTCCACGATACCGACGTCGCGCCGGAAGGGGCGAACCTGCACGAGTACGTCGAGAACTTCACGCGGATGGTCGACTATCTCGGCGAGCGCCAGCAGGCGAGCGGCGTGCGGCTGCTGTGGGGCACCGCGAACCTGTTCTCGCATCCGCGCTTCGCGGCCGGCGCGGCGACGAACCCGAACCCCGACGCGTTCGCGTGGGCGGCGACCCAGGTGTGCCACGCGCTCGACGCGACGCGCCGGCTCGGCGGCGAGAACTACGTGCTGTGGGGCGGCCGCGAAGGGTACGAGACGCTGCTCAACACCGATCTCGCGCGCGAGCGCGAGCAATTGGCGCGGTTCCTGTCGATGGTCGTCGAGCACAAGCACCGCACCGGCTTCACCGGCGCGCTGCTGATCGAGCCGAAGCCGCAGGAGCCGACCAAGCACCAGTACGACCACGACGTCGCGACGGTGCACGGCTTCCTCACGCAATACGGATTGCAGAACGAAATCCGCGTGAACATCGAGGCGAACCACGCGACGCTCGCCGGCCATTCGTTCCATCACGAGATCGCGAACGCGTTCGCGCTCGGCGTGTTCGGCAGCGTCGACGCGAACCGCGGCGATCCGCAGAACGGCTGGGACACCGACCAGTTCCCGAACAGCGTCGAGGAGCTGACGCTCGCGTTCTACGAGATCCTGCGCCACGGCGGCTTCACGACGGGCGGCATGAACTTCGACGCGAAGGTGCGGCGCCAGAGCGTCGATCCGGAAGACCTGTTCCACGGCCATGTCGGCGCGATCGACGTGCTCGCGCTCGCGCTCGAGCGCGCGGCCGTGCTGGTGGAGAACGACCGGCTCGATGCGCTGCGCCGGCAGCGCTACGCGCAGTGGGATTCGGCGTTCGGCCGCAAGATCCTCGCGGGCGGCTACTCGCTGCAGTCGCTCGCCGCCGACGCGCTCGCGCGCGGCGTGAACCCGCGGCACGCGAGCGGCGCGCAGGAGCGGCTCGAGAACATCGTGAATCAGGCGATCTACGCGCTGCGCTGATCGCACCGGCAGGCGGGCGTCCGGCACGCGCGGCGCTGCGCTCCGACGCGGGCGGCGCGCTGCTGCGGCTGCCCGGCGTTTCGTGGGTTCGTCCAATAAAGAGGAGTGCAGACATGAGATCCGTCACGCGTCGTACCGTATTGGGTTCGCTTGCCGGCGCCGCGGCGCTGGCGCTCGCCGCGCCGCTCGCGCACGCGAGCCGGGACAAGCCGGAGATCGGCTTTTGCATCGACGACCTGCGCGTCGAGCGCTGGTCGCGCGACCGCGACTATTTCGTCGCCGCCGCGACGAAGCTCGGCGCGAAGGTGTCCGTGCAGTCGGCGGATGCGAGCGAGGCTCGGCAGATCTCGCAGATCGAGAACCTGATCTCGCGCGGCGTCGACGCGATCGTGATCGTGCCGTTCAATTCGAAGACGCTCGGCAACGTCGTCGCCGAAGCGAGGAAGGCGGGCATCAAGGTCGTGTCGTACGACCGGCTGATCCTCGACGCCGACGTCGACGCCTACATCTCGTTCGACAACGTGAAGGTGGGCGAGCTGCAGGCGCAGGGCGTCTACGACGCGAAGCCGAAGGGCAACTACTTCCTGCTCGGCGGCGCGCCCACCGACAACAACGCGAAGATGCTGCGCGAAGGCCAGTTGAAGGTGCTCAAGCCCGCGATCGACCGCGGCGACATCCGGATCGTCGGCCAGCAGTGGGTGCCCGAGTGGAGCGCGTCCACCGCGCTGCGCATCGTCGAGGACGCGCTGACCGCGAACGGCAACCGGATCGACGCGATCGTCGCGTCGAACGACGGCACCGCGGGCGGCGCGATCCAGGCGCTCGCCGCGCAGCATCTCGCGGGCAAGGTGCCGGTGTCGGGGCAGGACGCGGATCTCGCGGCCGTCAGGCGCGTGATCGCCGGCACGCAGACGATGACCGTCTACAAGCCGCTGAAGCTGATCGCGAGCGAAGCCGCGAAGCTCGCGGTGGATCTCGCGAAGGGCGCGAAGCCCGCGTACAACGCGCAATACGACAACGGGAAGAAGAAGGTCGACACGGTGCTGCTGCAGCCGACGCTGCTGACGAAGCGCAACGTCGACGTCGTCGTGAAGGACGGCTTCTACACACCGGCGCAACTGGCGAGCCAGTGAGCCAGCAACGGCGATACGCGCGCGGCCGGCCGCCGGTGCGGCTCGGCCGCGCGCACACTGCGAGGCATGCGCGTATGACCGGACCCTTGCTGACGATGCGCGGCATCGTCAAGGAATTCGACGACGTGAAGGCGCTCGACGGCATCGACCTGACCGTGCGGCGCGGCGAATGCGTGGGCCTGTGCGGCGAGAACGGCGCCGGCAAGTCGACGCTGATGAAGGTGCTCTCGGGCGTCCATCCGCACGGCACATGGGCGGGCGAGATCCGCTGGGAAGGCGCGCCGCTCGCCGCGTCCGGCGTGCGCGACACCGAGCGCGCGGGCATCGTGATCATCCATCAGGAGCTGATGCTCGTGCCCGAGCTGTCGGTGGCGGAGAACATCTTCCTCGGCAACGAGATCACGCTGCCCGGCGGCCGGATGCACTACGCGGCGATGGTCCGGCGCGCGGACGAGCTGCTGCGCGAGCTGCGCATCGACGCGATCAACGTCGCGCAGCCGGTGATGGACTACGGCGGCGGCCACCAGCAACTGATCGAGATCGCGAAGGCGCTGAACAAGCGCGCGAAGCTGCTGATCCTCGACGAGCCGTCGTCGTCGCTGAGCGCCGCGGAGACGCGGGTCCTGCTCGACATCGTGCGCGGCCTGAAGCGGCGCGGCGTCGCGTGCGTCTACATCTCGCACAAGCTGGGCGAGGTCGAGGCCGTGTGCGACACCGTCACCGTGATCCGCGACGGCCGCCATGTCGCGACGGAGCCGATGCGCGCGCTGAGCACCGACCGGATCATCGCGATGATGGTCGGCCGCGAGATCCGCAACCTGTACCCGCGCGAGCCGCACGAGATCGGCGACGTCGTGCTGGAGGCGCGCAACGTGACCTGCCACGACGTGACGAATCCGCGCCGCAAGCGTGTCGACGACGTGTCGTTCAGCGTGCGGCGCGGCGAGATCCTCGGCGTCGCGGGGCTCGTCGGCGCGGGCCGCACCGAGCTGATGCAGGCGATCTTCGGCGCGTACCGGGGGGCGTCCACGGCGACCGTGCGGATGAACGGCCGGCCGCTCGCGATCCGCTCGCCCGCCGACGCGATCCGCGCGGGCCTCGCGATGGTGCCCGAGGACCGCAAGCGGCACGGGATCGTCCCGCAGCTCGGCGTCGGCCACAACATCACGCTGTCGGTGCTGCGGCGCTTCGCGAAGCGCGGGCGGATCGACGCGGCAGCCGAGCTCGACGCGATCCGCACCGGGATGCAGCGGCTGTCGGTGCGCGCGGCGCACCCTTTCCAGCCGATCGCGAGCCTGTCCGGCGGCAATCAGCAGAAGGCGGTGCTCACGAAGATGCTGCTGACCGATCCGCAGGTGCTGATCCTCGACGAGCCGACGCGCGGCGTCGACGTCGGCGCGAAGGCGGAGATCTACCGGCTCGTGTTCGCGCTCGCGAAGCGCGGCGTCGCGCTCGTCGTCGTGTCGTCGGAGCTGCCCGAGGTGCTCGGCCTCGCCGACCGCGTGCTCGTGATCGGCGAAGGCGAGCTGCGCGGCGATTTCGTCAACGACGGGCTCACGCAGGAACAGATCCTCGGCGCCGCGCTGAAAAGCAGCCGGCGCGCCGACGAACCCACCGCAGCGAGCGCGACATGAATACCGAACTGTCTTCCGCCGCGGCGCGCGAGCGCGCCGCAGACGGCCGCCGCGCGCACGGCCAGCCGCTGCGCCGGCTGTTCGTCCGCTATCAGGTGCTCGCGCTGCTGTTCGCGGTCGCGGCGATCTGGGCGCTCTTCTCGGCGTTGACCGACGGCGCGTTCGTCACGCCGCGCAACGTGTCGAACCTGCTGCGGCAGATGTCGATCACCGGCATGCTCGCGTGCGGGATGGTGTTCGTGATCATCGCGGGCGAGATCGACCTGTCGGTCGGCTCGCTGCTCGGGCTGCTCGGCGGCGTCGCCGCGATCCTCGACGCGAGCCGCCACTGGCCGGTCGCCGCGACGGTGCCCGCGGTGCTTGCGCTCGGCGTGCTGGCCGGGCTCTTCAACGGCTGGTGGTCGACCTACCGGCGCGTGCCGTCGTTCATCGTCGGGCTCGGCGGGATGCTCGCGTTCCGCGGGGTCCTGCTCGGCGTGACGGGTGGCTCGACGATCGCGCCGGTATCGGACGGCTTCGTGTTCATCGGGCAGGGCTATCTGCCGCGCGCGGCCGGCGACGCGCTTGCGCTCCTGCTGTTCGCGCTCGTCGCGCTGCTCGTCGTGCGGCAGCGCGGCAACCGGCGCCGCTACCGGCTCGCGGTCGCGCCGCCGTGGCAGGACGCCGCGAAAATCGCCGGCGTGGGCGCGGTGCTGTTCGCGTTCGTCGCGACGCTCGACCGCTACGGCGGCATTCCGGTGCCCGTGCTGCTGCTGCTCGCGCTGCTCGGCGCGTTCTCGTGGATCGCGACGCAGACCGTGTTCGGCCGGCGCATCTACGCGGTCGGCTCGAATCTCGAGGCGACGCGCCTCTCGGGCGTCGACACGGACCGCGTGAAGCTCGCGATCTTCGCGCTGATGGGGCTGATGTGCGCGTTCGCCGGCCTCGTCAATACCGCGCGGCTCGCGGCCGGCTCGCCGTCGGCGGGCACGATGGGCGAGCTCGACGCGATCGCCGCGTGCTTCATCGGCGGCACGTCGATGCGCGGCGGGTCCGGCACCGTGCATGGCGCGCTGATCGGGGCGCTCGTGATGGCGAGCCTCGACAACGGCATGTCGATGCTGGACGTCGACGCGTACTGGCAGATGATCGTCAAGGGCGCGGTGCTGGTGCTCGCGGTGTGGATCGACGTGGTGTCCCGGTCGAACCGGCGGTGACGCCGCCCGGCCGGCCTTCGCGCGCCGGAATTTTTACACCCATGCCGATAGCGATATCGCCCGAATCCAAATTTTCATTGGGCGGTTATCGGACTTGTCCCTAGACTGATCCGGGGTCTGCGCACGCCGGATCGGCCGGTGCCGCCGGCGGCGCGACCCCGAACCGCGCCCGCGTCACGGAAAAACAGAACAGCGCACGGCCGGCGCCGCGGCGAACAACGACATCATCGGAGACGACCATGACATTCATCAGGACGCTTGCGGCCGGCGCGATCGTTGCCGCGACGGCGTGGCTCGCGCCCGGCGCGTTCGCGCAGCAAAAGCCGATCACGCTCGGGTTTTCGCAGGTCGGCGCGGAGAGCGCGTGGCGCACCGCGAACACCGTGTCGGTGAAGAGCGCGGCGAAGGACGCCGGCATCAACCTGAAGTTCTCGGACGCCCAGCAGAAGCAGGAGAACCAGATCCGCGCGATCCGCTCGTTCATCGCGCAGAAGGTCGACGTGATCGCGTTCTCGCCCGTCGTCGAATCGGGCTGGGAGCCGGTGCTGACCGAAGCGAAGGCGGCCCGCATTCCGGTGATCCTGACCGATCGCGCGATCGACGTGAAGGACCCGTCGCTGTACGTGACGATGATCGGCTCCGACTTCCTCGAGGAAGGCCGGCGCGCGGGCCGCTGGCTCGAGGAGCGCTACCGGAACGATGCGGGGCCCGTCAACATCGTCGAGCTGCAGGGCACGGTCGGCTCCGCGCCCGCCAACGACCGCCGCGCGGGCCTGCTCGAAGTGATCAGGAGCAATCCGAAATTCAAGGTCATCGCGTCGCAGAGCGGCGACTTCACGCTCGCGGGCGGCAAGCAGGTGATGGAAGCGTTCGCGAAAACCTACGGCAAGCGGATCAACGTCGTCTACGCGCACAACGACGACATGGCGCTCGGCGCGATCCAGGCGATGGAGGAGGCGGGGATCAAGCCCGGCAAGGACGTGAGCGTCGTGTCGTTCGATGCGACGAAGGGCGGCTTCCAGGCGATGGTCGCCGGCAAGATCAACGTCGACGTCGAGTGCAGCCCGCTGCTCGGGCCGCAACTGATGAGCGCGGTGAAGGAGGTCGTCGCCGGCAAGGCGCTGCCGAAACGCATCGTGACCGATGAGACGGTGTTTCCGATGAGCGTCGCCGCGCAGGTGCTGCCGACGCGCAAATACTGAGGTCCGCCCGGGCGGCGGCAATACCGCCGCCGTTCGGCATTTTTTTGCGGGAGCGTGCATGACGAATCCGCCGGTGGTCGAGATGATCGACATCGACAAGGCGTTTCCGGGCGTCCGCGCGCTGCGGCGCGTGCGCTTTCGCCTGTTTCCGGGCGAGATCCACGCGCTGATGGGGCAGAACGGCGCGGGCAAGTCGACGCTGATCAACGTGCTGACCGGCGTGCACGCGCACGACGCCGGCGAGATCCGCGTCGGCGGCCGGCCGGTGCGCTTCGCCGCGCCGCGGGAAGCCGAGGCGGCGGGCATCCGGACGCTCTACCAGGAAGTGAACCTGTGCCCGAACCTGTCGGTCGCCGAGAACGTGTTCGCGGGCCGGCAGCCGATGAAGCGCGGCGCGATCGACTGGAAGACGATCCATGCGCGCTCGCGCGACGCGCTCGCCGATCTGAGGCTGTCGATCGACGTCACGCGCTCGCTCGACGCGTACCCGATCGCGGTGCAGCAGATGGTCGCGATCGCGCGGGCCGTGTCGGTCGACGCGCGCGTGCTGATTCTCGACGAGCCGACGTCGAGCCTCGACGACGGCGAGGTCGCGCGGCTGTTCGACGTGCTGCGGCGGCTGAAGGCGTCGGGCATCGCGATCCTGTTCGTCACGCATTTTCTCGAGCAGACCTATGCGGTCTCCGACCGGATCACCGTGATGCGCAACGGCGAGCGCGAAGGCGAGTATCTGGCGCGCGAGCTGCCCGTCGACGCGCTCGTCGCGAAGATGACCGGCCGCGAGCGGATGCCCGACACGCCGCGGGCGGAGGCGGCCGCGCGCGCGAGCGACGCCCGCGCGGCCGCGCCGTTCCTGTCGATGCGGCGCGCCGGCCGGCGCGGGATGATGCAGCCGCTCGATCTCGACGTGCGGCCGGGCGAGATCCTCGGCCTCGCCGGGCTGCTCGGCTCGGGCCGCACCGAAACCGCGCGCCTCGCGTTCGCCGCGGAACGCACGGACACCGGCGCGATCGAGATCGACGGCGCGCGCGCGCGGCTCGCGTCGCCGCGCGATGCGGTTCGGCGCGGGATCGCGTACTGCCCGGAAGACCGCAAGAAGGAGGGGATCGTCGCCGCGCTGTCGATCCGCGAGAACATCGTGCTCGCGCTGCAGGCGCGGCGCGGCTGGTGGCGGCTGATCGGCCGCGCGCGCCAGCGCGAGATCGCCGATACCTACATCGCGCGGCTCGGCATCAAGGCGCGCGACGCGGAGCAGCCGATCGGCCTGCTGTCGGGCGGCAACCAGCAGAAGGTGCTGCTCGCGCGCTGGCTCGCGACGGAGCCGAAGCTGCTGATTCTCGACGAGCCGACGCGCGGCATCGACGTCGCAGCGAAGTTCGACATCATGGAGCGCGTGCTCGCGCTCTGCGCGAAAGGGCTCGCGATCCTGTTCATCTCGTCGGAGATCGGCGAGGTGGTGCGCGTGAGCCACCGGATCGCGGTGCTGCGCGACCGGCGCATGATCGCCGAGCTGGCCGGCGGCGACGCGTCCGAGGAGCGGATCTACCGGCTGATCGCGGGAGGCCAGTCATGACGCGGCTCAGGATGCTGCTTCGCCATCCGCTCGTGTGGCCGGCGCTGACGCTCGCGCTGCTGTTCGCGCTCGATGTCGCGCATCGACCGGGCTTCCTGTCGATCGCGCTGCTCGACGGTCATCTGTTCGGCGCGCCGGTCGATATCCTGAACCGCGCGGCGCCGCTCGTCATCGTGTCGCTCGGGATGACGCTCGTGATCGCGACGCGCGGGATCGACATCTCGGTCGGCGCGATCGTCGCGATCGCCGGCGCGGCCGCGGCGATCGTGCTCGACGCGGACCCGTCGCGCGTCGGCGCGGCGCTTGCCGCCGCGCTCGGCGTCGGCGTGCTCGCGGGCGCGTGGAACGGCGCGCTCATCGCATTCGTCGGGATGCAGCCGATCATCGCGACGCTGATCCTGATGGTCGCGGGCCGCGGCGTCGCGCAACTGCTGACGGGCGGCCAGATCGTTCCGATCGGCGCGCCCGGCTACCTCGCGCTCGGCGGCGGCTATCTCGCGACGGCGCCGTGCTCGGTGTGGATCGCGATCGCGGCGATCGCCGCGACGGCGCTACTCGTGAATCGCACCGCGCTCGGCCTGTTCATTCGTGCGATCGGCGTGAACCCGGTCGCAACAAGGCTCGTCGGGCTGCGATCCGGCGCGGTGGTGTTCGGCGTCTATCTGTTTTCCGGCGTGATGGCCGCTATCGCCGGAATCCTCGCGAGCTCGAACGTGCGCAGCGCCGACGGCAACAATGCGGGCCTGCTGCTCGAGCTCGACGCGATCCTCGCGGTGACGCTCGGCGGCACGTCGCTGCTCGGCGGCCGCTTCAGCCTCGCCGGCACCGTGCTCGGCGCGCTGATCATCCAGACGCTCACCTATACGACGTATTCGATCGGCGTGCCACCGGAAGCGACGCTCGTCGTCAAGGCGATCGTCGTGATCGTGGTGACGCTGATCCAGTCGGACGCGGCGCGCGCGACGGCCGTCCGGCACGCGTCGCGGCTGCTGTCGTTCGCGCGCTCGCGCGCCGCCGCCGGAGCGACGCCGCGATGAACCGATTCCTTGCCAGGCTCGCCGACCCGCGCACGTTGCCGATCGTCGTGACGGTCGGGCTGTTCGCCGCGCTGCTCGGGTTCGGGGCCGTGATGTACACGGGTTTCTTCTCGATGCAGGTGCTTACGGGGCTCTTCGTCGACAATGCGTTCCTGCTGATCGTCGCGATCGGGATGACGTTCGTGATCGTGTCGGGCGGCATCGACCTGTCGGTCGGCTCGGTCGTCGCGCTGACGACGATCTTCTGCGCGGTGGGCGCCGAGCGGCTGCACTGGCCGGTGTGGGCGATCGCGCCGCTCGTGCTCGCGTTCGGCGCGCTGTACGGCGCGGCGATGGGCGCGCTGATCCATTGCTTCCGGCTGCAGCCGTTCATCGTCACGCTCGCCGGAATGTTTCTCGCGCGCGGCGCGTGCTTTCTCATCACGACGCAGTCGATCACGATCAACGAGCCGACGTTTCACGCGATCGCGGGCATCGGTGTGCCGATCGGCGGCGGCAGGCTGAGCGCGGGCGCGCTGATCGCGCTCGCCACGCTGGCCGCCGCGGTCTACGTCGCGCATTTCACGCGCTTTGGCCGCAACGTCTACGCGATCGGCGGCAACGAGCGCTCGGCGCTGCTGATGGGGCTGCCGGTCGCGCGCACGAAGATCGGCGTCTATGCGCTGAGCGGGCTGTGCTCAGCGCTCGGCGGCATCGTGTTCACGCTGTACGTGCTGTCGGGCTACGGGTTGCAGGGGCAGGGCATGGAGCTCGACGCGATCGCGGCGACCGTGATCGGCGGCACGCTGCTCACGGGCGGCGTCGGGTACGTGATCGGCTCGGTGTTCGGCGTCGGCATACTCGGCACGATCCAGACGCTGATCACGTTCGACGGCACGTTGAGCTCGTGGTGGACGCGGATCGTGATCGGCGCGCTGCTGTGCGTGTTCTGCCTGTTGCAGCGGGTCATCGAGCGGCACGCGGCGCGACGGCGCACGGGCGGCACCGGGCTCGACGCGCAGCGCCGGCCGCCGGAAACCGGGCCCTCGCGGCCGGACGCGCACGCAGAGGGCGCGGCTCTGGTGTCGACGACGCGGCGGCTGTAGGGCGCCCGTGGCGAGCGGCGCAGGCCGCCCGAACCGCCTACGCCCGCGCGAGCAGCGTCTCGACGACGCCGTACCCGATCGTCGGCGGGATCGAGCGTGCGCAAGGTGTCGAGTCGCGCGCGGGCCAGCTCCTGCTCGCCGAGCCTCACGCTGATGAACGCGAGCGCCTTGAGCGTGAACAATATCGCCGCGCTCGTCAAACGGGTCGGCGCGGCTGTCGTCAACATCAGCGTCATGCGCGAGGTGACGCTGATCGGCATTCGGCTTTCGCCCGGCATCCCGCCCGATTATCCGCTCCGCGCTGGCGGAGCCGCCGCCGAACATGCCGCAGCCGCTGTGTAAGCGGCTTTTTATTTCATAATGTGACGCCAGAGTCATCCGGATGTCATCAATTGGTGAGCCAGGATCTCCGGTGAATAAAAAATAAATTGCCGATGCGTGCATCTCGGATCGCAATTATTCAAAAAAGTGAGGCGCGGCAGGAGGCGGTGCATGGGTATTTTGAAATAATCCATGCCATACATTTGAGTATTTGAAAATGAATAAATGTCCACTCATGGCAATTTCAGCTTTCATCAAATTCTTTCTTTTTTATTGCGATAAATTTAATTTTCAATATTGCTTTTGAATTCGAGGCGATGGTGAGAGTGTGAACAGAACCAAACCACTGGACATGCGGCGCTGCAAATTCCTCAATAATAATGCGATAGCCAACTGTTCCGGTCGGCGAGCTGGAATGCATGGATTCAGGCGCCGGCACATGCTTGCTTGAGGGTCGTAATCGCATAATGCTGATCGGCAATCCTTCCGCCAAATTTCCATATGAATCGGACATCCCATATGGCGTGAGAATTCCATGCGTATGATACCCAGCAGACAAGCAGAGTATTCTTTAAGTGTGAATTAAAAAATCGAGTTCGCAGATTCCGGAGAACAAAATGGAATGGAGAGGCGCGGACGATGAAAGCGGGGAGCGATCCCGGAGATTTTCAGAAAGCGGAATGCCGGAGGGGGCGCGGAAGGTCGCGATCGTCGTTTTCGAGAACTTTTCGCTGACAGAGGTTTGCTTGATCGTCGAGATGCTCCGGATCGGGAATGAACTGGCTCTTGGCGATCCGAAAAAGCCCGCATTCAGCGTGGCGGTGCTATCGAGCCGGCAGGCCCTCGTTCCGAGCGGATCATTCGTTCAACTGTTTGCAAGAGCAACCGCTGCTCACGACGCGCGGCTATTTGAAACGGTATTTGTTGCCGGAGGAGCGGGCGCGCGTGCCGCCTCGCATGATGCGGACCTGCTGTCGTGGCTGCGCGAATTGCCAGGGCATGCTCTCGTGATGGGCCTTGCACCGGGTGCCGAGGCAATTCTGTCAATGAGTGGGCGCACCGGCAATCCGGTCGCCGGGTACAAAGTCCTTGCGGACGATAGTGCCGTGTGGCGCGCGGTAACCTGTACGCGTACGACGGGCGAGGGGCGGGGCACCGTCCAGTACGAACTGGCCGTTGACGCGGTGCTGTCGATGGTGCGCAGCGACTTTGGCCCACGGGTGGCGTTGGAACTGGAGAGACGGGTCAACTCGCATCTGCGGATGAACTTCGTCGATACGGCCGGGCCAGGCAGCAACGACAAGCGCATATTGAGCGATCGCATTGCGTGGTCGGTACGGTGGATTCACGAAAACAGCGAGCACCCGGTTTCCGTTGCCGATCTGGCCCGGCATGTATCGATGAGCGAGCGCAACTTTCTGCGCCGATTCAAGCGCGAGATCGGCCAGACGCCGAGCGAGTATCTGACGCGCGTTCGCATCTATCTTGCGCGGCGTCTGCTCGTCGATTCCGATCTGCCACTCGACAAGATTGCGCGGCGCTGCGGCCTGTTCAACGGCGATCATCTGCGCAAGCTCTTTCAGAAGCATTTCCTGATGTCGCCAGCGGACTATCGAAGGACTGCCCGCAACGTACTGGAGGGGATGCACGGGAACATAGGCGCTTCCCCTTTTTGCCAGCGGACTGAGTGCAGCCACGGCTCGGATGGCTGCTCCGCGGGAGCCTTGCAGGTTGAACGGTCTGGACGGGAAGTCGGGCACGGCACGACGTCGAAAAAAACCGTCGGCGTGGCGCAACGAATGACATAAACAGACATCTTCATCCGGGGAAGCACATCGTCGACTGGCTTGGCTTCTGCAATGCCTGCCGACCGCATTCGACATTGAACTACGTCAGCCCCATGACGTTCGAGAAGAATTGGGCCGCCGCTCAGCAAGGGCAAGCGGTCTGATGGCCTCGGTTACGGGATTCGTGAAACAGGAGCAAGGTCAATTCGTTGTCGTGTACGCAAAATTGATTAAGACGGCGTATTTTTTTAGATTGCGGTGCAACCTGTTGAAATAATCATGTGGCGTAATCTCGCATTAATGGAGAGGCTATCTTCCAGGCAAGCCGGTTAAGGCATTCTGTACTGCAAGAGTCACATGGTAAATGTAAATGTGGCGCCAGATGAAAGCGGTCGATTGCGGATACTATTGCTGCTGCAATTTCATATGCAGAGGATGCGGCTCATTTTCGGTGATTGACGCAACCAATGCCGTGCTGTCGGGGAACGGATAGCCATTTTCCGACTGCCAGCACCTGTTGGGTTGCACTCGAGCGGAGAAATCAATCGATGGCAAGCAATCTCCAACTGGTGGAAGACACTTTCTCCGCAATGGGCGAGGCGACGATTCTCCTGTCGACCTCTGGCATGGTCGTGCATGCTTCTGACCTCGCCAGATCGCTGCTGGGCAACCTGCACGGCCTGAGCGTCAAGCAGGGAAAGCTATGGCACCCCAGCGCTGCCGTCCTGGACAATTTATCCAAGGCCGTGGTGACGACGCTCGAGACCGGGCAACGCTCGAGGACGACGGTCCCGCTTGAATGGGGAGAGACCTTGACCCTGGATATGACGGTGGCGCACCCGCGCATCCATCTTTCCGAAGCGCCTCTTGTCTTTGTCCGGATCCGCCGGAACAGCGCGCTGAATGGGGCGGACGTCGGCAACTTGATCACCGCGTTCAGCATCTCCAGGGCGGAAGCCAAAGTGCTGGCCGGACTCGTGGCGGGCCTGATGCCATCGGAGTGCGCTATCCAGAATGGCGTCCGCGAGAGCACGGTGCGCACACAGATTGCAAATCTGAAAAGAAAGATGCAGTGCAGTCGGATCGTAGATCTAGTGAAGCTTGCGCTGCTGGCGTAAAGCTGGAGTCGTGACGCCTGACTAGTGGGGTGTCAGGTTTCGCAAGCAGTGGTGTTTTCTATCCAAAGAGCACGCTCAACAACCTATTGATCACACCGACAGAATGCAGCTCCCTCAAGATACGCTTTGCGCAACGTTCGTTTTTTTTAAACAAGCGTTGTCAAGACTTTTCGCTGACAGCAACGGGCTTGCCATCTTGATCATGGCGCCATTGCTGGCATCTTGCGCCTTTGCTCCCGGTATGCGGTTCGATCCTCAGCGGCCTTTGAATCCCGAGGATCCGAGTTCGGTGCCCAAGGTGACGCAGATCACGCCGGATCTTGTTCGTGAGCAGCAGGCGGCGATCAACTCGATCAATGCGGGGGTGAGCGCACTGTACGACAAGCCAGCGCCCTACAACGTCGGGCCTGGCGACATCCTTTCCATCGTTGTATGGGATCACCCGGAGCTGGTCTTTCCCACGCAGACATACACCATCGGCACGGCGTATGAGATTCCCAGCTTCAGTGGCGCTGCCAACGTGCCTGGCTACGTGGTCAGCGCGGCAGGGGATATCCAGTTTCCCTATGTCGGCGTGCTCAAGGTTGTGGGCAAGAATCAGGATCAGATTCGTGAGGACATCGGTAGACACCTGAAATCCGTCATCGCCAATCCACAGATCACGGTGCGCGTGCTCGCGTTCCGCAGCCAACGCGTCTACCTTGACGGAGAAGTCAAGACGCCAGGTCCGCAGAACATCGACGATGTGCCCATGACCTTGGTGGAGGCGCTCAATCGTGCCGGCGGCATCAACGTGCTCACCGGCGACAGCAGCCGCATCCGTGTTTCGCGCCAAGGTAAGAACTATGACGTCAACGTGCCTGCGCTGTTGCGGCAAGGGATCGATCCCGCGCGCATTCTGCTGCGCAATGGCGATATCGTGCGCGTGGAGCAACGCGAAGACAGCAAAGTCTTCGTGAGCGGCGAGGTCGTGAAACCTTCCACCGTCCTGCTTCGCAACGGACGCCTCACGCTGAACGAGGCGCTTGGCGATGCCGGCGGCGTGAATCCTGCGACGGCTAACGCGAAGGAAGTGTATGTGATTCGCAAGAGCCCCGAGGGTGGCGCTCAGGTCTTCCACCTCGACGGCAAATCTCCGGTTGCGATGGCGTTGGCGGAAGGCTTCGAGCTCAAGCCGAAGGATGTCGTCTATGTGGATGCCGGCGGATTGGTGCGCTGGAGCCGTGTAATCAATTTGTTGATCCCTAGTTCGCAGCAGGTGATCGGTTCTGCGTCTTTGGCGAAATGATCAAGTCGATTCTGGTTGTGTGCGTTGGCAACATCTGCCGCAGCCCCATGACGGTGGGGCTGTTGCAGCAGGCTATGCCTGAACTGACCATGTTCTCCGCGGGGCTGGGCGCTCTGGTGGGAAATCCCGCGGACTCCATGGCTGTGCAGCTTCTGTCGGAACTGGGCGCCGAT
Organism: Burkholderia sp. MSMB1589WGS; assembly: GCF_001636105.1. Taxonomy (NCBI): domain Bacteria; kingdom Pseudomonadati; phylum Pseudomonadota; class Betaproteobacteria; order Burkholderiales; family Burkholderiaceae; genus Burkholderia; species Burkholderia sp. MSMB1589WGS. The sequence continues at coordinate 85,863 of NZ_LNJT01000007.1, forward strand.
ATTTCGGGCCATCGCGCACAGCAAATGAATAGTGAGCTTGCCGGCCGTGCTGACCTGATCCTGGTGATGGATAACGACCAGAGGGGCGAAGTCCAGCTTTTGTATCCCCAGGCATCCGGCAAGGTGTTCCGGCTGGGTGAGTTGGTCAAGATGGATATTCCCGACCCTTACGGCGAGCCGCGCCGTGCGTTCGAGCACGCGCTGCACTTGATTCGAGAAGGCATCGACACGTGGGTGCCCCGTATTCGTGGGCTTCGCTAACCGTACAGATAGTCTCCGGTATTTCGATGAACCAGAATCCTCCGTACCTTTCTGAAGTCGAGCCCCAGGACGATGAGATCAATCTCGTGCGGTACCTGGATGTGCTTCTCTCCAATCTGTGGCTGATCGCGGCCATTACCGCTGTCGTGACGGCGCTTGGAATTGCCTATGCGCTGATGGCACGCCCCATCTACCAGGCGGACATCCTCGTTCAGGTCGAGGACAGCCCCAATAACGCCAAGAGCTTGCTGAGCGATGTCTCCAACCTCTTCGACGTGAAGACCGAAGCCGGAGCCGAGATTGAGATCCTGCGCTCGCGCATGGTGGTCGGCAAAGCGGTTGACAACCTGAACCTGTATCTCGAGGCGACGCCCAGGTACTTCCCGCTGGTTGGGCGCTGGCTGGCCGCGAGGAACAAGTCGCTGTCAGAACCGGGCTTCCTGGGCTTTGGCGGTTATGTCTGGGGGAGTGAGGCCATCAGGGTTGCCTCGTTCGAAGTGCCGCAGGAACTGGAAGGGCAAGCATTCAAGCTGACGGCGTTGGGGGCGGACCGTTTCCGCATCGAACAGCCGAGCCTCGACAAGCCAATCGAAGGTCGTGCCGGAGAGGCGCTGAGCGTGACGCAATCCGTTGGCACCATCAAGTTGGATGTGGCGGAGCTCAAGGCCAAACCAGGGGCCGGTTTTGTCCTGGTTCGTCACTCCAGGCTCAGGACCCTGGAATCTCTGCAAGGCAGACTCAACATTGCCGAGCGCGGCAAGCAGAGCGGCATCATCAGTGCCTCGCTGGAGGGTGCTGATCCCAAGTTGACCGCCGCAGTTCTCAACGAGATCGGCGAGCAATATGTCGCGCAAAACGTCAAGCGCAAAGCGGCGGAAGCGGAAAAGTCGCTCACGTTCCTGGACGATTTGCTGCCACGGCTCAAGTATGAACTGGACCAGGCCGAAAGCCGCTACAACGCGGTGCGGAACAGGCGCGGCACCTTCGATCTGGGCGAGGAAGCGAAGGTTTACCTTGAAGAAAGCGTGGCCACGCAGGCAAAGCTGCTGGAACTGAAGCAGAAACGTGCGGAATTGCTGACGCGCTTTACATCCGCTCACCCGGGCGTTGCCGCAGTGGATCAACAGATTGCCGCGCTTGAATCCAGGATCGCCGCGGTGAGCGGCAGGATCAAGAACCTGCCGGATCTGGAGCAGGACACCCTGCGCGTGATGCGAGACGTTAAGGTCGACAACGAGCTGTACGTGAACCTGCTTAACAACATGCAGCAGCTCAGGTTGGTAAAGGCCGGCAAGGTGGGCAACGTGCGGCTCGTCGACAGCGCCCCGGTACCGGAGGAACCCGTCAAGCCAAAACGGGCGATGGTTGTCGCCTTGGCGGCTTTCCTGGGGGCCGTACTGGGTGTGGTGGCTGCATTTGTGCGCAGCGCCCTCTTTGGCGGCATTACCGATCCACAAGACATCGAGCAGCACACCGGTCTTAGCGTGTATGCCACGGTACCGCTTTCGCGGGCCCAGGCAACCTTGGCCGAGAACATCAGGGCGCGCAAGCCGGGAACTCACCTTCTTGCCAGTCGCTATCCCAACGAACGCTCAATCGAGAGTCTGCGCAGCCTGCGTACCGCGTTGCAATTTGCGATGGTGGACGCCGGCAACAACCGTGTCCTGTTGACCGGCCCGACGCCAGGCGTTGGCAAGTCGTTTATTTCGGCCAACCTTGCTGCGCTGGTTGCCTCTGCCGACAAGCGCGTGCTGCTGGTGGATGCAGACATGCGCAAGGGTCATCTGAACGGGTACTTGGGCAAGGGGCGGGAACCAGGTCTTGCCGACGCGCTGACGGGCTCTGTCGCGCTGGACAAGGTGATCCAGCGGGAAGTGTTTCCGGGCCTCGACCTGATCGCCGCGGGGACGCTGCCGCCCAATCCGGCCGAACTCCTGCTCAGCGAACGCACGGGGCAATTGCTGGAATCGCTCAGCGAACGTTACGACCTGATGCTGATCGATACCCCGCCGGTGCTGGCCGTATCGGATACGGCCATCATCGCAGCGCGCTGCGGCGTGGTGTTCCTCGTGACCCGGTTTGGAGAGACCACCATCGGGGAAGTCGCGGAATCCGCCAGGCAGCTCCGGCATGCCAATGTGAATGTGAACGGCGTGATCTTCAACGCGCTGGATCCGAACGGCTTCCGTTATGGCTACGGGTACAAGTACGGCCGCTATCGCTACGCATCCTACGGATATGCAGCGCAGGTCGGGGACAAGGGCTAGCCCGGCGCGCTCCGGGCCGCGGGACGAGAAGAAGCGCCGGATGCAGCACGCTTACAGGTGTTGAGCAGAGTGAGGAGTGCAATTTCATTGAGAAGCCTGCACGGAAAATGGCCGCATCGAGTTTCTGCTGAGACCGGAAAGATGATGAGAGGGGAGGTCTGACGACATGTGCGGCATAGCGGCAATTTACAGTTATCGTAGCGAAGGCCCCCTGGTATCGGCTGACGAGCTGGTCAAGATTCGGCAAGCCATGACCCTGCGTGGCCCGGATGGCGCAGGGCTGTGGGTATCGGAAGAGCGGAACATCGGGCTCGCCCATCGGCGGCTGGCCATCGTCGATCTCACCGAAAATGGCGCGCAACCCATGACCACCAAGGATGGCAGGCTGAGCGTCACCTTTAATGGTGAAATATACAATTATCGCGAGCTACGGGCCCGCCTGACGGAAAAAGGGCACGCATTTTTCTCCGACTCGGACACGGAGGTGCTGCTTCACGCATACCGCGAATACGGCCAGGATATGGTCGATCATTTGCGGGGCATGTTCGCCTTTGCCATTTGGGATCAAGAAATACGCGGCCTTTTTCTCGGCCGAGACCATTTCGGTATCAAACCCCTTTATTACCACGACGACGGCAAATCGATCCGCGTCGCGTCGCAGGTCAAGGCGCTACTGGCGGGGGGAGCCATTCAACCCGATCCGGAACCGGCCGGGCTGGTCGGCTTCTATTTGTGGGGCTGCGTGCCCGAGCCTTACACCCTTTATCACAAGCTCTTCGCTCTGCCTGCCGGTCACACGCTATGGGTGGACCAGGACGGGCCGCGCGCGCCGAAGCGGTACTTCGACCTCGCCGAGACGTTGGGAACAGCCGCCTCACAGCAGGCCCGCGCCCCCGTGGAGGAGGCCCTGCGAAACGCCGTGAAGGATAGCGTCAAACATCATTTGATTGCCGATGTGCCCGTGGGCGTCTTTCTTTCTGCTGGTCTGGATTCTGCCACCTTGACTGCTTTGAGTGCCGAAGAAGTGACGCATATTCAGGCCATCACGCTGGGATTCACCGAGTACAAAAATACTCTGGATGACGAAACACCCTTGGCGGGGAAAATTGCAGCACATTACGCTTGCCGGCATCAAATCGCGCATATCGATCAGCGGGATTTTGCCGAAGATCTTCCGGCCATCCTTCAGGCCATGGACCAGCCGAGCATCGACGGGATCAACACATACTTCGTCGCTCGAGCCGCGGCGCGCGCCGGACTCAAGGTGGCACTCTCGGGCGTAGGCGGAGACGAATTGCTCGGCGGCTACCCGAGTTTCCGCCATGTGCCTCAACTGGTTCGCCGCGTCCGGCCCATTGCCCGCCCACCCGGCATAGGCAAAGTCTTCCGCTGGGTGTCCGCGCCCATTCTCAAGCACACGACTTCGCCAAAATTTGCCAGCCTCTTCGAATATGGCGGCAGCTATGGCGGCGCCTATCTGCTGCGCCGGGGTCTATTTATGCCTTGGGAATTGCCGCAATTTCTCGGCAGCAAGCTTGTCCGCGAGGGTTGGGCAAAGCTGAGGCCAATCGCGCGTATGGACGAGTGGGTGTCAAGTGTCGAAGTCCCTCATGCCAAGGTGACAGCGCTGGAAACGGCCTTTTATATGCGCAACATGCTGCTGCGGGATTCTGATTGGGCAGGCATGGCCCATTCCCTGGAGATTCGGACTCCCCTGGTGGACATCGCCCTGTTTCGCACGATGGCGCCTTACTTGTGCGGCACTGGTGCGCCTCCTTCAAAGCGGCAACTTGCGCAGTGCGCGCGAATCGCGCTGCCGGACGCGGTGCTCAATCGCCCCAAGACAGGTTTTTGCATCCCGGTGGCGCAATGGCTGAACACTCAGGGGACATCGAAACAACAACGTGGCTTGCGAGGGTGGGCGACTCGCGTGATGGACGACTTCACGTTGCATGGCAGCGCGTGAAGGCGCGGTCGGGGGTGTTCGGCGTCACTCTCTGTACGGCATCAATCGAAGCAGGAGAAAGAAGTGGATAACGGGCGTAGAAAACGGATCCTGGTCACCGGCGGAGCGGGCTTTCTTGGATCGCACCTCTGTGAACGGCTGTTGTCGGATGGCCATGAGGTACTTTGCGTCGACAACTTTTATACCGGCACCAAGGACAACGTTGCCCATCTCCTGGCCAATCCTTATTTCGAGATCATGCGCCACGATGTCACATTCTCGCTCTACGTCGAAGTAGACGAAATCTACAACCTGGCGTGCCCTGCGTCGCCTATCCACTATCAATTCGATCCCGTGCAGACCACCAAGACGAGCGTGCACGGGGCCATCAACATGCTTGGACTCGCCAAGCGGGTCAAAGCCAAGATATTTCAGGCGTCCACCAGTGAAGTCTATGGAGACCCCGAGGTTCATCCTCAGCGCGAGGAGTATTGGGGAAACGTCAATGCGATCGGCTTCCGATCCTGTTACGACGAAGGCAAGCGTTGTGCAGAAACCCTCTTCTTCGATTACCACCGGCAGCATAATCTGCGTATCAAGGTCGCGCGCATTTTCAATACCTATGGTCCGCGCATGCACCCGTCGGATGGCCGCGTGGTGTCCAATTTCATCGTCCAGGCGTTGAAGAACGAGCCCATCACCCTATACGGCGATGGTACTCAGACACGATCGTTCTGCTACGTGAGCGATTTGATTGAAGCCTTTACGCGTTTCATGCAATGCCCGGATCAGGTCACAGGTCCCATGAACATGGGGAACCCGGAGGAGTTCACCATCCGCACACTGGCGGAGACGGTGATCGAGCTGACGGGTTCCCGCTCAAGAATGACCTTCCTCCCGCTGCCCCCTGACGATCCGAAACAACGCAGGCCGGATATCACATTGGCGCGAGAGTTTCTGCACTGGACGCCGACAACGTCACTGGAGCATGGCATCAAACTGACGATTGACTATTTCGATCGGTTGCTTGGTCACGGGCGAGGATGAAATATGAGATTGCTCGTTGTTGGTTCCACTTACATTACTGCGGTTTCGCAAGAAAAGTTCGTGGCGATGAAGCGTCATGATCCGGGGCTGGAGCTGAAGATACTCACTCCCCGATCGCTTCCGCACGTCTTCAAGCGCTATACGCGCGAACTTGCATCAGGTCTCTCCAAAGACGAGGTAGTCGACATTCGCGACTACTTCTGTCGCTCGCATATGTCCTACATGCTTGATCCCCTGCACTTCGCCAGGGTGTTGCGGGAATTCCAGCCCGATCGCGTCCACATTGAGGAGGACCCCCACTCTGCCTCAGGGTTCGAGACTGTGCTTCTGACGCGATGCATTTGTCCGTCGGCCAAAATCAGCTTCTTTCTCTGGGACAACCTGGCCAGAGAGCCTCGCTTTCCACTCAACGTCATTAAACGGACACTCAACCGATATGCGCTGCGCAGCACCGAATTGGTGATCTGTGGAAACCGGGACGGTGAACGGCTATTGCGCGAGAAGAAGGGATACGCCGGGCGAGCCGCGGTGTTGCCTCAGGTGGGGCTCGATCCCGCTGGCTATACGGGGAAAAGCGACCGCCATATGAGGCGTGCGTTGAATATCCCAGAGAACGTGCCGCTGATCGGCTATGTGGGCCGCCTGATTCCTGAAAAAGGGATCATGCAATTGCTCGAGGCACTCCATCGCCTTCTGGAAATTCCCTGGCGCATTCTAATCGTGGGCGCGGGCGCGTTGGAGACGGACATCGCCGACAGGTGGAAGCCCGTCTTCGAGGAGCGTCTGGTGATGCACAACGCTGTCCCGCACGCAGAAATGCCGGCCTATATGCGGGCCTTGGACATCCTTGTTCTGCCTTCGTATGCGACCCGGAGGTGGAAGGAGCAGTTTGGTCTCGTCCTGGCGCAAGCCATGCTGGCAGGGGCGCCTTGCGTGGGTTCGACATCCGGCGCCATTCCGGACGTCATTGGACCCGGCGGATTGGTGTTCCAGGAAAACAACGTTGACGATCTCACGACTGCGCTCAAATGCCTTCTCACTGACGAAGACGCGAGGAGATCGTTGGGAGAGAGTGCCCAGGCGTTCGCGTTACAGCGCTATACCCATGCAGCCGTGGCGCGCGCTTATTTGAATCAATTCGATTGCATGGAAGGTCCCACAGCCGGCGAATTCATATCTGCTGCCGGATAGAGGAGATTCGGTTGAAATGGACGCTGATCTCGTGTATTCCGCGCATGGATCCGGGCTATGAGAATATTCGCAGTCGTTCCCGAGGCATTTGGCGGGCATGGCGGTATCGCCCGATACAACAGCGATTTGCTGCACGCGCTAGCCGCCATGCCCGACGTTGAGGAAATCGTCGTGGTGCCACGCGGCACGCCTTTTCCGGTTGAATCCGTTCCCGTCAAGATTACGTATCGATCCGCCGCTGTGGCGGGGAAATTCAAGTACGCCAAGGAAGCGCTCCTTGCGGCGAGAGGAGGCTTTGACCTTGTCATCTGTGGGCACATCAACCTGCTGCCCCTGACTGCCGTGCTCAACTTCAAGATACGTGCCCCACTTGTATTGATGGTGTACGGCATCGACGTCTGGCGGCCTCACCGCTCCCGGTGGGCTCGTCAGTTGGTCAATCGGCTTGCCAAGGTGTGGTCGATCAGTGAGTTCACGCGTGACGCCATGCGGCAATGGACGGCCATGGCCGTATCGAGGTTCACGATTCTGCCTAATGCCATTGACCTTTCTCGCTATGGGATGGTCCCCAAAAATCCCGCTCTGGCCAGACGGTACGAGGTTGAGGGAAGAAAAGTGATTCTCTTTCTCGCGCGTCTGGTGTCGTCCGAGCGCTACAAAGGGGTGGACGAGGTCCTTGAAGTCATGCCGAACCTGTTAAAGAAACTGCCCAGTCTTTTATTTCTTGTGGCTGGCGATGGCGATGATCGGACTCGCCTGCAACAGAAGGCTGAATCACTTGGCCTCAATGGCCATGTGACTTTCACCGGCTTTGTGCCGGAATCCGAGAAGCGCGACCTTTTCGGATTGGCAGATCTCTTTGTCATGCCTGGTTATGGCGAAGGATTCGGCTTTGTTTTCCTGGAGGCGCTTGCTTGCGGCGTGCCTGTCGTGGCCAGCCGTCTCGATGGCAGCCGAGAAGCTGTCCGCAACGGGGAACTGGGCAGGCTGGTGGACCCGCGCAATCGCGTCGAACTCGAAACGGCGATTCTCTCTGGCATCAATGACCCTCGCAGCATCCCGCCGGGCCTCGGCTATTTCGCGTTCCCCGAATTTCAGCGGCGCCTTGCCGCTGCCGTCCGTGAGGTATCGGGTTCATGAAACGCGCTCTGATTTGCGGTGTCTTTGGGCAACACGACGCCAATCTTGCGCGCTTCCTGCTGGATCGTGGATATGAGGTGTTCGGTACCTCGCGCGAAGCATCCACGAGTCATGACGGAAACTTGAAAAGCTTGGCAGCAGCGACCGAGTCTCCATCATGTCGACGCGTGTTGACGGCACAAGCAAGTCTTGAGCACGAGTGATTTTCGGAAGGATCGTATCCATGAATGATGATTCTCTCGTTTCTCAGTCAAGCTATCGCACCCGCATCTATGCGCATTACGCATCCGTCTTTCAGGACGCCAACGCAACTTTCGATGCTGATGCAGCATGGCGATGGGGGCGCGGCTACCGCCACTACTTGCGCGGCTGGTTGCCGGATACCCAGGAAGCCCGCGTTCTTGATATGGCCTGCGGCGGCGGCAAATTGCTGTATTTCTTCAAACGGATGGGTTATCGCAAAGTCTGCGGCGTGGATACCAGTCCGGAGCAGGTCCGACTTTCCCGACAGGTGACCGCCGATGTGATGCAAGAAGACGTGCTGGATTTCCTGGAAGATCGTCCGCAAAGCTACGATCTTGTCACTGGCCTCGACATCGTCGAGCACCTGCATAAGCCCGAGGTGTTGCGCTTGCTCGATACCTGTCATGCGGCCTTGAAGCCCGGTGGCCGGCTTGTGCTTCAGACACCCAATGCCGATAGTCCCTGGGGGGCGAGCTCTCGTTATGGCGACTTTACCCATGAGTTGGGCTTTAACCCGAATTCACTTTCCAGATTGCTTGCCCTTTCTGGTTTTTGCAACATTGAGGTCAGGGAAACCGGCCCCATTCTGATCGGCCACGGCGTCCTTTCTTCGGCGCGGTATTTCATTTGGCAGGCAATACGTGCTGCTCTGATACTCTGGAACTTGGCGGAAACGGGTGACGCGGGTAGTGGTGTATTCACGCGTGTCTTTTTGATTTCGGCGAAGAGGGCGAGCAAGTGAAGGTAAATTTTGCCGTATGTGGCCGCTTTCATTACCACAAGTATGTGAAATATCTCGGCGAATTTGGGTTGCCTCAAAGATTTTATTACTCGCATAGATTCGGCGCAAACCATGATATCGATAGATATTATGGAAGGAATATGTGGCTAAAGGAATATTTGCTTGCTGCGCACTCGAAAGTGCTCGGTGGGCATTTGCTTGACTTGTCGTTGCCCGTGTATCACAAGATATGGGAGTCAGCGGTTCTGAGAGATTGGACGAGAGCGGACCTTAGTCACGTGTTGCTACATGGCGCCGCGCCCAGGCTCATCAAGCGCTGCCAAGCGGAGGGTACGTGCGTGGTTGGCGAGGCTGTATGTGGGCACCCGGATGTCGTTAATCGCATTCTTGCTCCGGAGTACGAGCGATTGAACATGCAATATCGACGCTTCGACAAGATCTGGGAATACATGAGGCAGGAATACACTCTTTGTACCCACATTCTGGTTCCCTCGAATTGGGTCGCCAAGTCCCTTGTCGAGTTCGGCATTCATCCGGAAAAACTGATCAAGCTACCTTATCCGTCAGGTACGGATAAAAAACAAAAAGGGAATAGGGCCGCGAAAGGAAAAGGTCGCACTATTCGGGTGCTTTGCGTTGCTGGTCTTAGTGTTATAAAAGGCCAGCACTACCTATTGGAAGCCGTTGCGCATCTTAATAGGCGAAATGCGAGAGTCAAATTTGAAGTCACCTTGGTCGGCGCTTCCGGCAAGGATTATCTTGTTCGATTGTCGAGGATCGGTGTGCCGTTTGAGCACATTGAACACATCCCAAATGCGGACATGATCGACTTCATGAGCGGCTTTGATGTGTTCGCCCTGCCAAGCTTGGCGGATGGGTTTGCGGTAGCCGTCAGTGAGGCCCTTCAGGCGGGGATTCCGGCCGTGACTACGCAAAACAACGGCGCGGCGGATGCGATTGTGGAGGGGGAAAACGGTTATGTTGTGCCAGCCCAAGACCATCTCGCTCTCGCCAACGCTATCGCGGCTGCTGTTGATGTGACACCTGATCCCGGTTTCGTTGCGCCTGATCAGGTTCTTGACTGGCAAACATACGCTGCAAGACTGGCCCAGATTTACGGCCATGCCGTAGGGCAAGCCGATGGCCTCGGTTCTGACATCGTTACCCACTCGGAAATTTGAAAGATGCACTCTTTAACACGGTAATAGCAAGCGATCGGGAAAGTCATGGACAGCACCGCCATCCACAGGATTTGGCAAACCATGCAGGCGCAGGGCTTCGCCCATGTGGCGCAGATGGCGATGCGTTTCGTCGAGGTTCCGTTGTTTCTGCACTATTGGGGAGCGGCACGGTACGGGGAATGGCTGGTGTTGTTCGCGATACCGGCCTATTTTTCGATAGCCGATCTGGGTTTCAATAGTGTTGCAGCCCATGAAATGACCATGAAGACAGCACAAGGAAAGCGGGAGGAAGCCTTAACCATTTTTCAGTCGGTTTCTTTGATTGTCTTCGGGCTTTCTGCAATATTGCTGCTTTCCATCACCTTGTTATCGCACACGCTCATATCGTGGATGCCGAGGGCCGATGAAGCCGTGGTTGGCATCGCACAAAGTGATGTCGTTTTCTATCTCGCGCTTTACGTTATCGCCCATATACAGATCGGCACCCTTCAAACGGGGTTCTATAGTCAAGGGATGTACGGTCGCGGCATTTTGTTGTTCTCGACTTTACAGTTCGTGGAGTTTCTGTTCGCCGCGGTCACAGTGGCGCTTGGAGGTGGTTTGTTGCAGGTCAGCCAAGTCTATGCCGGCGCGGCATGTCTAGGTTATCTGGCATATTGGGGTATCACGGCGCATTACCTGCCGTGGCTTAGGTACGGTTTTTCCGGATTTCGATGGCGCACCGTCGTGCGGCTGGGCCGGCCGGCCGTCGCGGCATTGATGTTCCCTGTCGGTCAAGCCATGAATCATCAGGGGATGCGATTGGTTGTCGGCTTTGTCGCCGGACCAGGTGCCGTCACATTATTTGTGGCGAGCAGAATGCTTACCGCCATCGCGGTGAAGTTGCAAGACGCGGTGGGTCAAGCACTTGAACCCGAATATGCGCGAGCGCACGGTAAAAGCGACCGTGCAACTGTTCAGCAACTGCTACTTCATGGAATGCAGGCCACCACCTGGTTAAGCGTCGTCACACTTGGCGCTATGCTGGTTTGTGGTGAACGCCTTTTCCCGCATTGGACAGGGGGACAAGTGGCTTTCAACAGGATCCTGGTCCTGGTGCTGGCGGCGTCCACGATCGTCAATGCAGTCTGGTCCAATGTAATGAAAATCGCGTACGCAGCAAATCGGCACACGAAAATTGCCGTGATATTTTTCCTGGGATATTCGGCAGCATGTATTGTTGCTCTGCCACTGACAACTGCGGCCGGACCTGTCGGCGCTGCGCTGGCACTTCTTATTGCGGAGGTCGGCATCGCTCTGTGCGTTGTGCCAATTGCCCTTCAAATGGCGGAGATCGGTTTAATGACTTGTATAGGAGCGGTGGGCAAACCACCTATACACCAAGCCCTTAATCTCGTGCGCCGGAGCACCTTGCGGTTTGCAAAAAAGGGAGGGGAGCAGGATGTCTGATATGCATGCGCCGCGCATCACTCAGCGGATCTTTGTTGTACCAAGGCGCTCGCACGCGAACCACTTGATTGTTCGCATGATCATCGCGGTTTATTTACTACTGATCTTTGAGGGGGCGATCAGAAAATGGCTCTTGCCTACGATGGGAGATTTGCTCTATTTCGCCCGTGTCCCGTTGGTTTTTCTGATTTACGCGGTTGCGTTGGGTTCTGGAATGTGGCCGCGCTCCAACAAGTACATGGCTTTTGGACTGTGGTTCGGCGGGTTGACTGCCTGCCTGGTCGTGCTGCAAATGGTACTCGGCGGCTATAGCGAGCGTCATTTGATCATCGCGGCGTACGGCTGGATCAACTATTTTTTCTTCATCCCGTTCGCATTCATCATAGGGGAACAGGTCAGAGGAACGGATCTTGCAAAAATCGCCCGCATAACCATCTGGTTATCGATAGCCGTCATGCCGCTGGTTATATTGCAATATTATTCGCCAGCGGAGTCGATTGTTGTCAGAGGTAGTGGTGAGCTGGAAACCCAGCAATACATAGGTTTGGGGTTTTCCGGAGACAGAATTCGTCCTATGGGTCTTTTTACATCCTCGCTCGGACAGCAAGTTTTTGTGGCAAGTGGCCTCGCTTTTGTAACAGGCGCTTGGTTTATGAGGAAATCCCAGCGCTGCGTTGCAGCCGCTACTCTAGTTGCAGCCGGCTTCGCAATTCTGATTATGATCGGATTTAGCGGGCAGCGAGGGCTTGTTATTCACGCAGCTATTGTGTTCCTGTTTTCCGTAGTGGGCGGCACGGCACTAAGGCGCCGTCACGCGGGCTCTGGGCTGTTCATCGCAGCCGCAGCGCTAATATTTTCCTTTCTTTATCCAATACTTTTCCCGGACGTCTATTTCGAGTTTTACGAGCGATGGATAGACGCTGCGTGGGTGGAAAACATAAGTTATGGTGGCGGAGGCATCCTGGGCCGAATGGTTTACCAGCTCGTTCATTTCTTGAGCATGTTTGACAAAGCACCGCCGCAAGGCTATCTGCTTGGAATCGGTGGGAATGCCACCGGATCTCTTACGTGGGTTCAATTGCCTGACGTGGCCAACCAGTGGTCCGGGCCGACAGGCTGGGCGGAAGACGGACTGGCTCGCCATATTGTGGAGCTCGGCTGGTTCTTCGGTCCGTTGTTCATCATGTATCGGTTTGCCTTGGCCTTTTGGTTGATGCGTCAGGCCGTCCGATTCACGAGAAAATCCGGCCAGGTCTTGCCACTCGCGCTCGTCGGCTTCATGTTGCCATTGCTTATTTTCATGCAAATCACCGGGCAGGGGACCCTTGTGGGTTATGCGTGGATTTTTGTTGGTTTCGGCATGGCAGCGAGCCGAAACGACAATTTTATGAATGAGAAAACACCGCTACGATCGCCCGTCATTATGTCAGCCTACACTCATGAAATACGTAAAACTTAATTTGGTGCGTGGCATAAGCGCGATATTGGTCGCGGCATCGCACTTACGGGCGGCAACTGTTATTGACTATGATTCGGGTGTTGCCGGATCGATATTGGAAAAGGTCTTTTATTTTGTAACTGGCCTGGGTCATCAGGCAGTGATGGTTTTTTTTGTCCTGAGCGGATTTTTCGTCGGCGGTGCAGTGCTCAGGGCGGGGCGCGATTTTTCTTGGGCAAATTATCTGGCTGCGCGTTTTGCGCGCCTTTGGGTTGTCCTCTTGCCATGCCTGCTTCTTACTTATGGCATTGACAGAGTGATCATGGTCGTCGCGCCGGAGGTGCTCTCCGGTACGTTTGCCGAACAGTGGCACTCTGCGCCGCATGCCGGCAATTATGATTCCAGCTTGACCACCGCTATTGGCAACGTGTTCTTTGTGCAAACGATCATGGTGCCGACATTTGGAAGCAATGGCCCGCTATGGAGTCTTTCAAACGAGTTCTGGTATTACATACTATTTCCGTTCATGACAATTGCTTTCGGTGGAATCGGTAAATCACCATCAATGTCGCAGCGCATTATATGTGCCTTTTCAGCGTCGCTGGTGATCCTGTTCATTCCTATAGCCATGTTGCAGGGGTATGTGGTCTGGCTTCTCGGGTTGGTAGTCCTCGCCGTTGAATGGACGGGAGGGAGCAGGATTGATCGATATTTCAATGCTCTATGGCCTATTGCAACGGCGTTTCTCTTGATTGCATTGATCTTGTCAAAAACGGGCCACAATCAACGCGCTAATTCTGGCGTGGATGATCTCTTGATTGGGTTAGCATTTGCATCGTTGTGCGCGGTTTTGGTGTCGCGTGCTGACGCAAAGAGGACGCGAGCCTGGTTTGATAATCTCTCAAATACGCTGGCGGATTTCTCATTTTCGCTTTACCTTTCTCATTTTCCTTTAGTCATTTTGATTGGAGCGCTGTTCTATACCGAGGGACGGATGAGGCTGAGCGCAATCAGCATCGCCATTTACTTTGGGTGGTTGGCATTTCTTTTAATATTTGGTTGGATAATCTGGTGGATTTTTGAAAGGCACACGGCGGCAGTTCGGCGTCGCTTTGAAGTGTTGTTTTCAATGGTTATGGCGAGAAATCGCGGAGCGGCATGAAAAGGATAGATATGAAAATCCTTCACATCAGCCCAACCTACTACCCCGCCACCTACTGGGGTGGGCCAATCTTTTCTGTCTATGCCTTGAATAACGCTTTGGCGCAGTTGCCCGGCGTGAGACTCAGGGTATTGACCACTGATGCCGCGGGGCCGAGTGTGTCCAGCCGATTGGACGGCGCAAAGCTCACTGGCCTTTTTCCGAACCAAGAAGTGATGATGGCTCGGCGGCTCGCAGCAGGAAGCGTATCGTTCGAATTGCTGCGCAAACTCCCATCGCTTGTGCGCTGGGCGGACGTCGTGCATTTGACGGCGACGTACTCTTTTCCAACCATTCCTACGCTTATGTTCTGCCGGCTCATGAATAAGCCGGTCGTTTGGTCACATCGCGGAGCGATTCTTGATGCGTATCAATGGCCAGACGTGCCGCGTAAGCGGCTGAAACGACTTTGGGAGTTGCTCTGCAACGTCTTGATCCGGCAGGGGCGCGTAGTAGCCCATGTCACATCGGACGAGGAGGAAAACGCAGCACGGGTCAGGATTCCAAACGCAGCACCGGTGCTGGTTCCCAATGCCGTCGAGGTTCCCGATGGCCTACCCGAAAGAGATTGGATGCCGGACAGTAAACTGCGCATCATGTACCTCGGTCGCATCGCACCGAAAAAGGGTATTGAAAATCTGCTTGAGGCCATGAGCCATTTAAAGGAGCAGGATATCGTTCTAACCATCTACGGAGCCGGTGATGCAGACTTTGTATCAAGCTTGAAGGCGTGCGCATCGGATAAGGGCCTGGCCGGCGACAATGTTTTTTTTGCCGGCCACGTGGACGGCATCGGAAAGCAGCGTGCGTTTCTCTCCGCGGATGTCTGTGTGGTGCCATCCCATAGCGAAAACTTTTGCATGGTTGTGGCGGAAGCGTTGGCTCACGGATTGCCGGTCATTGCCAGCCGCGGTACTCCATGGAGCCAAATCGAAAGGCACAATTGCGGGCTTTGGGTGGAAAACAGTCCGGAATCGTTGGCGCAAGCGATAGATCGGATACGGACCATGAAATTGGAGAGAATGGGCTGGCAAGGGCGTACATGGATGAAAGAGGCGTTCTCATGGCAGGCGGCCGCCACGCGAATGATGGCCGTCTATCAAGCCATCCAATAGTTAGCACGCGAGGATATTTCACATCCGAGCATTAATGTGGATATCGGTGGCGCCAGCGTCGATATAAGGCCAAGAATGTCACATTCTCTTTTTACTGCGCCACATCGAAGCAACAGGCTTGCCGACTTGACGGCCATTATTCTGACCTTCAATGAGGAGAAACACATCGAGCGCTGCATACGGAGCGCCAGCGAAGTCGCACGATGCATCTTTGTCATCGATTCATTTTCTGATGACAGGACGGTGGCCATTGCAGAATCATTTGGGGCGCGGGTGAGGCAGCACGAATTCGTCAACCATGCTGCTCAGCTCGATTGGGCATTGGACAACCTGCCTTTAAACACTGAATGGGTGATGAGGGTTGATGCAGACGAAGTGATCACCCCTACTCTTGCGGAACAGATACGGGCCAAACTTCCGCTGGCCGCCAAGAACGTCAATGGTTTTCTCGTTTGTCGATATCCCACATTTATGGGTACCATCATTCGCCACGGTGGATTTCCGCAATGGAGTCTGAGGCTTTGGAGGAAAGGCACTGCGGAGATTGAGCGGCGCTGGATGGATGAACACATGGTGCTCACGACGGGAGAATCCGAGCGCCTGCAAGGTGAATATATTGATGACAACTTGAATAACATCACATGGTGGACCAACAAGCACAACGGGTACGCGACTCGGGAAGCGATTGATCTGCTCAATCGAAAATATGAGTTCCTGCCTAAACTGGCCGATGCTGGAAAGCTTGCATCTCAGGCCCGATTAAAAAGATGGCTGAAGGACCATTTTTATCTACATCTGCCTCTTGGCCTGCGCGCGTTCCTGCTATTCTTTTATCGTATGAGCTTGCGCCTTGGTTTTCTCGATGGAATGGGGGGCGGTTTTGCGTTCCATTTCCTGCAAGGGTTCTGGTACCGATTTCTTGCGGATGTGAAAGTAAGGGAAGTGGAACGTCGCATGCATTCGGATAACGTAGACTGCGTTGAAGCAATCAAACGGGAGTTGGGAATTGATCCGATTTGTGCAACTGAAAACAACTGCAAATCGGCTTGATTGGTGTGCGACGTAGGGATCAATGGATTGTGGCGCAATTGGAGGCAATTATTAAGGCGGGTGCTATGATTTTGCAAGATAATGACCCCTTTACCGGACCATCGTTTTCATATCGCCATCGTGTTCTCCGCCAGGCATGGAGTATCGTATACGTGACGCTATTTCGACCAAGCCCTCGTCCGTTTCATGCTTGGCGTGCGTTACTGTTGCGCATGTTTGGCGCGAAGCTTGGGACACATGTCCACATCTATCCAGGTGCGAGAATCTGGGCGCCTTGGAATCTGGAAATTGGGGATAAGGTGGGTGTTGCGGATCGAGTTAACATATACAACATGGATAAAATTCGCATCGGAAACCACTGCGTAATCTCTGATGGGGCGTACTTGTGTGGCGGTTCGCATCAATACAACATGGCAAATTTTCAACTCTGCGCCGAGCCCATTACGTTGGAGGATAACGTCTGGATCTGTGCGGAAGCTTTTGTGCATCTGGGAGTGCGAATATCCGAGGGAGTTGTCGTAGGAGCCCGTGCTGTTGTGACAAAAACGATTGACGAGCCCTGGTCTGTCTATGCTGGAACTCCATGTAAAAGAGTTGGTAAGAGGACCAGGATAACTCAATCGCAATGAATAAAATATTCAACACCCAACGCTCGGCTAGAAAGTTGTCGAATGGGAAAATGGCGCTGGATGTTGATGCTGGATGCGGTTTTTCCAAATTGATTGATCAAATTTGGATTTTATGCTGAAGCTATCGAGTTGGATTTCTCGTCAAGGAGAATATTCTGCGTGATGAATGGCTTTGAGTCGAAGGGCGCGGATTTCAAATTGGGCTATGCTGATATTAATAATGAAAGATATGATGTGGCTCTCTTGTCGCAAGTCCTGGAGCATCTATCCATAGACTCTAGGCACATTGATGGCATTAAGGATTTAAATTTCGTCATCTTGAATGCGAATAAACGGAGATCGGGAAATGAAAATCGCGCTTCATGGCATCAATTTTTCTCCCGAACTCTCCGGAATCGGAAAATATACCTGCGAAATGGCCGAATGGCTCGCCAGGCGAGGACACGAGGTGCGCGTTGTAACTGCGCCGCCCTATTATCCGGCATGGCAGATCGGGCAGGGATATTCGGGACGTTCATATAGCCGGGAGGTCAAGGACCTTTCACCTACCCAAAGCAACGCCCTCAACGGGGAAGGGCGTCTTTGGGTCTACCGCTGCCCGGTGTGGGTTCCGCGCCATCCCAGCGGCCTGAAACGGCTGGTGCATCTGGCAAGTTTCGCCGCGAGCAGCCTGCCGGTGATGCTGGGGCAGGTTTTTTGGCGGCCCGATATCGTGTGGGTTGTGGAGCCCCCGTTTGTATGCGCGCCTCAAGCGTGGTTGCTCGCCCGTTTGTCGGGCGCCCAAGCGTGGCTCCACGTTCAGGACTTCGAGGTGGATGCCGCTTTCGAGTTCGGTTTGTTGCCTCGCGGCATATTGAGCCGCCTGGCGTATTGGGCGGAACGGGTGATCATCAAAGCTTTCGATCGGGTTTCCACGATTTCCGAGAATATGTCGGCGCGCCTCGCTGAGAAGGGCGTCATGCACGGGACATTGTTCCCCAACTGGGTGGATACCGAAGCAATTTATCCGCTGACCGGACCGAGTTCAATGCGGCACGAGCTAGCGATTCCGCGGCACGCGATCGTTGCCTTGTATTCCGGCAACATGGCGAGCAAGCAGGGGCTGGAGATATTGATTGATGCGGCGCGGTCGCTCATTTCACGCACGGACGTCCGCTTTGTCTTGTGTGGTGACGGACCCGCCAAATCACGGCTGCAGGAATTGGCGTCCGGTCTGAGCAACATCACGTTTCTGCCGCTGCAACCCGTCGACAAACTGAATGCGTTGTTGAACCTCGCGGATATTCATTTGCTGCCCCAACGGGCGGATGCTGCCGACTTGGTCATGCCTTCCAAGCTGACTGGCATGCTGGCAAGCGGAAGGCCCGTGCTGGCAACCGCTGCGCATGGCACCCAGGTCGCTTCCGTTGTAGCGGGACGCGGGGTGGCCGTCGAGCCCGGTAATGCGCAGGCGCTCTCGGCTGCCATTGAGCAGCTTGCAACGAACCCTCAACTGCGTTCTGAGCTTGGTGCCGCAGCCCGAGCGTATGCCGTGGCGCATTTGGGGCGGGAAGCGGTGCTCGGCAAGTTCGAGCAAGCACTGCTTTCCTTGGTAGAGGGTAAGCTGGCCAGTTCCCCAGGATAGCTTTCATGAGCTTTCGACGCCATCAATATGCATTCTTTCCGCTCCAGCCCTTAAATGCTGTCCACAGAATAATTCGCAAGTCCAACAGGAACGACCAGTTCCGGATGTAGAAGAGATCATGCTCGACACGCTTGGCCATTTTTTCCAGCGTGTCGGTTTCGCCTCGACATCCGTTGATCTGCGCCCAGCCGGTGATGCCGGGCTTGACGCGGTGGCGCAGCATGTAGAACTCGAGTTGCTCCTTATAGATGTCGTTATGTGCGATGGCGTGGGGGCGCGGGCCGACCACGCTCATATCACCCCTGAGAACGTTGATGAACTGCGGCAGCTCATCCAGGCTGGTCCGGCGCAGGAAGGCGCCGACAGGCGTGACGCGGCTGTCGCCTCGGCATGCTTGTGTGACCGTGCCGCCGTCTTCGTGATGCATTTTCATGCTGCGGAATTTGTAGACATGGATGACCCTGCCGTCGAGCCCAAGCCGCTCCTGCTTGAAGAAGACCGGCCCTGGAGAGCTGCGCTTGATCAGAATCGCAATGGTAGCGAACAGCGGGGACAGCATAAGCAGCACGAGCGCGGCAAACAGGCGGTCGAAGATTTCCTTTACGATGCAGCGCATCCCCAGTGGCGGAGGGCGATTCAGATCGATTGCCGCCATCCCCATGAACTCGCCCAGCCTGTTGTTGAACAGTTGGAAGTCAAGCGCCGGTGGCACCCACTTGATGTCGATGAAGTCGTTGCGCAACGCGTGAGCGATGGCTTGCATTTGTTTTTTTGTCATCGAGGGCATCGCAAGCCATACTTCATCCACCCGACGGCTGTGGGCAAACGTTGCGATGTCTGCCAGGCTCGTCATGCGGCTAATGCCCTCCGGGATGGGCTCATCGCCTTCGGTATAAATGGCCTTGACGGTGAAGCCAAGCCACCGGTTTGCGGTGGCACGGCGATACATTTCCTGGCCTGTATCGCCGAAACCGGCGATGAGCACATCCTTGGCATTTCGGCCGCTGTGCCGGACAATGCTGAGTGCACCGTGAACCAGAACGCGCAACAGGATCAACCCTAGCAATGCGCTTACATGCCAATACATTGCCCACAGCCGAGACACGAATCCAGCCTTGTGTATCAGAAAACACAAAGAGATGCCGATAAGCCAGATCAGGCTCCATGCGCCGGCCAGGCGCAGCAGGAGCGAAAAATAGTTGCGTCCGCGCCACGATGAGTAAAGGTGGAAGTTCGGCAGTACCACAAGTGCCACGGCACAGCTGAAATAGAGAACGAAGTAGTAGATGGGGGGGATGGAGGCCGCGTCATCAACGAAGCGCAGCGCGATTGCAAGCTGCCCCGTCAGCCAGATCGTAGCGATATCCAGCAATCGCGTTGCAAGCGCCGTTCCATCAGCGTGGCGGATCAACATCTCTCGATATAATCCCACTTGACGCTCCCCCTGCGAAGAACTCCATGTCGGGCGAGATTGTCTTAAGCTGTTTTTTTTGCTGTATGCAACTTATCACGGCCGCGATTGACCGACATCCTCAAAATTGGCGAAATCTGCATATCGGTGCTGCCTGAATGAAATGGGTAAATATCATTGTCATCAGAATTAATTTAATGATGAACAGTGGGCGTATCAAACTCAAAAGCCCGAAAAACGCACGCCAAAGGACGCGTAGCCGTAGTATCGATTGAGCCGTCCAGCCGTAGCACCGTTGTAGAGGAAGGGGATGGTGCCGACAAAATTGTGCATAAAGGCTTGCCCGCGCACGAACAGCTCGACGTTCTTCACCACCTCGTACGTGAGCTCCAGGCCCAATGTATGGTTGGACTTGATCGGTGACACGCCATAGTTCGACAGACCGTTGTCGACATGGCTGCGGATCAGGTACTGGAACTGATAGCCCACCTGAGCGCCAAAGTGCTTGTACCGCCAGCGCCACGAACCTCCCAGGTTGAGGAAGCCGGCCGTGTAGTTGAGGTCCTGGTTGACATTGAGGCCGAACTGCGCCGCATCGACTGAGAAGGTTGCGTCCTGCAGGGTCGTATTGCCCGCCTGGCACGGTGCGCTCAGGGTGCCATTGGCGATATTGTCCGAACCGATATGGACGTTGAAGTTGCAGTTGCCTCGGCGCAACTGGGCGTTCAAGTCCCCAACCGAGACCCGGCTCAGGCCTACGCCGGCAAATACGGTCAGCGTGTTGTTGTCGTCCAATTGGCCAGAAAAAATCGCGTCGGCCTGCGCTTGTACATCCATGGGGCCGCTGACCCGGATTTGGTTGAAGGTGGTGCGCTGTACCTGCGTCGGCGAAGTTTTGCTGAGCGTGCCGGCGTAGTCGCCCCACAGCGAGAAGCGGAAGATCGCGCGGTCGCGTGCGCCGGGCTCCGCGAGCGGGTCGTAATTCAGCGCCAACTGCCAGCTATTGATGCTATTGGTGTCCTGGCCGTAATCGATATTGCGGCGCCAGTAGGTGACGGCACCAGACCAATACGGCGAGAACTTGTAGGCGATCATGATGCGCGCGCCCTTGTAGTCGCCGGCATTCTCGGGTGCCGGTCCCTGGCGCGTGCGCAGTTTGAAAATGTCGAGCGTGCTGTTGACCGCGTCGTAGCTGGCCTCGGCACGCAAACGGGTGAACTCGCCTGTGGTGGGCTCGGCGCGCAGAAATTCATCCTCGGGCGCAGCCTCGGCGCCGCCGGCCGCAACCATGCCGAGGATCGCCAATACCGTGGCAACGCGCTGGCGCGGACGAAACTTCGACATCGTGGACTCCGGGGCAGAGTGTGGTACAGAGAAACGGGCGCCCGTAACACGCTGTCGGACCAACCGTAGCGTGCAGGCGCCCGGCGGCGCCGCCGCGCGAGGCGGGGCGCGCGACTGAAACGACAAGATCGCTTAGGGATTGACCGTGATGGCCACTGTTACACCGTCGCCGCTCACCTGGTCGGTGCCTGTCGACACCGAAGTCGTCGCTGTTTCCGCAGCGTTGCTGCCTGAGCCGGTGCCGACCTTGACCGCCGTGCCGCTGGTGCCGCTGACCGAGAGGGTGGTGTTCACGGTGCTGGTCGCTTTCGGCGTGAGTGCGTCGATCTGGCCGGCCGTCAGGCCGCCCGCGCCCTGCAGCTTGTTGAGGAATATCACGATCGGCAGATCGAGTGAGCCGCCGCCTGCGGTGGAGAACAGGTTGTCAGCGATGGAGGTCGACAGCGAAGCGGATGCGTTGACCGCGCCGTTGATGCTGAACGCGTACTTGGTGCCGACCGGCACTATGGCAGCGATCAGCGAGCTGCCGTTGAATGTCAGCACAACCCTCTCGATGATCACGTTGACCGTATTGCCGTTGAACGTGTAGCTCATGCCTGCACGCACCTCCGACGCACCCGTGCCAAACGGCGAGCCTTGCTTGGTCAGCGCGACCTGGACGTCCGTCAAGCTGCCGCCGCTGACGGACAGACTGGGGGAGAGCGGTACCGGCACGCCGTTGTTGAGCGTCACGTTGCCCAGTTGGATATAGTTGGTCAGCGTAACCAGGTTCACGACTTGGTTGAGCGTGGTGCTGTTGACGGCGCTGCCCAGGGCGTTCGCCGCGTTCGTGATAGTCTGCGCGGTGCCGGTCGCCACCGCGTTGCCCAACGTGGTCAAATTGGCTGTCAGACTGGCGTTGCCCAGCGCAACCGGCGTGATCGCCGAGACCAGCGTCGTGGTCAGGGTCGATTCGCTGCTGTCGAAGATGCCGTTGAGCGCACCGGATTTTTGCAGCGCCGCCACGGTCGACGCTGGATCAGTGCCAAGGTTGATGGTGCCGAGTCCGGTACTGACATTGGATGCCAGTTTGGTCACCGTGGGAGCGCCAAGCGCTGCCGCATTGATGGCCACATTGCCGATATTGCTCTGCAGGCTGGTCGGCAGGCTGGACTGCACATTGATCACCGCGGCCTGGATAGCGCTCGACACGGTCCCGGTGTTCAGGCTCACTACACCGCTGCCATTGTTGATCACGTTGGCCACGGCGTTGGCGGCCGCGGCGGTGGCGACATCTGTGCTCAGCGTACCACCGGCACTATTGGCCACGCCGATCAGGGTCTTGCTGATCTGATCGACCACTTGTTGAACCACCAATGCTGCCTTGAGCACTGCGCCGTCCTTCATTGGGTCCGTGTTGAGCAGATCCTTGCCGGGCAGTCCCAGCTTGAAAGCGAGCGAGGTGGCCTGGGCGGCGCCCACTTGTGCCACGAGCGTGCTCAGCGGTGTGACCATAGGCGTGACGCCGGCGATGTTGTTCTGCGCAGGTGCTTGTAGCACGCCGGTAAACGGCAGGTTGGTGCCGATATCAGTCCCCCCCGTGGCCGACAACGCGCTCCTGGCACAATTTGCAGGGAAGGTGAAGTCGCCGGTTGTGCTGGTGGTGGTCGTTTGGTTGCCACAATCAAGGAAGGTAACCGTGGCACCTGAGAGATAAAAGTCAACCACCTTGCCCTGGATGGTGGCCGAGGGGGAGGATCCACCACCGCCGCAGGCGGCAAGCAGGATTGCTGCCGAGGCCATGACTGCAAACGATAGCAGTTTGGGAAAGCTCGTGTGCATTACGCGCTCCTGAAAACGGTTTGATGACTTGCTTGCTTACGGCAAGGCCGCTTCCTCGCTGGAGGCAAGGCGCCAATCAGCAGGCGCTGGTGGGATAAGTTCAAAAAAAAATTAAAGGGCATTGTCGTGAATTAGGCAACCCCTTCCAAGGCGATAATGAAAAGTACCCATCTGGATTTCGTCACTATCATTAGTTTCGATGATGAATATCGTTGGAAAATGTGATAAGCGCCATAAGAAAATGCAGAATCATGACGGCTGCGCTTGTCAGTCTACATGCTGATACAGCCCGCGTTCGGCGCATTGTCGGATCGGATTGGCAGGCGGCGCTCGATGATGCTGTTCGGTTTGTCACCGGGATTGCGGCTTGGAATCCCAACCCGGCCGACCTTCTGTTCAGCGGCCGATGAATTGAGCTCGTGAATGCGGTATCGGCCCGATACGACATCGTCCTTATCGATGCCGCTCCGGTGCCGCCAGTGTCGGGCGCCGGCATCATGGCCCCTGTTGCAGGTGCTCCCCGACGGGCGATCTTCGTGGCAATGCCGGCGGCATGCAGCGGCCTGCGATATTTATCGTGGTCGTAGCCGCGATCGTCGAGCGGCTTGCGTCCCGGGGATCGCGTCCGGCGCGGCTTGGGTGGCGGCAACAACGGTTGGATAAGCGACCACAATTCGTCATCGAGTATCGCTTTTGCCATGACCTCCTCGTCAGCGAAACAACGAAGAATCAGGCGCAGGAGTGAAGGTTGAATGCTCTGCCGGAGATGACAAAACTCCATACCAGCCAGACAGATGAAAGATTCAGAGTACTAACCGGATACGATACGAAGGAGAGGGAACGGGAGTCGATATGAGGACCGCGCTGATTACCGGGATAACAGGACAGGATGGTGCTTATCTCGCGGAGTTCCTGTTGAAGAAAGGGTACTTCGTGACTCGTTCGGGCCGTGCCGCAAAAGGAAACCACGCTCACGCGTGCACTGGCGCGAATCAAGCTCGGTCTGCAGGACTGTCTCTGTCTCGGCAACCGGGGACATGCGCGCGACTTTGTCGACGCCGCAGCGAGAGAACTTGACATGCCGAGCAGTTGGCGGGGAAAGGGGGCGAGGCGCGCGGCCATGACGAGCGCGGAAAGGTTGTCGCGGCGGTGGACTCACGCTATTTCCGACCGACTGAAGTGCCTTCGCTGCTGGGCGATGCAGGAAAGGTTCGCGAAAGGCTGGGCTGGACGCCGCGCACAAGTTTTGTCGAGAGTGACTGACTGAAAGAGGAGGGTGCCAATGTCTGGAACAGTGGATAAACATGCCCCTATCTATGTCGCGGGCCATCGGGGCATGGTCGGCTCGGCGATCGTGCGGCGTCTTGATGCGGGCGGCTACGACAATATCGTCACGCGCGATCGGAAATCGCTCGATCTCACGGATCAGCAGGCGGTTCGGAAATTCTTCCGTGAACAACGACCTGCGTATGTCTTTCTGGCGGCGGCGAAGGTCGGCGGCATCTATGCAAACAACACGTATCCCGGCGACTTCATTCGCGAGAATCTGGTGATCCAGTGCAATGTAATCGACGCCGCGATGGCGGCCTCGGTCGACAGGCTGCTGTTCCTCGGCTCGTCTTGCATTTATCCGCGCGATTGCCCGCAGCCTATCCGCGAGGAGTACCTGCTCACCGGCACGCTCGAGAAAACGAACGAGCCCTATGCCGTCGCGAAGATTGCGGGGGTCAAACTTTGCGAAGCGTTCAATCGTCAGTACGGCACGCATTACCTGTGCGTCATGCCGACCAATCTGTACGGTCCCAACGACAACTACGACCTGCAGACGAGCCATGTCCTGCCGGGGTTGCTGCGCAAAACGCATGAGGCAAAGCTGCGTGGCGATTCGCATCTGGTGGTGTGGGGCACCGGCAAGGCCAGGCGCGAGTTTCTCTATGTGGACGATATGGCGGACGCCTGTGTGTTTCTGATGGAAAACGGCATCGAAGAAGGTCTTTTCAACATCGGCATGGGGGAGGACGTGACGATTCGTGAGCTTGCCGAAGAGGTCATGGACGCGGTTGGGTTTCGAGGCGAGATCGTCTGCGATCCGACCCAGCCTGACGGCACGCCGCGCAAGCTGTTGTCGGTCGAACGCCTGCGCGCGCTCGGGTGGCTGCCGAAGACACCGCTGGCGGAGGGCATCCGAAAAACCTATGCGAGTTTTCTGGCCGAGAGCGGTCGATGAGAGCCGCGCAATCGCGGTCGATGCCCGTCCGCGACCCAATGGAAGATGGCGACATTCGCAAATGAACTGGCTCATCACCGGCGGGTGCGGATTCATCGGCACCGCGCTGATCCGAAGGCTGCTGGTGGACGAGGGGGGCCACGCCGTGCGTGTGCTGGACAACCTCAGCACGGGCACGCGCGCCGATCTTGCCCGCGTCGCCGCGTATGAAGAGCTCGTGCACTACGAGGTCCGTTCGGCACCGCGCGGCGTCGAGCTTATCGTGGGCGATATCGTCGACGCGCAACTGGCGGTCGATGTCGCCACAGGCTGCGACATCATTGTCCATCTGGCCGCCAATACAGGCGTTGTGCCGTCACTGCAGAATCCGCGCGCGGACCTTGGTGCCAACGTGATCGGCACGTTCAACTATCTGGAGGCCGCTCGCCGCCACGGCATCAGGCGGTTCGTGTTCGCATCGAGCGGCGCTTCGACAGGCGAGGTCGAACCGCCGATCCACGAGGAAATCGCACCACGTCCGGCGTCACCCTATGGTGCGAGCAAGCTCGCGGGAGAGGCGTATGCGTCGGCCTACAAGCACGCGTTCGGCATCGACACTGTCATGCTCCGTTTCGGCAACGTCTATGGACCGGGATCGGCGCGCAAGTCTAGCGTCATCGCGAAGTTCATTCGCGCAGCGCTTGTGCAGATGCCCCTTGAGATACATGGTGACGGCTCGCAGACGCGTGACTTCATCTATATCGACGATCTCGTCGATGCCGTGATGCTGGCGTCGATCGTACCGGACATAGGCGGGGAGGTATTCCAGATCGCGAGCGGCGCCGAAACCACGATCGACGAGCTGGCCGTTCGTCTCGCGAGGGCGCTGGAACGCGCGGGTATCCGCAATCTCAGGGTGACACGCACCGACGCGTATGCGCAGGGTGTGAGACGACGTTTCTCCGACACCACGAAGGCGCGCGTGCTTCTTGGATGGCGGCCGAAAGTGACGCTCGAGGAAGGTCTGCAAGAGACGGTCCTGTACTTTCTCGATAACGTGAGGGCTTCGCCATGAATCCGCTGATTCATGGCCATTCGATCCTGGTGACGGGCGCGTGCGGCGCCGCCTGCTCCGAACTGATCGGCAGTTGCTTTCCCAATTCGTCGGACGGCCTCCGTGAACCGAGGCCACGCGCGCTGCGGGATCGGAACAGACACCGGGCAGCGGCCGCAATAGCGGAACTTTCCGGCCCGAAGACCCCGATGTGCTTCCATACGTAGTCGCCAATCGGCGCATTGCCGGGCGTATTCTGCCTGTTGCAGCGGGTCATCGAGCGGCATGCGGCACGGGCGAATGGCCGAATCGGGGGCACGCGGCCGGCGCAGGCCGCCCGAATCGCCCGAATCGTTTGCGATCGGGGCGACCGATATCTGTCCACCGGCGTGTTCCCCGAGTAGCGCGATGTCGGCGAGCTGATGTGCGATGCGAGGCTGATCTTCGAATCGCCCAGACATTGCTTCACGACCGACTCTCTTCGGATAATGTCCGGGTTGAACAGACAGCCGTGCTGGCTGACGAAAATGTAATCCCTGCGCAAAAGGGCAAGGGGTCAAGTGCGCAGCCGGCATCTGGCGTGCGCGGAAACTTGCCGCGGATCATTCATTCATGAAAGTGCTCGTTATCGAAGACGACGCGGCCATCGCGGCGAACGTCTATGACTATCTGGAAAGCCGCGGCTTTCACGTGGACGTTGCGAGAAGCGGCCCCGCGGGCCTGCAGTTCGCGCTCGCCGACGCCTGGGATGCGATCCTGCTGGATATTTCGCTGCCCGGCATGGACGGCCTGACGTTGTGCCGAAAACTCCGCGAGGAAGCGCATCGCGACACGCCGGTCCTGATGTTGACCGCCCGGGATGCGCTCGATGACAAGCTGAGCGGATTCGAGCACGGCGCGGACGACTATCTGGTCAAGCCGTTCTCGCTCAAGGAGGTCGCCGCGCGTCTCGATGCGCTGATCAAGCGGTATCGCGGCCGCGTCGCCGTACCGGAGCTGCGCTTCGCCGACGTGCGGCTCGATCTCGGCACGCTCGCCGTCGAGCGCGCGGGGCGTCCAATCAAGCTCCAGCCCAAATGCCTGCATCTGTTGCGCATCCTGATGCTGTCTCCGGCGCGCGTATTCACTCGCGCAGAACTGGAAACCGAAGTCTGGGGCGACGAACTGCCGGGCAGCGATACGCTGCGCGCGCATATCTACATGTTGCGCAAGGCATTGACCCGACCGGGCGAAGCGGAACTCATCGAGACGGTCCACGGACTCGGCTACCGGCTCGTGGCGGGCGACACCGATGCGGCGTAGCCTGCGCGTCAAGGTTGCGCTCGTTTTCTCGGCGCTCGCGATCGTTCTGCTGCTTGCCCAGGCACTCGGCGTCAGGGTGCTCGCCGAAGCTCAGGAAGAAAAGCTGATCGCCGCCCTGATCCAGGACGACATGGCCAACGTGTTGCGCAGCTACGAAGCGAACCCGTCCCTGCTGCCGCCGTTCGACGAGCGCCTGCGCGGCTATGTTTCAACCCCGGACACGCCGCCGATCGCATTGCCCGCCGCGGTTGGCGGCCTGCCTGCCGGAACCCATGAAATCGTCGTCGGCGAACGGGAGATCCATGTCGCGATCGCCCCGTTCGGCGCGGCACGCCTCTACCGCGTCTACAATTTCAGCGGCTACGAAAAGCATTTCAAGCAGGTGATCAACGCGCTGATGGCCGGCACGGGGGTGTTCGCGCTGCTGACAGTCTGGCTCTCGTTCGGGGTGTCGGGCATGCTGGTGCGTCAGGTGGCCGGCCTTGCGAGGCAGGTCAAGGCGCTCGAACACGAGCGTGCGGCGTCAATCGACCCCGGCCGGTATGACGAAGCCGAGCTCGTCGGGTTGGTCGACGCGTTCAATGACTACCACCGGCGCATGGCGGACATGATCGAGCGGGAGAAGGCGTTCACCGGCAACGTCAGCCATGAATTGCGCACGCCGCTTACCACGATCAAGACCAGTTGCGAGCTGCTCGAGCAGGATTCCGCGATCACGGGCAAGTCGCGCGCGCGGCTGCTTCAGATCGATCGCGCGGCGGACGGCATGCGCGAACGGGTCGATGCGCTCCTGATGCTCGCGCGTGAGGATTCGGTGCGAGGCATCGAACAGGTCGGACTCGCGCGCATGATCGAAACGGCGCTCACGCCGTTTGCGGAGCGGCTGGCCGACAAAGGTGTCGAAACACGGGTCGACGTGCCACGCGGCATCCATGTCAAGGCCAATCGCTCGGCTCTCGCAATCGTGCTCTCGAACCTGGTCGACAACGCCGCGCGCCACACCGATCGAGGGCACGTACGCTTCTCCTACGCGGGAGGGTGGTTGCGCATCGAAGACACCGGCTCCGGTATTCAAGCGTCGGCGCTGCCCCATCTGTTCGAGCGTTTCTACCGGGCGGAGCGCCACGACGCAGGCGGACGCGGCTTCGGTATCGGTCTCGCGATCGTGAAGAAGATCTGCGACCGTTACGGCTGGCAGATCGAACTCGAGAGCGAACCGGGGCGCGGCACGCGCGTCTCGCTATATCTGCCTGCCGACATTCCTGGCGAAGCGGGGCGCGACGCCCATCCGGCACCTTCTTGACGAAAATTTCACAACCGGTTGCGTAGCATCCGGGGCTGGAGCCGCCCGAGCGGGCAGCAGCGAGACCCAAGGATGCCGCCATGCGCCGAGCGATACTGATTGCGTTTGCCCTGCTGGCGGGCTGCGCGACGTACCACGCACAGCCGATCGCGCCGGTCCGGATGACGCGGCAGTTCGAGGAGCGGTCGCTCGTGAGCGACGGGCTGCGCACGTACCTCGTTCGCGAACTCGGACATGACGTGCATCCGTGGCCGCCGGTGCGCTGGAATCGCGAGAGGCTCACGCTCGCGGCCTGGTATTACAGTCCGGCGCTGGATATCGCGCGAGCCCAGTGGGGAACGGCCCGCGCCGGCATCCAGGTCGCCGGCGCGATGCCGAACCCGGTTCTGCAACTGCCGTTCCAGTATGCGACGCCCAACCCCGGACCGGGCGCTCCCTTCGTATGGGGCCCGGCCCTCGACATTCCGATCGAGACCGCGGGCAAGCGCGGCTACCGTGTCGACCAGGCTTCTCACCTGTCGGAAGCGGCGCGCCTTGCGATCGGCAATGAAGCATGGAAGGTACGCGCGCAGGTTCGCGACGCCTTGCTTGCGCTGTATGCGGCGCGCGAGCGCGGCGTGTTCCTGTCCCGCAAGGCCGACGCCGCGCAGCAGATCGCGCGGATGGTCAAGAAGCGCCGCGCAGTCGGGGAAAACTCGGGGCCGGATGTCGATGCGGCGGTACTCGCGGCGACGCAGGCGCAGGCCGCTCTGGCCGCAGCCGAGAGCGCCCGGCAGGACGCACGGGCGCAACTGGCGGCGGCGATCGGCGTACCGGTGGCCGCGCTCGACAGCATCCAGCTCGATCTCGACGGCTTTGCCGCCGCGCCACCTGCGCCTCCGGCCGCCGATGCGCGACGCGACGCCATCTTCCACCGCGCCGACCTGCTTGCGTCGCTGGCCGAGTACGCCGCGGCGGAGTCGGCGCTTCAGCTCGAAGTGGCGAAGCAGTATCCCGACCTTCACCTCGGCCCCGGCTACACGTACGACACGGGCACACACAAGATCGCGTTCGGGCTCGCCGGCATCACGCTGCCGATTTTCGATCAGAACCAGGGCGGCATCGCGCAGGCCGAGGCGAAGCGCAAGGAGGCCGCCGCGCGCGCGGCGGCCTTGCAGGACTCGATCCTCGGCGATCTGGATCGCGCGCTCATGCGTTACCGGGCCAGTCTCGATGCCGTGCGGCTTTCGGCGCGCAGCCTCGCCGCCGCGCGCCGGCAGCTCGACAGTCAGGCCGCCGGGTTTGCCGAGGGCAACGCGGACCGGTGGACCTTCACGCAGGCGAACGCCGACTACCAGGCGAACGAAATCGCGCATCTGGACGCCGTCGTCGCTGCCCGGCAGGCGGGCGGCGCGCTCGAGGATGCGATGCAACGGCCCCTGGCCCCCGACCCCGAGGCGGCGGGGAACGCATCTCTGACCGAACAGGAACCACGGCGATGAAATACCGGTTGCTCCTCTTTTTCGCCGTCACGATCGCGCTCACGGCGGGCGCGGTCTGGTACATCTACCAGACGCTTTACCCGAACCCCTCGGCATCGCCAGCGATTGCACCGACGGCGTCTCAACCGGCGGTACAGACCGTCAATGGCGAAACCGTGGTCGTGCTCGGCGCCGACGCGCAGCGCGCGAGCCACATCGAGGCCGCGCCGCTCGCCTTCGCGACCGGGCCGTCGGCCAGCACCGCGTGGGCAACGGTCGTCGACCTGCAGCCGCTCTTCGACTTGCGCAACCGCCTGTCCGCCGCGCGGGCGGACCTCGATACCCTCACGGCGCAGGCAGGCAATTCACATGCGCAGTACGAGCGCAGCCGCGTCCTGTTCGAGGACGACCGCAACGTTTCGCAAAAGAGTCTGCAGGATGCGCGAGCCGTCATGCAGGCCGACCAGGCGAAACTGAAGTCGGCGGCGGCCGCGGTCGGCGGGCTGGAGGCGACGCTGCGCCAGCAGTTTGGCGAGGCGCTCGCCAACGCGTCGATGGCGGGCGCGTCCGACCTGTTCCCGCGCCTGCTGGCGGGCCGCATGGTCGTGCTGCGTGTCACGCTGCCCGCGGAGTTCGGGGACACTGCGCCCGCGCGCATCCTTGTCGACGCCGCGAACGGCCAGCCGATATCGGCAAGGAGGCTCTCGGCTTCCCCGCTCGCCGATCCATCCGTGCAGGGAACGCCCTGGTTCTACGCAGCGGACCGCGCGCTGCCCGTGGGCACCCGGACCAGCGTGAACGTGCCGTCGCCGGGTTCCGCCGCGCGCTCGCTCGTCATTCCGGGCAAGGCCGTTATCTGGTACGGCGGACAAACGTGGGCCTATGTGCAAACCGCGCCCGATCGCTTCACGCGGCGCTACGTGGCGGCAGGCAACGAGAGCGATCAAGGCTTCGTCGTGACTTCGGGCTTTCACGCCGGAGACCGCGTCGTCACGCAGGGCGCCCAGTTGCTGCTCTCCGAGGAACTGAAGCCCCAGGGCATCGCAACCGCCTGCAAGGACCCGCCCGAGTGCGACGACTGACGGACGCCCGACACCGCCGGGCACGATACGAACCCACCTATCGCCCATGCTGAACGCAATCATCCGGTTTTCGCTGCGTTTTCGCGGCGTCATCTATGCGCTGGCCATGATCGCGGCCGGCTACGGTCTCTATACGCTGACACGGGCGAAGCTCGATGTGTTTCCCGAGTTCGCGCCGCCGATGAGCCTCGTCCAGACCGAAGCGCCGGGCCTGAGCAGCGAGCAGGTCGAGACGCTCGTCACCCAGCCGTTGGAGAATGGCCTCGGCGGGATGGTCGGACTGCAGTCGATGCGCTCGAAATCGATGCAGGGGCTGTCGGCCATCACACTGGTATTCGACGCCCATGCGAACGTGATGCAGATCCGGCAGTTGGTTTCCGAACGGGTGAATGCGCTCGCGGCGACGCTGCCCGCCGGCGTCATGCCGCCGCGGCTCCTGCCGCTGACGACCACGACGAGCGTCGTGCGCACCGTTGGCCTCACGTCGAAGACGCGCGCCCTGACGGACCTCTACGACATCGCGCAGTGGACCATCCGGCCGCAGTTGCTGAGCGTGCCGGGCGTGGCGGACGTGATCGTGTTCGGCGGCGACGCGCGCCAGATGCAGGTCCGGATCGATCCCGCGAAGCTGATGCGATACGGTCTGTCGATACAGGACGTGATCGCCGCGGCGCGCGCATCCACGGGCGTACGTGGCGCCGGCTTCGTCGAGAACGACAACCAGCGCATCGCGATCAACGCCGATGGCCAGATCACGGCGCCGGAGAAGCTCGCCGATGTCGTGCTGCGCTGGAGCAACGGCGCGGCAGTCCGTCTCGGGGACGTTGCAACCGTCGCATGGGGCAGCGCGCCGGCGATGGGCGCGGCCTCGATCATGGGCCAGCCCGGCGTGATGCTGGTGCTCGAAAGCCAGTACGGCACGAACACGCTGGCGGTCACGAAGGACATCGAGAAGACTCTTGCCGGGCTCGCGCCCGTCCTCGCGAAGCAGGGCGTCGACGTCAATGCGAATGTGTTCCGGCCGGCCAATTTCATCGACGCGTCGGTCGGCCATCTGCGCACGGCGTTGCTCGTCGGCGCCGTGCTGGTGGTCGCCGTGCTGTTTCTCTTCCTGTTGAACGTGCGCACGGCCGTCATTTCGGCCGTGGCGATTCCGCTGTCGCTGCTCGTCGCCATCATCGTGCTGACGTCGCTCGGCGTGAGCCTGAACACGATGACGCTCGGTGGCCTCGCGATTGCGCTCGGCGAAGTGGTCGATGACGCAATCATCGACGTCGAGAACATCTACCGCCGGCTGCGGCAGAACCGGAGCCTGCCGACGCCGCTGCCCGCGTTGCGCGTCGTGCTGCGCGCGTCGCTCGAGGTGCGCAGCGCGGTGGTGTTCGCCACCTTCATCGTGATGCTGATCTTCCTGCCGGTGCTCACGCTTTCCGGCGTGGCGGGCAAGCTGTTCGCGCCCCTCGGCATGGCATACATCCTCGCCGTGCTGGCCTCGCTCGGCGTGGCCCTCACGCTCACCCCCGCAATGGCGCTCGCGCTGCTCGCGCGCGGCCCGCTGCCGGCCGACGAACCGCGTCTGGTCGCGCGCCTGAAGGCCCGCTATGTCGCATTGCTGATGAAGGTCGAGCCGCGCGTGAAAACGGTCATGGCCGGGGTGGCGTTGATGTGCGTCGCGGCGCTGGGCGCGCTGCCGTTCATGAACGGCAACTTCATCCCCGAGCTGCGGGAAGGGCACTACATCGTGCACATGGGCCTCACGCCCGGCACGTCGCTCGCGGAATCGATGCGAATCGGCGCACGGGTGTCGCGGGCATTGATGCACGTGCCGGGCATGCGTCTCGTCGCACAGCGTGCGGGCCGTGCGAACGAGGTCGTCGATCCCGCGGGCGTCCAGCTTTCCGAGTTCGAGGTCGATCTGGAGCCGATGGGCGCGTCCGGCCAAAACCGGGCGCTGCATCACGTCCAGCAGGCGCTTGCGCGCTTTCCCGGGCTGACCACGGCGGTGAACACCTTCCTCATCGAGCGCATCGACGAGACGATCTCGGGGACGACGGCGCCGGTGGTCGTCAACGTGTTCGGCGACAACCTGGACGTGATCGATCGCAAGGCGCAGGAGATCGCGCGCGTTCTCGGAACAATCCGCGGGGCGGCCAGCGTGCAGGTGGAATCGCCTCCCGGCATTCCCGAGCTGGACGTCAGGCTCGATCCCGGCCGATTGAGCCGCCGGGGCTTCAGGCCGGTCGAGGTGCTCGATGCGATTCAGGCCGCGTATCAGGGCGCCACGGTCTGGCAGATCTATCGGGGCGGCCGCACGTATGACGTCACGGTGGCACTCGCGCCTGCCGCACGCAGGACCCTCGGCGAGATCGGCGCGCTGATGCTGCGCAACCCGGATGGCCTGGCCGTCCCGCTACGCGAACTCGCGACGATCAGTCAGGTTTCCGGCCGTTATCAGATCACGCACGACGGCGGCCGGCGCATGCAGACGGTGTCCGTCAACCTCGGCCGCCGCGCGGTCAGCGATTTCGTCAACGAAGCTCAGGCGCGCGTGAATCGTGAAATAACGATGCCCCAGGGCACGTATGCCGTATTCGCTGGCGAAAGCGAAGCGCGCGCGCAGTCGCAGCGGGATCTGCTCGTGTACGGCGCGATGTCGATCGTCGGCATCGCCATGCTGCTGTTTCTCGCGATGAAAAGCCGCCGTGGGGTGCTCCTCGTGATGGTCAACCTGCCATTCGCGCTGGTGGGCGGCGTACTCGGCGTGGCGCTCGCCGGTGGTAATCTGTCGCTCGGCGGCATGGTGGGTTTTGTCACGCTCTTCGGCATCTCGCTGCGCAACTCGATCATGCTGATCAGCCACTA
The DNA here is from genome assembly GCF_001636105.1 of Burkholderia sp. MSMB1589WGS. NCBI lineage: Bacteria > Pseudomonadati > Pseudomonadota > Betaproteobacteria > Burkholderiales > Burkholderiaceae > Burkholderia > Burkholderia sp. MSMB1589WGS. Next base: position 120,231 of record NZ_LNJT01000007.1, read on the forward strand.
CGAGCATCTCGTGCACGTGGACGGCCTGGCGTGGAATCCCGACACGGCCGTGCGCGGCGCCGCGGAGCGGCTGGTGCCGATCCTGATGACCGCGCTCGTGACCGCGCTCGCGTTGCTGCCGCTCGCGGCGACGAGCGGCGCAGCCGGCAACGAGATCGAAGGGCCGATGGCGATCGTGATCCTGGGCGGCCTGCTCACGTCCACGATGCTGAACCTGATCGTGCTGCCCACGCTCGCGCAGCGCTACGGGCGCTTCGAGCGCGACGCGCCGGACGAACCGGGGCCGGCGATTGCGTAGCCCGGCAGAGGAGGCACCGCATGGACGAACTGCAACCGATGGCGGCACTCCCCGACGGCCTCGGTTCGTCTGAAGTGACCGAGCGCAGGCAGCGCGGCGACGTCAACCGGATCGAGCGCCGGACCAGCCGCAGCCTCGCCGACATCGTGCGCGCCAACGTGTTCACGCGCTTCAACGCGCTCCTCGGCTCGCTGTGCGCCGCGGTGCTCATCGCGGGCCCGTGGCAGGACGCGCTGTTCGGCGGCGTGCTTGTGGCGAACTCGCTCATCGGCATCGTTCAGGAATGGCGGGCGAAGCGCACGCTCGATCGTCTCGCGCTGCTTCACCAGCCGCGCACGCACGTGCGCCGCGACGGGCGGACGATCGAAATCGACGTTGCCGACATCGTGAAGGACGACCTGATCGGGATCGGGCGCGGCGCGCAGATCGTGGTCGACGGTATCGTCGCGGCTTCTGCCGGGCTGCAAGTCGACGAGTCGCTGCTGACCGGAGAATCCGAGCCGCAGGACAAGGCGTGTGGGGCGCGGCTGCTGTCCGGCAGCTTCGTCGTCGCGGGGCAGGGCTGGTATCGCGCAACGGCCGTCGGACAGCAGGCGTGGGCGCACCGGCTCGCGGCGCAGGCGCGGCGCTTCGCGCCCGCGCGTTCGGAGCTCGCGGCCGGCATCAACCGTATCCTGCGCTACGCCGGGTGGGCGATCGCGCCGCTGTCGGTATTGCTGGTCGCGACGCAACTGTTGCGTCAGATGCCCTTTGCACAAGCGGTGCTGTTTTCCGCGGGCGGCGTCGTCGGCATGGTGCCGGAGGGGCTGGTGCTGCTCACGAGCGTCGCCCTCGCGGTCGGTGCGATGCGGCTCGCGCGACGCGGCACGCTGATGCAGGCGTTGCCGGCCATCGAGACGCTGGCGCGTGTCGACGTGGTGTGCATCGACAAGACCGGTACGCTCACGCAAGGCGAGCCCGTCCTCGAGCAGGTCGAGATGCTCGCCGGCGACGGCGCGGCGCACGATGCGCTTGCCGCGCTCGTCCTCGGCGAACCCGCGCCGAATGCCACATTGCGCGCCATCGCCTCCCGCTATGCGGTCTCGCCGGGCTGGCAAGCCAACCGCACTGTGCCGTTCTCCTCCGCGAGAAAGTGGGCCGGCGCATCGTTCGGCGAACGCGGCACCTGGGTGCTCGGTGCGCCGGATGTCATGCTCGCCGGCGCCGCGATGGCCGACGACGTGCGCGCGGCCGTGTCCCGCCATGCGCACGACGGGCGCAGGGTGCTGCTGCTTGCGCGTTCGGACCTGCCGCTTGCCGATGATGGGCTACCGCGGCTGTTGACGCCCGTCGCGCTGGTGCTGCTCGCGGAGCGCATCCGGGACGATGCGCCCGGCACCGTGGCGTGGTTTGCCGCAGAGGGCGTCTCGCTGAAGGTGATCTCCGGCGATCACCCGGATACGGCGGCCGAAGTCGCCCGGCGCGTGGGCATCGCGTCTGCATGGACGGGCGTCGATGCTCGCGCGTTATCCGACGACGGGGCGCTGCTCGGCGAACGGATGGAGCGTGAGTCCGTATTCGGCCGCGTCTCGCCGCGGCAGAAGGCGGCGATGGTTGCGGCGTTGCGGGCCCGCGGCCATGTGGTCGCGATGGTCGGCGACGGCGTGAACGATCTCCTTGCGCTCAAGGAAGCCGACATCGGCATCGCAATGGGCGGGGGCAGCAGCGCCGCGGCGGCCGTCGCCCAGGCGGTGCTGACCGACAACCGCTTCGCGAGCCTGCCCGCGATCGTGAGCGAAGGCAGGAGGGTCATCGGCAACATCGAGCGGGTCGCCAATCTGTTCGTGACGAAAACGGTGTATGCGATGCTGCTCGCTTTCGCAGTGGGCATCGCCGATCTCGCCTTTCCGTTTCTCCCGCGACATCTGACGCTGGTCGGCTCGCTGACCATCGGCATCCCGGCGTTCTTTCTGTCGCTCGAACCGAGCGCCGAGCGCGCGAAGAGCGGCTTCGTCGAACGCGTGCTGCACTTCACGGTGCCTTCCGGCGTGCTGGCGGCCATCGCGACGTTCGCGGCCTACGCGATCACGCTCAGCTATCTCCACGGCACGCTCGATCAGGCGCGGACTGCCGCGACCGTGACGCTGTGCGCCATCGCGCTCTGGATTCTTGCGCAGCTTGCGCGGCCGTTCAACGCCTCGCGGCTGGGCATCGTCGCGGGGATGGCCGCCGCGTTCGCCGCCATTGTCGTCGTTGGGCGATTGCGGACCTTCTTTGCGATCGAAGTGCTGCCCGTGCGGATTTGGCTCGGCGCGACCGGCATTTCAATGCTGGCATGTTCAGGCATGCACGCGCTCACGATCCGATCCCGCGCCGGTGAAGCGCCACCGACAGACGGCGACGCCGCGGCGACAAAACCGGTCCTGCACGCACTGCTGTCCCTGTGGCGGGCGCACATCGTATTCGTCACGGCGACGCTGATGCTGATCGTCGGCAGTGTCTGGCTGTTCCTCGGCGTGCTGGAGGACGTGATTTCGCGGGACCCGCTCCTGCAGGCGGACCTCATTGTCTGGCGCGTCTTGCAAGACATCCGGCCGTCGTGGCTCGACAGCATGATGACCGGGCTGTCCGAGCTGGGCGACGCGGCAGTGGTCGTTCCCGTCGTGCTGGTCGTGCTCTCGTGGCTGATCTGGCATCGGCTCTGGCGTGCGGCGCTGTACTGGCTCGGCGCGGTGGGCGGCGCCGAAGTCATCGTCAAGCTGTTCAAGCTCCTGCTGCATCGTGCCCGGCCGAACCCGTTCGCCGCGGGCATCGAGAGCTTCTCCTTTCCAAGCAGTCACGCGACGCTTGCCCTGGTCGCGTACGGGTTCCTTGCGTTTCTGCTATGTGCGGGCGCGGGCCAGCGACATCGAACACGCGTCGCGATTCTCGTCGCAACAACGATCGCGGTGACGTTAATCGCCACGTCACGCCTTTATCTGGGCGTGCACTGGGTATCCGACGTCGTCGCCGGCGCGAGCCTGGGTCTCGCATGGGTCGCGGGTCTCGCCATCGCATACTCGCTCCGGGAAAACCCGTCCATCGGGTCGAGGAAGCTCACGGGGATCGTCGTGATCACGATGCTGGCGGCCGCCGCGCTGCACATTGTTCGGCATCACGACGCCGACATGATGCTCTACGCGCCGACCCGCCATATCGAGCGAATGACGGCCGCGCAATGGCGCTCGCATGGATGGCGTGCGCTGCCCGTGGGGCGGGTCGCGGTGGTGGGCCGGATCGACGAGCCGTTCACCATTCAGTGGGCCGGGGCCGCCACCGCGATCGGGCGCGCCCTGCAGGCCGCGGGCTGGCGAACGGCTCCCGGCGGCCCGGCCTGGGCGCCGTGGACGGGGCGTCGCGCGGTGGTCCTCAAGTTCCATGACGGCGCCCCGCCAGCCATGACATTCGTGCAAGGCGACGCGGCTTCGCCGGACATGCAGGCCGTGCTGCGGCTGTGGCGAGGCGACCACGTCATTGAACGGCCGAGCGGGTCGTCAGCCGATCGCGACGTTCCAGTCTGGGTCGGCACCGTCACGCGCGAGCGCGCTTCGGCTGCCGGCTCATGGACGTTTTCCGCCCCGTCGGTCGACGAGGATTTCACGTCACCGGCACGCGCGTTCGCCCAGCAGTTCCCTGGCGCGCGCAGCGTGACGCGCGATGATGCGGCAAGCGCGCGCTTCCGGCGCTGGGACCGCCGCGTGTGGCTCATCGAAAGCGGCGAGATCCACGAAGCAGCATGCTGGGATCATGCGAGGCGGTATATCTACGATGTTCACGTCGGTCGGGCCGAGATCAGCAACGTGCTTGCCGAAAACGCCCTGCGCTGTGTCGCGCTCGGTCGGAAAAACTATCTGTTCGTCGGCTCCGACAGCGGGCGCGAGCAGTCCACGAAAGCCCCGCGGCGTTGCAGCGCATGCTGAACGGCGCCCGGAGTCAAGGGCTCGCCGAAGTCGACGCGCGGGGTGAGGACAGCAGCAGGCTGGCGAGCTTGCCCAGCATCGTGACCGGCGTAGGCCGATGTCGGTCCGCGCGGCTGATGGCGGCGCGCGTCGCCGCGGCCGCGATGGGCGCCGCGGCCTCGCCGGGCGAGCGATAGCGCTTGAGTACCGCGCGCACATAAAGCTGCGTCTCCCGATACGGCGGGATTTTCCGGCCGGCCTTCATCACCGCGCCTTCGCCTGCGTTGTAGCCGGCGACGGCGAGTTCGAGATTGTCGTCGAAGGTCTTCAGCAGCCATTTCAGGTAAGTCGCGCCCGCCCGCAGGTTGGTGTCGGGATCGGCGAGATCGGTGAAGCCGAAGCGGCGGCCGGTCTCGGGCATCACCTGCATCAGGCCCACGGCGCCCTTGGGGGAGCGCGCGTCGGCGTCGTAGCGCGATTCGGTTTCGATCATCGCGTGCAGCAGTCGGGCGTCGAGCTCGAACTGCCGCGCGACCGCGTCGATCAACGCATCGTAGCGCGCGCCGTGCGCGGCGGGTTGGGGCCCGGCCGGGCCGGGAGGCGCAACGGGTGGCGCAGGCGCGGCTTGCGCGTGCGCCGGGTCGCCGTCGGCCTGAACCGGTTCGACGCGGGTCCAGACGAGCGGCGCGGGCGCATCCTGCGCGGTGGCCGACAGCGCGCGCATGAGCATGAGCGCGGCGAGCACGAGCCGCCCCACGCGGCGCTGGCGGTCCAGTCGCGGCGGATCAGGCGGACGGACGGGACGCGTCGTCGTCATAGTGATCGGGATCGTAGTCGAGATGCATGACGAGCCGCAGGATATGCGCGACGGGCTCGAACAGGTCGGACGGAATGACCTGGCCGACCGCGAGGCGTGCGGCGAGCGCGCGCGCGACCGGCACGTTCTCGACGACCGGCACGCCAGCGCGCTCGGCGAGCGCGACGATATGCAGCGCGCGCTTGCCGTGCCCTGTCTCGACGACTTCCGGCAGCGGGGCCGCGATGGGGTCGTAGTAGAGGCAGACGGCGACGTGGGTCGGATTGCGAACGACCACGGTCGACTTCGCCACGTTCGAGGCGAGACTGCCGCTTTGCACCTCGCGGTGGATTTCCTTGCGCTTGTGCTTCATCTCGGGATTGCCTTCCGAATTCTTGAATTCCTGCTTGATATCCTCGATCGACATCATCAGTTGCTTGGTCGTGTTGTAGCGCTGGAACGCGAAGTCGGCGAGACCGAACAGCACATAGAAGCCGATCAGCGCGGCCCACATCCAGTAGAGGAGCCGCACGCTGACCGCGAAGCCGCACTCGACGCTGCATAGCGGCAGGAATTGCAGCGACGGCGCGTATTCGCGGATCAGGTAATAGAAGATGAGCGACAGCACGCCGACTTTGAACAGCGACTTCGCGAACTCGAACAGGCTCTTCATCGAGAACATCTGTTTCGCATTATTGATTGGGTTGATCTTGTCGACGGACGGCTTCAGCGCCTCGGACGCGAGCAAGGGGCCGATCTGCGCGACGACCGCGATCACGGTCACGCCGATCACGACGAGCGCGAGGCCGATCACGAAGCGCGTGACCACCGCGCCGAGAACGCCGAGCCAATGGCCGAGCGCGGTGACGAGATCGTCGTTGATGACGTCGATGGACGCGCGGGTAAGCGTCTCGAACGCTTGCATCAGATGCGGGCCTTCGAACAGGAAGTAGCCGAGCAGGACCGCCAACTGCGCGCCGCTCGTGATCTCGACGCTCTTCGCGACCTGGCCCTTGCGGCGCGCATCGGCGCGCTTCTTGGCGGTGGGCTGCTCGGTCTTCTCGCTCATCGCAGTCGGTTCGTCAGCGCGGCAGCGTGCTCGACGAGCCGAAGGCTTTCAGAGAGCGGCAGTTGGAACGCGAAGTTCGCGCAGATGATCATCATCAGCAGCGCAAATGCGCTCTTGATCGGCATCGCGACGAAGAACACATTGAGCTGCTGCGCCGAGCGATTGACGAGCCCGAGCGCCATGTCGACCAGCAGGATCGCGACGATCGCGGGCATCGCGAAGCGCAGGCACAGCGTGTACATCAATTGCCATTGCTGGCCGAGAAAGTCGAGCGCGGCCGGTCGAAAGCGGAACGCCGCGCCGGGCGGCAGCGTCAGGTAGGACGCGTAGAGGGCTTCGAGCAGCGCATGAAAGCCGCCGAACATCATGAACAGCAGCGAGAACACCTGCGAGAATACGATGCCCATCATCGACGATTGCTGGCCGAGCAAGGGATTCAGCACGCTCGCCATCGAGGCGCCGCGCATCGTGTCGATCAGGAATCCCGCCATGTCGAGCGCCCAGAACGGCACCGCCGCGCAGAAGCCGATCACGAGGCCGATGCTCAGTTCGCCGCACGCAAGCCACAGATAGGCGGCCCACGACCGCGCGCCGTCGACGGCGGGCCACAGATCGTGCAGGGCGAGCACCGGCAGCGAGATCGCCAATACCAGCGCGTTGCGCGCGAGCGTGCCGCCGAGCGTGCCGGTACTGAACACCGGCACCAGCAGCATCGCGCCGAGCGGACGCAGCATCGACAGCGCGACCATCGGCAGCCATTCGCCGGCCATCGCGGCCGTCATGGCCTCATCCCGCCGATCTGGTTGAAGCTCTGGGTCGCGTAGTTGATCAGCACGTCGCCCATCCAGTGATAGGTGGCGGCGAGCGTGACTGCGACGGCCAGCAGCTTGATCAGGAACTGGATCGTCTGATCCTGTACCTGGGTCAGCGCTTGCACGAGGCTCACGAGGATGCCTACCACCGACGCGACCACCACTACCGGCAGCGACAGCAGCAGCACGAGCCACATCATCTGCGCGGCCAACTGGGTAATGACGGCTTCGCTCATGGGGCAGGCGGGCGCGACGCGCTCAGTGGAACGACAGGACGAGCTGGCCGAGCAGCTTTTCCCAGCCGTTGATCAGCACGAACACGAGCAGCTTGAGCGGCAGCGCGATCGTCATTGGCGAGACCATCATCATGCCCATCGCAAGCAGCACGTTGGACACGATCAGGTCGATCGCGACGAACGGCAGGAACAGGAGCAGGCCGATCTTGAACGCCTCGATCAGTTGGCTGATCGCGAACGCCGGTATCAGCACGATCAGCGAATCGTCCGGAATGCGGTTGCGGTACGGCTCGGGCCAGGTGCGATGGCCGATGTCGGCAAAGAAGCGCACCTGGGCTCGGGCGGTGTTGCGCGCCAGAAAGTCGCGGTACGGCGCGAGGATCGTTGTCTCGACCTGCTGCGTGAACTGCTTGTCGTCGAGCTGTACGGGATGCTCGGCGAGGTTGTCCTGGATCGCGAGCCCGACGGGCGCCATGATGAACAGCGTCAGCACGAGCGCGAGCCCGTACAGCGCGATGTTCGGCGGGATCTGCTGCGTGCCGAGCGCGTTGCGTAGCAGCGCGAACACGACTGCGAGCTTGAGGAACGAGGATCCGAGCACCATCAGCAGCGGCAGGATCGACAACGCGAACAACACCACGATCAATTGAACGGGCTGGTCGAGCACGCTCATGCATCACTCCGCAGGAAATCTTCATCGGGGCCATTGTGGGGCGCACGCGCCGCGAGGCCCATCCGGCGTAGACCTGAACCGGCGGCGCGCCCGCGCGACTACACGAAGTGCTCGATGCGGATCGCGAGGCGTCCGTCGATGTCGAGCAGCATCCCGCGCGCGAACGGCCTGCCGCCGATCTTCAGCGTGCACAGGCCGTCGCCGATCGCGGGGCCTTCCAGGATGTCGCCGGGCCTGAGCGCGGCGAGCCGGTCGAGCGGCACGTCGATCGCCGCGGCCTGCGCGACGATCCGCACGCTGGCGTCCAGCGGCAACACGAGGGGCAGTGTCGCCGCGGGGTCCGCGGGCTCGACGTCCAGCCAGTCGTCAAAGGTTTCCATCGTGACTCCTATCGTGTAGCCGAGCGCGTCGCGGCGGATGACGCTGGCGAGCGGCCGGTCGGTAAAAAGGCCCAGTTCGCCGTCGGCGACGGCGTAGGCGTGGTGCAGCAGCAGTGCGTCGCCGCGGTGCAGGCGCGCAAGCTGCGTGGTGTCGATGCAGCTCCAGCCCGCTATCAACGCGACGCGCAACGCGGGCGCGGGGCGGCCGGGCGCATCGCCGGGCGGGGCGTCGAGCGGATCGAGGCCGGCGGCCAGTTGCGCAATCCAGGTGCTCGGCGCATCGAGGATCTGCAGGTCGAGCGTCGCGCCCCCGCGTTCGAGGCGCAGCAGCCAGCGGTTCGTGATCGAGCAGGCCTCGGGCTCGACGGCTTCGGCTTGCGGCCACGCGAGACCGGCCGCCGCGGCGCACGGCGCGACGCAGGCGAAGGTCCAGGCGGCCAGCGCCGCGCACAGTTCATTGGGAACGGCGTGCCAGTCGGCGACAGGCAGCACGGGAGCAATCCAGCGGCACCATTGCGCGCTGTCGCACCAGACGCGTACCACGGCGTCGTCGGCGCGGCTGGTCAGGATGAGGCCCGTGCCGCCGCCGCGGCGAAATAGCAGGGTCAAGGCGTCCGTGTCGCGCCGATACGCGCGGCCGTGCCCGAGCGTGCGCAGGACGGGGGCCGTGCCGGCGTCAAGCGGGATCGTTCGCATCGCGCCAGGTCACGACGGTGGGGCCCGCGAAGCGGGCGGCGCAGGCCGCCTCGATTCGCGCGCGATGACGCGCGACGAGCGCGCGCTGGCCGGCGTTGGCCGGGACGAGCGTGATGATCAGCGTGCCCTGTTGCAGGCGCGCCTGCACGACGAGCCCAGCGAAGCGGCCGCGGGTCAGGCGCCAGCTCAGCGCATCCGCGGCCACGCCGGGGCGGCCGTGGAGCCGTTCGAAGCGGGCCGCTGCCGCGGGCGCGACGGACAGGCGACGGCGGGCCGCGTCGTCGCCGTCATGCGCATCGCGCTCGTCGTGGGGTCTCGTCAGGCAATTGGCGAAGCGCCGCACGTCGGCGACCTGCACGACACGCGGCGCTCTGGCCGCGTCTGCCACGCGTGAACCGGCCGACGGGCCGGGCTTGAACTGAACGGACATCGTGTCACTCCAGCAAGGTCTTGAGTTTTTCGTGATCGATCTGCGCGCGGCGCAGCAGCGCACGCTGCTGATCGCGCTCGAGCCGCAGCTCCGTGCATTGCGCATCGACCAGCTCGACGCGATCGACGAGCGTCTGGTCGCGATGGTGATAGCCGGCCAGCTCGTGCTTGAGCAATTGCAGCGAGGCGTGGTCGTGCACCCTGTCGACGGCGCTGCAGGTACGCCAGGCATTCCATAGTGCGCGCCGTTCGTCGAGCAAGGCGGCCTTGTCGGCGAGCAGGGCGGTTTCGCGCTGGTCGAGCAGCGCGAGCGCGGCGCGGATGTTGCGTTCGCGCCGCACTTTGAGCTCCATGAGCGTGGTCAGGGTCGAGCGTCCACTGTGGTCCATAACTGTTCTAGCGTTTGATCGAAGGAGGTTTTATCCGTGACGGACTGACAGAGGAATTGCCGGATCGCCTCGCGGCGGGCGAGGGCGTCGTCGGCTTCGGGATCGGCGCCGTGCCGGTATTCGCCGACCCGCACCAGCAGCTCGATGTCGCGATACACGGCGTCTAGCCGACGCAGCCGCGCCGCGCCGTCGCGATGGCGCGTGGCGACGATCTGGCTCATCACGCGGCTCACGCTCGCGCCGATGTCGATCGCCGGATAGTGATTCGCCTCGGCGAGCTTGCGCGACAGCACGATGTGGCCGTCGAGGATCGAGCGCACCTCGTCCGCGACGGGCTCGTTCAGGTTGTCGCCCTCGACGAGCACTGTGTAGAGGCCGGTGATGCTGCCCGTGGCGGCCGGGCCTGCGCGTTCGAGCAGGCCCGGCAGGCGCGCGAAGAAGCTGGGCGGATAGCTGCCGGCCGCGGGCTTTTCGCCGGCGGCGAGGCCGATTTCGCGCGCCGCGCGCGCGAAGCGGGTCAGCGAATCCATCATCAGCAGCACGTCGCGGCCCTGGTCGCGGAAGTGCTCGGCGATCGCGGTGGCGGTATAGGCCGCCTTCAGCCGCTCGAGCGCGGGGCGGTCGGAGGTAGCCACCACGACGATCGCACGTGCGCGCGCCTCGGGCGTGAGCGTGTGTTCGAGAAACTCACGCACCTCGCGACCGCGCTCGCCGATTAGTGCGAGCACGGTCACGTCGGCGAGGCTGCCGTCGCAGATCATGCCGAGTAGCGTGCTCTTGCCGCCGCCGGCGGCCGCGAAGATGCCGACGCGCTGGCCGCGCCCGCAGGTCAGGAGGCCGTCGATCGCCCGCACGCCGAGCGGCAAGGGCGTATCGATGATCGCGCGGCGCAGCGGATCGGGCGCGGAGCGCGCCAGATCGACCCAGGTGGCGCTGTCCGGCACGTCCGGGCCGTGGTCGAACAGACGACCGAGGCCATCGACCACGCGGCCGAGCAGGAACGTGCCAACCGGGATCCGGTGCGCACGGCCGAGCGGCCGCACCGCGCAGCCGGCGGCGATGCCGCGCGGTTCCGCAAACGGCGACAGCAGCGCGGTGTCGCCTTCGATCGACACGACTTCGGCGTCGATGCCAGCGGGTTCGAGGCGGCAGAGCTCCGCGAGCCCCACGTGCGGCAGCGTCGCGCGCACGAGCGTCGGGCCGACCTCGGTCACGCGGCCGAAGCGGGTGTGCGCAACGGGCGCGTCGCCGCGCGGCACGAGGCGTGCGGCGACGCGCGCGCGCAACTGGTCGGGGTCAGGCAAGCGCATCGGCAGGCTCCCCGATCAGGTCGATGGTGCCGATCACGCGGAGCTCGGCTTCGTCGCCGATCTCCTGGAACGACAGCACGGCAAGGCCGCCGAATTCCCGCTCGACCATCTTGCGGATGAAGCGGCGCACGTCGACCGCCGTCAGCAGCACGACGCGGCGCAGGTCGGCATCGGCGAGCGCGGCGCGGATCTGGCCGAGGATGGCGCGGCTGGATTCGGCGCCCAGCGACGAATACGAGCCGGCGGCGGTCTGGCGGATCGACTCGCGCACCATCGCCTCGATACGGTCGCCGATCATCCAGCCGCTGATCCATGCCTGGCCCGCGCGATAGCGCGCGCCGATGTGGCGGCGCAGCGCGATGCGCACATACTCGACGAGCATCACCGGATCCTTCTCGCGCGGCGCCCATTCGATCAGCGCCTCGAAGATGCTGCGCAGGTCGCGCACCGAAATGCCTTCCTCGACGAGCCGCTGCAACACGTCCGCGATTCGTCCGATCGGCATCTGGCGCTGCACCTCCTTCACGAGTTCCGCGTAGCGCGCTTCCATCGCGTCCATCAGAAAGCGGGTCTCCTGCACGCCGACGAACTGGTTCGCGAAGCGCTCGACGACGAGCGACAGACAGTGGGCGATGCGCGCCTCGTCCCGGTGCAGCACGATGCCGAGCGCAGCGAGCGTATCGGCTTGCCCCGGCGCGATCCAGTGCAGACGTAGCTTGCCGAACGGCAGCGTGTCGACGCGCTCGCTGTGCGCGACGCCCGCACCGCGCGCGTCGGCGAGCAGCAGATCGCGCGGCACACTGAGCGCCAGCACGGGTTCCTGGTACAGCAGCACCTCGACCGTGTCGGCGTCGAGATCGGCGGCGGCCTGCAGGTGGATGTCGGGCAAGGGCAGGCCCAACTGCTCAAAGGTGCGCCAGCGCAGCGCTTCGAGCGCGTCGGCCAGCTTGTCGGCGCGCGCGGCGGATTCCGCGAAGCGGATCATCAGCGGCACGGCTCCCGGCGTCATCGCGGTGTCGGCCGGGCCGGCGCCGTTCGCCGCGCCCGGCGCCGCGCCGTTCGCGGCATGCGCCGCGCCAGCCGTGCCCGCGCGGCGGCCGCGCCGCTTGAGCAGCCAGGCCCCGCCGAGCATCAGTGCGGCCAGCGCGAGGAAGTACGCCACCGGAAAGCCCGGCAGCACCGCGAACACCAGCAGCACGGCGCCTGCGAGCCACAGGGCCTGGGGTTGCCGGCCGATCTGCTCGGTGAGGTCCGCCGCGAGTGACTGGCGGACCTCGCCGGGCACGCGCGTGACGATGATGCCGGCCGTGATCGAAATCAGCAGCGCGGGAATCTGGCCGATCAGGCCGTCGCCGATCGACAGGATCGCGTAGGTCGACATCGCCTCGCTCGCGCTCATGCCGTGCATGAACACGCCGACGGCCGTGCCCCCCAGGATGTTGACGAGGATGATGATGATGCCCGCGATGGCATCGCCCTTGACGAACTTCATTGCGCCGTCCATCGCGCCGTACAGTTGGCTTTCCTTCTGGACGAGGCCGCGCTGGCGGCGCGCCTCGTTGGCGTCGATGATGCCGGCGCGCATGTCGCCGTCGATGCTCATCTGCTTGCCGGGCATGCCGTCGAGCGAGAAGCGCGCGCCGACCTCCGCGACGCGCTCCGAGCCCTTCGTGATGACGATGAACTGGACGATCGTGATGATCACGAACACGATCAGCCCGACGCCGAGATTGCCGCCCACGGCGAAGCTGCCGAAGGTGTAGACGATCTCGCCCGCGTCGGCCTGCAGCAGGATCAGGCGGGTGGTGCTGATCGTCAGCGCGAGCCGGTACAGCGTTGTGATCAGCAGGACCGACGGGAACGCAGCGAATTCGAGCGGGTCGCGGATGTAGAGCGACATCATCAGCAGGATGATCGCGATCATCAGGTTGAACGCGATCATCAGATCGACGAGCCCCGTCGGCAGCGGCACGATCATCATGAACACCGCGACGAGCAGCAGCACCGCGAGCGCGATGTCCTGGCGCGACGCGACGAGCGCCAGCCAGCGGCTGATCCGGTTCACCGTGCGTCCCCCGCGTGCGTGTCGAGCAGGCGGCGCAGCGTGCGATGCGCGTCGAGCCACGCGCCGACGTCGTGCGCGGCGTCGAGCGTGCAACTGAGCATCAGGTCGCGGCGCAGCACGCAGGCCCGCAGGACCAGGCCGCCGTGGCGGGCCGGATCGCAGCGTCCGACGAGTCGTCGCAGGGCGTCGTCGCGTCGCGCAGCCTCGACCGGCCGCGCGACGGACAGCACCAGTCGCGCGCCGACGGCCTCGATGAAGACGCGCAGCGGCGGTTGGGCGAATTCGAGGCGCGGCGCGATGCGCGAGCAGGGCAATTCGAGCAGTCGCAGGAACTGTTCCAGCTTGCGCTCCGTTTGCAAATCCATTCGACTCCTGAAGGAAAAGCCCTTCCGCGGCGGAAAGGCACGACGCATCTTCTATAATTGCGGTCGCACGAACCATCCGGCGAAGACCTGAAAAGGGCCTGTGCAGCCATGACTTAAGGACTGCACGCGCTGGACTCTTGATGGAAAAAAACATGCGCCCATTCTGGGAAAAATCGCTGACGGCACGCATCGTCGCGATCCTTTGCTGCGCGATGGTTTTGTTCTGGATGTTGTCCGAAGCAATCAGCTTTTACTACCGCTACAAGGGGACGCAAAGCGAACTGCGCGATGTGCTGAGCTGGGAGCTCAAGGAGGTCGTCGGTCGCGAGAATCGTCGCTTCGACGATGCGCAGCACCATACGCGTGCGCTGCTGTGGGTCTGGAAGACCCTGAACCAGCGCCTGACCACGCTCGATCCGGCGGCCAAACCGTCGCCGCACACGATGTTCGTCTCGTTTCCCGACGCGCGCGGCGACGCGGCGCTGGTCCGTCGTGCGCGGGAGATCCTCGGGATCTTCGGCGACGCGGATCCGGAGAGCCGTCGCGACGCGTTCCTGCTGCTGCCGACGGAAGGCATCGTGCTGTATCGCGCGGCGGAAGCCAGCGCCGCCGACATGCAGCGCAAGCTCACCATGCTGATGTCGCTGCGCGGCGCCGCTCAGGCGGGCGGCGACATGCGCTGGAGCGACGCGCACCGGGATTCGCACGGCTTCGTGCAGGTTGCCGCAACTGCGATCGATCGCGAATCGGGCGTGATGGCCGGCCAGAATGTGCGCATCGGCGATCTGTCGCAGTTCAGCAAGGAACTGCATCTCGATCGCGAGCCGCGTTTCGTGCTGCGCTCCGCGCAGGGCGAGCTGCTGTGGTCCGACGGCGAGGTGCCCACCGACCTGAACCGGGCGCTGGACCAACTGCCGATGTGCGCGCAGAGCTATTCGCGGCGCGTCAACAACCAATACGTAGTGTGCATGCCGCTCGATGGTCCGCACTGGCAGCTCGCGGTGATTTTCCCGGCGGCGGCCGTCACCGACAAGGTGATGATCTTGCTGCGCCAGACCGTGCCGTGGACGCTCGTGATGCAGCTATGGCTCATCGTCGTGGTGTTCCAGATCCTGCAGTGGCAACTGGGACGGCCGCTCAGGCTGATCGTCGAGACCATCGACGCGCAGCGCGACGGCGACTGGGGCCGCCGGCTGCCCGCGCGCCACGACGACGAGCTCGGGCGGATCGCGCGCGCGTACAACACCTTGCTCAGCACGCTGAACGCGTATCACAAGACCTTGGAGAACAAGGTCGACGAGCGCACCCGCGAGCTGAACGAGGCGAAGCGCATGGCGGAGTCGGCGAATCACAGCAAGAGCGAGCACATCGCGAGCATCAGCCATGAGATCCGCACGCCGCTGAACGGCATCATGGGCGCGCTTGCGCTGCTCGCGCGCAGCCAGTTGCAGCCGCGCCAGCAGGAGCTGGTCGGCGTCGCGCAGCAGTCATCCGGCTACCTGCTCGGGATCGTCAACAACGTGCTCGACTATTCGCGCATCGAGGCTGGCCACCTGGAGCTGGCCTACGAACAGACGCAACTGCTGCCGCTGCTCGACCAGGCAATGCTGACGATCCACCTGCGCGCGAACGAGAAGCATCTCACGCTATCGACCTTCGTCGCGCCCGACGTGCCGCAGCAGATCTGGCTCGATGCGCTGCGGGTGCGGCAGATCCTCATCAACCTGCTCGGCAATGCGGTCAAGTTCACCGATTTCGGCAGCATCCGCCTCGTCGTCGAGCGGCGCGGCAATCGGCTCGCGATGATCGTGGAGGATACGGGCAAAGGCATCCCGCCGTCGTACCAGCTCGACATCTTCAAGCCGTTCGTGCAGGTGCGCGCGCACGACAGCGGCAACGGGCTCGGCCTGCCGATCGCATCGCGGCTCGCGAACCTGATGAACGGCGAGATCCTGATGAGCAGCCAGCTCGGGCGCGGCACCCAGTTCACCGTGCTGCTGCCCCTGCAGCGCGGCGAGGTTGCGCCGACGCCGCTCGCGGGCAGTGTGACGGCGCCCGCGACGCTGCACGCGCAATTGCGCAGTTGGGGGCTGGAGCCCGTCGACGGCGACAATCCGCTCCTGGCGATGCCGGAGCTGTGCTACCTGCCCGGCAAGCTCTACCGCAGCATCGCGCAGGTGCTGCGCGGCGAGGCGGTGCAGGACGATGCGCGGCCGACGGCGATGTGCCCGTGGACGCTCAAGGTGCTCGTCGTCGACGACGTCGCCGTCAATCGCGACATCGTCGGCAAGATGCTGCGCGAACTCGGCCACCAGTGCCAGGCGGCGGCCTCGGGCGAGCGGGCGCTCGCGCTGGGCCGCACCCAGGTGTTCGATCTCGTGCTGATGGACGTGCGGATGCCGGACATGGACGGGATGGCGACCACGCGCCGCTGGCGTCATGCGGACGAGCGGGTCCTCGATCCCGACACGCCGATCGTGGCGCTGACGGCCAATGCGATGCCCACGGAACACGAGCGAGCGCGGCAGGCGGGAATGAACGCCTATCTGACCAAGCCCGTGTCGCTCGAACAGATGGCGGCCACGCTGAACCAGGTGGCCGCCACGCAGCTCGCGCGCGGCATGGAGCTCGCGCCCAATGCGATAGCGAACATGCCGCTCCTGGACTGGAACGACCAGATGATGCGCGATCAACTGCACAAGACGCTCAAGGAGCTGCACCAGCAGGCGGAAGTGGCGTGGCACGCGAAGGATACCGAAGGCATCCTGAACATTCTGCATTCGCTCAAGGGCTGCGCGGGGCAAGGCGGGCTCGATCTCGTGCGCGAGGGCATCGAGCAGCAGGAGCGGCAGATCCGCTCGGGCCGCTGGGTCAGCCGCCGCGACCTGAGCGACCTGGCCGAGCTGATCGCGCTTCAGTTCACCTGAAGCGGCGCGCACCGTCTCAATTCAAGCCGAGACGGTGCGCCCAGTTCGTGAGGTCCGCCGCGTTGTGCGCGTCGAGCTTGCGCATCAGGTTCAGGCGATGCGTCTCGACCGTCTTGATCGTGATGGTCAGGCGCTCGGCCACGTCGCGATTGCGGCATCCCTCGGCGATCAGCTTGAGCACCTGACGCTCGCGCGGCGTGAGCGCGACCTCCGCGGGGGCGGCGGACGGCGTGCCGAGCTGCGCGGCGTTCAGCGCCGGATCGAGCGCGGTATGGCCGCGCCAGACCTTCCACAGCGTTTCCAGCAACACCTGCTGCGAACTGTTCTTCAGCACGTAGCCGTTCGCGCCCGCGAGCAGCGCGGCGCTCGCGCGATGCTCGGCGGTGTCGGCCGTCATCACGACGATACCGAGGTCCGACCAGCGGCGGCGCAACTGATGAATCACGTCGATGCCGCTCATCCCGGGCAGGCCGAGATCGAGCAGCACGATATGCGGCGCATGGCGCTGGCACGCCGCATAGACCTCGAGGCCGTCCTCGACTTCCGCGACGACCTTCAGCGGCGGCGCGGCGTCGAGCAGGTTCTTCAGCCCCAACCGCACGACCGGATGATCTTCGACGATCAGGATGCGGACTTCGGCGGGAATAGCGGTATGAGTGACGACGGGCATGGTGGAGTCAGCATGGGATCGAGGGGCGGCCCGCCTCGACTTATTTTGGAATTCAGGTGATCACCGGATCGATCTTATCAAGATTTATCGTAAAAATCTTGATGCATGAATGAATCGATTTTGATGGAATTTCCGCCTGCATTGTTGCGTCTGGAAACGGTTTCAGCCGGGGTCTGGCGGCAGGGTCGCTGGTCGATGACGATCGACGGCATCGCCGGCTGGTGTGTGGCCACGGCGGTGCCGCTTGGCGTATGCGTCGGCTGCCAGGTCGACGTCGCGCCCATCGACGGCCGCTGGCTCGAGCAGGCATGTCTCTGGCTGATGTCGCTGCGCGGCGAGACAGACGATGCGCTGTGGCTCGACGCCGCGAACGCGCTGGTGTTCGTGCGCCGCCACGATATCGCGGCGGGCTTCGCCGCGCTGCGCGCAAGCCTCGAACAGCAGATCGCGATCGCGCGCTGGCTGGGCGCGCATCATGCGGCGCTCAAGGAAGCGCCGCGTGCGGCATGGAGACCGGCATGAAGCGGCGCGCCAGCCGTTTTCGCGCCGCGTCGTGCGCGCTTCTCGTCGGCTGCCTGCTCGCGCACGCCGCGCCGGCGCCGGCGAAAGCGATTCCGACTGCGGGAATCGCCCCGTTTTTCCTGAGCACGCGCGGCATGAAGTTGTCCGACGTGCTGCGCGACCTCGGCGCGAACTATCGCACGCCGGTGGTGGTCAGCCCGAAGATCGACGGATCGTTCATCGGATCCGTGGACGCCCGCACGCCGGAAGCGGCGCTTGACCGACTTGCGCGCCTCTATCAGCTCGCCTGGTACTACGACGGTCTCACCCTGTACGTGTATCGCGCGCAGGAGGTGTCGAGCGCGCTGATCACGCCGGACTATCTGGCGCCGTCGACCCTGATCGAGCAACTGCGCGCGGCGGGGCTGCTCGATAGCAGGCAATGCTTCGTGCAGGCGATTCCCGCATCGAACGCCATCGAGGCGCGGGGCGTGCCAATCTGCATCGAGCGCGTCACCCAGTTCGCGAAGCGGCTCGACGAGCAGACCATCCACCACGCGCAGAATCAGGAGTCGGTGAAGCTGTTTCCGCTGCAGTACGCGACCGCCACCGATTCCCGCTACGCCTATCGGTCGCAGCAGGTGGTCGTGCCGGGCGTGGTGTCGGTCCTGAAGGACATGGCGCAGGGGCGTGCGCTGCCCTTGAAGGACAACCAGGGGCAGCAGCCGGCGAGCGACCGCCTGCTGCCGATGTTCGCTGCCGATGCGCGCCAAAACGCCGTGATCGTGCGCGACAAAGAGACGAACATGAAGCTGTACGGCGACCTGATCGCGCAACTCGATCGCAAGCCGAAGCTCGTCGAGATCTCGGTCGCGATCATCGACGTCAACGCGCAGGATCTGAGCATGCTCGGGGTCGACTGGTCGGCGTCGGCGCGCATCGGCGGCGGCTCGGTGAGCTTCAATAGCGGCGGCGAACCGGATTCCGGCAGCTTCTCGACGGTGGTGTCGAACACCGGGCAGTTCATGGTCCGGCTGAGCGCGCTGGAGCAGAACGCGAAGGCGCAGATCCTGTCGCGACCTTCCGTCGTCACGCTCGACAACATGCAGGCGGTGCTGGATCGCAACATCACGTTCTATACGAAGGTCAGCGCCGAGCGTGTCGCGAAGCTCGAATCGATCTCGACCGGTTCGCTGCTGCGGGTCACGCCGCGCGTGATCGGCGATCCCGGCAAGCAGGAAATCATGTTGATGCTGATGGTCCAGGACGGCCGACAGACCGGTGCGCTCAGCAAGCAGGAGCCGCTGCCGCAGACGCTGAACTCGGAAATCGCCACGCATGCGCTGCTCAAGGAAGGGCAGGCGTTGTTGCTCGGCGGCTTCGTGCAGGACGAGCTGAGCGAGGGTGAACGGAAGATCCCGCTCCTGGGCGACATTCCGTTGCTCGGAAATCTGTTCAAGATGCGCCAGAAGAACCAGCGCCACACGGTGCGGCTGTTCCTGATCAAGGCTGAACCCTGGCTGCAGGCATGACGACACGCAAGCTCAGATGGCTGAACGGCCCGCTCGCCGGGCACCCGTTCGTGCTGCCCGACGGGCCGCTGCGAATCGGCGGCGCCGACGCGGATCTCGCGATGGTGCTCGACGACGAGGCGAGCGCCGTGCTGAACGTGGGCGCGGACGGCGTGACGGTGTCGCCGGGCGTACCGGTGTGGGTCGCCGGGGCGCGCTGGGATGTCGCGATGCCGTTGCCGGAGCACGTGGTCGTGGATCTCGCGGGGCTGGCATTCATCGTGGGCGGCACCGACGATCCGCTGCCGGCGGTGCAGGTCCCGCCGCGCCAAGCATCACGCGCGCGGGGACTGAATGGCGTGCATGCGGCCGGCGCGCTCGCGTGCGCCGGCCTGCTGGGCGCGCTCGCGTTGGCGCTGTGGCAGCCGGCCCAGGTGCGTGCGCCCGATCTCGACGCCTGGCTCGCCGCGCGACTGCGTGAGCCTGCGCTGCACGGCCTGCAGGCGAAGCGGGAGCCGGACGGTACGGTGGGATTGAGCGGATCGTGCGCGCGCAGCGAGGCAGTCGGGCAACTACGCGGCGAGCTGCGCGCACGCGGCGTACATGTGCGCGATACCAGCCAGTGCGCGGATACGCTGCGCGGCAGCGTCAAGGACGTGCTGATGTTGAACGGCTACCGCGACATCGACGTGCGCAGCACGGATGCACCGGGGGCGGTCGAGATTCATGGCGCGATCGCGGCCGACGGCCACTGGCGGCGCACCGTCGCACAGCTGCAGGCGGTGCCCGGGCTGCGGAGCTGGCACGTGATCAACGATCGCGCGCAACAGTTCGAGCGCCTGCTGGACGCACTGTCGGAGGCTGATGTGCTCGACGGCATCGGCGTCTCGCTGGCCGGTCGGACGCTGATGGTGAGCGGTAAGCTTGACGCGGGCAAGACGGCCGCGCTGAATGCGGCCGTCGAGGCGTTCAATCAGGGCGGCGCGGATGGCTTCACGGCGATCTACGACGCGATTCCCGCCGTCGACGCCGCGCAGTCGCTGTTGCCCGCGCCGGTGGTGACGGTCGGCGGCCAGGCGCATTCGATCTATGTCGTGCTCGCGAACGGCATGCGCCTGCAGGTGGGCGGCGTGCTGCCGAACGGCTATGCGATCGTCCGCCTGAGCCGGCGCGCGATCAGCCTGCGCAACGGAGAACATCTGGTGTCGATCCCGTTCGATGTGTGAGACGACGAACTTTGAGGACAAGGCGATGGTGCGATTGACGCGTCTGGAAGACGAACTGGCGGCCGATACGTGCGGCGAACGGCGAGATGCGTGCCTTGCATCCCTGCGCGAGCCCGTGGCCGGAGCGCACGACCGGGCGGCGACGCCGGAACTGGACGAGGCGCGCCGCGCGGCGATCGAGGTGATCGAGCGACTGTGGGCGCGCTATCACAATCGGCCGTGATAGTGCGCGCGACGTGACGGTCGGCCCCGCGATGCGACGGCGCGCATGCACCGCGCATCCGGCGAGACAAAGCTCCTCCGCGTCGATCGCCCGACCGCTGGCGGCACGGAGGCTGCCGGTCGGGACGCGCCCACGTGAGGTCGTGCGCGAAGGGCGGCGCGGGCCGCTGCAACGCCCATCGCGTATCGGCAGGCTGACGAATCTCAAGGCAATGGGTTGCATCGTGCGTTTCCGGTCCGGTTCATGTCGATGCGACGCATTCTGGCGAATCGATGCGCGGCGGCTTCGGAAAAACCGTCGTTTCTGTCGGAAGCGGTACGCGCTCACGTAACTGATAGAGACTGAAAAGATACAGAAGCGGAGTTGATTTGACGCAGCGACAATCGAGCCGGTACTTCATGGCTTATTACGATTGCGAGGTGAACGATGCGTACGATCCAGTCCAACCAGCCGCCGATTCAATTGCAGGCGCAGATCGAGAGCGGGGGGTTGAAGGAGATCACCCAGACGAAGCAGACGGGTGAAACCACTGCGGTTTCGACGGCCAAGGGCATTACGTTGAATGCGGCGCAGCAGCTCGCGCTGACCAACGGCCGGCTGTTCGAGGCGGGCGTCAGCATGGCGGTGCTCGATCGTCCCGGCACGGTCGGCAAGGTGTTCGACACCTATGCGGCGCGCCTGGCCGACGTGCTGACGCCCGTGCTGACGGGCGGCGGCGCAGCCGCAAGCACGGTCCATTTCAACGGCAGCGAGAAGCCGCTCGTCGATGTGTTCAAGGACACGATGCTCACGCCGATGACGGATCCGAAGTCCGACCAGATCGGCCGCAAGACGACCGAGGGTGGCGACGGGGCGGCGTGGATCGCCGCGCAGTTGGGGACGCCGCTGATGTCGCCGTCGGGCGAGTACGCAGCCGGACAGGATTTCAAGAACCTGTTGACCAAGGTCAAGGCGGTGTGCGGTTTCGGCACGACCGTGTGGCAACTGATGAACCAGCCGGACGCGACGAAGCGCGCGCAGAACGAGGCCGTGCTGCGCGACGTGATGAAGCCGCTGGGCGAGGGCGTCGCGAGCCAGTTCGGCGCGCGCTTCGACGAGTTCAAGGAGGTGATGCGCACGCCGCTGTTCGATGACCCGATCAGCCGGATGCGCAGCGAACGCCAGCCGCTGGATGCGCAGGGCAAGCCGATTCCCGTCGGATATGAATCCGCGCATCTGCACGGGCTAGGTTTCGGCAATGTGGCGGTCACCGCCGCGGACGGCGATCGGCAGACGGAGCTGGATCAACTGCTGGGCGCGAAGCCCAACGCGGCGGGTACCAAGGTCTACGCCAACATCAATGGTGCGGCCCGTGACGGCGCGCCGATCGAACCCGGTGCGAGCGGCTTGCCGGAGCGGCCTTTCATGATGGCGTCCGACGAGCTTCAGCTTGCGCTCGACAGCCCGCTGATGAATTCGTACCAGAACCTGCTGTTCAGCACCCAGGGCGGCGCCGACCAGACCTTCCACGAAGCGTTGGGCAACCATGCGTTCCCCCACGGCACCGGCGTCAACCGCTGGCAGCCCACCGGCACCTTCGCGGTCGAATCCAACTTGCGCGGCTTGCCGTCCGCCGGCGCGCAGTCGGGCGGCACCTGCGACGCGCTGCTGGCGCTCAATACGCTGAGCGACGGGCCGCTCTATGACCGCTTCGACATCGTCGAGCCCGCGACGCTCGGCATCGCTGCGTTCATGAACTTCGGCGGCTATCACACGTTCGCGGAAACGGTTCCGGTCGGCATGGCGATGGCGAACGGCGCCGACGAATTCAATCCGTCGTCCGGCACCGCTTTCCGGTCGACCGAACGGCTCGTGGAAAACGTGGCCCGGCAGCCCGCGTTGCAGCAGGCGATCGAGACGCCCGGCAATCCACTGACACTGGACACGCTGCGCGCCGATTTCTTCGGCCCGGTCGGCACCGATCTCCAGCACGAGAACCTGTATCAGCGCGTCGCCGGCATGGCGGCGAACTATACAAACGCGACCGGGGACGTCCTGGCGATCCACGATGCGTACGAGCAGAATCACGGCGCGCTATGCGATGCGCATCCGGAGCTGCTGCAGATCGGCACGGTCGGCATCCAGACGTCGCGGGTCGATCCCGATCGTCTGGCGTGACGTGCGCGTTTGCCGGCGCGCCGGGCGGCGCCGCGTTCGAATCGGCTTGCCGTTCACGTTGCGCCGTCCGGCCTCGACACACGAGTTTCATCCCCATCACGCATCGGAAGGAGCGCACACATGAGAGAAGTGTCCATGCAGGTCGGCGGGTTGCATCGCCCCTCCGTGGATGGAACCCCGACTGTCGACGCGCGTACCGCGCCGCAGGGTGTGCAGGTTGATCAGGCGTCGCGGCTGCAAGCCATGGTCGAGCGGGTGAAGAGCGAGACGGGTATCGTTCCGTCGCATCTGATCAAACTGCAGCAATCCGCCCAGGAACACCGATGCCTGATCGGCATCCGTCCCGTCGAACCGATCGCAACGAGCCTCATTGCAAGCGGTCATCCGACCAAGGGTTTTCACATCAAGGGCAAGAGCGCGAACTGGGGGCCGCAGGCGGCGTTCATTTGTGTCGACCAGCGGTGGAGCAAACTCGAAAACAACGCCGAGCGGGTCAAGAAATTCAACGGGCAAGTCGAAAGCTGCCTGCGCGACCAATATGCGAAGAAGGTTCCGCTCGCCGTATCGGGCGCGCGCCTCGATGAACTGCTAGGCATGGGGATGATCGACCGGATCAAGTACGACGCGCAGCGCAATCCGATCGCGTTCGAAGCCCGGGCGCCGAGCGGGAAGATCTATTCGTTCGAGGCGAAGCCGCACGCCACCGGCGATGGGATGCGCTACGCAATCACGCATGAGGGACGACCGATCGAGGTGCTGGCGCCGCCGAAGCCCGACGCCAAGCCGCTGACGGCCGACTACGACTTGCTCGTGATCGCGCCGCGGGTGGAGGATCTCGGGCCGCAGGACAACGTTCCCGTGCCGGATGTCGCGCATGCGGTTTTCAAGGCGCGCGTGGATCGATACGCCAACCCGGTTCCTGAACCGCTTCGAGCCGCCTATGATGATCCGGCGGCTTTCTACGCAAAGGAGGACAAGGAGATCGGCAATGCGTCACCGAGAATTCGCGCGATGATTCCGATCCTCAATCAGGCGCTGGTCGGCGACGGCGAGCCGGTGATCCATCACAATGCCGACGCGGCCAGCCCCGCGGCGGACCCGACGGCCAACTATCCCGCGACGTTCGCACTGCCGGAGCCGATCGGCCGCTTCGATGAAATCTGCATCGTGCACGATGCGGCCGAACTGGCGGAACTGGTTGCCGCCGCCAAGACGCAGGGCTTCCACGTTCCCCTCAATCCGCTGTGGGAACCGGAAGTGACCAGCGTGCGCAGAGAAGCCTTTACCCAGGCGCGCGAGAGGGTGATGTCGAACCTCCTCGGCAACTGAGCCATTGTCGAGCGGGGCGCCCGGCATCTGCGTGCATGGGGCACCGGGCGCCTTGCAGGCCAAACCCACGCGGGGCCCCATCGCGCAACAGGTATTCGAAGTTCGGTCAGTCCTGCGTGAGCCACGCCGTGTCCATCTCACCCCTGCGCATCGCTCAACGCCTCCAGATGTTCACCGAACGCATCGAGGATCGTTGTGCGCTGATCGGCGTCGTCGAAGCAGTCGTCCGGCAGCAGCTTCACCAGTTCCATCATGCCTTTCGCGTGGCGATACCGCAGCGTGGCGTCGGGCATCATCCGCCGTGTCTGCGCATCGAGCCACGCGGCGCTGAGCCAGCTTTGCTCGACGATCTCGAGTAGCGCGGCGATCAGCGCATCGCCGTCGACGTCCGCTGCCCGCAGGCTGTCCGCGCAGCGCCCGCAATGGTCCTCGATGCCGAGGAATTGCAGGATCCGCTTCAGGTCGGTGATCACGGCAGCCAGCCGCACGTCCATCGCGGGACCTTCGGACGACAGCTCGAACGCGAGCGCGCGGATCAGCGTCTTGAGCTTGCGGCGCCGGTCGGGCAGCCGGCGAAACTCGTCGAACCATTGCGTCAGGCGGCGCTCGCGCGCGGTGGCCCGCTGGTAGAGCTGACGCAATTGCGCGAGCCCCGCCTGGCCTGCGCGGCCGAACTCCAGATGCGCAAACAACTGCAACGCCCATTCGTCGCCGCTCAGCACGGCGGCAAGCTGCGCCTCGGCGCGTCGGCGGCGCGCGCCCGACAGCTTGCCTTCCTCCAGCATCGCGCCGAGCAGCAGCGCCATTTCACCGTCGTTCATGCCGGCCGCGCGCATGGCGTCGCCGACGTCCTCGAGTTCATCGATTCCCGGCATGCGCCGCCGCAGATCGTCGAGTTGCGCGGCCGAAACAGCGCCGATCTGCCGGATCAACTGCTGCAGCATCGCGCGCGTGCGCGGCCGGTCGGTCGAGCCGCCGGCCTGCGCGCGGCGCGTTTCGCGCAGCCGTGTGCCGACCACGAAGCCGATGTCCTCGAGCGTCTCGGCGAAGGACTCGGCGGACACGCCGGCAAGCTCGGGCGGCATGGTGTCGAAATCGTGCGGCAAGTCGGCGAGCGCCTCCTGGGCCAGATCGAGCGCGGAGCCGGCCGGGACGATTTCCCGCGCGATCGGCGTGGCGGACGGGCCGGCCGGCGTGACGGAGGGAGCGGGCCGGCCGGCCGCGGGGTCAATGCGGTTCATCATGGTTCGTGGGCGTCGGTGCGATGGCAGTTGAAGGGGCGGGCAGCAGGCGGGACAGCAGCAGATCGAGATGTCGACCGGGATCGAAGTGGACGATCGCGTACGGCGATGCGAGGCGAGCCTCGTGGGCGCTCAGCGCCGCATCGACTTCCACGCGCACGCGCGGCGCGTCCTCCAATGCGACGCGAATGCGTTCTGCGCTTGCCGCGCCGATCTGCAGCACGAGCGGCGCTGCGCCGTGGTCGGCTGCAATGCAGGCCCGCACCTGCGCCAGCAGCAGCTCGACGGCGTTGCGGTCGCGCAGATAGGGCTCCACGACGCTCGCGACCAGGACCCGCAGCCGGTCGTCGAGATGCATTGCGATCCGGGCTTCGAGGTCGGCCTCGTCGACCAGCCATTGGACCGTCTCGCCGATCAGGTCCTCGCGCGCGCGCGCCAGTTCGGCGGCGGCATCCGCCAGCCCTTGTCGATGAGCGTCCTCACGGAGCCGGCGTGCGTCGCGTTCGGCGTCGGCAAGCGCGGCGCGCGCCTCGTCGAGCATGCGCGCGGCGTGCGCCTGCGCGCGCTCGACGATCGATGCCGCGTCGACATAAGCGGCCAGCGCCGCGGCAGGGATGAGTGACCCCGCGGGCGCGGGACCCGGAAGGTAGGTGATGGAGACGGGGAAACCGGTCATAGCAGGCGTCCCATCCTGACCAGCCAATCGGATGCCCGGCCTTGTTGGTTGTCGATCGGTGCGGCAGGCCACGGTGGCGATGACGGCAGCGGTGGCAGCACGGTACTCAGCAGTCGCGTGGCGAGGCATACGGCGGCGTCCGTGCGCCACCAGCGCGCGCCGGCATCGCGCAGCGCGTCGACGAGCCGGTCGGGCGCGAGGTCCGGCCCGCGAACGGGCCGATCGCGGCACAGCGCGAGGAGCTGCGCGCAGCCTTGCTCGCCGAGTTGCACCGCAAGCAGGGTCCGATACGGCTGGGCGAGCAGGTAGTCGGGGCGTCCGTGCGCGAGCAGGCCGAGCGCGACCACCAGCATATCGAGCCGTGGCTCAAGCGCAATCAGGGCCGCTTGGGACGCATCGAGCCGGGCCGGCAACGCCGCTCGCGGAAAACCGCGTCGCGCGACGATCAGTCGATCGATTGACGCGTGGCAGGCGGGATAAGCGTAGCCTTCCCGCCAGGCGTCGAGATCCAGTGCCGGCCACCAGTCGGGATGCATGTTGGCGCCGGGCCGCCACGCGAGCGCATGCAGGCGCGACACGGCCGGCGCAATCGCACCGATCGTCATGAGGATACGCCTCCTCGCAGCCGCATGCGTCGATACCAGCCGTAGCCGGCGCCCGCGAGCGCGGCGCAGACGGCCAGCGCGGCCAGCACGCCGGCCACGCGCAGCCGCGCCTCCTCGAAGCGCCCGACGACGCCCGATGCAGCGGCGCTGGGCTGCGCGTAGCGATAATCGGCCGCCTGCACGACGACGCTGACCCGCTCGGGGCTCAAATTCGGTACGCCGGTGACGACCAGACTGCGGATCTCCGGCACGCGCGCGGCGAAGTTGTACTCCGGGCTGTACTTGACGAAAACCGCGGCGGAAGGCGGCTCGGGATCGCGCCGGTCCTGCGCCGCGCCTTCGGCGACCGAGACCTGCGCGTTGATGACGCCGTCCATCGCGCGCAGCATCTTCTCGAGCTGCTGCTCCTTGAGGAACTGGATCTTCGCCTGCTCCTGCGCGGGCGACGTCACGAGCTGGCCGGACGGGAACATTTCCTCCATGGTCGCGAGCTTGCGCGCGGGCAGGCCGTTCTGCCGCAGCAGCTCAACCGCGTTGACGAATTGACCGGGCTCGACTCGGATCGTCACGTTGCCGTCCTTGATCACTTTCTTGTCCGCATCGATGTGGCGCAGCATCAGCAATGCGAGCATCTGGTTCGCCTCCGCCTCCGGCAGATTGCTGTACAGCTCCGTCTTGCAGCCGGCCAGCGCGCACGCGAGCAGGCCGACGCCGAGCCAGTGCGTCCTGCGTGCGCTCATTGCATGTTCACCAGCTTGTTGACGCCCTGCGAGACCGCGCCGGCCGTCTTGGCCATGAGGTCGACCTCGATGATCGAGCGCAGCATGGTCGATTGCGTCGCGAGCATCTCGAGCGGACTCGCGAGCATCGCCCCGGTGTCGCGCGCCGGCGCGAGCGCGCGGTCCACTTGCTGCGACACCTGCTGGAAGCGGTCGACGGCCTGTTGCTCGGGCGTTTGCGCATTCTGCCCGAACAGCGCGCGCGTGAAGGCGTTGATCTCGTCGGTGCCGGCGGGTTGTACGGTGGTCTGGGATTGCAGGGCCTGGGCGGCGGATTGGGTAGCGCTGACTTCCATCAGAATTCCTTTGAATGGCAAGGTCGAGAAGTGCCGCGCAGGGCGGCGGGTGGTGCGAGCAGAGGGGCGAGCAACCGCGCGTGCTGCGCGCCTGCGCGTTCAAGCAGCCGTGCGGCCGACTCGCTTCGACCAAGTCCGATCAGCATCACGGCTTCGAGCGCGAGCCGATCGTGCGCATCGGGGATCAACGCGGACAGCGCCGCGTGGATCGCCCAGGCCTCGCGATGCAGCCCGTGATTGACGGCGGCGAGCCCGGCCTCGACGATCAGGCGGCGTGCGGCAGCGGACAGCGGAGTCATATCTTCTGGATGATGCCGGACAGCATGTCCTTGACCGCTTTGAGCACGGCGCTCTGATAGCCGACGAACACCGAGTACTGCTGAATCGCGAACTGGGCCTGCAGCATGCTGGCCGGGTTGTTGAGATCCGACGCAGACATCTTCGATTCGACGTCGTTGCCGACCTTGTCCACGAGCTGGGACAGTTGTTGATTGACCGCTTCGATATCCATGATGCGCAGAAGGTCAGGCCGCCGAGCG
Source organism: Burkholderia sp. MSMB1589WGS (assembly GCF_001636105.1). Lineage (NCBI taxonomy): Bacteria > Pseudomonadati > Pseudomonadota > Betaproteobacteria > Burkholderiales > Burkholderiaceae > Burkholderia > Burkholderia sp. MSMB1589WGS. The sequence continues at coordinate 148,346 of NZ_LNJT01000007.1, forward strand.
CTCGGGCTGCGTGGTCCGCAGCCGGTACTGGGTGGGATTGCAGAGGAAGTGCTTGCGGAAGCTGTCGGTGAAGTGCGCGTGGTTCGCGAAGCCGCATTCGAGCGCGATGTCGAGCACCCGCATCGAGGTGGCGGTGAGCAGATACCGCGCATGGCCGAGCCGGCGTTCCAGCAGCCAGCGCTTCGCGGGCATGCCGAACTTCTCGGTGAACAGGATGTTGAACTTGCGCAGCGGCAGGCCGAAGCCGTCCGCGAAGCGCGCGACGGTCCACGGTTGCAGCGCATTGGCCTCGACGAAGTCGACGAACGCCGTGTCGCCGGCCATCATGTGGTGCAGCAGCCGCGAGAAATACGCGCGGTCGACGCCCAGGCAATACAGGTACACGAAGCGCAGCAGAAGCGGCGGCGACGTGCGGCTCAGCAGGTCCGCCATGCGGATCACTGCGACGGGTGCCTCGACGATCCGAAGCGGCTCGGGCCAGAAGCGCACGCGCTGATCCGGATCGACCAGCTCGGCGATTTCCGAGAAAACCTGGCGGAAATGCGCCGGATAGAAATCGACTGTCTGGAAATCGGAATCGGCGCCGGCATCGCACAGCGCCGCGTCGGCTTGCGTCACGACGACGCAGTGATCGGGCACGTGGTGATTGGTCCCGGCGGTTCGAATCTGGCCGCCGTAGCAGCCGAACATCATTCGTACAACTTGCATCAGATCTCCGGCGAATACGTCGTGTCGTTGCGTTGCCTGCATGATCGCCGATCCGTTGCTGAAATCCCCTCAGGTCATCACCTGAAACCGCACGCCGCGGTGGCGCGAGAAAAACGCAACTACAGGCCGAATTCCGAAAAACGCGCTGAACGCCCGCGCCTACGATGTGGGTGTTGGCGCTGCGGTATCACGAACGCGGCGCCGGATGCCTCGACGCACGGACAACCGGTGCGGACGAGCGATCGGAACGAAGGCGGCGGGCGTCAGTCCGCGCAACCAGGAGAGCAACCACGATGAATTTCGCTATCGAACGTCAAGGGGCGCTGCCCGACGCGGGCCGGGTATCGGCGTCGCCGGCGGACAGCAGTCGCAACGTGACGAACCCGCATCCGATCGGCGACAGCATCGCGATGATGCTGGTGATCATGGATCTGCTGAGCCGGCAGACGAGCGCGAAGCTCGACGACATGCAGAAGAAGTCGAATATCTCGCGCGATGCGCAGGACATGGCGAACAAGGTGGAAGCCGCGCTCGCGAAGCTGATCAAGGCGGACGACAAGACGCCGTTGCCTGACGACGTGGTGGCATACCTGCGCGACAACAATATTCTCGTCAACGACATGACGATCGATGATTTCCTGGCCGCGCGCGCCGCGCCGGGCAACGACCCGGCAAAGTTCGCCGCAATGGTTGCCAAGCTGCAGCAGATGATCGCGCAGTCGGGCCCGGACGGGATGCAGTCGCGCGAATGGCAGGACGTCGTGAGCTACATGGATTCGGTGGGCATCAAGATCGACGGCAAGCGCGTGTGCGACTACATCTGGAGCCTGCCGGAGGTCGATTATCAATCGGGCAGGAAGATCAGTCTCGATCACATGAAGACGATTCTGAACGCGCTCCAGAGTTCGACCGGCCTGGACAAGGCGGACCTGATGTCGGTGAAGGCGGCGCTTGAATCGGTGGCGGGCCGCGCATCGGACTTCGTGCAGCAGAGCCAGCTCAAGATGCAGCAACTGATGCAGAACTACAACACGGCGGTGCAGATGATCAACAGCCTGCAGAGCATGCTGGCCGAATCGACCAAGGGCATCGCCTCGGCGATCCGCTAAGCCGCGCCTGCCGCAAGCGCCGGCCGGCACCAACCTTATGACCATGACGCACTGTCGTCGAAGGAGGTATCGCATGAAAACCGTGGAGCAACTGAAGGATGCAATGGGCGACCTGCAGCGTCGCCGCTCGACCCTGCAACGGGAAATGACGGCGTTCGACGCGCTGCAGCGCGAGATCGTCAGCCTGCGCCAACGCTCGCAGGCGGAAGGCGAGGCACGCCGCAAGCTCGAACGGCTGGACGCGCTGATGAAGAATGGCGGCCAGCACCTGATCGATGCGCTCGTCAAGCAGGCCGGGCAGGCCGAGCGCTGCATGCAGAAAATCGGCGAGGAGTTGCAGCAGTTGGCCGCGCCGGCCGAAGCCGCGCCGCGCCAGGTGCGGCAGGTCGCGAAGTTTCGTCGCGCATTCGTTTGAGTTGTTCCTGAATCAACATTTCATCCATCGAGGAAACGGTATGACCACCATCACCCATAACCCGGTTCAATTCCAGATGTCCCAGTCCGTGTCGGGCAGCGAAGCCGGCGGCCACAACGTGAAGAACTCGCATCCGATCGGCGACAGCATCGCGATGATGCTGGTGATCATGGATCTGCTGAGCCGGCAGACAAGCGCGAAGCTCGACGACATGCAGAAGAAGTCGAATATCTCGCGCGATGCGCAGGACATGGCGAACAAGGTGGAGGCGTCGCTCGCCAAACTTATCAAGGCGGAAGACAAGACGACGCTCGACGACAGTGTCATTCAGTATCTGCGTGAAAATAACATCCTCGTTAACGACAAGACGATCGATGAATTTCTCGCGGACAAAGAGGGTGGCAAGCTCGACAAGGCGGACCTGATGTCGGTGAAGGCAGCGCTCGAATCGGTGGCAGGCCGTGCGTCGGATTTCGTCCAGCAGAGCCAGCTCAAGATGCAGCAGTTGATGCAGAACTACAACACGGCGGTGCAGATGATCAACAGCCTGCAGAGCATGCTGGCCGAATCGACCAAGGGCATCGCTTCGGCGATTCGCTAAGACGCGTGGCGGCCGGCGCCATCGCGCCGGCCGCAGGAGACCAATGCATGTCCGCACCATCATCCGCAGCCGGAGCACCGGACGACGCTCACGAAGTGCTGCAGCAGTTCTTCGCGTCGGGCGGCTCGATCAGGATGCTTGTCGACGTTGACAAGCAAGACATGGACACGATGTTCGTATTCGCTGGCCAGTTGTTCGATGCCGGAGACTGGGCAGCCGCGCGCAATGTCTATTTCATGCTGGCGCGCATCGATCACTGGAATTTCGACTACTGGTTCTGGCTGGGGATCTGCTATCAGCGTCTTGGCCAGCACGATGAGGCGATATTCTGCCTGAGCCGCGCGGGGATGATCCACATCGACGATCCGCGCTCCTCGTACCATGCGGGAATCAGCTACCTTGTCGCAGGCAATCTCGACTATGCGCGCAAGGCGTTCAACGCCGCGCGCAACTGGTGCGGCGAGGTGCCGGACCATCGCGCGCTTAAGGCGGATATCGAACAACACTTGGCATTGTGCGATCAGGAGGGGGTGAGATGACTGTTTCATTGAGCATGACTGGGCCACAAGGCAGCGTGCCGATCGCGTCACGCGAGCCGGCCGAACAGGCCGAGCGAGCGCGCGCCGCGACCCAGGCGATGCTGGGCGGCGTCTCGGTGATCGTCGACGACGTGCGCGCCCGGCTGCCCGACGCGACCGGCATCGCCTGCCGGGCGCTGGTGTCGCTGAAGGACGCCGCGCAGGCGCTCGGGCGGATCATCGACAAATTCGACAGCGCGACCGCGCCGGGTGCGAAGCACGGCGCGGCCGATTTGCGCGACTTCGGCAACGTGTCGATGGATTCGATGCTGCTCGCGACCACGCTACTGTCGTCCAAGGTGCTGGGCAATACGGCGGAGCTGAAGACCAAGGCCCTCAGCATCATGTCGGCGAAGCAGGAGGAGGTGCGCCGGCAGGAAGTCCAGGAGTATCGCGAACAGATCGACAAGGCGATCGAGCAGCAGCAGAAGGCGAAGAAGGCAGGCATCTTCGGCGTGATCTTCGACTGGATCGTCGCGGCCGTCGAAGTGGTGTCGGGCGTCGCGAAGATCGTCGGTGGCGCGTTGACTGGCAACGTGACAACGGTCGCGGGCGGCGCCATGGACCTGATGGCCGGATTCGCGGGTGTGATCAAGGCGACGATGAACACGCTCGCGTTGATCGACAAGAACAATGCGGAAAAGTACCACGCGGTGGCCGACGTCGCCGCGAAGGTCCAGCTTGCGTTCGAGATTGCAGGTGCGGTGGTTGACATAACCAGTGCGGCGCGCAACATGTTGTTGACCAAGGCGATCCCGAAGGCGACCACCGCGGTCTTGCAGCAAGGCGCTGAGCAGGCGCTTGTATCGGCGATCAAGGCAGGCAGCAAGGATGCGATCAAGAGCACTGCCCAGGCGGTTGGAAAGGAAGTGGCCGCGCAGGTGTCGGACCAGATCCTGCAGGGCATAGGCAAGGCCGCGCTCGAAGCGTCGAAGAAGGCCGGCAAGGATGCCGCGCAGAAGGCCGTACAGCAGCTCGGCGTGAACCGGATGCTCGAGAGTTTCTCGCGCGAGGCGATCGAGAAGATGGTGGCGAAGAGCGTCGAGAAAGTGGCCGGCAAGGCGATCGAAGAGGGCATCGAAATGTCAGCGAAGGAATTGACCAAAGCGATCACCAGGCAGGTCAACAAGGAGGTGATGTCTGCTGCGCTGAGAGCATCGACTTCGGTTTTGCTGAATGCAACGCGGGCATCAGTCGGTGCGGCGCAACAGGTAACGGCGGGGGTGCTCGCTGTCGAGCGCGCGAAGCTGCAAAAGGAAATTGATCAACTGATTCTCGACCAGCAGTGGCTGCAGATGTGCTTCGAGTTCTATGCACAGCAGAAAGAGGCGCAGACCAAGCAAGTCAAGGATCTGATTGAGAAATCGGGCGAGATCATTGCGGACGGCAGCAAGACATTGAAGCAGACGGCAACGGTGCAGGCGCAGATCGCCGCATCGATGGTCTGATTAACCGTAATCAAGCAGGAGGTCAACATGAGTGAAATCACGTCAATCACGTCATCCAGTCGGGTACCGGTCAGCATGGACACGTTGGGGATCGACACGCTTGATGCGTATGGATCGGGTAACGGTGCGATTGCGACGATCAACGAGATCATCGCGCGGCTGCAGAAGATCGGTAGCGACATGCGCGATCTCGAACGGCAATTCAGCGAGACGATGCAGCGAATCGCGTTTGATCGGCAGGTGCTTGCGCTCGATACGAAGCGGCAAGCGATCGAGCACAACTTCAACGCGTCGATGGCGGCCGCGGTGACGCAGATCGTCGGCGGTACGGTGAGTGCGCTCGGCGCACTATCCGGCAGCCAGATTGCGACAAGTGCAACCGAGGGGCTGTCGAAAAGTGGCCAAGGGATCGCTGGCGTCGCGTCGGCGAATATGACTCGCGAAGCACAGGAGATCCAGTTGCAGGGCGATTTCGAGCACCAGGCGGCCGAGAACTTCAACAAGACGCTGGCAACGGCTGTCGATCGCGCCGCAGATGCATCGCGGCAGATGCGCGATGTGACACGCGACCTGGTGTCGCTGCACGACCGGATCGCGTCCGCGGTGCGCTTCTGATCGGGCGAAACGATGACGGAACAGACGGCAGACGGCGTGACGAACTTTCTGGTCGCGCATGGGATGCGCCCGGAGCCGGCCCATTTCGGACAAAGCAGCTTTCGGGTGGGCTGGCGCGTACGGGTGAACGACCTGGAGCTGGTCTATCGGCTAGACGGCGACAGCCTGATAATTTGCGATTTTGTCGCGGCCGAAGGAACGAATGGCGCGAGCGATGCCGTGGCCACCTTCATTCGCCTGATTCATCGAATCGAGCGGGGCAACGTGCCGTTGCGGGACGTGCGCGGCATGCTGTTCGAGACCGCGTCGAATCCGTCGATCAACGAGTTGCGCCGCCGGCTCGCCTCGGTACTCGAAGCGCAGGGTGCGTACTGGCGGAAGATCGACGGCGACTGGTGGCTGCACTATCCGGTCGCGGGATCTAGGCAATAGCCGACTGCCCCTGCCTCGTTTTCACGTACAACGGCGATCAAGCCGGCCTCGTAGTAGACGGGGGGAGGAAGTCGATCGAGGTACGCAGGGCGCTGCTGATTGTATAGCCCTCGAGCCAATCGACGATATTCAAGCTGGCGTGGGCATGCGTTTTGTCATGAGTCTGGTAGATTCTTTCAATTTTGAACCGGACTATTTCCTGGGTCAGGGTCACATGAAAAGTGCCCCATCAAATGAAAGACCGCGGGCGAGGAGGGGGACCGCGCAAAGACCACCGTCGGGGCCTGGCTGCGCGCCGAAGAGCCTGATCCCAAACACCCCGCCCCCCGGACGCGCCTCGACCTCATTGCGCCGCTCGTGGCGTGCGGTCCAGGTGAGCTGCCTCGCGAATGCAAAGCCGTTGTAGGCCCGCTATTCGCGCCGTCGCCAGACACACAGGGATCGCACCCAGCACGCTCGGGACAGATCGCAGATATCATTTTTCGCTAGCGCAGAGATAGCACTTTGCGCTATCATTCCAACATGAAAACGAAACACGCCCGAACGCTCGCGGCGATCTTTACGAAGCCGACCTTGGGCGGCATCGTATTCGCTGACATCGAATCGCTGGTTGTCGCGTTGGGCGGCGACATCAATGAAGGCGCAGGGTCGCGCATCGCCTTCGAATTGAACGGGAAGCGCCGCTACCTACATCGCCCTCATCCGGGTAAAGAGGCAAAGCGGTATCAGGTGGAAGATTTGCGCGACTGGTTCATCGAATTGGGGATCAAACCATGACCAACGCAATGACTTACAAGGGATATTTCGCCCGCGTGGATTTCGACGGGCGCGACAAGATTTTCGTCGGTCACGTGCTCGGCGTGGACGACAAAATCAGTTTTCACGGCGAAACCGTCGACGAGCTGACTGCGGATTTCCACGCAGCCATTGATCACTATCTGGAAGACTGCAAGCACACGAACCGGAAGCCTCAGAAGCCCGCATCGGGTAAGTTGATGTTGCGTATCAACCCGGAAGTGCATGCGGTTGTCGGCATCGCGGCGGCCGTGTCGGGGGAGAGTGTCAATCAGTGGTCGGAAGAGGTGTTAGGGCGCGCGGCCCGAGAAGTGCTCGATCGTGCCGCGCATGCGTGACGCCTGCCACCTATGATGCCGCGATCGGCGCCGGCGGAATCTCGTAATCGTCGAACGTCACGACCTCATCGCCCAGCCAGTCGTTCAGCTCGGCGAAACGCGCCTGTAGCGGCCTGATTTCGTTGCGCCCGAACACGCGCGCGGCGGCACGCGGTGCGCGGCGAGCAGGTCGTCGCGCTGCCGAACTGCGGGACGCGCTCGCGAAAATCCTGATCGCGCACATCGACCAAACGCACGAATCGGACATGTCGTTTCTGACGCGCCTGGCGAAGCAGCTAGTGATAAAATTTGACATAATATCAATTATCGCATTTTCTCATTAATATGGCCCCGTTTTAAGGCGACGCTTCGGACAATCAAGACAGCTTTCCTCCCTGCACAAGCTTGCCCGGCAACAGCGTAGCAACCGCAAGATTTCTTCCTTCGACACGCCTGCCATGAGCAGGCGTTTTTTATGGGTCTCGATCTGCCGATAGACCCGTCGCCGTTGAGCATCCTGGACTCCGCGTCGCGTATTTCTGATCATCCAGTAAAGATTTCGGATGTCCCGCACGACGCTCGTCAACTCGTGTTCAGTAAGCCGCGGTCGCTCCAAAAGCTCAATCTGTTCCATCTGGCCCTCATAAGGTATTTGTCCGATTTATCGGCAAATGCCCCCATGAGTTAAGCGGTCGACGGCTAATTATGTGAAATCCGCCCACCGCAGCATCTCTTTCAAAATCCCTACATCTTTCGGTGGCACTTCCAGCAATTCAAGCTGCATCTTCAATTCCCACGACTCGGACGCCGGAGCAGTCGATTCGCGCCACACACAACCACGACCGCCAGAATCAGCGATGCTATCAACGACGAAACCAGATAAACATTCTCGATACTCTCGTCACCGTACGCACCGAAAAGCCCCGCAAAACGAACCAAGGCGTTTGTAGCCCACGGCGCGAACTTGATCGAGCCGGCCACCTTGGCGAGCGCCAGCGTAACCGCTAGCGTCGCCACCACGTTAAACACGATTCGAGACGTTTTCATCGAACATCGACCGTACCGTATGCACGACCGGCGAAACCGGGCACGCTGATCATGGGCGTTGCCTTGAGGGCGGCTCGCAGCTTAACGAAGTCCTGCGGATTCACCAAGGTGACACAGCCTTCACTCAAGCCCCTCGGCCCGTTCGGATGAAGGCGGAAGCTCCCTCGCCTCACACCGTTAATGAAGGTCCAATCGTCAATTTGGCCGTCCGCACGATACAGCGCAAACCAAGTCGTCCGATCGGTTCCGTAGAAGTGTTCCAAAACGAAATCGCGTATATTGCCCAAACGCCCGCCTGACTCTCGATCGACGATGTAATAGCGTCCGGGCGGCAACGGACCGACATCCTTTGTGGCGACTGCCGCCGGATTATCCCGCCCCTTGCCCGTCCCCGAAAATGCCGGGAAAGCTCCAACGCCCGGACATTGGAGAGTCGAAAATTTCTGATTATTTAGCGCAAACGTACACGAAATCGGCATAAGAAACCCCGTCTGGTAGACGGGCGAAAGCTACCAAATCTTCATACGTTTTGCAAACCGGCAAGCCTGACAGGTCCTAGCCGACGTTTAACGATGCTCCCGGCTATGCCATACCCGCGTCACGAGCACGTCGCCAGCATCCAGCACGGCGTACCTGATGACGTAGGAGCTACGGCCGAATCTAGCCATCCATTCGCGGAATTCAGCCCGAGGTGCGCCAATGCCAGGATTTTCAGCGATCAAATCGGCTGCGTCCACAATGATCTGAGCCGCGCGGCGCGCAGCCGCAGGACTGTTTGTGGCGAGAAAATCGTACAGCCGTGCAACGTCTTCCAGCGCGTCTGGGTGCCAGATCAGCGTGGACATTCGGTGCGATTTCCCGATGCAAGTTCGGACAGCCACGTGCGAACGCGTTCGTGCTGTACGGCCGGCGTACCGGACAGGTACGAATCAAGCCGCGCCCGATCAATTTCAAGCGACAAAGCGTCCGCACATACGGTCGCCACGTACTCATCGACCGACTGGCCCGATCGGTGCGCCGCTGTCACGATGGCGCTTTCCAGCTCGACTGGCAGAGCTACTGTGAGCATATCCATTCCCCATTTCGATACCCGTCTATTGTAGCTGGGAACGCCTCAAAGGAACTGCTAGCATCGTCAACGCGCTACCAGTACGAGAGACCACCGTGAAATTCCAGTTCCGGCTCGAAAAAATGAAACCATGGGTCGATTTTGTGCTCACCTGCATGTCATTGATTGCCATTCCGGTCGCCGGATGGTGGGCATATCACAATTTCACAGTTGAAGACACCCACGAAAGGAACCCCAACATCAGTGTCTCCGCCGATGTCTTACCGTACGACGATGACCACCGCCTCTTAGTCGTCCATATTCGGCCTAAAAATGTCGGTAAAGTACCGATTGAACTAAACGGAGGCAAGAAAGGAGATATCGACGTAGCAATCAAGGCGCTTCCGTCAAAGCTCTCAAACGGGTATATCGATTTTGAAAAGCTGCCACCCCAGTTCCCGATTTTGCATATCGTATCAAATTTCAAAGGCGGGTATGTGCTAGAACCAGGCATCGACTATGACGAAGTCGAAACCTACGTTGTTAAAAACAATACCACATATGTCGTGTATGCTGAGATAAATCATTTCAACGATGAACCGGACGATGAAATCGACACTTCGATTGTAGCCATCGCAAAATGAATCTAGGCTAATTCCCGCGTGGAAAGCCAAAACACCCCTAGCTCCTGCCGCCAGAACGCCTGACAACGATCGAGCGTCGCGCCGACGCGCAGCGCTGCTTTGAATGCGATTTTGAGCGCCTCAGCCGGGTCGTTCGCCGTGATGTGGTCGATCGGCATCACTTCAGGGATGACGACGCCACGGCTGGTCCAGTACCGCTTTTCGTTCAGCGCGTGCTCCGCGAAATCCTTCGTGATGTACTTCGCCAGATAGGCCGCGAGCTTGTGCCGAAGGCCCTTTTCTTTGAATGGATTTCGGACGTTAATCTGGCCATTCCCAACGCCCACGATGCTTTGCCAGATCGAGCGCAGCACTCGATAGTTCTGACGGCCCTTGACCGCCACATGGAGGTGCCACGCGCCCCGCCTCTGGCGTTCAGGTGTCGCGACGTACTGGAAACTCGACAGCTTCGAGAGACGCCGGCGCAGCGCATCGAAATCGCGCTTGAGGCGGGCTTTGTCTTGCATGTTCTCTCGGTACGTCAACGTGATCATTCGATCCGCTCCAATCGCCTTGCACCGTAACCGCACCTGCTGCTTCGCACGCTTCGCCGCATCAAGCAGGTTCGACTCGCCGTTCTCAGACTCGCCACGCTTCGCCTTGGGCTTCGCATTCAACGACAGCGCGCCCATGTAGCGATCAAATCGCGTCGCCGTCACCTCGACCTGCCCGTCGCCGAAGTTCCGACCACGGACAACCCACTCCCTACGAAACGGCGAGTAATCGCCTATACTTGCGTCGTGCATTGCAACTTGTCCTTGTAATGCGCTGTTTCACCAAGCCCTGACCGTTGCCGCGTTCAGGGCTTTTCTTTTTTCCAAACGGCCTTTCTGTCCTTGTCCCGCCTACGTTTGCGCCCCTGCTCGTGCCCTGTATCCGTTAAGTGTCCCTGATACAAGTTTAGGGGCCGCGCTGCGCGCGGCCCGCCCGGCGCGCTCTGCTGCGCTGGGCGAGCCGCGCGCAGCTTTTAACCCCCAACCCTCGCCACGGAACCGCCTACGCCCGCGCCTATCGCGCCGGAAGCGCCCCGCGCGGCAGCGTCATGCAGAAGGATGGTTTGCCGCCGCAACGCCTCCGCTCACCGACCTCGCGAGTACCCGCTACTCGGTCCGGCGAGCCGCGCTAAGCCGCGCGACGACCGCCCGGACTCCGCATTACCGCCGTCGCCCTACGTCGCTTCGACCACGGCCGGACACTCCTGACGCTAGACGCCTGATTTTTCGTTACGTCCGCGATCGAGGTAACGGTTAAACGCCGCAACGTCGTCGCGGAACGATCCCAGCATCAACTCGTCAGCCCAAAACGCCAAGCGCTCAACCACATCAGCCTTTGATATCCCCGCATCAACCGCCAGCCGATCAAGCGCGAAATATGCCCGTTCGTCGAACGTAAAACTGAATCGGCGGCGATCGTAATCCTCACTCCCGCAAAGCGGCAGCCGCACCACGCGTCGAACCCAATCGACCTCATGCACGACTGACGTGCGCGATCGTTGCTCGCCGCTAGCCTTGCGCTTCGACGCCTCTAAATCGCGACGAAGCTGCGCCAATTCTTCGCGAAGCCGCTCGTTTTCCATGACCAGCTCGTCATAACCATCGGCAGCAGGCGGAATATTTTTCGTTACCGTAACGGGATTGCCTGATGCCTTGCGCCGTGCGCGGTATGCCGCCTGACGTTGCGCATTCGTCAACGCTCCACCTTCCTTTCGCGGGCGACCGCGACCGCGATTTTCCGTTACAGGCGCGAGTGGTAACGGAATTGTTTTCGTATCTTCGGGCTGGATCATGGCGCGTGCTCCTTATCGACATTGATCTTATTTTACGTTACGCATAACGACAAATCAATATCCGTTACACGTAACGATAAATAAAATTCGCTGACTCGCTCAGATTCGCTGAACCTGCAACACGAGCAGCACCTCTGTCCGTTGCTTCGAGCTGGAACGACCGTCGAAAAAGCTCGGCAGCCACGAATAGCCGCTGCGCGCCGTCGCATCGCGATCCTGTATCAACCCGCCGAGAACCACCAGCTCACCATCCCTCAAGTGCGTGACCGTCTGTAGCTGGCGCGTGTTCTTCGTCGGTGACGTATCGACGCCCGTTTTCGTCGAGACGAAATCGGAGATTTCCTCATGCACGCGCAACTCGATCGAGTCGCGCATCACGGTAGGCTCGACATCGAAAATCAGTCCGGCGTCCTGATACGTGATCGACTGAACCGGCGTGCCGCTCGCCCCTTGGTAGCTCACACTTGACTGCGTCGGCACCTGCTGCCCGACGTTCAGGCGCACCCTCTCACCTGACACGACCCGCACATGCGGCGAACTGATGACCTTGAACCGCGAATCCGCATTGAGCGCAGAAATCGCCGCATCTATACCCGGCCCCGTGAATCGCATTGCGCTCGCGTCGGACGACGTATCACCACTCGAGATACGCAATTGACCACCCAGCATCTTTGCCGCAATGCTCCAGGCCGAGTTAGTCGCATCGGTGTTCGTCACCTCATACGCCCATCCGCGCACCACCACCTCACCGGGAGCGCTATCCAGCTCGGGCACCACCTTTCGCAGCATGGCGACCTCGTCGCGCGAGCCGACAACCACTAGCTCGTCACCCCGCGCCTGCACCCCACTCGCAACCTGATTCACGCCGGGCGCGCTCGACGGCTCAACCAGTGTTGCGCCCGGCACCTGCACCGACCCTGCCGCCTGCACCGGCTCAGTGATAACCGGGGCGGCCGGCAACATCGAGCGCGCACCGATCAACGGCTCGACCATCTCACGCAGATAGTCAGCCTTGCGATGACGCGGCCTGTACACAAAGACCTCCTGATCCGCTTTCGGCAACGCAGCGCCCGGCTTTTTCATCACGTAATCAATGTCGTTTTTTGTGGCGACTTGAAAACCGAGCGAATCAAGGAAATCCACCATCACAGCGCGCACGTCGCGGCTATTGTCGTCCAGACGAAACGACACAAGGCGGTTGTCGGTGAGCACGTCCGGCCCAAGCACATACGGCGTATGCATCGCGTCCTGATAAATCAAATCGACCACCTGCGCGACCGTCACGAACCGCAGATCGAACGCCGCGCCCCGCACATGCTTCAACGGGATCGGCACTGGCACCGAAGGAAGTGGAGCCGCAAGCGATGCGCTATTCATCATGCTCACGTCGATCGGTACGGTCGGCAGCGGCGGCACCGAGCCAGTAGCAGCCACACAAGCGCCCGACAGCATCAACGCCCCAATCAACACGCCGTACCGTGTCATTTCACACCCCCGATTTGTTCTGTTTTTCCGACCTGCACACCCGTCCAGCCCGCTACCGTCTTGCCGTCAGCCTCACCTGTCAGACTCACGCCCTGCCCACTGAACCCGTTGAGCGGCGCAGTACGCAACCGGCTGTCCGGCGCGACCAACACGACATAGCTCGCCCCATCGACCGAGTAACGACCAGCAACCCGCCATTCCGACGACTTAGCCGAATCAGCCGGACGCGCAGCGATTGCGGGGCTGGCGACCGCAACAGACTCAACATGCTTCACCGGCTCAACACCAAAGCCGTCCTGCGCTTTGTGATAGACCTTCACGGCCAGCACGACAAACAGCACAGCCCCTATCGGAAGAAGGAACAACGCCTTGGGAATGACCGCCTGCTTTTTCGTATGAACTTCGGCACTGGTGTAGAGCTTGAACACGTCGCGCGGATATGGCCATTGCGTTTTGACCGCATCTTTCAAGCTGCTCGGATTGTGGCAGTGATCCCATTCATAAAGCACCGCCCGCTTCAAGCCGAACAGGTTCCGCACATGCACGTGACGCCCAACCAGATCGCGGACCGTCTTGCTGATCCGCTGTGGATGTTGCGTGATGATGATGAAGTCAACGCCCATATGCCGATGAACGTGCAGTTGCTCAACGTCGGGCGTCGGCTTCTGACTTGCCGTCGTCGGTGGATAGATGCGTTGCGCCTCGTCGACGACAATCAGATCGTGCGCCTGCGCGTTCACATGCCATTGCCGCAACCACGGTTCGTCAATCTCGACGTGCTCGATAGCTAGATCGCGAATTCCGTCTACGAGTACGCGGCGATCCTTGGCAATCTTCCCGAGGAGCCAAACCGCGTAGAGCGTCTTACCACTACCCGGCACCCCCGTAATCAGCGTAATCATTTGCTGAACACCATTTTTGTTGTAGACGTGAGCAGGTAAAACGACACGCGAGCCGACAGGCCACCAAGCACATACGCGATGCCTTCGCCCACACCGCCGAGCGCAAGCACGTTTGCGATATCCGAGGGAATCCCGCCCACGCTCGCGGTCATCCACTCAACGACCTGACTCATCGCCACATCGATCCCTGCGACGGTCACAAAGCCGATACCAAGCGCGAGCAGCACTCGCGTGACGATCGGACCAACCAGCGATACCAGCAGACTCGCCCAACTCATGCCATCAACCCCGTGACGAAGATAAGGCCCGCTGCGAGCGCGCTAAGCAGAAGCACCAGCGACCTCAACTTCGCCGCCAACTCACAGACCGGGGCGTAATCGAACTTGAGCGGCGCGCCGAACACCTCGACCTCAAAAGGTTGCGGGCAGACACCGTTAGTCAGGCCGATCGATATCGGCGACAACGAAATGCTCTTCGAATCGCGCTTCACATCCACATCGTTCGCACTCCCAAGCGGGGCGCAAGCGGATGCCTCCGGATACAGCGCGCAAAACTTTTGGTCCGGCTTCGGATTGGGATTCGCACCCGGGTCGGTTCCGGGATTCGTGCCCGGGTTGGTACCGGGGTTTGTACCCGGATTGGTACCGGGGTTCGTACCGGGATTCGTGCCGGGATTCGTACCGGGATTCGTGCCCGGGTTGGTACCGGGGTTTGTGCCCGGATTGGTTCCGGGGTTCGTACCGGGGTTCGGATTCGTGGCCGGGTCGGGCTGGATGATCGGGCTGATAACAACGTGATCGCCCCGATGCGCAGGGGCAGTGAACAGATCGCCCAACGTCGGCACCTGCTGCGGATTCTCTTTGACCCACGGCTCCACTAACCCGTTGTACACCCGCTCATATGGCACCCCTTGATAGTCCGGGTCCGCCGCCGCACGCTTCCACGTCTCGTCCACAAGCTGAGTGATCGTCGACGTCGGCAACGGCAGCGACTTAACCCCAGGTGGAAGCTTCGGCCAGAGCTTCGACACATCTTCGGCCACTAGCCCCGGTACCAGTTCGCTCCGGTATTGAAACAAGCTGTCTTGGTAAGTCTTGACGTAGCCAACATAGGGCCCCCTCTTGCCCTCGCTGTCTATACGGCTCAATGCCCCGGTCCTCGTGATGTACATCCGGATCGGGTTGCCTGGTATGTTCGAGACTGGCGCGAAGAACAGACGCACCGAACTGACGTTATCGTCATCACCAGGGCAGCCAGAAGCCAACCCACAGTGTCCGTTGTAGTAGTACACGTACCAAGTGAACTGGGCAGCCTGATCCAACGTACTTGGAAGAATGTCATGGCTCCCACGGGTAAGCCAAAAGTTAGCGGTAGTCATGCCGGCCCCCGGCGTAAACGGGTAAGCGTTGCATACCGGGTCATTCTCTCGACAGTAGCCATTGCGATAGGTCGGAATACCCGCTTGTGCCGCCCATAGCTCGGGCGCCAACAATTTCTTGTAAGTGGGGTCCACCGCAGCGGCGGGCGGCGGTATAGCTGCGTAGCTATCGCCAACACTGGCTGGCGCCTCATTAACATCGATCGAAATCGACGTGTCATTCCACTTCAATTTGGCGAAGCCGACTTGTAGGGCCGCGCCGAGCGCGATGATGCCCGCACCCGCCAAAATGGTTGCCCAAACTGGCGCGCCCGCGAATGCAAGGACAGCGCCCGCCCCCGTGCCGACGACGTTGAGCGCCGTTGACGCCTTTCCCATACCCGCCAGCGTTGCAGCGATGCGAGGGTCGTTCGCCGCAAAACCACGCTGAATCGCAATACGCGTGACAATCGCCGCTTCAGCACGATTAATCACGAAATTCTCTATCGGCGCGAGCAGTGCCTGTGCATGCGCCTGCTGATTGCACATCATCGCGAACACGGCGAACAGCGCCAACCAGACTCCCCGGGTCTTCTTTCGCATACTCACACCATCAGGATCAATGCAGCGCCGTAGATCGTCGCGACCGTGACGCCGAACACCATGCAGTACCAAAGCATGACTAGCTCTCCGAAGCAGATTCAAGAAACCGGCGCAGCGAGCGAAAGCCGAACGCGACGGCGAGAACGAGGAACACTGCACCCCCGACCTCCAAGCCCGCCCCAACCCCGCCCGGGACAGGCGCATCGCCGATCGCTCCGCCGTTGACCAGCATCAAATGCGCGACTTGCTGCACACCGGCCGAACCATCCGACAACGTGCAAGGCACCCGAGCATCCGTCGCTGCTGCACCGGACGCCGCGCCACACACCACCACGTCTATCCCTTGCGCTGCGTGAACTCCCCAGGCAACGCTAAGCAGCGCGAACCACAGACACCGTTTCATCCGATCCACCCCATGAAAAAGCCCCCGGCGCGTTGATGCATACCGGGGGCTCGTCGCACCGTGTGATTAGCGACCGATGAAACCCTTGACCACACGATAGCCATACGTCACCGCCGCGAGCGCCAGCACCGCACCGCCGACGAGCGCGACGTTCGGGCCAATGCCCTTGATCGACTCGACGACCTGCGACACATCCATCGTCGGCATACCCGCGTCCGCCGCGAACGCACCCACGCTCGCAAGGCTCAGTGCTGCTGCAAACAGTTTCTTCATACTCTTTCTCTCTCTCAGGTTCTGGCCCGGATGTAGACGGCCGTTCTGGCGGGCCAGCTTCGAACGACCGATAGCCCATGACGGGTTATGCGGTAGCGTTCGCGGCCGGCTTCGCGGTCGGTCGGCCGAACGGAACGAGCGAGACGATGCGCGGTTCGAGCTTGCCTTCCATCGACTGTTGAAGCGCGAACTCAGCAAGGTAGTCACCGGGCGCAGAATCTTTCATCGCGTTTGGCAAGTTAATGGTTCCAACGAGGATTTGCTTGCCGTCGCTACTTTCCTGCTCCAACACGCATTGCGCCGTGTGAATTTCCCACGGTTGATTCGTGCGCTTCGAGATACCGCTACGCGCGATCACTTGCAGAATCGTCAACTTTTGCTTTGCCATCGTCGTTCCTTGATTTAGGACTGCTATTCACATTGAGCGGAGCCGCTCAGGCTCCGGATGTATGCGCGACGAACGCGCTAATCGAAAAAGGTGGACGCTAGGTCAGCCGTCCACAAAACACCGCGCTACCCGAGGGCCGAAATGGCGCGGCGTACCACAGGGGAATTGCGCCCTCCTACGTCATGCGAGCGATAGCGCTCGACGGCGCACTGACTTGAACGGAAATTAACGTGAGGGACTCAGCGCAGCGGCCACGGCGCGACAACTCCGAGCGGGCCTTGCCGCGTGCACTTTCGGCATTGCGAGCCGTGACGGCAACAACGGCAACGCGGTTGTGACCGCACTGCGTGTAGGCATGGACTTGATATTTCGGCACCACCTACCCCCGTTTGGTTATGATCCGACCCCGTTAGCGCGGGGTTTACCTTTCCGAACAGCCTGTTAGACTTCAATCTACATTCCGTAGAATCTACAGATCGTAGACTAATCTACAGACTGTAGATCGTCAAGGAGAAATGTATGCGGATTTCGAAATACTTGGATGCGCTTCAAGAAGCACTGGGAGCGTCAAACGACAAAGAAATGGCTCTACGCATGGGGTGGTCGCATAGCGTTCCGAGCCATTGGCGCACCGGGCGACGAAGCATGGACAATGAAACCTGCCTGCGTATCGCCGAAGCGCTTGAAATGGATAATCCCTTGCCGATCATAATGGCGGCAGATATGGATCGTGCCGAGAAAGCCGGTCAACATTCGCTTTGGGAGAGCTTTCTACCCAAGCTTGCGGGCGTGAGCTTCATTACCGCCCTATTCATCGGTGTCACAAATTTTGTGACACCCACCCCCGCAAACGCCGCCACAGCAACGAAAACGGGGACGGAAACTTTACTGTCTATCAATTATCGCATTATCATATGGAATGCCCTCGTCACAATCCGACATTAGTTTCCCGTTGCTGGGAGCGTCGATGACTGTTCATGCAATGGGCAGCCGCACTGTAGCCGTAAGCCCGCCGCTGTTGCGCAGCGACAGATCGAGCCGGCCGCCGTGCTGACGGGCGATGCGTTCGGCGATCGCGAGCCCAAGGCCCGTGCCGCCCGATGGACGGTCGGGCCGCTCGACGCGCCGAAACGGTTGCGTGAGAAGCGGCAACGCGTCTTCCGGCACGCCGGGCCCGGCATCCTCGACGCGGATCACGACTCGTCCGCCTTCCACCGAGGTGTGCACCGACAGCCCGACCCGCCCGTGTATCGCCGCATTGTGCATCAGGTTCATCAGCAGACGCTGCATGCCGACCGGACGAAATCGCATCGCCGGCAGCGGCGCGAGCCGCATGTCGAATCGATATCCGAGGCCGGTGTAGTCCGCGACAAGCTGCTCGATCAGCGCATTCAGGTCGCCCGGCAACACCGCTTCGCCGTCCCCGCTGCGCGCGAAATCGATGAACTGGTCGACGATCGCGTCGATTTCCGCGACGAAGCGCTCGGCACTCTCTCGCGGCGCATCGAATGCCTCCGGCGCGGCGATCGCCATCCGCAGCTTCGTGAGCGGCGTGCGGATGTCGTGAGAGATACCCGCCAGCATCTCGGCGCGGGTCGTCTCCATGACGGCGAGCGACGCGACCATCCGGTTGAACGCATCGGCGACCATCGCCAGCTCGGCGGGCCCCGTGACGGGCACGGCGTCGGGCCACTCACCACGCTCGATCGTCGCCGCAGCACGCGACAGGCGTCGCAGCGGCACCGTCGTATCGCGCTGGATCATCCAAGCACCGAATACCGGAAAGGTCGCGAACACCAGCAACAGGCACGCGACACTCCATGGTTGCGCATTTCCGATATGCGCCGTGACGGGCAGCGCGACCCAGTAGCTGTCGCGGTCGATCGCGAGCCTGACCCAGAATCGGTGTTGCGGGCCGCCCTCCCACAGCACCAACGTACCCGGCGTCAGCCGCGCGGCGAGCTGCGTCACGAAGCGACGGATCTGGTAGTTGCGCGGCACGGCGGTCAGATGCCGCTCGGGCGGGCCCTGCAGGCCGCCGTTCATCGCGACGACTTCGCGTCGACGCTCCGGCTCCGGCCGCGCGGCCAGCAGCCGTTCGACGGCTTTCGTCTGCGAAGCGACCACCGACGCGATCTCGTCGATCCTCGGCAACTGGATCAGCAGGAAATAGAGCACGGCCGTCGCCACTTGACTCGCGGCGACGATGCAGACCAGCAACAGCAGATTGCGTCCGAGCAGCGTGCGTGGCCGCGGCACCTTCATGATTCCAGCTCCGCGACGAGCATGTAGCCGATACCCCATATCGTCCGGATATGGCGCGGCGCAGACGCATCGGCTTCGATGATCTGCCGCAGGCGCAGTACCTGCACGTCGACGCTGCGCGTGTTCGCATCGTAGTTTGGCCCACGCGCCCGCTCGATCAGGTTCGCACGGCTCACGGGCCGGTTCGGTGTTTGCGCGAGCGCGCACAGGAGACGCATCTCGGCCAACCCGACCTCGACAGCGGCGCCGTTGGGCCCGCCAAGTTCCTGGCGTCCGGTGTCGAGTTGATATCCGCCGAAACGCAGTATCGCCCCCCCGCTTTCCTGCAGCGCGCCATCGCGCAGATCGCGTTGGCGCAGCGTGACTTGCTGACGACGCAGCATCGCGCGAACGCGGGCCAGCAACTCGCGCGGCAGGAACGGTTTCGCCAGATAGTCGTCCGCACCCAGTTCGAGCCCGACGACACGATCGACCGGATCGCCGCGCGCCGTCAGCATGAGGATCGGGATCGTTTGTCCCCGCGCGCGCAGCCGTCGGCAGACGGCCAGCCCGTCCTCGCCGGGCATCATGATGTCGAGAATCAGCAGATCATATGGCTGACGCTCGAGAAAGACGTCGAGCTGGGTGCTGTTCCTCACCGACCGAACATCGAAGCCGTGCGACGCCAGAAAGCGCTGCAGTATGTTTCGGATCTCCGCTTCGTCGTCCAGGACGATGATGCGGCCTGACGGGATGTCATTCGGGCAAGAGGTGGCGTTCGGCATCACGACCGGGCGATTTCCTGTGCTGAAAAAGATGAACGGGCGCCGTCACGTCCGATCAACGCTGGTTGCGTGCGGCGAACTGCTTGAGATCGGCGAGCGTGATGTAACCCTTGTGCGCCGTGTCGATCTGGTCGAAATGCTGTGCGACGCGAGGCATGCCGGCCTGCGCTTCCGAGCGTGTCAGCCTGCCGTCGTGATTGACGTCAGCCGCTGCGAAGCGCGCCTCGAGCTTCTGCTGCATTGCGTCATCCTGTTGCGCCATCGCGTTCGACACGAGGACGAAAGATGTGCCGAGCGCGGCTACGAGCATCAGACTAAAACGGTTCATTCTGTTCTCCTTGGTAAAGATGATAAAAAAAATCGCTTTTCGCCAGTGGCGAATTGCAGAACGCTAAAGTGAGCAAAGATTTCGGTCTGTTACAACTCGATGTCAAGTCATGTCACGGTACGCCGCGACGAACCTGTCAGAAGCGGTAAGCGACACCCATCGAGCCGAACACGCTTGCCCGCCGCTCGACGATCGGGCTGTTGGCCGCGTCGCCCACGAGCGTGCCCGCGCCCACGCCCGCGCGTGCGGACCAGTGCGCGTCGAGCCGGTGCTCGAGCGTCACCCGCAGATCAGTGCGCTGGAAGCCCGACGACGGCGCATAAGTCGGCAGATGGGCGGCACTGGCCGCCGCCTGCGCGTCGTCGATGCCGAATTCGGTTTGCGCGGCCGAGCGGTTGGCCCAGACCGTGCTCAGCGACGCGGTCACGCGATCGCGCGGCCCGTCGAAGATCCGGTATGCGAGCGCCAGCGTCACGTGATTGCCGTAGCCTGAATGGGCCGACTGCAGGAAGCGCACGTTGGCGCTCGCCGGGCCCGCTTGCCAGCGAACGAATGCGCCGTAGAGAAAGCTGTCTGCGATGTTGCCGGTGCCGTTCAGGATCGCCGCGTCGTCCTCCTTGCGACCGAGCCCCAGGCCGACGAGCGGACCGATCGAGAGGTTCGGCGTGACCGACCACGCGGCGCCGGCCTCGAGACCGCTCGCGAAGACATGCCAGTTCGACGCGGAATGGCCGGCCAGCGCCACCGCCGGCAGTGGCAGCACGTGATAGCTGCTTGCGCCCGCGTAGCGCGGCACCGCTGCCAGGTCCAGGCCGACGCTGCCCGTCGCGGAAGACTGGGCGAATGCGTGAGTATTGCCGACGATGGCCTGAAGCGCGAGCGCGGCCGCGACGGCGCCGCAACGCGCGGCAACGTGCGCCGGCCCGTCGAATCGAGTCGTACGAGTCAACATCGAATGGTGTTCCTTACAAGGAGTCAGGATGGCTTGCCAGCGGTGTCGCGCATGTTCGGGCTCGGACGCGCACCGTATTCGGCGGTAATAAAGAATGCGGCGCGACGCTGCCGTGACGGTCCGGGAACGTCCGCCTGCCGCGCCGATCGGATCGGCCGATCCGATGCTCAGGACCAGTGTCCCGTGACCCAGACGCCGCCGACCCAATGTTCGGGCACCCAGACGCGCGGACGGACGACGACAGCAGGCGCCGGGGGTGGCACAACGGCAACCGCGGCGGGCGCCGCGACCACGGCGGGCGCGACGACGGTGACAGGAGGCGGTGGCGCGACGACGGCGACGCGCGGGGCACCCGCGACCACCACCCCACCCGTCGCCACTGTCCCGCCGCGCGGTCCCGTCACGCTGCTCGTCGTCGTCACGACTCCGGGCGCGACTCGCGTCGCCGTGTCCGTCCAACTGACGGAATGGCCGTCGGAGCCGGCGACACTCGCCGAATGCGTACACCCGCCGCCAGCGCAACTCGTGCTGGCCGTATGCGTATAGGTGCCGTTCGGCCCCGTGACCGTCTCGGTCGACGAATAGTGACCGGGCGACGATCGCGTAACGCTGCCGGCCGTGTCGATCGTCTGCCCGTGTGGCGTGGTCATGCTGCCGTCGTGCGTGCAAGTGCCGCCGCTGCAGGCCGTCGTCCCGCTGTGCTCATAGCGGCCGCCGCGTGGACCGACGGTTGTTCCTGTGTTGGCGAACTGCCCCGGCCCCGTACGCGTGACCGTGCCGTCATTCGTCGTCAGGCCGCCGCGCGGGCCGACGAACGCGCCACGGTGCGTACAGTTGCCGCCGCCGCAGGATGCGCTCCGGACCGACGCCTCGCGACCGTATCCGAATGCCCCGGCGAGGGCCGGCTCGATGCGGAGCGCGATCAGCAGCGAAGCGCAGGCGGCAAGATAGATCTTCGTCATGTGGACTCTCCCGAGACGGATTGGGTGATTCGATGCCTCGCAATGTAGAGAATCCGGTCCGAAAAAACTGTTAGCAATTCATGTCAGACGATGTCGTGAATCCGTTGAAACGAGATGACATGGTTTCCCAACAGATTTTCATCGGCATTGCTTCTAATGTGGCGATGTCGTCCTGGCCGCGGCCAGCCGATCCCTTTCTGATCAAGGAACTGCCATGAAACTGCATGCATCGTTTGCCGCCGCAAGCGGTCTCGCGCTCGCGCTGATTGCCCCCTCCTCATTCGCCGGTGTCGCCGTCGGCATCACAGTGCCGGTTACTGCGCCGGTCGTCGCGGCGGCGCCCGCGGTGCCCGTCTACGCCGTGCCGGCCGTGATCGCGCCACCGCCCGTCGTCGTCCCGCCGCCGGCTGTCGTGGTGACGCCCGCGTACGTCACGCCCGTGCGGCCGGTGGTCGCGAGTCCCGTCGTCACGGTCCGTACGGGATATTGGGCGCACGGCCCGGTCGTCGTACGCTAAAGATTTGCGTGCGGCGTGCCTCCCGCCCCCCTCAGCGCAGTACCGTATGCCGCGCCGCCGGACGTTGCCGAGCTCGCGCAACGCTACGGCTGCACAATATTCGTCGACGCGTTTGGCGATCCGTCCGCGCAAGCCGAGGCATTGACAATGGGAGGATGCCGTCCTCGCGCCCACCACTGGCCGAAGTGCGAACGTCATCGTCGAGCTCATCGGCGGCGACAATGTGATGCATTCGATCGGCGCGGTCGCGGATCATGGTCATATCGTCCAGGTCGGCTTTCTGGGAAGCCCGAAGGTGCGCATCGATGCGATTCCGCTGATGCTGACGCGCGCGTCGATTCACGGTGTCTCGGTAGGCAGCCGGCAGTCGTTCGAAGCGCTCGCCCGCGCAATCGATCGGCACGCGATCAAACCGGTCGTCGACTCGCTCTATCCGTTCTCCGACGTGCGCGCCGCATTCGAGCACCTCGATCGCGTACTACGCGCTCGTGCCGACCGTGCTCTGCTATCTGTGCTGGTACGCCGGCTCGGCGCGCACGAGCGGCACCGAGGCCGCATTGTTCACGGCCGTCGCGTCGGCGTCGGCGGTGCTGTTCGCGGTTGCGGCGTTCGGGGAGCCGCTCGGCGGGACGCGGCTCGCCGGCATCGCGATGGCGGTGACGGGCGTGCCGGTCGGCGCGATCCGGCCGCGGTCCGGCGCGATGCGTTCGGCCGCCGCCGCGGCGGATTCGCGGGAAGCGGCCTGAAGCGATCGCCCAGGCACGACGGGCGGCGTCGACATCGCCGGCGCTGCCCGCAATCGCCCTGCTCCGCGGTAACGCGGCAACGCCCGCTCAGCCGACTCGCCCGATGTCGGCCGACGCAATCAGCCGCTCGATGTCGAGCAGAATCAGCATCCGGTCGCCGTCTTCGCCCGCGATCGATCCGAGATCCGTGATGAAGCCGGTGTCGATCGCCGCGCCGAATTCGGGCGCCGGCCGCCGGTCGGCGGCCGCGAGTTCGAGCACGTCGCTCACCGCGTCGACGACGACGCCCACCGTGCGCGCCGCGACGTTCAGCACGATCACCACCGTCGACGTGTTGTACTCGGCGGAATCGAGCGCGAACTTCAGGCGCAGGTCGATGATCGGCACGATCGCGCCGCGCAGGTTGATCACGCCCTTGATGAACGCCGGCGCGTTCGCGATGTGCGTCGGCTCTTCGTACGACCGGATTTCCTGCACGCGCAGGATGTCGATTCCATATTCCTCGGTGCCGAGCCGGAACGTGACGAACTCCTGCGCATCGCGTGCCGTGTCCTGTCCGCCCATGCGCGCCGCGTGCGGCGCTTTCAGAATTGCATTCATTGCGCTGTCCTCCTCGTGTGGGGCGCGCGCCGCCGTCAGAACGTCGGCGTGGCGTGCGGAACGCCGTGCGGCGCATTACCACGTGGTAACGGCCGCCACGCCGAATGCTTGAGCAGCGTTTCGATATTGACGAGGAAAACATCGGGAAAACAAGGGCAATCGCGTCGGAGCGTACACCGCCCGACGAAGGCCGCAGCTTTCATCGCCGAAAGCAGCGCCGGGTCGCGTTTCCAGCGAAACGTTCGGCGAACCGCTTCGCCGTATTCGATGACGATCGCGTGTCACCACGCGAGGCGGCGCGGCGCACGCGATCAATGCGTTCGATTGCGCAGTGTCTCCCTCACCCGCTTCGCGACGAGCACGGTCAGATAATCCCGCACCCGTGCGCCTTCACTGTATTCGGCGAGCGTTTCTTCGTAAAGCCGCGACACCGCGTCGGCGGGCGTATGGGTTTCGGAAGCGATTGCCTGGACGATCTCGTTGACGTTGACGCGGTTCTGAACCATGTTTGCGCTCCGCAAGGAGGAAAGACGGACAAAAACAGCTTGGGGTGGGGTGCCTATTGAATGTCGTCAAAAGCGTCGATGCAAATTGAATCCGTCTATGACCGCCGCGTCTGCGCAACCGGGGCTCTATTCGGACGAATCCGGCCGCACGTGGCGAACGCCCGGGGCGAAGGCGCGTTCCGGCGCCACGTCCTCGCCGCGCTGCGACGCAACGCAGGAGCGGGTGCCGATGGCCGGCGATCCCGCGCGCGGCACGTTACACTCTCGTCGCATTCGCGCCATTGCGTCCCGGCGCCGCCCGAACGAACCGCCGCCGCACCTTGCCTACCGGCTGCAAGGCGCGGCGGCGGTTCGCATCCGACACACGGCTTTCACAGTCCGACAGGAGTTCATGCATGGCGGTTCGCGACATCCATGACATCGAGCAGATCGAGCGCGTTCCGCTGCACGCGCGCGCGCTGCCCGCCAACACGCTGCAGATCTTCGACGAGCGCGCGGCGAAGACGCCCGACGCGCCCGCCCTCACCTTCTTTCTCGACGCCGACCGGCTCGACCGGTCGCACACGTGGACCTTCGCCGAGCTGCGCGCCGACATCGTCAGGACGGCGAACGTGCTCGCGAGCGTCGGCGTGGGCGCGGGCGACGTCGCCGCGTTCGTGCTGCCGAACCTGCCCGACACGCATTTCGCGATCTGGGGCGGCGAGGCGGCAGGCATCGCGATGGCGATCAATCCGCTCCTCGACGGCGCGCAGATCGCCGAGCTCGTCGACGCGGCGCGCGCGAAGGTGTTGATCTGCGTCGCGCCGACGCCGGGCGTCGACATCTGGCCGAAGCTCGCGCCGCATCTGAGCGCGATGCCGACCGTCGAGACGGTCATGTGGGTCGATCTGCGGCCCTATGTGCCGCTCGCCAAGCGCGCGGCGCTCGCGTGGGTCGAGCGCCGCGAGAAGGCGCGCCTGCGCGGCGAGCGGGTCCGGATCGTCAATCTGCACGCCGAGATGCGGCGGCAGCCGGGCGACCGGCTGATCCGGCCGCGCACGATCGGGCCCGACGAGCCGTCGTCGTACTTCTGCACGGGCGGCACGACGGGCCGCCCGAAGATCGCGGTGCGCACGCACGGCTGCGAGGTGTTCGACGTGTGGGCGGCGAGCGAGACGCAGGCGCGCGACGGCGAGGACGCGCGCACCATCTTCTGCGGGCTGCCGCTCTTTCACGTGAACGGCCAGCTCGTGACGGGCCTGATGGCGTGGTTGCGCGGCCATCACGTCGTGCTCGGCACGCCGCAGGGCTATCGCGGCAAGCACGTGATCGCGCGCTTCTGGGCGATCGTCGAGGCTTACAGGATCAACGCGTTTTCCGGCGTGCCGACGCTTTTCGCGGCGCTGTTGCAGCAGCCCGTCGGCCGGCACGACATCCGCTCGATCGAATACGCAGCGTGCGGCGCGGCGCCGATGCCCGTCGAGCTCGCTCGCGGCTTCGAGCGCACGACCGGTGTGAAGATCGTCGAGGGCTACGGGCTCACCGAGAGCGCATGCATCGCGTCGCTGAATCCGCTCGACGGCGAGCGGCGCATCGGCTCGATCGGCCTGCGCCTGCCTTATCAGCGCATGCGCGCGGTGATCGTCGACGACACCGGGCGCTACGTGCGCGACGCGCTCGTCGACGAGGTCGGGCTGATCGCGCTCGCGGGGCCGAACGTGTTTCGCGGCTACCTCGATCCGGCGCACGAGCGCGGATTGTGGATCGACATCGCGGGCGAGCGGTGGCTGAACACGGGCGACCTCGGCCGCCGCGACGCCGACGGCTATTTCTGGCTCGTCGGCCGCAAGAAGGAGCTGATCATTCGCGGCGGGCACAACATCGATCCGCGGATCATCGAGGACGCGCTCGCCGCCCACCCGGCCGTCGCGCTCGCGGCGGCGATCGGCCGCCCGGACGCGCACGCGGGCGAGTTGCCCGTCGCGTACGTGCAGTTGAAGGCGGGCGCGAGCGCTGACGAAGCCGCGCTGCTCGCGTTCGCCGCGGGCGCGATCCCCGAGCGCGCGGCGGTGCCGAAGCACGTGCGGATACTCGACGCGGTGCCGACGACCGCGGTCGGCAAGATCTTCAAGCCCGAGCTGCAGCGGCTGGAAATCGCGGATGTCGTGGCCGCGTGCGCGTGCGACGCGCAGGTCGCGCTCGAGTGGGTCGACGTCGTGCAGGACGCGCGGCGCGGGCTCGTCGCGCAGATCGCCGTGCGCGGGGCGCACGGCGCGCTCGCCGAGCGGCTCGCGCGTTATGCGTTCGCCGTCGACTGGCGCGGCGAAGGCGAGCGCGACGGCGCGCATGCGCATGCCGCCGGGGCGACGCGCGGCGAAACCGCCGCGCGCGAGCGCGCGTCGTGAGCGCCGCCCTGGGCCGCCCGCCGTTTCGTCGCCGATTTCGTCGCCGATTTCTCCGCCGATTCGTCATGCGGGCCGAATCCTGATGCGCGCCGGCAACTTCCGCGTGACCGCGGCCGTCGTCGCGAGCGCGCTCTTCATGCAGAACGTCGACAGCACGGTCGTCGCGACCGCGCTGCCGAGCATGGCGCGCGACCTCGGCGTGAACGTCGTGTTCCTGAGCAGCGCGATCACGTCGTATCTCGTCGCGCTGACCGTGTTCATCCCGGTGAGCGGCTGGATCGCGGACCGCTTCGGCGCGAAGCGCGTGTTCATCGCGGCGATCGCGATCTTCACCGCGGCGTCGGTGATGTGCGCGGCGGCGAACGGGCTCGCGGCGCTGATCGCCGCGCGCATCCTGCAAGGCGCGGGCGGCGCGCTGATGGTGCCCGTCGGCCGCCTGATCCTCTATCGCGGCGTGTCGCGCGACGAGATGCTCGCGGCGACCACCTGGCTCACGATGCCCGCGCTCGTCGGCCCGCTGCTCGGGCCGCCGCTCGGCGGCTTCCTGACCGATGCGCTGTCGTGGCGCGCGGTGTTCTGGATCAACGTGCCGGTGGGCGTCGCGGGCGCCGGGCTCGCCGCGCGTCTCATCCCCGCGTCGGCGGGCGAGCGGCGCGCGCCGCCCGACCTGGCCGGCATGCTGCTCGTGGGCGCGGCGCTCGCCTCGCTGATGCTCGGCGTCGAGACAGCGGGCCGCGGCGTGCTGCCGGCCGGCACGCCGGCGCTCGGCATCGGCGCGGGCGTCGTGCTCGGCTGGCTCGCGATCCGCCATTGCCGGCGCGTCGAGCGTCCGGCCGTCGATCTGTCGCTGCTCGCGATTCCGACGTTTCATGCGGCGACGATCGCGGGTAGCCTGTTTCGCGCGGGGGCCGGCGCGCTGCCGTTTCTCGTGCCGCTGACGTTGCAGGTCGGCTTCGGCGCGAGCGCGTCGAAAAGCGGCGTCATCACGCTTGCGAGCGCGCTCGGCTCGCTCGTGATACGGCCGATGACGCATGCGGCGCTGCATCGCGCGTCGATGCGCACGGTGCTGATCGCGGGCAGCGTGTCGTTCGCGGCCGTGCTCGTCGCGTGCGCGACGCTGTCGGCCGCCTGGCCGGACGCGGCCGTCTTCGCGCTATTGCTGATCGGCGGGCTGTCGCGCTCGCTCAGCTTCGCGTCGCTGGGCGCGCTCGTGTTCTCCGACGTGCCGGGCGAGCGCCTGTCGGCCGCGACATCGTTCCAGGGAGCCGCGCAGCAACTGATGCGGGCGGCGGGCGTCGCCGTCGCGGCGGGCGCGCTGCATCTGGCGATGCTGATCGGCGGGCGCGGCCGGGCGAGCCAGGCGGATTTCGCGTGCGCGTTCGTGGCGATCGCGCTCGTCGTGCTCGCGTCGCTGCCGATGTTCGCCGCACTGCCGGCCGGCGCCGGCGAAGGGCTTGCAGGGCCGGCGCGCCGATCGCGGGAATGAGACGGCGCGCGCGGAAGCCCGCCGGTCACGTCGATTCGGCCGACGATCTCGGCGCAGTCCGCATCAGTCCGCATCAGTCCGGATCAGGCCGCGTCGGGCGATCGCGCGCGACGAGATCGAGATACGCGCGCACGTCGCCGCCGTCGAGCGGCTTGACCATTACGCGCACCGTGCGCACCGCGTCTTTCATCGGAACGTTCTCGACGGTGCGCACGTCGGCGTAGCCTGCGCGCGCCCAGAAGCGCTCCGCGCGCGGCGCGCCGCTGACCACGCCGAGCCTCAGCCAGCGCGCCCCTCGCGCCCGCATCCACGCCTCGAGCGCCGCATAAATGCATCGCGCGACACCCTGCCCGTGCCGCACGGTCTCGACGATGAACAGATCGACGTGCCAGATGCCCGGCGCGAACATGTCGGCGAAAAGCGTCGCGAACGCGGCGAGCGGCGCGTGCGCGCCGGACGAAACGGACGACGAAGGCGTCGGCGCATTGCAGCCGGCCGGCGCGGAAGGCCGAAAGCCGATCGTCCATTTGGCCGTGCAACCCCGGTCGGCAGGCGGCATGCCCGCGTACTCGACGGCCGCTTCGTCCGGTGCGGGCGGCTTGCCCGTCGTGTCGACGAAATACTCGGGGTTGCGCTCGAAGAACGCCTGGATCGCGGGAATATCGTCGGCGCCGAGCGCGATCGCGCACAGGTCGTCGATTTCGAAGAGCGCCGGCGCGCGGGCGGACGAAGATTCGGATTCGGTCGGAGGCATGGATGGGATTGATGGGATGGAGGCGGATCGTATGCGCGAAGAACGTGACGCCGGCCACGGCCGATCGGCCGCCGTCGGCGGGCCAATGCGCCGGCGCGCGCGGCCGCCGCTCAGCTCCCCGCCCGGATCGCCGCGAGGAACAGCATCGGCGGGCGCCGGCACTCCGCCTCGAGGTCCGGCCGCACCGCGAGCGCGTCGGGAATCGGCGCCGGCTCGCCGAGGTGCGTGAGCGTGAAGCCCGCCTTCAGCAGCGTGTTCACGTAGGTCTCGACCGTCCGGTGGTATTTGACGACGCCGTCGACGAACCAGCGCGTGTCGCGCCGCCCTTCCTGCCGGTAGCGGTCGACGGGCCAGTGCTGCTTGTGGCCGTCTTCGTCGCGCACCCAGCCGTGCGGATACGCGGTGCAGATCGGATGCTCGACCGAGAACACGAAGCGGCCGTTCGAGCGCAGCGCGTCGTAGATCCGCGCGACGACGCCCGGGTAATCTTCGACGTAGTGCAGCGCGAGCGACGACACGACGAGATCGAACGCGCGCGTCGCCGCGTGATAGGTCTCGATCGACCGCTGCAGATAGGTGATCGCGCCGTCGTCGGTGCGCGCGCGCGCCTCGTCGAGCATCCGCGACGACACGTCGACGGCCGTCACCGTCGCCGCGCCGCGCGCGCGCGCATAGCGGGCGAAATCGCCGAAGCCGCAGCCGAGGTCGAGCACGTGCAGGCCCGCCAGGTTCGGCAGCAGACGTTTCATCGCGGGAAATTCGAGTGCGCCGTTCAGGCCGGTGTCGCCCTGTCGAAGCGTTTGGTAGCCTTCGAAGAACGATGCGTCGTCGTAGATGTTTTGCGGCGCGGACGGAGGCGCCGTGTTGGGATCGCTGCTCACGATGGACGCTCCTTGACGTAGACGGCAATCGGCGGGAAAGCGGCTCAAGACGATTCGAGGCGACGGGCGGCGCAATATCCGTTCCACGCGCGGCGCCGTCCGTCGCATTGTATCGCCGCGATACGGAAATGCGCAGTCCAAAACGATGGTTCGCGATGATCCGGCCCGCGCGTGAACGCGCCCTTGTTTGCCAAAGCGCGCCCGCTCAAGTACCTTGAACCCCTGCCGCCTGCGATCGGCCCCCCGCTTCGCCCACGGCCGAGTCCCGCCGCCCGGGCCGGCGCACGCCGTCGCATCCGTTCATCCGCTGTCCGACAGGAGTGCCAGCCCCGATGAGAGTCCCCCGTTTCAGCCGTTCCGTGCGCGCGGCCGCCGCCGCCGCCGCGCTCGCCGTTTCCCTCTGCGCCGCCGCGCCCGGCGCGCGCGCCGCCGGCGCGGTCACCGTCGCGTCGAAGATCGACACCGAAGGCAACCTGCTCGGCAACGTGATCGCGCAGGTGCTGAAGGCGCACGGCATCGCCGTCGTCGACAAGATCGGGCTCGGCGCGACGCCGATCGTCCGCCGGGCGCTGACGACG
This sequence comes from Burkholderia sp. MSMB1589WGS, assembly GCF_001636105.1. Lineage (NCBI taxonomy): Bacteria > Pseudomonadati > Pseudomonadota > Betaproteobacteria > Burkholderiales > Burkholderiaceae > Burkholderia > Burkholderia sp. MSMB1589WGS. The sequence continues at coordinate 179,062 of NZ_LNJT01000007.1, forward strand.
GGCCAAATCGACATCTATCCGGAATACACGGGCAACGCCGCATTCTTCTTCAACAAGGCCGACGATCCCGCGTGGAAGAACGCCGCGCAAGGCTACGCGCTCGCGAAGCAGCTCGATTACGCGGCGAACCGGATCGTCTGGCTCGCGCCCGCGCCCGCGAACAACACGTGGGGCGTCGCGGTGCTCAATTCGATCGCGCAAACGCAGCATCTGAAGACGTTCAGCGATTTCGGCAAGTGGGTCGGCGCGGGCGGCAAGGTGAAGCTCGCCGCGTCGGCCGAGTTCGTCAACAGCGCGTCCGCGCTGCCGTCGTTCGAGAAGGCGTATGGCTTCAAGCTGAAGCCGGAGCAGATGCTCGTGCTGTCGGGCGGCGACACCGCCGCGACGATCAAGGCCGCCGCGCAGCAGACGGACGGCGTGAACGCCGCGATGGTCTACGGCACCGACGGCGGCATCGCGGCCACGGGGCTCGCGGTGCTCGACGACGACAAGCACGTGCAGCCCGTCTACGCGCCCGCGCCGATCATCCGCGAGGCGGTGCTCAACGCGCATCCGCAGATCGCCGATTATCTGAAGCCCGTGTTCGCGAGCCTCGATCTGAAGACGCTGCAGACGCTCAACGCGCGGATCCAGATCAACGGCGAGCCGGCCGCGAGCGTCGCGGCGAGCTATCTGAAAGCGAAGGGCTTCGTCAAATGACGGCGCGCACGGCGGGCGGGGCCGGCGCCCCCGCTCCCGCGCCGCGTCCGCGCGCGATTCCCGGATGGGCCGCGCGCGTCGACAAGGTCGGCGCGCTGATCGCCGCGCTCGTCGCGTACGCGGCGTTCGTCCAGCCTTTCGTCACGCTGCGCGCGAACCGGATCGCGGCGGGCTCGGAACTCTCGCTCGGCGCGGTGTTTCCGGCGCTCCACGCTTACGCGCTCGACGCGCTGTGGGCGGCAGGCGCGCTCTTCGCGCTCGCGCGCAGCCGCGCGGCCGCGCGCGCCGCCGTCGGCGTCGTGCTGGTGCTCGTGCTGTGCGTGGCGCTCGGCGCGGCGCCCGCGCATCTCGTCACGCCGGACACGCCGCTCGCGCGCGTGTCGCCCGCGGCGGGCGCCTGGCTGCTGCTGTTCGCGTTCGCGGTGCTGATCGCCGACGCGCTCGCCCGGATCGCGCCCACCCCGGCGATGCGCCTCGTCGCGCTCGCCGCGGCGCTCGGGGCGCTCGCCGCGTTCATCCACGGCGGCTTCTGGGACGGGCTGTCGGTGATGCAGGAATACGCGGTGCGCGCCGACACGTTCCGCAGCGAGGCGATCCGCCACCTCGCGCTCGTCGCCGGCTCGGTGGCGGCGGCCGTCGCGCTCGGCGTGCCGCTCGGCATCGGCTGCACGCGATTCGCCGCGCTGCGCGGCGCGCTGCTGCCGCTCTTGAACGTCGTGCAGACGATTCCGAGCATCGCGCTGTACGGCCTGCTGATGGCGCCGCTCGCGATTCTCGCTGCGCGCGTGCCGCTCGCCGCCCGCCTCGGCGTGAGCGGCATCGGCGTCGCGCCCGCGCTGATCGCCCTCTTCCTGTATGCGCTGCTGCCGATCGTGTCGAGCGTCGTCGTCGGCTTCGCGCAGGTGCCGGCCACTGTCGTCGAGGCGGCGCTCGCGATGGGGATGACGGGCCGCGAGCGGCTCGTCGCGATCGAGCTGCCGCTCGCGCTGCCCGTCGTGCTCTCCGGCGTGCGCATCGTGCTCGTGCAGAACATCGGCCTGGCGGCCGTCGCCGCGCTGATCGGCGGCGGCGGCTTCGGCACGTTCATCTTCCAGGGGATCGGCCAGTCCGCCACCGATCTCGTGCTGCTCGGCGCGCTGCCGACGATCGCGCTCGCGCTCGTCACCGCCGTGCTGTTCGAGGCCGCGACCGACCTCGCGAAAGGAGCGCGCCGATGATCGAGATCGAACGCGTGAGCCGGCTGTTCGGCGATCTCGCCGCGGTCGACGACGTGTCGCTCGCCGTCGCGCGCGGCACGGTGACGGCGCTCGTCGGCGCGTCGGGCAGCGGCAAGTCGACGCTGCTGCGGATGATCAACCGGCTGATCGCGCCGACGAGCGGGACGATTCGCGTCGACGGCGTCGACACCGCGAGCGTGCCCGCCGAGACGCTGCGGCGCGGGATCGGCTACGTGATCCAGGGGCACGGCCTCTTTCCGCACTGGACGGTCGCGCGCAACATCGCGACCGTGCCGCGCCTGCTCGGCTGGCGCGCGACGCGCATCGACGCGCGCGTGCGCGAGCTGCTCGAGCTGTTCGAGCTCGACTACGGCACATACGCGCGCAAGCTGCCGCACCAGTTGTCGGGTGGCCAGCAGCAGCGCGTCGGCGTCGCGCGCGCGCTCGCGGCCGAGCCCGCGATCCTGCTGATGGACGAGCCGTTCGGCGCGCTCGACCCGATCATCCGCGGCAAGGCGCAGGACGATCTCGTCGCGCTGCAGCGCAGGCTCAAGATCACGATCGTGATCGTCACGCACGATATCGACGAGGCGCTGCGGCTCGGCGACCAGATCGCGGTGATGGACGCGGGGCGCATCCTGCAGGCGGGCCCGCCCGCCGAGATTCTCGGCCGGCCGCAGCCGGGCGTCGTCGAGCGGCTCGTCGCGGGCCTCGACCGGCCGCTGCGCCTGCTCGCGCTCACGCGCGTCGCCGCGCTCGCCGAGCCGGGCGCCGCGCCCGGCGAGCCGATCCCGGGCGCGCTCACGCTGCGCGACGCGATCTCCGAGCTGCTGTGGCGCGGCGTGAGCATGCTGCCCGTATCGAGCGCCGACGGCGCGGTGACGACGCGCATCACGCTCGATGCGATCGTCGCGCAGGCGAAGCGGCCGGAATGAGGCGCGCGATGAAAGCCGCGAGCGCCGCGCGCAATACGGGCGCGCCGGGCGCGCTTGGCGCAGCGAGCCGGCGCGCGGGCGTCACGCTTGCGCGCATCGCCGCGCTGGCGGCGCTCGCCGTGATGCTCGCGCGGCCCGGCTGGCTCGAGCCCCTTTTCGCGCCGTTCGCCGACAACGGCGCGCCCGCGATCTACCGGCGCGCGAGCCTCCTCGACCTGACGCTGTCGCATCTCGCGATCGTCGCGGCGGCGAGCGCGGCGGGCGCGATCGTCGCGCTCGCGGCGGGGATCTTCGTCACGCGGCGCGCGGGCGCGGAGTTCCTGCCCGTGGCGCGCAGCGTCGTGCACATCGGGCAGACCTTTCCGCCCGTCGCGGTGCTCGCGCTCGCGGTGCCGGCGATCGGCTTCGGCGTGAAGCCCGTGCTGATCGCGCTGATCCTGTACGGACTGCTGCCGATCTTCGAAAGCACGATCGCGGGGCTGCAGGACGTGCCCGCCGACGCCGTGGACGCCGCGCGCGGGATGGGGATGAGCGGGCTGCAGCGGCTCGCGTGGATCGAGCTGCCGCTTGCGTTTCCGGTGATCCTGAACGGCATCCGGCTTGCGGTCGTCATCAATCTCGGCACGGCGACGATCGGCTCGACCGTCGCAGCGAAGGGACTCGGCGACGTAATCATCGCGGGGCTGCAGACGGCGAACACCGCGTTTGTGCTGCAAGGCGGCCTCGTCGTCGCGCTGCTCGCGGTGCTGATCTACGACGCGCTCGGCGCGCTCGGCCGATGGCTCGCGCCGGCGGGCGCGGCGCGGCGCGAAGGCGGCGCGTAGCCCGGCCGCACGCGCCGCGAGTGTCGCCCGGCGTCGCTTTTGTCGCATCGCAGCGCAGCCCGCCCGTGTCGGCTTCGGCACGCGCGGCCTGCAGCGATTTCAGCAAGATGGAATCGTATCGAACGAGGTCATCGCGACAGGCACCTACCTGTCCGACGAATGCCGATCCGTGCCGTTGAAACGTGCTCGCCGCGTGCGTGTACGACAGCGACATGCACACCGATCCTAGCACCGTTTGCACATGCTCCGACCGCCTTCCGGCCGCCTTCCGGCGTTTTTTGATCCATGACATGAAGTGCCGTTTAAATTGTTTCCAATCAGTAAGCCATCGGGAAGAATTGAATCGACGAAAGCGAATTCAAATGCCGAATTTGACGGATTTGGAACGCGTTCGATCGGCTCGTTTTGCACACGAGAAGCGGGATTCAAGGCCTGATTCGGTCGCGTGCGGAAATGCGGCGCCAAAAGCGCTCGTGAGCAAGGTCGAACGGAAAAGCAGGAAAGCACGATGAGAATCTGCATTGAAAATATTCAACCGGGGGTCACGCGAGAAGAGCTGCAGGCTTTTCTATTCAAATACACCGGGAAGACATTTACCGATATTCAATTCATCGGAGAGTCGGGCCCGAGGCCGGGCGCGCTGATCGACATCGACGGCGCCAGTTGGAGCGCGCTCGCGGAAATCCGCCGCCGGCTGCACGGCATGTACTGGAAGCGGCGCCGGATCGGCGTCTGGCTCTTTTCATTCTGGGACCGCAGCGACGCAGCCGAGGTGCGGCGTCAACGCGAAGCCCGGACACAAGCGGCAAGGAGCACGCCCATGACGACGCTCCGCCGATAACGCCCGAACGGGCACGCATCGACCCAATTCAAACGACGCGCGTTCCGCCGGACCGCGCGCAAGCGGCAACCGCCGTGCTCCCCCGCCCCCGGCGGACGCGCGATGGCCGCGTGCGCGCCGCGTTTTTGCGCGAACGCGATTGCGAGGAAACATCATGGCTGAAGTGACACAAGAACGAGACGTCGCGGCGCAATCCGTGACGAACAGGCTGCGGCTCGGCGCGCTCACCGCGCTCGTGGTCGGATCGATGATCGGCGGCGGCATTTTCTCGCTGCCGCAGAACATGGCGGCCACCGCCGAAGCGGGCGCGATCCTGATCGGCTGGGCGATCACCGCGGTCGGCATGCTCACGCTCGCGTTCGTGTTCCAGACGCTCGCGAACCGCAAGCCGCAGCTCGACGGCGGCGTCTACGCGTATGCGCAGGCAGGCTTCGGCGACTACATGGGCTTCTCGTCCGCGTGGGGCTACTGGATCAGCGCATGGCTCGGCAACGTCGGCTACTTCGTGCTGCTGTTCTCGACGCTCGGCTATTTCTTCCCGGTGTTCGGCGAAGGCAACACGCCCGCCGCGATCGCGGGCGCATCGGTGCTGCTATGGGCCGTGCACTTCCTCGTGCTGCGCGGAATCCGGCAGGCGGCGTTCGTCAATCTCGTCACGACCGTCGCGAAGATCGTCCCGCTCGCCGTCTTCATCCTGATCTGCTTCTTCGCGTTCAAGCTCGACGTGTTCCGCACCGATATCTGGGGCCGCGCGAATCCGTCGCTCGGCTCGGTGATGAACCAGGTCCGCAACATGATGCTCGTGACCGTCTGGGTGTTCATCGGCATCGAGGGTGCGAGCATCTTCTCGGCGCGCGCCGAAAAGCGCAGCGACGTCGGCCGCGCGACCGTGATCGGCTTCGTCGGCGTGCTGCTCGTGCTCGTGCTCGTGAACGTGCTGTCGCTCGGCCTCATGACGCAGCCGCAGCTCGCGAAGCTGCAGAACCCGTCGATGGCGGCCGTGCTCGAGCACGTCGTCGGCCACTGGGGCGCGGTGCTCATCAGCGTTGGCCTCGTCGTGTCGCTCGCCGGCGCGCTGCTGTCGTGGGTGCTGCTCTGCGCGGAAATCATGTTTTCTGCCGCGAAGGACCACACGATGCCCGCGTTCCTGCGCAAGGAGAACGCGAATCACGTGCCGGCGAACGCGCTCTGGCTCACGAACGCGATGGTCCAGGTGTTCCTGCTGATCACGCTGTTTTCGCAGAGCACCTATCTGTCGCTGATCTATCTCGCGACGTCGATGATCCTGATCCCGTACTTCTGGTCGGCCGCCTACGCGCTCCTCATCGCCGTGCGCGGCGAGACCTACGAGGGCGACGCGCGCGCGCGCCGCAAGGACCTTTTCGTCGCCGCGCTCGCCGTGCTCTACGCGGTGTGGCTGCTGTACGCGGGCGGCGTCAAGTACCTGCTGCTGTCCGCCCTTCTCTATGCGCCGGGCGCGCTCTTCTTCGCGAAGGCGAAGCGCGAGCTCGGCAAGCCGGTTTTCACCGCCGCCGAAAAGCTGATCTTCGCGGCGGCGGCTGCCGCCGCACTCGCCGCGGCCTACGCGCTCCACCGCGGGCTCATCACACTTTGATCGAAGAGGTAATCAACATGTCCCAAGCCACTCCTCAAGTCGGTGTCCATTCCGAAGTCGGCAAGCTGCGCAAGGTGCTCGTCTGCTCGCCGGGCCTCGCGCACCAGCGCCTCACGCCGAGCAACTGCGACGAGCTGCTGTTTGACGACGTGATGTGGGTGAACCAGGCGAAGCGCGACCACTTCGATTTCATGTCGAAGATGCGCGAGCGCGGCACCGAGGTGCTCGAGATGCACAACCTGCTGACCGAGACCGTGCAGAACCCGGTCGCGCTCAAGTGGATTCTCGATCGCAAGATCACGCCGGACAACGTCGGCATCGGCCTCGTCGACGAAGTGCGCGCGTGGCTCGAGAGCCTCGAGCCACGCGCGCTCGCCGAGTTCCTGATCGGCGGCGTCGCGGCGAGCGACATTCCGGGCGCCGAGCGCTCGAAGGTGCTCACGCTGTTCCGCGACTATCTCGGCAAGTCGTCGTTCGTGCTGCCGCCGCTGCCGAACATGATGTTCACGCGCGACACGTCGTGCTGGATCTATGGCGGCGTCACGCTCAATCCGATGCACTGGCCCGCGCGCCGGCAGGAGACGCTCCTCGTCGCCGCGGTCTACAAATTCCATCCGGCGTTCGCCGATGCGAAGTTCGACGTCTGGTACGGCGACCCCGATCGGGATCACGGCATGGCGACGCTCGAAGGCGGCGACGTGATGCCGATCGGCCGCGGCGTCGTGCTCGTCGGGATGGGCGAGCGCACGTCGCGCCAGGCGGTCGGCCAGCTCGCGCAGTCGCTGTTCGCCAAGGGCGCGGCCGAGCGCGTGATCGTCGCCGGGCTGCCGAACTCGCGCGCGTCGATGCACCTCGACACCGTGTTCAGCTTCTGCGACCGCGATCTCGTGACGATCTTCCCCGAAGTCGTGAACCGGATCGTGCCGTTCTCGCTGCGCCCCGGCAGCGACGCGCATTACGGCATCGACATCGAGCGCGAGGACAAGCCGTTCATCGACGTCGTCGCGCAGGCGCTCGGCCTGAAGTCGCTGCGCGTCGTCGAGACGGGCGGCAACGATTTCGCCGCCGAGCGCGAGCAATGGGACGACGGCAACAACATGGTCTGCATCGAGCCGGGCGTCGTCGTCGGCTACGACCGCAACACGTACACGAACACGCTGCTGCGCAAGGCGGGCGTCGAGGTGATCACGATCGGATCGAGCGAGCTCGGCCGCGGCCGAGGCGGCGGCCACTGCATGACCTGCCCGGTCCTGCGCGACCCCGTCGACTACTGACGCAAGCGTCGCGGCGCGCGCGCATGCGCCGCCCGCCCCGACCAACCTACGGAGAAACGAGATGAGCTTCAACCTGCACAATCGCAATCTGCTGAGCCTGATCCATCACAGCGCACGCGAGCTGCGCTATCTGCTCGACCTCGCGCGCGACCTGAAGCGCGCGAAGTACAGCGGCACCGAGCAGCCGCGCCTGCTGCGCAAGAACATCGCGCTCATCTTCGAAAAGACGTCCACCCGCACGCGCTGCGCGTTCGAGGTCGCCGCGTATGACCAGGGCGCGAACGTCACGTACATCGATCCTTCGTCGTCGCAGATCGGCCACAAGGAAAGCATGAAGGACACGGCGCGCGTGCTGGGCCGGATGTACGACGCGATCGAGTACCGCGGCTTCAGCCAGGAGATCGTCGAGGAGCTCGCGCATCACGCGGGCGTGCCCGTCTTCAACGGGCTCACCGACGAATACCACCCGACGCAGATGCTCGCCGACGTGATGACGATGCGCGAGCACAGCGACAAGCCGCTGCACGACATCAGCTACGCGTATCTCGGCGATGCGCGCAACAACATGGGCAATTCGCTGCTTCTGATCGGCGCGAAGCTCGGAATGGACGTGCGCATCGGCGCGCCGAAGTCGCTCTGGCCTGCCGCCGGTTTCATCGCGCAGTGCGAGGCGTTCGCGGCTGAAAGCGGCGCGCGGCTCACGTTGACCGAAGATCCATACGAAGCGGTCAAGGGCGTCGATTTCATTCACACCGACGTGTGGGTGTCGATGGGCGAGCCCGTCGAGGCGTGGGACGAGCGGATCAACGCGCTGCTGCCGTATCAGGTGAACCGCAAGCTGATCGAATCGACGGGCAATCCGCGCACGCGCTTCATGCACTGCCTGCCTTCGTTCCACAACTGCGAAACGAAGGTCGGCAAGCAGATCGCCGAGCGCTATCCGCACCTGAAGGACGGCATCGAAGTCACCGACGAAGTGTTCGAGTCGCCGCGCTGCATCGCGTTCGAGCAGGCGGAAAACCGCATGCACACGATCAAGGCGGTCCTCGTGTCGACGCTCGGCAGCATCTGACGGCCCGGCGCGCAATCGAACCGGATGGCGCGCGAGGCCGCGCCGTCCGCACCGTTGGCACAACAAGGAGAAACATGATGCGTATCGTCATCGCATTGGGCGGCAATGCGCTCTTGCAGCGCAATCAGCCGATGACCGAAGCCCAGCAGCGCGAGAACGTGAAGATCGCGGTCGCGCAGATCGCGCAGATCGCGCCCGGCAACGAGCTCGTGATCGCGCACGGCAACGGGCCGCAGGTCGGCCTGCTCGCGTTGCAGGGCGCGGCATACGCCGAAGTCGCGCCCTACCCGCTCGACGTGCTCGGCGCGCAGACGGAAGGGATGATCGGCTATCTGATCGAGCAGGAAATGGGCAACCTGCTGCCGCCCGACGCGCCGTTCGCGACGCTGCTCACGCAAGTCGAGGTCGATCCGGCCGATCCCGCGTTCGAGCATCCGACGAAGCCGATCGGCCCCGTCTACTCGCGCGGCGAGGCCGAGCGGCTCGCGCGGGAAAAAGGCTGGCACATCGCGCCCGACGGCGACAAGTTCCGCCGCGTCGTGCCGAGCCCGCGGCCGCGGCGCATTTTCGAGATCCGGCCGGTCAAGTGGCTGCTCGAGAAGGGCACGATCGTGATCTGCGCGGGCGGCGGCGGCATTCCGACGCGCTACGATGCAAGCGGCAAGCTATCGGGCGTCGAGGCGGTGATCGACAAGGATCTGTGCGCGTCGCTGCTCGCGCGCGAATTGCATGCGGACCTGCTCGTGATCGCGACCGACGTCGACGGCGCGTACATCGACTGGGGCAAGCCGACCCAAGCGCTGATCGAAGCCGCGCATCCGGACGAACTCGAGCGGCTCGGCTTCGCGGCCGGCTCGATGGGGCCGAAGGTGCAGGCGGCGATCGAGTTCGCGCGGCAAACCGGGCACGATGCGGTGATCGGCTCGCTCGCCGACATCGTCGCGATCGCCGAGGGCCGCGCCGGCACGCGGGTCAGCACGAAGGTCGACGGGATTCGCTACCGGAAGCCGCAGTAACCGCGCGGTGACATGGAACGGCGGCCGCGGCGGGCTGTCCGCTGCGCAGCCGTGAGCCGCCGAACCGCGTTGGCGGCGCGATGATCGTCGCCGCAGCCGCCGCAGTCGCGATGCACACGGCGTCGTGCGCTCACGCGCCGCGCCGCTCGTTCTGGCGGCGCGTCCACGCCCGCGCCTGCTCGTCGCGCACGAACTGCTCGACGGCGGCGGGCAGCAGGTTGCGGAACAGCCCGCCGTCGCCCTCGGTCACGTCGACCATCTTCTCGATCATCTCCAGCGGATCGTATTGCTCGAACGGGAACGTCAGCCTCTCGGGCGTCGCCGCGGCGCGCGCCGGGTCGAGCCAGCGGCGCGGCGTCTCCATCATCCGGTCGTTGAAGCCCGTGCTGTACGGCCCCGGATTGACGACGGCGATCTGGATGCCGTGCGCGTCGAGCTCCGCGTGCATCGCCTCGGCAATCGCTTCGACCGCGTGCTTCGACGCGCAATACGCCCCCGTATACGCGCCGGTGACGAGCCCCGCGATCGACGACACGAACACGATCCTGCCGCGCCCGCGCGCGATCATCCCGTGCGCGACCTGCTGCGTCAGCGCGAGCGGGCCGAACACGTTGATCTCGAACAGCTCGCGAACGATGTCGAGTGGCAGATCGACGAGCGCGCCCGCCTCGCCCGCGCCCGCGTTGTTCAGCAGCACGTCGATCTCCCAGCGCTCGGCCTGCGCGCGGTCGCGCGCGGACGTCACGTCGAGCTTCACGGCGTCGAGCGCGACGCCGCGCCGCGCGGCCTCGGCGTTCAGCTCGGTGATCTGCGGGACGATCTGCACGCCCGCGATCACGTGATGGCCCCTCGCGGCGAGCCGCAGCGCGACCTCTCGGCCGAATCCCGAGCCTGCGCCCGTCACCAGAATGCGTTTGTCAGTCATGTCCTTGCTCCTTGTGCTGTGTCCAGAAGAGTGGCGAAAGCGTCGACGCACGCCTGCGCGATCGCGACATCGTCGTCGACCGCGCCGCCCGACACGCCGACCGCGCCGGCGCAACGCCCGTGCGCGCCGACGAGCGGCAGGCCGCCGCCGAACGTGACGAGCCCGCCGTTGCTGTGTTCGATCGTGCGGATCGGCCCGTCGGCGGCCGACAGCGCGCCGAGCGACGCGCTCGGCGTCCGGAAGCGCGCAGCCGTGCCGGCCTTGCGCGTCGCGAGGTCGATCGCGCCGATGAACGCGCCGTCCATCCGCGCGAACGCGACGAGATGCGCGCCCGCATCGACGACGGCGATCGCGACGGCGACGCCCGCCCCGTTCCGGCGCGCGGCGCGGGCGACGCCAGCTTCGACGATGCGCTGCGCGTGTTGAAGCGTGAGTTCGGCGGACATCGGCGGCTCCTTGTGCGGTTCGACTGCGAGCCAGTGTAGAGATCGGCGGTATCTGAGAGAATTGGTATTCCGCTCACAAACGTATCAAGTTTTTCTAATGACTCTGCGACGCGATCCGCTCGGCGGCCTCCACGTTTTCATGAGCGTCGTCACGCACGGCAATTTCACGCGCGCGGCGGCGGCGCTCGGCCTCACGCCCGCTGCTGTGAGCCTCGCGATCGGGCAGCTCGAAAGCGAGCTGAAAGTGAAACTCTTCAGCCGCAGCACGCGCGGCGTGAGCCTGACGGAGGCCGGCCAGCGCTATTGCGACGCGACCGCGCAGCCGTACCGGCAGGTCGTCGAGGCGCGCGACGCGCTGAACGACGCGCGCGACGAACCCGAGGGCCTGTTGCGGATCAGCGCGCTGCACCTCGCGAAATCGGTCGTGACGGCCGACGTGCTCGCCGAATTCTTCCGCCGCTATCCGAAGGTGAGCGTCGAGATCCGCTACGAGGATCATCTCGTCGATATCGTCAAGGAGCGGCTCGACGCCGGGATACGCCTCGCCGACCGGCTGCAGCCCGGGATGGTCGGCGTGAGGATCGCGCCCGCGCTCACGTGCGCGCTCGTCGCGACGCCCGGCTATCTCGCGCAACACGGCACGCCGGCGAAGGTCGCCGACCTCGCGCGGCACATGTGCATCCGCTTTCGCTTCCCGAAGAGCGGCCGCCTGCACAAATGGCCGCTGCGCGACGGCCGCCGCGACGTCGATCTCGACGTCGCCGGCCGCTTCGTCAGCACGGATACGGGCGCGGTGATCGACGCCGCGCGCGCGGGCGCGGGCATCGCGTTCGTGTTCATGCGCGAGCGGATCGCGGGCGACCTGCGCCGCGGCACGCTGCGCGAGGTGCTGCCGGGCGCATGCCGGACGCTGCCGCCGATGTGGCTCTACTACGCGAACCGCAAGCACGTGCCACCGAAGCTGCGCGCGTTCATCGCGGTGCTGCGCGAGCACGCGGCGGCCGACGGGCGGCGCTGACGGCTGGCAGGCTCCATTGCGGCGCCATTGCGCTGCGCACTTTGCATGCGCGCTGGCGCGACCAGGTTCGCCACGCCTGACGAAAGCGTTCGCGCGATGTCACGATTTCGTCATCTCGCGCCGCCGCCAGCAACAATGCGCGGGATCGGCTACATTGTGCGGACCGCGCCGCCCGCCCCGGCTTGCCCGGGGGCGCGTCGCGCGTTCATCATCGATTCATCGACCGAGTCCATCCATGTCCGATCTTTCCGAGTTCCCGATCACGAAGAAATGGCCCGCACAGCATCCGGACCGCATCCAGCTCTATTCGCTGCCGACGCCGAACGGCGTCAAGGTGTCGATCCTGCTCGAGGAAACGGGGCTGCCGTACGAGGCGCACGTCGTGCGCTTCGACACGAACGACCAGATGTCGCCCGAGTTCCTGTCGCTGAACCCGAACAACAAGATCCCGGCGATCATCGATCCGCACGGCCCGGGCGGCAAGCCGCTCGCGCTGTTCGAATCGGGCGCGATCCTGCTGTACCTCGCCGACAAGACGGGCCAGTTCATTCCGGCCGATCCCGCGCGCCGCTACGAGACGATCCAGTGGCTGATGTTCCAGATGGGCGGCATCGGGCCGATGTTCGGCCAGCTCGGCTTCTTCCACAAGTTCGCGGGCCGCGAGTACGAGGACAAGCGGCCGCGCGACCGCTACGTCGGCGAGGCGAAGCGCCTGCTCGGCGTGCTCGACGGCCGCCTCGCGGATCGCCGGTGGATCATGGGCGACGCCTATACGATCGCCGATATCGCGACTTTCCCGTGGGTGCGCAACCTGATCGGATTCTATGAAGCGCGCGAGCTCGTCGAATTCGACCGCTATCCGAACGTCGCGCGCGTGCTCGGCGCATTCGTCGCGCGGCCGGCGGTGGCGCGCGGGTTGAACGTTCCGGCGCGACCGTAAGCGCTTCGTTCCGCTTCGTCTCACCTCTTATCGCGGCTTCGTCGCGGCTTCGTTGCATCGCGCATGCGGAGCCGCGCGCGTCCCGTCCGGGCGTTCCTTGCCCGTCGATTTTTCCGCCGAAATCCCGATGTCCGGCCGCCGCGCGCTCGCGCGTCGCATGCCTCCATTCACGACATGCCGGATGCACCTTGGTGCGGATCATTCCCCGAGTGGTGCATAAAGCGCGACGCCGTTTCAGGGCATTGCGTGGCCATTTCGCGGCCATTCGCCCGGGAAGCCGCGTCGGCCAACGATCGCGCCGGCCCTGGTCCGCTCCTTGCATGCGCACGCGGTACGAGAGGACGCGACGCACGCAATAAAGCGGTAACAGCAACGGCGGCGACTCGAATACGGGACCGGCATCCGCCGTTTTTTTTGGCTCGAATATTTTCAAAATGCAACCAATCGGCAAACAGTCGGGGGCGGCGCTGCGGCTCGACGAATGGCTTCCGTATCAGTTGTTCCTGCCCGCGCAGCACGTCGCGCGCCTGCTCGCCGAATTCTATGGGCCGCGCTACGGGATCAGCCAGCAAGCATGGCGGATTCTCGCGACGATCGTCGATCGGCCCGGCGCGAACGCGCGGCAGATCGGCGCGGCGCTCGGCATGGATTCGGTGTCCGTCAGCCGAGGGATCGCGCAGCTCGTCGCGGTCGGCTTCGCCCGGCGCGACGCGGCGCGCAACGACCGTCGCTACGCGTGCGTCGTGGCGACGCCCGCCGGCCGCGATGCATTCGACGAGATCGCCGCCGTGGGCCTCGCGGCGGAGCAACGGATGCTGGACGTGCTGACGCCCGGCGAGCGCGCGATGCTCGACGCCGCGCTGCTGAAGATCGGGCGCGAGAGCGAGCGCATCGCGATCGTCGGCTGGCGGCGTCTGCTCGACGAGCCTTGAGCGCCGGCTTTGCCGCCCATTCCGGGGGCCTGGCTTCGCGCGCGGCGTCGCCGCACCGCGCGCGGAACATAACGAGAACCTGAGAGCGCGGCGAGCTTCCGGCCGGGCGTGCCCGCTGCCGTCGATTCATGCGTAAAACGATTTGGCATCCGAATCGACGGATCTTTTCGCGGCCGCCCGGCGGATCGAAAACCGTGACGTTTTTTTCGAGCGAGGGTCGACATGAACGTTCGCATAGGGTGTCTGTCGCTGCTGGCTGCCGTCGTGTTCGACGCGCATGCGCAATCGGTCGTCCGGATCGGCGTCGCGATGCCGCTGACGGGGCCCGTCGCCCATCTGGGCAAGGATGTGCAGAACGGCGCGCAGCTCGCCGTCGACGATCTGAACCGCGCGCCGCCGGCGATCGGCGGCAAGCCCGTGAAGTTCGAGCTCGTCGTCGAAGACGATCAGGGCGATCCGCGGCAGGCCGTGCAGGTCGCGCAGCGCCTCGTCGACGCGCGCGTCGCGGGCGTCGTCGGCGATCTGAACTCGGGGCCGACGATCGTCGCGGCGAAGGTCTACGCGGCGGCCGGCATTGCGCAGATCGCGCCCGCCGCGACCAATCCCGCGTATACGCAGCAAGGCTACAAGACGGCGTTCCGGCTGATGGCGACCGACAGCCAGCAAGGCGCGTCGCTCGCCGCGCTCGCCGCCAAGCTCGCGAAAGGCGGGCCGATCGCGCTGATCGACGATCGCGGCGCGTATGGCCAGGGCCTCATCGATCAGGCGGAGAAGACGCTGCGCGCGAACGGCGTCACGCGAATCACGCGCGACTACACGACGGACACCGCGGTCAATTTCGCGTCGATTCTCACGCGCGTGAAAGGCGAGCATGCGGCCGTGATCGTCTACGGCGGCGCCGATGCGCAGGCGGGGCCGATGGTGCGGCAGATGAAGGCGCTCGGGATCGACGCGGCGTTCGTCGGCGGCGACGGCGTGTGCACCGGGCAGTGGACGGCGCTGTCGTCGGGCGCGAACGAAGGCCAGTTCTGCACGCAGGCGGGCGACCCGCGCACGAGGATGGCGGGCTACGCGGCGTTCGAGCGGCGTTTCGAGGCCCGCTACGGCAAGGTGATCGTATTCGCACCGTACGGCTACGACGCGGTGATGCTGCTCGCCGACGCGATGCGCCGCGCGAATTCGACCGATCCGGCCGTCTATCTCGGCGCGCTCGCGAAGACCCGCTACGACGGCGTGATCGGCAGCATCCGCTTCAATCCGCAGGGCGACAACGTGAACGGCGCGGTGACGGTTTACCGCGTGCAGCGCGGCGCGCTCGTGCCGGTGCCCGACTGAGGCGGGACGCAACGGCCGCGCGTGCGCACGACGACGTCCGGCGCCGGGCGATGCGGGCCGGAGCGCGCCGCAGAACGGCCCGGACACAGACGTCGTCGTGACGAACGAGCCGAACGAATGCAGCCGGGACGGCGCGAGGAGACCAGCTCGCCTCGTCCACGCATGCGCGGGCCCCGCCCGCACCACGCGCAAGCGCACACGCACGACCAACGCCCATTCGAAAAACAATCCCGAACGCACGGCGGCCGCGGACCCGGAGACGCCCGGCAGCCTGGAGATCTCCCATGATGGACGTCATCGAATTCGCGGGCAATCGCGCGACGCACTACAAGGACGCGCTGTCGCTCTACCCCGACGCGTGGCTGCAGGACATCGCATGCATGCATCGTTTCCTGCGGCCGTCGCCGGGCGAGACGATTCTCGAAATCGGCGGCGGCAGCGGCTACTTCAGCCGCGCGATCGCGGCCGCGATCGGCCCGTCCGGGCGCCTCGTCGTGACCGATCCGTCGATCGAGCAACTCGACGCGCTGCGCGGCATGCCCGATTCGAACATCCGTGTCGTTCAGCAGGCCGCCGACGCGCTCGATCTCGACACGCGCGATTTCGACGCGATCTGGAGCCGCGGCGCGATCCACCACGTGCCCGACAAGACCGCCGCATTCGCCGCGAGCGCGCGCCATGCGCGGCCTCGCGCGCGCTTCGTGATCTACGACATCTTCGCGGGCACGCCGCTCGCGCGCTACTTCGACGGCTTCATCGCGAAGAGCTGCTCGACGGGACACGAGGTCGCGTTCCTGTCCGAGGATTTCGCGAGGACGCTGTGCGCGCTGACGGGCTGGGCAGAGCCGCGTTTCCACGACGTGACGGTGCCGTGGGAATTCGACAGCCGCAAGTCGATCGGCCATTTCCTGAGGCTGCTTTTCTCCGCGACCGACGCGTACTCGGACGACGATTGTCTCGCGGCGGCCGAGGCGTTCCTGAGCGTGAGCACGACGCGCACCGGTTACGCGCTGATGTGGCCGATGACGGTGATGGTCACGCAGCGGCTCGCTTGACACGGCGCCGGCGGATGTCGCGCGCTCCGCTCAACCGCGCAGCACGAGCACGTTGCCGGCGAGCACGGCCGCCGCGCCGGCGAGGATCCGCGCATCGAGATGCAGCCCTTCGAACAGCGCGGACAGCCCGAGCGCGACGATCGGCACCGCGGCGAGCGTATAGGCGGCCTTGCCGGGGCCGAGGCGTCGCACGAGGTCGAAGTACAGCATGAACGTCACGCACGACGCGCCGATCGCGAGATACAGCAGACTGCCGACATAGCGCGCCGACCAGTCGGCGACGAACGGCACGTGCTGCGCGGCGGCCCAGGCGGCGCTCGTCGCCGAGCCGACGAGCGCGCCCCAGCCGAGGATCGCGACGGTTGGCAGCCCCGCGCGCTGGTTGCGTGCGCCGACGACGGTGCCCGCCGCGGTCGCGACCGCGGCCACAAGCGCCCACGCGAAGCCGGATGCGGAATCGGCGCGCACCGCGCCGAGCGACGGGCCGACGATGATGCCCACGCCCGCGATCCCGCACGCGGCGCCCCACAGCAGCGCGCGCGTGAGCGGCGTGCCGAGCAGCGCGCGGCCGATCAGCGCGGCGAACAGCGACGATGTCGACAGCACGAGCGCGGCGAGTCCGCTCGGAATGCGCCGCGTCGCTTCGTAGAACGTGATGAATGCGAACGCGAAAAAGAGCGCGCCCTGTAGCGCGACGAATACGCGATCCTCACGCGGAATCGCGAGCGCGTGGCCCTTCCACCGTCCGTAGCCGAGCAGCAGCACACCCGCGAGCGCCATGCGCATCGACACCGACCAGAGCACGGGCGTCGCGCCCGCCTGCATCGCGGTCGCGAGCGCGCCGCCGCCCCACAGCAGCGCGGTCAGGCCGAAGAGCAGCGCGGTCATCGCGCGCGTTGCCCGACGAGCGCGCGCCAGTCGCCGGCCTCAATCCGCGCGCTCGCGTTCTCGAGCTTGCGCAGCGCGGCGTCGAGCACGTGCGTTTCGTCGTCCGACAACGTCGCGAGCAGATTTCGCTCGATCGCGATGCCGAGCGCCGCGATCTCGTCGAACGCGGCGCGGCCTTTCGCGGTGATCGTGACCGACGCGAAGCGCCGGTCGTTCTTCGCGGCCGTGCGCCGTGCGAAGCCGAGCGTGACGAGCTGGCCGATGCCGCGGCTCACGGTGAACGGATCGAGCGCGCATGCGAGGCCGATCTCGGTCGCGTTCGCGCCGGTGCGCTCGGCGATCACCGCGAGGATGCGCCATGCGGCCTGCGTGAGGCCGAAGCGCTCGGAATAGAAGGCCTCGAGCGGGCGTGCGACCTGCGCGGCGACGACGAACAGCCGATACGGGAGCCAGTTGCCGAGCCGCAGCGGCGCGGCGGGCTTCTGCGATCCGGACGACTTCGGCGCGCGAGGGGCGGACGGTGCGGCAGGCATGCGGGCGGCTCCTGATCAGGTACTTGCACGATGCAAGTATATGGCAATCAAAATTGCCGCAAGACTTTTTTGCATCCGTGACGACGCGGCGGCCGCATTGCCAGCGACGGGTTCCGAGTGGGGATGGGGGGCGGTGCGGCGCGCGAAGGGGCGCGCGTCGCTCAATCGGCTACCCGAAGGTATGTCGATATCGAATTGCGCCTCGTCATTGGAGGAGGCGCTTTTCATTATGGGCGGTGATGGGTCATGGATTATCCTTCCCGATTCTCAAGTTTAGATTCGACCGGAGCCCCTTCGCCTGACGCCGCGCATATATTTCATTTTTATTTTCTCAAAAAAAATTCCAGATGAATTTATAAATGGAGAAAATCATGGCAACTGCCGCCATTCCGTGGCGCAAGACATCCGCGCTTGAGACGCTTCGAATACATGCCTTCCGAGTTCAATTTATTTTCAAAAATGGCCGACCCGGCGAAATATACGATGCACGCTCGATTTGCAATTACATGAGATTACGTCGTCAAGAATTTCTTGAAATTTGGGGCCGCATACCTACCAGTTCTGATAGCATGGCTTCAAAAAGAAATTGCCCTAGACTCTTCATTGGAAATTCGAAACTGGTCTATTTCCAATGAGTCGAGCATGAATTCCCCAATACACTTCGATGCCGCCCGCTCTATTTCACGATTTCTAGAGTCGCGCCTGAGTCGGGAGGCATACGACTTCTCGATGGCGGCCTCGAACGAGATCAAACGCGGCGCATCTGCGCAGCGCGTTGCCCACTTGCTTGCATTTGCCAGCCGGCACGTTCGCGCGAGCATCGCACTCGATCTCGACAGCGACGAGATGCGTGTGCTGAAGGCCGATCTTCCACACTGCAATCCCGCGCATTGGAGCCTGCTCGAAACAATCCGCATCGTTTTGCTGCTCTCCTCGGCCGAGCTCGTTGAAGACAGCTTCCCTGCCCTGTTCGAATACTGCTTCCGCTTCGCCGACCACGGCGAATCATGCGCGCTCTATCGCGCACTGCCGCTGTTGCCGCGCGGAGAACGCTTCGTCCGGCGCGCCGAGGAAGGCTGCCGCACCAACATGCGCACGGTGTTCGAAGCGGTGGCCTGCGACTCGCCCTATCCGGCCACGCACTTCGACGACCCGTCGTGGCGCCAGCTCGTCATCAAGGCCGTCTTCATCGACGCGCCGCTTTCGCGCATCGACTCCCTCGATGCGCGGTTGTCGCCCGAACTCGCGCGCATGGCGCTCGATCTGGCGGACGAACGCCGTAGCGCGGGCCGCGACGTGCCGCCGCAGTTGTGGCATTGCCTCGGCGCCCACGCCGGCGCGCGCGGGCTCGACATGCTTCGAAAGGAACTCCGGAGCGAAAACCGGCGAGGCAGGCGCGGCGCATTGCTCGCGCTCGCCCGGGCCGGCGCGCTGACGAGAGCGGACCCGTGGATACGCGCGGCGGAAGACGAGCATCGCGCATTCATCGTGCAGGCCCGCGAGTACGGTTTCGACGCGCGCGCGCTTCACCTTCTCTAGCCCACGCAAATGAGGATTTCCCGTGAGATTCTTCGATCCCCACATCCATATGACCTCGCGCACGACCGACGACTTGCAGGCGATGGCTGCCGCGGGCATTCGCGCGATCATCGAGCCGGCATTCTGGTTGGGTCAGCCGCGCACCAACGCCGGAAGCTTCATTGATTATTTTTCGAGCCTCGTCGGATGGGAGCGCTTTCGTTGCGCGCAGTTCGGCATCGCCCACTACTGCGCGATCGGATTGAATTCGAAGGAAGCGAACAACGAAGCGCTCGCGCGCGAGGTTCTCGAATTGATCCCGCAGTTCGCGCTGAAAGAAGGCGTCGTCGCGATTGGCGAGATCGGCTACGACGAGATCACGGAGGCGGAAGATTTCGCTTATCGCGCGCAGCTTGATTTTGCGCGCGAGCACGACATGGTGGTCATGGTGCACACCCCCCATCGCGACAAGAAGCGCGGGACACGGCGCTCGATAGAAGTCGCGCGCGAGCACGGCGTGCCGATGGCAAAACTCGTCGTCGATCACAACAACGAGGAAACCGTCCACGACGTGCTCGATGCCGGCGCCTGGGCCGCATTCACGATCTACCCGAACACGAAGATGAGCTCGGCGCGCATGGTGGAAATCGTCCGGCGATACGGAACCGAACGCATCATCGTCGACAGCTCGGCGGACTGGGGCGTAAGCGATCCGCTCGCGGTGCCGAAGACGGCGCGACTGATGCTCGAGCAGGGCATCGCGATGGCCGACGTCGAGGCCGTTACGTGGCGCAACGCGCTCGAGGCCTACGCGCAATCACGGCAGATCGACGTCGCCGAACTCGCCCGCACGCCGCGCCTCGACCAGCGGCAACTGTTTTCCGACAACTCGGTACTACGCGGGCAGGCGCCCCGCGTCGACGAACCCGTTCCGAACTGACGCGCCGCGCATCCGACGGCCGATCGGGGCTTCCGCCTTTTTCGGCGACATTTCACCCGGGAACCTCCATGCTCGAGCATCGTATCGATCAAACATTCGACGTTCGCTACAGCTACTCCGTATGCTTCACGCGGCGAGCGCTTTGGCCGGGCAATCCGCTGCTGGCGGAACTGCTGCGGACGTCGGCGGCCGGCTCGGAATCGCGCGTATTGTTCGTGGTCGATTCAGGCGTGGCGCAAACGCGTGCGGACCCCGTCGAGCAGATTCTGCGATACGCGCGCGCGCATGCGGATCAGTTCGAGCTCGTCAGCACGCCCGTCATCGTGCGCGGCGGGGAAGCGGCGAAGCACGGGGTGCGGGAAGTCGAAGCGATCCATGACCTCGTGCACGAGTTTCAGCTATGCCGCCATAGCTACGTCGTGGCGATCGGCGGCGGCGCCGTTCTCGATGCGGTCGGGTACGCGTGCGCGACGGCGCATCGGGGCATTCGGCTGATCCGCATGCCGTCGACGGTGCTGGCTCAGAACGATGCGGGCGTCGGCGTCAAGAACGCAGTCAACTGGCGCGGCCGCAAGAATTTCATCGGCACGTTCGCTCCACCCTTTGCCGTCGTCAACGATTTCGACTTGCTCGCGAGCGCGCCCGCTGCCGTTCGGCGCGCGGGAATCGCCGAAACGGTCAAGGTCGCGCTGATCCGCGACGAGGCGTTTTTCCGGCAGATCCATCGGCGGCGTTTCGATCTGGCCGCGCTCGCCGCGCATGCGATCGAACCGATGATCGTGCGCTGCGCGGAACTCCATCTCGCGCAGATTCGCGACTCCGGCGATCCGTTCGAACGCGGCAGTGCGCGCCCGCTCGATTTCGGCCACTGGTCGGCGCACAAGCTCGAAGAGCGCTCGAATCATCGTCTGCTGCATGGCGAAGCGGTCGCGATCGGCATCGCGCTCGACACGCTCTATTCGCGGCGAATCGGGCTCATTGACGATGCCGCCGCGGACATCGTTCTCACGACATTGCGAGATATCGGCTTCGCACTCGACGACGCCGCCCTCGACGCGCTCGATGTCGAGCAGGCGCTCGGCGATTTCCGCGAGCATCTCGGCGGCCGCTTGTGCGTCACGCTGCTCAACGGCATCGGGGAAGGCATCGAGGTGGACCGCATCGATGTGGCGGCGATGCGCGTTTGCGTGACCGAACTGCGCGCGTCGCGGCAACTTGTGCGGGCGGCGAATCCGGCGCAGGAGGTGTCGACGTGAACGGCGCGTTTCCGCTCACGTACTGCACGAACATCCATCCCGGCGACGCCTGGCGCGACGTGCTGCGCAATCTCGAAAGCCATGCGTTGGACGTGAAGCGCGTCTGTTCGCCCGAATCCAGTTTTCCACTTGGCTTGCGCCTGTCTGCGCAAGCCGCTTCCGAACTGGATGACGCGCAAATCCGCTTGTTCGCCGACTGGTGTGACGAGCACGACTGCCATGTGCTGACGCTCAACGGTTTTCCGTACGGCTCGTTTCACGGCACGCGAGTCAAGGAGACCGTCTATCTGCCCGATTGGCGCGATCCGCGGCGGGCCGCTTATACGATGCGCTTGGCCGACATCCTCGCGCAATGGACGCCGAGCGATCGCGAGACTTCGATTTCCACGGTGCCGATCGCTTTCCGCCACGGCTTCGCCGCCGAGCACTGGCCGCTGGTCAGGGCACGACTGATCGAGGTGCTCGCGCATCTCGCCCGTGCGCGCGAACGCGGCGGGCCGTTGATTCGCCTTGCGCTCGAGCCGGAGCCGCACTGCGTGCTCGAACGAATCGACGACGTCATCGAATTCTTCGAGCGCATGGCCTTCCCGGCGCCCCTTCGCGAACACGTCGGCCTCTGTTTCGATTGCTGCCATCAGGCGGTCGAATTCGAAGCGCCGCGCGACTGTCTCGCGCGGCTCGCAAACGCCGGCATCCCGGTGGCCAAAGTGCAGGTTTCGTCGGCGCTGCGAGCCCGGGGGCCGCGGATCGCCAACCTCTTGCGGTTCGATGAATCGACCTATCTCCACCAGGCCGTGGCGCGCCGCCCCGATGGCGCGATGCTGCGCTTTGCCGACCTGCCCGATCTCGCACGATGGCTCGAACGTGGAGAGCCCGTCGACGAATGCCGAGTGCATTTTCATGTCCCGGTGTTTCTCGCCGCGCTCGACGACGTCGACACGACGCGTTTCTTCCTCGAAGCCTGTCTGCCGCAGCTTGCTCCCGCGACGCCGCTCGAAGTCGAAACCTATAGCTTCGGCGTCCTGCCGCAGGCGTTGCGTTTCGATTCCGTCGGCCGCTCGGTCGCACGAGAGCTGAGCTGGGTCAAGGAGACGCTCGATGCAGCGCACGGCCGTCATTAACGTCGTCGGGCTCACGAAGAACCTGCTCGGCCCGCATACGCCGCATCTGTCGGCATTCGGCGGCGAGATCGTCGCCATCGATGCGACGATGCCCGCGCTCACGTGCTCGGCGCAGACGACCTATCTGACCGGCAAGCTGCCGGCCGAACACGGCATCGTCGGCAACGGCTGGTATTTCCGCGAGCTCGATCAGGTGCTGCTATGGCGGCAAAGCAACCGGCTGGTGCAGGCGCCGCGCATCTGGCACCTCGCGCGCGAGCGCGATTCATCGTTCACGTGCGCCAACACGTTCTGGTGGTATGCGATGGCCACCGACGCCGACGTCACGCTGACGCCGCGGCCCCTCTATCGCGCCGACGGCTTGAAGCTGCCGGATTTCTACGCGCAGCCGGCCGCGTTGCGCGAATCGTTGCGCGAGCGGCTCGGCCCATTTCCGCTCTATCACTTCTGGGGGCCGAGCACCTCGATACGATCGAGCCGGTGGATCGCGGATGCAGCGCTCGCAGTCGAGGCGCAGTTCAGGCCGACGCTGAATCTCGTCTACCTTCCGCACCTCGACTACTGCCTCCAGCGCGTCGGCCCACAAGCCGACATCTGCGCCGATCTGCGCGAGATCGACGCCGTGTGCGGCGGCCTGATAGCCCAGTTGCGTCAGCGCGGCGTGCGCGTCGTGGTGCTCTCGGAATACGGCGTGATGCCCGTCACGCGGCCCGTGCACATCAATCGCGCATTGCGCGACGCCGGCTTCGTCGCGATCAAGCGCGATCTCGGCCAGGACTATCTCGACACCGGCGCCTCGCGGGCGTTCGCCGTCGCCGATCACCAGATTGCGCACGTCTACGTTCGCGATGCGCGCGATCTCGCCGCGGTCGGACGACTATGCGAGACGCTGCCCGGAATCGGCGAGGTGCTCGACGAAACCGGCAAGCGCCATCATGGCCTCGCGCATCCGCGTTCGGGCGAGCTCGTGTTGCTCGCCGAACCCGATAGCTGGTTCACCTACTACTTCTGGCACGACGACAAATCGGCGCCCGACTATGCGCGCACGGTCGATATTCACAACAAGCCCGGCTACGACCCGGCCGAACTGTTCATCGATCCCGGCATCCGGTTTCCCAGGCTGGCGGTCGCGACCGCGCTCGCACGCAAAGCGCTCGGCATGCGCTACACGATGGACGTGATCCCGCTCGATGCGTCGCTGGTGCGCGGCTCCCACGGCATCCGGACGCGCGACGGCGCAGACTCGCCGATCCTGATGAGCTCCGAGCGCCGCCTCGTCCGGCACGACAAGCTCGCGGCAACGGACGTCTGCTCGCTGCTGCTCGACCACGTTTTCATTCCATGAACACACTCTCTTTCAATGACCGCGTGAATGCGGCGTTGGCGCTATGCCGCGTGAGCAACCTGCCGACGGTCTGGATGAACGTCTTGACGGCGGCCGTGCTGAGCGGTCTGCCGGATCGCGCACAGGCCATCGCGCTCGTGCCGTTGCTCGCTTTCGCGATGTCGTGCTTCTACTGCGGCGGCATGGCGCTCAACGATGTCTGCGACGTCGATCATGACCGCGTGCACCAGCCATTTCGAACGATTCCGGCGGGGCGCATCGCACTTGGCGCGGCGCGCGCGCTCATACTGGGCCTGTTCGCCGCCGCGCTCCTTTTCCTGTTGCTCGCGCCGCATCGCGCGGGATTCGCGGCCGGCATCGCGCTGTTGCTGGTCATCTGGATCTACGACCGTTTTCACAAGCGTCATCCGTCGGCGGTGATCGTCATGGCCGGCGCGCGCCTGCTCGTTTATATCGTCACCGCGCTCGCGCTGACGGATACGGTGCCGGCGGAGGTCGCATGGGCGGCGCTCGCGCAGGCAGCCTACGTGTCGGCATTGACGCTCGTCTCCCGGTTCGAAAGCCGCACCAGCAGGCCGCGCGATGCGTGGTCCGCGATCCCGTGGATGATCGCCGCCATGCCGATGCTCGACGGCGTCATCCTCGCCGCGCTCGCCGATCCCGCATGGATGATCGCGGGCGCCGCCGGCTCGGCGCTGACGCGCATCGGACAGCGCCGCTACCGCGGTGACTGACACGCCGGCGACGCGAAGCGAACGGCTGCGAAAACGTTCCAGGCCGCCGCCGGCACGGCGGTCCGGATCGCCCCGAGAAATCGTGCCGGTAACGAAAAACGATCGAGATGATCCGAGGAATGCCATGAGTCTGTCTTCCACTCAACTTGTCAGTCTTACTTCCCGCTGGTTCATTCGACCCGGCTGCGAGGAGGCCGCCGACGCCGCGTTGCGTCAGCTCGCACATGATGTCGAGCTGAACGAATCGGACACGCTGACCTATCTGGTTCACGCGCCATACCGCGGCGAAGGCCGCCTGCAATCCCTGCCGCCCGCCGAACCGCGCTCGGTACTGTTCTTCGAGACGTATCGCAGCGCCGATGCATTTCTGCGGCATGTCGACGGGCCGGTGTTCACCGCTTTCGTCGAACGGCATGGCGAACTGTTCGTCGCGTCGAACGGCAAGCCGTTTACGTTCGTGGATTTCCTGCAAACGCGCGCCGGATTCGTGCGAAGCGCCGAAGCCGTCACCGATGCGATGCAGGAAGACGACACGATCAATGTTCATCCGAGCGTGATGTTCGAAATCATGGCCCGCGATCAGGCGAATCTCAAACAGTTCTACAGCGACGTGTTCGGGTGGCGGTACAACAGCGGCTCGAACGACTTTGCCTATATCCGGTTTCCGAGGCAGCGTGTGGCGCTGCTCGGCGGCATCGGCCAAGCCGCTTCCGGTCAGGCCGGCTCGAACGCCGGGACGAACTTCTATCTGCGTGTAGCCGATCTGCAAGACGCCATCGGCCGCGTGGTCGAGAACGGCGGCAGTTCTTTGCTCGGCCCGACCAGCGTCGATGGATACACGTTTGCGATGGTGAAGGACCCGGAAGGCAATGCGATCGGACTGGTCAAGCCGTTCTGAACTCGCCGTCACGACGGCGCTTTACTCTTGCGAGGAGAAATTCATGAGTTACCTCAATCCATTGCGGCTGCATTTCTCGGGCAGGTTTCAGGCGAATGTTTCGACGGTCAATAACGATCCCGGGCATTTCGACAACGCAGCGTTCAAGCCGAATTATCAATTGTTGCAGTCTTCGCCGAATGGCTTTCCAGATAACGGCTGGTTCAATCCGACGGGCGATGCGTCCTGGCGGCTGCTCGACTGCAAGGTGACGTCGGCCTGGCTTCCGTCCGGCGCGGTTCCTTCAAGCGATCCGATCTTGGCGTATATGATCGCCGATTCCGATGGCCGAGTGGCCGCCAAGCTTGTCGATCTCGATACGGAACAGCAACTGGTATCGGAAATCTGGGGTTTGCAGGTTCGGATCACCGACGGCCAGGGCAACACGCTGCTGCGCGGCGATTTCGAGCCGGCGCCGTTCATCGACATCTGGGACCGCGTGACCGGCGACGGTTTTGGTCAGGATGAAATCGCCGGCGCGATGTATCAGTCCGTCCTGACCAACCTCAAATGGGCCGACGTCTCTCGTTCGCCGTTTCTGACCCAGCTCAAGGAAAGCGGCGATCGGCTGTCCATCAAATTCAACGTCGACGGCTTCAATGGCGACAACACGTCCGATCAATTCATGTGCGGGCGAATCGCCGGCACGATCGGGCCTTCGAGCGCGGACGAGCCGATGCATATGGTCATCGGCAGACAGTTCATGGCAGAGTCTGCGCCCGGCGGCCAGTTCTTCAAGCCAACGGGCGGGATCAACTTCTTCGCGGCATGCGTCGATGCCGCCTCGAGCACGATTCTCCTTGATCTGGGGAATGCAATCACCACTGCCAAGCCGGGCGGTCCGATGAACGACCTGGGTAATCTGGAGCTGAGGGCCGGCTCGACGAGCCTAGGAACGATTTCCTCGCAAGGCAATGGCGGCTATACGAGCGACACGTGGTACGCCGAAACAGCAGGCGTCGTGCAAATCAAGTTGCCGGGCCACGTAACGCCGGCGAGTCTGAACGTTCCTCTTACGCTAAGCGTGGGCTCAAACGTCCTGATCAGCGAATGGAATAGCGGCACGTTCGTGCGCGCCGATACGTTCGTCTATCGTTGCAGCCCCGGCGACAGCGTGCAGATTCCGATCTATGCGACGCAATGGGGCAAGCGGTTGAGCCAAGCAATGATCAGCATCGTGCCCGATTCCAGCCAACTGCAACCGGCAAATATCGTCAATCCATTCGATGTCCCGCCCGTTGCTACGCCGCTTTTCGCTGTAGCCTACGTCGATGACAGGGAAAAGCCCACGCCGCTCTACTACGGCTTTAACGGCACGCTCAAGACCAACGAGAAAGGCATCGCTACCCTGACGCTTCAAATGAGCGATCCCGGCACGCCGCGCAAATTCAACAACGGTCAGGATTACGGAATCGACGGTCAGATATACGGCATTCGTCCCGGCTTCGTCGACACGAACCAGTACACCGGCCCGATGAACCCGTGGAATTTCATCAGCATCCTGCTGTGGAGCGGTTTCGATCACAAGGCCCCCGTCGACTGGCTCTCGCTCAAGCCCATCTTCCAGCAATACGCCAATCTCTATCCGGTCATGGCGCGCTTTCTCGACATGGGCAGCTACGAACAGGTCGTCGCCAACGCCGCGCTGCTGAAGCTCGCATTTGGCCTTCGCGACAGCGATCCGAATTCGATGCCGGTCACGCGAGACCTCTCGCCCGCCAAACGTCGGGCGATTCTCCAGTTCCTCGGCGATCCGGTATACGGGAGCGCCCCGGAAACCATCGAGTCCGCGCGGACGCTCGCCGCGCCGGCAACCCCTGCCGCCGCACGGGGTATGACGGCAGGCGGCAAGGCATCCGCGAGCGCGCGCCGTCTCGTGCGCTGAGCATCCGCGAAAGCGACGACCCATTCCTCGGAGAGCCGACATGATCCACCTCAAACCCGTGTTGCCGAAAGGAACGATTACCGGCCCGTCAGCCGTCGTTCCGCTACAGCTCTACCTGCAGCAAGCGATCGAATTCGAGCATGCGACGATTCCGCTCTACCTGTATGCGATGTACTCGCTCGATCAGAAGAAAAACGACGCCATCGCCGACATCATCTTCTCGGTCGTGGTGGAGGAAATGCTGCACATGACACTCGCCGCGAACGTGCTGAACGCACTCGGCGGCACGCCCGTCATCGACAAGCCCGATTTCATCCAGAAGTATCCGGGCCATTTGCCGGGAGGCATCCAGGACGATTTGACGGTTTCCTTGCAACCGTTCTCGATGCAGCAGCTCGACGCGTTCCTTCAGATCGAGGAACCCGAGGACCCGCTGGTCTACCCGACATCGGCGCTCCTCGAAATCGACGCCGCGCGGGGATTGACGATCGGCCAGTTCTACAGCCTCATCTCGAACATGATCGGCGAAGTCGGCGACAAGGCATTCATCAACCCGCCCCGCAATCAGATCGGCCCCGCTCTGATGCCGGACGCCGTCATCGTCACCAACGTCGCAACCGCGCAGCAGGCAATCCGCACGATCGTCGAAGAAGGAGAAGGCACGTCGAAATCGCCGATCGAGGTGGTCGGGCGTTACCGCTACGCGCATTACTACCGCCTCATGCAAATCAAGAAGGGGCGAAAGCTCGTGAAAGACCAGTCCGGCTATTCGTATTCAGGCGATTCCATCGTCTTCGATCCGAGCGGCGTCTATGACGTGCCGGGCAACCCGAAGGTCGCCGACTATCCTTCCGGATCCGCGCAGCGGCGTGCCTGCAACAACTTCAACTACACCTATACGAGCCTGCTGAAGACATTGCATGCGCTGTTCAACGGACAAACCCCAGGCGACCGCTTCAATGCTGTCATCGGACTGATGATGTCGTTGAAGGCGCAAGCCACCGCGATGATGTCCGGCATCCCGAATCCGGCGGCGAAGCCCCTCCCCGCGCCGAGCTTCGAGTATCAGCCGGTCGATCCGGGCAGCGCGCAAGCATTCGATGCGCAGACGATCCCTTCGGAATTGCAACCGAATCGATGAGGTCGTTGGCAGGACGAGCGGCGGCGATGATGTTCGGCATCCCGAAGTCATCGGCGAAGCGGCTCCCCGGATCGCATGGCGGGTATCGAGCTGTCGATCCGGGGAGCGCGTCCCGTCAAACACGCGCCGCCGGCGCGCGATCGTCGCGGCACGGGCCCGGCGCTTCAGCCCTGCGCCTGCCCTTGCAACAGCTTGTCGAGCAGCTTCGCGAGCTGACGCTGTTCCGCGGCGCTGAGCGCGGACAGCACGCGCCGCTGATTGTCGACGTGCGCGACGACGGCGTCGTCGATCAGCGCGAGCCCCGCGCGCGTCAACGCGACGAGCGTGCCGCGCCCGTCCGCCGGGTTCGGACGCCGCAAGACCCACCCCGCCTTCTCGAGCCGATCGATCCGGTTCGTCATGCTGCCCGACGAAATCATCGCCGCGTCGTAGAGCGCCGTCGGCGTCAGCGCGTAAGGCGCGCCGCTGCGCCGCAGCGTCGCGAGCACGTCGAATTCGCCCGGCTGCAGGCCGTAGCGCGCGAAAAGCGGATTGAGCCTGTCGCGCGCGATGACGAGCGCCGCCTCCTGCAGCCGCCCGAGCACGATCATCGACGCCGGATCGAGATCCGGGCGCTCGCGGCGCCATTGCTCGATCGCATGGGCTGCGCGATCCATTAACCCTCCTGTTCGTCCAAGTTATCTTGACGTAGAGACAAGTCGAATCTATCTTGATGTCGAGACAATTATACGCAACGCGCACGCCCGGCAACCGTCCGGACGCGCGCCGCATCCGCGCTCATGCACAGACTCCTTTCTCCCGCATGGCGGCTCGCCGCCATCATACTAGTCGGCCTCAACCTGCGGCCGGCGCTCGCATCGGTCGGGCCGCTTCTCGACACGATCCAGCGCGCGAGCGGCTTGTCCGACAGCGCCGCGAGCCTGCTGACCACCGTGCCGGTCCTGCTGATGGGCGCGGGCGCGCTCGCCGCGCCGTGGCTCGCGCGCCGCGCCGGCGTGCGCGCGGGCGTCTGGCTCGGCGTCGCGCTGATCGGGCTCGCGTGCGCGGCGCGCGGCGCGGCGAGCGCGCCCGCCGCGCTGCTCGCGTCCGCGCTGTGCGCGGGGCTCGGCATCGCGGCCGTGCAGGCGCTGTTGCCCGGGTTCATCAAGGCCGAATTCGCCGCGCGCGCGGGCAGCGTGATGGGCTTCTATTCGACGTCGATCATGGGCGGCGCTGTATTCGCGAGCGTCGCGACGCCGTTCGCCGCGCACGCGATCGGATGGACCTCCGCGCTCGCCGGCTGGGCGCTGCCCGCCGTCGCGGCCGCGCTGCTGTGGCCGCTCGCGACCCGCGCGACAGCCCGCGACGCGCGAGCGCGCCCCGCCGCGCGCCGCACGCACGGCGCGCGTGCCTGGCTGCTCGCTGCGTTCTTCGGCCTCGGCACGGGCGCCTATACGCTCGTGCTCGCGTGGCTGCCGCCCTATTACATGTCGCTCGGCTGGTCGCCCGAAGCGGCGGGCGGCCTGCTCGGCGGCGTGACGCTCGCCGAGGTCGTCGCGGGGCTCGCCGTGTCGGCGTTCATCGACCGGCTGCCGGACCGCCGCCCCGCGCTCTTCGCGGCGATCGCGTCGCTGTTCGTCGGCCTGATCGCGCTGATCGCCGCGCCGCTCGGCTCCGCGCTGCCCGCGTCGCTGCTGCTCGGCCTCGGGATCGGCGCGCTGTTTCCGCTGTCGCTGATCGTCACGCTCGACCACGCGACGAGCGCGGCCGAAGCCGGCGCGCTCACCGGCTTCGTCCAGGGCATCGGCTATCTGATCGCGGGCCTGTTTCCGTTCGTCGCCGGCGTGATCCGGCAGAACGTCGCCGATCTGTCGCCGGCCTGGGGCTTCATGGCCGCGGTGTGCGTCGTGATGGCCGCGATGGCCGCACGCTTCGCGCCGCCGCGGCTCGCCGCCGCGCGAAGCGGCGCGTGAACGGCCCCCGTCCCGCCAGCTCCGGAACTCGCTCCGGGCGTGACGGTCCCTACTGGATCTCCTCGTCTCAACGCGCTGATCCGGCTCAAGGACCTGCCCATGCTGTCGACTCGATTCCGTCACCTCGCCACAGCCGCGCTCGTGCTGTCGGCCGGCGCGTGCGCCGCTGCGCCGGACGCCGCGCCCGAGCCTGAAGTCGCGTGCCGACCGGACGAGACGATGCCCAAGCGCCAGTTCCGCGGCACGTGGATCGCATCGGTGACCAACATCGACTGGCCGTCGCGCCCAGGCCTATCGGTCGCGGACCAGCAGGCCGAGCTGGGCGCGTGGCTCGACGACGCGGTGCGGATGAACCGCAACGCGGTGATCCTGCAGGTTCGACCGACCGCGGACGCCTTCTGGCCGTCGCCGTTCGAGCCGTGGTCGAAGTATCTGACGGGCACGCAAGGCGGCGACCCGGGCTACGATCCGCTCGCGTTCGCCGTCGCCGAGGCGCATCGGCGCAATCTCGAACTGCACGCGTGGTTCAATCCGTATCGCGTCGCGATGGACGACCGGGTCGACGCGCTCGCCGCCACGCATCCGGCGCGCCTGCATCCGGACTGGATCGTCCGCTACGGCGGCAAGCTGTATTACAACCCGGGCGTGCCGGCCGCGCGCGCGTTCGTCGTCGATGCGATCATGGACGCGGTCGGCCGCTACGACATCGACGCCGTGCATCTCGACGATTACTTCTATCCGTACCCGGTCGCGGGCGCGGCGTTCGACGATGCGTCGGCATACGCGCAATACGGCGCGGGCTTCGCGACGCACGCCGACTGGCGGCGCGACAACGTCGATCGTCTCGTCGAGTCGCTCGCGCGGCGCATCAAGGCCGCGAAGCCGTGGGTGAAGTTCGGGATCTCGCCGTTCGCGGTCTGGCGCAACGCGGCCACCGATCCGCAGGGCTCGCAGACGTCGGCTTCGGTGCAGACCTACGACGATCTGTACGCGGACACGCGCCGCTGGCTGCGCGAGCGCTGGATCGACTACGTCGTGCCGCAGGCGTACTGGGCGCGCGGCTTCGCGCCCGCCGACTATGACAAGGTCGTGTCGTGGTGGGCGAACGAGGCGCGCGGCCGCGACGTGCACCTGTATATCGGGCAGGCGGCGTACAAGGTCGGCACGTCGAATCAATCGCCGGGCTGGTCCGATCCGGCCGAGTTGAGCAACCACCTGGCGTTCAATCGCACGGCGCCCGAGGTGAAGGGCGACGTCTACTTCTCCGCGAAGGACGTGCGCGCGGACCGGCTCGGCGCGACGACGCTCGTCAATCGCACCTGGTATTCGCGGCCGGCGCTCGTGCCGGCGATGCCCGCGCTCGACGGAGCGGCGCCGCCGCCCGTGAAGGACCTGCGCGCGCAACGCCCGCCCGACGGCGTGCGGCTGCGATGGAAGCCGCGCTCGAAGGCGACGGCGTCATACGCGGTCTATCGTCACGAGCTTGGGCGGCAGGACATGTGCGGCAACCACGATGCACGCCATCTGCTCGCGACGGTTCGGGGAACCGAATTCGTCGACATCACCGCGCGCGCGGATCGCGGCTACCGCTACGCGGTCACGGCGCTCGATCGTCTTTGGAACGAGAGCGAGCCGGCCCACGTCGTGATGCCCGCGGCGAAGCCGTATTGACGATCCGACCGCGCATCCGCGCCACGCGCCCCGGCCTTCACGCCTTCACGCCTTCACGCCTTCGCGTAGAGCGTCGATTCGTCGAAGCCCTCGGCGTCGAGCACGCGCCCGATCAGGATCAGCGCGGTGCGCTCGATCCGCGCGCCCGCGACCTTGCCGACGATATCGGCGAGCGTGCCCGTCACGCGCGCCTCGTCCGGCCAGCTCGCTCGGTAGATCACGGCGATCGGGCAATCGGCGCCGTAGTGCGGCAGCACGTCGTCGACGATCCGCGCGAGATGCCGCACGCCGAGATGGATCGCGAGCGTCGCGCGGTGCGCGGCGAGGCTCGCGAGCGATTCGCCTTCGGGCATCGCCGTCTTGCCCGCGTAGCGCGTGAGGATCACGGTCTGCGCGACGCCCGGCAGCGTCAGCTCGACGCCGAGCGCCGCCGCGCACGCGGCCGTCGCTGTCACGCCCGGCACGATCTCGTAAGGAATCCCGAGCGCGGCGAGCCGGCGGATCTGCTCGCCGATCGCGCCGTACAGCGAAGGATCGCCGGAATGCACGCGCGCGACGTCCTGCCCTTTTCCGTGCGCCTGCGCGAGCAGCGCGACGATCGCGTCGAGATCGAGCTCCGCCGTGTTCACGACGAGTTCGGCGCGATGCCCGTCGAGCACCGCGGCCGGCACGAGCGAGCCCGCGTACAGGATCACCGGGCAACTGCGCACGAGGCGCTGGCCCCTCACCGTGATCAGCTCGGGGTCGCCCGGACCCGCGCCGATGAAGTACACCGTCATTCAAAATACTCCGTCATTCGTTCGATGATTCGATTCGAGGATGCGCCGACGCGCGCTCGCGCGCGGCCCGTCACGGCGTGCGAAAGGCGCGAAACGGACGAACCGCACGAAACGCGCGCAGCGCGTCGACGAGCGCCGCGATATCGCCGAATTCGCGATCCGCATCCGGCAGCGCCGGCCGCTCGACCATCACGACCGGCAAGCGCCGCTCGCGCGCGACGTCGAGCTTCGCCTCCGTCGCCGCGCCGCCGCTATTCTTGCTGACGACGACGTCGATTGCGGCCGTCGCGAAGAGCGCGCGCTCGCCTTCGACCGAGAACGGCCCGCGCGCGGCGAGCACGTGCGCGCGCGCGTTGCCTGCGTGCGCGTCGAGGCAGCGCACGAGCCAGTGCTGATGCGGCGCAATGTCGTCGAGATGCGCGAGCGGCTCGCGCCCGAGCGTGAAAAGCGGCCGCGCGAACGGCGCGATCGCGGCGAGAACGCCCGCCCAGTCCGCGACGCCGCGCCAGTCGTCGCCCGGCCGCGGCCGCCACGGCGCGCGGCGCAGCGCCCAATACGGCACGCCCGCCGCGCGGCACGCGGCGGCCGCGTTCGCGCTGATCCGCGCGGCGAACGGATGGGTCGCGTCGATAACGAGCGCGACCGCGTGCTCGCGCAGATGGCGCGCGAGCCCGTCGGCGCCGCCGAAGCCGCCGACCCGCACGTCGCACGCGAGATCGTCGGGCACCTTGCCGAGGCCGGCGAGGCTGTACACGTCGTGCGGCGCGAGCGTGCGCGCGACGCGCAACGCGTCGCCCGTGCCGCCGAGCAGCAACACGCGGCGCGCGCTCATCGCGCGACGCCGACGATGCGGCCCTCGCGGTCGATCGCGAGCGCCTCGACGTCGACCTCGTCCGGCACGATGTCGCGCGCGACGCGGCGCGCGTGCGCGCAGACGACGTCGCCGAGCGGCACGTGATGCGCGAGCGCGAGCGCCAACGCCTGCTGGCTCGTGTTCGCCGCGCGGATCTCGTGCTGCAGCACCGCGCTCGCGCCCGCTTCGCCCGCCCATTGGGCAAGCAGCGGCAAGTCGATGCTCGAATGGCGGCTGTGCAGATCGAGATGGCCCGCCGCGAGCTTGCTCAGCTTGCCGAAGCCGCCGCACAGCGTGAGCCGCGCGACGCTCGCGCGGCGCAGGTACTTGAGCACCGCGCCCGCGAAGTCGCCCATCTCGATCAGTGCGATGTCGGGCAGGCCGTAGCGCGCGCGCACCGCGTCCTCGCTCGCATTGCCCGTGCACGCGGCGATGTGCGTGACGCCGTTCGCGCGCGCGACGTCGATGCCCTGGTGAATCGACGCGATATACGCGGAGCACGAGAACGGCCGCACGATGCCCGTCGTGCCGAGGATCGACAATCCGCCGACGATGCCGAGGCGCGGATTCATCGTCTTCTGCGCGAGCGCCTCGCCGTTCTCGACGCCGATCGCGACGTCGAAGCCGCCCGCATAGCCGTGCTCGGCCGCGAGCGCCGCGAGATGCTCGCTCATCATCCGGCGCGGCACCGGGTTGATCGCGGGTTCGCCGACGGGAATCGCGAGCCCCGCGCGCGTGACCGTGCCGACGCCCGGCCCCGCGCGAAAGCGCACGCCCGGCTCGTGAACGAGCCGCACGCGCGCGAACACGAGCGCGCCGTGCGTCACGTCCGGGTCGTCGCCCGCGTCCTTGATCGTGCCCGCCTCCGCGCCGCCGGCGTCCGTCGCGCGGCAGAACGCGAGACGCATCGCGACGTGCTGCCCCTTCGGCAGCACGATGTCGGCCATGTCGCTCGCGCGGCCCGTCAGCAGCAGGCGCGCGGCCGCGAGCGACGTCGCGGTCGCGCAACTGCCCGTCGTGTAGCCGAAGCGCAGCGGCCGCGGCTGCTCGGGGGTTTCGTCGCGCATCATCCGTGCTCCGGCTGCGCGCCGCGCGGCTTGCGCGCGTCGTACAGCGTGACGGGCAGCGCCTGCCGCCAGGCGTCGAAGCCGCCGAGCGGCTGCGCGTGCGCGACCGACACGCGCGTGAGCGTGCCGCCATGCCGCTCGCGCCATGCGACGAGCGCCGCCTCGCCCTGCAGCGTCACCGCATGCGCGACGAAGCGGCCGCCCGGCTTCAGGCCCGCCCAGCACGCGTCGAGCACGCCGTCGCGGCTCACGCCGCCGCCGACGAACACCGCGTCTGGGGCGGCAAGGCCCGCGAGCGCGTCGGGCGCGCGGCCGGCGACGAGTTCGAGCGCCGGCACGCCGAGCGCGTCGCGGTTGTGCTCGATGAAGCGCTGCCGGTCCGGATGCGCTTCGATCGCGATCGTCCGGCAGCTCGGATGCGCGCGCATCCATTCGATGCCGATCGACCCGGAGCCCGCGCCGACGTCCCACAGCAATTCGCCCGGCGCGGGCGCGAGCCGCGTGAGCGCGAGCGCGCGCAGATCGCGCTTCGTCAGTTGGCCGTCGTGGCGGTACGCGTCGTCCGGCAAGCCGGGCGTGAGCGCCAGGCGCGGCGCGGCGCCGCACGCGCGGCATTCGATCGCGACGACGTTGAGCGCGGCCGCCCGCGCATCGCCCCACGCGTCGGCGCGCGCATCGATGCGCCGTTCGAGCGGGCCGCCGAGATGCTCGAACACCGTCATCGCGCTCGGCCCGAAGCCGCGCGCGGCGAGCGCGCCGGCAATCGCGGCGGGCGTCGCGCCGTCCGCGCTCAGCACGAACAGCCGCCGGCCCGGATACAGATGCCGATGCAAAGACGCGAGCGGCCGGCCGACGAGCGACACCGTGTCGACATCCTGCAGCGCCCAGCCGGTGCGCGCGGCCGCGAGCGACAGCGACGACGGCGCGGGCAGCACGCGCCACTCGTGCGGCGCGAGCGTGCGCGCGAGCGTCGCGCCGACGCCGAACAGCATCGGATCGCCGCTCGCAAGCACGCACACGCGCGCCGGAGCCCGCGCGAAGAGCGGCGCGAGATCGAACGGCTTCGGCCACGGCGCGCGCTCGGCGCCGTGCCGCGCCGGCAGCATCGCGAGATGCCGCTCGCCGCCCATCACCACCGCCGCGTCGGCGAGCGCGCGCCGCGCCGGCCTGCCGAGCCCCGCGTATCCGTCGTCGCCGATGCCCACCACCGTCAGCCACGCGCTCATCCGTCGTGCTCCATCGTGTTCCTGTCGATCCTGAAAGCGTCGTCCGCCTCGCGCATCGCGCGCTCGGGCGTCGCGAAAAAAGGCATAATACAGCGTCCGTCGACCGGCGCCCCACGGGGCCCAAGAGGGAACGCAGGGCGCGCCGCGCCGCTGCGGCTGCCCCCGCAACTGTGAGCAGCGAGTCCGCATCCGATCCACGCCACTGGCCAGGCCGCCCTTTTCGCGGCCGCCGGGAAGGCCCGCTGCGGATGACGACCTGCCAGCCAGGAGACCTGCCGGGACGTTTCGTTCGTGCCAGCCTTCATCGGGCGGGGTGTACCGATGCCGTAGCCCGCCGCTCGCGCGCTTGCCGCGCGGGAACGGCCGCCTCGGGCCGCCGCGCGACGCTTGATCCGGAGCGCTGTTGAATCCTTGCACCGCTGTTTTTTCATCCGACGCCGCGCGCGCCGCGAGCGCGTGTCCGGGACTCGTGCGCATCGTCGCCGCGCGCGACGGCGGCCTGTGCCGGATCAAGCTGCCGGGCGGCGCGCTTGCCGCCGCGCAGGCGCGCGCGGTGGCGGCCGTCGCGCGCGCGTTCGGCTCGGGCGTGATCGAGGCGACCAATCGCGCGAACCTGCAATTGCGCGGCGTGCGGGCCGGCAGCGAGGCTTGCGTGAGCCGCGCGCTGATCGACGCGGGGCTCGGGCCGCTGACGGACGGCCTGCCCGCGGCGTCGCCCGACACATGCGTCGCCGCGCGCGACGACGTGCGCAACGTGATGCTGAGCCCGACGGCCGGGCGCGACCCCGATGCGCTCGTCGACAGCGCCGCGCTCGCCGCCCGCCTCCTCGCGATGCTGCAGACCGAGCCGCGCTGCGCCGCGCTGTCGCCGAAATTCTCGGTGCTGCTCGATGGCGGCGAACGGCTCGCCGCGCTCGACCACCCGCACGACATCTGGCTGTCCGCGCTGCGCGACGCGCGCGGGGACACGCTGCTCGCGGTCGGGCTCGCCGGCTGCCCGCCCGTCGACGGCGAGCGCGTCGCACCGGGCGCAACGTTTACCGGCGCGCTCGCGGCCATCGCGCCGGCGCACGCGGTCGAGTGCGTGCGCGCGCTCGTGACGAGCTTCGTCGAGCTCGCGCCGCCGGGCGCGACGCGCATGCGCGACCTGCTCGCGACGTGCGCGCCCGACGCGTTCCTTTCGCATGCCGAATCGAAGCTGTCCGAATCGAAGCCGCCGTTCGCGCTGCGGCGCCGCGCGGATCTCGCCGGCTGGCGGCGCGCGCGCGTCGACACGGCGCTGCGTTTCGGCATCCAGCCCGAACGGGACCCGGCGCGCTGCGTCGTCGGCGCGCAGCCGCCGCTCGGCCGGCTCGACGCGAACGCGCTCGCGGCGCTCGCGGCGCTTGCCGACACGCACGGCGACGGCACGCTGCGCATCACGCCGTGGCAAGGCGTGATGCTGCCCGCCGTCGCGCGCGCGGCCGCGCCCGACGCGCTCGCGCGCCTCGCCGCGCTCGGCTTCGTGTGCGACGCGGCCGCTCCGCTCGCGCACGTCGTCGCGTGCGCGGGCTCGGCAGGCTGCGCGCGCGCGCCCGCCGACACGAAAGCCGACGCGCTCGCGCTCGCCGCGCGCCTCGCCGCCCCCGTCGACGTGCACGTCACGGGCTGCGCGCGCTCGTGCGCGTTGCCGCATGCGGCCGCGCACACGCTCGTCGCGAGCGCGGCGGGCCGCTACGACCTCTATCGGCGCGACGGCGCGACGGGCTTCGGCCGCGCCGTCGCGCGCCAATTGACGATCGACCAGGCCGCCGCCGCGCTCGCGCGCGGCGCACGGCCCACTCAGGATGACCTCGATGCTTGACTACCTTCGCGACGGCGGCGCGATCTATCGCGAATCGTTCGCGACGATCCGCGCGGAAGCCGATCTGACGGGCGTGCCGCCCGACCTCGAAAAACTCGCGGTGCGCGTGATCCACGCGTGCGGCATGGTCGACGTCGTCCGCGACCTGCGGTTTTCCGAAGGCGCGGGCGAAGCGGGCCGCGCGGCGCTCGCGGCCGGCGCGCCGATCCTCTGCGACGCGCGGATGGTCGCCGAAGGAGTCACGCGCGCGCGGCTGCCCGCGAACAACCCGGTAATCTGCACGCTCGGCGATCCGGACGTGCCGCGGCTCGCGCGCGAGATCGGCAACACGCGCTCGGCGGCCGCGCTCGAACTGTGGCGCGCGCATCTCGCGGGCAGCGTCGTCGCGATCGGCAACGCGCCGACCGCGCTCTTCCATCTGCTCGACATGATCGACGCGGGCGCGCCCCGCCCCGCCCTCATCCTCGGCTTTCCGGTCGGCTTCGTCGGCGCGGCCGAATCGAAGGCGCTCCTCGCGGCCGACAGCCGCGGCGTGCCGTTCGTCGCGGTCGCGGGCCGCCGCGGCGGCAGCGCGATGGTCGCCGCCGCCGTCAACGCGCTCGCTTCGGAGGCCGAATGACGCGCAGGACTGGGCGCCTCTACGGGCTCGGCGTCGGGCCGGGCGACCCCGAGCTGCTGACGATCAAGGCGCTGCGGATGCTGCAGGCCGCGCCCGTCGTCGCGTACTTCGTCGCGAAGGGCAAGAAAGGCAACGCGTTCAGCATCGTCGAGGCGCACCTGGGCGACGCGCAGACGCACCTGCCGCTCGTCTACCCGGTGACGACCGAGGCACTGCCGCCGCCCCTGTGCTACGAAACCGTGATCGCCGATTTCTACGACACGGCGGCCGCGCTCGTCGCCGCGCACCTCGACGCGGGCCGCGACGTCGCGGTGATCTGCGAAGGCGATCCGTTCTTCTACGGCTCGTACATGTACCTGCACGACCGGCTCGCGCCGCGCTACGACGCCCAGGTCGTGCCGGGCGTGTGCTCGATGCTGGGCGGCGCGGCGGTGCTCGGCGTGCCGCTCGTCTACCGGAACCAGAGCCTCTCGGTGCTCTCCGGCGTGCTGCCCGAGGACGAATTGCGCGAGCGTCTCGCGCGGGCCGACGCGGCCGTCGTGATGAAGCTCGGGCGCAACTTCGACAAGGTGCGCCGCGTGCTCGACGAGCTCGGGCTCGCGCGGCGCGCGCTGTACGTCGAGCGCGCGACGATGGCCGCGCAGCGGATCGTGCCGCTCGCGGACGTCGATCCGATGGCGTCGCCGTATTTTTCGCTGCTCGTCGTGCCGGGGGAAAAATGGCAAGGATGACCATCGCGCCCGCGATCGTGATACTCGGGCCGGGCGCGCTCGCGACCGCGCGCCGGCTCCAGGCGCGATTCGACGGCGCGCAGGTGCACGCGCTCGCGGGGCGCGCCGACGCCGACGTGGCGTTTTCCGAGCTCGGCGCGCACCTGCGCGAGCTGTATGCGCGCGGCGCGCCGATCGTCGCGCTGTTCGCGGCCGGCATCGCGATCCGCTGCGTCGCGCCGTGTCTCGCCGACAAGGGCGCGGAGCCGCCCGTGCTCGCCGTGGCCGAGGACGGCAGCGCGGTCGTGCCGCTGTTGGGCGGCCTCGCGGGCGCGAACGTGCTCGCGCGCGAGATCGCCGACGCGCTCGGCGTCGCCGCCGCGATCACGACGAGCGGCGAGCTGCGCTTCGGCGCGTGCATGCTGAATCCGCCCGAAGGCTACGCGCTCGCCGATCTCGACGCGGGCAAGCGCTTCGTGTCCGATCTGCTCGCGGGCGAAAGCACGCGCATCGAAGGCGACGCACGGTGGCTCGACGACGTCGCGCTGCCGCGCGACGCGCACGCGCCGCACGCGATCCGCGTCACGCCGCATGCGTCGCGCGGCGACGCGCGCGAATTGCTGATTCATCCGCGCAGCGTCGTCGTCGCGCTCGGTGACGGCGATGGCGATGGCGATGGCGATGGCGACGCCAACGGCATCGGCGACGTTGCGAGCAACGCTTCGGATCACGATGCAATCGCACGCACCCCTGCGAACGCGAACGCCGCATCGCCCGGCTTGCCGCCGCTCGCCGCGCGCATCGTCGCGACGCTCGCCGCGCACGATCTCGCGACGCTCGCGCTCGCGGCCGTCGTCGCGCCGGCGCGACGCATCGCCGATCGCGCGCTGACCGATGCGGCGCGCGCGCTGCGCGTGCCGTTGCGTTTCATCGAGACGAACGCGCACGACGCCTCGGGCGTGCTCGATGCCGCGCTGCCCGCCACGCTCGCGCGCCGCGCCGATGCGGGGCCGTCGCCGACGCCGCGCCACATCGCGATCGCCATCGCCGGCGCGCCCGTCGACGCCGATGCGCTCGGCGCGGCGCGCGGCCGCCTGACGGTGCTCGGCCTCGGCCCCGGCCGCGCGGACTTGATGACGCCCGCCGCGCGCGCGGCGCTCGCCGACGCGACCGACATCGTCGGCTACGCGACCTACGTGAACATGGCGGGCCCGTTCCGCGCGGACCAGCAACTGCACGTCTCCGACAACCGCGAGGAACTGCAGCGCGCGCGCCACGCGTTCGAGCTCGCCGCGCAGGGCCGGCGCGTCGCGGTCGTATCGTCGGGCGACCCCGGCGTATTCGCGATGGCGGCGGCCGTGCTCGAAGCGCTCGACGGCGCCGGCGACGCGCGCTGGGCGGCCGTCGAGCTCGACGTCGTGCCCGGCGTGTCGGCCGCGCTCGCGACGGCGGCCGAAGCCGGCGCGCCGCTCGGCCACGACTTCTGCCTCATCTCGCTGTCGGACAACCTGAAGCCGTGGGCGATCATCGAAAAGCGCATCGACCACGCGGCGGCCGCCGATTTCGCGCTCGCGTTCTACAACCCGGTGTCGCGCGCGCGGCCCGTGCAGTTCGATCGCGCGCTCGACATCGTGCGCCGGCATCGCGCGCCGGACACGGTCGTCGTGCTCGGCCGCGACATCGGCCGCCCCGGCGCGACGCTCGCGACGACGACGCTCGCCGCGCTGTCCGCGCAGCAGGTCGACATGCGCACGATGGTGATCGTCGGCTCGTCGACGACGCGGCGCATCGTGCGCGACGGCGCGCGCGACTGGGTGTACACGCCGCGCTGGTATCGCTGACGCCGCGGCGCAGCGACGCCCGGCACGCACCGCGATCTCACCCGTGAATCCAATACGCCCAATCGTTTCGGATAGCAAATCAAGGCGTCCGTCAAACCTTGAATCCGAATAATAAAAAGAATGACTAACGATTCCATCATGCGGTGGATTCCTCCATGATGTGCAAGCCGAAGCGCCGACCGCCCATCGAGCGCGGCGACGCGACGGCGATATGCAGGCCAGCATATCCACCCATCAACATGGAGAGAACAATGAACTTCAGCATGTTGTCCCGCATCGTCCCGCGCGCGATCGCGGCGGGCTGTCTGTTCGCGGCGGCGGGCGCGTCGCAGGCGGCGGGCGTCTACGCGCCCTACGTCGACGTGACGCTCTATCCGACGCCGCTCGTCGACCAGATCGGCGTGCAGCAAGGCATCCAGCAATTCATGCTCGCGTTCGTCGTGTCGGGCGGCAACCAGTGCGTGCCGTCATGGGGCGGCGTGCAGCCGATCGGCAACGGCGCGACGGGCGATCTGCTCGACAAGATCGCGACATCGGTCGCGGCCTATCGCGCGAAAGGCGGCGACGTCGCGGTGTCGTTCGGCGGCGCGGCCGGCCAGCCGCTGATGCAGGCGTGCGCGAGCGTCGCCGCGCTGAAGGGCGCGTACCAGACCGTGATCGACACGTACAGCCTCACGCACGTCGATTTCGACATCGAAGGCGCGTCGCAGCAGGATTCGGCCGCCGTCGCGCGCAACTTCCAGGCGGTCGCGCAACTGCAGGCCGACTACGCGGCGAAAGGCAAGCCGCTGCACGTGACGCTGACGCTGCCGGCGATGCCCACGGGCCTCGTGCAGGACGGCCTGAACGTGCTGAACGCGGCGCTCGCGAACAGCGTGACGCTCGACGCGGTGAACATCATGACGATGGATTACGGCCCGTCCGGCATCGACATGGGCGCGGCCGCGATCAGCGCCGCGCAGGGCCTCTACTCGCAGCTCGACACCGCCTACAAGTCGGTGGGCAAGCCGCAGACCGACGCGCAGCTCAAGCAGCTCGTCGGCGTGACGCCGATGATCGGCGTCAACGACGTGGCGGGCGAGGTCTTCACGCTCGCGAACGCGCAGAGCGTGCAGACGACGGCTGCGAACAACGGCTACGGCGTCGTCGGCATCTGGTCGATCACGCGCGACAAGGCGTGCGACGGCGGCTCGCAATACGCGTCGCCGATCTGCTCGGGCGTCGCGCAGCAGCCGTATGCGTTCTCGTCGGTCTTCAAGCAACTGGGCGGCCACTGGGGCTCGGGCGTCACGCAGGACCCGAACTACGGCGGCGGCTCGGACGGCGGCGGCACGCCGCAGCCGGGCGCGCCGTGGTCGGCGACGCAGGTCTACACGGCGGGCGCGACGGTCACGTACCAGGGCACGACCTACCAGGCGCAATGGTGGACGCAGGGCGACATTCCGGGGCAGGCGGCGGTGTGGAAGCCCGTCGGCGGCAACGTGCCGGCGTGGTCGTCGACGGCCGCGTATCCGGGCGGCGCGTGCGTGATGTATCAGGGCGCGAAGTATTGCGCGAAATGGTGGACGCAGGGCGACGTGCCGACCGCGGGCGGGCCGTGGGCGAGAGCGTGAGCGCGCCGGCCGGGCCGCGCGCCGGCGCGCAGTAGCCGGCTGTCGCGGCGGGACCGGCCGCGGGCGGGCATCTCCCGCGTGGATCGCGATGCGGGCCGCGCCGGCGGATCGGATGTCGGTGCGGCTGCAATATGACGATCGGACGATGGAGCAACGCCGCGCGGCTGCAGTATCCTGAGCGCATCGATCCTTCCGGAGCCGCCATGAAACGCTTCCTGTCACGCGTCACCCTCCCCTGCCTCGCGCTGGCTGTCGCACTCGTCGCATCCGTCGCGCAGGCTCAAAAGCAGACCTACCATTTCGACGAAGGCGGCACGACGCCGACGGGCGTCACGTCACAGCCGGCTTCCGCGTCCGCGCAGGCGCGCACGCGTCAGGCGAAACCGCATCGGCATCCCGTGCACCGGAGCAAGCATCATCGGACGCACCGCCGCGCGCGCAGCGTGCGGAGCGATAGCTTCTATTCGCATCCTTGATGCGTGCGTGACATACGCGACGCGCACGCCGTCCGCGGCGCACGCGTTCGAGGGCATCGCGCAAGCGCACTTACGCGCGGGCGGCGGCCCCGAACGGGCGTGATCATGCCGTCTGAAGCGCCGCGATCCGCGCGTGCAGCCACTGGCGCAGCGCGTCGAGTTCCTCGATGCACACCGAATGCGGCATCGGGTACGCGTGCCAGTCGACGCTTGCGCCCTTCTCGCGCGCGAAATCGCGGGCGACCTCGCCGAGACGGATCGGCAGGATGTCGTCGTCGGTGCCGTGCGCGGCGAAGATCGGCGTCGTGCGATTCGCGTCGGCGAGCCGCTCGTCGATGAAGCGCGGCGACGGCACGTAGCCCGACAGCACGATCAGGCCCGCGAGCGCATCCGGATGCGTGAGGCCCGCCGAGTACGTCATCGCGCCGCCCTGCGAGAAGCCCGCGACGAAGATCCGCGACGTCGGGATGCCGTGGCGGTTCTGCTCTGCGATCAGGCGCCGCACGGTCGCGCACGACGCGTCGATCCCCGCTTCGTCGACTTGCCGGTTCACGCCTTCGAACGACAGGATGTCGTACCACGCGCGCATCACATAGCCGTTGTTCGCGGTGACTGCGATCTCGGGCGCGTTCGGGAACACGAAGCGCACGGCCGGGCCGTTCGCGATCCGCAGCTCGGGAACGAGCGGCACGAAGTCGTTCGCGTCGGCGCCGAGGCCGTGCATCAGGATCACCGCGAATGCGGGATGGGGGCCGGTTTCGATTTCGATCGTCGGCGGGTCGTCGAGCATGCTGAGGCTCCGTGGGATGGGATGGATCGGGGACAGTGCGTCGATGATCGCATATCGAGATGGCGATCGGCGCGCGGCGCGTGCAATGGGCAGCCGAGTCCCGCCGTCGCGCCGGCCCGTCACACGCTCCCGCGCGCGAGCGCGTGAGGCGCGACGAACGTCGCGCCCCACGCCTGCGCGAGCCGCTCGCAGCGGCCGAGCCTCACGGCAGCGTCGTCGAAGTCGACGATGACGACCCGGTCGGCGAGCGCCGGCCGCGCCGGCGATTCGGCCGTTCGCCCGTCCGACAGCAGCCACAGCCAGCGCTGCTGCCGCGGGCGGCGGCGCGCGGCGCGCGCGAGCAGCCGCGTCGCAACGCCGATGCCCTGCGCGAGCGGCGTGCCGCCGCCGCCGCCGACGGGCGCGAGCCAGCGCTCGTTCCACCAGCGCGGCACGGCCGGCCCGAAGCGCACGTCGGCCGAGCCGCCGCCGAAGCAGACGAGCGCCGCGTCGGCGCGCTCGCGCGCGAGCGAATCGAACAGCGCGACGACGAGCCCCT
The DNA here is from genome assembly GCF_001636105.1 of Burkholderia sp. MSMB1589WGS. NCBI lineage: Bacteria > Pseudomonadati > Pseudomonadota > Betaproteobacteria > Burkholderiales > Burkholderiaceae > Burkholderia > Burkholderia sp. MSMB1589WGS. Next base: position 223,482 of record NZ_LNJT01000007.1, read on the forward strand.
TCGCCCGCGCAAGCCGCTCGGCCGTCAGCATCGACGCCGAGCAGTCGAGCACGAAGCAATGCAGCGCGCCCGGCGAGCCGGCTTGCGGCCGATAGCGCAGATGGTCGGCGCGCAGCGCCTCGCCACGCTTCGCCGCGAGCGTCGCGCGCCATGCGATGCGCGTGCCGGGGCGGCCTCGCGCATCGTCGCGGCGCATGCCTCGTTCGAGCCATCGAAGCCCGCTGTCCGGCGCGTGCGCGGCGACAGCGGCGGCATCCGTCCGATGGCTCAGCGTTTTTTTAGCGGCAGCGGGATCACGCCTTTGACGGACGCGATGCCCACCGGCTCGGGCGACAGATAGCCCCAGTCGCTGTCGTCGGCGGCTGCGCGGCGCTCGCCCGCCGCTTGTCGGTCCGCATCGGACGGCGCGGGCCCCCGCTCACGCGCCGATCCGGCCGCGTCGGCCGGCCGCGCGCCGCCTGCATCGCGCGGCGGCGCATCGCGATGCGCCGGATCGGTCGCGGTTTCGCGCTCGGCGGCGTCCGTCGCCGCTTCGGGCTTCGATTCAGACCGAGACTCGGGCCGCGTGCGCCGATGGCGCAGCACGTCGGCGGCGACGCGCCCGACGTGCGCCACATCGACGCTCGCCGCCCCGTCGAGCGCCGCGAGCGCCCGCGCGGCGCGCAGCATCACGAGGTCGCCGCGCAGGCCGTCGACGGCCGCGTCGATGCACAGCTCGGCGACGCGCGCGTGCGCGGCGTCGTCGAACGCAAGCGCCGGCAGCGCTGCACGCGCCGCACGGATTTTCGCGGCGAGCGCCGCCTGCGCGTCGCGGTACTGCGCGCGAAAGCCGTGCGGATCGAGATCGAACGCGAGCCGCGCCTTGACGATCCGCTGCCGCGTCGCCGCGTCGTAGCAGTTCGCGAGCTCGACCATCAGCCCGAAGCGATCGAGCAGTTGCGGCCGCAGCTCGCCCTCTTCCGGGTTCATCGTGCCGACGAGCGCGAAGCGCGCCGCGTGGCTGTGCGAGACGCCGTCGCGCTCGACCGTGTTGACGCCGCTCGCGGCCGCGTCGAGCAGCGCGTCGACGAGCGCGTCCGGCAGCAGATTGATCTCGTCGACGTACAGCACGCCGAGATGCGCGCGCGCGATGAGGCCGGGCGAGAAGCGCACCGCATTGTCGGCGAGCGCGCTCGCGAGGTCGAGCGAGCCCGTGACCTGCTCGTCGGTCGCCGACAGCGGCAGCGTGACGAAGCGCCCTTCGGGCAGCAGCTCGGCGAGCGCGCGCGCGGCGGTCGACTTCGCGGTGCCGCGCGGGCCGCTGACGAGCACGCCGCCCAGCCCCGGATCGACGGCGACGAGCAGCAGCGCCTGCTGCAGCGCAGCCTGGCCGATCAGCGCGGAAAACGGATAGACGGCCGGCAGTGCGCGGTCGTCGGAGGCGGCGGCCGCAGCCGCGCCGGCTTCGTTCGTTTGGTTCACCTGAGTTCCCGTGATGGTGACGGTTGCGCCGGATGCATCGGATATGCCGGGCGCGACGGTCGGCTCGACCGCGCGTTTCGCGACGCGCGCCGCGCTTGCAACGTCGTTCATGCCGTTCGCGCCGCGCGCGACACCCCAGCCGTCGATCGCCCCGCCGCTCACCGCCGCCCGCCTTCGAGCCACTGCTCGCTCGCGAGCAAATAGCCTTCGATCGCGTCGCGGTGCGCGCCCGGCGCCTGCCACAGGCCGCGCTGCATCGCCTCGACGAGCCGCTCGCAGATCCCGTGCAGCGCGTGCGGATTGTAGCGCTCGAGGAACGCGCGCGTGTCGGCGTCGTGCAGGTACGCGTCGGCGACGAGCGCGTACTGGTGATCGGCGACGACGCGGGCGGTCGCGTCGTACCCGTACAGGTAATCGACGGTCGCGGCGATCTCGGCCGCGCCCTTGTAGCCGTGCCGCTTCACGCCGTCGATCCACTTCGGATTGACGACCCGCGAGCGGATCACGCGCGCGATCTCCTCGCGCAGCGTGTTGATCCGCGGCGCGGCCGGATTGCTGTGGTCGCCGTGATAGAGCCCCGGCTGCCGGCCCGACGCGTGGCGCACCGCGGCCGCCATCCCGCCCTGGAACTGGTAGTAGTCGTTCGAATCGAGGAGATCGTGCTCGCGGTTGTCCTGGTTCTGCACGACGGCGTCGATCATCGCGAGGCGCGCGCCGAACGCGTCGTGCGCGGCTTCGCCGGCGCTGTTCTGCGCGTACGCGTAGCCGCCCCAGTTCCGGTACGCGTGCGCGAGATCGGCGTCGGTCTGCCAGCGGCGGCCGTCGATCAGCGCCTGCAAGCCCGCGCCGTATCCGCCCGGGCGCGCGCCGAACACGCGCCAGCCGGCGCGCCGGCGCGCCTCGTCGGCGGGCATGCCGCGCGCGACGAGCGCGTCGGCCTCGCGCCGCACGCGCGCGCGCACCGGATTCAGGTGCTCGGGCTCATCAAGCTCGGCGACCGCCTGCACGGCCGCATCGAACAGGTGCATCACGTTCGCGAACGCGTCGCGAAAGAAGCCCGACACGCGCAGCGTCACGTCGATGCGCGGCCGGTCGAAGATCTCGATCGGCAGGATCTCGAAATCGGTCACGCGATGGCTGCCGGGCGCCCACTTCGGCCGCACGCCGAGGAGCGCGAGCGCCTGCGCGACGTCGTCGCCGCCCGTGCGCATCGTCGCCGTGCCCCACACCGACAGGCCGACCGCGCGCGGGTAGTCGCCGTGCTCCTGCAGGTGGCGCTCGATCAGTTGCTGCGCCGATTTGAGGCCGATCGTCCACGCGGCCTGCGTCGGCACCGCGCGCGTGTCGACCGAGTAGAAGTTGCGGCCCGTCGGCAGCACGTCCGGCCGGCCGCGCGACGGCGAGCCGCTCGGCCCCGGCGGCACGAAGCGGCCTTCGAGGCCGCGTCGCAGTTGACGCAGTTCCTCGTCGCCGCATGCGTCGAGGCGCGGCAGCACGTCGCGCGCGATGCGTTCGAGCACCGCGTGCGTGCGCGGCCAGTGCGCGGCGACGTAGGCGGGATCCGCGAAGTCCGCTGTGCTCGGGCGCGGCGCGTCGTTCGGCGTCCCGGCGTCGCGTGACGCGTCGCTTGGGCCGATGAGGCTTTCGGTGGCGTGGTCGTGCGCGGCGCTCGACGCATGCGCGCAAAGCAACGCTTTGCCGCCACGCCCGTGCGCATCGCGGCCGTCCGCGCTGATCCGCTCGATCAACCGGCTCGCGAGCCCTTCGAGCCGCTCGCGCGTGTCGCCCGCGTGCCGCCACGGCTCGTCGCCGACCGCGCACAGCGCGGCGGGCCGCGGCCCCGTCCACGGCGCGGCCCAGTCGGACGCGAGCGGATCGAACGATTCGCCGAGCGCGAGATCGTGCGCGAGCGCGCCGATCAGCCCCGCGTGCTCGCCGCGCCCGTCGCCCGACGGAAAGCGCGCGAGCGCCGCGAGCGTGTCGCGCCGCTGCCGGCCGCGCGGCGAGCTGCCGAACGTGTGCAGCCCGTCGCGGATCTGCGCCTCCTTCAGCTCGCAGAGCCACGCGTCGACGCGCGTGAGCAGCGCATCCTCCGCGTCGCGCCCGGCAGGCGGCGCGATGCTCAATTCCTCGTGCAGCTTGTGCTCGACGATGGTCGCGAGAATCGTCTCGCGCAGCACCTTCGCACGGCGCGCGTCGACCATCAGCGCGTCGTAGTATTCGTCGACCTGCCGCTCGAGATCCTGCAGCGGCCCGTAGTTCTCCGCGCGCGTGAGCGGCGGCATCAGGTGATCGACGATCACCGCCTGCGCGCGCCGCTTCGCCTGGCTGCCCTCGCCCGGATCGTTGACGATGAACGGATACAGATGCGGCATCGGCCCGAGGATCAGATCCGGCCAGCACGCATCGGACAGCGCGACGCTCTTGCCCGGCAGCCATTCGAGATTGCCGTGCTTGCCGACGTGGACGACCGCGTCGATGCAAAACGCGTCGCGCAGCCAGAAGTAGAACGCGAGATACGCGTGCGGCGGCACGAGATCGGCGTCGTGGTAGTTCGCGTAATCGTCGTTGCCGTGCGAACGCGACGGCTGCACGCCGACGAACACGTGGCCCGCGCGCCAGCCGGCGATCGGAAAGCGCCGCTGCCGCAGCGTCGGGTCCGCTTCGGGCGGCCCCCAGCGCGCGTCGAGCGCATCGCGCACCGCGGCCGGCAACTGCGCGAAGCGGCGCAGGTAATCGTCGAGCGGATAGCTCTGGAACGCCGGGCGCAACGCGCGCGTCGACGGATCGTTCGTCACGCCCTCGGTGATCCGTGCGAGCAGCGCGTCGCCGTCGCCCGGGAGCGCGTCGATCCGATAGCCTTCGTCGCGCAGCATCGCGAGCACCGCGAGCGCGGACGCCGGCGTGTCGAGCCCGACGCCGTTGCCGATCCGCCCTTCGCTCGCCGGATAGTTCGCGAGCACGAGCGCGACGCGCTTGCGGGCGTTCTCGAGCGTGCGCAGCCGGCACCAGCGGCGGCTCAGCTCGGCGACGAACGCGATCCGCTCGTCGTCCGGCTGGTAGCGCACGACGTCGACCTCGGTGTGCGGGCAACGGTACGCAAGCCCCTTGAAGCTCACCGCGCGCGTGACGATCCGGCCGTCGACCTCGGGCAGCGCGACGTGCATCGCGATGTCGCGCGCGTTCAGCCCGTGCGGATCGGCAAGCCACGCGTCGCGGTTGCCGCCCGACAGGATCACCTGCAGCACGGGCGCATCGCCCGCCAGCGCCTCGGGCTCGGCGGCGTCGAGCGCGCCCGCGGCGAACGCGGTCGTGTTCAGCACGAGCGACACGTTCGCTTCCGCGCACAGTGCGTCGACGACCGCGCGGCTCATCGCGTCCTTGAGCGACGTTACCGCGATCGGCAGCGGATTCAGGCCGGCGCGCGCGAGCGCGTCGGCGAGCGCGTCGAATACCGCGGTGTTCGCGGCCTGCCAGTGCGCCTTGTAGAACAGGATCGCGACCACCGGCGCATGCTCGCGCCAGCGTGCGCGCCAGTCGTCGAGGCTCGGGCTCGCGAGCGCCGGGTGATAGAGCGCGGCGGCGGGCAATGGGCGCGGCGGCTCGGGCTCGCCGCCCACGCCGAGCGCGTGATGCGCGATGCTGCGCAACAGCGCTTGCGCGTTCGCCGGCCCGCCCTCGCGCAGATAGCGCCACCACAACCGACACAGCCCGGGCGCGACGGTGCTCTTCGCGATCAGGTTCGGATCTTCCTGCAGGTCGCCCGAGAACATCGCGAGCTTTTGCCCGGCGCGGTCCGCGAGCGCGACCGCCTGCTCGATCCCGTACGGCCAGTACGTCTCGCCGCCGAGATGGTCGATCACGACGACGCGCGCATGCCGCAGCACGTCGTCGACGTAGAAATCGACCGACGCCGGTTGCCTGAGGAACGTCACGTTCGCGAGCCGCACGCTCGGAAAGCCGTCGCCGAGCGTCGGCACGACGCTCGCGAGCAGCGACAGCGTGGTGTCGGCCGAGCTCAGGATCACGATGTCGGCCGGCCGCTGGTCGATCCGGACGACGCCCGCCGTATCGTCGACGAAACCGCCCGGCGTGGTACGCAACAGATGCATCGCTCTACTCCCGCTTCAATCGCGCCCGGCTGCGCCGCGCTTCGCCCGCCGCCGCGTCACGCGGCCTGCCCGCGCGCGGCGAGCGCCGCGTCGAACGCGCGCTGCAGCGCGGCCGCGTCGAGATCCTCGCCGATCAGCACGAAGCGGCTCGCATCCGCTTCGCCGTCGCGCCAGCGGCGGTCGAAATAGCTGTCGAAGCGCCGGCCGACGCCCTGCACGACGAGCCGCATCGGCGTGCCCGGCAGCGCGGCGAAGCCCTTCACGCGATAAATCGTGTGCGCCTCGACGAGCGCCGCGAGCGCGTCGAGCACCGCCTCGCGCGAGCTCACGCGCGCCTCGACGACGACCGAATCGAATTCGTCGTGGTGATGATCGGGATCGTCGGCCGAGCCGTGGTGGTCGTGCCGCAGATGGATCGTCTCCTCGGACGCGGCGTTCAGCCCGAGCAGCGTCGCGAGATCGAGCTCGCCGCGCTGCGCGCGCACGAGCTTCACCTGCGGCGGAACTTCGTCGCGGATCGTCGTCTCGACGGCCGCGAGCGCCGCGTCGTCGAGCAGATCGGTCTTGTTGACGATCACGAGATCGGCGCACGACAACTGATCGGCGAACAGCTCGTGCAGCGGCGATTCGTGATCGAGGTTCGGATCGGCGCGGCGCTGCGCGTCGACGGCGACCGGGTTCTCGGCGAACAGGCCGAGCGCGGCGGCGGGCGCGTCGACCACGGTCAGCACCGCGTCGACCGTGAAGCCGTTCCTGATCGACGGCCAGTTGAACGCCTGCACGAGCGGCTTCGGCAGCGCGAGGCCGGACGTCTCGATCAGTACGTGATCGATGTCCGCGCGGCGCTCGACGAGCTTTTCCATCACCGGATAGAACTCCTCCTGCACGGTGCAGCACAGGCACCCGTTCGCGAGCTCGTAGAGGCGGCCGTCGGCTTCGCGGCCGGTTTCGTCGCAGCCGATGCCGCAGCCCTTCAGGATCTCGCCGTCGATGCCGAGCTCGCCGAACTCGTTGACGATCACGACGATCCGTTGGCCGCCCGCGTGCTGGAGGATGTGGCGCAAGAGCGTCGTCTTGCCGCTGCCGAGAAAGCCCGTGACGATCGTCACGGGGATTTTGCGCATCTGCATGGTGGTTCCGTTGGTCGGTATCGGGTCAGTGTCGGGGCGGTGCGCGAACGCGCGCGGCTCACGAGGCAATTTCACGCGCGGATCTCATGCGGAGATCGTCACGTCGATGTCGTCGTAGCGCTTGATCCGGTAGACGAGCGCGGAGACGATCCAGCTCGCAGCGAACAGGCCGATCACGACGTAGCCGAGAACGCCGAAGTGCTCGGCCGCCATCGCTGCGAAGTCCCACAGGCCGCCCTTGAGCGCGAGCTTGCCGCCGATGAGGGCGAGCGCCTCGATGCCGCCGATCACGACCGCGACGAGCACCGACACGAACGTGATCGTCATGTTGTAGTAGATCTTGCGGATTGGCCGCACGAACGCCCAGCGGTACGCGCCCATCATCATGATGCCGTCCGTCGTGTCGACGAGCGTCATGCCCGCGGTGAAGAGCACGGGCAGCGCCATCACCGACCAGAACGACAGCCCGCCGTGCGCCTGCGTCGCCGAGATGCCGAAGAGCGCGATCTCGGTCGCGGTGTCGAAGCCGAGGCCGAACAGGAAGCCGATCGGATACAGGTGCCAGCTACGCGACACGATCGCGAACAGCGGCCGGAAGATCCGCGCGAAGAAGCCGCGCTGGTTGAGCAGGAGGTCGAGATCCTGCTCGACGAGCGGCTCGCCGCGCCGCACCGCGCGAAACGTGCGGTACACCGAGATCAGGATCAGCAGGTTCGCGAACGCGAGCACGAGCAGGAAGAATGCCGATACGCTCGTGCCGATCGTGCCGCCCCACGCCTTCATTCCTTCGAAGCGCTCGGCGAGCGTCGCGGCCGTCAGCGCGACGGCGACCGTCATCAGCAGCACGACGCTCGAATGCCCGAGCGAGAAGAAGAGCCCCGCGCCGAGCGGGTTCTTTTTCTCGTGCATCAGCTTGCGCGTGACGTTGTCGATCGCGGCGATGTGGTCGGCGTCGACCGCGTGGCGCAGCCCGAACGTGTACGCGAGGAGCGCGGTGCCGAGCAGCACCGGCTGGCCGTGGAATGCGGCGAACGCCCAGACCCACGCGCCGACGTTGAACGCGATCAGCATCGCGTAGATTCCGACGATCTTGCTGCGCAACTCGACGGGGCTGTCGTTGAAGAGACGGAGAAACGATTTGAGCATGGCGCTCCCTTTGCGAACGGTCGACAAACACGATGAATGCCAACACGCGCGGCATCGCGCGCGATGCGCGCGCTCCCCGCTCCTTCCTTGCGTCGATCGCCCGCGCGCCGGTATGCGTCTGCGGCGTCGCGTTCGCGACATGCGCGGCGCGCGCCGAAGCGCGCGGCGGCGGACGGGGATGAAGCAGGCAAGCCGCGTCAAGCGGCGCGATGCAGCCGTGGACGATACGCCGCATCCCCGCGGCGCTGAACCTCGGGGCCGCTCGCCGCCGCGGCCGCGCATGCGCACGACCGGCGAACGGGCCCCGTGTCTCGGCCGGTATCCGGGCTGACGAAAACGCCGCTTCACCTTCCCGGACGCGATGCGTCCAGTGGTTGGTCGCGCATGCCGTCAGGCACGCGGAGAAGCCGGCGTCGCACCGCTTGCGCGATGCCTTCGCTTACCGTTGCGGGGGCAGCACAGGTTGGCGAGCCGCGACGCGGCGACGCTCCCTGTTTCCCGTTTGACTGCGTGCGACAGAAGCCGCACGCGAGCACCGAAACGCGAGCGAGTGTAGGCCGTGCGGGCGCGGTGCGTCAAGGCGGACAAAAGCGCCGACAAAAGAGCAAACAAAAAGGAGAACAAAAGGCGCCGCCGCGATCGTGCGGCGGGCCGCCCTGCCGGCGCTGTGCTATCGTATGCGCGCGTTCGGTGCCCGCCGCGCGTCGCGCATCCCGCCCACGCGCCACTGTCTTCACGGACGGAAAGGCGGCGGGATGGCAAGCGCTCGGCCCGGATACCGGCCGACGCACGGGGCGAGCCGCGCTCGCCGAACGCCCGGTTCCGCGGGGACGGAAGCGGGCGCGCCATCCACGCAACCCATGCGATCCGACACCCGGCCGGCAAGCCGGCCGTCGATCGCCGAGACCGCATGATCCGATCCGATTCACGCCACCGGAACCCGCGCGAGCGCGATGCGCGCGCGGCCGTCCGATGATGCGCGTCGCGCTCGGCATCGGCTGCCGCGCGGGGCGGCCCGCCGACGCGATCGAGGCGGCGATCCGCGCGGCGCTCGCCCGTTTGCCGGAGGCGTCGCTCGCCGATGTCGGCGTCGTCGCGACGCTCGACGCGAAAGCGCGCGAGCCCGGCCTCGTCGCATGCTGCGCGCGCCACGGCTGGCCGCTCGCCGCGTTCTCGCGCGACGAGATCGCCGCGCACCTCGCCCGTCTCGCCCACTTTGCGCACGTTGCGCACCTCGGCCGCGACGCGTCGCTCGCGGCGAGCGCCCCGCCGTCCGCGGCCGTGCGCGCGCGCTTCGGCATCGACGGCGTTTGCGAGCCGTGCGCGCTGCTCGCCGCGCCGAACGGCGCGCTCATCGTGCGCAAGCTCGCGCTCGACGGCGTGACGGTCGCGCTCGCCGGCCCGCTGTGACGCGCGCCGATCCCCGAACCCAACGACTCACAGGACTCCAGTCGATGAAAACCGATTCCGAATCGCATCAACGCATGACCGAGCGCCGCCGCGCGGGCCACGAGAAGAAACAGGCCGCCGCGACCGTCGAGAAGGGGCTTTTGATCGTCCACACCGGCAACGGCAAGGGCAAGAGCACGGCCGCGTTCGGGATGGCCGTGCGGATGCTCGGCCACGGGATGCGTACGGGCGTCGTGCAGTTCATCAAGGGCGCGCTGCACACGTCCGAGCGCGATTTCCTCGGCGCGCACGCGCAATGCGATTTCGTCACGATGGGCGACGGCTACACGTGGAACACGCAGAACCGCGACGCCGACATCGCGACCGCGCGCCGCGGCTGGGACGAGGCGCGCCGGATGATCGAAAGCGGCGATTACCGGATGGTGATCCTCGACGAATTGAACACGGTGCTCAAGTACGACTACCTGCCGCTCGACGAAGTGCTCGCGACGCTCGCCGCGCGCGATCCGGCGCTGCACGTCGTCGTGACGGGCCGGCATGCGCCCGACGCGCTCGTCGACGCGGCCGACCTCGTCACCGAGATGCGGCTCGTCAAGCATCCGTACAAGGAGCAAGGCGTGAAGGCGCAGCGCGGCGTGGAGTTCTGACGCGATGCCCGCCTGCCCCGCGCTCTTCGTTGCCGCCGCCGCGTCCGGCCAGGGCAAGACATCGGTGACGGCGGCGCTCGCGCGCCATCACCGGCGGCTCGGCCGGCGCGTGCGCGTGTTCAAGACCGGCCCGGATTTTCTCGATCCGATGCTGCTCGCGCGCGCGAGCGGCGCGAGCGTCTATTCGCTCGATCTCGGGATGGTCGGCGAGCGCGGCTGCCGCGCACTGCTTGCGCGCGCCGCGGCCGAAGCGGACGTGATCCTGATCGAAGGCGCGATGGGGCTCTTCGACGGCACGCCGTCGAGCGCCGATCTCGCGCAGGCGTTCGGCGTGCCCGTCGCCGCGGTGATCGCCGCGCAATCGATGGCGCAGACGTTCGCCGCGCTCGCGTTCGGGCTTGCGCATTTCCGGCCCGGCGTGCCGTTTCACGGGGTGCTCGCGAACCGCGTCGGCTCCGGGCGCCACGCGCAGTTGCTGCGCAGTGCGCTGCCCGAATCGATCCGCTGGCTCGGCCATCTGCCGCGCGATGCGCAGATCGCGCTGCCGGAGCGGCACCTCGGGCTGCATCAGCCGGACGACGTCGCCGATCTTGACGCGCGGCTCGACCGCGCGGCCGACGCGATCGCGCACACGGCGCTCGCCGAGCTGCCGCCCGTCGTCGAGTTCGCGTTCGACGGCGATGCGAATGCGGCGACGAGTCGCGCGGCAGACGGCAGCGGCGCGTCTTTCGCATCGGCCCGCGCCGCCGACGCCGGGCCAAGCCTCGCCGGCAAGCGGATCGCGATCGCGCGCGACGCGGCGTTCTCGTTCATCTATCCGGCGAACCTCGACCAACTGGAAGCGCTCGGCGCCGGGCTCGCGTTCTTCTCGCCGCTCGCCGACGAGCCGGTGCCCGACGGTTCCGACGCGCTCTACCTGCCGGGCGGCTATCCGGAGCTGCATGCGGCGCGGCTCGCGGCGAACGCGACGGCCGCGCGCTCGATCGCCGCGCACGTCGCGGCGGGCAAGCCGGTCGTCGCCGAATGCGGCGGGATGCTGTACCTGAGCGAAACGCTCACCGACGCCGACGGCGTGACGACGCCGATGCTCGGCCTCGTGCCGGGGCATGCGACGATGCAGCGCCGTTTCGCAGCCTTGGGCATGCAAACGCTCGCGACCCGTTTCGGCGTGCTGACGGGGCACACGTTCCACTACTCGCGGTTTTCGACGCCGCTTGCGCCGAGGCACGGCGCGACGCGGCCCGACGACGGCGCGGCGGGCGAAGCGGTCTATCGGCACGGGCCGATCGTCGCGACGTATCTGCACGCGTACTGGCCGTCGAATCCGCGCGCGGCGGCGGCGCTGTTCGCGCTCGACGCGCTGTAGCCGTCGCGCGATCGCCTCGAAGATGCGGGTGTAATTCCGTGTAATGGCGCATTGCTTCGCGCCTTCCTAGCATGGTCATATCGTCGGCGCTCATCGCCGGCGACAGCGGGCACGGGGCGGCATTCGCCCGGATCGCGATCGCGGATCGCGCTACGCAATGCTCGACAAAAAAACGGATATTTCACATCAGAACGAGGTAGATCATGGTCACGGTCAATTCGAGAATCGACAGCGCGAGCGCGTCGAGCCACATCACGATCAACGTCATGACGGTGATGGACGTCGCCGCGATCATCGACGAGGTCAGGGCGCAAGAGAAAAATCTGGGGCAAACGCCGGACACGGCAACGCCGATCGGCCACAAGTATATCTACATGTCGTCGGACGACCCGCGCGGCTGGAGCGTCGGCAACGATCCCGGCAACATCACGCTCAACGCCCATGTCGCCGACACGCTGTCGTTCTACTGCACGAGCACGAGCGGCAATTCCGAATACGCCGCTTTCATCTACAGGCTGACGGGCGGCGATCCGCAACTCGATCCGTCCCACGTGAACGTGATCAAGCTCCAGAACGCGGCGCAGCCGACCCCGCCCGACGGCTATCCGTTCACGACCGGACCGGTGGCGTTTTCCAGTTGCGACGCCAAGGTGGCCCAGCAAGGAGAGGCCAAGAACTTCTACGTGTGGGCTGCGCTGTTTACGCTCGACGACAGCGGCGAAAAGCAGGTGCTCGCCGGATACGTCAAGTGGGACCCGACGGTCAACGTCGCCTGACCCGTCATCCGCTCGCTCGTCGCGGTATCGTCCGAACGGATTCTCGCGAGGCGGGCGCGCCGCATCCGCGGCGCGCCCGCGCGCGCTCACGCCACGCGCGCGTCGAGCCCCGCCATCATCGCGAGCCCCTCATGCAGCGCCGGAAACAGGCTGCGGTTGAAGTTGTTCCAGCGCAGCTCCAGGATCGTGTCGTCCGGGTCGATCTCGGTGTTCAGCACGTCGTGGATCACCTCGCCGGAATCGACGCCGTTGTCGACGTAATGGAACGACGCGCCCGTCATCCGCAGCGGCTCGACCGGCACGGTCCGCTTTGTCGTCCAGTCGACGACCTTCTGCCCGCGCGCACCGAACAGCGCGTCGAGCGTCGCATACGCGCCGCGCCGCTCGTATGGCGATTCCGCGCGCGTGATGCCCGGATGGATGTTGACGACCCGCCGGCAATACGGCGCGCCCGGCCGCACGAGCTCGTCGAGGATCACGAGCAGCCCGTCGAGCACGACGAGATCGGCGCCGAGAGCGTCGAGCGTCTCGCGCAGGCGCGCTTCGAACGCGTGCTTGCCCGCCGGCCGCGCGGGCGAGCCGAGCGGCTCGCGCCGGTATCCGGACGGAATCGCGAGCAGCAGATCGTTCACGAGCCGGCCCTGCACGCGCAGCTCCGGCGGATAGAACCAGCGCTTGCCGGGCTCGTGCGCAAAGCCGTATTCGGCGAGCTTCTCGCGGTCGAGCGGCGAACCCGCATCGTCGTCGTAGATCACGCGCTCGAGCGAGTACGCGTCGCCGAGCTCGGTGTCGTTCAATGCGTCGACGAGCGATTCGAGCACCGACTTCATGTAGCGCGTGCCGCCCTTGTAGTCGATCTGCTGCCCCGCCCTGTCGGCGGCGGCGTTTCTCAGCGACCAGATGTAGACGAGCTTCTTCCTTGCCATCGCAGTGTTGTCCTCTCGTTCGGGCGGCGCGCCGCCGCGCCGCCCTTGGGATGATGAAACGCGCTTACCAGTTGTATTTCGCCGTCGCGATCACGGTGCGCTGGTTGCCGTACAGGCACACCGAATCCGACTGGCAGCCGGCCACGTAGCGGCGGTTGAACAGGTTCGTCGCGTTGAGCGCGAAGCGCCAGTTGCGCAGCTCGTAGTGCAGCGCCGCATCGAACAGCGTGTAGCTCGGCACCGTCAGCGAGTTGTCGGCCGCGCCCGCCGACGCGCTCATGTAGCGCACGCCCGCGCCGACGCCGAAGCCCGTGAGCGGCCCGTTGCGCCACGTCCAGTCGGCCCACAGCGATGCGATCTGGCGCGGGCGCGGCACGTCGACGGGCCACTTGTTCAGCGTGTCGTCGTTCGCCTGCACGTTCTTCACGTCCTGGTAGACGTAGGCGGCGATCACCGACAGCTCGCGCGACAGGTTGCCCACCGCGCTCAGCTCGATCCCGCGCGAGCGCACCTCGCCGACCTGCACGAACGTGCTGCTCGTCGAATCGTTCGGATTGCTCATCGCGACGTTCGTCTGGTTGATCTGGTAGACGGCCGCGTTCAGCATCAGGTTCCTGGCCGGCGGCTGCCAGCGCAGGCCGGCCTCGATCTGGCGGCCCTTGGTCGGCGTCGCGAGCCCGCCGCCCGCGAGCTTCAGGCCGATCTGCGGATTGAACGACGTCGAATAGCTGAGATACGGCGCGAGGCCGTAGTCGCCGAGATACGTGAGGCCGACGCGCCCGCTGAACGCGTGGTCGTTCTGCCTGAAGCTCGCCGAGTTCGCGATGTCGTCCTGCGACGTGCGCGTCCAGTCCTGCCGGCCGCCGAGCGTCAGCACCCAGCGCTGCCACTTGATCTGGTCCTGCACGTACAGGCCGAACGCGTTGAGCGTCGTCTTCGTGTCGGTGCGCGGGTACGCGTTCGGCCCGCTGAAGATGTCGGCCGGAATCGGCGCGTAGACCGGCCGGTACAGATTCAGGCTCGGCCCCTTCGCGAGCCATTCGCTGTCGGTCGTCGTCTGCCGGTTGTAGTCGAAGCCGAACAGCAGCGTGTGGCTCAACGGCCCCGTCGCGAATTTCGCCTGCGCCTGGTTGTCGACGTCGAAGCGGCTGTAGTTGAACTGGAAGAGGCCCGCGTAGCGCGTCATCGTCGCCATCGTCGGGTCCGCGTCGTCGAGGCCGCCGCCGTACACGGACGCGTCGTCGAGCGACAGGTGCATCCAGCGCACGTTCTGCCGGAACGTCCATACCGGGTTCAGCCTGTGCTCGAACTGATAGCCGAGCGACCACTGCTTCTTGCGGTAATGGTCGAAATTCGCATCGGCCGTGTACAGGTCGTTCGAGATCGTGCCGTTCGGATTCGGCAGCACGGTGCCGCGCGACGGCAGGAAGTTGGTCGACGTGTCGCCCCAGTCCTGCAGGTACGTCGCGGCGAGCGTGAGCGACGTGTCCGCGTTCGGCTGCCACTTGAGCGACGGCGCGAACGACACGCGCTGGTCGGCGAGCGGCCCCGTCTGCGCATTGCCGTCGCGGCCCACGCCGACGATCCGGTACGACAGCGTGCCGTCCTTGTCGATCGTGTCGCCGACGTCGAACATCAGTTGCTTGCGCGCGTAGTTGCCGATCTGCACGCCGACCTCGCGGATGCGCTCGCCGTTCGCGAGCTTGCTCTGCACGTCGACGATCGCGCCGGGGTCGCCCTGCCCGTACAGCACCGACGTCGGGCCGCGCAGCACGGCGATGCTGTCGATCATGTACGGATCGACGCGCCAGCTCGACAGGTTCAGCGTGTTCGGCACCTGCAGCCCGTCGACGAACACGGTCGGCGTGAAGCCGCGCAGCGCCGCGTACCAGTCCGAGCGGTTGTCCGACCCGTAGCTCGAGAAGCCCGGGATGTAGCGGAACGCCTGATTGATATCGGTCGCGCCCGTCGCCTCGATCTGCTGCGCGGTGACGATGTTGATCGTCTGCGGGATCTCGATGATCGGCGTATCGGTTTTCGTGCCCGTCGTGCTGCGCCGCGCGACGAGGCCGACGGCCGCGTCGCGCTCCGTCTGCCCCGACACCGAGATCGCGGGCAACGTGCCGCCCGCCGCGGTGCCCCCGTTCACCTGACTGCCCGGCTGCCGCAGGTCTCCTCCTGGCTGCGTCGCCTGTGCCTGCGCATGACTCGCCGCCGCCGCGTAGAACGCCACGCCTGCCGCGGCTGCGATCGCACGCACGCGCGTGCTGGTTGCCCACTCCATCTTCCTTTGCTCCAAGTTGCAAAGCGGCCGCGAGGCCGCCCCCTTCATCAAAGAGCGATGGCCAGCCGGCCGTCGCTCACCCCGTTGTTGTCATGTCGTGGCCGCGCGCGGTCTTCGCGCCGGTCGGCTGTGTCGTGTTCGGCCGCGTCGCCCCCGTCGGCGAGCGACGCGGCGATTTCGTCCGCGCGGCGCGCGAGCACCGACAGCAGCGTGTCGGACAGCCCGTGGCTGTCCTCGCAGCAGCCTTGCAGATAGATCCGCGGCTTGAAGTGCGCGGGCGTCGCGAGCCGGTAGTCGCGCGCGACGTCGCCCGCCGCGAGCGCGTCGCCCAGATGCGGCGCGAGAGCGTCGAGGAGCGGCAGATGCGTGTCGCGGCGATAGCCGGTCGCGAGCACGAGCGCGTCGAAGCGCTCGGCGCGCGCGTCGCCCGTCAGGCGGTCGCGCAACGCGAGCTCGACTTGTCCATCCGCCGTGCGCGCGGCCGATTCGATCGCGGTGTTCGCGAGCAGCCGGTGGCGCGGCGCGCCGTCCGACGCGCCGGGCACGCGCTGCAGATAGAGCATTTCGTAGATCTGCTCGATGAGCGGCCGGTCCACCACCGCGTAGTTCGTGTCGCGAAAGCGCTCGATGAGCGAGCGCCGGCCGCTCGCCGGCTGTGCGTAGACGACGTCGGTGAACGCCGGATTGAAGATCTCGTTGACGAACGGGCTGTCGTCCGCGGGCTTGAGCGCGCCCGAGCGGATCACGAGGCTCGCGTCGACGTGCGGGAAGCGCCGCGCGAGATCGACGAACACCTCGGCCGCGCTTTGGCCCGCGCCGATCACCGCGACGCGTTTTTTCACGTGGGCGTTCGGCGCACGGGCGTCCGGCGCGCCGACCAAGCGGTCGATCGACGTCAGGTAGTTCGACGAATGGGCGACGCACGCCGGCCCGAGCGCGGCGAACGCGTCCGGCACGCTCGGCGCGCCGCCGACGCCAATCGACAGCGCGCGCGCGACGCGGTGCCGCTCGCGCCCGTCGGCGTCCTTCGAGAACACGCGCAGCGCGTCGATCTCGCCGGGCGCGCCCGGTGCCGCGACGGGCTCGATCGCCGTCACCGTCTCGCCGTAGTGGACGCGCTCGCCGAACGCGCTCGCGACCCAGCTCAGGTAATCGTTGAACTCGACGCGCGTCGGGTAGAAGTTCTTCAGGTTGACGAATTCGCTCAGGCGCCCGTGCTCGTACAGGTAGTTGATGAACGTGAAGCGGCTCTTCGGATCGCGCAGCGTGACGAGATCCTTCAGGAAGGAGATCTGCATCCGGCAGTCGTCGAGCAGCATCCCGCGGTGCCAGCCGAATGCCGGCTGGCGCTCGACGTAGCAATGCGTGAACGCGGCCGCGTCGCCCGCTTCAGCGAGGCGCACGGCGAGCGCGAGGTTCGACGGTCCGAAGCCGACGCCGATCAGGTCGAATACGGTATCTCTCTGCATGTCTCTGATTCCCTTAACGGTGTGGCCGGCGCGCGGACGGCGCCGGCCGGACAAAAACGCAATGCGGATCGAGCGCATCGCCGATGCGGCAGATCCGCTCCCGGCGCGGCGAATACGGCGGGCGGCGCTCAATCGGCATCGCGCGCCTCCGTGGCCGGCTGGCCCGCCGCGTGCGCGGCGCGCTCGGCGAGCGCCGCGAGGCTCGGCGCGGCGAACACGTCGGCGATTGCGAGCGCGAAGCCGGCCGCGCGCGCCGCGTCGACGAAGCGCACGACGTCGAACGATGTCGCGCCCGCTTCGAACAGGTCGTCGTGCGGCGCGGGCGCGGCGAGGCCGAGCGCCGCGCGCCACACGTCGGCGAGCGCGTGCGCGCGGCGCTCGGCCTCGGCCTCGCTTGCCGCGTGCGACGACGGCGACCGCGCGGCGCGCCCATCGTGCATATCGTGCATATCGAGCGGAAAGCGCGCGGCGCACGCGCCGAGCGCGCGCGCGGGCGCGTCGACGAAGCCGCGCACGACGTCCAGATAGTCGGCCGCGAGCGCGGCGACGAATGCGCCGTCGACGCGCTCGGTCGCATACGAGAACGCGCCCGTCACGCGGCCGTCCGGATGCTCGACGATGTCGAGCTCCAGCTCGAACACGACGCGGTGCCGGACGTCGTTGAATTCGTCGACCGCAAGCCCCGCCCAGTCGCGCGCGGCGGCGCCCGCCGGCCGCAGGTAGTTGAACATCACCTGGAACAGCGGATTGCCGTTGACCGCGCGCGGCGCGCGCAGCGCGGCGACGACGTCGCAGAACGGCGCGTCCGCGTGCGCATACGCGGCGAGCGCCGCGTCGCGCACGGCGGCGACGAGCGTGGCCGGCGTATCGGCGCCCGACAGCCGCGTGCGCACGACGACCGCGTTGATGAAGAGCCCGAGCGCGCGCTCGGCCGCGTCGCCCGTCAGCTCGCGCGTCGACGCGAGCACGCCGACCGGCTGATCGGTCGAGCCCGTCGCGCGGTAGAACGCCGCGTTCAGCGCCGCGTGCAGCAGCATCGGCAGCGTCGCGTGCGCGGCGAGCGCCATCGTGCGCGCGCGGCGCACGAGCGCGCCGTCGAGCGCGAACGCGAGACGGCCCGCGTCCCAGCGCGGCGCCGCCGCGCGGCCCGTGCGCGGCGGCGGCAGCGCGTGCGACGGCACGCCGGCGAGCGCCTCGCGCCAGAACGCGAGGCGCGCGCGCGGCGCGGCGGCGGGCAGCACCAGGGCGTCGCGCGAATCCGGATGCCGATCCGCCCGCGTCCCGGCCCGCGCATCCGGCGCCGCCGGCGTCCATTCGCCCGCGCGCCGCGCGACGTATGCCGCGCGAACCTCGTCGAGCCACAGATCGATCGATTGCCCGTCCGACACGATGTGATGGATGACGAGCGACAACACGTGATCGTGCGCGCCGAGCCGGACCACGCGCGCGCGCCACAGCGGCGCATCGGCGGCAAGATCGAACGGCGCGAGCGCGTCGTCGTCGGTCAGCGCGACGGCGGCGGCGAGCCGCGCGTCGTCGTCCGCGGCGCGCGAATCGGCGCGCAGGTCGACGATCGGCAAATCGACGCGCCGCGCCGGCACGATCCGCTGCCCCGGCGCGCCGTCCGCCCGCGCGACGATCCGCGTGCGCAGCGCCGGATGCCGGGCGGCCGCGCGCGCGAACGCATCGGCGAGCGCATCGATGTCGAGCGCGCCGCGCAGCCGCAGCGCAACCGGAATGTTGTACGCGGCGCTGTCCGGCTGCGCGCGCCACAGGAACCACAGGCCGCGCTGCGCGGCGGACAGCGGCAGCACGCCGTCGGCGTCGGGCGCATGCGCTGCGATGCTCGCGCCGGGCGCGCCGTGCGGCGCGTGCGCCTGCGCGGCGGCGGCCACGCACTGCGCATACGGCGCGAGAATCGGCGCCTCGAACAGCGCGCGCACCGGCACGTCGCGCGCGAGCCGCTCGGCGACGCGCGTCGCGACGCGCACCGCCGCGAGCGAATGGCCGCCCAGCTCGAAGAAATGATCGGCGCGGCCGACCCGCTCGAGCCCGAGCACTTCGCGCCAGATCTCCGCGAGCGCCGTCTCGATGTCGCCCTCGGGCGCCTCGTAGGCGCGCGCGACGTGCGCGGGCTCGGGCAGCGCCGCGCGGTCGACCTTGCTGTTCGCGTTGCGCGGCAGCGCGTCGAGCACGACGATGTGCGCGGGCACCATGTAGTCGGGCAGCGTGCGGCGCAGATGCGCGTCGAGCCCGGCCGCGTCGGCGCGCCGCGCGCGCTCGCGCGCGTCGCCCGTCAGCTCGACGAACGCGACGAGCCGCGCCTGCGCGCCCTTGCCGAACACCACCGCCACCGCCTCGCGCACGTCGTCGTGCGCGGCGAGCTGCGCCTCGATCTCGCCCAGTTCGATCCGCAACCCGCGCAGCTTCACCTGATGGTCGATGCGGCCGATGAAGTCGAACACGCCGTCCGTGCGGCGGCGCACGAGGTCGCCCGTGCGGTACAGCCGCGCGCCGGGCGCGCC
The DNA here is from genome assembly GCF_001636105.1 of Burkholderia sp. MSMB1589WGS. Classification (NCBI taxonomy): domain Bacteria; kingdom Pseudomonadati; phylum Pseudomonadota; class Betaproteobacteria; order Burkholderiales; family Burkholderiaceae; genus Burkholderia; species Burkholderia sp. MSMB1589WGS. Next base: position 242,734 of record NZ_LNJT01000007.1, read on the forward strand.
GTACGGATCGGGCACGAAGCGCTCGGCCGTGAGCGCGGCGCGCCCCAGATAGCCGCGCGCGAGCCCGATGCCCTCGCCGCCCAGATACAGCTCGCCGATCACGCCGACAGGCAGCGGATTCAGGCGCGCGTCGAGCACGTGCGCGGTGCGCGCGCCGACGAGCGTGCCGATCGGCAAATACGCGGCGTCCGCGAGCCTGGCCGGATCGTCGCCCGGCGCGAACATCCACAGCATCGGCGTGATCACCGTTTCGGTCGGCCCGTAGCCGTTGACGACGCGCGCGTTAGGAAACGCGCGGCGCATCAGCGCGAACGCCTCGCGCGACGTCGCCTCGCCGCCCACCGTGATCGAGCGTAGCGACGGCGGCGCGCCGTGCTCGAGCGCCCATTCGGCGAGCTGCGTCGCGCAGCCGGGCGGCACGTAAGTCATCGTCACGCCCTCGCGCGCGATCAGCTCGCAGGTACGCGCGGGCGGCCACAGCGTGTCGGCCGTCACCGCGACGGCCGCGCCCGACAGGTACTGCGAGAACCAGCCTTCGTGCGCGCCGTCGAAATTGACCGACTGGAACAGCATGAACACGTCGCGCCCGGTCACGCCGTAGCGCGCGGCGATCGCCTCGCAATGGCGCGCGAACGCGCCGTGATCGACGACGACGCCCTTCGGCTTGCCGGTCGAGCCCGACGTGTAGATCACGTATGCGGCCTGATGCGGCGAGACGTCGGGCAGCGCGACGCCGTCGATCTCCGAGTCGGCGATCGCATCGTCGACGAGCCACGCGCGCGTCGCGCCCGCGAGCGGCAGCGCGTCGACGCTGCCGCGCTCGGTGATCACGTGCGCGATCTGCGCGTCGTCGAGCATCTGCGCGAGGCGCTCGCGCGGGTGGCTCGGATCGAGCGGCACAAACGCGCCGCCCGACTTGAGCGCGGCGATCAGCCCGACGAGCAGATCGACGGAGCGCGACAGCGCGACGCCCACGCGCATCTCCGCGCGCACGCCCGCCGCGACGAGGCGCTTCGCGAGCCGCGCCGCGCGCGCGTCGACCTCGCCGCGCGTGAGCGCGCGCTCGACGTCGGCAACGCCGCGCGCGTCCGGGCAGCGGCGCGCATGCGCGGCGATCCGGTCGTGGACCGAGACGAATGGCTCGCCGAATGGCTCGCCGAGCCTCGCGCCGACGCCGCGCTCCGGCGCTGCCCGGCGCGCCTCGTGACCCGAGAAATCGATGAAATCATGCGTCTGCCCGTTCCACGCGGCGAGCTGACGGCGCTCAGCCTCAGGCAGCCATTGCAGGTCGCCGAGCGCCGCGCCGGGCGCGTCGAGCGCGTGCGCGAGCAGTTCGACGTAGCGCGCGGCGAAACGCTCGATCGCGTCGGCGTCGAAAATGTCGGTCGCATAGACGAAGCGCGCGTCGAGCCCGCCGTCGTCGCGCTCGTCGAAGCTGAGCGCGAGATCGAATTTCGCATAAGGCATGCCCGACGGCAGCTCGGTCGCGCGCACGTCGGCGAACGACGGCAGCACGCGCCGCGCGCCGTAAGCCGCCATCACCTGAAAGAGCGGATGGTGGCTCGCGCTGCGCGCGACGCCGAGCGCGTCGACCACCTGATCGAACGGCACGTCCTGGTGCGATTGCGCATCGATCAGGCCGCGCTGCGTCGCGTCGACGAGCGTGTCGAACGCGAGCGCCGCGGGCGTTTTCGCCGCGAGCGTCAGCGTGTTGACGAAAAAGCCGATCAGCCCGACGGTCTCGCCGCGCTCGCGATTCGCCGACGGCACGCCGATCCGGATCTCGGGCTCGCCGCTCGCGCGCGCGAGCAGCGTCGCGAGCGCGGCGAGCAGCACCGCGAACGGCGTCGCGCGGCGCGTCTGCGCGAGCGCACGCGTGCGTTGCGCGAGCGCGGCGGGCACGTCGAACGCATGGCGCGCGCCGCTCGCGCCGCGCCGCGCGGGCCGCGTCGCGGCGCCCGGCAGCAGCAGCACGTCGCGGCTCGCGTCGAGCGTCGCGCGCCAGTGCGCGAGCTGCCGCTCGCCCTCGCCCGCGTCGAGCCAGCGGCGCTGCCAGAGCGCGTAGTCCGCGTACTGCACCGGCAGCGGCGCGAGCGACACCGCGTCGCCCGTCGTGTACGACCGGTAGAACGACGACAGCTCGGCGAGCATCACGTCGGCCGACCAGCCGTCCGACACGATGTGGTGCGTCGTCAGCACGAGCCAGTGCGTGGCCGCATCGAACCGGATCAGATGCGCGCGCACGAGCGGGCCGTGCGCGAGATCGAACGGCTCGGCCTCGTCGCGCTCGGCGACGGCCGCCGCGCGCGCGTCGCGCGCCGCGGCGCTCGCGCCGGCGAGATCGGTGAATCGCCACGGGCAGCGCATCGGCGCGTGCACCGTCTGCAGCACGCCGTCGGCGCCTTCGGCGAACGTCGTGCGCAGCGCCTCGTGGCGCGCGATCAGCGCGTCGCACGACAGCCGCAGCGCGTTCGCGTCGAGCGCGCCGTCGAGGCGCAGCCGCTCGGTGATGTGGTACGCGGCCGATTCGCCGAGCAGGCGCGCGTGCAGCCAGAGGCGCGTCTGCGCGAACGACGCCGGCACGCTCGCCGCGCGGTCCTCGCGCGGCGGGATCGGCAGCATCCGGAAATCGATCCCCGCGTCGCCGAGCTTCGCGAGGAACTGCTTGCGCTGCGTGTCGGGCAGCCGCGCGAAGCGCGCGGCGAGCGACAGCAGATCGGGGGAGGTCATGCGGGCTCCTTCATGCGGGTTCCTGTGCTCTTGATTGGGCGCCTTACTGGGCTTCGAACTCGCCGAGCAGCGCGTCGATCGCGCTCGCGGCGTCGTGGTCGCGGCCGGCTTCGTGCGCGCGGTCGATCGCCGCCGCGCAGCGCGCGAGCGTGCGTTCGTCGAAGATCGTGCGCAGCGGCAGCGTGAGCGACCACTGCAGATTCGCCTGCGCGTTCGCCTGCGCGGCGAGCAGCGAATGGCCGCCGAGCGTGAAGAAATCGTCGTCGCGGCCGATGTCGGGCAGCTTCAGCACGCGCTGCCAGATCGCCGCGAGCGCGCGCTCGGTGTCGGTTCGCGGCGCGTCGATGACGCGCGCGTCGAACACGGGCGCCGGCAGCGCGCGGCGGTCACACTTGCCGTTCGGCGTGACGGGCAGCGCCTCGAGCGCGACGAGCTGCGCGGGCACCATGTACGCGGGCAGTTGCGCGCGCAGCCGCTCGATCTGCGCGGCCGCGTCAAATTCGGCGGGCGCCGCGCACGCGACGTAGCCGACGAGCCGCTCGTCCCGCACGATCACGACCGCGTCGCGCACGCCGTGCGCCGCGCGCAGCAGCGCCTCGATCTCGCCCAGCTCGATGCGCTGGCCGCGCAGCTTCACCTGCGTGTCGATCCGGCCGAGATAGTCGAGCGCGCCGTCGGCGCGCCGCCGCGCGAGGTCGCCCGTGCGGTACAGGCGCGCGCCGGGTGCGAACGGATCGGGCACGAAGCGCTCGGCCGTCAGCGCCGCGCGGCCGAGGTAGCCGCGCGCGAGCCCGGCGCCGCCGAGATACAGCTCGCCCGTCGCGCCGACGGGCACCGCGTGCAGCGCGGCGTCGAGCACGTGCAACCGCACGTTCGCGATCGGCCGGCCGATCGGCACCGCGGCGGCCGCGGCGTCGTCGGCCGTGCAGCGCCAGTGCGACACGTCGATCGCCGCCTCGGTCGGGCCGTACAGGTTGTCGAACCGCGCGTGCGGCAGCAGCGCGGCCACGCGCGCGACCAGCTCGGGCGCGAGCGCCTCGCCGCTCGCGACGATCGTGCGCACGCTCGCGCAGCGCGCAGCCGCGCCGAAATCGTCGAGATACGCGACGAACGCGGCGAGCATCGACGGCACGAAGTGCAGCGTCGTCACGCGATGCGCGTCGATCGCGGCGACGAGGCGCGCCGGATCGCGGTGATCGCCGGGCGCCGCGATCGCGAGCGTCGCGCCGACGGCGAGCGGCCACACGAACTCCCACACCGACACGTCGAAGCCGAACGGCGTCTTGTGCAGCACGACGTCGCCGGGCGTGAGGCGGTACGCGCGCTGCATCCACGCGATCCGGTTCGCGAGCGCGCCGTGCGTGTTGCCCGCGCCCTTCGGCTGGCCGGTCGAGCCGGACGTGTAGATCAGGTACGCGAGCTGGTCCGGCGCGACGTCGGCCGCCGCCGCGATGCGGTCGGCTCCGTTTTCGGTTGCGGTTGCGGTTGCGGTTGCGATTTTGCCCGGACGAGCGGCCGGCGCGCGTTCGAGCAATTCGTCGACGGTGACGACGACGGCATCCGCGCCCGCCAGCGCCGCGCCGACGCGCGCGCGCAGATGCGCCTGCGTGATCACGACGGGCGGCTTCGCGTCGCCGAGCAGGTACGCGACCCGCTCGGCCGGATAGTCGGGATCGACGGGCAGATACGCGGCGCGCGCCTTCATCGCGCCGACGAGCGCGACGACCATGTCGAACGAGCGCTCGACGCACAGCGCGACGACCGAATCGGGCCGCACGCCGCACGCGACGAGCGCCGCCGCGACGCGCCCGGCCTTCGCATCGAGTTCGCCGTAGCGCATCTGCGCGACCGTGCCGCCGCCGGCGGCATCGGCAATTTCAAGCGCGATCGCGTCGGGCCGCGCGCGCGCGGCCGCCTCGAATTGCGCGAAAAGCGGTGCGCGCTGCGCGGCGGGCCAGTCGACATCGGTCGCGTTGCTGCGCGCGATCAGCGCGAGATCGTCGGCGCCCGCGCACGAGATCGCGCCGAGCGGCGCGTCGGGATCGCCGACGAGGCCCGCGATGCACGCGGCGAACGCGCGGTGCAGCGCCTCGACGCGCGCCTGCCCGATTCGCGCGGGATCGTAGCCGTAGTCGATCGCGAGCGTGTCGCCCGCTTCGATCACGAGCGTCACCGCGAAATCGGTCGCCTCGATGTTGCGCAGGTCGCGCTTTTGCAGCGCGCGCGCATCGCGCCCCTGCCACGCTTCGTCGACCGGATAGTTCTCGAACACGACGAGCGTGTCGAACAGCGCACCGCCCAGGCCCGCCCACTGCTGGATCTCGTAGAGCGGCGTGTGCGCGTGCTCGAGCGCCGCCGCGTTGTCGCGCTGCAGGCTCGCGAGCCAGTCGCGCGCGGCGAGCTGCGGCAGCGGCGCGGCGATCACCGGCAGCGTATTGATGAAGAGACCGAGCACCGTGTCGACGTCGGGCAGCGCGTCCGGGCGCCCCGCGACCGTCGCGCCGAATGCGACCGCCGTGCGATGCGTCATTCGCTGCAGCGCAAGCGCCCACGCGCCCTGCACGATCGTGTTGACGGTCACTTTCATCCGGCGCGCCGCCTCGGCGAGGCGCGCGGTGTCCGCGGCGGGCAGCGTCGCGCGCCAGTTCGCGCGGCCGGCCGTCTCGCGCGCGGCCGCGCTGTCGTCCGATGCGTCGCTCGATGCGTCGCCCGGTACTTCTCCCGGTACTTCTCCCGGTACGCTGTCCGGTGCCGCGACGGATGCGCCGATCGCGCCGTGCTCGCGCTCGGCGACGCGCGTCGGCTCGTCGAGCCGCGCGACGCGTTCGAGCCAGAACGCGCGGTCCGCGTCGGCATCGCGCCGCGCGAGCCACGCGATGAAATCGCGGTAGCGCGTGCGCGCCGGCGCGGCGAACGGATTCGCGCGCGGCGGCTCGATGTAGTCGCGCAGCACGTCCGCGAAGAGGCGCGCGGTGCTCCAGCCGTCGAGCAGCAGATGGTGACGGGTCCAGACGAGCCGCCAGTCGGTCTCGCCCGTGCGGATCAGCGTCACGCGCATCAGCGGCGGCGCTGTGAGATCGAAGCCGCGCGCGCGGTCGCCGGCGAGCCACGCATCGAGCGCCGCGTCGCGCTCCCCGGCCGACGCGTGCGCGCCGCGCCAGTCGATGATCTCGACCGGCATCCGCGCATGGCGGTGGACGATCTGCATCGGCGCCGCCTCGTGCGCGGCGAAGCCGGTGCGCAGGATGTCGTGGCGCGGGACAGCCGCGTCGAACGCGGCGCGCAGCCGCTCGACGTCGGGCTCGACGAGCGTCGCGACGAGTTGGTTCACGTACGTCGCGCGCTCCGGCGCGAACAGCGAATGGAACAGGATGCCCTGCTGCATCGGCGACAGCGGATAAATGTCGTCGATCGCGCGCGCGTCGAACGGCAGCCGATCGAGCGCCGCCTGCGTGAGGCCGGCCGCGCGCGCGAGCGGATAGTCGCCGGGCGTCGCGCCCGCGCCGCGCTCGGCTACGCGCGCGCGGCACGCGGCGGCGAGCGTGCGCAGCGCGGCGTCGAACTGCGCGGCGAGCGCGTCGATCGTCGCGCGGTCGAACTGCGTCGCGCCGTACACCCAGTGCACTTTCAGCGCGCGGCCGTCGTTCTCGTCGACATACACGTGAATCGCGAGCGCGTTGCCGAGCGGCCCCGCCGGGTCGCGCTCGCGGCCCGCGCCGCCGAAACGCGGCACGAGCGCGGCGTCGCGCGGCGCATCGAACTGGCCAAGGTAGTTGAACGTCACGCGCGGACGCGCGACCTGCGCGAGCGCGGCGCGCGTCGCGTCGTCGCCGTCATGGCGCAGCACGCCGAAGCCGAGCCCCTTGTTCGGCACCGCGCGCAGCGCGTCCTTCACGCCGGCGAGTGTCGCTGCGGGCGTCGGCTCCACCGCGAACGCGACCGGATAGTGACTCGTCAGCCAGCCGAGCGTGCGGCTCGCGTCGATGTCGTCGAAGAGCGCCTCGCGGCCATGCCCCTCGAGCTCGAGCCGGCACGCCGCCGCGCCCGTGTGGCGGCCGAGCGCGGCGACGAGCGCCGCGATCAGCAGCTCGACCGCGTGCGTGCGGTACGCGGCGTTCGCGTCGGTCAGCACGTCGCGCGTGAGCGACGCGTCGAGCGTCTGGATCACGACGTCGGCGTCCGCGTTGATCGCCGCCGCGTCGGGACGGTCGAGCCGCAGATCGTCGTGCGGCGCGGCGAGCGCGGCCCAGTACGGCAGCTCGCCCGCGAATGGCCCGGCCGGATCGCGGGCCGCGCGCGCAAGACGTGCCGCCCATTCGGACGCGCTCGCGCCCGTCGGCCCGAGCCGCACCGCGCGGCGCTCGCACGCGGCGCGATACGCGGCGTCGAGATCGTCGAGCAGCACGCGCCATGACACGCCGTCGACGATCGCGTGATGAATCGCCAGATAGAGCTTCGTCGCGCCCGCCGGCAGCGCCGCCGCGAACGCGCACGCGAGCGGGCCGCGCGTCAGGTCGAGCGCGGCTTGCAGCGCGTCGAACTGCGCGAGCGCATCCGCCTCGTCGCGCACGGCGGCGGCCGCGAGCGGCAGCGTGTCGAACGCGCGCGGCGCGGCGCACATCTGCCATGCGCCGTTTTCCCCCGTTTGCGCGAAGCGCTCGCGGAACACGGGGTGGTGGGTCAGCAGCGCGTCGAACGCGCGCGCGAATGCGTCGAAATCGAACACGCCGGAAACGTCGAGCTCGATCGACTGGTTCCAGTGGCCGCGGCGCGGGATGTCAAGATCGAAGAAACGCCGCTGCGCGGGCGTGAGCCGCGCTTCGTCCGGTCGCGCGGCTGACGCCGGTCGCGCAGCGGCGGCGGCCGCGCCCTCCCTCGGCGCCGCGGCCTCGATCGCCGCCGCGACGCGCGCGAGCTCGGCGAGCGTCGGGCCGTCGAACAACTGCTTCGGCGTGAACCTGACGCCGCGCTTGCGCGAGCGCGCGATCACCTGCAACACGAGGATCGAATCGCCGCCTAGCTCGAAGAAGTTGTCGTGACGGCCGATGCGCGTCGCCTTCAGCACGTCGCGCCAGACGGCCGCGAGCGTCTCTTCGACGGGGCCTTGCGGCGCGTCCTCGTCGGCGGCGGGCGCGGGCGCGGGTGTCTCGGCGAGCGCGCGCAGCGCCGCGCGATCGATCTTGCCGTTCGCGGTCACGGGCAGCGCATCGAGCACGACGAGCGCGGCGGGCACCATGTAGTCGGGCAGGCGCGCGGCGAGCGCATCGCGCAGCGCGTCGCCCGACATCCGCGCGCCGGCAGCGGGCGTCGCGAACGCGACGAGGCGCAGCCGTCCTTCGTGCCCGACCGCGAGCGTCTCTCCTTGCGCGACACCCGGCAGCGCGCGCAGCGCGGCGCTCACCTCGCCCGGCTCGACGCGGTAGCCGCGGATCTTCACCTGATCGTCGAGTCGGCCGAGGAAATCGAGCCGGCCGTCCGCGCGCAGCCGCACGCGGTCGCCCGTCCGGTAGACGCGCGCGCGCGCCTCGTGCGGATGCGGGACGAAACGCTCGGCGGTCGCCGCCGCGCGGCCCAGGTAGCCGCGCGCGACGCCCGGCCCGCCCAGATACAGCTCGCCGATCGCGCCGACGGGCACGCTCGCGCCGTACGCGTCGAGCACGCACGCGTGCGCGTTCGGCAGCGGGCGGCCGAGCGGCACGCCGCGCGCCGGCGCGCCGCCCGCTTCGCTCGCGCTCGTCACACCCGCGCGCAAGTCGGCCTGCGCGGGCGCGGACGTGTCGCACACGAGCGCGCCGACGGTCGCCTCGGTCGGCCCGTAGTGATTGATCACGCGGCAGCCGGGCTTGAGCGCGGCGATCCGCTCGACGAGCGACCACGGCAGCGCCTCGCCGCCCGTGACGAGCGCGTGCGCGGGCAGCACGTCGGCCGCGCGCTGCGCGTCGAGCAGCGCGTGCAGATGGCTCGGCACGATCTTCAGCACGCCGACCTCGCGCGCCGCCATTTCTTGCGCAAAGCGGTCCGGATCGAACGCCGCGTGCGCGGGCAGCAGATGCAGCGTGCGGCCCGAGCACAGCGCGCCGAACAGCGTCGTGTGGCCGAGGTCGGCTGCGACCGTCGACACCATCGCCATCGATGCGTCCGGCGCGAACGCGAGCTCGTCGAGCATCCCGGCGACGTAATCGGCGAGCGAGCGGTGCGACACGACGACGCCCTTCGGCGCACCCGTCGAGCCCGACGTGAAAATCAGATACGCGGCCTGCTCGGGCTGCGGCGGCACGCGTGGCGCGGCGGCGTGCGCGAGCGACGCGTCGTGCGCGCAGGCGTCGACGTCCTGCACGGCCACGCCGTCGAAATCGCCGAGCGCGCCGGGATCGCCCGCCGCGAGCATCCGGCGCGCGCCGCACGCGGCGAGCGCCGCGGCGATCCGCTCGCGCGGCGACGCCGGATCGAGCGGCACCGCATACGCGCCCGACTTCAGCACGCCGACGAACGCGACGACGAAGCGCGCCGAACGCTCGATGCAGATCGCGACGGGCGTCTCCATGCCGGGCGTCGCCACGCCGGACGCTTTCACGCGCGCGCCGTCGCGCCGCAGCGCGAGCGCGACGCGGTTCGACGCGTCGTCGAGCTCGGCGAACGTGAGCTGCGTGTCGGCGTCCGCGAGCGCGATCCGATGCGGATGCTCGGCCGCCTCGCGCGCGAAGAGCGCCAGCACGTCGGGCGCGGTCGCGAGCGGCCGGCCCGCGAGCAGCGCGCGCGGCGCGCCGCCCTGCGCGACCGCGAGCTCGGCGATCGTGCGGCGCGGATCGCGCACCGCGTCCTCGACGAGCGCCGCGAAGCTGTCGAGCCACGCCTGCGCGGTCGCCTCGTCGATCCCGTCCTGTGCATACGCGGCGACGAATTCGATGCCGCGCGCATCGTCGGTGAAATCGAGCGCGTAATCGAAGCGCGCGGCCGGATCGAGCCCCGGCGCCATCCGCACGGTCGCGCCCGGCAGCGTCGCCGAGAGCGCCAGATCGAACTGCTGCGCGAACTTCACGCGCAGCCACTCGTCGCCGCGCCGCACGGGCGGCTTCACCGCGTCGACCACCTTGTCGAACGGCACGTCCTGATGCGCGAACGCGCCGAACGCGGCGTCGCGCACCGAAGCGACGAGCGATTCGAACGACTGCGCGGGCGACACGCGCGCGCGCAGCGCGAGCGTGTTGAGGAACAGGCCGACGAGCGGCGCGGTTTCCGGCCGCGCGCGCTGCGCGATCGGCGCGGCGACGGCGAGATCGCGCTCGCCCGTCAGGCGAAAGAGCCACGCGTCGAACGCGGCGAGCAGCACGGTGAACGGCGACGCATGCAGCCGCCGCGCGGCATCGCGCACCGCGTCCGACGCGGCAGGCGAAAGACGCCGCGCGAGCCGGCCGCCGCGATAGTCCCGCTCGGCCGCGCGCGGCCGGTCGAGCGGCAGCGCGAGCGGCCCGGGCGCGTTCGCGAGCGCGGCGCGCCAGTACGCGAGCTGGCGCGCCGTCTCGTTCGCGTCGAGCGCGTCGCGCTGCCATTGCGCGTAGTCGGCGTACTGGATCGGCAGCGCCGGCAGCTCGGGCGCCCGGCCCTCGGCGAGCGCCGCGTACGCGGCCGTCAGCTCGGCGAACGCACAGCGCGAACTCCAGCCGTCGCTGACCGCGTGGTGCGTCGTCAGCAGGAAGCGCTGCGCGCCGTCGGCGAGCGTGACGAGCAGCGCGCGCACGAGCGGGCCGTCGGACAGGTCGAATGGCGCGCTCGCGTGGCGCTCGGTCAACTCGGCCAGGCGCGCGGCGCGCGACCCGCCGGCCTCGCCGCGCAGGTCGACGGCCGCGATCCGCACCGGCAGCGCCGCGTGAATGCGCTGCACGACGACGCCGTCGTCGTTCTCGACGAGCGTCGTGCGCCATGCCTCGTGACGCGCAATCAGCGTGTCGAGCGCGCGCTGCAGCGTGCCGGGGTCGAGTGCGCCGTCGACGTCCCAGTGGAACGACACGTGATACGCGGCGCCCGCGTCCTGCGTGCGCGCGAGCACCCAGAAGCGCTGCTGCTCGAACGAGGCGGGACGCTCGAACGCGCCGGCCGTTTCGATTGCCTCGCCCGCCTCGTCCGCTCCGCCCACCTTGTCCACGTTGCCCGCGTCGATTGCATCGGCCGTGATCGCGCGCGTCGCAGGCGTCCCGATCGCGGCCGGCCGCTGCTCTTCGCGCTCGGCCGCATCGATGCGCGCGGCGAGCTCGGCGAGCGGCGCGTCGTCGAAAATCGCGTCGAGCCGCAGGTTGACGCGCCAGTCGAGCCGGATCGCCGCCTGCAGTTGCATCGCGGCGAGCGAATCGCCGCCGCGCACGAAGAAGCGGTCGACGCGGCCGATCGGCGCCGGGTCGTGCAGCAACCGCTGCCACAGCGCGGCGACGCGGCGCTCGGTGTCGGTGCGCGGCGCGTCGAAGTCCGCGGCGGCCCCGGCCGGCTGCGCCGCAACCGCGTCGCGCAGCGCGGCGCGGTCGAGCTTGCCGTTCAGCGTGTACGGCAGCGTGTCGAAGCGCACGAACCGATGCGGCAGCCACGCGGCCGGCAGATGCGCGGCGACGTGCGCGCGCAGCGCGTCGTCGTCCGGCCGCGCATCGGAACGCGCATCGCCGGCCGACGTTTCGCGCTGCGCCGCCGCGAGCGCGACGCATGCGATCAGTTGCGTGCGCCCGCCCGCCGTCTCGGCGAGCACGCCCGCGTCGCGCACGCCCGGATGCGTGAGCAGGCACGCGGCGATCTCGCCCGGCTCGACGCGCACGCCGCGCACCTGCACCTGATCGTCGATCCGGCCGAGATAGTCGAACGCGCCGTCCGCGCGCTCGCGCGCGAGGTCGCCCGTCCGGTAGATCCGCGCGCCGGGCTCGCCCGCCGGATCGGGCAGGAAGCGCTCGGCCGTCAGCGCGGGGCGGCCGTGATAGCCGCGCGCGAGGCACGCGCCGCCGAGCAGCAGCTCGCCCGCGTCGCCGCGCGCGACCGTGCCGTCGGCATGCTCGACGCGCGCGGCGCGCCAGCCGATCGGCCAGCCGATCGGCAACGACGCGTAGCCGTTGCCGTCGTCCAGCGCGGGCGCCGTGCCCGGATCGACCGGCCAGAGCATCGGCGAGATCACGGTTTCGGTCGGCCCGTAGCCGTTGACGAGGCGGATCGCCGGGAGCACGCGGCGAATCTCGTCGAACGCGTCCTGCGACATCGCCTCGCCGCCGAACAGCAGCACGCGCAGCGACGGCGGCACGCCTTCGCGCGCGCACACGGCCGCGAACTCGCGCAGGTACGCGGGCGGCAGCGTCGTGTTCGTCACGCGCTCGCGCGAAATCAGCGCATGCGCGGCGTCGGGCGGAAACGGCGGCGGATCGCTGATCACGACGCTGCCGCCGACCGCGAGCGGCACGAGCCACGCCTCGATCGCGACGTCGAAGTTCACCGACGCGAAATGCAGCACGCGATCGCCGGGCCCGATCGGCAGCGACTCGGCGAGCGCGTCGCCGTGCGCGGCGAGCGGGCCGTGCTCGACGACGACCGCCTTCGGCGTGCCCGTCGAGCCGGACGTGTAGATCATGTACGCGGCCGCGCGCGGATGCACCGCCGCGCCGTGCTCGCGCGGCGCGGCCGGGTCCGCCGCCGCGACGCTCGCGACGTCGAAGCACTGCGCGAAGCGCGCGCGCATCGCGGCGTCGGCCGACGCATCGACGATCCCGTGCGCGAGCCCCGCGTCGCGCGCGACCCAGTCGAGCCGCGCGGCCGGATGGCGCGGATCGAGCGCGACGAACACGCCGCCCGCCTTCATCACGGCGAAAAGCGCGACGAACAGGTCGCACGCGCGCGCGACGCACACGCCGACCGGCACCTCCGCCGCCACGCCCGCCGCGCGCAGTTGCGCGGCCAGGCGCGCGGCGCGGTCGTCGAGTTCGCCGCGCGACAGGCGCACGGTGTCGGGCGTGAACGACGCGAGCGCGGGCGCGTCGGGGTCGAGTCGCGCGAGCGCGTGGATTCGATGATGCAGCGCAGTCGGAAAGCTCGTCATAGGGCGTGAAGTCCGTTGATTCCGGCCGCCTCGGCCGTTTCGTTCAAGTCGCCGGCCGCAAGCGGGCCGCTTCAACAGTGAGACGAATCGCGCGCGAAATTTTTTACCGGGCTGTTTTTACCTTCGTCGACGAACGGCGTGTCGCGCAGCGCAGCGCGACGCCGGCGACGCGCAGATGCGCGGCGCGGGTCAAGCACAAGCACCGGCGCAAGCACCGCGCGAATGAAGCACGGGTAAAGATTCGGCGCGCCCATTCGTCTAGCAGACAGAAGAGGCGCGCCCCGCGCCTTGCCGTTCGCTTCGCCGCCGAAGCGCCGATTCGTTTCCTTCACTGACCCGTGCTCCGCCGATGACCGATGCCACCGGGCGTCTCGACGCCCCGCCCTCGACCGATTCCCGCTCCGCCGTGAAGCACGCGCGGCGCCTGATAGTCGCGCTGCTCAAGCGCTCCCGCGGCGCGTTCGCGATCGCGCTCGCCGCATGCGTGATGAACGGCGCGTCGAGCGTGCTGCTCGTCGCGACGCTGAGCCGCGCGCTCTCCGAGCCGCAAGCCGCCGACGCGTCGCTCGCATGGCGCTTCGGCCTGTGCGCGGTGATCGCGCTCGTCACCCGGATCGTCACCGGCGTGCTGTTCGCGCGGCTGTCGCAAGACACGATGGCGCAGTTGCGCGAGCACGTCGCGCGGCGCGTCGCGGCGGCCGAGCTGCAGGACGTCGAGCGGATCGGCGCGGCGCCGGTCCAGTCGGTGCTGACCGACGACGCGACCAACGTGTCGATGCTGTTCTTCGCGCTGCCCAATCTCGTGATGCACGGCTCGATCGTGTTCGGCTGCCTCGGCTATCTGGCGTGGCTGTCGTGGCCCGTGTGCCTGCTCGCGGTCGCGGCGATCCTCGTCGGCTCGCTCGGCTATCACGCGGGCGACAAGCGCGCGATCGCCTGGCTCGAGGATGCGGGCCGCTCGCAGGACAGGCTGTTCGGCTATCTCGGCGCGCTCTTTTCGGGCGCGAAGGAGTTGAAGCTGCATCAGGCGCGCTCGCGCCAGTTCGTCGACGGGCAGCTCGGCGCGGCGATCGCCGAGGTGCGTGACCATCGCCGCCGCGCGTTCAGCGCGTACGCGATCGGCGTGGGCTGGATCGTGTTCCTGTTCTATGTGTTCCTGGGCGTCGCGGCGTTCTGGCCCGCGCTCGGCGTGCGCGGCGACGGGCCCGCGGCGTCCGGCTACGTCGTCGTGTTCCTGTTCATGCTGCTGCCGCTCGACGGCCTGCTCAACAACGTGCCGACGCTGAACGCGGCGCGCGTATCGCTCGAACGGATCGAGAAGCTGATGGCGCAGTTCGGCGCGCTGCGCACCGCGCCGCCGCCCGACGAGACCGCGTCGCACGTGCCGTTCGACACGCTCGCGCTGCGCGGCGTCACGCATTCGTATTTCCACGAGCGTGACGAGCGGATGTTCCGCGTCGGGCCGATCGACCTGACGCTCAAGCCGGGCGAGCTCGTGTTCATCGTCGGCGGCAACGGCAGCGGCAAGACGACGCTCGCGAAGGTGCTGACGGGCCTGTACGAGCCCGAAGGCGGCACGATCGAGCTCGACGGCAAGCCGGTCGGCCTCGCCGAGCGCGCCGCGTACCGCGAGCGCTTCTCGGCGGTGTTCAACGATTTCCATCTGTTCGACGCGCTGCTCGGCATCGTCGACCCGAGCGACGCGGCGCGCGCGCAGGCCGACGCGCGCGCGAACGCGCTCGTCGCGAAGCTCTCGCTCGACCACAAGGTGCAGGTCGTCGACGGCGCGTTCTCGACGCGCGCGCTGTCGACCGGGCAGCGCAAGCGGCTCGCGCTCGTCGTCGCGTATCTCGAGGACCGGCCGCTCTATCTGTTCGACGAATGGGCGGCCGACCAGGACCCGGCGTTCAAGGCGGTGTTCTACGAGCAACTGCTGCCGGAGCTGCGCGCGCGCGGCAAGACGGTGATCGTGATCAGCCACGACGACCGCTACTTCCCGATCGCGGACCGGGTGCTGAAGCTCGATAACGGGAAGATCGTCAGCGAAACGCACGGCGCGCGGCGCGCGGCGCTCGCGAACGGGACCGAGGGGTGATGGCGCGGCGCGCGGCGTGATCGGCGCGGCGAACCGGGTGATTTGCTGTCGAAACGGCTCGCCGCCGCTCGGCGCGCTCGCACCGCACGCGCTCGACGAAGGCGCCGAACGGCCGATCGCGCTCGAACTGCCCGACGGCGCGGTGTTCGGCATGACGGGCGAGCAATACGTCCGCGATTGGGCGCTGCCGCAGTTCTACTTTCACGCGATCGCCGCCTATGCGATTCTGCGCAATCACGGCGTCGCACTGGGCAAGCCGGACTGCGTCTCGCACATGTTCGCGTACCTTCGGCCCGCAACGATGCCGCGGGAGCGATAGCGCGGCGCATCGGGCGAACGCGGGGGACAATCCAAGGGCGATCGGCGGCGATCGGCGGCGGCGCGGCCGGCCTGCGTCACCGCGGCGGCGCGTCCGCCCCCGGCTTCGGCAACGCCAGCACCCGCTCCGTCATCTCGTCGGCGAGCCTCAACGCCGACATCGGCCCGCCGAACCCCCAGATGTTCCGCTCGACGAGCGCGACCCTGCCCGCCTTGCGCGCCGGCACGAACCGCCAGATTCTCGAATCGAGCTTCGCGTCGAGCGGCACGCCCGGCCCGGTTGCGCTGACGAACAGCACCGCGAGACCCGGCTGCTTCAGCAGATCCTCCGACGTCACGTATGCGGTGCCTTCGCGCGTCGGCTCGCCCGGCCAAGGCTCGAGGCCGAGCGCGCGCGCGATGCCCGCCGGCGCGCTGTTGCCCGTGAACGCCCAGTAGCGATCCGGCAAGCCCAGTTCCTGCAGCCACGCAACGCGCTCGCCGGCGCGCCCCGCCGCCGCGATCCGCCCCGCGTCGCGCGCGAGCCCCGCGTCGACGCGCGCCTGAACCGCGCGCGCGTCGCGCTCGCGCCCCGTCAGGCAGCCGATCGTGCGCAGGATCGCGCGCGCCCAGTCGTACTGCGTGACCTGCCGGCCGTCCTCGACGTAGTTCGGGCTGTACTTGAACAGCACGGTTGGCGCGATCCGCGACAGCGCGCCGAAGACGGGCGCATGCCGCAGCCCGACGCCGAGGATCAGGTCCGGCTTCGCGGCCGCGATCGCCTCGAGGCTCGGCTCCTGCCGCGTGCCGACGTCCTGCACATGCGCGAGCCGCGCGTCCTCGTAGCCGATCCAGACCGGGTAGTACGCGGGATCGGCCATGCCGGCCGGCGTGATGCCGAGCGCGACGAGATCCTCGGCGAACATGAATTCGAGCACGACGATGCGCATCGGCCGCGCGGGCAGCCCTCGGCTGAACTGCGACACGGTCGGATCGGCGGCGAGCGGCCGGCAGACGCCGGGCGGCTCGCCCGCCTGCGCGAGCGGCGCCGCGTGCGCGACGCACGCGGCCAGCGCCACCTGCGCAGCCGCCGCAGACACGATCGCCCGCGCAACGGACAGTCGCCCCGCCGCGCATCGCCCTTGCCCCACTCGCGCCGTCAATGCGCGGCGTCCTGCTTCGCGAGCGCTTCGTCGCACATCGTCAACAATAGCGGACAGCTTCCACACAGTTGGTCTTCCCCAGGAATTTCATTGCGCAGGCAGCACACGCGGCGCGCGCGGAACGGATCGGGCAGCCGCGCCGAGCACGGCTTCACGCGGCGCACCGGCAGCCGCAGCGGATTCGCTTCGCCGCGCGCGTCGACGGGGCCGAACAGCCATGCGGCGTCGGCCGCCGCGCGCGGCGCATCCGCGCATTGCTCGAACAGGTAGTCGAGCAGGTTGCCCGCGTTCGCCCACAGCACGCGCGGCGACAGCTTCGCGAGCGCGGCGAGCGCATCGATCGTCGCCCGCAGATGGTCGACGAGTGCCGCATAGCGCGACGCCGGCTCGGCTTGCGCGGGCCGCAGCGCGTCGGCCTCGAAGATCAGCGCGACCGGCATCCCGGCGCGCAGCGCGACGCGCATGCGCGACGGCGTCATGTCGAGCGGCCGGCCGAGCAGCAGCGCGGCCGCGAAGCCCGCCGACGCGGCCAGATTGAAGTAGTGCTTGCTCCATTGCGACAAGAGCGCGCGCGCATGCGTGCACGGATCGCCGCCGTACAGCGCGGCCATCGCGTCGACGAGCGCATCGCGCCTGAGCGCGAGCGCCGCGGCCGGGATCAGGTCCGGCGCCTCGCCGCCGTCGGCCGCGAGCGCGGGCTCGTCGCGCGCGTCGGGTGCGCCGAGCCACACGTGCTCGAGATAATGCGCGATCGCGGCCGGCGCGAACGTCGAAAAGCGCGTCGCGCGCAGGCTCGCGCTCATCGGCCGCCGCGCCGCTCGCGCCGCGCTTCGGCGATCAGCAGCGCGAGCAGGTACGGCGCGCCGATCAGCGCGGTCAGCACGCCCGCCGGAATCTCGCGCGGCGCGAGCAGCGTGCGCGCGACGACGTCCGCCGCGGCGAGCACCAGCGCGCCGCACGCGGCGGCCACCCACAGGCGCGTCGCGTGCGCGCGCGCGCCGAGCATCGCCGCGAGATGCGGCGCCATCAGCCCGATGAAGCCGACCGGGCCGACCGCCGCGACCGCCGCGCATGCGGCGAGCGTCGCGATCGTCAGCACGAGCGGGCGCAGCGCGGCGATCGGCAGGCCGAGCGCGGCCGCCTGATCGTCGCCGAGCGCGAGCAGATCGAGCGGCTTCGCGAGCAGCACGAGCGCCGGCGCCGCGAGCGCGCACCACGGCAGCAGCGCGACGACCTCGCCCCAACTGCGCCCGTACGTGCCGCCGACGAGCCAGACGACGAAGCGCGCGGGCTGCACGCTCTCCTGCGTGATCAGCCATTGCGCGAGCGTCGTCCACAGCGTGCCGATCACGATGCCCGTCAGCGCGACGGCGAGCGGCGCATAGCGATGCCGGTGATTGAGCGCGAGCGTGAGCGCAAGCGTCGCGCCGCCGCCCGCGAGCGACGCGGCGACGAGCGCGCCGTGCGCGGCGAGCGGCCATGCGACGAGCGTGGCAAGCGTCGCGAGCCCCGCGCCCTGCGTGACGCCGAGCACCTCGGGCCCGGCGAGCGGATTGCGCACGATGCCCTGCATCAGCACGCCGGACGCGCCGAGCAGCGCGCCCGCGAGCAACGCGCACAGGAGCCGCGGCGCGCGCAGGTCGAGCACCATCCGCGCGACGTCGTCGCGCTGCGCGAGCGCCGCGAGCCAGCGTCCGGGGCCGATCCACACCGGGCCGAACGACACGCCGAGCGCGAGCAGCACGGCGGCGGCCGACAACAGCAGCGCCGCGACGGCGGGCCACGGCAGCGCGGCGAGCGCGCGGACGACGCGCGCGCAGCCGCGCATGCCCGGCTGCGCGTGCGCCGCCGCCTGCTGCGCCGCGCCCGACCACGCCGCGCCGCGCCGGATCATCGCGAGCATCAGCGGCGTGCCGACGAACGCGATCGCGACGCCCGTCGACAGCGTCGCATCGAGGCCGAGCGCGAGCACCGCGCTGTCGGTGACGAGCACGAGCGCGCCGCCCGCGAGCGCGGCGAGCGGCACGAGCGCGCCGAGCCTCGACGCCCTCGCGCCGCGCATCGGCCGGATCAGGTTCGGCGCGATCAGGCCGATGTACGACAGCGGCCCCGCGATGCTGACCGCGACGCTCGCGAAGCCGACCGCGACGACGGTGGCCGCGAGCCGCGTCGCGTCGACGCGCACGCCGGCCGCGGCCGCCGCGTCGTCGCCGAGCGCGAGCGGATCGAGCGGCCGGATCACGAGCGGCAGCGCGGCGAGCGGCGCGACGAGCCACAGCAGCGCGTCGCGCAGCCCGGCCGCGCCCGGCTGATACAGGCTGCCGCTCGCCCACAGCGATGCGCCGACCACCGTCTCCTCGAAGAACGCGAGCAACAGCGTCGTGACCGCCGAGAACAGCAGCATGCAGACGCTGCCCGCGAGAATGAGGCGCAGCGGCGTCGCGCGCCAGCCGCCCGCGGCGGCCGACACGCAGGCGGCCGCGGCGAGCCCGCAGGCGAACAGCAGCGGCACCGACGCCTGACCGGCGAGCGCCGGCACGAGCATCGCGGCGATCAGGCCGAGCTGCGCGCCGCCCGTGATGCCGAGCAGATCAGGCGCGGCGAGCGGATTGCGCGTGAGCGACTGGAACAGCGCGCCCGCGACGGCGAGGCAGCCGCCCGCGACGAGCGCCGCCGCGGCGCGCGGCGCGGCGAGATCGAACAGCATGACGTGCGCGAGCTGCGCGGCGTCGCTGCCTGCCGGCGCGGCGAGCCACGCGCGCAGCTCGGGCGCGAGCCGCATCGCGGCCGTGACGACGACGAGCGCGACGAGCGCGCCGGCAATCGCGCCGACGCGCCCGGACGCCGGCGAGCGCGAGGCTCGCGACGCCGGCGGCGTGTCCGGCGCGCGCGCGGCGCGGCGCAGCCGCTTGCGAACCGCGAGCGTCGTCATGCGGCGAGATCCCGTTGCGTGCGGGCGCCGGCGCGGCGCTCGCCGGACGCGCCGCATACCGCGTCGGACGTACCGGACGCACATGACGCGCCGCGCGCGTCCGCCGGATCGGCATCGAGCACGCCCTCGTATGCCGGCACGCACATCGGCGCGCCCGTGAGCGGATGCGCGGTCTTGAGCATCGTCACGCCGAACGCGGCCTGCAGGTGATGCGGCTCGAGCATCGCATCGGGCGTGCCCTGCGCGACGATCCGCCCCGCGCGCATCAGCACGATCTCGTCGCTGTACGCGGCCGCCTGGTTGAGGTCGTGCAGCACCCAGACGATCGTGAGGCCGCGCTCGCGATTGAGCCGCCGCAGCTCGCGCAGGATGTCGAGCTGGTGATGGATGTCGAGATAGGTGGTCGGCTCGTCGAGCAGCACGATGGGCGCCTGCTGCGCGAGCGCCATCGCGATCCACGCGCGCTGCCGCTCGCCGCCCGACAGCGCGGCGACATCACGCGCCGCGTCGCGCTCGAGGCCCGTCGCCGCGAGCGCCTCGTCGATCGCGTCGCGGTCCGCGCGCGACAGCCCGCGCAGCCAGCCGCCGTGCGCGTAGCGGCCGTACGCGACGAGCTCGCGCACCGTGAGCCCCGCGGGAATCTGGTTGAACTGCGCGAGCATCGTCAGCGTGCGCGCGAGCGCGCGCCGCCGGTACAAACCGAGCGGCGCGCCGTTGACTTCGACCGTGCCCGACAGCGCGGGCTGCAGCCCCGCGAGCGTGCGCAGCAGCGTGCTCTTGCCGCAGCCGTTCGGGCCGCACAGCGCGCTCACGCGCCCCGCCGCGATCGACAGATCAAGGCCGTCGAGCACCCGGTGATCCCGGTAGCCGACGCTCAACGCGCGCGCCGCGAGCGCCGGCACCGCTTTATTGTTCATCGTTTCGTCATCCGCCTAATCCGCTAAGCGCCGTTCCTTTCGCGGTGGCTTCGCGCCATCGCCACCACCACCTTGCGCGGCCCCTCGAACGGATCGCGCGCGTGCGCGCTCAGCATGTTGTCGAGCATCAGCACGTCGCCCGTCCGCCACGGGAACACGATCCGCTGGCCGTCGAGCACCGCGCGGATCTCGGCGAGCGCGTCCGGCTCGAGCGGCGCGCCGTCGCCGTAATAAACGTTGCGCGGCACGTTCTCGATGCCGACCGCGTCGATGAGCGCCTCCTGCATGTCCTCGTCGAGCGCCGACAGGTGAAAGAGGTTCGCCTGGTTGAACCATACGAGCTCGCCCGTGCGCGGATGGCGCGCCACCGCCTGGCAGCGCTCGCGCGTGCGCAAGAGCGGCTCGCCGTCATCGCTCTCGCGCCATTCGCAGTCGATCCCGCGCGCCGCGCAGATGCGCTCCACTTCGCGCGGATCGTCGGCGCCGAACGCCTGCTGCCACGGCAGATCGAGCCCCTGCCCGAAATTGCGCACGTACAGCAGCTCGCGCTCGGCGAAGCGCGCGACGAGCGCCGGATCGAGCGCGCGATAAACGGCGCGGCTGTCGGCAATCGGCGTCGCGCCGCCCGTGCGCGCGGCGAGCGCGCAGTGGAACCAGATCCGCAGCGGCCATTCGCGCGTGTACGACTGCTCGTTGTGCAGCGGGATCGAGCGGTGCGGCGGGTATTCGGTCGACGTGTAGACGGCGCCCTCGACCTGGCTGCGCGGCGTCGACGCGAACTCGTAGCCGATCAGCGGATCGCCGAAATCGGCGGCGAAGCGCTGGAACGTCTCGATCGACGCGACGCGAAAGCCGGTGAAAAGTACGCCGCCCGCACGCTCGAGGACGTCGTTCGCGATCTCGCGCAACAGCGGCGCGGCGTCGTGGAGCGCGATGTCCGCGCCCGCGCGCGGCGACACGACGGTCGGCAGGCCGGGCTCGACGCGCAGATCGCCGAGCGTCGGGCGGGCCGCCGCGGCCGGCATCGAAAGCTGGGTCATCCGGAAATCCTCTTGCTCTGGCGATACGAACGATGCGAACGGGGCGCGCGCCTGATCACGACGCGTTCGCCGCGTCCAGATGGCGGCGCAGGCTCGCGGGGCGCATGTCGGTCCACACGGCCTCGATGTGCGCGAGGCAGTCGGCCTTCGGGCCGCGCACGCCGGCTTCGCGCCAGCCGGCCGGCAGCGCGCGGAACGTCGGCCAGATCGAGTACTGCTCTTCGTCGTTGACGACGACCGCGTAGACGACGTCGTCGGCCTCGGCGGGCGCGCTCGCGGGTTGCTGGGCTTGCGTCATGATCGTGAAAGCTCGCTGGAAAGGTTCGAGGGACGGCGCGCCGGGCGCGCCGCGTGGGCGTCTACTCGATAGACGAATCGCGCACGCATTTTTTTACCGGCCGCGCGCGGCCGCCGCAAAACGCCGGGCACGCGAGCCCGCGCTCGGACGCGTCGACGCACGCGGCGCAGTGCCGCTCGGCGTCGCGGACCATGAAATGCACGAGCGTCTGCGACACGTTCAGCGCGCGCGCGGCGCTCTGCAGCGTCTCCTCGCGCAGCCGCACCATCTCGAACGCGGCGCGGCTGCGCGCGGGCAGTTGCGCGAGCGCGTCGTACACATGGCGCAGCGTGTCGCGCACGGCGAGCGCCGCTTCCGGTGACAGCTCGTTCGACGGCACGTCGAGGCCGTCGTCCTCGTCCGCGTGATAGGCGTTCTCGAGCGTCTGGCGGCGGCACGCGTCGATCGACGCGTTGCGGACCATCCGCGTCACGTACGCGACGGGCTGCCGGATCGCGTCCTGGTTCGGGAAATCGACGAGCTTGACGAACACGTCGTGCACGACGTCCTCGGCGCGGCTCGCGCAGCCGACGAAGCCGCGCGCGAGCTTGACGAGCATCGGCCGGTTCGCGACCAGCACGTCGACGAGCACGCCGTGCGCGGACGTGCGCGCCGCGGCGCGCGACGGCGCGCGCGGGCCGGGCGCAAACGCCGCGTTCGGATCGAGGATCGGTAACGGTTTTGCCGGCGCCGGCCGGGCGAGCGCTTCCGCCATGCATTCTCCAGATGTTTGCCCAATGGCAGGCAATTTAACGTAAACGCGAATCGTTCTCAATATGATTTATTGATACCCAAATCATCTCGCGGGATTTGCCGTTTTGCGGCACTTCGGCGGCGCTTCGTTCACCCCCCGTTCGCCCATCGTTGCCGGGGGCGCAACGATGGCGGTACGATCCCGCGTTCGCCCCGCTCCGGCGACCTTCGAATGCCCTTTTTGAATACCTTTTGATCGCCATTCGACCGATGCCCGTCATCGCCTGCCTGCACACCGCCGACAGCAACGTGCCGCTCTTCGAACAGGCCGCCGCCGCGCTCGGTTTCGCCCCCGGTTCGCTCGCGCACGGCGTGCGTGCCGACCTGCTCGCCGCCGCCGAGCGCGCGGCCGCGGCCGCCGGCGCCACCGCTTTCGCGCTGCCCGAGCCGATCGTCGAGCAAACCCGCGCGGCGCTCGTCGCGCTCGCGCGCGATGCCGACGCGGTGATCCTCACGTGCTCGACGCTCGGGCCGAGCGTCGACGCGCTCGCCGCGCCACCGAAGCCGGTCGTGCGCGCGGACGCGGCGCTCGCCCGTGCGTGCGCGCACGCCGGCGCGCGGATCGCCGTGCTGTGCGCGGCGCCGAGCAGCGAGCGGCCGACCCGCGCGTTGTTCGAAGAGGAAGCGCGCGCGACGGGCGCGCGTCTGGAGGTGCGGATCGTTCCGGATGCGTGGGCGCGATTCCATGCGGGCGACGCGGCCGGCTATCGCGCGCGGCTCGCGCGGGCGGCCGACGCCGCGTATGCGCAAGGCTTCGATGTCGTCGCGTTCGCGCAGACGTCGATGGCGATCGCCGCGCCCGACGTGACGCTCGGGCCGCCGCCGCTCACGGTGCCCCGCGCCGCGCTCGCGCGCCTCTTGCGGGCGTGACGCGAGCGAGCGGGCGAGCGGGCGGGCGGCGAGCGCGATCGCCGGCTCGCGATCTCCGGTGCGGCCACGGCGTGCCGTGAGCGCGCCCGAGGCCCGAGCGCGACGCCCGCGAACCGCGTGCGCGCTATCGCGCGGTGTAGCCGCCGTCGACGGGCAGCGCGACGCCGCTCACCATCGCGGCCGCGTCGCTCAACAGGAACAGGATCGGCGCGACGACATCCGCGACGCGCGCGAAGCGCCCGAGCGGAATCGCCGCGAGCATCGGCCCGCTCGCCTGCGGGTCGCTCCACGCGCGCTCGGCCATCGGCGTGAGCGTGACGGTCGGATTGACGCTGTTCACGCGGATCCCGTGCGGCCCGAGCTCGACGCACTGCACGCGCGTCATCGCGTCGAGCGCGGCCTTCGACGCGCAATACGCGAGATGCGACGGCAGCGCGACGAGCGCCGCCTGGCTCGACACGTTGACGATGCTGCCGCCCCGCCCCGCGCCGATCATCGCGCGCGCGACGTGCCGCGCGACCAGCATCGCGCCGCGCGCGTTGACGGCCATCACGCGGTCGAACTCGGCGGCCGTCGTGTCGGTCGCCGCGGCGAGGCTCGTCACGCCCGCGCAGTTGACGAGCCCGTCGAACGCGCCGCGCATCCGCTCGCCGGAGAACGCCGCGCTCACCGATGCGTCGTCGCCGACGTCGAGTTCGAGCGGCTCGCAGCCCGTCTCGCCGGCAAGCCGCGCGAGCTCGCGCACGTTGCGCGCGGCCGCGACGACGCGCGCGCCGCAGCCGCGCAGCGCGACGGCCGTGGCGCGACCGATCCCGCTCGAGGCGCCCGTCACGAGGAACGACCGGCCGTTGAAATCGAAAGCGACGCTCATGATGTCTGCAATCCGTGCATGAAGGGTTGGAGCGCCGGATAGAGCCCGGCGTACAGCGCAAAGCGCGCGTCGTGCAGCGCCGCGTGCCGCGCGTCGGGGCGCGCGCGCTCGGCGAGCGTGACCCAGCCGCGCCGCGCGGCCTCGCGCGACACAAGCCCCGCGCCGAGCGCGGCGAGCAGCGCCGCGCCCATCGCCGCCTCGACATCCTCGGCGATCGTCCACACCGGGTAGCCGGTGATGTCGGCGATGCTCTGCATCCACAGATCCGAATGCGCGGCGCCGCCGACCACGACGAGCCGGTCGTCGAGCGCGCGCGCGCCGGCCGCGCCCGCCGCGATGTTGTGCCTGAGCGCGTACGCGAGCCCTTCGAGCACCGCGCGATACAGATGCGCGCGCGTGTGATACAGCGACAGGCCGACGAACGCGCCGCTCGCCTTCGGGTCCCACACGGGGCTGCGCTCGCCCATCAGGTACGGCAGGAACAGCACGCCGTCGCTGCCCGCGCTCACCTGCGCGGCGGCGGCTTCGAGCAGGCGGTGCGCGTCGCCGCCCGGGCTCGCGCGCGCGGCCTCGAGCTCCGCGTGGCAGAACTGCTCGCGGAACCACGTTACCGACGCGCCCGCCGTGAGCGCGCCGCCGAACACGTACAGGTCGCGCCGGCCGTCGAACACGTGCGGCATGCTGACGAGCCCGTGCCGCGCGTCGGTCGTCTCCGCGATGTAGCCCCAGCACATGCTCGTGCCGATCATCGCGACGTGCTGGCCGCGGCGCGCCGCGCCCGCCGCGAACGTCGCGACGGCCGCGTCCACGCCGCCCGCGACGACAGGCGTGCCCGCCGCAAGGCCGAGCGCGTCCGCCCATTGCGGGAGGAGCCCGCCCACCACCGCATCCGAATCGACGAGCCGCTCGGGCATCATCGTCGCCGGGATGCCGAGCATGTCGAGCGCTTCGTCGGACCAGTCGCGGCGGCTCAGATCGTAGACGCCGCCGATGTTGCCCGCCGCGCTGTGATCGACCGCGAGCTCGCCCGTCAGCCGATACGCGACATACGCGTTCGGCGGCACGAAATAGCGGATGTTCGCCCACACGTCGGGGCGCTTCTCGCGCAGCCACAGCATCTTCGTGTAGCCGTAGTAGCTGTCGACGCCGTTGCCCGTGATCGCGCGAAGCCGCGCGACGTCGACGTGCGCGCGCACCCAGTCGACTTCGTCGGTCGCGCGCCGGTCCATCCAGATGAGGCACGGATGCAGCGGCCGCATCTCGCGATCGACCGGAATCCCCGAGCCGCCGTACAGGCTGCTCACGCACAGCGCCCCGATCGACGCCGCGCCGATGCCGGCCGCGCGCGCGTCGGCCGCGACGCGCGCGATGCATTCGCGCACCGCGTCGAACCACACGTGCGGCCACTGCTCGGCCCACAGCGGCTTTGGCGTGTCCGGCCGGTACGCCACCGCGTGCTGCGCGACGATCGCGCCGTCGATGCCGGCGAGAACCGCCTTCGTGCTCTGGGTGCCGATGTCGACACCAATCACGCATTCCATGTCGCCTCCGCGATTCGGTGAGCGGCGCGCGGTCAGCCGCGCGGCTTCATCAGCACCTTGATCGAGTCGAGCGAGTTCGCGACCTGGATCGCCTCGTCCCACTCCTCGAGCGAGAAGCCGTGCGTGACGATGCCTTTCGACGTGACGAGCCCGCGCGCGAGCAGATCGATCGCGACTGGATAGCAATACGGGCCGAGATGCGCGCCGCGCACGTCGAGCTCCTTGCGGTCGCCGATGATCGACCAGTCGAGCGTCGTGTCCTTGCCGAACACCGAGAACTCGACGAAGCGGCCGAGCTTGCGGATCAGGTCCATCCCCTGCGTGACGCCCGCCGGCGCGCCGGTCGTCTCGATGTAGACGTCGCAGCCGTAGCCCCCCGTCAGCGCCCGGACGATCGCGGGCGCGTCCTCGCGCGTCGGGTCGATCGTCACGTCGGCGCCGTACTCGCGCGCGAGCGCGAGCCGTTCCTCGACGAGATCGATCACGACGAGCCGCTTCGGCGTCTTCAGCTTCGCGACCTGCGTCATCATCAGGCCGAGCGGCCCCGCGCCCGCGATCACGACGACGTCGTCGAGCTGGATGTCGCCGCGATTGACCGTGTGGATCGCGCACGCGAGCGGCTCGATGATCGCCGCGTCCTCGAGCGAGATGCCGAGCGGAATCCGGTGGACGATCGCGGTGGGCGGAATGCGCATGTACTCGGCCATCCCGCCGTCGGCGACCTCGCGCTGAAAGCCGAAGATGTTGTGCACCTCGCACATCCAGTACTGGCCCGACCTGCAGTAGCGGCACTTGCCGCACGGCACGATCTGCTCGGCGATCACGCGATCGCCGAGCGCGACGCCGAAGTGCTCGGCCGCGCCCTCGCCCAGCTCCTCGACATGGCCGAAGAACTCGTGGCCGGGAATCACGGGCGCCTTGACCCACGGGCTCGGCCCCCCCCAGAACATCTTCGCGCCGGAATGGCACTTGCAGTCGCTCGCGCAGATCCCGCACGCGCCGATGCGGATCACGAGCTCGCGCGCGTTCGCGCGCGGCTTCGCGACGCGCTCGACGCGGTAGTCCTCGGGGGCGTGGCAGACGACTGCCGTCATCTGCTGCGTTTCGTCGTTTCGATTCGTCATGGTTTCGGTTTGCCTGGCTGGGTTCGAAGAAGTGGAATGCCGGCCGTGCGGCCGCTCGCCGCGACGCCGTGCGCGGCGTGCGCGATAGGCACGATGTGCCCGAAGTGCCCGACGCACGCGACACACGCCGCGCATATCGGCGTCGCATGCGCCGCGCAGCTCACTTGCGCCGCTCGCGGCCGATGTAGATCGCGAGCAGGATGATTGCCCCCTTGATCACGTTCTGCACGTAGGGATTCACGCCGATCATGTTCAGGCCGTTGTTCAGCACGCCGAGCAGCAGCGCGCCGACGAGCGTGCCGACGATCGAGCCGCGGCCGCCCGCGATCGACGTGCCGCCCATCACGACGGCGGCGATCGCGTCGAGCTCGAAGCCGACGCCCGCGTTCGGCTGCCCGCTCATCAGGCGGCCCGTCAGCACGATCGCGGCGAGCGCCGACGTGAGCCCCGCGAACGTGTAGACGGCGAGCTTCACGCGCGAGACGCGCACGCCCGAGAGCCGCGTCGCGTGCTCGTTGCCGCCGATCGCGTACACGTAGCGGCCGAACGGCATGCGCTCGAGCATCAGCCAGGCGAGCGCGTAGACCGCGAGCATCGTCAGCACGGGCATCTGCACGCCGAGCACCTTGCCGCTGCCGAAGAAGCGGATCCAGTCGGGCAGCCCGTCGATCGGATAGCCGCCCGTATAGATGAGCGCGAGGCCGCGCGCGATGCCCATCGTCGCGAGCGTGACGATGATGGGCGGCATCCCGGCGAACGCGACGAACAGGCCGTTCGCCGCGCCGAGCGCGACCCCGACGCCGACGCCCGCGGCAAGCGCCGCCGCGCCGTTCGCGCCCGCGACGAGAAGCCCCGCCGTCAGCGTGCCGGACAGCGCCATCACCGAGCCGACCGACAGGTCGATGCCGCCCGTCAGGATCACGCAGGTCATCCCGACGCCGATGATCGCGTTGATCGATACCTGCCGCAGCACGTTCTCGAGGTTCGCCGCGCTCAGGAAGCTGTCGCTCGCGAACATCATCGCAACGCACACGGCGACGAGCCCGACGAGCGGATAGAACGTCGTCGTGCGCCTGAGCGCGGCGAACGCGTGCCGCGCGCGCGCGCCGACGGGCAACGGCGCGCCAGCGGCGGCGGGCGCGGGAGAGGAAGACGACGGCGTCGCCGTCCGGTCATGCATGTTCATGATTCGCTCCGCGTACGTCTGAAGTCGCATAAGTCATCACCGTGTTCGGCTCGATCGCGTCGCCGTCGAGCACCGCCTCAATGCGCCCCTGCCGGAACACCGCGACGCGGTCGCACAT
This sequence comes from Burkholderia sp. MSMB1589WGS, assembly GCF_001636105.1. Classification (NCBI taxonomy): domain Bacteria; kingdom Pseudomonadati; phylum Pseudomonadota; class Betaproteobacteria; order Burkholderiales; family Burkholderiaceae; genus Burkholderia; species Burkholderia sp. MSMB1589WGS. The sequence continues at coordinate 270,768 of NZ_LNJT01000007.1, forward strand.
GCCGACGATCTCCGGCAGCTCGCTCGAGATCAGCACGATCGAATAGCCGCGCGCGGTCAGCTCGCGCATCAATTGGTAGATCTCCGCCTTCGCGCCGATGTCGATGCCGCGCGTCGGCTCGTCGAAGATCAGGATCCGCGTGTGGTGATTGAGCCAGCGCGCGATGACGACCTTCTGCTGGTTGCCGCCCGACAGCGTGTCGACGCGCGTCTGCGGCGTCGGCGCCTTCACGCCGAGCCGCCGCATCAGCTCGAGCGTCGTGTGCGTCTCGGCCGCCGCGTCGACGAGCCAGCGCAGGCTGCGGTGCTTGCCGAGATTGTTGATCGCGACGTTGTGCCGGATCGAGAACCCGGTGATGAGCCCTTCCGTCTTGCGGCTCTCCGGCAGGAGGCCGATGCCCGCGGCGAGCGCGTCGGCGGGGTCGGCGAAGCGCACCGCGCGGCCGCGCACGCGCATGCGCCGCACGCGCGCGGGCTTCGCGCCGATCAGCGCGAGCGCGCTCGACGTGCGCCCGGAGCCGACGAGGCCCGCGAAGCCGAGAATCTCGCCTTCGCGCAGCGTGAAGCGGTTCACGGGCCCGTTCTCGCGCACCTGCAGCGCGTCCACTTCGAGCACGGGCGCGGCATCGGGCGCGAGACGCGGCTTCGGCGGAAAGCTGTTCTCGATGCGCCGGCCCACCATCATCTCGACGAGCGCGCCGACGTCGGTGCGCGCGACGTCGGTCGCGCCGACGTACTGCCCGTCGCGCAGCACGGTGATCCGGTCGCACACCTCGAAGATCTCGTCGAGATGGTGCGAGATGAAGATCATCGCGACGCCCTGGCGCTTCAACTCGCGCATCACGCCGAACAGGTGCGCGGCCTCGGCGGGCGTGAGCGTCGCGGTCGGCTCGTCGAGGATCAGGACCCGCGCGTCGAGCGACAGCGCCTTGCCGATCTCGACGAACTGCTGCTGCGCGACCGACAGCTCGCGCACCGGCGCCGCCAGATCGATCGCCACGCGAAGCCGCGCGAAGATGTCCGCCGCGGCGCGGCGCATCCGCGCGCGCTCGCGCAGCCCGAGCCGGCCGCGCCACTCGCGGCCGAGGAACAGGTTGTCGACCGCGTTCAGGTCCGGAATCAGGCTGAACTCCTGAAACACGATGCCGACGCCCGCCGCGATCGCTTCGTGATAGTTCGCGAAGCGCCGCGGCTCGCCGTCGATCGTGATCGTGCCTTCGTCGGGCTGATGGATGCCGCAGAGAATCTTCATCAGCGTCGACTTGCCCGCGCCGTTCTCGCCGAGCAGCGCGTGAATCTCGCCGCGCGCGACGCGCAGATCGATCCCTTGCAGCGCGACGACGCCCGGAAACCGCTTCGTGATGCCGGTGAGCGCCAGTATCGTGTCCATTGCTTCCTCGCTCGCGCGCGCCGCGCCCGCCACCGCCTCCATCGCGGCCCGGCGCGCGTCGCCCGCCTCGTTCATGCCGTCGGCCTCGTGGCCGCGCCGGCTCACCAACTGAAGGTCTTCGCGTTGTTCTTGTCGATCAGCTTCACGTCGACCGGAATCGCCTTCGGCACATTGGCGCCCCACTTCTTCGCGAGCCCGATGCCGATCGCGAGGCGAATCTGGTCGCGCGGGAACTGCGCGGACGTTTCGATGAACTTCGAGTTCGGCTTCTGCATCGCGGCGATCGCCTCCGGCGCGCCGTCGACGCTCGTGAGCCGGATGTCCTTGCCCGACGCCTCGATCGCGGACAGCGCGCCCATCGAGCCGCCGTCGTTGACGCTGAAGACGCCCTTGAGCAACGGATGCGCCTGGATCATGTTCTCTGTGACGGTGAGCGCGCTCGCGCGCTCCTGCTTGCCGTTCTGCACGTCGACGATCTTCACGTTCGGGAATTTCGCGAGCGCCGCGCGGCAGCCGCGCACGCGCTCGAGAATCGGCACGACGGCAATGCCGTCGAGGATCGCGACTTCGCCGCTGCCGCCGATCGCCTTCGCGAGGTAGTCGCACGACATCGCGCCCGCGTCGAAATTCTTCGAGCCGACGAACGCATCGACCGGGCCGTTCGCGTTCGCGTCCACCGCGACGACGACCGCGCCCGCCTTCTTCGCCGACACCACGGCCGACTGGATGCCCGTCGAATCGGTCGGATTCACGAGCAGGATGTCGATCTTCTTCTGCAGCATGTCCTCGACGTCGCTCACCTGCTTGCTGACGTCGTGATGCGCGTCGGTGACGATCACCTGCGCGCCGATCGACGCGGCCGCTTCGTTGAGCGCCTTTTGCATCGTCACGAAGTACGGGTTGTTCAGCTCCTGGAACGTCATGCCGATCTTCAGCGGCGCCGCATGCGCGATGCCTGCGGCGCCGAGCGCGATCGAAAGCGCCGCGGCGCGCAGCGCGCGGGCGGCCCGGTTGCCGGAAGCCGGCGTCGACAAAGCGGTGTCCATCATGGTTGTCTCCGTTTTCTAGGTATGAGCGCGCCCCGCGCGCCGCGAGAGCGGCGCGCGGGGCGACGCGTTTTGGGCTGGGTTGCTCGGGAACGCGGGCCGGCTTCAGCCGGACAGCAGGATTTCGGGGGGCGGCCGAACCTTGCCGCGCGCCTGCGCGGCGGGCACGATCGCCGGCGCGCCGGCGATGCCCGCGCCGCGCTTCGCGGCCGCCTCCGACGCATCGCGGCTCGCGTCGTTCAGCGCCTGATAGCGGCGAAAGCGCGACGGCGACATGCCCTTCACCGCGAGGAACTGGCGATTGAAGTTCGACAGATTGTTGAAGCCGCTCCTGAAGCAGATGTCGGTGATGCTCGCGTCGCCGTCCATCAGCAACTGGCACGCGAGATTGATCCGCATCCGGTTCACGTACTGGACGAACGGCAAGCCGGTGTGCCGGCGGAAGTAATGCGAGAACGCGCTCACGCTCTGCCCGGCGAGCCGCGCGAGATCGGTCTCGCGCAATTCGTTCGCGAGGTTCTTGCCGATGTACGCAAGCACGTGGTTGATGCGGGTCGACGCGAAGGTCGACGCATCGGCTTCATACGCGGGGCTCGCGAGCAGCTCGCGGTCGGTCGCGTCGACGAGGATCTGCAGCATCGACAGGAACAGCACGATGCGGCGCAGCCCGCGTGCGTGGATCAGCTCGGCGAAGAGCGGCCGGATCGCCTCGCTCGTGCGCGCGCCGAACTGCACGCCGCGGCGCGCGTCGGCGAGAAGCCCCTCGATGTGCCGCCATTCGGTGAAGCTGTCCGCGCAGCGCGACACGAACGCCTGGTCGAACTGCACGACGAGATTGCGCTCGGCGATCGTCTTGCCTTCCGGCACGTCGCTCACCCAGTTGTGCGGCAGGTTCGGTCCCATCAACACGAGGTTGCCGGGGCCGAAGCCGCCGACGTAATCGCCGACGAACATCTGGCCCGTCGTCTCGACGATCAGATGCACTTCGAACTCCGGATGGAAGTGCCACCGCACGGTGCGGTACGGGTAGCCATGCGACCACGCCTTGAACGACTCGCCACGGCGCACGTCGACGACTTCGAGATCGGGCTGCACACGCTCCTCCTGTTCTCCAGACCACGGCGCGCGCGCCGCTCCTTCGATGCGGCGGGGCGCTCGACAACGCGCTCCGCCGTTCGTTTTGTGTAGTGCGAACGATAGTCGCCGGCCATCCGGCCGGCCACTAAAAATCAGACACCGGGCTGGTATTTTTTTGAATCCGGACGAATGCGGAGGCCGGATGCGTCAAATTTGGTGCGAAGCAGCAGGTCCTGCGCGCATCCGGCGGCGCGATCCGCGGAACCCGATGCGGGCAATGCGGGATTTATTCCGCTTCCAAATTCATGATTCAAGCCGACAAATCACGATTTCACTTTTTCGATAAAGATAAATCGTTCATTCAAGATAAATTCCGTAATGCCGGGATATAAAATTACCCACGGCGAGAAAAGAATATTCCGATTGAATTTCTTTCCGGACGATGCTATAAACCTAACGCCGGCTACCTTACTATCATGAAAGGCGGTTGGCTCACTCGATATTTTTTAGGAGATTAAAATGGTTCGACTTTTGGCGAAGCTGCTTCGTTCGACGATCCACGGCTCCAACGGCGTCAGCCTGGACGCGGTTTCCTCGACGCACGGCACCCCGGGTTTCCAAACCCCGGATGCCCGCGTGATTTCGCGTTTCGGGTTCAATTAAGTCGCGCCTCGTGCCCGACTGAGTAGCGCTTCATGAAGCTGGTGGGGCATTTTGCCCCACCAGAATAAATAGTCATGACACCAGCCAACCATTGCCATATTGCAGTATTCGATCAGGCGATCGTCGCGCTCGATATGCAACGGTCGCGTTATTTTCTTTATGACGAGGCATGCGCGAAGGCTTTTGCCGACCATTATCTGGATTTCAAGCCGATCGATGCGCCGCATGCATTGAAGCCGTTGATATCCGACCGGATCGTCGCCGCCGAATCGCCGGCGTCCGCCCCGGGCCGCATTGCCGATTACCGCGGGTGGGCGTTCGACACGTTCGATTCGGGCGTCTGGGGAAGCCGCACGCTCGGCGAGCGAAGCGCGTCCGGCTTCGAGTGGCTGCCGTTCTGGCGCATCGTGCGAAGCGCGGTGTCGCTCAAGATCCGCGGCTTTCACGCGCTCTCGTTGCTCGATCGGCTCGATGCACGCGCCGGGCAAGGCGCGCGTGCCGGCGACGCCCCGTCTCGCACGATCGAGCGCTATCTGCGCGCGTCGATCTGGTCGCCCATTCGCATCACGTGCCTGCAAATGTCGTTCGCGCTCGCCACACACCTGAGACGGGAGAACGTGCCCGCTCAACTGGTGATCGGCGTGAGGCCGATGCCGTTCGTCGCCCATGCATGGGTCGAGGTCGACGGGCGCGTGTGCGGCGACGAACCGGAGCTGAAAAAGAGCTATGGCGAAATCTATCGGACGCCTCGACATGACGAACGCGCCGCCCCGTTCGGGCTGGCGGCTTGAACGGCGCGCTTGGACGAACGCGCACGGGTATCGCGAATGGCTGTCCTGCGCGGCCGGCCCCGACCGGCCGATCGGCGTGACGCTGCTCGAAGCCGACGGCCCCGGCCGCGCGTACCTGCGCGACGCGCACTCGAGCCTCGTGCGCTCGCTCGCGCGCGCGCGCACGTTGCCGGACGCGCGCGACGCCGTCACACGCTCCGTCTGGGGCGCGTACCTTCTCGTGCTCGACGAGGCGGCGACCGGCCGCCGCCTGTTCATGCCCGATCCGCTGCATTCGGTCCGGCTCTATTACCGGACGGGCGAGCACGGGCGCGTCGACGTCGATCCGCAGGCGGCGAACCTGCTCGATCGCGGGCCGATCGACTGGAACCTCGATTACCTGATCGAATTCGCGTGCACGCAGTTCGGTCCGCTCGACGAAACGCCGTTCGCGTCGATCCGCGTCGTGCCGCCCGGATGCGCGCTTGTCGTCGACGCCGACGGACGATGCGCGATCGAGCGCGCGTGGCTGCCGCGCGCGCCGGCCGCGGACGACATCCGCGCATCGTGCGCGGCGGCGCTCGACGACGTCTATTCGAGCATCGCGCGCAGCCACCCGAGCGTGTGCGCCGCGCTGTCGGGCGGCGTCGATTCGTCCGCAGGCGCGATCTTCCTGCGCAAGGCACTCGGCGCGAACGCGCCGCTCGCCGCCGTCCATCTGTTCTCCACGTCGTCGCCCGACTGCTACGAGCGGGACATGGCGACGCGCGTCGCCGATTCGATCGGCGCGGCGCTCATCTGCATCGACATCGATCGCCATTTGCCGTTCTCCGAGCGGATCGTGCAGACTCCGCCCGCCGCGCTGAGCCAGGACATGCTGTTTCTCGGCATCGACCGGGCGGTGTCGAACGCGATCGGTCCGTCGTCGGTGCTGCTCGAGGGCCAGGGCGGCGATCTGCTGTTCAAGGCGGTGCCCGACGCGAACGCGGTGCTCGACGCGCTTCGCGCCAAGGGATGGTCGTTCGCGCTGCGCACGGCGGAAAAGCTCGCGGTGCTTCACAACGATTCGATTCCGCGCATCCTGCTGATGGCGGCGAAGATCGCGCTGAGAAGGCGGCTGTTCGGACAGGACACGTCGGCGTCGGAGCGGGCGCTGTCCGGGCTGTTCGCGTCGCACGCGCCGCGCGCGGCGGCCGAGATCCCGCGCCGGCGCGCGCCGCTCGACGAGTCGATCTCGGTGCTCGACCGGTTCGTGTCGATCATGACGCCCGTCACCGACGCCGCGTACACGCGCCGGCTCAATCCGTATCTCGCGCAACCGGTCGTCGAGGCGACGTTCGGCCTGCGCAGCTACGACAGCTTCGATCACCGCAACGACCGGATCGTGCTGCGCGAGATCGCGTCGGCGCACACCCCCGTCGACGTGCTGTGGCGCAGGACCAAGGGATCGTTCGGCATCGGCTTCGTGAAGGGCATCGTGTCGCACTACGACGCATTCCGCGAGCTGATCCGCGACGGCGTGCTGATGCGAAGCGGCAAGCTCGACGAAGCCGAGCTCGAGCGCGCGCTCAAGGCGGTGCGCGTCGGACAGAACGCGGCCGCGATCAGTCTCGCGCTCGTCGGATGCGTGGAGATTTTTTGCGCGTCCTGGCAGAATTTCGTGACGAACCGGCGCGCCGCGGTATGCTGACGAACCGTCTCGCCGCCCTCCCGACGGCGCGCGTGCGGCCGCATCCGGTCCCACCGCGCGCCGGAACCGGGCCCTCCCCATTCGAAACGCCGGCTTGCCGGCCCGATCGCGAATCGACATGAAGCTTGCTGCGCTACGCTCGTTGGCGGACGTCGTCCGCCTGATGGTCGACAAGGAAACGAAGGCGAGAAAGCTGATCGTCGCCGGCGTGCTGATCGAGGCGCTGACATCGGCCTTCATGCTGCTCGGCCCGGTTGCGCTGAAGCTCGCGGTCGACGAGATGTCGCGCGCGCAGTTCGACGCGGCGAAGGCTTCCGTCGATGTCGTGCTGTTCGCCGTGCTCTGGTCCGCGTCCGCGGTCTCGTCGGTCGCGCTGCTCGCGTACACCGGCAAGATCGTCCACGCCACGTCGAATACGCTGCTGCGCCGCGCGCTGCATGCGCAACTGCCGGCGCTCGCGAGCCGCGCGTCGTGCGACAGCGGCTACGTGCAGGGCCTTCTCGAGCGCCTGCCGTACAGCCTGCAGGTGATCATCGAAGGCGTGCTGTGGAAGATCGCGCCCGTGGCGATCCAGCTCGTCGTCGCGATCGTGCTGATCGCGCTGCTCGTGCCGCTCCGGTACGCGGCGATCCTGTTTGCCGTGCTGGCCGCCTACTTCGTGTTTTCTCACTTGTCGGCCGAGCAGTACGAGAACAGCGCGGCGGCGACGAACGAGGCGGCGGGCGCGCTGTCGGCCGCGCTCGGCGACGTGCTGGCGAATGCGCCGCGCGTCGTCTACAACGGCGCGGTGCCGCAGGAAATCGACTACGTCGCGACGCGCGCCGTCGCGCGCCTCGATGTCGACTGGCGCCGGTCGTGGCTGCTCACGCGCGCGGCCGCCTGTCAGTACGGCATCATCGCGCTCGGCATGGCGGCGATGTTCGTGCTGTGCGTGCGCGACATCGCCGCCCACCGGATCACGCTCGGCGATTTCATGCTGCTGCAGACGTACGTGCTGCAGTTCGCGCTGCCGCTCGGCGCGTACGGATTCGTGCTTCGCCAGGCGGGCGCAGCGCTCGCGAACGTGCGCGAAGCGCTCGCGATCGCGCCGCGCGCGGGCGGCGACGGCGGCGACGGCGCGCGCGCGCTTGCGCACCCGGGCGGCTCGGCCGCGCACATCGCGGTGCGCCGGCTCGCGTTTGCCCGGGCGGGGCGCTTCTCGATCGAGCCGATGTCGTTCGATCTGCCGGCGGGCAGCTACACGGCGATCGTCGGGCACAACGGCTCGGGCAAGTCCACGCTCGCGAAGATCGTCGCCGGGCTGCTGCCGCCCGACGACGGCGCCGTCGCGTATGACGGCGTCGACCTGTACAGCGTCGGCGACGACGCGCGCCGCCGCTTCGCGCTGTACGTCCCGCAGGACGTCGCGCTCCTGAACCGCTCGCTGCGGGAAAACGTCCGCTACCACCCGTCGACGCTCACCGACGTCGACGCGACCCGGCTGCTCGAGCGCCTCGCGTTCCACAAGGACGGCCGGCGCGTCGATCTCGACGGCGACGTCGGCGAAGGCGGCGCGCGCCTGTCGGGCGGCCAGGTGCAGAAGGTCGAGCTCGTCCGGCTGATGGGCGTCGACGTTCCCGCGATCGTCCTCGACGAAACGACGTCGGGGCTCGACCCGCACAGCGACACGCTCGGCATCGCGATGCTGCGCGAGCGCCTCGGCAAGCGGACGACGCTCGTGCTGATCACCCACCGGATCGCGAACGTCGAGGCGGCCGACCAGGTGCTGTTCCTGTCCGGAGGCCGGCTCGTCGCGGCGGGCCCGCACCGGCGCCTCATCGATACGTGCGACGAATACCGGACGTTCTGGCGCCGCCAGCCCGAGCACGCCGACGCGAAGGCATGACGCGCGGCCGTCCGCGCGATCCGGCGGCGCCGGCTGACCGCTTCGTCATTTCATGCGAACCAGGACGACCGGCAGGCGATCGCCGTCGATGAACACGCGCGTCGACGCGTTCACGCACACGCGTCTTCGCCGCCGCACGCGGCGCGCGACCAGCCGCCGCCGAGCGCGCGATACAGCGCGATCGCATTCGTGAGCCGCAACTGCTTCAGGCGAATCAGCTCCTGCCCGGACTCGAACGTGCTGCGCTGCGCGTCGAGCAGTTCGAGATAGCTCGCGACGCCGCTGCCGTAGCGCCGCTCCGCGAGCCGCAGCCGCTCGGCGTCCGCGCCGTAGACCGCCTGCTGCGCGGCGAGCTGCGCGTCGATCTGATCGCGCGCGACGAGCGCGTCGGCGACTTCGCGGAACGCCGTCTGAATCGTCTTCTCGTATTCGGCGACCGCGATATGCTTGCGCGCGTCGGCAAGCTCGAGATTCGCGCGATTGCGCCCGCCCGCGAAAATCGGCAGCGTGAGCCGCGGCGCGAACGTCCACACGCTCGAGCCGGCCGAGAAGAGCCCCGAGAATGCGTCGCTGACCGCGCCGACGTCGGTCGTGAGCGCGATGCGCGGGAAGAATGCCGCGCGCGCGGCGCCGATGTTCGCGTTCGCCGCGACGAGCCGCTGCTCGGCCTGCCGGATGTCCGGCCGCTGCTCCAGCAGATCCGACGACAGCCCCGGCGACACCCGCGCGACCGCGAGCTCGTCGAGCGCGGGCGCATCGGCGGGCAGCGCCGCCGAGAAGTCGCCCGCGAGCAGCTTCAGCGCGCTCGCGGCCTGCGTGTGCTCGCGCTCGAGCGCCGCCTTCGACGCGCGCGCGGCCGCGACGAGCATCTCGGCCGTGCGCAGCTCGATCGCCGTGCTCGTGCCGGCCGCGTAACGGCGCTGCGTGAGCGCGTAAGTCGCGTCGCGCGCGGCGAGCGTGCGTTCCGCGAGCTTCACTTGATCGACGAGCGCGCGCTCGGTCACATACGCGGACGCGACTTCGGCAATCAGGCTGAGGCGCGCCGCGCGCTGCGCTTCGGCGGTCGCGAAGTATTCGGCGAGCGCCGCGTCCGACAGGCTCTTCACGCGGCCGAACAGGTCGATCTCGAACGCGCTCAAGCCGACGCTCGCGCGATAGAGCGAGCTCGTCGCGCTCTCGCGCAGCACCGGGTCGTAAAGCCGCGTGCGCTCGTAGCCGAGACTGCCGTCGATCGACGGCAGCCGGTCCGCGCGCGCGACGCCGTAAAGGCCGCGCGCTTCCTGGATGCGCAGCGTCGCGATCCGCAGGTCGCGATTGTTCATGAGCGCCGCGTCGATCAGCGCGCGCAGCGCCGGATCGGTGAAGTACGCACGCCAGTCGTCGAGGCGCACGTCGTGCGCCTCGGACGCCTCGCGCACCTGGTGCGCGCCGCCGGACGCGTTCGCGGCATCGCGCGAGCCGCCGTCCACCGCCGCCGGGCGCACGGCGCTCGCTCCGTGCGGCGCGCTCGCCGCCAACGGATAGCTCACCGGCACGGGCGCGGCCGGCCGCTCGTAGCGCGGCGCGAGCGTGCAGCCCGCGACGAGCGCCGCCGCGAGCGCGACCGGCCATGCGCGCGGCCCGCGCCGCCGGGCCAGGGGTTTCATCATCGCTTTCACTTGATCTCCAGTGCCGCGTGCGCGCCGCCGCGGCGGCGCGGAACGACGTCGAACACGCGGCCGACGCACACGAAAAAGAGCGGGACGAGGAAGATCGCGAACAGCGTCGCGCTGATCACGCCGCCAAGCACGCCCGTGCCGATCGCGATCTGCGCGCCGGACGCGGCGCCCGTCGCGAACGCGAGCGGCAGCACGCCGACGCCGAACGCGAGCGACGTCATCACGATCGGCCGCAGCCGCAGGCGCGCCGCCTCGAGCGCCGCATCGGCGAGCGACATGCCCTGCGCGACCAGATCCTTCGCGACCTCGACGATCAGGATCGCGTTCTTCGCGGACAGCCCGATCGTCGCGATCAGTCCCACCTTGAAATAGATGTCGTTCGGCATCCCGCGCAGCGTGACGCCCGCCACCGCGCCGATCACGCCGAGCGGCACGACGAGCATCACCGCGAACGGAATCGACCAGCTCTCGTACAGCGCCGCGAGCGCGAGAAACACGACGAGCACCGACAGCGCGAACAGCATCGGCGCCTGCGCGCCCGAGAGCCGCTCCTCGTACGACTGGCCCGACCACGCGTAGCCGATGCCCGCGGGCAGCGCAGACGCGATCCGCTCGATCGCGGCCATCGCCTCGCCGCTGCTGTGCCCGGCCGACGCCGCGCCGTTGATCGTGAACGACGGGAAGCCGTTGTAGCGCGTCAACTGCGGCGGGCCCATCGTCCAGTGCAGCGTCGCGAACGCGGAGAGCGGCACCATCTCGCCCTTCGCGTTGCGCACCCGCAGCTTCGTCACGTCGCCCGGATCGAGCCGGTGCAGCCCGTCCGCCTGCACGATCACGCGGCGCACCTGCGAGCCGTGCATGAAATCGCCGATGTAGTCGGAGCCGAACATCACCGCGAGCGTCGCGTTGATCTCCTCCATCGGCACGCCGAGCGCCGACGCCTTCGCGCGATCGATGTCGAGCTTCAGTTGCGGCGCGTCCTGCGTGCCGGCGAACATCAGATCGGTGAGGACGGGGTCCTTGCGCCCGTCGGCGAGCAGCTTCTCGCGCGCGGCGACGAACGCGCCGTAGCCGAGCCCGCCGCGGTCCTGCAGCCGGAAGTCGAAGCCGCCCGTCAAGCCGAGGTCGGGCAGCGCCGGCATGTTGATTGCGAACACCATCGTGTTCGGCGTGCCCGCGAAACGCGCGTTGATCCCCGCGATGATCGCCTGCACCTGATCCTGCGCCTGCTTGCGCGCCTTCCAGTCCTTCATCGTGACGAAGATCATCCCCCCGTTCGGCCCCTCGCCGTACAGGTTGTAGCCGCCGAGCGCGAACGTGTACGCGCTCGGCGAATGCGTGCGCACGTATTCCTCCACGCGCCGCACGCTCTGCATCGTCTCGGCGAGCGGCGTGCCCTGCGGGCGGATCACCATCACCATGAAGTTGCCCTGATCCTCGTCGGGCAGGAACGCGGCCGGCAGCTTCGTGATCAGCAGCGCGGCGGCGGCCGTCAGCGCGCCGTAGACGGCGAGCCAGCGCAGCGGGCGCGCGAGCACCCGCCCGACGCGCCGCGTGTAGCGCTGCGTCGAGCGCGCGACGAAGCGGTTGAACCAGCCGAAGAAGCCGTCCTTCTCGTGATGGTCGTCGGCGACGGGCCTGAGCAGCGTCGCGCAGAGCGCCGGCGTGAGCGACAGTGCGAGGAACGCCGAGAAGCCGATCGACACCGCGAGCGCGAACGCGAACTGCCGGTAGATGTTGCCGACCGCGCCGCCGAAGAACGCCATCGGCACGAACACCGACGTGAGCACGACGGTGATCCCGACGATCGCGCCGCTGATCTGCTTCATCGCCTTCACGGTGGCCTCGTACGGCGGCAGCTTCTCCTCGACCATCAGCCGCTCGACGTTCTCGACGACGACGATCGCATCGTCGACGAGGATGCCGATCGCGAGCACCATCCCGAACATCGTCAGCACGTTGATCGAGAAGCCCGCGGCGAGCATCGCGCCGAACGTGCCGAGGAGAGCCACGGGCACGACGAGCGTCGGAATCAGCGTCGCGCGGAAGTTCTGCATGAAGAGGAACATCACCGCGAACACGAGCACGCCCGCCTCGACGAGCGTCGTCACGACCTTGCTCATCGATACGCGCACGAACGACGCCGTCTCGTACGGAATCTGGTATTTCACGCCCGGTGGGAAGAACTTCGCGAGCTCGTCCATCGTCGCGCGCACGCGCTTCTCGGTCGCGACCGCGTTGGAGCCGGGCGCGAGCTTGATGCCCATGCCGGTCGCCGTCTTGCCGTTCACGAGCGACGGGTAGTTGTAGTCGTTGCCGCCGAATTCGATTCTCGCGACGTCGCGCAAAAAGAGCGTCGAGCCGTCGGCGCGCGAGCGCAGCGCGATCGCGCCGAACGCGTCGGGCGTCGTGAGCGGCGCGTCCGCGAGCACGGTCGCCGCGATCGGCGCGCTGTCGGGCACCGCGCTGCGGCCGACGTCGCCGATCGTCACGCGCGCGTTGTGCGCGCGCACGGCCGACGCGATGTCGGACGCCGTCAGGCCGAGCGCCGCCATCTTGACGGGGTCCGGCCAGATCCGCATCGCATACTCGGCGCCCCAGAACTGCACCTTGCCGACGCCCTCGACGCGCCGCAGCGCCTGCAGCACGTTCGCCGACGCGTATTCGCCGAGCTCCACGCCCGACAGCCGCCCGTCCTCCGACGTGAGCGACACGATGATCTGCGCGTTGTCGGCCGCCTTCTCGATCGAGATGCCGTCGCGCCGCACGGGCTCGGGCAGCCGCGCCTCGACGGTCTTCAGGCGGTTCTGCACGTCGACGGCCGCGAGATCGGCGCTCACGCCCTGCTTGAACGTGAGCGACAGCGACGCCTGGCCGGCGCTGCTCGTCGCCGACGTATACAGCAGGCCGGGCACGCCGTTCATCTCGCGCTCGATCACGGCCGTGACCGATTCCTCGACGACCTGCGCGGACGCGCCCGGATACGTCGCGTAGAGGCTGACGACGGGCGGCGCGATGTCCGGATACTGCGCGACGGGCAACGCGCGGATCGCGAAGATGCCGCCCAGCATGATGAATAAAGAGATCACCCACGCGAACACGGGGCGATCGATGAAGAAACGAGCCATGATCGAATTGTGCTTGTCAGGTTTGGCGCTTGTCGGGCGCGGCGGCCACGGCGGAACCGGAGGCCGGTTGCGCGGCGCCGCCGCGCTCGACCGCCTTCACGGTCGCGCCCGCTTCGAATTGCGCGGCGTCGTCGACGACGACACGCTCGCCGCCCGCGAGCCCGCGCGTGACGATCCAGTCGCGGCCTTTCATCTGCGCGGCCTCGACCGTCACGTCGCGTATCTTGCCGTTCTGGCCGACAACCTTGACGGTCGCGCTGTCGGCCGTGCGCAGGAGCGCGTCGCGCGGCACGAGGATCGCGTCGCGCGCGATCGCGCGATCGAGCGCGATCCGCACGTACGCGCCCGGCAGCAGCTCGCGCTCCGGATTCGGAAAGAGCGCGCGCATCGCGACCGTGTCGGTCGACGGATCGACCGCGAGATCCGCGAACAGCAGCTTGCCCTTGCGCGCGTATGTGCTGCCGTCCGGACGCACGAGCGTCACCTCGATATCCTGCTGCGCGATGCCCGCCGCGCGTCCGCTCTTCACCGCGCGCCGCAGCGATTCCACCTCGGCGGCGGGCTGCGAGAAGTTCACGTAGATCGGATCGAGCTGCTCGACGGTCGTGAGCGGCGTCGCCTGATCCTGGCCGACGAGCGCGCCTTCCGTCACGAGCGCGCGGCGCGCGCGGCCGTCGATCGGCGACGTGACGGTTGCGTAGTCGAGCTGCAGTTGCGCGCGCGCGAGCTCCGCGCGCGCCGACGCGGCGGCCGCCTTCGCCTGCCGCTCGTCGGCGAGCGCCTCGGTGTGGTCGCGCTCGCTGACCGCGCGGTCGCGCACGAGTTCGTCGTAGCGGTGGCGCTTGTCGAGCGCCGCGAGATACGCGGCCTGCGCCTTCTCGAGCGCGCCCGCGGCCGCATCGCGCGCCGCCTTGAACGGCGCGGGATCGATCCTGAACAGCACCGCGCCGCGCTTGACTTCCTGCCCTTCCTCGTAGATGCGCGCGGTCACGATGCCCGCGACCCGCGCGCGCACCTCGGCCTGCCGGTAGGCATCGAGCCGGCCCGGCAATTCAACCGACAGCGGCACCGATGTCTTCTTCACCGTGACGACGCTCGCCTCGCGCGGCGCGGCGGCGTCGTGCTCGCTTTCGTGCTTGCCGCAGCCGGCCGCGACGAACGCCGCGACCGCGAGCGCCGCCGACAAGCGGCGCACGCGTGCCCATTCGTATTTCATTTTTTCCTCGCAAGTCGCTCGACCGGGACGAATTTGGGGCCGGTCGGGGCGATCGATTATAATCAGTCACGATTGATTAAATAGTGTCGCCCGACATATTGTCGTAAGAAAGCGACAAACATTCGAAAGGGAGCAACACCCACATGGCCCGCAAGACGCGCGAAGAATCGCTGAACACGAAGAACCGGATCCTCGACGCCGCCGAGCTCGTGCTGCTGGAAAAGGGCGTCGGCCAGACCGCGATGGCGGACATCGCGGAGGCGGCCGGCATGTCGCGCGGCGCGGTCTACGGGCACTTCAACGGCAAGATCGAGGTGTGCGTCGCGGTGTGCGATCGCGCGTTCTCGCGCGCGGCCGAGGGCTTCGATCTGTCCGACGAGCGGCCCACGCTCGCGACGCTGCGGCTCGCCGCGTCGCACTATCTGCACCAATGCGGCGAGCCCGGCTCGATGCAGCGCGTGCTCGAGATCCTCTACATGAAATGTGAGCAGAGCGAGGAAAACGCGCCGCTGATGCGCCGGCGCACGCTCTACGAATTGCAGACGCTGCGCATCGCGAAGGCGCTGCTGCGCCGCGCGGTCGCCGCGGGCGAACTCGACGCGTCGCTCGACGTGCATCTGGCGGGCGTCTATCTGCTGTCGCTGCTCGAAGGCATCTTCGGCTCGATGATCTGGACGACGCGGCTGCGCGGAGATCGCTGGCGCGACGCCGAAGCGATGCTCGACGCGGGCGTCGATGCGCTGCGCGCGTCGCCCGCTCTACGGATGGCCGAAGATTGCGCGCCGCGCGCTTTGTCGCGCGCAAACGCGCGCTGAGCGCGCATCGCAGGCTTTGCGTATCCGCCCCTACATAAAATCGTCAAATTGTCCGGAACATTTGCGCGCGCCGCGCGGTCATCCTGGATGGCGTCGATGCTTCATCTGGGTTTGAACCCTCGGAAACCGAATCGCCGTTCGGAGCGGACATCGTCCGCGTCGTTGGGCCGGGCGGCGCGCAGCGGGGCGCGTTCCGTTCGCGAGCGCGCCCCGCCGCGTTGACGCCCAGGCGCTGCCGGCCCGCCCCGACGCGGGTTCCAACGCAGTCGCCGCCCACACCCTTTTCGTTCGAACCGCCCTTTTCAAGGATGTGGACACTCTTGGCCAAGCCAATCGCGCAATCCGTTTCCGTTTCTTCCGTCTCTTTCGCCGATCCCGCGTCCGTCGCCGGATCGGCGGCTCGCTCGGCCCCTCCTCGTTCGTTCAGGCGCAAGCTGCCCGCGGCGGGCGCGCTCGGCGCGCTGATCGCCTGCGGCCTCGCGGCGCTGCCGGCCGTGTCGAAGTCGCCCGATGCGTCGAGCGCGAACGCCGCGCGCACGCCGCAGCGCGTGTTCGCCGACACGCCGTTTCCGAGCGCGCAGCGCTTCGTCACGGGCGAGCTCGAGCGCCTGATCGCCGAGCAGAACCCGCCTGCCGCGCCGCTGCGAACGCTCGCCGCGCGTCGCCAAGAGTCGGCGGGCCCGACGCTCGGCGATGCGCAGGCGGACGTCACGCAGCCCGGCCCGGCGCAGCCGGGGCTCGCGCGGCCCGGCGCGAGCCCCGGACTCTTCGCGTCGCTCGCCGCGCACCGCAACCAACTGCTCGGCTACGACGGCCGCGCGTTCTCGCTCGCCGATTCCGTGCTCGCGCTCACGGACAGCGGCGTGCGCGCCGGGCCGATCGACGACACGCTCGCCGACACGCTGAACCGGATCGACATCCCGCCCGAAGTACGCATCCAGATCGGCGACCTGATCGCCGACCGCGTGCAGTCTCACGCGAACGCGCAACAGGGCGACCGCTACCGGATCGCGTTCGACGCCGCATCGGGCAAGCCGCGCGTGACCGCGCTCGAGCTGCGCGTCGCGGGCCGCCGGTTCGGCGCGGTCTGGTTCAAGCCGCCGGGCGCGGCGGGCGGCGCGTACTACGCGTTCGACGGCGCGCCGCTCGACGCGCCCGCGCTCACGATGCCCGTCGTCAGCACGCGCATCAGCTCGTACTTCGGCGAGCGCGTGCACCCGCTGTCGCACATCCTGCAAATGCACACGGGCGTGGATCTCGCCGCGCCGGCCGGCACGCGCGTCGACGCGGCGGCGGCGGGCGTCGTGTCGTTCGTCGGCTACGATGCGCTCGGCTACGGCAAGTATGTCGTCATCGACCATCCGGACCGCACGTCGACTTACTACGCGCATCTGTCGGCGTTCGCGCCGGGGCTCGACGTCGGGATGAGGGTCGCGCAGGGCCAGCGGATCGGCTCGGTCGGCGCGACGGGCGCGGCGACGGGCCCGCATCTGCATTTCGAGGTGCGCGTCGACGATCGGCCGGTCGATCCGCTCGTCGCGCTCGCCAACGCGCAGAACACGCTGTCGGCGATGCAGCTCGACGCGTTCAGGCGCGTCGCGAGCGAGGCGCGCTTCCGGCTCGCATCGGGCGGCGCGCGGCCGCTCGGCTTCGCGCAGGTCGACGCGCCGCTGTGGGCCGAGTTCGCGACCGATACGTCGACGCTGCGCGCGATCTTCAACACGCATTACGCGTCGTCGTGACGCCGCGACGCTATCGCGGCCCGCCCGACGCCGGCTGCGCGGCAGTTGCGCGCGACGCCTCGTCGCCGCGCGGCGAGCCGCGCCGACGGCCCGCGAGCAGCCACGTCGCCGCGACGTCGAGCGCGGTGCAGAGAATCAGGTAGATCACGCCGACGAACAGGAAGATCTGCGCGGGATACACCATCAGCCGATTGTTGACCTGCGTCGCGACGAACGACAGCTCCGGCACGCCGACGATGTACGCGAGCGACGTATCCTTCACGAGCGACACCCACTGGTTGACGAACGACGGCGTCATGATCTTCACCGCCTGCGGCAGCAGCACGTGGCGCACCGTCTGCCAGCGCGTGAGCCCGAGCGACAGCCCGGCCTGCCACTGCCCGTCGCCCGCCGCCCGGATGCCCGCGTGCACCGAATGCGCGAGATACGCGCCGCCGACGAGCGACAGCGCGCACACGACGGCCGCGAGCCCCGGCACGTCCGCGTGCAGCAGCACGGGCAGCAGGAAGTAGGTCCAGAAAATCAGCATCAGCACCGGAATCGCGCGGAAAAAGCCGATCACGACAACGAGCGCGCCGCGCAGCGCGCCCGTCGCGAGCGCGAGCGCGACGCCGAGCGCGACGCCCAGCACGGCCGATGCGAGCGCCGACGCGAGCGCGAGCACGAGCGACAGCGCGGCGCCGCCGAGCGGGCCGTCGGGAAACGCGCCGACGAGCAGGTACGGCAGGTTGTGCGCGAGTATCGACAGATCCATCGTCAGCGCCCTGCGAACGTGCGATCGCGGCGCCGCACCGTCCATTGCGCGAACGCTTCGACGGCCGCGACCGCCGCGATGTACAGCACGGTCGACACGCCGAACGCGGCGAAGGTCCGGAACGTCTCGGTCTCGACCTGGCGCGACGCATACGACAGCTCGGCGACGCCGATCGCCATCGTCAGCGACGAGTTCTTGATCAGATTCATGTATTGGCCGAAGAGCGGCGGCAGCGCGATCCGCACCGCCTGCGGCAGCACGACGAACCGAAACGTCTGCAGCGGCGACAGGCCGAGCGCGCTCGCCGCGTGATGCTGCGCGGCCGGCACGCCGCGCAGCCCCGCCTGGAACTCCTCGGCGACGAACGCGCTCGTGTAGCAGCTCAGGCCGACCCAGCCCGCGACGAACTCGAACGACGGCCAATGCAGCTCGACGCCGCCCAGGGCCGCCGCATGGCGCGCGTTGAGCCACGCCATCACGGGCTCGGGCAGCAGCGACGCGACGCCGAAATACCAGAACAGCAATTGCACGACGAGCGGCGTGTTGCGAAACGCGACGACGTACGCGGCCGCCGCGCGCCTCGGCCATGCGCGCTTCGCATACCGCGCGATCGCGAGCGCGAAGCCCGCGAGCGTCGCCGCGACGGCCGCCGCGAACGACAGGCCGAGCGTCAGCAGGAAACCCTGCCATAACCACATCAGATATTTGGGAGCGAGCCAGGCGTCCATCTCGTTGCTTCGGGCCGCCGGGGCGGGCGGCCGCAGGTTGCGTGCCGCGTGATTGCGTGTCGCGCGCCTCGATCGCGCACGCGCTCGCATCACGCGCGAATGCGGGCCGCATGCGGCGTGCAGGCGGCCCGCGCGGGTTCAGCGGGCTCGGCGCTGCGTTCAGCGCTTGTCGCCGATCCGGAAGATCCGCGCGAGCGGCGTCTTCGTGTTCGGCCCGAACCATGCATCGTAGATCCGGCCCGCGCGGCCGTTCGCTTCGAGATTCGTCAGCGTATCGTTGACGAACGCGACGAGCCGCGTCTCGCCCTTCGGCACGCCGACGCCCATGTAATCGTTCGAGATCGAAAACGCCGGCACTTCGTAGTTCTGCTTGTCCGGCACGTTCGCGAGCAGGCCGATCAGCTTCGGGCCGTCCTGCGTGATCGCCTGCACGTTGCCCGCGCGCAGCGCGGCGAACGCGAACGGCGTGTCGTCGTACGCGACGATCGTCGCCTTCGGGAATTTCTCGCGCAGCGTGACTTCGTTCGTCGTGCCCTTGTCGGCGCCGACGCGCAGGCCGTTCAGTTGGTCGGCCGATTTCAGCACGCCCTTCTTCGCGAGGAACTGCTGGCCGGACGCGAAATACGGAATGCTGAAGTCGACCTGCTTCGCGCGCTCGTCGGTGATCGTGAAGTTCGCCAGCACGAGATCGACCTTGCCCGAGGTCAGGAACGGAATGCGGTTCGCGGGATTGGTGGGCTGCAGCTTCAGCCTGACGCCGAGCCTGTCGGCGAGCGCCTGCGCATAGTCGACGTCGAGGCCGACGATCCGGTTCGTCTTCGGATCGACGAAGCCGAATGGCGGATTGCTGTCGAACGTCGCGACGCGCAGCACGCCGGACTTCTTGATGTCGTCGAGGCGGTCCGCGTGCGCGGCCGCATGCGCGGCGACGAGCGACAGACCGATGAGCCAGGTAGCGAATGGCTTGAGTTTCATTGGTGCGTTTCTCTTGTTCTAGGTGACGCCGGCGCGGCGCGTCCGGCTGATGAGCGACGCGGCGCGCGATGCGCCGCGAGTCCGTCACCGTATCAGTGCATGCACCGTTTTCGAACCAAGAAATGCTGCTGAACTCAGCAGTTTTCATGCTATCGCGTGCGCGGGCGGCGTGCGATGCGGCGCGGCGCGTTCGCGTCGGCGCGCGCCGCGATCATGCGCGTGGCCGCAGGCGTGCGTCCGCGCTCAATACGCGAGACGCGGCGCGACGTACGCGCCGTACGCGGGCCCGACGCCGCCTGCGCTCGCGGGAATCCGGTAGCCGCCGACGAAGTGGCCGGTGATCGCCTTGATGTTCGCGCCGTTGGACGCGTCGATATGAAGCGCGGCGAACGCGACGACCGGCACATAGGTCTTGCTGCTGATCTGCGTGGCGACCGGCACGACGACCGTCACGCCGACCGGCACGTCGTAGTAGATCGCAGTCTTCATGCCGGGCTCGATCCAGATGCTGTCGCCGATCGAGAGCGGCGTCGGGTTGCCGTTCGCGATCAGTCCGCGCACGGTCGGCACGTCGTTCGCGTTGACGAGAAACGTCGTCCACTGGCCGGCATAGCATGTGCCGCCGTAAGTCTGGCCGTTGCCGACCTGGAACTCGTACGGCGCGCCCGTCGCCGGATCGACGCGCGGCGCGCCCGCCTGCGCGTCCCAGTACTGGTCGAGCACGCATTGATCGATGACCATCGGAAAGAGCCCGCCCGCGCCGAGCGTCGACGGCGCGGCGGCAACCGCGACCGCCGTCGCCGCCGCGGGCGTGCCGACGAGGCCGAGGAAGCCGCCCATCAGCAGCGCAAGCGGCCCGCCGTTGCGGTTCGTCGCGCGCGTGACGGTTGCCTGCACGGCCGGCACGTCGTATGCGCCGGGCACGAGCGTCGTCGGCTCGAGGCCGGCGGGCGCGCCCGTCACGTTCCAGTAGCCCGTCTGCACCGTGCCGCTCGACAGCGTCGCGCCGTCGGCCGCGTTCAGCGACAGCGCGGCGCTTGCCGCGCTCGCGGCCGCCGCCCACCCGGGCGCGCCCGGGCTCGACTCGAGCGACGCGGCGCCGGCGAGCGCGGCCGCATCCGCCGCGTTCTGCAGTTCGTTGCGCGCGGTGGCGACGTGCGGCAAGTCGATCGCGAACGCGCCGAAGAGCAGCAGCACCGGCAGGAACAGCAGGAACCACAGCACGACGGAGCCGCGCTCACGGCGGCGCGCGGCGGCGGCGCGACGCTCATTCATAGTTCATCACCGTCACGGCCGTCAGCGTGATCGGGCCCGTCAGCGCGCTCAGCGCGGAGCCGAGCACGAGGCCCTGATACGTGTAGCTGACGGTCACTTTCAACGGGCTGCCGGGCGACGTGCCGGCCGACTGGTCGACGTTGACGACGGGCGCGCCGACCGTGCCGCCGCTCACGAGGCTGCCCTGCGCGTACGACAGCGCGACCTTCGCGATGTCGGTCGCGGCCAGTTGCGGCACGCGCACGACGACGCCCGCGCGCGCGGCCTCGCGGCTCGCGTTGGTGATCACCGCCTTGTCGCAGAGCAGCAGACTCGTGTCGACGATGCCGAACAGCACGAGCATCATGAACGGAAACACGAGCACGAATTCGAGCGACACCACGCCGCGCTCGTCGCGCACCAGCCGGGAGACGCGTTTCATTTGACGATCTCCGCGCGCACGGGCGCGGGGCCGGCGTCGGCGGTCGCGCCCGCTGCCGCCGCTGCATGCGCCGCGTTCGCCTCGCCTGTCGCACTCGTCACATTCGGCGCGCCGCCCGGACTGCCCGCCCCCGCCGCCCTTCGCTCGCGCACGTTCCGGTAGAAACGCAGGTTGTCCTCCGCCGACGCCGCCGGCAGATCGTGAATGAGGATGCGCTTCGCGGCATCGTCGTTGCCGAGCATCCCGTATGCGAGCGCAAGGTCCTCTCGCGCCTGCGCCGGCGCGTTCGGCAGCCCCGCGACGTCGAGCAGCACGTTCGCGCCCTCGCGCGCGCGATTCGCGAGCACGAGCGACAGGCCGAGATCGGTCGTGAGCGCGTGCGCGTCCGGATGGCGCGCGAGCGCCGCGCGATACACGCGCTGCGCGTCGTCGTGCCGCCCGAGCAGATCCAGCACCGTGCCGAGGCCGGCCGCCGCCGCGATGTTCTCCGGATGCGCGGCGTTCAGCTTCGCGTAACGCGCGAGCGCGTCGTCGAGATGCCGCTCGCGCAGCGCGACGCGCGCGAGGCCCAACTGCGCGCGCGGATCGTCCGGCGCGGCGGTCGCCGCCTGCGCATACAAGACACCCGCGCGCGCAAGTTCGCCCGTCTGGTACATCGCATCGCCAAGCCCGACCTGCGCGGGCAGCGACCGCGGGTCGGCCTTCAGCGCGCGCTCGAAGAGCGTCGCCGCGAGCTCCGCGTTGCCGGCCGCGAGCGCGCTCTCGGCGACGGTCAGATCGCTGTCGCCGACCGTGCCGCGCTGCGACAGCACTGGCCGCGGCTGAAACGCGCCGTGGCTCGCGCAGCCCGCGAGCAGCGCGGCGAACGACAGGGAGAACAGCAAGGAGAACAACGGGGAGAACAACGGGCAGAACACCCGCGCGGCCGGCGTCGCGCGGCGCAGGCGCCCCACGCGCCCTGCCCGCCCTGCATGCCCCTCGCGGCCGATGCGCCGCGCCGTGCATGCGCGGTCGCATGCGTCGTCGAAATGTGGCTCGTTCATTTGTGGAACACCGCTATCAGTCGAATCACCGCCGGCCCCGCCGCGATCAACGCGACGGTCGGCATCACGAACAGCATCATCGGCAGCGTCATCTTCGGCGCGAGCTTCGCCGCCTTTTCCTCGAGCGCGATCATCTGCATCGCGCGCTCCGTGCGCGACAGCATCCGCAGCGACTGCGTGATCGGCGTGCCGTACTGCTGCGACTGGACGAGCGTCGTCACGAGCGCGCGCATCGACGGCAGGCCGATGCGCGCGGCCATCGCGTTGAGCGCGAACGCGGGCTCGCCGCCGATCTGCAGTTCGTTCGCGCAGACGGAGAATTCGTCGGCGAGCGGCGGGCAGATCGTCTTCAGCTCGGACGCGACGCGCCGGATCGCGACCGAGAGGCTGTTGCCCGCGTTCGTGCAGATGACGAGCAGATCGAGCGCGTCGGGCAGGTACGCGGCGATCGTCTTCTGGCGGCGCGCGACCGCGAAGCCGAGCGCGTGCTCGGGCAGCATCATGCCGATCACGAACGCGCCCGCCATCATCAGCACGCGCAGCACGACATAATCGCCGGCGCGCGGCACGTGCGCGCCGACGACGAGCGCGGCGAGCCCCGCGCACGCGCCGACGACGAGCTTGAGCCCCACCATCACCGACACCGCGTGGCACTCGCGAAAGCCCGCGCTCGCGAGCCGCGCGGCGAGCTTCATCCGCTGCGTCGCGTCGACGACGGGCACCCGCTCGCCGAGCGACGCCACCCGCTGCGCGACGCGCCGCGGCACGCTGCGCGCGCCGTCGTCCACGGGCGCGTAGACGGCCGCTGCGCGCGCGGCGCTCGCGCGCGCACGCTGCGCGACGCGCCGGCGCGCCGCGACGTCGCGCGCGAGCAGCCACGCAAGCGCCACGACAGCGGCGAGCACGAGCATGATGGCGATCGACAGCGCGGCCGGGTTCATCGCGACGTGTCCAGGTTGGCGATCTTGCGAATCATCGCGAGGCCGATCGTGAGCAGCACCGCGGCGAGGATCAGCATCTTGTGCCCCGCGCGCGTGCGGAACAGCAGGTCGATGTACGGCCGGTTCACGACGAACAGGAACGCGGCGATCGCGAACGGCACGGCCGCGATGATCTTGCTCGCGATGCGCCCTTCCGCCGTCAGCGCGCGCGTCTTCATCCGGATGTCGCGACGCGTGCGGATGATGCCCGAGAGGTTCTCGAGCGTCTCCGTCAGATTGCCGCCCGTCTCGCGCTGCAACACGAGGCACACGCCGAAGAACGAGAAATCGGCGAGCTGCAGGCGCTCGGCCTGCTGCTCGAGCACGTCCTTCAGGTCCGCGCCGACGCGCAGCGCATCGCCCATCGCGCGAAACGTCGCGCGCACGGGCTCCTCGCTTTCGCGGCCCGCGGTGCCGATCGCCTGTGCGACGGGGATGCCCGCGCGCACCGCGCGGATGATCAGATCGAGCGCGTCCTGGAACACGCCGAGAAAGCGTTGCTTGAAGCGCGCGATCAGAATCCGGTAGACGGCGCGCGCCGCGCCGGCCGCGAGCGCCGCCGCGAGCGCGATCCGCAGCCACGGCGCGACGCCCGCGAACGACGCGCCGACGAAGCCCGCGAGCGCCGCGAGCGCGGAGGCGAACGCGATCGCGCGCGCGCCGCCCGCGCCCGCCGCCGTGCGCACGCGCTCGCCGCGTGCGCGCAGCCATGCGCGCAGCGCGCCGTCTTCGCCTTCGCCGTGCGGGCGGGTGAACAATTGCTGGCCGACGCGCGACGCGTGCGCGGGCGGCGCGCTGCGCCCCGCGGCGCGCAGCGCGCCGACGCGCGCCCGCACGCGCGCGGCGGGCCGCCGACGCGCGAGATCGTGCAGCGCGCGCACGACGAAGCCCGCGACGACGATCGCGAAGAACGCGCCGACGGCAACGACGTCCGCGGCGCTCACGGCTGCAACGCGCCGAGCAGCGCGCCCTCGAGGCCGTAATACGCGGCGCGCTGCGCGAACGCCGGCCGCAGCGAAGACGATTCGAACATCCCGTGCACCTGCTCCTGGAACGCGCTCGCGTCGTAGCGGAACGCGAACAGATCCTGCGTGATCACGACGTCGCCCTCCATGCCCGCGATCTCGGTCACGCGCGTGACGCGCCGCACGCCGTCGCGCATCCGCTCGATCTGCAGGATCATGTGCACCGCGCTCGCGATCTGCCGGCGGATCGACACGAGCGGCAGGTTGCCGTTGGCCATCATCACCATGCTCTCGAGGCGCGTGATCGCATCGCGCGGCGTGTTCGCGTGGATCGTCGTCATCGAGCCGTCGTGCCCGGTGTTCATCGCCTGCAGCACGTCGAACGCCTCCGGGCCGCGCGTCTCGCCGAGGATGATCCGGTCGGGGCGCATGCGCAGCGCGTTGCGCACGAGATCGCGCTGCGACACGCCGCCCAGCCCCTCGCTGTTCTCCGGACGGGTCTCGAGGCTCACCACGTGCGGCTGCTGCAGTTGCAGCTCGGCTGCGTCCTCGATCGTCACGACGCGCTCGTGCGAATCGATGAAGTGCGACAGCGCGTTCAGCAGCGTCGTCTTGCCGGAGCCCGTGCCGCCCGAGATCACGATGTTCAGCCGGCACGCGCTCGCGATCTTCAGCACCTCGACCATCGCCTGCGACAGGTTGCCCTGCTGCGCCATCCGCGCGAGCGTGATGTTGCGCTTCGCGAACTTGCGGATCGAGATCGACGCGCCGCGGATCGCGATCGGCGGCAGCACGACGTTCACGCGGCTGCCGTCCGCGAGCCGCGCGTCGACCATCGGGCTGCTCTCGTCGACGCGCCGCCCGACCGCCGCCGCGATCCGCTGCGCGACGTTGATCACGTGCGCGTTGTCGCGGAACTTCAGCGGCGTGAGCTCGAGCTTGCCCGCGCGCTCGACGTACACCTGGTCGGGGCCGTTGACGAGGATGTCGGTCACACGCTCGTCCGCGAGGAGCGGCTCGATCGGGCCGACGCCGAACATGTCGTTGAGGATCTCGTCGACGATGAGCGCCTGCTCGGCGAGCGTCACCGTCAGGCGCTCGCGCGCGATCATGTCGGCGGCCGTCTGCTCGATGCCTTCGCGCACCTCGGCGCGCGACATCATCAGCGCGGCCGACATGTTCATCGACGAGAACACGACCGCGCGGATCGTCCTGAACGTCTCCGAGCGGATCAGCGCCTCGTGGTGGTCTTGCGCGTGGCCGGAGCCGTCCGGGTCGTTTCGATCGTCGCGATCGTCGCGATCGTCGCGATCGTCGCGATTGTCCCGAGCGTCGCAATCGTCCCGAGCGTCGCGCGGCGCGCGCGGATGGCCGTCGGGTGCGCCGCTTTCCCGCCGGGCGCCCGCGGGCGGATTCGCGCGCGACGCGCCGCCCGCATCGGGCGCATCGGGCGCATCGGGCGCCGACGCGTGCCCGACGGCGGGCGCCGCGCCCGGCAACGCGGCGTCGTTCGCGAACTCGCGCGCGCCGACGTCGGCGCCGGGCGCGAACGAAGATGACGGGCGGCGGCCGAACATCATCGCGCGCCCCGCGCGCCGGCAAGCCGCGCGTACCACGGCCGGCGCGGCGCGCTCGCCGCGTCGGCGCCCGTCAGCCCTTGCGCGAGCGCGGCGATGCCGGCCGCGAAGCCGCCGCGCGGCGCGTCGAGCGCCGCGCCGAGATTCTCGGCGACGGCGAGCGTGAGCGGCTCGTACGGCAGCTCGAGCGCCGACGCACGCCCGACCGCGCGCGCGAAGTCGGCCGGCTCGACGCGGCCGCGCACCGGCTGCTGCGCGTTGTTGAGGATCAGCGACACGTGCGCGTCGCCGTCGAGCGCCTCCGCATGATGCAGCAGCCGAGCCACCTCGCGCGCCGCATGCACCGAGCGGTCGGCGACGATGTAGACGCTCGCGCACGCGGCGAGCGCTTCGTCGGCGAGCCGGCCCGCGCGCTCGGGCAGATCGAGCAGCACGTAATGGAACTGATGCCGGAGCGCGCCGACGAGCCCCGCCACCGCGCCCGCGCGCAACGGCGCCTCGCTGTCGTACGGCAGCTCGGCCGACAGCACCGAGAGCCGGTCGCTCTGCGCGACCATCGCGTGCTTGATCAACTGCGCGTCGAGCCGCTGCGGATTCTGCAGCAGCTCGACGAGCCCCTGATTGCTCACGACGCCGAGCATCGAGCACGCCGCGCCGCCGTGGCAATCGAAATCGACATACGCGACGCGGCGGCGGATGCGGTCCGCGAGATGGCGCGCGAGCGCGACCGCGATGCTCGTCACGCCGACGCCGCCGCGCGCGCCGACGAAGCCGATCGCCTTGCCGGTACGCGCAGCCGCGCCCGGATCGGCTGCGGACAGCGCGCGGTGCACGAGCTCGACGGTCAGCGGCTTGACGAGATAGTCGCGCACGCCGATGCGCAGCATGTTGCGGAACAGGCCGACGTCGTTCTGCTCGCCGATCACGATCACGTTCACCGACGGATCGCAGACGTCGGCGAGCCGCGCGAGATCGGACAGCGGCATCGCCGCGCCCGACACGTCGACGAGCAGATGCTGCGGCCCGTGCGGCAGATCGCGCATCAGCGCGATCGCGTCGTCGATCGCGCCGCGCGCGACGTGCGCGCCCGTTATCGCCTGATCGACGATCAGGTTGCGGATCGCTTCGTCGCTCGCCGTGTCGGCGACGATCGCGATCAGGCGCGCGCCGCCCGCCGCCTCGCGCAGGTCCTTCGCGCGCCGCGCGCCGCCCATCAGATCGAGTGCTCCCATCTCGCCTCCGCTAATGCGTGACGGACGTCGTCGTCGACGTCGGGTTGAGCGGCGTCGTGCGGCCCTCGTCGTAACGGCGCACCGCGCTCGCGCCGAGCGCCGCGTCCGCGCCCGCGTAAGGCAGCGGCGCGACGAGATCGGCGGGCCGCGCGAGCATCGCCGCGAGGTTGCCGTAGGTCGCGCAGCCGAAGCTCACGCCGGGCCGCGCGCGGCCCGCGTCGATCATCTGCGAGCGCTGCTCGAGCGCCGCGCAGTCGGGTGCGCGCGCGAGCCCCGTGCGCGCGTCGTAGCCGATCACCGACGCATCGGGCATCCCGTACGGCGGATGGCCGGCCATGCAGCCGCCGAGCGCGGCGAGCGCCGTCCACGCGCACGCGGCCACCGCGCGCGACGCGTGCCGGCGCAGCGTGTGTTCCAATCGAATCGCCATCGCATGCCTCCGTGTTCCTCTTGCCTTCCGTCGTCAGTAGACGAAGCCCGCCGGGCCCGCAAGCCGCGGCGCATCGCCGCCGAGCGGATCGATGCCGAGCGAGCGCTGCAGCACGAATTCGATGTCGCTGCTCGGGCGCGTGACGTCGTCGAGCGCGTCGTGCAGCTCGCCCGGATTCGCCGGCTGCACGATGTACGGCGTGACGATCACGACGACCTCGGTCTTGTCGTTCAGGTAATTGCGCGACGAGAACAGCTTGCCGAGCACGGGCAGCCGCGCGAGCCCCGGCAGCTCGGCGAGCACGTCGCTGCTCTTGCTCTGCAGGAGGCCGCCGATCGCGAAGCTCTGCCCACTCGACAGCTCGACCGTCGTGTCGACGCGCCGCACCGTCAGCGCCGGCACCTTGATGCTGCCCGTCGTCACGCTGTTGGTGGGATCGATCTCGCTCACCTCCGGGCGCACCTTGAGGCTGATCCGGTTGTCGGCGAGCACGGTCGGCGTGAAATCGAGCGACACGCCGTAAGGCTTGAACTGGATCGTGATCGCGCCCGTCGTGTCCTGCGCGACCGGAATCGGAAACTCGCCGCCCGCGAGAAAGCTCGCGGTCTGGCCGGAGATCGCGGTGAGGTTCGGCTCGGCGAGCATCGTGATGAGGCCCTCCTGATCGAGCGCGTCGAGCACGCCGTCGATCGAGTAGCGCGACGTGTGAAAGCCGCCCAGCACCGAGAACGCGCCCGACGGCGACAGATCGAACGCCTTCGACGCCGTATCGAACAGCGTGCGCCCGTTGAACAGCCCGCCGACGAAATTGCCGCTCGCGCCGAGCGCGCTCCAGTTGATGCCGAGCTGCTGCGTGATGTTGCGGTCGACCTCGGTGATGCGCACGCGCAGATGCACCTGGATCGGCCGCGCGAGCGTGAGCCGGTTGACGAGCGATTCCTGCTGGCGCAGGTAAGGCTTGAGCGTCTGCGCGACGGCGTCCGCGTCCGCGGCGCTCGGCACGCGCCCGCTCACCATCAGCGAGCCCGGCGCGCCCGCGAGCGTCAGATGCAGTTGCGGGAAGCGCGCGTCGAGGATGCGCTGCAGCGACGGCGTGTCGACGTCGACGACGACGGTCTCGCGCAGAATCGTCCGGTTGTTCGCGCCGAGCGCGAACAGCGTCGTCGTGCCGGCTTTCTTGCCGAGCACGAACACGGCCTGCGGCGTCGGCACGTGCACGTCGGCGACGTCCGGGTCCGCGACGAACACCGCGACCGCGGGCTCCGGCAGCTTCACCATCTCGCCGCCGCCGGCGGGCACGGCGAGCACCGGCGCGGGCTCGGCCGCACGCGCGAGCCGCGGCGCGACCGTCATCGCGCTCAGCGCAACCGCGAGCCACCCCAGCGCGGCCGCCGCCGCGCGCCGCCCGCTTGCACGCGCGCGCGAGCGCACCGCGTGCGGCGATGCCGATGCCGATGCCGACGCCGCTTGCCGCACGCCGATCGCGCCAATCACGCTCCCCATTTCGACTCGTCCTCCTGATCGATCGCCATCCGTCACGCCGCCGGCCGCGCGCCGCCGGCCGGCGGCGTCGCCGCTCCCGGCAACGGCGGCAGCGTCGGAATCGGCGGCACGCCGCCCGGCAGCGGCGCGCCCGCGCCCGCGCCCGCCGCGTCGTCCTGCTTCGAGCCGTGATAGACGATCACGCGCCGCTCGGCCCCCGCACGCGCGGCGCCGCCGCGGCGCGGCGGCGCGGCCGGCGCCTCCGCGCGCAGCGCGCGCGACACGTCGCCCGCCCATACCGGCGGCGCGGGCGGCTCCGCAAACGCCACGCCGCCCGCGCCGCGATCGCTCGTCGCGAAGCTGCGCAGCGCGAGCGACAGCGCGCCCAGATGCGCGCCGACCGTGATCACCTGCGCATCGTGCGAGCTCACCTCGAACGTCACCGTGCGCGCGCGCGTGTTCGGCTGCGCGGCGTCCTCCTTCGGCCGCTGGAACGCGGAGCCGACCGCGAGCACGCGCACGCGCGCGGCGATCGTCTCCGATTCGACCGCGCGCTCCGGGTCGGCCGGCGCGCCGCCCGGCGCGGCGAGCTGCTGCGTGAGCAGCACGTCGACGTAGTCGCCCGGCTCAATGAGGCCGGCATTGCCGGATACGTCGTCGATCGCGACCGAGATCGCACGCATGCCGGGCTTGAGCGCGGCCGCGAGAAAGCCGGGCGCGCTCGGCAGGATCACGTCGGCCGGGCCGAGCGGCGCGCCCGCGCGCACCGGATGGCGCAGCAGGTCGCCCTTCAGATCGCCGGCTGCGGCAACGCTCGCGTCGATGGCCACGTTCGCAGTCTTGGCGTCGCTGCGCACATCACCTTCGATCAACGCGCCGGCGGGCGCGTCGCCGCGCGCCATCGTCTTCCAGCCGAGATCGGCGTCGCGCAGCAGCAGGCCCGCCGGCAGATCGGCGGCCGCGACGCGCACGCGCACCTGTTGCGGCGGCGCGGCCGGGCGCGGCTGCGACGCCGCCACGTATAGCGCGCGAAACAGGAACGCGCCGACCACCGCGACGAGCATCAGGCCGGCGAGCTTGAGAAAATGGGACATGTCGGCCGCCTGTCATCCGAGACATGCGGGCAGCCGGCAAGCGGCCGGCGCCCACACGGCGAAAAGGCCGCCCGCCGCGAGCGCGACCCCGTACGGGACGCCGCGCGCCGGCGCGAACCACGCGAGCGCGCGCGGCGCGCGCGCGGCCGCGATGCAGACGGCGCCGACGGCGAGACCGCCGACGCCGATCGCGAACGCGACCGGCCCCGCATGCGCGGGACCTGCCCACAGAAACACCACGGCCGCGAGCTTGACGTCGCCGCCAGCGATCCAGCCGATGCGGAACATCGCCGCACCGAGCGCGAACGCGGCCACACCGAGCGCCGCATGCGCGGCGAAGCCGCCGTCGCCCGGCGCGCCCGCGAGCGCCAGCGCGCCATACAGCGCGCCGACGATCGCGACCGCGAACGTCGCGAGCCGCCGCGCGCGCAGATCGGCGAGCGCGAGCGACGCGAGCGTCCAACTGGCGACGAGCTTGAGCGAGAGAATCATGGGCGTTCGTGAAATCGGGGAACGCGGCCGGCGCGCCACGGCGAGCGGCGCCGGCCGGTTCGTCGTCAATGGCCGTTGGTTTGTACGCTCGTCACCTTGGTGATCATGTTCTGGAACAGGTTCGGCAAGCCGGAATTGCCGCCGAAGATGGCACCTGCCGCAGCGACTGCCACCACCACGATGCCGGCCAGCACTGAATATTCGAGTGCGCTGACCCCGCGCTCGTCGCGCAAAAGCGATTGAATGAAACGCAGCATGAGAGTCTCCTGAAAGAACGGCTGCATGATCGAAGCGCCGTGGGCACGACGCTGGAAAGCTTGACTTTCCGTACCGCTTAACGGGCGCGACGCAAACGTTCCACAGTGGGACTAACCCTCGTTCCCTCAATTTGCTTTGGGATCCGATGAAAGCCTCGAAGGCAAGGCGAAATGCACCCGTCAGGTTTCACCGTTGCCCGCTCAATCGAATGAAGAAACGCGCGGGCGAACGGCGGGTGATCCGCGGTTGATCGTTCGGTATCCGGAATGAATGGCGGGATTCGGCTGATCGCTTTACTGCGCGTGCACGCCCCAGCGCCTGACGGTTGCGCGTTCAAGCGCGTCGAACACGCCGTGCTCGACGACGAGCCCGATCACGATCACCGCGGCCAGGCCGGCGAACACGCGATCCGTGTAGAACTCGTTGCGGTTCTGGAAGATGTACCCGCCGAGCCCGCCGCCGCCCGCGCTCGCGCCGAACGCGAGCTCACAGCAACGCGAGCGGCAACAGCAGATCGTTGTCGATCGCGCGCGCGGCGATTTCCCATGCGGCGATCAGCGCGAGCGCGACCGATGTCTTGCGCAGCCACTGCGCGTCGCGCAGGCGGTGCATACCGCGCAGGCGCGCGAGCACCGCCGCTCGCTGGTAGCGGCCCAGCCAGTCAAGCTTCTCCTGCCTCGGCCTGCCGCAGCGTTTGCACCAGACCCGGCGACGGGGGACATGCAGTACCACCCGATACTCGAACAGCGGCAGATCACGCACCCGCCGCACCGTCGTTTCATGAATCTGCTGGCAACGCGCTGCGCATTGCTCGCAGTACATCACCTTGCTGACCAGCTTCAAGTACAGCGACAGCGTGCGGCTATCGCCCTGCGGCCACTCCACCCGCTCCAGCCGATAGCCTGTCCAGCAACCCAGTGCCTGAAGTGCCTTGCGATCGAGCAATTCTTCCTCCTGACCTCCATAAAGTCACGCGTCAGGTTACGCAATCGCCCTACAAGGCTCCACGGTTTTCTGCGATGAAATCGAGTAGGGTGAGGGGTTACCCCCTCAGCCCTCTCACACCACCGTACGTGCGGTTCCGCATACGGCGGTTCAGTTAATGCTCTGGAGGCGATCCACCGTCCGACGGATCGAGACCAGTCCCCGTGCATCGAAGTAGGCATTGGGTAACGCCTGCTTCAAATGGTGAGAACCGGCGTTCCACCAAGGTCCTCGCCCGTTCACGCTCGATTTCCATGCCCGCTCCGGGCGTAGGCCCAGTGCGATCATGTTGCGCTCTCGGGTTCGGGGGCGCTTCCACTGCCGCCAGATCAGGCAGCGCAAACGCCTTCGCAACCATCCGTCCAGCCCCTCCAGCCGCTTGTGCTGCTGGCTGAGCCGGAAGTAATTTGCCCACCCCCGTAGGACCGGGTTGAGCTTCCGGATCGTCTGCTCAAGGGACCCGCTTCTTCCCTTCAACGTCAGATCCCGCACCCGCGTCATCAATCGCTTGATGCTTTCCGGTGCAATCCGGATCTGTGCTTGACCCAACCTCACCGCCACCCGGTATCCCAGGAACTTCCGCGTGCTCGGCCGCGCCACCGCACTCTTGGCCTCGTTCACGCGCAGCTTCAAGACCTTCTCGAGATAGGCCCTGATTCTCGCCATGACGCGCTGTCCTGCTTGTTGGCTGCCAACGTAAATGTTGCAGTCGTCAGCGTACCGGCAGAACGCCAGCCCTCGGCTCTCCAGCCTCCGATCCAGATCACTCAGCAATATATTCGACAGTAGCGGGGACAGCGGGCCGCCTTGCGGCGTGCCCTCCGTCCTCGCACGCGTCACGCCGTGCGCCATCATCCCCGCTTCGAGGAAGCGGCGAATCAGCTTCAGCGTCACTTTTGTCTTTTACATGCCTCGCAACCCGGCCCATCAGCACATCATGGTTGACTCGATCGAAGAACTTCTCCAAATCGATATCGACCACCCAATGCCGACCACCCTGAACATAGGCTTGCGCCTGACGCACCGCGTCCAACGCACTCTTGCCCGGTCGGAATCCGTAACTACTCGCCGAGAACGTCGGCTCCAAGATCGGTTGCAATACTTGGTGCAGCGCTTGCTGGATCAGTCGGTCCACCACGCTTGGCACGCCCAGCGTCCTCACCCCGCCTTGCGGCTTCGGTATGTCCGCCCGGCGTACCGCCTGCGGTACGTACCGCCCTTCCAGCAGCGCCTGCTTCACACTCGGCCAGTGCATCTTGAGCCAGTCACCAAGGCCTTCCACGCTCAGCCCATCTACCCCGGCTGAACCCTGGTTCCTCAGCACCCGGCGGTATGCTCGCCTCATGTTGCCGCGTTCCACGACGCGCTCCATCAGCGCGTCGCCCTCCGATTTCGTTTGCCCAGATGTCGCCGTGCCCGTCTCCGCACCCCGCACGCAGCCCGGTGGCTTCCGGCCACCCCTCGCGTGCTCGGCCACTGTCTCCAGCGCTTCTGCATCCATAACAGGCTTCGAGATCATCCGTCCTACTCTCGGCATTCACTGTTCCGGCCTTCGGTCCCGGTCCTCTTCGGCTCTCCGCCTTCGCCTTGACCTACTATGCCTTCTGCTGACTTCTGCTTCCGCGTCCCGCCGCCTCTCGACCTCGGTAGCTGGCCTTACCGCGCCAGCACAGAAACAGATCTCCCCGGGTATTGCGCACTCACCTTCACGCTTATGCCTGTCGGATCTACGTAACAACGTCGGTGCAAGTTTCGGGCTTCGGTGAATTGGGACACCTTACCCAGTCGCTACGCCTCATATCCGCTTCCTGTTCGTCAGGCCAGCGCTTTGCCTCCCAGCTTCCTTCAGACTCCCAGTCACCCGGGAAACCCTTGCCTTCGGCTAACTCTTCCCCTTGCCGGGCGAGTAGAGGACTTTCACCTCCCAGTGAGTGCGCCCTGCCGGGCGCACCCGATAAAAAAACACCCCGCTCGCGAGCGGGGTGTTTTGCTTTCACGGGCCGGAGCCGGCCGTGAGACCGGGCGGCGAACCGCCCAGCCGAGCCGCGGCGCTCAATGCACGACGCGCTCGAACATGAACCTGCCGTCCTGCACGTCGACCGGAATCACGTCCTTCGGACCGAAGCGGCCCGCGAGGATGAGCTTCGCGACCGGGTTCTCGATCTCCTGCTGGATCGCGCGCTTGAGCGGCCGCGCGCCGAACAGCGGATCGTAGCCGACCTTGCCGATCTGCTCGAGCGCGGCCTCCGACACGTCGAGCGCCATGTCGAGCTTCGCGAGCCGGTCATGCAGGCGCGCGAGCTGGATTCTCGCGATCGCCTGGATGTTGCTGCGGTCGAGCGAGTGGAACACGACGACGTCGTCGATCCGGTTCAGGAACTCGGGGCGGAAGTGCTGCTTGACCTCGACCCACACCGCGTCCTTGATCTCTTCCTGCGACGCGCCCGACATCGACTGGATCAGTTGCGAGCCGAGGTTCGACGTCATCACGATCACCGTGTTCTTGAAGTCGACGGTGCGCCCCTGCCCGTCCGTCATCCGGCCGTCGTCGAGCACCTGCAGCAGCACGTTGAACACGTCCGGGTGCGCCTTCTCGATCTCGTCGAGCAGGATCACGCTGTACGGCTTGCGGCGCACGGCTTCGGTCAGATAGCCGCCCTCCTCGTAGCCGACGTAGCCGGGCGGCGCGCCGATCAGCCGCGCGACGCTGTGCTTCTCCATGAACTCGCTCATGTCGATGCGGATCAGGTGCTCTTCCGAATCGAACAGGAAACCGGCGAGCGCCTTGCACAATTCGGTCTTGCCGACGCCCGTCGGGCCGAGGAACAGGAACGAGCCGTACGGACGGTTCGGATCGGCGAGGCCCGCGCGCGAGCGGCGGATCGCGTCGGCGACCGCGTCGATCGCCTCGTTCTGGCCGACCACGCGCTCATGCAGCTTCTCTTCGATGTGCAGCAGCTTCTCGCGCTCGCCCTGCATCATCCGCGACACCGGAATACCCGTTGCACGCGACACGACCTCGGCGATTTCCTCCGCGCCGACCTGCGTGCGCAACAGGCGCGGCCGCGTCGGATTGTGCTGCTCGCTTTCCTCCGCCTGCGCGACCTGCTTCAGGCGCGCCTCGAGCTGCGGCAGCTTGCCGTACTGCAGCTCGGCGACCTTCTCGAGCTTGCCTTCGCGCTGCAGCCGCGCGATGTCGGCGCGCACCTTGTCGATCTCTTCCTTCAGTTGCGCGCTGCCCTGCACGGCCGCCTTCTCGGCCGTCCAGATCTCTTCGAGATCCGCGTACTCGCGCCCGAGCCGCTCGATTTCCTCCTCGATCAGCGCAAGACGCTTTTGCGACGCCTCGTCCTGCTCCTTCTTCACCGCTTCGCGCTCGATCTTCAACTGGATCAGACGGCGATCGAGCCGGTCCATTTCTTCGGGCTTCGAATCGATTTCCATCTTGATCCTGGACGCGGCCTCGTCGATCAGGTCGATCGCCTTGTCGGGCAGGAAGCGGTCGGTGATGTAGCGGTGCGACAGTTCCGCCGCGGCGACGATCGCCGGATCGGTGATCTCGACGCCGTGGTGCAGCTCGTACTTCTCCTGCAGCCCGCGCAGGATCGCGATCGTCGCTTCGACGCTCGGCTCGTCGACAAGCACCTTCTGGAAGCGGCGCTCGAGCGCGGCGTCCTTCTCGATGTACTTGCGGTATTCGTCGAGCGTGGTCGCGCCGATGCAGTGCAGCTCGCCGCGCGAGAGCGCCGGCTTGAGCATGTTGCCCGCATCCATCGCGCCTTCGGCCTTGCCCGCGCCCACCATCGTGTGGATCTCGTCGATGAAGACGATCGTGCGGCCTTCGTCCTTCGCGATGTCGTTGAGCACCGCCTTCAGGCGCTCCTCGAACTCGCCGCGATATTTCGCGCCGGCAAGCAGCGCCGCCATGTCGAGCGACAGCACGCGCTTGTTCTTCAGCGTCTCGGGCACTTCGCCGTTGACGATCCGCTGCGCGAGCCCTTCGACGATCGCGGTCTTGCCGACGCCCGGCTCGCCGATCAGCACCGGGTTGTTCTTCGTGCGGCGCTGCAGGATCTGGATCGAGCGGCGGATCTCGTCGTCGCGGCCGATCACCGGATCGAGCTTACCCGCGCGCGCGCGCTCGGTCAGGTCGATCGTGTATTTCTTCAGCGCCTCGCGCTGGCTTTCGGCGTCCTGGCTGTGCACCTGCGAGCCGCCTCGCACGGCGGCGATCGCGGATTCGAGCGCGCGGCGGGTGAGCCCGTGCTGGCGCGCGAGACGGCCCGCGTCGCCCTTGTCGTCGGCCACGGCGAGCAGGAACATCTCGCTCGCGATGAACGTGTCGTTGAGCTTCTGCGCTTCCCTGTCGGCCTGGTTCAGCAGGCCCGCGAGCTCGCGGCCGACCTGGATGTCGCCGCCCGTGCCCGTCACCTGCGG
Organism: Burkholderia sp. MSMB1589WGS; assembly: GCF_001636105.1. NCBI lineage: Bacteria > Pseudomonadati > Pseudomonadota > Betaproteobacteria > Burkholderiales > Burkholderiaceae > Burkholderia > Burkholderia sp. MSMB1589WGS. The sequence continues at coordinate 306,974 of NZ_LNJT01000007.1, forward strand.
CAGGCGCGAGATCGCTTCGTTGAGCGCGCCTTGCAGCGCCTGGATGTGCACGCCCGCGCGCGACAGCAGCGAGCGCGAGGAACCGTCCTGCTGCGCGACGAGCGCGGCCAGCACGTGAACGGGTTCGATGTATTGGTTGTCGCGCCCGGCGGCAAGACTCTGCGCGTCCGAGAGCGCCTCCTGGAATTTGGTGGTGAGCTTGTCGATTCTCATGAATGAGACCTCCAATTTGCGAATAGCAACCAAATGAGGATGGTTATCCGCCTTTCAAGCCGGTTTTTTATTGAGGCACAGCAAAGGGACGCGTCACGCGAAGCGCGTGGCGGCGATGGGAACGAAGCGCGGCGAGCGGCGCGGCCGGCGCACGTGAGGAGACCACTGGGAAAACCGCCCACGCAGCGCGGGCGGCGCGTCTTCAGCCGACGATGGTCGCGGCCGCGCGGACGTCGGCCGCGGACACGATCCGCACCGGCGTGAGGCCGAGCAGCGTCGCGAGTTGGGACGCCGGCTGCGCGAGCTCGCCGATCGTATGCTTGTCGAGCTCCGCGAAGAACGCTTCGCGAGCCGCCACGAACACGCCCTTGAGCCGGCACACGGACTGGATCACGCAGTTGCGGTGCGATTCGGCTTCGCCCGCGAAGCAGCCGACGAGCGCGAAATCGTTTTCGGTCTTGCGCACGACTTCGCCGACGGTCAGCGTCGCGGACTGGGCGTTCAAGCGCAAGCCGCCGTTGCGGCCGCGCACCGTCTCGATCCAACCAAGCTCGCCGAGCTGCTGCACCACTTTCATCAAATGGTTCTTCGAGATGCCGTAGGCATCCGAAATCTCCTGGATCGTCGACAGGCCCTCGCCTCGGACTGCGAGGAACAACATGACGCGCAAAGAGTAGTCGGTGTAGTCGGTTAGTCTCATTACGAAGTAGATGTTGTGTCAGTGCGACCGGCGCTCACGCAAACATCGCGCGTCTGCCATTGCCGATCGGACGGCCGCGTCATAAGATGCATGCCGTCAGCACTTTTATTGAGAGAGTGGCCGTTTAATATTGTGCGACAAAAACGCACCCACGTGCTGCCGTATTACCCGGCCCTTTTTAGATGACCCAAGCTTTTTCCGCCTCATCCGCCGCTGCGGCGCCGGCGCGCGACGCCGAACCGACGCCGGAGAACATCCGCGCGCTCGTCGACGCATTCTACGATCGCGTGCGCGACGATGCGCTCCTCGGCCCCGTGTTCGAAAGCAAGCTCGCCGGCCGCTGGGACCAGCACCTGCCGAAAATGGGCGAATTCTGGTCGAGCCTCGTGCTCGGCACGAAACGCTACCGCGGCAACGTGCAGGCCGCGCACCAGCCGCTCGACGGCCTCGAACCCGTCCACTTCAGCCGCTGGCTCGCGCTGTTCCTGAAGACCGTCGAGGCGCGCTACGAGCCCGCGGCGGCCGTGCGCTTCATGGAGCCCGCGCTGCGGATCGCGCAGAGCCTGCAACTGAGCCGCTTCGGCTGGGATTACCGGATTCCGGCCGAGCAGCAGGCGATTCTCGATCTGATCGCGCCGAAACGGCCGGCAGACGACAACGCGCACGCGCGCCAGCCGCGCGGCGAGCCGTTTCCGGCGAAGATCGTCGGCCGGACGGCGCACGACGATACGTAAGCGCGTGACCGCGCCGGGCGACCGGCGCTTCAGCGTCGAAATCAACGTACTCACGAACGCCCTGATTCAAACGGCGCTCTCCCGCAGGCGTCGGCGACACGAAAATTGGCGAACGATCATTTGCCGAACGGTCCCGAACGCAGGAAACCTCGCTATCCGCGCTTCTCGCTCCCCGCGTTCCCCGATTCGACGCCCCAACGCGCGAGCGCCGCGTCGTCGGCGCTGCGCGCGTCGACCCAGCGCTCGCCCGCAGGCGTCTTCTCCTTCTTCCAGAACGGCGCCTGCGTCTTCAGGTAATCCATCACGAACTCGCACGACTGGAACGCGTCGCCGCGATGCGCGGACACGGTCGCGACGAACACGATCTGATCGAGCGGACGGAGCTTGCCGACCCGGTGGACGATCGCGACGTCGATGCCCGGCCAGCGCGCGATCGCATCGTCCGCGATCGCGGCGAGCGCCTTCTCGGTCATCCCCGGATAGTGTTCGAGCTCGAGCGTGTCGACCTGCTCGCCTTCGTTCAGATCGCGCACCGTGCCGACGAAGCATGCGACCGCGCCCACCTTTGGATTGCGCGCGCGCAGCGCCGCGATCTCGGCGCTCACGTCGAAATCGTCGGCCTGCACCCGTACCGTCGCCATCGCCGCCTCCTCAGCCGCCCGTCACGGGCGGGAAGAACGCCACCTCGCAGCCGTCGGTGATCCGCGTGCCGGCATCCGTCATCGTGTGGTTGCACGCCATCCGCAGCGCGCGCCCCTCGGCGAGCGTGTCCGCCCATGCGCCGCCGCGCGTGCGCAGCCACGCGCGCACGTCGCCCACCGTCGCGACGCCGTCCGGCACCGTCACTGTCTCGCTCGCGACGCCGAGCGCTTCGCGCACGCTCGCGAAAAACTTCAGTTCGATCTTCATCGTCACTACACCGCCCGGCTTCAGCCGAGCAATTCGGAAAAAGGAATGAAACGCACCGTCTCGCCCGCGCTGATCGCGTGGTTGGGCGGATTATCGATCAGGCCGTCGCCCCATACCGTCGATGTCAGCACGGCCGAGCTCTGGTTCGGAAACAGGTCGAGCCCGCCCGCCGCGTTCACGCGCGCGCGCAGGAATTCATTGCGGCGGTCGGCCTTGTTCTGCGTGAAGTCCGCGCGCAGCGACACCGCGCGCGGCGCGACCTGCGTCACGCCCGCGATCCGCAGCAGGAACGGCCGCACGAACAGCAGGAACGTGACGAAGCTCGACACCGGGTTGCCCGGCAGGCCGACGAAATACGCTTCGCCCGCGGCCGCCCTTCCCGCCGCGCCGTCTCGCCGGATCGCGCCGAACGCGAGCGGCTTGCCCGGCTTCATCGCGATCTGCCACAGCGCGAGCCGGCCTTCCGCCTCGACCGCGGGCTTCACGTGATCCTCGTCGCCCACCGATACGCCGCCGCTCGTCACGATCACGTCGTGCTCGCGCGCCGCCTCGCGCAGCGCCATGCGCGTCGCGTCGCGCCGATCCGGCACGATGCCGTAGTCGGTCACGTCGCAGCCGAGCCGCTCGAGCAGCCCGCGCAGCGTGAAGCGGTTCGAGTTGTAGATCGCGCCGGGCTTGAGCGGCTCGCCCGGCATCGTCAGCTCGTCGCCCGTGAAGAACACCGCGACCTTCACGCGCCGCGTGACCGCGAGCGACGCGCAGCCGACCGACGCGGCAAGCCCCATCGCCTGCGGCGTCATCCGCGTGCCGGCGGGCAGGATCACCGAGCCGCGGCGGATGTCCGCGCCCTGCGCGGTGATCCATTCGCCCGCCGTCGGCGTATGCAGGATGTCGATCTCGTCGCCCGCCTCCTCCGTCTGCTCCTGCATCACGACCGCGTCCGCGCCGGCCGGCACGGACGCGCCCGTGAAGATGCGCGCGGCCGTGCCCGGCGCGAGCGGCCCGGCCGGATGACCCGCGGGAATCCGCTGCGACACCGGCAGGCGCCGCTCGCCGCGCGTCAGGTCCGCGATCCGCACCGCGTAGCCGTCCATCGCGCTCGTGTTCATCGGCGGCACGTCGAGCGGCGACACCACGTCGGCCGCGAGCACGCGGTTGAGCGCATCGAGCGTCGGCACGGTTTCGGTTTCGGCTCCGGTTTCGGCGAGCGGGCGCGCCGCCGCGAGGAGCGCCGCCAGCGCATCGGCCGTCGACAGCATCGGCGCGCGCGGCGTCTGGGGATTGGGGTGGGACATCGTCGATTGATATGTTGACCGGATGGCGACATTGTAGCGACGCCTCCGCGCGGATGTGGGCGACCGATCGCAGCGATGATCGCGCGCGGCGGATCGCGCATGCGCAATCGATCGCCTGAAAAGAAAAACAGCCCGATCAACGTGTGCCGATCGAGCTGTTCGGTCCGGCCGCCCCGCTCGCCGATACGGCAGCGCGAGTCGGCACGGAATGGGTCTGACGATTGCACGTCGCGGCCTTTGCCGCTGGTCCCGCCGATCGGCCGATATCGCACCGCACGATGGCCATGCGGCGCAGCAGCGCGCGTCACGGCGTCGCACCCCGGTGACTTCGCGCAACGCGGCGACCGACAACGGCATCGCACGCGCCGCCCGCCGCATTCGCCGGCGCGTCACGCGCCCGTATGCGCGGCGATGAAGTCCTTCACCTGCTGAGCGTTCGCGCCGACGACCTCGAAGCGCTGCGGCAGCGCCTCGAGCCCGTCGAACGCGGCGGGCCGCGACGGCTCCCGCCCGAGCGCTTCGCGGATCGTCTCGCCGAACTTGATCGGCTGCGCGGTCTCGAGCACGACCATCGGCACGCCCGGCTGCAGATGCTCGCGCGCGACCTTCAGACCGTCGGCCGTGTGCGTGTCGATCGTCGTGCCGTAGCGCCCGAACGCGTCGCGGATCGTCGCGAGCCGGTCCGCGTGCGTGCTGCGGCCCGACACGAAGCCGAACTCGGCGACGCGCGCGAAATCGCCGCTCGCCGCAAGATCGAAGCCGCCCTTTTGCTCGACGTCGCGAAACAACTGGACGACGCGCGCCGGATCGCGGCCGAGCAGGTCGAACACGAAGCGCTCGAAGTTCGACGCCTTCGAGATGTCCATGCTCGGGCTGCTCGTGTGATACGTGTCCTCGGCGCTGCGCACGCGGTACGCGCCCGTGCGGAAGAACTCGTCGAGCACGTCGTTCTCGTTCGTCGCGACGACGAGCTTCGCGATCGGCAGCCCCATCATGCGCGCGATGTGGCCCGCGCAGACGTTGCCGAAGTTACCCGACGGCACCGTGAACGACACGCGCTCGTCGTTGGACTGCGTCGCCGCGAAGTAGCCCTTGAAGTAGTAGACGACCTGCGCGACGACGCGCGCCCAGTTGATCGAATTGACCGTGCCGATCTTCTGCTGCGCCTTGAACGCGTGATCGTTCGACACGGCCTTCACGATGTCCTGGCAGTCGTCGAACACGCCCTGCACCGCGAGGTTGAAGATGTTCGGGTCCTGCAGGCTGTACATCTGCGCGGTCTGGAACGCGCTCATCTTCTGGTGCGGCGACAGCATGAACACGCGCACGCCCGCTTTGCCGCGCATCGCGTACTCGGCCGCGCTGCCCGTGTCGCCCGACGTCGCGCCGAGGATGTTCAGCGTTTCGCCGTGCCTCGCGAGCGTGTACTCGAACAGGTTGCCGAGCAACTGCATCGCCATGTCCTTGAACGCGAGCGTCGGGCCGTTCGACAGCTCGAGCAGCGCGACGGGCGCGCCGTGCTCGACGCCGAGCGTCGTGAGCGGCGTGATGTCGGCCGCGTTCCCGCCGTGGCGCGTGTGGCGGTAGACATCCGCCGTGTACGTGCGGCGCGTGATCGCGCGCAGGTCGTCGGCGGGAATGTCGTCGCAGAACTTCGACAGGATCTCGAACGCGAGATCCGCGTACGGCAGCGCGCGCCAGCGCGCGAGCTCGTCCGCGCTCACCCGCGGATACTCGCTCGGCAGATAGAGCCCGCCGTCCTTCGCGAGGCCGCCGAGCAGGATGTCGGAGAACGTGTGGCGCTCGCCGATGCCGGCGCCACGCGTGGAGATGTAATTCATGTCGTCCTCAGTTGAGCGCTTCCATGCGCAGCTTCGTGACCTTCGACACGACCGTCGCGAGCGATTCGATGCGCGCGATCGCCGCGTTGACGTTCTTCTCGATCGTCTCGTGCGTGATCAGGATGATGTCGGTCTCGCCGTTCGCGTCGTCGACCTGCTCCGACTCCTTCTGCAGCAGCGCGTCGATCGAGATGCCCGATTCGGCGAGAATGCGCGTGATGTCGGCGAGCACGCCCGTCTGGTCGGCGACGCGCAGGCGCAGGTAATAGCCGCTCGTCACCTCTTCGATCGGCAGGATCGGCGTGTTCGACAGGCTGTCCGGCTGGAACGCGAGGTGCGGCACGCGGTGCTCGGGGTCCGCCGTGTGCAGGCGCGTAACGTCGACGAGATCGGCGACGACGGCCGACGCCGTCGGCTCCGCGCCCGCGCCCTTGCCGTAGTACAGCGTCGTGCCGACCGCGTCGCCATGCACGACGACCGCGTTCATCGCGCCCTCGACGTTCGCGAGCAGGCGCTTCGCGGGAATCAGCGTCGGGTGCACGCGCAGCTCGATGCCGCGCTCGGTGCGGCGCGTGATGCCGAGCAGCTTGATCCGGTAGCCGAGCTCTTCCGCGTAGCGGATGTCGGTCGCGGCGAGCTTGCTGATCCCCTCGACGTACGCGCGCTCGAACTGCACCGGCACGCCGAACGCGATCGCGCTCATGATCGTCGCCTTGTGCGCGGCGTCGACGCCCTCGATGTCGAAGGTCGGATCGGCTTCCGCGTAGCCGAGCTCCTGCGCGGCCTTGAGCGCCGTCGCGAAATCGAGGCCGCGGTCGCGCATCTCCGACAGGATGTAGTTCGTCGTGCCGTTGATGATGCCCGCGATGTACTGGATCCGGTTCGCGGTCAGCCCCTCGCGCAGCGCCTTGATGATCGGAATGCCGCCCGCGACGGCCGCCTCGAACGCCACCATCACGCCCTTCTCGCGCGCCGCCTCGAAGATCTCGGTGCCGTGCACGGCGAGCAGCGCCTTGTTCGCGGTCACGACGTGCTTGCCGTTGGCGATCGCGCGCAGCACGAGCTCGCGCGCGATGCCGGTGCCGCCGATCATCTCCGCGACGATCGCGATCGACGGATCGTCGACGACCGCGTTGAAATCGTCGCCGATCGACACGCCGCCCGCGTCGCCGTCGAGCGCGGCGAGCGCCTTCGCGGGATTGCGCACCGCGACGCGCGCGATCTCGATGCCGCGCCCGGCGCGCCGCTTGATTTCTTCCTGGTTGCGGCGCAGCACCTTGAAGGTGCCGCCGCCCACCGTGCCGAAGCCCAACAGGCCTACTTTGATCGGTTCCATGCTGCGTGTGGTCTATTGAATGAAAAAGATGGGACGCGCCCGGTCAGACCGCGTTGCGCTTCCGGTAGCCATCGAGGAAGCGCGCGATCCGCTCGATCGAATCGGTCAGGTCGTCGACGTTCGGCAGGAACACGACACGGAAGTGATCCGGCGTCGGCCAGTTGAAGCCCGTGCCCTGCACGAGCAGCACGCGCTCCCGGAGCAGCAGCTCGAGGATGAACTGCTGGTCGTTGTCGATCGGATAGAGCTTCGGGTCGAGGCGCGGGAACATGTAGAGCGCCGCTTCCGGCTTCACGCACGACACGCCGGGAATCGACGTCAGCATGTCGTACGCGAGCTCGCGCTGCTTGTACAGGCGCCCGCTCGGCATGATCAGCTCGTTGATGCTCTGATAGCCGCCGAGCGCGGTCTGGATCGCGTACTGGCCGGGCACGTTCGCGCAGAGGCGCATCGACGACAGGATGCCGAGCCCCTCCAGGTAATCGTGCGCGCGGCGGCGGTTCCCGGCCGTGAGCCCCGCGACCGACATCCAGCCCGCGCGATAGCCGCACGACCGGTAGCTCTTCGACAGGCTGTTGAACGTGACGGTGATCACGTCCTCCGCAAGCGACGCGAGCGCCGTGTGCGACTTGCCGTCGTAGACGATCTTGTCGTAGACCTCGTCGGCGAAGATGACGAGCCCGTGCTCGCGCGCGATCGCGATCAGCTCGCCGAGCAATTCGTCCGAATAGAGCGCGCCCGTCGGGTTGTTCGGGTTGATCACGACGAGCGCCTTCGTGTTCGGCGTGATCTTGCGGCGAATGTCGTCGGGATCGGGCATCCAGCGGTTCGACTCGTCGCAGACATAGTGCACGGGCGTGCCGCCAGACAGGCTCACGGCCGCCGTCCAGAGCGGGTAATCGGGCGCGGGCAGCAGCACCTCGTCGCCGTCGTTCAGGAGCGCCTGCGTCGCCATCACGATGAGTTCGGATGCGCCGTTGCCGACGTAGATGTCGTCGAGCTCGACGCCCCGCACGCCCTTTTGCTGCGTGTAGTGCATGATCGCCTTGCGCGCGGCGAACACGCCTTTCGAATCCGAATAGCCGGACGACATCGGCAGGTTGCGGATCATGTCCTGGATGATCTCGTCCGGCGCGTCGAATCCAAACGGGGCCAGATTGCCGATGTTCAGCTTGATGATGCGGTGCCCCTCGTCCTCGAGGCGCTTCGCGTGCTCGAGCACGGGGCCGCGGATGTCGTAGCAGACATTGAGCAGCTTGTTCGACTTCTGAATCGGTTTCACGGCGGACACGTTCCTGGGTAATGCCTGCGGGCCTGGGGGCGGGGATCAAAACTGGAGAGCGGCCGGTAGCGCGCTGTCTAGGAATGGCTTCATGCGGCTGACGGGCGCGGCTTGTGGCGGCGCGCGACAGAAACGCCGCCCGGGAGCGGCTAAAAAGTTATAATTTAGCGGATTTTGGCCGACTTTCGCAATGCACCAACCCGGCCGCGGCCTTCGCGCGGCAGTGTCCGCCACGACGGCCGTGCGCATCGCGGCAGGCGGCCCGCCCCGTTCGGGGCCGGATCGCCGAGCGGCGCGGCCGCTGTTCCGGCCCTTTTCGACACCGCGGAAGACCGATTTGAAATTACATCAGGACCCGAGCAACGCGCTCAATACCGTCACCGGCTACGGCCCCGATTATGTCGACATCAATCTGCAGCGCCACGAGACGAGCGTGATCGTGCTGCCGGGCGCGCCCGTCGCCGAATGGCCCGTCGCGTCGTTCGACGCGCTCACGCCCGAGCTCTTCGCGATGCTGCTCGAGCCGCAGCCCGAGGTCGTGATCTTCGGCAGCGGCGCGAGACTGCGTTTCCCGCACCCGCGCCTGACCGCGCAGCTCACTGCGCAGCGGATCGGCGTCGAGACGATGGATTTCCAGGCCGCCTGCCGCACGTACAACATCCTGATGGCCGAAGGCCGGAAGGTCGCCGCGGCGCTGCTGATCGAACGTTAAGCGAGCGTTAAGCCGCACCGCGCTAAAACCCCCGGCGGCGCTTGCGTCTGTGCTTGTGCCCGTGTTTGCCCCCCTGTTTCGCACCGCGTCCCACTTGCCGCGGACGACAGCCGCAACCCGCCCGACCGAATCTGACAAACTCGATACGAACCCTATGAACGATACGCCGACCAGGCTACCGCTCGATCGCGCCGCGCCCATGACGCTGAGCCGCGCCACGCTCCTCTTTCTCGTCGCGGCGCTCGCCGTGATCTGGTTCGCGCCGCTCGGCCTGCGCCATCTGATCCCGAGCGACGAAGGCCGCTACGCCGAAATGGCCCGCGAGATGTTCGCCACGGGCGACTGGATCACGCCGCGCTACAACGGCTACAAGTATTTCGAGAAGCCGCCGCTGCAGACCTGGCTCAACGCGCTCACGTTCGCGTGGTTCGGCGTCGGCGAATGGCAGGCGCGCCTGTACACGGCGCTCGCGAGCTTCGCGGGCGTCCTCTTCGCCGGCTACACCGGCGCGCGCGTGTTCAACCCGCGCGCGGGCTTCTTCGCGGCGCTCGTGCTCGCGAGCTCGCCGTACTGGAACCTGATGGGCCACTTCAACGCGCTCGACATGGGACTGTCGCTGTGGATGACGATCACGCTCTGCGCCCTCCTCCTCGCACAGCGGCCCGGCATCGGCAAGCGCGCCGAGCGCGGCTGGATGTGGCTCTGCTGGGCATCGATGGCGCTCGCCGTGCTGTCGAAGGGCCTCGTCGGCCTGATCCTGCCGGGCGCCGTGCTCGTCCTCTACACGCTCGCGTCGCGCGACTGGGCGCTGTGGAAGCGCCTCCACCTCGCGAGCGGCCTCGTCGTCTTCTTCGCGATCGCGACGCCGTGGTTCGTGCTCGTGCAGTCGCGCAACCCCGAATTCTTCAACTTCTTCTTCATCGTCCAGCAGTTCCGGCGCTACCTGACGCCCGAGCAGAACCGCCCCGGCGCGTTCTACTACTTCGTGCCGGTGCTCATCGTCGGCTTCCTGCCGTGGCTGTCCGTGAGCGTGCAGAGCGTGCGCCACGCGCTGCGCATCCCGCGCCAGCCGAACGGCTTCGCGCCGATGCTCGTGCTGGCTACATGGAGCGCGTTCATCTTCCTGTTCTTCAGCGCGTCGCACTCGAAGCTGATCTCGTACGTGCTGCCCGTCGCACCCGCGCTCGCGCTGATGATCGGCGCGTATCTGCCGCTCGTGCCGCGCGAGCGGTTCCGCCGCCACCTGTTCGGCTACCTGGTGTTCCTCGTCGCCGCCGCGTTCGGCGCGCTCTTCCTCGCGCGCCTGGGCGACGCGCGCACGCCGAATGCGCAATACCTGGCGTTCCAGAAGTGGGTGTACGCGGCGCTCGCCGCCGCGTTCGCGCTCACGCTCGTCGCCGTGTGGCTCAATCGCCGGGGCCGCGCGGGCATCGCCGCGGCGGCCGTCGCGTTCGGCGCCGGGTGGCTCCTCCTCGGCACGATCGGCGGCACCGGGCACGACGCGTTCGGCCGCTACAGCTCGGGCGCGCTCCTCGCGCCCGCGATCCGCGCGGAACTCGCGAAGCTGCCGCCCGACACGCCGTTCTATTCGGTCGACACGCTCGACCACACGCTGCCGTTCTACGTCGGCCACACGATGATCATGGTCGAGCGCAAGGACGAACTCGCGTTCGGCATCTCGGTCGAGCCCGACAAGTGGGTTCCGACCGTCGCCGAATGGGAACAACGCTGGCGCACCGATCGCCACGCGCTCGCGCTGATGTCGCCCGACCGCTACAGGCAGTTGTCGGAAGCGGGCCTGCCGATGCGCGTCGTCGCGCGCGACAACCGGCGCGTCGTCGTCGAGAAGCCGCAATCCTGAGCCGCGAGGGACCCGAACCGATGAATCCCGTCTCTCTCTTCTGCATCGTCACGGGCGTGATGCTGAACGCCTGCGCGCAACTGCTGCTGAAAGCCGGCGTGCGCGCCGTTGGACACTTCGAATTCACCCGTGCGAACATTGTGCCCATCGGCTTCAAGATCGCGACCCAATTGCCGATCATCGGCGGCCTCGGCTGCTACGTGCTCTCGGTGGTCGTGTGGATCGTCGGGCTGTCCCGGGTCGACGTGTCGGTCGCGTATCCGATGCTCTCGCTCGGCTACGTCGTCAATGCGTTCGCCGCGTGGTACCTGTTCGGCGAGGTGCTGTCGGTGCAGCGCCTCGTGGGCATCGGCATCATCCTGATCGGCGTGTTCGTGCTCGCGCGCAGTTGACGCGCCCGCACCCGGCCCGCGCGCTCGACGCGCACCGGCCGCGCCGACAAAAAGTGACGCACCCGTTCCGGCGGACAGTGTCAAATGCGCGTGTCGGGCGGCGCCCGATTCCTTTCACACGACAACGAGCGAAGCTTACATGAGCCAGACTTCCGTTCCTTTCCTGCCGTTCGTCAAACCCGAGATCGACGAGGAAACCATTCAGGGCGTGGCCGACGTGCTGCGCTCCGGCTGGATCACGACCGGCCCGCAGTGCCAGCGCTTCGAGGCCGCGCTGTCCGAATACTGCGGCGGGCGCCCCGTGCGCGTGTTCAACTCGGGCACGGCGACGCTCGAGATCGGCCTGCGGATCGCGGGCGCAGGCCCCGGCGACGAAGTGATCACGACGCCCGCGTCATGGGTCGCGACGAGCAACGTGATCCTCGAAACGGGCGCGACGCCCGTGTTCGTCGACATCGATCCCGCCACGCGCAACCTCGATCTCGACCTCGTCGAAAAGGCGATCACGCCGCGCACGAAGGCGATCATCCCTGTGTACCTGGCGGGCCTGCCCGTCGACATGGACCGCCTCTACGCGATCGCGCGCGCGCACGAGCTGCGCGTGATCGAGGACGCCGCGCAGGCGCTCGGCTCGACGTGGCGCGGCCAGCGCATCGGCGCGATCGGCGACATCGTGTCGTTCAGCTTCCATCCGAACAAGAACATCACGTCGATCGAAGGCGGCGCGCTCGTGCTCAACGACGAAGCCGAGGCGACGCTCGCTCAGAAGTACCGCCTGCAGGGGATCACGCGCACGGGCCTCGACGGGATGGACTGCGACGTGCTCGGCGGCAAGTACAATCTGACCGACGTCGCCGCGCGCGTTGGCTGGGGCCAGCTCGCGCATCTCGAGCGCTTCAACGCGACGCGCCGCGGGCTCGCGCGCCGCTACTTCGACGCGTTCGCGAGCGGGCCCGCGCTCGCGCTCGGCGTCGGGCTGCCCGTCGCGGACTTCGAGCACGGCAACTGGCACATGTTCCAGATCACGCTGCCGCTCGAGAAACTGTCGATCTCGCGCGGCGAGTTCATGGAGCAGTTGAAGCAGCGCGGCATCGGCTCGGGCGTCCATTACCCGGCCATTCATCTTTTCACGCTGTACCGCGCGCGCGGCTTCACGGAGGGCATGTTCCCCCACGCCGAGCGCTTCGGCGCGTCGACCGTCACGCTGCCGCTCTTCACGCAGATGAGCGATGCGGACGTGCAACGGGTCGTCGACGCCGTCAACCAGATTTGCGAACAATACGGAAAATAAGCGGACATGACTCACCCTGAAACACGCGCGACGAATCCTGAAGTTTCGATCGTCATCCCCGTGTACAACGAGGAAGCGGGGCTCGCTGCGCTCTTCGCGCGGCTCTACCCGGCGCTCGACGCGCTCGGCACGCCGTACGAAGTGATCCTCGTCAACGACGGCAGCCGCGACCGCTCGGCCGCCCTCCTCGCCGACCAGTTCCGCGTGCGTCCGGACACGACGCGCGTCGTGCTCCTGAACGGCAACTATGGCCAGCACATGGCGATCCTCGCGGGCTTCGAGCAGTCGCGCGGCGAGATCGTCATCACGCTCGACGCCGACCTGCAGAACCCGCCCGAGGAAATCGGCAAGCTGATCGCGAAGATGCGCGAAGGCTACGACTACGTCGGCTCGATCCGGCTGCAACGTCAGGACAGCCTGTTCCGCCGCAAGGCGTCGGCCGCGATGAACCGGCTGCGCGAGCGCATCACGCGCATCAAGATGACCGATCAGGGCTGCATGCTGCGCGCCTACAGCCGCCACATCATCGACACGATCAACCGCTGCGGCGAGGTGAACACGTTCATACCCGCGCTCGCGTACACGTTCGCGCAGAACCCGACCGAAATCGAGGTCGCGCACGAAGAGCGCTTCGCGGGCGAATCGAAATACTCGCTGTACAGCCTGATTCGCCTGAACTTCGATCTCGTCACGGGCTTCTCGGTCGTGCCGCTGCAATGGCTGTCGTTCATCGGCGTGATCCTGTCGCTCGGCTCGGCCGCGCTCTTCGTGCTGCTCGTCGTGCGGCGCTTCATCGTCGGCGCGGAAGTGCAAGGCGTGTTCACCCTCTTCGCGATCACGTTCTTCCTGCTCGGCGTGATCATCTTCGCGCTCGGCCTGCTCGGCGAGTACATCGGACGCATCTATCAGCAGGTCCGCGCGCGGCCGCGCTACCTGATCCACACCGTGCTCGAGGCGCGCGACGGCAAGCCCGGCGTCACGCTCGCCGCCGAGCGCCGCGAGGCCGCGCGATGAAGCCGCGCGCCGTCGTCTTCGCGTATCACAACGTCGGCGTGCGCTGCCTGCAGGTGCTGCTCGCGCGCGGCGTCGACGTCGCGCTCGTCGTCACGCACGAAGACAGCCCGACCGAGAACATCTGGTTCGGCAGCGTCGCGGCGGTCGCGGCCGAGCACGGCATCGCGGTCATCACGCCCGCCGATCCGGCGGGCGCCGACGTGCGCGCGGCGGTCGCGAGCGCGAAGCCCGATTTCATCTTCTCCTTCTATTACCGGCACATGCTGCCCGCCGACCTCCTCGCGCTCGCCGCGCGCGGCGCATACAACATGCACGGATCGCTGCTGCCGAAATACCGCGGCCGCGTGCCGACGAACTGGGCGGTGCTCAACGGCGAGACCGAAACCGGCGCGACGCTGCACGAGATGGCCGCGAAGCCTGACGCGGGCGCGATCGTCGGCCAGACCGCGGTGCCGATCCTGCCCGACGACACCGCCGCGCAGGTATTCGACAAGGTCACGGTCGCCGCGGAGCAGACGCTCTGGCGCGTGCTGCCCGCGCTGCTCGCGGGCGAGGCGCCGCACCTGCCGAACGATCTGTCGCAGGGCAGCTACTACGGCGGGCGCAAGCCCGAGGACGGGCGCATCGACTGGTCGCAGCCGGCCGCGACCGTATACAACCTGATCCGCGCAGTCGCGCCGCCGTATCCGGGCGCGTTCACCGACCTCGACGGCGCGCGCTTCGTGATCGCGCGCGCGCGGCTCGCCGCGCCCGGCTCGGCGGCCGCGCGCGCGGCCGCCGATTTGCCGCCGGGCCTGCACGTAAGCGATAATATGCTGTTCGGCGTTTGCGGCGACAGCCGCGCCGTCTCCATTCTCGAACTGCGCCGGCAGCGCGACGGCGGCGAAGCCGTCGTTTCCCCGGCGGAATTCGCGCAGTTCATTCATTCTTCCCGTCATTCATGAAAGCTAAAAAAGTCCTGATCCTGGGTGTGAACGGCTTCATCGGCCATCACCTGTCCAAGCGCATTCTTGAAACCACCGATTGGGAAGTGTTCGGCATGGACATGCAGACCGATCGGCTGGGCGACCTCGTCAAGCACGAGCGGATGCATTTCTTCGAGGGCGACATCACGATCAACAAGGAGTGGGTCGAGTATCACGTGAAGAAGTGCGACGTGATCCTGCCGCTCGTCGCGATCGCGACGCCCGCCACCTACGTCAAGCAGCCGCTGCGCGTGTTCGAGCTCGACTTCGAGGCGAACCTGCCGATCGTGCGTTCGGCCGTCAAGTACGGCAAGCACCTCGTGTTCCCGTCGACGTCCGAGGTGTACGGCATGTGCGCGGACGAGCAGTTCGATCCGGACGCGTCCGCCCTCACCTACGGCCCGATCAACAAGCCGCGCTGGATCTACGCGTGCTCGAAGCAACTGATGGACCGCGTGATCTGGGGCTACGGGATGGAGGGCCTGAATTTCACGCTGTTCCGCCCGTTCAACTGGATCGGCCCGGGCCTCGACTCGATCTACACGCCGAAGGAAGGCAGCTCGCGCGTCGTCACGCAGTTCCTCGGCCACATCGTGCGCGGCGAGAACATCAGCCTCGTCGACGGCGGCTCGCAGAAGCGCGCGTTCACGTACGTCGACGACGGCATCAGCGCGCTGATGAAGATCATCGAGAATCCGAACGGCGTCGCGACAGGCAAGATCTACAACATCGGAAATCCGGACAATAACTTCTCGGTGCGCGAACTCGCGAACAAGATGCTCGAGCTCGCGGCGGAATTCCCCGAATACGCCGATTCGGCCAAGCGCGTGCAGCTCGTCGAGACGACGTCGGGCGCGTACTACGGCAACGGCTACCAGGACGTGCAGAACCGCGTGCCGAAGATCGAGAACACGATGCAGGAGCTTGGCTGGGCGCCGCAGTTCACGTTCGACGACGCGCTGCGCCAGATCTTCGAGGCGTACCGCGGCCACGTCGCCGACGCACGCGCGCTCGTCGAGCAGCAAGGCTGAAGAGGAGCGCCGCCGCTTGGCCCGCATCGTCCTCAAGATCGACGTCGACACGCTGCGCGGCACGCGCGAAGGCGTGCCGAACCTCGCGCGCATCTTCGATCGCTTCGCCGCGCGCGCGACCTTCCTCTTCAGCCTCGGCCCGGACCACACCGGCTGGGCGATGCGCCGCGTGCTGCGGCCGGGGTTCCTGAAGAAGGTGTCGCGCACGTCGGTCGTCGAGCATTACGGCGTCAGGCAGTTGCTGTACGGCGTGCTGCTGCCCGGCCCCGACATCGGCCGCCGCGCGAGAGCCGACATGCGCGCGATCCACGAAGCCGGCTTCGAATGCGGGATCCACACCTGGGATCACGTGTACTGGCAGGACAACGTCCGCCAGCGTTCGCGCGACTGGACCGTGCGCGAAATGAACAAGAGCCGCGAGCGCTTCGTCGAGATCTTCGGCGCGCCGCCCGTCACGCACGGCGCGGCCGGCTGGCAGATGAACGACGCCGCATTCGAGCAGATCGACGCGTGGGGGATGCGCTACGCGTCGGACGGCCGCGGCCATTCGCCGTATCTGCCCGTCGTCGCGGGCAGGACGCTCGCGCACGTACAGATGCCGACGACGTTGCCGACGCTCGACGAGATCCTCGGCATCGACGGCATCGACACGCGCAACGTCGCCGCGCATCTGCTCGAGCACACCGAGCGCAATCCGCACGATCAGGTATTCACGCTGCACGCGGAGCTCGAAGGCCAGAAGCTCGCGCCCGTGTTCGAGCAACTGCTCGCGGGCTGGCGCGCGCAAGGCCACACGTTCGCGACGATGGGCGACTATTACGCGACGCTGGACCGCGCCGCGCTGCCATCGTACCCTGTCGCGTGGGGCGAGATCCCCGGCCGCTCCGGCGAGCTGATCGTCCAGCCCGACTGAACGAACGCCGTCGCCGGCTTTCGCCTCACATCCCGCATCGCCACGCGCGGCCCGCCGTCCGCGCTCGTTCATAACAACAGGAGAAACACGTGTCTGTCGAAGTCGACCGTCAAGTTCCCGATTTCACCGCGCCTGCCACGAGCGGCGAGTTTTCGCTGTCGGGCGTCAGGGGCAAGAAGCTCGTGCTGTATTTCTATCCGAAGGACAACACGCCCGGCTGCACGACCGAGGGCCTGCAGTTCCGCGATCTGTATCCGAAGTTCAAGAAGGCCGGCGCGGAAATCGCCGGCGTATCGCGCGACAGCCTGCGCTCGCACGAGAACTTCAAGGCGAAGCTCGAATTGCCGTTCCCGTTGATTTCGGACCCCGATGAAACGCTCTGTGCGCTGTTCGGTGTCATGAAACTGAAGAAAATGTATGGCAAGGAAGTGCGCGGAATCGAGCGCTCGACGTTCGTGATCGACGGCGAAGGCGTGCTGCGCCACGCATGGCGCGGCGTGAAGGTGCCGGGCCACGTCGACGACGTGCTGAGCGCTGTACAAGCGCTTTGAGGCGCGTTATATTGGGCCGCAATGAATGCCTGTCCGACCCATTTTTCTCGTAGCTGCGCCGGTGGTCCCAACGATGCGCCCACGCATCTGACGCGCAGCACGACGGTTAAAGCCGAGCCGCTTGCCCCTGTTCGGGGGAGCGGCTTTTTTTATGGTTTCCGGGCCAGCCATTGCGCGCCGGCCGTCCAACGCGTCAAGGAGACGATCGAAATCTAGGCGAACCGGCGATTCGAACCCCATGTGCGCCACTGCGCGCAAACTGCACGCACGACGCGTCGCAGGATGCGAACGGCGGCGCATGCCTGCGACACGATTCCTCCCGAGGGACACCATGCCTTTGCCTACTCCCCCCAGCAAGCTCGGCAGCCTTCTGCCGCCCGACGAATACAAGGCGAAAGCGCGGCCCGCGAAAGCCGCGAAGCAATCCGCCTCCGGGGGCCCCGCTCACGCCGCTGCGGCCGATTACAGCCCGGCGAGCGTAGCCGAACCGATGGTCGTTGCCGCGAACACCACCTCGCC
The DNA here is from genome assembly GCF_001636105.1 of Burkholderia sp. MSMB1589WGS. NCBI lineage: Bacteria > Pseudomonadati > Pseudomonadota > Betaproteobacteria > Burkholderiales > Burkholderiaceae > Burkholderia > Burkholderia sp. MSMB1589WGS. Next base: position 324,533 of record NZ_LNJT01000007.1, read on the forward strand.
GCTGCGCGCGGTCGCGCCCACCGAAGCGAGCGCCGCCGCGCCGCGCGCGCGCAAGACGAAGCAGACGGCCGCGCTGCTGCAACCGGTGCCGGCCGCGCCCGCGTCGCCCGCCGCCCCCGTCGCGCGCTCGTCGAAGACTGATGCGGTGAAGCCCGCGGCGGCCGCGCCCGCCACGCCGCGCGCGGCCGCGAAAACGCGCGGCGGCAAGAGCGCCGAAATCGAGATGCAAAAGCTCTTCGTGCTCGACACGAACGTGCTGATGCACGATCCGAGCAGCCTGTTCCGCTTCGAGGAGCACGACGTCTATCTGCCGATGATGACGCTCGAGGAACTCGACGATCACAAGAAGGGGATGTCGGAAGTCGCGCGCAACGCGCGTCAGGTGAGCCGCACGCTCGACTCGCTCGTCGCCGATGCGGGCCCGATCTCGGCCGGCATTCCGCTCGCGCGCCTCGGCAGCCGCGAGGCGCTCGGGCGCCTGTACTTCCAGACGACGCTCACGAGCATCGAGCCCGTCGAGGGCCTGCCGCAGGGCAAGGCCGACAACCAGATCCTGAGCGTCGTGCGCGCGCTGCAGCGCGAGCGGCCCGACCGGCAGGTCGTGCTGGTGTCGAAAGACATCAACATGCGGATCAAGGCGCACGCGCTCGGCCTGCCCGCCGAGGATTACTTCAACGACCAGGTCCTCGAGGACAAGGATCTGCTCTACTCCGGCGTGCGCGAACTGCCGCAGGACTTCTGGACGAAGCATGCGAAGGGCATGGAGAGCTGGCAGGACACGAAGACGGGCACGACGTATTACCGCGTGACGGGCCCGCTCGTCGCGTCGATGCTCGTCAACGAGTTCGTCTATCTCGAGCCGCAGAACGGCGAGCCCGCGTTCCATGCGATCGTGCGCGAGCTGAACGGCAAGACGGCGCTGTTGCAGACGCTGCGTGACTACAGCCACCACAAGAACAACGTGTGGGGCATCACCGCGCGCAACCGCGAGCAGAACTTCGCGCTGAACCTGCTGATGAACCCCGAGATCGACTTCGTCACGCTGCTCGGTCAGGCCGGCACCGGCAAGACGCTCGTCGCGCTCGCGGCGGGCCTGGCGCAGGTGCTCGACGACAAGCGCTACAACGAGATCATCGTCACGCGCGCGACCGTGCCCGTCGGCGAGGACATCGGCTTTCTGCCCGGCACCGAGGAAGAGAAGATGCAGCCGTGGATGGGCGCGTTCGACGATAACCTCGAAGTGCTGCAGAAGACCGACGACGCGGCCGGCGAATGGGGCCGCGCGGCGACGCAGGAGCTGATCCGCTCGCGCCTGAAGGTCAAGAGCATGAACTTCATGCGCGGCCGCACGTTCGTCGACAAGTATGTGATCATCGACGAGGCGCAGAACCTCACGCCGAAGCAGATGAAGACGCTCGTCACGCGCGCGGGCCCCGGCACGAAGATCATCTGCCTCGGCAACATCGCGCAGATCGACACGCCGTACCTGACGGAAGGCAGCTCGGGCCTCACGTACGTCGTCGACCGCTTCAAGGGCTGGGGGCACAGCGGCCACGTGACGCTCGCGCGCGGCGAGCGCTCTCGGCTTGCCGACTACGCGTCCGACATCCTGTAACAATGCGCCGGCGGCCGCGTCGAGCGGCTTCCGGCCTGAAGCGGCGCCTGATTCGTCAGGCGCCGCTTTTTCATTTCAGGGTCGAATCAGCGACGAGCAAAACGTCCTTCTTGCACAACATTTACGCGCGAAACTTCAAGTCATTTCTCAAGAATTCTTGCGGAAGCCCCGCCGGACGCACTACTATCGCGATTAACCGTTGTCATACGATTGGCGAGCGCAGCGCGTTCGCCCGCCTCTCATGCTGCGTCTTTCGCTGTCCGTTCTCGTGATCTCGCTGCTCGCCGCCTGCTCGAGCGCGCCGCAGAAGTCGGCACGCTCGTCGTCGGGCATGGCGATCACCACGCCGCGCGCGTATACGCCGCCGCGCGGCTTCCCGAATTTCGTCGACCATAGCGTCGGCCGCGAGGAAATCTCGATCCAGGCGATGAGCCTCGTCGGCGTGCCGTACCGCTGGGGCGGCAACACGCCGGACAGCGGCTTCGATTGCAGCGGGCTCGTGCGCTATGTCGTCGATCGCGCGGCGAGCGTCACCCTGCCCCGCACGACGGCCGACATGAGCTCGGCCGGCGAATCGATCGAGCCCGATGGCATCGCGCCGGGCGATCTGATCTTCTTCAATACGTCGGGGCGGCCGCATTCGCACGTCGGCATCTATGTCGGCAAGCTGCGCTTCGTGAACGCGCCGTCCACGGGCGGCACGGTGCGGCTCGACTATCTGACGAATCCGTATTGGGCGAAGCGCTTCGACGGGATCCGGCGCGTCGCGGCGCCGAAGGCGAAGCCGGCGCCGTTCGACGCGCCGACCTATCAGGCGAGCCGGCAGCCGGAACCCGTGCCGCGCGTGAGTCCCGCGGCGACCTACGCGGCGGCCAATGCGCCGACGACGCCCGCCGTGCCGAATGTGCTGAATGTGCCGAATGTGCCGCCTGTCGCCACCGCCGCCGCCGACCCGTACGAGCCGCCGCCGTCCGCGATGTCCGCCGCGCGGCGGCAAGCACAAGCGGCCGGCGCGAGCTCGCCCGCGCTCGCGTCCGCCGGCGATTCGGGCAGCGCGGCGCCGCCGGCTCCGCCGCCCGTCGGCGGCACGGCGAGCGTTGCCGGCGCATCGCCGGCCGATCCGATCGACGCCGCCGCGGACGCATTCGAGCCGCCCCCGCCCGCCGCGCGCGCGGCAGCCCGCCAGGCGCAGCTCGCCGCGCCCGGCAACGTGCAAATCCTGCGCGCGTCGACAGCAAGCGGCGCGGCGCGCGCCGCCGCAACCGGCACGAACGACGACCCGATCGCCCGCTTCGCGAACGGCAGCTACTGACAAACCGGACGAACCGCGCGAACGCACGCGGTGCGGGCTGCTCGACGCGTCGTCCCGACCCACCCGGCAAAAGCGGGACGCACACCCAAACGCGAACGACCATCCGAGCGCCGGAAAACGCCGGCGCTGAAAAGACGATGCGCCGCAGCCTGTCGGCATGCGGCGCATCGTTGTTTTCTACGCGGCGAAACGCGGCGTCGTGCCGCGCGACCGGCGCGCTCAGCGCATCAGAACACGCGGTGCCCGATCCACCAGCCGGCCGCCGCGATCAGCGCCGATGCGGGAATCGTCAGCACCCACGCCCACACGATGTTGCCCGCGACACCCCAGCGCACGGCCGACAGCTTGCGCGTCGCGCCGACGCCGACGATCGCGCCCGTGATCGTGTGCGTCGTCGACACCGGAATGCCCATCCACGACGCGATGAACAGCGTAAGCGCGCCGCCCGTCTCCGCGCAGAAACCGCCGACGGGCTTGAGCTTCGTGATCTTCTGGCCCATCGTGCGCACGATCCGCCAGCCGCCGAACAGCGTGCCGAGGCCCATCGACAGATAGCACGCGCCGATCACCCAGATGGGCGGCGCGTCGGACGCGGCCGATGCGTAGCCCGACGCGATCAGCAGCATCCAGATGATGCCGATCGTCTTCTGCGCGTCGTTGCCGCCGTGGCCGAGGCTGTAGAGGCTGGCCGACAGCAGTTGCAGCCGCCTGAAACGCCGGTCGACCTTGCTCGGCGCGGTCCGGAAATACAGCCACGACACGCCGAGCATGAACAGCGAGCCGAGGATGAAACCGAGCAGCGGCGAGATGAAGATGAACGCGACGGTCTTCATCAGCCCGTCGACGTTGAGCGACCCCCAGCCCGACTTCGACACCGCGGCGCCGACGAGCCCGCCGATCAGCGCATGCGACGAGCTCGACGGAATCCCGTAGTACCACGTAATGATGTTCCAGCCGATCGCGCCGAACAGCGCGCCGAACACGACATAGTGATCGACGATGCTCGCGTCGATCGTGCCTTTGCCGACGGTCTGCGCGACCTTCAGATGGAAGATGAAATATGCGATGACGTTGAATGCCGCCGCGAACACGACGGCCTGCTGGGGCTTCAGCACCCCGGTCGACACGACGGTCGCGATCGAGTTCGCGGCGTCGTGAAAGCCATTCATGAAATCGAACACCAGCGCGACGAGCACGAGCGCCGCGACGGCCCACAAGGCGAGTTGTATCGAATGCATCGTGATCCGCTCAGGCGTTTTCCAGCACGATGCCTTCGATGATGTTCGCGACATCCTCGCACTTGTCGGTGATCTGCTCGAGCAGCTCGTAGATCGCCTTCAGCTTGATGAGCGTCTTCACGTCGTCTTCCTCGCGGAAGAGCTTCGACATCGCCGCGCGCAGCACGCGGTCCGCCTCCGACTCCCAGCGGTCGATCTCTTCGCACGCCTTCAGGATCTGGCCCGACTGCTTCATGTCCGACAGCAGCGCGACGGCCGCCTGCACGTGCTGCGCCGACTGCGTGACGATGTGCGCGAGCTGGCTCGCCTCGGACGTCACCGACCGCACGTCGTACAGCGACACGGCGGTTGCCACGTCCTCCATCAGATCGAGGATGTCGTCCATCGTCGTGATCAGCTTGTGGATCTCGTCGCGGTCGAGCGGCGTGATGAACGTCTTGTGCAGCAGATCGATCGCTTCGTGCGTCAGCTTGTCGGCGGCTTTCTCGGCCGATTGCACGTTCTGCTTGTGAATCTCGGCGTCCGCGAGATTGTCGATCAGAAGTTCGAGCTCGCGTCCGCCAGAGACGATGTAATTCGCGTGCGCATTGAAGATTTCAAAGAACTTGCCCTCGGTGGGCATGAATCGACCGAACATGGGATTCCTGAAAGATGGTCAAACGGCGGTCACAAAAACCGGCGACATTGTACTGTTTTACACTTGGCCGCCAAGCGCCCGATCGCAACGACGGCGACGAGATACAACGTTTTGCGAAATAGGGGTTTACATCCGGCGCTACTCGCCGTAGAAGTTTTGCACCCCTGCAAAATTGTCGAACTTCGTGTATTGCCCCAGGAACGTGAGGCGAACGGGGCCGATCGGGCCGTTACGCTGCTTGCCGATGATGATCTCGGCGGTGCCCTTGTCGGGGCTGTCCGGGTTATACACTTCGTCGCGATAGATGAACAGAATCACGTCCGCATCCTGCTCGATTGCGCCTGATTCCCGCAGATCCGACATCACCGGCCGCTTGTTCGGCCGCTGCTCGAGGCCGCGATTGAGCTGCGACAGCGCGATCACCGGCACGTCGAGCTCCTTCGCGAGGCTCTTCAGCGAGCGCGAGATTTCCGAAATCTCGGTCGCGCGGTTCTCGCCCTGCGACGAGCCCGTCATCAGTTGCAGGTAATCGACGATGATGAGCCCGAGCTTGCCGCACTGGCGCGCGAGACGCCGCGCGCGCGAACGCAGCTCCATCGGGTTCAGGCCGCCCGTCTCGTCGATGAAGAGCTGCGCCTCGCTCATTTTCTGCACCGCGTGCGTGAGCTTCGGCCAATCCTCGTCGGTCAGGCGCCCGGTGCGCATTCTGTGCTGGTCGAGCCGGCCGACCGAGCCGAGCATCCGCATCACGAGCTGCGTGCCCGGCATTTCCATCGAGAACACCGCGACGGGCAATCCGTACTCGACGGCGACGTATTCGCCGATGTTCATCGAAAACGCCGTCTTGCCCATCGACGGGCGGCCCGCGACGATGATCAGCTCGCCGCCGTGCATGCCGGAGGTCATCCGGTCGAGATCGACGAAGCCCGTCGGCGTGCCCGTCACGTCGCTCGGATTCGCGGTGTGGTAAAGGGTGTCGATCCGCTCGACGACCTGCGTGAGGAGCGGCCCGATCTCGAGGAAGCCCTGCGTGCCGCGCGCGCCGTCCTCGGCGATCGAGAACACCTTCGATTCGGCCTCGTCGAGCAGTTGGCGGACTTCCTTGCCCTGCGGATTGAACGCATCGGCCGAGATTTCGTCGGCGACCGACACGAGCCGGCGCAGCACCGCGCGATCGCGGACGATCTCCGCATAGCGGCGGATGTTCGCCGCGCTCGGCGTGTTCTGCGCGAGCGCGTTCAGATACGCGAGCCCGCCCACGTCCTCGGCCTTGCCGGACGTCGTGAGCGCCTCATAGACGGTGACGACGTCGGCGGGGCGCGTCGCCGCGATGAGCCGGCCGATGTGCTCGAAGATGATGCGATGGTCGTACCGGTAGAAATCGCTCTGCGACAGGAAGTCGGCGATCCGGTCCCAGGCGCCGTTGTCGAGCAACAGGCCGCCGAGCACGGACTGCTCGGCCTCGATCGAGTGCGGCGGGACTTTCAGCGATTCGATTTGGGGGTCTTTCGGCGCGTTCATGGCTTCGGATTATCGCGAAATGGGCGCGGCTTCGCCACCCGGCGTCGGCAACGCCGAGAAACGAAAAAAGGCAGGAACCGGTTGCCCGGGCCCCTGCCCTTCATGTCGGGCGGCGTGGGCCGCCCGCAAAGACTGCATGTCGCTTACGCGTGGTCGCCGATCACGTTGATCGTGACGTCGACGACGACGTCGGTGTGCAGCGCGACCTGCACGCCGTGCTCGCCGATCATCTTCAGCGGGCCTTCCGGCATGCGCACTTGCGCCTTCTCGACTTCGTAGCCCGCCTTCTTCAGCAGTTCCGCGACGTCGCCGTTCGTGACCGAGCCGAACAGACGGCCGTCGACGCCCGACTTCTGCGTGATTTCGAACGTCTGGCCCGTCAGCTTCTCGCCGACTGCCTGCGAAGCTGCCAGCTTTTCAGCGGCGACCTTCTCGAGCTCGGCGCGGCGCACTTCGAATTCAGCGATCGCGTCCTTCGTCGCGCGGCGTGCCTTGCGGTTCGGGATCAGGAAGTTGCGGGCGTAACCGTCCTTGACCTTGACGATATCGCCGAGATTGCCCAGATTGGCGACTTTTTCCAACAGAATGATTTGCATTCGAATTCTCCTTATTGCGTCGCCTGATTACGCCTTGTGCTGATCGGTGTACGGCAGCAGCGCGAGGAAACGCGCGCGCTTGATCGCCGTATCGAGCTGGCGCTGATAGTGGGCCTTCGTGCCCGTCAGACGCGCCGGCGTGATCTTGCCGTTCTCGCCGATGAAGTCCTTCAGCGTTTCCGTATCCTTGTAGTCGATCTGCTCGACGCCGGCTGCCGTGAAGCGGCAGAACTTCTTGCGCTTGAAGAGCGGGTTTTGTTGCTGACGACGCTTGTCGAATTTCTTACCAGTGGGGCGGGCCATGTTCAGTCCTTTCCAATGTCCTGCAATGCTGTGATGTGAAACACCAGGGTTCTCGCGTTGCGGTGCTTTTTCGCCAGGAAACCGGTGAAGAGCGTCTCGACGCCCATCTCGCATGCTTCCAGCTTGCCGCTCGCCTCGCCTGCCGCCACGGCCGGGATCGTCAATTCGACCTGCCGGGCGATGCCTGCTTCGACGACTTCCGTGCGATGCTGCAACGTGGCGCTTGCGATCGGAACGCCGGCGGGGGTGTACCGCACCGGTTCACGCTCGACGACGCTCGCCGTCAATTGCAGCCTGTTCACGGAGGCGACGCGCTCCTTCCCTGATGGCTTGGTGCGTTAAGCCTGCGCTTCGGTCGGCTGAGCTGCAGCCGCCTTCTTGGCTTCTTCGCGCTGAACTTCCTTCATCATCGGCGACGGGCCGGTTTCGGCCTTCTTCATCTTGACGATGAGGTGGCGCAGCACGGCGTCGTTGAACTTGAACGCGTGTTCGAGTTCGTCGAGCGTCGCCTGGTCGCACTCGATGTTCATGCAGACGTAGTGAGCCTTCGCGAGTTTCTCGATCATGTAGGCCAGTTGGCGGCGGCCCCAGTCTTCGACGCGGTGGATCTGGCCACCGTGCGACGTGATCGTGGACTTGTAGCGCTCGATCATCGCGGGCACTTGCTCGCTCTGATCGGGGTGCACGATGAAGACGATTTCGTAATGACGCATTACACACTCCTTATGGATAGAAGCCACCCGGGCGTCTGAACCGGTGTGGCAAGTGAGAAGCCGGAAAGTTTAACCCGGATATGGGTCGCGCGCAAGGCTGATCAGCGTTTCGCCGCGTGTTTCGGCCGTGTTTTCAACGACTTGGGGACTTCGCGGGCGGCGCCGGGCGGCACGCTCATTGGCTGGGCGCGTGCAACGGTCGCTGGCCCGTTCGGTTCCGGGCCGGCTTGGCTTGGCTGGGCTGGGCCATGACGGGGTCGCATCCTGCCCCTCGGATCATTGGCTCCGCGGCGCCGCGACGCGCGCGATCAACGCCGCCCTGAACGCCGCGAGCGCGGACGGCTCCGCGTCCGTCACCGCCCACCACGTCATGCCCGCCGCGTCCCAGCGGTCGAGCGCATAGCCCTGCGACACGGTCGCGTAACGCGCCGCGCCGCGCTCGCCCGCCGGCTGCACGTAGACGTCGATCACATGCTGCCGGTAGCGATAGACGAGCACCGCGACGCGCCGCTGCCCGACATAGTCGAGCCGGCCGCCCGCGAGCGCGAAGCCGCTCGCACTCAGGTCGACGACGGGCGGCGCGTAGTCGAGGCGCCCGTTGAACCACGGCTTGACCGTGTGGCGATCGCTCGAAACCACGTCGATGTCGCGCGACGACAGGCCGGCCCGCACGTGGCTCGCGACGATTTCGTCGACGACGCGCTCCGTCGCCGCGCGGCGCGCATCGAGCACGAGGCCCGCCGCCGCGGCGAACGCGATCGCCAGCGCGACGCCCCAGCCGAGGCCAGGCAGCGCTGCGGCGCGCGGCCGCGGCCCGCCGGCCATCTGCCCGGCGACCTGCCCGGCGGGCCTGTCGTGCGAGCCCGGCCGCGCGAACCAGCGCCTCGCCCGCGACGCAGGCGGGCCGTCACCGCCCGGCGCCGGCGCATCGGCGGGCGGAACGTGCCGCGCCGGCACCTCGGCAGCCGGGATCTCGGCGGTCCGTCCTTCCCGCCCGCCGCGGTCCGACATGACCGGGGCCGGCGTCTCGGCGACCGACGCATCCGCCACCGGCACCTCCGCCACCGGCACCTCCGCCCCCGCCAATTGCGCGACGACGCGCTCGCGCAGCGCATGCGGCGCGCGATGATATTGCGCCCGCCGCACCGCCCGGCCGAGCGCGACGAGCCGCTCCCGCTCGGCACGGCACGCGCCGCAACCGTCGACGTGCCGCTCGATCCGCCACGCGTCGGGGGCGGAAAGCTCGCGGTCGACGTCCGCGCCGAGCAGCGCACGCGCTTCGTTACAGTCCATCGATGGCCTCCGATGCGGTTCCGGCCGGCGGCGCGCCGCGCTCGCCCTCCGCCGCGCGATCGTCCGAACGCGCCGGCGCGCGAGCCGCACGCGACGCGGGCGCCGTCACGTCGCGCGCTCCGCCGAGCAACGCGGCAAGCCGCCGCCGCGCCCGCGCGAGCCGCGACATCACGGTGCCGACGGGCACGTCGGCGATCGCAGCGATCTCGCGATAGCTCAAGTCTTCCATTTCACGCAGCACGAGCACCTCGCGGTACTCGGGCGGCAGCTTCGCGAGCGCGGCGTTCACGCGTTGCACGTCCTCGCTGCGCATCAGCAGCGCGAGCGGATCTTCGGCCGCCGGATGCCAATCGTCCGGCGAATCGGCGGCGTCGAGCGCGTCGGTCGCGGCCACCTCGTGCGCGCTCGCCCGCCGCCGCCATTCGGTGTACCACGTGTGGCGCACAATCGTCAGCAGCCACGGCCGCGCGTTGTCGCCGCGGCACGAATCGAGAAAGCGGAACGCGCGCATGCACGCGTCCTGCACGACGTCCTCCGCGTCGCTCGCATTGCCGCACAGCCAGCGCGCGAGGTTGTATGCGGCATCCAGATGCGGCAGCGCGAGCGTGCGAAAACGCTCGCCGCGCGCCGCCGCGTCGGCCGCCGCGCGCCTGCCGCCCGCCCCATCCTTGCTGTCCTCGTCGCCCGCGTCACGTTCGTCGACCATCCGGCCGAATTGACCCACGTCGCCTCCCGGGGATGCGCGGCCGCCCGCCGGCCGCTCGCGTCCGGCGCACGCCGCCCGAGGCGGCGCACGCCGTCAACGATGCTTACCGCTCATCGATCCAGTTTATTCCCGCGATCCGCGCACGGCGGCGAAAAATAAGCCGGGAATATCCGCGCCGCCGCGGCGGTATTGCATGCACGAACCGTCACTTGCGAAGGCGCCCCCATGCCGAACTCCTCCCGATCCCTGAAACGGCGCGATTTCCTGCGCCTGGCCGCGTGCGGCGGCGGCGTCGCGTTCGCGTCCGCGCTGCCCGGCTGGAGTTTCGCCGCGAACGCCGGCGCCGATTTCTTCTTCGTCCAGCTCTCCGACGCGCACTGGGGCTTCACCGGCCCCGCGATCAACCCGGACGCGCGCGGCACGCTGCCGAAGACGATCGATGCCGTCAACGCGCTGCCCGTCGCGCCCGACTTCGTGATGTTCACGGGCGACCTCACGCACACGACCGACGACCCGGCCGAGCGCCGCGCGCGGCTGCGGCAGTTCCAGTCGATCGTCGCGCAACTGAACGCGAAGCCGCTGCATCTGATGCCGGGCGAGCACGACGCGAGTCTCGACGCGGGCGCCGCGTACCGCGAGATCTTCGGCGACACGCACTACGCGTTCGATCACAAGGGCGTGCACTTCGTCGTCGTCGACAACGTGTCGGACCCGGCCGGCCGCGTCGGCGACGCGCAGATCGAATGGCTCGCGCAGGATCTCGCGCGGCAGCCGAAGGACGCGCGCATCGTCGTGTTCACGCACCGCCCGCTCTTCGATCTCGCGCCGCAATGGGACTGGGCGACGCGCGACGGCGCGAAGGTCGTCGACGTGCTGATGCCTTATCCGAACGTCACTGTGTTCTACGGGCACATCCACCAGGAGCACCACGCAATGACGGGCCACATCGCGCATCACGCGGCGCGCTCGCTGATGTTCCCGCTGCCCGCGCCCGGCTCGCAGGACAAGCGCCTGCCGGTGCCGTGGGACGCCGCGGCGCCCTATCGCGGGCTCGGCTGGCGCGAGGTGCGCGTCGGCGACGCGGCGCGCGCGCCGGTGCTCACCGAGATGCCCGTCGGCGCGAAGCAGACGCAACCGGCTGCCTGAGGAGAACGCGATGCGCCATTTTTTCTTCGATCCGCGTGCGCTTCGCGGCCGGGCTCGCGCGACTGCATTGTCCGCGTCGCGCCGCCGCTGGCTCTTCGCCGCGGGCGGCGCGGCGCTCGCCGCGCTCGCGGGCGTTCACACGTCGCGCACGCGTGCGGCACCGCCGCGCGTGATCAAGGTTCACGCACGGCGCTTCGTGTTCACGCCGGACCGGATCGCGCTTGCGCCGCACGAATCGGTCGTGTTCGAGCTGACCGCGCAGGACACCGTGATGGGCTTTTCGATCCCGCAGTACGGCGTGCGTGCGGACGTGCCGCCGGGCGCGGTCGTCCATCTTGCCGCGCAGGCGGGCGATCCGGGCACGGTCCAGTTCCTGTGCGACATCTTCTGCGGCTCCGGGCACGAGACGATGAACGGCGTGCTCGTCGTCGGGTAGCGCGAAGGCCCGCCGGCTAACCGAGCGGCGCCCGGCGCGCTCACGCGGCGCCTTCCCAATACCCCGGCCGCGCATACACGTCGCGCAGATAATCGATGAAATAGCGCACGCGCGCGGGCACGTAGCGCTGCTGCGGATAGACGGCGAGGATGTCGTAATCGGGCAGCGCGTACTCGTCGAGCACCGTCGCGAGCTCGCCGCGCGCGAGCTGCTGCGCAATCTCCCACGTCGAGCGCCAGCCGAGCCCGAGCCCTTCCGACACCCAGCGGTGCAGGAGCTCGCCGTCGTTGCAGTCGAGCGTGCCCGATACGCGCATCGTCACGAGCTTGCCGTTGCGCCGGAAGTACCAGCCGCGGTTCTGGCCGCCCTGCAGATTGAACGCGAGACAGTTGTGCTCGGCGAGATCGTCGAGCGTCGTCGGCCGGCCGTGCCGCCGGAAATACTCGGGCGTGCCGCACACGACGCGCCGGTTCGACGCGAGCTTCACCGCGACGAAGTTCGGATCGACCGCGCCGCCAATCCTGATCGACAGGTCATAGCCCTCGCGCACGAGATCGACGACGCGGTCGGTCAGGTTGAACGACATCTGCAAGTCGGGCTTGTCGGCGATGAACGCGGGCGCGAGCGGCGCGACGTGCTTGCGCCCGAACGCGGCGGGCGCCGACACGATCAGGTGCCCGCCCACCGCGCGGCGCCCCGCGACAACCTCGTTCTCCGCCTGCGCCCATTCGGTGAGGAGCCCGCGGCAGCGCTCGAGGAACGCGGCGCCGTCTTCGCTCACGACGAGCCGCCGCGTCGACCGGTACATCAGCTTCACGCCGAGGCGCTTCTCGAGCGCGTCGATGCGCCGCCCGAGCACGACGGGCGACACGCCCTCCTCGAGCGCGGCCGCCGCGAGGCTGCCCGCGTCGGCCACCCGCACGAAGGTTTCGATCTGCTTGAACCGGTCCATCCGCTGTCTCCTCCCTGCCCGGCGCCACCGCGCGCGCCCGGCATTCGATACTTTTAGTCTCGGAATAAGCGACTCGAGCTGATCTTATCAAACCTTTCCTGCATCCCTAAAGTGTCCTCGACACCAGCGATACCCGCGATTCGCATCGAACAAGGAGACATTTCATGGCCAGGATGAGAGCCGTCGACGCAGCCGTGCTCGTGCTCGAGAAGGAAGGCGTGCAGACCGCGTTCGGCGTGCCGGGCGCCGCGATCAACCCGCTGTATTCGGCGCTGCGCCGCTCGGGCGCGATCGGACACGTGCTCGCGCGGCACGTCGAAGGCGCGTCGCACATGGCGGAAGGCTACACGCGGGCCGCGCCCGGCAACATCGGCGTGTGCATCGGCACGTCGGGCCCGGCCGGCACCGACATGATCACGGGCCTCTACTCGGCATCGGCCGACTCGATCCCGATCCTCGCGATCACCGGCCAGGCGCCGCGCGCGCGGCTCTACAAGGAAGATTTCCAGGCGGTCGACATCGAATCGATCGCGAAGCCCGTCACGAAATGGGCCGTCACGGTGCGCGAGCCCGCGCTCGTGCCGCGCGTGTTCCAGCAGGCGTTCCACCTGATGCGTTCGGGCCGCCCCGGCCCCGTGCTGATCGACCTGCCGATCGACGTGCAGCTCGCCGAGATCGAATTCGACATCGCGACCTACGAGCCGCTGCCCGTCTACAAGCCGCGCGCGACGCGCGCGCAGATCGAGGCCGCGCTCGCGATGCTGAACGACGCCGAGCGCCCGCTCATCGTATCCGGCGGCGGCGTGATCAACGCGGCCGCCGAGCACCTGCTCGTCGAATTTGCGGAAACGCTCCGCGTGCCGGTGATTCCGACGCTGATGTCGTGGGGTGTGATTCCCGACGACCATCCGCTGATGGCGGGCATGGTCGGCCTGCAGACATCGCACCGCTACGGCAACGCGACGCTGCTCGCGTCCGACTTCGTGCTCGGCATCGGCAACCGCTGGGCGAACCGCCACACGGGCAGCATCGAGGTCTACACGAAGGGCCGCAAGTTCGTGCATGTCGACATCGAACCGACGCAGATCGGCCGCGTGTTCGGCCCCGATCTCGGGATCGTGTCGGATGCGAAGGCGGCGCTCGAGCTGTTCGTCGAGATCGCGCGCGAATGGAAGGCCGCGGGCAAGCTGAAGAACCGCGGCGCGTGGGTCGCCGACTGCCAGCAGCGCAAGCGCACGCTGCAGCGCAAGACGCATTTCGACAACGTGCCCGTGAAGCCGCAGCGCGTGTACGAAGAGATGAACAAGGCGTTCGGCCGCGATACGTGCTACGTGAGCACGATCGGGCTGTCGCAGATCGCGGCCGCGCAGTTCCTGCACGTGTTCAAGGCGCGCAACTGGATCAACTGCGGCCAGGCGGGCCCGCTCGGCTGGACGATTCCCGCCGCGCTCGGCGTGCGCGCGGCCGATCCGCAGCGCCCGATCGTCGCGCTGTCCGGCGACTACGACTTCCAGTTCATGATCGAGGAGCTCGCGGTCGGCGCGCAGTTCAAGCTGCCTTATGTGCACGTCGTCGTCAACAACGCCTATCTCGGCCTGATTCGCCAGGCGCAGCGCGCGTTCGACATGGACTACTGCGTGCAACTCGCGTTCGACAACATCAACGCGCCCGAGGTGAACGGCTATGGCGTCGATCACGTCGCCGTCGCCGAAGGGCTCGGCTGCAAGGCGCTGCGCGTGTTCAAGCCCGAGGAGATCGCGCCCGCGCTCGAGCGTGCGCGGCAGATGACGGCCGAGTTCAGCGTGCCCGTCATCGTCGAGGTGATTCTCGAGCGCGTGACGAACGTCTCGATGGGCGCCGAGATCGATGCGATCAACGAGTTCGAGGATCTCGCGGACAAGGCCGAGCACGCGCCGACCGCGATCTCGCTGCTCGACTGACGCGCTTCGCTTGCCAGCTCGATTGATTGATTGATCAGCATGGCTGATCAGTTCGCCACACTTGACTTGCACCACTGACCGCCCCGTGAGACGACCGACATGCCGAAATTCGCAGCCAATCTGACGATGCTGTTCAACGAAGTCCCGTTTCTCGACCGCTTCGAGGCGGCGGCCGACGCGGGCTTCACCGCCGTCGAGTTCCTGTTTCCGTATCCGTACGCGAAGGACGAGCTCGCCGAGCGGCTCGACGCGAATCGCCTGCGCCTCGTGCTGCACAACCTGCCCGCGGGCAACTGGGATCGGGGCGAGCGCGGCATCGCGTGCCTGCCCGATCGCATCGGCGAATTCCAGGACGGCGTGGGCCGCGCGATCGACTATGCGCGCGCGCTGCAGGTGCCGCAACTGAACTGCCTCGTCGGCATTGCGCCCGCGAGCGTCGAGCGCGACACGGCGCTCGCGACGATCGTCGGGAACCTGCGCTTCGCCGCGGCCGAATTGAAGCAGGCGGGCATTCGCCTGCTCGTCGAGCCGTGCAATTCGTACGACATCCCGGGCTTCGCGCTGAACCGCTCCGCCGAAGCGCTCGACGTGATCCGCGCGGTCGGCGCCGACAATCTGTTCCTGCAGTACGACATCTATCACATGCAGCGGATGGAAGGCGAGCTCGCGGCGACGCTGCGCAAGCACCTCGGCGCGATCGCGCACATCCAGCTCGCGGACAACCCTGGCCGCCACGAGCCCGGCACGGGCGAGATCCATTATGCGTACCTGTTCGATCTGCTCGACGAACTCGGCTACGACGGCTACGTCGGCTGCGAATACAAGCCGCGCACGACGACGGCCGAAGGCCTCGGCTGGCTGCGGCAGATCGCGCGCGCCGACGCGCCGCGCGCGCGCAGCGGCGCGTGATCCGGCGCGCACACGTCCCTATTCACCCGTTTCGGATTCGAAATCAACGCACTCACAGGAGACACTGCAATGGCAACGATCGGCTTCATCGGCCTCGGCATCATGGGCGCGCATATGGCGCGCAACCTGCTCGAGGGCGGCCACCGCCTCGTCGTGAACGGCGCGTATCCGGTGCCTGCCGACCTGCGCGAGCAGACACGGGTCGTCGCGAATTCGACGGCCATCGCGCAGGCGTCGGACATCGTGATCTCGATGGTGCCCGACACGCCCGACGTGCGAAACGTGCTGTTCGCCGACGACGGCGTCGCGAAGGGCCTCTCGGCCGGCAAGCTCGTGATCGACATGAGCTCGATCTCGCCGCTCGACACGCGCGAGTTCGCGAAGGAGATCAACTCGCTCGGCTGTGACTATCTCGACGCGCCCGTATCGGGCGGCGAAGTCGGCGCGCGCGACGCGACGCTTACGATCATGGTCGGCGGCCCGCAGCGCGCGTTCGAGCGCGCGAAGCCGCTCTTCGAGCGGATGGGCAAGAACGTCTCGCTGATCGGCGAGAACGGCGCGGGCCAGACCTGCAAGGTCGCGAACCAGATCATCGTCGCGCTGAACATCGAGGCGGTCGCGGAGGCGCTCCTCTTTGCCGCGCGCTCCGGCGCGGATCCGGAGCGCGTGCGGCGCGCGCTGATGGGCGGCTTCGCGTCGTCGCGGATTCTCGAGCTGCACGGCGAGCGAATGACGAAGCGCACGTTCGAGCCGGGCTTTCGGATCGACCTGCATCGCAAGGACCTGAACCTCGCGCTCGACGGCGCGCGCCGGATGAACATCGCGCTGCCGCACACGGCGAGCGCGCAGCAGCTCTTCAGCGTGTGCGCGGCGAACGGCGGCGGCGCGTGGGATCACTCGGCGATCGTGCGCGCGCTCGAGATCATGTCGAACGTCGAGATCGGCGAGCCGCAAAGCGGCAAGAAGGTCGCGTGAGCGAACGCGGCGGCGTGGCGCGGCGAATCGCAACGCCGCGATGCTGCGCGCCTTCGCCACCGCATCAAGGCTTAACACAACAACGAGTCGTCGACGTGACATTCGACGCAATCGAATGCGATGCGTGCGCGACGCATCGTCGATGGGGCGCCTCGCCGCGCGCATCGTGCGCGCGGCAGGCAAACGAAGCCGCTTTCGGCTGAGAGCGGCAGGTGGGTCCGCAGCGGCACCCGGCGCCGACGGGGAAGCCTTGGTCGGTCAGACGTCGTCGTCGGGTGTCCGTCTGTCGGATTCGTCGCGGCGCGTATTACATTTCTTTACGTTCGACGAAGCGATTTTTCATGCAATTTGCAACGTGAACGCCTACACTTTCGCGACGCCTTTCGAGAAGCGTCGCATCACCCGGGCGCTTCTCGCGACTTCACGGCGCATTTTTGTCAATCACCTGAAGGAGTGTTGCGATGGGTCTTCTTTCGTTCATCAAGGAAGCGGGTGAAAAACTGCTCGGCAAGAGCGACGAGCAAGCCGCGGCCGATCCGGCCGCCGCGAACCAGACGGCCGCCGATGCGATCAAGAACTACATCTCCGCACAGGGCCTCGACACGTCGAACCTGACGGTTGCGTTCGACGGCACGTCGCGCACCGTCACGCTCACGGGCAGCGTCGCGGATCTCGACACCAAGGCCAAGGTCAAAGTGGCGGCAGGCAACGTGCAAGGCGTCGCGGGCGTCAACGACGACGACCTGCAGCCGGACGATCCGCAAGTGCAATATCACGACGTCGTCTCCGGCGACAACCTGTGGAAGATCGCCGAGAAGTACTACCGCGACGGCTCGAAGAACGACGTGATCTTCCAGGCGAACCGCCCGATGCTGTCGAGCCCGGACAAGATCTATCCGGGCCAGAAGCTCGTGATTCCGCCGCAGTCCTGAACGACGCGCGCGCAGCGGACATCATGAAAAAAGCGGACCTGCGAGTCCGCTTTTTTCTTGCGCGCCGTGCGCGATGCCGGCGCGCGCCGGTCAATACGTATCGAACACCTGCTGCAATTCGCGCACGTCGGCCATGCCCGCCGCGAGCGCGAGCATCAGCAGCACGCGCGCCTTGTACGGATTGAGCGAGCCTGCGCTCACGAAGCCGAGCGCATCGTCGTTCGCCGCGCCATTGCGCATCACGTGCCCCGAGCCGACGCGTGACGCGCGCACGATCGCGACGCCCTTCGCCGCCGCCTCGGCGAGCGCCGTCTGCAGCGTCGCGTGGATCGAGCCGTTGCCCGTGCCCGCGACGACGAGCCCGCGCGCGCCCGCCGCGACGCATGCGTCGACGATCACGCGCGATGCGCCCGCATAGCTCGCGACGACGTCGACCTGCGGCCAGGCGGCGCCGGTCGCGAAGCGCGAGTCGAGCGTATGCGGGCGCGTCGCGCGGCGCGCGAACTCGATGCGGCCGTCCTGCACCCAGCCGAGCGCGCCGAGCTCCGGCGAATGAAACGCGTCGACCGCGTACGTGCTCGTCTTCAAGACATCTCGCGCGCTGTGAATCCGGTTGTTGAACGCGACGAGCACGCCCTGCCCGCGCGCCGCCGCGCTGCCCGCGACGGCCACCGCGTTCAGCAGGTTCAGCGGGCCGTCGGACGACAGCGCGGTCGCCGGGCGCATCGCCGCCGTCATCACGACGGGCTTCGCGGTCTTCACGGTCAGATGCAGCAGGTACGCGGTTTCTTCGAGCGTGTCGGTGCCGTGCGTGACCACGATGCCGTCGATCGCATCGCGCGCGGCAAGCGCATTGATCCGCTCGACGAGCGTCGTCCACAGCGCGGGCGACAGGTCCTTGCTGTCGATGCTCGCAATCTGCTCGGCCTCGATCGTCGCGATCTGCGCGAGCGCGGGCACGGCGGCGAGCAGCCTGTCGACGCCGAGCGCGCCCGCCTGATAGCCGGCCGTCTGCGCGGCGTCGGGGGCAGCGCCGGCGATCGTGCCGCCCGTCGCGAGGACGGCGATGCGCGGCAGCGCGCGCGGCGCCGGGTTCGAAACGTGGAGGGGATGGGAAGATGTCGGTGCGTTCATGGCCGCGATTGTAACGGCAGCCGGCCGCCCTTCGGCAAGGACGGAGTTTCCCCGAGTGGGCGGGCGCGCGCGGCGACCGTTCGCACTCCCGCGCAATGCACGCGCGACGCGCGAGACCGCGTGCGCCGCACCGGTCCGCGTTATCCCGAAATAGACAAAATCCGTGACGACGCCCGGCGGCGCGCCTCGGCGACAGCACGCGGCATTCGCATGCGGCGGCCGCCCGAAACGCCTGCGGCGCCGGCGTTTGCAGCCTTGCGAAAGCATTTCGGGCGCGCCCGGCCGTTGCGCGCGCGTCACGCGAAAATTAGCGCACCGCTCGTTTTCCCGAGTATTTTGTCGTTTCGGCGCCGATTTGCCATAATGCAAACCGCGATCCGCGCAGCCGCGCGATTCGTCGCTTATCGAACAAGATGCAATTCACCCACCGGGAGTGTCCAATGAAGATCCGATCGCTGATGGCCGCGCTGCTCGTCGGCGGCGTGCTGGCAACGCCTGCATTCGCCGCAAACAGCCAGCAGGACAAGATGAAGGCATGCAACGCGCAGGCCGCCGGCAAGACGGGCGACGAGCGCAAGGCGTTCATGAAGGACTGTCTGTCGGCGAAGCCGGCGAAGAAGATGTCGCAGCAGGAAAAGATGAAGGCCTGCAACACGCAAGCCGCCGGCAAGACGGGCAACGATCGCAAGGCATTCATGAAGGACTGCCTGTCGGCGAAGCCCGCCGCCTGACGCTTCCGGCGAATCGGCACGATGCCGCGCACCGTTTCGACGGGCGCGGCATTTTCTTTTGCGGCGCATGCATGCGCGCGGCCGGCTGCGGCGTTTGGCCGCAATTTCTTCTATGATGGCTGCAGCGCGGCCCTCACCACCAAAACGAAGCGCCATCGGGCCGCCCTCATGACAGATGCGCACCGCGCATCAAACGGAGGCACGGGATGGCATGGAGACAAAACCGCTGGTTCCGGCGCTGGCTGATCGTCATCGTGTTCTGGGCCGTGCCCGTCGCGATCGTCGCCGTGCGGGAGATCCGCGAGGAAATGGCCTATAACCGCGCCGACCTCAAGCTCGCGCTGTCGACCTGGGAGCTCACCGACGCGCAGCGCGCGGCGGGCGCGGCGAAGGTCTGCCGCGGCGAGCCGGACGAAGCGCGCGCGGCGGGCTGCCCTGCCGACGTGCTCGCGGCGAACGCGCGCCGCCAGCAGGAGGCGCGCGACGAATTCGCGGTGCGCAAGCGCACGCTCGCGAGCTACCTGTGGCACGCGTTCGTCGGCTACTGGATCGTCCCCGCCGCGTTCCTGTTCGCGTGCGGCGTCGTGATCGGCCTCGTGCGCCGCGCGCTGCGGCGTCCGCCCATCAAGCCGCCCATCGAACCTCCCGTTTCGCATCACTGACGGCTGGCGCCGCGCGCAAAATCATGCGTGACGCGCGGCGCGCGAATCGCCCACCGACACGAACCTTGGCCCGCGACAACGTGCATGCGCGCGCGCCGCCGCACAATGAAACACGCCGATTTGACCGTCTTTCACCTTACAGCGGCAAGGCAAGGCGTTTCGCTGTGTTATAAAGTCCCGCGTGACACGCCCGTTCGCGGGAATCACGCTGATCTACACTTGATGGAGAAAAACGATGCACAAACGCAATCTCGTGTTGAAAGCCGCCGCCGCGCTCGTCGTGGGCAGCCTGGCGCTCGCCGGTTGCACGACGACGCCGGACAAGCCCGCCAATGCCGCGACCAACGCGTCGAAGCGTCAAGCCATCGATGCGAGCGTCGACGCGACGCTGTCGCGCCTGTACTCGACGGTGCCCGGCTCGCGTGAACTCGTCGCGAAGTCGCGCGGCGTGCTCGTGTTCCCGGACGTGATCCAGGCGGGCCTCATCATCGGCGGCCAGACCGGCAACGGCGCGCTGCGCGTCGGCGGCGCGACGCTCGGCTACTACAACACGTCGTCGCTGTCGGTGGGCCTGCAGGCGGGCGCGCAGTCGAAGGCGATCGTGTTCCTGTTCATGACGCAGGATGCGCTCGACAAATTCCGCAACTCCGAAGGCTGGGCGGCGGGCGCCGACGCATCGGTCGCGCTCGTGAAGATGGGCGCGAACGGCGCGATCGACACGACGACGGCGACCGCGCCCGTCGAAGTGATCGTGCTGACGAACGCCGGCCTGATGGGCGACGTGTCGATCAGCGGCACGAAGGTCACGAAGCTGAAGATCTGACGCCCGCGCGGGCGGCCGACGCGCCGAGGGCGAGCGGCGGCCGACGCGAAAACGGCGATGCGCGTAAAAGCGCATCGCCGTTTTTTCATGCGTCATCGCAATGCGTCAGCCGGCTGACGCTCGCACGATCCGCGTGCGCGGCGGCAATGCGCGGGCGTGACCACGCACCGCGCGCCGCCGCCCTCGCCGTTCGCTCAAGACGCCGAATCGATCACCTTGAAGCGCGAGCGCTTCTGCGCGCGAATCAGCGATTGATAGACCTCGACGTATTGCTGCGCCATCCGGCGTGACGTGAAGCGCTCCTCGAAGCGCGCACGCACCCGCTCACGCGACAGCGTGTGCAGCCGGTTCACCGCCGCGGCGGCGCCGATCTCGTCCTCGACGATGAAGCCCGACACGCCCTCGTCGATCACCTCCGGCACCGCGCCGCGATTGAACGCGATGACGGGCGTGCCGCACGCCATCGCCTCGATCATCACGAGGCCGAACGGCTCGGGCCAGTCGATCGGAAACAGCAACGCGTGCGCGCCCGACAGGAACGCCGCCTTCTCGTGATCGGCGATCTCGCCGATGTATTCGACGTGCGGCAGCGCAAAGAGCGGCTTGATCTCGCGCTCGAAATACTCTTCGTCCGCCGCATCGACTTTCGCCGCGATGCGAATGCGCATCCCGCAGCGCTGCGCGATCCGGATCGCCGTGTCGACGCGCTTTTCCGGCGAGATCCGGCCGAGGAACGCGAGATACGACTGCTCGACGGGCTGCGGCGTGTAGAGCGTCTCCGGCAGCCCGTGATAGACGGTCGTCAGCCATTTCGCCTGCGGCATCGGGTGGCGCTGCGCGTTCGAGATCGAGATCACGGGCGCGGTGTCGAACGTGTCGAACACGGGCTGCTGCTCGGGCAGATCGAGGCGGCCGTGCAGCGTCGTCACGAACGGCGTGTCCTGCCGCTTGAAGATCGAGAATGAGTAGTAGTCCATGTGGAAATGGAGCACATCGAAGTCCCGCGCGCGGCGCGCGACGGTCTCCATCAGCAGCATGTGCGGCGCGATCCGGTCGCGGATCGACGAATCGAGCCGCAGCGCGCGCGGCCATACCGCGTCGAGCTTCGCGCGCGTGATCGAGTCGCCGCTCGCGAACAGCGTCACGTCATGCCCCAGATCGACGAGCGCCTCGGTGATGTACGACACGACGCGCTCGGTGCCGCCGTAGAGCTTCGGCGGCACCGATTCAGTCAACGGAGCGATCTGCGCAATTCTCATGGGTACGATCTCCAGTGGCGGCCGGCCAGCGGACCGGCGTCGGGCGACGCCCGCAAATTGCCATTATTAGCGATCGGCGCGCGCGCCAGCGGACCGATTGCATTTTTTGGGGCTTGTTACAGACGGGATACATTCGGGGGAGCCGCATGTTTGCAGCCCCGCCCGCCGCGTCGGGCCGCGCTTGCCTTTCCGCGCTTGTCTTTCCGCTCCTGCCGAGCGCCTGATCGAACCGCCTTCACCGCGCCGGCCACTTCCACGCCGGCAGTTCGAGCGCGTCCGCATCGACGATCCGCGTCGCGCCCAGTTCCTTTTCGAGCACGATCGAATGGCTGTCCGGCTCGCGTTCGAGCGACGCGACGAGCCGCGCCGCGTGCGACACGACGATCACCTGCGAACGCTCGGCCGCCTGCGCGATCAGCCGGCCGAGCGCGGGCAGCAGGTCCGGGTGCAGGCTCGTCTCCGGCTCGTTCAGCACGAGGAGCGCGGGCGGACGCGGCGTCAGCAGCGCCGCGACGAGCAGCAGGTAGCGCAGCGTGCCGTCCGACAGCTCGGCCGCGCGCAGCGGCCGCAGCAGGCCCGGCTGGCGCATCAGCACCTCGAAGCGGCCGCACTTGCCCGGATTGTCGATCTCGAGCCGCGCGCCGGGGAATGCGTCGCCGATCGCCGCGTCGAGCGCGTCGGCGTCGCCGATCTCGTAGATCGTCTGCAGCGCGGCCGCCAGATCGCCGCCGTCGTCGGACAGCACCGGCGTGTGCGTGCCGACTTGCGCAAGCCGCGCGGGCGCAAGCGCGTCGGTGCGGAAATGATCGTAGAAGCGCCACGAGCGGATTCGCTCACGCACCGCGATCATCTCCGGCGCACCGCGCGGGTCCGAGAACTCGGTCATCATGCTGTCGAAGCTCGCGATCGGCTGCGGCACGGTCTGCCACTCGCCCGTTTCGCCGCGCGTGCGCAATTGCGCGCCGCGCCGGTCGACGAGCAGCGTCGACGGCCGCGGCAGCGGTCCGCTCCAGATGCACTCGCGCTTGACGACCGGATCGAGCCCGAACTCGGTCTCGCTGTTGAGCGGCGGCAGCCCGAGATCGATCGCGTAGCCGAAATCCTCGCATGCGAAGCCGAGCTTCAGGCTCACGGGCTCGTTGCGCACCGTGCCCGTCACCGGCACCTCGCCCGCCAGCATCCCGCGCGAGAAGCGCTCGGGGCCCGCCCAGAGCGTCGACGGCAGCCCGCCCTCGCGCGCGAGCGACGGAATCACGCGGCCTTGCGCGGTATCCGCGAGCAGGCGCAGCGCGCGATACAGGCTCGACTTGCCGCTGCCGTTCGGCCCGGTGATCACGTTGAGCGTCGCGAGCGGCACGATGAGATCGCGCAGCGAGCGGTAATTGGCGATGGCGAGTGCGGTGAGTGGCGGCATCGGGAAACGGGTTGTCGGAAATCGGTGGATCGAGTCGGCGAATCAGGCGAATCAGGCGAATCAGGCGAATCAGGCGAATCGGGCGAATCGGGCGAATCAGGCGAATCGGCGACGAACGAGGCGGTCATCGAGCGAAGCGTGCGCCAACCGGGCCTCAAGCCGGCGCGACGCACGGCCCGGCGCGGCGCGCCGCGCTCAATGCGGCGCGCGCGGCACACCGGTCTCCGACGTCGTCGGGTCCGCGGCGGTGAACGCCGCAGTGCTCGCGGCCGGCTCGGGCGCGCGTTCGCCCGGACGCGACTCGTGCGCGAGCGCATCGGGCGTCGTCCATTCGGTGCGCTCGCGCGGCAGGCAATGCGGATAATGCGCATTGATGAACGCGATGAGCCCTTCGCGCACGCGGCAGCGCAAATCCCACGCCAGCGACGAATCGCGCGCGCTGACGAGCGCGCGCACCTGCATCGAGCGCTCGGTCGCGTCCGTCACCTGCAGCACCTGCACGCGGCCGTCCCATTCGGGCGCGCCCGCGACGATCCGCGCGAGCTCCGCGCGCAGCGGCTCGAGCGGCAGCCGATAGTCGACATACAGGAACACGGTGCCGATCAGCTCGGCGCTGCTGCGCGTCCAGTTCTGGAACGGATTCTCGATGAACCACTGCAGCGGCACGACGAGCCGGCGCTGATCCCATAAGCGCACCGACACGTAAGTGCCCGTGATCTCCTCGATGCGCCCCCACTCGCCCTGGATGATGACGACGTCGTCGAGCCGGATCGGCTGCGACAGCGCGATCTGCAGCCCCGCGATCAGGTTGCCGAGCACCGGCCGCGCGGCGATACCGGCGACGAGGCCCGCGACGCCCGCCGACGCGAGCAGGCTCGCGCCGACCTGCCGCACGTTCGGGAACGTCATCAGCGCCGCGCCCGTGCCGATGATCACGATCAGCACCATCACGGTCCGCGCGAGCACGCGCGTCTGCGTGTGGATGCGGCGCGCCTCGAGGTTGTCCGGCGTATCGAGCGGATGCGCGCGGATGATCGCGTCGCCGACCGCGGCGGCCAGGCGCATCAACAGCCACGTGAGCGCCGCGATCGTGCCGACCGCGGCGAGCGTGCGCAGCCCGCCCGCGTGCGGCAGCGATTCGTCGACCTGCAGCCACAGGAATTCGAGCGCGAGGAACGACAGCAGCGCGAGCGACGGCCGGTCGACATACGACACGATCACGCTCATGAACGGATAAGGCCGGGCGATCGGCACGACGATGCGCGCGCCGACGCGGTGCATGCCCGCGACCGCGAGCAAGACGAGCGCCGACACGACAAGCGTGCCGAGCCAGGTATGAAGCGGCGCATCGGCGATGCGCCACAAGTCGTCGATCGTCAACATGCGCGCCGTGTCTCCGTCAGGTTCGCGGGGAACGCGCCCCCGCGCCGGGGCGGCGGCCGGCCCGGATCAATAGCCGCGGCAGGGAAACGCCTTGCCGAGCCCGAGCGACACTGCCGTGCTCGCGTTGTAGTCGGCGAGCTTCGGATTCTCCGCGATGTACTTGCGCACCGCATCGGTCATCTGCTGCGCCTTGATGTCGGGCGGCAGGCAGAAGTACTGGCCGACGCGCGGCCCCGTGGTGCCGCCGATCGCGTCGATCGTGTTGTAGACGCCGTCCGCCGCGCCCTCGATGTACGCCGCGCACGACGCCCGCGACTTGACGTCGGTCTTCGCGCACAGCTTGTCGAGGTCGCCGGCCGTGAAGGCGGCCGCCGTCAGCGGCACGGCGAACGCGGCGGCGCAAAACATAGCCCGCAACATGAATCTTCCTTATGTCAGAAGGCGAAACCGCCGATACTTCGAAAGGCGCGGCAGGCCGCCGCGCCGAAAACCCTTATTTTGCACTCTTTTGTGCGTTCGGCGCCGGCGCATCGCCGATGCGCACCGTGCGCTTCGACAGGATCGCGGTCGCGTCCGGCGCGTTGTAGTGCTTCGCGAAGTCGAGCGCGGTGATGCCGAGCTGGTTCTTCAGCGCGGGGTCGGCGCCCTGGTCGAGCAGCAGCGTGACGGTCGAGCCGTGGTTGCCGCGCGCGGCCATCATCAGCGGCGTCGTGCCGTTCGGCGACGCGGCGTCGATGTATGCGGACTTGTCGATCAGATACTTGACGACCTCGTCGTTGCCGTTCGTCGCCGCGTAATGGAGTGGCGACCAGCCCTTCTTGCTCACTTCGGCGCCCTTGTCGACGAGCAGCTTCGCGAGCTGCAGATCGCCGTTCAGCGCGGCCAGCATCAGCGCGTTCTCGCCCGCCTTGTCTTCCTTGTCGAGATCGGCGTTCGGCGCGGCCGCGAGCGCGGCGGCGACCTGGTCGGACTTCTCGCGCGCGGCGATCACGAGGAGCGGATCGCCGTTCGGCGCGATCGTGTTCGGGTCGAGGCCGTTCTTCAGTTGCTTCGAGATGTCCTTGATGTCGTCGAACTTGACGGCCTTCACGATCCCGTCGAGCGACTCCGCGTGCGCGGACGCCGCCGCGAGCGCACCGAGCCCGCCCGCGACCGCGAGCGTGCGCAGCACGGCGCCCATCGTGCGTTGTTTCGACAAGTGCTTGATCGACTTCATTTTTTTCAGCTCCTACCCCTGGTTGACTGGGCTGGCGCCGCCCGTGCGGGCGATCTTGAACAGCCGGAAAAAGTTTTGCGACGTCGCGGCGCCGAGCGCCTCGTCGGTCATCCCGCGTTGCGCCGCGATAAAGCGTCCGACATGGCTCACGTACGCAGGTTCATTCGGCTTGCCGCGATACGGCACGGGCGCAAGGTATGGCGAATCGGTCTCGATCAGCAGCCGGTCGAGCGGCACGCGCCGCGCGACGTCCTGCACGTCGGTCGCGCTCTTGAACGTGACGATGCCCGACAGCGAGATGTGGAAGCCCTGCGCGAGCGCGGCCTCGGCAACGGGCCAGGGCTCAGTGAAGCAGTGCATCACGCCGCCCGGCGCGCTCGCGCGCTCCTCGGCCATGATCCGCAGCGTATCCTCCGACGACGCGCGCGTATGGACGATGAGCGGCTTGCCCGTCGCGTGCGCCGCGCGGATGTGCGTGCGAAAGCGCTCGCGCTGCCACTCCATGTCGGCGATCGAGCGGCCTTCGAGCCGGTAGTAGTCGAGGCCCGTCTCGCCGATCGCGACCACCTTCGGATGCGCGGCGAGCTCGACGAGCTCGGCCACCGTCGGCTCCTTCGCGTCCTCGTGGTCCGGATGCACGCCGACCGACGCGAAAACGTTGTCGTGATCGCGTGCGATCGCGAGCACGGCGGGCAGCGTCTCGAGATCGACCGATACGCAGAGCGCGTGCGTGACGCCGTGCTCGCGCATGTTGTCCAGCACCTGCGGCAGCCGGTCGGCGAGCCCTTCGAAATTGATGTGACAGTGTGAATCGACGAACATGTTGAATTCCTTGCTGCGCTGCGCGTGCCGGCGCCGGCGGACCGACGCGCCCGCTCGCCGCGCCGTGCGCGCTTAGGCGTCGGCGAGCCGCCTGCCGACGATCACGAGATCGCGCTCGACGCCGTCGAGCACCGCGACGCGCGGCAGCATGCCCCAGGTCGCGAAGCCGTAGCGCGCGAAGAGCCGCAGGCTCGGCTCGTTGTGCCCGAAGATGAAGCCGAGCGCCGTGTGCACGCCGAGCGCGGGCGCCTTCGCGAGCGCCGCGTCGAGCAGCCGGCTGCCGAGCCCGTGGCCGCGCGCAGCCTCGTCGAGATAGATGCTGATCTCCGCCGTGTGGCCGTATGCGGGACGGCCGTAGAAATCGGAGAAGCTCAGCCAGGCGACCACCCGCCCCGCTTCCTCGATGACCCACAGCGGCCGCGCATGCGGATTGTGCGCGTCGAACCACGCGCGGCGGCTGTCGACCGTCACGGGCTCGGTGTCGGCCGTCACGCGGCGCGACGCGACCGTCGAATTGTAGATCGCGACGATCGCCGGCAGATCGGCGGGTGTGGCGTCGCGGTAGGCAAGCTGGGTCATGAATGCGATCCGATGGGCGAAACGGTTGGACGAAACGGTCGGTCAGGACGACGCGAACAGTTCCCGATAGCCGAGAAACAGCTCTTCGAACACGAGGCGCGCGCTGAGCGGATGGTTTTCCACCGCGCGCTGCCGCGTGACCGTCTTCAGGAAGCGCGCGAACGCGTTCGCGTCGACAGCCGCCGCGCAGCGCGCGAGCGCCGCGCGCTGCGCGGGGAAATAGCGCGGCGCGCCCGCCGCGCGTTCGGCAAGCAAGTCGTACAGCCAGCGCTGCAGCCAGCCGAGCACGACGGGCACGGGCAGCTTCTGCAGCGTCTCGCCGCACGCGAACGGATCGCACGCGGCGCCCGCCGCGAGCTGCGCGAGCGCCCAGTCGCGCAGCGGCCGGTTCTCGTCGCTCGCGAGCGCGAGCGCGGCGAGCGGCGCGCCGCCCGCCTCGGCGAGGAGCGCGTTCGCGTCCGCCACGTTCTGCGCGGCGAGCCACGCGGCGGCCGTGTCGGGCGCGGGCACCGTCATCGGCCACTGCCGGCAGCGGCTCACGATCGTCGGCAGCAGCCGGTCGATGCGCGCGGACACGAGCAGGAACACGACGCCCGAAGGCGGCTCCTCGAGCGTCTTCAGCAGCGCGTTCGCAGCCGCGACGTTGAGCGCCTCGGCCGGATACAGCACGACGACACGCGCGCCGCCGCGATGCGACGCGATCCCGCAGAAGTCGACGAGCCCGCGCACCTGCTCGATCTTGATCTCCTTGCTCGGGGTCCTGGTTTTCTTGCCGCCTTCGTCGGCGTCGGCGGCCTTCGGCTCGTCGGCCGCGCCCGGCAGCTCGGCCGCGAGCGCCTCGGGCACGACGATCCGGTAATCGGGATGATTGCCCTGCTCGAACCACGTGCACGCGGCGCACGCGCCGCACGGCTCGCCGTTCTCGCGCGGCGTCTCGCACAAGAAGCCCTTCGCGAGATGCTGCGCGAAGGCGAGCTTGCCGATTCCCGCCTGGCCGTACAGCAGCAGCGCGTGCGGCCAATGCGCGCGCAGCGCCTGCAGGCGGGTCCAGTCGTCGGTCTGCCACGGATAGATCATCGTTCGCGTCTTCCTTTCGTCACAGCGCGGCGAGCACGCCTTCGAGCTGCTTGCGGATCTGGGGAATCGGCTCGCTCGAATCGACGATCACGAACCGATGCGGCGCCTCCTGCGCGCGGCGCAGGTATTCGGCGCGGGTGCGCGCGAAGAACGCGTCCGATTCGCTCTCGAACTTGTCCGGCATCCGCGCGGCGCCGCGCCGCGCGCTCGCCACCTGCGGCTGCACGTCGAACAGCACCGTCAGATCCGGCTGGAAGCCGCCCTGCACCCAGCGCTCGAGCGCCTCGAGCTTGTCGCGCGGCAGCCCGCGCCCGCCGCCCTGGTAGGCGAACGTCGCATCGGTGAAGCGGTCCGACACGACCCAGTCGCCGCGCGCGAGCGCGGGCTCGATCACGAGCGCGAGATGCTCGCGCCGGCCGGCGAACATCAGCAGCGCCTCGGTCTCGAGGTCCATCGGCTGGTTGAGGAGAATCTCGCGCAGCGTCTCGCCGAGCTGCGTGCCGCCCGGCTCGCGGGTGACGACGACGTGCCGGCCGGCCGGCCCGAGCCTTTCCTGGAGCCGGTCGCAGAACCACTGCAGATGCGTGGTCTTGCCCGCGCCGTCGATCCCTTCGAACGTGATGAATTTGCCACGCGCCATTCATTGACCTCGTATGTATTTGTCCACGGCCTTGTTGTGATCCCCGAGCGTGTCCGAAAAGACGCTCGTGCCGTCGCCCTTCGAGACGAAATAGAACGCGGACGTCGCCGCGGGGTTCACCGCGGCATAGAGCGCCGCCTCGCCCGGCAGCGCGATCGGCGTCGGGGGCAGCCCGCGGCGCGTGTAGGTATTGTACGGAGTGTCGGTCTGCAGATCGCGCTTGCGCAGCCGCCCCGCGTATGCGTCGCCCATTCCGTAGATCACCGAAGGATCGGTCTGCAGCGGCATCCCGGCCCGCAGGCGGTTCGCGAACACGCCCGACACGAACGCGCGATCGGCCGCGTGCCCCGTCTCCTTCTCGACGAGCGACGCGACTGTCAGCGCCTCGTAAGGCGTCTTGAACGGCAGGCCGGGCCGGCGCGCGGTCCACGCGTCGGCAAGGCGCGTCTGCATCAGCCTGTACGCGCGCCGATAGACGTTCAGGTCGCTCGTGCCCTTGTCGAACAGGTAGGTGTCCGGAAAGAACAGCCCCTCGCCGGTGCCGCGCGCGACGGCTTCGTCGGGCGCGCCGATCGCGCGCAACAGCGCCGCGTCGCTCATCCCCGCGCTCGAATGCGTGAGCGCCGCATTCGCGTCGAGCTCCGCGCGCATGCGCCTGAACGTCCAGCCTTCGATCACGGTGACGACGTATTCGTTGACGTCCCCGCGCGCGACCTTCTGCAGCACGTCGTAAGGGGTCACGCCCGTCTTGAACTCGTAGTTGCCGGATTTGAGCCGGCTCGACAGGAACAGCACGCGCGTCATCGCGACAAAGAGGCGCGGCTCGACGCTCACGCCGCCGTGCACGAGCTGCTGCGCGACGCTGCGCACGCTGCTGCGGGGCTTGATCGTGACGTCGAGGGTGGGCGCGGCGAGCGCGATCGGCCGGGTGGCCCAGTAATAGGCTCCGCCCGCGCACGCGGCGCCCAGCAATACGACGGCGAGCGCCGCGAGCGCGGCGCACTTCTTCAGTAGGGACATGCGGAACGTGAATCAGGTAAGACCCATATAATACTTGCTCGCCTCTGCCAAAGTCAGGATTGACTGTTCCCTCATTCCATGAGCACACCGATCGCCTCTCCGGCCGCACCGGCCGACGCCCCCACCGCGCCGCCGACACTGCCCCGTCCGGGCGCCGGCGATTTCGCCGCCGTGCTCGAGCGCGGCGCGTTCGCGGTGCTCGAACAGTTCGGCATCGTCGACGTGACGGGCCCCGACGCCGCAACGTTCCTGCACAGCCAACTGACGAACGACATCGAGCATCTCGACGCCGCGAGCGCGCGCCTCGCCGGCTACTGCTCGCCGAAGGGGCGCCTGCTCGCGTCGTTCCTCGCGTGGCGCGCCGGCCACGACGTGCGCCTGCTCGTATCGAAGGACGTACAGCCCGCGGTGCAAAAGCGCCTGTCGATGTTCGTGCTGCGCGCGAAGGCGAAGCTCGCCGACGCGAGCGGCACGCTCGTCGCGGTCGGCTTCGCGGGCGACGTGCGCACCGCGCTGTCGGGCATCTTCGATGCGCTGCCGGACGGCGTCCACACGAAAGTCGACGCGCCCGCCGGCGCGCTCGTGCGGCTGCCCGACGCGGCCGGGCGCGCGCGCCACCTGTGGATCGCCACGCGCGCCGAGCTCGACGCGCGCCTGCCCGCGCTCGAGAACGCGCTGCCGCGCGTGTCGGCCGCCGTCTGGGATTGGCTCGACGTGCGCGCGGGCGAGCCGCGCATCACGCAGCCCGCCGTCGAGCAATTCGTCCCGCAGATGGTCAATTTCGACGTGATCGGCGGCGTCAACTTCCGCAAGGGCTGCTATCCGGGGCAGGAAGTCGTCGCGCGCAGCCAGTATCGGGGCACGATCAAGCGCCGCACGGCGCTCGCGCACGTCGCGGCCGACACTGACGCCGCACGTGCAGGCGTCGAGCTCTATCATTCGGACGACCCCGGTCAGCCGTGCGGGATGATCGTGAACGCGGCGGCGGCGCCCGAAGGCGGCGTCGACGCGCTCGTCGAGATCAAGCTCGCCGCGCTCGGGAACGGGTCGGTCCACCTGGCGTCCGCGAACGGTCCGACGCTCGCGTTCCTGCCGCTTCCCTACGCGCTGCCCGCCGAAGCCTGACAGCCGCGCCGCCGGAGCGCACGCGCCGCGGCGCGCCGGCCTCACCCAGCGAGGATATCGCCCGATGTGCCTGATCGTATTCGATTGGCAGCCCGACGCCACGCACGGCCCGGTGCTGACACTTGCCGCGAACCGCGACGAATTCTTCCGCCGCACGAGCGCGCCGCTCGCGTGGTGGAGCGACGCGCCGCACGTGCTCGCGGGCCGCGATCTCGAAGGCGGCGGCACATGGCTCGGCGTCGCGCGCGACGGCCGCTTCGCCGCGCTCACCAACTACCGAGCGCCGTTCGACATACGCGCGGGCGCGCCGACGCGCGGCAAGCTCGTGTCCGGATTCCTCACGGGCGAGAACGTCGCGCCGCTCGACTATCTCGCGAACGTGGCCGAGAAGGCCGTGTTCTACAACGGCTTCACGCTGCTCGCGGGCGACGTCGCGCGCGGCGAGCTCGCGTGGTACTGCAACCGGCCGGACGACGCGCGGCCCGCGCCCGATGCGCCCGTGTCCGTCGCGCCCGGCATGCACGGGCTGTCGAACGCGCGGCTCGACACGCCGTGGCCGAAGCTCGTCGGCAAGCGCAGCGCGCTCGGCGCGCTGCTCACCGACGACGCGGCGGCGCCGCTCGACGCGCTGATCGAGATGATGCGCGACACTCGCGAGGCCGCCGCCGACGCGCTGCCGCACACGGGCATTCCGATCGAGCGCGAGCGCGCGCTGTCCGCGGCGTTCATCGAGACGCCCGAGTACGGATCACGCGGCACGACCGTGCTGCGGGTCGCGCGCGACGTCGAGGGACGGCTCAGGTTCGACATGAAGGAGCGCTGCGACGACGACGGCTCGCACCGGATCGTGCGGCCGGGCGCGTTCGAGCGCGCGTACACGTTCGATGTCGACGGGAGCGGCGTCGCGCGGCGGTGATCGCGCCGGCGGCGGATCGGGATGCGAGCCCGCCCAGTCCCGCCCCGCTCACGGCTCGCGCGCCATCTCGACATGCTGCACGCCCGCCTCGATGAACGGCTCACCGACAATCCGGAAGCCGATCCGCAAATAGAACGCGACCGCGCGCTGCTGCGCATAGAGCCGCACGAGCGCGTCGCCGCGCGCCCGCGCTTCGGCGAGAAGCGCGTCCAGAAGCCGCGAGCCGACGCCGCGGCCACGCACGTCGGCGAGCACCGACACCCGGCCGATCGCGCCCGTCGGCAAGAGCCGCCCGGTCGCGACCGCGCGCCGCGCGCCCGCCGTCCCGCCGACCAGATACGCGACGGCGTGCCGCGCGTGCGGATCGTCGTCGTCGAGGTCGAGCTCGGCCGGAATGCGCTGCTCGCGCACGAACACCGCGTCGCGGATCCGCGACGCATCGCCGCCAAGGCGCGACCAGTCGCCTGTTTCGATTTCGATGCTTTCCATGTGTCGAATCCTCGTCAGCCGGTTCTCGCCGGGCCGGGTGCGGCGCACCGCATTCGCGCGCCGATCATCCGGCCTTCGCCGGCCGCCCGTGCCGCGCATGCCGCTCGTGTCCGCCGCCGGAAACGGCTCCGCATGATAGGCGCGCCTCGTTGCCCCGCTTCATCGGCCCGCTTCATATCCGTATCGTCTGCCGAATGAAATGCCCCGGCAATCGGCCGATTGGCCAATCCCGCCGTCCGGGCGGCCGCGCAAGCCGCGATGAGCCGCTACACGCGGCGCGGCATTCCCTCCGACCCATGACGCACGTCCCGTCTCGCGGATTCCGCGCCGCGCCGAATCGCCCGCGCGTTCGCGCTCAATCGCCTTCGAACGCCGCGCGCAGCGCGCCCGCCGCGTCCGCATGCGCGAGCCGCACTTCCGGCACGAAACCGCCCATCTTGAAGAACTCATGAATCATTCCCGCGTATGCGACGAGCGTCACCCGGTTGCCCGCCGCACGCAGCTTGTCCGCATACGCGTCGCCCTCGTCGGCCAATGGATCGTACTCCGCCGTCGCGATCCACGCGGGCGCGACGCGCTCGAACGACGGCGCGCCGCGCGTGCCGTCGAGCGGCGCGAAGCGCCAGTCGTCGCGATCCGACGCGTCGCGCACGTAATGCTCGAAAAACCACTGGATCGTGTCCGCCGACAGCAGATAGCCCTTCGCGAGCCGCGCGTGCGATTCGGTCTGCTGATGCCCCGTGGTGCCCGGATAGATCAGCAGTTGCAACGCGAGCGCGATCCCGCGGTCGCGCGCGAGCACCGCGCACACCGTCGCGAGCGTGCCGCCCGCGCTGTCGCCGCCGACCGCGAGCCGCGCCGGATCGATCCCGAAACGCGACGCGTGCGCGTGCAGCCACACGAGCGCGTCCTCCGCGTCGCCGACCGCAGTCGGAAACCTGTGCTCCGGCGCGAGCCGGTAATCGACCGACAGCACCGCGCAACGCGCGTCGCGCGCGAACATCCGGCACAGCGCGTCGTGCGTGTTCACGCTGCCGACCGTGAAGCCGCCGCCGTGATAGTAGACGAGCGCGGGCAGCGGCTCGGCCAGGCTCGGCTCGACGGGCAGATAGAGCCGCGCGCCGAACGCGCCGCCGTCGCGCGACGGCACGCGCAGGTCTTCGACCGAAAACATCGGCGCGGGCGCGACGTCGAGGATCGGCGCGCTCTTCTCGTACGCCGCGCGCGCCTGCGCGGGCGTCTGTTCGTGATAATCGGGACGTTTTGCGCGCTCGATCATGTCGAGCACCTGCGCGATCTTCGGGTTCAGCGGCATCGTCAAAGGCAAACGGCAAGGCAAACGGCGGGCGAGCGGCGCGAGCGCGCCGGCGAAAAAGCCCGGGGACTCAGAGCGCCGTATGATGCCACGGCGTGTCAGACGAGCGCGACGAGCTGCTTGCCGAAATTGCGCCCCTTCAGCAGCCCGAGCAGCGCGTCGGGCGCGCGCTCGATGCCCTGCGCGATCGTCTCCCGATAATGCAGCTTCTTCTGCGCGACGAGCGCCGCGAGCTGCGCGAGCGCCTCGGGCCACACGTCGAAGTGCTCGGACACGA
Organism: Burkholderia sp. MSMB1589WGS; assembly: GCF_001636105.1. Lineage (NCBI taxonomy): Bacteria > Pseudomonadati > Pseudomonadota > Betaproteobacteria > Burkholderiales > Burkholderiaceae > Burkholderia > Burkholderia sp. MSMB1589WGS. The sequence goes on from NZ_LNJT01000007.1 coordinate 358,639, forward strand.
TGAAGCCCTGCACGAGCAGCCGCTCGCGCAGAATCAGCGCCGGGTTCGCGAGCGGCGCCGGCGCGCCGTCGTACACGGCGATCATCCCGCACATCGCGACTCGGCCGAACGGGTTCATCCGCGCGAGCGTCGCGTCGAGCACCGCACCGCCAACGTTCTCGAAATAGCCGTCGACGCCGTTCGGCGCGGCGGCCGCGAGATCGTCGGCGAGCCGACCGGCCTTGTAGTCGACGCACGCGTCGAAGCCGAGCGTGTCGACGACGTAGCGGCACTTGTCCGCGCCGCCCGCGATGCCGACCGCGCGGCAGCCCGCGAGCTTCGCGAGCTGCCCGACGACGCTGCCGACCGCGCCGCTCGCCGCGCTGATGACGACCGTCTCGCCCGCGCGCGGCCGGATGATCCGGTTCAGCCCGTACCACGCGGTCACGCCGGGCATGCCGACGGGCCCGAGATACGCGGACAGCGGCACGTGCGTCGTGTCGACCTTGCGCAGTTCCTTGCCCGTCGACGTGCCGTACTCCTGCCAGCCATACGCGCCGACCACCTTGTCGCCGACCGCGAACGCCGGGTTGCGCGATTCGACGACCTCGCCCGCGGTGCCGCCGCCCATCACCTCGCCGAGCGGCTGCGGCTCGGCGTACGACCTCCCCGCATTCATCCGCCCGCGCATGTACGGATCGATCGACAGGAAATGATTGCGCACGCGCACCTCGCCGTCGGCGAGCGGCGCGAGCGGCGTCTCGACGAGCTTGAAGTTCTCGACGCTCGCCTCGCGTTCGGGGCGCGAAACGAGCAGCACCCGCCGGTTGACCTGTGACATCTCCTGCCTCCTTGTCCGCCTGTCCATCGCCGCGCGCGGCCGCGCCGACGGCAAACGGCCCCGCCGACAGGCGGGGCCGCCCGATTGCATCACGCGTCGCTCGGGCCGGGATGCGCGCCCGGATCGGTGCGGGTGCGCTGCCGCGCGATGTCGCGGCCGACCGCGAGCCGCTTCATGTACTTGAACGTGCCGAGCGCCTTCGCGACGAAGTTGCCCGCGCTGTCGCGGACCTCGCCTTCGCAGTACGCCATCGTCGTCGAGCGGTGCAGCACGCGGCCGTACGCTCGCAACTCGCCGCGCCCCGGCTGCATGAAGTTCACCTTCATCTCGACCGTGACGACGCCGACGCCGTCGTCGGTCAGGCTGCGCGCGGCCATCGCGAGCGCGACGTCGGCGAGCGTCATCGTGACGCCGCCGTGCGCGATGTTCCACGTGTTCATGTGCTGCTCGACGAGCGGCAGCACGATCTCGCTCGCGCCGTCCTTCGCGGATACGAGCCGCACGCCGAGCGCGTCGACGAACGGGCTTTCGATCGCCGGCTCGCGGCCGGCCGTGGCGGAGCCGGCGCTCATCGCACGTCGTCGACGAGGTAGTCGATGCACTCGCGGCTCTCGCGCACCGCGCCGACGAACTTCTTCACCTCCTCGTGCACCGGATGTACCTGGTATGCGTCGAGCGAGGCCTTGTCCGCGAAATCGGCGACGAGCACGACGTCGCAGGTCGCCTCGAGGCCGGGCGTCGCGAGCCCGACTTCGAGATGGAGCAGCCCCGGCACGATGCCGCGGCACGCTTCGAGCTTTTCCTTAAGCTTCTGCGCGTTCTGCGCGCGCGTCGCGCCTTCGGCCGATTCCTTGAGTTTCCAGCTTACGATGTGTCTGATCATGATGTCCGTGGTTCTTCGCAGTCGTTCGTCAATTCCGCCTCGCCGGAGCCGTCGGCGTTCGCGGTTCAGCGGTCCGGACGTCCGGCGACATCCGCCGTTTGCCCGCGCCGCCCGAAATCGCCGCCGACATCGGCCGGGCCGAGACAGACAGCAAGCCTACCAAACTTATCGATTCCGATGGTTCTGGCGCGAAGCCCGGCGAAGCGGTAGCGCGCGGGCGGCCGCGAAACGCGCGACAGATCGGCGTGCGTCGCCCGGCATGACGCCGCCTTGTGCGGCCGACAGGACGCTGGCTAATCGCGCCGCGCGTCCTATACTGCTTTTTGCCTGACGATAGCCGCGTCGAACGCCGACGGCGCGCATCGCCGCGCGATCGGGCCCCCGGATGCCGATTCCCGCGGAACGTCGAATCCTGTCGAAGGAAGACGCCGCCGCCCGGCACTCGAATGATGCCCGGATACATCGGAGACGGGAGCGATGCGACGTCGGCGGTTGGTCTGCGCATGCTCCACCTGAATCCAAGGAGCGCAAAGTGTTCCCCAAGGAATCGACAGTCAGGACGCTCATCAGGCGCTGGGATCGCCACTACTCGACCGTTTTGGGCGTCACGTCCGCCACCGAACGGTCCGAACGGATTGCACACGATCTGTACCTGGTGCGAAACGCCGGATTTGGCGGCATTTCGCCGCCGCCGAATCTGCCCGGCAATCTCGTCGACAAGGACGACGAAATCATGGCCTGTGTCGAACACTATTTTCTGACGCGGGACTGGGTCTCGAACGGCAAGTATCCGGCATGGGAAGCACGCACGCTTTCCGGCATCTACCATCTCGGCAAGAGGATCGGTGTCGCGCCTCGGCACAATAAAGCGAAGCCTGTCACGCCCGCGTCGCCGTTGCAGCGCGCGCTTCAGTTGGAAGGCATCAAAGACGGGACGATCGACCGCAAGCTTGCCGGCATACAGTCGCCCCTCGTGAAAAAACCGCCGAAATACTAGGGTCCGCCGAGCCGCAATCCGCTTGATCGGCGTGCCGGGCCGGCGGGCGCCGCATCGCGCGATGCGGCGCCGGCGCGACAGCAGGGACCCGCCGCGCCCGATCGGCGCGACGCCGCCGTCAAACCACTTCGAACAACCCCGCCGCGCCTTGCCCGCCGCCGATGCACATCGTCACGACGACGTACTTCGCGCCGCGCCGCTTGCCCTCGATCAGCGCATGGCCAGTGAGCCGCGCGCCCGACACGCCATACGGATGGCCGACCGCGATCGCGCCGCCGTCCACGTTCAGCCGATCGTCGGGAATCCCGAGCGTATCGCGGCAATAGAGCACCTGCACCGCGAACGCCTCGTTCAGCTCCCACAGATCGATGTCGGCTACCTTGAGCCCCGCCTGCTTCAGGAGCTTCGGCACCGCATAGACGGGCCCGATGCCCATCTCGTCCGGCTCGCAGCCCGCCACCGCGAAGCCGCGGAAGATGCCGAGCGGCGCGAGGCCCTCGCGCTCCGCAAGCTTCGCGTTCATCACGACGCACGCAGCCGCGCCATCCGAGAACTGGCTCGCGTTGCCCGCGGTGATCACGCCGCCCGGCAACGCCGCGCGGATCTTCGCGACGCCTTCGAGCGTCGTGTCGGGCCGAACGCCCTCGTCGGCGGCGAGCGTGACCTCCTTCGTGTAGAGGCGGCCCGTCGCCTTGTCGGCAACGCCCGCGCGCACGGTGATCGGCACGATCTCCGCGTCGAAGCGCCCCGCCGCCTGCGCGGCCGCCGCGCGAAGCTGCGAATTCACGCCGTATTCGTCCTGACGCTCCTTCGGGATGCCGTAGCGCTTCGCGACGTTCTCGGCCGTCTGCAGCATCGTCCAGTAGATCTCCGGCTTGTGCGCGTCGAGCCAGCCCTCGCGCAGCATGTGCCGGTTCATCTCGTTCTGCACGCACGAGATCGATTCGACGCCGCCCGCGACGAACACGTCGCCCTCGCCCGCGATCACGCGCTGCGCGGCGAGCGCGATCGTCTGCAATCCCGACGAGCAGAAGCGGTTGACGGTCATCCCCGGCACGCTGACGGGCAGCCCCGCGCGCAGCGCGATCTGCCGCGCGATGTTCGCGCCCGTCGCGCCTTCCGGGTTCGCGCAGCCGATCAGCACGTCCTCGACGCGCGCGGGATCGAGCTTCGCGCGCTCGACGGCGGCCGCGACCACGTGGCCGCCGAGCGTCGCGCCGTGCGTCATGTTGAACGCGCCGCGCCAGGATTTCGCAAGCCCGGTGCGGGCGGTCGATACGATTACGGCTTCGGTCATCCGAGTCTCCTGATTCTGAATCTGAATTCTGTGGATCGATAGGCGATGAAATGAATGACGGCGGCTACGGATTGACGCCGGGATGGACGTCGGCCGCCCGCACGCGCGCGACGCCCGCCGCCGCGAGCGACGCCCATGCGCGCGCGAGCGAGCCGTCGAGATCGATCGCGCGGCACGCGTCCTCGATCACGGCGGCGTCGAATCCCGCGGCGCGCGCGTCGAGCGCGGACCACGCGACGCAATAGTCGGTCGCGAGCCCGCAGCACCACACGCGCTTGACGCCGAGCTCGCGCAGATAGCCGGCAAGACCCGTCGGCGTGCTGCGGTCGGCTTCGACGAACGCCGAGTAGCTGTCGACCGACGCGTCGTGCCCCTTGCGGATCACGGCCCGCGCGTGCGGGATGTCGAGATCGGCGTGCAGCGCCGCGCCTTGCGTGCGTTGCACGCAGTGCGCGGGCCACAGCACCTGCTCGCCGTACGGCAGCGCGATCGTCGAGAACGGCGCGCGGCCCGGATGGTTCGCCGCGAACGACACGTGATCGCGCGGGTGCCAGTCCTGCGTCAGCACGACGCAATCGAAGCGTGCAGCGAGCCGGTTGATCGCCGGCACGACTTCGTCGCCGTGCGCAACCGCGAGCGCGCCGCCCGGCATGAAATCGTTCTGCACGTCGATCACGAGAAGGACATCGTCGGTGCGCTGCATCGTGGTGCTCCGTCAATGGGCGACGCCGCCGCGCGTCACGCGTTGAAACCGCGCCCGCTTTTCGCGAGCTCGGCGATCGACGGCGCGATCTGCCACGCATCGCCGTTCGCGCGCGCCGCGTAGCCGCGCATCGCGCGCTCGACGTTGTAGAGGCCGACCGTGTCCGCGTACAGCATCGGCCCGCCGCGCCAGAGCGGAAAGCCGTAGCCCGTGAGATACACCATGTCGATGTCGGATGCCTTCGACGCGATCTTCTCCTCGAGGATCTTCGCGCCTTCGTTGACGAGCGCGTAGACGAGCCGCTCGACGATCTCGTCGTCGCCGATCTCGCGCCGCTCGAGCCCGCGCTCGTTCGAATACGCGACGATCATCTCGTCGACGAGCTTCGACGGCTTCGCGTGGCGCTCGCCCGGCACGTAGTCGTACCAGCCCGCGCCCGTCTTCTGGCCGAAGCGGCCCTGCTCGCACAGGCGATCGGCGATCTTCGAGTAATGCAGATCCGGCTGCTCGACGTAGCGGCGCTTGCGGATCGCCCAGCCGATGTCGTTGCCGGCGAGATCGCTCATCCGGAACGGCCCCATCGCGAAGCCGAACTTCTCGATCGCGCGATCGACCTGCGCGGGCAGCGCGCCCTCTTCGAGCATGAAGAGCGCCTGGCGGATGTACTGCTCGACCATCCGGTTGCCGATGAAGCCGTCGCACACGCCGGACACGACCGCCGTCTTGCGGATCTTCTTCGCGAGCTGCATCACGGTCGCGAGCACATCCTTCGCGGTCCGCTCGCCGCGCACCACCTCGAGCAGCTTCATCACGTTCGCCGGGCTGAAGAAGTGCATGCCGACGACGTCCTGCGGCCGCTTCGTGAACGCAGCGATCTTGTTCACGTCGAGCGTCGACGTGTTCGACGCGAGGATCGCGCCCGGCTTCGCTACTTCGTCGAGCCGCCTGAACACCTGCTCCTTCACGCCGAGCTCCTCGAACACCGCCTCGATCACGAGATCGGCGTCCTTCAGGTCGTCGTACGCGAGCGTCGGGCGGATGAGCGCCATCCGCGCGTCGAGCTTCTCCTGCGTGAGCTTGCCCTTCTTCACCTGCGCGTCGTAGTTCCTGCGGATCGTCGCCACGCCGCGGTCGAGCGCTTCCTGCTTCGTCTCGAGCAGCGTGACGGGCAGCCCCGCGTTCAGGAAGTTCATCGTGATCCCGCCGCCCATCGTGCCCGCGCCGATCACCGCGACCGCCTTGATCTCGCGCGCGGGCGTGTCGGCCGGCACGTCGGGAATCTTGCTCGCCGCACGCTCGCCGAAGAACGCGTGGCGCAGCGCGCGGCTCTCGGGCGTCTGCACGAGCGCGACGAAGCAGTCACGCTCGAACGCGAGCCCCTTGTCGAAGCCTTGCAGCACGCCCGCCTCGATCGCGTCGATGCACTTGTGCGGCGCCGGATAATGCTGCGCGACGGCCTTCGCGCTGTTGCGCGCGAACTGGATGAAGCCCGCCGCGTTCTCGTGGACGATCTCGCGGTCGCGCACGCGCGGATGCGGGCCGCTCGCAGCAGCAGCCTTGCGCGCGAACGCGACGGCCGCATCGAGCAGGTCGCCTTCGACGAGCGCGTCGAACAGCCCGCTTTGGGCGAGCTGCTCGGACGGCACGGGCGCGCCGGAGACGATCATGTTCAGCGCGGTCTCGAGGCCGACCGCGCGCGGCAGGCGCTGCGTGCCGCCCGCGCCGGGCAGCAGGCCGAGCTTCACCTCCGGCAGCGCGATCTGCGCGCCGGGCGACGCGACGCGGTAGTGCGCGCCGAGCGCGAGCTCGAGGCCGCCGCCCATCGCGACGCCGTGGATCGCGATGACGACGGGCTTGCCGCTCGCCTCGACCGCGTCGATCACGGTGTGCAGCGTCGGTTCCTGCAGCGCCTTCGGCGTGTTGAATTCGGTGATGTCCGCGCCGCCCGAGAACGCGCGGCCCGCGCCCGTGAGCACGATCGCCGCGACGGACGGGTCGCGTTGCGCGCGCTCGAGCCCTTCCATGATGCCGAGCCGCGTCGACAGGCCGAGGCCGTTGACGGGCGGATTGTTGAGCGTGATGACGGCCACGCCGTCGCGAGTCGTGTAGTCCACTGCCATCTGCCTGCCTCCATGCGTATGCGCGGCCGGTGCGGCGGCGCCAGCTTGTGATGCGGTCATTGTCCGCCAACGGCGGGCAAGCCGTGCGGTCGATGCGCCGTTTTCCGAGAAACAGAGGCAGAATACAACAAAAAAGAACGGTCGTTCAATTTAGTGACGGCCCGCGCGGCGCGCGGTGCGTGGCGGTGCGCGCGGGACGTCCGGCGGGCGGTGCGCTGCGCGCCTACGCGTCGACCGCCGTCGGCAGCACGTGGTCCCGGAATTGCTCGCGCAGCTTGAGTTTTTGCAGCTTGCCCGTCGCGGTGTGCGGCAGCGCGTCGACGAACACGACGTCGTCCGGAATCCACCATTTCGCCACCTTGCCGTCATAGAACGCGAGCAATTCGTCGCGCGTCACGTCCATGCCGGCGCGCTTGACGATGACGAGGAGCGGCCGCTCGGTCCATTTCGGATGCCTGCACGCGATGCACGCGGCCTCGGCGACGGCCGGGTGCGCGACCGCGACGTTCTCGATGTCGATCGAGCTGATCCACTCGCCGCCCGACTTGATCACGTCCTTGCTGCGGTCGGTGATCTGCAGGAAGCCGTCGGTGTCGATCGTCGCGACGTCGCCCGTCGGGAACCAGCCGTCGACAAGCGGCGACGCGTCGCTCCCGAAATAGCGATCGATCACCCACGGGCCGCGCACCTGCAAATCGCCGAACGCGACGCCGTCCCACGGCAGTTCGCGACCGTCGTCGCCGACGATCCGCATGTCGATCCCGTAGATCACCCGGCCCTGTTTCTCGAGGAGCCGCCGCTGCTCGCCGACGGGCCGCTGCGATTGCGCCCAGTTGAGCTTCGACAGCGTGCCGAGCGGCGACAGCTCGGTCATCCCCCATGCGTGGATCACGCGCACGTCGTAGACATCCTCGAACGTCTCGAGCATCGACGGCGGGCACGCGGAGCCGCCGATCACCGTCCGGCCGAGCGTCGAGAAGCGCACGCCGGCCTCGCGCATATACGCGAGCAGGCCGAGCCAGACGGTCGGCACGCCCGCCGAGAACGTCACGCGCTCGTTTTCGATCAGCTCGTACAGCGATTTGCCGTCGAGGTCCTTGCCGGGCAGCACGAGCTTCGCGCCCGTGAGCGCCGCCGTGTACGGCAGCCCCCACGCGTTGACATGGAACATCGGCACGACGGGCAGCGCCGCGTCGCGCGACGACAGCGCCATCGCGTCGGGCAGCGCCGCGCCGTACGCGTGCAGCACCATCGAGCGATGCGAATAGAGCGCGCCCTTCGGGTGGCCCGTCGTGCCGGACGTGTAGCAGAGCGACGACGCCTGCCGCTCGTCGAGGAGCGGCCACGCGTAATCACCGTCTTGCGCGCCGACGAGCGTCTCGTAGCAGAGATAAGGCGTCGCGCCCTTCGGCAGATGCGCGTCGTCCGTCATCGCGATCCAGCCTTTCACGTTCGGGCATTGCGGCGCGATCTGGTCGACGAGCGGCGCGAAATTCAGGTCGAAGAGGACGTATCGATCGTCGGCGTGGTTGACGATGTACGCGATCTGCTCGGGAAAGAGGCGCGGGTTGATCGTATGGCAGACGGCGCCCAACCCGCTGATCCCGTAATACGCCTCGACGTGTCGGTAGCCGTTCCACGCGAGCGTTCCAACCCGGTCGCCAACGCCCACGCCCAGGCGGATCAGCGCCTGCGCGAGCCGTTTGGAACGCGTTTCGCAATCGCGATAGGTATAGCGGTGGATGTCGCCCTCGACGCGCCGCGACACGATCTCGACGTCGCCCGCGTGCCGCGCCGCATGCGCGATCAGCGACGACACGAGGAGCGGCATATCCATCATCTGGCCCAGCAACGGCTTACCCATCGTCTTCCTTCTCCCTGAAGTGATTTGTCCGATACGGTCTGCTGCAAGCGGCTCGGCGGCGCGCGGACGGCTTCGAGCGCGCCGCGCGGCGCGGACTTACAATATCGGCTAACTTACCGATCAGCAATATGTCGTTTTCCACAAGCGAAGCCGCACCGGCCGCCCCTCTCCCCGATCTCGCCGCGACGCTCGCCGCGCCGCGCGGCGACGCGTTCGCGCAGCTCGGCGGCGCCTTCCTGACCCGGCTGCCCGCCGCGCCGCTGCCCGCGCCGTACGTCGTCGGCTTCTCCGACGAAGCGGCGCGCATGCTCGGCCTCGATCCCGCACTGCGCGACGCGCCCGGCTTCGCCGAGCTGTTCTGCGGCAACCCGACGCGCGACTGGCCGCCAGCGTCGCTGCCATACGCGTCGGTCTACTCGGGCCACCAGTTCGGCGTGTGGGCGGGCCAGCTCGGCGACGGCCGCGCGCTCACGATCGGCGAGCTCGCGCACGACGGCCGCCGCTACGAGCTGCAACTGAAGGGCGCGGGCCGCACGCCGTATTCGCGCATGGGCGACGGCCGCGCGGTGCTGCGCTCGTCGATTCGCGAGTTCCTGGGCTCGGAGGCGATGCACCACCTCGGCATCCCGACGACGCGCGCGCTAACCGTGATCGGCTCGGACCAGCCGGTGATCCGCGAGGAAATCGAAACGTCGGCGGTCGTCACGCGCGTCGCGGAAAGCTTCGTGCGCTTCGGCCATTTCGAGCACTTCTTCGCGAACGATCGGCCCGAGCAGTTGCGCGCGCTCGCCGACCACGTGATCGACCGTTTCTACCCGGCCTGCCGCGACGCCGACGATCCATATCTCGCGCTCCTCGCGGAAGTGACGCGGCGCACCGCGGAGCTCGTCGCGCAATGGCAGGCGGTGGGCTTCTGCCACGGCGTGATGAACACCGACAACATGTCGATCCTCGGCGTGACGATCGACTACGGCCCGTTCGGCTTCATCGACGCGTTCGACGCGAAGCACGTCTGCAACCACTCGGACACGCACGGCCGCTACGCCTACCGGATGCAGCCGCGCATCGCGCACTGGAACTGCTTCTGCCTCGCGCAGGCGCTCTTGCCGCTCTTCGGCCTCGATCGCGACGCGCCGAGCGAAGACGCGCGCGCCGAGCGCGCGGTCGAGGACGCGCACGCGGTGCTCGGCCGCTTCCCCGAGCAATTCGGCCCCGCGCTCGAGCGCGCGATGCGCGCAAAGCTCGGTCTCGCGCTCGAGCGCGAAGGCGACGCGGCGCTCGCGAACCAGTTGCTCGAGATCATGGACGCGAGCCACGCCGATTTCACGCTGACGTTCCGCCATCTCGCGCGCGTGTCGAAGCACGACGCGCGCGGCGATGCGCCCGCGCGCGATCTCTTCATCGATCGCGACGCATTCGACCGCTGGGCGAACCTCTACCGCGCGCGCCTGTCGGAAGAAGCGCGCGACGACGCGGCACGCGCGGCCGCGATGAACCGCGCGAACCCGAAATACGTGCTGCGCAACCATCTCGCGGAAACGGCGATCCGCCGCGCGAAGGAGAAAGACTTTTCCGAGATCGAGCGCCTTGCGGCCGTGCTGCGCCGCCCGTTCGACGAGCAGCCGGAGCACGACGCGTACGCCGCGCTGCCGCCCGACTGGGCGAGCACGCTCGAAGTGAGCTGCTCGTCGTGAAGCCGCAGCCGCCGCGCGCGTTGCGCATGAATCCATCAGGAGAATCGAAGATGTCAGGAGATCGAGACGACCGGCGTTATCCGTATCAGGAGGACGACGCCGAGCTGCGCCGCCGGCTCACGCCGCTGCAATACGAGGTCACGCAGCGCGCGGCGACCGAGCGGCCGTTCACCGGCGAGTACACGGACACCGAGGACGCGGGCATCTATCACTGCGTCGTCTGCGGCACCGCGCTCTTCGAGTCGGGCGCGAAATACCATTCGGGCTGCGGCTGGCCCAGCTACTTCAAGCCGATCGACGGCGAGGTGATCGACGAGAAGATGGACTACACGCACGGCATGACGCGCGTCGAGGTGCGCTGCAACCAGTGCGGCGCGCATCTCGGCCACGTGTTCGAGGACGGCCCGCGCGACAAAACCGGATTGCGGTACTGCATCAACTCGGCTGCGTTAAACTTCGAGGCTAAACCCGAGCGGAAGTGAGCCCGGGCCGGCCGTGGAGCCGGCCGGCCCGCGCGCCGCGACGGGGCGTCCCTACAACGGTGGCGGGTCACGCGCCCGCCACGCAGCCGCGAGCACCATGAAATTCCTGTTCGATCTGTTCCCGATCATTCTGTTCTTCGCCGCCTTCAAGCTATGGGGCATCTTCACGGCAACCGCCATCGCGATCGCCGCGACGCTCGCGCAAGTGGCGTGGGTCGCGTTCCGGCATCGGAAGGTCGACACGATGCTGTGGGTGAGCCTCGGCGTGATCGTCGTGTTCGGCGGCGCGACGCTCGTGCTGCATGACGAGAAGTTCATCCAGTGGAAGCCGACCGTCCTCTACTGGCTGTTCGCGGTCGGCCTCGTGGCCGCGCGCTACGCGTTCGGCAAGAACCTGATCGAGAAGATGATGGGCAAGCAACTGACGCTGCCCGAGCCGGTCTGGGACAAGCTGAACCTCGCGTGGGCCGCGTTCTTCGCGGCGCTCGGCGTGACGAATCTGTACGTGGTGCGCAACTTCACCGAATCGCAGTGGGTCAACTTCAAGCTGTTCGGCACGACGGGCGCGATCGTCGTCTTCGTGATCCTGCAAAGCCTCTGGCTCGCGAAATACCTGAAGGACGAGTGACGATGAGCGACACCTTCCTGCACGCCACGCCGAGCGAGCGCATCGCGCTCATCGAGGCACGGCTTACCGCCGCGCTCGCGCCCGCGTCGGTCCATGTGCGCGACGATAGCGCGCAGCACGCGGGCCATGCGGGCGCGGCCGCTGGCGGCCACTACACGGTCACGATCGTGTCCGCCGCGTTCGCCGGCAAGAGCCGCGTTGCGCGACATCGGCTGGTGTATGATGCGCTCGCCGACGCCATGCAGCGCGGCGTTCACGCGCTTGCGATCGTTGCGTACACGCCAGAAGAATATCCTGAGTCTTCCCGTTCTCATTAAGTCCGTCTCATTAGGAACTTCCCGATGATCCTGAAATCTCCCCGCCTGTGGGCCGCGGCAGCCGCTCTCGCAGCCGCTCCCGCTTTCGCCCAGAACATCGCCGTCGTGAACGGCACGCCGATTCCGAAATCGCGCGCAGACGCGATGATCGCGCAGCTCGTCCAGCAAGGTCAGCAGGACACGCCGCAGCTCGAGCAGGCGGTGCGCCAGGAGCTCGTCAATCGCGAGATTCTGATGCAGGAAGCGATCAGGCGCGGGATTCCGAATCGCCCGGACGTGAAGGCGCAGATCGTCGTCGCGCAGCAGACCGCTGTGCTGCGCGCGCTGATCGAGGATTTCCTGAAGAAGAACCAGCCGAGCGACGCCGAGCTGAAGGCGCGCTACGACGAGCTCGTGAAGAACGCCGGGGGCCGCGAATATCACCTGCACCATATCCTCGTCGACAACGAGCAGCAGGCGAAGGACCTGATCGCGAAGATCAAGGGCGGCGCGAAGTTCGAGGATCTCGCGAAGCAATTCTCGAAGGACCCGGGCTCGGCGAAGAACGGCGGCGATCTCGACTGGTCCGATCCGAAGGCGTACGTGCCGGAGTTCGCGGCGGCCGCGCAGCAGTTGCAGAAAGGCCAGATGACGGACGCGCCGGTGAAGACGCAGTTCGGCTGGCACATCATCCGCGTCGACGACGTCCGCAGCATCACGCCGCCGCCGTTCGAGCAGGTCAAGCAGCAGATCGCGCAGCAGATGGTCCAGCAGAAACTGCAGACGTTCGAGGAAGGCCTGCGCCAGCAGGCGAAGATCCAGTAACGCTCGCCGGCCTCGGCGCCGCGCATCGCGCGCGGCCATGCATCGCAAAAAAACCGCTCCCCCCGAGCGGTTTTTTGTTTGCCGCAAAAAGCGAAGCGCCGGCGGCAATGCGCGCGGCACGGGCCGCCGCTTAGCCGATCCAGCGGCGCGCGTTGCGGAACACGCGCAGCCACGGGCTCGCCTCGCCCCAGCCTTCCGGATGCCAGCTCATCGTCACCGTGCGATGGACGCGCTCCATGTGCGGCATCAGCACCGTGAAGCGGCCGTCCGCCGTCGTCACCGACGTGATGCCCGCGGGCGAGCCGTTCGGGTTGAACGGATAGCGCTCGGTCGCGCCGCCGCGATGATCGACGTAGCGCATCGCGACCGCGACGCGGCTCTGATCGCCCTGCTGCGAGAAGTCCGCGTAGCCTTCGCCATGCGCGACCGCGACCGGAATCCGCGAGCCTTCCATGCCGGCGAAGAAGATCGACGGCGAGCTCTGCACCTCGACGAACGACAAGCGCGCCTCGAACTGCTCGGACTTGTTGCGCGTGAACTTCGGCCATGCATCCGCGCCCGGAATCATCGACGCGAGGCTCGACATCATCTGGCAGCCGTTGCAGATGCCGAGCGCGAACGTGTCGGGGCGCGCGAAGAACGCGGCGAACATGTCGGCGAGCCTGTCGTTGAAGCGGATCGTCTTCGCCCAGCCCTCGCCCGCGCCCAGCACGTCGCCGTACGAGAAGCCGCCGCACGCTACCGCGCCCGCGAAATCGGCGAGCGTCGCGCGGCCGGCGAGCAGGTCGCTCATGTGGACGTCGTGCGCGTCGAAGCCCGCGCGGTCGAACGCATAGGCGGTTTCGAGATGCGAATTCACGCCCTGCTCGCGCAGGATCGCGACGCGCGGCCGCGCACCCGCCGCGGTCGCAATGAACGGCGCGGCGATATCCTCCGCCGGATCGAACGTCAGCACGGGCGCGAGGCCCGGATCGCCGGCGTCGAGAACCGCGTCGTACTCCGCGTCCGCGCACGCCGGATTGTCGCGCAGCCGCGCGATGCGCCAGCTCACCTCGCTCCACGCGCGCTGCAGTTCGACGCGCGGCGCTTCGTAAATCTTCTTCGCGTCGCGGTACACCTCGATCGCATCGGTCTCGTTGACCGCGCCGATCACGTGCGAGCACGCGGACAGGCCATGCTCGCGCAGCGCGCCGAGCACCGCGTCGCGGTCCGCCGCGCGCACCTGGACGACCGCGCCGAGCTCCTCGGAGAAAAGCGCGCGGATCGTGCGGTCCTCGCGGCGGCCGCTCGTCTGCTTCGCCCAGTCCTTCGCGTCGCCGTAATCGGATTCGTGCTGCGCATCGAGCGTCAGCATGTCGACGTTCAGCGACACGCCCGCGTGCCCCGCGAACGCCATTTCGCAGACGGCCGCCCACAGACCGCCGTCCGAGCGGTCGTGGTACGCGAGCAGCTTATTCCGCGCGTTCAGCGACTGGATCGCCGCGAAGAAGCGCTTCAGGTCCTCCGGATCGTCGACGTCGGGCGTTTCGTCGCCCACCTGCTGCGTGACCTGCGCGAGAATGCTGCCGCCCAAGCGATGCTTGCCGCGGCCGAGATCGATCGCGATCAGCACGCTCGCGCCGACGTCGGCGACGCGGCGCAGTTGCGGCGTCAGATGGCGGCGCACGTCCTCGACGGGCGCGAACGCCGAGATGATCAGCGACACCGGCGCGACGACTTCCTTCGCGACGCCGTTGTCGTCCCACTTCGTCTTCATCGACAGCGAATCCTTGCCGACCGGAATGCCGATGCCGAGCGCTGGGCACAGCTCCATGCCGATCGCCTTCACGGTGTCGAAGAGCTTCGCGTCCTCGCCTTCGGTGCCGCACGCAGCCATCCAGTTCGCGGACAGCTTCAGCTTGTCGAGCGACGCGATCGGCGCGGCCGCGATGTTCGTGATCGCCTCGCCGACCGCCATCCGGCCCGACGCCGGCGCGTCGATCACGGCGAGCGGCGTGCGCTCGGCCATCGTCATCGCCTCGCCCGCGAAGCCCGCGTAGTCGAGCGCGGTGATCGCGCAATCGGCGACGGGCACCTGCCACGGGCCGACCATCTGGTCGCGCACCGACGTGCCGCCGACCGTGCGGTCGCCGATCGTGATGAGGAACGACTTGCTCGCGACGCTCGGGTGCCTGAGCACGTCGCGCGCGACGTCGGCGAACGAGAGGCCCGTCACGTCGACGCCCGCGCGCTCGACGGCGACGCGCTTCACGTCGCGGTGCATGCGCGGCGGCTTGCCGAGCAGCACGTCCATCGGCATGTCGACCGGATGCCCGGCCGCGCCCGTCGCCTCGTCGTCGACGAGCTGAAGCCGGCGCTCGTCGGTGGCGACGCCGACAACCGAGAACGGACAGCGCTCGCGCGCGCAGATCGCCTCGAAGCGCGGCAGGTCGGCGGGCGAAATCGCCAGCACGTAGCGCTCCTGCGCCTCGTTCGACCAGATCTCGCGCGGCGACAGCCCCGACTCCTCGAGCGCGACCTTGCGCAGTTCGAAGCGCGCGCCCTTGCCCGCGCCGTCGACGATCTCGGGGAACGCGTTGGACAGGCCGCCCGCGCCGACGTCGTGAATGCTGAGAATCGGGTTTTGATCGCCGAGCTGCCAGCAGCCGTTGATCACTTCCTGCGCGCGGCGCTCGATTTCCGGGTTGCCCCGCTGGACGGAATCGAAATCGAGCTCGGCCGTGTTCGCGCCCGTGGCCATCGAGCTCGCCGCGCCGCCGCCCATGCCGATCCGCATGCCGGGGCCGCCGATCTGGATCAGCAAGGAGCCTGCCGGCACGTCGTGCTTGTGCGTGTGCGCGTCCGAGATGTTGCCGATGCCGCCCGCGATCATGATCGGCTTGTGATAGCCGCGCACCTGGCCGCCGACGTTCTGCTCGTACACGCGGAAGTAGCCGCCCAGGTTCGGCCGGCCGAATTCGTTGTTGAACGCGGCGCCGCCGAGCGGGCCGTCGATCATGATCGACAGCGGCGACGCGATCCGGTCCGGGCGGCCGTACGGCGCGTGCGGCTCGTGCGCGTCGCGCGCGCCTGCCGGCCGCGCGGCGTCGCGCGCGTTTTCCCACGATTCGCGCGCGCCCGGCAGATCGAGGTTCGACACCGTGAAGCCCGTCAGGCCCGCCTTCGGCCGCGCGCCGCGGCCCGTCGCGCCTTCGTCGCGGATCTCGCCGCCCGCGCCCGTCGCGGCGCCCGGAAACGGCGAGATCGCGGTCGGGTGGTTGTGCGTCTCCACCTTCATCAGCGTGTGCGTGAGCTCGGTGTGGCGGCCGTAGCGCTCGGCAGGCGCATTGGCGGGCGTATTGGCGGGCGTATTGGCGAGCCCATTCGAGCCGTTCGCGCCGCGCGGGAACCAGCGCTCCGCCTGCGCGCCCATCATGATCGACGAGTTGTCCGAATAGGCGACGATCGTGCCTTGCGGGCTCATCTTCTCGGTGTTGCGGATCATCGCGAAAAGCGACATGTCCTGCGCTTCGCCGTCGATCGTCCACTGCGCGTTGAAGATCTTGTGGCGGCAGTGCTCGCTGTTCGCCTGCGCGAACATCATCAGCTCGACGTCGGTCGGGTTGCGCTCGAGCTTCTTGAACGCGTCGACGAGGTAGTCGATCTCGTCGTCGGCGAGCGCGAGGCCGAGCTCGACGTTCGCGCGCTCGAGCGCGGCGCGGCCGCGGGCGAGCACGTCGACCGTCGCGAGCGGCTTCGCCGGCAGTTCGTCGAACAGGTGCCGCGCGTCGTCGCGCGACGCGACGACGCTCTCGGTCATCCGGTCGTGCAGCGCGGCCGCGACCGCCGCGCGCGCGTCGGCGGCGAGCGCCTTCTTCGCGCCGACGCCGAGGAGGCCCGCCTTCAGCGTCACCGTGAACTCGATGCCGCGCTCGATCCGGCGCACGCGCGCGAGGCCGCAGTGCTGCGCGATGTCGGTCGCCTTGCTCGCCCACGGCGACACGGTGCCGAAGCGCGGCAGCACGACGAAGGTCTCGGTCGCGCCCTTCTCCGCGGCGGGCTCGAACGGCGCGCCGTAGTGCATCAGCGCGCCGATGCGCGCGTCGTCGTCCGCGGTGAGCGGCTCATGTGCGTTGACGAAATGCAGATACTGGCCGCGAACCGCGACGATGTCGCCGTCGATTTGCTTGAGCGCGTCGAGCAGGCGGGTTTGACGGAAATCGGAAAGCGCCGAAGCACCGGGAAAACACGAGAAGTGAGCCATGGGCTGGACTGACGTCGATGAGTCGCGCAAGCTGGCGACGTGGGGCGTAAGGAAGGCCGTAATTATACCCGGAAGTCGCCCGCCGAACGGCCGCCCGCGCGCGCCGCATCGGCCGGCGCGCTTCATTTGGCGCTATCATGCGCGCTTCACCGGGCCGCGCACGGCCCGCCACGCAAGATCCTCAATCGGGCCGTATGCGGCGCCCGACATCGAATCGAACATGGATGTAATCGTCATCGGCGGCGGCATCGCCGGCATCGCCACCGCCTACCAGTTGCGCGCGGCCGGCCATCGCGTGTGCGTCGTCGAGCGCCACGCGACGGTCGCGCAAGGCGCGACCTACGGCCAGGGCGGCACGCTGCTGCCGACCCCGCTCGACGTCTGGTTCGGCCCGACCTTCATGCGCGAGCGGCGCGCGCAGAAGAGCGGCGTCGTCTACAAGCCGGGCCTCGACGGCGCGCTGCGGCGCTTCACGCGCCGCCTCGACGCGCTGCGCGAGCCCGCCGCGTTCGCCGCGCAGTACGCGAGGCTGCGGCCGCTCGTCGAGCTGTCGCGCGAGGCGATCGCCGACGTCGAGGCGCGCTTCGGTCTCGAATTCGAACAGAAGAGCGGCGTGCTGCACGTCGTGCGCGACGCGGCCGAATGGGACGCGACGCAGCCCGCGCTCGACCTGATGCGCGACCTCGGCCTGCCTTACGAGACGCTCGCGCCCGAGGCGTGCGCGGCGCTCGAGCCGTCGATGCCGGCCGATCCCGCGTTCGCGGGCGGCGTGCTGTTCGCGCAGGAGCGCACCGCGAACTGCCCGCTCTTCGCGAAGCTCGTCAAGCAGGTGCTCGACGAGCGCGACGTGCAGTTCCGGCTCGGCCGCGCGGTCGCCGCGATCCGCACCGACGCGACGCGCGCGGCCGTCGAGCTCGCGCCCGACCCGGCCGATCCGCGCGCGGCGAAATCGAAGGAAGTCGACGTGATCTCGGCCGACGCGATCGTCGTCGCGGCGGGCACGGAAAGCCTCGCGCTCGTCGAGCCGCTCGGCGTGCGCGCGCCGCTGCATCCGGTGCGCATCCACACGCTGACGGCGCCCCTCGCGTATGAGGAGCACGCGCCGCATCTGAGCATCGTCGACTCGGTCAAGCGGATCGCGATCACGCGGCTCGGCCAGCGGCTGCGGATCGGCGGCGGCGCCGTGCTGCAAAGCGCGCGGGATCTCGCGCGGCCGCTGCCCGAGCCGCTGTCCGAGGCGGCGCTCACCCTCCTCGGCCAGGCGACGCACGACTGGCTGCCCGGCGCGGCGAAGATCTCCGCCGCGCGCGCGTGGCAAGGCGCGAAGCTGCTGTCGCCGGACGGCCTGCCCGTCGTCGGGCCGACCGCCGATCCGCGGGTCTTCGTCAACTTCGGCCACGGCCCGGCGGGCTGGGGCCTCGCGTTCGGGTCTGCTAAAGTGGTGGCAGATGACCTCGGCGGCAGCGCGCAGCGCGTGCCCGCCGACACGCTCGCCGCGCTGCGCGCGGAGCGCTTTGCCACCTGACGCCGTTGCCGCCGCGCGCGGGCGGCGCGTGATCGCGAGCCGCCCATGATCCTGTCCGCCGATTCCCCCCTGCCCCATTCGTCCGAACCGTTCGACTTGCCGCCGCTTCACGCGAGCGAGCCGCTTCTGACCATCGCCGAGCTGCGCGACATCGAAACCGCGGCGGCCGCCGCGCTGCCGCCCCACACGCTGATGGAACGCGCGGGCAAGTCGGCCGCGCAATGGCTCGCGGCACGGCTCGTCAGCGATCCGCGGCCCGTCTGGTTCGCGGTCGGCCCCGGCAACAACGGCGGCGACGCGCTCGTCGCCGCGGCCGAGCTGCGCCGGCTCGGCTTCGCGGCCGACGCCTGGATGCCGATCGAAGTGAAGCCCGGCGACGCGCGCTGGGCGCTAGAGCGCGCGCGCGCGGCGAACGTGCCGATCGACGAGGCGGCGCCCGAATCGTTCGACGGCTACGGCTGGCTCGTCGACGGCCTGTTCGGCATCGGGCTCGCGCGGCCGCTCGACGGCGCGTTCGCCGCGATCGCGCAGCGCATCGCGGCGCGCGCGCGGCGCACCGGCCGCGTGCTCGCGCTCGACGTGCCGAGCGGCCTCGACAGCGACACCGGCACGCGCGTCGGCGGCGGGAGCGCCGTCGCGGCCACCGACACGCTGTCGTTCATCGCCACGAAGCCCGGCCTCTACACCGGCGACGGGCGCGACCTCGCGGGCGAGATTCACGTCGCGCCCCTCGATCTCGGCGAGCCGCCCGCGCCCGCGATCCGGCTGAACGCACCCGGGCTCTTCGATGCGCGCCTGCCGCCGCGCGCGTTCGCGTCGCACAAGGGCACGTACGGCAGCATCGCGATCGTCGGCGGCGACACGGGCATGTGCGGCGCGCCGATCCTCGCCGCGCGCGCGGCGCTCTTCGCGGGCGCGGGCAAGGTCCACGTCGGCTTTGTCGGCGCGGGCGCGCCGCCGTACGATCCGCCGTATCCGGAGCTGATGCTGCATCCGGCCGACGCGCTGCCGAGCGCGTCGCTCACCGCGCTCGCGATCGGCTGCGGGCTCGGCGCGAGTGAGCGGGCCGCGCGCACGCTCGCGGCGCTGCTGCCGCTCGATGCGCCGAAGCTCGTCGATGCGGACGCGCTGAACCTGATCGCGAACACGCCCGCGCTCGCCGACGCGCTCGCCGCGCGCGGCCGCGCGGGTGACGCCGCCGTCCTCACGCCGCATCCGCTCGAAGCCGCGCGCCTGCTCGCCACCGACGCGGCCGCCGTCCAGCGCGACCGTATCGCCGCCGCGCGCGCGCTCGCCGCGCGCTTTTCGGCGGTCGTCGTGCTGAAGGGGGCGGGCACCGTGATCGCGGCGCCCGACGGCCGTATCGCGATCAATCCGACCGGCAACGCGGCGCTCGCCACGGGCGGCACGGGCGACGTGCTGGGCGGCCTGATCGGCGCGTTTCTTGCGCAGCGCATGCCGCGCTACGAAGCGGCGCTTGCCGGCGTCTATCTGCACGGGCTCGCCGCCGAGCGGCTGTGCGCGGCTGGCGCGGGCCCCGCGGGCCTCGCCGCGGGCGAGCTCGCGGCCGCCGTGCGCGTGCTCGTCAATCGGCTGTTTTATACGCGACCCGCCGCACCGGGCGAAGCGCCGCTATACTGATCGTCCCGCCGCCCAGGCGGGCTCCTCGTCCGCCTGCATGCCGCGCGCCGGCGCGCAGGCGCAGCCCTCCCCCGGTTCATGCTGTTTCGCTCCTGATTGCCATGACGCTGAATTCGCTCCCCGTTTGGCCCGCGCTGCAAGCGCACTACGAAGAGATCCGCGACGCGCATCTGCGCGACTGGTTCGCCCCCGCCAACGATCGCGCGCCGACGCGCGCCGAACGCTTCACGTTCGAAGGCGGCGGCCTCGCCGCCGATTTCTCGAAGAACCGCATCACCGACGCGACGCTCGCCCTCCTCGTGCAACTCGCGCGCGAAGCGGGCGTCGAGGCGCGCCGCGACGCGATGTTCGCGGGCGAAACCGTGAATCCGACTGAAGGACGCGCGGCACTGCACACCGCGCTGCGCGCGAATGCGCCCGACGCGCCGTTTCACGCGCAGGTCGCGGCCGAGCGCGCGAAAATGGCGCGCTTCGCCGACGCGGTGCGCAGCGGCGCATGGAGGGGCCACACCGGCAAGCGTATCCGCCACGTCGTGAACATCGGCATCGGCGGCTCGGACCTCGGGCCGAAGATGGTCGTCCACGCGCTGCACCACGTCGCGACGCCCGACATCGCGACGCACTTCGTGTCGAACGTCGACGGCGCGGACCTCGCGCGCGTGCTCGAGCAGATCGATCCGCAGGAAACGCTCGCGATCATCGTGTCGAAGACCTTCACGACGCTCGAGACGATGACGAACGCGCGCTCGCTGCGCGACTGGTTCGTCGCGAACGGCTGCCCGGAGAGCGCGCTCGCGAAGCACTTCGTCGGCGTGTCGGCGAATCCCGCCGAGGTCGTCAGGTTCGGCATCGCCGAGGCGAACGTGTTCGAGATGTGGGACTGGGTCGGCGGCCGCTATTCGTTGTGGTCGGCGGTCGGCCTGTCGATCATGATCGCGATCGGGCCCGAGCGCTTCGACGAACTGCTCGCCGGCGCGCACGACATGGACGAGCACTTCCGCACCGCGCCGCTCGAGCGCAACCTGCCGGTACTGCAGGGTCTCGTCGGCATCTGGTATCGGAATTTCTTCGGCGCGCAGAGCTATCTCGTCGCGCCGTACTCGGAGGCGCTGCATTACCTGCCGTCGTACCTGCAGCAGCTCGAGATGGAGAGCAATGGCAAGTCCGCGCGAATCGACGGCGCGTTCGTCGATTACCCGACGTCCGCCGTCACGTGGGGCGAGCCCGGCACGAATGGCCAGCACGCGTTCTTCCAGATGCTGCACCAGGGCCCGACGCTCGTGCCGATCGATTTCATCGCGGTGCTCACGCCCGAGCATCCGCTCGCGAGCCATCATCCGAAGCTGCTCGCGAACTGCTTCGCGCAGAGCGAGGCGCTGATGCTCGGCCGCACGCTCGACGAAGCGCGCAAGATCGCCGGCCCGACCAAGCCCGAGCTCGCGCCGCACCTGACGTTCCCCGGCAACCGGCCGACGACGACGCTTCTCGTCGACGCACTCACGCCGCGCACGCTCGGCGCGCTGATCGCGCTGTACGAGCACAAGGTGCTCGTACAGGCGGCGGTGTGGAACATCAATCCGTTCGACCAGTGGGGCGTCGAGCTCGGCAAGATTCTGGGCAAGGTCGTCGAGGCGGACCTGACGGCCGCGCAGGCCGATCCGGCGAAGCACGATTCGTCGACGTCGGCGCTGATCGCGCGCGCAAGGAAGGCGTTGGGCGAATAACGCATGCGCCCACGCGGGCGGCGGCGAGAGCGCGGCCGCTGCGCTCGTGCGGCTCGGGGCGCGCGCCGCGTCAGCTCGCTTGCTGCCGCGCGCGTTCCGCGCCGCGCAGATGCCCCGCTTCGAGCACGACCGTCGCCCCGCAGCGGCGCGCGAGCTCCGGATCGTGCGTGACGAGCACGAGCGTCGCGCCGTGCGCGCGATTGAGCTCGAACATCAGATCGATGACCGCATGGCCCGTCGCCGCATCGAGGCTGCCCGTCGGCTCGTCGGCGAACAAGAGCGCCGGACGCGTGACGAACGCGCGCGCGAGCGCGACGCGCTGCTGCTCGCCGCCCGACAGCAGCTTCGGATAGTGCCCCGTGCGGGCGCCGAGTCCGACCTCTTCGAGCAGCGCGCGCGCGCGCTGCGCAGCCTCGCGCGCGCCGACGCCGCCCTGCAGCTCGAGCGGCAGCATCACGTTCTCGAGCGCGGTCAGATGCGGCATCAACTGGAACGACTGGAACACGAAGCCCACGGCGCCGTTGCGCAGCGCCGCGCGCGCGTCCTCGTCGAGCCGGCCGAGATCCTGACCGAACAGGCGAACCGTGCCCTCGGTCGCGCTGTCCAAGCCGGCGAGCAGGCCGAGCAGCGTCGACTTGCCCGACCCCGACGCGCCGACGATCGCGACGCTCTCGCCCGCGCGGACCGTCAGGTCGATGCCGTCGAGGATCGTCAGCTCGCCTGCGGCATCGGCGACACGCTTGCACACATTCCGCACTTCGATGATCGGATCGGTAATCTTGAGCATGAAACGCACATTTCACTGGAAGGTCGGCGCGACGCTCGCCGTGATCGTGGCGCTCGCGGGCGCGGCATCCGCCGCAACGAATGCCGCGCCCGCGCCGAACGCCAACGGCAGCAAGCCGGTGATCCTCGTGCTCGGCGACAGCCTGTCGGCCGAGTACGGCCTGCCGCGCGACACGGGTTGGGTCGCGCTGATGCGCGCGCGCCTCGCGGCCGAGCGAATCGATTATAACGTCGCGAACGCGAGCATCTCCGGCGACACGACGAGCGGCGGCCGCGCGCGGCTGCCCGCGGCGCTCGCGCGGCTCAAGCCCGCCGTCGTTGTCGTCGAGCTCGGCGCGAACGACGCGCTGCGCGGCGTGCCGCTTGCCGCGACCGAAAGCAACCTGCGCGAGATCGTCGCGCAGGCACGGCAGGCACGCGCGCAGGTGCTGCTCGTCGGCATGTACGTGCCGGCGAACTACGGGCCGGACTACACGCAGAAATTTCACGGCGTCTACACGGCGCTGTCGAAGGAAATGCGCGTGCCGCTCGTGCCGTTCCTGCTCGCCGGCATCGAAAACAAGCCCGACATGTTCCAGGCCGACCAGATCCATCCGACGCAGGCCGCGCAGCGCCAGTTGCTCGACAACGTGTGGCCGACCCTCAAGCCGCTGTTGCGGACGTCGGCGCGCTGACCGCGCCGCGCCGGCGCTCGATGCGTCGATGCGGCGATTCGTCTGTCCGTCGACCGTCTCGGACCGGCCGATGCCGTCAGACAGCCGCTTCGGCTTCGCGCCCCGCATCGCCCGGCGCGAAACCCGACCCCGAACACCCGGCCCCGCACACCCGCCGAAACGAAACAGCCCCGCGCGATGGCGGGGCTGTTCCTTCTCGAACGAGCGCGCTGGCGCGCCGTCGTCCGCCGTCAGTTCGAGCCGTCCTGCGCGCCGCCGGCGGTCGAGCCGTACAGCTTGACCTTCGAGCGAGCGCGCAGCGACGCGAGATACGCTTCCGTCTCGCTTTGCGCATACACCTGCGCGAGCTGCTGCTGAGCGGCCGCGAGACGCTGATCGTCGGCGGGCGCAGCCGCGACCACCGAATTCACGCGGAAGATCGCATAGCCGTCGTTGCCGAGATCGACGCCGACATAGGCAGGCAACGTCTTCGGATCGACCTTGTAGATCGCGCTGACGGCCGCCGGCGGCAAGCCGTGCGCCTGCGTGCGCGAGATCTTGTCGGCCGCGGCGAAGCCCGCCGTCGACTTCGACTTGCGCAGCTCCGCGAGCTTCGCTTCGCCGTCCTGCTTCGCGAGACGCGCCGCCTCGTCGGCAACCACCTTCGCGCGCACCCGGTCCTTGATCGCGTCGAGCGCGGGCACGGTCGACGGCTGGTGATTCGTCACGCGCGCGGCGATCAGCGTGTTGTTGCCGACGTCGATCGCCTGCGTGTTGTTGCCGTTCTTCACCGAATCGGCGGCGAACACGGCCGCGAGGAACTTCGCGTTGTTGAGCGGGCTGTCGGGCGGCAGCGCCGGGTTCGGCTGCGGCGACACCGCAGCGGTCTGGATCGTCAGCTTGTACTTGTCGGCGGCGGGCTGCAGGCTCTTCGCCTTCTCGTAGACGGTCGACGTGAAGCCTTCCGCGTTGTCGGCGAACGCCTTCGCCGCGAATTGCTGCTTCAGGTCCGCCGCGATCGAATCCTTCACTTCGGCGAGCGGCTTCACGACGGCCGGCTTCACGTCGGTCGCCTTCAGGATGTGAAAGCCGAAGTCGCCCTGCACGACGCCGCTGACTTCGTCCTTCTTCAACGCGAACGCGGCATCGTCGAACGCTGCGCCGCCCGCCGTCGAGCCGCGCGTGATGAAGCCGAGATCGCCGCCCTTCGCCGCCGACGGCGCGTCCTGCGAGTTCTTCTCGGCGATTTGCGCGAACTGGTCCGGATGCGCCTTCACTTCGGCGAGCAACTGCTCGGCCTTCGCCTTCGCGGCGGCCTTGTCGGCCGCGCTCGCGTCCTTCGCCGCCGCGATGAAGATATGGCTCACGCGCACTTGCGCATCGGTGCGGTAGTGCGCGATGTTGTCGTCGTAGTACTTCTTGATGTCGATGTCGCTCGGCTGCGCCGCCGCAACGGCCGCCGCCTGCGAGTAGACGAGATACTGGATCGTCGCCGTCTCGCGCGTCGCGAACGCCTGCTTGTGCGCGTCGTAGTAGGCGGAGATCTGTGCGTCGGTCGGCTGCACCTTCGCCGCGTAGTCGGCCGGCTTCAGCACCATCGGCTGCACTTCGCGCTGCTGCTCGGCAAGTTCGGTCAGACGGCGCGCGATGCTCTTCGGCGTGAACGCGCTCGCCACGATGCTGGCCGGAATCTGCTGCAGCGCGAGGTTGTAGCGCACGCGCTCCTGGTATTGATCGGGCGTCATGCCCTGCATCGCGAGCATCTGCGTGTAGCGCTCGGCGTCGAACGAGCCGTCCGGCTTCTTCAGCGACGCGATCACGGGGTCGCTCAACAGCGTCTGGCGCACCGCGCCGTCCGACGCGGTCAGATGCAGGCGCTGCGTCTCGTCGGCGAGCGCGCGCTGCTGGATCAGCCCGTCGAGGAGTTGCTGGCGGCGCTCCGGCGTATCGAACGCCTTCGCGTCGAACTGCGCGCCCAGCATCTGGCGCGCCTGGTCGACCTGCTGGCGCAGCATGCCGTCGAATTCGGCGCGCGTGATCTTGTGCCCGTTGACGGCCGCGACGTTCGCGTTTTCGTCGAAGAACCCACGGAAACCCTGAATGCCGACGATCCCTAGCCCCGGCAGCACGATCAGGAGCAGGAAGAACATCATCAGGCGCTGGTGATTGCGAAAGAAATCGAGCATGCGTGACGGCGTGAACTGGACAAAACGCCCGATATTACAACAGCAGGCAAGAAAAAAGGCGAACCGGAGTTCGCCTTTCGGGATGATGGCGGAGCGGACGGGACTCGAACCCGCGACCCCCGGCGTGACAGGCCGGTATTCTAACCGACTGAACTACCGCTCCTTGGTCTTGCTTGCGTGCAGGGCCGCGCAACCTTGCGGCGCGCCGAGGCGCCGATCGAAGGCGCGCCCGGCCGGGCCCAGCAGCTACCGCGACAGCGCGGCAATCCGCCATGGTATCCGAAGTTGTCGCCTGCACGCAATATCGACGTGCCTGCAGATCACGATCGATAAACTTCAGGTTCT
Source organism: Burkholderia sp. MSMB1589WGS (assembly GCF_001636105.1). NCBI lineage: Bacteria > Pseudomonadati > Pseudomonadota > Betaproteobacteria > Burkholderiales > Burkholderiaceae > Burkholderia > Burkholderia sp. MSMB1589WGS. The sequence goes on from NZ_LNJT01000007.1 coordinate 384,351, forward strand.
CGGGCCCGAAACTTCGGCGCGGATCGCGCAGCCGCCTCGGCATTCTCGCGGCGCCTTCGCCCACCATGCGCCGGCGGCCCGCCGACCACGAAGACACACGGGCGAAAAACCGTGACGCTCAATCGGGATCGTCGACAGTCGCCGTGCCGGCCAGCACCGCATCGGGCGGCACGGGCGGCTCCGCCGCGGCGGCCGAAAACTGCTCGAGCGCCTCGTAGACGTGACACGCATAGACGACGGCCGGCCCGCCGCCCATCATCACCGCGACGCCCGCGGCGTCGAGAATCTCGTGATCGGATGCGCCCGCGCGCAATGCTTCGTGCACGTAGTAGCCGATGCAATCGTCGCATTGCGTCGCAACCGCGATCGCGAGCGCGATCAGCCGCTTGCCGCGCTCATCGATCGCGCCGGCCGCGAGCGCCGGCTGATGCATCCGGGAGAATCCGTCGAGCGTCGGCCCGAGCGGGCTGTTCGCCAGCTTGCCCAGCGTCAGTTGAAATTCGTGATATTGCTCGGGATAGGTCTTGCTCATCATCGGTCTCCATGCGGCCCGTCGAGGCCGGCCGCAGCATGTCCGCGCCACGCATCGCGCGCTCGCCGATGCCGGCGCGCGCCCGGCAAGCCCCGGCAAAACCATTGCACGGCACGGCCGAATCGCGACGATGCGTTCGCCACGAACCGATTGTCGGCGTGCGGGCGCGCTACCGATTGACGCATGTCAACACGGCGCGGCGCATCGGAAGTTCACGTTTGGGCGCACCTGGAGCCGAACCATCGCGCGAGAGGCGGCAGGCGGCATCCACGAACGCCGAATCGCCGAACTCAACGCGCCGAGACGCGGCAACCGCCCAAAAGAAAGAAGAAGCAAATTGGCGATCTCGATCGCCTTGTCGCGCACCCAGGGCGTCATGTTGCGCATCGACGCCGGATAGCGATCGACGGTCCACGGCATGTTGCCTCCACACCCGACAGCGAATGGTTGGAACCCCTTCGAACGTGCGGCTCGCCCCGGGGCCCCGGGCGGCGCACACGCGACGCCCGCGAGTCGCTATCGACGCCAATACGCCCGCACGAGCTGCTCGTCCGGACTGTATTTCAGGTCGAGCGAGCCCTGATACGCGGACTTCAGCGCCGAGCCGAGATTGCGCGCCAGATGGACATCGGTCGTGGTCACGACCGTCGCGCCGTCGTCCGTGTCGATCGACATAATCCGCTGCATCGGATGCTCGGCCCGCGCCTGTTCCTCGCGACTGCGGAGCAACTGGAGCAGCTCGGACCAATGCTCGCTCGCAAACGGCCCGTCGATATGGAGATAGCCGGCCGGCATGTTCTCCGCGCTGCGCCGACAGGCGCCGCATAGATGCTCGTGCGCGCCGTCGGGACGCGCGAGCCACTGCCAGCGCCCGGCGCTGAAGACCGCGCCGCAGGTGGGGCACACCGTCGGCTCGTGCAGTTTGCGACGCATCGCATAGGGATCTTGCGCGAGGCCAGGATAGACCTCTTCGTGACTGCCTGCCTTGAAAGGCCGCGTGCGACGGTTCATGGAGACGCTCCTTGCATGATGCCGAACGAGTGCAACGACAGCTCCAGCCTATGGCGGCCGCTCGCGCCCACGTTGACCTGAGTCAACGAAGCCATGCCGGGCGCCCGGGCAGGCGCAATGCGCGCCGCGATGCGCATGCCCGCGCAACCGATCGACGTTGATCGGCGTCAAACCGCCATTCGCGCCGCGACGAACAATGAAGGCGTCGCCGCCCGCCAGGTCAGCGTGATCCTCGACGACAAGCACAAGCACCAGCGCAAGCCCTTCGACGTGCACGTCGACGTGACGATTCCGGGGATCGAGATCGTGTCCAATCGCGAGTCCGACGAGGACGTGTACGTCGCGCTGCGCGATGCGTTCGGCAATGCCGAGCGAATGCTCGACGATGCGGTGAGCAAGCGCCGCGACCGGGCGAGACAGTCCGCGTAGCGGCGCGCGACCAAGAACACCGCCGGCGACGTCCCAAAAAAGCAAAAACCCGCAAAGCCAATCGCCATGCGGGTTTCGATTACTGCTGCAATCTTCTTCGAGCTGCGTCGAACGCGTGTCGCGAAACGGAAATGGTGGGTGCTGAGAGGCTCGAACTCCCGACCTACGCCTTGTAAGGGCGCCGCTCTACCAACTGAGCTAAGCACCCGCTCCGGATTCACGCCGTTCTCGATTGGAGCATCGCACCCCTCACGCAGCGAGCCCAATAGTTTAGCGCAACCTTCCCCTCTTTACCAGCGCCAAATTCTGATCCGCACCCGGCCCGTCCGCCGCTACTCGTGCGGAAGAAACACGCCGGCGGCGCATCGCGCGAGAAAAACTCGACCCGAAGCAGGAAGTCGCACTCGCCGCCAGCAGCCAACCCACCGATACCAACGCCCACCCGCCGCGCAAAAACAAAGCCCACGGCCTTGCGGCCGTGAGCTTGTTCGGTGAAACGCAACCGCTCGCGCGTGCGCTCAGTGCTTGACGACTTCGGTCGATCCGGCTTCCTTCGCGGATTCCGCGACAGGCGCCGCCGCCTTCGCCTCTTCCTCGGGCAGCGCGTTCGGCAGACGTTCGAGCGCGAGCTCGAGCACCTTGTCGATCCAGCGGACCGGCACGATCTCGATCGCGTTCTTCACGTTGTCCGGAATGTCGGCGAGATCCTTCACGTTCTCTTCCGGAATCAGCACGAGCTTGATGCCGCCACGGTGCGCGGCGAGCAGCTTCTCCTTCAGCCCGCCGATCGGCAGCACTTCGCCGCGCAGCGTGATCTCGCCCGTCATCGCGACGTCGGCGCGCACCGGAATGCCCGTCAGCACCGACACGAGCGCCGTCGTCATCGCGATGCCGGCGGACGGACCGTCCTTCGGCGTCGCGCCTTCCGGCACGTGGATGTGGATGTCCTGCTTCTCGAACGCCTCATCCTTGATGCCGAGCCGGCGCGAGCGCGAGCGCACGACCGAGCGCGCGGCCTCGACCGATTCCTTCATCACGTCGCCGAGCGAACCCGTGCGGATCACGTTGCCCTTGCCGGGCATCACGGCCGCCTCGATCGTCAGCAGATCGCCGCCCACCTCGGTCCATGCGAGACCCGTGACCTGGCCGACCTGGTTCTCCTTCGCGGCAAGACCGAAATCGTACTTGCGCACGCCGAGGAACGTATCGAGGTTCTCGCCGTCGACCTTGACCGCACCCGATGCCTTCTTCAGCAGCAGCATCTTCACGACCTTGCGGCAGATCTTCGACACCTCGCGCTCGAGCGAACGCACACCGGCTTCGCGCGTGTAGTAGCGGATAATGTCGCGGATCGCCTGCTCGGCGACCTCGATCTCGCCTTCCTTCAGGCCGTTGTTCTTCTTCTGCTTCGGCAGCAGGTAGCGCTGCGCGATGCTGACCTTCTCGTCCTCGGTATAGCCCGACAGGCGGATCACTTCCATCCGGTCGAGGAGCGGCGGCGGAATGTTCAGCGAGTTCGACGTCGCGACGAACATCACGTCCGACAGGTCGAAATCGACCTCGACGTAGTGATCGGCGAACGTGTGGTTCTGTTCCGGATCGAGCACTTCGAGCAGCGCCGACGACGGATCGCCGCGGAAATCCATCCCCATCTTGTCGACTTCGTCGAGCAGGAAGAGCGGATTGCGCACGCCGACCTTCGACAGGCTCTGCAGGATCTTGCCCGGCATCGAGCCGATGTAGGTCCGGCGGTGACCGCGAATCTCGGCCTCGTCGCGCACGCCGCCCAGCGCCATCCGGACGAACTTGCGGTTCGTCGCGCGCGCGATCGACTGGCCGAGCGAGGTCTTGCCGACGCCCGGAGGCCCGACGAGGCAGAGGATCGGCGCCTTCACCTTGTCGACGCGTTGCTGCACCGCAAGATACTCGAGGATCCGTTCCTTGACCTTCTCGAGGCCGAAGTGATCCTCGTCGAGGACCTTCTCGGCGTTCGCGAGATCGTTGTTGACCTTGCTCTTCTTGCGCCACGGCAGCGCGATCAGCGTGTCGATGTAGTTGCGCACGACGGTGGCTTCCGCCGACATCGGCGACATCAGCTTCAGCTTCTTGAGCTCGGCATCGGCCTTCTTCTTCGCTTCCTTCGGCATGCGCGCGGCGTTGATGCGCTTCTCGAGTTCCTCGAGATCCGCGCCCTCCTCGCCTTCGCCCAGTTCCTTCTGGATCGCCTTGACCTGCTCGTTCAGGTAGTACTCGCGCTGGCTCTTCTCCATCTGGCGCTTCACGCGCCCGCGGATGCGCTTCTCGACCTGCAGGATGTCGATCTCGGCCTCGAGCTGCGCAAGCAGGTGCTCAAGACGCTCGATGACCGGGAACATCTCGAGGATGTGCTGCTTCTGGTCGAGCTTGAGCGGCAGGTGCGCGGCGATCGTGTCCGCAAGACGGCCCGCCTCGTCGATGCCCGACAGCGATGTCAGGATCTCGGGCGGAATCTTCTTGTTCAGCTTCACGTACTGGTCGAACTGCGAGACGATCGCGCGGCGCAGCGCTTCCGTCTCGGCGCTGTCGGCGTGATCCGGCTCGAGCGGCATCACCTCGCACGAGAACTGCGTCTCCTGCTCTTCGATCGACAACGCCTGCGCGCGCTGCAAGCCCTCGACGAGCACCTTCACGGTGCCGTCGGGCAGCTTCAGCATCTGCAGGATGTTCGCGATGCAGCCGACGTCGTACATGTCCTTTTCGGTCGGCTCATCCTTCGCAGCAGTCTTCTGCGCGACGAGCATGATGTGCTTGCCGCCCTCCATCGCCACTTCGAGGGCCTTGATCGACTTCGGCCGGCCCACGAAGAGCGGAATCACCATGTGCGGGAAAACGACGACATCCCGCAGCGGCAGCAGTGGGAGCGTAGTGCGTTCCGGCGGGAGAAGTTGGGTGCCTGACATTTCATTTCCCCATGAGTGGAATCAATTGTTCGGTAAGTAAGGCCGGCATAGCGGATTGCAAGCCTTCAGCGCGTGGGAAATATTCAGTAAAAAAGTTACCGTACGGTACGAGTCAGAGTTACCCACAAGATAAACGAAAAAAAGCCGTTCACGATTCCATGAACGGCTTTTTTGCACACGAAACGTCAAAGCCGGTCAATTCGAACCCGCCACTTTCGGCGTGTCCTCATAGATGAGTAACGGCTTACCGTCTCCTTCGATGACATTGTCGTCGATGATCACCTTGCTGACCCCCTTGAGGGTCGGCAATTCGTACATCACGTCGAGGAGCGCCTGCTCGATGATCGAGCGCAGCCCGCGCGCGCCCGTCTTGCGGCGAATCGCCTTGCGGGCGACCGCCTGAAGCGCGTCCGGACGAATTTCGAGTTCGACCCGCTCCATCGCGAACAGCTTCTGGTATTGCTTGACGAGCGCGTTCTTCGGCTCGACGAGAATCTTCATCAGCGCGGCTTCGTCGAGCTTGCCGAGCGTCGCGACGACGGGCAGCCGGCCGATCAGCTCGGGGATCAACCCGAATTTGATCAGGTCTTCCGGCTCGACCTCGCGCAGCACCTCGCCCGCGTCCCGCTCCTGCTTGCTCTTCACGGTCGCGCCGAAACCGATGCCCGTCTTCTCGGTGCGATCGGTGATCACCTTCTCCAGGCCGTCGAACGCGCCGCCGCAGATGAACAGGATGTTGGTCGTGTCGACCTGGATGAAATCCTGGTTCGGATGCTTGCGGCCGCCCTGCGGCGGCACCGACGCCATCGTGCCCTCGACGAGCTTCAGCAGCGCCTGCTGGACGCCCTCGCCCGACACGTCGCGGGTGATCGACGGGTTGTCCGACTTGCGGCTGATCTTGTCGATCTCGTCGATGTAGACGATCCCGCGCTGCGCCTTCTCGACCTCGTAGTTGCAGTTCTGCAGCAGCTTCTGGATGATGTTCTCGACGTCCTCCCCGACATAGCCGGCTTCCGTCAGCGTGGTCGCGTCGGCGATCACGAACGGCACGTTCAGCAGGCGCGCGAGGGTCTGCGCGAGAAGCGTCTTGCCGGAGCCCGTCGGGCCGATCAGCAGGATGTTGCTCTTCGACAGCTCGACGTCGTCCTTCTTGTCGAGATGCTTCAGGCGCTTGTAGTGGTTGTACACGGCGACGGCGAGGATCTTCTTCGCGCGCTCCTGGCCGATCACGTACTGATCGAGGATGTCGCGAATCTCCTGCGGGCTCGGCAGGTCGGATTTGGACAGGCTGGCTTCGACACCCGCCGCGGCCGCTTCGTCCCGGATGATCTCGTTGCACAAATCGATGCATTCATCGCAGATGAACACCGACGGCCCCGCGATGAGTTTCTTCACCTCATGCTGGCTTTTGCCGCAAAACGAGCAATACAACAGCTTCTCGCTGTTCGAACCTTTCTTGTCCGCCATGAATGTAGAGCCTCCGGACACGTGAGTTACATGATACGCCGTTTGTCCCCGGCACCATGACCTGGTAAATACTCGGGAAACGCCGGCATGTTCTTTTGCCGCAGATGCTCGGGGCGCGTGGCGGGCGCCGCTCCTATTGGGGCGGCACCCCACTAAAGCTTACGGACGCTTCGTCGACACGTGGTCGATCAGCCCATACGCCTTCGCATCTTCGCTGGACATGAAATTATCACGGTCGGTGTCGCGCGCGATGCGCTCGACGTCCTGACCGGTATGGTGGGCGAGCAGGTGGTTCAGGCGGTCCTTCAGGTAGAGGATCTCGCGCGCCTGGATCTCGATGTCCGACGCCTGGCCGCGCGCGCCGCCGAGCGGCTGGTGGATCATCACGCGCGCGTTCGGCAGCGCGTAGCGCTTGCCCTTCGCGCCCGACGCGAGCAGGAACGCCCCCATGCTGGCCGCGAGGCCCATGCAGAGCGTCGACACGTCCGGCTTCACGAACTGCATCGTGTCGTAGATCGCCATCCCCGCCGACACCGAGCCGCCCGGGCTGTTGATGTACAGGCTGATGTCCTTGTCGGGATTCTCGCTTTCGAGGAACAGGAGCTGCGCGACGACGAGATTCGCCGTCTGGTCGTTGACCTCGCCGACCATGAACACGATGCGCTCTTTCAGGAGCCGCGAGTAGATGTCGTACGAACGCTCGCCGCGGCCGCTCGTCTCGACGACGATCGGCACGAGCCCGAGCGCTTGCGCCTCGAAATCCCGCGGGGCTTGCGAAGCCAACGTGTCCAGCAATTGAGCGCGATTAATCATTCAATGAGCCTTGTCCGAGAATGAGTATTGAACGGCAGGAAACGAGCCGGGGAGCGTCGCACACGCGGCGCGGCGCCGCGCCGATGAAAAAACGGCGTGCGGGCCGTCGTCGCTCCGACAGCCGGCACGCCGCTAGAGCGAAACTTACGCTTGCGCCGTTGCGCTCGCCAGTGCTTCGAAGCTTACTTCCTTGTCCGTCACCTTCGCCTTGCCCAGCACGAAATCGACGACGTTGCTCTCAACAACGAACGCTTCCATTTCGGCGAGGCGCTGCTGATTCGAATAATACCAGCGGACCACTTCCTTCGGGTCCTCGTAGCTCTTCGCGAATTCGTCGACTTCCGCGCGGATCTGCTCGGGCTTCGCCTCGAGGCCGTTCGCCTTCACCAGCTCGGCGAGCACGAGGCCGAGCTTCACGCGGCGCTCGGCCTGCTCGGCGAACATCTCGACCGGAATCGGCGCGTCCTTCGCGTTCGGCACGCCGCGCTGCGCGAGGTCCTGGCGGGCCATCTCGACAAGGCGCTGCTGGTCCTGCTCGATGAGCGCCTTCGGCACGTCAAGCTCGGAGATCTTCAGGAGCGCGTCCATCACCTGGTTCTTCACGATCGACTGCGTGCGGCGCTTCGCCTCGCGCTCGAGGTTTTCCTTGATCTCGCCGCGCATCTTCGTCAGATCGCCGTCCTCGATGCCGAGCGACTTCGAGAAATCGGCGTCGATCGCGGGCAGGTGCGGCCACTCGACCTTCTTCATCGTGACCGTGAACTGCGCGGTCTTGCCCGCCACGTCCTTGCCGTGATAGTCGTCCGGGAACTTCAGGTCGAATTCGCGCGGCTCGCCCGCCTTCAGGCCGAGCGCCGCCGTCTCGAATTCGGGCAGCATCCGCCCTTCGCCGAGCACGAACACGAAGTCTTCGGCCGTGCCGCCCTGGAACGCGACGCCGTCGATCTTGCCGACGAAGTCGACCGTCACGCGGTCGCCGTTCTGCGCGGCCGTGTCCGCGCCGCCGTCGCCGTGCTCGCCGCCTTCGCCGCGCGCGTGGAAGTGCACGCGCTGCTTGCGCAGGATGTCGAGCGTGCGGTCGATCTCGGCGTCGCCGATCGTCGTCGTCGAGCGCTCGACTTCAGCCGCCGCCAGATCGCCGATCTTCACTTCCGGATACACCTCGAACGTCGCGTCGAACGCGTACGCGCCCTCTTCCGCCGCATCCTGCTTCGGCGCAAAGCTCGGCTGACCCGCGACGCGCAGGTTTTCCGCACGGCTGATCGTGAAGAATTCCTGACCGATCTTGTCGCTCAGCACCTCTGCCTCGACCTGGCCAGCATACTGCTGCGTGACCATCTTGAGCGGCACCTTGCCTGGGCGGAAGCCCGGCATGCGCACGTTCTTCGCGAGTTTCTGGATACGGGCGTCGATCTCCTTCTGCACGACATCCTTCGGCAGGGAGATCGTCACGCGGCGTTCGAGCTTGCCGAGGTTTTCAACAACGTTAGCCATGGCTTCAATCGTCCTAAAATTATTCGAGCGAATCGGTTTTTCCTTGCCGTGCCAGCCTTGCGGCGGACGCGCCGTCGCGCACCGCCGTCTCGCTCATGCGGGGCGCAGTCGGGCGCGGACCGCGCCCGACTGCGCGTGCGCCCCATGCGAGCCATCGGCGGCTTGAAGCACGGCTTTGGCCGGAAGAATCGGCTATTCTAGCAAACTATTTTCCCCTCACCGCGAGTTCGGGCAGTGGCGCGCCGCAGCATCGCCGCGCGTCGCCGCCAGCCGCATGCCGCCGCGCGATCCCGGACATGCGCGCCGCCATATCCCGCACGCGCCAGCCATCCGGTAAGCTCCCTTCACGGTCGTCGCCCGCCCTCGCGCCGCACGCGTGCGCATGCATGCGCCGTGCCCGCCGCCCCGCGCGAACCGCCCGCCATCACGAACCGCATCCGGAGACACCATGCCGCCGCCCTCGCCCGTCGTCGTCATTGCGCCCGATTCGTTCAAGGGCTCGCTGTCCGCCGAGCAGGCCGCGGACGCGATCGCGGCCGGCGTCGCGCGGGCGCGCCCCGACGCCGTCGTCCGGCGCCGGCCGATGGCGGACGGCGGCGAAGGCACGCTCGATGCGCTGCTCGCGCACGGCGGCACGCGTCGAACGCTGCGCGTGCCGGGCGCGTCGCTCGCGCCGCGCGACGCCGCCGTCGGCCTCATCGACGCGCGCACGGCGATCGTCGAGACGGCGGAGATCGTCGGCATCACCGATCCGGCCGGCATGCGCCTACCCGTCGCCGCGCGCAGCACGCGCGGGCTCGGCGACGCGATCCGCGCGCTTCTCGACGACGGCGTGCGCACATTCTACGTCGCGCTCGGCGGCAGCAGCACGAACGACGCCGGCGCGGGCCTTCTGGCCGGCCTCGGCCTGCGCGCATTCGATGCGCACGGCCGCGAGATCGAGCCGACGCCCGAGCGGCTCGCGCACGTCGCGAGCGTCGACGTCGCCGGGCTCGACGCGCGCGTGGCCGACGCGTCGTTCGTCGCGATGTCCGACGTCGACAACCCGCTCACCGGCGAGCACGGCGCGACCGCCGTGTTCGGCCCGCAAAAGGGCGTGACGCCCGCGCAGGTCGCGCCGCTCGACGCCGCGCTCGGCCATTTCGCGACGCTCGTCGAAGCCGCGCTCGAGGGCCGCTCCACCGGGGCTTCCGCCCGTCGCGCCCGCGACTTGCCCGGCGCCGGCGCGGCGGGCGGGCTCGGCTTCGCGCTGCACGTGCTCGGCGCGCGTTTCGAGCCGGGCGCCGAAGTCGTCGCTCGGCAGATCGGGCTCGATGCGGCGCTCGCGGGCGCGAACTGGATGATCACGGGCGAAGGCCGCTCGGATGCGCAGACGCTGCACGGCAAGGCGCCGTTCGTCGCGTGCCGGCATGCGCGCGCGGCGGGCGTGCCGGCGACACTGCTGTCGGGCGCCATCGACACGGCAGCGCTGCCGCAATTGTCCGAACATTTCGACGGCTGCTTCTCGCCGGCGCCCGGCCCGATCGCGCTCGACGCCGCGCTGCGCGACGCCGCGCGCCTCACCGAGAACGCGGCCGAGCAACTGACGCGGCTGCGCTACGGCCGCGCGTGACGGGCGCGGCGCGCGCGCCGCGAACCGCACCGTTGACCGCGCGCCGCGATGCGGCAACAATCGGGCCGCACCCCTCATTCAGGACACGACATGGCAGGCAGCAAAGTCGGGCTCGACCAGTTCATGACCTACCGGATGCACGTGCTGAACAAGCTGTCCGATCGCGGAATCGGCGAGCTGTATCAGACGAGGCTCGGCGTATCGCTGCCTGAGGCGCGGATCATTGCGTCGGTCGGCGCGTTCGGGCCGTTCTCGATCATGGAGCTCGCGCGGCGCGCGAACCTCGACAAAAGCCAGGCGAGCCGCGCGGCCGAGGCGCTGATCCGGCGCGGGCTCGTCAAGCGCGGCCCGAGCGACGACGACGGGCGCGTCGTGCTGATCGCGCTCACGCCGGCGGGCACCGCGCTCAACCGGAAAATCATGCCGATCGCGCGCAAGTGGAACGCCACGCTGCTCGACTGCCTGAGCGAAAGCGAAAGGGCGGCGTTCAGTCGTGCGCTCGACAAGATCATCGCCGGCGCGCGCGAACGCGAGAATTGAGCGGCCGATCGCCCGCTGGCCCGTTGCCGCCGATCGACCTGCCGGCGCAATCGGCGAACTGGCCGTCCGCCGCGCGACGCGTCACAGCCCGGAATTGAACGCCCGCTGGCGCAACAGCCCGAGCACCGCGTCGCAATACGGCGTCGGCACTCCCAGCTTGCGGCCGAGCTCCGGGAACACGCCGAGAATCGGCCCGACTTCGAGCGGCCGCCCTGCCTCCAGGTCCTGCAGCATCGACGTCCTGAACGCGCCCAACTGGCGCGTCACCGCGATCCGCTCGGCGCCGCTCATCCCCGCCGACAATCCGAGCCGCGCGCCGATCGCGTCGGCCTCCTCCATCATCCGCAGCGCGAGCGCGTTCGTATGCGGATCGTCGAGCAGGCGGTCCGCCGCCGAGCCCGTCAGCGCGCTCAGCGGATTCATGTTCATGTTGCCCCAGAGCTTCGCCCAGATGTCGGTGCGGATGTCGGCCGAGCGCTCGACGTCGAAGCCGCCCGCCGCAAGCGCGCCGGCGACGCGTGCGGCCGGATCGAGCAGCTCGGGGCGCGGCGCGCCGACGATCAGCCGGTTGCCGCGGCCGCGCACGACGACGCCCGGCTCGCGCGTCGCCGACGACAGGTGGACCACGCAGCCGATCGCGCGCGCGGGCGGCAGCGCCGCGGCCGTTACGCCGCCCGGATCGACCGCGTCGAGCACGGCGCCGTCGAGCGGACCGCCGAAGCCGTCGAAAAACCACCACGGCAGCCCGTTCATCGCGGCGACGACGGTCGTGCGCGGCCCGACGAGCGGCGCGATGCGCGCGGCGAGCGCCGGCAACGCCTGCGCCTTCAGCGCGACGACGACGTAGTCCTGTTCGCCGAGCACGCGCGCGTCGTCGCTCGCGCGCAGCGGGACCGCCGCTTCGTCGCCGGACTCGCCGACGATCCGCAGCCCGCGTTCGCGCAGCGCATCGAGCGTCGCGCCGCGCGCGAACGCGCTCACGTCCCAGCCCGCGCGCGCAAGCGCCGCCGCGAACAGCCCGCCGATCGCGCCGATCCCGACGATCGCCGCGCGCACCGGTGCCCGATCCATATGCACCCCCTCCTCGTTCAATAAAGCGGCGAGCATAGAGCCAAATAGTTGCGTGCACAACCATCTGGTCGCGCACCGCGCGTCACTCGTCGATGTCGCGCGCCGCGCCGGCTCCCTCCGCGGCGCGATCGAGCTCGCCGAGCACGCCCGAAATCTGGCTCTTGTCGTGCATCCCGAGCTTGCGATACGCGCAGCGCAGATAGTGGCGCACGGTCGCGGGCGCGATCTCCATCTGCTGCGCGACCTCCTTGTGCGAGCGCCCCTCGCCGTAATAGCGGATCGCCGCGAGCTCGCGCGGACTCAGGCGATCGAGCAGCGAGCGCGGCCGCACCTCGAGCTGGAACAGTCCGGCGACGGGCACGCACCGCATGCGCAGCGCGTCGCCCAAATACGGCTGCGACGCGTGGCGGCGCAGGTGCTCGACGAGCGCGGGCGGCAGCCGCGAGCCGGCCCAGTCCGGCCACTCGGTGCGCAGCACCGCGCCGAAGCCGGCGTCCGCGTGATGCAGCACGCCGAAGTTGTCGCAGATCGCGCGCATCGTCGATGCGGCCGCCTCGCTGCGCAGGCGCGTGAGCTGCGCGGCGCGGTTGATCGTCAGCGCGGCCGCGAGGTGCGGGATCACGTCTTCGTAGCGGCGCGCGTCGTCTTCGGTGAACGGACGATTCAGGGCCTGCCGGTAGATCGACAGAAACGTCGTGAGTCCGAAACGCCGGTCGAGCGTGCACACGCACATCAGTTGCGCGAGCCCGAATTTGACGCACCAGTCGCGAAAACGCCCATCGAGCCCCGGCTCGACGACGGACAGGATCGCCGCCCGGCCGTATGCGCCGTGCAAGGTCCGGTGCGCAAGCGGATCGCAGTCGCGCACGCGCTTCCAGTCGGGGAAGAACTCGTGCGGCAGCCGGTACAGATAGCTGTTGTGCATCACGGGGCCGGTCGGCGTGTGGTTCGCGACGCCTGTCCAGCCGGCGTCGAACGGCAGATAGCGCGACAGCAACTGAAAGAAGCGGCACTCGAACTCGCCGATCGACGCGCGGCTCGCGGCCGCGTACAGATCGAGCAGGAACAGGCTCAGCTCGCGCGACGCCGGGCCGGGCGTCTGTGTGACGCCGTCGAAATCGCGCCGGCGCAACGCAAGCGGCGGCCACGCGGCTTCGTCGAGCACGATCGCCGCCGGCACGTCGCGCAGCGCATCGATGTCCTGCCGGAATCCCGCCCTGCTCGCCACCACTGACCGCTCCCTTGCCCGCTCGCAGCCGGCCTTGCGCGCTTCGATCGCTTCGCTGAGCGCTTGATTATAGCCGCCGGCTTTTTTGAAAACCGCCCGTGCGCGAACGCGCGAATGTCCCATCCATTTGAACGGTGTCGGCGCGCTGCCGCACCGCGTCATCGACGCCGTCGCGCCGCAGCCGCCCGCGCGCGCCGCGGCATGACGGCATTCAGGATGCCTGGAGGGTTTCCCGCACCGTTCATCTGAACGGCTTTGCAGCGACTTTGCCGCTACCGACACTGCGCACGCCCCCTCAAGAAAAACGATCACCCGGTTTGGAGAAACGAAGCGATGAAGACGTTCAGGTTCAGGAATACACGCCGACGACGCGCGCTCGCCGCAACCGCAACGCTCGCCGCGCTGTCCGGCCCGACGCACGCGCAGTCGACGCTCACGCTCTACGGCGTGGCCGACGCGGGCGTGCAGTATCTGTCGAACGCCGACGGCCGGCATGCCGCCTGGCAGTTGCAAAACTACGGAATCCTGCCTTCCCAGGTCGGCATCAAGGGCGAAGAGGATCTCGGCGGCGGCTGGCGGGCGCTCTTCAAGCTCGAGCAAGGCATCAACCTGAACGACGGCACGGCGACCGTGCCCGGCCATGCGTTCTTTCGCGGCGCGTACGTCGGCATCGGCGGCCCCGCCGGCACCGTCACGCTCGGCCGCCAGTTCAGCACGCTGTTCGACAAGACGCTCTTCTACGACCCGCTCTGGTACGCGTCGTACAGCGGCCAGGGCGTGCTCGTGCCGCTGTCCGCGAACTTCATCGACCACTCGATCAAGTTCCAGTCGGCGACGTTCGCGGGCTTCGACGTCGAGGCGCTCGCCGCGACGGCGGGCATCGCGGGCAATACGCGCGCCGGCCGCGTGCTCGAGCTGGGCGGCCAGTTCACGAGCAACGGCCTGTCGGCGAGCGCCGTGCTGCATCGGTCGCACGGCACGGTCGACGGCGGCGTCGACCGCTCCGCGCAGCGGCGCGACATCGGCACGTTCGCCGCGCGCTATGCGTTCGCATCGCTGCCGCTCACCGTCCATGCCGGCGTCGAGCGCCTGACGGGCGATCTCGATCCCGCGCGCACGATCGTCTGGGGCGGCGCGCGCTACCAGACGAGCGGCCGCTTCGGCTTCGCGGGCGGCGTCTATCACACCGATTCGCCGACGCCACGGATCGGCCATCCGACGCTCTTCATCGCGAGCGCGACCTGTTCGCTGTCGAAGCGCACCGTCGCATACCTGAACCTCGGCTACGCGAAAAACAGCGGCCGCAGCTCGCAGACCGTCTACGAATACGACCCGACGCCGCTCGCCGGCGCATCGCAGTTCGGCGCGATGCTCGGCATGTACCACGTCTTCTGAATCGAGCCCGCGAGATCACGACCATGACCATCAAGACATTGCTGCAAGAGCCCGCGCTGCCGGGCGCAGCGCCGTCCGCCGACGCGCCCGATTTCACGAGCGGCACGCTCGCCGCGCTCGTCGCGTTCGCGGCGATCACGCCGCTCCTGCTGCTCGTCGCGCCGGCCGTGGCCGGCCAGCTCGGCGCGCAGCTCGGGTTGTCGGCGTCGCAGATCGGCACGTACTTCTTCGTCGAGCTGGGCGCGTTCAGCGCGGCGACGCTGCCGTCGTATCTATGGCTCGGCCGCATCGACGCGCGGCGCATCGCGTGGTGCGCGACCGCCGTGTTCTGCGCCGGCAATCTCGCGACCGCCGTGTGGATGCCGGGCTTCGCGCCGCTTCTCGCGCTGCGCGCGGCGACGGCGCTCGGCGGCGGCACGCTGATGGTGCTCTGCATGACGAGCGCCGCGGCGAGCGGCAACAGCGATCGCGTCTACGGGCTCTGGGTCGTCGGCCAGTTGGTCGCGGGCGCGGCCGGCCTGTTCCTGCTGCCGCACCTGTTCGGCGCGGTCGGATTGCGCGCGCTGTACGTCGTGCTCGCCACGCTCGCACTGTGCGCGGCGCCGCTCGCGAGCCGCTTTCCGGCCGTGCCGCGCGCGCGGGCGCGGCACGCGTCGCACGCGCATCCGGCCGCGGTGCGCACGGCGGCCGCGCTCGCGGTCGGTGGGGTGCTGACGTTCTACCTCGCGATCGGCGGTGTATGGACCTTCGCCAGCAAAGCGGCGGCGGCCGTCGGCTTCGACGTGCAGGCGAGCGGCAACGTGCTCGCGATCGCGAGCCTGATGGGCATCGCGGGCGCGGCGCTCGCGTCGTATCTGGGCGGCCGCGCCGCGCGGCGCGCGATGCTGCTCGCCGGTTACGGAATCCTCGCCGCATCGCTCGTCGCGCTCGCCGCGGCGCCGAACGCAACCGGCTACACGATCGCGATCTTCGGCTTCAAGTTCGCGTGGACCTTCGTCCTGCCGTTCATCCTCGCGAGCGTCGCGGCCGTCGATGCGACCGGGCGCCTGATCGCGACGCTCAATCTCGTGATCGGCTCGGGGCTCGCCGCCGGGCCGCTCGCCGCCGGACTGCTGCTCGACGGCGGCGGCACGCTGCGCGCGCTGTTCTCAATCGCGGCCGCGGTCTCGGCCGCATCGCTCGCGACGATGCTGCGCGTCGAGCGCGACGCGCATTGACGCCTGATGCCGTTCCTTCCCCCTCCTTCATCGCTTCGGCTCATCGCCATGACAAAAACCGCTTTCTTCACCGACGAACGCACTTTCTGGCACACAGGCGGCGCGCATGCGCTGTTCTTTCCGGTCGGCGGATGGGTGCAGCCGCCGTCGAGCGCGGGCTATGCGGAATCGCCCGACTCGAAACGGCGCCTGCTGTCGCTCGTGCACGCGTCGGGGCTCGCCGCGAGGCTCGACATGTCGAGCGCGCCCGCCGCAACCGATGACGATCTGCTGCGCATTCATCCCGCGCATTACCTCGACGCGTTCAAGCGCGCAAGCGATGCGGGCGGCGGCGACCTCGGCGAGCTCGCGCCGTTCGGGCGGGGCAGCTACGAGATCGCGGCGCTGTCGGCGGGGCTCGCGCTCGCCGCCGTCGACGCGGTGCTCGCCGAGCGCGCGGCGAACGCGTTCTCGCTGTCGCGCCCGCCCGGCCATCACTGCCTGCGCGACAAGCCGATGGGTTTCTGCCTGCTCGCGAACATTCCGATCGCAATCGAGGCCGCGCGCGCGAAGCATCGTGTCGAGCGCGTCGCGGTGATCGACTGGGACGTGCATCACGGCAACGGCACGCAGGCGATCTACTACGACGATCCCAACACGCTGACGATCTCGCTGCATCAGGACCGCTGCTTTCCGCCCGGCTACAGCGGCGCCGACGAGCGCGGCGCGGGCGCGGGTGCGGGCGCGAACGTCAACGTTCCGCTGCTCGCTGGCGCGGGCGACGATGCGTATCGCTACGCATTCGAGCGGATCGTGCTGCCCGCGCTCGACGCGTTCAGGCCCGATCTCGTCGTCGTCGCGAGCGGGCTCGACGCGAACGCGGTCGACCCGCTCGCGCGAATGCAGTTGCACAGCGACAGCTACCGGTTCATGACGCACGCGCTGAAGCAGGCCGCGCAGCGGCATTGCGCGGGGCGGCTCGTCGTCGTGCACGAAGGCGGTTATTCGGAGGCCTATGTACCGTTTTGCGGACAGGCGATCGTCGAGGCGCTGTCGGGCATGCGCACCGACGTTGCCGATCCGATGCTCGAACTTGCGATCGCGCAGCAGCCCGGCGAGCGCTTCAACGTGTTCCAGCGGCAACTGATCGACGAGATGGCGGCGCGCTTCGGTTATTGATCGAGCGGCCGAGGATCGGGCGGCGCGAAGCATGCCGATACGGCGTCGCGCGGCGCCGTTCGTCGATGGGCGTGGATGGGCGTGGATGGGCGTCGACGATGCGCCGGTGCGCGTCGACAGAAACTTTCCGGCGCGTCGACGAAAACCGCGCCGATGCCGTTACACTCTCGTCCTCGTCAGTTTCGAACGCCCGACCCTCTCATGCAGTTGCCGAAGCGGCTCGCCGCCGCGTGTCTCGCCGCCGTTTTCCTGTCCGCCGCACCGCCCGCCGTCAGCAAGACGGCTTCCGAATCACTGATCGAGCGCCTCGTCGCGCTGATCGCCGACGCGCTGCCGTCGTCCGCGAAGGAAGCGCCGGCGGGACAGGTCGTCGAGGCCGCGTTCTCGCCGGACGGCGGCGCGGAAACGCTCGTGTTGAAGGTGATCGGCACCTCGCGCGCGTCGATCCGCCTCGCCGGCTATTCGTTCACGTCGCCGAAGGTCGTGCGCGCGCTCCTCGACGCGCGCCGCCGCGGCGTCGACGTCGCGATCGTCGTCGACAACGACGGCAATCGCTCAAGGGCGTCGAAGCAGGCGCTCAACCTGCTCGTCAACGCGAAAGTGCCGACGCGCACGATCGGCCGCTACGCGATCCATCACGACAAGTACATCGTCGTCGACGGCCGCCATGTCGAGACGGGGTCGTTCAATTTCAGCGCCGCCGCGGCCGCGCGCAACTCGGAAAACGTGCTCGTCGTCTGGAACAATCCGGCGCTCGCCGCGCAGTACCTGAAGCACTGGCAGAACCGGTACGATCAGGGGACCGATTATCGGTCGACTTATTGATCGGCTATCGGTCGGCTATCGGTCGGCGAAGGCTTGATGCTCGACCGCCGGCTCGCTCGCACGCGCCGTTCGCGCATCGGCCGGCCACCGCGACTCACGCGTCCGTCCACCGGCGATAGGTCGCGGCCTGCCCCCGATACGTGCCGTCGCGATCGATCAGATTCCAGACGGTGACGTCCTCGATCCAGAAACGCCGCCCCGATTTCGCCACCCGCAGGCCGCGATAGCCGGTCGCGAAGCCGCGCGTCCGCACCGATTCGAGCAGCCGCGCGCGCTCGTCGCGATTCGGCTCCTCGGCGGAGTACCGCGAATGCAACGCGGTCATCTCGTCCCAGTCGTACTCGAAGCAGCGCTGCACGGTCCTGTTCGCATAGACGTAGCGCGGGTCCTCGGCGGCGTCGTGGGCGAGCACGCAAAACGGCGCGTCCTCGTAGAGCCAGCGCGGGCCGTCGGCGCGCGGCACCGCAGGGTCGACGAGCGGCGTGCCGGTCAGCCGCAGGTGGCTGACCGCAAGGAGATCGAAGAAATCCGGATCCAGCGCAAGCGAATGGGACATGGCTTCGTTCTGTTTCTGAAAATGAGTGGAGGAAATCGCGCGAGCACGGCGAAACGCGCCGCCGCACGCGTCAAGGTGAATCGACTGCAGATTGTGCGCCTGGTTCAACGCGTGCGGAGAAGCGTTCGACGAATCGAGGAATCGGCGGCCGCTGACGAATGCCGTGCCCGAACGCCGCGCCTGGGTGCCGCGATTCGGATGCCGCGCCGCACGGCCTCGATCGCGCATCGACAACGCGCCACACGAACTGTCGCGCGGCGAAACCCGAAAATGACGGAATAACGGAAGATTTTTGCCTCCGGCCACGATACGCGCGACGGACGTTCGGCGCTGGCTAACGGAGAAGCGGAAGAATGACGGGAGCGCTTTCCGAAACGACGGATCGAAATGATTCAGACGATGCGTCGATCGAACCGATCTCGGCTTCGAGCCTGATCGAAGCGGAAAAGCGTGGATGGTGCGTGAGGCCGGACTCGAACCGGCACACCCTTGCGGGCGTCAGGACCTAAACCTGGTGCGTCTACCAATTTCGCCACTCACGCACGCGAGAAAATGCTGCAGCCAACGGGCTGCACGCCGGGGTCGCATACCGCTTTCGCGACCGCCCGGAAAGCGCGAGCGCGAGATTCTAACCGATCTCCCTACGCTTGTCTCTAGCGTCCGGCCTCTCTTTTGCCGCGATGCTAGAATTCGCCGTTGTCCCCGCAATGCGGCCGCGATGGCGTGCGGTCGAACGCCCGCCCCCGTCCGAGCCGATCTCGCCTCACTCGTTCCTGCCCCCGTGAATTTCGACGAATACTGCCAGCAGAAAGCCGCGCCGCCCGGCTCCAGCTTCTACTATGCGCTGCGCCAGGCGCCGCTCGCGCGCCAGCCGCTCGTCGCCGCGCTGTTCGCGCTGCGTCGCGAAATCGAGCAGACGGTGAAGGAGGTCAGCGATCCGACTGTCGGCCACGCGAAGCTCGCGTGGTGGCAAAAGGAGCTCGCCGCGCTCGCGGTCGGCAATCCGTCGCATCCGGTGTCACAGGCGCTCGCCGCGCATCATCCGGACATCGCGCGCGAAGCCGGCGCGCTGCGCACGCTCGTGAGCGGATACGGCATGGATCTCGAGCAGGCGCGCTATCTGGACTTCGCGAATCTGCGCCGCTATGTCGACCATACGGGCGGCACGTTCGCCGCGCTCGTCGCGCGCGCGAGCGCGAGCCGGCCCGCCGCGGGCGACGCGCGCTGGGCGCAGCCGCTCGGCGAGGCGCTCACGCTCGCGCAATTCGTGCAGGATCTCGGGCAGGATGCGCGGCAGGGGCGCATCTACGTGCCGATCGACGAACTGCAACGCTATGGCGTGACGGCCGCCGATCTCCTCAATCGCCGCTACACCCCCGCGTATACCGAGCTGATGCGCTTCCAGACGTCGCGCGCGCGCGACGCGCTCAACGCGTCGCTATCCGGCATCCCCGCCGACGAGCGCCGCGCGCAGCGCACGCTGCGCGCGCTCGGCGCGCTCGCGCTCGCGGTGCTCGACGAGATCGAGCGCGACGGCTTCCAGGTGCTGCACCAGCGAATCGCGCTCACACCGATCCGCAAGCTGTGGATCGCGTGGCGCGCCGCGCGGCGCCGCTGACACGCGCCGGCCGACACACGCCGACACGCGCCGCCGCACGTCCCGCACATCAGGCGCGCAGCAGCGGCAGCGGCTCGAAGCGCTGCTTGAGCACGCTCGTCGCGTCGAGCCCCCACCACGGGCCGAGCACGGTCGCATAGAGCTGACGGAAATCGACCGCGACGGGCAGGTTGCCGTTGCCGTCGAGCGCAGCGAGCGCGGGCGGCGCGCCATACAGCCCGCCGCGCACACGCCCGCCCATCACGAAATGCGGCGCGGCCGTGCCGTGATCCGTTCCGTTGCTCTGGTTCTCTCGCGCGCGCCGGCCGAATTCCGCATACGTCATCACGAGCGTATCGTTCCAGCGCCCGAGCTCGATCAACGCCGAGCGCATCGCGACAAGCCCCTGCGCCAGTTGCCTGAGCAATCCCGCCTGCTGGCCGGGCTGGTTCTGGTGCGTGTCGAAGCCGTTCAGCGTGAGGCGCAGCACCGCAACGCCCTGCCCCGGCGCCGGCGTGCGCTGCGGCGTATCGCACGCGGCGAGCACCTGCATCGCGGTCTTCACCGACGCGCCGAACGGTCCGCCCGGAAACGCGGTCGCGAGCGCGGGCGTGCCCGCGTGCGGACGCAGCCGGTCGGCGGCCTTGACAATGTCGTTTTCGATGTCGATCACGTGCGCGAGCGCGGGATTCTGCTCGCGCAGCGACACGGGCTGCACGAGCCGCGCCGCGCGCGCGAACTGCGCGGGATTGACGAGTGCGATCGCGCGCGCGCCGTTCGCGAGCGGCCCCATTTCCGCGCTGCCGAGCACGATGCCGTCCGCGGCGAAGCCGGGCGGCACGCTGGCCTGCGCGAAGGCGCGCGTGAGCCACCCTTCGCGCAGATACTCGTCCGCGCGCGACGCGGTATCCCAGATCTCGATCGAGCGAAAGTGCGACAGATTCGGCTGCGGATAGCCGACGCCGTCGACGATCGCGAGCCGCCCCTCGCGCCAGAGAGGCACGATCGGCTCGAGCGCCGGATGCAGCGCGGCGCGCTCGTCGAGCTGCACGACCTGCTCGCGCTTGACGCCGATCGTCGGGCGCAGCGTGCGGTACAGCGGGTCCGCATAGGGAATCACCGTGTTGAGCCCGTCGTTGCCGCCCTTCAGCTCGACGAGGATCAGCAGGTTAGAGTAGCGCGCGGCGCCCGCCGCGCCGATCGCGCCGTATGCCCCCTTCTCGCCCGAAGCGGCCGGTGCCGCCGCGAACGCGCGCGGCAGCGACAGCGATACGCCCGCCGCGCCGGCAAGACTCGCCAAGGCCAGAAAATCGCGTCGTTTCATGCTGCTTTCCTCGTTTAGCATTCGACGCGGCCCGCGCGTTGCCGCATCGCGCGATATTCCGTCGTCGTCATGTTCATGTTCTTCACTTCAGTTGATACGCCGGATCCATCAACAGGGTCTGCAAATACGCGCTGCTCGTCGCGCCCGCCTCGATCGCCGCGACGGGCGAAATCGGCAGCACCGCGTGCTGCAGTTGCAGCTCCGTCGACAGATCCGGCTGCGCCTGCGGCTTCGTCCGGTACGCGGCGAGCCACGCGTCGAGATCGAAGCGCATCGCCGCGCGCCGCATCGACGCCGGCCGGCCAGCCATGTCATGGGAGACGGGCGCCGCGCGCATGCCGGGCGCCTCCGTCGCTCGCATCATCTGCTCGACGAACTGCTTGCGCGCAAGCAGCGTCGAGCTGTTGATCCAGGCCGCGCCGCCCGGCCAGCCCTTCACGTTCGGCGGATAGAACAGGTTCTGGCCGAGCGCGCGCAACGTGTTCGCGAACGGCGCGGTATCGCCGTAGTCGACGTCGAAAAGCCGCACCGTGCCGACCACGAACTCCGCCGGCGATTTGACGAGCACGCCGCGATTGCGGTCGGCCCAGAACGCATCGGACGAGAACAGCTCCGCGAGCGCCGCCTTGATGTCGTAGCCGCTCTGCCGGAATCGCGCGGCGATGCGCTCGAGCTCGCCGGCACCCGGCGCATCGGAGACGAACTCGCGCCACAGCTTCGCGGCGACGAAGCGCGCGGTCTCGGGGCGGACGAGCAGGATATCGAGCACCGCGTCGCCGTCGAAGCGGCCGGTTTCGCCGAGCACGGTCTTCACGCCGTCGTCGTGAACGTTCGGCCGGAACACATACGCGAGCGTATCGGGATCGAGCCCCCAGCCGGTATAGGCGCGCGCGGCTTCGGACACGTCGCGCTGCGTATAGTGGCCCTCGCCGAGCGTGAAAAGTTCCATCGCCTCGCGCGCGAAGTTCTCGTTCGGGCGGCCCCGGCGATTGCTCGCGCCGTCGAGATACTGCAGCATCGCCGGGTCCTTCGCGACGCCGTGCAGCATCGCGCCGAAGTTGCCGAGCGCATCGGCGCGCAGCAGCGCATGTTGCGCCGCAATCGTTTGCGGAAACGGTACCTTGTCCTGGCCGGACGTGAAGTGGTTGTGCCAGAAGAGCGTCATCCGCTCGGTGAGCGGCGAAGGCGTCACGAGCATCTCGCGCACCCACCACGCGCGCAGCTCGTCGTAGCGGCGATTGCGCAGTTGCTGTTCCGCGCGTCGCTCGTCGGGCGAGAACGCGGCGCGCGCCGCGCGCGACGGCGGCGCCTCGCGCACCCAGTCGGGAGGCGGCGTCACGCTTTGCGTGCGCGCACCGTCGAGCAGTTCGGCGAGCGCCTGCGCGCGCGTCATGCCGACGAGGCGCACAACGTCGCGCGGCGGCGGCGAAAAGCCGGTGCGCGTCAGCAGGAAGCGCGCGTCGTCCGCGTCAAGCAGCGTCTGCATGGCAGCCGGAATCCGGTCCGGCTTCGCCGGGGGCCGCCCGGACGTTCTCGAATCGCTCATCGTCGACCGTTCTCCGAAAGAGACAAGCCACGTCGGCTCGCGAAGCGCGCGAGCCGTCCGTGATGGCGATTCAACGGTTCGCGGCGACGCGCAGTTGACGATCGAATTGCTACGGAATTTTTCTGACGAAGGACGAAGGACAACGTCCGAGGGACGGCGCGCGGCGATACGCCGGATTTAACGATTCAACGTTTGTAAAGCTCGCGCACTGCGTCTTCGATGTGCTGGCGCAAGAGATGCCGCTCTTCCGGCGTCATGTGGCCGTCGCGGCGGCGCTGCTCGAGATCGGGCGGGACGGCGGCCGCGCGCGCGGGCGGCTCGCCGGGCGGCGCGGAACGCCCTGCCGCGCCGTTGCTGCGCGGCATCTTGTGCGACGTCGCGGCGCCGCGGTCCGGGCGCTGCGCGCAAGCGAAGTCCGAAGCGAGGAAGCCGACGCACGCGAGCGCCAGCACGAGCGCCATCTTCGTCGGCCGCATCACTGGCCTCGCCTCTTTCGTCGTTTTGTTCCCTTCGTCACGCGGCAACCGGCTACCTTTGGCACACGAACAAACCCTGCGAGAATCGGGCGTGCAAACCATGTAAATGTTAAGTGGATGGAGTATCCACCGAATGTCGTCTTCGAGTAAAGGAGTCTGTCGTGACTGTCTTTACTCCGCACAATAGCGCGGGTAAATTTTGTAACTGACTGTAACCCGTCGAAAGCCGCTACCGCGCGTTTTTTCCTAATCGCGATAAGATGCCGCTCATGGAAACGAAAAACCCCTCCAAGATTCTCGTCGTCGACGACGACCCGCGCCTGCGCGACCTGCTGCGCCGCTACCTCGGCGAGCAGGGCTTCAACGTGTATGTCGCGGAGAACGCGACGGCAATGAACAAGCTCTGGGTGCGCGAGCGTTTCGATCTGCTCGTGCTCGACCTGATGCTGCCGGGCGAGGACGGCCTGTCGATCTGCCGCCGCCTGCGCGGCAGCAACGACCGCACGCCGATCATCATGCTCACCGCGAAGGGCGAGGACGTCGATCGCATCGTCGGCCTCGAGATGGGCGCCGACGACTACCTGCCGAAGCCGTTCAACCCGCGCGAGCTCGTCGCGCGCATCCACGCGGTGCTGCGCCGCCAGGCGCCCGCCGAGCTGCCGGGCGCGCCCTCCGAGACCACCGAGGTGTTCGAGTTCGGCGAGTTCTCGCTGAACCTCGCCACGCGCACGCTCACGAAATCCGGCCAGGAGATTCCGCTCACGACGGGCGAATTCTCGGTGCTGAAGGTGTTCGCGCGCCATCCGCGCCAGCCGCTGTCGCGCGAAAAGCTGATGGAGCTCGCGCGCGGCCGCGAATACGAAGTGTTCGACCGCAGCCTCGACGTGCAGATCTCGCGCCTGCGCAAACTGATCGAACCCGATCCGGGCAGCCCGCGCTTCATCCAGACGGTGTGGGGTCTCGGCTATGTGTTCATCCCCGACGGGGCCGCCTGATTCCGCTTCGACGCAATACGTGGCGTCGACGCCATCTTCGACGCCACGCCTTTGACGCCACGCCTTTGACGCCACGCCTTTGACGCCAGTTAGACAGCCAGTCCCTATGCGTATCGACCGGCGCCTCTTGACGCTCGTGTTCGGCGGGCTGTTCTGGCGCACCTTCCTGCTGATTGCGCTGTTGATCGCCGTCAGCCTCGCCGCGTGGTTCCAGAGCTTCCGGGTGATCGAGCGCGAGCCGCGCGCGCAGCGCGTCGCGCTCCAGCTCGTCGCCATCGTGAAGCTCACGCGCACCGCGCTGCTCTATTCCGATCCCGACCTGCGCCGCGCGCTGCTGCAGGATCTCGAGAGCAACGAAGGCGTGCGCGTCTATCCGCGCGAGAAAACCGACAAGTTCAAGCTGCAGCCCGACGAGTCGCTGAACCGGCTGATCGAGCACGACATCCGCAGCCGCCTGGGCGACGACACGGTGATCGCGCAATCGGTCAACGACATTCCCGGCGTGTGGATCAGCTTCAAGATCGACGACGACGACTACTGGGTCGCGCTCGACCGCGATCAGCTCGACACCGTCACCGGCCTGCAATGGGCGGGATGGGGCCTCTTCGCGCTCGCGCTGTCGCTCTTCGGCTCGGCGTTCATCACGAGCCTCGTGAACCAGCCGTTCTCGCGGCTCGCGCTCGCCGCGCGCAAGGTCGGCTCCGGCCAAACGCCGGAACCGCTGCCCGAGCGCGGAATGGGCGTCGCCGCCGAGACGAACCGCAGCTTCAACCAGATGGTTCGCGATCTCGAGCAGCTCGAGGCCGATCGCGCGCTGATGCTCGCGGGCATCTCGCACGACCTGCGCACGCCCCTCGCGCGGCTGCGCCTCGAGACCGAGATGAGCCCGTCCGATCAGGCGACGAAGGACGCGATGGTCGACGACATCGAGCAGATGGACCGCATCATCGCCGCGTTCATCGATTACGCGCGCCCCGCGCAGCGCACACCGGAGCCCGTCGATCTGTCGCAGGTCGCACGCGAGGTCGCCGCGCGGATCGTCAGCGAAGACGGCGTGCAGCTCGACATCCGCCTCGCGCCCGCGGCCGTCATCGAAGCGGACGAAACAGACATGCGCCGCGTGATCGGCAACCTCGTCGAGAACGCGCGCAAGTACGGGCAGAGCAAGAAGGACGGCATCGCGCGCATCCTGCTCGAAACGCGGGTGACGCACGCGCGCGTCGAGCTCGTCGTCGCCGACGAGGGCCCCGGCATCCCCGATGATCAGTTGCCCCTCGTGATGCGCCCGTTCTATCGCGTCGACACCGCGCGCAGCAAGGCCGACGGCACCGGGCTCGGCATGGCGATCGTGCTGCGCCTCGTCAACCGCTACCGCGGCACGCTGCGGCTGCGCAACCGCACGCCCGACGCGGGTCTCGAAGTCACGCTGGAGTTTCCGAGCGCAAGAGCGCGTGCGGCCGCGTAACGCACGGCGCCTACCTTCCCCCGATGGTCGACCCTATCGACGTCTTTGAAAATTTCTATGAGGATAGTTAGTTAAAATCTATTGATAGAAAAATATAATAGCGTTATGATGTTGCCTATGCTGTCACGGAAACGTTGCAGCGCATCGGTAGCTTGACCTAGGTAGCCGTTTTTTCCAACTCATACAGGAGCATCCGCATGAAGACCGTGGGCGATAAACTCGAAGCTTTCACCGTTGTGGCCGCGAAGCCGGGCTTCAACAATCACGAAGAAAACGGCCAGTCGGCATTCGAGACCGTCACCGAAGCGTCGTTCCCGGGCAAGTGGAAGGTCGTCTACTTCTACCCGAAGGACTTCACGTTCGTGTGCCCGACGGAAATCGTCGAATTCGCCAAGCTCGCGAAGCAGTTCGAAGAGCGCGACGCCGTGCTGCTCGGCGGCAGCTCGGACAACGAATTCGTCAAGCTCGCGTGGCGCCGTGAGCACAAGGATCTCGACAAGCTGAACCACTACTCGTTCGGCGACGTCAAGGGCGAGCTGATCGACCAGCTCGGCGTGCGCGACAAGGAAGCGGGCGTGGCCCTGCGCGCGACCTTCATCGTCGACCCGGACAACACGATCCAGCACGTGTCGGTGAACAACCTGAACGTCGGCCGCAGCCCGGAAGAAATCCTGCGCATTCTCGACGGCCTGCAAACGGACGAACTCTGCCCGTGCAACCGCGCGATCGGCGGCGCGACGCTGTAAGCGTCCGATGCACGAAAGCCCGCGGCGCTGCGTGTTGCCCGCGGGCTTTTTTAACGGCCCAATCATAGGAGATATCAATGGAATTCATCGATTCGATTAAGGCGCTAATTCCCGACTACGCGAAGGACATCCGCCTGAACCTCGACGGCACGATCTCGCGCTCGTCACTCGACGGCACGGACGCGGTCGGCGCGGCGCTCGCCGCGGCCTTCGCGGCGAAGAGCCCGGCGCTCGTGAAGGCGATTCGCGAAGCGGGCGTGCTGTCGCCCGAGGAATCCCAGGCGGCGCTGACGGCGGCCGCGCTGATGGGGATGAACAACGTCTGGTATCCGTATGTCGAGATGGCCGACGACGCCGACCTGAAGACCCAGCGCGCCGAGCTGCGGATGGGCGCGTACGCTTCGCACGGCGGCGTCGACAAGCGCAAGTTCGAGATGTACGCGCTCGCCGCGTCGATCGTCGGCAAGTGCCACTTCTGCGTGAAGTCGCACTACGCGCTGCTCAAGAACGAACAAGGGATGACGGTCACGCAGTTGCGCGACGTCGGCCGGATCGCGGCGGTGATCAACGCCGCCGCGCAAGTGATCGCGGCGGAAGGCAAGTAAGCGCGGCGGCCGCCGCCGCAGCCGCGCACGTTCGCGGCGCGGCCGTCGTTTCAACGAAAAACGCCACGCGGCGATTGCGCGTGGCGTTTTTCGTTTGTGCGCGGGCGGCGAGATGGCCGGCACGGCGGGCCGACGCGACGCCAGCATTCGAGCTCGCCGCAACGGCGATCGATCATGGCGAAAGCCGCCGCTCACGCGGCCGCTTCGCGCACGACGAGCGCCGCCGCCTGCGCCTCGATCCCCTCGCCGCGGCCAAGATAGCCGAGCTTCTCGTTCGTCTTCGCCTTCACGTTCACGCGCTCGAGCGGCAAGCCGAGATCGGCCGCGATGTTCGCGCGCATCGCGTCGATGTGCGGCGCGAGCTTCGGCGCCTGCGCGACGATCGTGCTGTCGACGTTGCGGATCGAAAAGCCCGCCTGCGCGACGCGCGCGGCGCATTCGCGCAGCAGCGCGCGGCTGTCGGCGCCCTTGAAGCGCGGATCGGTGTCGGAGAAATGGCGGCCGATGTCGCCAAGCGCCGCCGCGCCGAACAGCGCGTCGGTGATCGCGTGCAGCAGCACGTCCGCGTCCGAGTGGCCGAGGAGCCCGCGCTCGTACGGGATCGTCACGCCGCCGATGATGAGCGGCCGTCCGGGAACGAGCTGGTGCACGTCGTAGCCTTGTCCGATTCTGAAATCCATATGATTCGATCCGAGTGTGATGCGATGGTGAAGATGCGGTTCAGGAAGCGCGCGCCGGATGCGCGAGGATCGCCTCCGCGAGGTCGAAATCCTCCGGGTACGTGACCTTGAAGTTGCGCAGGCTGCCCTGCACGACGCGCGGCGTGTGGCCCGCCCATTCGATCGCGCTCGCTTCGTCGGTCAGATCGTGGCCCTCGAACTGCGCGCGCTGGATCGCGTCGCGCAGCATCCCGATGCGGAACATCTGCGGCGTCTGCGCCTGCCAGAGGCCGTTGCGCGACTCGGTGCGCTCGATCGCGTCGCTGCCCGCCGGCACGCGCTTGAGCGTATCGGCGACCGGCAGCGCGACGATGCCGCCGACGGGGTCGTCCTTCAGCGCGCCGATCAGCGTGCGGATCAGCGCGGGCGTGATGCCGGGGCGCGCGGCGTCGTGCACGAGCACCCAGTCGGCGTCCGTCGCGCCGAATTCGGCGAGCTGGATCAGCCCGTTCATCACCGACGCCTGCCGCGACGCGCCGCCGCAGCGCCGCACCGCGAAGCGCAGGCCGGAAAAGCGGCGCGCGTCGAAGTGGGCGTCGTCGGGCGAGATCACGACGAGCGTCTGCGCGAACTCGCTGCACGCGTCGAACGCGGCGAGCGTGTAGTGCAGGAGCGCGCGTCCGGCGAGCGTGCGGTATTGCTTCGGCAATGCCGAGCCGGAACGGCTGCCGGTGCCGGCGCACGGAATCAGGGCAAAAAGTCGGGAGGTCACGGAAAGGGAGCGCCGGGAAAGATGAAATCGAAGGACGGATTTTATAATACGTCTTTCGCCGTGATGAGCCGCGCCGAGCTCGTCCGCCATCCGGCGTCCGCCAACCAGCCGCTCGCTATGTCAGACAACGCCTCCCCTTCGCAGTCCCCCATCGCGCTCGTCAAGGCGGGCCAACGCTTCGCATTCGACGGCGCGCACGGCTCCGCCGACGCGCTCGTCATCGCCCGCTATCTCGCCGCGCACCGCGCGCAGGTGCCGCTTCTCGCCGTGATCTGCGCGAACGCGGTCGACGCGCAGCGGCTCGCGCAGGAACTGCGCTACTTCGCGCCCGACGCGCGCGTGCGCGTGCTGCCCGACTGGGAGACGCTGCCGTACGACACATTCTCGCCGCACCAGGATCTCGTGTCCGAGCGGCTCGCGACGCTGCACGACCTGGGCGAAGGCCGCTGCGACATCCTGCTCGTGCCAGCGACGACGGCGCTCTACCGGATGCCGCCCGCGTCGTTCCTCGCCGCGTACACGTTCTCGTTCACGCAGGGCGAGCGGCTCGACGAAGCGAAGCTGAAGGCGCAACTGACGCTCGCCGGCTACGAGCACGTGAGCCAGGTCGTGCGGCCCGGCGAATACTGCGTGCGCGGCTCGCTGATCGACCTGTTCCCGATGGGCTCGCCGCTGCCGTACCGGATCGATCTGTTCGACGACCAGGTCGACTCGATCCGCGCGTTCGATCCGGACACGCAGCGCAGCCTCTACCCGGTGCGCGACGTGCGCCTCCTGCCCGGCCGCGAGTTCCCGTTCGACGAGGCCGCGCGCACCGCGTTCAGAAGCCGCTGGCGCGAGACCTTCGAAGGCGACCCGAGCCGCTCGCCGATCTACAAGGACATCGGCAACGGCGTGCCGTCGGCCGGCATCGAATACTACCTGCCGCTCTTCTTCGACGAGACGGCGACGCTCTTCCACTATCTGCCCGAGCGCGCGCAGCTCGTGTTCGCGGGCGATCTCGACGCGGCGATCAAGCGCTTCACGGCCGACACGAAGCAGCGCTACGCGTTCCTGTCGCACGACCGCGAGCGGCCGATCCTTGAGCCGCAGCGCCTGTTCCTGTCCGACGACGACTTCTATCTGCTCGCGAAGCCGTTCGCGCGGCTCGTGCTGCCCGCGCAGCCGGCGGGCGGCTGGGCCGCGCCGCTGCCGAACCTCGCACTCGACCGCCACGCGGACGCGCCGCTCGCCGCATTCGTCGCGTATCTGGAAGCGACGAAGAACCGCGTGCTCTTCACCGTCGAATCCGCGGGCCGCCGCGAAACGATCGCGCAATTGTTCGCCGAGCACCATCTGCGCCCCGCGGGCAGCGACAGCTTCGCCGCGTGGCTCGAGAGCGACGAGCGCTTCGCGCTCGGCGTCGCGCCCCTCGCGAGCGGCTTCGCGGTGCCGGGCGAAGGTTACGCGATCGTCACCGAGACCGAGCTGTACGGCGCGCTCGGCCGCCGCGCGGGACGCCGCCGCCAGGAGCAGGCGAGCAACGTCGACGCGATGGTGCGCGACCTGTCCGAGCTGAAGGTGGGCGACCCGGTCGTTCACGCGCAGCACGGCATCGGCCGCTACATGGGGCTCGTGTCGATGGATCTCGGCGAAGGCGAGACCGAGTTCCTGCATCTCGAATACGCGAGCGACAGCAAGCTGTACGTGCCCGTCGCGCAACTGCACGTGATCTCGCGCTACAGCGGCGCGGACCCGGACAGCGCGCCGCTGCACGCGCTCGGCTCCGGCCAGTGGGAGCGCGCGAAGCGCCGCGCCGCGCAGCAGATCCGCGACACCGCGGCCGAGCTGCTGAACCTCTATGCGCGCCGCGCGGCGCGCGAGGGCCACGCGTTCGCGCTCGATCCGCGCGACTACGTGAAGTTCGCCGACAGCTTCGGCTTCGAGGAAACGCCCGACCAGGCCGCCGCGATCGCGGCCGTGATCGGCGACATGACGAGCGGCAAGCCGATGGACCGCCTCGTGTGCGGCGACGTCGGCTTCGGCAAGACCGAGGTCGCGCTGCGCGCGGCGTTCATCGCGGTGCTGGGCGGCAAGCAGGTCGCGCTGCTGTCGCCGACCACGCTGCTCGCCGAGCAGCACACGCAGACCTTCATCGACCGCTTCGCCGATTGGCCCGTGAAGATCGTCGAGCTGTCGCGCTTCAAGTCGACGAAGGAAGTGAACACGGCGATCCAGCAGATCAACGAAGGCAGCGTCGACATCGTGATCGGCACGCACAAGCTGCTGTCGTCGGACGTGCAGTTCAAGCGGCTCGGCCTCGTGATCATCGACGAGGAGCACCGCTTCGGCGTGCGCCAGAAGGAAGCGCTGAAGGCGCTGCGCGCGGAAGTGGACGTGCTCACGCTGACCGCGACGCCGATCCCGCGCACGCTCGGCATGGCGCTCGAGGGCCTGCGCGACTTCTCGGTGATCGCGACCGCGCCGCAGAAGCGGCTCGCGATCAAGACCTTCGTGCGCAGCGAGGACGAGAGCGTGATCCGCGAGGCGATGCTGCGCGAGTTGAAGCGCGGCGGCCAAGTGTACTTCCTGCACAACGAGGTCGAGACGATCGAGAACCGCCGCGCGATGCTCGAGGCGCTGGTGCCCGAGGCGCGCATCGCGATCGCGCACGGCCAGATGCACGAGCGCGAGCTCGAGCGCGTGATGCGCGATTTCGTCGCGCAGCGCGCGAACGTGCTGCTGTGCACGACGATCATCGAGACCGGCATCGACGTGCCGAGCGCGAACACCATCATCATGCACCGCGCGGACAAGTTCGGCCTCGCGCAGTTGCACCAGTTGCGCGGGCGCGTCGGCCGCTCGCACCACCAGGCGTACGCATACCTGCTCGTGCACGATCCGCAGGCGCTCACGAAGCAGGCGCAGCGGCGGCTCGAGGCGATCCAGCAGATGGAGGAGCTCGGCTCGGGCTTCTACCTCGCGATGCACGACCTCGAGATCCGCGGCACGGGCGAGGTGCTCGGCGACAAGCAGTCGGGCGAGATCCACGAGATCGGCTTCCAGCTCTACACCGAGATGCTGAACGACGCGGTGAAGGCGCTGAAGAACGGCAAGGAGCCGGACCTCACCGCGCCGCTCGCCGCGACGACCGAGATCAACCTGCACGCGCCCGCGATCCTGCCCGCCGACTATTGCGGCGACGTGCAGGAGCGGCTGTCGCTGTACAAGCGGCTCGCGAACTGCGAGCACGGCGATTCGATCGACGGCATCCAGGAAGAGCTGATCGACCGCTTCGGCAAGCTGCCGCCGCAGGCGCACGCGCTCGTCGAGACGCACCGGCTGCGGCTCGCCGCGAAGCCGCTCGGCATCGTGAAGATCGACGCGAGCGAAGCGGCGATCGGGCTGCAGTTCGTGCCGAATCCGCCGATCGATCCGATGCGCATCATCGACATGGTGCAGAAGCACCGGCACATCAAGCTCGCGGGCCAGGACAAGCTGCGGATCGAGACGCGCACGCCGGACCTCGCGGTGCGCGTGTCGACGGTGAAAGAGACGCTGCGCGCGCTCGGCCAGCCTCAGCAGTCGCGCGCGCAAGCGGCGGCGCGATAGTTGGCGGGGCATGGGGCGCGGGGCGCGGCTGGCGGCTTCGTCGCCGAGCGACGCAGCGCATCCTTCGCGCGCGAGCCGCCGGCGCGCGCGGACAGCCGTCGCACGACCGGCTGCCGGAAGCCCCCCGCCCTAACGCGAGAAATCGACGGCCACGCCGTCGATCCACGTGCCCAGTTCGTCGACGCCGATCTCCGCGCCGCGCTCGATGCCGTCGGGCAGACGCTTCAGCTCACGCATCATCGCCATCGTGAGAAAGTTGACCGGCGGATTGTCGAAACTCACGATCAGCACGCGCGCGCTGCGTTCGATGTGCAGATGCGTCATCGTCTCCTTGTTCTGCTGTTCGGCGCTGCGGCCGCCAAAGCAATTACATCGATAAATGTAATTGTCTCGATATTAAGTTTCTAAATAGAACTTAGTCACGCGTCGACGAGCGCGTCGCACGGACAGTATCCGGCCCCAGGCCCGCCGGGAGCGTCGTCACGGATTCGCAGGACAATGCGGATCGCTCCGCCGACACATGCCAGCACACACACCGCGCGAACGCGCCGGATGCTGCGCCGCAAAGCGTCGCGCGAAGACGGGCCGTATCGTTTTTGAGTATGATCTTTGCATTCATCTGCCCATCTGCCGGAGCCCCGCCATGTCCGTTCCCGACGCAACGGCACCGTCCGCGTCCTCGCCCACCTCGCTAGCCGAACCGATCAGCCTGTCGTGGGTCGAGCGGCTCGTATCGATCGACACGACGAGCCGCGTGCCGAATCTCGGCCTCATCGAAATGGTCCGCGACACGCTCGCCGCGGCGGGCGTCGAATCGACGCTCACGCACGACGCCCGCGACGGCTGGGCGAACCTGTTCGCGACGATCCCCGCGCACGACGGCGCGACGAACGGCGGCATCGTGCTGTCGGGCCACACCGACGTCGTGCCCGTCGACGGGCAGCAATGGGACAGCGATCCGTTCAGGCCCGAAGTGCGCGACGGCAAGCTCTACGGGCGCGGCACCTGCGACATGAAAGGCTTCATCGGCGCGGCGCTCGCGCTGCTGCCCGAGATGCAGGCGGCAAGGCTCGCGCAGCCGATCCACTTCGCGCTGTCGTTCGACGAGGAGATCGGCTGCGCCGGCGCGCCGCTGATGCTCGCCGATCTGAAGGCGCGCGGCGTCGCGCCCGCCGGCTGCATCGTCGGCGAGCCGACCGGCATGCGCCCCGTGATCGCGCACAAGGGCATCAACGTCTACCGCTGCTGCGTGCGCGGCCACGCCGCGCATTCGTCGCTCACGCCGAAGGGCCTGAACGCGATCGAATACGCGGCGCGCCTTATCTGCCACATCCGCGATCTCGCCGACGAATTCCGCGCGCAAGGCCCGTTCGACGAACTGTACGACGTGCCGTTCACGACCGCGCAGACGAGCATCATCCAGGGCGGCAACGCGGTCAACACGGTGCCCGCCGAATGCCAGTTCTCGTTCGAGTTCCGCAATTTGCCGACGCTCGACCCCGATGCGATCTTCGCGCGCATCGACGCCTACGCGCGCGACACGCTGCTGCCGCGGATGCGCCGCGAGCATCCGAACGCGGCGATCGAGTTCACGAAGGTCGCCGCCGCGCCCGGCCTCGACGCAGTCGAACAGGCGGCGGTCACGGAGCTCGTGCGCACGCTCACCGCCGATCGGGAAAAGCGCAAGGTCGCGTACGGCACCGAGGCGGGCCTGTTCCAGCGCGCGGGCATTCCGAGCGTCATCTGCGGGCCCGGCTACATCGAGCAGGCGCACAAGCCGAACGAGTTCGTCGAGCTCGACCAGCTCGCGTCGTGCGAACGCTTCCTGCGCAAGCTCGTGCGGGGCATGACGCTCGCGTGAGCCCGCGCGCCGCGGCGAGCTTCGTCTTGGCCGGCCGATCGGCCACCTCATCGATACGCGCACGCACATGTCGACTTCACCCAACCGCCCCGCTCATTTGACGATCAACGGCGAGCCGATTCCGACGCTCGACGAAATTGCCGCGCAACACTTCGCGCTCACGCCGTGGGTCATGCGCACGCCGGTGTTCGAGCGCGCGGACCTGCCGTCGCTCGACAACACGCACGTGAACTTCAAGTTCGAGCTGCTGCAGGCGAGCGGCAGCTTCAAGGCGCGCGGCGCGTTCACGAACCTGCTCGCGCTCGGCGCAGACAGGAAGAGCGCGGGCGTCACCTGCGTGTCGGCGGGCAATCACGCGGCGGCCGTCGCCTATGCGGCGATGCGGCTCGGCATGAGCGCGAAGGTCGTGATGTTCGACACCGCGAGCCCGGCGCGCATCGCGCTCTGCCGCCAGTACCGCGCGGAGGTCGTGATGGCGTCGAGCCCCGCCGAGGCGTTCGAGATCGTCCGGCGAATCGAGGCCGAGGAAGGCCGTTTCTTCGTGCATCCGTTCAACGGCTATCACACGATTCTCGGCACCGCGACGCTCGGCTACGAATGGGCGACGCAGACGCCCGACCTCGATGCGGTGATCGTGCCGATCGGCGGCGGCGGTCTCGCCGCGGGCACGTCGACCGCGCTGCGGCTCGCGAATCCGCGCGTGCACGTGTACGGCGTCGAGCCGGAGGGCGCGGATGCGATGAGCCGCAGCTTCGCCGCGAATCACCCGATCCGGATGGGTGCGATGCACACGATCGCCGATTCGCTGATGGCGCCGCACACCGAGGAGTACAGCTACGAGCTGTGCCGCCGCCATGTCGACCGGATCGTCACCGTCTCGGACGACGCGCTGCGCGCGGCGATGCTCTATCTCTTCGCGCATCTGAAAGTCGCGGTCGAGCCCGCCTGCGCGGCCGCGACAGCCGCCCTGCTCGGGCCGCTGCGCGAGTCGCTGCAGGGCAGGCGCGTCGGCGTGCTGCTGTCGGGCACCAATATCGATTCGACGGCGCTCGCCACGCATCTCGAGCACGCGCGGCTGCACCGGGCAGCGCGGCCGTGACGCCGGTTATCCCCAGTTCATGTTGAAGAGCATGTTGAAAAGCCGCGGACAAGCGCGCTAACGCGTTGATCGCGCGACGTTTTCGGGGAGCGCCGCGAAATGCGTCGACGGTGCGCGCAGCGGGCGTGCAAAGCGATGCGGTTATCCCCAGTTTTTGTTGAAAGGGCTGTTGATAAGCATGGGGCAGCGGCGCTAACTGCTTGATCCGATTCGATTCGCCTGCGCCGGCGCGGGGCGTTGCACGATCGAATCGCGTCGGCCGCGCGCCGGGCCGGGCGGCGCGTTTTCCACAGATTATGTTGACAGGCTTGTTGATAAGCGGCCGGACAACTGCGTAAGTGCCTGAGCGCGCAGCGCTTTGCAGTCGCGCTCCCGGATGCGGCGGCGCGCATTTGCACGGTCGCGTGGTCGCGTGGTCGATCAAACACGACATTCGACGAGGATCAACGATGCGAGTGACTCATTCGACATGGATCGGCGGCATCGCGCTGATCGCCGCCGTCGCCGCGCTGCCGGGCTGCGCGACGTCGCCGCAGCCGGCGTCAAGCGATGCGCGCTGCGCGCAAGCCGGCGGCACGCGCGAGCTGCAGGCGGACCTGCTGTTCGGCCGCGACATCGCCGGCCGCGGCCCCGTCACCGACGCCGAGCGCGCGCGCTTCGTCGCCGACGCGGTCACGCCGCGCTTTCCCGACGGGATCACGACGTGGGACACGCGCGGCCAATGGCGCGATCGCGAAACGGGCGGCGTCGTGCACGAGAAAAGCTTCGTGATCCGTATCGTCGCGCCCGACTCGCCCGCGACGCTCGACAGCCTCGCCGCCATCCGCCGCGCGTACATCGAGCGGTTTCATCAGCAATCGGTTGGGCTCGTGCTGGCGCGCGTTTGCGCGTCGTTCTGATCGGCTCGTTCCGGAATGCATTGCATGGCGGCCGGTCATTCGCCCTCCAAGTCGAAGCAGACCGAATATTGCCGGCGAGCGCGTCGCTCGCCGGCGCAACGGCACCGCGCCGCCATCGGCAATCGCCGCCGCCAAATCCGCGCCGGCAAAAAAACGGGCGCCGCCAGCGCCCGTTTCTTCGCGATGCGATCAACGCATCGACATTCGATCAAGGCTTGTTGCCCTCGAACATGTCGATGATCTGCCGCTTCTCCTCCGGCGTCACGGGCGGCGGCGTCAGGCCCGCGGCGCCCGCCGAGCCGAGCGCGTCGTTCGCGCTCACGGTGGGGCTCGCGGCAGGGTTGAAGTCGACGTTCGCGACGAAGCCCGCGCCCGGCGTGCGATCCGCGTAATACAGCTCGCCGTCGATCGTCGTCAGCCCGTCCGGCATCGCCATCTGCTGCTCGGGCACGCCGGAAAGCGCGGTGCGCATGTAGTTCACCCAGATCGGCAGCGCGAGCTGCGCGCCGAATTCGCGGCTGCCGAGGCTCTTCGGCTGGTCGAAGCCCATCCATGCAACGGCGACGAGCGATTGCTGGTAGCCGGCGAACCAGCCGTCCTTCGCGTCGTTCGTCGTACCCGTCTTGCCCTGCAGGTCGCCGCGGCCGAGCGCGTTCGTGCCGGCGCCCGTGCCCGCCGTCGCGACGGTGTGCAGCAGGCTGTTCATCACGTATGCGTTGCGCGCGTCGATCGTGCGCGTCGCGCCCGTGCCCGCGACCACCGGCTGCGCCTTTTGCAGCGCCTGGCCGCGCGCGTCGTCGACTTCGGCGATCAGATACGGATCGACCTTGTAGCCGCCGTTCGCGAACACCGCATAGCCCGCCGCGAGCTGCAGCGGCGTGACGAGGCCCGCGCCGAGCGCCATCGGCAGATACGGCGGCGTCTTCGCGGGATCGAAGCCGAAGCGCTGCGTTACGTAGTCCTGCGCGTACGACGTGCCGATCGACGCGAGAATCCGGATCGACACGAGGTTCTTCGAGCGCTGCAGCGCGGTGCGCATCGGCATCGGGCCGTCCGGCTGATCGTCGTCCTTCGGCTCCCACGGCTGGCCGCCCGGCACGCTCGGCGGGAAATAGAGCGGCGCGTCGTTGATGATCGTCGCAGGCCCGAGGCCCTTTTCGAGCGACGCCGAATAGATGAACGGCTTGAACGACGAGCCCGGCTGCCGCCACGCCTGCGTCACGTGGTTGAACTTGCTCTTGTTGAAGTCGAAGCCGCCCACGAGCGAGCGGATCGCGCCGTCCTGCGGCGCGACCGCGACGAGCGCGCCTTCGACCTGCGGCAACTGCGCGATCTGCCATGCGCTCTTCGCGTCCTTCATCACGCGCACGATCGAGCCCGGCTTGATCTTCAGCGCGGCCGACGCGCGCGCGCTCAACGCGCCCGCCACGAAGCGCAGCCCGGCGCCGTTGATCGTCGCGGTCGCGCCGCCGACGAACTGCACGTCGACCGCCGCGGGCGACGCGGCAAGCACGACGGCCGACTGCAGATCGCCGTTGTCCGGATGATCGGCGAGCGCATCGTCGATCGCCTCGTCGCGCTCGTCGCCCGCGGGCGGCAGCGCGACGAAGCCTTCCGGCCCGCGGTAGCCGTGGCGGCGCTCGTAGTCCATGATCCCGCGGCGCACCGCCTGGTACGCGGCCTCCTGGTCGGCCGCGTTGATTGTCGTGGTGACGGTGAGGCCGCGCGTATAGGTCTCGTCCTTGTACTGCGCGTACATCATCTGCCGCACCATTTCGGCGACGTATTCGCCGTGCACCGCGTACTGGTTGCCCGGCGTGCGCACATGGATTTCCTCCTTCACCGCCTGGTCGTACTGCTGCTGCGTGATGTAGCCGATCTCGAGCATGCGCTTCAGGATGTACTCCTGGCGCACCTTCGCGCGCTTCGGATTGACGACCGGGTTGTACGCGGACGGCGCCTTCGGCAGCCCCGCGAGCATCGCCGCCTCGGCGAGCGTGATGTCCTTCAGGTCCTTGCCGAAGTACACGCGCGCGGCGGCCGCGAAGCCGTAAGCACGCTGGCCCAGATAGATCTGGTTCATGTACAGCTCGAGGATCTGATCCTTCGTGAGCGCGCGCTCGATCTTGTATGCGAGCAGCATCTCGTAGATCTTGCGCGTGTACGTCTTCTCGCTCGACAGGAAGAAATTGCGCGCGACCTGCATCGTGATCGTGCTCGCGCCCTGCCGCGCGCCGCCGTGCAGCAGATCGGCCACGCCCGCGCGGAGAATGCCGACGAAGTCGACGCCGCCGTGCTCGTAGAAGCGGTAATCCTCGATCGCGAGCACCGCCTTCTTCATCACGTCCGGGATGTCCGCGAAGCGCACGAGGCTGCGGCGCTCCTCGCCGAATTCGCCGAGCAGCACGTGGTCCGCGCTGTACACGCGCAGCGGCACCTTCGGCTGGTAGTGCGTGAGCGCGTCGAGCGAAGGCAGTTGCGGCCCCATCACGACGAGCGCGTAGCCCACGATCAGCGCGCCGACGACGAGCAGCGTCGCGAAGAGCCCGACGAACCACAACGCGACGCGCGAGCCGAACGTGCGCGAGCCGCTGTCGCGGCTCGTGCGGCGCGACGCGCGGTCGCCGTCATCGTCGTCATCGGTGTAATAGGCGCCGGCAGGCGAGCGTCGTAGCGAATAATGGTGCTCGTTCGTGGCGCGGGAGGAAGGCGGTCGTTTGATAATAGGCATGTCGGATGGGCGGCGCACGAGGCGCGCCTCGAGCACGCGCTGAGCGCGTGCGTGGAATCGATGGGCGTAGCGTCGTGGAGCGTATCACGTCGACGGCTCCCGGCGCGCGTCGGTCCATACGGCTGTCCGGTCCGCAGCGTGACAGCGCATTTTAATGAAATCGATCGCCCCCCTTCAGGATTTTTTGTAAAAAATCCCCCAGTTCGTTGCGCCGCGCACCGTCGTGCGCCGCGAACGCTCCTATGATGAAGGCGAAACGCGGCGCGACGCCTCCTTTCGTTCTGAAAGGCGCGCACGCGCAAAAAATGGCGCGCGGCGCACTGGAAATTACCGTCTCCGGCCATATGTTCGGTCGCGGCGGCCGGCATGCGCGCCGCCCGCCCGGGCCTGCGTTTAAGCGGCGTTTAAGCGAACCGGTGGTGTAATATCCGCCGACGCGAGCCGCCTCGCACCGCGGCGAGGCATCGCCCGCGATGCGCGATGCGCGCATCGTTCATCACTTACGGAGGAATCCATGTCGCTTTTCGACTCTATTTCGCGCACGATCAAAGGTCTGCTGAACGACGCGGCGGACTCGGTGCAGGACCCGTCGCGCGACGCGCGGCAGATCGTGCGGGAGCTCGACGACAGCATCGGCCGCGCGGAAAACTCGCTGATCGAGATCGAGGCGCAGGTCGCGACGCAACGCAGCAAGCGCGACGCCGCCGACGAGCGCGCGAAGAAGTACGAGGACGGCGCGAAGCGCGCGCTGCAATCGGGCGACGAAGCCCTCGCGCGCGAAGCGCTCGCCGCGCAGGCGAACGCCGAGGCCGAGCGCGACGCGCTCGCCCGCGAGCTCGAGACGCTCGAGCCGTCGGTCGACAAGCTCAAAGGCCAGATCGCCGACATGCGCGCGCGCCGCAACGATCTGAACGCGCGCTCGAACATCCTGCAGGCGAAGCAGGAAATCGCGCAGGCGAAGGACGTCGCGGCCACCGCGCTCGGCGGGATCGGCGGCAAGAACCTGTCCGAGGACTTCCAGAAGCTCGAGGACAAGGTCGCGCTGTCGAACGCGCGTTCGGACGCGCGCCTGAACTCGGCCGATACGAACAGCGGCCGCGCGCTCGACGACAAGCTCGCGGCGCTGAACAAGGGGCCGTCCGTCGAGGACCGCCTCGAAGCGCTGAAAAAGCAACTGAACACGCCGGCGCAGTAACGGCGGCTCCGCCAGCCGGCGCTTCGCAGCCGCGGCGGCGGGCGCGTCCGCTTCGCTCCGCCGCCGCGCCGCGAACATCCGCAAGGAGACGGGCCGAGCGCCCGAACCGATCATGAAAAAGCTTCTCGCAGCCGTCGGATTGTCGCTACTCCTCGTGTCGGCCGCCGCGAACGCGGCAGTGCCGTCGCTGCAACAAATCCAGCAGTCGATCGCGCAAGGCAACTGGCAGCGCGCCGACGCGCAGCTCTCGCAGGTGATCGACGCATATCCGGACAACGCGCGCGCCCGCTATCTGTACGGCCAGGTGCTCGACCGCGAGGGCCGCCCCGCCGAAGCGCTCGCGCAGATCGAGCGCGCGAAGTCGCTCGATCCGCAACTGCGCTTCACCGATCCGTCACGCTTCGCGCAGACGGAAGCGCGCGTGCGCGCCGATGCGCGCCGCGTGGCGGCTGCGCAGACGTCGCGCTCGGCGACCTCGGGCGGCATGCTCGCCGCGCCGCAGGCCCAGGCCCAATCCCAATCGCAATTCGCCGCGGCACCCGCCGCGCCCGTGCACCGCGGCCCGTCGGCGGGCATGTGGATCGGCCTCGCGGTGCTGATCGGCGCGATCGTGCTCGTGCTGCGCAGAACGCTGCGCCGCGCGCGCTCGGCCGACGATCAGCGCGCCGACGACGAACGTCGCGCGCAACTGAAGCGCGCAACCGACATCCTCAACGACGTGCGCCCGCTCAAGCTCGACGCGCGGCTGTCGACGGCGCCCGGCGCCGCCGCGCTCAACGGCGAGATCGAGGCGCTCGAAGCGCAGGCGCGCGAGTTCGTCGAAACGCTGTCGAACGGCAAGAACCCGGTGCCGCCGTACCGGCTCGACGAGTTGGAGAAGCAGTTCGCGAGCCTGAAGGCGCGCGTCGAGGGCCGCCCCGATCCGAACGCGGCCGCGGCCGCAGCAGGCGCCCCCGGCCAAACGGGCTCGGTATTTGCTCAGGAGGCCGATCGGTTGACGGGCGCGCAAGGCCAGCCGCCCTACTCCCCGTATCCGCCGCAGCCGCAACAGCAGCCGCCCGTCGTGATCCAGCAAGGCGGCGGCTTCGGCGGCGGCATGGGCGGTTTGCTCACGGGCGTGCTGCTCGGTCAGGCGATGTCGCATGGCCGCGACCGCGTGATCGAGCGCGAAGTGATCGTCGACGACGAAGCGCGGCGCCGCGCAGGCGCCGATCCGGGCATCGACTTCGGCCAGGGCGACAGTTGGGACAGCGGCAGCTCGGACGGCGGCGGAAGCGTCGATCTCGGCAGCAGTGGCGACGATTGGAGCAGCAACGGTTGACGATGCGCCGCGGAAACGACGAAATGGGCCGAAAACGGCCCATTTTTTTTGCGCGCCCCTTTGTCAAGATTTTTCAGATGAACTATCGATAAAGGATCGGGTTCGTTATGATGACGGCCATCAATGTGCCGTAACGAATCGTTGCGCCACGCGCCAATTCACTTTCGACAGGAGCAAGCCGCCCATGAGCATCATCAAGGAATTCAAGGAATTTGCCGTCAAGGGCAACGTCATGGATCTCGCCATCGGCGTGATCATCGGCGGAGCGTTTTCGAAGATCGTCGATTCGGTGGTGAAGGATCTCATCATGCCCGTCATCGGCGTGCTGACGGGTGGCCTGGATTTCTCGAACAAATTCGTGCTGCTCGGCCAGATTCCCGCGTCGTTCAAGGGCAATCCGGAATCGTTCAAGGATCTGCAGGCGGCGGGCGTCGCCACGTTCGGCTACGGCTCGTTCATCACCGTGCTGATCAACTTCATCATCCTCGCGTTCATCATCTTCCTGATGGTCAAGTTCATCAACAAGCTGCGCAAGCCGGAAGAAGCCGCGCCCGCCGCGACGCCCGAAGACGTGCTGCTGCTGCGCGAGATTCGCGATTCGCTGAAGCAGCGCTGAACGCACGCGCCGCACGATCGCCACGAAGCCCGCCGCGCGCGGGCTTTTTTTCGTCGTCCGGACGGTTTCCGGCGGTGCGGCGCGCGCAAGGCAGAGAATACCCGCATCATTTTTTGCGACGTTCTGACGCACGCGCGGCGCTACCGGGTCTATGATGGAGACTCAACGACAGTGCAGGCGCAGAAGCGCTGGCTTTGGCGATCGTAGGCTCTCCCCGGTTCGGTCGACGCACGGCAAAACGCATCGGCGAACTTCATGAAGCCGGCATTTTCGTATGCTATAAAAGATCGACATGCGGCGCGCATAGCCGGGAGTGGGTCGCATGAGGATGCCGCATTTCTTGCAATTGTTTTTGAGGCGAGTGTTTATGTCCTTCCCGAAAAAACGCCGACGCGCGCAACCGGACGGCCAGGAATCGTTCCTCGCAGTGCTGCGCCATGCGAAGCCGTTCGCCCAGCTCGACACGAAGATCGCGCGCGCGCGCGCGCAGGACGAGCCCGTGCTCTACGCGCACGTGCTGCCCGGCCTCGACGTCCTGCTCTGCAGCGTTCGCGGCGCGCAGCCGCCGTATCCCGCGATCGCCGAGCTGCGCAAGCGTTGCATCGAATCGATTGCCAATGCGCTCGAGCAGCCGCTCGACGGGCTCGAAAACGGCGGCTACTGGTACGAAGCAAACGGATTCGGCTTCCTCGTGTTCGCGAGCCGCGCCCGCGCGCGCATCCTGCCCGAATTTGGTGCGGGCGTGAAAGCCGGGCTGCGCAGCGGAATCGGACAGCCGAACGCCGGCGATACCACGCCTCGCTCGCTGTAATTCTCGCCATCATGAAACGGGCCGTTTGAAACGGCCCGTTCTTCATTCACGCCGCCGTCGCGCGGCGGCATGCGCGTTTTTCGGCGTATCTTTCGGCGCGTTGCCGGAGAGATCTGTACGCGCCGCCGCGACGCCAGCGCATAAACATCCACCCGTCACTCGCCTCGCTTCGCCTGCGGCCGCACGATGTCGATGAACGCCGCGAAATCGGCTTGCGCAAGCCCCATCGCCGCGCCGAGCCGCAGCACCTGCTGCACGGCCGCCGCAACAGGCATCACCGCGCCCGTATCGCGCGCCGCATCGGCGATTGCGTCGACATCCTTCTGAAACGTCCTCAGCGCGCCGATCGACGGATGGCCCGTGCCCGTCATCCGCGGCACGAACGTCTGCAGCAGCACCGAATCCGCCCAGCCGCCCGCGAGCGCTTCGGCCAGGCGCGCCGCGTCGATGCCGCTCGCCTGCGCGAGCCCCACCGCTTCGGCGATCGCCGTGACGGTCGCCGTCACGATCGCCTGATTGCACAGCTTCGCCGTCTGCCCCGCTCCCGCATCGCCGAGATGCGTGACGCGCGATGCGTAAGCGCCGATCAGCGCGCGCACCGCATCGACATCCGCTTGCGGGCCGCCCGCCATCACCGCGAGCGTGCCCGCCTCCGCGCCCGGCACGCCGCCCGACACCGGCGCGTCGACCCAGCTCGCGCCGAGCGCCGCCGCGCGCGCCGCATACGCGCGCGTCGCCGCGGGCGGAATGCTCGAATGATCGACGATGCGCCGCGCGCGACGCGCGGCGGCATCGCCCGCGAGCACGCCGGATGCGCCGAACACGACGTCGCCGACCGCTTGCGCATCGAGCACGCACAGCATCACCGTCTCCGCGCGCGCGGCGAGTTCGGCCGGCGTGTCGACGACCTGCGCGCCGTGCACGGCGAGCGCGTCGGCTTTCGCGCGCGTGCGGTTCCATACGTGCACCCGATGGCCCGCCGACAGCAGATGCCGGATCATCGGCGCGCCCATCAACCCCGGCCCACAGAATCCTACGTCCACATCTTCCCCTTTCCTCTCGTTCGAATACCGATTGAAGTTGCCGCCCATCATACCTATCACTCAAGAAGGCATGCGCGGGAACGCCTGATGCGCGCGTCTTGCCCGCTGAACCGAACGTCGAACGACTCACCGGAGAACATCATGAACGACCACGTCTACAAGCTGCTCGAACTCACCGGCTCGTCGCGCCAGTCGAGCGACGACGCGATTCGCAACGCGATCGCCAAGGCGGCGAAGACCGTGCGCAATCTGCACTGGTTCGAAGTCACCGACACGCGCGGACACATCGAAGGCGATCAGGTGATTC
Organism: Burkholderia sp. MSMB1589WGS; assembly: GCF_001636105.1. Taxonomy (NCBI): domain Bacteria; kingdom Pseudomonadati; phylum Pseudomonadota; class Betaproteobacteria; order Burkholderiales; family Burkholderiaceae; genus Burkholderia; species Burkholderia sp. MSMB1589WGS. The sequence continues at coordinate 428,297 of NZ_LNJT01000007.1, forward strand.
ACTGGCAAGTGACGCTGAAGGTCGGATTGCGGATCGAGGACTGAACGGGCCCGGCGGGACCGGCCGGCTGCGCCGCGCGCGACGCGCGGGCATCAAACGAGCGTTTGGAACGCTCGTTCGCGCGGGACGCGACGATCGCCCCGCGACGCGCGCGGAACGCGCGTCGGGCGGCGTATCGTCCGGTCCGCCTTTCAGGCGCGCGATGATACGTGACGCGTCGCGCGACATCGGCTCGGCGCTACCGATGGGGCCGACCTGCCGTTACCGTTTCGGTCTCCTTTGCACGTCAACATGTCGTTCCTTTTTTCGTCGCTCGTCCCGCCGCTCGTTTCACCGTCTTTCTTGCCGTCCCCTTCGCCTCCTTTTCAGCCGCCTTCGCACGGTTGCACCGCAAGCTCGCCGCCGCCGTCCGCATCGCCCGCCCGTCGTGGATGATCCCCCGCCGCGCGCGGCGATTCGAATGCGTCACGCTTGACGCTCCTTTATGTCCATATTAAAAACCATATACCCCCAGCCCCCATCGATCAGCCCGGACATATAAACGGAGAGAGCATGAGCCAGCAACGCGAGGCGATCGACACGTATCTATTGCGCGTCCTGCACACTTTGCTGATGGAGCGCAGCGTGACGCGCGCGGCCGTCAAGCTGAACCAGTCGCAACCGGCGATCAGCGCCGCGCTGCGCCGCCTGCGCGACATCACGGGCGATCCGCTCCTCGTGCGCGGCAAGTCCGGGATGGTGCCGACCGAGTACGGCCTGCGCCTGCTCGAGCCCGTGCAGAACGCGCTGCGCGAAATCGAACGGATCAAGTTCCAGCAGCACAATTTCGATCCGGCGACGTCGATCCGCTGCTACCGGATCGGCTGCCCGGACTATCTGAACGTGCTGTTCGTGCCGACCGTCGTCGAGCGCTTCCGCCAGGCCGCGCCGAACGCGACGCTCGAGTTCCATTCGCTCGGCCCCGCGTTCGACTACGAGCTCGCGCTCGAGGACGGCAAGCTCGACATCGTCGTCGGCAACTGGCCGGAGCCGCCCGAGCAATTGCACCTGTCGAACCTGTTCGTCGACGAGATCGTCTGCCTGATGAGCAACACGCATCCGTTCGCCAAGCGCGGCGGCCTCACGCTCGACCAATACCTGAACGCGCCGCATCTCGCGCCGACGCCGTACTCGGTCGGGCAGCGCGGCGCGATCGACGTCCATCTCGCGCGCGAGCGCCTGAAGCGCCACGTCGTCGTCACGCTGCCGTACTTCAATCTCGCGCCTTACGTGCTCGTGAAGTCGGATCTGATCTTCACGACGACGCGGCTCTTCGCCGATCACTACGCGAAGTTCCTGCCGCTGTCGGTCGTGCCCGCGCCGCTCGATTTCCCGCCGATGCAGTACTACCAGCTCTGGCATGAGCGCTGCCATTACTCGGACGAGGTGCGCTGGCTGCGCGGTCTCGTCGCCGAGGCGACCCGCACGCTGATCGAGGTGTAAGGACGCGCGGCGCGGGGGTCACGGCGCTTGATGCGCGTCACGCCGTCGGCAGCGATGTCGGCAACGCGATCGGCCGACGCGCAAGCCGCGCCGCTCAGCGCGCCGCCTCGCCAAGCGCCCGCGCAAGCGCGTTGTGTCGCTCGACGAGCGGCTCGATCTCGAGCGTCGTCAGCCGCCCTTCCCGCACGACGACGCGTCCGTTGACGACGCTGTACGCCGCCTGCGACGGCGCGCAGAACACGAGCGCCGCGACGGGATCGTGCAACGCGCCCGCGAACTGCGGCGTGCGCAAGTCGAACGCGACGAAATCCGCCGCCATGCCGGGCGCGAGCGCGCCGATGTCGTCGCGGTTCAGCACGCGCGCGCCGCCGAGCGTCGCGATCTCGAGCGCATCGCGCGCGGTCATCGCGTCGGGGCCGAATCCGACGCGCTGCAGCAGCAGCGCCTGCCGCATCTCGGCGACCATCTGCGCGCCGTCGTTCGACGCGGAGCCGTCGACGCCGAGTCCAACCGGCACGCCCGCAAGCCGCATCCGCCGCACGGGCGCGATCCCGGACGCGAGCCGCATGTTCGAGCACGGACAATGCGCAACGCCCGTGCCGGTGCGCGCGAAGCGCGCGATGCCCGGCTCGTCGAGCTGCACGCAGTGCGCATGCCACACGTCGCGCCCGAGCCAGCCGAGATCCTCCGCATATTCGGCGGGCGTCATCCCGAACTTCTCGCGGCTGTACACGACGTCGTTCACATTCTCCGCAAGGTGCGTGTGCAGCGACACGCGATACGCGCGCGCGAGCGCCGCCGCGTCGCGCATCAGGCCCCGGCTCACCGAGAACGGCGAGCACGGCGCGACGACGACCCGCAGCATCGCGTAGCGGCCTTCGTCATGGTAGGTCTCGATCACGCGCTGCGTGTCGCGCAGGATGTCCGGCTCGCGCTCGACGACCGAGTCGGGCGGCAGCCCGCCGTCGCGCTGCCCGACGCTCATGCTGCCGCGGCTCGCGTGAAAGCGCATGCCGATGCGCTGCGCGGCCGCGATGCTGTCGTCGAGCCGGCTGCCGTTCGGATAGATGTACAGATGATCGCTCGACGTCGTGCAGCCGGACAGCAGCAGCTCGGCCATTGCGGTCAGCGCCGACACCTCGATCATCTCCGGCGTCAGATGCGCCCAGACCCGGTACAGGCTCGTGAGCCAGCCGAACAGCTCGGCGTTCTGCGCGGCGGGAATCGCGCGCGTGAGGCTCTGATACATATGATGATGCGTGTTGACGAGCCCCGGGATCACGAGATGGCCGCGCAGATCGAGCACTTCGTCCGCGTGCGCGGGCAGCTCGGCGCTCGGGCCGACCGCGACGATCCGGTTGTCCTCGACATAGAGGCCCGCATCGCGCAACTCTCGGCGCGCGCCGTCCATCGTCACGAGCACGTCGGCGTGCCTGACGGCGAGCGTCCTCGGCCGATTCGGGGAAAGGGACTGCGCGCCGGCGCGCGCGCTCGGGTGTCGTTCCATCGTCGTTCGATCTCCGTGTCGTTGCGCCACCGAAGCGGCCTCGCTGCTCGAATGTCCGAACGCTCGAACGCGACGCTCGGCACGCACCGCGCCGCCGCGTCCGTTCGAACGCCCTGGCCCGGTTACCCGGCGTGCCCGCCGTCTTCGGGGTGCGCGAGCGCGATTCCGACGGATCGGCACGCTCGCCCGCACGGGCCAAGCATCGTCGAACGCGCGGCGCGGCGCAAGCTTCGCCGCGCGCATGATCGTCTTCACGCCGGCGATATGTTCGGCTACCGCTGGCGACGGCGGCGACGCGCATGGACGCGCGCTCATGCAGCGCGCATTATCTTCGTTATCGCTCACGGTTTGCCCTCCGAACCTTTTTACAATGGCTGCACGGCGCTCGCTTCGATCCGCCGACGGGTATGTAGCCACTGACGTGGAGCCTCGATCCGCCGCAGCATCAACGGATCGAGCCGCCGCCGATCCTCGCGACTACACAAGGACTCATGCGAATGGGAAAGCTCACTACCCACGTACTCGACACCGCGTACGGCCGCCCCGGCGCCGCGATCAAGATCGAGCTCCATGCGATCTCGGGCGACGGCAGCCGGCTGCTGAAGACCGCGCTCACCAATGACGACGGCCGCTGCGACGCGCCGCTCCTCGAAGGCGACGCGCTCGCGGCCGGCACCTACGAACTCGTGTTCCACGCGGGCGACTACTTCGCCGCGCAAGGCGTCGCGCTGCCGGAGCCGCGCTTCGTCGATCTCGTCGTGCTGCGCTTCGGCGTGGCCGATCCCGCCGCGCACTATCACGTGCCGCTTCTCGTGTCGCCGTGGTCGTACAGCACCTATCGCGGCAGTTGACCGCGCATCGCTGCTCGCACACGACAACGATCGACTCAGGAGGAGTTTCATGGAAGGCTTCATCACCGACTGGCTGAATCTCGCGATCCGCTGGCTGCACGTCGTCGCCGCGATCGCGTGGATCGGCGAGTCGTTCTATTTCGTCGCGCTCGACAACAGCCTGAAGCCGCCGAAGGACGCGCAGTTGAAATCGCGCGGCGTGTTCGGCGAGCTGTGGCACGTGCACGGCGGCGGCTTTTACAACATGCAGAAGTACCTCGTCGCGCCGCCCGAGATGCCCGAGGATCTGCACTGGTCGAAGTGGCCGTCGTACACGACGTGGATGTCCGGCTTCGGCCTCTTCTTCGTGCTGTACCTGCTCGCGCCGAACACGTACCTGATCGACCGGAACGTGCTCGACATGGGGCCCGTCGTCGCGGTCTCGTCCGCGCTCGGCTTTTTGCTCGCGGGCTGGATCGTCTACGACTGCGCGTGCCGCCTGCTCGGCAGCCGCGACAGGCTGCTCGGCGCGTTCGTCGGCCTGTATGTGATCGCGGCGGCGTACATCGCGTGCCACGTGTTCTCCGGCCGCGCCGCGTACCTGATCGTCGGCGCAATGCTCGCGACGATCATGACGGCCAACGTGTTCTTCGTGATCATCCCCGGCCAGCGCAAGATGGTCGACATGCTGCTCAAGGGCGAGACGCCCGACCCGATCTACGGCAAGCGCGGCAAGCAGCGCTCGGTGCACAACACGTACTTCACGCTGCCCGTCGTGTTCGCGATGCTGTCGAACCACTACGCGATGACGTATGCGAACCAGTACAACTGGATCGTGCTCGTCGTCATCATGCTCGCCGGCGCGCTGATCCGTCAGTTCTTCGTGATGCGGCACCGCGGCCAGCAGCTCTGGTATCTGCCGCTCGGCGGCGTCGCGCTGATGGTGCTCGCGCTCGTGACGACGATGCCCAAGCCGATCGCGCCCGAAGCGCAGGCGGCGAACGCCCCGAATGCGCCGAAGCCCGCAATCGGGGACATCGCGCCGATCCTGCAGCAGCGCTGCGTCGCGTGCCACTCGGCAAAACCGACGCTGATGGGCAGCGCGCCCGCCGGCGTGATGTTCGACACGCCCGACGAGATCGCGCGGAACGCGCCGCGGATCTATCAGCAGGCGGTGCAACTGAAAGCGATGCCGATCGGCAACGTCACGCACATGACGGATGGCGAGCGAACGAAGATCGCCGCGTGGTTCGAGAGCGGTGCGGCGAGGTGACGTCACGACGGCGCGCCGTGTATCGGTGCATCGGCGCAGGCGCCGTCACCACGCGGCAGGGCCACGACGCTCGCCCGTCTTTCACCGCGCCGTCGACGCGCTCTGCGCCGCCAGCCACTGGAACGCGACAACGCGCGGATCGTCGCGGCTGCGCTCGGGATATACGACGTAAAAGGCCATTCCGGGCGCGACGCGGATGCTCACGTCGAACAATCGAACGATGCGGCCCGCCGCGAGGTCGCGCTCAACCAGCCCGGGCTCCACGAGCCCCACCGCCGCGCCGTCGATGACGGCCTGCACGACGTGGCTAGAATCCGGAAACGCGACGCAGCGCCTGTCGTCGAAATCACCGATGCCGGCCGCGGCCGGTCAGTTGATGCGTCTTGGCGTGCCGCAGCGCGACTACGACGTGATGCGCGACGTGATGCGCGACGATCTGCGCGCGATCGCGGGCGTGGTCGTGATGAATTCATGGACACCCGCGATCGCGGTGCGCCGGATCGGCGATGCGCGGCTTCCGGATGCGCGGCCGCTCGTCGCGCTGCTGCATCGCGCATATGAAGCGGAGCCTGCCATCGCACCGCATCAACGCCTTTTCAAACGCGCTTCGTTCGTTTCATTCGTTGACCGCGAGCCACGCATCTTCGGTCAACCACAGCGATTCAGGCAGATCCTGTTCGTTCAGATTGCCCCCGTCGCCGCCGCGATCAACGACGATGAAGTCGCTGACGTCGCCGAGCGCGATCAGCGGGTGGTGCCAGACGCCCTTCGCGTAGTTCACGCCCTGCCATCCGCTCGTCACGAACGCGCGAATCTTCGACGGATCGAGATCGCCCGCCGGCGCGACGACGACGATATAAGGCCGGTCCGTCAGCGGAATGAACGCCTGGCTGCCGAGCGGATGCCGCTCGAGCATCGTCACCTCGAACGGCAGCGCGCGCGGCTGTCCGCGAAACAGGTTCACGAGCGGCCGCCCGCCTTCGTCGACGACGTCGATCTTCGCGAGATCGTGAAAGCGCATCGTCGTGCCGAGGTTGATCGGGATCTGCTTCGCGCCCGCCGTTTCGATGACGTCGCCGAACGGCGCGAACGCGGCGCGCGTCAACGGTTCGATCGCGAGCGTCTTCATTTGTCGAGCGTGCCCCATACGCGCAGACGCGACACGCCGCCGTCCGGAATGATGTTCAGCCGCACGTGCGTGACTGGCCCGAGCGCGGCGAGCTCGGCTTCGAAAGCGTGCTGCTTGTCCATCTGCAGCTTCTGCTCGCCGAGCAGCACCGGCCAGAACATCGCCTGCGTGACGAGCGAGCTGTCGGTGCCGCCCGTCACGCAGGCGGCCTGGACCGAGCAGCGGTCCGGATAGTTGCCCTTGAAATGCGCGGTATCGACTTCGATCCTGCGGATCACGCCCGGCCGCGCGAGCGCGATGATCGCCCAGTCGTTGCCCGGCTCGCGGCGGCGGCGCGTCTCCCAGCCGTCGCCCATGTTCACGCCGCGGCCCGGCAGCAGCACGTTCGACGCGAGGCCGAAGTGCTGGTTGTTCGCCGCGACGACGTAGCCGCCGTTCTCCATCGCCGCGAGATCGAACAGCTCGGATCGGCTCGCGCCCGCCCAATCGAGCTGCGGCTGGCCGTACACGCGCAGCCGCGCGATGCCGCCGTCCGGGTAGATGTTCACGCGCAGATGCGTGTACGCGTTCGCGTCATGCGCTTCGATGTAGTGATGGCTATTGCCCTGCAGCGTCGTCGACGGCACGATCTCGGCCCACTCCGTCGCCTCGTTCGGCGCGCCTTCGGGCACGTGCGCGGCCTCGATCGACGCGGCCGGCGGGAAGTTGCCCGTGAAGTGGCTCGTATCGATGTCGAAGCCCTTGATCACGCCGGGCCGCGCGAGCTTCACGATGCACCAGTCGTAGCCCGTCGTGCGCTTGCGGCGCGTCTCCCAGCCGTCCATCCATTTGCCGTGATCGTCGTACTTGCCCGGGATGAACACGGCGGGCTCCGGATTCAGCATGCGCTCCTTCGGTGCGAAGAAATCGTCGCTCGCCTCGAGCGCCTGCGCGCCGAGACGCGGGTCGGCGAGATTCACGTAACGCCGCGTGAATTCGGGAGCATTCGGATCGAAAAGCGGAAGAGTCATCGTCTTGTCCTTGTCGTGGTGCGTGATACCTGATGCCTGATGAGTGGAAAACCGCCGCCGCGCGTCGTCGCGCGCGGACCTGGCGGGGGCCGCGCCGAACCGGCCGAAGCGTTCAGCCGGCGATCACGCGTCGATCAGATCGTCGAGCCGGAAACGCGCGATCCGATAGATCTGCCCGAGGCTCGCGCGCAGTTCCTCGTCGCGCGTATGGCCGACGCGCGCCTCGAAGTTCGCGATGATTCCGTGCCGGTCGTAGCCGCGCACCGCGAGGATGAACGGGAAGCCGAATTTCTCGCGATACGCGCGATTGAGCCGCTGTAGCTTGTCGAACTCCTCCTGCGTGCAGCGTTCGAGACCCGCGCCGCTCTGCTCGCGCGTCGATTCTGCGGTCAGCTCGCCGCGCACCGCCGCCTTGCCGGCAAGCTCCGGGTGCGCATTGACGAGCGCGAGCTGCCGCGCGTCGCCCGCGCCCTCGACCGCGTCCTTCATCGTCCTGTGCAATGCGCCGATGCTGGCGAAGGGCCGCGCGGCCGCCGCCGCCTCGGCGACCCACGGCGAATGCTCGAAGATCCCGGACAGCGCCGCGACGAAAGCATCCGTCGACATCGCGTTCAACTGCGCGAGCGTGTAGTGCATCGCCCGCATCATGCGTTCCCCTCGCGCCGAGGTTGCGGCCGATACGGATGATGCTCGCGCCAGTGGCGCGCGATGTCGACGCGGCGCGCAACCCATACGCGATCGTGCCGCTCGACGTGATCGAGGAAGCGCTGCAGCGCGCGAAAGCGCCCCGGCCTGCCGAGCAGCCGGCAGTGCATGCCGATCGACATCATCTTCGGCGCCTCGTCGCCCTCCTCGTACAGCACGTCGAACGCGTCGCGCAGGTAGTGGAAGAAATGATCGGCGGTGTTGAAGCCCTGCGGCGTCGCGAAACGCATGTCGTTCGCATCGAGCGTGTACGGGACGATCAGTTGCGGCGCGCTCGCGCCGCCCGACACCTCGACGTCCATCCAGAACGGCAGGTCGTCGCCGTAATGATCGGAGTCGTACAAAAAGCCGCCGTACTCGGCGACGAGCCGATGCGTGTTCGGGCTGTCGCGGCCCGTATACCAGCCGAGCGGGCGCACGCCCGTCACGCGCTCGATCGCTTCCATCCCGAGCTTCATGTGCTCGGCCTCGCGCTCGGGCGTCATGTCCTGATAGTGAATCCAGCGCCAGCCGTGACACGCGATCTCGTGGCCGAGCTCGACGAACGCGCGCGCGAGCTCCGGATGCCGCTCGATCGCCATGCCGACGCCGAACACCGTGAGCGGCAGCCCGCGCGTCTCGAACTCGCGCAGGATGCGCCACGCGCCCGCGCGCGAGCCGTATTCGTAGATCGATTCCATGCTCATGTGGCGCGCCGGATACGCGGCTGCGCCGACGATCTCGGACAGGAACTGCTCGGACGCGGGATCGCCGTGCAGCACGCAGTTCTCGCCGCCTTCCTCGTAATTGAGCACGAACTGCACCGCGACGCGCGCGCGGCCCGGCCAGTTCGCCTGCACCGGATATCGGCCGTAGCCGATCAGATCGCGTGGATAGTTGGGATCGAATGCCATGGTTGGGTGCGAAGTGATACTCCGTCAGCGGGTTCGCCTCGGCCGCGCGATGCCCGGAAACCGGGGCTGCGCGGCCGATGCGACGGACGACCCAGTGTAGCGAAAACACCCCGGAGCGCCCATACGGGCACACGGATAATGCATGTCAGACGGAATGTATGTGCGGTTGCGGAAAAACGTCGGGAGACGGCGTGTCTTGCGTCACCGCGACGGGCGCGAGCGCCCCGTCCGGGCTGAAGCGCGCGAACTCGCCGTCGTAGCGCTTCGCGAGCGGCCGCGCGAAATCGCCGCGCTTCGCGGTTGCGAGCTTCAGCGCGATCAGCGCCTCCGCCCATTTGACGGCGGCCGTCACGCCCTCGACGACGGGCGCGCCGATCGCCGCCTCGATCTCGTGCGCGAACTCGGCCATCCCCGCACAGCCGAGCACGATCGCGTCCGCGCCATCCTCGTCGAGCGCGCGCCGGCATTCGTCGACGATCACGCGGCGCGCGGCCGAGCCGGGCCGGTCGAGATCGAGCACCGCGACATCGGTCGCGCGCACGTTGCGGCAGAACCGCTTCATCCCGTAACGCTCGGCGAGATGCCACGCCATCCCGCAAGTGCGCGCAAGCGTCGTCACGACCGAGAAGCCCGGCGCGAGCACGCTCGCCGCGTGCATCGCCGCCTCCGCGATGCCGATCACGGGCCCGCGCGCGAGCTCGCGCGCCGCGTACAGCCCCGGATCGCCGAAGCACGCGATCACGTAGCCGTCGAAGCCGTCGCGCTCGCCCGCCGCGACTTCGGCCAGAAGGCCGGGCGTCGCGAGCGCCTCGTCGTAATGGCCTTCGATCGAAGGCGGCCCCATCGCCGGGCTCACGGCGACGATCGCCGTGCCCGCCGACGCGACCTCGCGCGCGCAGCGGCCCATCGCGTCGGTCATCCGCTGCGTCGTGTTCGGATTGATCAGTTTTATTTTCATATGGACTCCGTCATGCTTTCGCAAGCGCGCGGTAGAACACGCCGCCGAGCGCCGCGCCGATGAACCACGAGAAGTTCGCGAGCCCGGACAGCGCGGGCGCCATCACGCACGCGATGGCGATCGCGGCCGCGGGCAGCAGCGCGGCGACCGCGCGCCGGTTCACGCCGTCGCGATACCAGTACGCGCCGTCGGTCGACGTCGTGTACAGATCGTCGCGCCGCAACGCGCCGCGCTTCACGAGATGGAAATCGACGATCAGCACGCCGTACAGCGGCCCGATGAAGCTGCCGAGCACGTCGAGCGTGTAATGGATCACCGCGGGATTGTTGAAGAGATTCCACGGCGTGATGAACACCGACGCGACCGCCGCGAGCATCCCGCCCGCGCGCCAGCTAATCAGGCGCGGCGCGACATTCGAGAAGTCGAACGCGGGCGACACGAAGTTCGCAACGATGTTGATGCCGATCGTCGCGATCGTGAAGGTCAGCGCGCCGAGAATCACCGCGGTCGGATGATCGATGCGGCCGACCGTCTCGACGGGATCGGTGATCAGTTGTCCGAACACCGGCAGCGTCGCGGCCGTCGTGATCACGGTGACGAGCGAGAACGCGAGGAAGTTGACGGGCAGCCCCCAGAAATTGCCGCGCTTCACGCTGCGATAACTCCCGCAGTAGCGCGAAAAGTCGCCGAAGTTGAGCATCGGCCCGGAAAAATACGACACGACGAGCGAGATCGCCGTCACCATCACCGGGATCGCTGCGGCGCCGTGATACCTGACGCCGCCGAGACTGAGGCCGATATTGCGCCAGCCCGTGCGCCACACCATGTAGCCCGCGAGGACGAACATCACCACGTAGACCGCGGGACCGGCGAAATCGATGAACTTCTTGATCGTCTCCATGCCGTTCCAGAACACGAGCGCCTGCAGCACCCACAGCAGCATGAAGCCCGCCCAGCCGAGAGCCGACAGCCCGATAAAGCCATAGCGATGCACGTCCGCATACGGCATCCATTGCGGAAAGAACTTGAGCACGACGATCACGAGCGCGCTCGACGCGAGATAAGTCTGGATGCCATACCATGCGATCGCGATGAGGCCGCGGATCACCGCGGGCACGTTCGCGCCGAGCACGCCGAACGTCGCGCGGCACGCAACCGGATACGGCACGCCGAGCTGCTGGCTCGGCTTCGCGATCAGGTTGCAGAGCACGTTGACGATCGAAATGCCGACGAGCAGCGCGGCGAGCACCTGCCAGCTCGTCAGGCCGAGCGCGAACAGGCTGCCTGCGAACACGTAGCCGCCGACGCTGTGCACGTCGGACATCCAGAACGCGAAGATGTTGTATGCGCCCCAGCTCTGGTTCGCGAGCGGCGCGAGATCTTCGTTGTACAGACGTTTGCTGTAGCCGGCGGGCATCGCCGCGCCGCCGTCCGGATCGCCCGGGCGATCCTCGTTCGGCCGATACGACGCGCTTTGCTGCGCCACACTGAACTGAGCCATGACATCTCCTTGCCTGCCGCGGACGAGCCGCGCGATCGTCATTGAAATCGCGGCTCGAACGTGGTCGCCCGATGCCGCCCTGGCGAGGCGTCCGCGTGCGCGGCCGCCCGGCATTTCGTCAGTTCAGTGAGCGCGCTCGGTGTGCGGCCGGGCCGTCAGCCCGGATGGCCGAACACCTCGCGCAGATCGACCGCGCCCTGCGCCGGCCGATCGAGCATCTTCAGTTCGACGTGCTGCAGGTGGCGCGCCATCAACTGCGCCGCGCGCTTCGCGTCGCCGGCTTCGAGCGCCGCGAGGATCTGCGCATGGTCGTCGAACGAGCACGGGCTGCGCCCGTGCGATTCATACAGCGCCGACATCAGCGTCGAGCGCGCGACGAGCCCGCCCAGGCAATCGCGCAGCACCGTGTTGCCGGTGAGCGCCGCAAGCTCGGTATGGAACTCGCCCGACAGCCGAATCCATGCCGGATAATCGCGCCGCTCGAATGCGTGGCGCTCCTTGTCGATCATCGCCGCGACGCCCTTCAGGCGCTTCGCGCCCGGTCCCGTCGCGAGCCGCTCCATCACCGCGAGCTCGACGATGCGCCGCATCTCGAACACTTCGTGCACGTCCTGCAGCGTCGGACTCGCGACAAACGCGCCGCGATTCGGCTCCAGATCGACGAGCCGATCGGTCGCGAGGAGCGCGAGCGCCTGCCGGATCGCGCCGCGCTTCACGCCGAACACTTCGCATAACTGCGCTTCCGTCAGCTTCGTGCCGGGCGCGAGCCGATGCTCGAGGATCGCGGTGCGGATCCGCTCGGCGATCGACTCGGGGCTCGCGCCCGTCAGCGCGGAATCTTTCTTCGTCATGATTCGCATCTCGTTATGGACAGCATCGTAGGTTGGACATAAATATTGTCAACAATTTTGTTTTGCCATTTTGCACAATTCGAGTGATGCCGCGTGCTTCGCATCGGTGCCATCGCCCTGAATTGGTACATTCGACCAAGCTTCTGGCGCATTCGACCGCAGCCCTCGCCATCAAGCCTGTACTATTTTGTCGACAATTTTGCCTTTGTTTGGTGCCGCGCGACAGTTCGAGTACTCGATGAGGGTTGACCGTTAGTTGCGCATATCGATGCAAAAAAAGGCGGTCGCCCGCCTTTTTCACTTCGCATCGGCTCGCGCTCCGCTCACGCCGCGAGATGTGGATAGTCGGACATCGTCAGCCTGAAGCCATGCTCGTTCGCGACGAGTTCCGCGCGCGCGCCGAACGGCAGAGTCAGCAGATCGGGCACATGGCCGAACTGCAACCCGGTGACGACAGGAATGCCGATCACGCCGCGCACCTGCTCGATCATCGTCTGCATGTCGTAGCCGTTGTCGTATTCGAACGGACGCGCGCCGGTGAACTGCCCGAGCACGAGCGCCTGCTGGCGCGCGAGAATGCCCGCGAAATGCAACTGATAGATCATCCGCTCGATCCGGAACGGCTGCTCGTTCACGTCCTCGACGAACAGGATTCCGCCTTCGATCTGCGGCATGTACGGCGTGCCGACGAGCGACGCGAGAATCGCGAGATTGCCGCCCCACAGCGTGCCCGACGCGTTGACGACCTGCGTCTGCGGCACGTCGGAGACGATCGTCGTCGTCGGCTGCGTGAGGGTCTGCCAGAAATGGGCGAGCGTGAACTCGCTCGGCGCCTGAGCGCCGAAATCGGCCGACAGCATCGGGCCGCCGAACGTCTGCACACGCGCCTTCGCATAAAGCGCGAGCTGGATCGCGGTGAAATCGCTATGGCCGACCAGCGCGATCGGCTTGTCGCGCAGCCGCCTTTCGAGGCCCCGGTAGTCGAGCCCGTGCAGGATTCGCGCGGCGCCATAGCCGCCGCGCACCGCGAGGCCGATGTCGGGCAGCGGCAGCGACGGATCGGCGAGCCGGTTCAGGTCGCCTGCGCGCTCGCCGTCGGTGCCGGCGAAGCGCTGGTAGCGGCGTTGCGTCGCGTCGAGGTTCTCGATGCGATGCTGCTCGATGCTCAGGCGTTCGATCGCGCGATCGATCGCGGCCGGGTCGTGCGGATAACCGGAAGGGGCGAGCAGACGAATCGTGCGCGGCGTGCGGAACGTGGAAATCATGAATTCGCAGGAAGAAGATCGGACGTGGTTAGAGGCGTTCCGCGCCGCCCGGTTCATTCGTCGCGCGGCGGCGCGTCGGGCGCCTGTTGCACGCGGCGGGCCTCGCGCATCGCCTGCCGCCGCTCCGCGAAGAACGACTTGAGCGCCGCGCCGCATTCGTCGGCGAGCACGCCGCCCTCGACCGTCGTGTGATGGTTCAGGCGCGCATCGGCGAACGCATCGACGACGCTGCCGCATGCGCCCGTCTTCGGGTCCGGCGCACCGAACACGACGCGCGCGATCCGCGCATGCATGATCGCGCCCGAGCACATCAGGCACGGCTCGAGCGTCACGTACAGCTCGCAGCCGGGCAGCCGGTAATTGCGCAGCGCGCGCGCGGCGGCGCGCAGCGCGGCCATCTCGGCGTGGGCGGACGGATCGTGGCCGCCGATCGGATGGTTGAAGCCGCGTGCGATCACCTCGTCGCCGCGCACGACCACCGCGCCGACCGGCACTTCGCCCGCCGCGCGCGCCTCCTCGGCGGCGGCGAGCGCGATGCGCATGTAGCGGCGGTCGCGCTCGGCGGCGGCGGACGGAAGCGGCGCTGGCGGTTCGTCGTCGAGTTCGTCGCCGGACGCGGGCGCGTCGGCGGGCCTCACATCACCCCCGCTTCGCCCTGCGCGTCGCCGAGCACGCGCTCGGACAGCCGCTCGGCGATGCGACGGCAGTATTCGCGCGGCACGACCATCGGGCCGCCGCGCAGCGATTCCAGCGCCATATCGAGCGCGAGCATCTTCGCTTGCAGACGGCAGCGGGTCGCGCGGTCGCTGACCGCGCGCAGCTCGTCCTGCAGATTGCGCAGCGCCCGCAGTTGCTCGACCGCGGGCGGCACGAAGCCCGCGTTCTTCAGGATCCGATTCGCGACGCGCACTTCTTCGGGGACGAGCAGATCGTCGTCCAGCTCCGTCGGCGCGCCGGCACCCGGCAAATCGTCGAACGCCCCCCGCGCGGCGGCGGCAGCGATACGTTGTTCGACTAGAGCGTCAAGCAGTTTCATCGGGGTTTCATGACAATGCGGCATGCGGATTTTAGCAGGCGGCGCGCCCAGGTCCAGCCCGCCCGAGTAAATGCTCGATATCCGGGCTCGGACGCGAGAAAAGGCGCTATTCTTGCTGCGATCCATCCAACCGCGCGGCGGCCTGCCGTTCCGCGCTCGCTCAGGGCAACGAAACAATGTCGGTCGTCACTCGGCGCAGTGTTCGCGCCCTCGTTTTTGCCGCTGCCCTCACCGTCGCCGGATTGGCGTCGGGCTGCGGCGTGATGTGCGGCGGCGCCGGCGGGACCGGCGGATTCGCGGGCGGATGCGCGACCGGGGTGAGATTTTAGGTTCTAGCCGTAGCGGAAAGCCTCTGCGCGTGACGCGAGACGCAAGCGGAGCCGGTCGGCAGACGTCGGCCGCGCGCGGCGGAATCGCGATCAATGGCGTCGGTCGACGGCGCTCCGCGCCATCGACCCATCGCGCCATCCCGGCATACGGCGCCGCGCCGCGCAGGCCTCCGATTGTTCTCGCGCCGCCTCCTTCGCCGGATTCCGGCTGCCGACTCATCGACTCGCGCCGCATGGGCCGATCCGTCAAGTTCCCCCTTCCCGCATATGCACTCGTCGAAAATCCGCGTCGCTCCGCCCGTCTTTGTGTCGGCCGGCCACGTCGACTGCCGCGTTGGTCGCTGTCGTCCGAACGTGGCACGCTCGCGGACGCCGCCGGCAACGGCGGCGCGAGCCCCATTCACGTCAGCGCCCGCCGAGAAAGTCCATCTTGGCAAGCGGCACGCCCTTGTGCCGCAGGATGTCGTACGCGGTCGTAGCATGGAAATAGAAATTCGGCAACGCAAAGCCAAGCAGATACGACTTGCCGTCGAACGTCATCACGCCATCGCGCAACGGCAGCTCGATCGTGCGCGTCTCGCTGCCGTCGAGTTGCGCGGGCTGGATCGTCTTCAGGAAATCGATCGTCTTGCCGATGCGCGCACGCAGCTCGGCGAACGTCGTCTCCGTATCGGCGAACGACGGCACCGCGATGCCCGCGAGCCGCGCGCCGCATCCCTTCGCGGTGTCGCTCGCCCGCTGGACCTGCGCGTCGAGCGCATGCATGTCGTCGCGAAGCCGCGCGCGAACGAGCTCGGCCGGATCGACGCCCTGCGCGCGTGCGTATGCGTCGCCCTTGTCGAGCACGGCCAACAGGTTGTTCAAGCCGCGAATGAGCACGGGAATGGAGACGTCGTACATCGAAAGTGCCATGGGTTCTCCTGACGGGTTCCTGGATCGTCTGCGGGATGGCCGGCTACGGTTGACGCCGGCTCCGTAGCATAGACCGGATCGGACGGCCACGCTCGCCGCCGACGATGCTCGGCGCGAAACGAGGCTTCCCCGCACTCGGCTTTTCATCGCACATCCGGCCGGATCGCGGCATCGAGGCTCGCCCAACGAGTTGCAATTTAAAACCGGCGCATTTATTCTTCTTTTGGTTTCAATTTGCAACCACAAAGAGAGATGTCGTCATGCCAGCTCCACAAGCGGCGCCCGCCGCCCCTTCGATTCACACGACCGGTTCGTCCACGGCATCGGCAGCGTTGCCGCGCGGCACGGTCGCGCTGTTCGCCTGTGCGAGCGGCCTGAGCGTCGCCAACGTCTACTATGCGCAGCCGCTTCTCGATGCGCTTGCCGCTGATTTCGCAATCGGGCGCGCGGCGATCGGCGGCGTCATGACCGCCACGCAGATCGGCTGCGCGCTCGCGCTGCTCTTGCTCGTGCCGCTCGGCGATCTCGTCGACCGGCGGCGGCTGATGCTCGTGCAATCGCTCGCGCTCGCGGCGACGTTGATCGTTGTCGGCTTCGCGACGACGACCGCCGTGCTGCTTGCCGGCATGCTCGGCGCAGGGCTGCTCGGCACGGCGATGACTCAGGGGCTCGTTTCGTACGCGGCGAGCGCCGCAGCCTCGCACGAGCGCGGACGCGTGGTCGGCGCCGCGCAAGGCGGCGTCGTCATCGGGCTGCTGCTCGCGCGCGTGCTGGCGGGCGCCGTCAGCGACATCGCGGGATGGCGCGGCGTCTACTTCGTGTCGGCGGCGACGATGCTCGTGCTCGCGGCGCTGCTCTCGCGCAAGCTGCCCGTCCTCGCGCCGGCGTCACCGCGCATCGGCTATCCGCGGCTGATCGCGTCGCTGTTCGTCCTGCTGCGCGACGAGCGCGTATTGCAGATTCGCGGCACGATCGCCATGCTGATGTTCGCCGCGTTCAACGTCTTCTGGAATGCACTCGTGCTGCCGCTGAGCGCGCCACCCTACTCGTTTTCGCACACCGCGATCGGTGCGTTCGGGCTCGTCGGCGCATTGGGCGCACTCGCCGCCGCGCGCGCCGGACATTGGGCCGATCGCGGCTTCGGACAGCCGACGAGCGCCGCGGCGCTCGCACTGCTGCTCGCAGCATGGCTGCCGCTCGCTTTCATGCCGGCATCGCTGTGGGCGCTCGTGCTCGGCATCGTGCTGCTCGACGTCGGCGGGCAGGCGATTCACGTGACGAATCAGAGCATGATCTTCCGCGCGCGGCCCGACGCGCACAGCCGGCTCGTCGCCGTCTACATGCTGTTCTACTCGGTTGGCAGCGGGCTTGGCGCGCTCGCTTCGACGGCCGTCTACGCGAGCGCCGGATGGCGCGGCGTCTGCATGCTGGGCGCGGCTGTCAGCGCGGCGGCGCTCGTGTTCTGGGCGGCCACGGCGCGGTTGACGCCGTGCGAATCCGCGTCGGGAAATACCGCAAACGGGCAACCCCGGTAGCGAATATCGCGATGGTAGGATCGTCCCTGTACAGGGACGATTCTGCCAACCATGCCACTCATCCGGATTTGGGCCGTCGAGCATTGCCTCGCATCGGGCGTCGCCGCGCCGATCGACATCCTGACGGCCGCCAATCGCCTCGCCACGCAAGCCGATGGCGAGCGGCACGCGCGCCCGTTCACGTGGCGCGTCGAATCGACCGACGGCAAGCCGGTCCGCGCCGCGTCGGGCCAGATCATTCAGGTGGACGGTCGAATCGACGGCAGAAGCGTCGCCGATGCGGTCTGGCTGACCGGGCCGTTCGTATCCGACATCGATCGCATCCTGAGCCGCCCCGCGCGGCTGGCGCCGCTCGTCGACGCGCTGCGGCGGCAGCACGCGCGCGGCACGCTGCTCGCGACGTATTGCACGGGCGCGTTCCTGCTCGCCGAAGCGGGCCTGCTCGACGCTCGCGTAGCCACCACGCATTGGTCGAAAGCAGCGAGCTTCCGCATGCGGTACCCGGAGGTCGAGTTGCGCGCGGCTGACGTGCTGACCGAACAGGACGGCATTCTCTGCGGCGGCGCGGTCACGTCTTATCAGAATCTCGCGCTACGTGTGGTCGACAAGCTCGGGACGCCGAAGCTTGCCGCGGCGACGGCAAAGATCATGCTGATCGACTTGAATCGCGTGTCGCAGGATTCGTTCATCGACCTGCACCGCGCCGACGGCCTGGAGCACGACGATCCCGTGGTCGCGCGGGCGCAGCGCTGGATGGAGCGACATCTGCGCGAGCCGTTCGATCTGCCCCGCTTGAGCCGCCATCTTGCGCTCAGCGAGCGGACGGTCAACCGGCGTTTCAAGCAAGCCGTCGGCACGCCGCCGCTCAAGTATCTGCAAACGCTCAGGATCGAAGTCGCGAAGCGGCTGCTCGAACAGAAGAAGCTGGGTATCGATGCGGTCTGCGAGCGCGTCGGATATACCGACGTCAGCGGCTTCCGGCAGTTGTTCAAGCGCGTGACGGGCATATCGCCCGGCGAATATCGACGCCGGTTCGCGCGGTGATCGCCGGTGATCCGCTTCGTCGATGGGTGTGTCTGAAATGCCCTTGTCGAATGGCAGTTCAGACACTGTCGCTGCAGCGTATGCGCTCCTAAAGTGGAACCCTGTCGCGCCGCTCTCGGCGCGACTCGCCCAAACACCATTCGAGGATACATACGATGCCGATGATCGACGCATTCATACCGGAGCGCGCGCTCGCGCCGCAAGCAGAGGCGCAGTTGATGCGAGAGCTGACCGATATTCTGATCCGTCACGAGCAGCTCGATCCGGACGATCCACGCGTGCGTGACGTCACGTGGGTATTCGTGCATCGGCCCGCGGCGGTCTATCGGGCGGGTGCGCCCGCCGGCGCGCCGATCTATCGGATCGTGCCGTCGGTGCCGGAAGGCCAGTACACGGATGCCGCGCGAGCCGGCCTCGTCAAGGAAGTCACTGCGGCCGTCGCGCGTGCGGAAGGCACGTCAGCGGACGAGATCGGGGCACGCGTGTGGATCTTTCCGACCGAGATCGACGACGGCTGCTGGGGCAGCCGCGGCAGCGTGCGCCGCCTGCCCGACATCATGGAATACTTCGGCGGCGCGGCATTCAGGGCGCTCGGCGAAGCGCGCCTCGCGGTGAAGCGCCGCTCGGATGCGGCAGTCCTCGTCGAGACGATGCTACGGGTACTAAACGAGCATCCGGCCGGGCCGACGCGCGACGCCGGCTAGCGGCAGCGATGTCGCGTGTTGCCACGCGGCCGTGGCAACACGAGTCCCGCGCCGCCGGAATTCCCGGTATCGACGACGCGCCTCGGGATTGCCTTCGAGATGAAGGGCCTGCCAGCAACCGTCGCCGTGACCGATCGGCGCGGTCCCGAAGGTTGCGTGACGGATGAACAGGATCCTCACGACACCGTGCGCCAAGGCTGACTTCAAAGGACGAAAGCACGCATTTGCAGAGATCGCGTTCAATCGGATGCCAGTGCAGCAAACGCCGGCTGGTTCTTTACGCTGGGGCGTTCCAGCATTCTCGCGTACCAGCCTAGAAGGGCCCGGCACTCCGCAGGCACCGGCAGTTCGACCATCGACGCGAAGAGCAAACCGCCGATCGCGGTGATGTCGGCCATCGAAAAAGCCCCTCCGGCGACATATGGCTGGCTCTTCAGAACGGCGTCGAAGTAGTGCATGCCTCTCAAGGCCTTGTCACGCTGACGGAACCCCCATTCGGGGTTCTGATACAGCTCGACCTCAGGCCCGAGCCCAGGCGTCCCGTGATGGAAATAGACGCTGACGGCGTCGAGCAGTTCCAGTTCGGCGCGCTTGCTCATCATGTGGATCACGCCCTTTTCACGCGGCGTCCTGCCGGTAAGCGTGGGCGCGCCGTCAAGCCCGTCGAGGTACTCGGTGATGGCCGTGCACTCGGCAATGCACGTCCCGTCGTCGAGTTCGAGCACCGGCAGCGTGCCCGAGTAGTTCTTGCTCGCGATGAATTCGGGCTTTTTGTGCTCCCCTTTACGCAGATCCACCATCACGAACTGCACGCGGGATTGCAGGTTCTTTTCTGCCAGGGCGATGCGCACGCGTGTCGGATAAGGCCCTCGGGGAAAGTCATAAATCTTCATCATCGGCAGTCGGGTCGGGTCAAAACTCGTCGCAGCGAAAGTCATTGCGTTTCCTCTCCACGGTTTGTACTGGAACAGATGGCACAAGGATCGTCACTTACCGCACACCCTACCTAACGTTCGTTAGTGTAAACATAGAAGGTTATAATCCCTGTTGTCAAGAACCGATCCTTCGAAGCGGGGGCCGTAGCAGTGAGGAACGAAGCGAATTCAAGCTCCAGGGAGCGAATCCTGGCGGCGGCCACGAAGATGGAGCAGGCCCGCGGCTACAGCGGACTGAATTTTCGGGATCTTGCGGAGGACGTCGGCATCAGGGCCGCGAGCATCTACCATCACTTCACGAACAAGGCCGACCTCGGTGCGGCGGTGGCACGGCGATATTGGGAGAACTCGGCGGCAGTTCTGGACGCGATGCTGGCGGAATCCGCAGATCCGGCGCGCTGCCTGCGCCGGTACCCCGAGACGTTTCGCAAGGCGCTCGTGGACGGCAATCGCATCTGCCTGTGCAGTTTCATGGCGGCCGAAAGCGACGGCCTGCCCGACGAGGTGATGAAAGAGGTTCGGACCTTTGCCGACGTGCATGTCGCGTGGCTCAGCAAGGTCTTGTCGGCCGCGAATGCGGTCAGGCCGGAGCAGAGTGAACAGCGGGCTCGCGCCATCTTCGCGGCGGTCGCCGGCGCCCAGCTCATCGCGCGGAGCCGGTCGGACATCTCCGTCTATGACGCATTGATCGAGGGCTACCGCGCTGCCGGTCTGTTGCCGGCATAGCGCTTCAAGGATTCCTGCCGGCACTTGACGGCCTTCGACCGACCGCGTCGGACGATCGATGCCGCTTTTTCTGCATCATCGCCACAACGTGGCATGTCAATACGATCGTCGACACCTCCGACAGTATCAAGTGAGCCTCCTCTCGAACTGCCCCCGAATACCGTCTTCACTGTCTTGCAGTCGTGGCGAGCGCGGTTTCAACCCACTGAAAGCCGATACGCTCTTGCTCGAGCCGCAAATTTTTACGAATCCGGTTATCGCGCAGGTCGTTGAACAGCGCTTGCTCCCCATCGTCGAGCCGCGGCAAGTCGCGGAGCACCTGATCATGCTCCTTGCCCCATTGAGCTTCGTGGGCGATCAGCGTCGCCCGGTCCATCAGGAAAGACTTGACGTGGTCAAAGCGGCTGCGCAACTGGTCGAGGATGGCGAAGCCATGAGTGTCGATATCTCCCCAGTAGTGGATGCTGCAGCGGGAAAGCCATGCCGCTTTCGACAGCGCGTCCCATCCATAGCCTGCACCGAAGACAACGATCGCATCGGCTAGAGGCGGGAACGCGAGGAAGTTCGTCTCGTTCTCAGTGATGAAAACCCGGCGGATCGGCACGGCCAGCGCGGCAAAGCTGTCTGCATCGACTGTGATATCGGGAAGTGCAGGACCGGGCAACATGGGCAATTGCGCGTCGAGCACGCGAAACCGGATACGGGCAGGCTTTTCGAGGAAGCCGTAGCGGGCCGCGAAATGCGCACCGCCGTTTCTTTCTACCGCGACGGCCTCCAAGGGAAGTACGAGATCGAGCCATTCCGACAACACACCGCGCCACTTTTCGATGAACTTGCTGTGCACATCGGCAATGTCCACTTGTCTCAGGTAAATGCCGGGACGTGGATGCCGTACGATCCAACCGACCACTGCCAGTAAACGTTCACATTCGTCAGCCAGCTCAAGCGCCTGCAGCGGATGCCGGCGAAACCATACCAGCAGCGCCGGCTGCCGCGGGCCCACGAGGGTGAGCAAGCGGCCGAAATGTGCCGCATCGCCACGCTTGCCGATCATCGCCAGCGCACTGTCAAGATCATCAATCCAGACTGCCTGCGGCACTCGCTGAACACCAAGGACACGATGATTGAACTCGCGCCATTCGATCCGGATCTGCGCGACAGTGACAAGCTCAGCAATCCATTCACGCACAGCCTGGATCTGTCTCAACGCGGCTCGTTGATTTTTTGAACTCCAAGACCAGATGGTTCTGTCTTGTACCTCGCCGATGCACGATCACATCTGGAAACACCGTCTTCGCTTCATCGTCCTCGCCATTTGGGTAAGCCGCATAAAACCAGCTTTCCTGAGAAGACTTTTACCGTCAAAGACGGCTTTGGTCTGAATAGTGAACGGGACGGTCTTAATCCGGCCTCCAGTTCTTACCGCCACTTCTACTGCCAACCTGTTCCGCTGGCCGGCGATAGCCACCGATAGGTGCTGCGACGTATTTCCTTATAAATCAATACGTTACGGCATATTTTCGATAGCTGACGATAGTCCCCGAAGGACCTGATTTCACTCCCACTCGATCGTCGCCGGCGGCTTGCCCGACACGTCATACACGACCCGGTTGATTCCGCGCACTTCGTTGATGATCCGGTTCGACGCGCGGCCGAGCAGCGCATACGGCAGATGCGCCCAGTGCGCGGTCATGAAGTCGGTCGTCTGCACGGCGCGCAGCGCGGCCACGTAGTCGTACGTGCGGCCGTCGCCCATCACGCCGACCGACTTCACCGGCAGGAACACCGCGAACGCCTGGCTCGTCAGGTCGTACCAGCTCCTGCCGACCTGCGAGGGCTCGCAAAGACCCGCCGCCGCATCCTGCTCGGTCGCCAACGTCCCGCGGAGCTCTTCGATGAAGATCGCGTCCGCGCGGCGCAGCAGGTCCGCGTAGTCGCGCTTCACTTCGCCGAGGATTCGCACGCCGAGGCCCGGGCCCGGGAACGGATGGCGATACACTATCTCTTCCGGCAGCCCAAGCGCAACGCCGAGTTCACGCACTTCGTCCTTGAACAGATCGCGCAGCGGCTCGAGCAGCTTCAGGCCGAGCGTTTCCGGCAGGCCGCCGACGTTGTGATGGCTCTTGATCGTCGTCGCCTTTTTCGTCTTCGCGCCGCCCGATTCGATCACGTCCGGATAGATCGTCCCTTGCGCAAGCCACTTCGCGTTCGTCAGCTTCTTCGCCTCGGCCTGGAACACTTCGACGAACTCGCGGCCGATGATCTTGCGCTTGCGCTCGGGATCGGTGACGCCCGCGAGATGGCCGAGGAATTGCTCGGACGCGTCGACGTGGACGACCTTCGCATGCAGCCGGCCCTCGAACATGTCGAGCACCATCTTGCCTTCGTTCAGGCGCAGCAGGCCATGGTCGACGAACACGCAAGTCAACTGATCGCCGATCGCACGGTGGATCAGCGCCGCCGCGACGCTCGAATCCACGCCGCCCGACAGACCGAGGATCACTTCCTCGTCGCCGACCTGCTCGCGAATTCGCGAGACCGCCTCTTCGATGTGGTCGCGCATGATCCAGTCGGGCGCAGCGTCCGCGATGTCGAGCACGAAGCGCTCGAGCAGCTTGCGGCCCTGCACCGTGTGCGTGACTTCCGGGTGGAACTGCACCGCGTAGTAACCGCGCGCCTCGTCGGCCATGCCGGCGATCGGGCAGTTCGGCGTCGACGCCATCAGCGCGAAGCCCGGCGGCATCTCGGCGACCTTGTCGCCGTGGCTCATCCACACCTTCAGCATTCCGTGGCCTTCCGGCGTCGCGAAGTCCTGGATGCCGTCGAGCAGGCGCGTGTGGCCGTGCGCGCGCACTTCCGCATAGCCGAACTCGCGATGATCGCTCCACTCGACCTTGCCGCCCAGTTGCACGGCCATCGTCTGCATTCCGTAGCAAATGCCGAGCACGGGCACGCCGAGATCCCACACCGCCTGCGGCGCGCGCAGTTGATGGTCCTCATAGGTGCTCGCGTGGCTGCCGGACAGAATCACGCCCTTCGGTGCGAATTCGCGGACGAAGTCGTCGGAGACGTCGTTCGGATGGATCTCGCAGTAGACGTGCGCTTCGCGGACGCGCCGCGCGATCAGTTGGGTGACTTGCGAACCGAAGTCGAGAATCAGGATTTTGTCGTGCATGGCAGCGGACGGAGAAAAGAACAATGGAATAACAAAAGCAGCGCACGAGGCGCTGCATCGAACACGTATCCGGGCGATCGCGCCGCCGCGAAGCGCGGTGGCCTGACAGTCGGGAAAGCCGGGCCGGTCACGGTTGCGACGGCGGTCGCACCGCGCCGCCGAACTCGCTCGCCGCGGCCGGCGCGGCGCTCGTTGCCGATGCGGCGCCCGACGATCCGGCCACTGCATCCGCACGCGACACGTCCGGCTCGATCCGCGCGGCGGCGGGCGGCGTCACGGCCGGCTCCGAAGCGCGCTTCGACGCGACGCGCGCCTCGCCCGCCTGCGCCGCCTGCGCCTTCTCGCGCCGCCGCACCGCGGCCGCGAGCCGCACGCCGCCGAGACCGACCACGAGCAGCACGGCCCCCGCGACGACCGACACGAATTGACCGAACGACGACAACTGCGGCGAGCGAATCGCGAGCAGCCACACGAACATCACGACGCCCGTGAGCCAGTTCACGTGCCCGACCGCGCGCGCGACGCTCGCAGTCAGATCGCCGTTGAAGGCCGCGTGCGCGGACAGCCATGCGAGCCCGAGGAGCGCGATGCCGAACGCCTGGCCGACCATTGCGGGATCGACGGTGACGAGTTGCAGCGCGTCATACAGCGCTTTCCACGGGGTCAGCACGAACAGCGCGCCGAAAGCGGCAAGCAGGACGGCATCGATCAGGAGAACGGCGCGCAGCAACGGTTTCATCGGCGATCAGTCCACGTGATAGTTGGGGGCTTCCTTCGTGATCTGCACGTCGTGCACGTGCGACTCGCGCATGCCGGCCGCGGTGATCTGGACGAACTCGGCCTTGTCGTGCAGCTCGGCGATCGTCTTGCAGCCGCAGTAGCCCATGCTCGCGCGCACGCCGCCGATCAACTGGAAGAGGATCGCGTTGACCGAGCCCTTGTACGCGACGCGGCCTTCGATGCCTTCCGGCACGAGCTTGTCGATGTTCGCGGAGTTGTCCTGGAAGTAGCGGTCCGCCGCGCCGTCCTTCATCGCGCCGACCGAGCCCATGCCGCGATACGACTTGTACTGGCGGCCCTGATACAGGAACACGTCGCCCGGCGCTTCTTCCGTGCCGGCGAACATGCTGCCCATCATCACCGCGTTCGCGCCGGCGGCAAGCGCCTTCGACACGTCGCCCGAGAAACGGATGCCGCCGTCGGCGATGCACGGCACGCCGGTGCCGCGCAGCGCGTCCGACACGTTCGCGATCGCGCTGATCTGCGGCACGCCGACGCCCGCGACGATCCGCGTCGTGCAGATCGAGCCTGGGCCGATGCCGACCTTCACCGCGTCCGCGCCGTATTCGACGAGCGCCTTCGCAGCGGCCGCGGTCGCGATGTTGCCGCCGATCACTTCGACCTTCGGGAAGTTCTGCTTGACCCAGCGCACGCGCTCGAGCACGCCCTTGCTGTGGCCGTGCGCGGTATCGACGACGATCACGTCGACGCCCGCCTGCACGAGCAGCTCGACGCGCTCCTCGTTGTCCGGACCGACGCCGACCGCCGCGCCCGCGCGCAGCTTGCCGTGCTCGTCCTTGCACGCTTCCGGGTGCTCGGTCTGCTTCGTGATGTCCTTGACCGTCATCAGGCCGCGCAGCTCGAACGCCGCGTTGACGACGAGCACGCGCTCGAGGCGATGGCTGTGCATCAGCGCCTTCGCCTCGGCGAGCGGCGTGCCTTCGGCAACCGTCACGAGGCGCTCGCGCGGCGTCATGATCGACTTGACCGGCTCGTCGAGGCGGGTTTCGAAGCGCAGATCGCGGTTCGTCACGATGCCGACGAGCTTCGGACCTTCGACGACCGGGAAGCCCGAGATGCCATGCTGGCGCGACAGCGCGATCACGTCGCGCACCTTCATGCTCGGCGGGACGGTGATCGGATCGCGCACGACGCCCGATTCGAAGCGCTTGACCTTCGCGACCTCGCGCGCCTGCTCGACGGGGGTGAGATTCTTGTGGACGATGCCGACGCCGCCTTGCTGCGCCATCGCGATCGCGAGACGGCCTTCGGTGACCGTGTCCA
Organism: Burkholderia sp. MSMB1589WGS; assembly: GCF_001636105.1. Taxonomy (NCBI): domain Bacteria; kingdom Pseudomonadati; phylum Pseudomonadota; class Betaproteobacteria; order Burkholderiales; family Burkholderiaceae; genus Burkholderia; species Burkholderia sp. MSMB1589WGS. Next base: position 454,161 of record NZ_LNJT01000007.1, read on the forward strand.
TTGCGGCGGACACGAGCGGCATGTTCAGGGAGATGTGGCGAGTCAGTTGGGTCTTGAGGCTGGTGTCGCGCGGCAGAACGTCGGAGAACGCCGGGACGAGGAGCACGTCATCGAACGTGAGTGCTTTTTGGATCAGACGCATGGCAAATCCTATAGGCGCAAAAGCGAATTATACGCGATGCCCGGCTAATTTTCACAACACGAACAACGGCTTAGCCGTTTCTCCCGCTTTCTCGCCGTTTGCCCCCCGAATCGTTCGGATTCCAGTTCGAGTCGTTTTCGAGCCGGTTTCGTTTCGGCCGGCATCGCGCGGGTTCGCGCCGAATGGCAGAAATGTGCCGGATGCGACGGACGCGCCGCGCGCATCGCACGCGACGTCAACCCAGGCCCCCAGCACGGGCGACCATGACCGCGCCCATCGCGGCGACGCCCCCGCCGATCATGCGCGCGGCGCGCTCGCCCGCCGGCGCGAGGCGCTCGACGGCGATCGCGGCGGTCACGGCGGCCATCGCGCGCCAATCCATGATCCCGGCGACGAGGAGGCTCGTGGTGAGGCCCGCGCTACAGCAACAGCAGCGAAAGCCGAAGCGCACGCCCTGTCGCCACGCCGCGCCAACGCTCGCCGGCGACGGACCGCCGCAACGCGCCGCATCGCGGCAGCACGCCAGATGGCGCGCCTTCCACGCGGTGAACTGAAGCGCGCCCGCGCCGAGCACGATCGCGCCGCCCGCGGCCGGAGCCGCGCGGGCGAGCGCCGGCATGCGCCACTCGAGCGCCGCCAGCGCCGCGCCGAGCGCATGGACGGCGAGGCCGGCCACGGCCCACACGAAACCGTACCCCGCTGCGACCGACGCGGCCCGCAGCCCGGCGCGCGCGCCGCCCGCGAGGCCCAGCCGCAGGACGGATCGCCCGCCGCGCCACAGCATCGGCGCGAACGACGGCAGCATCATCGCCGCCATCATCGCGATCCACATGCCGACGAACGACGCCGCCGAGCCGCCCCACGTCCGTCCGCACAGCCGCGTCCACATCGCCGACAACATCCAGCCGCCGGGCATCGGCGTCTCGCCCGTCGCGGGCGTCGGTGCAAGCCATCCGAGCGCCGCCGCCTCCGCCGCAACCAACAGCGCAATCAACAGCGCCGCCGATACGCCCCGGCGCGCGCCTTGCGCCGCGCGGCACGACACGTCGCGCCCGGGAACGCGCCGGCCGCGCTCACGCGCGCCGTCAGCGCCCGTCGTACTCGTCATGGCGACGCCACCAGACGCCCGTTTCGTTGCGCCCCTTCGGCGCGCGGTCGAGCCACTGGTACATGCCCCAGAGTCCGTCCAGCCCGCGCGCGTACGTCGAATACGTGTGATAGACGGCGCCGTCCTCGAGCACGAACGCGCTCATCCCCGGCCGCTCGCGCGCGTACGTGCGCGCGTCGGTCCCGCAGGTGGCCGCGAATTCGGCAACGGGCGCAGGCGCGGGCGTCGCGTCCATCGCGTGGCCGCCGCGCCGGTAGTTGTATTCGACGCGCCCGTCGCGCTGCTGCGCGTCGCTAAACGACACGTTGAAGTCGTAGTTGAAGTCGCTGTCGCGCGACGACGCCCACGGAAACGTCCATCCCATGCGCTTCCGGTACGCCTGCAGCTTCGCGAGCGGCGCGCGCGACACCGCCGCGAGCGTGACGTCGTGATGCGCGAGGTGGACGACGAAGCCGTCGAAGCCGTCCGCGATCGCCGAGCACGACGGGCATCCCGCCGTGTAGTCGGGGCCGAACATGAAGTGGTAGACGAGCAGTTGCGAGCGGCCGCGGAAAAGCTCCGCGAGCGATGCGTCGCCCTCGTCGGTGTCGAATCGATACGCCTTGTCGACGCGCACCCACGGCAACGCCGCGCGCTGCCGTGCGAGCGCGTCGCCGCGCCGCGTGTGCGCCTTTTCCGCATCGAGCAGTTCGAGCCGCGCGGCGAGCCATTCGTCGCGCGTGCCGATCGTGTGTGTCGTCATCGTTCGTCCCTCCTTTTCGTCTGCGCCGCGCGCCGCTCGATCGGTCCGCGATCCGGCGCGCGGGTTGCTTGATCGCGTGGTGGTAGATTAGTCGCGTGCTTCGAACGGTGGGAGTGACAAGTGTGGCGGGATTCCGATGGACTCGCTGATCACGGCCGCGGCGCGCGCGCTCGCGGCGGGTGATCCGCTCGGCGCGCTGAACCGCGTCGCGCTGCGCGACGATGCGCCCGCGCTCGCGCTGCGCGGCGTCGCGATGGCGCAGCTCGGCGATTTCGTCCGGGCGAAGGCGCTCGTGCGGCGCGCGGCCCGCGCATTCGGCCCGAAGGAGGCGCTCGCCCGTGCGCGATGCGTCGTCGCCGAAGCCGAGATAGCGCTCGCATCGCGCGAGCTCGGCTGGCCCGAGAAGGCGCTCGACGCGGCGCGCACGACGCTCGACGCGCATGGCGACCGCGTCAACGCCGCGCACGCGCGGTATCTCGCGGTCCGTCGCCTGTTGCTGATCGGCCGCGTCGGCGAGGCCGAGCGCATGCTCGCCACGCTCGATGCCGCCGCCTGCCCGCCCGCCTTGCAGGCCGCCCACGAGCTGATCGTCGCGGGCATCGCGTTGCGGCGCATCGAGACGAAACCCGCGCGCGCGGCGCTCGCCCGCGCCGAACGCGCGGCGCGCGTCGCCGGCATTCCCGCGCTCGCGGCCGAAGTCGAACATGCGTTTCGCGCCCTCGACACGCCCGCCGCGCGCCTCATCGCGCGCGGCGAAACACGCGCGCTGCGGCTCGACGACGTCGAGGCATGGCGCACGTCGACGTCGCTCGTCGTCGACGCGTGCCGTCACGTCGTGCACGACGCGCGCACGACGGTCCCGCTCGCGAGACGCCCCGTCCTGTTCGCGCTCGCCCGCGCGCTCGGCGAAGCCTGGCCGGACGACGTGCCGCGCGAGGCGCTCGTCGCCCGCGCGTTCCGCGCGAAGCGCATCGACGAATCGCATCGCGCGCGCCTGCGCGTCGAGATCGGACGGCTGCGCGCGCTGCTCGGCGAACTGGCCGACATTCGCGCGACGAAGCGGGGATTCGCGCTGACGCCGTGCACGGCGCGCGACGTGGCCGTGCTCGCGCGCCCGGTCGAAGACGCGCACGCGACGGTGCTCGCCCTCCTCGCCGACGGCGAGTCGTGGTCGAGCTCCGCGCTTGCGCTCGCGCTCGGCGCGAGCCAGCGCACCGTGCAGCGCTCGCTCGACGCGCTCGCGACGGCCGGCAAGGCGCAGTCGTTCGGCCGCGGCCGCGCGCGCCGCTGGACGACTCCGCCCGTGCCGGGATTCGCGACGACCTTGTTACTCCCCGCGCCGCTGCCGGGCGATTAGGATGACGTAATCGAGCAACCGGGAGACGGACATGAAGCGATCGACCGCCGAAATCATTCGGGAATACGGCCCGTTTCCGGGCGTCGACGGCGTGCACGGCGTCACATACGACGGCCACCGGGTATGGTTCGCATCCGGCGACAGGCTGAACGCGCTCGACCCGGCAAGCGGGACGACGCTGCGCTCGATCGACGTCGCCGCGCACGCCGGCACCGCGTTCGACGGCCGGCATCTGTATCAGATCGCGGAGGACCGCATTCACAAGATCGACCCGGACACGGGCCGCGTGCTCGCGACGATTCCCGCGCCCGGCGGCGGCGGCGACTCCGGGCTCGCGTGGGCCGAGGGCGCGCTCTGGGTCGGCCAGTATCGCGAACGCCGGATTCATCAGATCGATCCCGAAACGGGCGCGATTCTTCGGACGATCGAATCGAACCGCTTCGTCACCGGCGTCACGTGGGTCGACGGCGAGCTCTGGCATGGCACGTGGGAAAACGACGAGAGCGAGCTGCGCCGCGTCGATCCGCGAACGGGCGACGTGCTGGAGGCGCTCGGGATGCCGGCGGGCGTCGGCGTATCGGGGCTCGAATCCGACGGCGGCGACCGGTTCTACTGCGGCGGCGGAAACAGCGGAAAAGTGCGGGCCGTCCGCCGCCCCGCGCGCGACGCCGCGACTCGCGGCGACACCGGGCGCGCCGCCGGCTCGGCCGACGCGTAGCCGCGGCAATGCGCGCCCCCGGCCGACGCGCCGCATCGGCCGAGTGCAGGAATGAACAAGACGAACACCGCCCCGCACCGCTATGATGCGCGCTCGTCAGTGGAATGGTCGGAGAATTCGATGCGGCGCGGTGTGGTGTATGGCGTATTGGCAGGCGCCTTGTGGGGAATGGTGTTTCTCGTGCCGCGGCTCCTGACCGATTTCTCGCCGCTGCTGCTGAGCGTCGGCCGCTACGCGATGTACGGCCTCGTATCGCTCGCGGCCGCGCTGCCGGCCGCCCGCTCGCTCGCCGCGCGCCTCACGCGCGACGATCTCGTCGCGCTCGTGAAGCTCGCGCTCGTCGGCAACGTCGCGTACTACATGCTGCTGTCGAGCGCCGTGCACCTGATCGGCATCGCGCCCAGTTCGCTGATCGTCGGCGTGCTGCCCGTCACCGTCACGCTCGCGGGCCTGGGCGACCACGGCGCGGTGCCGCTCAAGCGGCTCGCGGGTCCGCTCGCGCTCGTCATCGCCGGCATCGTGTGCATCAACGTCGATCTGTTCACGTCCGAAGCCGCGCACGCAACGACGCTCGCGCAAAAGCTCGCCGGCATCGCATGCGCGGCGGGCGCGCTCGCGAGCTGGACGTGGTACGCGGTCGCGAACGCCCGCTATCTGCAACGCCATCACCATTTCGACGGCAACGAATGGTCGGTGCTGTGGGGCGTCGTCACGGGCCTGATCGGAGGGCTGTGCTGGATCGGCATCGCCGCGCTGCCGGCCGGCGCGCTGCAGCCCGCGCTGCCCGCATCGCGCTGGCAGTTGTTCTGGCTGCTGAATCTCGGCCTCGCGATCGGCGCGTCGTGGCTCGGCAACGGGCTGTGGAACGCGGCGTCGAAGCGGCTGCCGCTCACGCTATCGGGCCAGTTGATCGTGTTCGAAACCGTTTTCGCGCTGCTGTACGGCTTCGTCTTCGATCACCGGTTGCCGCGCGCGCTCGAGATCCCGGCGCTCGTGCTGCTGCTCGCGGGCGTCTACGGGTCGGTGCGCCGGCACGGCGACAAGCGCGCGGCCGACGATCCGCTCAACGCGAACCTCGGCGCGCACTGAGCGCGGACGCCGCGCATTTCATCGGATGTTTGGCCGGACCGCTCGGCGAAACGCGTTGACGAATAGCGTTGACGAATAGCGTTGACGATAGCCTTGACGAATAGGCGGCGACGGATTTCGTCAGGCGAATCGCCCACGCTGCGCGCCGCTCCGCTCAGCGCGAATCCTTCGGCAGCCACTTGCGGCCCTCGATCGATCCCTCGCGGCGGGTCTTGTCGACGCGGCGCTGCCGCGCAACCTTCGGATCGACGATGAGCGGCCGGTAGAGCTCGACGCGATCGCCGTCGGCGACGGGTGCGTCGAGCGGCGCGAGCTTGCCGAAAATGCCCGTCTTCAGCGTCGCGAGGTCGACGTCGGGATGCAGCGCGAGCACGCCGCTCGCGAGGATCGCGTCGCGCACGGTCGCGCCGGCCGGCACGTCGACGGCGACGAGCGTCTGCCGCTCGGGCAGCGCATAGCAGACCTGAACCTTCGGCATGTGCGTCACCCCTTGCCGTAGCGCTGATCGGCGCGCTTCACGAATGATTCGACGAACGTATTCGCGATGTGCGTGAACACGGGACCGATGATCTTCTCGAGGATGATGCTCGAGAACTCGTAGTGCAGCGCGAACTCGATCTTGCACGCGTCCGCGCGCAGCGGCGTGAAGCGCCAGTAGCCGGTGAACTTGCGAAACGGCCCGTCGGCGAACTCCATGTCGATCCGGGTCGGGCGCTGTTGCGTGTTGTGGGTCGCGAAATGCTGCTTGATGCCCTTGAAATTGATGTCGATCCGCGCCTCCATCCCGGTTTCGTCGCGGCGGCGAATCTCGACGCCGCCGCACCAGGGCAGGAAGTTCGGGTAATCGGCCACGTCGGTGACGAGGTCGAACATCTGTTCCGCCGAATGGCGGATCAATACGGTTTTCTGGACATCTGCCATAAATCGCGCGGCATCGCAAAGGTAAACGAGCAAGCCGGGCCAACGCCGCCCCGCTTTGCTAAAATCGTAATTTTAAACGAGTTGGCCATTTCCCTTCATGAGCATCATCGACAACAGAAAAGCGTTCTTCGATTACCACATCGAAGAACGCTATGAAGCGGGGCTCGTGCTCGAGGGGTGGGAGGTCAAGGCGCTGCGCGCCGGGCGCGGCCAGATCAAGGAAGGCTACGTCGTCGTGAAGAACGCGGAGATCTTCCTGATCGGCACGCACATCAGCCCGCTGCCCGAGGCCTCGACGCACATCAAGCCCGATCCCGTCCGCACCCGCAAGCTGCTGCTGCATCGCGACGAGATCAAAAAGCTGATCGGCAAGGTCGAGCAGCGCGGCTACACGCTCGTGCCGCTGAACTTCCACTACAAGGGCGGTCGCGTGAAATGCGAGATCGGCCTGGCGAAGGGCAAGAAGCTGCACGACAAGCGCGAAACCGAGAAGAAGCGCGATTGGGAACGCGAGAAGGCGCGAATCATGCGGTCGGCCACCTGACGCGCGACGTTTTGCCGCACGCGCTGCACGAACTGGACTGCACGAGCCGCGCCGAAATCGAAACGGCCTGCTTCGATCGATTCGAAGCGGGCCGTTTCTTCATTCGAGTCCTCACTCGATCCGCGCCGCGCTCAGCCCTTGCTCGCGCCCAGGCCGGCCGCGCCCGGCGCGCCGCGGTTCACGATCGTCAGCGCCGACGCGATCGCCGTGCTCAGATCCGACAGGTTCGACGGCACGATCAGCGTGTTGCCCGTCTTCGCGAGGTTGCCGAACGCGCCGACGTATTGCTCGGCGACCTTCAGGTTCACCGCGTCCATCCCGCCCTGCGACTGGATCGCCTGCGCAATCTTCTGAATCGCCTGCGCGTTCGCCTCGGCCACCGCGAGAATCGCGGCCGCCTCGCCCTGCGCCTGGTTGATCGCCGCCTGCCTCTCGCCTTCCGACTTCTGGATCGCCGCCTCGCGCGCGCCCGACGCGAGGTTGATCTGCTCCTGCTTGCGCCCTTCGGACGCGGCGATCAGCGCGCGCTTCTCGCGCTCCGCGGTGATCTGCGCCTGCATCGCGTGCAGGATCTCCTTGGGCGGCGTCAGATCCTTGATCTCGTAGCGCAGCACCTTCACGCCCCAGTTCGACGCCGCCTCGTCGAGCGCCGACACGATGCTGTGATTGATGAAATCGCGCTCCTCGAAGGTCTTGTCGAGCTCGAGCTTGCCGATCACCGAGCGCAGCGTGGTCTGCGCGAGCTGCGTGATCGCGAGCACGAAGTTGCTCGAACCGTACGACGCCTTCATCGGATCGGTGACCTGGAAGTACAGCACGCCGTCGACCTGCAACTGCGTGTTGTCGCGCGTGATGCAGATCTGGCTCGGCACGTCGAGCGGGATCTCCTTCAGCACGTGCCGGTACGCGATCCGGTCGACGAACGGCAGCACGATGTTCAGGCCCGGCGACAGCGTCGCGTGATAGCGGCCGAAGCGCTCGAGCACCCACGCGTGCTGCTGCGGCACGATCTTCACCGTCTGCGACACGATCACGAAAGCGATGACGAGCAGCACCGCCCAGACGATCAACAAATCCATGAAACAAGTCCTCCTGGTTGGAATGTGAAAGCCGAACGCGCGGATACGAGCGCGAATATAAGCGCAAAAACGCGCACGACAACGCGCACGGTTAAGCCGACGGCTTTGCGGCAACGATCAGGCAGTTGCCGCGCACCGCGCGCACCTCGTATAGATGCGCGTCCTCGCGCTCGCCGGCAGCGAGCTCGACGTCCCACTGCGCGCCCCGATACTGCGCACGCGCCCGGCGATCGTGCCAATGCCTGACCGCGATCGTCGCGCCGATGTCGATGTTGACGTCGGGATTCGCGGAGGCGTCGCGCTTCTGCTTGCGGCCGAGCCCCGAACGCCTCAACGCAATCACGGCGACGATCGCGACGAGCGCCGCTGCGGCGAACTGCCAGGCGGCGGGCGCGCCCGCGAGATGCACGAGGCCGCCCGCGAGAAAGCCGAGCGCGATCATCAGCAGGTAGAACGTTCCCGTCAGCAGTTCCGCGACGACGAACACACCGACGCCGATCCACCAGAAAAACTGCCCCGATACCATCGCGCCTCCCGTTGCGCAAAGAAAAACACCCCGGCGTTACCGGGGTGTTTATAGCATGAACCTTGCAAGTTGCCTTCATTCGGATGGCAATCGGCCGATGGCCGCCCGGACCGGCGATTACCGCGAATTACTGCTTTGCGGCGAGCGCCTGCCACGTCTTGATGACCGTGTCCGGGTTCAGCGAGATCGACGCGATGCCTTCGTCGGCGAGCCACTTCGCGAAATCCGGGTGATCGGACGGGCCCTGACCGCAGATGCCGACGTACTTGTCGAGCTTGCGGCAGGTGTCGATCGCGCGCTTCAACATGAACTTCACGGCCGGATCGCGCTCGTCGAAGTCGACGGCGAGCAGTTCCATGCCCGAGTCGCGGTCGAGGCCGAGCGTGAGTTGCGTCAGGTCGTTCGAGCCGATCGAGAAGCCGTCGAAGTGTTGCAGGAACTCTTCGGCGAGAATCGCGTTCGACGGCACTTCGCACATCATGATGAGGCGCAGGCCGTTGTCGCCGCGCTTCAGGCCGAACTTCCCGAGCAGGCCGACGACGCGCTCCGCCTGCTTCACCGTGCGCACGAACGGCACCATGATCTCGACGTTGGTCAGGCCCATTTCGTCGCGAACGCGCTTGAGCGCGACGCACTCCATCTCGAACGCCTGCGCGAAGTCCTCCGCGATGTAGCGCGATGCGCCGCGGAAGCCCAGCATCGGGTTTTCCTCATCCGGCTCGTAGCGCGAGCCGCCGATCAGCTTCTTGTACTCGTTCGACTTGAAGTCGGACAGGCGCACGATCACGGGCTTCGGATAGAACGCCGCCGCGATCGTCGCGATGCCTTCCGTCAGCTTGTCCACGTAGAACGCGCGCGGCGACGCGTGGCCGCGCGCAACGCTCTCGACCGCCTTCTTCAGGTCCGCGTCGACGTTCGGGTACTCGAGGATCGCCTTCGGGTGCACGCCGATGTTGTTGTTGATGATGAACTCGAGGCGCGCGAGGCCGACGCCCGCGTTCGGCAATTGCGAGAAGTCGAACGCGAGCTGCGGATTGCCGACGTTCATCATGATCTTGACCGCAACGGGCGGCAGTTCGCCGCGCTGCACCTCGGACACCTCGGTCTCGAGCAGGCCGTCGTAGATCTTGCCTTCGTCGCCTTCCGCGCACGACACGGTGACGAGCGAGCCGTCCTTCAGCACGTTGGTCGCGTCGCCGCAGCCGACCACCGCCGGCACGCCCAGTTCGCGCGCGATGATCGCCGCGTGGCAGGTGCGGCCGCCGCGGTTCGTGACGATCGCGGACGCGCGCTTCATCACCGGCTCCCAGTTCGGGTCGGTCATGTCGGCGACGAGCACGTCGCCCGGCTGCACGCGCTCCATCTCCGACGGATCCTGGATCACGCGCACGGGACCCGCGCCGATCTTCTGGCCGATCGCGCGGCCCGTCGCGAGCACCTGCGACTGGCCCTTCAGCTTGAAGCGCTGCTCGATCTTGCCGTGCGCCTGGCTCTTCACCGTTTCAGGGCGCGCCTGCAGGATGAAGATCTTGCCGTCGCGGCCGTCCTTGCCCCACTCGATGTCCATCGGGCGCTGGTAGTGCTTCTCGATGATGACCGCGTACTTCGCGAGCTCGATCACGTCGTCGTCGGTGATCGAATAGCGGTTGCGCTGCTCGTGCGGCACGTCGACCGTCTTCACGCGGCCCGGCTCGCCCGGCTGCGTGAACTCCATCTTGATCAGCTTCGAGCCGATCGAGCGGCGGATGATCGGGTACTTGCCCTGCGCGAGCGTGGTCTTGAACACATAGAACTCGTCCGGGTTCACCGCGCCCTGCACGACGGTTTCGCCAAGGCCGTAGCTCGACGTGATGAACACGGCGTCCTTGAAGCCCGATTCGGTGTCGATCGTGAACATCACGCCGGCCGCGCCGACGTCCGAGCGCACCATCCTCTGCACGCCCGCCGACAGCGCGACCTCGGCATGCGTGAAGCCCTTGTGCACGCGATACGAGATCGCGCGGTCGTTGTACAGCGACGCGAACACGTGCTTCATCCGATCGAGCACGTCCTCGATGCCGACGACGTTCAGATACGACTCCTGCTGACCGGCGAACGATGCGTCGGGCAGGTCTTCCGCAGTGGCGGACGAGCGCACGGCAAACGACAGCTCGCCCGGCGAGCCGTTCTTCAGGATCTCGAACTGCGCGCGGATTTCCTGCTCGAGGCGCGGCTGCAGCGGCGCGTCGACGATCCACTTGCGGATCTCGGCGCCGGCTTCGGCGAGCGCCTTCACGTCGTCGATGTCGAGCGACTCGAGACGTTGCGCAATGCGTTCGGTGAGGTTGTTGTGCTGGAGAAAATCGCGAAACGCGAGCGCGGTCGTTGCGAAACCGGTGGGCACGCGCACGCCTGCCTCGGCCAGTTGGCTGATCATCTCGCCGAGCGACGCATTCTTGCCGCCGACGATTTCGACATCGGTCATTCGCAACTGCTCGAACGGAATTACATACGCCTGATCCTTTGCGACGTTTGCTGCGTTAGTCATACAAGCCCCTAAGTGTGAAAAAATGCTCGATCGTGCAATGGGCTCGGAGCGCGGCCGCCTGCAAAAAGCGGGACGCGCTTTGCACAACCTGTCGGATAAGCCTTCGCGGGGCCGGGACGATTCCGGCGCGCTTGCAAAAAATCCCGGCAGAAAGGCGAAAAAGCAGACAAATCGCCGAACTTGCCGGGAATCCGTAGCGCATCGCGACCCGAAACGCGGCCGCGCCGCGCATCAGCCGCAAGGGCTTATCCAACAGGTTGCCGCTATTCTACCGTGCCGGCCAACGGATGTGGCGCAACCCGCTCGCAATGGTGCTCTAGCGCGCGGTTTCGACGCGCGGCGCGCCGGGGCGCGTCGTCGGCGCGGGCGCGCTCGCCGAACCGCCGATTTCCGTGCTGCCTCAAGGAGGCCGGCGTTTGGCGGTGCGGTGAGGAGAGTGCTCGATGTGTCCGGTGTCAGCCGTCAGGTTCCGAGTTCCAGTCTGGCCCCGGTATCACCTCCCGCCTGCCGCCCCGTCGATCAGCACATAGCCGCGGCTGCGGCCGCCGCTGTCCGCATCGGGCGTGTTCATCGCCGCGTACAGGTCGGCCGTCGTCACCCAGACGGGCGGGTACTTGTAGCGGGACACGTCGAGGATCAGGAAGCGGTCGGCTGCGGCGTCGTACGCGCCGAGCGGCGAGATGTGGCCGCCCGTCTGCTGGCCGAGGCGGCTTCTCAGGTAGTTGACGAGCACGTAGCGCCCCGGGCGGCCGAGATGCGCGACCGCGTCCGCGCGAAACGCGTCGACCGACACGTCGGACGCATGGCGCACGTCGCCGCTCGCGCCGAGCGCGTTCGCGAGCGCGCCGAGCTGATCGAGCGTCATGCCGTGCCGCTCGATCAGTTCGCGCGGACGAATCTTCTCGGTCGCGTCGTTGAGCACGTTGTCCTGCGTGAAATAGTGGAACGGCGGATATTGCTCGGCGGCGGGCGCCGGCACGCGCAGCGCGTTCAGCACCATCACGAGCGACGCGACGCCGCAATAGCTCTGCGTCTTCTGCGTGACGAAGTGGCTGCCGAGCGACGCGTATGCGCTGCGCGCACCGCTCTCGGCCAGCATCTGCTCGCCGGCGCGGCTGCCGAGGTCGATCAGGCCGCCGGGCAGCGGCAGGGTTTGCGCGGCCGCGCGGCCGGCCAGCGCGAGCGCGACGAGCACGGCGCCGACGAGTTTCTTGTTCACGGTCATGGCTCCTGGGTCGTTCGACGAGCGAAGCGCCGCTCGCGCGGCGCCGCACGAGCATAGCGCGAAGCCGGCGGTGATGCTGCGCGCCGCAAGCGAGGGCGCGCGGCGCAACGCGATGCGCCGCGCCAGGCCGCGCGCCCGCGCCTGCTAAAATGACCGCTTTCCGGCCGCGCGCGGCCGCCACGCACACGCTCGACGCATTCTTCGATTCATGCTTCCAACCGTATTCATCGTCTCCGACGGCACCGGGATCACCGCCGAAACCTTCGCGCATTCGATCCTGTCCCAGTTCGATCAGAAATTCCGGCTCGTGCGCGTGCCGTTCATCGATTCGATCGAGAAGGCGTACGGCACCATCCAGAAGATCAACGAGGCCGCGCAGCACGACGGCCGCCGGCCGATCGTGTTCACGACGCTCGTCGACGGCGAATCGAACGAGATCGTCAAGCGTTCGAACGCGCTCGTGCTCGACATGTTCCAGCGCTTCGTCGAACCGCTCGAGCAGGAACTGCAGTTGAAGTCGAGTCATGCGATGGGCCGCGTTCACCAGAACGCGGACACCGAGGAATACAAGACGAGGATCGAGGCGATCAACTTCTCGCTCGCGCACGACGACGGCCAGTCGAACCGCAACCTCGCCGACGCCGACGTGATCCTGATCGGCGTGTCGCGCAGCGGCAAGACGCCGACGAGCCTGTATCTCGCGATGCAGTATGGCGTGAAGGCGGCGAACTATCCGCTGATTCCGGAAGACTTCGAGCGCGGCAAGCTGCCCACGCCGCTCAATCCGCATCGCGACAAGCTGTTCGGGCTGTCGATCGATCCGATGCGCCTCTCGGAGATCCGCAACGAGCGCCGCCCCGGCAGCAAGTACGCGGCGCCCGAGAACTGCCGCTACGAAATCAACGAGGCGGAAGCGATGATGCGGCGCGAATGCGTCAAATGGCTGTCGTCGACGCACAAGTCGATCGAGGAAATCGCGACGACGATCCTGCAGGAAATCAAGCTCGAGCGGCAGTCGTATTGACGAAGGGCGTGCGTCACGCGCCGGGCGCGCGTTGCTGCCGGCACTGCTCGAAAAGACAAACCGCCGCCGCAGCCGCCACGTTCAGCGATTCCATCCCGCCCGGCTGCGGAATCGTCACGCGATGCGTCGCTGCGTCGCGCCACCGGGCGGACACGCCCGCCCCTTCGTTGCCGAACACCCACGCGAGCGGCCCGGCCAGATCGCAATCATAGATCGCGCGCGCGCCGTGCGAATCGGTCAGCGCGACCGGAATCGCGAGCCGCTCGATCAGCGTGCCGGCGTCGATGTCCTCGTGGATATCGAGCAGGAAATGCGCGCCCATCGCCGAGCGCAGCACCTTCGACGACCACGCGTACGCGGTGCCCGGCGCGCAGAACACTCGCTTCACGCCCGCCGCGGCCGCGCTGCGCAGGATCGAGCCGACGTTGCCCGCGTCCTGCACGCCGTCAAGCACGACCGATGTGTCCGCGACGCGCGCCGGCAACGCGGGCGCCGGACGCGCGACGAGCAGCAGCAGCCCGACGCCGTTGACGACGTTCGACAACTGCCCGAACAACGCGTCGGGCAGCGTGACGACCCGCGCCGGCTCGATGCGCGCGACAATCTCGCGCGCCTCCGCGTGCGCGAGCGCGCCGTCGGTGACGACGCAGAGCTCCGGCTGCCCGGCCGCGTCGAGATAGGCGCTCGCGAGGTGCAGCCCCTCGAGGAGCGCCTGGCCGCCGCGGCGCTGCTGGTGGGTCGAGCCCGCGAGCGACTTCAGGCGCTTGTACAGCGGATTGTCGCGGGAAGTGATCGCTTTCATCGAATCAGATCGAATGCGGCGCGCACGGGCGCGAACGAGCGGCGGTGATGCTCGCACGGCCCATGCGCGCGCAAGGCGGCGAGATGCTGCGGCGTGCCGTAGCCCGCATGCGCATCGAATCCGTACATCGGGAATTGCTGATGCAGCTCGACGAGCATCCGGTCGCGCGTGACCTTCGCGAGAATCGACGCGGCCGAGATGCTCGGCACGAGCGCGTCGCCGCCGACGATCGCTTCGCTGCGGATCGCAAGCGCCGGGCAGCGGTTGCCGTCGATTTTCGCGAGCGTCGGCCGCACCGCGAGCCCTTCGACCGCGCGCTTCATCGCGAGCATCGTCGCGTGCAGGATGTTGAGGGTGTCGATTTCCTCGACGCTCGCCGATGCGATGCAGTACCCGAGCGCATGCGCGACGATTTCGTCGAAGAGCCGCTCGCGCTTCTTCGCGGACAGCGCCTTCGAATCGTCGAGGCCCACGATCGGCCGCGCCGGATCGAGCACGACGGCCGCCGCGACGACGGGCCCGGCGAGCGGGCCGCGTCCGGCTTCGTCGACGCCGCAGACGATCTCGCCCGGCGCGTCGAAATCGAGCGCGGGCTGGGCCGCGCCATCGGCGCCGCCGCGGAGTTTGCGAGTCGTCGCCATCAGCGCGGCTTCCTGCTGTCAATCACGCGCGCGACGGCCTCGGCCGCGCGCTGCGCGGTGTTCTGGCGCAACGCGAGATGCATGTCGGTGAAAATGTCGGTGAGGGTGCGGCGGTTCGCATCATCGCGCAATTGCGTGAGCGTCGCGTCGGCAAGCGCGTCGGGCGTCGCGAAATGCTGCAGCAGCTCGGGCACGACGAAGCGGCCCGCGAGGATGTTCGGCAGTCCGACGTACGGCAGATAGCCCTGCCGGCGCATGATCTGCCCGGTAAGCCACGGCACCTTGTACGAGATCACCATCGGCTTCTTGAGGAGCGCCGCTTCGAGCGTCACGGTGCCGCTCTTCACGAGGATCGCGTCGGCCGCAGTCATCGCGACCTGCGCGCGGCCCTCGGTCAGCGTGACCGGCAGCAACGGGTGCGCGTCGACGAGCGGCCGCAGCAGCTCGCGCAGCGCGGGCGTCGCGGCCGGCACGACGAAGCGCACGCCGGGCTCGCGCTGCCGCATCAGCTCCATCGCGTCGAAGAATGTCGGGCCGATCAGCTCGATCTCCGAGCGGCGGCTGCCCGGCAGCACAGCGATCACGGGGCCGCTGTCCGGCAGGCCGAGCGCGATCCGCGCGCCGTGCGTGTCGGGCTCGAGCGGGATCTCGTCGGCGAGCGGATGGCCGACGAACGTCGCCGCGACGCCTGCCTTCCCGAGCAGCTCGGGCTCGAACGGGAACAGGCACAGCATATGGTCGACGGCCTTGACGATCTTCTTGATCCGGCCGCCGCGCCACGCCCAGATCGACGGACAGACGAAGTGGATCGTCGGAATGCCGGCGCCGCGCAACGCCTGCTCGAGGCCGAAGTTGAAATCGGGCGCGTCGATGCCGACGAACGCGTCGGGCGGCTCGGCGAGCAACTGGCGCTTGAGTTCGCCGCGAATGCGCAGGATTTCGGGAATGTGCCTGAGCGCCTCGACGTAGCCGCGCACCGCGAGCTTTTCCATCGGCCAGTGCGCGTCGAAATCCACGGCGGTCATGCGCGGCCCGCCGATCCCGTAATAGCGGGACGATGCGGGCAACTGCGCGTGCAGCCCGCCGAGGAGCGACGCGCCGAGCAGGTCGCCCGACGGTTCGCCCGCGACGAGCGCGATGCGCAGCGGTGTGGGTTGGAACGCCATCGCGTCAGCGAATGATGCCGCGCTGCGACGACTCGACGAAGTCGACGAGCGCCTTCACCGCCGCGTCGCCGTCGCCGCCCGCCTGCGCGAGCTCGCTCAACTGGACCTTCGCCTCTTCGAGCGACAGGTTGTTCTTGTACAGGATTCGGTACGCGCTGCGCAGCGCGGAAATCGCATCCGGCGCGAAGCCGCGGCGGCGCAGCCCTTCGACGTTGATCCCGTGCGGCTCGGCCTTGTTGCCTGCCGCGATCACGAACGGCGGAATGTCCTGCACGAGCGCCGACGCGCCGCCCAGCATCGAATGCGCGCCGATCCGCACGAACTGGTGAACGCCCGACATCCCGCCGACGATCGCCCAGTCGCCGATCTCGACGTGCCCGGCCATCTGCGCGTTGCTCGACAGGACCACATGGCTGCCGACGCGGCAGTCGTGGCCGATGTGCACGTACGCCATGATCCAGTTGTCGTCGCCGAGCGTCGTGACGCCCTTGTCCTGCACGGTGCCCGTGTGGATCGTCGTGAATTCGCGGATCGTGTTGCGATCGCCGATCACGAGCCGCGTCGGCTCGTCCTTGTACTTCATGTCCTGCGGGCGGCCGCCCACCGACGCGTAATGGCCGATGCGATTGTCTTCGCCGATCGCCGTATGGCCTTCGATCACGCTGTGCGAGCCGACCGTCGTGCGCGCGCCGATCGTCACGTTCGGACCGACGATCGCGTACGGGCCGACCTCGACCGTCTCGTGGAGCTGCGCGCCCGGCTCGATGATCGCCGTGGGGTGAATCCTGCTCATGCGCCGTTGCCTCTCAATGTCTATGTCGCGTTGCGTAGCCGTTGCGTGCCGCGCGCGCTCAGGGCGCCGCGTCGGCCGTCTTGACCGTGCACATCAGCTCGGCTTCCGCCGCGACCTTGCCGTCCACTTCCGCGACGGCCTTGAACTTCCAGATGCCGCGAATGTAGCGCTCGAACGTCACGTTCAGGATCAACTGGTCGCCCGGCTCGACGACGCGCTTGAAGCGCGCGTTGTCGATGCCGACGAAGTAGTACAGCGTGTTCTCCGGGTCCTTCGGCTCGGCCTCCGCGAACGTGAGGAGTGCGGCCGCCTGCGCGAGCGCCTCGATGATCAGCACGCCCGGCATCACCGGCCGCTTCGGGAAGTGGCCGGTGAAGAACGG
This sequence comes from Burkholderia sp. MSMB1589WGS, assembly GCF_001636105.1. Classification (NCBI taxonomy): domain Bacteria; kingdom Pseudomonadati; phylum Pseudomonadota; class Betaproteobacteria; order Burkholderiales; family Burkholderiaceae; genus Burkholderia; species Burkholderia sp. MSMB1589WGS. Next base: position 470,947 of record NZ_LNJT01000007.1, read on the forward strand.
CTCGTTGACCGTCACGTTCTTCAACGCTTTGATGGACTTGTGCGGTTCGAGTTCGAGCACGCGATCGACGAGCAGAATCGGATAGCGGTGCGGCAGCAGCGTGAGGATCTTGTGAATGTCGAAGTTGATTTTTTCAGTGCTCATGATGGTTCGTCTCACGCAATGGCTGCGCGGTGATGACTGCAAGTGCTGATGCGGGCCGCGTCGGGGAAGGCGGCGCGCGGGGTTCGGTCGACCGGCGCGGCGGGCAGCCTGCGAGTGCTGCGCCGCGCGTTTCCGGCCGACGTGGGTTCATGCGCCGCCGGCGTCGCCTTCCCGCGCGGCCAGCGCGGTTTCGAGCGCCTTGATCCGATCGCGCAGCTTGTCCAGGTTGCGCACGAGCGCCGCGCTCTTGTTCCAGTCGCCGTGCTCGACGGCCGGAAACGCGCTCGTATAGATGCCCGCCTTCGGCAGCGATTTTGACACGCCCGACTTCGCGGTGACGATCACGTAGTCGCCGAGCGTCACGTGCCCGGCGATGCCGACCGCGCCGCCGATCATGCAGTGCCTGCCGATCGTCGTGCTGCCCGCGATGCCCGCGCAGCCGGCGATCACGGTGTACGCGCCGATCCGGCAGTTGTGGCCGATCTGCACGAGGTTGTCGATCTTCACGCATTCGTCGATGACGGTGTCCGCCATCGCGCCGCGGTCGATCGTCGTGTTCGCGCCGATCTCGACGTCGGGGCCGACCTTCACGCCGCCGACCTGCGGAATCTTGACCCACGCGCCCGTGCGCGCGTCGCCTTCGCCGACGAAATCCGGCGCGAAGCCGAAGCCGTCGGAGCCGATCACGGCGCCCGAATGGACGATCGCGCGGGCTCCAAGCGTGCAGCCGTGATAGATCGTGACGTTCGGGTAAAGGTGCGAGTCGTCGCCGATCCGCGTGCCGCGGCCGACGAACACATTCGCGTCGAGCTGCACGCGCTCGCCGATCACGGCGCCCGCCTCGACGCTCACGTGCGGGCCGATCACGGCGCTCGCGGCGACCTGCGCGGCCGGGTCGATCGTCGCGCTCGGATGCACGCCCGCGGCGCGCTGCGGCGCGGCGAGATCGATGAACATCTGCGCGACGCGCGCGAAATACGCGTAGGGATTCGGCGTGACGATGAAATTGCGGCCGTTCGCGGCCGTGCCGAGCTTCTCCAGATCGCGCGGCGCGATCAGCACCGCGCCGGCGCCCGTCGTCTCGACCTGCGCCAGATACTTCGGATTCGCGAGGAACGCGAGCTGCCGCGGGCCCGCCTGATCGAGCGGCGCGAGAGCACCGACCTCGCACCGGCCGTCGCCGACGATCTCGCCGCCGAACCGCGCGACGAGCGCCTCAAGCGTCAATGCCATTCGACGTTCGCTCCGTTCAGTTCGACAGGCTCGAAGGCGATGCGAGCGCCTTCAGCACCTTGTCGGTGATGTCGATGCGCGGACTCACGTACACCGCTTCCTGCACGATCAGATCGTAGTTCTGCTGCTCGGCGATCTGCTTGATCACCTTGTTCGCCTTGTCGAGCACCGCCGCGAGCTCCTCGTTGCGGCGCTGGTTCAGATCCTCGCGGAACTCGCGCTGCTTGCGCTGGAAATCGGTGTCGAGCTGCGCGAGGTCGCGCTGCTTCTGCGCGCGGTCGTTGGCCGACATCGTCGGCCCGTTCCGGTCGAGCGCATCGGACATCGACTTCAGGCGCGCGGCCATGTCCTGCAGATCCTTGTCGCGCTTCGCGAACTCGGCTTCGAGCTTCGTCTGCGCGGCCTTCGCGGGCGCGGACTCGCGCAGGATCCGATCCGAATTGACGGCCGCGATGCGCGCGACGTCCTGCGCGTGCGCGGCCGTCGCGCCGAGCGCGGCCGCAAGCGCCAGCGCGCACATCACTCGTTTCGAAAACTTACCGGTTAACAAGATTACCCTCTCGATGCTGTAGTCAGTGCCTGATCGATCAGAACGCCGTCCCGATCTGGAACTGGAATTTCTGATACTGATCGCCTTCGTGCTTCTGCAGCGGGAAGCCCAAGCTCAGCTTGAGCGGCCCGATCGGCGAGATCCACGCGAGACCGACACCGTAGCCGTAGCGCAGGCCGTTCGCGCCCGTGCTCGTGCCGCCCGGCGCGTTGCCCCACACGTTGCCGCCGTCGAGGAACGTGAACACGCGCAGCGTGCGGTCATAGCCCGTGCCCGGCAGCGGGAACGTCAGCTCGATGTTGCCGACGACCATCTTCGAGCCGCCGATCGGATCGTTCGTCTTCGTGTCGCGCGGGCCGAGCGAGCTCGGCTCGTAGCCGCGCACGGAGCCGATACCGCCCGCGTAGTAGTTCTTGAAGATCGGGTACGGGTTGCCGATGCCGTTGCCGTAGCCCGCCTGGAGGTTCAGGCCGAGGATGAAGCCGCGCGCGAACGAGTAGTAGTACTGGCCCTGCACGTCCATCTTGTAGTACTGGATCTTGCCGACCGGCACGCCGTATTCGGCGTTCGCCTGCGTGAAGTAGCCGCGGCTCGGAATCAGCGCGCTGTCGCGCGCGTCGCGCGACCAGCCGATCGTGAGCGGCACCGTGTTCGACACGCGGCCGAACTCGTTCACGTAATCCTGGTACGACTGCGGCGTGTTCGTATCGACATCGAGGCGGTTCTGCTCGAAGCCCGCGCCGAAATAGACCGTGTCGGTTTCCGAGAACGGAATGCCGAACTTCAGGTTGCCGCCCGCCGTGATGATCCGGAAGCTCGAGTTCGTCGAGTAATAGAGCGGCTGGTACGTGCGGTAGAACACGTCGGTGATCCGCTTGATGCCGTCGACGGTGAAGTACGGGTCGACCTGCGTGACGGTCAGCGTGCGGTAGCTCTTCGCGGTGTTCACGTTCACCGCGAGGCTCGTGCCGGAGCCGAACACGTTGTCCTGCGAGATGCCGGCCGACAGCACGACCTTGTCCGTCGACGAGAAGCCCGCGCCGAGCGTGATCGCGCCCGTCGGCTTTTCGGCGACCTTCACGTTCACGTCGACCTGGTCGTTCGTGCCTTCGACGGGCACCGTCGTCACGTCGACGTCGGTGAAGTAGCCGAGACGGTTGACGCGGTCCTTCGACAGCGCGAGGCGGCTCGAATCGAACCACGAGCTCTCGAGCTGGCGCATCTCGCGCCGCACGACCTCGTCGCGCGTGCGCGTATTGCCGACGATGTTGATCCGCCGCACGTACACGCGGCGGCTCGGATCGACGACGAGCGTGAGGCCCACCTTGTGCGACGCCTGGTCGATCTCCGGCTGCGCGTTCACCGTCGCGAACGCATAGCCGTACTGGCCGAGCTTGTCGACGATCGCCTTCGTCGTCTGCTGCAGCTTCTCGGCCGAGAAGCGGTCGCCCGGCTTGATCTTGACGAGCTTCTCGAGCTCCGCCTGGCGATCCAGCAGATTGCCCGCGAGCTTCACGCTCGATACCGTGTACGGCTCGCCTTCGTGCAGCGCCACCGTCAGGTACATGTCCTTCTTGTCCGGCGAGATCGACACCTGCGTCGACTCGATGTTGAACTCCAGATACCCGCGGTTCAGGTAGTACGAGCGCACGTTCTCGAGGTCGCCCGTCAGCTTTTCCTTCGAGTACAGGTCGTTCTTCGTGTACCACGAGAACCAGTTCGGCGTCGACAACTGCATCTCGTCGCGCAGCGTGCTCGTCTTGAAAGCCTTGTTGCCGATGAAGTTGATCTGGCGGATCTTCGCGCTCGGGCCCTCGGCGACCGCGAACAGGATCGACACGCGGTTCGCGTCGACCGGCGTGACCGTCGTTGACACTTCCGCCGCGTAGAAGCCGCGCGTCAGGTACTGGCGCTTCAGCTCCTGCTCCGCCTTGTCGACGAGCGCCTTGTCGTAATAACGGCCCTGCGACAGGCCCACGGCCTTCAGCGCCTTGTTCAGGTTGTCCTTGTCGAATTCCTTGATGCCGGTGAAGTCGATCGACGCGATCGCCGGACGCTCCTGCACCTGGACGATCACGACGCTGCCCTGCGTCGCGATCCGCACGTCGTTGAAGAAGCCCGTCGCGTACAGCGCGCGAATCGCTTCGGATGCCTTGTCGTCGGTGAACGTGTCGCCCTGCTTGATCGGCAGGTAGGCGAACACGGAACCCGCTTCGACGCGCTGCAAGCCTTCGATCTTGATGTCCTGCACCACGAAGGGCGCCGTTGCGTGTGCCGCGAGGCCATGCGCGGCGAGCGCCGCGGCAGCAACCGTCTTAGGTACGAAGCGATGAGGTTTGAACAACATGCATCCCCAGTGTTTAAGCTTGCATCAGATCAGGCGGCCACCGTTGCGGCTGCCGCCCGACGCGTCAAAAATGGATTAACCGAGCCAGATCGTTGAACAGCGCGATCGCCGACAACGCGACGATGCAGATCAACCCCGCTCTTTGCAGAATCAGTTGCCAGCGCTCCGATACGGCCTTGCCGGTCGCGGCTTCAACCAGATAATATAACAGATGCCCCCCGTCCAAAACGGGAATCGGCAGCAAGTTCAGCACGCCGAGGCTAATGCTGACAAGGGCGAGAAACGATAGGAACGCCGACAAACCGAGCCTCGCGCTCTTGCCCGCATAGTCGGCGATCGTCACCGGGCCGGACAGGTTCTTCAGCGACGCCTCGCCCGTCACCATCCTGCCGAACATCTTCAGCGAATACACCGAGATGTCCCACGTGCGCCGCACGCCGAGCTCGACGCTCTCGAACGCGCCGTAGCGCACGTCGACGGTCGGCGTCTGCAGCGCGAGCGCCGCGCCGATGCGGCCCACCTGCTTGCCCGTCTCGTCGTCGCGCTGCGCCTGCGGCACGATCGACACCGTGCGCGCGACGCCAGCGCGCTCGATCCGCAACGCGAGCGCGCGGCCCGCGTGGGCCTTCACGTCGTCGATGAAACGCGTCGAGCCGCCGATGCGCGCGCCGTCGAGCGACACGAGCTTGTCGCCCGCCTGAAGCCCCGCCTGCTGCGCGGCGCCGCCCGGCAGCACCGACGTCACCGTCAGCGACCCGCCGCCCGGCTCGAAGCCGAGGCGCGACATGAAATCGTCGTCGATGTCGCGATTCGAGATGCCGTGCAGATCGACGCGGAAATCGTAGGTGGCGCCGTCCGCGCGATTGCGCGCGCCGAGCACGACGTCCTTGCGGTCGAACGCCGCACCGAGCAGCTTCCAGCGCAGATCGGCCCACGAGCGCACCGGCTCGGCGTCGCCGCCTTGTGCGTCGCCGGCGCCCGAGGCGCGGATCGACACGATCGTCTCGCCGCCGTCGAAACCCGCGACCGCGGCGGGCGTGCCGGCCGCGGGCGGCGCGACGATCGCTGCGGGCTCCGTCACGCCGGTCGCGAACACGGCCGAAAAGAGCGCGATCGCAAGCAGGAAATTCGCGATCGGGCCGGCCGCGACGATCGCGATCCGCTTGCCGACCGGTTGCCGGTTGAACGCGTGCGGCAGTTCGTTCGCGCGAATGCCGTCGCCGGGATCGCGCTCGTCGAGCATCTTCACGTAGCCGCCGAGCGGCAGCGCGGACAGCGTCCATTCGGTGCCCGTCCGCTTGCTGACCCAGCGCGCGACGGGCGCGCCGAAGCCGATCGAGAAGCGCAGCACCTTGACGCCGCACCAGCGCGCGACGCGGTAATGCCCGTACTCATGCACGACGACCAGCACGCCGATCGCCACCGCAAACGCGACCAGTTCGACCAGCACGTTCATGAGCGTATCGACTCCATTCAGGCGGCTCGCTCGACGCCGGGCGCGGGCAGCTTGTCGATGAACGTCGTCGCCGCGCGGCGCGCGGCGGCGTCGGCGTCGATCACGTCGTCGAGGCCGCCCGGCGTGCGATTGGACAGCCCGTTGAGCACCGCGTCGACCGTCTGCGCGATCGCGGTGAAGCGGATGCGGCGCGACAGGAACGCGTCGACCGCGATCTCGTTCGCCGCATTGAGCGCCGCGCTCGCGACGCCGCCCGCCTCGAGCGCCTCGATGGCAAGCGCGAGGCACGGGAAGCGCGCGTAATCGGGCTTCTCGAACGTGAGCGCCGCGATCTGCGCGAGATCGAGCTGCGCGACACCCGCGTCGACGCGCTCGGGGAACGCGAGCGCGTGCGCGATCGGCGTGCGCATGTCCGGATTGCCGAGCTGCGCGAGCACCGAGCCGTCGCGATACGACACGAGCGAGTGGATCACGCTCTGCGGATGGATCAGCACGTCGATGTGCTCGCTCGGCAGGCCGAACAGCCAGTGCGCCTCGATCACCTCGAGACCCTTGTTCATCATCGTCGCGGAATCGACGGAGATCTTGCGGCCCATCACCCAGTTCGGATGCTTGCACGCCTCGTCGGGCGTCACGCTCGCGAGCGTCGCGGGCTCGCGCGTGCGGAACGGGCCGCCCGACGCGGTCACGATGATCTTCGCGATGCCGCCGTGCCCGGCCGCGTCGCGCGGCATGCACTGGAAGATCGCGTTGTGCTCGCTGTCGACGGGCAGCAGGATCGCGCCGTGGTCGCGCACCGCGTCCATGAAGATCGCGCCCGACATCACGAGCGCCTCCTTGTTCGCGAGCAGGATGCGCTTGCCCGCGCGCGCGGCGGCAAGGCTCGGCGCGAGCCCCGCCGCGCCGACGATCGCCGCGACGACGGTGTCGCAGCCGTCGCTCGTCGATACGTCGACGAGCGCCTGCCGGCCGTGCGCAACCTGGGTCTTGCAGCCCGCGGCGCGCAATTGCGCTTCGACCCGCGCGGCGGTTTCGGCGTCGCCGACCACCGCGACGTCGGGCGCGAAGCGCAGGCACTGGGCGACGAGCTTGTCGCCGTTGCGGTGGGCCGTGAGCGCGTGAACCGCGAAGCGCTCCGGATGACGCGCGACGACGTCGAGCGTGCTGTCTCCGATCGAGCCCGTCGAACCGAGCAATGTCAGACGTTTTTGCATAATAGGGTCTAGTTTTAACCGAGCAGCAGCATCGCGAGCGGCAGCACGGGCAGCAGCGCGTCGACGCGGTCGAGCACGCCGCCGTGGCCGGGCAGGAGGCCGCTCGAGTCTTTCACGCCGGCCTGGCGCTTGAGCAGCGACTCGAACAGGTCGCCGACCACGCTGAACGCGACGAGCGCCGTGAGCGCCGCGAATGCGCCCGCCGCGCCGTAATGCGCGACGAACGCCGAATAAAGGGTCGGTTCGAAAGCGTGCGCCGCGACGGCCGCGCCGGCGACGATCGTCACCGCGAGCCAGCCGCCCGCCGCGCCTTCCCAGGTTTTGCCGGGGCTCACGGACGGCGCGAGCTTGTGCTTGCCGAACGCCTTTCCGGCAAAGTATGCGCCGATATCGGCGAGCCATACCACCAGCAGCAGCGACAACACGAAGGGTACGCCTTGCGCGCGCGCGGCGACGAGCGCGTGCCAGCACGCGGAAAAGACGATGAGGCCCGCGACGAGCAGGAACGGCTTCCATGCGCGCTCGGCGAGCGCCGGCTTGCGCCAGAGCGCATACGGGCCCGCCAGCAGCCAGAACACGCCCGCCGCCGCGAAAAGCGGCCGCGCGGCGTCCGCGCTGATGCCGAGCCGCGTGCTTGCGCCGAGCGCGAGCGCCGCGACCACCGCGTACGCGACGGGACCGATCCCGCCCAGCTTCAGGAGCCGCCCCCACTCCCACGCGGCGAACACGAGCGCGAGCGCGATCAGCGCGCCGAACGCGGCAAGCGGCGCGAACAGCGTCACGGGCAGCAGCACTGCCAGCAGCACGACCGCCGTGATGACACGGGTCTTCAGCATGAAAGGGAATCGGCGTCCTGGGCCTGGGGTTCGAGCTGCGCGCTCGTGCGGCCGAAGCGGCGTTCGCGGTGCGTGTACGACGCGAGCGCCTCGGCAAGCGCGCCGGCGTCGAAGTCCGGCCAGAATGTATCGGTGAAGTAGAACTCGGTGTACGCGAGCTGCCAGAGCAGGAAATTGCTGATCCGCTGCTCGCCGCCCGTGCGGATGAAGAGATCCGGCTCGGGCGCATAGGCCATCGCCAGATGGCGGGCGAACGCATCCTCGTCGACCTCGGCCGCGCGCCCTTCGCGCGCCGCCTCGTCGATGAGCTTCTGCGTCGCCTGCAGGATATCCCAACGACCGCCGTAGTTCGCGGCGATCGTCAGCGTCAGGCGCGTGTTGCGCGCGGTCTTCGTCTCCGCGCGGCGGATCAGCGCCTGGATGCGCGGCTCGAACTTCGTCAGATCGCCGATGACGCGCAGCCGGATGCCGTTCGCATGCAGCTTGCCGACTTCGCGCTCGAGCGCGGTGATGAACAGGCGCATCAGGAACGACACTTCGTCGTTCGGCCGGCGCCAGTTCTCGGAACTGAACGCGAAGAGCGTCAGGTATTCGACGCCCGCGCGCGCACATCCCTCGACGACCGAGCGCACCGCGTCGACGCCGCGCGTGTGTCCCGCGACGCGCGGCAGGCGGCGCTCGGTCGCCCAACGGCCGTTGCCGTCCATGATGATCGCGATGTGACGCGGCACGGCGGCGACGTCAGGCACGCGAACGGTAGAGCTGGTATAGGTCATGGCCGCTGAGACTGTAGCTGCAGGAAAAAGTGCGACGCAAGGCGGCTTCAGACCGTCATGATCTCCGCGTCCTTGGCCTGGACGAGCTTGTCGATCTCCGCGACGTGCTTGTCCGTCAGCTTCTGCACGTCGTCGCCCGCGCGGCGCTCGTCATCCTCGGAGATTTCCTTGTCCTTGACGAGCTTCTTGAGCTGCTCGTTCGCGTCGCGGCGCAGGTTGCGCACGGCGACCTTCGCCGTTTCGCCTTCGCCCTTGACGACCTTCGTCAGCTCGCGGCGGCGCTCTTCCGTGAGCGGCGGCATCGGCACGCGGATCAGATCGCCCGACGTCGCCGGATTCAGGCCCAGATCGGCCTCGCGGATCGCCTTCTCGACCTTCGCGACCATGTTCTTTTCCCACGGCTGCACGCCGATCGTGCGCGCGTCGACGAGCGTCAGGTTCGCGACCTGCGAGATCGGCACCATCGAACCGTAGTAGTCGACCTGCACATGATCGAGCAGACCGGTATGCGCACGGCCCGTACGGATCTTCGCCAGATCGTTCTTGAACGCTTCGATCGAGCGCTGCATCTTCTGCTCGACGCCCTTCTTGATATCAGCGACACTCATTTCAACCTCCGAACCTTCCGAACTTCAAAACGATGCGGGCAATGGCCAAAGGCGGCGCTTCGCGCCGCCCGTGCGCATCGGCGAGAGTTTACACGTGGACGAGCGTGCCCTCGTCCTCACCTTGAACGATACGTTTGAGCGCACCCGGCTTGTTGATCGAAAACACGCGAATCGGCAGCTTCTGGTCGCGGCACAGCGCGAACGCCGTCGCGTCCATCACCTGCAGGTTGCGGCCGATCGCCTCGTCGAAGCTGATCGACGAATAGCGCGTCGCGGACGGGTCCTTCTTCGGATCGGCCGAATAGACGCCGTCGACCTTCGTCGCCTTCAGCACCACCTCGGCGCCGACTTCCGAGCCGCGCAGCGCGGCCGCCGTGTCCGTCGTGAAGAACGGGTTGCCCGTGCCCGCCGCGAAGATCACGACCTTGCCCTCCTCGAGCTGGCGGATCGCGCGCGGGCGGATGTACGGCTCGACCACCTGGTCCATGCGCAGCGCCGATTGCACGCGCGCCTCGATGCCCGCGTGGCGCATTGCGTCCTGCAGCGCGAGCGCGTTCATCATCGTCGCGAGCATCCCCATGTAGTCGGCCGTCGCGCGGTCCATGCCGGCCGCGCCGCCCGCGACGCCGCGGAAGATGTTGCCGCCGCCGATCACGACCGCGAGCTGCGTGCCGAGACGCACGACTTCCGCGATGTCGGCGACCATCCGCTCGATCGTCGCGCGATTGATGCCGAAGGCATCGTCGCCCATCAGCGCTTCGCCGGAAAGTTTGAGGAGGACGCGTTTATAGGCATTGGGCATAGGGACTTCCGAGCGACGAGAGGATGACAAGCACGAACTGTAGGGGCGAAATGCTGATTCGAGCAAGCGCCGCCGGGCCGGGCTGGCTGTAAGCCCCGTCAGGCGGCGCTGCCGGCCGCGGCGGAACGGTCGCCCGCCGCGGGTCAAGCGTACTGCTGGTTACTGCTTTTACGACTGGTTACTGCTGCTTGGCGGCGGCGACCTGCGCGGCCACTTCCGCCGCGAAGTCGTCCTGGCGCTTCTCGATGCCTTCGCCGACCACGAAGAGGGCGAACTTCTGCACCGCCGCATTCGCGGCCTTCAGCATCTGCTCGATCGTCTGCTTGTCGTTCTTCACGAACGGCTGGTTCAGCAGCGACACTTCCTTCAGGAACTTCTGGACGCTGCCGTCGACCATCTTCGCGACGATCTCGGCCGGCTTGCCCGATTCCGCCGCCTTCTGCTCGGCGACGCGGCGCTCCTTCTCGATCAGCTCGGCCGGCACGTCGCTCGACGACAGCGAGACCGGCTTCATCGCCGCGACGTGCATCGCGACGTCCTTGCCGACCTGCTCTTGCTCGCCCGTGTACTCGACGATCACGCCGATGCGGCTGCCGTGCAGGTACGTCGCGAGCTTGTTCGACGTTTCGAAGCGGACGAAGCGGCGGATCGAGATGTTCTCGCCGATCTTGCCGACGAGCGCGAGGCGCACTTCGTCGACCGTCTTGCCGTCGAGCGGCAGCGCCGACAGCGCGGCGACGTCGGCCGGGTTCTGCGTCGCGACGAGTTCCGCGACCGTCTTCGCGAACGCGTTGAAATCGTCGTTCTTCGCGACGAAGTCGGTTTCGCAGTTCAGCTCGACGAGCGCGCCGGCATTCGCGCCGACGAACGATGCGACGACGCCTTCGGCCGTCACGCGCGACGCGGCCTTGCTCGCCTTGTTGCCGAGCTTCACGCGCAGCAGCTCTTCGGCCTTGCCCATGTCGCCGTCGGCTTCCGTCAGCGCCTTCTTGCACTCCATCATCGGTGCGTCGGTCTTCGCGCGCAGTTCTGCCACCATGCTTGCGGTAATTGCCGCCATCATTCGCTCCTTGAGTCTGTATTCACAACGCCGCCCGCACTTCGACGCAGGCGGCAGGCATTCGTTTCCGGACATCCGCGCAATTTTTGCGCCGCGTCAGCCCGGATCGGCCGCACAAAAAAGCGGCTTAAAAAAAGGGGGCTTGTTGAGAGCCCCCTTTTTGCGCCGGCTCGGGGCCGGTTACGCGTTTTCCTCGACGTATTCGTCGTCGCCGCCGCGCACCGCCTGGACCACTTCGTTGACCGCGTTCGTGCGGCCTTCGAGGATCGCGTCGGCGACGCCTTCGGCGTACAGCGCAACGGCCTTGCTCGAGTCGTCATTACCCGGGATCACGTAATCCACGCCTTCCGGCGAGTGGTTCGTATCGACCACGGCGATGACGGGCACGCCCAGCTTGTTCGCTTCGGTGACGGCGATCTTGTGGTAGCCGACGTCGACGACGAAGATCGCGTCCGGAATGCCGCCCATGTCCTTCACGCCGCCGATCGACTTCTGCAGCTTCGCGATTTCGCGTTCGAACAGGAGCGCTTCCTTCTTGCTCATCTTCTCGAGCTCGCCCGCCTCGACCGCCGCTTCCATGTCCTTCAGGCGCTTGATCGACACCTTCAGCGTCTTGAAGTTGGTCATCATGCCGCCGAGCCAGCGAGCGTTCACATACGGCATGCCCGCGCGCTGCGCTTCCTGGGCGATCGTGTCGCGCGACTGGCGCTTCGTGCCGACGAAAAGGATCGTGCCCCGATTCGCCGCGAGCTGACGCACGTACTTCTGTGCGTCGTTGAACATCGGCAGCGTCTTTTCGAGGTTGATGATGTGAATCTTGTTGCGGTGGCCGAAGATGAAGGGAGCCATCTTCGGGTTCCAGAAACGCGTCTGGTGGCCGAAGTGGACACCGGCTTCCAGCATTTGGCGCATCGTGACTGCCATTTGTATTTCTCCACGAGGGTTTGGGTCTTAAGCCGGCTGCCGTATCATGGCGCGACGGCGGGCACTCGCCTCTTCCGTTCGCGCCGCGACACCCTGGGTGCGCCGGCTCGCGATTCGGCGCGCGCTCCGAAACCATCCGAAAGCTTCGCGCCGCCAGCCTTCGCCGCGACCGCCGCCCGAGCGAAAACTCCAACGGTTCCCGCGCAAGACAAAAATAGCGATTTCAGCGTCGACTTAGCCAATAAGTATAGCACGCAGGCGTGACGCCCCTCAAGTCGCCCGCTGCTTTCGCCGGGCCGGGCGCGCGCCCGGCCGCCGCAGGACGGCTTACCCTCGGCCATCCGACTGCGCCGGAATTCACGCCAAAATTCGCGCTGCGCCGGTCCGCGAAGGGCTGCGACGGCAGGAATAAGGTGCGATAATTGCGTGTAATTCACCGCATTTCAGGCATCGACTCATGGCTATTACGCTCAAAAACGAACACGACATCGCGCAGATGCGCATCGCCTGCCGTCTCGCGAGCGAAGTGCTCGACTACATCACGCCGTTCGTCGTCGCCGGCGTGACGACGGGCGAACTCGATCGCCTCTGCCACGAGTACATGGTCAACGTGCAGGGCACGGTGCCCGCGCCGCTCAACTACCAGCCGCCCGGCTACCCGCCGTTCCCGAAGGCGACCTGCACGTCGGTCAACGACGTGATCTGCCACGGCATTCCGGGCGACAAGACGCTCAAGAACGGCGACGCGCTGAACATCGACATCACCGTCATCAAGAACGGCTATTTCGGCGACACGAGCCGGATGTTCATCGTCGGCGAGGGCTCGATCCTCGCGAAGCGCCTCGTGCAAACCACCTACGAATGCATGTGGCTCGGCATCGACCAGGTGAAGCCCGGCGCGCATCTCGGCGACATCGGCCACGCGATCCAGAAGCACGCGGAGGCGCAAGGCTACAGCGTCGTGCGCGAATACTGCGGCCACGGCATCGGCACGGTGTTCCATGAGGACCCGCAGGTCGTCCACTACGGACGCCCGGGCACGGGCATCGAGCTCAAGCCCGGCATGATCTTCACGATCGAGCCGATGATCAACGCCGGCAAGCGCGACATCCGCACGATGCCCGACCAGTGGACCGTCAAGACCCGCGACCGCAGCCTGTCCGCGCAGTGGGAACACACGATCCTCGTCACGGAGACGGGCCACGAGGTGCTGACGGTGTCGGCCGGCACGCCGGCGCGCCCGACGTTCGCCGCGCCGGCGACGGCGGCTTGAGCGGCTTGAGCGGCTTGCCGCGCGCTTTGTGCGCATCGACGTCCGCTTCGCACGCTTGACGCTTGTTCAGCTTGATTTAGCCAGGTAGCCGCCCGCGTCATCGCGCGCGGCCGTTCAACCGCCCAATTCGATCGCCGCCCATGAGCGCATCCGTCGCCGCGCCGCCTCACGCGCTGTCGCGCAAAGCCGAATTCAAGGCCGCGAAGGCCGGGTTGCTCGCACGCTTCAAGACCGCGACCAACGTCACGCCGCTGATGCACGCGCTGTCGCGCGCGACCGACGACGCGCTGCGCCGTCTGTGGCAGGAATGCGGGCTGCCCGCGACGCTCGCGCTCGTCGCGGTCGGCGGCTTCGGGCGCGGCGAGCTGTCGCCGCATTCGGACGTCGACATCCTCGTGCTGCTGCCCGATGCGCACGCGAGCGAGCTCGACGAACGGATCGAGCGCTTCATCGGCATGGCGTGGGATCTCGGGCTCGAGATCGGCAGCAGCGTGCGCACAGTCGACCAGTGCATCGAGGAGGCGTCGCAGGACGTCACCGTGCAGACGTCGCTGCTCGAGGCGCGCCGCATCGTCGGCAGCACGACGCTCTTCGAGCGCTTCATGCTGCGCTACCGCGAGGCGCTCGACGCGCGCGCGTTCTTCCAGGCGAAGGTGCTCGAGATGCGCCAGCGCCATGCGAAGTTCCAGGACACGCCATACAGCCTCGAGCCGAACGTGAAGGAAAGCCCGGGCGGCCTGCGCGATCTGCAGACGATTCTCTGGATCGCGCGCGCGGCGGGCTTCGGCAGTAGCTGGCGCGAGCTCGACACGCGCGGGCTCATCACCGATCGCGAGGCGCGCGAGCTGCGCCGCAACGAAGGCTTCCTGAAGACGCTGCGGGCGCGGCTGCACGTGATCGCCGGGCGGCGCCAGGACATCCTCGTGTTCGACCTGCAGACTCAGGCGGCCGAGAGCTTCGGCTATCAGCCGACGCCCGCGAAGCGCGCGAGCGAGCAACTGATGCGGCGCTACTACTGGGCCGCGAAGGCGGTCACGCAGCTCGCGACGATCCTGATCCAGAACATCGAGGCGCAACTCTTCCCGGCGACGAGCGGCGTCACGCGCGTGCTGTCGCCCGGGCGCTTCGTCGAGAAGCAGGGCATGCTCGAGATCGCCGCGGACGACGTGTTCGAGCGCCACCCGGACGCGATCCTCGAAGCGTTCCTGCTGTACGAGGCGACGCGCGGCGTGAAGGGCCTGTCCGCGCGCACGCTGCGCGCGCTCTACAACTCGCGCGACGTGATGAACAACGCGTGGCGGCGCGATCCGCGCAACCGCCGCACGTTCATGCAGATCCTGCAGCAGCCGGAAGGCATCACGCACGCATTCCGCCTGATGAACCAGACGAGCGTGCTCGGCCGCTATCTGCTGAACTTCCGGCGGATCGTCGGCCAGATGCAGCACGACCTGTACCACGTGTACACGGTCGATCAGCACATCCTGATGGTGCTGCGCAACATCCGGCGCTTCGCGGTGGCCGAGCACGCGCACGAATATCCGTTCTGCAGCCAGTTGATCGTGAACTTCGAGCGGCCTTGGGTGCTGTACGTCGCCGCCCTCTTCCACGACATCGCGAAAGGCCGCGGCGGCGACCACTCGGCGCTCGGGATGGCCGACGCGCGGCGTTTCTGCCGCGAGCACGGGATCGAGGGCGACGATGCGGCGCTCGTCGTCTGGCTCGTCCAGCATCACCTGACGATGAGCCAGGTCGCGCAAAAGCAGGACACGAGCGACCCGGAAGTGATCAAGCGCTTCGCGGACCTCGTCGGCAGCGAACGGCGGCTGACCGCGCTCTATCTGCTGACCGTCGCCGACATCCGCGGCACCAGCCCGAAGGTGTGGAACACCTGGAAGGGCAAGCTGCTCGAGGATCTGTATCGCGCGACGCTCGCCGTGCTGGGCGGCGCGCAGCCCGACGCGCATTCGGAGCTGAAGACGCGGCAGGAGGAGGCGCTCGCGCTGCTGCGCCTCGAAACCGTGCCGCCCGACGCGCACCGCGCGCTGTGGGACCAGCTCGACGTCGGCTACTTCCTGCGCCACGACGCGGCCGACATCGCGTGGCAGACCCGCGTGCTGTACCGGCACGTCGAGGCCGACACCGCGATCGTCCGCGCGCGGCCGTCGCCCGTCGGCGACGCGCTGCAGGTGCTCGTCTACGTGAAGGACCGCTCGGACCTGTTCGCGGGCATCTGCGCGTACTTCGACCGCAACGGGCTGTCGGTGCTCGACGCGCGCGTGAACACGACGCGCCACGGCTACGCGCTCGACAACTTCATCGTCACGCAGACCGAGCGCGACGTGCAATACCGCGACATCGCGAACCTCGTCGAGCAGCAGCTCGCCGCGCGCCTCGCCGAATCGGCGCCGCTGCCCGAGCCGTCGAAGGGGCGGCTCTCGCGGCTGTCGCGCACGTTCCCGATCACGCCGCGCGTCGACCTGCGGGCCGACGAGCGTGGCCAGTACTACATTCTGTCCGTGTCCGCGAACGACCGGCCAGGCCTTCTTTATTCGATCGCGCGCGTGCTGGCCGAGCACCGGGTCGGCGTCCATGCGGCGCGGATCAATACGCTCGGCGAACGCGTCGAGGACGTCTTCATGCTCGACGGCACCGGCTTGTCCGACAACCGTCTGCAGATCCAAGTCGAAACCGAGTTGCTGCGCGCGATCGCAGTGTGAGTGTTCCAGCGTTTATGCGCACAAAATTGACCGTCAAGAATCCGCGCCCGGCGACGCCCGGCCGCGCCCCCGTCCGTTCCGGCAGCCTTACCGCGCGCAAGGTCGCGCGGCCCGACCCGAAAGCGGCTGGCGCGAAGCCGGCCGCGGCGAAGCCTGGGGCGAAGTCCGCTGCATCAGCGTCCGCGGCAAAGCCATCGGCGCCGCGCGGCGCGGCGGCCGCCGCGCAAAAACGCGCGGGCGTGCCGGCTCGTCCGGCGGCATCCGAAGGCAAGCGCGTCGCGAAGCCGCGCGCCGCGCATGACGCCGGCCGCGCGGGCGACGAACGCGCGGCGGCCAAGCGTGCCGGCGCGCCCGGCGCAGCAGCCGGCGAGCGCGTGCGCCGCACTGATGCGAAGCCGGAGCGTCGCACGGCCGACCGCGCAGCCGCGCGCGACGAGCGGCCGTCGCGCAGCCCGGGCGCGCGCTCGTCCGATCCAGGCGCGCGCGGCGCGACGGGCGCGAAATTCGGCGGTGCGCCGCGCACCGAGGCGCGTCGCGCGGACGGCCCGTCACCCCGCGCGGACGGCCGCGGCGCGCGCGGCGCGTCGTCGTCGTTCGCGGGCAAGAGCGCGACGACCGGCAAGCGTGCGCCGCAGCGCGCCGACGATCGCCACGGCGCATCCGCAAAGCGCACGTCGCCGCGCACCGAGCGTACCGAACGCACGGCGCGCTTCGACAACCGCTCGGCAACCCGCGCGAGCGCGTCCGACGATCGCCGCCCCGCCGCCCGCGCGACGACAGGCGCGCGCCTGAAAGCCGCGCAACCGGTCAAGCGCCGCATCGGCGGGCCGGATGAAACCGCCGCCCAGGGCGACCGAGTTGACCGGGGCGATGAAACGGGCCTCGTGCGCCTGTCGAAGCGGATGTCCGAACTCGGCCTCTGCTCGCGCCGCGAAGCGGACGAATGGATCGAGAAAGGCTGGGTGCTCGTCGACGGCGAGCGCATCGACACGCTCGGCACGAAGGTGCGCGCCGACCAGCGCATCGAGATCGATTCGAACGCGCGCGCCGCGCAGGCCGCGCAAGTGACGATCCTGCTGCACAAGCCGGTCGGCTACGTGTCGGGCCAGGCGGAGGACGGCTACGCGCCCGCCGCGACGCTCGTCACGCGCGAGAACCACTGGAGCGGCGACCGCTCGCCGCTGCGCTTCTCGCCGCAGCACCTGCGCGCGCTCGCGCCCGCGGGCCGGCTCGACATCGATTCGACGGGCCTTCTCGTGCTGACGCAGAACGGCCGCGTCGCGAAACAACTGATCGGCGAGCAATCCGACATCGACAAGGAATATCTGGTGCGCGTGCGCTTCGGCGAGCGCACGGCCGACATCGAGCGACACTTCCCCGCCGAGTCGCTCGCGAAGCTGCGCCACGGCCTGGAGCTCGACGGCGCGCCGCTCAAGCCCGCGATGGTCAGTTGGCAGAACGGCGAGCAGTTGCGCTTCGTGCTGCGCGAAGGCAAGAAGCGCCAGATTCGCCGGATGTGCGAGCTCGTCGGTCTCGAGGTGATCGGCCTGAAGCGCGTGCGGATGGGCCGCGTGATGCTGGGCGCGCTGCCGCAAGGCCAGTGGCGCTATCTCGGGCTGGACGAGTCGTTCTGAGCGCGACGGCCGTGCGCCCGGGGGCCGCGCAATAGCGGCCGCGAGCGGCGCCGTCGCTCGCCGCTTCGCCGGTCAGTCGGCTTGCGCGTCGAGCCCCGGGAACAGCACGTCGGTGTAGCCGAACTTCGAGAAATCGGTGATCCGCATCGGATAGAGCTTGCCGATCAGATGATCGTACTCGTGCTGGACGACCCGCGCGTGGAACCCCTCCGCGATCCGCTCGAGCTTCGCGCCGTACTGGTCGAAGCCGCTGTAGCGCACGCGCCGGTAGCGGCTCACGACGCCGCGCAGCCCCGGCACCGACAGGCAGCCCTCCCAGCCCTCCTCCATGTCGGGCGGCAGATACTCGACGCCTGGATTGACGAGCACGGTCTCCGGCACGGGCGGCGCCTCCGGGTAGCGCTCGCTGTTGCCAAAGCCGAAGATGATCACCTGCAGCCCGACGCCGATCTGCGGCGCGGCGAGCCCCGCGCCGTTCGCGTGATGCATCGTCTCGAACATGTCCGCGACGAGCGCGTGCAGCTCCGGCGTGTTGAACGTCTCGACCGGCCGGGCAACTTCCAGCAGACGCGGATCGCCCATCTTCAGAATCTCGCGAATCATCGCGCGTGGCCCTCCAGGAGTTTGTGCATGCCTGCTTCGTCCAGCACCGGAATGCCGAGTTCCTCGGCTTTCGCGAGCTTGCTGCCCGCGTCGGCGCCCGCGACGACGTAATCGGTTTTCTTCGACACCGAGCCCGCCACCTTCGCGCCCGCCGCCTCGAGCATCTCCTTCGCGGCGTCGCGCGTGAGCGTCGGCAGCGTGCCCGTGAGCACGACGGTCTTGCCCGCGAGCACGCCTTGCGGCGCGCGCGGCGCGGGCGGCCCTTCGGGCCACCTGACCTTGCCCTTCGCGCGCAGTTGCTCGATCACCGTGCGATTGTGCTCCTCGGCGAAGAACTGATGGATCGATTCGGCGACGATCGGCCCGACGTCGTTGACTTCGAGCAACTCGTCGATCGACGCGTCCATGACCGGATCGAGCGAGCCGAAGTGCTTCGCGAGATCCTTCGCCGTCGATTCGCCGACGTGCCGGATGCCGAGCGCGTAAATGAAGCGCGCGAGCGTCGTGTGCTTCGCCTTCTCGAGCGAGTCGATCAGGTTCTGCGCGGATTTCTCCGCGAAGCGATCGAGCTCGACGAGCGTCGAGAAGCCGAGATTGAACAGATCGGCCGGCGTGCGCACGAGGTTCTGCTCGACGAGCTGATCGATGATCTTCTCGCCGAGCCCGTCGATGTCGAGCGCGCGGCGCTGCGCGAAGTGCCAGAGCGCCTGCTTGCGCTGCGCGGGGCAGAACAGCCCGCCCGTGCAGCGCGCGATCGCCTCGTCGGGCAATCGCTCGATCCGCGATCCGCATTCCGGGCACTCGGTCGGCATCACGAACTCGCGCGCATCGGCGGGACGCCGGTCGAGCACGGCCGACACCACTTCCGGAATCACGTCGCCCGCGCGGCGCACGATGACCGTGTCGCCGATCCGGATGTCCTTGCGGCGCACCTCGTCCTCGTTGTGCAGCGTCGCGTTCGTGACGGTCGCGCCGCCGACGAACACGGGCTCGAGCCGCGCGACCGGCGTGATCGCGCCCGTGCGGCCGACCTGCACGTCGATCGCGACGAGCTTCGTGAGCGCCTCCTGCGCGGGGAACTTGTGCGCGAGCGCGAAGCGCGGCGCGCGCGACACGAAGCCGAGCCGAT
Source organism: Burkholderia sp. MSMB1589WGS (assembly GCF_001636105.1). Taxonomy (NCBI): domain Bacteria; kingdom Pseudomonadati; phylum Pseudomonadota; class Betaproteobacteria; order Burkholderiales; family Burkholderiaceae; genus Burkholderia; species Burkholderia sp. MSMB1589WGS. The sequence continues at coordinate 490,253 of NZ_LNJT01000007.1, forward strand.
CCTGCTCGTCGCGGCGGTTCACCTTGTAGACGACGCCGTCGATGTCGTACGGCAGCGATTCGCGCCGCTCGCCCACCGAATGGAAGAATCCGAGCAGGCCCGCCGCGCCGCGCACGACCGCGCGCTCGCGGTTCACCGGCAGGCCGAGCGTCTCGTACCAGTCGAGCAGGCCGCTGTGCGTGCCGGGCATCTCGACGCCGTCGAGCACGCCGATCCCGTATGCGAAAAACGACAGCGGCCGCGACGCGGTGATCTTCGAATCGAGCTGCCGCAGGCTGCCCGCCGCCGCGTTGCGCGGATTCGCGAACTCGCGCTGGCCCGCCGCGCGCTGGCGCTCGTTCAGGCGCGCGAAATCGCGCTTGAACATCAGCACTTCGCCGCGCACGTCGAGCATGCGCGGCACATGCCTGCCCTTGAGCGTCAGCGGAATCGAGCGGACCGTGCGGATGTTCTCGGTGACGTCTTCGCCCGTCGTGCCGTCGCCGCGCGTCGATGCCTGCACGAAGCGGCCGCCCTCGTAGCGCAGCGAGATCGCCAGGCCGTCGAACTTCAGCTCGCACGCGTATTCGACGGGCTCGGTCACGGTGCCGGCGAGGTCGGTCGCCTTGTCGAGGCCGTCGGCGACGCGCTTGTCGAATGCGACGACGTCGTCGTCGGAAAAGCCGTTGTTGAGCGACAGCATCGGCGTGTCGTGGACGACCGGCGTGAAGCCGCCCGCGACTTCGCCGCCGACGCGCTGCGTCGGCGAATCGGGCGTGACGAGATCGGGGTGCTCGGCCTCGATCTGCTGGAGTTCGACGAAGAGGCGATCGTACTCGGCGTCGGGCAGGTCCGGCTGATCGAGCACGTAATACGCGTAGTTCGCCCGCTCGAGCTCGGCGCGCAGCCACGCGGCGCGCTTCGCCGGCTGGCTGGCGGGCGGTTCAACAGGGGATCGGGCCATGCTGGCGGCACTTTCTCGTGAGGATAATCAGGCGACGATTATCTCAGTTCCGAGCCCGTTTCGGCATCGGCTGGATGGCCGAACGAGTGCGGAAATCGCCTGCGTCCGACGGTTCGGATGATGCGGTGCGGCAACGCGATCACCAGCCGCGATCACCAAGCCGCCATCGGCAGCCGCGACCGCCATCGCCCGCGCGAGGCGCGCCGGCCGCGCTGCGCCGCAGCGAAAACCGCAGCACCCGGCTTGTTCCTACTGACTGAACAGCCGCCGCGTGACGGGCGAGCCGGCCGGAATCCCCGCCTCCTCGAGCCGCGCGTACAGCTTCATCAGTTGCTGCTCGATTGCGAGCAGCGTCGATTCGGGCAGCGGCCGGCGCTGGTCGTCGACGACGCGCGCGCCGATCCGCTCGGACAGCGATTTCGCGTAGTCGCACATCAGCCTGAACGGCAGAATGTCCTCGTCGGCGACGGGCACGTCGAGCACGAGCGTGATCAGATTGCCGCCCTTGTACGTGAGATCGTCGCGCAGGAAATTCGTGTCGCCGAACTGCAGCATGAACACGGGATTCTGCTTCGCGTCGAGCTTCACGAAACGCGTGCCGTCGCGCGACAGCAAGAGCCCGTCCTGCGACGCAACCGCCTGCACGTAGTTCGCCGACCACGGCGCGCCGTCCGACATCACGTTGATCGACAGTTGCGCGTCGCATTGCGCGGCGAAACCGTCGAGTTCGCGCGCCATCGACACCGTTTCCATCATGTCCGGGAATTCCGGCGCGCCGTCGATCGCGTCCGCGAACTGCTGGACGCCCGTCACGAATTCGGAGAACTCGAGCTCGTTGAGCGGGCCGCTGCGGTTCGCGAGCTGCGCGGCCGCGCGCAGCTCTTCGTAGCGCACGCCGTTTTGCAGCAGCTCCCATGCGTCGCCGCCATCCGGCTTGCCCTCGATGTGCACCGGCTTGCTGCCCGCGCGGCGCAGCCGCTGCGCGGCGGGCAGGATCTTGTCGCCCGCAAGCGGGCTCGCGAGGCGGATCGGCACGATGCAGTCGATCCGGCGGTCGACGATCGCGGGCGGCGCCGCGGAAATCGTCGTCGCGGCGGGCAGCACCGGTTCGACCGGCTCGTCGCGCGCCGAATCGGGCGCGGCGGCCGCTTCGTCGCCATGCGCTGTTTCGACGGCGGGCTCGACCGCGCCATTCGCGGCAGTCGCCTCGGCCTGCAGGTCGGCCGGCGTATCGGCGGGGGCCACGCCGCCGCCGAACGTCGGCTCGACGCGCGCTGCGTCGCCGCTTCGCGCGCCCGACGCGCTGCCCGCCGCGCCGCCCGCCACGGCCTCGCGACGCGCCGGCTGCCGCACCGGCTCGATGAAGGGCGCGTCCTCGTCGCGCTCGTGCCGCGCGGCGGCCTCGGCCGCCTCCGTCGGCATCGGGCGCGGCATCCGCCGGCGCACCTTCGCGCCCTGCCACGCGTTGTAGACCACGACGCCGCCCACCACGACGGCGCCCGCGCCGATCAACCCGAGTGTCAACTCGTCCATGCAAGCTCCATCCAATTCTTTTTCATCGGACTCGCGGGCGGGCGCCGATGCGCCGCGCGCCCGCGGGGCCATTCGTCAAACGTCAATTCTGGGCAAAACCCGCGGCCGTTTCCATGTCGACCGCGACGATCCGCGACACGCCCTGCTCCTGCATCGTCACGCCGATCAGTTGCTGCGCCATCTCCATCGCGATCTTGTTGTGCGAGATGAAGAGGAACTGCGTCTTGTCCGACATCGCGCGCACGAGATTCGCGAAGCGCTCGGTGTTCGCGTCGTCGAGCGGCGCGTCGACCTCGTCGAGCAGACAGAACGGCGCCGGATTCAACTGGAACATCGCGAACACGAGCGCGGTCGCCGTCAGCGCCTTCTCGCCGCCCGACAGCAGGTGGATCGTCGCGTTCTTCTTGCCGGGCGGCTGCGCCATCACCTGCACGCCGGCGTCGAGAATCTCGTCGCCCGTCATGATGAGCTTCGCCTGGCCGCCGCCGAACAGGCGCGGGAACAGATCGCTGAAATGGCGGTTCACTTCGTCGAAGGTCGCCTGCAAGAGCGCGCGCGTTTCCTGGTCGATCTTGCGGATCGCGTCCTCGAGCGTCTCGATCGCGTTCGTCAGGTCGGCCGATTGCGCGTCGAGGAACACCTTGCGCTCGCTCGCGGCCGCGAGCTCCTCCAGCGCCGCCATGTTGACGGGGCCGAGCGCGTTGATCGCATTATTGATCCGCGTGACCTCGCCCTGCAGGTACGACGGCTTCATGTCCGGCGCGAGCTTTTCCCTGAGCGCCGCCTCGTCGACCTCGGCCGCCGCGAGCTGCTCGGCGAACTGCTCGCCTGTCATGCGCGCCGCCTGCTCCTTCAGTTGCAGCTCGGTGATGCGCTCGCGCAGCGGCTGCAGCGAGCGCTCGGCCGCGAGCCGCGTCTCGTCGGCCGCGCGCAGCTTCGCGGTGAGATCGTCGAGCTCCGCGCGCGCGGCGCCGAGCGCCCGCTCCTTCGCCGCGCGCACTTCGAGCGCGTCCTGCAGGCCGGTGTGCGCGGTCTGCTCGTTGATCGTCTCGAGCTCCGCGCGCGCGTCCTCGAGCGACGCCGCGACGCGCTCCGCCTGCTCGTGCGCGACCTGGATCGAGCGCTTCAGTTCGTCGATCCGGTTCGCGGACTGACGCGCGGCGAAGCGCGCGTCGGTAGCCGCACGCTCGCGCTCGCGCGCTTCCTGGCGCGCGTTCGTCAGCGTCTCGTCGAGCGACTCGAACGCGAGCTGGTTGTCCTCGAAGCGCGCCTGCAGCTCGGCGAGCTCGGCGTCGTGGCGCTCGAAGTTCGCCTCCGATTCCGCGCGCAGCGCGCGCTGCTCCTCGATCTGCGCGCCGATCTCCTCGAGCTCCTCGCGGATCTGCGTGCTGCGCTGCGTGTAGCGCTCGTGCGCCTGCGCGAGCTTGAGCACGTCCATTTGCAGCGCGTGCACGCGCTGCGTCGCGCGCTCGGCCTGCGCGCGCACTTCGGTCAGCGCCTGCGACGCCTGCGTGTGCGCCGCTTCCGCGCGGACCGCCGCCGCCTTCGCTTCGTCGGACAGCAGCGCCTGCGCGCGCACCTGGCGCGCCAGGTTCTCGATTTCCTGCGCGCGCGCGAGCATCCCCGCCTGCTCGGAATCGGCCGCGTAGAGCTGCACGCCCGAGCGCGTGACGACGTGGCCCGCCTTCACGACGAACGCGCCGCCCTGCGGCAGTTGCGTGCGCGCGGCGAGCGCCTGCGCGAGGTCGTCGGCGACGAACACCGTGCCGAGCCAGTCGTTGAGCACCGCGCGCAGGCCCGCGTCGTCGATCCGCACGAGCGGCAGCAGCGGGCGCAGCGCGCCCGGCGCGGCGAGCGGCTCGCCTGCGGCGGGCGGCGCGTAGAACGCGAGCTTCGCGGGCGGCGCGTCGGTCGCGAACGCCTTCACCCAGTCGAGATTCGACACTTCGAGCGCCGCGAGCCGCTCGCGCAGCACCGCTTCGAGCGCGGTTTCCCAGCCGGCCTCGACGTGCAGCTTCTTCCACAGACGCGGCAGCGCGCCGAGCTCGTGCTTGTCGAGCCACGGCTGGATCTTGCCTTCCGTCTGCACGTTTTCCTGCAGTTGCCTGAGCGCGGCGAGGCGCGCTTCGAGCTGATGAATCTGCGCGCTCTCGGCCTGCACGCGCTCGTGCGCCGCGCGACGCTCCGCGTCGAGGCGCGGCAGCGTCTCCTGCGCGTCGGCGAGGCGCGCCTGCGCTTCGGCCAGAATCTCCTCGTGCTCGGTGAGCTGCATCCGCAGCTCCTCGAGCTGCGCCTCGTCCGGCGCGTCGAGGCCGCCCGCTTCGGCCTTCAGGCGCTCGTGGCGCTGCTGAAGCTGTTGCAGTTGCTGATCGGCGTTGCGCTGGTGCGCGGCTTCGAGCTTGAGCGCCTGCTCGGTCTGCGCGATCCGGCCGCGCTCGTCGTTCAGGCCCGCCTGCGCATCGCGCCAGCGCGCCTCGAGCGCGGGCAGCGCGTCGTGCTTCGCGGCCGCGTCGTCCTCGGCGGTCGCCGCCTTTTCGTCGGCGACCGCGCGCGCCTCTTCGGCCTCTTCGAGGTCGCCCTGCGCCTTGTCCGCCTGCGCGCGCCACTGCTCCTGCTGCGCGACGAGCGCGGCGATCTGCGACTGCACGCGGTTGCGCGATTCGACGATGAACTTGATCTCCGCCTCGAGCCGGCTCACCTCGGCGTTCGCCTCGTAGAGCGCGCCCTGCGCGCCCTGCATCGCGTCGCTCGCCGAATAGTGCGCGACGCGCAGCGTCTCGAGCTGCGCCTCGACTTCGCGCAGCTTCGCGGTCTGCGCGTCGAGCTCGAGCTGCGCTTCGCCGATCGCGCGGCGCTGCCTGTCCTGCTCGGCGGCCGCCTCGTTCTTGCGCAGCAGCCACAGCAGGCGCTGCTTCTCGTCGCCGTCGGCGACGAGCTCCTTGTACTTCGTCGCGACGACGGCCTGCGCCTCGAGCTTCTCGAGATTCGAGCCGAGCTCGCGGACGATGTCCTCGACGCGCGTCAGGTTCTCGCGCGTGTCGTGCAGCCGGTTCTCGGTCTCGCGGCGGCGCTCCTTGTACTTCGACACGCCCGCCGCCTCTTCGAGGAACACGCGCAGCTCCTCGGGCTTCGCCTCGATGATCCGCGCGATCATCCCCTGCCCGATGATCGCGTACGCGCGCGGCCCGAGGCCCGTGCCGAGGAAGATGTCCTGGATGTCGCGGCGGCGCGCGGGCAGGTTGTTGATGTAGTAGCTCGACGTGCCGTCGCGCGTGAGCACGCGCTTCACGGCGATCTCGCCGTACTGGCCCCACTGGCCGGCCGCGCGGCCGTCGGAGTTGTCGAAGATCAGCTCGACGCTCGCCCGGCTGCCGGGCTTGCGGGCCGTCGAGCCGTTGAAGATCACGTCCTGCATCGACTCGCCGCGCAGCTCGGACGCGCGCGACTCGCCGAGCACCCAGCGCACGGCGTCGATGATGTTGGACTTGCCGCACCCGTTCGGGCCCACCACGCCGACCAGTTGACCTGGAACCTGGAAGTGCGTGGGATCGACGAAAGATTTGAAGCCAGCGAGTTTGATCGAGCTCAGACGCACGGCGGTATCGGTGGTAAAGAGTGTGAAACGGTTCGGAGCCTGCGTTGCGCGCCGCGATTCGGCCAAAAGGCCCGCGCGCGCGCCGCACGCCCAAGATTCGAAAAACGGGGCCGTGCTGTCAAGCAGCCGGCCCCGCGGATGGGGCCAATCATACCATCGCGCGCGCGCCGTCCCGCGGCTCGCGCGGCTCGTCGCCCGCCGGGCGGGCCCGATGCACGCGGCTCGACAGCAGGGTCGCCACAACGATGCACAGGCCGCCCGACCATTCGCGCGCGCTCGGCACTTCGTTGGCAAAAAGCCACGCCGACAACGCGGTGATAACAATCTCGAACAGCATGATGATCGACGCGCGGTTCGCCGGCACGCGCGCGAGGCCGTGCTGGACGAGCATGTTGTTCGCCGCGACCGTCACGCCGATCCCGACGACGAGAAGCGCCGCACGGCCGAGCTCGCCGCCCGCGGGCAACGGCGGCAGCCCCTCGACGAACGACGCGGCGACGCCCATCGCGGCCGCGCCGGCGAACAGCGTCGCCGTGCGCATCTCGGGCTTCATCTGCGGCAGCTCGCGGCTCGCCTTGACGACGAGCACGTTGCTCATCGCGAAGCTCATCCCGGCCGCGAGCCCCGCCCATTCGGCCGGGTTCGACGGCAGCGGCACGCCGAGCCGCGGCGACCACAGCATCAGCACCGCGCCGCCGAGCGACAGCGCGGCGAGCGCCGCGCCCGCCGCGTTCAGCCGCTCGCGCAGGATGACGTGCGCGTAGATCGCGGTCCACGCGGGCGTCAGATAGAAAAGCAGCATCACGCGCAACACTTCGCCGTGAATCGTGCCCCAGACGAAGCCGAGATTCGTCACGCCCGCGGCGACGCCCAACGCGGGCAGCAGCCAATGCCGGCGCACGGTCGCGATCGACTTGCGCCGCACGATCAGCACGAACGCACACGCGACGACGCTCGTCGCCGCGCTCGCCGCCGTGCCCGTCACGCCGAGCGCCGCGAGCAGGCGCAACGGATACCAGATCAGGCCCCATACCGACGCCCCGACCAGAATCGCGAGCGTCGGCCAGCGGGCGCTCCGTCGTTCATTCGCTTGCAAACCGAACCTCTATTTTTTTCCTTCCCCGGACGGCGTCGCGGCGCGCGCCCCGCGCGTTCCGCCGTCCGATGTCACGCTATAATCGAGCGCCGTCGCCGCGCCCACCAGGCCGGCACGCGCCGGCACGCCGGCATCCCGCGCCGCGATCCGCCGCGCCCGGCGGCGCCAGCCGCGCCGCCGCTTCGCGCCCGTTTCGCTTAAACCGGCCCATCCGATCGGCCATCTACCGGCTCCGTGAGCCACACGCCCGTGAATCCTCGTCTCGACACGCTGCAGCCCTACCCGTTCGAAAAGCTCCGCGCGCTCTTTGCCGGCGTGACGCCGAGCGCGCATCTGTCGCCGATCAGCTTCGGCATCGGCGAGCCGAAGCACGCGACGCCCGCGCTGATCCGCGACGCCGCGGCCGCCGCGCTCGACGGCCTCGCGTCGTATCCGGCGACGGCGGGCACCGACGCGCTGCGCGAGGCGCTCGCGCGCTGGCTCGAGCGGCGCTACGGGCTGCCGGCGATCGACGCGGCGACGCAGGTGCTCGCCGCGTCGGGCTCGCGCGAGGCGCTCTTCTCGCTCGCGCAGGCAGTGATCGATTCGAGCCCGTGCGGGAACGGTGAAAGGCCAAGCGATGAAAGCCAAAGCGGCGAAAGGCCGATCGTACTCTGTCCGAATCCTTTCTATCAAATCTACGAAGGCGCGGCGCTCCTCGCGGGCGCCGAGCCGTACTTCGTCAACAGCGACCCGGCGCGCAACTTCGCGCCCGACTATTCGGTCGTGCCGGCCGGCGTGTGGGCGCGCACGCAGCTCGTCTACGTGTGCTCGCCGGGCAACCCGACGGGCGCCGTGCTGACGCTCGACGACTGGCGCGAGCTCTTCGCGCTGTCGGACGAGCACGGCTTCGTGATCGCGTCGGACGAATGCTATTCGGAGATCTACTTCGACGAGGCGACGCCGCCGTTGGGCGGCCTCGAGGCGGCGCACAAGCTGGGCCGCGGGTTCGAGCGCCTCGTGATGCTGTCGAGCCTGTCGAAGCGCTCGAACGTGCCGGGCATGCGCTCGGGCTTCGTCGCGGGCGACGCGGCGCTCCTCAAGCGCTTCCTGCTGTACCGCACCTATCACGGCGCGGCGCTGTCGCCCGTCTGGCAAAAGGCGAGCATCGCCGCGTGGGGCGACGAGGCGCATGTGCGCGAGAACCGCGCGCTCTACGCGCAGAAATTCGCCATCGTCACGCCGATGCTCGCCGGCGCCGTCGACGTGCGCCTGCCCGACGCCGCGTTCTACCTGTGGGCGAACGTTGCGCGAACCGGCCTGTCGGACACCGAGTTCGCCCGGCGCCTCTACGCCGACTATAATGTGACGGTCCTGCCCGGCTCGTATCTCGCCCGCGACGCACACGGCGCGAATCCCGGCCGCGACTTCGTCCGGATCGCGCTCGTCGCCGGCACGGCCGAATGCGTCGAAGGCGCGCAGCGCATCGTCGACTTCTGCCGCGGCCTCGCCCGCTGAACGCGCGCCGCGTGCCAAAGCGCCCCCGATTCATCCATCATCCACGTCCAGCATAGCCACGAACATGTCGCAACAACTTCAGCAAATCATCGATAACGCCTGGGAAAACCGCGCCGAGCTGTCGCCGAAGGCCGCGTCCGCGGAAATCCGCGAAGCCGTCGCGCACGCGATCGAGCAGCTCGACCGCGGCGCGCTGCGCGTCGCCGAGAAGATCGACGGCGCATGGACCGTGCACCAGTGGCTGAAGAAGGCCGTGCTGCTGTCGTTCCGCCTGGAGGACAACGCGCCGATGCCGGCGGGAGGCTACACGCAGTTCTATGACAAGGTGCCGTCGAAGTTCGCGAACTACACCGCCGAAGATTTCGCCGCGGGCGGCTTTCGCGTCGTGCCGCCCGCGATCGCGCGCCGCGGCTCGTTCATCGCGAAGAACGTCGTGCTGATGCCGTCGTACACGAACATCGGCGCATACGTCGACGAAGGCACGATGGTCGACACCTGGGCGACGGTCGGCTCGTGCGCGCAGATCGGCAAGAACGTGCACCTGTCGGGCGGCGTCGGCATCGGCGGCGTGCTCGAGCCGCTGCAGGCGAACCCCGTCATCATCGAGGACAACTGCTTCATCGGCGCGCGCTCGGAAGTCGTCGAAGGCGTGATCGTCGAGGAGAACTCGGTGATCTCGATGGGCGTGTACCTCGGCCAGAGCACGAAGATCTACGATCGCGAGACGGGCGAAGTGACGTACGGCCGCATTCCGGCCGGCTCGGTCGTCGTCGCGGGCAACCTGCCGTCGAAGGACGGCGCGTACAGCCTGTACTGCGCGGTGATCGTGAAGAAGGTCGACGCGAAGACGCGCGCGAAGGTCGGCCTGAACGAACTGCTGCGGGGCGACTGATGGCGGGCGCGAAAGCCGCGGCCGGCACCGTCGTCTACGGGATACCGAACTGCGACACCGTGAAGAAGGCCCGCACATGGCTCGAATCGCACGGCGTCGAGTTCGCGTTCCACGATTTCAAGAAGGCGGGCGTGAGCGCGCCGCTCGTCGAGGGCTGGCTCGCGGACGTGCCGCTCGCGGCGCTCGTCAACCGGCGCGGCACCACGTGGCGCGCGCTCACCGACGAGCAGAAGGCCGCAGCCGAATCCGAGGCGGGCGCGATCGCGCTGATGATCGACAAGCCCTCGGTGATCAAGCGGCCCGTCGTCGTCGTCGACGGCCGCGTGAAGGCCCTCGGCTTCTCGGCCGACGGGTACGCGGGGCTTTTCGCCTGAGCCCCGGGCGCCGCCGCCCCCAACATGCTGCCGGCCGTCGCGCCGGCATTTTTTATCGAAAGTGGTCCGAAACATGTCCGCCACCCTTGCCCTCACCGAACAGTTGATCGCGCGCGCGTCCGTCACGCCCGACGATCAGCACTGCCAGCAGTTGATGATCGAGCGCCTCGCCGCGCTCGGCTTCGAGTGCGAAACGATCGCGTCGCACGGCGTGACGAACTTCTGGGCCGTCAAGCGCGGCGCGGCCGGCCGCGAAGGCAAGCTGCTCGCGTTCGCGGGCCATACCGACGTCGTGCCGACCGGCCCGCTCGAGCAGTGGAGCTCGCCGCCCTTCGTGCCGACGCACCGCGACGGCAAGCTGTACGGGCGCGGCGCGGCCGACATGAAGAGCTCGCTCGCGGGCTTCGTCGTCGCGGCCGAGGAGTTCGTCGCCGCGCATCCGCAGCATCGCGGCTCGATCGGCTTTCTGATCACGAGCGACGAGGAAGGCCCGGCGACCGACGGCACCGTGAAGGTCGTCGAAGCGCTCGCCGCGCGCGGCGAGCGGCTCGACTACTGCATCGTCGGCGAGCCGACGTCGACGGCGACGCTCGGCGACGTCGTGAAGAACGGCCGGCGCGGCTCGATGTCGGGCGAGCTCATCGTCAAGGGCGTGCAGGGCCACATCGCGTATCCGCATCTCGCGAAGAATCCGATCCACCTGCTCGCGCCGGCACTCGCCGAGCTCGCGGCCGAGCAATGGGACGCGGGCAACGAATACTTCCCGCCGACCACCTGGCAGGTGTCGAACCTGCGCGCGGGCACCGGCGCGACGAACGTGATTCCGGGCCACGCGGATCTGATGTTCAACTTCCGTTTCTCGACGGCGAGCACGGTCGAGAGCCTGCAGGCGCGCGTGCACGCGATCCTCGACAAGCACGGGCTCGACTACGAGCTGAACTGGTCGGTGAGCGGCCTGCCGTTCCTCACGCCGCGCGGCGAGCTGTCGAACGCGCTCGACGCGGCGATCCACGCGGAAACCGGCCTCTCGCCCGAGCTGTCGACGACGGGCGGCACGTCGGACGGCCGCTTCATCGCGCGCATCTGCCCGCAGGTGATCGAGTTCGGCCCGCCGAACGCGAGCATCCACAAGATCGACGAGCACATCGAAGTGCGCTTCGTCGATCCGCTGAAGAACGTGTACCGCCGCGTGCTCGAACAACTGATCGCTTGACGAAGGCCGCCCGATGACGACATCCCCCTCCCCGTTCAAGACCGTCCGCGACCTCGTGCGCTACGCGGTGTCGCGCTTCTCGCAGGCGAAGCTCGCGTTCGGCCACGGCTCGGACAACGCGTTCGACGAAGCGGTCTATCTCGTGCTGCACACGCTGCATCTGCCGCTCGACACGCTCGAGCCGTTCCTCGACGCGCGCCTCGCGCCCGACGAGATCGACGCGGTGCTCGCCGTGATCGAGCGCCGCGCGACCGAGCGCGTGCCCGCCGCGTATCTCACGCACGAAGCGTGGATGCACGGCCATCGCTTTTACGTCGACGAGCGCGTGATCGTCCCGCGCTCGTTCATCGGCGAGCTGCTCGACGACGGCCTGCAGCCGTATGTCGAGGACCCCGAACTGGTCGGCTCGGTGCTCGAGCTGTGCACGGGCTCCGGCTGCCTCGCGATCCTCGCCGCGCTCGCATTCCCGAACGCGAGCGTCGACGCAGTCGACCTGTCGGCCGACGCGCTCGAAGTCGCGAAGATCAATCGCGACGACTACGGGCTCGACGAGCGGATCGCGCTGTACCACGGCGACCTGTACGCGCCGCTGCCGCAGTTCAAGTGGATCGATCCCGCGCAGCGCTACGACGCGATCATCACGAACCCGCCGTACGTGAACTCGGATTCGATGGCCGAGCTGCCGGCCGAGTACCGGCACGAGCCGGAAATGGCGCTGGCGGGCGGCGCGGACGGAATGGACATCGTGCGCCGCATCGTCGGCGAAGCGCGCCGCTGGCTGAAGGACGACGGCGTGCTCGTCGTCGAGATCGGCAACGAGCGCGCGAACGTCGAGGCGGCGTTCGGCGGCCTCGATCTCGTCTGGCTGCCGACGAGCGCGGGCGACGACAGCGTGTTCCTGATCCACGCGGGCGACCTGCCCGCCGTCGCCGGCTGAAGCGGACCGGCATGTCCGGCTCATACGGAGTGACCGCTTGCGCGCACGCTTCGGTAAGATGCGCGTAAGCGGCGTCCGGTCGGCGCGCGCCGCGTGGCCTCCTTCTGGAATCCGACGCGCTCATGACCCTCGACTGGCTCCATCTCGGCACCCTCATCGGCCTCGCGCACATGCTCGGCGTGATCGCCGCCTGCCATGCGATCCTGAACACGCGCACGTCGCAAGGCGCGATCGCCTGGGCGGTGTCGTTGACGGCGATGCCCTACCTGACGCTGATCCCGTATCTGTTCCTCGGCCGCAGCAAGTTCTCCGGCTATGTCGACGCGCGCCGCCACGAGACCGCGGCGCTGCGCACCCGCACGCATCCCGCGCCGTGGGGCGCCGAAGGCTCGACGCTCGGCGCGCCGAAGGACGCGCTCGGCATCGCGCGCGTGCGCGCGCTCACGCGCCTGGTCGGCATGCCCTTCGTCGCGGGCAACGCGGTGCGCACGCTCGTCAACGGCGACGCGACGTTCTCCGCGATCCTCGCCGCGATCGACGCCGCGCGCAGCTACGTGATCGTCCAGTTCTTCATCGTCCGCGACGACGCGCTCGGCGCAATGCTGCGCGACACGCTGATCGCGCGCGCGAAGGCAGGCGTGCGCTGCTATCTGCTGTACGACAGCATCGGCAGCTTCGATCTGCCGTCGAGCTACGTGCACGCGCTGCGCGAAGGCGGCGTCGAAGTGCATCCGTTCGCGACCAACAAACAGTTCGTCAACCGCTTCCAGCTCAACTTCCGCAACCACCGGAAGATCGTCGTCGTCGACGGAGAACGTGCGTTCGTCGGCGGCCACAACGTCGGCGTCGAATATCTCGGCGGCAACCCGCGCCTGTCGCCGTGGCGCGACACGCACATCGAAGTGCGCGGCCCCGCCGTCGCGAACATCCAGTACGTGTTCGCCGAGGACTGGCACTGGGCGACCCAGTCGCTGCCGCCGCAGGCGCCGCCGCCCGCGCCCGCGCCCGACGCCGACATGCACTGCCTCGTCGTGCCGATGGGCCCCGCCGACAAGCAGGAGACGGGCTCGCTCTTCTTCGCGGAGGCGATCAACGCCGCGCGCGAGCGTGTGTGGATCACGACGCCCTACCTCGTGCCCGACGAGGCGGTGATTTCCGCGCTGAAGCTCGCGGTGATGCGCGGCGTCGACGTGCGGGTGCTGATCCCGAGCCGGCGCGATCACTATGTCGTATTCGAAGCGTCGAAGCTCTATGCGCGCGATCTCGTCGACGCGGGCGTGCGGATCTTCCGCTACCGCCCCGGCTTCCTGCACCAGAAGGTCGTGCTGATCGACCGCGCTGCCGCCGCCATCGGCAGCGCGAACCTGGACAACCGGTCGTTCCGGCTGAATTTCGAGATCATGGTGCTGACCGTCGACGAAGGCTTCGCAACCGAAGTCGAGACAATGCTCGCGCGCGACTTCGGCGACGCGTTCGAAGTCGATCTGAGCGAATACCGGCGCTCGCCCGCGTGGCGGCGCGTCGCGATGCACGTCGCGCGGCTGTTCGCGCCGATTCTCTGACGGCGCGCGGCGCACCGCGCGCCGCCTGGCTTAGAGCAGCTTGTCGACGTCCGCAGCGATATCCTCGGGCTTCGTCGACGGCGCGTAGCGCTTCACGATCTCGCCTTCCCGGTTCACGAGGAACTTCGTGAAATTCCACTTGATCGCCTTGAGGCCGAGAATGCCGGGCGCCTCTTCGGTCAGATACCGGTACAGAGGGTGCGCGTTCGCGCCGTTCACGTCGATCTTCGCGAACATCGGAAACGTGACGCCGTAGTTCTTCTCGCAGAACGCGCCGATCTGCGACGCGTCGCCCGGCTCCTGCTTGCCGAACTGATTGCACGGAAAGCCGAGCACGACGAGCCCGCGTTCGCGAAAGCGGTCGTACAACTGCTGCAGCCCCGCGTACTGCGGCGTGAATCCGCATTCGCTCGCTGTGTTGACGATGAGGAGCACCTTGCCCCGGTACTGCTCGAGCGGCACCTCGCCGCCCGAAAGCGCCTGCGCGTTGAATGAATACAGTTTCGACATCGGCTCGTTCCTCCCTGTTTCGATAGGGTTGCGCCGTCCGCGAAAGTCTAGGCGAATTCGGCGCGGTGCGCACACTCCGCCGTCCGGACGATCCCCCGAAGGCGGCGCGCAGTCTAGAATAGCGGTTTTCCTCAGCATTTCCCGCCGTGATCCGTTTCAATCAGTTCAGTCTCGCCCGCGGCACGAAGCCGCTCTTCGACGCGGCCTCGTTCACGCTGAATCCCGGCGAGAAGGCGGGGCTCGTCGGCGCGAACGGCGCCGGCAAATCGACGCTCTTCGCGGTGCTGCGCGGCGAGCTGCACGCGGACGTGGGCGACTTCTCGATGCCGCCGGCGTGGCGCATCGCGCACGTGTCGCAGGAGACGCCCGCCGTCGAGCGCAGCGCGCTCGACTACACGCTCGACGGCGACGCCGCATTGCGCGCGATCGAGGCGCGCATCGCGCGGGCGTCCGCCGCGCACGACGGCGCGGCCGAGGCCGAAGCGCACGCGGCGTTCGCGGATGCCGACGGCTACACCGCGCCCGCGCGCGCGGAGGCGCTGCTGCTCGGGCTCGGCTTCACGCTCGCGCAGACGCGCGAGCCCGTCGCGAGCTTCTCGGGCGGCTGGCGGATGCGCCTCAATCTCGCGCAGGCGCTGATGTGCCGCTCGGATCTGCTGCTGCTCGACGAGCCGACGAACCACTTGGATCTCGACGCGATCGTCTGGCTCGAAGACTGGCTGCATCGCTATCCGGGCACGCTCGTCATCATCTCGCACGACCGCGAATTCCTCGACGCCGTCTGCAACGTGACGCTGCATCTCGAGAATCGCCAGGTGAAGCGCTACGGCGGCAACTACTCGCAATTCGAAGTGCTGCGCGCGCAGCAGCTCGAATTGCAGCAAAACGCGTACGAAAAGCAGCAAAAGACGATCGCGCATCTGCAGAGCTTCGTCGATCGCTTCAAGGCGAAGGCGTCGAAGGCGAAGCAGGCGCAGAGCCGGGTGAAGGCGCTCGAGAAGATGGAACTGATCGCGCCCGCGCACGTCGCGTCGGCGTTCACGTTCGAATTCCGCACGCCCGATTCCGCGCCGAACCCGATGCTCGTGATGGAAGACGTGCGCTGCGGCTATCGCGCGGACGACGGCGACGAGATTCCGATCGTCGAGCGCGTCGCGCTGTCGATCCAGAACGGCCAGCGCATCGGCCTCCTCGGCGCGAACGGCCAGGGCAAGTCGACGCTCATCAAGACGCTCGCGGGCACGCTCGCGCCGCTTTCGGGCGACGTGCGCACCGGCCGCGGCCTGACGATCGGCTATTTCGCGCAGCATCAGCTCGAGACGCTGCGCGAGGACGATTCGGCGCTCGCGCATCTCGCGCGCCTCGCCCCCGACACGCGCGAGCAGGAACTGCGCGACTTCCTCGGCGGCTTCAACTTCTCGGGCGACATGGCGACCGCGCCGATCGCGCCGTTCTCGGGCGGCGAGAAAGCGCGGCTCGCGCTCGCGCTGATCATCTGGCAGAAGCCGAACCTGCTGCTGCTCGACGAGCCGACGAACCACCTCGATCTCGAAACGCGCCACGCGCTCACGATGGCGCTCGCGCAATTCGAGGGCACGCTGATCCTCGTGTCGCACGATCGACATCTGCTGCGCGCGACGACCGACCAGTTCATGCTTGTCGCAAAGCACCGGCTGCAGCCGTTCGACGGCGATCTCGACGACTATCGCGACTGGCTGCTGCAGCACGCGGCGCAACAGCGCGCGGCGGCAAAGGCGGCATCCGGTTCGACGGGCGACGCCGACGGCGGCGCGCCTGCGGTGAACCGCAAGGATCAGAAACGGCAGGAAGCCGAAGCGCGCCAGCGGCTATCGCAGTTGAAGAAGCCGCTGCAGGCCCGCATCACGAAGATCGAGAAGGAAATGGAGCGGCTCCACGCGGAGAAGGCGGAGCTCGACACGTTCGTCGCCGATCCGGCGAGCTACGCGGCCGACCTGAAGGCGCGGCTCACCGACGCGATCCGCAAGCTCGGCGACGTGAACGGCCGGCTCGAAACGCTCGAGGCGGACTGGCTCGGCGCGCAGGACGAACTGGAGAAAATCGGGTAACGCGAACGCGGCGAGCCGGCATCGGCTTGCCGCCGCGCGCCGCGCCCGGCAGTCAGCGCCGCGGCAGCGTGTCGCGCGGCATCTGCTCGTCGTCGCCCATCAGATAGCGACGACCTTCGACCGGCCGGCGGATCATCGCGTAGACCTCCGCCTCGGTCACGTTGATGGCGGCGACGCGGCGGGCGATCCG
Organism: Burkholderia sp. MSMB1589WGS; assembly: GCF_001636105.1. Taxonomy (NCBI): domain Bacteria; kingdom Pseudomonadati; phylum Pseudomonadota; class Betaproteobacteria; order Burkholderiales; family Burkholderiaceae; genus Burkholderia; species Burkholderia sp. MSMB1589WGS. The sequence continues at coordinate 506,682 of NZ_LNJT01000007.1, forward strand.
CCCGTCTCCGCCGATCCATTCGACGATCCGGCAACCGCCGCCCCACGGCTCGCCGATCGGCTCGGACACGCGGCAACCGCGCACGTTGTACGTGCGCGGTTGCGCACTGGCTTGATGAGATCGTTTCAACACGCTTCCCTTTTCCGCGTCATGCGGCAGACAACCTGGGCAAGCATAGAAAAAAACAGGCTGCAAAAGGGTTACATCAACGTACCAAAACGTTACATGGTTTTACGTCCCCGATCCGCGCATGACAGGCGGCGGACCGGGACGCGCCCGCCGGCCGCCGCGCTCATTCGAGCACGCGGATCTGGTCGATCGCCTGCTCGATCCGCTCGACCGCATGCACGCGAAGCCCGTCGATCGGCTGTTTCGGCGCATTCGCCTTCGGAATCAGCGCGATCGTGAAGCCAAGCTTCGCCGCCTCGCGCAGGCGCTCCTGCCCGCGCGGCGACGGCCGGATCTCGCCCGCGAGCCCGACTTCGCCGAATACGATCAGACCCTTTGGCAACGGTTTGTTACGCATCGACGAGTGGATCGCGAGCAGCACCGCAAGATCGGCAGCCGGCTCGGTGATCTTTACGCCGCCGACGGCATTCAGGAACACGTCCTGATCGAAGCACGCGATGCCCGCGTGCCGGTGCAGCACGGCGAGCAGCATCGCGAGCCGGTTCTGTTCGAGGCCGACCGCGAGCCGGCGCGGGTTCGGCACGTTCGCGGTATCGACGAGCGCCTGCACCTCGACGAGCAGCGGCCGCGTGCCCTCCTGCGTGACGAGCACGCACGAGCCGGGCACGACCTCCGTGTGCTGCGACAGGAACAGCGCGGACGGATTCGCGACGCCGCGCAGGCCGCGCTCGGTCATCGCGAACACGCCGAGCTCGTTGACCGCGCCGAAGCGGTTCTTGAACGCGCGCACGAGCCGGAACGACGAATGCGTGTCGCCTTCGAAGTACAGCACGGTGTCGACGATGTGCTCGAGCACGCGCGGCCCCGCGAGGTTGCCCTCTTTCGTCACGTGGCCGACCATGATGATCGCCGTGCCCGATTGCTTCGCGATGCGCGTCAATTGCGCCGCGCATTCACGCACTTGCGCGACCGAGCCCGGCGCCGACGTCAACGCTTCCGAGTAGATCGTCTGGATCGAGTCGATGACCGCGATGTCGGGCCGCTCGGCGTCGAGCGTCGCCTGGATCTTCTCGAGCTGGATCTCGGCGAGGAGCTTCAGGTCGGCCGCGCTCGCGCCGCCTTCGAGGAGCGCGAGCCGCTGCGCGCGCAGCGCGATCTGCGCGCCCGATTCCTCGCCGCTGATATAGAGCGCCGGCCGCTCGCTCGCGATCTGCGCGAGCGACTGCAGCAGCAGCGTCGACTTGCCGATCCCCGGATCGCCGCCGATCAGCACGACGCCGCCCGCGACGAGCCCGCCGCCCAGCACCCGGTCGAACTCGCCGATCCCGGTCGAGAAGCGCGGCACGTCGGCCGCCTCGATGTCGGCGAGGCGTTGCACGGGCGCGCGCTTCGCGAGCGACTGGAAACGGTGCGCGGACGGCGCGCTCTCGACCGATTCGACGAGGGTGTTCCACGCGTGGCACGACGGGCATTGCCCCTGCCACTTCGGCGTCTGCCCGCCGCACTCGGTGCAGACGAATACCGTCTTCTGCTTCGCCATGCGCGCGCCCTTACTCGGCACGCACGGGCACGCGCGGCGCGACCGCGCACATCAGCTCGTAGCCGACCGTCATGCAGCGCGCGGCGACGTCGTCGATCGGCAGCGTCTCGCCCCAGAGCTCGACGCGCGCGCCGACGCCCGCCTGCGGCACGGGCGTGAGATCGACGGTCAGCATGTCCATCGACACGCGGCCGACGATCCGCGTGCGCACGCCGTCGACGACGACGGGCGTGCCCTCGGGCGCGATCCGCGGATAGCCGTCCGCATAGCCGCACGCGACCACGCCGATGCGCATCGTCTCCTCGGCGACGAACACGGAGCCGTAGCCCACCGCCTGCCCTTTCGCGAGCGTCTGCACGGCGATCAGCTCGGACGCGAGCGTCATCGCGGGCTTCAGGCCCTTGTCGGCGATGTCCGCCGAGTGCCCGGACGGCGACGCGCCATACAGCACGATGCCAGGCCGCACCCAGTCGAAGTGCGCCGACGGGTGCCAGAGCACGGCGGCCGAGTTCGCGAGGCTGCGCGCGCCGGCGATACCTTGCGCGCCGCGCTCGAACGTCGCGATCTGCTCGGCCACGCCGCGGCCGCCGTCGGCGTCCGAAAAATGGGTCATCAACGTGATCTGGCCGATGCCCGGGCACGCGCGCGCGCGCTCCCACGCGGCGCGGAACTTCTCCGGCGCATAGCCGAGCCGGTTCATTCCGCTGTTCATCTTCAGTTGGACGTTGACGGGCTTCGACAGCCGCGCCGTCTCGAGCATGCGCATCTGCTCGTCGTTGTGCACCGCGGTCGTCAGGCTGTAGCGGTCGATCACGTCGAGGTCGGTCGACCGGAAGAAGCCTTCGAGCAGCAGGATCGGCCCCGCCCAGCCGAGCTCGCGCAGCTTCACCGCCTCGTCGAGATCGAGCAGGCCGAAGCCGTCGGTGCCGCGCAGCCCGGGAAAGACCCGTGCGAGACCATGCCCGTACGCGTTCGCCTTGACGATCGCCCAGACTTTCGACTGGGCGGCGTGGCGGCGCACGACGGTGAGGTTGTTCGCGAGGGCAGCGGTGTGGATCGTGGCGGAAATCGGGCGCGGCATAGGAAATTTCAGTAAAGACGCTTGCGAATCATCAGCTTATCGCGCCTTTTGGGCGCGACGCGGGAAACGCGCGGAACGATCGGGGGATCATGCTAGTCCGAATTGACGTATTTTCATGATATAAAGCCGTGCGCACAACCCATTTCGAACGGAATAAGTCCGATTGCACGGCCCGCGCGGCCGAGCCGCGAGGAACGCATCGCTTCAGATGAAAAAAGGTTTTTACTCCATCATGGCCGCGCAGTTTTTCTCGTCGTTGGCCGACAGCGCTCTTCTCATCGCCGCGATCGCCCTGCTCAAAGACCTCCACGCGCCGAACTGGATGATACCGCTCCTGAAGCTGTTCTTCGTCCTGTCGTACGTGGTGCTCGCCGCCTTCGTCGGCGCATTCGCCGATTCGCGCCCGAAAGGGCACGTGATGTTCATCACCAACTCGATCAAGGTGGTCGGCTGCCTCATCATGCTGGTCGGCGCGCATCCGCTCGTCGCTTACGGGATCGTCGGCTTCGGCGCGGCCGCGTATTCGCCCGCGAAGTACGGCATCCTGACCGAACTGCTGCCTCCCGAGCGGCTCGTCGCCGCGAACGGCTGGATCGAGGGCACGACGGTGGGCTCGATCATCCTCGGCACGGTGCTCGGCGGCGCGCTCATCAGCCCGAAGATCGCGTCGCACGTGATCGCGTACACGCCGCCGTCGATCAACACGCCCGCCGAGGCCGCGATGCTCGTCATCATGGCGATCTACGTCACGGCCGCGCTCTTCAACCTGCGCATTCCCGACACGGGCGCGCGCTACCCGAAGCAGCAGCACGGCCCGCTCAAGCTCGTCACCGATTTCGCCAACTGTTTCGTGGCGCTCTGGCGCGACAAGCTCGGCCAGATCTCGCTCGCCGTCACGACGCTCTTCTGGGGCGCGGGCGCGACGCTGCAGTTCATCGTGCTCAAGTGGGCGGAAGTGTCGCTCGGCATGTCGCTGTCCGAAGGCGCGATCCTGCAGGCGGTGGTCGCGCTCGGCGTCGCGGCGGGCGCGATGATCGCCGCGAGCCGGATTCCGCTGCGCAAGTCGCTCACCGTGCTGCCCGTCGGCATCGTGATGGGCATCGCGGTGATGCTGATGGCGTTCTACTCGCGCGAGCTGTTCCCTGCGCACTGGGCGCTGCACATCGGGCGCCTGCACCTGCCCCTCTATCTGCTCGTCGCGTACGTGTTCCTGATGTTCGTCGGCGCGCTGTCCGGCTTCTTCGTCGTCCCGATGAATGCGCTGCTCCAGCATCGCGGCCACGTGCTGCTGTCGGCCGGTCATTCGATCGCCGTGCAGAACTTCAACGAAAACCTGTCGGTGCTCGTGATGCTCTGCGTGTACGCGGCGCTCGTGTGGCTCGACGTGCCGGTCGGCGTCGTGATCGTGCTGTTCGGCACGTTCGTGTGCCTGACGATGTGGCTCGTGATGCGGCTGCATGTCGCGAATCAGCGCCGCTTCGATTCGGTCGCGCTGATCGGCGAATCGAAGCACTGAACCGCAGCGCGCGCCACCGTCGGCCAAGCGGCACATCGCCTCCTGCGCACCCTTGCCCTTGAGCCGCAACCTTTCCCGCCTCGCCGCCATGACCCGACCGATTCCCAACGCGCTGACGATCGCCGGCTCCGACTCCGGCGGCGGCGCCGGCATCCAGGCTGACCTGAAGACGTTCTCCGCGCTCGGCGCATACGGCGCGAGCGTGATCACCGCGCTCACCGCGCAGAACACGCGCGGCGTGACGGGCGTGCATGCGCCCGATGCGGGCTTCGTGACCGCGCAGCTCGATGCGGTGTTCGACGACATCCGCATCGACGCGGTGAAGATCGGCATGCTCGCGAACGCGCCGATCGTGCGCGCGGTCGGGGCGGCGCTCGCGCGCTACGCACCGCGCCACGTCGTGCTCGACACGGTGATGATCTCGAAAAGCACGCACGCGCTGCTCGCGCCCGACGCGGTCGACGCGCTGCGCAACGAATTGCTGCCGCTCGCCGATCTCGTCACGCCGAATCTGCCGGAGGCGGCCGAGCTGCTCGGCGTCGCGGCCGCGACGACCGAGGAGGACATGGTGCGCCAGGGCGAAGCGCTCGTCGCGCGCGGCGCGAAGGCGGTGCTGATGAAAGGCGGCCATCTCGGCGCCGAGCGCGAAAGCCCGGACTGGCTGATCGATGCGCGCGGCGCGCAGCGCTTCGCGGGCGCGCGGCTGCCGGTCGCGAACACGCACGGCACCGGGTGCACGCTGTCGTCGGCGATCGCCGCGCTGCTGCCGCAGCGGGCGACGCTCGCGGACGCGATCGCCGATGCGAAGATCTATCTGACGGGCGCGATCGGCGCGAGCGGGCGGCTCGACGTCGGACACGGCGTCGGGCCCGTGCATCACTTCTATCGATGGTGGTGAGCCGGCGGGCAGGCGCCGGCGCGGGTCGCCCGGCTTCGGCTTCTGTTTCTGTTTCGCCTTGACGTTCGCGTTCGCCGCCCGGACTCCTGGCGCCGTTTGACGCGCTTCGTGCCTCGCCGGCATCGTCACACGCTGCCGGCGGCGACAGCGTGCGCCGACGCCGCGGATATCGCGCGCGAATCGCTCGCTCGCGTCGTGCGTCGACACGTCGCGCCACACGAGCCGCATCCGACTGCGCGAGCTGCGCATCGAACGCGGCGGCATCCGCGTCGAACAGGCGGCAAGCCCCGTCGGCCTCCAAGACACGTTTCTGGCGCGATGCGTCGCGGCGTCCGCTTAGCGAGCGAACGAGGCGTACGCGAATGGAAGCCGCGCGAGTGCGCGCATCGGCGCGAACCGATGCGCATCGACACCGATCAGCGCGCGGCAAACGCGATCGCACGCTGCGGCCAATCGTCGGGCACGATGAAGCCGCGCGCGGTTTCGCGCCACACCGCGTCGGCGTCGCGCGCGAGCGCGGCGACGAGCGACGGCCCCGGTAGTCGCGCGACCTCGTCGAGCACGGCCTGCGGCGCGAGCAGCGTGCAGCGCCCGCAGGCCACGTCCGCATCGCCGATCGCGCGCGGCGCGAGCCACGCGAGGCGCGGCAGCACGATCCACGCGGCGTCCTGCCGCGCGGCGGGCGCGAACGCCGGCCACGCTTCGCGCGTGATCCAGAAGCCGCGCGGATGATCGGCGTCGACTTCCGGCGGATCGGCGATCGCGCCGCCCGCATTCGCGTCGTCGCCCGCGCGATGAAACAGCCATCCCTTCACGAGCATCTGCGCGCGCCACGGCCCCGCGTGGCCGAGCGACGCGAACTCGTCGCGGGCCGTGAGCAGCAGTTGATGATCGACGAGCTTCGCGCGCTTGAGATCGAAGCGGTCGGCGAGATTCGGGCCGACGAAATCGGCGAGCGACGCGGCGCCCGACGTCGCGACGCACAGATAGCACTTGACCGCGAGTTCCCAGTGCAGGCGCTCGCCGCGCGCGGTTTCGATCAGGAAATCGCATTCGCCGAGCGTGCGGCCGTTGAGCCTCAGCGGCAGATTCGCGGCGACGAGCCGCAGCGACGGCGCATGTTCGGCGAAAAACCCGAGCAGGCACTCGGCGTAGCGGCCGAGCCGAACCGGCCGCGCTTGCGCGAGCGCGTCGTGCAGCGGCGCGGGCTGCGCGTCGAGCGCGGCGAGCCAGGCGGCCGTTCGCGCCGCGTCGGCAACGCTCGCCCAGGGCTGAGCGAGCGGCGCGCCTGCCGACGGCGCGAGCAGGCTCGCGCTCGACAGCAGCCACGCGAGGTCGCGCACGGCCGCGTCGCGCAGCGCGCGAAGCGGCACGGGCGACGCCGCGGCACTCATTGCGGATCGGCGGCGGGCGCGGCGTTCCGGTAGGTATCGTTCGCGAGGCACAGATCGGACCAGGCCTTCGCCTTGTCCTGCAGGCTGCGCAACAGATACGCCGGATGGTACGTGACGATCACGGGCACGCCTTCGTACCGGTGCACGCGCCCGCGCATCGAAGCAATGCTCGCGTCGGTCTTCAGGAGCGTCTGCGCGGCGAAGCGGCCGAGCGCGACGATCAGCTTCGGCTTCACGAGCGCGACCTGGCGCTGCAGATACGGCTCGCAACGCGCGACCTCGTCGGGTTCGGGATTGCGGTTGCCGGGCGGCCGGCACTTGATCACGTTCGCGATGTAGACGTTCTCGCCGCGCTTGAGCGCGAGCGCGCGCAGCATGTTGTCGAGCAGCTTGCCCGCCTGGCCGACGAACGGCTCGCCCTGCTTGTCCTCGTTCTCGCCGGGCGCCTCGCCGACGAGCATCCAGTCGGCGCTCTCGTCGCCGACGCCGAACACCGTGTTCGTGCGCTTCTCGCAGAGGCGGCAGCGCTCGCAGTCGGCAACGCGCGCGCGCAGCGCGTCCCAGCCGAGTTCGGCGACGGACGGCTCGGCGCCGGCGGCGACGGCGGCGGGCTTCGCGGCGACATCCGGCAGCGCGGGCTCGCGCACCGGCTCGAGATCGAACCACGACATGTCTTCGTCGGGTTCCGCCGCGCCGGCGTCGCCGCCGGTTCGCGCGGCCGGCGCGGGCGCCGTCGACGCGCGCGCCGGGTCCGCCGCGTCGCGCGCGAATGCCGCGGAATCCGCGACGCCGCCACGCGCCCCGTCCTGCCCGCCGTCGCGCGAGCTTCGATGCGCCGGCTCGCGCGACGCATCCAACGCCACGGGCTGAGCCCCTTGCGCAACCGCCGCGGCGGCGGCTTCCCGCGCCGCGCCCGTTGCATCCTCGTTCACGTCCCCGGCGCGCGCGATGCCGCGCCGCACCCACACGGGCGCGAGCCCCAGCTCTTCGAGCGCCGCTTCAGCCAATGCCATGCGCGCCTCCCTCCTTCGTCAATGCGAGACGCATCACGATTGCGTCCTCCCGGCTCCGGTGCTTCGCCGGATAGTAGTTCCTGCGCCGCCCGACCGACACGAAGCCGAAGCGCTCGTACAGCCGGATCGCACGCGGATTCGACGGCCGCACTTCGAGCAGCACGCCGTCGAGCCGCTCGGCGCGCGCGATCCGCACCGCCTCTCGCAGCAGCGCGAGCCCGACGCCCGCGCGCTGCGCGGCGGGCGCGACGCACAGATTCAGCAGATGCATCTCGTCGACGACGGGCATCAGCACGCAATAGCCGACGAGCACGCCCGTCACGTGCCGCATGCAGACGCCGAAATAGCCGTTGCGCAGCGAATCCTCGAAATTGCCGCGCGACCACGGGAATTCGTACGCGGCGCGCTCGATCTCGACGACCTCGTCGAGATCGGCATCCGTCATCGGCGCCAGATAGCGGTCGGTCATCAGCACGCCGCTCATCGCCCGTCCCCGCCCGCGCGCGCAGCGAGCCGCTCGGCGGTGGTCTGCGCGACCTTGTCGCGCACGTACTCGGGCGCCGCGCGATCGGCCGGCACGACACGCCCCGCGCGATATGCGCGCAGCGCGACGTGCGCGACCGGCAGCGCGTGCGGCAGCGCGCCCGCATCGATCGCCTGCGCGCGCGCGAAGGCGGGCAAGCGAGCGCCGAATGCGGCAGCCGCGTTGCCGGCGAGCACGAACGGCGTATCGGGCGCCTGCACGTCGGCGGGCGCCGCGAGCGACGCCGGCGCGAGCTCGCGCCAATCGCCCGCCGCGTCGTCCCACGCGTAATCGGCCCAGTAGACCTCGTCCATCCGCGCATCGAGCGCGGCGAGCACGCGCATTGCGCGGCCCGCGGCGGCGCCCGCGTTCAGGCGCGCGGCCTCCGCGCACGCGACGAGCGTGCCGACCGGCACGACGGGCAGCGCGCGGCCGAACGCGAGCCCTTGCGCGACGCCCGTCGCGGTGCGCAGCCCGGTGAACGAGCCGGGGCCCGCGCCGAACGCGACCGCGTCGCAGTCGGCGAACGCGAGGCCCGCTTCGTCGAGCACCTCGCGCACGGCGGGCAGCACGCGCGTGCTCGACACGGCGCCCGTGCGCTCGTGGCGGACCCAGGTTCGGATGGAAGCGGCGTCGGCGGCCGGGCCGGCCGCGACGAGAAGCGCGACCGAGCAGAACTCGGTCGACGTATCGATGGCGAGGAGCACTGTTTGCGTCATGGCCGACATTGTAATGCGGCGCCCCGCCCGCACGGGCGATCGGGCCCGATTCGCGCGCGCTTGTCGTGCGCGAATCGGTTTGGAAGGAACGCTCGACCCGCCGTCCGCCCCCGCTTGCTAAGATCGTCGGCCTGGAAAAGCCAGCCTGGAAACCCTTACGGAGACACCCATGAGCGACATCACCACCCAATTCGAGCAAGCGCAGGTCGACGTGAAGCAGTTGACCGAGCGCCCCGGCAACCTGACGCTGCTGCGCCTCTACGCGCTCTTCAAGCAGGCGACCGACGGCGACGCGCACGGCGACAAGCCGGGCTTCACCGACATCGTCGGCAAGTACAAGTACGACGCGTGGGAAGCGCTGAAGGGCACGTCGCAGGACGATGCGAAGAAGCAATACGTCGAGCTCGTCGAATCGCTGAAGAACGGCACCGCGTCCTGAAGGCGCGCGCGTCGGCCGGCCTATCGCCCGCAACGCGCCCGCGGCGTGCGAAATCGACGGTGGCGCGGCGCAGCAAAAAACGGTATGATGCGGGCTGCGCATCGCGACGGGCGGCTCTGCCTGCCAAGGTCGGCAGCCCTCTTCGCCAGCGTTCCATAGCGTTTCGCTCCAATCCAGTTTAGAACCTGTCCCTTCCTGCGTGGCCCCTTGCGGGCTGTCAAGTCTCAGGCTGGCGGCATGCGCACCCGATGCGCGCCGCACCCAAAAACAGCTTCTAACGAAATTGTTGTCCGCACGTCGTCGACATGCGGACAATCGCCACGTTTCCCGATTTGCTCGATGAATCCGTCGACTTGGGTATGCGCGATTGGCGCGGCGTTCGACCCACTGTGTTTCAAGGATTGACATGACTTCGAGCAATTCCCTCAGCCCGCTCAACGCAATCGCCGACGAGGCGCTCGGCCTGCCCGCCGCCGCGCAGCCTGCCACGAGCGACCTCGGCGACGCCGCGCCGGACGAACCGACGTTCGCGTCGCTCGGCCTGTCGCCGGAGATCGTCTCCGCGCTGCAGGCGGCCGGCTACGTGAAGCCGACGCCCGTCCAGCAGCGCGCGATCCCGGCCGGCATCGCAGGCCGCGACCTGCTCGTGTCGAGCCCGACGGGCTCGGGCAAGACGGCCGCGTTCATGCTGCCCGCGATCGAGCGCTTCGCGCAGTTGCAAAAGACGCAGGCGCTGCAGCCGCGCGCGCCGCGCGAAGGACAGCCTGGCGAGCGCCGCAGCCGCCGCCCGCAACCCGTCGCGCGCCCGGGCCTGCTCGTCCTCACGCCGACGCGCGAGCTCGCGATGCAGGTGACGACGGCCGCGTCGACGTACGGCAAGCACCTGCGCCGTCTGCGCACGGTCAGCATCCTCGGCGGCGTCGCGTACGGCCAGCAACTGATGCTGCTCGCGAAGAACCCCGAGATCCTCGTCGCGACGCCGGGGCGCCTGCTCGACCACCTCGAGCGCGGCCGCATCGATTTGTCCGAACTGAAGATGCTCGTGCTCGACGAAGCCGACCGCATGCTCGACATGGGCTTCATCGACGACATCGACACGATCGTCGCCGCGACGCCCGCGTCGCGCCAGACGATGCTGTTCTCGGCGACGCTCGACGGCAAGATCGGCTCGCTCACGAACCGCCTGCTGAAGGATCCGGAGCGCATCGAGATCACGCAGAAGATCGAATCGCGCTCGAACATCGCGCAGACCGTGCACTACGTCGACGACCGCGATCACAAGGATCGCCTGCTCGACCACCTGCTGCGCGACGTCGCGCTCGACCAGGCGATCATCTTCACCGCGACGAAGATCGACGCCGACCAGCTCGCCGGCCGCCTCGCCGACGCCGGCTTCCAGTCGGCCGCGCTGCACGGCGATCTGCCGCAGGGCGCCCGCAACCGCACGATCCGCGCGCTGCGCGAGCGCCGCGTGCGCGTGCTCGTCGCGACCGACGTCGCCGCGCGCGGGATCGACATCCCCGGCATCACGCACGTGTTCAACTACGACCTGCCGAAGTTCGCCGAGGACTACGTGCACCGGATCGGCCGCACGGGCCGCGCGGGCCGCTCGGGCACCGCGGTGAGCCTCGTGCATCACGCGGAGCAAGGCGCGCTCAAGCGCATCGAGCGCTTCGTGCGCGCGCCGCTGCCCGTGAACGTCGTCGAAGGCTTCGAGCCGCGCAAGGCGCCGCCGCCGCGCAACGATCGCGGCAACGGCCGCGGCCGTCCGGGCGGCAACGGCAATGGCGGCCGCCGGTTCGGCGGCAAGCCGGCCGGCGGCCGCTCGGGCGGCTGGAGCGGCAAGCCGGGCAGCGGCAACCGCGAAGGCTACGGCGCGCGCCGCGGCGACGGCCAGCGCGGCGGCCCGCGACGCGGCAACTCGGCCGCGTAAGCGGCCATCGGCGGACACGTTCGCGGCGCGGACGTGTCCGCCTTCCCCTCGAAAACCGGCGCATTCGCGCCGGTTTTTGTTTGCGCCCGAGATTTCACGATACGAAAAAATCTTTTGCGTCGTAAAAAGTCATGCTGCGTGGCACAACCAAGACCGTTGCAGCATGGGAAACCACATTCCGCAATAAGAAATTAACGAAGCAAGCATTTGATTTTTATGGAATAATTTTTTTATATCTTTGTGAAAAAGCCCCTGTCTCGACGCAGTCGATTTGCCTAGACTCTTATACAAGACTTAACGAAGGGAACCGCTTGATCCAAACCGCGCCGCCCGCTTCGCAAAGTCAAGGATTTCTTCTCTTCAGGCAACGACCACTCAAGGAGTACGCATCATGTCGCGTCAGCAACAGGTTCAGGAACTGCAAAAGCAATGGGAAACCGATCCGCGCTGGAAGGGCATCAAGCGCGCGTTCACGGCTGAAGACGTCGTGCGCCTGCGCGGCTCGGTCCAGCAAGAGCACACGCTCGCGAAGCGCGGCGCGGAAAAGCTCTGGACGCTCGTCAACAACGAGCCGTTCGTCAACGCGCTCGGCGCGCTGACGGGCAACCAGGCGATGCAGCAGGTGAAGGCCGGCCTCAAGGCGATCTATCTGTCGGGCTGGCAAGTCGCGGGCGACGCGAACGTCGCAGGCGAAATGTACCCGGATCAGTCGCTGTATCCGGCGAACTCGGTGCCGCTCGTCGTCAAGCGCATCAACAACACGCTGACGCGCGCCGACCAGATCCAGTGGTCGGAAGGCAAGAACCCGGGCGACGAAGGCTATGTCGACTTCTTCGCGCCGATCGTCGCTGACGCGGAAGCCGGCTTCGGCGGCGTGCTGAACGCGTTCGAGCTGATGAAGGCGATGATCGAGGCGGGCGCGTCGGGCGTTCACTTCGAAGATCAGCTCGCATCGGTCAAGAAGTGCGGCCACATGGGCGGCAAGGTGCTCGTGCCGACCCGCGAGGCGGTCGCGAAGCTGACGGCCGCGCGTCTCGCGGCCGACGTGATGGGCACGCCGACCGTGCTGGTCGCGCGCACCGACGCCGAAGCGGCCGACCTGATCACGTCCGACATCGACGACAACGACAAGCCGTTCCTGACGGGCGAGCGCACGGTCGAAGGCTTCTTCCGCACGAAGCCGGGCCTCGAGCAGGCGATCTCGCGCGGTCTCGCGTACGCGCCGTACGCCGACCTGATCTGGTGCGAAACGGGCAAGCCGGATCTCGAGTACGCGAAGAAGTTCGCGGAAGCGATCCACAAGCAGTTCCCGGGCAAGCTGCTGTCGTACAACTGCTCGCCGTCGTTCAACTGGAAGAAGAACCTCGACGACGCGACGATCGCGAAGTTCCAGAAGGAACTCGGCGCGATGGGCTACAAGTTCCAGTTCATCACGCTCGCCGGCTTCCACGCGCTGAACTACTCGATGTTCAACCTCGCGCACGGCTACGCCCGCACGCAGATGAGCGCGTTCGTCGAACTGCAGCAGGCCGAGTTCGCGGCGGCCGACAAGGGCTTCACCGCGGTCAAGCACCAGCGCGAAGTCGGCACGGGCTACTTCGACGCGGTGACGCAGACGGTCGAGCGCGAAGCGTCGACGACCGCGCTGCACGGCTCGACCGAAGACGAACAATTCTTCGACGGCCAGAAAGTCGCCTGAGCGCCGACAGGCGCAGGCACAGACGTGCCGCGCGCGGCCACGAGCCGTCGCGGCGCGCGCCCCGGCAAAAGACAAGACCCTATCAGGGAGAACCCGCCCGCCGCGCGCATGGTTGCGCCATGCCTGCCCAGGGCGCGCAGCGTCTTTCGACGCCGCGGACATTCGAGCGCGCCGGCCCCTGCCCGGCGCGCCTATTTTTTTGCGCGACGCATTGCCGCCGATCGTCCGGCTGCGTGCGGCCCGCTATCGATAGACGATCACAGGAATCTTCGTATGGGTCAGCACGCGTTGCGTCTCGCTGCCGATCAACAGGCTGCCGAGCCCGCGCCTGCCGTGCGACGCCATGAAGATCACATCGCAGCCGCCCCGCTCCGCGGCCTCGATGATGCCGAGATACGGCGACGGGTGCACGCTCGTCGCCGACTCGCACGCCACGCCCGCGCGCCGCGCGGCCGCCTCGACCTCGTCCAGATGCGCGCGCGCCTCGCGCTCGCTGCGCTCGCGAAAATCGGCGGGCGGCTCGATCACGACCTCGGAAAACGGCGAGTACGGATATTGCGGCAGGCACGCGTAGGCCGTCACGCGCGCGCCCACCGCCTGCGCGAGATCGATCGCGCCGTCGATCGCTTTCCTCGACAGTTCGGACCCGTCGGTCGGAACCAGGATGTGCTTGAACATGGCGACCTCCGTCGGCAACTGCGGCGCGTCCGGACGCGGGCGTACCCGCGGCGGGCAGCCGATGCCGGGCAGCCCGCGCGGACGCTGGGTGATTCGATTGTAGTGCGCGAATCCGCGCCGCCGAACCCGCTAGAGGGTTCGCCCTCATATCGGAAACGCGCGCAATCGGGTGCGAATTCGGGTACGTATTCGGCGCAAGCACCGCGCGCCGAAACGATGCGCAAGGACGGCGCGCGCGCGGCGAAGGCGAGCGCCGCCGCCGTGCGGGCGTCATCCCCAGTAGCCTGGACGCTCGTATGTGTGCTTCAGAAAATCGAGAAAGAGCCGGACCCTGAGCGGCAGGTGTCGGCGCTGCGGAAACACCGCGTGAATGCCGATCGGCGGCGCGGCGAACGCGTCGAGCACGCTGACGAGCCGGCCCGCCGCAATGTCCGCGCCGACTTCCCACCACGAGCGCCACGCCAGGCCGTGGCCTTCGAGGCACCATTCATGCAGCACCGCGCCATCGGAGCATTCCATCGTGCCGGACACGCGGATCGACGCCACCTCGCCGTCGTCGACGAACGTCCAGCCGCGCTGCTGGTTCGCGTTCGCCGCGAGCGCGAGGCAGTGGTGGCGCGCGAGATCGGCGAGCGTCTCGGGCGTGCCCGCGCGCGCGAGATACGCAGGCGACGCGACGCACACGCGCCGGTTCTCGCCGAGCTTCAGCGACACGAGCGACGAATCGGGCAGCTCGCCCAGCCGCACCGCGCAATCGAACCCCTCGTTGACGAGATCGACCATCCGGTCGGACAGATCGAGCGTGACCGACACGTCCGGATGCGCGCCCGTGAACGCGGGCACGAGCGGCGCGACGTGACGCCGGCCGAAGCCCGCGGGCGCCGACACCCGCAAGTGCCCGCTCGCCTTCACGCCGCCCGCGGACACGCTCGCTTCGGCGTTCTGCATGTCGTGGATGATCCGATGGCAGTCCTCGAGGAACGCCGAGCCTTCGAACGTCAACGTGAGCTTGCGTGTCGTGCGCACAAGCAGCTTCACGCCGAGCCGCTCCTCGAGCGCATCGAGCCGGCGGCCGATGATCGCGGGCGCGACCCCTTCCGCGTGCGCGGCCGCCGACAGGCTGCCCTTCGCCACAACCGCGGCGAACGTTTCGATCTGTTTGAAGCGATCCATCCCGTATGCGGGCGGCGCGAACCGGCCGCCCCGTCAAACCCGAAGTCGCTCCAGATTAGATATCAAAAAGTAAAAGATCAAGTGATGATTACTGTCTTTTTTAGTTCATGCCATCACTAATAGAATCGATTTCGACCTCTGATCGTGGAGCGCGACGTCATGCCCGGTACCCCGCCCGCCTTCCCGAAGGCGATTCTTTTCGACGCGTACGGCACGCTGTTCGACGTGCACGCGGTCGTCGCCGCGGCCGAGCAAATGTTTCCGGGGCGCGGCGAGGCGCTGTCGCAGCTCTGGCGGCGCAAACAGATCGAATACTCGCAACTGCGCACGCTCGCCGATCCGGCGGGCGCGCGCTATCGGCCGTTCTGGGACCTGACGCTCGACGGGCTGCGCTTTGCCGCGCGCGCGCTCGGCCTCGTGCTGCCCGCCGCGGCCGAGAAGCGGCTGATGGACGAATACGCGTGCCTGTCGACGTATCCGGACACGGTGCCGACGCTGCGCGCATTACGCGCGCGCAGCGCGCCGCCGAAGCTCGCGATCCTGTCGAACGGCAATCCGCAGATGCTCGACATCGCGGTCAAGAGCGCCGGGATGAGCGGCCTCTTCGATCGCGTGCTGTCCGTCGACGCGGTTCGCGCGTACAAACCGTCGCCCGCCGCGTATGCGCTCGGCACGGCGGCGTTCGATGCGGCCGCGACCGACATCGCGTTCGTGTCGTCGAACGGCTGGGACGTCGCGGGCGCCGGCTGGTTCGGCTACCGGACCTTCTGGCTGAACCGCACGGGCGCGCCGCTCGAGGAGCTCGGCGCAGCGCCCTCGGGCATGGGCGCCGGGATGGCCGAGCTGCTCGCCTTTCTCGACGCGCCGCCCGCCGCCGCGAAAGCGGCCGGCCGCACGCGCCCGGCGCCCGCCTGACGCGGCGCGGACCAGATTCACGCATTTGCATCACTCAGTCACTGACCGACCAAGGAGAAAACCGATGACCACGACGCTGAAGCTGCCGCAAGGCATGGCGATCACGGGCGAGATCAAGCCCGGTTACGAAGCGATCCTCACACCCGAGGCGCTCGAACTCGTCGCGAAACTGCATCGCCAGTTCGAGCCGCGCCGCCGCGAATTGCTCGCGGCGCGCGCCGAGCGCACGAAGCGCCTCGACGCCGGCGAGCGCCCCGACTTCCTCGCCGAGACGAAATCGATTCGCGAAGGCGACTGGAAGGTTGCTCCGCTGCCCGCGGACCTGCAGTGCCGCCGCGTCGAGATCACGGGCCCCGTCGAGCGCAAGATGATCATCAACGCGCTGAACTCGGGCGCGGATTCGTACATGACGGACTTCGAGGATTCGAACGCGCCGAGCTGGGCCAACCAGATCGACGGCCAGATCAACCTGAAGGACGCCGTGCGCCGCACGATCTCGCTCGAGCAGAACGGCAAGTCGTACAAGCTCAACGACAAGATCGCGACGCTGATCGTGCGCCCGCGCGGCTGGCACCTCGACGAGAAGCACGTGACGGTCGACGGCCAGCGCGTGTCGGGCGGCGTCTTCGACTTCGCCCTCTTCCTGTTCCACAACGCGAAGGAGCTGATCGCGCGCGGCTCCGGCCCGTACTTCTACCTGCCGAAGATGGAGAGCCATCTCGAGGCGCGCCTCTGGAACGACATTTTCGTCGTCGCGCAGGAAGCGGTAGGCATCCCGCGCGGCACGATCCGCGCGACCGTGCTGATCGAGACGATCCTCGCCGCGTTCGAGATGGACGAGATCCTCCACGAGCTGCGCGAGCACAGCTCGGGCCTGAACGCGGGCCGCTGGGACTACATCTTCTCGGCGATCAAGAAGTTCAAGAACGACCGCGACTTCTGCCTCGCCGATCGCGCGAAGATCACGATGACGGTGCCGTTCATGCGCGCCTACGCGCTCCTGCTGCTGAAGACCTGCCACAAGCGCAACGCGCCCGCGATCGGCGGGATGAGCGCGCTGATTCCGATCAAGAACGATCCGGAGGCGAACGACCGCGCGATGGCGGGCGTGCGCGCGGACAAGGCGCGCGACGCCGGCGACGGCTACGACGGCGGCTGGGTCGCGCACCCGGGGCTCGTGCCGCTCGCGATGGAGGAGTTCGTCAAGGTGCTCGGCGACAAGCCGAACCAGATCGGCAAACAGCGCGACGACGTGCAGATCGAAGGCAAGAACCTGCTCGACTTCCAGCCGGAAGCGCCGATCACCGAAACCGGCCTGCGCAACAACATCAACGTCGGCATCCACTACCTCGGCTCGTGGCTCGCGGGCAACGGTTGCGTGCCGATCCACAACCTGATGGAAGACGCGGCGACGGCCGAGATCTCGCGCTCGCAGGTGTGGCAGTGGATCCGCTCGCCGAAGGGCACGCTCGACGACGGCCGCAAGGTCACGGCCGAGCTCGTGCGCGAGTACGCGAAGGTCGAGCTCGAGAACGTGAAGCAGGTCGTCGGTGGCGACACGGCGCCGTACGTTCGCGCCGCGGCGATCTTCGAGCAGATGTCGACGTCGGAGAACTTCACCGAGTTCCTGACGCTGCCGCTCTACGAGGAGATCTGAACGACGCGGGCGGCAGGCGGGGTCGATGCGCCACCTGCCGCTCGCGGATCGGCCGGCTGAACGACGCGCCCTTGCACGCGGGCTCGGCTTCAGGCCGCCGTAGGCGATGACGGTATGGCGTTCCGCGTTCCGCATCGGACACGGGTATCCATTTTTGTTCCGCAGCCTTTGGACGCCCGAGCGTCAGCCTCTTGGCACGGTTCGTCAAGGCTTCGAGCGCCGCCGCGAGGCGTCACGCGACGCGCGCGCGGCGATACTGCACCCAGTCGCCCGACTCGATCCGCGGCTTGCCCGCAACCGAATGCGCGCCGACCGGGTAATACAGGCAATCGTACCGGCGCCCGCCGAGCTCGACTGATGCCTGCTGCTGCAAGAACAGCCCCTCGATGCCCGGATAGACCTCCTCGATCTCGTCGAGCACCGGCACGAGCCGCTCGTCGATCGCGTAGACGTCGCCCCAGACGAGATCGCGGCCGCCGTCGGCGACCATCCCCGGATAGTTGCCGAAGTCGTACAGCCGCCCCGTCACCGCCACGGCGCCGACGAGCATCGGCGCGGCGATGCCGTGCGTCGCCGCCGCACGGCCGATGTCGTTGATCTCGCCCGCTCTCAGGGTCCCGTAGCAGAATACGTAGCGCATCGCATCTTCCTTCCTTGTTTCAGTCGCGCCATCGAACCGGCACGCCGCCGTGTCACTCGAGCAGCGCGTCGTCGCTGACGAGGACGCCGTCGGCGTCCGCGTAGATCCAGTCGCCCGGCACGATGCGCGTGCCGCGCACGTCGACGGGCACGTCGCTCACGCCGGCGCCGCGCTTGTCGCTCTTGCGCGGATGCGCGGCGAGCGCGAGCACGCCCGCGCGACATTCGGCGAGCTCGTCCAAGTCGCGTACGCAGCCGTTCACGACGATGCCGGCCCAGCCGTTCTTCTCGGCGAGCTTGCCGAGGTTGCCGCCGACGAGCGCGCAGCGCAGGCTGCCGCCGCCGTCGACGACGAGCACGCGCCCCGCGCCGCCCTGCTCGAGCGCCGCGCGCACGAGCGTGTTGTCCTCGAACAGCTTGAGCGTCGCGGCCGGCCCCGCGAAGCGCCGCACACCGCCGAACGAGCGGAACACGGACTCGAGCACGCGCAGCGTGCCGGCCGCGAGGCGGTCTTCGTTCGCGTCGCAAAGGTCGGTGGTGGCGAACATCATGTCGAAGTCTCCTGGATGGTCGTAGGGTGTCGATCCGGCATTATCGGCGAAGAAAATTCCCGCTGCGGCGGGTAGAAGGCTCGCCCTACAATAGCCGGACGCACCATCCGCCCCGTCTTCGATCATCGATGAGCCCGTCCGTTCCCCTTTTGGCGCCGCCGCCCGCCGCCACGATCGACGTTCCGGCGGAATTCGCGCCGACGCGCTCGCATCCGATGCGCGTGCGCGCCCGCGCGATCGCGGCCGGCGTGCGCGTGCCGCAGCACATGCACGCGTGGGCGCAGCTCGCGTATGCGTCGCGCGGCGTGCTGCGGCTCGCGACGGCCGGCTCGACGTGGATGGTGCCGCCGTCGCGCGCGATCTGGGTGCCGCCGCGAATTCCGCACGAAGTCGTGATCGTCGAGGACGCGTATCTGCGCACGCTGTACGTCGACGAATCGGCGGTGCCGGACGGGCTCGACGCGTGCCGGGTCGTCGAGGTGTCGGGATTGCTGCGCGAGCTGATCGTCGCGCTCGAGGCGCGCTCGCTCAACCGCTCGCGCGAGCGGCTGCTGGCCGAGCTCGTGCTCGACGAACTCACGCGCGCCGAGCCGTTGCCGCTCGCGGTGCCGATGCCGACCGAAAAGCGGCTGCGCGCGCTGTGCGAAGCGGTGCTCGCGCATCCGGCGCAGGGCGAGTCGCTCGAGCACTGGGCGGCGCGCGTCGGCGCGAGCACGCGGACGATCGCGCGGCTGTTCAAGCAGGAGCTCGGCGTGAGCTTTTCGCAATGGCGTCAGCAGGCGCTGCTCGCGCGCGCGATTCCGCTCCTGAATCAGGGGCGGCCGCTGTCGCACATTGCGCGCGAACTCGGCTACCAGAGCCAGAGCGCGTTCTCCGCGATGTTCCGGCGCGCGTTCGGCGCGAGCCCGCGCGCGTTCATTCAGCGCGGCGACATGCATGCGGCGACGGAGCTTGCATCGTTCGATGATGGGGATGCGGAACCGCTGCTGTGAGCTCGGTTGCGCAAGTCGCTGAAGTCTTCAGGATAGGGGCACTTGCGGCCAGGCGCGGCAGAACCGGATGACAACGGAAGGATCGAACGATGCCGTCCGCCGTCCCCGAGGAATGCAGCCCGAACGAAGTCCGCACGATGCGATCTCGCTCGTCCGGCGGACCGAGGCGGTTCCGCGCGCTCGTTCGGGCCACGATCAGGACACGGGTCGCGCCATATGACGGATCGATCCGAACTGCGCGAGACGCGGCCCCGCGAGCCGATACCCCATTCGCAGGTACAGCCGCGCAGCCGGATTGTCGACGAACACGCGCAGTTGCGTCTCGCGCAGCCCGCGCGCCTTCGCGAAACGGTGCGAGGATTCGAGCAGATACGTGCCGGCGCCGCGCTGCCGGTGCCCCGGCGCGATCTGCACGTCGCGGATGTGCAGCGAATCGCCTTCCTCCGTAATCCTCAACAGGCCGATCGGCACACCGTCGAGCTCGAGGATGAAGTTTTCCGAATCGCGCCAGCTCGCAAAAAAGAGATCCGCGCGCCACCTGAGACCGTGGCGCTGGTAGTACGCGTTCATGTTGCCGTGCGTGAGCGCTTCCGCGAACTCGAAATCGCCCTGCTCGGCGGGACGCAGCAGGTAAACGAGAGGAACGGCGGCGGAATCGGACATGGCATATTCGCAAAACCTGCGTCACCGCCACGATAGCGCAGCCGGCGCACGTTGCAATGCCGATTTGCACGCATGCGGCAACGGCGCGCCACATCGTTCGCCTCGAAAACGTGCGGGGCAAAAACAAAACCCGTTCAGGCATGCCTGAACGGGCTTCGATTTGGCGGAGCGGACGGGACTCGAACCCGCGACCCCCGGCGTGACAGGCCGGTATTCTAACCGACTGAACTACCGCTCCAGTCTTGCTGCTTGCCTGGCAGGCGTCGGTTGCTTCCTGCCGGCGCATCGTCTCGGCACTCGGCCGAACGACGCTTTGTCTTGGCGTCCCCTAGGGGATTCGAACCCCTGTACTCACCGTGAAAGGGTGATGTCCTAGGCCTCTAGACGAAGGGGACAACGTACTGCTTACACCTTTAACGAAAAAGCCCGTTCACATGCAGCCTGAACGGGCTCTCGATCTGGCGGAGCGGACGGGACTCGAACCCGCGACCCCCGGCGTGACAGGCCGGTATTCTAACCGACTGAACTACCGCTCCACTTCCTGCACCTGATCGACAAGCGTCGGTTACGCTCTTGCCGACCCGCTTCGCTTCTGTCGAAGCGACGCCATGTCTGGCGTCCCCTAGGGGATTCGAACCCCTGTACTCACCGTGAAAGGGTGATGTCCTAGGCCTCTAGACGAAGGGGACAAAATCTTTTCAGATCTGTCTTGCCACTTTGTTCTCGCTGTTAATTTTCGCCAACAGCAGAGAATGAAATTCTAACTTCTTTCATTCCGTTTGTGAAGCATTTTTCTGTCACTCAATGCTTCGCAAACTTCATTCACTCTGCGTTCAACTGGTGGAGGTAAGCGGGATCGAACCGCTGACCTCTTGCATGCCATGCAAGCGCTCTCCCAGCTGAGCTATACCCCCGTGTCTCGTTGACTGCTGAACAACAGAGAAGCGAAATTGTAGAGACCGTTTTGAGGTTTGTAAATACCCTATTTGCGCCTCGAGCAAAATTTTTTGCGAACCCGCGTATTCGAATGGCTCCGAATGGCTCGTTGCCTCGAACGACGCGGCGTCGCACACTTGCCGCGCGCTTACGCGAGCGCCGCCTCGAGACGCGACACGACGACGTCGCGGCCGAACAGCAGCAGCACCGCATCGATCGACGGCGTGTGCGTCGTGCCCGCAACGAGCAGGCGCACCGGCATCGCGAGCTGCGGCATCTTCAGCTTGTGCGCGCCGAGCACGGCCTTCAGCGCGGCCGCGATCGCCTCCTTCGTCCACTCGGCCGTCTTCAGCGCCGCCGCGAATTCGGCAAGCGCCGGACGCACCGCGTCGGTCACGTGCTGCGCGAGCGCGTCCGCGTCAGGCGCCGGCGCGCGGTAGAACATCGCCGAATTCTCCGCGATCTCCTTCACCGTTGACGCGCGATCCTTCATCAGCGCCATCACGCCCGCGAGGCCCGGGCCCTGCGCGATCGCGCCGGCGTCGATGCCGAGCGCCGCGAAGAACGGCTTCGACAGCTCGGCAAGACGCGCGTCGTCCGCTTCCTTGATATAGTGGTTGTTCAGCCAGTTCAGCTTGTCGTGGTCGTACTGCGCAGGCGACTTGCCGAGATGTTCGAGGTCGAACCATTCGACGAACTGCTCGCGCGAGAAGATCTCCGCGTCGCCGTGCGACCAGCCGAGGCGCGCGAGATAGTTGAGCACCGCCTCCGGCAGATAGCCGGCATCTCGGTAGCCCATCACGCTCATCGCGCCGTGGCGCTTGCTCATCTTCTCGCCCTGCTCGTTCAGCACGGTCGGCAGGTGGGCGTACACCGGCACTTCGCCGCCGAGCGCACGCAGGATGTTGATCTGGCGCGGCGTATTGTTCACGTGGTCGTCGCCGCGGATGACGTGCGTGATGCCCATGTCGAGATCGTCGACGACGACGCAGAAGTTGTACATCGGCGTGCCGTCGGGACGCGCGACGACGAGATCGTCGAGCTCCTCGTTCGAGATCTCGACGCGGCCTTTCACCGCGTCGTCCCAGGCCACCGTGCCCGTCAGCGGATTGCGGAAGCGCAGCACGGGCTTCACGCCGGCGGGCGGCTCGGGCAGCACCTTGCCCGGCTCGGGGCGCCACGTGCCGTCGTAGCGCGGCTTCTCGCCCGCCGCGCGCTGGCGCTCGCGCAACGCGTCGAGCTCTTCGGTCGACATGTAGCATGGATAGACGAGGCCCTTCTCGAGCATCTGCGCGAGCACTGCGCGATAGCGGTCCATTCGCTGCATCTGGTAGTACGGACCTTCGTCGTAATCGAGGCCGAGCCACGCCATCCCTTCGAGGATCGCATCGACCGCCTCCTGGCTCGAACGCTCGACGTCGGTGTCCTCGATCCGCAGCACGAACGTGCCCTTCATCTTGCGGGCGAACGCCCACGGATAAAGCGCGGATCGGATGTTGCCGAGGTGGATGAAGCCGGTGGGGCTCGGCGCAAAACGGGTGCGTACAGGACGGGTCATAAACGATAGCTCGAACGCCTCAAGCGGCGCATCAATTGAAACGACGCGGCGGCGCGCGCCGCACGGCATTGCCGGGTGCGCACGCGACCGGAACGGAAAGAGCACGAATTATACTCGGCGCGCCGCGGTTCCTCGTCGCGCCGAGCAGGGCCGCGCCGGCGCCGAGGCAGCCCGCGAGCCGTTCGCGAATCCGGCACGTCACCATCTTCGCCGATGTCCGCCCGAATCGCCCGTCGTCCTTTCGGCCGACGATCGCGCCGCCGCGCGCGGCTTTCGTGCGCGCGCCGCCAGTTGCTTTATGATGTGCGCGCCGCGGCCGCCATGCCGGCGCCGCGCACGGCCGCCCGACTCCGTCGGCGCGGCCGCCGGAATTTCGCCGCGCGCGGCGCGTCCATCGAGGCCGCGCGCGGCTCGTCGCTGGAGATCGAGCCGATGTCGTCCCCCCGTTTGTCCCGCCGCGCGTTCACGCTCGCCTGCGCGTCGGCCGCCCTCGCCGCCTGCACGTCGACCGGCACGAAGCCGACGACGGGCGCCGCCGCGCCCGCCAACCCGCCGCCGCGCGAGAAGCCGATCAGGATCGGCATCGCGCTCGGCGGCGGCGCGGCGCGCGGCTTCGCGCACGTCGGCGTGCTGAAGGCGCTCGAGGCGCGCGGAATTCCGGTCGAGCTCGTCGCTGGCACAAGCGCGGGCTCGGTCGTCGGCGCGCTGTACGCGTCGGGGATGAACGCGCTGCAAATCAACAAGCTCGCGCTCACGATGGACGAAGCATCGATCAGCGACTGGGCGACGCCGTTCCGCTCGCGCGGCCTGCTGCAAGGCATCGCGCTGCAGAACTTCATCAACAAGACGCTGAACAACCGGCCGATCGAGAAGATGGCGAAGCCGCTCGGCATCGTCGCGACCGATCTGAAGAGCGGCCAGCCGATCCTGTTTCAGCGCGGCAACACGGGGCTCGCGGTGCGCGCGTCGTGCAGCGTGCCCTCGGTGTTCGAGCCGGTGCGCATCGGCGATCGCGAGTATGTCGACGGCGGGCTCGTGAGCCCCGTGCCCGCGTCGTTCGCGCGCAGGATGGGCGCGGACTTCGTGATCGCGGTCGACATCTCCTCGCGCCCCGACGGCGCGGCGACCGGCAATCCGATCGAGATGCTGCTGCAGACGTTCACGATCATGGGCCAGACGATCAAGACCTACGAGCTCGACAAGTACGCCGACGTCGTGATCCGCCCGAACCTCGCCGCGATGGGCGGCAGCGACTTCAATCAGCGCAACGCGGCGATCCTCGCGGGCGAGGAAGCGGTCGCGCGAGTCATGCCGGAGCTGCAGCGCAAGCTCGCGGCCGCGCACTCGGCGACCGCGGCCGCCTGACGGCTGACGCCCGACGCCTGCCCGCGCCGAGCCACATCAACGTCACGCCGCATCGAAAACGCGATCCACAAAAGCAAAGCCCCGCTTCCATCGAGGAGCGGGGCTTCGGCGCGCGACATCGGCCGGCGCAAACCGGTGCGCGATTCAGTTGCCGCCGTTCGCGCTCGCGTTGACGCCGCCGTCGCCGATCGTCGCCTTCACGCGCTGGCGCAGATCGTCGGGTTTCGTCGAGAACTGCGTCTCGATCCGGCGCGCGCCGGTGAAACGCTTTTCCCAGTAGCCGCTATCGAGATCGTCGACGCGAATCGTGCTGCCCGTCGACGGCGAGTGCACGAACTTGTTGTCGCCGATATAGATGCCGACATGCGAGAACGTGCGGCGCATCGTGTTGAAGAACACGAGATCGCCCGGCTTCAGCTCGCTCATGCGCACCTTCTCGCCTACGCGGCTCATCTCCTCCGCGCGGCGCGGCAGCGACATGCCGAGCGTGTCCTGGAACACGTAACGGACGAAGCCGCTGCAATCGAGGCCCGAATCCGGCGTATTGCCGCCCCAGCGGTAGCGCACGCCGATCATGTTCAGCGCGCCGACGACGACGTCGCCCGCCTTGCCGGCCATGCCCGACAGGAACGCCTTTGCACCACCCTGGCTCTTCGCGGGCGTGGCGGCACTGACCTGCTGGGGATTCTGGGAAGAGGAAGCCGGCTCGGATTGAGCCGAACTGATCGCATTCTGACTGGAACTGCTGACTTCGTCGGCGAACGCGCCGGGAGCTGCAGCGATCAGGACGCCGATGAACATCCCGGCGACGACGCGCGTACAAGCCTGGGTCAGATATCGGTGCTGCATTGGTCGATGGATTTGCGCTGGAAAATCAGCTCGATTGGCGGAAAAATTTCGCTCGATACTAGCCACGAAGTATTTGTTTGTCAAAAGGAATTGATAATTTCAATCAAACTTCTTGCACCATTCGGGTTCATCAGACTTAACGAACGGCTTTCAGCAGTTTTTGCGTGTAAGGATGCACCGGATCAGTGAAGATCCGCTCGACGTCGCCCGTCTCGACGATCACCCCGCCCTGCATCACCGCCACCCGGTGCGCCATCGCGCCGATCACCTCCAGATCGTGGCTGATGAACACGTAGCCGAGGTTGTACTTTCGTTGCAAATTCGACAGCAGCTTCAACACTTGCTGCTGGATCGACACGTCGAGCGCACTCGTCGGCTCGTCGAGCACGAGCACGCGCGGCGCCAGCACGAGTGCGCGCGCGATCGCGATCCGCTGGCGCTGGCCGCCCGAGAATTCGTGCGGATAGCGATGCAGCACCGTGCGGTCGAGGCCGACTTCGCGCAGCACCGCGACCACCTTGTCGCGGCGCGCATCGCCCGCGAGCTGCGGGCGATGCAGCGCCAGCCCTTCGGACACGATCCGCTCGATCGTCTGCCGCGGCGAAAGCGAACTGAAGGGGTCCTGAAATACCACCTGCATGTTCGCGCGCAGCGCGGTGCGCTCGCGCCCGCGAAAGCTCGCGAGCGAGCGGCCCTCGAATTCGATGTCGCCGTGCGCGACCTGTTGCAGCCCGAGGAGCGCCATCGCGAGCGTCGACTTGCCGGAACCCGATTCGCCGACGATCCCGAGCGTCTCGCCCTGCCGCACCGACACGCTCGCGTCCGACACCGCGGTGAAGCGCCCCGAGCGAAACCAGCCCGCGAAGCCCGGCAGCTTCTGCTTGAACTTCACGGTGACGCCGTGCGCGTCGAGCACGACGGGCGCGATCGGCAGCACGGGCGACACCGTGCGCTGCGGCCGGCTGTGCAACAGACGCTGCGTGTACGGATGCTCGGGCGCATCGAAGATCCGCTCGACCGGCCCGCACTCGACGAGCTTGCCCTTCTCCATCACCGCGACCCGCTCGGCGAAGCGCCGCACGAGATTCAGATCGTGCGTGATGAGGAGCACCGCCATCCCGCGTTCGGCGGCCGCGTCGCGCTGCAGCTCGAGCAGCAGCTCGACGATCTGCGCGCGGACCGTCACGTCGAGCGCGGTCGTCGGCTCGTCGGCAAGCAACAGGCGCGGCCGGCACGCTAGCGCCATCGCGATCATCGCGCGCTGCCGCTGGCCGCCCGACAACTGGTGCGGGTAGCTGTCGACGCGCTCGCGCGGCCGGTCGATCCCGGTGCGCGCGAGGAGCGCGATCGCCCGCTCGCGCGCGTCGCGCTTCGACACGCCGTCGTGCAGCTCGATCGTCTCGCCGATCTGCTCGCCGACCGTGAAGAGCGGATTGAGCGCCGTCATCGGCTCCTGGAAGATCATCGCAATGTCCGCGCCGCGCAGCCCGCGCATCTCGCGCTCGCTCTTGTCGGCGAGGTTCTCGCCCGCGAAGCGGATCGCGCCGCTCACGTCGGCGTCGCGCAGCAGGCGCAGGATCGACAGCGCGGTCACGCTCTTGCCGGAACCCGATTCGCCGACGAGCGCGACGCGTTCGCCGCGGCCGATCGCGAGCGACACGTCGTCGACGGCTAGCGCGTCGCGAAAGCGCACCTGCAGCCGCTCGATCGACAGCAGCGGCTCGGGCGGCGACGGCGCCGCGCCGCCGCCCGCGATTTGCGCGGCGCTCATCGGAGGCCTCCCGCGGCGCGCGTCGTGTCCGCGATCCGCGTGTCGAGCGCGTTGCGCAGCGCGTCGCCCATGAACGTCAGCAGCAGGAGCGTCGCGACGAGCACGCAGAACGTCGCGAGCGAGATCCACCACGCGTCGAGGTTCGCCTTGCCCTGCGCGAGCAGCTCGCCGAGGCTCGGCGTCGGCGGCGGCACGCCAAGCCCGAGGAAGTCGAGGCTCGTGAGCGCGAGGATCGCGCCGCTCATTCTGAACGGCAGGAACGTGATGACGGGCGTGAGGCTGTTCGGCAGCACGTGGCGCCAGATGATCTGCCAGTTCGTGAGGCCCATCGCGCGCGCGGCGCGCACGTAGTCCTGCGTGCGGTTGCGCAGGAACTCCGCGCGCACGTAATCGGACAGCCCGATCCAGCCGAACAGCGACAGCAGCACGATCAGCAGCACGAAGCTCGGCTCGAACACCGACGCGAAGATGATCAGCAGATACAGCTCCGGCATCGAGCTCCAGATTTCGATGAGCCGCTGGCCGACGATGTCGATGCGCCCGCCGAAGAAGCCCTGCACCGCGCCCGCCGCGATCCCGAGCAGCGTGCCGATGAACGTCAGGATCAGCGCGAACTCCACCGACACGCGAAAGCCGTAGACGAGCCGCGCGAGCAGGTCGCGCCCTTGCGCGTCGGTGCCGAGCCAGTTCTCGCGCGACGGCGGCGCCGGGTTCGGGCGCTTCGAGAAGTAATTGAGCGTGTCGTAGTAATAGCGGTTCGGCGGATACAGCGCGAAGTTGCCCGGCGCGTCGAGCTTGCCGCGCACGTACGGATCGAGATAGTCGGCGGGCGTCGGGAAATCCCCGCCGAACGTCGTTTCCGGATAGCTCTTGAAGAGCGGGAAATAGAACTGGCCGTCGTAGCGCACGACGATCGGCTTGTCGTTCGACCACAGCGGCGCGGCGAGGCTCGCCGCGAACGCGATCACGAAGATCACGAGGCTCCAGTAGCCGAGGCGCTGCCCCTTGAAGCGCTGCCACACGCGCCGCGCGGGCGACGGCGACACCCGCGCGCGCGCGGCGTCGATCCGGGGAGAGACGGCGAGTCGGCTCAAATCAGCGCTCCAGTTGCTCGAATTGAACGCGCGGGTCGACCCACACGTAGCAGAGATCGGATACGAGCTTCGTCGCGAGCCCGATCAGCGTGAAGACGTACAGCGTGCCGAGCACGACCGGATAGTCGCGCCGGATCACCGATTCGTACGACAGAAGGCCGAGCCCGTCGAGCGAGAAGAGCGTCTCGATCAGCAGGCTGCCCGTGAAGAACGCGCCGATGAACGCGGCAGGAAAGCCGACGACGAGCGGCAGCAGTGCATTGCGGAACACGTGCTTGCCCAGCACGGTGCACTCGGCGAGCCCCTTCGCGCGCGCGGTCAGCACGTACTGCTTGCGGATCTCGTCGAGGAACGCGTTCTTCGTGAGCATCGTGATCACCGCGAAGCTGCCGACGACCGACGCGATGATGGGCAGCGCGATGTGCCACAGGTAATCGGCGATCTTGCCGGCTAGCGTGAGCTGCGCGAAGTTGTCCGACGTGAGGCCGCGCAGCGGGAAGATCTGCCAGAACGAGCCGCCGCCGAACAGCACGAGCAGCAGCACGCCGAGCACGAAGCCCGGAATCGCATAGCCGACGAGCACGACGAGGCTCGTCGCGAAATCGAACGGCGAGCCGTTGCGCACCGCCTTCGCGATGCCGAGCGGCACCGATATCAGATACGTGAGCAGGAACGTCCACACGCCGATGCTGATCGACACCGGCAGCTTCGATACGACGAGCGACCACACGCTCTGATGGTGAAAGTAGCTGTCGCCGAGATCGAAGCGCGCGAAGCGCTCGAGCATCAGCCAGTAGCGCTCGAGGGGCGGCTTGTCGAAGCCGTACAGCGCCTTGAGCTGCGCGAGCTGCTGCGCGTCGACGCCCGTGTACGAGCGCATCCCGAACGGCGTGCTGCCCCGCTCGGCGCCCTTGCGCAGCTCCTGCACCGCCTGCTCGACGGGGCCGCCCGGCACGAACTGGATCACCGCGAACGTGATGGTCAAAACGCCGACGAGCGTCGGGATCATCAGCAGCAGACGTTTGAGGATGTAGCTCCACATAGGCGCATTCGGGGGTGTTCGAACGGTTTCGTCAATCGGCGCGGCGGCGGAGGGCCGCTCGTTGCATCGCGCTTCACATCGTACTTCGCGCCGCGCGCCAAGCCGCGCGCGGCACGCGGGTCAGCCGGGCCGCCGCCGCCCGACCGGGCTCGGCCGGCGCGCGACCCGCACGGCCGGGCTAGCGCGCGGGCGCGCCATGCTCGGGCTTCGCCCACCACGTCGATGCGACCCAGCCTTCCGCCGAATAGTACAGCGGCAGCGTCGACGGATAGGCGAGCGTGCGCTTGAACGCGATCCGGTGGGTCGCGCTGTACCACTGCGGCACCGCATAGTAGCCGTGCATCAGCACGCGGTCGAGCGCGTGCGTCGCGTCGAGCAGTTCCTGCCGCGTCTCGGCCTGCGTGAGCGCCCTCAGGATCGCGTCGACCGCGGGCGACTTGAGCCCCGTCAGGTTGTCCGAGCCCGGCTCGTCCGCGTAGCGGCTCGCGAAGCGCGCGACCTGCTCGGCGCCCGGCACCTGGACGCCCGGGTAGCGCACCGTCGTCATGTCGTAGTCGAATGCGTCGAGGCGCTTTTGCAGCAGCGCGTAATCGGCCGTCCGGTACTTCGCGACGATCCCGAGCTTCGCGAGATTGCGGATGTACGCGGCGACCACCGGCTCGAATGCCGAGCCCGAATCGTCGAGGATCTCGAACACGAACGGCTCGCCCTTCGCGTTGCGCAGCGCCCCGTCGCGGTAGGTCCAGCCGGCCTCGGCGAGCAGCGCGCGCGCCTTCAGCAGGTTCGCGCGCAGCGACGCGGGCGGATCGGTGGCGGGCTGCACGGTCATCGGCCCGAACACGGCCGCATCGAGCTGCGCGCGCAACGGATTCAGCAGCGCGAGCTCGCCCGCGCTCGGCAGGCCCGTCGCCTGCAGGTCGGTATCGGCGAAGTAGCTGTTCTGACGCGTGTAGGCGCCGTAGAAGAGCTGCCGGTTCAGCCATTCGAAATCGAACGCGAGATCGAGCGCGTGGCGCACCCGCACGTCCTGGAACAGCGGCCGCCGCAGGTTCATGAAGAAGCCCTGCATCCCCGCGCCGTTGTGCTGGCGGAACTCGCGCTTGACGAGTTCGCCGCTGTCGAAGCGCTTGCCGACGTCGCGCCGCGCCCAGTTGCGCGCGATGTATTCGACGAGCACGTCGTATTCGCCCGCCTTGAACGCCTCGAGCCGCGCGACGCCATCGCCGTACAGCTTGTAGACGATGCGCTCGAAGTTGTTCGTGCCGATCCGCACGGCAAGCGCCGCGCCCCAGTAAGCGGGATTGCGCCGGTACGTGATCGTGCGCCCGCTGTCGTAGCGCTCGATCAGGTACGGGCCGCTGCCGATCGGCTGCTCGAACGCGAGCTGGTCGAACGCAATGCGCGAGCCGTCCGCGCGCAAGCCCCATTTGCGCGAGAACACCGGGATGCCGCCCGCGATCAGCGGCAGCTCGCGGTTCTTCCTGCGAAACTCGAAGCGCACGGTCGCCGGATCGACGATCACCGCGCGCGTGATGTCCGCGTAGTAGGCCGGGTACTGCGGCGCCGCCTTCGGGCTCTTCAGCGTGTCGAACGAATGCTTGACGTCCGCTGCGGTGACGGGTTCTCCGTTCGAGAAGCGCGCGCGCGGATTCAGATGAAACGTGACCGACAGCCCGTCCGGCGCGACGGCGATGTCGTCCGCGAGCAGGCCGTACGCGGAAGCGGGCTCGTCGGCGCTGCCCATCGTCAGGCTCTCGAACAGCAGGTCGATCCCGGGCGCCGGGTTGCCGCGCATCGTGAACGGATTGAACTTGTCGAACGTCGTGAGCCGGTTCGGATTCGCGAGCACGAGCGTGCCGCCTTTCGGCGCGTCGGGATTCACGTAGTCGAAATGCCTGAAGCCGGGCGGGTACTTCGGCTCGCCGTACTGCGCGATCGCGTAGGCGGCGTGCGCCGCCGGCGCCGCGGCAAGCGCGAGCGCGACGCCTGCCGCCGCGCGGCGCGCGACACGCGCGAGCGCGGCGCGCACGCGGGCCGCCCGTTGCGGCGCGGCGGCTTGCGCGGCCTGTTCTGATGCCGCCGCGCGTCGCGGCGGTCGCGGCCGGCGAGCCCGGAGCGAACCGATCGTCATGGGGGTGTTGGCAGTCGTTCGAGGATGGCGATGTGAGAGAATTCTACCCATTCGCAACCGGTTGCAGCCAACCGCCGCCTGCCGACCGTGCGGGCGCGGGCGCCACACATAGGAGAATTCATGGGCTTTCTCGACGGTAAACGTATTCTGCTGACGGGCCTCTTGTCGAACCGTTCGATCGCTTACGGCATCGCCAAGGCGTGCAAGCGCGAAGGCGCCGAGCTGGCGTTCACCTACGTCGGCGATCGCTTCAAGGATCGCATCACCGAGTTCGCGGCCGAGTTCGGCAGCGAGCTCGTGTTCCCGTGCGACGTCGCCGACGACGCGCAGATCGACGCGCTCTTCGCATCGCTGAAGACGCACTGGGACACGCTCGACGGCCTCGTCCACTCGATCGGCTTCGCGCCGCGCGAGGCGATCGCGGGCGACTTCCTCGACGGCCTCACGCGCGAGAACTTCCGCATCGCGCACGACATCTCCGCATACAGCTTCCCCGCGCTCGCGAAGGCCGCGCTGCCGATGCTGTCGGACGACGCGTCGCTGCTCACGCTCTCGTATCTCGGCGCGGAACGGGCGATTCCGAACTACAACACGATGGGCCTCGCGAAGGCGGCGCTCGAAGCGAGCGTCCGTTATCTCGCGGTGTCGCTCGGCGCGAAGGGCGTGCGCGTGAACGCGATCTCGGCGGGCCCGATCAAGACGCTCGCGGCGAGCGGCATCAAGAGCTTCGGCAAGATTCTCGACTTCGTCGAAAGCAACTCGCCGCTCAAGCGCAACGTGACGATCGAGCAGGTCGGCAACGCGGGCGCGTTCCTGCTGTCGGACCTCGCGAGCGGGGTCACGGCCGAAGTCATGCACGTCGACTCGGGCTTCAACGCGGTGGTGGGCGGGATGGCTGGCCTCGAAGAGTAAAGGAGTCAGCGCGCCAGCGCTGCGGCCGTCGCGCCGCATGCCGGCCGGCAGCCGTCGCGTGGCCGGCCGCGGGCACGCGACGGAATCAGTGGCGCCAGCCGTTGTGGCGGCCGTTGTCCCAGTGGCCGCCGCGGTCCCAATCGCGGCCGCGATGGCGATACCACTCGTCACGCCCCCAGTAGCGGCGGCCGTCCCAGTAACGGTCGCCGTGCCAGCCGATCACGATCGACGGCGCGGGCACGTAGACGGGCGCCGGCGCATAGACGGGGGCCGGCTGGTACACGACGGGGGGCGGCGGCGGCGCATAAACGGGCGCCGGAGCGACGTAGACGGGTGCGGGCACGCCGACGTTGATGCCGACGCTGACGCCCGCCAACGCGGCGCCAGATGCGAGCAGCGCGGCGAGACCGGCCGCGAGCGAGGCAGCACGCAAGGTTTTCATGGACTCCCCTTCTGGTTGATTCGTTGGATTCGACTATAGCGGGAACCGTCTGCACCGCATATTTCAACTTTGTAAGAACTGATGCGCGGCATCGCAGCCGCATCGGCGGGCTAACTTTTGGTTACATTCGGGCCCGCGGCGGCTGCGAAGAGGCGGCAACACGAGCGCCGCGGAGGAAGAGGCAGGCGGGAGAGACGGAAGGGAAAGACCGGGAACCGGACGGCAGCCCGGCCCGCACGCGCGAACGGGGCGGCAGACCACCGAGCGGAGAAATCGGAAGCGAACGAAATCCGCCTCGCGCGGCGGCGCGCGCAATCAAGCCGGCTCGGCTTCGACGGTCGCGGTCGCGGGCGCGGCAACCGGCATATCGACGACGCGCAAATGCACGGGCACGTACTTGTGATAAGGCGTGCGCGACAGCGGATCGCAATGCGCGCCCGACGTCAGACGATTGAGCTCGGGCCCGATCGGCGGCCCGCCTTTGTAGCGCATGCCATAGCCGTGCGGCAACGTGACCATCCCGCGCCGCACGCTGTCGTCGAACTCGGCGACGACTTCGATGCTGCCCGTCGCCGACGCGCACACGAGCCTGCCGCCGTCCGCGACGCCGAGCGCCGCCGCGTCGTCCGGATGAATCCGCAGCGAGCCGTGCGGATCGACCTTGCGCCACGTCGGGTCGCGATAGATCTGGTTCGCGTTGTACGCGCGCCGCTCGCCCGCCATCAGCACGAACGGATAGTCGGCGCCGGGCGGCGTCTCCGTCTCGAGTGCGCGCAACTCGTCGATCATCTCCGGAATGTGCAGATGCACGCGGCCGTCCGGATGGCGAATGAAACGCCACATTTCATCGAACTCGTGAACGCTGATCAACGTCCCCGAGCGCCGTTCGAGAATCCCGCGAAAGAGCGCCGTGCCGAGCGTCGCGCGGCTGCCGCGAAATCCCGCGCGGCGCACGGCCGCGTCATGCCGCTGCGCATACAGCATCGTGAGCGGCAGCAGCGGCGCGATCCCCGCCGCGTCGTTCGGCAGCGCGCGGCCGAGCGTTCGATAGACGATCGACGCCGCGTGACGCTGCCACTTCTTGTTCGCCGCGAGCGCGATCCCGAGCGCGCCCATGTAGGCGAGATGCTTCGACCCACGGGGCTCGAGCCGCGCGATGCGCTCGAGCAGCGGGAAGCGGCGCGGCAGCTCGCCCATCTTCTCGAGCAGCCGCGTGTAGATCTCCGGCTCCGGCAGCGATTCACCGAGCGGCGGCAGCAGCGGATGACGCAGATGGAACGCGTTCGCGGGAAACTCGAGGTTGAAGCCCGTCGCCTCCCATTTCTCGAACTGCGACGCGGCGGGCAGCACATAGTGCGCGAGGCGCGCGGTCTCGGTCATCGCGACGTCGATCACGACGAGCAGCTCCAGCTTGCCGAACGCGCGCTCGTACGCGTTCGAATCGGCATACGTGACGACCGGGTTCGCGCTGTCGACGAACGCCGCACGCACGCGTTTCTCGCCCGCGAGCTCGATCTCGTCGGGCAGGATGTTCGGCGGATAGATGCCCGCGATCGGAAACATCCGGTGATGCGCGGTCCGCTTGAGCGGCTTGCCGTTCCTGCTCGCGCGCTCGTCGGTATGGCCGATGACGGGCAGCAGGAACGAATGCAGGTTGTTGCCGCCGCGCTTGCCGAAATTGCCGGTCACGAGAAACAGCAGCTTCTCGAGGTAGCCGTTGAGCGTCGTGTGCAGCGTTTGCTGGATGCCGAGATCGATGCGCAGGCAAGCCGCGCGCGCGGTCGCGAATCCGCGCGCGACGCGCTCGATGTCCTCGAGCGGCACGTCCGCGCGGCGCGCGTATTCGGCGATCGGCACGTCGCGCAGCACGCGCTCGACGAACTCGAAGCCCGTGCAGCGCCGCGCGATGAACTCGCGGTCGATCAGATCGTCGCGCAGCATGATCGCGAGCATCGCGCTCATCAGATACGCGTCCGCGCCCGGCCGCACCTGCAGATGCAGATCGGCGAGCTTCGCCGTCTCCGAGCGGCGCGGATCGACGACGACGAGCGTGCGGTCCGGGTCCTTCTTCAGTTCGCGCAGCGTGTCGCGCGCGTTCGGGATGCCGTGCGCCTGATAGGGATTCGCGCCGATGACGAGCACGTAGTCCGCATGCTCGATGTCCTCGGTCGTGTGGCAATCCTGACGGCCGAACAGTCGGCCGTTGAGCCAGAAATCGCCGGTCTTCTCCTGGCCGAGCGCGTTGTACGCAAAGCGGCTTCGCATCGCCGCGAGCAATTGCCGGCTGTACGCGCCGCCGACGTGATTGCCCTGCCCGCCGCCGCCGATGAACGCGAACGCGTCGCCGCCGTGCCGCTCGCGCAGCGCGACGAGGCGCTGCGCGATGTCGTCGAGCGCCTCGTCCCACGTGACGCGCACGAAGCTGCCGTCGGGCTCGCGGCGCAGCGGGTGCGTGAGGCGGTCGTCATGATGCTGGTAGTACGCGAGACGCGCGGCCTTCTGGCACAGATAGCCCTTCGAAACCGGATGATCGTCGTCGCCGCGGATTTTCGCGAACTTGCCGTCCACGACGTCGACGACGAGGCCGCAATTGCGCGAACACAAAATACAGGCGGTTTTTTCGACTGCCATCGCACGCTCCATCTGCCGGCGCATCCGCCGGGATCGGGGAAGGGTGAATATTGAATAACGATCGTTATCGTAACGGACGTTATTCTATACTTGCATCGACGTCAATCGAACAAAGCCTCGAAAACGGAACGGACATGCGTTATTCACCGAAACACAAGGAGGCAAGCCGGGCGCGCCTCGTCGAGGCGGGCGCCGCGCTTGCAAAGCAGAACGGCTTCGCGAACACCGGCATGGATGCGCTCACCGCGGCGGCCGGCGTGACGACGGGTGCGTTCTATTCGCAATTCCGCTCGAAGCCGGAATTCCTGCACGCGATCGTCGAGCACGAGATGTCGAAGGTGCTCGCGACGGTCGAGAACCGCTCGAAGGACGACCTCGTCGCCGCATTGCGAAGCTATCTGAGCACCGCGCACGCGGATCATCCGGAGCTCGGCTGCCCCGTGCCCGCGCTCGGCGCGGAGATCGCGCGCGCCGACGTCGCGACCCGCAAGATGTTCGAAGACCTGATCAAGCGCTTTCAGGCGTCGCTCGCGAGCGCGCTCGACGACGACGAAGCCGCGTGGACGCTCGGCTGCGCGGCGATCGGCGCGGTGCTCGTCGCGCGCGCGATGGCGACGCCCGAGCGCCGCGGCGAAGTGCTGCGCGCGGTGCTCGCGTACACGATACGATCGTTCGACGGCGACACGCAGCAGAAGAAGTGAAGGACGCATCGCACGCGCCGGATTCGGCGTCCATGCGTGCATCGCAAACGCCGGCGTGCCGGACACGCGCGAGAACGACGTGTCACGCGGCGCACGCATCGCGGCCCGACGCGCGCGGGCAAACCATCGCCCGCGCAGTCTATTCAGCCCCGCTCGACCGCGCCGCCGGCCTCCGCCGCGACCGGCGACTGCTCGGGCTCGCCATCCGGCCAGGGCGTCAGGATGTCGAAGCCGTCTTCCGTCACGACGACCATATGCTCCCACTGCGCGGACCACGAGCGGTCCTGCGTCACGACCGTCCAGCCGTCGGCGAGCTGCCGCGTTTCGGCGCGCCCCGCGTTGAGCATCGGCTCGATCGTGAAGATCATCCCGGGCGCGAGACGCAGCCCCGTGCCCGGCCGTCCGTAGTGGAGCACTTGCGGCTCGTCGTGATAGATGCGGCCGATGCCGTGGCCGCAATACTCGCGCACGACGCTGAAGCCCTCGCGATGCGCGACGCGCTGGATCGCATGGCCGACGTCGCCGAGCGTCGCGCCCGGGCGCACCGCCGCGATGCCCGCCAGCATCGCCTCGCAGGTCGCGTCGACGAGACGCCGCGCCGGCTCGGCCGGCTCGCCGACGAAGTACATGCGGCTCGTGTCGCCATACCAGCCGTCCATCTCGAGCGCGACGTCGATATTGACGATGTCGCCGTCCTTCAAGGCGTGATCGGACGGAATGCCGTGGCAGACCACGTGGTTCACGGACGCGCAGATCGTCTTCGGATACCCGTGATAGCCGATGTTCGCGGGCCGCGCGCGCAGCACGTCGACGATGTACTCGCGGCATAGCCGGTCGAGCTCGTTGGTCGTCACGCCGGCCCGCACGTGCGGCGCGATCATGCTCAACACCTTCGCCGCCATCGTGCCGGCGCGGCGCGCCATCGCGATCTCGGCTTGCGTGCGGATCGGGACCTGTCGAGAACGCACCATCATGCACTCCTCGCGGCGTCGACGGGCGGCGTCGCTTCGTCGCCCTGGATTTCAGTCTCGATCAACAGGCGGCAAATCTCCGCGTAGGTCAGTGTCGGATGCAATTCCGCGAGCATCCCGATGCGCAGCCAGTGCTCCGCCTGCGCGTTGATCGACCGGCTCAGAGCGGCGCTCGCGTGACGCAGCGATTCATGCATCGCGTCGGATATCTTGACTATTCCCATCGCACGATTTTATACGGTTTATATACGAAGCGTATATTACCGACAGGCACGGAAACGATCAAGCCATCGCTGAGGCCTGGCGGCGACCGCAGCCGTCACGCGCCGGGCCAGATCAGTCGCCCGCCAGTTGCTGCGCCGCAAGCCGCCGCATTTGTTCCGCTTCCCGCCACACGTCCTGCTTGCGGCGAAACGCGGCTTCGTCGGCGGCGACCGCACGGCACGCACGCGCGACGCCATGATTCAGATCGGCCGCGCCCGGGCCGCCGCCGAAACCGATGGCTGCGCGCCCAATCCAGCGGCGCGCGCGACACGAAGTCGGGATCGAGCGCGACGAGCGCGTCATGGCTCGCGCGCCCCTGCGCGACGCTTTCCCGCACCGCTTGCGCGACCTGTGTGTGGGCCGAGCGAAAATCGAGCGACCGGCGAGCGATGGGCCGGCCGGCAGCCGCACGTCGGGCAGCGCATCCGGCGTGCACTGTGCCGCGCCGTCGATCCATACCCGCGGCGGATGCAGGCGGCTCCGCCCGGCGATGGCCGCCGCGACTTGCCGATGATGCGCGAGCATCCGCAGCCGCCGCGGCGCCTCGACGCCCAGTTGCGCGGCATACGTCGCGGCCAGCGTCGCGACGTTGCCGATGCCGCACGCCACGTCGTGGCCGAGCCGCGCGAGGACTTCGTTCGATGCGTCCGGATAGCATGCGTTGACGAGCCGGCTCGACTGCGCGCGCTCGCCGATCGCGCGCGCGACGCGCAGCGCCAGCGCGAGCCGCAGCGGCAGCGTCGCGCCATAGGCCGTCGAAACTGGCGTTCTCTGCTGCATCGCAGAAGTTGGGCACGCTAACCGTGCGTTGCTCGGCGGACGCATTTCGCCGACCCACTGCGGTCCTTGGGACCGAAGCGAAGTCGGTGTGCTGATAAGGGAG
Source organism: Burkholderia sp. MSMB1589WGS (assembly GCF_001636105.1). Taxonomy (NCBI): domain Bacteria; kingdom Pseudomonadati; phylum Pseudomonadota; class Betaproteobacteria; order Burkholderiales; family Burkholderiaceae; genus Burkholderia; species Burkholderia sp. MSMB1589WGS. The sequence goes on from NZ_LNJT01000007.1 coordinate 544,384, forward strand.
TAAAGGGCGAAGGCTTGATCACCATGGTGTTGCCAGTAATCAGCGCAGGCGCCACCTTCCAAAGTGCAAGCAGCACCGGAAAATTCCACGGTGTGATGGCGCCGATCACGCCGAGCGGCGTATGGTGCAACTCGACAATATGTTCTTCGGTCTCCTCGACGATCTCGACCGGAATTCGACGGGCGGCAATCTGACGAATCCACGAGATGGATTGATCGACCTCCGGCTCCGCCATGGTCTTCAGCGGCTTCCCCTGTTCAAGGGTCAGCAGGCGTGACAGCTCATCCCGATGTACTTCGAGTGCATCGGCGTAGGCGTTGAGGTACTTCTGGCGCCCGTCGTAGCCAAGCGCAGACCAGGCTTTGAACGCATGCCTGGCCGCCGCGACGGCTTCTTCAAGCTGCTCGGCTGAGGCTGCCGGAGCCTTGGCGAATACTTCACCAGTAGCCGGGTTGATTACATCAAAGCTATCTTGCGACTTCACAAGATTACCAGCAATGCTGAGGTAATACGGGCCGTGGAAAATGCCAACAGACTGAACTGCTTGAGGTAATGCGAACATGAATTATTCTCCAAAGTATGGACGCTGAGGTGCCGCTGCCGCGAATCCCCGCAACAAATAGGCAGATCTTTCGGCGATTGGTAGGAATACTGACTTTGAAAGAATGAAATTTTTTCAGTCGGCCGCCAGTGCGGAAAACGCCGGCTGGGTACTTACGCTGGGCCGCTCCTGCATTCTTTCGTACCACGCCAGCAGCGCGGTGCACTCGGCTGGCACTGGCAGCTTGACGATAGAAGCGAAGACCAGGCCGCCGATTACGGTGATGTCGGCCATCGAAAATTCGTTGCCCGCAACGTACGGCTGGTTTCGTAGAACAGCATCGAAGTAATGCATCCCGCGCAGGGCCTTGTCGCGCTGCCTGAATCCCCATTCGGGGTTCTGGTACAGCTCGACCTGCGGCCCCAGGCCCGGCGTTCCGTGATGGAAATACACGCTTATCGCATCGAGCAGTTCCAATTCGGCACGCTTGCTCATCATGTGGATCACGCCTTTTTCGAGCGGCGCCATGCCAGTCAGCGTCGGCACGCCATCGAGTCCATCAAGGTACTCCGTGATGGCTGTGCACTCGGCGATGCAGGTCCCGTCATCGAGTTCGAGCACCGGCAGCGTGCCCGAGTAATTCTTGCTCGCCATGAATTCGGGCTTCTTGTGCTCGCCCGCGTACAGATCGACCAGCACGAAACGCACTCGCGATTGCAGATTCTTTTCCGCCAACGCAATGCGAACACGCGTCGGATACGGCCCTTGCGGGAAGTCATAAATCGTCATCGTCGACAATTGATGGTCATTGATGCTCGTTGCAGTAGCACTCATTTGGCTTTCCTTCCGCGGTTGTGTTGTGGCGAACGACATTGTCTACCTAACGTTCGTTAGGTTTACCATATGCGTTACAATCCGGGTTGTCAACACTGAGTCGTCGATGCGGAGAACCGTACAAGTGAAGAACGAATCGAACACAGGCTCCAGGGAGCGGATCCTGGCGGCGGCCACGAAGATTGCTCAGGCCCACGGCTACAGTGGGTTGAATTTTCGGGATCTCGCGGAAGACGTCGGTATCAGACCCGCTAGCATCTATCACCACTTCGCAAACAAGGCCGACCTCGGTGCAGCGGTGGCACGACGCTATTGGGAGGACTCGGCAGCGGTTCTTGAAGCCCTCCAGGCCGAATCCCCGGACCCGTTGCACTGCCTGCACCGCTATCCCGAAACGTTCCGCAAGGCGCTGGAAAACGCAAATCGGATCTGCTTGTGCAGTTTCATGGCTGCCGAAAGCGATGACCTTCCCGATGAAGTGATGAAAGAAGTCCGAACCTTCGCTGAGGTGCACATTGCTTGGCTGAGCAAGGCTCTCTCATCGGCGGAGGTTGTTGACTCAAAAAGGAGTGATCAACGGGCCCGCGCCATCTTCGCTGCGGTAGCTGGCGCACAGCTCATTGCAAGGAGCCGTTCGGACGTCTCCCTTTACGACACATTGATCGACGGCTATCGTGCGGCCGGTCTACTTCCTGCCTAGCACGCTCGTGAATCGCGTGATACACCCTCGCCCCCATTGTTGCCGCAACTGGGGCGGCTCTTGCGTGAAGATACAGCGGTGCATCGCGAACTGATTTCGTTGGCTGAACCAGGGGTGGTGACGGTGTCAGAATTGGAGCATTGGATCTAGAGTGATCCACGAGTACGAATACTCGTTAAGTCATCCTCACTACGTTTATTGCAGGTGCCGCACTTGATCCGCAAACCATTCTCGCCATTTGCGACCGCCTAGAAGCAGCGGAGAAAGATGCGGGGCGGTATCGGACGTTTCTGAAAATCAACCTCCAGCAACTTGCGGAGCTTCGGTATCAGGTCAATCAGGAGGAGAAGTCTATTGATGACTTGCTCGACGCACTCGCGCAACGACAGGGAGAAGGATCGTGAAGAAGAGAGCGCCACATAAGCGATTCCCCGAAAAATGTCTGGTCTGCGGGAAGCGCTGCCCCGAGAAAATGACGCCTGCCGCCTCTGTATGGGATTGGTTTCACGGCTATCTACCCGCTCAGGCACATTTCTGCCCCGAACATAAAGTCGGCGAATTGCGCGACCGACTTCTTCGGATCAGCGCGAAAAAACCGGAGACGTGGACTAGTGAGGAACAGAAATTCGTCGCGGCTTTTTTGGCCGAGCTCAATGCGATGGGATGACAACTATGACGACCAGACGCACCCCTGCTATTGAGGGAGAACATAAATGAAAATCTTCACCGCACTAGGAATTTGGGTGGCCGCTTTATCACTACTCGGCATGCTAGGGATTGGGCACTTCAGACTGTATTACGGGAAAGATTTGCCGAACGCCACTTGGTGTTCGAAGGGGAAGTAGGATGAAGATCAAGCTTGAACTGTATGACATGGAGTGCAAGGCATGAAAGCGATCGGAATCGAAAAACTGGTGGACAAGGTCGACCTGGGACGCTCGACGATCTATCGCATGATCGCCGAAGGCAAGTTTCCGAAGCCTTTCCAGATCCTGCCGAACCGCAATGCCTGGATCGAGAGCGATATCGACGCATGGCTGGCTGAGAAGGCCGGAAAGACCCTCCCGATCATCCCGCAGACTGAGCAGGAGCCTGAGCCGGCGTGAGCGGCAGAACGGTCGCAATTTCGCCCGCGCAGTACCGCGACCAGTGTTCCATCATCGTCCGGCGCCGCTCGAGCATATCGCCGCGACGGTATGCCGCCTCCGTCTCGTTTTCGATGGCATGCGCGAGCGCAGCCTCGGCTAGGTCCCCCGGATACTCGGTGCAGTCTGCTACCCAGTCCCGAAACGTTGAGCGGAACCCGTGCACGGTCACGGCGCCGTATCCCATGCCGTCGAGCAGGTTGAGCATCGCCATGTTCGATAGCGGACGATCCTTCTTGAATCCTGGGAACAGGTAGCCGTATTTCGCCCCCGGCAGCGCAGCGCGCACGAGCTCGACTGCCTTATCAGATAGCGCCACGCGCAGCGGCAATCCCATCTTCATGCGGTCGCCGGGGATCGTCCAGACCTTGCGGCGCAGATCGAACTCTTCCGGCCGGGCCAGCAGCATCTCATTCGTGCGCACGCATGTCAGAATTAGCAGATGCAGCATGTGCGCCGAGCGCGCGGCGCGCGTCTCAAGCTTGCGAATGAATTCTGGAAGTTCGCCCCAGGGCAAAGCCGGATGATGCTTTACCTTCTTTCGCTTGTTCTGTTTCGGCAGGAGCTTGTCGAGGTGGCCGCGCCAGCGCGCGGGATTCTCGCCCTCGCGCCGTCCATACGCCTTCTCGGCGTCAAGGATTGATTCGATGCGGCCGCGCACGCGAGAGGCGGTTTCCCGTTTGCTGATCCAGATCTTGTGCAGCACCGCGACGATCATGGAAGTGTCAACATCTCGCACATCGGTTTTACCGATCACCGGATAAGCATGGGTCGCGAGCGTGTTTCGCCATTGTTGCGCATGCTTGGCGCTCTTCCAGCCGCCTTTCTGCTTATCGATGTAGTCTTCGGCCGCCTCGCGGAACGTACGACCTTGAATGCTTTCGGCGGCGTGTCGCTGCTGCTCGCGGTCACGGGCGTCTATCGGGTCGATCTTGGCCTTCAGAAGCTCGCGGCACTTCACCGCCTCCGCGCGCGCTGCGGCGAGTGAAACCTGCGAGAGGGCACCGAGCCCCATAGCCCGCTCGCGGCCGTACAATTGATAACGGAAGATCCACGATCGAGCGCCGGTCTGCGTGATCTGGAAATACAGGCCGCCGCCGTCCGGATAGTGTCCCGGCTCGACCAGTTTCCCGATCTGTAGCGCCGTCAGTCGATGTAATTGCCTCGCCATTCCCAACCCCCGTTTCAACCCCCGTTTGATGGCTAGATTGTGCGAGTTGATGCAGGACCAAGCAAGAAAATAAAAACCCCCGAAACCCTGCTGCTGCAAGGCTTCGGGGGTGTGTCGCAGAATCCCGGAGAATCCTGCTTAGACGCCTACTGGCGGAGACGGAGGGATTCGAACCCTCGATCCAGGTTTTGGCCCAGATGCTCCCTTAGCAGGGGAGTGCCTTCGACCTCTCGGCCACGTCTCCCAAACCTTCGCTCGCGCCAGGGAGGCAGCGCGACGAAACCAAGATTCTATAGGGTTACGGGGCCAAGGTCAATTTCCGCGACGCATTTTGTTCAGCGCGTCACGGAAATTTCGTCACGCCTGGTCGAGTTCGAATGCCTTGTGCAGCGCGCGCACCGCCAATTCCATGTATTTCTCGTCGATCAGCACCGAAATCTTGATTTCGGACGTCGAGATCATCTGGATGTTGATGCCCTCCTCCGACAGCGTGCGGAACATCGTGCTCGCCACGCCGACGTGCGAACGCATCCCGACGCCGACCACCGATACCTTCGACACCTTCGGGTCGCCCAGCACCTGCTCGGCGTTCACGTGGCCCTTCACCTGGTTCGTCAGGATGTCCATCGCCTTCTGGTAGTCGCCGCGGCCGACCGTGAACGTGAAGTCGGTTTTCCCTTCGACGCTCTGGTTCTGGATGATCATGTCGACGTCGATGTTCGCGTCCGCGACGGGGCCGAGGATCTGATATGCGATGCCCGGCTTGTCGGGCACGCCCATCACCGCAATGCGCGCTTCGTCGCGCTGGAACGCAATGCCGGAAATGACTGCCTTTTCCATGGTCTCGTCTTCTTCAAAAGTAATCAGGGTGCCCGAGCGCATCTCTTCGTCGAGCGGAATCTGCGGATCGGTGAGGCTCGACAGCACGCGCGTCTTCACGCGGTACTTGCCCGCGAACTCGACCGAGCGGATCTGCAGCACCTTCGAGCCGAGGCTCGCCATTTCCAGCATTTCCTCGAAGGTCACGCTATCGAGCCGGCGCGCCTCTTCGACGACGCGCGGATCGGTCGTGTACACCCCGTCGACGTCCGTGTAGATCAGGCATTCGTCCGCCTCGAGCGCCGCCGCGACCGCGACCGCCGACGTGTCCGAGCCGCCGCGGCCGAGCGTCGTGATGTGGCCGCTCGGATCGACGCCCTGAAAACCCGTGATGATGACGACCTTGCCCGCTTCGAGATCGCGGCGCACGCGCTCGTCGTCGATCGAATGAATGCGCGCCTTCGTGTACGCGCTGTCGGTCTTGATGGGCACCTGCCAGCCGGCGTAGCTCACCGCCTCGACGCCGATTTCCTGCATCGCGATCGACAAGAGGCCGACGCTGACCTGCTCGCCCGTCGACGCGATCACGTCGAGTTCGCGCGGGCTCGGCTGGCTCGAGATCTCTTTCGCGAGACCGAGCAGACGGTTCGTTTCGCCGGACATCGCGGAAGGCACGACCACCATCTGGTGTCCGGCCTGATGCCATTTTGCGACGCGTTTCGCGACGTTCTTGATGCGCTCGACCGAGCCCATCGAAGTGCCGCCGTATTTATGTACGATGAGTGCCATTGTCGTTCAGAACTGGAGAAGGGCCGCACGGGCGTACTGGACAGACCGCGGTGCCGTTCGGTCACGCGGCTTGTGGCTGTGGACGGACGACGGGAAGAACGGCTGGGGCGCAGCACGCGGGCGTGGCGATTTGCCCGGAGAAGGCGGATCAGGCCGCGCAAACCGGGTACGTCACGCGGAAAACCTGCACAAAACGCTCGAAAGTCGAGCCGAGCAAACACTTGAGCGTACCCGATCGACGGCTGCTTGACAAGCCGAGCGGACGTCGGCAGGCCGGATCGCAATCTTTTTCCGCCGACACGGGATGCGCATCCGCCGCGATGCGCGCCGGATGCGCCGTTCAAGCGATCAGCATGTCCGGCCGCCATTCGATGCGCCGCCAGCCACCCGGCGTATCGGCACCGTCGTGCACCGCGCGGTTCACGCCGATGCGCGGCACGAACAGCAGCCGCTCGCCCGCGTACAACAGCGGCACGTCGCGCTGCCACGCGGGCACGCCGCGCTCCTGGAACAGATTCTTCAGCGTGCGCCCAGGGCCGCCCCGCCACGTGCGCATCCGCTCGCCGCCCGCGCGCGCGCAGGCGCGCAGGTCGGCGGCCGCGAGCAGCGCCTCCGGCACCGCATCGTGCTCGTGCGCCGCCGCCGGGCTGAACACGAAGGTGCCGCGCCATTCAGGCAGGCGCCACACCGCCTGCCCCCGCCACGCGAGCACGCATTCCGGCCGCCGCGCGGCGCCCGCGGCATCGGCCGCGTCGTCGCGGGCGTCATCGTCAGCCGCGGCGGCGCGCGCGGTTCGCGCCGCTGGCGATGCGCCGCCGTCACCCGCTTCCCATTGAACATCGTCGCGATAGAGACGCAGACGCCATCCCGCATGATCGACGCGCAGCGCATGCGCGTCGCGCGCCGCGCGCAACTGCTTCATCATCTCGGCAAGGCGCGCGGCCGACGCGCCCGGCAGCCCGAGCGAGCGCATCCAGTAGCGCAGCAGATTCGCGCCGCGCTCGTCGTCGAGCGCGACGAGCGCATCACGCGACAACACGCGAGCGTCGTCGCGCGCGACCGCGCGCAGATCGATCGCGGCGAGATCGTCGAGCAGACGCTGGGCCGCCGCCGCATGCTGCGCCGTGCGGCCGAGCGCATCGCGAAAGCCCGGAAAGTGCGGCGCAAGCGCGGGCAGCACGTCGACGCGCAGCGCATTGCGCGCATAGCGCGTATCCGCATTCGATTCGTCGTCAATCCAGCGCAGCGCATGCTGCTGCGCGTAGCGCTCGAGCTGCGCACGCAGCAGGTGCAGCAGCGGCCGCACGCGCACGACGTCGGCAGGCGCCGGCCGGTACTGCGGCGCCATCGCCGCCAGCCCCGCGATGCCCGCGCCGCGCAACAGTTGCAGCAGCACCGTCTCCGCCTGATCGTCCGCATGCTGCGCGAGCCACAGCGTGCGCGCGCCGTGCCGCGCGCACATCGTCTCGAGCGCGCGATAGCGCACCTCGCGCGCGCTCGCTTCGACGCCCTGCCCGCTCGCGCACGGCACGTCGACGCGCGCCGCGTCGAACCGCACGCCGAGCGCTTCCGCCGTTTCCGCGCAATGCGCGAGCCACGCGTCGGCGTTCGCGCTCAGGCCGTGGTGAACATGCAGCGCGATGCAGCGCCCGGCGCCCGCGACGCGCGCGGCCGCGTGCAGCAGCACGGTCGAATCGAGGCCGCCGCTATACGCGATCGCGATCGGCGCATCGTCGGGCAGCGTGGACAATGCGACGCCGATCGCGTCGAGCACGACGCGATCGGCGGAAAATTCATGCGGGGGAATCACGGCGGGAAGGCGCGGCGCGCCTCGTGAGTCGACGGCCCGGCGCTCACGCGCGCGGCGTCGTTTCCTTGAACTTGCCGTAGGCCATCAGACGTCCGAAGCGGCGCTCGCGCAGCGCATCGACACTCATGCCCTGGAACTGGCGCAGCGAATCGCCGAGCGCGCGGCGCAGCAGCGCGGCCATTCCCTTCGGATCGCGATGCGCGCCGCCGAGCGGCTCGTTGACGATCTTGTCGACGAGGCCGAGCGCCTTCAGCCGATGCGCGGTCAGGCCGAGCGCCTCGGCCGCTTCCGGCGCCTTCGCGGCGCTCTTCCACAGGATCGACGCGCACCCTTCCGGCGAGATCACCGAGTACGTCGAGAACTGCAGCATCGTCACCGTATCGGCAACCGCGATCGCGAGCGCGCCGCCCGAGCCGCCCTCGCCGATCACCGTCGCGATGATCGGCGTCTTCAGCTCGGCCATCACGTACAGATTGTGGCCGATCGCCTCCGACTGGCCGCGCTCTTCCGCGCCGACGCCCGGATACGCGCCCGGCGTGTCGACGAACGTGAAGATCGGCAGCCCGAACTTTTCGGCGACGCGCATCAGGCGCTCCGCCTTCCGATAGCCCTCCGGGCGCGGCATCCCGAAATTGCGTGCGGCGCGCTCCTTCGTGTCGCGGCCTTTCTGGTGGCCGATCACCATGCACGCATGGCCGTTGAAGCGGGCGAGGCCGCCGACGATCGACTGGTCGTCCGCGAACGCGCGGTCGCCGTGCAGCTCATGGAAATCGGTGAAGAGCTCGCTCACGTAATCGAGCGTATACGGCCGCTGCGGATGGCGCGCGATCTGCGACACCTGCCAAGGCGTCAGGTTCGCGTACAGATCCTTCGTGAGCTGCTGGCTCTTTTTCGACAGCCGCTCGATCTCTTCCGAAATGTCGACAGCCGAATCGTCCTGCACGAAGCGCAGTTCCTCGATTTTCGCCTCGAGCTCGGCGATCGGCTGTTCGAAATCCAGAAAGGTGGTCTTCATGTGTCTGAAATCCTTGAATCTTGCGGCAGCGCGTATTCTAACCGCGCCCGCCGGACGCAAGACCGGGCCGCAACTATCGATTGGCGAAAAGCAATAGCTTTGATCAGTTAACGGCGGTCAGCGGATCGAGACTGCGCCACATGTACCAGGTGGCGACCGTCCGCCACGGCTCCCAATTCGCCGCCACCTCGCGCGCCTCGCTGCGCGTGACGGGCTCGCCGCTGAAATAATTGACGCTGATCGCGCGAATGAGCCCCAGATCGTCGAGCGGCAGCACGTCCGGCCGCGACAGGTTGAAGATCAGGAACATCTCGGCCGTCCAGCGGCCGATCCCGCGAATCTGCGTGAGTTCGGCGATCACGCCCTCGTCGTCCATCGTCGCCCATTTGTCGACGTGAAGCGCGCCCGACACGAAGTGCCGGGCGAGATCGAGAATATATTCGGACTTGCGCTTCGACAGGCCGCACGCGATCAGCTTTTCCTGGCCGAGCTTGATGATCTGCGGCGGCGCGAGCTTCGGGCACACGGTCTCGATCTTGACCCAAACCGATTGCGCGGCGGCGACCGAGATCTGCTGGCCGACCACCGAGCGCGCGAGCGTGACGAACGAGTCGCCGCGCTTGACGAGATGCGCGGGACCGAACTTCGGGATCAGCTTCTTGAGAATCCGGTCGCGCTTGACGAGATCGGCGCACGCCTTGTCCCAGTATGGCGGACGCGCGACCGTCTCGGCGTCGGAGAGCTGCACGGGCACGGCTGCCTCCGATACGCGCGCCTTGCGCGCGGCGGGCTCCGCCGCGGTTACGGCGGCCTCGCGCGGCAATGCGTCGGCGACGCGCTCGCCATCGACCTTCGCGCGCGCCGACTTCGCAGCCGCCGTGCGCAAGCTCGGCTTGTGCGCGGCGCCGTTGGCCGCGCCGTTCGGCGCCGCGCGCTTCGCGCCCGCCTTGTGCACCGCCGGCGCACGCGCGCCGGCCCGCTTGGCCGCAATCGGCGGCTGCGTCGCCGCGCGCTTAGCCGGCGCTTTTCTGGCCGTTGCCATCTAGCCTCCTACCTGGCGAATCGATCAGCGGGACAGACCATGCGCGCTCATACGCGACGCCACTCGGTCGATCCGCCCGGTTTGTCTTCAAGTGCGATCCCGGCTTCGAGCAGTTCCGCGCGGATCCGGTCCGCTTCGGCATAGTTCTTCGCCTGCTTCGCCGCGACGCGCGCGGCGATCTTCGCTTCGATCTCTTCCGGCTCGAGCGCGCCCGCGCGCGCGGCGCCCGCCGCTTGCTGCAGGAACTCGCGCGGCTCGCGGCCGAGCAGGCCGAGCACGCCCGCGAGCCGCTTGAGCTGGCGCGCGAGCGCCGGCTCGCGCGTGCGGTTCACCTCGGTCGCGAGCTCGAACAGCACGGCCACCGCGACCGCCGTGTTGAAGTCGTCGTTCATCGCGGCCGCAAAACGCCGCGCGTGCGCCTCGCTCCAGTCGAGCGGCGCCACATCCGGCGTCGCATCCTTCAGCGCCGTGTAAAGACGCGTGAGCGACGCGCGCGCGTCGTCGAGATGAACGTCGCTGTAATTGAGCGGCGAACGATAGTGGGTGCGAACGATGAAGAAGCGCACGACTTCGGCATCGAACTTCTCCAGCACTTCGCGGATCGTGAAGAAGTTGCCGAGCGACTTCGACATCTTCTCACTATCGACCTGCACGAAACCGTTGTGCATCCAATAATTGACGAAAGTTTGTCCGGTCGCGCCCTCGCTTTGCGCGATCTCGTTCTCGTGGTGCGGGAACTGCAGGTCCTGGCCGCCGCCGTGGATGTCGAAGTGCTCGCCGAGCAGCGTGCAGCCCATCGCCGAGCATTCGATGTGCCAGCCCGGACGGCCCGCGCCGTACTTCGATTCCCACGACGCGCCGGCCGGATCCTGCGGCTTCGCGCGCTTCCACAGCACGAAATCGAGCGGATCTTCCTTCGCGTCGTTCGCGGCGACGCGCTCGCCCGCGCGCAAGTCCTCGAGCGACTTGCCGGACAGCTTGCCGTAGTTCGCGAACTTGCGGACCGAGTAATTGACGTCGCCGTCCTTCGCCTGGTACGCGTAGCCGTTCGCCTCGAGCTTCTCGATCATCCCGAGCATCTGCGGGATGAAATCGGTCGCGCGCGGCTCGATGTCCGGCCGCTCGACGCCGAGCGCGTCAAAATCCGCGTTCATCGCGCGGGTGAAGCGGCTCGTGAGCGACTGGATCGTCTCGCCGTTCTCGACCGCGCGGCGGATGATCTTGTCGTCGATGTCGGTGATGTTGCGCACGTACGTCACGCGATAGCCGGCCGCGCGCAACCAGCGCTGGACGACGTCGAACACGACCACCATCCGCGCATGGCCGATATGGCAATAGTCATAGACGGTGATCCCGCAGACGTACATCCGCACTTCGCCGGGCTGCCGCGGCACGAAGACTTGCTTGTCACGCGCGAGCGTGTTGTAGATGCGCAGTGATTCCATAGAGACGAAAGTGAGCCGAGGGAAACCGCCTGGCGATGCCCGCCGTGCATGCGGCACCCGGCCGGACTTCTGGCTGGGCCGCGTGCCGTGCGCTTCCTCGGATGACATGCGGCGATCGATCCGCAAGCGAAGCGGTGACGGCCACGAGAGGCAAAGACTGTCCGCGGCTCGCCGGAACGCGCGGACGTTTTGTTAGAATGGGTCGGAGTATAACATTCCGATTTGAGCCTATGAAACCTTCCCGCGGCCGCGCGCCGAGCGCTGCGACCCTTGTTGCGACCGCCGCCGTGAGCGCCGCGCTCGCGCTCTTTCCGGGCGCGGCGGCCCTTGCGCAGAAAGCGCCCGCCCCCACCGACGGCACGCCGGAAATCGACGCGTCGATCGCGAATCGCAACTGGGCGCAGGCGCTCGCGCAACTCGACGCGCGCATCGCGTCGAACCCGCGCGACGTGCAGGCGCAGTTCAAGCGCGGCACCGTGCTCGCGCGGCTGAACCGCGACGACGACGCGATCAAGCAGTTCGTCGAGCTGACGCAGGCCTATCCGGAACTGCCGGAACCCTACAACAACCTGGCGGCGCTCTACGCGAAGCACGGCCGCTACGACGACGCGCGCAGCGCGCTCGTCACGGCGACGCACGCGAACCCGAACTACGGTCTCGCGTACGAGAACCTCGGCGATCTCTACCTGCGCCTCGCGGCCGAGTCGTACAAACGCGCGCAGTCGCTCGGCCGCACGACGGGCGCGACCGCGCAGCGCCTGTCGGATCTGCAGAAGATCATCACGCCGCCGAAGACGAAATCGGCGGCCGCGCAGGCGCCGGCCGCGCGCGACTATTCGGCCCGGGCGGCCGCGAACGTGACGACGACCACGCTGCCGCTCTCTCCGACGTTCCAGTTCGGCGGGCCGAGCGGCACGCTCGCGATGCCGCCTTACGTCGCGCCGTCCCAATGACGCAATGACGCGCGGCGGCCGCCGCGTCTTTCCTTCACCCACCCAGAGGACCGTTATGAAACGTCTGTTGCTGGCGCTCGGCAGCGCCGCCCTCCTCGCGACCGCCCCCGCGTTCGCGCAATCGGCCGCGACGCACCCCGTCGTGCAGATGAAGACCACGCAGGGCGACATCCGCATCGAGCTGTATCCGGAGAAGGCGCCGAAGACCGTCGCCAACTTCCTCGATTACGTGAAGGCGGGCCAGTACAACGGCACGATCTTCCATCGCGTGATCAAGGGCTTCATGATCCAGGGCGGCGGCTACAAGACGAACTTCGACGAAAAGCCGACCCGCGCGCCGATCCCGCTCGAGAGCAAGAACGGCCTGAAGAACGCGACGGGCACGATCGCGATGGCGCGCACGAGCGATCCGAACTCGGCGACCGCGCAGTTCTTCATCAACACCGTCGACAACGCGAGCCTCGACTATCCGAATCCGGACGGCAACGGCTACGCGGTGTTCGGCAAGGTCGTGTCGGGCATGGACGTCGTGAAGAAGATCGAGGCCACGACGACGACGGTGCGCGGCCCGATGCGCGACGTGCCGGAAAAGCCGATCGTGATCGAATCGGCGACGATCGTCTCGAAATAAGCCAGCCAGACTCTTTCGCGCGGCCGCGTCGTCCCGAGCGGCCGCGCGCCGTTTAAACCCCATCCATCGAAGGAATTCATCATGATCGAACTGCATACGAACCACGGCGTCATCAAGCTCGAACTCGACGAGGCGAAGGCGCCGAAGACGGTCGAGAACTTCCTGAACTACGTGAAGAAGGGCCACTACGACGGCACGATCTTCCACCGCGTGATCAACGGCTTCATGATCCAGGGCGGCGGCTTCGAGCCGGGCCTGAAGCAAAAGCCGACCGACGCGCCGATCACAAACGAAGCGAACAACGGCCTGAAGAACGACACGTATACGATCGCGATGGCGCGCACGAACGATCCGCACTCGGCGACCGCGCAGTTCTTCATCAACGTGAACGACAACGACTTCCTGAACCACTCGTCGCCGACGCCGCAGGGCTGGGGCTACGCGGTGTTCGGCAAGGTCGTCGAGGGCCAGGATATCGTCGACAAGATCAAAGCCGTCAAGACGGGCAGCAAGGGCTTCCATCAGGACGTGCCGAACGACGACGTCGTGATCGAGAAGGCTGTCGTGGTCTGAAGACGGCGCGACGAGGCATCGGGATGTTGCAGGAAACACCGCCGCGAAGCGTGTTTGCGGGCGTGCCGGGCGAGCGCGTGCTCGCGCACGCGGCGCGCCCGTTCCTGTTCGTCTCCGATCTGCATCTGAGCGACGCGATTCCGCACACGGTCGCCGCGTTCGAGCACTTCGTGCGCGTGACGGCCGACAGTGCGGATTCGGTGTTCATCCTCGGCGATCTGTTCGAATACTGGATCGGCGACGACATCCTCGATCACGATCCGTTCGCCGCACGGATGGCGGAATTGCTGCACACGTTCTCCGAACGCGGCATCGCGCTCTACGTGATGCGCGGCAATCGCGACTTCCTGCTCGGCAAGCGCTTCATGAAGGCGGCGGGCGCGCTCCTGATTCCGGATCCGTCCGTCGTCGTCGCGTTCGGCAACCGCATCGCGCTCGCGCACGGCGATGCGCAGTGCACGGCCGATCGCGGCTACCAGTGGTTTCGCCGCTTCGCGCGCAACGGCATGGCGCAGCGGCTCTTTCTCGCATGCCCGTTCGCGTGGCGCCGCGCGCTCGCCGAACGGATGCGCGCATCGAGCGAATCCGGCCGGATGCGCCCCGCATCGCCGCGCTACGACGTGACGCGCAAGGGCATCGCCGCGCTCTTCAGGCGCAGCGGCGCGCGCACGATCATCCACGGGCACACGCACAAACCGGCGCGGCATGTCGAGGCGGGCGGCGTGCGCTGGGTACTGCCGGATTGGGAGCTGGACCACGGGCCGCGACGCGGCGGCTATCTGTGCATCGACGCAGAAGGGATACGCGCACGGCCGCTCGATTGAGCGTTGCGCGCTTTCAAGAGGCCGGGCTTTCAAAAGCCCACCAGGCGGCCGCAGCCGGGCGTGCCGGCCGGGCGAACGCGACCCGCGCGCTCCCGCTCAGCGCTCGGCCGCCTTCCCGTCCAGCGCTCGGCCCTCGAACGCGGCGGACAGGCGACGCAAATCGAGTCGCGCGCCGTCCGAGCCTTGCAGCGCATCCAGGTGCGCGCCCAGACGCTCAAGCGCGACAACGATTTCGTCGACGCGCTGCGCCTCCTTTGCCGCATGATCGATGAGGCCGTGAATCGCGAGCGACATCGGATCGTCGGCGTTTGGCGTGATTCCGTACGCGCAGAACGCCGCGCGCTCGGGCGTGCGTTTCGCATCGGCGGGCACGACGACCCGCGCCGGATTGCCGACCGCAGTACCGCCCGCCGGCACCGGCTTCACGACGACCGCATTCGAGCCGATCTTCGCGCCCGCGCCGACCGTAAAGCCGCCCAGCACCTTCGCGCCCGCACCGACGATCACGCCGCGCTCGAGCGTCGGGTGACGCTTCGCGCCGCGCGTGAGCGACGTGCCGCCGAGCGTCACGCCCTGGTAGATCGTGCAGTCGTCGCCGACAACGGCCGTCTCGCCGATCACGACGCCCATCCCGTGATCGATGAACACGCGCCGGCCGAGCGTCGCCCCCGGGTGGATTTCGATGCCGGTCAGGAAGCGGCCGACCTGCGACACGAACCGGCCGAGCCAGCGCCAGCCGGAACGCCAGCACGCGTGCGCGATCCGGTGAAACACGAGCGCGTGCAGCCCCGGATAGCACGTGAGCACTTCCCAGGCGCTGCGGGCGGCGGGATCGCGCTCACGGATCGTAACGACGTCTTCGCGAAGTCTCGTGAACATGGTGGTGACGATGGAAGAAGGAAGCCCGGTGCGCGGCCGCCGGGCGGAGCCGTTATCGCGCTGTCGTTGCATTATCGTTTTGACAGCTTTGCTTATGACACGAGGACGATTGTAGAGTCGCCGCCGCGAACGCGCAGCAGGCGCCGCGTTCTCCCTGCTGCGGCCGCGGGTATGGCCGGCCGCGGGGCCGCGCCGCGTCAGTCGTCCCGCCCGGTGTCGCGGCCGGAATAGTCCGCATCGCCCGGGCCGCTTTCGCCGTCGCCCGAAGCGCCCGCGCGCGCGTCCGCACCGCCCGCCTTCAGCAGGATGTGCTTCGCGATCCCGCGAACGATGTTCACTTCCTCGCGTTCGATCCCCGTTCGCGCAAAGAGCCGCCGCAACCGCGACATCAGCTTCTTTGGATTGCGCGGATCGAGGAAATCGAGCGCGATCAGCGCATTTTCGAGATGAACGAACATCCGCTCGATCTCGTCGCTTTGCGCGAGCGTGCCGAACGCGGCGTCCGGCGGCGCGGCGGACTCGTCGTCTTCGAGCAGCGCGACGCGCAGCTCGTACGCGAGCACCTGCACCGCCTGCGCGAGATTGAGCGAGCTGTATGCGGGGTTTGCCGGAATGTGCGCGATCGCGCTGCAGCGCTCGACGTGCTCGTTCGACAGGCCGGTGCGCTCGTTGCCGAACACGAGCGCGATGTCGCCCGTGCGCACCTGCTGGAGCGCGCTTGCGGCCGCCGCGCGGGGCGCGAGCCGCGGCGGCCCGTACTCGCGCGAACGCGCGGTGAGCCCGAGCGACCATTGCACGCCGTTCAGCGCGTCGGCGAGCGTCGGCACGACGTGCGCGGACGCGAGCACGTCGTCGGCGCCGCTCGCCATCGCGAGCGCCTCCGGATCGCTCTGCACGCGCGGCACGCGCGGCGCGACGAGCACGAGGCGCGAAAAGCCCATCGTCTTCAGCGCGCGCGCCGCCGCGCCGACGTTGCCGGGGTGGCTCGGCTCGATGAGCACGAAGCGCGTCGACGTGAATCCGCCGCGCGCGGCCCGCGCCGGACGGGATGTGGCCGCGCCGCCGGACGGCGCGGACGGTTTCTGCTGAGATTCCAAAGCGTTCATTCGACTGATCAGGATGCCGGTATGGTATCGCCAACTCGCCGGCAAACCCACTCGTCCGAACGGACGATCGAACGGTATGCGCGACCGTTTCGCAAAAAACTGCCGCGAGTCGGGTAAAATCGCGTTTTTGCATGCGGCGCTCGCGCTGTTCGGCCCGCACCCGCTGCACCCGCTCTTTGCCAATTCGTCTTCCGTCGGCGAAACGCCCGCCTGCCGCCCTCCCGCGCGCGCGGCGCCGCTTCGCTGGTTCGATCACCCTCGTGGCGGCCTCGCGTCGCCGGCTTCAGGATTCAGGCTCATGCATCCCATGCTCAACATCGCTGTCAAGGCGGCTCGCCGCGCCGGACAGATCATCAATCGCGCATCGCTCGATCTCGATCTGATCGAGATTCGCAAGAAGCAGCAGAACGATTTCGTGACGGAAGTCGACAAGGCGGCGGAAGACGCGATCATCGAAACGCTGAAGACCGCCTATCCCGATCACGCGATCCTCGCCGAAGAGTCCGGCAAGTCGGGCGACGAATCCGAATTCCAGTGGATCATCGATCCGCTCGACGGCACGACGAACTTCATTCACGGCTTTCCGTACTACTGCGTGTCGATCGCGCTCGCGCACAAGGGCGTCGTCACGCAGGCGGTGGTCTACGACCCGAACCACAACGACCTCTTCACCGCGACGCGCGGCCGCGGCGCGTACCTGAACGATCGGCGCATCCGCGTCGGACGGCGCGACCGCCTCGCGGACGCGCTGGTCGGCACGGGCTTTCCGTTCCGCGAAAAAGACGGCCTCGACGCCTACTCGCGCCTCTTCACCGAGATGACGCAGGCGTGCACCGGGTTGCGCCGTCCGGGCGCGGCCGCGCTCGATCTTGCGAACGTCGCGGCGGGCCGTCTCGACGGCTTCTTCGAGCAAGGCATCAACGTGTGGGACGTCGCGGCGGGCAGCCTGCTCATCACCGAGGCGGGCGGCCTCGTCGGCAATTACACGGGCGACTCCGATTTCCTGCACCGGCGCGAGATCGTCGCTGCGAATCCGAAGATCTATGCGCAAATGATTCCGATCCTGAACCGCTATACGCATACGCGGCCGGCGGACGAATGAGCGGCTCGACTCCCCCGCCCGCGTGACGCCGATCGCGGCGGCGGGCAAGCTCCGGCGGCCCGCGGCGCTCGAAGCGCCGCGGGCCGTTTCATTTCCGGCCTGCGCGAACGCGCCGGCGTGCGCCATCCCGCCGATTTCGAGAAGAAACGCGCAAGCGCGCGCTTCTTCATCGCGAAAGCGCGAACCATCAGGCGACTTCACGACGCGAACGAAGAACGTCGCGCGCTCCTCGCCCGCGTATGCGGCCCGCGTTACCGCACGGCGAAGCTCCCCATCGTCGAATCCGGCTGGCAATTGGGCGCGTAGATATATAACTGCTTGTTCGCGAGGAACGCCGACGTGATGATCGAATAGGTATCCTTGTTTCCGTTCCGATACGCGAGGCTGCCGACGGTCACCTCCATGACGCCGGTATTGTCGACGACGAGCTTGGTGATCGTACCGGACGTGCACAACGTGTCGGCGTGCGCATAGGACGAGGCCAGAAGTACGGCGGAAACGGCTGCGGCAAAAGTCTTTTTCATTTCATTCTCCTAAACAAGAAGGATTGGCGATTGAAAAGCATGGCTGCATGCACCCTTTCACAACGTCTGCTCAACTCCAACAACATTCGGACATCCGAATATGCGCCGCCGGCCGATTCTCACGCGCCACATTCGAAACAAGCGGACACGGCGCCTGACGCCCCGGCTTCGTGGAGCGCAACGCGCATGCAATGGATTCGAACGGGGAGATTCGCGTCAGCGGCCGCATCGACGGCGGGCACAACGCGCATCGATCATCAAAAAATCATGAATCTCTCAACGTGGCGTGACGGCGCACAAAGCAAACCGACGCATACACACGCATCGAGCCCAACCCCGGCCAAGCCGACAAGATTTGACGAGACATCACGAGTCCCCTTTTTCACGGGATGTTACTGATCTCCGCGACGGCGTCGCATCGTTCGATGCCGTCCGCTTTTTTCCCGCTACTTCCCCGACTTCCGCGACTGCCGCGTCGTGTCGGCCATTCAAGCCGATCGGCGGACATCGCTACTCGAAACGATTATCTTCTTCAGGAAGAGATTCCAACAACGTCACATTCCGGGTTCTTCTCGGCCGACGCCGTACAACCCCCTCTTTATTCAATGCGTCGATCAGCCATTTTCATCACCTCGACACATGCACCGAAACCGATCATGGATTTTCAAATTCATTCGAATTTGGCACTCGACGGAGACTATTACCTCCCCGCCATCAAAACAAATGGTATTAATTTATCCAACCCGCCACTCGATAGGATTCGGCATCATCGATTACAAAACAAGCAATATGAACTTCATCATGCAAAGATTTTATTTCCACAAAAAAATAAATCATTGAATAGTGCGATAGTGAATTTTGTTTGCATGACGCCATGGCGTCTTTTAATTCGCGCCCCACGACCAGCGTCGCCGATCCGCGCGTGCAATGCGTCGTTTGAAGACTTTGCCATGCGCAGATACGCGACAAGCGCCCGATGCATCGATTCGATATGCGCGGGCGAATGCCCGAGCGAACCGTATCGCGCCGATCGAGCGCGAGATGGGTTCGATACCGAATTTCGATATCGCTTGCCGCGACGGCCGGCCTTCTGCGAAACACGTCGCCGAGCCGTCAAACGGCGCGTGCGACACGTGCGGATCGCCACCGAGACGATACATTGGCCGTCCGGCCAGCTTCGCGCGCCGGCGCGACAAGGTAAACTCTCACCCAATTCCGTACACGCAGACAGATATCCGCAAGATGGCCACCCAAATCGACGCCTCCTCCGACGCAGCGGCAACGGCCGCCGCGCAGCATACGCCGATGATGCAGAGGCCTTTTCGCCTTATATGACAAGGCCTCGATCAGAAAATTACGCTGAAACCTACGCCGACTTTTTTATGATCGGCCATTCCCGACACATTGCAGTCTTTCAGGCGACGCCGGACAATGTCCGATCTGCGAGCGCGAGCCGCCATTCCGCGACGAATCGCGACGTGGCGATCGGACATGCAGCGGACACTTGTCCGAGTGATATGTGATTAGCCGCCGTCGCAGAGTTTCGAGACTAGGCTACGCATCAGCTTTAACCGCGCTGCCAAGAACTCCTCGTAGGTCGCCTTGTCGTACGAGAACTCACTCGGCATAGGAAGAAGGTTTGACGCAAAGACGCTATCCGCATGCTCTCCCAGATCATCACGGAGCTTTGGCAGGTATTGTGTCGGATCCTGATCACTGATCTTCAGATTGGCCGAGGCTGGCAGCAGGCATATGTTCAAGACAAGGTTGTCATCCTCAGCATTGACTCGCTTCAAGTGGGCTCGAGGATACACGTGGTGGAACTGCTTCTTATTGAACGCGGACAGCGCCTCCTGGACGTCGATCTTGGCCCCGTTTAGAATGCAGAGCGGTCCCATCTTCGCAAGCGCAAGCGCCAGTGCTCTTGAGCGAGCAGCGTTGATACGGAAGTACGTTCGCCTCCACTCGGCCTCGGTTGGAGCCTCGCCGAATATCGCGACGTCGCCCTCGCTTTCAATGACGAACTTGATCACGCGCTCAATGTCGTTGGACACGAACGTTTCACCACCCGCCTTATACCGCTCCGACCACGATGCCCGCCAGAACCACTGTCGAAGCCGGCGATGCTGATCAGCAGTCAGCGTGCTGTGCTTGGAGTACAGCACGCACATGACGACCACCAGAGCCTCATAAGAAAGAAAGTCCCAGCTATACACGCCGAACTCTGTCGAGAGCGCGTCCACTGTTCGGTACAAGGCTTGCCGTGTATTCTCCGTCAACTGATTCAGCGCTTCAGCGCTGATTCCGCGCAGATTTTTGACCGCGTCGTCCTTGATCGAGCCACTGTGCAGCGCCGACATACACTTCACAACGGTGATGCGATCAATGTCCTCGAACCCCTTCGGCTCCAACGCGTCCGCAATGGTAGCAATCTTGTCATCCAGATCGAACTCCTCTGACCATGTTGCCGCGACCATGAGGTCATAGGTTGAGAGCTTCGTGCCAGAACTGTTGACCCTCTCGAAGATCGGGCACACTTCGTCCAGTTCCAAGTCCTTGAGGTACACCACCGGAATCTTGTATTGCGTGAACGCTGCAATCAGTTGATCGAGTCGCTCCTGCAGTTGCTTATGGTTGGAATGAGCTTGCAGTGCCGTCCGAAAGTCTAGTAGATCCGTCGTCACGAACAGTTTCCGGAGAGGGAACAGCGTCAGTGCCGGCGTCACTTCTCCTGCTGGCTTGAACTCCTCAGCCTCAAGATCAAAGATGGCTTCGAAGCCGCCTTCACCGGGCTTCGGACCCAAGCAACTGTAGATAACTGTCAACCGCTGCTGCCCGTCGAGCACGTAGTCAGTCGGCATTAGATTGGGAGTCTCTGGAAGGGTGAAGTTCCCAAACGTGCGCTCGGTTTTCATCTTCGTAGGCGTCCGCCAGATCAGCAGGCTACCAATTGGGTAGCTGCGAGCGACGCTGTCAAGGAGGCGAATCGCCTGAGCTTCCTTCCAGACATATGGGCGCTGAAATTTCGGAATCTTGATCTGGCCTTTCCTTATGTCTTCGATTAGAGGCTGGAAAAAGACTGTTTCCGTCGAGAGCTTCGTAGAGATATTCAGTGCCATCATTTCCCCGAGTAAAAGCGCACGCTGTCACAAAGGTTAGCAGAAATTCAGCTCTGCACGGCTCCACTATCCGAATTGACTTAAATAGTGTTTAGGCACTTGGCCACGGCCGATACTCGGACGACGGCAATGTCCGAGCTGTGTGAGTAGTTCGTTCGTCAAGTCCCGGATTAAAGCAGCCACTCCGACGGCAGGTCTTCCCAATGCCTGAGCGGCCGTTTGTGGTCGCCTTCGCCCCCCCTTCCCGACGTAGGATCTGACCCCAGTTTGACTTCCTAACGGCGAAGATCGACCCGAAGCCGACATCTGCCCCGGCACGACTGCAGCGGCTGCTTCCAAATTACAACGGCCGCTCCATCGACCACATCAGTTGGCTAGAGGCCGTCCTATACGGACACCGGCCGCCCAGTGAATTCAATGGCCCCTTCGACATTTAGGAGAAACATTTGAATTTCGACATCGAATGGTTGACGGGATCACAAGTACGACCGCTTTCTGGCGCACGACACCACCTTTCTTGTCGATTCGGCCTCGACATGGGCCACCGATTAGAAATCGAATGGGTCGCGCTCTCTTAGTCCAAGCCACATATCAACAGAGCGACGCAGCGTTCGCAGGGCCTCCTCGTGCTCTGGGAATTCTGCGGGATCGATCGCGTCGCTCCTGACCTTGGCCACGTCAATGCCGACGAAGTCGTCGATCGTCTGTTTGTTGAATGTGTTGTGCGGTGTAGAGACCCTGTCACCCAACGCGTGGACCGTGCCCCGGTTCATCAGGCGTGTGGCCATCCTTGCGAAGCCCTCGTCGGTCCGGATCGCCTCGACCATCCACTCGCGGGGTTCGTCCAATGAACCCGCATAGTCCCTCCATCGGTACAGGTAGGACACGAGATCCGGTTCGACGATCAGCGCGTCGACGTCTGCGGCGCGGCTCCTCACCAACCGCAGCCATTCGGCTTTCATTGCCTCGACGGTATCGGTGTCGAGCGCCGGATCGAAGGCGTCGTTCTCTCCCTCCTTCAGATCGGCGGGATCGTTCAGATGAATCAGGATCGCAGCAATTGACAGCGCCTTGGTCTGGCGAAGCGCCTCAAGCGCCAGACCACCTCGCACACCTTCCGGCACCCGTTTCAGGAACCAGTTCGTCGCTCGCCATGCTGAAAGCCAAGGCGAATTGAAGGGGTCGCCGACGCGCAGGCCTGCGAGCTTCTGGGCGATCCCGAACATCGCGGGAAGCAGCACGGCGGCGTTGTCGACCGGGAGGCGGTCGACGGACTCGTCGAACCTCGCGACGAGCGAGGGCAGCAAGCCGTCAGTCTCGACATCGGCGATCGCGGCAGCTAGCCCGTCCTCCGTCGCTGTCGCATCGAGGAACGCGACGAAGCGGCGCTCCGACATTTCTCCAGCCGCTGTCTGGAGTTCGAAGTAACGCGGGAAGTAGCGCCGAGAGCACACCCGCTTGGCTGTCAGCCACTTGAGATGGAAGCCCTCTACGTAGTTCGTGCCCCCGT
Source organism: Burkholderia sp. MSMB1589WGS (assembly GCF_001636105.1). Lineage (NCBI taxonomy): Bacteria > Pseudomonadati > Pseudomonadota > Betaproteobacteria > Burkholderiales > Burkholderiaceae > Burkholderia > Burkholderia sp. MSMB1589WGS. The sequence goes on from NZ_LNJT01000007.1 coordinate 566,916, forward strand.
ATGCCCATTCGAGAGGCGGAAAGAGGTCCTTGAGCGCGTCCTGGGCGATGACGCGGCGCTCCTCCGGCACAAGCTCAAGAAGTCGCTCGGCCGCCGCCCTGTCCTCATCCCGCCGGCCATAGCGCGGGAAACGACCCTCCTGGAGGACAAGTTCCCTCTCTCGGAACAGCGCCTCATGGAGGTCCGGCTCGAAGACCCGGAGCGCCTCCAGAAGAAGGAAGTCGACAATGTTCACCTCAAACACGTCGCCGGCCGCATGCAACGGTAAGTGCACGGCGATGGACGAGATCAATCGGCGCGCGTCGCGCATGTTGCGCAATAGCGGCTGGATGCAGCCGACGAACGCGTTACCCCAACGCTTATGCGAGAATCCATTCGCCTCCGTTGCATACGGTCCCGCCAGCTCGGAGAGTTCTTCCCCGAATATATGATGCACAATCGATACCGGGACCGCCGGCAGGTCGAAGCTAGCCTGCACGACCTTTTCGAGGAAGGCGCGACCGTCACCGTCTGCGACCGGATCGAGCGCACGCTCTATGATGCTGGGCTGGAACAGGAGGACAAAGACGATGTTGGGCAGGTTAGCGTTAGCCTTCACCTGCCGGAGGAGCATCCTGATCTGCTCGGGCTCGAGCCGGTCGATGTCGTCGACGAAGACAACCAGCGGCCGGTCGAGTTCGCGAAGACGAACCTCCAGCGCATCGCGTACCTTGTCGAGCGGTTCGCTGCCGCGATCACGTCCGAGATGCGACAGCGCTCGTCCCAGCAGGGGTGTGCCGATCGAGAGGAGGGCGAGACCAGTCGCCACCTTCGCTGCCGTCGGGAGGTCGAAGCCTATGGCCGAGGCGACGGCGATCACCGAGGCGTTCGTCAGCACTGTCGAGATTAGATGACTTGAGCCGCCGGCCTCTTTTAGCGGCGCGCTGGCCCCTGTAAGGATCGCGCCGTACCGTCGAAGCGCTTCCGCGCGGGCGAGCGCTGCCTTCGAATGTTCGCCTCCCAGACGATCCGCTATCTGGCCGAAGAGGGCGCGGGCGATCGCATCGCCGTCGCCCCACTGCCAGGGATTGAAGTCAAGCCAGTCGGCTCCGTCACTCCTGGCATCGAGTCGCTCGGTGATTAGGTTCTTAAGTGAGGACTTGCCGAAACCCCACCCTCCTCGGATTGCGAACACCCTCCCCTCGCGCAGACTGAGTTCCGAGAGCACGCCGGCTATGCGGCCTGCGAAGTCCGCCCTCCTCAGGCGATCCTCGGACGCAGTCCGGATCGGCGCCTCCGCACCGATCCCGCCGTCCGGCCGTTCGGTTCTTGCGGCCTCCGCACCGAGCCTCGCACGGCGACGGGCACGCCACGCGGACAGACGGACAAGCGGTCCGGTCATCGCGCAGCGACGCCGATCGGATCACCGGCTCCACCGAAGGGACGGAGCGCTGACGCCGAAGTGTGAAGCGACGGCACTGGCATCGGGATAGAGACTCTCGAATGTCTCTCGCTCCCTCTGCGTCCGCGACCACTCCCGAAACGTTTTCGCCACATAGTTATATCCCCAGTAATACTCGAGGAGATCCCGCCTCGTTTGCGCATCCTAGCTCGTCCCGTCCGCTAACGGCGAGACAGCCGACATTAATCGAATAGACAGCGAACGGCAGATCAGAGAGAGACGACATGACGCTGGCTTTCCGGCCGAATTACCGCTTGTTGAGCGAAGCCGCCATCTGAAAGTCTCAGCCACACTCCAAACGAAGGTCTACTTGTGGCCGAAAGGCGACTTCGCGATTTCGCGTCGAATTGGCTAGCGAACTCGGGCACAAAGCAACTTTCCACCTCCCCTATCGATACGCAGGTAAGCCGCTCGTGAGCGATGCCGTAGTGCTCCGTCCCGTAGTTCAGGAGATGGAATGAGGGGCAAAAGCCTTGTGCCACAAGCCTTTCATCTGTTGCTGTAGCAAATTTGTAGCACTCGAAAAAACCCGCAATCGGCGGGCTTTAGCGAATTCGGCCCTAACCGGATCGCAGTTCAATTGCAAAGCGGCTCTGGTTGCCCTCCGCTCGCCCAGACATCGTCGCACAACTCACGCTGAAGTCCACGGGTTCTCTTCGGGAAAACTACCCGAGCCGTAATGGCCCTGACATTGGCAAAAGCCTACGCCACCGCCAAATCCCCCGCATTCATCGGGTCATTCTCCGCGAGATAGCGCCGCTGGTCACACCAGATCCCCCGCTGATCCCATAGCGCACAGGGCCACGACGTGAATGCAGCAACCGAATCGTGAACGTATTCGGCCAGCAGTTGATCGACAACCAGCAAAGGCGGCTCCTGCTCGTCCCACGCCGACAGGATCATTTTTTCGTATGGAGTCAGTTCGCGCGGGGTCGGCGGGTAGCTATGCGGGCCGGGGCGGCGTTCGATCGGGTTGCGCAGGAACTCGATATGCCGCTCCAGCCGTCGTTGCTCGCCCAACAGTTGTCTGGCTTGCTCTTCGGGATCCTTCGGGACGTCATAGACCCATTCGTTCGGCTGGCATGGCGGGTGGTCAGCGTCGGTTCCGGCCGACACGGCCGCGCAAAACGATGCGCCGACTTTTTGATAGAGCCGCCCCAATACGCGATCGTCCGCACGGTTGCGAGCAAGGACACTGCGCCACCGGAAGTTCAGGTAACGGTGCGGTTGGATCAGCGCTTCGAGGCCATCGCCGAACGCGGGTGGGAGTGCAGCCATATACTCGTTGTACAACTTCACGATCCGAGCGTCGTCGGCCAGCTTGAAATCGTCCCGAAATCTCGGCCCCAACTGATCTAGTGGCTGCAATGGCACGCCGGCCCGCAAAGCTTCTGCATACATGTGTCGTAGCGGGATCAACGACAAGTCCTGCTCGCGCCCCTGCTCTTCTGGCCCGTAACCGCCGCCGACATCGGAATGCACGCCCGGATAGACGACTTCCTCGCAGTTACCCGGATAGGTTTTATCGACGCGCACTGAATCGAGCGGAAATGCTCGCCGAACCTCATGCGCCGAGACATGGTGCACGCAACGCTCGACCTCGGCCGGGATCGCCAGTTCCGACGCCCAGTCGAGATGCAAGGCAGGACCACCGACCGAGGCGACCGTATCGAAAATGCCCATGAAATTGATGCGCAACGGCACGCGCACTCCATTCGGAGCGGTCCAGTACAGCTTGCCGCCGTCTTTACTGCATTTCTGCTCCACAAATCGGCAAGCAAATGCTCGTGCTTCCGTTGCGCCCCGTGAAAATCCAAAGATCGCCACGGTGATTTCGCGCATGTGCTTCCACGAACCCGGCCCCCAGTCCACTTCAAGGATGCGGGAAAATTCAGCCAACGCAAACTTGATGCGCAGATCTCCGCCAGCACCAAGTCCAAGTCCGAGCGCCCCCCCATCGTCATCCTTCAGGTTTTCGGTATAGCCAGCAACCTTCGTGAATTTGAAGGACGTTCCGACACCCGGGATATAGCGTGGCGAACAGCCAAATCGCGCGAAGTCCTTGTTTGCCGCCCTGAACAGCTTCGCAACGTTTGAATGCTTGTTCACCGGCAAATCCCGCTCCATATTGTTGTTCGTCCCGTCAAAGAAGAACGACAATTTTGGATAGAGTCGGCACGCGATCATATCAGTGTGGTCGGCAGGACACTCTCTAAGTGCTCGCTTGACGCCACCATCAATTGCAATCTGCTCAAGCTCTCTATCGGAAATCGGTGTGCCGGCCTGTCGAACTGTCATAGCTAATCCCGATTAAACAATCTATTTATCCAAGCACTTGCTCGCGCCCGGAGCAAATGCCAATGCAGCAGTATTGCGATCGCGCAAAATGATGCACAGATAAGCGTCCGTCTTGTGCCAATCCGTGTCTTGATGTGGGCCACCCGGCGGGAAATTCACCTGTACGCTGTGCTTCTCGTCGGGCATCGTGACTGCCTTGGTCTTCGGATTCTCCTCGTATCCCCATTCCCATGTCACGGTGACCGGTTTACTCCAGTCTTTCACGCCGGGAAAACAGCAAGCAGCGCCTCCACCCCCACTTCGTTTATCGGCATCTCCTGCCCAGTATTTGTCAACAAAGATGTTTACTGCGTAACGGTCGGTGTGGTTCACCGGCACCATCGAAAGCGCTGGCCCATCACCTGCCAGAGGATCATCGAGTCGAGCACCAGATCCAGCACATGCGGTCAGCGTGAACGCGGCAATAACCGCCGCCAAAACAACACGCCAAATTTTGCCAAAGGTCATCTTGAGCATCCTGATTGGAAAATAGCGGACTATGCATCAGGGATAATTGCTCCCCGTATGGGCATGGATTCCAGCAGCGCGGAACCCCCCTGTGTTACACCAAACGCCTCTCCATGCCGCGCAGCGAGCGCACAGTATTCCAGCCACGCCCCAACTCCCTCGATCCCTTGCCGCCGCGCACGATCAAGCTGTTGACATACAAATCTGTAGCGCTGTCGGTCGGGAATATCAGCAAGCAACTTTGGGGCGTGTTCGTCGAAATGGAGCAGCAAGCCATCCGGCACACTGGCCTCAATCAATGCATCGACCTGCCCCTGATCGAGCTTGAACGGCGGCTTGAGCGTCGCGGCGGAGGCCGGCATCCGATCCTGACGCCAGTCAATCTGACGCAGCGCGCCTTCACGATCCCAATACGTCCACCTCAGGATCGGCGCGAGCCATGCCTGACGCTGCGCGTCGGACAACACCGGCCCTTTCACGAACAGCGTCTCGTCTTCCGCCGAACCGACCAGCGTCGCGAGAATCGCCGGGTCCCAATACGCGAGCACGATCGGCTCGCCATCCGGCAAGCGCACGCGCAGAAACAACTTCAGATGCTCCGCGAGCGCCGCAAGCGGCAATGGCGATGCGAGCAGCGTCGCGCACGGCGATGCCAGTCCATGTCGTTCCAGCCATGCGCGCGCCGATTCAAAGTGACTTGGGGGAATGTAGACGAGGTGGGGAGCGACGGCCTGCACGTCCGCTCCGCCGTCCATCAGGCACGCGACATGATCCGACCGGACCGACAATGCACCGGGCAGACTGCCGTTCTGCAACGGGTCGACGAGCACATATAGGTGCGCCCCTAACGAATCGGCCTCGCCGAACACGGTTTGCGTATCCATCAGCCCCCCGTCGACACGAACGCCGATCGTCCCGCCGTGCGTTTCATCAGGCACGGCACGCACACCGCATCCGGCTGCGTCGGCATCGGATACGGCATGCTGGCCGGGCCTGAGAAGCTGTGCATGCTGCCCTTGATGTCGATCCTGCCCGGCGCGTGGATCTGAATGTCGCCGCCCTTCAGGCGGATAAGCGTGTTCGCGCCGAGCGGCGTGTCGAACTTCAGCAGCCGCTCGTGCTGCAACAGTCCACGATGAATCGCCTCGATGATCGGCGCAAACGCCGCTTCCTGCGGCCCGCGTGGCCCCAACGTCATGGTTCAAATCCTTTTTTCTCAGGTTCGCCGGAATGGGGCGCGTCGCGCCCCTTGTTGTCAGGCGATTGAGCGCGGTATCGGTACCGGCGAACCGCCATCTTTGGCGAATAAGGATACCAAATCTGCTGAGGAAAACATGAAAGCGGCCAGCCTCCAGCGCGCCGGCCAAGTCCGCCTAACCAAAATTGACAAATATGTAGCGAACAATCCTCTACTTTTCACGCTGGAAAGATTGATACGTCAGGTCTTTCCGATTTCAGTCTCATGTAATCGGCCTAGGTTGTTGTTCGACCTGCCGCTCGTCTCGGCGGCAGGTCGCTTTATTCGAGTGGCGAAATCAAAACAACCCGGCCGGCTCCGCTGAATCGTCCCAACTGAAAATGATCAGTTCGCGACGCTCGACGCCCTTCCCACCGCCTATCGTGTACTGAATCGGCACGCTCTCGATGTGGAAGCCGGCAAACACGCGCCGGATCTCCGGATGGTCGTTGAGGCTGACGATCGCGCGCCCCTTGATCGACCGCAGCCGCTCGGCCATCTTCTCGTACTCCGCGAAAGGGAACGCAACGCCGTACCCTTCAGTCTCGAAGTACGGCGGGTCGACATAGAACAGCGTGTGCGGCCGATCGTAACGATCGATGCAGGTCGCCCAATCGAGCCGCTCGATGTACGCATTCGCAAGGCGAATGTGCGCTGCCGATAGCTCCTCCTCGATACGCAGCAGATTCAGGCCGGGCGGATGCTCCGTCCGTGTTCCGAACGTCTGCCCTTCGAGCTTGCCGCCAAAGCAACTTTTCTGAAGATAGTAAAAGCGCGCCGCACGCTGAATATCGGTGAGGGTTTCCGGGACCGTGTGCTTCAGCCATTCGAACACCTGCCGGCTCGTCAGCGCCCATTTGAACTGACGTACGAACTCTTCGAGGTGGTGCTGAACGACGCGATACAGGTTCACCAACTCGCCGTTGATATCGTTGATCACCTCGACCTTGGCCGGCGGTCGCATGAAGTAAAGCGCAGCCCCGCCTGCGAAAACCTCGACGTAACACTCGTGCTTCGGAAAGCGCGGGATGATGTGTTCCGCGAGTCGACGCTTGCCGCCGATCCAAGGAATGATGGGATTTGCCATTGTGAAAGCCGTTTTTAAACTTGGTGTAGAATCCGGCCCGCCTACGTAGGTAAGCAGGGCCTTGGCCGATTCACTGGCGTAGACAGTGGAAAGGCGGCCGTCATGCGTGTTCGCGCACGCGCGCCGGCCGCCCTGTTTCTCGTTACTTCCGCTCGCAGCCCGGCGTCTCGGGCCGCACCGCGCACACGTAGCCCTGCAGGGTCGTCAGTTTGTCGATCTCGCGCTGATCGTCGCCGGCGACGCCGAAAACGCGCTCCGCAACCGCTGCGTCGACGTCAGCGTAGGCGGCGGCACCATCGCCCACGCCGGCGGCGCTGGAAGCGCCGGACAGACCGTCACGATCGGCTGCCGTGCAGTTTCGAACGGCGACGCGCAGCCGCTCAGTACCAGCGGCAAGAGCAGCCCGCAGGCTGCGATTCTCTGCTTCATGGTCGATCCTCTCCTTCATGGTTCGTTGGTCAACGGCGGCCACCGCCGACGTGGCTGCCTCGTGCGCGGCGATCGCGCGCTGCTCGGCGTCGAGCGCGGCGCGCGAGATCGCGCCCAACGCTTCGGCGTGCCGTTGCGCGTCGAGCGCTCGCGCGGCCTGCTCGTCGGCAAGCCGGCGTGCGCCGATCAGGTGCTCGACGCCCGCGCTGGCCGCCATACCAAGCAGCGCGGCCAGCAGATACGGAGCTGCTTTCGGCATCACAGCCCCCGCTCGCAGATCGCGCGCTCTTCCGCCCGCCGCTTCACCAAGCCGGGCAACACGCGCCCCCGCGCCGTCACCCATTGCGGGCGTCCGTCGTCGGCCTCGTTGATCGCGCGGCACGCGCCACGCAGGTCGCCCGCGTTGAAGCGCTTCGCCGTCGTGCTGTTGCAGTAGGCCGTCGACCCGATGTTGTCCGCGAAGCTCACCGCCGCCGCGAGCTGATACGGCCGGCCCTTCAGGCCCGGCGTGCATCGGAGCACGCTCTCCGCGTGCGTGATCAGATGCGCCTCGAGCGACGCGCGGCACTCGGCTTCGCTGTACGCCTGGCCGACGACGACGTCGCGCGTGTCGCCCATGCACTTCGTCGGAATGCCGACCGGATCGAGATAGCCCACCAGCTTGACGCCTTCGAACTTCGGCACGATCACCGTCAGCACGCCGGCCGCGATCGCACCGACGACGCCGGCGAGCGTCTTCTTCGGCACCTTAACCATGCTTGCCACCTCGACGCCCCTTGTTCTTGATCAGGTAGTAGCACTGAAGGCAGATGTAGCCGCCCGTCAGAATCGACACGAGCAGCGACGCCCACCAGTTCGCATCGTGTCCCGATGCCCACAGCCACAGCGACGACGCAACCGGCGGGGCGCTTTTCGCAGCGCTCGCCGCAATTTCGCTTTTCACAGTGATTGACTCCACAAAATGAAAGAGCCGCCCGAGTTGCCTCGTGGCGGCTCTGCTGCATGCCCAACGTCCGCGTTACGGCTGCGGCGCGGGAATAACGAGATTGATCTTCTTCACCTGCTTCTTGCCGTGTCCGGCCTTCGCCTTGCCCTTGTTGCCGGCGTTGAGCACGACCTCCGTCTCCCAACTGCGGCCCGCGTATTCGTGCGTCACCGACTCGACGAGGAAATCGCCGTCCGCATCGCGCTTGAAGCCCTTCAGCGTCACCGTCTTCTCCGCCGACACGTCGGCGCGGCCGAGCATCCGCAAGCGGCTCGTGGCCGTGTGCCGATTCAGCTTCGCCAGCCGCGCGGATGCCGCGGCCTTCGCCGCCTGCGGGCTCGCGAACGCGTGCCGCTCGGTATGCACGGCCGCTGCACCGGGCGGCGCATCCGGATTCGGGATCACGAGATCGATCTTCTTGCCCGACTTCGCGTCATGCACCTTCGTGCGCACGGCCGCGAAGCTCGCACGATCCGGAAACGAGATCTCATAGTCGATCAACTGCTCGGGCGCGAGCACGAGCGCCGGCAGCACCTTGCCGCTCGCGCTCTTGCCGCCGCCGATCGGCGTGACGATCAGCTTGCCGGCCTTCACGGTCGCCGTCGCCCCGTACTGCCGCGCGATCCGCGTGACGAAGTGCAGATCGCTTTCACCGAACTGATCCGCGCGCGGCACGACCACGTCGATCGAGCACGCGGCCGCCCACTTGTTGCGCCGGGCGATGTCGCCAACGACGTCGGCGAGCTTCGCGTTCGACCAACTGCCGTAACGGTGCGTCTTCGACGTAGCCCGCAGGTTCGCCGGTCGGCCCCGGATCGCGACCGTCGCCGGCGGCCCGCGCAGCACGATCTCGTCGATCGCGTATTCGCCGAGCATCGACAGTCCTTGCCCTTCCCAACCGAGCGAGATCTTCAGCGTCGCGCCCTTCGACGGGAAGCGGATCACGCCGTCCCGGTCGTCGAGCTCGATCTCGCATTCGTCCGCCTCGAGGCCGGGCTTGTCCGTCGTCCGGATCCGCAGCACGCGATCCTGAATCGTGCGCGTGATGTCCGCGCCGTTCGCGATGATCTGGAATATCGCCTGCATCGCCCGCCCTCACGACCAAAGCTGAATCGGTTCGTCGCGCGGCGCGTCGAGATCCGGCAGCGTGATCAACACGCCCGAGCGGAACGGCTGCGGTTCGCGCGCGAGGCCCGGATTCGCTTCGTAGACGGCTTCGACGGTGCCGCTCAGCGTGCCGTAGGCTGCATAGCAGAGCGTGTCGAGCACGTCGCCGTCAGATGTTCTTAAAGTCCTCGCCATAGCGGCCAAACTCCAGACTGAAGGTTTGCTTGCGCGGCGCTCCGTCCGACATGAGCGCCTCCTGTTCTTCCTCGATCGATTGCAGATACCATCGCCCGAACACGTCGCCCGTGCCGCCCGTGAGCTGCACCGGCTTCATGCGCCCACCGATCGCGCGCAGCGTGTCGAGCTGGCGCGCACCCGCCCCGAGCGACGGGAACACGACGCCGGACAGCACGATCGTTTCGCCGCCCTGGCTCACCGCCTGCAACGCTTCCGGACGGTTCAGGCGCTCTTGCGACGCGACCTTGTAGCGTGTCGTGCGCCGCAGCTTGTCGTACGCGGCCGTCGACAGCCCGAAGTGGAAGCGCCGCCCCTCATCCGTCGTCAGCGTCAGCAGATGTGGGGTAGCCGATGCCGTGTCCGCGCCCAGCGCATCGAACACCGCGCCGAGCCCGGTTGCCTGCAGCACGGATTTCACGGCCTTCGCCGTGTCGGTGCCGACGACGGCGGCGAACTGCGTCTCGACGCCCTTCAGCGCCGTCGTCACGGTCTGCGCCGCCGCGTGGATCTGCGGATGGTTCGACGCGTTCGCGATCCGCAGCACGCTGCCGACCGCGCCCGCCGTCGCGCGAAACCCGCGCGTCACCTCGCCGACCTTCGGGCTCAGATCGGTCGCGACCGACAGCGCACTGCTCGCGCCGTTCAGCAACTCGGCGGCCGACGTCAGGTTGCCCGTCACGAGCTTCGTCAACGTGTCGACCGTGTTCTGGCTCGCCGCGCGGTTGCGCTCGTAGACGCGGCTCACGTGCTGCGTGCGCTCGGCCGCGATGCTGGCCTGCGTCGCCGCCTGCGTGATGCTCTTCACGAAATCCATCGGCTCTCCTACAGGTGCGGCGCATCGAACAGCGCCGACCGGTTGTTGTTCATCGATTGGGTCATCGCCCGTTGGATCTGCGGATTGATGCGCGCGAGCAGCCGGTCGGCCATCTCCTGATCCGAGCCGCCCTCCAGCTTGATGTTGAAGACCGGCGCAAAGCTGTTTTGCTGCTCGACCTTGAACGCCCGCCGCTCGGCGACGCCCGGCTCGACGAGCGCCTTCGCGTTCGCGACCGCCCGCGCGCCTTCCGGCGTGTCGCCGCGATGCTGAAACGCCCATCGCGTGAGCGCACCGAGCAGCTTCTGACCGGCGAAGGTGCCGATCGCCCCGCCCGCGACGCCGCCGATCGCGGCCCCGATCGGCCCGCCGAACGCGCCGATCGACGCGCCAAGCTTCGCGCCGACGACGCCGCCCGCGAGACTGCCGCCGATGCCCGCGAAGTTCTCGGCCTTCCGCGCGCGCGGATCGTCGCCGGCCGCGACCGCGTACGCATCCTTCGCGGCGAGCCCGACCTTCAGCACTGTCCCGGCGAGCGCGATCTTCCCCGCGTACGGCAACACGCGACCGGCCATGCCGCCCAACGCACGGCCAAGCCGCCCGAAGCGTCCGGCTTTGCCCGCCTTGCCGCTCGCCGCACCTGCCGCGCCCTCGATCAGATCGCCGACCGATCCGCCGCCGATGCCGCCGCCCGGCAGGTTGACGACGAATACACGCTGCACGCCGTTGGCCGCAGCGCCGAGCGCGTCGAGTGCCTGCCCACCGCGCCCCGGCTTCGCCCCCTTGCCGCCCTTCCCGCTGCGCTCGCCGCCTCGCGCCAACCAACCACCACGCGCGACATCGAGCACGCCGCGACCAATCGACCATGCCGCACGCGCACCGCGATACGCGATCGCCGCGCCCGCGACGCCGATGACAGCCGCCGTTGCGCGCGGCGATGAATCGACGATGTCGCGCACCTTCGAGCCGGCCTTCTTCGCCTGCTCGCCCGCAATATCCGTCACCGGCCGCAGTGCGTCGCCGATGCTGCGCATTGCCTCGTCCCACTGATCCGCAACCTCTTTCCAGATCTGCTTGGACGCGTCGCGACGGTCTTTGAGATCCTTCTCGATCTCGCCGCTCGCCGACGCGGCATTGCGCTTCAGATTCGAGTAGAGATTGGCGTTTTGCAAGTACGCGGTGAGCGCCGCCTTGACCTGCATGTCGTTGAACAGGTCGCCCGTCTTCATCGTCTCTTCGAACGCGCGGATCTGCTTCTGACGCTTGGCCGGATCCAGCTCGGCGTTGATCGACTTCGCCGCCTCAGCCAACTGCTTCGCCTTCGCCGGATCCACCCGCTCGATGTACGCGCGCGCGAGCACGAACGACGCTTCGAGCGTCGACCAGCCCTTGCCGATCGCCTCCTTCATCTTGGCTTCGTAGTCGACGCCGGCTTTCTTGTAGTTGCGTTCAGTCTCGCCCGAGCCGATCTTCGAGAACCAGTTCTTCAGGTTGTTCGCGGCTTCGTCGGCGTTGCCCGCAGTCTTCATCTGCACCTGAAGCATCGCGCCCAACTGCGTCACCGAATCCTGCCCCGTGATGCCGATCTTCTTCATTTCGGCGAGCAGCACCGGGAACCAGCGGGCCATGTCGACCGATTCGAACGAGCCTTCCTTGCCGAGATACGCGATCGCCTCCAGCGCCTTGAGCATCGCGGCCGGATCCTTGATGTCCGCGTTTTGCTCCAGCGCCTGAATCATCTTCGCCGTCTCGACGCTCGTCGCCCCCTGCCCGATCGCGAACTTCGCGACGGCAGGCGCAAAGCCGAGCGCCCGGTCGACATCCATGCCGGCCGCGACCATCTGATTCACCGCCTCGGTCAGCTCGTTGCGGTTCATCCCGTTCGCCGAAGCGTCGCGCCGGATCCGGTCGGACATCGCGCGCTCTTCGCCCGTGCGCGCGATGCCCGCCTTGATCGCGATGTCCCGGATGATCGCCTGATACTGCGCCGACACCATCGTCGGCACCGCGATCGCGGCGGTCAGCTTCATCGAGTCGCCAATCGCGCCGCGCATCGCCTCCCGGCCGCCGCTCAGGCGCTCGTGCCCCATCGCGCGCAGTTCGAGCCCGCGCGCGGTACGGCCGAGCCGCGTATACGCGCGATCGAGCCGGTCGACCTCGATGCCGGCGTCGCGCAACGTCCGCAGATTCGAATCCAGCTTGCGCCGGATCGCCTCGGCCGCGCTGTCGCCCGCGCGATGCAGGCGACGGAACTCGTCCTGTAACTTGATCGTCTCGCCAATCTGGCGCTGCCACATGCCCTTTTCGGCGGCCGTCTTGCGCAGCCCGACGATCTTCGATTGCGTGTCGGAGATCGCCTTGCCGAACGTCGCGGATACCGCCCCGCCGATCACGATCCCCAACGCGATTTCGCGTGCCATCTCCGCTCCCTGTTACATCAGTCCGTCAACCACCACACCAGATCCTCAAGCGTCAGATCGTCAACCGCTTGCGGACTGACCGCGCACTCACGCAGCAGACGCTTCGCCATCGCCTTGACGGTCTTTTCGTGCAATCGGGCCAGGGGTTCGAAAGGAGTCGTACGCGCGCTGCATCGCGCCGTAATCGGCCATGTCCATCTGTTCCAGCTCGTCGGGCGCGACGTCCGCGAGCATCGCGAACAGCGTGATCTCGCGCAGCTCGTCATCGTCCTGCGCGCGCTTGCTCGCGCCGCGCACGTCGCGCACCTTCGGGCGGCGCATCGTCAGCGAATCGCGCAGCACGCCGTCGAGCGTGATCGGGTACTCAAGCTTGATCGTGATCGTGTCCATCGTGTTTCCTCCAAATGTAAAAAGAGGCGCACGACGCGCCCCTCGGGTTCAAAGTTGCTTTGCCGCGCGTCACATGCCGAGATCGCGGCGCACCTGTGCGAGCTGATCGACGCCGTCAATCACGCGCACGAAGCCGAACACGTCGATCTCATGCATGACCGAGCCCGCGATCTCCAGCTTGTAGTAGTTCAGCGACGCGGCGTATTTGATTTCAGCCTTCTCGCCCGGCTTCCACGAGCCGGAATCGACCTCGGTCAGCATGCCGCGCATGTGAACGGCAACGGCTTTCGAGCCGCCCTTGATGTCGCGGAACGATCCGCGAAACGTTGCGTTGAACGCGGTGCCGTCCGCGATGCCGAAGAACTTCAGCACGTCGCGCTCCAGCGTCGACATCGCGAACGACGCTTCGAGCGGCTCCATGCCCTGATCCGTCTTGATCGAGGCGTCCATGCCGCCCGCGCGAAAGTCGTCCGTCTTGATCTTCAGCTTCGGCGGCGTCACCTCGGTCGTGCGGCCGACGAAGCCGCGACCGTCGACGTACATCGCGAGATTGAAAAGCGTTTCCGGAACCAAGGTTCACCTCCTACGATTGGGTATCGAGCACTTCCGTGAGCCACTGATTCGTGACCTCGAAGCGGAAGATCGGGTTTTCGGCGGGCGGAACGTCGGTGAACCGGATGTTCCAGTACACCTTGCCCTGTTCGAGCTGGCTCGCGCTGTTCAGGCGCGGATCTGCGTAGACCTCGAAATTGATGATCGCGCCTTGCGTGCGCAGGTCGCGCATGAACGCTTGCAGCCCTTCGGTGACGTCCTTCACGTAGGTCGCCGTGATGCCGCGGTCGACCGCCCATTTGTGGCCGGCCTGCACCGCGTCCATGACGATGTCGAGCGTGCGCACGCGCGTGACGAACGTCCATTTCGGATCGGCCGACAACGTGCGGTTGCCCCACAGCCGAAAGCCCCCGTCGCGGATGATCGTCGTGACGAACGCATTGTTCAGCAGGTTCGCGCGGCACGTCTCGTCGCCATCGAGGAACTCGATCGGCCGGCTCGTGCCCGTGATGCCGACGATTTCCTTGTTCGACGGCGACGCCCAGAAGCCGATCACCGCGTCCGTCTGGCAGAACATGCCCGCCGCGTAGGCGGACGCCGGCGCATCGGCGTCAACGTTCGCGCCCGTGTCCCAGTAACGCACGCCCGGATCGACCAGATACAGCCGCTTGCTGCCGAAGTTTTTTGCGTAGGCGATCGCGGCCTCGTCGTCGGTGTTCGGGCCGTCGAGGATCGCGATCGCGCGCAGCTTGTTCGCAAGCACGTCGGCCGCCGTCGCGACCGCCTGCTTCGACGTGTGGCCCGGCGCGATCAGCAGGCGCGGTTGCAGGTTGAACAGCGATTTGCCGTCGAGCAGCGCTTGCAGGCCGGTCCGCTTGCCGGCCGCCGAGACGCCGCCGATCACGTCCGACGCGAGCTGCGCGGCGTCGCCCTTCTTCTCGACGCCGACCGCGACGATCGCCGCCTTGCTCTGCGCGAAGATCGCGCGCGCGGCTCGCGCGACGGCGCTATGCTCGCCGAACGCCTGCGCCGCGTCGTGTTCGCTCGTGAGCCGCACCGGCACGTCGGGTTGAACGAGATCCGCGCCCGGCGCATACGTGTCGACGAGGCCGACCACCGACGACGACGGCAAGGCGATCGTCCGTGGGCCGACGTCGACGATCGTCGTCGTGACGCCGTGATAAAACGAGGTAGCACCCATTCAGGTCTCCAGAAATGAAAAAAGCCGCTTGGGCAAGCGGCTTCGATTGCGAGTAAGCGGCGATTACTGCGGCGGCAGCGACGGATCCGGATCGGCTGGCACCTCATCGCCTTCCGCCTCTTCCCGTCGCTTCTCCGCCTCGGCGGCACGCAGTTTCTCCGCGACCGCGATCCGAATCGTCTCCTCGTCCGGCTCGTCCGGCCACGCGTGCGACGCCGGAAACTCGGCGGATTCGACGACGCGCACGAGCGCCATCTGATACGAGGCCCACGCCTCGAACAGCGCGCGCTCGAAATGATCGAGCTGGCCGGCCGCGAGCGCGTCGGCCTTGCCGCGATTCTTCGTGCGTGCGGTCTCCATGCGCGACGTGAAGTCGTTCATCGCCGCCTCGCGCTGCTTGCGCGCGACGATCCGTTCGTCGACGCACCATGCGCCATCGCGCCAGACGTGCTCGTCGGACGGGCGCGGCGTCTCGGTCAAGCCGACGTCTTCCGGTTTCACGCCGGCACGCGTGATCTCGGCCGGCGATCCGCTGTCGGTGCGGTACAGACGCACGCCGCGATAGTCGGGCAGCAGCACCCACTTGCCGTCCTTCCAGAACGGCCACGTGAGCGGCGGGCGCTCGGGCAGCGGCTCGGCCGTG
This sequence comes from Burkholderia sp. MSMB1589WGS, assembly GCF_001636105.1. Lineage (NCBI taxonomy): Bacteria > Pseudomonadati > Pseudomonadota > Betaproteobacteria > Burkholderiales > Burkholderiaceae > Burkholderia > Burkholderia sp. MSMB1589WGS. The sequence goes on from NZ_LNJT01000007.1 coordinate 582,264, forward strand.
CAGAACGCCGGCACGAGCCACCGCTTCGAATTGAGCGGATCGATGTCCGCCAGAAAGCTCACGACGTATTGACCCGTCGCGTTGTCGTATTGATTGCAGAGCATGTGTGATCTCCCTGTTTAGTAGGCTCGCAACATCGCTATGACCGCGACATTGCGCGGGCGTGATTCGTTGCCGCCGTCCGCCACAACGTGAATGGCGTGGGTGTGCCCGCCGGCTGCACCGATTCCAACGCTGTGCTGATGATTGCCCGAACCCTCGGTGTTGAACTCGTGGTTATGGTTTCCGGCCGGACTCGTGTTTCCCCACACGTTGTCTCCGTCACTGCTTCCCGAGCCGCTGGTGAGGCCGCCTCCCCAAACTCCCCACGGCGGATTGTAGGCATTCGGGTTTTCCCCCCAAGGCGAGACGTGCTGGTGATCCCCGACGGCGTTCGTCCAGCCGTGATGCCCGTGCCAGCCCTGAACGTCGGTCCACGCGGTGTGGTTGTGATCGCCCACCCCATCGGCGGATGCACCGTGCGCGTGTGAGCGGTTCTGGCTGTCCTGCATCGTGCCAATCTTGCGGTCGACGTCAAAGCCTCGGCCGTCATCCCAACAGCGGAGGAACTCGCCTCGCAACTCCGGAATGCGGAACGTCGTTGCGCCGTCACCGTCCGAATAACACCCCCAATTGCCTGTCGACCAATCTTTCTCAGCAACGAGTGCGCCGCTCGCCTGCGCGTACGCCCACAACGCCGGATAGTCCGCGCGCTTCAGCACCGCGCCGTTGCACTTCAGATAGCCGGCCCGCACGCTCGTCCGCATCTCGAAGACGATCTGTCCGACCGCCGTTGTCGCAATGGCATCGGCAACCCATTGCGTCGTCGCGTATCGGCTCGACCGATCGCCGCCCGGCGGATGCACGCCGAAAGCCGGTCGATCAAAATACGTGCCGTCTGGTGCGAAATGAACCGTCTGCACGCCGTTGCTCGCCACGCCGAAGTGACCGTCGGCAATATGGAACAGGCCCGTATCCGGCGCACCGTCGTTACCGAACGTGAGCGACGGCAACCCGACGCTGCCCTCCGACAAGACGACGCGCGTGCCCGGCTCGCACATCAGGTCGCCCTTCAGCGTGCCGCCTTTGTTCAGATCGAGCGGCAACAGGTTCCCCTGATGCCAGACGGGCTTGCCGTCGATACGGAACGTGCGATCCTCGATCACGTACTGAAACGATCCAACCGTCGGTGACCACCAGCCGACGCCGAACTTGCTCGCGTAAAAGTAGCCATCGAGCGGGCCAAGTCGGATATGGCCCTCGCCCGCCGTCTTCGCAACGGCCAGATCGCCGACCGCTTCGACTGCGCCGCCGAGCGTCGTCCCCGCGCCGCTGCCGTCAATGAGCACCTTTCCGGTTGCGAGCGCCCACGAAAACGGCCGCCAGTCGCTCCACGTGCCGAGCGAATCGCCCTTTTTCGTCGACAGCAGGTAGACCGACGCGTCGTCGTTGCGCAGGAATGCCCCGTAATCCTTGCCGACGGCGCGCAACTGGCCGCCGTCGCCGCGATCGAGCCCGGCGCTCACGCCCTTGGCAAACGCGCTGCGATCGGCCGACAGTTCGATGGCCGGCACGCCCTTCAAAGTGACTTGGACGACGCCCGCCTTCGGCGAGAAAAGACCCGTATCGGGGTCGCCGTCAAAGCCGAATCCGGCGTTGCTCGCCGTCCCCGATCCGACCTTGCCGAGCAACGCGCCCGCCATCGCGTCGCCAGCCTTCGACACCTTGCCGCTGTCCTGCTGCTCGATCGCCCCCTTCAGGTAGAGCGTCCGATTGGCAAGCTGTTTCGCCTGCACGTTGTCGATCCCGTCCGGACCGCCCATCACGGGATCCGACGTTTCCAACTGGTAAATCCCGTCTTCCCACTGAGCACGTTCTTTCAGGTTTGCCATGCTGCCACCACTCCCCGAGAATATTGGCCGTTGCGGACGGCCGTGCCGTTATGTCGGATCGCGACCGCCGAGTAATCGAGCTTGACCAGTTGACTGCGCGCGGGCGCGTATCGCTCAATCGCGCGCATCAGCGCCTGCCCTTGGTCACGCGTCACCGGTCGCTTCAGCTTCACGATGTACTCGGCCCACGCGCTCGCGCGGCCGTGAACATAGTTGCCGTCCCGCAGCGCTGTGCCGTCGCGACGCTTCGCGACCCGCCCTTCCTGTATCTCGATTTCGCCGAAGCCGAGCCGCCGAACGATTTCGCGCACCGCCCACGGCGTGCCCTTCTTTCGGTGCAGCGCCAACGATCCCTTGATCAGCGCACGCCGCGCATCGTCCGACTCGGCCAGCTCCCACCCGTCGACGGCGACGGACCACGCGAGCCACGGCAGGAACGCCGCCGGACATCGATCGACGTCCATCAGCGTGCGAAGGATCTCCGGATCAACGCTCGGCCGCAGCACGCGCGCGAGCGCGGCTTCAAGCGGCGTCTGATTCGACGGCAATAGCGGCTCACTCATCGAGCACCTTCAGATTCAGGACGACCGACGTGCAGTCGGCGAACTCCTGCCCGTTGCAAATCACGTCGCGCGGCGGGGCCTTGAGATCGACACGCGCGACGCTGCTGCCACGCGGGTGAAGTGCGCCCGCAATCGCCGATCGCGCCATCCCGAGCTTGAGCCGGCGTGCCGCGTCGATCGCGGCATCGAGATCGCGCCGGCGCTCGGCCAGCACCACGGCTGGATCCGGACCACGCCCGACGTAGACGTCCGCCTCGATCGCGTACGCAACCGGCCGGGCCGGTACGACGAGCACCGTATCGGTCAACGGCCGCACGTCTTCGGCGGACAATGCGGCGCGCACCTTCCCGAGCAACGCGTCGTCTGCGACACCGCCATTCGACTGCGACATGATCGTCACGCGAACCGTGCCCGGCTCCGGGCGATCGATCTGCACGTCGAGCACCTCCGGCGACGCGTCGAGCGCGTGCTTGCGATACGCATCGATCGGCCCGGCGTCGGTCGACGTCTCGATCGCCAATTGCGTGCGCAATCGGAACCGCTCGTCGCGCTCGTAAACCGGCGCACGCGGCGGCGTCGCGTTCGGATCGCCGGGATCGACGAGCGCCTTTTCAACGCCCATCAGGGCGGCGACGTGTTCGAGATCCGCGCCGGTCGCGTACGCGAGCATGGTCGCTCGCGCGGCATCGATGACGCGTGCGCGAAAACGCATCTCATCGTATGCCGCCAGCTCGATCAGCTTGACGACCGGATCGGATTCGAGCGCGGCGCTCCAGTCCGGATAGATGCGCTTGAAGTACGCGAGCTTCATCTGGTACGCCACTTCGAAATCGAGCATCTCGACCAGATCGGGCGGATCGAGCAGCGACAGATCGATCATCGTCATACCGTCACCTCGAAGATCTCCGCCTTGCCGTCAATGTCGCCGCGAATCTCGAACGTCACGCGCCCGTCGACGACGGCAAGCGCGGCGACACGATCGAGCTTGATCCGCGGCTCCCATCGCCCGATCGCGCGCGCGGCTTCCGCCTGCGCCGACGAGATCCAGCCGCGCGTGATCGGCAGGTCGACCATCGCCGGGATGTCCGAGCCGTACTCCGGCCGTTCGCGGCGCGTGCCCCGGCGCGTGCCGAGGATGTCGCCGATGCTTTGCTTCAGATGCGCAAGGCCGCGCAGCGGTGCGCCGGTCCATCGGTCCATGCCGACCATCTCATCGATGGCGCTCATGCGCGGCCCTCAAGCCGTTTGAAGTCCGAATGCGCGTCGAGATACTCGATATGCGACGCTTCGTGCGCGAGCGCTTCGCCCTTGATGACGGGCAGCACCGAACCGTCCGGGAACACAACTACGCGCGTACGAAAGCGCGTATCGAGAAATGTCACGCGCGGCTGGACGAGCGGCGCACTCGCGCGTGGCGATTCTATTGCCATCTGCTGACTCCGAAAAAACGAAGCCCCGCACATGCGGGGCAAAGTCACTTTGTCTAGAATACGACTGATTTCCGTTCCTAATCGGCCACAAAGACCATGCAGAACAACATCGAAAAATTCGACGAACTCGTCGCCAATGTCTTCGCGAATCTGTACGAAAATTTTCCTGTTCGGATCTCGCTTTTCGAGAACACATTTGGATACGATCTCTCACACGGATTTAGTCCGGCCGGCGATGTCATCTACAACTCCCCTGACGACGAAAAGTTCTTTTCAGACACGCTCAATTGGCTTCGCATGGCGGGTTACATCGACTTTCACATTTCTGCACACGGCCCCTGGGGAAAAGCTGTCCTCACGGCAAAAGGACTCGAAGTGCTAAAAGCTACTCCCTCGTCAATAAGCCCGGCGCAACCATTGGGTGCATATCTAGCTGAAGGGATTCGCACCGGCGCAAAAAACGCCGTAACAAAGGGAGTTACGTTCGCGCTCTCTCACGGTGCGTCACTTGCGTGGAACGTAATAACTACAGGGGCTGGCTCGTAGGCGCTCCGTCCCCCTGCTCCATGTGCCTGTGCTGACTTACGGATGTGCCTGACGCAACGATGTCGTCCGAAAAGGCGGCACCGCCACTGACAACGACCGCGAGGCCGACAGAGGATCCAGCTTTACCCTGCATCCCCCCATTGAACGTCAGGCGCTGCTCGGTCGTTGTGTTGCCCGTGAACGTCGAATCGGGAATGTCGCCGAGCAGCTTCTCGGTGCGCAACGTCACGCCGTCCGCCCGTAGCTCCAGCTCCGTCTCGCCGATGCGGAAGACGATGCGCCCGCCCGCAGGCACGTCGACCCGGTACTCGTGCGATGCATGGTCGTAGACCTGCGAGGCCCCATCCGGGAAGTCGAACGCCGTTTCGCTCGCGCTTCGTCGCGCTGCCCCGCCGTGCTGTTCCGCGTAGTAGCCCGGCACCGCGTACGCGCTCGACAACTCACCCGACGACGAAAAGACCGACGCCTGTTCGCCTTCGGACGGCGGGCGCCAGAAGCGCACCGCCCCCGCCGCGACCGTGAACCACGGCAACCAGTCACTGACCCAATCGCCGACACGCACACGGCATCGCGGCGGGTCGTACGACACCGCGTCGACCGTGCCTTGCTGCACGAGGCACGCGAGCCGCCGGTCGATCTCGCCGATTTCATACTCGAGCATCGTCACTCCGCATAGTCGGCCGGCACGTCCTGCGCCGCGTCCCAATAGCTGCCTTCGTTGCCCGGCCCCGTTTCCGGGTCGACACCCCATACAAGCGTGCTACCGTCCGGAATCTCCTCCAACTCACTGCCGATTCCGAATTCGTGCGTCCATTCGACGAGCCACACGAGGTACGTATCGAGCTGGGGGCGGAACGGGTCTTCGCCAACCTGAACGACCCTGCCGGGCGCGATCGGCAAGCCCCACGTCTGCATATGAACCGCGAGCGCGAGACGCGCGGCGATCTCGCGCACGTGCAGCTCGTGCTCCGCGCCGTATGGATCGACGATGATGCGCGCCTGCATGCGCGCGATCAGCGAAATGCAGCCGGTCCCGTCGTCGTGTCCGGGTTCCATCTCGGACATCTCGACGGCGATCAGCGGCGTCCGGATCTGCGCGCCGATCTTCGGATACGCCTCGATCCGCTCGAAGGTCGGCAGCGCTTCGCGCAATCCGTTGACGATCGCGTCGTGTAACAGCTTCAGGTTATCGAGCACGTCCCATCACCTTTTGTAGTTCGTAGTTCACTTCTTGCCGCAGGATCGTCAAGAGCCGCTGCTCGCACGCCTTCGCCGCGCGGCGAAACGCCGGATCGCCCGTCTCGTGCCAATCGACTGTCACGACGCGATACGGCAACCGTGCCTTCCCGACGCGCTCGAAGATCGGCCCGTCCGGTTGCCGTTTCGATTGCCGCCATGCTCCCTCGAACGACGTGCGGCCGGCGCGCATGCCCTTGCGCGTCTTCGCCACCGAGCCGAGGCGGTGCGCCTCGATCGGGTTCAGGCCGAGCCACACCTTGCCGGTATCGGCCGACCGCAGGAAGAAATACAGCCGGCGGCGGATGGTCTTCTGCGGAATGCGCGTCGCCGCGCTGACTTCCTTCGCCGTCTGGCTCTTGATCCATGCGGCCGTCTTGCGCAGCGTGCGCCGCCACGCGGCCTGCATCGCGGACGGCGACAAGCCATGCAAGACGGCCGTGACCGCGCCGACGTCGATTTCGACTTTCAGTCGGTTCATGTCATTGCAGCGTCAGAATCGTCCAGCCCGTGCCGTCCGGCTGCGCCTCGACGACGCGATAGCGTCCGCTGCGCGCAGTCACGACGCTGCCCGACTGGATGCCGGCGGCGTCCGCGTCGATCACGTGCAACATCGGCGCGACGAGGTTCGTGCGTTGCGAGCCGAGATCGGGGCCAAGCCAAGGCGCGTTGAACATGCCGCGCACGGGACGGCCGTCGACGACCACGTCGTCGTCGGCCAGATCCCGCAGCACGGCCGCGTCAACGTCTGCAATCAGATCGTGGAACGCCATGCGTCACGCCTTCAGACGAATGCACGCGCGCGGGCGCGTACACAGATGGATCGGGTTCGACTGCGCCTCGATCTCGACGCCCTTGTTGAACGGCATGATTTCCTGCCGTGCGTAGTACGGCAGCCCGATCGTGTTCACGGCGTCGACGTAATCGCCGGGCGCGAAGCGCGAGATGAACAGATCCGGCACGCCTTCGGGCACCGCATACGCCTCGTCGTCGCCGACGAACGGGATGCCGCCGATCTTGCCCCGGTAACGCTCGAACACGATGCCGTCGATCTCGATCGCGCCGCGCGGGTCGCCCCGCAGCGCCGCTGCCGCCGCCGTGTTGAGGAACGTTTCCTTGACGGTCGGCAACGTCAGCAGCTTGCGCCAAAAGTTACGCCCACAGAACGCGCGCACGCTCGAAAACGGCACGTTGCCGAGCGCGTCCTCGATCGCTTCGAGCGTGTCTTCGTTCTTGATCCGGATCTCGGTCTTCGCATTCGACAGTTCGTATTCGATCACCTGCTGCTCGATGCCGAAGCGTTCGAGCAGGTTCGCGACGACGTGCTTGCCGTCCGCGTCAAGGATCACGCCGCGCACCGCGCCGAGGCGGTGGTATTCGTGCGTCGCTTCGAGCTGGCGGCGCATCTTCGCGAGCCGCTTGTCGACATAGCGCTGGACCGTCTCCAGTTCCGAATCGTCGCCGAACGCGCGCAGATTCTGGATCTCGTCCGCCTTGATGACCGCGCGCTGCGGCAGATGGACCGTGTTGAACGGAATCAGGCTCGGCTTGCTGCCCAGCACGTTGGGCGCGGGCTGACCGCGCACGCCGGACTGCACGAGCGCGAGCGTGTCGCCGTCGCGCTCGATCTGCACCGTCGTCGTCGTGATGCCTTCCTCATCGAACAGGCCCGCCTCGCCGAGCCGGCCCGGCACGTGCGGCTGCTCGTTGATTGCAGCGGTCATGGACGACAGCGAGAATGCGTCGTCGTTGAAGATAGCGATGTCTGCCATATGCACTCCAGAAATGAAAAAGCCGCGCACCGGCGCGGCTTCGGGATCAGGGAATTCGCTGCGATCAGCGGATGACGATGTGATGCGCGGCCAGGTCGTCGCGCGCGGGCGCGTCGAGCCCCGCGAGCAGGCGTGCGTCGACTTCGGCGAGCCGCTTGATCGCAACCGCCGGGCGCGGCTTGTCGGACGCCGGCAACGGTGCGTAGAGGATGCCGACTGCGACCTCCGCGCCGGTCGTCGCGGCGTTGTCGTACGGCGCGTATTCGCCGGTCCCGATCGTGCCGAGCACGCAGCCCGCCGGCAACGCCGGGCCGGCCGCGACGAGAATCGCATCGCGCGAGATCTGGCCCGGCCCCTCCGAGATCAGGAATTCGGCGGGCAACGCGCCCATGGTTTGGATGTTGGACATTCAGCGCTCCTTTCGGCGATGAAAAGTTACTTGGCCACGCGGCGGGCCGCGTAGATGTCGGACGTGCGCAACGTGCGGCTGCGTGCCTGCGGTTGCGTCTGCTGCTGCGCCGGATCGGGCCGGCTGTTGATACGGGCGCTCGATGCCGTGAGGCGCTCGAACAACCGCGCGCGCACCTGATCGGGCGTCAGACCGTCCGCGACGTATTGCGCGGTCAGATCCGTCTGGTTCGCCGCGAGGCAGATCCCCGCGATATCGGTTGCGTTGCGGATCGCGCGATCGACCGTCTCGCGATCACGCAGACCGGTCGCCGCGATCACGCCTTCGGCGCATGCCGCGAGATTGGCTTCCCGCAGCGAATTGAACACGTGCGCGGCGAGTGCCGTGACATCGGGCGTCTGAGATGGCGGTTCCGGCTCGGGACCCGGCGTCGGATCGGTCGGCGTGTTCTCCGGCGGAACGGTCGAATCCGCATCCGGTTCGTCAACCGCGTCGAGCAGCGCCACAACCTGCTCGGGCACGGCCGAGAAACGCGCGAGAAGCGGCGCAGTGCCCGCGGACGCCGCGAGCTTGACCGGGGCCTCGATCACGTCGCAGAAACCCTTCTCCTTGGCCTGCGCGGCCGTCAGCCACGTCTCCGCGTCCATCATGGCCCGCACGTCGTCTTCGGACAGGCCGCTGCGCCGTGCGTACGCCGCCAGAATGCCGGCGCTCGCGTTGTCGAGCAGCTCGGCGACGCGGCGCAGATCCTTCGATTCGCCGGCCGCGACCGTATGCGGATGGTGGATCATCAGCAGCGCGTTCTCGGGCATCTCGATCTCGTCGCACGCCATCAGCACCAGCGATGCGGCCGACGCCGCGATGCCGTCGACGCGACCCTTCACCTTGCCGGCGTAGCGGCGCAACGCGTTGTAGATCGCGAACGCGTCGAACACGTCGCCGCCCATCGAATTGATCGCGACCGTGATCGACGATGCGTCGGCCGCGACGGCGTCGAGCTGCGACACGAAGTTCTGCGCGTCGGTGCCCCAGAATCCGATGTCGCTATAGATCCGGATCTCGGCAACCTTGCCGCCGCCCGCCTGCGCCTGCGCGCGGATGTCCCACCACTTGCGGTTTCGTTTCATTCCCCGTCCTCTTTCAAAACACTGCCGTTTCCGTCTTCAATCGCGAGCTGCGTGTCGTATCGCAGGCCGAGCCGCTGCTCGCGCGCGAGATCCGCCGCGTTCTCCGCGTCGACCTGCTCGGGATCGTCGCCACGCGCGAGCACCGCGCCCGTGCGGCTCGCAAGGCCCGCGCGGATCTCCATGCGCTTCGCGGTGACGTCCTGCACCGGATGGATATACGGCCAGCCCTGCGGCACCCATCGCACGCGCAGATAGTCGCGACGTCGGCGGAAGTAGTCGGGCATCGGCATCGCGCCCGACAGCGCGCACGCGTCGACCCACCAGCGCCACACCTTGCGGCAGAACTGGTGGATGAACACGTTCCACTGAATCTGTTCGACGCTGCGCCGGAACTCGTTGAGGATCACGCGCAGCACCCGGTCGCTGACGTCCCGCAGATCGCCCGTGAGCACCTCGTAAGGCATGCCGACCGACGCGGCCGACGCCATGAGCTGCTGCCGCATGAACGGCACATAGTCGTTGCCCGCGCCCGGCGGCTCCGAGAATCTCACTTCCTCACCGGGCGCAAGCTCCTGCATGCCGCCCGGTTCGAGCGACACGACCGGCGAAAACCCGTCGTCGTCGTATCGCATCGGCGCGCCGGAAACGGGATCGCCCATCGGGCCAAGCTCCGCGTGCGGCTTCGTGATGAAGCCCGCGAACAGGTTGCTGACCTCTTGCCGGAACAACACCGCGTCGTCGAAGTTGTCGAGCGAATGCAGCCGCAGCAGCACCGTCGACAATTCGGGCACGCCGCGCACCTGCCCCGGCCGCAGCGCAAGGAACACGTGCGCGATCTCGTCGGCCGGCACGCGCACCGTCCGCGTGCTGTCGCCGGCCTGCCGTCCATATTCGCCGGGATGCCGCGTCAGCAGGTGATAGGCAATGCGCCGTCCGTCGTCGTCGAACTCGACGCCGTTGACAATCTCGCCGCGCGGCAGGCGTTCGTTCTTGCTCACCGGCAGATGATCGGCTTCAAGCAATTGCACCTGCAACGGCACGGCCAATCCGTCATGCCAACTGCGAAGTCGCCGCCGCACGAGCACCTCGCCGTCGCTGAAGAACGCGCGAGCGGCGAGCGTCTGCAAACCCGCCATGTCAAACAGCCCGTCCGCGTCGATCTCCGCTGCGCTGTCGTCCCAAAGCAGCTTTTGCGCGTTTCGCATCGCCTCGTCGGGATGCCGCGGATGCGCCTGTATGCCGGAGCCGATCGTGTTCGACACGAGCCGCGTGATCGCGGCTTTCGCCCACGGGTCGTTTCGAATAGCGTCGCGCGCTCGATGCCGCATCAGCGGCAGGTTTTGCGCGGCCGCCGCGTTTGGCCCCGCGCTCGACGCCTTCCACGACCGTGCGCGAGCGCCGCCCGTGCTCGCGGATTCGTACGCCGCCGCCTTCAGCCGCGTCGGCACCACGAATCCGCGTCGCGCGAGCATCGGATACGCGCGGCTCATCGAACCCCCTTGCCGGCGTGCCGCAGCCGAACGATGCGCGAGCGCCCGCTCGCGCCGTCGAGCGCACGAATGATCTCGGTTTGCGCCTCGCGAAGCTCCAGGATCGAGCGGTACTTCACGCGGCGATCCGCATACTGCACTTCGAGCTCGCCCTTCGCGATCGCGGACTGGATGCGATCCAGATCCTGCCTTGTGTAAGCCATCGGCTTTCTCCTAGCGACGCGTCAGGTAGGCCGAACGGCCGACGCGACGCCCCTGAATGCGCGAAACCCCGCTCGGTGGCGGGGTTTCGATGGGTTGTGCGGTTTGCTGCGGTGGCGGCGAATCCGTGCCCGCATCGCGATCCTCCGGCGGATCCGGCAGCACCTCGACCGGCAGCGCCGACGGCAACGCGTCGAGCACCGGCACCGCCTCGAACAGCGACACCTGCGACAGGCGCTGTTGCTCGACCTGCCAGTGCAGCTCCGTCATCAGGTGCGTCTTGACGCTGCGCGCCGCATGCAACGCATACGCTTCGCAGTCGAGCGCCTCGTTTCGCGCGCCGGCCTTCTTCTGCCAGACGCGCTTGGTGCCGATGCGTGCGGGCACCTTCACCTCGGCCGTCAACTGCGACAGATAATCGGACCGAACGTCGCGATACCAGTGCATGCGTCCGGGGCCGTCGCCGTCCAGCTTGAGCCGGTTGTCGAGGATCAGATCCTTGGCCTTGCTGACGCCGACCATGTACGGCCGCAAGCCGTACTTCGCCGCCTTGCTGTTGTTCCGCGTCGAATCGACCGACGCGCGCGGCGTGCTGAAGATCTCCGCATTCGCATCCGTGCTGCCCTTGATCGCCAAGACGTTCAGGCCGCGCCGCTGCGCCGCGCGCACGTACTTGTAAACCGCGTCCGACGTCGAGCCGTCCGACGAATCGATCGACGTCGCCCGGACCCGCAGCAGGCCGCCCGTCTCATGCCGGTAAGCGTGCGTGATCAGCATCGTGAGCGCGCCCCATACGCCGCCCGTCAGTGGGTCTTCGCGTTGGTCCATCACGTTGCCGAAGATCTCGTCCCATACGACCAGCCAGCTTTCCTCGCCACGCCCCCACGCGCGCAGCACGATCGCGAGGCGATCATGCTGCACGTCGACGCCGAGCGTCAGCAGCAGACCGCCCGCCGGCACCACGAACGCCGGATACGGCATTGCGCGCTCAGCGAGCGCGTCGATCTCGGGCAGATCGGTCTTGTACTTGTACGGCCGCCCCTTCGAGTTGTTCACGAACGAACGCATTTTCGTGTCGTCGCCCGCCCGGAGGGCTTTTTCCGCCGTCAGCCACTTCTTCACCAGTTCGGCCATGCGTGAGCCGGGGAACGGCGATACCAGTTCGTTGAGCCGGAATCCGGCCACGCCGTGAAACGGGGCCGTCGCGACCCACCGCCCCCGGCGCACCGCGCGAATCCGCATCGAGTCGTCCCACAACGAGCCGCAGTGCGGACACGTGTACCGTGCCGACTCGGGCCGGGCGCGGCCGTACACCTCGTGCGCGATCTCCGCGTCGTCGGTCCACGTGACGTTTTCCCAGATCAGCTCGTGCTCTTCGCCGCAGTCGGGGCACGGCACCAGATAGACACGCTGGTCCGATGCCTCGTATGCCTGTTGAATGCGCGAGAAGCCGTCGACGGTGGGCGTGCCGCCGAAAATCACTTTGCGACGGCTGTCCGAGTAGCTCTTGTTGCGCTCTTCGAGCAGCGTGATCGAATCGCCCTGCTCGCGTACGTTCTGGTTCGCGTCGTCCGGCTCCTCGACCGCGACGACCGGCGCGGGCGTCGACTTCACGTCGTCCGGCGCATTCGACGTGATGAACTTGAGGAACCCGCGCGGGAACGTTTTGTGATCCCACAGGTTGTTCTTGTCACGGCTCGCATGCACGGGAAGCTTCGCCGACAGGCGCGGCGTCACCTCGACCATCGGTTCGAACTTCTCCATGTTGAACTTCTTCGCCGACTTCTCTTTCGCGAACATGACGATCATCGGGCACGGATCGACATCGATCCGCCGGCCGATGTAGTTCAACAGCACCCCATCCGTCCACGCGACCTGCGCCGACTTCATGCACACGACCTTCTGCACGCGCGGATCGTCGAGAGCCGCGTGCATGCCGAACACCCACGGCGTGATGTTCGGGTTATAGCGGCCGGGGCTCGCCGTCGCCTTCGCACTCATCCGCCGATGCTTGCGCGCCCAGTCCGTCGTCCCGATCTTCTCCGGCGGACGCAATAGCTGCACGATTCGCCGAATCACCGCCCGAACCGTCTGGGTCGTATCCAGAAAGCTGTTCAAGACACCCATACATATGCTCGTTCAACCATTCGAGGTCAATTTCAACGTCATACAGCGCGCGCAATTCCTGCACCAGCTTGTCGGATAGCGCGAGCAGTTCCGTCTGAAAGGCACCGACCATCTGGCCATATGCCTGCTCAAGCTGCGCTGCGTTGACCAACTGCCCTTTCTTTTCGGCCAGCGTCAGCAACTTGATTTCGCGATCGACACGTTCGGTCATCGCGCGCTCGGCGACCAGATCGATGCCAGACTCGCTCGCTCGGCCGGCGGCCATCTCTCGCAAGTGCCGAAGGTAAGCCATGCGGATCTCATCCATCGACGCCGTTCGATAGTCGATGTTGAGCCGGTCGACCAGACGCGAAACGGCCGACTGATCGAGGTCGAGGTGCTCGGCGATTTGTTGTTGGGTTGGCATGAATATGACCCCCCCTAGGTCATTCACCAGTAGAGAAAAAGCGCGGGTGCGCACCCCCGCGTGTTGGCCGCCCCGCAGGGTCCCCGCCAGACATTTGGGCAGCCCCCTTGCTGCTGGACCAGCGGCGTACCAACATTGCCGAATCGAACCACCGTGCTACGATCCGCATACCCGGCAAGCAGGTAACACAACGAGGGAAAGTCAATGTCAGAAGCATCAAATGCCGAAACAGTGCAGGGCCAAGTTCTTGCCCTGCTCGCCGCAGTTCACGCAATCACGTTATCGCTCGATACGGACACTCAAGCGAGGTACTCGTCTAACTTGGCGAGGGTCGCGGATGCCGCTCGGAGCATGCAAGTTGCCCCGAACTGCACTCCCGAAGAGCTTGCTTCATTCGACCATGCTATTGCTGTACTTCGCGACGGCGCACCCACCGGCCAATAAAACCGCGAAACAACGTGTCGACTACCGGCCGAGGGTCGTCGTAACGTCTCTCGACCGGACACGGTAGTTCACTAACCGCCTGTTGCCGGGCACCCTCAAGCGCGTCGATGATTCGCTTGAGGGTTCCATCCGCACGATAGCTCGCACACATCAGCCCGCCCGTGTCGGATCCCTCCCCGCTGAATACCCAATTCAGATCACCCGCCCCGCCTCGTACTTCGACTCGCATATCGAATCTCCAATGCAAAAAGCCCCGATGGCTTTCGCACTCAGGGCTTCGAAATTCATTTCATAGGGGCGAACGCCCCCACACGACCTAACGGGCTCCTCGTATCGTTGTTTTGTCCCGAGAGGTTTGCACGACTAACGCGCGGTGCCAGCGAATATCCAGTGACGCGGTAAAGGATGGGCGAAGTTTACGCGATCCGCTCTTGGAATGGAAGACGTTTCATTCTCGCAATTGGCAGCGCAGTGTGTCATTCACAGAGCCATTGATCGCATCGAGCAACGCAAGCATGTCGTGAAAGCGCCACGACCAATTGCGCCGATACTCCTTGAGCGTCACACCGAGGGCCTGCGCGCGGGCCGCATCTTCGACCGGACGCTTACCGGCCCCGCCACAATCAGGGCAAATCTGCCGCCCGTGAATAGTTGCAGGCGCAGCGATCTGCACGCGCCCCACACCGCTGCAAACGTCACATCCTTCGTACTCCCTGAATACCAGCGGTCCATTGCGGCCGTGCAAAAACGGAATCCGCTCCTCCGCGACACATACTTTCCCGCGCCCCACACAGACGAGGCACCGTATCGTCGCCTTCGGCTGTTCGATGGAGCGCCGAACAACGCCACGGCCCTCGCACGTCCCACATTGATCGTTGATCCACTCGTCGAGCAAGCGCAGCGCGAATCGTTCGAGCACATCTACTTGCGCACGCTCGACCGCATGACCGGCGCGTTGCTCGCGACGCTCGTCGCGTTTCAATCCGGTAAATTTCCCGCGCTTGAAGCGCCCCGCGGTTCGCATCATCTGCGCCAACAGCAGCATCGCGCGTCGAATCATTTCCGGCTTCGCCTGCTGCGCGACTTTGATCCGAACCAGCATCCGACCGAGATCGTTCGCAAAGGCGAGCGCGCCCAAAGTAACTTTCGGATCGGCAATCGGGTCGGTGAACTGACCACGCACGCTCATCGCGATTCCCGCCCGCTCCATCAGATCCATCATCGCTTTCTCCTTAACGTCCTAACGTCCCAATGTCCCAAGGGAAAAGGCTTGCAGGGGCGCGCGCCTGCGACATGCGCCGCTCACGTCGCGCATGTCGCGCGCCCGCACCCGCACACGAAGCCGTGCTTTGGGACGTTGGGACACGGGACGTCCACGGCGCGCCAAAGCGGGCAACGCGGCGCGCCGCGAACAACATCGCGGCGCGCCGATCCTGATCAAAGCGGGCTGTCGTCATCGCCTGCCGCGACCGCTTCGAGCGCCGCTTCCGGCTCCTGCTCTTCACGCACGTAGTACCAGCCGCGCGAACCCGTCGACTCACGCTTGCGCACCCACCCGAGGGATTTCAGTGCTTTGCCGATACGGCGCTGTTCCGCAAGCGTCCATTTCGACGTGTCGAGCTTCAGGATGTCCGCGAGGATCGTCTCCATCGTCGTGTGCGACACGTATTCCAGCGCCTTCGCGATCTTGTCCTCGTACACGTCGCCTTCGTACCGCTCGGCCTGCTCGATCTCGAACAGCGGGCGCTCCTGCTCCGTCACGTGCCACACGACGCCCGAGCGGTACAGGTGGACGGCCTCGGCCCACAACTGATCGCGCACGCGAGCGATGCCGTCGATATCGACCAAGCCGCCCACGCGCAACGGCCAGTAACGCCGGTTGCCCGACTCGTCCTTGAGGTACGTATCGAAGTTGACGGAGCCCGCGAACACGCATTGACGCGGCACGTCGGTCGCGCGCTTGCCGTAGAAGTTCCGGAACCGGTCGACGGCCGTCGCGAAGAAGCTCTTGACCGCCGACGAGTCCGCCTTGTTCAGCGAATCCAGCTCGGCCAGCTCGATCACCCACTTGCCCGCCATCACCGCGTAGGTGTCCTTGTTGCCGATCTGGATCGGCGTGTCGGTGAACCATTGTCCGCCGGCGAGCACCTTCAGCGCCGTCGACTTGCGTGCGCCCTGCTTGCCTTCGAGGATCAGCACGTTATCGACCTTGCAGCCGGGCTGCATCACGCGCGCGACGGCCGCGATCATCCATTTCATGAAGGCCAACTGCACATACTCGCTGTCGGCCACGCGCAGATACGTCGACGGCATCGAGCGCACGCGCGGCACGCCATCCCATTCCAGCCGCCCGAGGTATTCGCGAACGTCGTGAAAGTGCGTCGCATCCGCGACCAGCAGCACCGCGTTCATCACGATATCGGTGCGCACCGAAATGCCGTATCGCTGCGACAACCAGAGCGCGCAACGCTGATCGTCCATGTCCGTCCATTCGCCCGCTGCGCCCTGCGGGAACGGCGGGGCCTTGCGCTTCATCACACGACCGCCGAAATCGTCCTGCTCGATCACGCCTCGCCACGCCTTGTGATTCGAGAGGATCAGATGGACATTGCCGAGCGTCGGCAACAGCGTGCCCTTGTCTGACCGCGCGAGATCCTGCTCCCACGTGTGCGCGCCGTTCTCAGCTTCGCGTCCATCCCATTCCGCCTGTCCTGCGGCAGCGGACGTCGCGCCCGGCGTCGGCCGTTCGGCATCGACCGCGGCCGGGCGAACGTCTTCGTTTGCTGGCGCGAGGACCGACAGGATCGCCGCCTGCACCTGCCGCGCGACAGCGTCCAATCCTTCCTCGACGTGCAGATCATTGAAATCCGTGAGCTTGCGCTCGCCGCGATCGGCGAACGTCGGATAGACGACGCTGACGCCGCCGACCTCGGCAGCCGCTTCGTATGCGCGTTTCAGGCCGGCGTTCTCGAATCGCTTGCGCCGCTGCGGCAGGACGTCGTTACCGTACGTCACCTCGACGTAGGCCACGCCGTTGTCGTCGACGCGTCGGTGCGCGGCGACCATGTACCACGTCTTCTTCGCCTCGATCCGGATCGGCGCGTCATCGAACGGCAGTTCACCCCGAAAGTCGAACTCCTCCGCGAGCCAGTCGCGCATCCGTTGCTCGATCTTCCAGTCGTCGTCCGCACAAATCAGCACGTGCGCGTTCGGATGCGCGTTGCGCAAATGGCGGGCCGTCGACAGGATTCCGCCCGCATCGAAGCAGACGCAAAGCGCGAACGCGTCGGCCGTCGCCATGCGCACCGAGCGCCCGGTCGCATAGCCTTCGGCGATCATCACGAGCTGATCGTCCGGCTTCACTTCGCCGAGCAGACAGGCAGCGCCCTTCTTCTCCATGCCTTTGTTGAAGCGTTTCGCGCCTTCCGGCGTGATCTTCTGAAGCCCCACGAGCCGCGCCTCGTCGCCGTACTGATACATGGGCACGAAGATCGTGCCGTCCGAATCGAACCGCACGCCTTCGGCCGTCACCTGCTTGCGTTCCAGATAGGCCGATGCGCCCTGTTCGCTCGCGCGCGCCCATTGGTCGCACGCGCGGTTCGCAGCCATGCGCGCCGCACGCGCCGCGCGTTCCGCTTCCGCCTGCTCGGCGGCCTCTTGGCGGCGACGCGTCTCCGCGAGCGCTTCCTCGCTCAGCGGCGCACCGTTCCACTGGAATCGCTCCGTGCCCGGATCGTCGCCGGAGAAGTGGCCGAACGTGCCCGCATAGCCGATCACCGCCCCCTTGCTGACGACCTCGCGCAACTGATACCAGTACTTCTTGCGCGGGCCGTAGCGATGATGCTTGCCATCCGCGACCGGATGGCCGGACGGCAGTTCCGGATGATCGGCGTTACGGAGCTGCTGAACGATTTGATCGAGCGTCGACATAGGGGATATTCACCTCTTGAAAGCAGTCCCTCGCGCGCGCGAATCCGAACGCACGGCGAGGGGAAAGAAATGGGAAATGGAGATGAGATGCAGCGAACGCAAAGCAACTTGGCTCGCGTCGCTACAGTGTCTTGAGCAGCGCTTGCAACTGGCGCAGCTTGTCGGCCTCGCGCCCGTTCGCCGCTTGCTGCTCCTCGATCACGAGCGCGGCGGTTTCGATCTCGACGGCGATCTCGCGTATCGATTCCACAGTCGCTGTCAGGCGGTTCGCGATGCCCGACAGCAAATCGATCGGCGATGCGCTGCTATCGCGCTTGCCCTGCACTTCACTCAAGAGCGCGCGAGTGTCCGGTTCCGCCTCATCGCCCGTATCGGCCGAGGCGCACGACGTCGTGAGCCGGACGCGTCGAAATTCGCCACGCGTCACCTCGCGGACGAGCCCGGCATCTCTCAACCGCGCGAGGCAGTTGTCCGCCGTTCGCGAATCGATTTGCGCCTTGGTCGTGGCTTTCACCTGCGCCACGATCTGCTTGGTCGTCCACGATTCCTGAATCGGCACGAACTCGAAGACCTTCTGCGCGACGGACGGCATACCGCGCAGAATGGATTGCTGGCGGCCGGGGTTCAAGCCTGCCCCCGCCGCTTTGAGACCGTCGAAATACCCTTTTGCATAAACCCTCCTGCATGCGTTGTGATCCTTTTCCACCGCTGTCTCCCGTCCGTCACCGCGCGGCCGATACGTTCATGCCGGCCAGCTCGGCCATGCGACGATCGTGCGCCAACTGATG
This sequence comes from Burkholderia sp. MSMB1589WGS, assembly GCF_001636105.1. Classification (NCBI taxonomy): domain Bacteria; kingdom Pseudomonadati; phylum Pseudomonadota; class Betaproteobacteria; order Burkholderiales; family Burkholderiaceae; genus Burkholderia; species Burkholderia sp. MSMB1589WGS. Next base: position 600,664 of record NZ_LNJT01000007.1, read on the forward strand.
CGAGTAGTTCCGCCAACGCGCTCGGCCGGCGATGTAGGTCTGTTGCCCGGACGGCGAGCGCCGGTAGTGGGCTGATCGGCGACGCATGTCGCTGCTCGTGCTGTTCATATTCACTTCGTATCTCCAGTGCCAACTTCCTTCCAACCCTCACCAACGAAGCACTCATGGAACCGTTATCGATAATTTCGACCGTAATTTCGACGCTTGAGTCGGCACTCAACCTGCGCGAGAAAGCCGTAAAGGCACGCGATGATCGAGCCGTGGTATCGCAAATACTGGTCTGGCTCAGAGACGCTGAGATCACGCGGCAAGCCGCACTTCAACTTGAGGAGAAAGTGAGATCGCTCATGAACGAGAACGATGCACTCCAGAAGAAGGTTTGCGAACTTGAGACACGAACGAGAGATCTTGCACGCTACCGTCTGCACAAGTTTCCCGACGCCGGGATCGTTTACAAACTCTCTGAAAATCCAGATCGCGAGACCAGTGACATTCCCCACTACATTTGCCAGCCCTGCGCTGACAATCGACATCAGAAAAGCGCGCTCCAGACGTTTAGAAAACAAGGTCATGTCTATTTGCACTGTCCAGAATGCAAGGCGTATTACGCGACGGGCGACACGTACGCAGTCGCGCCACGTCGGATCGGACCAAGTCGGTATATGCATATCAAGCGGTGACTTCATCGTCACATCCTCGAATTCAGGTTATTTGCCACGCAGGCGTCGCCACTCGGTCGACATCGATTCGTCGAAGATCTCAAGATTCGCCGCACTGAGACGGCCCACGATTTGATTGCGGAACGCGTGGCGCTCGGTCTTCGTCGGCAGTGCCGCGCAGGACAACGACGCGCGTTCGATGAACAGCGCAACGCGATCGGGGAAGGTGGAGATCAGGGAGACGAACAGCCGTCCGGCCTGCTCCGGGGCGGCTTCGATCCGGTACGCGAGCGCGGCAACGCCGCATGCGAGCTGATACGGCCGTTCGCAACACAACTGCACCTGCTCGCGCGCAACGCGGCAGCACCCCATGCCGGGCATGAATCGCTGCATGTCAGCGACGCCGGCGGGCAGCAAGGTTACGGGCGGCATGAATCAACCGCTGGAACAGGCGCTGCCCCTTGCGGCCGGTCGCGATGATCTGCTCGGCTTCGCGATCGTCGATGCGCTGATCTTCGAGCGCGCGCGTCACGTCGTCGGCGACCTTCCCCACATGTGCCTGCAAGTGGAGCGTCGTCGTCACGAGATGCATCGCGCCCGGCTCGTGGCCATCGGTTGCGTGGTGATCGTCGACACGCTCGGCGACAAGCCCGAAACGAGCGTTGAGCGCATGCAATGCATCGAGCGCGTGCGCCTCGGCTTCGCTCTTCTCCTGCATCCACTCGATCAGCAACTCGAACATCTCCATCGAGAGGCGACTATCGCCGACGCCGCGCAGGCGCAGACGAAGCGACTCCGGCGTGATGCCCCTGCCTCGGCGGTTTGTTAGGTGATTAGCGGCGTCGGCTACGCCGCCGGGCGTGTTGCGCACGGACGTATAGAGCACGTCCAGCCATTCGGTGCTGTCGTATCTGCAGGTCATTGAACTATTGGTGGTCGGTCGTTTTCAATCTTTTGCTGCTCGAGGGGGCGGCGTACGATTCGCTCTGTCCCGCGAGGGGCCTATCGGCTCACTCGGCGGTGGAACTGTAGGAACGCTGTCCAGCGCACCGCTTCCCAAGGCAGTCGAGAAGCGCCTGAACGGTGGAGACGCGAGGGTCGGAGACGACCCGTCCACCAATCTTCGCGAGGGTTTGATACGGCACGCCGCTTTGCTTCGCAATTGCCGGCCAATCGCCCTTTGCCGCGTCGAGATGCCGCAGCACGGCAGTAAGAATCGGCTCGCTTCCGGTCTCCATAACGCCCCCAATCACAATGGCCAGTCGCGAGTTTATCCATTTAAGGAATTTCATTCAACCAAAGCGCAAGGCAAACCATCCGCCAATGGGTATCCAAATTCGGCAAGATGTCGGCATGAAAACGCCGCCCACGAAGTCATCGCTTCGGATGATCTTGGCCCGCAAGCTGCGGTGGTACATGGATCACTACCCGCACGTGGACAAGCAAGAAAAGGTCGCCAAGCGCGCCGGAATTTCCCAAAGCTCGGTCAATCGAGTCCTGTCCGGGAAGGTAGACACGCAGATGCGCGTGGTGGAATCTCTCGCTAACGCGATCGGCATATCCCCTACCGATCTGCTGATCGACGACGCGAACGATGCATCGGTAATTCACTACGATCGCGTCCGCTACGCCCAACTCCCGGAGACGGAGAAGAAGGCAATCGAGCGATATATCGAGTTTGTTCTGAGTCAGACCACCGCCACAACCACCGAGGAAGACGGGTCGACGACCATCGAAGAAGTTATTCCGGCCACGCCGGGATCGAAGAGGCGCGCGTCAGCCGCCGCTCAACGCCCATTATCGAACGAATTGTTGAGCGATGAACAAAACCACAAAACCCGCATCCGAGGGACCAAAACGCGAAACCGATAACGTCTACGAACTCCCCACGATACGAAGACGAACTCGGCAGGCAGCCATCCGCGCGTTTCTGCACGATTTAGTAGCGCGCCACGATCGATCGCCCGCAGTGGCCGCCGCTGCCGTGCTTCTACGCGAGGACGGCACAATCGCCATCTCCGCCAAAGGCGTAGACGCCGATACCGCAGAAGACGTTTTGGCCGGCGCACATCAATTGGCTGAGCGCATCGAATACGCGCGGAATCAGCGTTCACACCGGCTCGCCCGCCAACGCGGAACCGCCAGCATCCTCGCAACCGCGACGATCGGAATTGCAGCCGCAGCATACCTAAACACCTCAGCGTGGCTTGATGCGGTGCTAGTCCTTACCTGCCACGCCGCAACCCTGCTGCTGACCCCACGAAACTCCCGATAACGCGCCCCCGCCTAACCCGGCGGGGATTATTCTGGGAGCATTTATCCATTTATGGATTGACAGGGTATTTTCCATTAATGGATACTTCGGCTGTCGCGTCACATGACGCTCAACCGGAGATTTACCCCATGAAGCCGACCGATCTTCACGCTGAGGCCCGCCGGAACTGGCTCCGCGACGAGCAAGCCCCGCGCGTTACGCCCTCCGAACCCGCCCGCCAAAGCAACTTGGAAAAGTCGCTGCTGTTCAAGTGCGTCTTTGCCGCCGCCGCCCTGATCATCGCGGCGAACGTGCTGGACAACGGCCCCGTCGCTGACAAGCCCGCCACCTTTCACGCCAACGTCTGACGCTCACGCGCCGAGGACGGCTTGCGCACTCGGCGTAAAGGAGATGAAGCCATGCACCGAATCAACGCTGCACAGCACGCGGGCATCCCGCGCCGGGACACGCTATCGCCCCGGACCGTCGCCCGTTACGAACGCGATCGCCAGCTTCCGACGTCGCCGATCCTCATCGGCAAGCATGTCGTCATGCGCCGGCCACTCGTAGACGGCGTCTATATCGAGTACCTGATCATGGACGGCAACACCATTGCCGCGAAGCAGATCTCGATTCCGGACGAATCCACCTGCGCGACCGCGATCAAAAGCCTTCGCGCCGCGATGCGGCCCGCGCCCGAAAAGATCAGTCGCCCGAAGAAGCCGCGCGCGTTCAGAATCAAGGAGGCGTCGTGATCGACAACGCCCTCCCGAATGCGGCTCCGCGCCGACTCAACCCGTTCGTCGACCTCACGCCCGCTCAACGGGTCGACTTGACGGCTCGAATCCTGACCGTGTTCAGGCACGCCACGCACGCGATGACGTCCGACGAGGTCTGCACGGCCCACTTCGGCGACATGCCGGGCGCGGCTGCGCAATGCATCGACAAGCTCGCGCGGGGCGGATGGCTGCGCCGCCAACCGCGCCCGCACGACCTTCGTTTCCTTTACTGGCTGACGGGATCGGACGCAGCCCCGCCGCTGTCGGTCCCCTGCAAGCAGGCAGACGGCACCTATTCGAGCGATGCCGCCGGCGCACTCGCGCCTCGACATGCGCCGCGATCGGCCGTGCCCGCCGGATCCGCACACACGCGCCCCGAACTCCACACGATCGTCACGCGGGACGCGGAACGTCACGTCGCCGTCTCGTTCCCGCATCTCCGCTCGCTTGAGATTACCGTCGACTCGCTGCGTGGGTCGGATACCCGCACGTTGCGATTCCTGCGCCTGTTCCGCCAGAGCATCGACCTCGAAGTGTCGCGACTCGAACTGATGATCCAGAACCGGAGGACCGCGTGAAGCGCCTTACGACCTACAAGCACCCGACGTCGTACAACGAGATCGTCGCTCACGCGAATGCCGTTCATGCACGCCGTCTTGCCGAGCTGAAGCATGCTGAGAAACACATCCGAGCCATCGAGCACGACCTTACGCTGGTCACTGAAGCCGGCGTTCACATTGCTGTCGGCGAGCATTCGATGCGCCTCGAAGACTGCCGCGCCCCCGGCGAATGCCGCTACACCGGCCGGGCGAAATGGGCTCTCCGAATCTATGCCGGGATTTTCAGCGAGACAGCCGATCGCGCCGTCCGCGCGTTTCTCGCGCTCGGCTGGATCGTCGAGCGCATCGACACCACTCCGCATCGCGCGAGTCTCTTGCTTCGACGGCCGAAAACGCAGTCTCGCCTGCTGCTCGACTGCTCAATGGAACTCGCACAGAGTCTCCAACCGCAGGAGGCCGAGTAATGGATGCACGTACCCAATCGCTCGCGCTCGTCGAGCCGATCGTCACCGGCAACACGAAGGCCGCTGCTGCTGCTGCGCGCGCGACGTCGGCGGACCTCTGGATGGTGCCGTACGACCAACTCCACTACGATCCGCGCGACAACGTGCGTCCCGTCGATCACCAGTGGGTGTCACACCTCACCGCGCTGATGATCGCCAACGGCTACGACAAGAGTCAGCCACTCCATTGCTACATCCGGAAGGTCAACGGGAAGGACCTCATCTACGTCTACAAGGGTCAACACCGCTACCTCTCCGCAGGCAACGCGATCCGTGCAGGAAAGAATCTCGGCAAGATCCCCGTCGTCGTGCGTGATGCGAAGACGGTTGAACGCGCCGAGATGGTGATCGACGGCTACCTTAGCAACGAAAGCAAGCGCGCGTCTCCGCTCGAACTCGCGACGGTCGTCGCGGAACTGCGTGACATTCATGGTCTCGACACGAAGACGATCTGCAAGCGCCTGAACGTTACGGATCAAACCATTCGCGACGTCGGCCTGCTCGAGCAGGCACCTGCGGAGATTCACCAGTTCGTCCGTGACGGCTCCATCTCCGGCACGCTCGTGATCGAGCAGATACGGCAGCACGGCGCGGAACGGGCGCTGGAACGGATCGTCGCAGGCCTGTCGAAAGCGAAAGACGCGGGCAAGACGAAGGTCACGAAAAAGCATCTCCACACGGCGTCGCCCAAGAGCGTCGCGGCAACGGCCGCCGCCGAGCCTCAACGGAAGATTGGCGAGCAACATGCAAAGCAACTTTTGCAAGCGCTGCAAAGCGTGTTGCACGATCCCGGTTTCGGCAAGTTGTCGCCGGGCACGATCGAAGGCGTACATCGCGCGTTGACAGGCCTCGAAGACCTGCTCGATGTCGTGCCGGCACGTCGGCCGAAGTATCCGATCGCCAAGGCAAACGAGCACGGCGTGTATGAGCCATCGGAAGTCTTGTCCGCGCCCATATCAAAGCGCACCGGGCGCACGCACGTCGAGATTCGGCTCGCACAGATCGCCGAGGGCGATTGGGAATTCGGATACTCGTACACCTTTAACAGCGCGGGCGGATCGTCGCCATGCACGCGCATCGACGGCGAATCGCCCGGCCGGTACAGGACACGCGTCGAAGCGATCCGGACTGCGGTTCAGGTGCTCACCCGCACCCTCGAAAGCACTAGCGCTTCGAAAGCGAAGGAAATGGCAAGCGTTCGGCGATGGCTCGACAAGCTGTTCAGGATGCCCGACCCCGACTGGACGGCCGAAATGGCGCGGGAGGCAACCAAATGACCCCGCGCCCGGCCCTTTCTACCCCACGTCCGCTGCCGCGAAAGCGGGAACGCGCGGACAAGCGCCCGGCTATCACACTGGCGAGCGTCGACGGCAACGCTGTCTCGAAGCGTGTGCGCGGGCTCGCGCCCGCAAAGGCACTCCAGAAGAACGAAACGCCGCGTGCGCGGCGAAAAGCAATCCAGAGAAACGAAGCCCCTGCGGATGCCCGCAGGGGCATGCACGCACGCCTCGACGCGCTTTGCATCGAGATCCGCGCCCTTGTGAGCGACGTCTCGCACTCGGCCGACATCGTGCTGCTCGACCTATTGACCGACGACACCGGCAGCTACGCACGGCACAAAGCGGCACAGGACGCTCGCACGTGGGCCGCAGCCGCCGGCGTCACGCTCGAAACGGGTTTGATGCAGCTCGGCCGGGCGATACCACGCGAACAGAATTGAGGATGACCATGAACGACGAACAGAACACCGCACCGAACTGGTTGCAGGAAGGCGACCTACTCTATCGCCTCACGATCGACACGCACCGGCAAAACCATGACGAGATCTATGTCACGCTGGCCGAAGGATCGCGTGACATACGCGCGCGAGCAGCACGTGCCGCCGAGCTTCGAGAAGCTCTGAAGGGACTCGGATCCAATGGGCTCCCCGATGGCACCTCGGCCGAAGCGCTCACGAAGCTCAGAAGGCTCATTGCCGCCGATGGATACGCTGTCTCGTTTCAGACGATGCAGCAGTATCGATCCGCGCTGCTACGGGAGATCGACAACACGAGTCCCGTTCGCTCAACCCCGACCACGATGACGCAAGAACAGTACGCTGCGATCGAGTTTGCGCTTGGCGCATGCGCCGGACATCCGGCCGGCGAACAGCATGTGGCAGCACTCGAATCACTGCTCTCGGGGGGAGGCAACCACGCATGACCGTCGCGATGAAGCCCATATATCTCGACATTGCATCGGTATCAGCAGCGGTCTCCCTGTCGCCCGCGGTCATCCACAAACTCGTCCGCCAAGAGGAATTTCCGAGGCCGCGCGCCCTGTCCGGGCGACGCGTCGGCTGGCTCACGCGAGAAGTGGAAGAATGGGCAGAAGCTCGAACGCCGTCCGAATTCCTACCGCCGCCTAACTGCGGGACCGGCCGGAGGAAGGCGACGATTGATGCGGCCGGGTAACAGCCTCCAGCTTCTCGTCGAGCTGCGTCAACCAGTGCCGGCGCTCGGCGTCATACGAGTGCCGGTTATAGATGCCGCCGACGCCCGGCAACATGTGTCCAAGAATCGCCTCACCGATCTCATAAGGACATCCGAGCGCAGCCAACATCGTGCGCGCCGTTCTACGCAGATCGTGAGGTGCCCAATGCGTCACCGGAAGACGCGGCCGCTCCTGTTCCGGTCGCGTCTCGCTATAGGGCATGTGGCAATGAACGGCTTGACCGAACACTTTTTGCTGCATGTGCCCGCCCCGCTCTGCCGGAAACAACCACCCCTTTCCATAGCGTTCAAGGCGTCGCCTCACAATCGCATCCGCGCGCCCGACCAACGGCACCCGAAGATCCGTAGCTTTCTCATGCCGGGCGCTCTTGGTTTTGACCTTGGGAATCGTCCACCACAAGCCGTCCCGCTCCTCGGTAATTTCAGTTCCCTCCATCGCGCCGATCTCGGCACCACGCGTCCCGGTCCAAAGGTAAAGCGTCAAAGCGTCCTCAACGTTGCGGCTGAAATTTGGCAGCCAGTTGATCAATGCGCCCACTTCCGCATCAGTGAGAAAGCGCTTTGCCGTGCCCATCGGTTGCCCTTGGATCCGCCGGCCGTTGCTACGCAGCCGCCCGCGCATGATTTGCCGCCACCAGTTCGATGCTGACTCCGGCAGCCGGCCAGCATCGAGCGCATAGTCCCAAGCGGCTCCAAGCTCAAGTCGAAGCCTGGACGCCTGCACGGGAACGTGCCGATATGAGTCGATCTTGCTGAACGCGCGCTCGCGCGTCACCTCGGCGGCGGGTAAATCCGCGATATCCCCCAACATCGTCCGAAACATTCGGGCCACTTCGGCCGCGCCCTTCGACTGCCGATTGCGCTCGACGTGCCCTGTCAGATAGGCCGAACAGATATCGCGCACTGTCGGAGAATCCCCTTGCTGTACCATAACGCCGACAGAATCGTTTGCTTGTCGTTTGGCAAGCGCCGGATCGTTGCCTGTGTTGCGCGCCTGTTTCAGACGCTCCCATTCAACGGCCGCAGCAGCGATCGAAAGCGCGGGCCATTCGCCGATTTTGATTTGTCGCATGCGCCCGTCGACGGGCGACTTGTAACGGTAAATCCAACTGCGACGCGATGCCGTCGCCTCGAGCCTGAGCCCCGGACAGCCGTCGATTTTCAGGTGTGCACCGGGTGAAAGTTGCTTTGCCGTTCGGGCGTCAAACCGCATTCAGACCTCAGCGTAGGTTTCCGCCACGCACGCTATATCAGCGGCGTAGGCGTAGGTTCCAGAAAACCCGAAAAGCTACGCTGACAATGAGAATTTAGCAAGATGTCGAGAGACGGGGAAAATCGATTACGAAGACCTCGAAATGGACGGAAAGCCTTGATGGATAAGGACGTGCAGGAAATTACGGATTCAAAACAGCAGCTTACAGAAGCCGCGATCAGCAATCACACGCCGATGATGCAGCAATATTTACGCATCAAGGCGGAGCACCCCGACACGCTCGTGTTCTACCGGATGGGCGACTTCTACGAGCTCTTCTTCGAAGACGCGGAGAAAGCCGCTCGCCTGCTCGACCTGACGCTCACGCAACGCGGTGCGTCCGCCGGCAACCCGATCAAGATGGCGGGCGTGCCGCACCACGCGGTCGAGCAGTACCTCGCGAAGCTCGTGAAATTCGGCGAATCGGCGGCGATCTGCGAACAGATCGGCGATCCCGCGACGTCGAAGGGCCCCGTCGAACGCAAGGTCGTGCGCGTCGTGACGCCGGGCACGCTGACCGACGCCGCGCTGCTGTCCGACAAGAGCGACGTGTTCCTGCTCGCGCTTTGCGTCGGACACAACAAACGCGGCGTCGCGTCGAACATCGGCCTTGCATGGCTCAATCTCGCGAGCGGCGCGCTGCGGCTCGCCGAGATCGCGCCGGACCAGCTCGGCGCGGCGCTCGAGCGCATCCGCCCCGCCGAGATTCTCGCGGCTGACGGCGCGATCGAAGCGGTGCCGGCCGGCATGGGCGCGATCACGCGCGTGCCCGCGTGGCACTTCGATATCGCATCGGGCACGCAACGCCTCTGCGATCAACTCGAAGTCGCGAGCCTCGACGGCTTCGGCGCGCAAGCGCTCACGAGCGCGAGCGGAGCGGCGGGCGCGCTGCTGATCTACGCGGCCGCGACGCAAGGCCAGCAGCTTCGCCACGTGCGCAGCCTCAAGGTCGAAAACGAATCCGAGTACATCGGGCTCGACCCGTCGACGCGACGCAATCTCGAACTCACCGAAACGCTGCGCGGCACCGAATCGCCGACGCTCTATTCGCTGCTCGACACCTGCTGCACCGCGATGGGCAGCCGCCTGCTGCGCCATTGGCTGCATCATCCGCCGCGCGCATCGGTCGCCGCGCAGGCGCGCCACCAGGCAATCGGCGCGTTGCTCGACGCGCCCGCGCACGTCGGCCTCGACAGCCTGCGCTCGGCGCTGCGGCAGATCGCCGACGTCGAGCGGATCACCGGCCGCCTCGCGCTGCTGTCCGCGCGGCCGCGCGATCTGTCCAGCCTGCGCGACACGTTCGCCGCCCTTCCCGCGCTGCGCGAACGCGTCGCCGAGATCGCACCGAACGCGGCCGCGCTAGGACGCCTCGACGCCGCGCTCGAGCCGCCGCCCGGCTGCCTCGATCTGCTCACGCGCGCGATCGCGGCCGAGCCGGCGGCGATGGTGCGCGACGGCGGCGTGATCGCCCGCGGCTACGACGCCGAGCTCGACGAGCTGCGCGATATCTCGGAGAACTGTGGCCAGTTCCTGATCGATCTCGAAACGCGCGAGCGCGCACGCACGGGCATTCCGAACCTGCGCGTCGAGTACAACAAGGTTCACGGCTTCTATATCGAAGTCACGCGCGGCCAGACCGACAAGGTGCCCGACGACTATCGCCGCCGCCAGACGCTCAAGAACGCGGAGCGCTACATCACGCCCGAGCTGAAGACGTTCGAGGACAAGGCACTGTCCGCGCAGGAGCGCGCGCTCGCCCGCGAACGCGCGCTTTACGACGGCGTATTGCAGGCGCTCCTGCCTCACATCGAGGGTTGCCAGCGCGTCGCAAGCGGCCTTGCGGAGCTCGATCTGCTCGCGGCATTCGCCGAACGCGCCCGCACGCTCGACTGGGTGGCGCCGGAATTCACCGACGAGATCGGCATCGAGATCGATCAGGGCCGCCATCCGGTCGTCGAAGCGCAGGTCGAGCAATTCATCGCGAACGATTGCGCGCTGAACCCCGATCGGAAGCTGCTCCTCATCACCGGCCCGAACATGGGCGGTAAGTCGACGTTCATGCGACAGACGGCGCTCATCGCGCTGATGGCGTACGTCGGCAGCTACGTGCCGGCGAAGGCGGCGCGCTTCGGCCCGATCGATCGCATCTTCACGCGCATCGGCGCGGCGGACGATCTCGCGGGCGGCCGCTCGACGTTCATGGTCGAGATGACGGAGGCCGCCGCGATCCTGAACGACGCGACGCCGCACAGCCTCGTGCTGATGGACGAAATCGGCCGCGGCACGTCGACGTTCGACGGCCTCGCGCTCGCATGGGCGATCGCGCGCCATCTGTTGTCGCACAATCGCTGCTACACGCTGTTCGCGACGCACTACTTCGAGCTCACGCAATTGCCGGCGGAATTCCCGCAAGCGGCGAACGTGCACCTGTCGGCGGTCGAGCACGGCCACGGCATCGTGTTCCTCCACGCGGTCGAGGAAGGTCCGGCGAACCAGAGCTACGGCCTGCAGGTCGCGCAACTCGCAGGCGTTCCGGCGCCGGTGATTCGCGCCGCCCGCAAGCATCTCGCGCACCTCGAGCAGCAGTCCGCGGCCCAGGCAACGCCGCAGCTCGATCTCTTCGCCGCGCAACCGATCGTCGACGAACCGGAATGCAACGAGCCGCCGGCTGCGACGCCGCACCCGGCGCTCGAGCGCCTGCTCAGGCTCGATCCGGACGACTTGAAACCGCGCGACGCGCTCGATCTGCTCTACGAACTGCACGCGCTCGCCCGCTCGGGCTCAACGGATGCGCAACGCTGACCGTACCACGCCGCGCGCGACGCTTCGCGCGCGCGTCGCCGCATCCGCGGCGCTCGCCAGCGCGCTCGCATGGACGCTCGCCGGCAGCGCACCGGCCGCGCACGCATCGTCGCGAGCGGGCAGCGAGCCGTACACGTTCGCGGTCTTGTCCGGCGTGATCGCGTCGGCCGACGACGAACCGCAGGCCCGGCGCCTGCTCGATGCGATCGCGCGCGACCGTTCGGTGTCGTTCATCGTCTACGAAGGCAACCTGAAGGGGCCGAAGGAAGCCTGTCGCGATCAGTTGTACGAGCAGCGCAACGTGCTGTTCGCAGCGTCCCGCGTCCCGCTCGTGCTGCTGCCCGGCCAATACGACTGGACAGCCTGCGGCACGCGCGATGCCGGCGCGTACGATCCCGTCGAGCGGCTCGACTTCCTGCGTCAGAACGTCTTTGCCGAGCCGGCATCGCCCGGCGCGAATCCGATGCCACTCGCGCGCGAAAGCGAAGTGGCGCGCTTTCACCCGTATCGCGAAAACGTTCGCTGGGTCCGCGACGATACGGTGTTCATCGGCCTGAACGCGCCGGGGCCGAACAATCGCTACCTGACAGCAGGCGGGCGCAACGGCGAGTTCGAAGATCGTGTCATCGCAAATGCGTTCTGGATCGATCACGCGGCCGAGTATGCGAAGCGCCGCAAGGCGCGCGCGCTCGTGATCTTTCTCGAGGGCGACCCGCAATTCGATCGCTACGAACGTTCGGAGCGCTTCGGGTGGCTGCGCTTCAACCGCCCGCGCGTGCGCGACGGCTTTCGCGAATTCAAGCGAGCGTTGGTGAAAGCCGCGGCCGTCTTTCGCGGCTCGATCATCGTCGTGCATCCGAGCGGCGAGCCGCTTGCGGACGGATTCAGGATCGACCGCCCGTTACGCGACGACAAGGGGAATCTGGTCGGCAATCTGACGCGCGTCGCGATCGCGCCGCATGCGCGCCTGACGCAATGGGTGCGAATCGGCGTGGATTCGGCGAAGCAGCCGATGTTCAACGTGAGCATGCAGACCGTACCGAAGCATCTGCCTCAACCGCCCGCGCTGCCCATCGTGCCGCATGAGAACACGCCGCTGCCCGACATGCCGGAAATCCCGGCGCCGCCGGTGCTGCCCGATTCGGGCGCGAGCGGCGCGACGCCGCCCGGCTATGGTGAATGGCATGGCGCGCGCGAAAGTTCATTCGATCACCACGCGCCATCGAGCGCGACACCCGGCGAAGCGCCGGGCATCGCCGCACCGGGCTCAATGCAGGGTGCGCGCTGAACCGTTGCCTTCGTTGTCGTCATCCTCGTCTTCGTCGACGATTTCGAGCCCTTCCGCGCCGTGCGCATGCTCGTGCTCGATTTCGTCTTCCGTCGCTTCGCGCACGTCCTTGACGGTCAGCGCGAAACGCAGCGCCATCCCGGCGAGCGGGTGATTGCCATCGAGGACGACCTTGTCTTCCGCGATATCGGTCACCGTGTAGATCAGCGAATCGATTTCCTCGTCACCGTCCTCCGGCGTGCCTTCGAATTGCATGCCGACTTCGAGCGGCTCGGGGAAACGGTCGCGCGGCTCGATTTTCACGAGTTCAGGATCGTAATCGCCGAACGCATCCTGCGGCTCAAGCTGGATTTGCGTCTGATAGCCGGGCTCCTGGCCGTCGAGTTGTTCCTCGATCTTGGGGAACGTGCCATCATAGCCGCCGTGCAGATAGACCATCGGCTCATCGCTCTCCTCGATCAGATTGCCTTGCGCATCCGACAGCTTGTAAGCGACCGATACGACAGTGTTTTTTGCGATTTTCATCCAATTCTCCCAAGTACAATAGCCATTATACGATGCCCAAACGGCCCCTACCCGAACCGTCCGGCCGTGTGCTCGAACGCACCCGCGCGCCGTTGCCCGAGGCGCCGACCCCGCTTCTCGGCAATCTCAGTCCCGCGCAATTCATGCGCCGATATTGGCAGAAAAAGCCGCTTCTGATTCGGCAGGCCATTGCCGACATCGCGCCGCCGCTGTCGCGCGATGCGCTGTTCGAGCTTGCAGCCGACTTTGACGTCGAATCGCGTCTCGTCACCCATTTTCGTAACAGATGGCAACTGGAGCACGGGCCATTCGAGCCCGAGAATCTGCCGTCCGTGAAGCGCCGCGAGTGGACGCTGCTCGTGCAGGGGCTCGACCTGCACGACGAGCGCGCCCGCTCGCTGCTCGAGCGCTTCCGGTTCGTTCCGGATGCGCGCCTCGACGACCTGATGATCTCGTACGCGACGGACGGCGGCGGCGTCGGCCCGCATTTCGACTCGTACGACGTGTTCCTGCTGCAGGTGCACGGCAAGCGCCGCTGGCGGATCGGCGCGCAGCAGGATCTGTCGCTGCAGGAAGGTTTGCCGCTCAAGGTCCTCGCGAATTTCGAGCCGACAGACGAATGGGTGCTCGAACCCGGCGACATGCTGTACCTGCCGCCGCACGTCGCGCACGACGGCATCGCGCTCGGCGAGTGCATGACGTGCTCGATCGGCTTCCGGGCCCCGTCCGCAGGCGAGTTGCGCGCGCAGTTCCTCTATCATCTCGCGGAGCGCGGCGGCCTGCGCACAGGCACGTGCGACGACACACGATACCGCGACCCGGCGCAGCCCGCGGTCGACACGCCCGCGATGCTGCCTGCCGCGATGGTCGAGCGCGCTGCCGCGATGCTCGCTGGAATCAAATGGGACGAACGCGATATTGGCGATTTTCTTGGCTGTTATTTGAGCGAGCCCAAATCAAACGTCGTTTTCGAGCCGCCGCCGCGACGACTTGGCGAAGCCGCGTTCGTCGCTCAGGCGTCTCGCCGGGGCATCCGGCTCGACAGGAAAGCGGCGTTGTTGTATAACGCGCGCTCGTACTTCATCAACGGCGACGCGCATCCGCTCGCAACCGCGGCGAAATGGCTGCCGGAGCTGGCCGATACGCGGCGGATGGAGGCGAAACGGTTTGTAACACTCTCCCGGGACCCCGCCATGACAGGCCTGCTGCACGAGTGGTATCGTGCGGGCTGGATACGGGTGGGCGACATGGGGTAGAGTTGCCCGGCCGTATACCCATACGAACGCATGTTTTTGTATGGGAAAGACAACGTATTGACCCCGCATTTGTCGACGGTCGATAGGAAAGTGCATATAATTTCCGCCCAAGCCGTAGGGAAGATTCACGCTCTAGAAGTGCATCTCCACCAGCGGCCCAGGTCGGTGTTGGAGCACATTACCGGTATTGTTTCGCGCTGTTGCTTACCTTTAACCATAAAAGGACGTGATCATGAAGAAATCCCTCCTCGTAGCTTCCCTGTTGGCTGCCGTTGCACTGGCTGCGTGCAACAAGAGCTCCGAGCAAGCTGCTTCGTCGGCTGCTAGCGAAGCAACCGCCGCTGCCGCTTCGGCTGCTTCGGGCGTTGCCGCTGCTGCTTCGGACGCTGCTTCGAGCGTTGCCGCTGCTGCGAGCGATGCGGCTGCTGCTGTGGCGTCGGCTGCTTCGGCAGCGACGGCTGCTCCGGCTTCGGGCGCAAGCCAGTAAGTCCGCGTCAGCATCAGCTAAAAAAAAACCGGCCTACGGGCCGGTTTTTTTACGTCCTTTTTATGTCCCTTGCATGACCTGCGGGTCCATGAGGCGCCGCAGGGCGCGCTTCAGCGCAGGCTGAGCCAGCCGAATCCCTCGTCTTGCGACGCAACGAGCACGTCGTCCGCCTGCCCTCCCAAAGCCGCCGCGAGCGCCGCCTGCGCGAGCGCCGGCGCGTTGTTCTGCTGGCTCAGGTGCGCGGCCACCAGGTGTCGCAGCCGGCTGCGATCGAGCTCGGCGAGGATGGCGGCCGCCGCGTCGTTGCTCAGATGGCCGTGCGAGCCGCCGATGCGCGCCTTCAGCGACGCCGGATAGCGACTGGCCGCGAGCATCGCGACGTCGTGATTCGCCTCCAGCACGAGGCCGTCGCAGCCGCTCAGCACGGCGCTGATGCGCGGCGTCGACATGCCGACGTCGGTCAGCACGCCGAGACGCGTCGCGCCGTCGCTGAAGACGAACTGGAGCGGCTCGCGCGCGTCGTGCGGAACGGTATAGGGGAGCACGCACAGATCGCCTACCGCGGCCGTCTCGTCGCCCCAGAGCACGCGGAGGTCGACGTCGGCCTCGTCCGCGCCGACCGCGCGCGCGGTGCCCCAGCTCGTGTACAGCGGCAGTGACGCACGGCGGGCGAGCGCCAGCGCGCAGCCGACATGGTCGCCGTGTTCGTGAGTGACGAGAATCGCGTCGAGATCGTCGACGCGCAAATCGACGCGTGCGAGCCGGCGTTCGAGTTCCTTCGCCGAGAAGCCGCAGTCGAGCAGGACGCGCGTCGTCGTCGCGCCATTCGACGCTTCGACGACGAGCGCATTGCCTTCGCTGCCGCTTCCGAGGCTCGCGAATCGCACGTGCGCTTAATTTAGCTGCGCGTGCAGCAGCGAGATGAGCCGCTGCGCGTCGGACGAGGTGTCGATCTGGCCGTTTGCATCGACGACGGCCACTTGCGTCTTCGAGTCGCCTTGCGCGCGCACGTTGACGAGGAATTCCTTGCCCGGCTTCGCGGCCGTCGGGCCGCCGTAGAACAGCTTGCCGAACAGGCCGTCGCGCTTGAGCTCTTCCATCGAATTCGCATAGCGGACGTAGTAGACGCCCTTCGAGCGATCGCGGTTGTCGACCGTGAAGTTCGTGCGGTCGAGCGCGAGACCGACGCGCAGCCACGCGCGGTCGAACGACTCAGCCAGATCGAGCGTCGATGCGCCGCCGGCGCCGACGACGGTCGCGGGCGCGGTGGCGGGGCGCGCGTCGGCGAGCAGTTGCTTCGCCTGCGCGTCGGTCAGGCCGAACTTCTCCATCAGCTTCGCGAGGAACACGGCTTCGAGCACCGGATTGCGCGGACGCTCCTCCCAGCGCGACGACGAGCCGCCCTGCGCGCCCGTCAGCTTCTCTTCCATTGCGCTATGCGTGATCGAGATGTCCGTATTGCCGTCCGGCGTACGCGTGACGAGCGTGCGGAAGCGATCGCGCGTGCCCGACGAATAGGCGAAATCGATCACGCGGCCGATCGTGCGGCGGAACCAGTCGTCGGGAATGTTCGCGCGGTTTTCCGCCCAGTCGGTGGCCATGATGCCCGTCGACGGCGCGTCCGTCTTCAGCGCGAAGCCGTTGTCCTGCCAGAACTCCTTCAGTTGCGGCCAGAGCTGCTCGGGCGTGCGGCCGTCGACGACGAGCCAGCGGCGGTCGCCGTCGCGCTCGATGTGCATCCCGAACGGGTCCTGCGCGCTCGGCTGCCCTTCCGTCGAGTTGCCCGCGGCCGTCACCGCGCGCGTCGGTGCGGAGCCCAGGCCCGAATTCGTCGGCGGCGCGACGTACGACGGGCTGAGCGGCATCGCCGTCAGATCCTGCGGCACCTGCAGCGGCGGCGCCGAACCGGTCGACTTGTAGTTGACCCGGTCGGGCGCGAGGTAGTCGTTCAGCGTGTCGCAGCCGGCGAGCGCGCCCAGCGCGAGCGCCAGCACCGAAACCTGGATCGCGCGGGAGGAAAAGGCGGAATGTTTCATGAAGTCCTTCGTCTTGCTAGAACGCGTGTCACGCACGGCGCCGGGAGCGGCCGGGTCAGTGTCGGATCGATCGGGGTGCGGTGCGGCCGCCCGAGCGGCCGCGTCCGGCCTCACAGGAGGCCGGCCTCGCGAAGCGCGCCGCGCACGGTGTCGTGGCAACGCTCGTCGAGCGGTGTGAGCGGCAGGCGAATGCCGCCCGCGATCTTGCCCATCTGTTGCAGCGCCCACTTCACCGGGATCGGATTCGCCTCGATGAACAGATGCTTGTGCAGCGACAGGAGCTTCATATGGATCTCTCGCGCCGTCTTCACGTCGGCGGCGAGCGCCGCGCGGCAGAGCTCGCTCATCGCGCGCGGCGCGACGTTCGCCGTCACCGAGATGTTGCCGTGGCCGCCGAGGAGCATCAGCGCGATCGCGGTCGGATCGTCGCCGCTGTAGATCGAGAAGTGCGCGGGCGCCGCCTTGATCAACTGCGCGGCGCGGTCGATGTTGCCCGTCGCGTCCTTCACGCCGGCGATGCCCGGCACCTGCGAAAGACGCAGGATCGTGTCGTTCGACATGTCCGCGACCGTGCGGCCCGGCACGTTGTACAGGATCACCGGCAGGTCGACCGCCTCGGCGATCGCCTTGAAGTGGCGGTATATCCCTTCCTGCGTCGGCTTGTTGTAATACGGCACCACTTGCAGCGTCGCGTCGGCGCCCACCGCCTTCGCATGCTTCGACAACTCGATCGCCTCGGTCGTCGAATTGCCGCCCGCGCCCGCGACGATCGGAATCCGCTTCGCCGCATGCTTGACGGCGGTTTCGATCATGAGGACATGTTCGTCGACGGAAAGCGTCGCCGATTCGCCGCTCGTGCCGACCACGACGAGGGCATCCGTCCCCTCTTCGATGTGCCAGTCGATCAGCTTGCGGAAGGCCGCCAGATCGAGGCCGCCGTCCTCGAGCATCGGGGTGACGATCGCGGGGATGCTGCCGCGGATTTGAATGCCGTCTTGAGTGCCGTTAGCCATGAAACAAACGCGATGAAAAATCGGTAAGGGTCGATTGTAGCGGATTAGCCCGCCAGTCCGTAACGCGGAAATCCCGCCCCTTCTTCCGCCACGGCACGCTCGCGCACCGCGCAGATTCGTTGGACGAATGCGTCGCGCGGCGCGGCGGCGAACCCGTCCTCGAACGCGACGACGCGCAACTGCCCGCGCACCGCGTCGAGCAGCTCGCCCGGCGCGAGCAGGAATGCCGGATTGGACGGCTTGCCGACCGTTTGGTTGCCTTGCGCGAAGGTCTCGTACAGCAGCACGCCGCCCGGCGCGACCGCGGCGACGAGACGCGGCAGCAGCGGGCGATGCAGATAGTTCGTGACGACGACGGCGGAAAAGCGCGCGTCGCCGGCGAGCGGCCACGGCGCGCCTTCGAGATCGGCCGCCTGCGCGACGACACCCGGCAGCGCGCCGAGCGACGCGAGCGCGGCCGGCTCGCGCTCGAGCGCGCGAACCGGATGGCCGCGCTCGGCGAACCAGCGCGCGTGGCGGCCATGGCCCGCGGCGACGTCGAGCACCGCGCCGCCCGCCGGCACGAGATGCGACCATTCGCGCACCCACGCCGACGGCTCGGCCGCCACGCCGTGCGCCCCCGCGCCGGGCGCGTCGTGAACCGCGATCGTCAGCGTTTTCAACTGTACGACAGCCCCATCGCCTCGCGCACGTCGCGCATCGTCTCGGTCGCGTGCTTGCGCGCCTTGTCGCAGCCGTCCGCGACGATCGCGCGCAGCAGCGACGGATCGTCCATGTACTTCTGCGCGCGCTCGAGCATCGGCTGCTGCTCGCGCAGGATGCCGTCGACGACCGGCTGCTTGCAGTCCAGGCAGCCGATGCCCGCCGAGCGGCAGCCCTTCTGAACCCAGTCGTGCGTCGCGTCGTCGGTGTAGACCTGGTGCAGTTGCCAGACCGGGCATTTATCGGGATCGCCCGGATCGCTGCGGCGCACGCGCGCGGGATCGGTCGGCATGGTGCGGACCTTCTTCGTGATCGTCTCGGCGTCCTCGCGCAGGCCGATCGTGTTGCCGTACGACTTCGACATCTTCTGGCCGTCGAGGCCCGGCATCCGCGACGCTGCGGTCAGAAGCGCCTGCGGCTCGACGAGGATGATCTTGCGCGCGCCTTCGAGATAGCCGAACAGGCGCTCGCGGTCGCTCATCGACAGGCTCTGCGATTCCTGCAGCATCGCGCGCGCCTGTTCGAGCGCCTCGTCGTCGCCCTCCTGCTGATACGCGTTGCGCAGCTCGTGATAGAGCTTCGCGCGCTTGCCGCCCAGCTTCTTCGCCGCCTCGAGCGCCTTCTCCTCGAAGCCCGGCTCGCGGCCGTACAGATAATTGAAGCGGCGCGCGATCTCGCGCGTCATCTCCACGTGCGGCACCTGGTCCTCGCCGACCGGCACGAGCGAGCCGCGGTACAGCAGGATGTCGGCCGCCATCAGCACCGGGTAGCCGAGGAAGCCGTACGTCGACAGATCCTTGTCCTTCAGCTTCTCGATCTGCTCCTTGTAGGTCGGCACGCGCTCGAGCCAGCCGAGCGGCGTGCTCATGCCGAGCAGCAGCGCGAGCTCGGCATGCTCGGGCACCTTGCTCTGGATGAAGAGCGTCGCCTGCGCCGGGTCGATGCCCGAGGCGAGCCAGTCGATCAGCACATCCCAGACGTTCTTCTCGATCACCTCGGGCGTTTCGTAGTGCGTCGTCAGCGCGTGCCAGTCGACCACGCAGAAGAAGCACGGATACTCGGACTGCAGCTTGACCCAGTTCTTCAGCACGCCGTGATAGTGGCCGAGATGGAGCGACCCTGTGGGTCGCATGCCGGAAAAGATACGGTCTGGGAACATGATTGTCGTTAGAAAAGCGAGGCGAAAGGAGTCAGGATGGCCGTCACGACGGCGTAGCCCGCGCCCACCAGCGGCCGCAGCCAGAGCTTCGTCAGAAGGCCTGTCGCGACGAGCGCGAGCACGATGAAGAAGCCGTACGGCTCGAGCCGCGACAGCGCGATCGATGGCTTCGGCGGCAGCAGCGCCGCGAGCACGCGCCCGCCGTCGAGCGGCGGCAGCGGAAAGAGGTTCAGCACCGCGAGCACGAGATTCACGCCGACGCCCGCTCCCGCCATGCGCGTGAAGAACGGCTCGTCGACCGCGAACGCGGCGAGGCCGATGCTCACGAAGCCCCAGATCAGCGCCTGGACGAAGTTGCAGCCTGGCCCCGCGAGCGCGACCCACAGGCTCCCCCAGCGCGGGTTGCGCAGATTGCGGAACGTGACGGGCACGGGCTTCGCGTAGCCGAACAGGAACGCGCCGCTCGTCAGGAAGTACAGCACGAGCGGAATCACGATCGTGCCGAACGGATCGATGTGGCGCATCGGGTTGAACGACACGCGGCCCATCATGTACGCGGTGTTGTCGCCGAGCAGGCGAGCGACGTAGCCGTGGGCAGCCTCGTGCAGCGTGATCGCGAAGACCACGGGCAGTGCGTAGACGGCAATTGTCTGTATCAGGGAAGAAGCATCCATAGCGCACTATTGTAACAAGCGGCAAACGCGCGAACGGCGCGTGTGCATGCGGACCGAAACGGCGGCCGCTCCGGTGCGCCGGGACGGCGCGGCGGCGCTCACGCGGCGAGGCCGAACGGCTCGAGCGGGCCGCGCCCCGCCCGCACGAGCTGCGGCTCGTCGCCCGTCAGGTCGATGACCGTCGACGGCTCGCGCGGGCACGCGCCGCCGTCGATCACGAGGTCGATCTGCTTTTCGAGGCGCGCGCGGATTTCCTCCGGATCGTTGAGCGGCTCATCGTCGGGCGGCAGGATCAGCGTCGTGCCGAGAAGCGGCTGGCCGAGCGCCTCGAGCAGCGCGAGCGTGATCGCGTGCGCGGGCACGCGCAGGCCGATCGTCTTGCGCGACGGGTGCGACAGCCGCCGCGGCACTTCCTTCGTCGCCTGCAGGATGAACACGTACGGCCCCGGCGTCACCGATTTGATCAGCCGGTATTGCCGGTTGTCGACCATCGCGAACGTCGCGAGCTCGGACAGATCGCGCACGAGCAGCGACAGGTGCTGCTTTTCGTCGAGCCCGCGGATGCGGCGCACGCGCTCGACCGCGTCCTTGTCGTCCAGATGGCATGCGAGCGCATAGCTCGAATCGGTCGGCAGCGCGATCACGCCGCCGCCGCGCACGATTTCGGCCGCCTGCTTGACGAGACGCGTCTGCGGATTATCCGGGTGAATCCTGAAGAATTGGGACATGGGGACAAAGGTATGGATCGGCGCGCGCGTGCCGCGGCCGGATGTGCTGCCGGCAAACGCCGCTACAGCCAGCGCTCCCAGACGGGCTTGAGATCGGACGGCAGCGGCGGCAGGCTGCCGAGCTCGGTGCGCCCTTCTCCCGGCGCGTGAAAATCGGAGCCGCGCGACGCCTCGAAGCCGAAGCGCCGCGCGACGTCCGCGTATTCGCGGTACTGGTCGGGCGTGTGGCTGCCCGTCACGACCTCGATCGCGACGCCGCCCAGATCGATGAACTCGCCGAAGAACGCGTCGAACTCGACGCTCGTGTACGCATAGCGGCCCGGATGCGCGATGACCGCTTCGCCGCCCGCCTGCCGGATCCACGTGACGGCGTCCGACAGCTTCGCCCAGCGGTGCGCGACATAGCCCGGCTTGCCGTCGCCGAGATAGCGGTCGAACACGTCGGATATCGACGCCGCGTAGCCCTTGTCGACGAGAAAGCGCGCGAAGTGGGTGCGCGAGATCAGATCGGGATTCGACACAAAGCCGAGCGCGCCTTCGTAGGCCCCCTCGATGCCGAGCGCGGCGAGCGCGTCGCCGATCGCGACCGCGCGCGCCGCGCGGCCGTTGCGGGTGCGGCAGAGCCCGTCGACGAGCGCGGGGTTCTGCGGATCGATGTTCAGGCCGACGATGTGCACGGTGCGCGACGCCCACGTCACGGAAATCTCGACGCCGTGCAGATAGCGCATGCCGAGCGCCTCGGCGGCTTCACGCGCGGCGCGCTGGCCGCCGACCTCGTCGTGATCGGTCAGCGCCCACAGCGTGACGCCGCCCGCGTGCGCGCGGCGCGCGACGTCGGCGGGCGCGAGCTGACCGTCGGAAACGTTCGAATGGCAGTGGAGATCGGCGTTCATCGTGGGCGTCGGAGGCTAAGCGTTCATTCTACTGCAACGCGCAAATTCGCCGCAGACGCTCAGCCGGCGGGACCGCGAACGGCGGCGGGCCCGGCGAGCCGGCGCGCGGCCGCCCTTCCTTCGCCCTTCCTTCGCCCTTCCTTCGCCCTTCCTTCGCCCTTCGCTCGTCGCCTTCGGTCTTTCGCCTTCAGATTTTCGCCGCCCACCGATTTGCCGATTCGCAGCCCCGCCCGGATCGACGCCCCTCGAAATCGGCTCAGGCGCAGAACGCCTCGATCAGCGCCGCGATCTGCTCCGGCTGGTCGTGATGGACCATGTGTCCCGCGTCTTCGACGAGCTTCTCGCGCCAGTCGGCGAACGCCGCAAAGCGCGCCTTGAACTCGGGAATCGGAATCTCGCCCGCCAGAAACGCGAACGTCGGCGAATCGACGGCCTCGACGTGCAGCACCTTCGCGCGCACCTTCGCCCAGATCGCCATCACCTCGTCGAGCCTGTACAGCAGCGGGCCGCGCAGCTTGTGCGCGGGATCGGCGAGCAGCCGGTACTGGCCATCCGCATCGCGCGTCGACCAATGCGCGGCGAGAAACGCCGCGCGGCGCGGCTCGAGGCGCGGATTCGTCTTCACGAGGCGCGCGGCGACGTCTTCGAGCGACGCGTAACGCTTGAGCGTCGGCGGCGTGCGCAGCTCGTCGAGCCATTGCTCGAGGCGCCGCGGCGCCTGCTCGGCGCGCGCGGGCGCGAGCCCGAAGCCCTCCAGATCGACGACTCGCCGCACCCGCCGCGGCCGCGCGCCCGCATACAGGCACACGACGTTCGCGCCCATGCTGTGGCCGACGAGGTTTACCTCGCCTTCCGGCGTGTAGTGATCGAGCAGCGCATCAAGGTCCGCCAGGTACTCGTGGAACCAATAATGGCCGCCGCCTTGCGCGGCGACCGGCCAATCGGACAGGCCGAAGCCGCGCGCGTCGGGCGCGATCACCTGCCAGTCGCCCGCGAGCGCGTCGACGACGAACTGGAACGACGCGGCGACGTCCATCCAGCCATGCAGCATGTAGAGCGTCGGCGCATCGGGCCGCCCCCAGCGGCGCACATGCAGCTTCACGCCGCGAACCGTGACGAAATCGGAGACAGATTGAGTGGAGTGCATCGCAACCGCCAAAAAAGAATGACCGTTCGATTATATCGATCCGGCCCGTCCGGCGTATGGCGAGTCGCAAGGCCGGGCGCGTGTCGAGGCACTTCTCCAGGGTCTGTTCACGCTCATGACGGGCGTGAACAGACACTGGGCCACGCCGATGCGGGCGTCGGGCGTGGCGCAACCCGCCCCGCCGTGCCGAACGAGCCAAACTGAGCCGGCACCCGCGTCATCCCTTCGGATCGACGTCCTGCGCCACGAGCGCATTCAATTCGTCGTCGGTAAAGCCCGCGGCGCGCCGTGCATCGACATTGAACGGGCCGCGCAGCCGCGGCGCCCGATACTGCTCGGCGAGCCGTTCGTAGGTCGCATGCGGATCGAACCCGGCGTCGTCGCACAGATGGCGAAACCAGCGATTGCCGATCCCTACGTGGCCGATCTCGTCGCGCAGGATCACGTCGAGAATCGCCGCCGATGCATGATCGCCCGCCTGCTGAAGCCGCGCACGGATCGGCGGCGACGCGTCGAGCCCGCGCGCCTCGAGCGTGCGCGGCACGAGCGCCATCCGCGCGAGCACGTCGCCCGCGGTCCGCTCGCACATCTCCCAGAGGCCGTCGTGCGCCGGAAAATCGCCGTACGCGTGCCCGAACTCGGCAAGACGCGCGGCGAGCAGCGAGAAGTGGTGCGCCTCCTCCGCGGCGACTTTCAGCCAGTCCGCATAGAACGCCGCGGGCATCCGCGCAAAGCGCCATACCGCGTCGAGCGCGAGATTGATTGCGTTGAATTCGATGTGCGCGAGCGCATGCAGCAGCACGACCCGCCCTTGCGGCGAGCGCATGCTGCGCCGCTCGAGCCGGCGCGGCTCGACGAGCTCCGGGCGAACCGGCCGCCCGGGCAGGCCGTGCTCGGGCTCGCTCAGCTCGCGCTCGGGGAACGCCGCCGCGCGGCCGTCGATGAGCGCCGAGCGCAGCTCGACGACGAGCGCGGCCTTGCGCGCGGGATCGGGTTCGCAAAGCGCGGCAAGTGCGTCGCTGCGCACGCAGCGCAACGGTTCGGGCGACGAAATCGAGACGGATGACATGAGAAGACGACATGCTCGCACGCTGCGCGCGCGAACGACCGGGACAACCGTTTACAATAAAAGATTCGATTGCGCCGCATCCAGGCGCGACGCCACCGCGCGCCATTGTACCGGCCGCCCAGACAAGGCCCAAGGGAGACATCGTGACCATCTACAAGCTCGGCGACAACGCCCCGTCCATCCACGAAAGCGTGTTCGTCGCGGACAGCGCGACGATCGTCGGCAAGGTCGTGCTGGAAGAGAACGCGAGCGTCTGGTTCGGCGCGACGATCCGCGGCGACAACGAGCCGATCACGGTCGGCGCCGGCAGCAACGTGCAGGAAGGCGCGGTGCTGCACACCGATCCGGGCTGCCCGCTCACGATCGCGCCGAACGTGACGGTCGGCCATCAGGCGATGCTGCACGGCTGCACGATCGGCGAGGGCTCGCTGATCGGCATTCAGGCCGTGATCTTGAATCGCGCGGTGATCGGCCGCAACTGTCTGGTCGGCGCGGGCGCGGTGATCACCGAGGGCAAGGCGTTTCCCGACAATTCGCTGATTCTCGGCGCGCCGGCGAAGGTCGTGCGTACGCTGTCCGACGAGGACGTCGCGCGGATGCACATGAACACGAAGAGCTACGCGATGCGGCGCGCGTATTTCAAGGAGCAGCTCGTGCGGATCGGCTGAACCGCCGCGCACGAGCCGTTTGATCGTCGAGGGAAAAAGTGAGCGACCAGTTACAGAAATTCATGTTCAACGCGGCCCCGGTGCGCGGCGAGATCGTCTCGCTGCGCAACACGTGGCAAGAGGTGCTCACGCGCCGCGACTATCCGACGCCCGTGCGCAACGTGCTCGGCGAGATGATGGCGGCGTGCGCGCTGCTGTCGGCAAATCTGAAGTTCGACGGCACGCTCATCATGCAGATCTTCGGCGACGGCCCGTTGAAGATGCTCGTCGTCCAGTGCAGCTCGGACCTCGCGATGCGCGCGACCGCGAAGTTCTCGGGCGACGCCGCGCGGGCCGTCGGCGACGACACTTCGTTCGCGGACCTGATCAACGCGAGCGGCCACGGCCGCTGCGTGATCACGCTCGATCCCGCCGACAAGCGGCCCGGCCAGCAGCCGTATCAGGGCATCGTGCCGCTGAACGGCGAGGACGGCCAGCTCGCGTCGATCGCCGACGTGCTCGAGCATTACATGCGGCACTCCGAGCAGCTCGACACGCGCCTCTGGCTCGCCGCCGATCACGATCGCGCGGTCGGCGTGCTGCTGCAGAAGCTGCCGGGCGACGGCGGGATCGTGCCGCGCGTCGAGGAGACCGATACGGATACGTGGGAGCGCGTCTGCACGCTCGGCGGCACGCTGTCGTCGAAAGAGCTGCTCGAAGTGGAACCCGAGACCGTGTTCCGGCGTCTGTTCTGGCAGGAGAACGTGCAGCACTTCGAACCGACGGCCACGCGCTTCCAGTGCACGTGCTCGCGCGAGAAGGTTGGCGGGATGCTGCGCATGCTCGGGCGCGTCGAGATCGACGGCGTGATCGAAGAGCGCGGCCACGTCGAGATCCACTGCGAATTCTGCAATCAGCGCTACGAATTCGATCCGGTCGACGTCGTCCAGCTATTCTCGACGCCCGAGCTCGGCGCCGGCGTCGCGCCCGCCGCCGCGCAACGGCACTGATTCGCCCGCGAGCAAACGGACAAACGAGCAAGCGGGCAATGCGCCGCGCCGCCGTCCGGCGAGCGCGGCGCCGGCACAAGCCAGGAGGCAGCAGCATGAAACCGATTCTCGTTCACGCCGCGCCGCTCGCGGCGCTCGTTGCGGCCGCGTCGCTGAGCGGATGCGTCGCGCCGCCGTCGACGACGGTCCTGAGTCGTCTGCCCGAGCAGGCGGGCACCCCGGCGCACACGCTCACGCCCGACGAGCGCAAGCGCTACGACGAGATCGACCGGCAGGTGCTGCGCGAGCAGAATGCGGCGATCGCGGCCGAGGACGCGGCGCGCGCCTGGTCGTACTACTATCCGCCGCCCGTCACCTATTACGGCGGCTACTATGGCGGCGGCTGGGGACATGGCTGGGGGTCGGGCTTCAGCTACGGCTACCCGGGCTGGTGGTGGTGAAATCGCCGAATTCCGGCGAATTGAAAACCCACGGGAAACAAAAAATCTTCACCGTGCAACGCCCGGCGGCGCGCCCGTCAGCCGTGCGCCGGCTTGTGCGCCTTGTCGCCGCCGTGCCGCTTCTCGGGCTTTGCGCGCGACACCGGATTCGGCACGACGCGCATCGGCGCGGCCGACACCTCGCCGCGCGTCGACGTCGACGGCTGCGCGTTGCTCTGCGCCGCGGGCGCCGGCGAATTCGGCGACACGAACTGCACGAACACTTCGCCGTCCTTCACCATGCCCATTTCGTAGCGCGCGCGCTCCTCGATCGCCGACGTGCCGCTCTGCAGATCCTGCACCTCGCCCGCAATCCGCTCGTTGCGCAGCTTCGCATCGGCGTTCTTCTGCAACTGGTCGTTCAACTGCTGCCGCAACTCGTGCACCCGCAGCCAGCCGCCGTGCCCCCACCACAACGGGTACTGAATCACGACCAGCAAAGCGATCAGAACGACGGTAACGAGCCGCATGAATAAGCCGCAGATATAAGAAGCGCCGCTTCACGGGATCGCGAAGCGGCGTCATCAGTGAACAAGACCGATAGTAACGCGTTAGCGCGCGTCAGCGCAGGTTGTAGAACGCCGATTTGCCCGGGTAGCTCGCGATGTCGCCCAGGTCCTCTTCGATGCGAAGCAGTTGGTTGTACTTCGAAATGCGATCGCTGCGCGAGAGCGAGCCCGTCTTGATCTGGCCGGCGTTCAGGCCGACTGCGATGTCGGCGATCGTCGAATCCTCGGTTTCGCCCGAACGGTGCGAAATCACGGCCGTGTAGCCCGCGCGCTTGGCCATCTCGATCGCCGCGAACGTTTCGGTCAACGTACCGATCTGGTTGATCTTGATGAGGATCGAGTTCGCGATGCCCTTCTCGATGCCTTCCTTCAGGATGCGCGTGTTCGTGACGAACAGGTCGTCGCCGACCAACTGCACCTTCTTGCCGAGGCGCTCGGTCAGGAGCTTCCAGCCGTCCCAGTCGCTTTCGTGCATGCCGTCTTCGATCGACACGATCGGGAACTTGTCGGCGAGCGTTGCGAGGTAATCGGTGAATTCGGCCGACGACAGTTGCAGGCCCTCGCCCGCGAGCTGGTACTTGCCGTCGTGGTAGAACTCGGACGCCGCGCAGTCGAGCGCGAGCAGCACGTCCTCGCCCGCGCGATAGCCGGCCTTCTCGATCGCCTGCAGGATCGTCGACAGGCATTCGTCGTTGCTGCCGAAGTTCGGCGCGAAGCCGCCTTCGTCGCCGACCGCCGTGCTCATGCCGCGGTCGCCGAGGATCTTCTTCAGCGCATGAAACACTTCCGCGCCGCAACGCAGCGCTTCGCGGAACGTCGGCTGGCTGACCGGAACGATCATGAATTCCTGGATGTCGAGGCTGTTGTTCGCGTGCGCGCCGCCGTTGACGATGTTCATCATCGGCACCGGCAGTTGCATCGCGCCCGAGCCGCCGAAATAGCGGTACAGCGGCAGGCCGGCTTCTTCAGCCGCGGCCTTCGCGACCGCCATCGACACGGCGAGCATCGCGTTCGCGCCGAGGCGCGACTTGTTGTCGGTGCCGTCGAGCTCGAGCAGCGTCTTGTCGAGGAACGCCTGCTCGGACGCGTCGAGGCCCATGATCGCTTCGGAGATCTCGGTGTTGATGTGCTCGACCGCCTTCAGCACGCCCTTGCCGTTGTAGCGGCCGGCTTCGCCGTCGCGCAGCTCGATCGCCTCGCGCGAGCCGGTCGACGCGCCCGACGGCACCGCCGCGCGGCCCATCGTGCCCGATTCGAGCAGCACGTCGCATTCGACGGTGGGATTGCCGCGCGAATCCAGAATTTCGCGGCCGATGATGTCTACGATTGCACTCATGGTTTCCTCTGAAAATGACGATGGTTCCTGTCTTCAGCGACGGCGGCCGATCCGGCGCGGCAGCCGCTCCTGCTACTGACGCGCGCAACGGCCGCCGAGTTCATCAATTGAAATCGTTTTCCAGGAACGGCGCGCGCTTCACCGCCTGATCGAGCGTGACGAGCGTCTCCAGCAGCGCGGCCATCCTGCCGAGCGGCACCGCATTCGGGCCATCGGACTTGGCCTCGGCCGGATTCGGGTGCGTCTCCATGAAAAGCCCCGCGACGCCCGTGGCGACCGCCGCGCGCGCGAGCACCGGCACGAACTCGCGCTGGCCGCCCGAGCTCGTGCCCTGCCCACCTGGCAGTTGCACCGAGTGGGTCGCGTCGAACACGACGGGCGCGAGCGTCTCGCGCATGATCGCGAGCGACCGCATGTCCGACACGAGATTGTTGTAGCCGAACGACACGCCGCGCTCGCACGCCATGAAGCGGTCTTCCGACAACCCCGCTTCGCGCGCGGCGTCGCGCGCCTTGTCGATCACGTTCTTCATGTCGTGCGGCGCAAGGAACTGGCCCTTCTTGATATTGACGGGCTTGCCCGATTGCGCGCACGCGCGGATGAAATCGGTCTGGCGGCACAGGAACGCGGGCGTCTGCAGCACGTCGACGACGGCCGCCACGGGCGCGATCTCGTCGATCTCGTGCACGTCGGTGAGCACCGGCACGTTCAGTTGGCGCTTCACCTCGGCGAGAATCCGCAGCCCCGCGTCCATCCCGAGCCCGCGAAACGACTTGCCCGAACTGCGATTGGCCTTGTCGTACGAAGACTTGTAGATGAACGGCACGCCGAGCTTCGCGCAGATCTCCTTCAGCCGACCCGCGGTATCGATCGTCATCTGCTCCGATTCGACGACGCAGGTGCCGGCGATCAGGAAGAACGGCTTGTCGAGGCCGACTTCGAATCCGGCGAGATTCATGCCTTCGCTCCGGCGCGCGCCTGCTGACACGCGAGCGCGGCTTGAACGAACGATTTGAAGAGCGGATGGCCGTCACGCGGCGTCGACGTGAATTCCGGGTGGAACTGGACGCCAACGAACCACGGGTGCATCCCGCGCGACAGCTCCATCATTTCCGGCAGATCCTCGCTCGGCGTGCGCGCGCTGATCACGAGGCCGCCCGCTTCGAGCTGCGGCACGAAGCGGTTGTTGACTTCATAGCGGTGACGGTGGCGCTCGTTCACGTCCTTGCCGTAGATCTCCTCGGCGAGCGTGCCCGGCTTGATCGGGCAGCGCTGCGAGCCGAGCCGCATCGTGCCGCCGAGGTCGGATTCCTCGGTGCGCTTCTCGACCTTGCCCTCGCGGTCGTACCACTCGGTGATCAGCGCGACGACGCGCTCCGGCGTGTTCGAATCGAACTCGGTGCTGTTCGCCTGCTTGAGGCCGACGACATCGCGCGCGAATTCGATGACGGCGAGCTGCATGCCGAGGCAGATGCCGAGATACGGCACCTTCGCCTCGCGCGCGTAGCGCACGGCCGCGATCTTGCCTTCGGTGCCGCGCCGGCCGAAGCCGCCCGGCACGAGCACGGCGTCGAGATGCGCGAGGCTCGCGGTGCCGTTCGCCTCGAGCTCTTCCGAATCGATGTACTCGATGTTGACCTTCGTCGACGTGTGGATCGACGCATGACGCAGCGCTTCGATCAGCGACTTGTACGACTCCGTCAGGTCGACGTACTTGCCGACCATCCCGATCGTCACCTCGTGCTTCGGATTCTGAAGCTTCTCGACGAGCCCCGCCCACATGCGCAGGTCGGCCGGCTGCGGATCGAGGCGCAGTTCCTCGCAGATGATGCGGTCGAGCCCCTGGTCGTGCAGCATCTGCGGAATCTTGTAGATGCTGTCGACGTCCCACACCGAGATCACCGCGTCTTCCGGCACGTTCGAGAAGAGCGAGATCTTCTTCGATTCGTCGTCGGGGATCGGGCGATCGGCGCGGCAGAGCAGCACGTGCGGCAAAATGCCGATCTCGCGCAGCTTCTGCACGCTGTGCTGGGTCGGCTTCGTCTTCAGCTCGCCCGCCGTCGCGATGAACGGCACGAGCGTCAGGTGAACGAAGCATGCGCTGTTGCGGCCGAGGCGCAGACTCATCTGGCGCGCCGCCTCGAGGAACGGCAGCGACTCGATGTCGCCCACCGTGCCGCCGATCTCGACGATCGCCACGTCCGGCTCGCCGCAGGTGGCCGATGCCGCGCCGCGCTCGATGAACGCCTGGATCTCGTTCGTGATGTGCGGGATCACCTGGACGGTCTTGCCGAGGTAATCGCCGCGGCGCTCCTTGCGGATCACCGATTCGTAGATCTGGCCGGTCGTGAAGTTGTTGGCCTTGCGCATCTTCGTGCTGATGAAGCGCTCATAGTGGCCGAGGTCGAGATCCGTCTCCGCGCCGTCTTCCGTCACGAACACTTCGCCGTGCTGAAACGGGCTCATCGTGCCGGGATCGACGTTGATGTATGGATCGAGTTTGAGGAGGGTGACTCTGAGACCGCGCGATTCAAGGATCGCGGCGAGAGAGGCGGCGGCAATGCCCTTGCCGAGGGAGGAAACTACGCCGCCGGTGACGAAAACATATTTGGTCATCGCTGGATGCTCGCGGGAAAAACGGATTATACCGTAAAGGCCGCGCGTCACTCGGCAATCGACGCTCGACCGCCCCCCTTCCCCGTCCGGTTCGAGCGCGCCCGCGCCGCCCGGCCATCCCGCTCCTTCCCGCACCTCGCTGCACGCAAGCCGCGCGCGCCGCCTCGATCATCCGCGCCGCGCGTCGCCGCCGCCTTCCGCCGCGCGCAGCGTATTGATCATGCGCTGCAGCGCGCGCGCGGTCTCGAGCGGCCGCTCCATCGGAAAGAGATGGCTGCCCTCGAGCCATTCGATCCGGCCGCGCACGGCCCGGCGCGTCGCCGCGAGCCCGATCTGGCGGATCTCGCGCGAGCGCGTGCCGGCGAGAAAGCCGACCGGCACGGGCGCGCCGTGCGCGAGGCGCGGGCCGAGCGTGTGCGGCAGCGTCCGGTAGATCATGTATTCGATCTGCCGGTCGAATGCGAGCGCGCGCTCGCCCTTCGCACTCGTCTGCGGAATGCCGTAGTCGATGTAGTCGGACAGCATCCGCTCGTCCCAGCGCGCGAACGCGGACTTCGCGCGGAAATGCCGCCACGCGTCGTCGCGGCTCGCCCAATGGACGCGGCGGGTGCGCGTCGCGGCGGCGGGAGACAGGCGCTCGTCGAGCCCCGTCCATTGGCTCACGCGCAGCGCGCTGCTGCGCCAGCCGGCAATCACGGGCGAATCGAGCATCACCACGCCGCGCACCCATTGCGGGCGCTTGAGCGCCGCCATCAGCGACAGATAGCCGCCGAGCGAATGGCCGACGAGCCACACGGGCCGCTCGTACGCGCGGCCGATGTCGTCGAGCAGTTGCTCGACGAGGTGCGGCCAATCGCGCGTCACCGGAAAGCGGCGGTCATGGCCGATCCGCTCGATGAAGCGCAATTCGTAATCGTCCGCGAGCTCGGCGAAGATCGTCCGGTAGACGGACGCCGGAAAGCCGTTCGCATGCGAGAAATGGATGATGTCCTTCAAACGACGCTGTCTCCCTGTCGTAGCCGCCGCACCGCGTCAACGGTCCATCCAGTAGCGCCGGTGCGCGTCCCGGTATCGTACCGGCGCGGGAAGCGCGCCGCTCGGCATCATGTCGATGCGCACCGCGCCGTCGCGGTCGGTACGCGGCAACTCGATGCCGCGTACCGCATAGCGCGCCCAGACGGTTGGATGCGGATGGTGAAACCTGTTGGCGTAGCCTACCTGAAATATGGCAATGCGCGGTTCGACCGAATCGAGGAAGGGCTCGGTCGACGACGTGCGGCTGCCGTGGTGCGGAACGACGAGCACCTGCGCGGCGAGCGCGCCGCCCGATCCGGCAACGAGCGCGCGCTCGGAGCGCGCGTCGACGTCGCCCGTCAGGAGCGCCGCACGCTCGCCCGCCGACACGCGCAGCACGCACGACTGCGCGTTCGTCGCGCCGCCCGCGCGCGGGCCGCCGGCGGGCCAGAGCGTCGCGAACTCGACGCCGTCCCAACGCCAGCGCTGCCCCGCCGCGCACGGCAGCGCGTCGGCCACGCCGGCCGCGCGCGCGACGCGCCACAGGCGGTTCGGCGGCGGCAGCCCGCCCGTCACCTGCGCGACCGCGACCGATTCGAGGACGGCGGGCGCGCCGCCCGCGTGATCCGAATCCGCATGGCTCACGACGAGCGCGTCGAGCAGGCGCACGCCCCCTGCGCGCAAAAACGGCACGACGATCCGTTCGCCCGCGTTCGACGCCTCAGGCCCCGGGCCCGCGTCGAACAACAGCGTATGCCGCGCGGTCTCGATCAGCACAGCGGAACCCTGGCCGACGTCGAGCGCCGTCAGCCGGAACGCGCCGTCGGGCGGGGCGAGCGGCGCCGGCACGACAAGCGGCAGCCACGCGAGCGGCGCCGCACCGCGCAGCGGCCAGCCGCGCGGCGTCAGCGCCCACACGACGCCCACCGCTGCCGTGGCGAGCGCGAAGCCGCCCGGCGTCGGCAGCATCCAGACCGTGCGCCCCGCGCCGGCAACCGCATCGAGGAGCCGCATCAGCGTTGCGACGAGCGCATGCGCGAGCGCGTATGCCGAAGCGTCGAGCGGCGCGGGCAGCACGACGCCCGCGAGCACGATCGGCGTGACGAGCGAGCCGACCCACGGAATCGCGAACGCGTTCGCGAGCGGGCCGGCGAGCGGGATCTGCGCGAACCACAGCACGGTAAGCGGCGCGAGCGCGATCGTCACCGCGAACTGCGCCCGCGCGGCATCGCGCAAGTGCTGAACGAGCCGCCCTGCCGCCCGCCTCGCTCCCGTCCACGCCGCGATCCACGCCCGCCCGCGCGCGGCACGCCACCGCGCGCGATGCGACGACGGCGACATGCGTTCGCCCCCTGCGCCTTCGATCAGGCGGCGCAGGTCGTGCGCACCGCCGATGTCGCGGGCGTCGCATGCGTCGCGTGCAGCGCTTCGCCCCGACGACACGAACAGGATCGCCGCGACCGCGCAGAACGACAGCCAGAACCCCGCCGACGTCACCGCCCACGGATCGACGAGCAGCACGCAGCCGAGCGCCGCCGCCAGCACCGACGAAGGCGCGAGCGACCGCCCGCTGAGATGCGCGACGCCCGCGGCGGCGAGCATCCACCACGCGCGCTGCGCGGGCACGTTGAAGCCCGCGAGCGCCGCATAGCCGGCGCCGCCGGCGATCGCGCCGAGCGCCGCGACTTTCTGCGCGGACACGACGAGCGGCCAGTTGCGCCCGACATAGCCCGAGCGGCGCCAGAACCCGCCCGCGAGCCACGCGCACAGGCCGCCGACCATCCCGACGTGCAGCCCGGAAATCGCGACGAGATGGCTCGTGCCGGTATCGCGCAGGATGCGCCGGTCGTCGTCGGCGATGTCGTCCTGCGCGCCGATCGCGAGCGCGACGACGATCCCGCGATGCGCGGCATCGCCGAGCGCATCGGCGATGCGCCCGCGCAGGCGCGCGCGCAACTGGTCGATCACGGCCGCGATGCCGGGCACGCGCCCCGCGAGCCGCCGCGCATCGTGCGGCGCCGACACGTAGCCGAGCGCCCGGATGCCGCGCGCGAGCCACGCCGCCTCCGCGTCGCGCACGCCGAAATTCGCCTCGCCGTGCGGGCGCTTCAGACGCACGCGCAGCCGCCATCGGTCGCCCGGCACGAACTCGGGCGGCGACGCGGCCGCGCGGCCGAACGCGTACCACGCAAGCGATAGCGTCGCCGGAAACCGCGCGATGCCTGCATCGTTTTCGTCGACGTCGAACAGGAAACGCGTGCCGTTCGCATCGCGCGACGGCAGTCCGCGCACGGCGCCCGTCACGACGATGTCGCGCCCTTCCCACGGCGCGGGCAGCGCATCGGCGAGCCGCCACTGAGCGCGCGCCGCCGCGTAGCCGAAGCCCGCGAGCGCCGCCGCGCAGCAGCATGCGCAGAACCCGGCCAGTCGCATGCGCGCACGCGCGCCGCCGCGCCACGCGAGCGCGAGCCACACGCACAAGCCGAACGCGAGCACACCGCCCGCCCATGCCGCCGCGCCCGGCAACGCCGTCTGCTGCTGCAGCGCGACGACGCCGAGCGCGAACGCGCCGCACCTCGCCCGCATCGCGCCTCCGTCTTTTCGCGCCGCCCGAGCGACGCCTGTCCGTCACGAATCGATTATGCGGACGAAAGCGCGAGTCGCGGCAGCGCGGCAAGCGCGTTAGCCGAAGTGGATAGGGAAAGCGCGTCGACATCGATGCCGCGCAGCTCGGCGATCACGGCGCCGATGCGCGGCACCTGGTCGGGCGTGTTGCGCTGCCTGTAGCGCCATTCGGGAGGAATGTCGGGCGCGTCGGTCTCGACGACGAGCGCGTCGAGCGGCAGTTGCCCGGCGAGCCGCCTGATCTGCCGCGCACGGCCGAACGTCACGTTGCCGCCGAAACCAAGCTTGAGCCCTTGCGCGAGATACGCGTCGGCCTGCTGGAAACTGCCGTTGAACGCATGCGCGATGCCGCGCCGCACGCCCGCGCGCCGCAGCCCGGCCAGCACGCGATCCTGCGACTTGCGCACGTGGCACACGACGGGCAGATCGAAGTCACGCGCGAGCCGCAACTGCGCGTCGTAGAAGAAGTGCTGCCGGCTCTCGTCGAGCCCCGGCACGAAGTAGTCGAGACCGATCTCGCCGATGCCGACGAAGCGCGGATCGCCGATGCTCGCTTCGATTTCCATCCGCAGCCGGTCGAGATCCTCGTCGCGCGCATTCGGCGTGTACATCGGATGAATGCCGAGCGCGTAGACCGCGCCCCGCGTCGCATGCGCGAGCTCGCGCACCGTCGGGAAATTCATCCGCCCGACGCTCGGAATCACGATGCGCGACACGCCCGCCGCCCGCGCCGCGGCGGCGACGACCTCGCGGTCGGCGTCGAACTCCGGCGCATCGAGATGGCAATGCGTGTCGATCCACATCGCGTCACACCGGCACGGCCGGCTCCTCGTGCAGCACGCCGTCGCGCAGCCGCAGGATGCGGTCGCAGCGCGCGGCGAGATCCGGATCGTGCGTGACGATCACGAAGCTCGTGTCGAGCGTTCTCGACAGCTCGAGCATCAGATGGAACACGTGATCGGCGGTCGAGCCGTCGAGGTTGCCCGTCGGCTCGTCGGCGAGCACGCACGCGGGCTTCGTGACGAGCGCGCGCGCGATCGCGACGCGCTGCCGCTCGCCGCCCGACAGCTCGCCCGGCCGGTGCTTCGCGCGCGCGCCGAGCCCCACCTGCTCGAGCATCTCGCGCGCATGGTGACGCGCCTCCTCGGTCGA
This sequence comes from Burkholderia sp. MSMB1589WGS, assembly GCF_001636105.1. NCBI lineage: Bacteria > Pseudomonadati > Pseudomonadota > Betaproteobacteria > Burkholderiales > Burkholderiaceae > Burkholderia > Burkholderia sp. MSMB1589WGS. The sequence continues at coordinate 636,330 of NZ_LNJT01000007.1, forward strand.
CATCCGGCGAATTCTGAGCGGCATCGCCACGTTGTCGAGCGCGGTGAACTCCGGCAGCAGATGGTGAAACTGATAGACGAAGCCGAGCGCGCGGTTGCGCAGATCGTTGCGCTCGCGCTCGGCAAGCTGCGTGAACGGCTTGCCGAGCAGCGACACCTGCCCCGCGCTCGGCTCGTCGAGCCCGCCCAGCACGTGCAGCAGCGTGCTCTTGCCCGAGCCCGACGCGCCGACGATCGCGAGCTTCTCGCCGCGCCGCACCGATACCTGCGCGTTGTCGAGCACCTGCACGTTGAAGCCGCCCTGCACGAACGTCTTTGTGATTCCGTGCGCCTCGAGCACGCATTCGCGCTCGGCGCCGCCCTGATGGTTCTGATTCATCGTCTGTTCGAAAACCCGGTCATTCATAGCGCAGCGCCTCCGCGGGGCGCACCTTCGCGCCGCGCCAGCTCGGATAGAGCGTCGCGAGCGCGGACAGCGCGAAAGCGATCACGCCGATCTTGATCACGTCGCCCGCGACGAGCTCGGACGGCAGCTCGCTGATGAAGTACACCGACGGCGGCAGGAACTGCACGCCGAACGCATGCTCGATCATCGGGACGAGCCACGGAATGCTCCACGCGATCAGGCAGCCGAGCGCGACGCCCGTCGCGGTGCCGACGAAGCCGATCGTCACGCCCTGCACGACGAAGATCTTCATGATCGAGCCCGGCTGCGCGCCGAGCGTGCGCAGGATCGCGATGTCCGCCTGCTTGTTCGTCACCGTCATCACGAGCGACGACACCAGATTGAACGCCGCGACCGCGATGATGAGCGTCAGGATGATGAACATCATCCGCTTCTCGATCTGCACCGCGGAGAACCACGTCTTGTTCTGCTGCGTCCAGTCGCGGATGTACAGGTCGCCCGACAGCGTGTGCGCGAGCTCGCGCGCGACCTGCGGCGCCCGCTGCATGTCCGCGAGGCGCAGCCGCACGCCCGTCGGCGCGGGCAGCCTGAAGAGCGCCTGCGCGTCCTGGAGGTCGATCATCGCAAGCGAGCTGTCGTATTCGTAATGGCCGGACTCGAAGATGCCGACCACCGTGAACTGCTTCAGGCGCGGCATCATCCCGGCCGGCGTGATCGTGCCCTCCGGCGCGACGAGCGTGACCTTGTCGCCGACGCCCACGCCGAGATTGCCCGCGAGCGCGTTGCCGAGCACGATCCCGAACTGGCCGGGCGCGAGCGCCGTGAGCGCGCCCGCCTTCATGTCCTTGCCGATGTCGGACACCTGCGGCTCGAGCGACGGCTCGACGCCGCGCAGCATCACGCCGCTCACCGCGTCCTGGCGCGTGAGGAGCGCCTGCGCGTCGACGTACGGCGCCGCGCCGATGACCGCCTTGTTCAGGCGCGCTTCCTTCGCGGTCAGTTGCCAGTCGGGCATCGAGCCCGTCGGCGAGAAGATCTCGACGTGCGCGAGCACCGACAGCATCCGGTCGCGCACCTCTTTCTGGAAGCCGTTCATCACCGACAGCACGACGATGAGCGCCGCGACGCCGAGCGCGATCCCGAGCATCGACACGAGCGCGATGAAGGAAATGAAGCCGTTGCCGGTCGTGCGTTTGCCGGCGCGCGTGTAGCGCCAGCCGATCTGCCATTCGTACGGAAGTTTCAAGCGTATCCTTTCTGCTGGTTGAGACGCCGCGCGCCGCGCGAATCCGCGCGCAGGAACCGGGTGGACCCGATTACGCGCGCAGTGTGCCACACAATGCTTAATCGACCCTGAAAACGTTCCGGATCAGTGAAACGCGTTCGGGCTGCACACGCAACAGCGCATGCAGCGGCGATCCGCGATCGGTCGCCCCCGCGCCCGGGCACGATCGATGCATCGTCGGCCGGCCGGCGGATGGGCTGCGCCACGGGCTCGCCGGCGAGCGGCACGCACGATGTCCATGCTCACGACGCGCGCGGCGCCGGTCGACAATTTTACCCACCCGCCCCCTCGCGCCGCGCGTCCGGCTCGCAGCGCGCCGTCGGCGACCGGCCTTGCCGTTTGGCCTACAATGCGCACCATCATGCGTGCCCAACGTCTTCATTTCCTCGTGCCCTTCGCGCTGCCGTCGGCCGCCGACGCCGCGTCTTCCCTCCATACGCTCGACAGCCCCGCGCTCGCGAAGCTCGTCGCCCGCGCGCGGCTCGTCGAGCACACGGTCGGCGAAGACTTCCAGCGCACGCTGCCGCACGAGCGCTGGCTCGCGCGCCGGTTCGGCGCGATTGCCGACGACGCCGACGACGCGCCGCTCGCGCCGTACATGCTCATGGCCGACGGCGGCGCGCCCGGCGGCGACACGTGGGCGTGCGTCGAGCCCGTGCACGTGCGGATCGCGACCGACCATCTCGTGCTGATCGATCCCGCATCGCTCGAGATCGGCGACGACGAAGCCGCCGCACTCCTCGACAGCGCGCGTCCGCTGATTGAGGAGCTCGGCGTGAAGGTGCAGGCGCCGCGCGCGTCGCGCTGGTATCTGTCGAGCCCGCAGCTCGCCGGACTCGCGGGCGCCGCGCCGCTGCGCGCGAGCGGCCGCAACATCGAGATCTGGCTGCCGCACGAGACGCAAACGGGCGAACGCTCGCGCGCGTGGATGAAGCTGCAGAACGAAGTGCAGATGGCCTGGTTCCGGCATCCCGTCAACGAGGCGCGCGAGGCGCGCGGCTACCCGGCCGTCAATTCGATCTGGTTCCATGCGCAAGGCGCGATGAAGCCCGTGACACGTCCGTTCGCGCGCGTGCTGTCGCGCTCGCCGGCCGCCCGCGGGCTCGCCCTCGCCGCGGGCGCGGCCGCAGGCGAGCCGCCCGCCGCGCTCGACGCGCTCACAGCCGGCGCCGCGTCGCAGCCGGACGGCGCGACGCTCGTCGAGCTCGACGCGCTGACGACGCCGTTCATCGAGCAGGACTGGGCGCGCTGGCACGACGCGCTCGCCGCGCTCGAGCGCGACTGGTTCGCGCCTGCTCTCGACGCGCTCGCGCGAGGCCGCATCGGCGAGCTCGCGCTCACGCTGTGCGGCGACACGAGCGCCGCGACGCTCGCCGCGACGCGCGGCGACCTGCGCAAGTTCTGGCGCCGCCGCGCGCTCGCCTCCCTGTTCGAATAACGACAACCGTTTCGCATGACCCGCATCGTCACCCGCCTAGCCGTCCCCGCCGCGCTCGACGCGCTCGCCCGCCACGGGCTGCACCCCGTGCTCGCCCGCCTGTACGCGGCGCGCGGAATCGCGTCGCCCGCCGACGTCGAGACCGCGCTGTCGCGCCTCGCGCCCCCCGCGCAGTTGAAGGGCTGCGCGGATGCCGCCGCGCTCCTCGCCGATGCGCTCGAAGCCGGCCGCAAGATGCTCGTCGTCGCCGATTACGACTGCGACGGCGCGACCGCCTGCGCGGTCGCCGTGCGCGGCCTGCGGATGTTCGGCGCGAAGATCGACTACCTCGTGCCGAACCGCTTCGAATACGGCTACGGGCTCACGCCCGAGATCGTCGAGCTCGCGGCCGCGAGAAAGCCCGATCTGCTGATCACCGTCGACAACGGAATCGCGAGCGTCGACGGCGTCGCGGCCGCGAACGCGCGCGGCATCGACGTGCTCGTCACCGATCACCACCTGCCCGGCGACACGCTGCCCGCCGCGCGCGCGATCGTCAATCCGAACCAGCCCGGCTGCGCATTCCCGAGCAAGCACATCGCGGGCGTCGGCGTGATGTTCTACGTGCTGCTCGCGCTGCGCGCCGAGCTGCGCGCGCGCGGCGCGTTCGGCGAGCGCCGCCCCGAGCCTCGGCTCGACGGCCTCCTCGACCTCGTCGCGCTCGGCACGGTGGCCGACGTCGTGCGCCTCGACGGCAACAATCGCGTGCTCGTCGCGCAGGGCCTGCAGCGGATTCGCAACGGACGGATGCAGCCCGGCGTCGCGGCGCTCTTTCGAGCGGCCGCGCGCGACGCGCGCAGCGCATCGGGCTTCGATCTCGGCTTCGGCCTCGGCCCGCGCCTGAACGCGGCGGGCCGCCTGTCGGACATGTCGCTCGGCATCGAATGCCTGACGACCGACGACATCGGCCGCGCGTGGGAGCTCGCGCAGCAGCTCGACGCGATGAACCGCGAGCGGCGCGAGATCGAGGCCGGCATGCAGCAGCAGGCGCTCGCCGATCTCGCATCGGTCGATCCCGCCGAAGCGGCGACGATCACGCTCTTCAATCCCGAATGGCACCAGGGCGTGATCGGGATCGTCGCGGGGCGGCTGAAGGAGCGCTTCCACCGGCCGGCGTTCACGTTCGCGCACGCGGACGACGGCGGCGCGCGCGTGAAGGGCTCCGGCCGCTCGATCCCCGGCTTCCATCTGCGCGACGCGATCGACCTGATCTCGAAGCGCGAGCCCGATCTGATCGTCACGTTCGGCGGCCACGCGATGGCGGCGGGCGTCACGCTCGACACCGGAAACGTGCCGCGCTTCGCCGCCGCGTTCGAGGCGGTCGCGCGCGAATGGCTGACCGACGACGCGCTCGCGCGCGTGATCGAGACGGACGGCGATCTCGAGGACGCGTACTTCACGCCGCAGGTCGTCGAGCTGCTCGATGCCGCCGTCTGGGGCCAGGGCTTCCCGGCGCCGCTCTTCTCCGGCGAATTCGACGTCGCGTCGCAGGCGCTCGTCAAGGACAAGCACCTGAAGCTGCAATTGATGCGCGGCCGCCAGCGCTTCAACGCGATCTGGTTCAACCATGCGGAGCCGCTGCCCGCGCGCGCGACGGTCGCGTTCCGGCTTGCGAGCGACACGTGGAACGGGATGACGCGCGTGCAGTTGATCGTCGAGCACGCGGCGTAACGCGAGCGGCCGCTCGATGCCCTTCGATGCCGCGCGCCGATCCGTCGCGGATTCCTGACGCCCCGAATCCGCGCGTCCCGCCCCCGCGCCGCGCGCGGCCGCCCGCCCGGCGCCGTACCGGCCGCCTCCCCCGATCGGCTATAATTTCCCCTTTTCACGAAGCATCAAAAGCGAACAAGATCATGGAAGCGGAACGTCTGAACGCGATCGAAAGCTCCCTCGCGGACCTGCGCCGGCGCGCAGGCGAGCTACGGGGGTATCTTTGACTACGACGTCAAGTCCGAACGTCTAGTCGAAGTCAACAAGCAACTCGAAGATCCGAACGTCTGGAACGACTCGAAGAACGCCCAGGCGCTCGGCCGCGAGAAGAAGTCGCTCGAGAGCGTCGTCACGACGCTGACCGAGCTCGATAACGACCTGCGCGACGCGCAGGATCTGTTCGATCTCGCGCACGAGGAAGGCGACGAGGACACGCTCGTCGCGACGGAATCCGACGCGGCGAAGCTCGAGGCGCGCGTCGCCGACATCGAATTCCGCCGGATGTTCTCGAACCCGGCCGATCCGAACAACTGCTTCATCGACATCCAGGCGGGCGCGGGCGGCACCGAGGCGTGCGACTGGGCGTCGATGCTGCTGCGCCAGTACCTGCGCTACTGCGAGCGCAAGGGCTTCAAGGCCGAGGTGCTCGAAGAGTCCGACGGCGACGTCGCCGGCATCAAGAACGCGACGATCAAGGTCTCGGGCGAATATGCGTACGGCTACCTGCGCACCGAAACGGGCATCCACCGCCTCGTGCGCAAGTCGCCGTTCGATTCGTCGGGCGGCCGCCACACGTCGTTCTCGTCGGTGTTCGTGTACCCGGAGATCGACGACTCGATCGAAGTCGAGGTCAACCCGGCCGACCTGCGCATCGACACCTACCGCGCGTCGGGCGCGGGCGGTCAGCACATCAACAAGACCGACTCGGCCGTGCGGATCACGCACATGCCGACGGGCATCGTCGTCCAGTGCCAGAACGACCGCTCGCAGCACCGCAACCGCGCGGAAGCAATGGCGATGCTGAAGTCGCGCCTCTTCGAAGCCGAGCTGCGCAAGCGCCAGGCCGAGCAGGACAAGCTCGAATCGAGCAAGACCGACGTGGGCTGGGGCCACCAGATCCGCTCGTACGTGCTCGACCAGAGCCGCGTGAAGGATCTGCGCACGAACGTCGAAATGAGCAACACGAAAGCCGTCCTCGACGGCGACCTCGACGACTTCATCAGCGCGAGCCTCAAACAGGGCGTGTAAGCGCTCCTCGCGCGGGCGCGGCGCGAAGCCGGCCCGCGCGCCGGTTGCGCGCCGCACCGCGCCCCGCTGCCGCATCACCATCGAACCCGACCATCATGACCGAACCGACCCAACCGCAGGCCGCTGTCGCAGCGGACGAAAACCAGATCGTCGCGGAACGCCGCGACAAGCTGCGCGCGCTGCGCGACCAAGGCATCGCCTATCCGAACGACTTCCAGCCGACGCACCGCGCGGCCGATCTGCAGACCGAATACGCGGATGCCGACAAGGAAGCGCTCGAGGCGAAGCCGCTCGAAGTCGCGATCGCCGGCCGGATGATGCTCAAGCGCGTGATGGGCAAGGCGAGCTTCGCGACGGTGCAGGACGGCTCGGGTCAGATCCAGTTCTTCGTGACGCCCGCCGACGTCGGCGCCGAGACCTACGACGCGTTCAAGAAGTGGGACCTGGGTGACATCGTCGCCGCGCGCGGCGTGCTGTTCCGCACGAACAAGGGCGAGCTGTCGGTGAAGTGCACGGAGCTGCGGCTGCTCACGAAGGCGCTGCGCCCGCTGCCCGACAAGTTCCACGGCCTCGCCGACCAGGAAACGCGCTATCGCCAGCGCTACGTCGACCTGATCGTCACGCCCGAGACGCGCGCGACGTTCCGCGCGCGCACGAAGGCGATCGCGTCGATCCGCAAGTTCATGAGCGACGCCGAGTTCATGGAAGTCGAGACGCCGATGCTGCACCCGATCCCGGGCGGCGCGGCCGCGAAGCCGTTCGTCACGCATCACAACGCGCTCGACATGCAGATGTTCCTGCGCATCGCGCCCGAGCTTTACCTGAAGCGCCTCATCGTCGGCGGCTTCGAGCGCGTGTTCGAGATCAACCGGAATTTCCGCAATGAAGGCGTGTCGCCGCGCCACAATCCGGAATTCACGATGATGGAGTTCTACGCCGCGTACACCGACTACCGCTGGCTGATGGATTTCACCGAGCGCCTGATCCGCCAGGCGGCCGTCGACGCGCTCGGCACCGCGACGATCCAGTACCAGGGCCGCGAGCTCGATCTGGCGAAGCCGTTCCATCGCCTGACGATCACGCAGGCGATCCGGAAGTACGCGCCGAACTACACGAACGGCCAGTTGTCGGACGACGCGTTCCTGCGCAGCGAACTGAAGCGCCTCGGCGTCGACGTCACGCAGCCGGCGTTCCTGAACGCCGGCATCGGCGCGCTGCAGCTCGCGCTCTTCGAGGAAACCGCGGAAGCGCAACTGTGGGAGCCGACCTTCATCATCGACTACCCGATCGAAGTGTCGCCGCTCGCGCGCGAATCGGACACGGTGACGGGCATCACCGAGCGTTTCGAGCTCTTCGTCACCGGCCGCGAAATCGCGAACGGCTTCTCGGAGCTGAACGATCCCGAAGACCAGGCCGCGCGCTTCAAGAAGCAGGTCGAGCAGAAGGACGCGGGTGACGAGGAAGCGATGTTCTTCGACGCCGATTACATCCGCGCGCTCGAATACGGGATGCCGCCGACAGGCGGCTGCGGGATCGGCATCGACCGTCTCGTGATGCTGCTCACCGACAGCCCGACGATCCGCGACGTGCTGCTGTTCCCGCACCTGCGCCGCGAGGACTGAGTTCGCGCGAAGCGTCCGCCTTTCTTTCTGCTTTCGTCCGCCTTTCGCCTGCTTCAGCCTGCTTTCGCGGGCGACGGCGGGCGGGGCGGCGAACGGCGGCAAGCCTCGCCTGCTTTGTAACCGCCCGTAAATCCCGGCCGCCGCGCCGCCCCTCTCTTCCGTCCCCTTCTTCACGCAGCCTTTGCGCCGCTTGCGCGAGCGGGCATTTGACCGTGTTTGACACGCAAGTTAGCGCAGCGAATCGTTACAACTTGAAACGGCGCGCCGAGGGCGTTTGATCGACACTAGCTCCAGAAAATAACGCACCACCGTGTGCGCCAGGAGAGTCGAAAATGGACAATCAGAACACCACCACGCAACAACGGCAGCGCCTCCATCCGCTCGTCGCGACGGCCGCGGGCGCCGTCATCATCGCGAGCCTCGCCGCGACGGCGGCCATCACGGGCGTGTTCCCGAAGGCGAGCAGCGTCGACGCGCAGAACCCGCAGACGCAGGCCGCGCTGATCGCGTCGCAGCCGGCCGTCGACACGGCCGCCGCGGCAAGCGCCGCGCTCGCCGCGCAAGCCGCGCAGCAACAGGCGGCCCAGCAGCAGGCGGTCGCGCAGGCCGCGCCGAAGCCGGCCTCGCATCAGACGACGCGCCATCATCACAAGACGTCCTCGGCGCCGCAGCCGCCGCAATATGCGCAGCAGCCTTATCCGCAACAACAGCAGCAATCGCAGTACTGCGCGAGCTGCGGCACCGTCGCCGCGATCGTGCCGGTGCGCACGGCGGGCACGAGCTCCGGGATCGGCGCGATCGGCGGCGCGGCCGCAGGCGGCCTCGTCGGCAACCAGTTCGGCCGCGGCAACGGCCGCACCGCGATGACGATCCTGGGCGCGCTGGGCGGCGGTCTCGCCGGCAACGCGGTCGAGAAGCAGGTCCGCAGCGAAACCGACTATCAGGTTCAGGTGCAGATGCAGGACGGCTCGACGCGCACGTTCACGTACCACAACCCGCCGCCGTTCGGCCAAGGCCAGCGCGTGCGCATCGAGAACGGCACGCTCGTCGGCGCGTGACGCGAGCGGCCTCCGTGCCCCGCCGCCTGCCGGACACAAAAAAACGGCTCGTGATTGCTTCACGAGCCGTTTTTCCCTGAATTTCCTTCGAACGCTTGCAGGAGGCTTCGCGTCGCCGCATCGTCACCCCGGCGCGACATTGCCGCGCCGGCGCGGCCGGATGCGCCGCGTCAATCCTCGTCGTCGAAGTCCGATTCGTCGAGCCAGTGCGCCTGGATCGCCTCGAGAATCTTCTCGCCCGAATGGCCCGGATCGTCGTCGAAGCCATCCAGTTCCAGCACCCACTGCCGCAAATCGACGAAATTGATCCGCTTCGGGTCGACATCCGGATGCTTGTCCGCGAGCGCGAGCGCGATCTCGCGGGAATCGGTCCATTTCATCGTCGAACCTCCTCGTCGTCAGTGATTTTCCTTCGCGTGGTTGATCGAGTACTTCGGAATCTCGACGACCAGATCCACGCCCTCCTTCACGATCGCCTGGCACGACAGGCGCGACGTCGGCTCGAGGCCCCACGCCTTGTCGAGCAGATCGTCCTCGTCCTCCTCGGACGGCTCGAGCTCGTTGAAGCCTTCGCGAATGATCACGTGGCACGTCGTGCACGCGCACGACTTCTCGCACGCATGCTCGATCTCCACACCGTTGTCGAGCAGGTTGTCGCAGATGCTCTTGCCGGGCACGGCGTCGATCACCGCGCCGTCCGGGCACAATTCGACGTGCGGCAGTACTACGAGTTGAGGCATGTTCGTTCCGTTCGTTCAACCAGTGCGCGGCCCGCTGCCGCGCCGTCCATCGCCGCGCTGGCGGCCGGTCGGCCGCACGGCGCAGTTCGCATTCAGATCTCGTCGAGCTTGCGGCCGGCGAGCGCCCGCTTGATGCTCTTGTCCATCCGGCGCGCGGCGAATTCGTCGGTACCCTCGGCGAGCGCCTTCGTCGCCGCGTCGATCACATTCGCATCGTCGCCCGGCGCGGCCGCGCGCAGCGACGCGACGAGTCCGTCGACCATCGCGCGCTCGCTCACGTCGAGCAGATCCCCGTCGGCGGCGAGCGCCGCCTCCGTCGCCTCGACGAGGCGCTGCGCCTCGACCTGCGCCTCGCGCAGCGCGCGCGCGCGCATGTCGACTTCGGCCGTCTTGAAGCTGTCTTCGAGCATGCGCGCAATGTCGTCGTCGCCGAGGCCGTACGACGGCTTCACGACGACCGACGCCTCGACGCCCGAGTGCTGCTCGCGCGCGAACACCGACAGCAGACCGTCCGCGTCGACCTGATAGGTCACGCGAATCCGCGCGGCGCCCGCCGCCATCGGCGGAATGCCGCGCAGCTCGAAGCGCGCGAGCGACCGGCAATCGGCGACGAGCTCGCGCTCGCCCTGCACGACGTGGATCGCCATTGCGGTCTGGCCGTCCTTGAACGTCGTGAATTCCTGCGCGCGCGCGACGGGAATCGTCGAGTTGCGCGGAATGATCTTCTCGACAAGGCCGCCCATCGTCTCGACGCCGAGCGACAGCGGAATCACGTCGAGCAGCAGCCAGTCGTCGCCGCCGCTGCGGTTGCCCGCGAGCAGATCCGCCTGGATCGCCGCGCCGAGCGCCACGACCTGGTCCGGATCGAGATTGACGAGCGGCGGCTGGCCGAAATGCTTCGCGACCGCGTCCCGGATCACCGGCATGCGCGTCGCGCCGCCGACGAGCACGACGCCCTTGATGTCGGCCGCGCTCACCTGCGCGTCGCGCAGCGCCTTGCGGGTGGGCGCAAGCGTGCGCTGCACGAGCGGCTCGACGAGCGCGGCGAACGCGTCGCGCGTGATCGTCTGCGCGAGCTTTTCGCCCGTCGACAGCTTCACGTCGAGGCGCGCCTGCTGCGCGGCCGACAGCGCCTCCTTCGCGCCGCGCACGCGATCGAGCAGCAGGCGCACGTCCTCGGGCGCGAGCGCGGCCGCGTCGAGGCCGGCCTGCGCGAGCACGTGCGCGAACAGCAGGTGATCGAAATCGTCGCCACCGAGCGCGGAATCGCCGCCTGCCGCCAGCACCTCGAACACGCCCTTCGTGAGCTTCAGGATCGACAGGTCGAACGTGCCGCCGCCGAGGTCGTAGACCGCGTAGAGGCCCTCAGCGCCGTTGTCGAGCCCATACGCGATCGCGGCCGCGGTCGGCTCGTTCAACAGGCGCAGCACGTTCAGGCCCGCGAGCCGCGCGGCGTCCTTCGTCGCCTGGCGCTGCGCATCGTCGAAATACGCGGGCACCGTGATCACCGCGCCGACCAGGTCGTCGCCGAGCGAATCCTCGGCGCGTTGCCGCAGCGTCGCGAGAATTTCCGCCGATACCTCGACCGGGCTCTTCACGCCGTCGACCGTGCGGATCTGCACCATGCCGGGCGCGTCGACGAATTCGTACGGCGCGTTCGCCGCGCCCTCGACTTCCGCCTTGCCGCGCCCCATGAAGCGCTTGACCGACACGATCGTGTTGCGCGGGTCGATCGCCGCCTCTTCCTTCGCGGCATGACCGATCCGGCGGCCGCCCTTCTCCAGATAGCGGACGACGGACGGCAGCAGCACGCGGCCCGCGTCGTCGGGCAGCGCTTCCGGAATGCTGTTGCGCACCGCTGCGACGAGCGAATTCGTCGTGCCGAGGTCGATGCCGACGGCGAGGCGCCGCTGATGCGGCGCGGGCGCCATGCCGGGTTCGGAAATTTGCAGTAAAGCCATCTCTGTGTGTTCGATGAGGGCCGAAGCCCCGCTTGCATCGCGTGCGTCACGCGCGCGGTTAGTGTTCGAGGCGCTCGATCTGAGCACCGATCTCGGCCGACACGCGCTCGACGAACATCAGTTGCCGCACGGCCTCGGCCGCGCCCTGGTCCGAGCCGCTGTCGAGCAGCGCGCCCAGCTTCGCGAGGCGCGCGCGCCTATCGTCGCGCAATTCGGCGAGGAGCGCGGCGAGCTCGCCGATGTTCTTCGCGGCCGCCGCATCCTCGATGCGCTCGCGCCACTCCATCTGCTGCATCAGGAACGCCGGCTCCATCGCCGTGTTGTTCTCCGCGCCGACGTCGACGCCGCGCAGATGCAGCAGGTACGTCGCCCGCTTGAGCGGATCGCGCAGCGTCTGGTACGCCTCGTTCGCGCGCGTCGCCCATTGCATCGCGATGCGCTTTTGCGCGTCGCCCGCCGCGGCGAAGCGATCCGGGTGCACCTGCGATTGCACGGCGCGGTACGCGGCGTCGAGCGTGGGCTCGTCGAGCGCGAATTGCGCCGGCAAATGAAAGAGATCGAAGTGGCTGTCCTTCAGCGAAACCATCGCGTAGTCGCTCTCGCGCTCAACTCGTTGTCGACTGCGGCACGACGTCGACCGAAGTGCCGCCCATTAAAAAGGCGGCCCGCGCCGCCTCTTGCCCGCCTCGCGCGGAGCGCCGTCACACGCGGAACGATTCGCCGCAGCCGCACTCGTCCTTCACGTTTGGATTGTTGAACCTGAACCCCTCGTTCAACCCTTCGCGCGCGAAGTCGAGCTCCGTGCCGTCGATGTACGCAAGACTTTTCGGATCGACGAAGACCTTCACGCCGTGGCTTTCGAACATCTGATCCTCGGGGGCGAGCTCGTCGACGTACTCGAGCTTGTACGCAAGGCCCGAGCAGCCGGTCGTGCGCACGCCGAGCCGCAGGCCCAGCCCCTTGCCGCGCCGCGTCAGATACTTCTGCACATGTTGCGCAGCCTTTTCGGTCAGTGTGATAGCCATAAATGTCCTTCTTCGCACGAAGCCGGCTTCGTGCGTCATGCGTCCAAACCCCAATCCGCCGTCCGTCGAACCCGCGGCCGCTTACGCGGCGGCCTTGCCGTCTTCGGCCATTTCGTGGCGCTTCTTGTAGTCGGCCACGGCCGCCTTGATCGCGTCTTCCGCGAGGATCGAGCAGTGGATCTTCACGGGCGGCAGCGCGAGTTCCTCGGCGATCTGCGTGTTCTTGATCGCGAGCGCCTCGTCGAGCGTCTTGCCCTTCACCCACTCGGTGACGAGCGAGCTCGACGCGATCGCCGACCCGCAACCGTAGGTCTTGAACTTCGCGTCTTCGATCACGCCGTTCTCGCCGACGCGGATCTGCAGCTTCATCACGTCGCCGCAAGCGGGCGCCCCGACCATGCCGGTGCCCACCGCTTCGTCGTCCTTCGCGAACGAGCCGACGTTACGCGGATTTTCGTAGTGATCCAGAACCTTGTTGCTGTAAGACATGACTCATGCTCCTTGCTTCGTTTCGTCTGCGCGGCGCGCCGTCGCCCGCGAAAAAGTCGCTGCGCTCAGTGCGCCGCCCATTCGATCGTCGACAGATCGATGCCTTCCTGATGCATCTCCCAAAGCGGCGACAGGTCGCGCAGCTTCGCGATCTTGCTCTTCAGCAGGTCGATCACGTAGTCGACTTCCTGCTCCGTCGTGAAGCGGCCGACCGTGAAGCGGATCGAGCTGTGCGCGAGCTCGTCGTTGCGGCCGAGCGCGCGCAGCACGTAGGACGGCTCGAGCGACGCCGACGTGCACGCGGAGCCCGACGACACCGCGACGTCCTTGATCGCCATGATCAGCGATTCGCCTTCGACGAAATTGAAGCTGATGTTCAGGTTGTGCGGAATCCGTTGCTCGAGATCGCCGTTCACGTAGGTTTCGTCGATTTCCGACAGGCCGCGCAGCAGCTTGTCGCGCAGCATCCGGATACGCTCGTTCTCGGTCGCCATTTCTTCGCGCGCGATCCGGAACGCCTCGCCCATGCCGACGATCTGGTGCGTCGGCAGCGTGCCCGAGCGCATTCCGCGCTCGTGGCCGCCGCCGTGCATCTGCGCCTCGATGCGCACGCGCGGCTTGCGGCGCACGTACAGCGCGCCGATGCCCTTCGGGCCGTAGGTCTTGTGCGCGGAGAACGACATCAGGTCGACCTTCAGCTTCGCGAGGTCGATCTCGACCTTGCCCGTCGCCTGCGCGGCGTCGACGTGGAAAATGATGCCCTTCTCGCGGCAGATCTCGCCGATCGTCCCGATGTCCTGGATCACGCCGATCTCGTTGTTCACGTGCATCACCGACACGAGGATCGTGTCCGGGCGCAGCGCGGCCTTGAGCACGTCGAGATCGACGAGACCGTCGTCCTTCACGTCGAGATAGGTCACTTCGAAGCCTTCGCGCTCGAGCTCGCGGCAGGTGTCGAGCACCGCCTTGTGCTCGGTCTTCACGGTGACGATGTGCTTGCCCTTGCCCTGATAGAAGTGCGCGGCGCCCTTGATCGCGAGGTTGTCGGATTCGGTCGCGCCGGACGTCCAGATGATCTCGCGCGGATCGGCGTTCACGAGCGCCGCCACCTGCTCGCGCGCCTCTTCGACCGCGCGCTCCGCATCCCAGCCGTATGCGTGGCTGCGGGACGCCGGGTTGCCGAACTGCTCGCGCAGATACGGCACCATCTTGTCGACGACGCGCGGATCGACGGGCGTCGTCGCGCTGTAGTCCATGTAGATGGGCAGGTGGGGGATCTCGTTGTTCATCTATCGCTCCGGGTATGCGTTCAGTGCGGGGACTATTCGTTGTGCGGGCCGCGTTCAGTGCGCGGCGCTCATGAGCTCGCGATGTTGAAGACCGAATTCGGACCGAGCGGAATCGAGCGGACCGGCTCGACGCTCGCCGCGACGGGCTCCGGCTTGCGCTTGTCGCGCAGCACGGCGGGGGGCGTGCCTTCGCGGGCGCGCTGCTGATCGACGAGATCCTGCAGCGACACCGAATCGAGGTATTCGACCATCTTCTGGTTCAGCGTCGACCAGAGCTCGTGCGTCATGCAATGGCCATCGTGCTGCTTCGAGCCCTCGCACGTGCCCTTGCCGCCGCATTGGGTCGCATCGAGCGGCTCGTCGACCGCGATGATGATGTCGGCGACCGTCACGTCCTGCGCACGACGCGCGAGGTTGTAGCCGCCGCCCGGCCCGCGGACCGATTCGACGATTTCATGCCGGCGCAGCTTGCCGAACAATTGCTCGAGGTAGGAGAGCGAAATCCGCTGGCGCTGGCTGATGCCTGCAAGCGTCACCGGGCCTTGCTCCTGGCGTAGCGCCAAGTCGATCATCGCCGTGACGGCGAAACGGCCTTTGGTGGTGAGTCTCATGGTATTGAATGGGCAGCAATCTTGACGATTTTGGTCAAGTATAAATATTTGACCAATTTAGTCAAGTATCCATGCCGCTAAAAGGGGTTGTATGCGGCGCTTCAGCGCGCCGTTTCACGCAGGCTTTCGAGGAGGCCGCGGCACGCGTCCTCGCACTGATCGAGCACCCGCTCGAAGCCACGCGCGCCGCCGAAATAAGGATCGGTGATTTCGCCCGCCGATCCGTCGCCCGCGTACGCCATCAGGAGCCGGATCTTGCCCCGATATTGCGGCGGGCAGCGCTTGCGCAACTCCGCGAGATTGGCGCAATCCATCGCGAGCACGAGATCGAAGCGCTCGAAATCGGCATCGCCGATCTGCCGCGCCCGCAGCGCCGACAGATCGTAGCCCCGCGCGCGCGCCGCCTGCTGCGCGCGTGCGTCGGGCGCCTCGCCGACGTGCCAGTCGCCCGTGCCGGCCGAATCGATCTGGATCGCCGCGTCGAGCCCCGCTGCCGCCACCTGATGGCGCATCACCCCTTCCGCGGTGGGCGAGCGGCAGATGTTGCCGAGGCAGACAAAGCAGATCGCGACGCTTTTCATCGTGCAGCCAGACAGTCGCGGAGAACCGCTCGGATGAGTAACGCGCCATTATACAAAGGCGCGCCGATTCTCGCTTGCGCCAGATCCCGCCTCACAGCGCCTTCGGGCCGGCGAGCGGCGCAACGTTCGGCGCGGCGGGCAGCGGCTGCGACGCGTCGTCGACGAGCCCGTATGAAACGGCGCGCGCGAGCTCTGCCGACGTGTCGCGTGCGATCGCGGGCGCGCTCCGCGGCGCGGCTTCGGACAGATACAGGTAGGCGGCGGCGAGCGGCACGACGATCGCAAGCGGCCAGTACATCGATATTGTCTTTCTCATGATGCGACCTCTCTCGGCTGGTGCACAGGGCATTCCTCCCATGCTGATGTCGAGATTCTATAGACCGCACCTATCGAGATAAATCCACGAATAGCGAACGCAGTGTTGTCGCTCGATGAACAGTCGCGGCGCGACTTGTGCCCCGCCCGCTCGAGCGGGGCTTCGCGACGCGCTTGCCCGCCGTCGGATCAGCGCGTCGAGGACGGATCGAGATGCGTGCGCGACGCTGCGTACAGCTCGCGGAACGTCCGGCCGGCGGGCGCCGGGATGTCGCGCGTATCGGTCCAGCCTCGAGTCCAGGCGCGCGCGAACGGCAAGCGTCCGAACGCGCCCGCCACGCCGCCCGGCGCGCCGCCCGCCCGCTCGAGCACGCGAACCGCGAGCTTCGTCGCGAGCGCGTACAGCGCCGGCCGCCGCGCGAAGAAGCCCCACGCGGCGAGCGCCGCGCGCTCGCGCCACGGCCGCAGGCGCAGCTCGACCTGCTTCTCGCGCAGCTTGCGCAGCAAGCCCGAAATCGGGATGCCGACCGGGCAGACGCTGTCGCACTCGCCGCAGAGCGTCGCCGCCTGCGGCAAATCGAGCGCGTTGCCGAGCCCGACGTAGCTCGGCGTCAGCACCGAGCCCATCGGCCCCGGATACACCCAGCCGTACGCGTGCCCGCCGACCTTCTGGTAGACCGGGCAATGGTTCATGCACGCACCGCAGCGGATGCAGCGCAGCATCTCCTGGAATTCGCCGCCGATGAGCCCGCTGCGGCCGCCGTCGACGAGCACGACGTACGCGTGCTCGGGCCCGTCCTCGTCGCCGTCGCCGCGCGCGCCGGTCAGCAGCGAGAAATAGTTCGACGTCTTCTGCCCGGTCGCCGAGCGCGGCAACAGGCGCATCGCGGTCGCGAGATCCTCGAGCGTCGGCAGCACCTTCTCGATCCCCGTCACCGCGACGTGCACGCGCGGCAGCACCGTGCACATCCCTTCGTTGCCCTCGTTCGTCACGAGCACGACGGAGCCCGTCTCGGCGATCACGAAGTTGCCGCCCGTCACGCCCATGTCCGCCGACAGGAAATGCGGGCGCAGCACCTCGCGCGCCTCGCGGGTCATCTCGGCAATCTCGGTGAGGCGCGGCCGCCCGTGCGTCTTCGCGAACAGCTCGGCAACCTCCTCCTTGTCCCGGTGCAGCACGGGCGCGATGATGTGGCTCGGCGGCTCGTTGTCGTTGATCTGCAGGATGTATTCGCCGAGGTCCGTCTCGATCGACTGCACGCCGAGCCGGCCGAGCACCGCGTTGAGATTCGCTTCCTCGGTCACCATCGATTTCGTCTTGACGACCTTCTTCACGCCGTGCCGGCGCGCGATGTCGGCGATGAGCGCCGCCGCGTCGCCCGTCGTCTCCGCGTACAGCACGGTCGTACCGCGTCGCGTCGCCTCGCGCTCGAACATATCGAGCCACACGTCGAGCCGCTCCAGCGCACGGTTGCGGCGCGCCTTCAGCTCCGCGCGCGTCGCGACGAAATCGATCTGCGTGATCGCCTCGGCGCGGCCCGACACGAATTTCGTCGACAGCCTTCCGAGGTTTTCCTGCAGGCGCGCATCGGCGAGCTTTTCGCCGGCGCGTGCCTTGAAGTGCATCGATTGGACCTGCATGGCGGCTCGTGAAGTTCGTGGATCTCGTCGCGGTTTCGCATCGGTGATCGGCGGCGAACGGCGGCGCGGCGCGCGTGGCACGGCCGATCCGTCCGGGGCGAGACGCTCAGACGTCGCCCGCGAGCACCTGCGCGACGTGCAGCACGCGCGTGTCGCGGTCGCCCGTGCGGCGCAGCCGCCCTTCGATGTTCAGCATGCAGCCGAGATCGCCGAGCACGACCGCGCCCGCGCCCGTCGCGCGCACGTTCGCGCACTTCTCGTCGACGATCGCGGTCGAGATGTCGCCGTACTTCACCGCGAACGTGCCGCCAAAGCCGCAACAGTGCTCGCAGTCCTTCATTTCGTCGACGGCGACGCCGCGCTGCGCAAGCAGCGCGCGCGGCTGCGCCTTCACGCCGAGCTCGCGCAGGCCGGAGCACGAATCGTGGTACGTGACAGGCCCCTTGAACTCGCCCGGCTCGAGCGTCACCCGCGCGACGTTGACGAAGAAGTCGGTCAGTTCATAGACCTTCGCGCGCAGACGCCCGTAGCGCGCCATCAGCTCGGGATCGTCGCGAAAGAGGTCGCCGTAATGGACCCGGATCATCCCGCCGCACGAGCCCGACGGCACGACGACATAGTCGAGCGCTTCGAATTCGCCGAGCGTCTTTTCGGCGAGATCGCGCGCGAGCGCACGCTCGCCCGAGTTGTACGCGGGCTGGCCGCAGCAGGTCTGCGTGGGCGGCACGACGACGTCGCAGCCCGCCTGCTTCAGCAGCTTGAGTGCCGAAAAGCCGATCTCGGGCCGCATCAGGTCGACGAGGCATGTGACGAACAATCCGACTCGCATAGGCGCCCCTTCGAGAAAACGCCGCTCATTATCCGCCGTTCGCGCGGCGCGACCAACGCCCCCGCGCAAAGAAACGCCGCGTCCGGCGCCAAGCGAGGACTTCCTCGAACACCGTTCGCTTTTTTCACGATACGAGATACAATCGACGCATTGGTATTTGATGCGGCAATCGATTTCCCACGATGAGCAACCCGAACCCGGATTCCAAAACGTCGATCCAGGTGATCGAACGGATGATGCGGCTCCTCGATGCGCTCGCCGCGCACAGCGATCCGGTCAGCCTGAAGGAACTCGCGCAGCGCACCGAACTGCATCCCTCCACCGCGCACCGTATCCTGAACGACATGGTGACCTGCCGTCTCGTCGACCGGTCCGATCCCGGCACGTACCGGCTCGGCATGCGCCTGCTCGAACTCGGCAACCTCGTGAAGGCCCGCCTGTCAGTGCGCGACGCCGCGCTGATGCCAATGCGCGAGCTGCACCGGATGACGGGGCAGACCGTGAACCTGTCGGTGCGCCAGGGCGACGAGATCGTCTACATCGAACGCGCGTACTCGGAGCGCTCGGGGATGCAGGTCGTCCGCGCGATCGGCGGCCGCGCGCCGCTGCACCTGACGTCGGTCGGCAAGCTGTTCCTCGCGGCCGACGAGACGTCGCGGGTGCGCGCATACGCGACGCGCACGGGCCTCGCCGGCCATACGCAGAACAGTATCACCGAGCTGCCGAAGCTCGAGCGCGAATTGACGCTCGTGCGCCAGCAAGCGTGCGCGCGCGACAACGAGGAACTGGAGCTTGGCGTGCGCTGCATCGCGGCCGGCATCTACGACGATTCCGGCAAGCTGGTCGCGGGGCTGTCGCTGTCCGCGCCCGCCGACCGGCTGCAGGACGCATGGCTCGGCCAGTTGAGCCGCACGGCGCTCACGATCTCCGAATCGCTCGGCTATCGGCCGGAAACCGCGAAGGACGTGGACGCGCCGGCGCAAAAGCAGGCGTAGGCGCACTACGCTTGCGCGCTTTCGTCGGCCGGTCGCCCGCGGGCCACGCACACGAAAAAGCCCCGCGAATGCGGGGCTTTTTGCTGAGCGACGCCACAATCGGACGGCCGCGCGATCAGGTTCCGCCCGTCGACGTGTTCGCCGCCGTCAGACGCTCGCCGCCGCCGTTGTCGAGCCAGTTGCGCACGCGCGACGCATCGGCGAAACGCGAATACTTGCCAAACGAATCGAGCAGCACCATCACGATCGGACGGCTGTGGATCGTCGTCTGCATCACGAGGCACTCGCCCGCTTCGTTGATGAAGCCCGTCTTCTGCAGGCCGATGTCCCACGACGGATTGCGCACGAGCGCGTTCGTGCTGTTGTACGCGAGCATCCGCTTGCCGGTGTTGACCTCGTAGCTGCGATCGGTCGAGAACTTGCGGATGAGCGGGTACTGGTACGCCGCGTTCACCATCTTCACGAGATCGCGCGCGCTCGACACGTTCTGGCTCGACAGGCCCGTCGAATTCTCGAAGTGCGTGTCGCTCATGCCGAGCGACTTCGCCTTCGCGTTCATCGCCGCGATGAACGCCGGGCGGCCGCCCGTGTAGTAGCGCGACAGCGCGGCCGCCGCGCGGTTCTCCGACGCCATCAGCGCGATGTGCAGCATGTCCTCGCGCGACAGCACCGAGCCGACCGACAGGCGCGAACCCGTGCCCTTCTCGTAATCGCGGTCTTCGTCGGTCACGTCGATCTGGTCGGTGAGCGGCGCCTTCGAGTCGAGGACGACCATCGCGGTCATCAGCTTCGTGATCGACGCGATCGGCACGACCGCATGCGAATTCTTGTCGAAGAGCGGCTCGGACGTGTTCTGGTCGACGACGTACGCGACGCTCGAGCGCAGCGCGAGCGAATCGGGCGTCTCGTGCAGGCCGAACGCCTGGCCCACCGACGGCGGGCGCGGCTCGAACGCGACGCGGCGCACGCCGCTGCGATGCCGGCCGTTCGACACGTAGGTCACGCGCTTGCGCGCGCCTTTCGCGCGCGGCCCGGCACTCGACGACGCGGCGCGCAGCGACTTCTTCGCCGCGCTCTTCTTGCCTTTCGCGCTCTGCGCGGTCTTGGCGGTGGCGGCAAACGCGTCCGCGGGCGCGACGGCGGCCGTCGCCACCATCAGCGAGACGGCGACCGAGACAGCGGTGCCGAGCGCCACGCTCTGCATCATCCTGAGCGGTGCAAACAATTGGGCTTTCATTGGGGTCCGAACAAAACAGCGGGAAGTTTCCGCAAGTGTAGTAAAAGCTGAAAAAATAAGCAATATTAGGCACTTACCGATCTTCGTTAAACCGGAATGTAAGAATCGGTCATACCAGGCCAATCGGCCCCGCCTTTCCCATCGAAAAATACGATGAAGAAAACGAGACGCCCGACGCGCGCGACACACGAATCACCCATCGGTTGACCAGAATATCGGCGTCGCAACGGACAAGCTGAAGCAGGGGAAACCACGAATACGGCAGCGAAGCGGGCCGAACGGCCCGCCGACGGGCTCGCAGCGGACGTTCGCGCATGGGTTCGCGCCGCCGCCGAGCCGAAAACGGCGGTCGGTTCGACAAGCCAGAATGTTAAACGTTCCGTCGCTCCAATCGGTTTACCGCGTCGCTATAGTGCGCCTGCGTCAATGCGACACGCGGCCGAACCGGCTTCGCACAGGCGCTGAAACCGATACCAACGAGATAACGCAAACTATTGTTTTACTTAAGGATTGTCAGGATTGTGCAATGCACCAAAAGCACTTGACATTCAATCCTGACGCCCTAAAATAGAAACCATTGTTGCGTTGCA
Source organism: Burkholderia sp. MSMB1589WGS (assembly GCF_001636105.1). NCBI lineage: Bacteria > Pseudomonadati > Pseudomonadota > Betaproteobacteria > Burkholderiales > Burkholderiaceae > Burkholderia > Burkholderia sp. MSMB1589WGS. Next base: position 657,438 of record NZ_LNJT01000007.1, read on the forward strand.
CAAAGCAGTTTCAGGCATCTGTTCCCCAAAGTTGTGCCCTTTTCCTTCACGATCATCGATCGAACCTCAGGAGCATGAACATGTCCTTGCTGACCCCCGAGCAAATCGCCGCCGCCCAGAAAGCCAACATCGAAAGCCTCTTCGGTCTCACGACGAAGGCGTTTGAAGGCGTCGAAAAGCTGATCGAACTGAATCTGCAAGTGGTGAAGTCGACGCTCGCTGAAAGCCAGGAAAACGTGCAGCGCGCGCTGTCGGTGAAGGACACGCAGGAACTCCTCGCGCTGCAGGCAAGCCTCACGCAGCCGATCGCCGAGAAGGTGCTCGCGTACGGCCGCCATGTGTACGAAATCGCGTCGGCCACGCAAGCCGAATTCGCGAAGGTCGCCGAGGCGCAATACGAGGAACAGAACCGCAAGGTGCAGGCGCTCGTCGACAACGTCGCGAAGAACGCGCCGGCCGGCTCGGAAACGGCCGTCGCCGCGCTGAAGTCGGCGATCAACGCCGCGAACACGACGTACGAAACGGTGCAGAAGGCCGCGAAGCAAGCGGTCGAAATCGCCGAAACGAACTTCAACGCCGCTGCCGCCGTCGCCACGAAGGCGGCGAACACCGCGGCCGCCGCGTCGCGCCGCAGCAGCACCGGCAAGACCGCGTAAGCGCCGGCGTCACTGCCTGCTCGTTTGGGGAAAGCCGCGCATCTGCGCGGCTTTTTTCATGGCTGTGACCCGCCCGCGAACGCCCTTCCCGTTCGCCCGCAGCCAAACAAAACGGCGCCTCCCTTTTTGAACCGACCGCGCGAAGCCGGATGTCGGCTTTCCGCGTGCGGTTCGTTTCGGGAGGCGCCGTTTCTTGCGCCGTCGCAGCCGGCCGGCCGCGGCGCTTACTTCTTGCGTTGCGGCGGCAGGTCCGTGCAGACGCCTTCGTACAGCTCGGCGGCCATGCCGACCGATTCGCCGAGCGTCGGGTGCGGATGGATCGTCTTGCCGATGTCTTCCGCATCCGCGCCCATCTCGACCGCGAGGCACACTTCGCTGATGAGGTCGCCCGCGTTCAGGCCGACGATGCCGCCGCCAATCACGCGATGCGTTTCCTCGTCGAAGATCAGCTTCGTGAAGCCCTCGTCGCGGCCGTTCGCGATCGCGCGGCCCGACGCGGCCCACGGGAACACCGCCTTGCCGTACTTGATGCCTTCGGCCTTGCACTGGTCTTCCGTCTTGCCCGCCCACGCGACTTCCGGATCGGTGTAGGCCACCGACGGAATCTGCAGCGCGTCGAAGTAGGCCTTCTCGCCGTGCGCCGCTTCCGCCGCGACGTGGCCTTCGTGCACCGCCTTGTGCGCGAGCATCGGCTGGCCGACGATGTCGCCGATCGCGAAGATGTGCGGGACGTTCGTGCGCATCTGCCTGTCGACTTCGATGAAGCCGCGCTCGGTGACGGCGACGCCCGCCTTCTCGGCGCCGATCCTCTTGCCGTTCGGGCTGCGGCCCACCGCGACGAGCACGAGGTCATAGCGCTGCGCGTCCGTCGGCGCCTTCTCGCCCTCGAACTTCACGTAGATGCCGTCTTCCTTCGCCTCCGCGCCGACCGTCTTCGTCTTCAGCATCACGTTGCCGAAGCGCTTCGCGTTGTATTTTTCCCAGACCTTGACGAGGTCGCGGTCCGCGCCGTTCATCAGGCTGTCGAGCATTTCGACGACGTCGATCTCCGCGCCGAGCGTCGAGTAGACGGTCGCCATTTCGAGGCCGATGATGCCGCCGCCGATCACGAGCATGCGCTTCGGCTGCTGGCGCAACTCGAGCGCGCCCGTCGAATCGACGATGCGCGGGTCTTCCGGCAGGAACGGCAGCTTCACCGACTGCGAGCCGGCCGCGATGATCGCCTGCTTGAAGCGGACGACCTTCTTCCCGCCTTCGCCCTGCACTTCCATGTGATGCGGATCGACGAACGCGCCGGCGCCCGTCACGACTTCGACCTTGCGCGCCTTCGCCATGCCGGCGAGGCCCGTCGTCAGTTTCTTGACGACGCCGGACTTGAAGTCGCGCAGCTTGTCGAGGTTGACTTCGGGCTTGCCGAACGAGATGCCGTGCGCGGCGAGCGCCTCGGCCTCTTCGACGACGAGCGCCGTATGCAGCAGCGCCTTCGACGGGATGCAGCCGACGTTCAGGCACACGCCGCCGAGCGTCGGGTAGCGCTCGACGAGCACCGTCTTCATACCGAGATCGGCGGCGCGGAACGCGGCCGAATAGCCGCCGGGGCCGGCGCCGAGCACGAGCATGTCGCACTCGATGTCGGCGGCGCCGGCGTAGCTGCCGGCTTGCGGCGCGGCGGCCGAAGTGGCTGCGGGCGCGGCGGCCGGTGCTGCGGGCCTCGCCGGCTCGGCCGTCTTCGCGGGTGCTGCGGCAGCGGCTGACGCCTCGACGAGCGCGATCACGGTGCCTTGCGAGACCTTGTCGCCGGCCTTGACCAGGATTTCCTTGACGGTGCCGGCGACGTCGCTCGGCACTTCCATGGAGGCCTTGTCCGATTCGAGCGTGAGGAGCGTCTGCTCTTTTTCGATCACGTCGCCGGGCTTGATGTTGACTTCGATGACGTCGACGCCGCTGAAATCGCCGATATCCGGAACCTTGACTTCGATGAGACTCATGTACGTCCCCTACTTGTTTGGCTGCTGACAGAGGGAGTGGAACTCGCGCGTTGAACTACGGCCTGTCTGGAGAACGGGAACCTGGGCAGCGCCACCTTTGCCGTCCACCCAGGGACGCGCCTCTCTTTTGGTCACTTTTCTTTGGCAAGACAAAGAAAAGTGCCTCCCGCCCCAGGGGAGGGGCGACGCATGCAGACCGTCAAGAAAACGAGTTCAACGACGGAGCGCGGATCAACGACATTGACCCAGGCCCCTGCGAGGTCCATCGCTCATCAAAGAATCACGCGCCGGAAGTCGCCAAGCAGCGACCCCAGATACGCATTGAACCGCGCCGCTTCCGCGCCATCGATCACGCGATGGTCATACGACAGCGACAGCGGCAGCGTGAGACGCGGCACGAACTGCTTGCCGTCCCACACCGGCTTCATCTGGCCGCGCGACAACCCGAGGATCGCCACTTCCGGCGCGTTGATGATCGGCGTGAAGTGCGTGCCGCCGATCCCGCCGAGCGACGAGATCGAGAAGCAGCCGCCCTGCATCTGGTCCGGCTTCAGCTTGCCTTCGCGCGCGGCCTTCGACAACTCGCTCATTTCCTTTGCGATGTCGACGAGGCCCTTCTTGTCCGCGTCGCGGATCACCGGCACGACGAGGCCGTTCGGCGTGTCGGCCGCGAAACCGATGTGGTAGTACTGCTTGAAGACGAGGTTGTCGCCATCGAGGCTCGCGTTGAAGGTCGGGAACTTCTTGAGCGCCGCCACGACCGCCTTGATCACGAACGCGAGCATCGTGAACTTCACGCCCGCCTTCTCGTGCTCCTTGTTCAGTTGCACGCGCAGCGCCTCGAGATCGGTGATGTCCGCTTCGTCGTTGTTCGTGACGTGCGGGATCATTACCCAGTTGCGGTGCAGGTTCGCACCCGAGATCTTCTTGATCCGCGACAGCGGCTTTGCCTCGAACGGGCCGAACTTCGCGAAATCGATCTTCGGCCACGGCAGCAGGTTCAGCTCGCCGCCGCCCGCCGGCGCGGCCGCGGCGGCGGGCGACGCGCGCTGCCCCGTCATCACGCCCTTCACGAACGCGGTGACATCGTCCTTCGTGATGCGGCTCTTCGGCCCCGTGCCCGTGACGCGCGACACGTCGACGCCGAGTTCGCGCGCGAACTTGCGCACCGACGGCGACGCGTGGCTCGCGCGGTACTCGCCGCTCGCGGCGGGCGCCGGCGCGGCTGCGGCCGCGGCTGCAGTTGCCGCTTGCGGCGCGGGCTCGGCGGCGGGCGCCGGAGCGGGCGCGGCTTGCACGGGTGCGGCTGCGGGCGCGGCCGCCTGCGGCGCGCTCGCGGCGGCGCCCGACGCTTCGAGCACGACAATCAGCGAGCCCTCCGACACCGCGTCGCCAACCTTCACCAAGATGCCCTTGACGACGCCCGCGGCCGGGCTCGGCACGTCCATCGTCGCCTTGTCGGACTCGAGCGTGACGAGCGACTGCTCCTTCTCGACCGTATCGCCGACCTTCACGGCGATCTCGATCACCGGCACATCCTTGTAGTCGCCGATGTCCGGCACCTTCACTTCGACCGTGCCGCCGCCCGCCGACGCCGACGCCGCCGCGGGCGCAGGTGCGGCTGCCGCGGGCGCGGCCGCCGGCTGCGCGGCGCTCGCCGCGGCGCCGTTCGCCTGCGCGAGCTTGCCCACCGCCTGCGCGCCGTCGAGCAGCACGATCAGCGAGCCTTCCGACACTGCGTCGCCGACCTTCACTTTCACTTCCTTGACCGTGCCCGCCGACGGGCTCGGCACGTCCATCGTCGCCTTGTCGGACTCGAGCGTGACGAGCGACTGCTCGGGCTCGACCGCGTCGCCCGGCTTCACGAGCACTTCGATGACGGGCACGTCCTTGTAATCGCCGATATCCGGCACCTTGACTTCGATCGCTTGACTCATCTGTTTCAGTCTCCTGTCGATCGCGGCAGGCCGCGCGAGCGGCCTGCCGCGATCCCATGCAAGGCGGAGCCGCGCCGCCCCGCCCCCGCTTCGTCGAAAGCGGGAACGGGCGGGCGGCGTCGCGCGGCGCGTGCGTTAAACCGTCATCGGGTTGGGTTTGGCCGGGTCGAGGTCGTACTTCGCGATGGCGTCCGCCACGACCTTGCGCTCGATCGCGCCTTCGTCGGCGAGCGCGTTGAGCGCCGCGACCGTGACCCAGTAGCGATCCACCTCGAAGAAGTGGCGCAGCGCGCCGCGCGTGTCCGAGCGGCCGAAGCCGTCGGTGCCGAGCACGACGTAGCGGCGATCGATCTGGCCGCGGATCTGGTCGGCGAGCGCGCGCACGTAGTCGGTCGACGCGATCACCGGGCCCTGCGTGTCCTTCAGGCACGTCTGCACGTGCGACAGGCGGCGCGCCTCGGCCGGATGCAGCAGGTTCCAGCGCTCGACGTCATGGCCTTCGCGCGCGAGCTCGGTGAAGCTCGGCACGCTCCAGAGATCGGCGGCGACGCCCCAGTCGTTCTTCAGCAGGTCCGCGGCGGCGATCACTTCGTTGAAGATCGTGCCCGCGCCGAGCAGTTGAACGCGCGGCGCCTTCTTGCCGGCGTCGGCCTTCCTGAACGCATACATGCCCTTGATGATGTCGGCCGCCACGTGCTCGCCCTGCGGAATCGCCGGGTGCTCGTAGTTCTCGTTCATCACCGTCACGTAGTAGTAGACGTCCTCCTGCTCCTGCACCATCCGGCGCAGACCGTCCTGCATGATGACGGCGAGCTCGTAGCCGAACGTCGGGTCGTAGCTCACGCAGTTCGGCACCGACGCCGCCCACATCAGCGAGTGGCCGTCTTCGTGCTGCAAGCCCTCGCCGTTGAGCGTCGTGCGGCCCGCGGTGCCGCCGAGCAGGAAGCCGCGCGAGCGCATGTCGCCCGCCGCCCATGCGAGGTCGCCGATCCGCTGGAAGCCGAACATCGAATAGAAGATGTAGAACGGCACCATGATCTCGCCGTGCGTCGAGTACGACGTCGCCGCCGCGATCCAGTCGCACATGCCGCCCGCTTCGTTGATGCCTTCCTGCAGGATCTGGCCGGTTTCCGATTCCTTGTAGAACATCAACTGATCGGAATCCTCCGGCACGTACTTCTGGCCTTCCTGGTTCCAGATGCCGATCTGGCGGAAGAGACCTTCCATGCCGAACGTGCGCGATTCGTCGGGCACGATCGGCACGACGCGCTTGCCGAGCGTCTTGTCCTTCAGCAGGATGTTCAGGATCCGCACGAACGCCATCGTCGTCGAGATCTCGCGGCCTTCGCCCGTGCCCTTCAGGAGCGGCTCGAACGCGTCGAGCGCCGGCACCGGCAGCGACTCGGCCTTCTGGCGGCGCTGCGGCAGGTAGCCGCCGAGGTCCATGCGCTGCTTGCGCATGTATTCGAGCTCCTTCGAGCCTTCGTCGAACTTCACGTACGGCACGTCGGCGATCTGCTCGTCGGTGATCGGCAGGCGGAACTGGTCGCGGAACTTCTTCAGTTGCTCGACGGGCAGCTTCTTCTGCTGGTGCGTGATGTTCATCGCCTGACCCGACTCACCCATCCCGTAGCCCTTGATGGTCTTCGCGAGAATCACCGTCGGCGCGCCCTTCGAGTTGCTCGCCTCGTGGAACGCCGCGTAGATCTTGTGCGGGTCGTGGCCGCCGCGGTTCAGCGCCCAGATGTCGTCGTCGGACCAGTCGGCGACGAGCGCCTTCAGCTCCGGCGAGTTGAAGAAGTGCTCGCGCACGTACGCGCCCGATTCCGACTTGTACGTCTGGTATTCGCCGTCGACGACTTCCATCATGCGGCGCATCAGCGCGCCCGTCTTGTCGCGCGCGAAGAGGGCATCCCAGCGGCCGCCCCAGATCACCTTGATCACGTTCCAGCCGGCGCCGCGGAATTCCGATTCCAGTTCCTGGATGATCTTGCCGTTGCCGCGCACCGGGCCGTCGAGACGCTGCAGGTTGCAGTTGATCACGAACACGAGGTTGTCGAGCTTCTCGCGGCTCGCCATGCCGATCGCGCCGAGCGATTCCGGTTCGTCCGTCTCGCCGTCGCCGAGGAACGCCCAGACCTTGCGGCCGTCCGTCTTCGCGATGCCGCGCGCCTGCAGGTACTTCATGAAGCGCGCCTGGTAGATCGCCATGATGGGGCCCAGGCCCATCGACACGGTCGGGAACTGCCAGAAATCCGGCATCAGCCACGGGTGCGGATACGACGAGATGCCGTTGCCGCCCACTTCCTGGCGGAAGTTGTCGAGCTGCGCTTCCGTCAGGCGGCCGAGCAGGAACGCGCGCGAGTAAATGCCGGGCGACGAATGGCCCTGCACGAACACGAGATCGCCGCCGTGCTCGGCGGACGGCGCGTGCCAGAAGTGGTTGTAGCCGACGTCATAGAGCGTCGCGGCCGAAGCGAACGACGCGATGTGGCCGCCGACGTTCGTATCCTTGCCCGCGCGCAACACCATCGCGATCGCGTTCCAGCGCGTGTACGAGCGGATCCGGTGCTCGATGTCCTGGTCGCCCGGAATCCTCGCCTGGGCTTCGACGGGAATCGTGTTGATGTACGGGGTGTTCGCGGAGAACGGCAGGTGCTCGCCGTGCATCCGCGCGAATTCGATCTGCTTCTCGATCAGGTAGTGCGCGCGGCCGGGACCGACCGCGGAAATCACGCCGTCGAGCGCTTCGAGCCATTCGACGGTTTCCTGCGCGTCGTCGTCGCGTTCGGCCGCGACGTACTTCATCACTTCATTCGGTACAGCGGACATTCTCGTCTCCTGGGTGTCCTGGAATTGAAGATGGCCTTCGCGCGACGACGCGTGCCGCCGGCTGCAACAAGCTCCCGCGGATTGTAAAGAGCGTCGCACGCAACGCGCAACAAAATTTTCGAATTATGAGATCATTTCTTGTAATGTGAAATATTGCTGCGCCGCACTCATCCGGCCGGCATTTGCCGCGCAACATGTATCGATAATTCCGCTTTCGGTTCAATCTTTCTTGTACGCCTTTTGTGCATGGCGCGCTGAGCTACAATCCTGCCATGTTGACCGATCGGCTTTTCGCTCGCTCGGCGCGACCGTCGGGCTCGCCGGCGGAGTCGCAGCCGTCCCGCTGGCACCACGGACCGTGGTGGTCCAACTCTTACCTGCTCACCCCCCTGCTGTCGATCCTGGTCTTTCTCGTCGTGATGAGCCTCATTCTGTGGAGCCTCAACCGCCGCGAGGAGCAGCAGCAGGAAGACACGCTGTTTCGCAACGTCGCGTGGGCGCAGCAGCAGATCCGGCTGTCGATGACGAGCGCGCAGGAGCAGCTCCAGGCGTTCTCGCGCGACATCGCCGCGGGCCGCGTCGACGAGCACGCGTTCCAGGCGACGGTCGGCGACGTGATGCAGGCGCATCCCGAGATCCTCTATCTGAACTGGTACACGTCGCCCGGCACGAAACGCTGGCCGACGATGCAATTGCCGGTCCTCGGCCAGCGGCTCGCGAAGCCGGGCGACGCGCAGATGGACGAAGTCGTGCGCGGCGCGTACGCCGAGGCGCGCGGCACGCGCCGGCAGTCGTACTCGCCGCTCGTCTACGACGACTTCGGCAACGGCTACCTGACGCTGCAAACGCCCGTGATCCGCGACCGCGAGTACCTCGGCTCGATCGCCGCGGTGTTCTCGGTTGAAGGGATCCTGAAGCACGACATCCCGCCCGAGCTGTCCGCGAAATACAAGATCTCGATCACCGACGCGAACAACCGCGAGCTCGCGTCGACGTCGTCGCGCCCGCGGCTGCCGCGCGACGCGCACTACGACCTGCCGCTCGACCCGCCCGGCCAGGGCCTCACGGTGCGCGTCTACGCGTACCCGCAAACGACGAACCTGACCAACAACACGCTCGTGTGGCTCGTCGCGGGCCTGTCGTGCTTCGTGCTGTGGAGCCTCTGGAGCCTGTGGAAGCACACGCGGCAGCGCTTCGAGGCGCAGCAGGCGCTGTACGCGGAGGCGTTCTTCCGCCGCGCGATGGAAAATTCGGTGCTGATCGGCATGCGCGTGCTCGACATGCACGGCCGGATCACGCACGTGAACCCGGCGTTCTGCCGGATGACGGGCTGGGACGAGAGCGACCTCGTCGGCAAGACCGCGCCGTTCCCGTACTGGCCGCGCGATGCATACCCGGAAATGCAGCGCCAGCTCGACATGACGCTGCGCGGCAAGGCGCCTTCTTCCGGCTTCGAGCTGCGCGTGCGCCGCAAGGACGGCTCGCTCTTTCACGCGCGCCTGTACGTATCGCCGCTCATCGACAGCGCCGGCCGGCAGACGGGCTGGATGTCGTCGATGACCGACATCACCGAGCCGAAGCGCGCGCGCGAAGAGCTCGCGGCCGCGCACGAGCGCTTCACGACCGTGCTCGAAAGCCTCGACGCCGCGGTGTCGGTGCTCGCCGCGGACGAGGCCGAGCTCCTGTTCGCGAACCGCTATTACCGGCATCTGTTCGGCATCCGTCCGGACGGCCATCTCGAGCTGTCGGGCGGCGGTTTCGACACCGCGCAGGCGTCGTCCGACTCGATCGACCTGGTCGACGCATACGCCGGCCTGCCCGCCGCCGCGCTCACCGAGAGCACGGCGGACGCGCAGGAGGTGTACGTCGAGAGCATTCAGAAGTGGTTCGAGGTGCGCCGCCAGTACATCCAGTGGGTCGACGGCCACCTCGCGCAGATGCAGATCGCGACCGACATCACGACGCGCAAGAAGGCGCAGGAACTCGCGCACCAGCAGGAGGAGAAGCTGCAGTTCACGAGCCGGCTGATGACGATGGGCGAGATGGCGTCGTCGATCGCGCACGAGCTGAACCAGCCGCTCGCCGCGATCAACAACTATTGCTCCGGCACGCTCGCGCTCGTGAAGAGCGGCCGCGCGTCGCCCGAGACGCTCGCGCCCGCGCTCGAGAAGACCGCGCAGCAGGCGCTGCGGGCCGGGATGATCGTCAAGCGGATCCGCGAGTTCGTGAAACGCAGCGAGCCGAAGCGGCAGCCGTCGCGCGTCGCCGACATCGTCGCCGACGCGGTCGGGCTCGCCGAAATCGAGGCGAGAAAGCGCCGGATTCGGATCGTCACCGAAATCCGCGCAAGAATGCCTATTATTTATGTCGACCCCGTGTTGATCGAGCAGGTGCTCGTGAACCTGATGAAGAACGCGGCCGAGGCGATGCAGGAGGCGCGGCCGCAGGCGGAGAACGGCGTGATCCGCGTCGTCGCCGACCTCGAAGCAGGTTTCGTCGACATCCGCGTGATCGACCAGGGTCCGGGCGTCGACGAGGCGACGGCCGAACGCCTGTTCGAACCGTTCTACAGCACCAAGTCGGACGGGATGGGCATGGGGCTCAATATCTGCCGCTCGATCATCGAATCGCATCGCGGGCGTCTGTGGGTGGTCAACAACGTCGAGCCTGACGGCTTCGTGTCGGGCGCGACGTTCCACTGCAGCCTGCCCGTTGGGGAACCGGAGGATCGCGGTCGCGGATCCGAGACATCGCCATCACAAACCGTAACGGGAGAGATATGAATAGCCCTGTCACCACCTCTCAGGAAACCGTCTTTGTCGTCGACGACGACGAGGCCGTGCGCGACTCGCTGCGCTGGCTGCTGGAGGCAAACGGCTATCGCGTGCAATGCTTCTCGAGCGCCGAGCAGTTCCTCGACGCCTACCAGCCCGCGCAGCAGGCGGGACAGATCGCGTGCCTGATCCTCGACGTGCGGATGTCCGGGATGAGCGGCCTCGAGCTGCAGGAGCGCCTGATCGCCGAGAACGCGGCGCTCCCCATCATCTTCGTGACGGGCCACGGCGACGTGCCGATGGCCGTGTCGACGATGAAGAAAGGCGCGATGGACTTCATCGAGAAGCCGTTCGACGAAGCCGAGCTGCGCAAGCTCGTCGAGCGGATGCTCGACAAGGCGCGCAGCGAGAGCAAGAGCGTCCAGGAGCAGCGCGCGGCGAGCGAGCGCCTGTCGAAGCTGACGGCTCGCGAGCAGCAGGTGCTCGAGCGGATCATCGCCGGCCGCCTGAACAAGCAGATCGCCGACGACCTCGGAATCAGCATCAAGACGGTCGAGGCGCACCGCGCGAACATCATGGAAAAGCTCAACGTCAACACGGTCGCCGATCTGCTGCGGCTCGCGCTGTCGAAGAAACAGGCGTAACGCGCGGCGCCACGCCCCCTCTCCCGCCCGGTGCGCGCCGGGCGAGCGGCTCTTTTTGCGGCGCGACGGCGCGCGCGATGTTTCCGGTTCCCGCCGTCCCGTCGTCCGCCTGCATGCCCGCGCGCATCCCCGCTCTCCGGCACATGCCGTCCCCGTTTTTCTCCCGCGCCTCACGCGGCGCATGGCGCGAATCGACCTGGTCGGTGTCGGCTGACGACAGGCGGGCGGTATAATTCGATGCTTCGCTGCAGCGCAACCCGGCGCCGCACGCCCGCATATCCAACCTCGCCCAAGCGAATTCCCACCATGACAGCCACCCTGATCGACGGCAACGCCCTTTCGAAGACCCTGCGCGCGCAAGCAGCCGAGCGCGCCGCCGCGCTAGCCGCGCGCGGCCACCGCCCGGGCCTCGCGGTGATCCTCGTCGGCGACAACCCGGCGAGCGAAGTCTACGTGCGCAACAAGATCAAGGCGTGCGAGGACAACGGCTTCTTCTCGCTGAAGGACCGCTATCCGGCGACGCTCTCCGAGCCCGAGCTGCTCGCGCGCATCGACGAACTGAACCGCGATCCGAAAATCCACGGCATCCTCGTGCAGTTGCCGCTGCCCGCGCACATCGACAGCCACAAGGTGATCGAGGCGATCGCGCCGGAGAAGGACGTCGACGGCTTTCACGTCGCGAACGCCGGCGCGTTGCTGACGGGCAAGCCGCTCTTTCGCCCGTGCACGCCATACGGCGTGATGAAGATGTTCGACGCATACAAGATCCCGCTGCAGGGCGCGAACGCGGTCGTGATCGGCCGCTCGAACATCGTCGGCAAGCCGATGGCGCTGCTGCTCCTCGAAGCGGGCGCGACCGTCACGATCTGCCACAGCAAGACGCGCGAGCTCGCCGCGCACACGCGCCAAGCCGACATCGTCGTCGCGGCGGTCGGCAAACGCAACGTGCTGACGGCCGACATGGTGAAGCCGGGCGCGACCGTGATCGACGTCGGGATGAACCGCAACGACGAAGGCAAGCTGTGCGGCGACGTCGACTTCGCGGGCGTCTCGCAGGTCGCGGGCCACATCACGCCCGTGCCCGGCGGTGTCGGCCCGATGACGATCACGATGCTGCTCATCAACACGATCGAAGCCGCCGAGCGCGCCGCGGCCGCGGCCTGACGGCGGGTTCGCCAACGCTTGCGGCGGCGGGCGAGCCGGCCGGCTCCGGGAGGCGATGGCCGCCCGCGTCGGCCGCCATGCTGCCGCGCGCCTCCTCGCAGCGTCGTGCGGAAAACCGGATGCTCACGGTCCGGAAACGCCCTCCCCGCCCTCCCATATCGCTCGCCGCATGCACACGCCTGCGTATGCGCGCAGCGGGCCGCCATCGCCGCCCCGCGTTCCCGCCCCAATCGCTTCGTTGGAAACTAACGATTGGAAAGCGCGCGATGCGCCCCAATAATGTCGACATGACGCGACGGCCGGCGCCGTGCGCCGCCGTCTTCCCCCAACCCGAAACCGAAACCGCCAGGGAGCACTATGTCCGTCAGCGCAAACGCCAACCCGCTTCTCGATTTCTCAGGCCTGCCCCGCTTCGGCGAAATTCGCCCCGAGCACGTGACGCCCGCGCTCGACACGCTGCTCGCGAATGCAAACGACGCCGTCGAGCAAGCCGCGCGGCCCGAGACGCCCGCGACCTGGGCCGCCGTCGTCGAGACCATCGAGCATGCGACCGAGCCGCTCGGCCGCGCATGGGGCGTCGTCGGCCACCTGAACGCGGTCGCCGACACGCCCGAGCTGCGCGCCGTCTACGGCGAGAACCTGCCGCGCGTGACCGAGTTCTGGTCGAGCGTCGGCCAGAATCTCGCGCTCTACGAGAAGTACAAGGCGATCGCCGCGAGCGCCGAATACGCGACGCTGTCCGCCGAGCGCAAGAAAATCCTCGACAACGCGCTGCGCGACTTCCGCCTGTCGGGCGCCGAGCTGCCCGAGGAGCGGAAGCCGCGCTTCGCCGAGTTGCAGGAGCAACAGGCGGCGCTGTCGAAATCATTCTCCGATCACGTGCTCGACGCGACGAACGGCTACGCGTACTACGCGCAGAGCGAGGACGAGCTGGCCGGCCTGCCCGACGATGCGATCGCGGCCGCGCGCGAGGCCGCGCAAAAGGAAGACAAGGCCGGCTGGAAGTTCACGCTGCACTTCCCGTCGTATTTCCCGGTGCTGCAATACGCGCAGAACCGCGCGATGCGCGAGGCGATGTACCGCGCCTACGTGACGCGCGCATCCGAGCTCGGCCCGCAGTATGGCGACGGCAAGGCCGACTGGGACAACACGACGATCGTCGCGGATCAACTCTCGCTGCGCCGCGAAGAGGCGACGATGCTCGGCTATCACGACTTCGCCGAAGTGTCGCTCGCGCCGAAGATGGCGGAATCGCCGCAGCAGGTGATTGCGTTCCTCGAGGATCTCGCGAAGCGCGCGCGCCCGTTCGCGGAGAAGGACTGGGACGAGCTGCGCGCGTTCGCGTCGGGCGAGCTCGGCCTCGCTGCGCTCGAGCCGTGGGACGTCGCGTACGCGGCCGAGAAGCTGCGCGAGCGGCGCTACGCGTTCTCCGAGAACGAGGTGAAGCAGTACTTCCCCGAGCCCGCGGTGCTGAAGGGCCTCTTCACGGTCGCCGAGACGCTGTTCGGCGTGCGGATCGCGCGCGACGACGCGCCCGTCTGGCACGAGGACGTGCGCTTCTTCCGCGTCGAGAACCGCGACGGCTCGCTCGTCGCGCAGTTCTATCTCGACCTGTACGCACGCGAAGGCAAGCGCGGCGGCGCGTGGATGGACGACGCGCGCTCGCGCGCGAAGCGCGGCGACGGCCGCGTGCAGACGCCCGTCGCGTACCTGACCTGCAACTTCTCCGCGCCGATCGGCGGCAAGCCCGCGTGCTTCACGCACGACGAGGTGATCACGCTGTTCCACGAGTTCGGCCACGGGCTGCATCACATGCTCACGCGCGTCGACGAGATCGGCGTGTCCGGCATCAACGGCGTCGAATGGGACGCGGTCGAGCTGCCGTCGCAGTTCATGGAGAACTTCTGTTGGGAGTGGGACGTGCTGAAGTCGATGTCGTCGCACGTCGACACGGGCGACGCGCTGCCGCGCGGGCTCTTCGACAAGATGCTCGCCGCGAAGAATTTCCAGAGCGGCCTCGGCACGCTGCGCCAGATCGTGTTCTCGATGTTCGACATGCTGCTGCACGTCGACTTCGATCCGGCGTCCGGCAAGACGAGCGTCAACGACTTCGCGCGCAAGATCAACGAGCGCTTCCACGTGATTCCGCAAGCGCCGTTCTCGCGCTGGCCGAACACGTTCAGCCACATCTTCGCGGGCGGCTATGCGGCCGGCTACTACAGCTACAAGTGGGCCGAAGTGCTGTCCGCCGACGCCTATGCGGCGTTCGAGGAAGCGGCCGGCTCGGCGGGCAGCGTGCTCGATGCGACGACGGGCGCGCGCTATCGGCGCGAGATTCTCGAAGTCGGCGGCAGCCGCCCGGCGATGGACTCGTTCAAGGCGTTCCGCGGCCGCGAGCCGAACATCGACGCGCTGCTGCGCCACAGCGGGATGGCCGACGCCGCGCAGCCGCGCGCGTGACGCGTTCGGCATCGCGCGCCCGGGTCGGGCGCGCGGCCGATCCGCAATATCGACGAACGGCAGCCCGTACCGACGGGTTGCCGTTTTTTTATCGCCCCGTCGAAGCAGCGCGCCGCGCCGCGCGTTCGCTCACGCGCCGGGCGACGCGTCGTCGCCGTCGCTCACGTCGTCGTCAAAGAGCGCGATCTGTCCGTGCCGCTCGGCCGTGTCCTCGTCGATCCGCACGCCGACGCCCAACAGCCGCACCGCCTGCTTGCGGCGCGCGAGCCCTTTCGCGAGCAGCGCGACTGCGGTCTCGGCGTCGGTCGCGTCGGCGACGCATTCGACTGTCGTGCGCTGAAAATCCGCGAAGCGGATCTTCACGTACAGCTTCCTGATCGAGCGCGCGGCCCCCGCCCGCTCGATCCGCGCATCGAGCAGCCCGGTCAATCGACGGATCTCGGCCGCGCATTCGTCGAGCGTCGCGAGGTCCTGCACGTAGGTCGTCTCGACGCTCACCGACTTGCGCTCCTGGTCCGCGCGCACCGGCCGCTCGTCGACGCCGCGCGCGAGTTCGTAAAGCCGTCGGCCGAACGCGCCGAATTCGCGATGCAGATCGAACAGCGACCAGCCGCGCAATTGCGCGCAGGTGCGAATGCCGAGCTTGTCGAGGCGCACCGCCGTCACCTGGCCGACGCCGTGCAGCTTGCGCACGGGCAGCGCGGCGACGAACGCGTCGACTTCGTGCGGCCGCACGACGAACAGGCCGTCTGGCTTGTTCCAGTCGGACGCGATCTTCGCGATGAACTTGTTCGGCGCGACGCCCGCCGACACCGTGACGCCGACCGTGTCGCGCACGCGCTCGCGAATCTCACGCGCGATCAGCGTGCCGCTGCCCTGGCAACGCGTCGCGCGGCTCACGTCGAGATACGCCTCGTCGAGCGACAGCGGCTCGACGTCGGGCGTGTAGTCGCGATAGATCGCCATGATGAGCCGCGACGCCGCGCGGTACTTGTCCATCGCGGGCGGCAGGATCAGCAGATCCGGACACTTGCGCATCGCGAGCGCCGACGACATCGCCGAATGCACGCCGTAACGGCGCGCGTCGTAGTTGCAGGTCGCGATCACGCCGCGCTGGTCGGGGCGGCCGCCGACCGCGAGCGGACGGCCGCGCAGCGACGGATCGTCGCGCATCTCGACCGATGCGTAGAAGCAGTCGCAGTCGCAATGGATGATCTTGCGCGCGAGGGGCGCCGCGTCACCCGAAGGCGGCGGAGACGGATCGAAGGAAGGCGTCGGCTTGTCCAAGGTGCCGATACTGTACAAAAACACAGTTCACGTTTCAACTGCTCGGTGCGACGGCACGCTGCCCATTGAAATCGGAAAGAAGCGGGAAACGAAATGCAGAACGCAGAAAGACAAAAACCCGGCTCGAGAGCCGGGTTTCCGCCTGGGCGATTCGCGCATCGGTCATTTGCGCGTGGACATCGCCGAATTTGGTTGCGGGGGTAGGATTTGAACCTACGACCTTCGGGTTATGAGCCCGACGAGCTGCCAGACTGCTCCACCCCGCGTCAAAGAAATAAAAGTATATGGGTTTTAAGCGGATGCGTCAAATCTTATTTCGCATTTTCGTCACACACGCAGCCGCGCCCCCGCCGATCGAACTAGTCCGGTCGACCCAGCGACGCAACCGCGCCCGTTCCTCCGGCGAATAGGCAAGGGCATCGCCCGTCCCTACTCTTGAGACGCTCCTCCTCGTCTCGAGAGAATCGTCATGGCTTCAACCTCCGCTCCTCCCGCATCGCTCGACAAGCGCGCGATGCCCGTGCTCGTGTCGAGCACCATCGCGTTCACGCTGTGCTTCGC
The DNA here is from genome assembly GCF_001636105.1 of Burkholderia sp. MSMB1589WGS. Classification (NCBI taxonomy): domain Bacteria; kingdom Pseudomonadati; phylum Pseudomonadota; class Betaproteobacteria; order Burkholderiales; family Burkholderiaceae; genus Burkholderia; species Burkholderia sp. MSMB1589WGS. The sequence goes on from NZ_LNJT01000007.1 coordinate 673,741, forward strand.
CGTCTGGATGATGTTCGCGATCCTCGGCATTCCGCTCAAGAAAACGCTCGGCCTGAACGACACCGAATTCGGCCTCATCGCCGCGATGCCCGTGCTCACCGGCTCGCTGATCCGCGTGCCGCTCGGCATCTGGACCGATCGCTACGGCGGGCGCATCGTGTTCTTCATCCTGATGCTCGTCACCGTCGCGCCGATCTGGCTGATCGCGTACGCCACCGAGCTCTGGCAATTCCTCGTGCTCGGCCTGTTCGTCGGGCTCGCGGGCGGCTCGTTCTCGGTCGGCACGCCCTACGTCGCGCGCTGGTTTCCGAAAGCGCGCCAGGGGCTCGCGATGGGCGTGTTCGGCGCCGGCAACTCGGGCGCCGCCGTCAACAAGTTCGTCGCGCCCGCGCTGATCGCCGCGGCGGGCACGTGGACCATCGTGCCGCGCGTCTACGCGATCGCGATGCTCGCGATGGCGCTCCTCTTCTGGCTGTTCTCCGCAACCGATCCCGCGCACCGCTCGACGAACGCGACGTCGCTGCGCGCGCAACTGCGCGTGCTGAAGGACCCGCGCGTGTGGCGCTACTCGCAGTACTACTCGGTCGTGTTCGGCGGCTACGTCGGGCTGTCGCTGTGGCTCACGCAGTACTACGTCGGCGAATACGGCTTCGGCATCCAGTCGGCCGCGTTCCTCGCCGCGTGCTTCTCGCTGCCGGGCGGCGTGCTGCGCGCGATCGGCGGGTGGCTCTCCGACCGCTACGGCGCGTATCGCACGACGTGGTGGGTGATGTGGATCTGCTGGGTGATGTTCTTCCTGCTCAGCTATCCGCCGACCGATTTCACGATCCGCGCCGCGCACGGCCCGCTCGGCTTCCATCTGTCGCTCACGCCCGTCGCGTTCACCGCGCTGCTGTTCACGGTCGGCATCGCGATGGCGGTCGGCAAGGCGTCGGTCTTCAAGTTCATCGCCGACGAGTTCCCTGACGACATCGGCGCGGTGTCGGGCATCGTCGGCCTCGCGGGCGGCCTCGCCGGCTTCGCGCTGCCGATCCTGTTCGGCGCGCTCGTCGACCTGACGGGCGTGCGCTCGACCTGCTTCATGCTGCTCTACGGCGCCGTCAGCGTGAGCCTCGTCTGGATGTACTTCAGCTTCCGCGCCGAGCGCGCGGCGCAGGACCAGCGCGTGCTCGCCGCCCGCTGCGCGTGAGCTTCGTCTTCGTCATCTTCGTTCACTCAACGGATTCGATCATGTCCACTTCTCTACTCGTGCGCTGGGACCCCGAAAACCCGGCCTTCTGGCAGGCCAAGGGGCGCCCCGTCGCGTGGCGCAATCTCGCAATCTCGATTCCCGCGCTGATGCTCGCGTTCGTCGTCTGGTCGCTCTGGAGCGTCGTCGTCGTCAATCTCGATCGCGCGGGCTTTCACTTCAGCAAGAACCAGTTGTTCTGGCTCACCGCGCTGCCCGCGCTCTCCGGCGCGACGCTGCGCATCTTCTATTCGTTCCTCGTGCCGATCTTCGGTGGCCGCCGCTTCACCGCGATCTCCACCGCGACGCTCCTGATCCCCGCGCTCGGGATGGGCTTCGCGCTGCGTGATCCGGGCACGGGCTATCCGACGCTCCTCATCCTCGCGCTTCTCTGCGGGTTCGGCGGCGCGAACTTCAGCTCGTCGATGGCGAACATCAGCTTCTTCTTCCCGAAGGCGAAGAAAGGGCTCGCGACCGGCCTGAACGCGGGCATCGGCAACCTCGGCGTGTCGGTCGTGCAGTTCGTCACGCCGCTCGTGATCTCGGCGGGCCTGTTCGGCGCGCTCGCGGGCGATCCGCAGACCGTCGCCGCGCACGGCGCGACGACGAACCTGTGGCTGCAGAACGCGGGCTTCGTGTGGGTGCCGTTCATCGTCGTCGCGACGCTCGCCGCGTGGTTCGGCATGAACGACATCGCCGACGCGAAGGCGTCGTTCGCCGAGCAGGCGGTGATCTTCCGCCGGCTGCACAACTGGCTGATGTGCTGGCTGTACGTCGGCACCTTCGGTTCGTTCATCGGCTTCTCCGCGGGCTTCGCGCTCCTCACGAAGGCGCTCTTCCCGAACGTGAACCCGACCGCGTACGCGTTCATCGGCCCGCTCGCGGGCGCGCTGATGCGGCCCGTCGGCGGCTGGGTGTCCGACCGGATCGGCGGCGCGCGCGTGACGTTCTGGACCTTCGCCGCGATGATCGCGGCAGTCGCGGGCGTGATCGCGACGCTGCCGTCGGGCGGCGACGCGGGCAGCTTCGCGGGCTTCCTCGCGATGTTCATCGTGCTGTTCGCGCTGACGGGCATCGGCAACGGCTCGACGTTCCGGATGATTCCGGTCATCTTCCTGACCGAGCGGCAGCGCGCGGCGCAGGGCCAGGGCGAAGCCGCGCAAAAGCAGGCGGCGCTCGACGCCGGCAAGGAATCGGCCGCGGTGCTCGGCTTTTCGGGCGCGATCGGCGCGTACGGCGGCTTCTTCATTCCGAAGAGCTTCGGCACGTCGCTCGACATGACGGGCTCGGCCGTGCCGGCGCTCGCGTGCTTCATCGCGTTCTACGTGTCGTGCGTCGCGATCACCTGGTGGTTCTACGCGCGCCGCAACGCGTCGATGCCGTGCTGAGGACGGCGCGCTGACGCCTCCCGCCGGATGCGGCGCGGCGCGACACGCCGCCGCATCCGGTTCGCATTTCCACAGGGCGCGCCGCGCCCTCTAGTTCTTTCGAACTAGTTCTTCTCCCGCCCGTTTCCCGCTCCATCGGCGAATGGGCGCGCGAGCGCGCGCGCCGTAATCTCGGACTGTCCCCTGACACAAGCATTCGCAGCACCCGAGGGCGACCGCGGATGCCCTTGGAGAAACACACGATGAGTCACTTTCTGGATCGGCTGAAGTTCATGTCGCGCGTGAAATCCACGTTCTCCGACGGCCACGGCGCCGTCGTCGACGAGGACCGGCGCTGGGAAAACGGCTACCGCAGCCGCTGGCAGCACGACAAGATCGTCCGCTCGACGCACGGCGTGAACTGCACCGGCTCCTGTTCGTGGAAGGTCTACGTGAAGAACAGCCTCATCACGTGGGAAACCCAGCAGACCGACTACCCGCGCACGCGCGCCGACCTGCCGAACCACGAGCCGCGCGGCTGCCCGCGCGGCGCGTCGTATAGCTGGTACGTCTACTCCGCGCAGCGCGTCAAGTATCCGATGATCCGCGGCCGCCTGATGGAGATGTGGCGCGAGGCGCGCAAGACGATGGACCCGATCGCCGCGTGGGAATCGATCAGTCAGAACCCGGAGAAGGCGCGCCGCTACAAGAGCGTGCGCGGCCTGGGCGGCTTCGTGCGCGCGGACTGGAACACCGCGACCGAGATCATCGCCGCCGCGAACGCGTACACGATCAAGCGCTACGGGCCGGACCGCGTCGTCGGCTTCTCGCCGATTCCGGCGATGTCGATGGTGTCGTACGCGGCGGGCGCGCGCTATCTGAGCCTCATCGGCGGCGCATGCCTGTCGTTCTACGACTGGTACTGCGACCTGCCGCCCGCGAGCCCGCAGGTGTGGGGCGAGCAGACCGACGTGCCCGAATCGGCCGACTGGTACAACTCGAGCTACCTGCTCGTCTGGGGCTCGAACGTGCCGCAGACGCGCACGCCGGACGCGCACTTCTACACCGAGGTGCGCTACAAGGGCACGAAGACGGTCGCGATCTCGTCCGACTACGGCGAGATGGTCAAGTTCGGCGACATCTGGCTCGCGCCGAAGCAAGGCACCGACGCCGCGCTCGCGATGGCGATGGGCCACGTCGTGCTGAAGGAATTCCACGCGTCGAGCAAGTCCGCGTATTTCCGCGACTACGTGAAGCAGTACACCGACATGCCGATGCTCGTGCTGCTGCGCGAGCGCGACGGCGTGCGCGTGTCCGATCACTTCCTGCGCGCGTCGCATCTCGCCGCTTCGCTGAACGAAGCGAACCATCCGGAATGGAAGACGCTCGCGATCGACGCCGCGACGGGCGACATCGTCGCGCCGAACGGCTCGATCGGCTTTCGCTGGGGCGAGGCCGCGCACCACGGCGGCGAGAAGGCCGGCCGCTGGAATCTCGAAATGAAGGACGGCGGCAGCGGCCGCGCGATCGATCCCAGGCTCTCGCTCGTCGATGCGCACGACGAAATCGTCGACGTCGGCTTTCCGTATTTCGGCGGCGAGCGCGAATCGCTGCTCGCGCGCCGCGTGCCCGCGAAGCGCGTCGTGCTCGCCGACGGCACGAGCGCGCTCGTCGCGACCGTCTACGACTTGCAGATGGCGAACTACGGCGTCGATCAAGGCCTCGGCGGCCCGAACGTCGCGGCTGGCTACGACGACGACGTGCCCTGCACGCCCGCATGGCAGGAAAAGCACACGGGCGTCGCGCGTCATCTCGTGATCCAGGTCGCGCGCGAGTTCGCCGACAACGCGGACCGCACGCGCGGCAAGAGCATGGTGATCGTCGGCGCGGCGCTCAACCACTGGTATCACAACGACATGATCTACCGCGGCATCATCAACCTGCTGATGATGTGCGGCTGCATCGGCCAGAGCGGCGGCGGCTGGGCGCACTACGTCGGCCAGGAGAAGCTGCGTCCGCAATTCGGCTGGGCGCCCCTCGCGTTCGCGCTCGACTGGTCGCGCCCGCCGCGCCAGATGAACGGCACGTCGTTCTTCTACAACCACACGAGCCAGTGGCGTCACGAAAAGCTCGCGGTGGGCGAAATCCTCGGGCCGACCGCCGATCCTTCGAAGTACGAAGGCATGACGCTGCTCGACCTGAACGCGAAGTCCGAGCGGATGGGCTGGCTGCCGTCCGCGCCGCAGCTCGGCCGTAATCCGCTCGACGTCGTCGACGAAGCCGAGCGCGCGGGCAAGGAGCCGATCGCCTATGCGGTCGAGATGCTCAAGAGCGGCAAGCTCGCGTTCGCATGCGACGATCCGGACAACCCCGCGAACTTCCCGCGCAACATGTTCGTGTGGCGCTCGAACATTCTCGGCAGCTCGGGCAAGGGCCACGAGTATTTCCTCAAGTACCTGCTCGGCACGCAGAACGCGCTCTTCAGCGACGAGGCGGACGCGCTCAAGCCATCCGAGGTGCAGGTGCGCGACGCGGCCGAAGGCAAGCTCGACCTGCTCACCGTGCTCGACTTCCGGATGAGCACGACGTGCCTGTACGGCGACATCGTGCTGCCGACCGCGACCTGGTACGAGAAGGACGATCTCAACACGTCGGACATGCATCCGTTCATCCACCCGCTGTCCGAAGCCGTGCAGCCGCTGTGGGAAAGCAAGACCGACTGGGAGATCTACAAGGCGATCGCGAAAAAGTTCAGCGAGATCGCGGGCCCCTACCTCGGCACGCGGCGCGACCTCGTCTGCACGCCGTTGCTGCACGACACGCCGGGCGAGCTCGGCCAGCCGTTCGAGCCGAAGGACTGGCGCCGCGGCGAATGCGATCTGATTCCCGGCAAGACCGCGCCGTCGATGACCGTCGTCGAGCGCAACTACGGCGACATCCACAAGAAGTTCACGTCGATCGGCCCGCTGCTCGACAAGCTCGGCAACGGCGGCAAGGGAATCAACTGGAACACCGAGCACGAGGTGAAGGAGATCGGCGCGCTCTCCGACACGGTCGCCGAGCCCGGCGTGAGCCGCGGCCGGCCGCGCCTGGACACTGCGATCGACGCGGCCGAGATGATCCTCACGTTCGCGCCGGAGACGAACGGCCACGTCGCCGTGAAGGCATGGGACGCGCTCTCGAAGATCACGGGCCGCGATCACACGCATCTCGCGCTCGGCCGCGAGCACGACAAGATCCGCTTCCGCGATGTGCAGGCGCAGCCGCGCAAGATCATCTCCGCGCCGACGTGGTCGGGGCTCGAATCCGAGGAAGTGAGCTACAACGCCGGCTACACGAACGTCCACGAGCTGATTCCCTGGCGCACGCTGACGGGCCGCCAGCAGTTCTATCAGGACCACCGCTGGATGCTCGACTTCGGCGAAGGTTCGTGCGCGTATCGCCCGGCGATCGACACGAAGACCGTCGCGCCGCTGCACAAGCGGATGCCGAACGGCCAGCCGGAGCTCGTGCTGAACTGGATCACGCCGCACCAGAAATGGGGCATCCATTCGACCTACTCGGACAACCTGCGGATGCTCACGCTCTCGCGCGGCGGCCCGCACGTGTGGCTCTCGGAGGCCGAGGCGCAGCAGGCGGGCATCCTCGACAACGACTGGGTCGAGGTGTTCAACGTGAACGGCACGCTGACCGCGCGCGCGGTCGTGTCGCAGCGCGTGCCGGCCGGCATGTGCCTGATGTACCACGCGCAGGAAAAGATCGTGAACGTGCCGGGCGCGGAAACGAGCGGCAAGCGCGGCGGGATTCACAACTCGGTCACGCGCACCGTGACGAAGCCGACGCACATGATCGGCGGCTACGCGCAGCAGGCGTATGGCTTCAACTACTACGGCACCGTCGGCAGCAATCGCGACGAATACGTGATCGTGCGCAAGATGAACCGGGTGGACTGGCTCGAAGAGCCGCTTAACGAAGGAGCAGAACAATGAAGATCCGCGCACAGGTGGCGATGGTGCTCAATCTCGACAAGTGCATCGGTTGCCACACCTGCTCCGTCACCTGCAAGAACGTGTGGACCTCGCGCGACGGCGTCGAGTACGCGTGGTTCAACAACGTCGAGACGAAGCCGGGCGTCGGCTACCCGCGCGAGTGGGAAAACCAGGACAAGTGGCAAGGCGGCTGGAAGCGCAACGACTCGGGCAAGCTCGAGCCCCGCCAGGGCGGCAAGCTGAAGATCCTCGCGAACCTCTTCGCGAACCCGAACCTGCCCGCGATCGACGACTACTACGAGCCGTTCACGTACGACTACGCGCATCTGCAGAACGCGCCGCTGTCGCAGACGCCGCCGACCGCGCGCCCGGTCTCCGCGATCACCGGCCAGAAGATGGACAAGATCGAATGGGGGCCGAACTGGGAAGACGACCTCGGCGGCGAGTTCAAGTCGCGCGGCCGCGACAAGCTGTTCGAGGCGGTGCAAAAGGAGATGTACTCGACGTTCGAGAACACCTTCATGATGTACCTGCCGCGCCTTTGCGAGCACTGCCTGAACCCGGCGTGCGTCGCATCGTGTCCGTCCGGCTCGGTCTACAAGCGCGAGGACGACGGCATCGTGCTCGTCGACCAGGACAAGTGCCGCGGCTGGCGCATGTGCATCTCCGGCTGCCCGTACAAGAAGATCTACTTCAACTGGCAGACCGGCAAGGCCGAGAAGTGCGTGTTCTGCTTCCCGCGCATCGAGGCCGGCCAGCCGACCGTGTGCTCGGAAACCTGCGTCGGGCGCATCCGCTATCTCGGCGTGATGCTGTATGACGCGGACTGCATCGAGCAGGCCGCGTCCGTGGCCGATCCGCAGAAGCTCTATGAAGAGCAGCTTTCGGTGTTCGTCGATCCGCACGATCCGGCGATCGAGCGCCAGGCGCTGGCCGACGGCGTCCCGCAAAGCTGGCTCGACGCGGCGAAACGCTCGCCCGTCTACCGGATGGCGTGCGAATGGAAGGTGGCGTTCCCGCTGCATCCGGAATACCGGACGCTGCCGATGGTCTGGTACGTGCCGCCCCTCTCGCCGATCCAGGGCGCCGCGCAGTCGGGCCACATGGGGATGAACGGCGTGATTCCGGACGTGCGCAGCCTGCGGATTCCGCTGCGCTATCTCGCGAACCTGCTGACGGCGGGCGACGAAGCGCCGGTCGCCGCCGCGCTCGACCGGATGCTCGCGATGCGCGCGTACAAGCGCGCGCAGACCGTGCACGGCGAGCACGACGCGCAGGTGCTCGAGCAGGTCGGGCTCACCGCCGCGCAGGTCGAGGACATGTATCAGTTGATGGCGATCGCGAACTACGAGGACCGCTTCGTGATTCCGTCGTCGCACAAGGAAATGGCCGAGGACAGCTTCGACGAGAAAGGCAGTTGCGGCTTCTCGTTCGGCAACGGCTGCTCGGGCGGCACGTCGGACGGCACGCTGTTCGACCGCAAGAAGGAAACGGCCGTGTCGTACGCCGCGTTGCCGACCGTCACGCGCAAGAAAGCGAGCGCCGCATGAGCGTATCGCACGAGGAAAACGTCATGTCGATCTATCCGATTCTGTCCGCCCTGCTGACCTACCCGGAGCAGCCGCTGCTCGACGCGCTGCCCGATGTCGAGCGCGCGCTCGACGCGTTTCCCGACGCGCGCGCGACGCTCGCGCCGCTTCTCGCATCGCTGCGCGCGACGCCGTTGATCGAGCTGCAGGAGCGCTACGTCGCGACGTTCGACCGCACGCCGTCGCATTCGCTGCATCTGTTCGAGCACGTGCACGGCGAGAGCCGCGACCGCGGCCAGGCGATGGTCGATCTGCTCGACGAATACCGGCGCCACGGCTTCGAGCCTGTCGGCAGCGAGCTGCCCGACTACGTGCCGCTCTTCGTCGAGTTCCTCGGCGCGATCGCGAGCGACGGCGACGAGGCGCACGCGGCGCATCTGCTCGGCGACGCGATCGACGTGCTCGCCGCGCTCGGCGAGCGCCTCGCGCGCGCGCAGAGTCCGTACGCGGCCGCGTTCGCGGTGCTGCGCGCGCGCTCGCCCGTCGAGCCGCGGCCCGTGGCCGAGCCGCCGCCGCGCACGATGGACGAGGCGCTCGAACGCTTCGGCCCCGGCCCCGACGGCGTCGAGCCGCTGCTGTCGCCGGCGGCCGACGCGTCGCTCGCGCAGCCGATCCGCTTTCATCCGCCGCGCCGCGCGGCGACGCCCGCACCCCGCGCGTGACGCGGGGGCGTCGCGAACCCGTTTCGAGGTCACGTCATGGATTATCTGAATACGTTTGTCTACGGCATCTATCCGTACATCGCCGCCGCCATCTTCCTGTTCGGCAGCCTCGCGCGCTTCGAGCGCGAGCAGTACACGTGGAAGTCCGACAGCTCGCAGCTCCTGCATCGCGGCGCGCTGCGCACGGGCAACATCCTCTTTCACGTCGGCGTGCTCGGGCTCTTCTTCGGGCATCTCGTCGGGCTGCTCACGCCCGTGGCCGTCTGGGACGCGCTCGGCGTCACCCACCACTTCAAGCAGCTCGTCGCGATGACGGCGGGAGGCGTGATGGGCTCGCTCGCGCTCGCGGGCCTCGCGATCCTGCTGCACCGGCGGCTCACGAACGCGCGGATCGCGGCCGTCACGCGGCGCGGCGACAAGGTGCTGCTCGCGTGGCTCCTCGTCACGCTGGTGCTCGGGCTGTCGACGATCTTCGAGTCGGCGAGCCACACCGACGGCCATCTGATGGTGCAACTGATGACGTGGGCGCAGCACATCGTCACGTTCCGCGGCGACGCGGCGAGCCATGTCGCCGATGCGCCGTGGCTCTTCAAGGCGCACCTGTTCATGGGGCTCTCGCTCTTCGCGATCTTCCCGTTCACGCGGCTCGTGCACGTGTGGAGCGGCTTCGCGTCGGTCACGTACGTCGGCCGCGCGTGGCAGCTCGTGCGCGCGCGCCGATAGAGGCGGTTCGGGCAGGGCCGGAGCCAAACACCTGACGGCGGCATGACGGCGGCATGACGGCGGCATCGGCGCACCGGGCGGGTGCGCCGCGATGCCCCACGTGCGCGAATGTCGCAGCAGGGACGCAACATTCGGCAGGACAATTGTCATGTTCAAAAGAATCATGACGTGCCATGGATTCCGCCCTCCCCGACTCCCCCGCCCCATGGCGGCACCGCCTGTCGACGCGGATCGTCGCGCTGTCGGCGATCGCGTGGGCGCTCGTCCTCGCGATGGTGGGCGGCACGCTGTGGCTGTCGTGGCAGCTCGAGGGCGCGGGCGCGGCGATCAACGACGCCGGCAGCCTGCGGATGCGCGCGACGCGCACCTACGTCGAACTCTCGGGCGCGGGCATCGAGCCGCGCCGCCAGCTCGCGGCCGAGGTCGGCGCGATCGACGGCACGCTCGCGCGGCTGCGCCGCGGCGATCCGTCGCGCCCCCTCTTTCTGCCGAATGCCGCCGTCGTCCAGCATCAGCTCGACATCGTCGCCGATCGCTGGAACGCCGCGCTGCGGCCGCTCGCCGACGCCGCGCTGACGGGCGCGCCGCGCCCTGACGCGGCCGCCGCCTATCTCGTCGCGCTGCCGGGCTTCGTCGACGAAGCCGATCTGCTCGTGCGCGAGATCGAATCGGACAACGCGCGCAAGACGACATGGCTGCGCCTGTCGCAGATCGCGCTCGGCCTGCTCGCGTGCTCGGGCACGGTCGCCGTCATCTACCTGCTGTTTCTGTGGATCATCCTGCCCGTGATGCAGTTGCGCGATGGCTTGAAGCGCATGGCCGCGCGTGAATTCGCGGTGCGGCTGCCCGTGCAGACGCGCGACGAGTTCGGCGATCTCGCGCACGGCTTCAACCGGATGGCGAGCGAACTGCAGGAGGTCTACGCGGGGCTCGAGGAACGCGTGCAGCAAAAAACCGCGCAGCTCGCCGCGCAGAACCGCGAGCTGAGCGCGCTCTACGAAATCACCGCGTTCCTGAACCGCCCTCAGGCCGTCGACGAGATGTGCTCGGGCTTTCTGTCGCGCACGATCGCGCAGTTCGACGCGGATGCGGGCAGCATCCGCGTCACCGATCCGACCGGCGAAAAACTGCATCTCGTGATCGCGGAAGGCCTGTCGACCGAGCTCACCGAGCTTGAGCGCTGCATGCCCGTCGACGATTGCTTCTGCGGCACCGTGACGCGCGCGGAAACGGCCGTGCTGCACGATCTGCGCGGCAGCGCCGCGCGCTCGCCGACGCCGTGCTCGCGCGAGGGCTTCGCGGCCGTCGCGGTATTCAAGGTGATGACGCAGGACGCCGTGCTCGGCTCGTTCTCGCTGCACTATCGCGACGCGTCGCGGCTGCCCGACGCCGAGCGGCGCGTGCTGGAGACGCTCGGCCGCCATCTCGGAATCGCGCTCGACCACGTGCGGCTGTCCGCGAGCGCGCGGCAGCTCGCCGTCGCCGAAGAGCGCAATCTCGTCGCGCAGGGGCTGCACGACAGCATCGCGCAAAGCCTCAATTTCGTGAACCTGCAGACGCAGATGCTCGGCGACGCGATCGCACACGACAACCTCGCCGACGCGCGCGACATCGTGCCGATGCTCAGGCACGGCGTCGAGCAGAGCTACGCGGACGTGCGCGAGCTGCTGCTCAACTTCCGCACGCGCTTGACGCAAGGGGAGCTGAAGGCGGCGATCGAGGAAACGATCGCGCGCTTCGAGAAGCAGACGCGCATCGCGTGCGCGCTGAATTATCGCGAGACGGGCGGCGCGCCGCTGCCGCCCGACGAGCAGTTGCAGGTGCTGTTCATCCTGCAGGAAGCGTTGTCGAACGTGCGCAAGCACGCGCACGCGGGGCACGTCGCGGTCGACGTCGAGAACGGCGCCGCGTTCCGGCTGTCCGTCTCCGACGACGGTTGCGGCTACGATCCGGCCGCGCTCGCCGCGCGCGCGGACACGCACGTCGGGCTCGCGATCATGCGCGAGCGCGCCGCCCGCCTGCGCGCGACGCTCACGCTGACGGGCGCGCCGCAACGCGGCGCGCGCGTCGAGCTGGTGTTGCCGGCCGACGCGCGACAGGCGGCATAGGAACAAGAACGAGGACAACAATCATGACCATACGCGTACTGTTGATCGACGACCACACGCTCTTTCGCAGCGGCGTCAAGCTGCTGTTGCAGCGCCAGCCGGACTTCGACGTCGTCGACGAGGCGCCCGACGGCGTCGAGGGCGTGAAGCGCGCGAAGCAGCATCAGCCCGACGTGATCCTGCTCGACCTGAACATGCCGGGGCTGTCGGGGCTCGAAACGCTGCAACTGCTGGTGCAGGACGTGCCGTCCGCGCACGTCGTGATCCTCACGGTGTCGGAAGATGCGCAAGAGCTGACGACCGCGCTGCGCGACGGCGCGTGCGGCTTCCTCGTGAAGAACATCGACGCGGAGACGCTCGTCGCGGGCATCCGCAAGGCGGCCGCGGGCGAGCCGGTGATCGCCGAGAGCATGACCGCGAAGTGGATCGCGAGCCTGCGCACGCCGGCGCCCGCCGTGCGTCCCGCGCCGGCCCTGGCGGCAGCGCCTGTCGCGCATGCGTCGGTCGATCCCGACCAGTTGACGCCGCGCGAGCACGACATCGTGCGCGCGCTCGCGCGCGGCACGAGCAACAAGGAGATCGCGCGCGAGTTCGACGTCGCCGAGAGCACGGTGAAGATCCACGTGCAGAACATCCTGAAGAAGCTGAACCTGACGAGCCGCGTGCAGATCGCCGTGTATGCGGTCGAGCGAGGGCTCACCGCGCCGCATCCGGCCGAGGCGTGAACGGGAACGCCTGCCGCGCGCGCTCGGCGACGCGCGTGCGGATGCCGGCGCGGGCCGCGTGAATCGCGGCGACATCGTTCTTCGCCTCATCGCCGCGCCACCGATCGAGCGATCGAATGCGCCGTCGATCTCGCCCTCGCCGGCAACGCGGGCCGACGTCAGCCTGAACGCCGCCGGCCCGTGCACCGCGCCACGACCTCCCCCGATCGCAAACGCGTGAGCAAGCCTTTCAACAGCCTTCTCGAAATCGGCGACGCACGCCGAGCAACGATCGAACGCGCCGATTACATCCCGCAAGCGGCTGAAAGGGTTCGGGCTGTCGTATTCCAGCATGCCGACGTCAATCGAACTCGCGAAGCCCGCATCGAACACACGGCAAACACGCGGCCCATCGACGATCGGCGTGCAAGAGTGTTGCCACGACAAAATTTTGCGGTATTCTGCGTGACGCTAGGATTGCCGGACAACGCAGCGGGGCGGCGCATACGACGAAACAATCGCCGAGCCTGACTCGTCGACGTGCGCAACCCGACAACGCGGCACGCGTTGTCCCGGGCCGCCGCACGCGGTGCGGCGTGACTTTTACCCCATCCAGGAAGGTAGGCAGTCTCATGACAGCATCTGAACAGCTTCAGCACCTCCTATCGGCCCGACAGACACTGGGCGGCGATTTCTTCGGCGGCTGGACGCCTGCCGATCTCGATCTGTTCGCGCGTCATCACAAGCCGGCCGAAGGCTCCACGGGCTACGTGACCGACTATTTCGGCGTGAAGACGCGCACGGACTTCGTGCCGTGGGCCAACGCCCTCAACGGACACACGCTCACGGCGCCGCCGATTCCGAACGACGGCGTTCGCGCGGAGGCGATCGAATACGTCGCGCTGCTCGACAGCATCGAGCACAGCGCCAGCCCGCATTTCGCGATGGTCGAGCTGGGGGCAAGCTACGCGCCTTGGGCCGCACTCGCGGGCGTGATCGCGAAGCGCCTCGGCAAGAACGTGTCGGTGCGCGCCGTCGAGGCGAGCCGCTACTTCCACGCGCTCATCTCCGAGAACTACGCGGCGAACGATCTCGCCGGCCAGTCGAACGGCGCGGGCCCGACGGTCGAAAGCGTCGCGATCCACGGCGCGGTCGGCATCAAGAAAGGCACGATGTTCTTCCCCGTCGTGAACAGCGCGTTCGAGAACGGCGGACAGGCGGCCGACAGCGCGCCCGACGTCGACTATGTCGGCCGCGCGGTCCCGCACGAGGAAGTGCCGATCCGCACGCTCGACGAAATCTTCGACGGCCTCGACGCCGTCGATTTCCTGCACTGCGACATCCAGGGCTCGGAAGAGGAAGTGCTCGTCCACGGCGCGGCGCTGCTCAGCCAGAAGGTCAAGCGCATGTTCGTCGGCACGCACAGCCGGAAGATCGAAGGCGCGCTGATCGAATGCCTGCACAAGCACGGCTGGCATCTCATGCGCGAACGCCCCGTCACGTTCGCGCATCAGCCGCAACTGTCGTCGGTGGTCGGCATGACGACGGTCGACGGCGGCCAATACTGGGTCAATTCGCGCTTCTGATTGCGCGCGCCGTCGGGCTTTGGTGGCGCGTTGACCCGCCCCGACAGCGCCTGGATCGTGCGCCCGCGTCGGCCGACCCGTCGGCGTGGCGCGGCGCCGGTCGCTCGCCGGCTCGGCATTGCCCCCGGCTTTCCCGTCGACTGTGGCGGCTCGCGGTAAGATGTCGGCCTCACGCATCCCGTTGATCCGCCATGAAGATTGCCACCTGGAACGTCAACTCCCTGAACGTGCGCAAGCAGCACGTGCTCGACTGGCTCGCGCAAAGCGACGTCGACGTGCTGTGCCTTCAGGAGCTCAAGATCCCCGACGAGAAATTCCCGCGCGAAGCGCTCGAAGCAGCCGGCTACCGAAGCTGGTTCGCGGGCCAGAAGACCTACAACGGCGTTGCGATCCTCGCGCGCGCGCGCCTGCCGTTCGACGAGGCGGACGTCGTGCGCAACATTCCCGGCTTCGAAGACTCGCAGCAGCGCCTGATCGCCGCGACGATCGACGGCGTGCGGATCGTGTCCGCATACTTCCCGAATGGCCAGGCGCTCGACTCGGAGAAGTTCGTCTACAAGATGCAATGGCTCGACGCGCTGCAGGCGTGGCTGAAGCGCGAGCTGCAGCGCTACCCGAAGCTCGCGCTCCTCGGCGACTACAACATCGCGCCCGAAGATCGCGACGTGCACGATCCCGCGAAATGGGAAGGCCAGAATCTCGTGTCGCCGCAGGAGCGCGCGCACTTCGCGCAACTCGTCGCGCTCGGCTTCGTCGACGCATTCCGCCGCTTCGATCAACCCGAGAAAACCTTCACGTGGTGGGACTACCGGATGCTCGCGTTCCGCCGCAACGCGGGGCTGCGGATCGATCACATCCTGCTGTCGCCCGCGCTCGCGGAGACCTGCACGAGCTGCACGGTCGACCGCGTGCCGCGCACGTGGGAGCAGCCGTCCGACCACACGCCCGTCGTCGCGCAGATCGGCTGAGCCGGCGCCGCATGCACGGCGCACATCGCGCCGCGCCGATCACGATTCGAGGTGCAGCTCCTGAATCTTGCGTGTGATCGTGTTGCGGCCGATGCCGAGCCGCTCGGCCGCCTCGACCTTGCGGCCGCGCGTGAAATCGAGCGCCTCGCGGATCACCGCGGCCTCGAAGCGGCGCGCGAGCGCATCCATCACGTCCGCCGAGTTCTCGCGCAACAAGCGCGCGACTTCGGTGCGCAAGCCGTGCTCCCACAGCGGATGCCCCGCCGTCGCACCTATCGCCGCCGGCACGCCCGCCATCGCGGGCGCGGCCGCGACCACGCTCGCCACGTGCGATTCCGCCACGCCGACGCCCATGCCGGCCATCGGCGCGTCCGCCTCCACGGTGGCCTCGACGGGCGTCACGCTGCCGGACGCGGTCTGCGTCGCGACGAGATCGGGCGGCAGATCCTTGATCTCGACCGTCTGCGCGGGCGCCATCACCGTCAGCCAGTTCGCGAGATTCTCGAGCTGCCGGACGTTGCCCGGAAACGGCAGCGACGTCAGATACGCGAGCGCCTCGTCCGACACGCGCTTCGGCTCGACGCCGAGGTCGCGCGCGCTCTTCTGCAGGAAGTGGCGCGTGAGCAGCGCAATGTCCTCGCTGCGCTCGCGCAGCGGCGGCAGCCGCAGCCGGATCACGTTGAGCCGGTGATACAGATCCTCGCGGAACAGCCCCTGCCGCACGCGCGCCTCGAGATTCTGGTGCGTCGCCGCGATCACGCGCACGTTCGAGCGCAGCGGACTGTGGCCGCCGACGCGATAGAACTGCCCGTCCGACAGCACGCGCAACAGGCGCGTCTGCAAGTCGAACGGCATGTCGCCGATTTCATCGAGGAACAGCGTGCCGTTCTCGGCCTGCTCGAAGCGGCCCTGGCGCGTCGTCTGCGCGCCCGTGAACGCGCCGCGCTCGTGGCCGAACAGCTCGGATTCGAGCAGGTCCTTCGGGATCGCCGCCGTGTTGAGCGCGATGAACGGACCGTTCGCGCGCGGGCTGTGCCGATGCAGCGCACGCGCGACGAGCTCCTTGCCGGTGCCCGATTCGCCCGTGATCAGCACGGTCGCGGCCGAATGCGACAGCCGGCCGATCGCGCGGAACATGTCCTGCATCGCGGGCGCCTGGCCGAGCATCTCGGGCGCTTCGGCGAGCTTGTCGTCGTCGGGCACGCCGCCGCGCAGGCTCTCTTCGACCGCGCGCCGGATCAGCTCGACCGCCTTGTCGACGTCAAACGGCTTCGCGAGATATTCGAACGCGCCGCCCTGAAACGCCGCAACCGCGCTGTCCAGGTCCGAGAACGCCGTCATGATGATGACGGGCAGCCCCGGCAGCCTGTCGTGCATCGCCTGCAGCAGCTCGAGCCCCGAGCCGCCCGGCATCCGGATGTCGGATACGAGCACCTGCGGCGTTTCCTGGTCGAGCGCGCCGAGCGCTTCGCGCACGTTCGCGAAGCTCCTCGTCGCGAAGCTCTCGCGCGCGAGCGCTTTCTCGAGCACCCAGCGGATCGATTGGTCGTCGTCTACTATCCAGATCGGCTTCATAGTCGGTCAGAGGTATGGAGAATCGCTGCGCCGCCGCTCAATGGTCGAGCGGCAGCAAAATCTGAAATTCGGTTCGGCCCGGCCGGCTGTCCACTTCGATCATCCCGTCATGCTGCTGGATGAACGTCTGCGCGAGCGTGAGCCCGAGTCCGCTGCCGTCGTCGCGGCCGGATACGAGCGGATAGAAGATCCGGTCGCGGATGTCGTCGGGAATGCCGGGGCCATTGTCGATCACGTGCAAATCCAGTGCCAGCTTGTACAGGCGCTTCGCGATCGTCACCTTGCGCGCGACGCGCGTGCGCAGTTCGATCCTCGCGTCGCCCTGCGCGATGCGCTCGCGCAGCGCCTGCGCCGCGTTGCGCACGATGTTCAGGAGCGCCTGGATCAGTTGCTCCTTGTCGCCGCGCAGATCGGGCACGCTCACGTCGTAGTCGCGCTCGATCGTGAGGCCGCGCGGAAATTCCGCGAGCATCACCGCGCGCACCCGCTCGCACACTTCATGGATATTCACGTCGCCGACGATGTGCGGATGGCGATGCGGCTCGAGCAGCCGATCGACGAGCGTCTGCAGCCGGTCCGATTCCTTGATGATCACCTGCGTGTACTCGCGCAGCTCGTCGCGCTCGCGCTCGCCCAACTCGAATTCGAGCAATTGCGCAGCGCCGCGGATCCCGCCGAGCGGGTTCTTGATCTCGTGCGCGAGATTGCGGATCAGTTGCTTGTTGACGGCCGTGAGATCGTGGATCCGCTCCTCGCGGTCGGTGCGCGACTGCCGTTCGTTCTCGAACAGCTCGACGAGCACGAAATCGGGCGCGCCCTCGAGGAAGCCGACGATCGCGTGCACGTGCAGCGGCTCGCGGCCCGGGCGGTCGAGCACGGTGTCGAGATGCGTCGCATGAAAGCGTTCTTCGCCGATCGCGGTGATCGTCGTCGCGAGCTCGCCCGCGTTCGGGAAGATCTCGCCCCACGGCATCTGCGACAACTGCCGGCGCGAGATGTCGAGCATCGCCTCCGCCGACGGATTGGCGAACGCGATCCTGAGCGTGCGCCGGTCGAGCACGAGCACGACCGTCGGCAACGCTTCGAGCCCGGTCAGAAGCCCCGAGCGCACGAGCCGGTCGTCGTCCGACAAGCGCTCCGGGTGGCCGGCCCTGGCCTTGATCAGATTCTTCAGAACCATCTTGCGTGGATGCCGTGTCAAAAACCGCCGTCGCTGGCGGAACAAAAAGGGGACGGCGTCCCGCCGTCCCCTTTTCAAGGTCCGATGCCTTCGCGCGCAACTGCCGCGCGAAGGCCGGTCGGCGCCGCGGCGCTTCGTTCGCCGACGAGACGAAGCGCCATCGTCGCTTACAGCGAGTAGTACATCTCGAACTCGATCGGATGCGTCGTCATGCGGTACTTCGCGAGCTCCTGTTCCTTCAGGCCCAGGTACGCGTCGATCATCGCGTCCGTGAACACGCCGCCGCGGGTCAGGAACTCGCGGTCCTGGTCGAGCGCTTCGAGCGCCTGGTCGAGGCCGGCGCACACGGTCGGGATCTTGGCGTCCTCTTCCGGCGGCAGGTCGTACAGGTTCTTGTCCGCGGCCTCGCCCGGATGGATCTTGTTCTGGATGCCGTCGAGGCCCGCCATCATCAGCGCCGTGAAGCACAGGTACGGGTTCGCCATCGGGTCCGGGAAGCGCGTTTCGATGCGGCGGCCCTTCGGGTTCGACACGTGCGGAATGCGGATCGACGCCGAGCGGTTGCGCGCCGAGTACGCGAGCTTCACGGGCGCCTCGAAGTGCGGCACGAGGCGCTTGTACGAGTTCGTCGTCGGGTTCGTGATCGCGTTCAGCGCGCGCGCGTGCTTGATGATGCCGCCGATGTAGAAGAGCGCCGTTTCCGACAGGCCCGCGTAGCCGTTGCCCGCGAACAGGTTCTGGCCGTCCTTCCAGATCGACTGGTGCACGTGCATGCCCGAGCCGTTGTCGCCGACGACGGGCTTCGGCATGAACGTTGCCGTCTTGCCATACGAGTGCGCGACGTTATGGATGATGTACTTCGCCCATTGCGTCCAGTCCGCGCGCTCGACGAGCGTCGAGAACTTCGTGCCGATTTCGTTCTGGCCCTGGCCCGCCACTTCGTGGTGGTGCACTTCGACCGGAATGCCGATCTGCTCGAGCAGCAGGCACATTTCCGAGCGCATGTCCTGGAACGAATCGACCGGCGCGACCGGGAAGTAGCCGCCCTTCACGCCCGGACGGTGGCCCGTGTTGCCGCCTTCGAATTCCTTCGCCGACGACCACGGCGCTTCTTCCGAGCTGATCTTCACGAAGCAGCCGGACATGTCGGTGTTCCACTGCACCGAATCGAAGATGAAGAATTCCGGCTCCGGGCCGAAGTACGCGGTGTCGCCGATGCCCGTGCTCTTCAGGTACGCCTCGGCGCGCTTCGCGAGCGAGCGCGGATCGCGCTCGTAGCCCTTGCCGTCGGCAGGCTCGACGACATCGCAGGTCAGCACGAGGGTCGACTCTTCGTAGAACGGGTCGATGAAGGCGGCGTTCGGATCCGGCATGAGCAGCATGTCCGACGCCTCGATGCCCTTCCAGCCCGCGATCGACGAGCCGTCGAACGCGTGGCCGCTTTCGAACTTGTCCTCGCCGAAGGCCGACACCGGCACCGACACGTGTTGCTCCTTGCCGCGCGTGTCCGTGAAGCGGAAATCGACAAACTTGACGTCCTCGTCCTTCACAAGCTGCATGACGTCGGCGACGGTTTTACTCATAACCTCTTCTCCTGATTGAACAAATCCGGCGGACTGGGACCGCCTCGTTAAGCGAGCTGCTGAGCGCAGCGTTCTTTGCCGCGTACAACCGATTCGAACGGGATGGATATAGCAGCTTCCATGCCATGCATGCGCCAGATCGGCGCGAAGCGCGCGAGGCCGCGCCCCGTCAGGGCCGGGGCGCGCACTTTCGGGGCTTCGGCGCGCCCGGACGCTGCCGGGCGCGCACCTTGTTTGTGCAATAGAGCGTTCCATACACCCTGAAATCACCGTTCTGGTGCCCTTCGCTCATTTTGCACCTTTTTGGTGATATCAGCACATCGCGCGCGTCATGGATATCGGCGGCCGTCGCTGCCCGGCCGGCGCGCTAGAATGGTTTTTTGATCCGCAGGAGACCTCCCGCCATGAGTACGCTTGAACAGCTTTACGCGCAAGCCGACACGCGCCGCGCGCAAGGCAACCTGAACTACGCGGGCGCGCTCTCGCCCGCCGAGGCCTTCGAGCTGCTGCAACTCGATCCGAGCGCGCGCCTCATCGACGTGCGCACCCGCGCGGAGCTCGACTGGGTCGGCCGTCCGCTCGTCGGCGACGGCCAGTACGCGCACATCGAATGGGCCCGCTACCCGGGCGGCGTGCCGAACGCGGAATTCATCGACCAATTGCGCACCCTCGCGCAACCCGGTCAGCCGATCCTGTTCCTGTGCCGCAGCGCCGCGCGCTCGAAGCTCGCCGCGGTCGCCGCCGCGCAGGCCGGCTTCATGAAGGCGTTCGATCTGCTCGAAGGATTCGAAGGCGCTAAGGACGCGCAAGGGCACCGGAAGACCGTCGAAGGCTGGTGCCACCGCGGCTTGCCCTGGATCGGCGCATAACGCGCGACGCCGCCCGCCATCGTCCGGCCGGCCGATGACATGGCGATGACGGCCCGCGCGCCGCGCCCGCCCCGCTCAGCCGTGCTGCGGCTCGGCCGGCTCGACGATGTCGCCGCCGAGCAGATGCACGCCCTCGCGCAGTCTCACGAACGCGGCCGCGACCGCCTCCGGCTCGCCCTTCACGCCGAGATCGATGTGCCGGCGCGCATAGACGCCGCCCTTTTCCGCGTCGCCTACGCTCGGCAGGCTGAAGACCCGCACGCCCGGGAAATCTCGCTCGATTCTCTCCATCAGCGGCGTGAGCGTCGATTCGGGCAGCTCGAACACATAGAGCGAGCGCTCCGCATGCGGGGTCGCGTGATGCAGGTGCGCGTACTTCGTGTCGAGCACCCATTCGATCATCGGCCACGCCATCACCGGAAAGCCCGGCACGAAGTGATGATCGCCGCACGAAAAGCCCGGGATCCGGTTGTAGCCGTTCGGGATGATCGTCGCGCCGCGCGGGAACACGCCCATGTTCAGCCGATGCCGGTTCTCCGGCGAATCGAGATCGGCGGGCTTCGCCGGATCGGCGTGCGTCTCGCGAATCCGCGCCTCGATCAGCGCCTTCGCTTCCGGATGCAGCTCGAGCGGCACGCCGAGCGCCGCGGCCGCGCACTGGCGCGTGTGGTCGTCGGGCGTCGCGCCGATCCCGCCCGTCGAGAACACGATGTCGCCCGACGCGAACGTGCGCGCGAGCGTCGCCGTGATCCGCGCGGGATCGTCGCCGACGTACTCGGCCCAGCCGAGCGCCAGCCCGCGCGCGGCCAGGAGCTCGATCACCTTGGCGAGGTGCTTGTCCTGGCGGCGACCGGACAGAATCTCGTCGCCGATGATGATGATGCCGATGGTCATGCTTGCCTCGTCGAATCGATGGAAGTCGCGTTCCCGGCCGCCGCGCGCTCGTCCTGCAGCGCGCGCAGGCAGTAGAAGCCGAACCACAGCGCCGAGAACACCAGAATGAACGCGTAGACCCAGATCATCGCGGCGGCGACGAACGGAAACAGCACCATCATCCAGATCGACGACACCCAGATGAAGGTCGGCACCGTGCCGAGCAGCCCGCTCGCGACGCCGATGCCCAACAGCGGCCAGCGGCGCTTGCGCACGAGCGCGCGGCGCTCGTCGGCGCTCGCGTGCAGCGCGAGCGCGTCATAGGTCATCACGCGGTACGTGAGCCAGCCCCAGATCACGGGCGGCAGCAGCGCGAAGAACGGCGGAATCAGCCACAGCGGCACCGTCACGATCAGGAGCACGATGCTCGCGAACGCGGCCCACAGCGAATTGAACACACTGCCGAACAGGCTGCCGCCCCGCTTCATCTCGAGCGACGCGAACTGGCGCTTCGACAGATGCGAGACGACGGCGGGCATCGACAGCGTCGCGATCAGGAGCAGCACCGTCAGCACGATGAGCGGAATCGCGAGCGACACGACGACGAACGGCGCGACGACCGCGTGCAGTTGCGATGCGCCGATCGCGTTGAAGAACTTGTAGAGGAGCGCCGTCAGCGCGAAGCCGTCGAGCGCGGCGCGCGCGGCGTCGACGAGCGGCTGCCACGAGAACCAGAGCACGACGCCCCAGATCACCGCGGAGACGATAAACGGCATGAAGGTGAGCCAGAGCATCCGCGGGTGCAGCGCACTCGCGAGCGCCCGGCCGAAGGAGCGCAGCAGATCGTTCATGCGGGACGGATCATCGATCGGGAATGGGAAGGCCCGGAAAGGATAAACCACGCGGCATGCGTGCGGCAAAAACGGGGCGGTAGCGAATGGGGGCGGCGAAGGCGTGCGATGCGCGCACATGGGCGGCCGGGCGGCGCGCGGCGAGAAGAGAGCTGGTGGGAAGCGCCCCGGCAGTCGAAAAGCCGCAAGCCGTTCGGCCAAGCCGCCCCCCGAACGCGCCGCTCGCCCGCCGCGGCGGCTTACGCCGACGCCGCGTCGCGCTGCTTCCCCGGCGCGAGCCGCCGCGCGATCCGCACGAACGCGAGCCAGTGCTGCGCCCAGAAGCCGTCGCCGTACGACACGCCCTCATACTGCTCGCGGATGCCCGTCGGCTCGGGCGTGCGGTTCCACGACGCGGTGCGGAACAGCATGTCCCACCACGGAAACAGCACGCCGAAGTTGCAGCCGTACTTCGTGCCCTCGTGGCCGTAGCCGACCGCGTGATGGCGGCGATGGAACGTCGGGCTGACGACGAGGCGCTCGCCGAGCCAGCCGAGCGGCAGCCGCGCGTTCGTATGCTGAACGCTCTGCATGAAGTTCGTGACCGCGGTCAGCACGACGAACTGCGACGGCGACACGCCGATCACGAGCGCGATCGCCGCGAAGAAGCACGCCTGCAGCACGTCGTCGAGCAGGTGGTTGCGGTCGTCGCACCAGAGCGACATCTGGCGCTGGCTGTGATGCACGGCGTGCAGCTCCCACCAGACGCCGATCCGGTGTTGCCAGCGGTGATACCAGTAGCCGGCGAAATCGAGCGCGATCAGATAGATCGCGAACGCGACGATCGGCTTGGACGTGACGCCCGGCCACAGGTAGTCGAGATTGAAGTTCGAGATCCCGTGAAGACGCAGCCACGCCTGGAAGGCGTCGAAGAGCGGCTGCATCGCGAAGAAGAAGAACAGGCTGAAGATGCCGAGCTTCGCGATCAGCGTGTAGATCACGTCGACGCGCGCCTCCTTGCGGTTCTCCCACCGCTCGACGGGGCGCAGCGCCTCGAGCGGGCGCAGCAGCGCGTACATCGCGACCACCTGCAGCGCGCCGACGATCACCCAGTAGAGCGCGTCGTACGTGTCCTCGTCGTAGTCCATCAGGCCGACCTTGAACAGCAGCGGCTGCACGATGTCGACGTACAGCCAGGTCTGCAGATCGGACACGAAGCCGTCCAGCGCGGCGACGATCATGTGCAGCATGAACCGCTCCCCCGCCGCGTCACGCGCCGTTCGGCGCCGTCCACGGCGCCCGGTCGTAGAAATAGATCCCGTGCGGCGAGCGGCCGACCGAAATCGTCTGGATCAGCTTGCGGCTCGGCAGATCGATCACGCCGACCTTCTTCGCGAAGCGGAACGTCACCCACAGCGTCTTCCGGTCGGCCGACAGCTCCATGTCGTCCGGGCCGGGCAACAGGCCCGTGATGTCGCCGACGTTCGTGAGCGCGTTCTCGTCGATGATGCTGATCGTGTTCGCCACCCGGTTCGTCACCGCGACGTGCGTGCCGTCCGCGAGCGAGCGGAAGTTGTGCGCGCCCTTGCCGGTCGGAATCGTTTTCACGACCTTCTGGTTGCGCCAGTCGACGACGGCGACGTAGTCGGCGCCCGTCATCCCGATCAGCACGTACTTGTCGCCGGGCGTGAGCCACAAGCCCGCCGGCACCGGCCCGACCTTCATCTTCCACTTGACCGTCTGCGTGGCCAGATCGATCGCCGCGAGCTCGCCCGACACCTGCAGCGACACGAGCACCGTCTTGCTGTCCTTCGTGAACGCGAGGTGGCTCGGCATCACCGCGAGCGGCACGCGCTTCGCGAGCTTCAGGTCACGGCCGTCGTAGCTGTAGATGTCGACGCGGTCGAGCCGCAGGCCCGCCGCGACGAACCACTTGCGGTCGGGCGAAAAACCGAGCTGGTAAGGATCGTCGATCCCTTCGAGCGTGCGCTGCGGCTTGCCCGTCTTCGGATCGAGGAACATCAGGCTGTTCGACACCGAATTCGCGACGATCAGCGACGAATTGTCGGGCGTCGCCATCAGGTGATGCGGCTCCTTGCCGGTCGGATACTGGCCGACGACCTGGCGGGATTGCTGATCGATGAGGGACAGCGTCGCTTCAGCCGAATTCAGCACGATCACGTTGTTCGCGAAGGCGGCGACAGGCGCCAGCACGGCGGCCGCAAGCGCGAGCGTGCGGCCGAGAGAGAGGAAATTGCGCATGAAGACTCACGTCGAGGGACTGGCGTGATTGATAAAACGCGCGAGAACGCCGCCGGTTGACGTCCCGCGCCCGAGTGTGAACCCGCATACTCCGAGCCGCGCTCAGCGCTGCATCGACTCCCACACTTTGTAGAGCCGCTTGACCGACACCGGCATCGGCGTGCGCAGTTCCTGCGCGAACAGCGAGATCCGCAGTTCCTCGAGCAGCCACCGGAACTCGGCGAGCCGCGCGTCCGCGACGCCGCCGCGCTGCGCGGCCGAGCGCTGGTAGTGCTGCGCGAGCGGCTGCAGCTCGGCCGCCTGCCGCGCGTCGCGGGCGGGATCGGCCTTCAGCTTGTCGATTCGCAGCGCGATCCCCTTCAGGTAGCGCGGGAAGTGCGCAAGCTGCGCGTAAGGCGTATCGACGACGAAGCGCTTGCCGACGAGCGCCGCGAGCTGGCCCTGCATGTCCGCGTGCGCGGCCGGGAACGGCTTCGCCTGCGCGAGCTTCTTCGCGAGCCCCGCGTACTCGGCGAGGATCTGCCCGACGAGCCGCGCGATCTCCTGCGCGAGCAGGTTCAGGCGGCTCCTGCCCTCGTCGCGGCGCGCGTGGAAGCTCGCGTCGTCGTCGGGCAGCGGGTCCTGCAGGCACGCGCGGTCGAGCGCGGTCGCGATCAACTGGTCGCGCAGCTCGTCCTGCGTGCCGAGCGACATGTACTGCATCGCCATCTCGCGCAGCCCCGGCAGGTTCTTCTCCAGATACTTGATCGGCTCCTTCAACTGCAGCGCGAACAGGCGCCGCAAGCCCGCGCGGTGGACCCGCGCGGCCTCGTCGGGCGAGTCGAACACCTCGACGTCGCAGTGCGTGCCGCGGTCGACGAGCGCCGGGTAGCCGACGAGCGTCTCGCCGCGCCGGCGGATCTCGAGCAATTCCGGCAGCGTGCCGAAGTTCCACGTCGTCAGGTTCTCGTAGAGCGCGGTCGCGCCGGCGGCCGCCGCGCCCGCTTGCGCCGCCGGCTGCGGCGCCCCGACGTGCCCGCGTCGCGGCCGCGCGCCGCCCGCGGGCGCCTCGGCGGCGGCCGCCGTCGCGCCCGAATGCTCGCCCGCCGGCGCGAGCGTCGCCGCGGCGGCGATCTTCTGGAAATGCTGCTGCGCCTGCGCGCCCAGCTCCGCGCGCAATTGCGCGAGATTGCGCCCCATCGCGAGCTGGCGGCCGTGCTCGTCGATCACCTTGAAGTTCATGAACAGGTGCGCGGGCAGCGTCTCGAGCTTGAAGTCGGACGTCTTCGTCGCGACTTGCGTCTGCTCCCGGACGTCGGCGATCAGCGCATCGACGAGGCCGCCCGCGCCTGCGCCGGCCGCGCCGAAGCGAGCGCGTCCGGCGCGCTCGACGAAGCCCGCCGCGTATTCGGGCAGCGGCACGCAATGGCGGCGCAGCTTCTGCGGCAGCGACTTCAGCAGCAGGTGCGCCTTCTCCTTCAGCATCCCGGGCACGAGCCACTCGGCGCGGCGCGCGTCGACCTGGTTCAGCGCGAAGAGCGGCACCGCGAGCGTCACGCCGTCGCGCGGCGAGCCGGGCTCGAAGTGGTACGCGAGCGCCATCTCGACGCCCGCCATCGTTGCGCGCTTCGGAAACAGGTCGGTCGTCACGCCCGCCGCCTCGTGGCGCATCAGGTCGTCGCGCGACAGATACAGCAGGCGCAGCCCGTCTTCCGGCTGCCCGCTCTTCTTCACCTCGTCGCGATACCAGCGCTCGAACGCGGCGCCCGTGTGGATGCCGGCCGGAATCGCCTGATCGTAGAACGCGTGAATCAGCTCGTCGTCGACGAGCACGTCCTGCCGGCGCGACTTGTGCTCGAGCTGCTCGATGTCGGCGAGCAGCTTGCGGTTGTGCGCGAAGAACGCGAGCTTCGTGTCGAATTCGCCGTCGACGAGCGCGCCGCGGATGAAGAGCTCCCGCGCGCGCGCCGGGTCCTGCCGGCCGAACGCGACGCGCCGCCGGTGATAGACGGTGAGCCCGTACAGCGTCGCGCGCTCGAACGCGGCGACCTGCGCGGGACGTTTCTCCCAGTGCGGCTCGGACAGCGATCTCTTCAGCAGATGCGCGCCGATCCGCTCGATCCATTCCGGCTCGATCTTCGCGATGCAGCGCGCATAGAGCCGGCTCGTCTCGACGAGCTCGGCCGCCATCACCCAGCGCCCCGCCTTCTTCACGAGCGCGGAGCCCGGCCACAGATGGAACTTGATCCCGCGCGCGCCGAGGTAGTGCGGCTCGTCCTCGGCCTTGAAGCCGATGTTGCCGAGCAGGCCCGTCAACAGCGACAGATGGATCTGCTCGAACGTCGCGTCGGCCTCGTTCAGGCGCCAGCCGTGCTCGCGCACGACGGTCAAGAGCTGCGAGTGGACGTCGCGCCATTCGCGCAGCCGCAGATGCGACAGGAAGTTCTGCCGGCACGCGTCGACGAGCTGCCGGTTCGACTTCTTGTGCGCGACCGCCTCCTCGAACCACGCCCAGATCTTCGGCCACTGGAGGAACTCGGAGCGCTCGTCGGCGAAGCGCCGATGCGCCTGGTCGGCCTGCTCCTGCGCGTCGGCCGGGCGATCGCGCGGGTCCTGCACGGACAGCGCGCTCGCGATCACGAGCACTTCGCGCAACGCCTGCTGGTCGCGCGCGGCGAGGATCATCCGGCCGACGCGCGGGTCGAGCGGCAGCCGCGCGAGCTCGCGGCCGAGCGGCGTGAGCGCGTTGTCGTCGTCGACCGCGCCGAGCTCGTTGAGCAACTGATAGCCGTCCGCGATCGCGCGGCCGGGCGGCGGCTCGATGAACGGAAACGATTCGATCTCCGACAGATGCAGCGACTTCATCCGCAGGATCACCGCCGCGAGCGACGAGCGCAGGATTTCCGGATCGGTGAAGCGCGCGCGGCCGGCGAAATCGCTTTCTTCGTAAAGGCGGATGCAGACGCCGTCGGCGACGCGGCCGCAGCGGCCCGCGCGCTGGTTCGCGGCCGCCTGCGAGATCGACTCGATCTGCAGTTGCTCGACCTTGTTCCGGTACGAATAGCGCTTCACGCGCGCGAGGCCCGTATCGACGACGTAACGGATGCCCGGCACCGTGAGCGACGTCTCGGCGACGTTCGTCGCGAGCACGATCCGGCGCGCGTTCGACGGCTTGAACACGCGCTCCTGCTCGGCGGCGGACAGCCGCGCGAAGAGCGGCAGGATCTCGGTGTGCGGCGGATGATGCTTGCGCAGCGACTCGGCCGCGTCGCGGATCTCGCGCTCGCCGGGCAGGAACACGAGCACGTCGCCCGGGCCTTCGCGGCACAGCTCGTCGACCGCGTCGACGATGCCGTCCATCAGGTCGCGCTCGGCCTCGCGCGCGCTCTTCGCGCGGTCGCGGCCGGACGCCGCGCCTTCCGCGTGCCGGACGGCGGCCGGCCGGTCATCGGCGATCGCCCGGTAGCGGACCTCGACCGGATACAGCCGCCCGCTCACCTCGATCACGGGCGCGGGCCGCTCGTCGCTGCCGAAATGGCGCGCGAAGCGCTCCGCGTCGATCGTCGCCGACGTGACGATCAGCTTCAGGTCCGGCCGCTGCGGCAGGATCTGCTTCAGGTAGCCGAGCAGGAAATCGATGTTCAGGCTGCGCTCGTGCGCCTCGTCGATGATAAGGGTGTCGTACGCCTTCAGGAGCGGATCGGTCTGCGTCTCGGCGAGCAGGATGCCGTCCGTCATCAGCTTGACCGAGGCGCCCGGCGCGAGGTTGTCGGTGAAGCGCACCTTGTAGCCGACCACTTCGCCGAACGGCGTGCCGAGCTCCTCGGCGATCCGGCGGCCTGTCGACGACGCCGCGAGCCGCCGCGGCTGCGTGTGGCCGATCAGGCCCGCGCCGCCCGCGCCGAGGCCGCGGCCGAGCGACAGGCAGATCTTCGGCAACTGGGTGGTCTTGCCCGAGCCCGTCTCGCCGCAGACGATCACCACCTGGTGATCGGCGATCGCGCGCGCGATCTCGTCGCGCCTGCCCGACACGGGCAGGCTTTCGGGAAACGTGATCGGCGCAACGGGATTCGGCGCGACGCGTGTCTGCGGGGCATGCGGTGCGCGCGGCGCGCGGGCGGCCTCGGGGCCGGCGTCGCGGCGCGCGGCGCGCGGCGCGCCCGGCTGCCCGGGCGACGCCTGCCGCGGGCGCGACGGCCGCGGCTCGCCCGGCGTGCCCGCACGTTTTTGCGCGGGACTTTTAGGTACATTCGACATGGGGGCGCATTATAATCCCGCCCATGAATTCCCAAACCGACCTCCCCGCCACCCATTCGGGCGCCGCGCCCCAGCCGTCCGTCGACGAAGCCGTCCATCACGCGCAGTTCGTCGACTGGATGCGTTCCGTCGCGCCCTATATCCACAAGTTCCGCAACAACACGTTCGTCGTCGGCTTCGGCGGCGAGGTCGTGCAGCGCGGACTGCTGAGCGCGCTCGTGTCCGACATCGCGCTGCTGCAGGCGATGGGCATCCAGATCGTGCTCGTGCACGGCTCGCGGCCGCAGGTCGAGGAGCAACTGAGCCTGCACGGCGTCGAATCCGCGTTCTCGCACGGCCTGCGGATCACCGACGCGCGCGCGCTCGAATCGGCGAAGGAAGCGGCGGGCGAAGTGCGGCTCGACATCGAGGCGGCGATCAGCCAGGGCCTGCCGAACACGCCGATGGCGCACGCGCACATCAGCGTCGTGTCCGGCAACTTCGTGACCGCGCGGCCGGTGGGGATTCTCGATGGCGTCGACTTCGCGCACACGGGCGTCGTGCGCAAGATCGACGCCGAGTCGATCCGCCATTCGCTCGCGAGCCGCAAGCTCGTGCTGCTGTCGCCGCTCGGCTTCTCGCCGACGGGCGAGGCGTTCAACCTGTCGATGGAGGACGTCGCGTCGGCGGCCGCGATCGCGCTGCGCGCGGACAAGATCATCTTCCTGACCGAGTCGCCCGGCATCGTCGACGAAGCGGGCGAGCTCGTGCGCGAGATGTCGCTCGACGCGGCGGCCGAGTTGCTCGACTCGGGCGATCTGCAGGGCGACGACGGGTTCTTCCTGAAGCACGCGATCCGCGCGTGCCGCGGCGGCGTCGCGCGCGCGCACCTGATTCCGCAGTCGCTCGACGGCAGCGTGCTGCTCGAATTGTTCCTGCATGACGGCGTGGGCACGATGATCTCGTACGAGAACCTCGAGAGCCTGCGCGAAGCGACGCCGGACGACGTCGGCGGCATCCTGACCCTCATCGAGCCGCTCGAGACGGACGGCACGCTCGTGCGGCGCGGCCGCCACCAGATCGAGCGGGACATCGATCACTTCTCGGTCATCGAGCACGACGGCGTGCTGTTCGGCTGCGCGGCGCTCTACCCGTACCCGACCGAGAAGATCGGCGAGATGGCGTGCCTCACGGTCGCGCCCGAGGCGCAAGGCTCGGGCGACGGCGCGCAGCTCCTGAAGCGGATCGAGCAGCGCGCCCGCGCGCGCGGCTTGACGCGGATCTTCGTGCTGACGACCCGCACCGAGCACTGGTTCCTGAAGCGCGGCTTCGTGAAGGCGACGGTCGACGACCTGCCCGAAGACCGCCGCAAGCTCTACAACTGGCAGCGCAAGTCGCTCGTGCTGATGAAGCAGCTCTGAGCGGCGCGGCGCGCCCTTCCCCCCGATTACGATTACAGGAGAGGTACACGATGGCCCGTATGATTCACTGCGCGAAGCTCGGCAAGGAAGCCGAGGGACTCGATTTCCCGCCGCTGCCGGGCGAGCTCGGCAAGCGCCTGTACGAGAGCGTGTCGAAGGAAGCGTGGCAAGGCTGGCTCAAGCAGCAGACGATGCTGATCAACGAGAACCGGCTGAACATGGCCGATCCGCGCGCGCGTCAGTACCTGATGAAGCAGACCGAGAAGTATTTCTTCGGCGACGGCGCGG
The DNA here is from genome assembly GCF_001636105.1 of Burkholderia sp. MSMB1589WGS. Lineage (NCBI taxonomy): Bacteria > Pseudomonadati > Pseudomonadota > Betaproteobacteria > Burkholderiales > Burkholderiaceae > Burkholderia > Burkholderia sp. MSMB1589WGS. Next base: position 703,761 of record NZ_LNJT01000007.1, read on the forward strand.
ACCAGGCGTCCGGCTACGTGCCGCCGACGCAGGGCTGAACCGCCGCGTTCCGCCGCCGCGTTCCGCATATCGGACGAAAGCCTCGGGCAGCGATTGCTGCCCGAGGCTTTTTTTGCGCGCGCGAGCGCGCGAGCGCGCCGTCAAGGCTTCGCGAGCACCCCGCCCCTCGCGCCGACGTCGACGCGCTTGCCGCGCTCGAGCGTCGCGATGCACACGAGCGACACCGCCGCGAGCGCGCTGTAAAACACGGCGAGCGGCCACCACTGGCCGGCGAAACGGTGCGCGAGCAGCGCGCCGGCGAGCGGCGTGAGCCCGCCCGCGAGCGCCGCGCAGAGCTGGTACGACAGCGAGATCGCCGAATAGCGGACGCGCACGTCGAACGCGGTCGACATGAAGCCCGCCATCACCGCGTACGAGCTCGACATGCACATCACCGCGATCGCGATGCCGGCGACGATCGCGACGGGGCGCCCCGTCGACACGAGCGCGAACATCGGATACGGCGACGCGATCGCGAGCGCGGCGGCCGTCATCAGGAAACGCCCGGTGCCGACGCGCTGCGCGAACCAGCCGGACGCGAGCTGCGTGCCGAGCTGGATGAACGCGACGACGAACAGGCAATCGAGGATCAGCGCGCGATCGAGCCCGAGCGTCTGCGTCGTGTAGTTCAGCATGAACGTGTTGACGAACCACGCGCCCGCGACGCCGATCACGTTCGCGCCGAGGCAGAGCAGCAGCGTGCGCCACGCGTCGCGCACCACGTCGGCCACGGGCCGCGCCGCCGTGCGCCGCTCGGCCTTCACGCGCGCGAACTCCGGCGATTCGTCGACGCCCGCGCGGATCGCGAGCCCGACGACAAGCAGCGCCGCGCTCGCGAGAAACGGCAGCCGCCAGCCCCACGCGAGGAACGCGCCGTGCTCCATGCCGGCGACGAGCCGAAACGCGAGCAGCGCGAGAATCAATCCGGCCGGGCTGCCGAGCTGCGCGAACGACGCGACGAACGTGCGCTTGTCCGCGCTCGCGTGCTCGCTCGCCATCAGCACCGCGCCGCCCCACTCGCCGCCGATCGCGATGCCTTGCGCGATGCGCAGCGCGACGAGCGCGACGGGCGCGGCGACGCCCGCCTGCGCGTAAGCGGGCAGCAGGCCGATGCCGACCGTGCCGGCCGCCATGATGACGAGCGTCGCGACGAGCGCCTTCTTGCGGCCGATCCGGTCGCCGAGATGGCCGAACACGAGGCCGCCGAACGGCCGCGCGAAAAAGCCGACCGCGAACGTGCCGAACGACGCGAGCGTGCTGAAGAACGGCTCGCCCGGCGGAAAGAACAGCTTGCCGAAGATGAGCGCGGACGCGGTCGCGTAAAGGTAGAAGTCGTACCACTCGATCGTCGTGCCGACGAACGCCGCGAGCGCGGCGCGCGCGGGCTGGCCGACCGGCGCGCGCTCGACGCGGCCATCGTGCTGGGATGTCATCGTTGTCTCCATGTCTCTTGCCGGCGGCGCGACTCGCGCGCGCCTTCACCGGTCGGGCCGGATCGCTCCGGATTCGGTCGCGCCGGGCGGGCCACGCGAACCGTTCGGCCGAAGACGGATCGATCGTCTCCGGACGTCCGGCCGCGCGCGCCCCCGACGGCGACCATCAAGCAGAAGCCGCCGCTTCGCGCCGGCGGCCGCATGCATTCGCTCACGTCGCCATTTATTTCGCCTCCTTCAGCACGCCCGCGTCGGCGAGCCGCGCCTGCGGCGCCGCGTCGATGCCGAGCGCGTCGAGCACCGCGCGCGTGTCGCGGCCGAGCGTCGGCGGCGCGCTGCGGTACGTCGCGGGCGTGCGCGACAGCCTGATCGGCGACGCGGCGCCGCGGTAGCGCCCCATCTCGACGACGAGCCCGCGATGCAGCGTGTGCGGATCGCGCACGACGGCATCGACCGTGCGCACCGGCCCGCACGGCACGCCCTCGGCCATCAGCTCGCGCGCGAGCGTTTCGCAGTCGCGATCGGCGAGCCGCGCTTCGAGGCTCGCCTTCAGCTCCGCGCGATGCGCGCAGCGGCTGCGGTTGTCGACGAAACGCGGATCGCTCGCGAGCGCGGGCACGCCGAGGTGCGCGCAGAGACGCGCGAATTGCCGGTCGTTGCCGACCGCGAGGAAGATCGGCGCGCTCGCGGTGCGGTAGCTGTCGTACGGCGCGATGTTCGGATGCGCGTTGCCGCTGCGCGCGGGCGTGCGCCCCGAGCCGAACCAGTTCGGCAGATGCGGATGCAGGAGCGACACGCCGCAGTCGTACAGCGCGATGTCGACCGACTGGCCGACGCCGCTCGTCTCGCGCTCGGCGAGCGCGAGCAGGATGCCGGCGAGCGCGTTCAGGCCCGTCACCATGTCGACGATCGGCAGGCCGATGCGGGTCGCGTCGCCGTCGGCGTCGCCGTTCACGCTCATGAGGCCCGCCATCGCCTGGATCACCGCGTCGTAACCGGGCAGCCCGCCGAGCGGGCCGTCGGCGCCGAAGCCCGTGATCGCGCAATGGACGAGGCGCGGAAAGCGCGGCCGCAAATCCCGCTCGTAGTCCATCCCCCAGCGCGCGAGCGTGCCGGGCTTGAAGTTCTCGACAAGCACGTCCGCGTCCTCGAGCAGCCGCCAGAGGATCGCGCGGCCTTCGTCGCGCGACAGGTCGAGCGCGATCCCGTCCTTGTTGCGGTTCACGCCGGTGAAGTACCACGCGTCGTCGTCGAAGAACGGCGGGCCCCAGCCGCGCGTTTCGTCGCCCGCGGGCGGCTCGATCTTGATCACGCGCGCGCCGTGGTCCGCGAGCGCCTGCGTGCAGTACGGGCCGCCGAGGACGCGGCTCAGGTCGATCACCTTGAGCCCCGCGAGCGCGCCATGACGGGCGGGCTCGGTCGTTGTCGCGTTGCCCGGGACGGCCGGGTTCGGGCGGCGCGCGGTGTTCGCGGTGCTTGCGGTGTGCGCAGCATCGGCGATTGTCGTCTCCGACGATTCGCGCCGCGCGGACGATGCACAAAGTGCGCTCGCCGGCTGCGACGAATCCGCGGCGCTCCCTGCCTCGCCGGCAACACCGGACGCGCATGCCGAATCGGGCGCACGCGCGGCGGCACACCCGATCTCCCATCCGCTTGAAGACGGAAATCGCTTCGAGACATCGCCGCTCATGCCGCCTCTCCTGACGGCTCGCCGAGCAGCCGCAGCGCATCGTCGAGCGCGACGGGCCGATCGCGCAGCAACGCCGCCAGCGCGCCGGCGTCCGCATCGGCATCGGCATCGGCACCCGGCAGCGCGAGCGGATCGACGGGCGACAGCTTGTGGCGCAGCACGAGATGCGCGAGCGCGAGCCGCCGATGGTCGGGCGCGAGGCGCATCCCTTCGCTCGCGAGCAGGATCGCGGTCGTCGCGTGATAGAGCGCGGACGCCGCCTGCCGCACGAACGCATCGTCGCCCGTCTGCGCGACGTGCGCGATCGCGTCGCTCGCGCGATCGAGCGCGCGGCGCAGACGCGCCGCGCTCGCGCCGGGCAGCCGCGCCGCGTCGAGCGTGTCGAGCAGGAACGCGCGCAGCGGCGAGAGCGCGCCTTCGCGCTTGACCGCCCGCGCGACGTCGAGCGCGACGATGTTGCTCGTGCCCTCCCAGATCGAGCCGAGATGCGCGTCGCGCAGCACGCGCGCGTCGCTCCATTCCTCGATGTAGCCGGTGCCGCCGCGCACCTCCATCGCGTCGCCGGCGACGCGGCGCGCGTCGCGGCACGCGCGGAACTTGATGAGCGGCGTCAGTATCCGCACGCAGCCGGCCGCCTGCGCGTCGCCCTCGTCGGCTTTCGCGAGCAGCAGCGCGATCTGCATGAAGAGCGAGCGTGCCTGCTCGGTCGGCACGAGCATCTTGACGAGTTGCCGCTGCATCAGCGGCATGTCGATCAGCTTGCGGCCGAACGCTTCGCGATGGCGCGCGACGTGCAGCGCCTCCGTCGTCGCGCGACGCATCAGCCCCGCCGCGCGCACGCCGTTCGACAGACGCGACATGTTGATCATGTCGGCCATCTGATGGAAGCCGCGGCCGATCTCGCCGATCAGATACGCCTGCGCCCCTTCGAGCGCGATCTCGCCGCTCGCCATCGAGCGGCTGCCGAGCTTGTCCTTCAGACGCACGATCCGATAGCGATTGCGCGAACCGTCGGCAAGCGTCTTCGGCAACAGGAACAACGCGAGCCCCTTGACGCCGTCAGGCGCGCCCTCGGGGCGCGCGAGCACCATCGCGAGATCGGCGTCCGCGTTCGAGCAGAACCATTTGTCGCCGAACAGACGCCAGATCGCCGAGCCGTCGGCGGACGTATCGCGCACCGCGCGCGTTGCGATCCGGCCGACGTCGGAACCCGCCGCCTGCTCGGTCATGAACATCGCGCCCTGGTACAGCACGTCGAAATCGCGCGACGCGAGCCGCGGCAGGAAACGCCCGACGAGCTCGCGCGAACCGAAGCGGCGCAGCGTGCGCGTCAGCGAGTCGGTCATGCTGACGGGACAGCAGAGGCCGAATTCGGCCTGCACGAACAGGAACGTCAACGCATACTTGACGAGCGGCGGCGGCGCATCGTCGCGATGGCTCATCGCGGCGAGCCCGAGCTCCGAATACGCGACGCGCTCGAGCGCGACATAGTCCGGATGCTTGTCGATCGTCTCGAGCGCCTCGCCGCGACGCGTGCGCGGCTGAAGCACGGGCGGATTCCGATCGGCGCGCGACGCGAGGCGATCGAGCTCGTCCGACGCGCGCAGCCCGAGCGTGCGCAGTTCCGGCTCGAGGTCGCGAAAGCGCGCTTCGCCGAGATGGAGCCGCAACAGCGCCGCGCAATCGGGGTCGTTCGTGAAGAAGTTGATGCCCCGCGAGTCGGGAATGTTCGCCGCGCCCGCCGCGGGCGCGTTCACTTCGACGATTTCTTTCATCATGTTCATCGCTTGTCTCCTGGTTCGACGAGCGTAGGACCGCGATCGATAATCGTCCAATACAGGATTTATCCAGTACGATAAGCAGCATTTATCGATCGCTTCGAACGGAAACGGGATGGACCTGAAGCAATTGCGCTACTTCGTCGCCGTCGCGGAGGAACTGCATTTCGGCCGCGCGGCGAAACGGCTGTTCATCTCGCAGCCGGCCCTGAGCTTCGACATCCGCAAGTTCGAGGACGAGCTCGGCGTGCAGTTGTTCGCGCGCACGAGCAAGTCGGTCACGCTGACGAATGCGGGCGAAGTGCTGCTCGGCGAGGCGCGCCGGCTGCTGCTGCAGGCGCAGGAGGCGCAACGTCTGACGATTCGGTCGGCGTCGGGGCTCGCGGGGAGACTCAAGATCGGCTTCGTCAATTCGATGCTGTATCGCGGGCTGCCGTCCGCGGTGCGGCGCTTCGAGGCGGACTATCCGAATGTCGAAGTCGTGCTGAAGGAGATGAACACGCACGAGCAGGTGCAGGCGATCCTGCGCGCGCAGATCGACGTCGGCTACGCGCACTGGGGCACGTTCCCGCCCGAGATCGCGGCCGACGCGATTTTCTCCGAGCCGTTCCTCTGCTGCCTGCCCGCCGCGCACCGGCTTGCGCGACGAAAGCGCGTCGATCTCGCGACGCTTGCGCACGAGCCGTTCATCCTGTTCCCGCGCGAGGCGGCGCCTCACTATCACGACCTCATCATCGCGCAGTGCGTGAGCGCGGGCTTCAGCCCGCAGATCCGGCACGAAGCGCGCCTGTGGCAGACGGTGCTGACGATGGTCGAGTTCGAGATGGGGGTGGCGCTCGTGCCGAGCGTGCTGCGCCAGGTGCGCAGCGAACGGCTGCGCTACCTGCCGCTCGCCGGCGATGCGCTCGAATCGCACACGTTGCGGCTGCGCCGGGCGAACGAGCGGGAGCCCGTTGCGGAGCGCTTCGGCGAATATCTGGACGACGAGATCCGGCGGCTTCGCGGCATGGCGAAGTGACGGCGCGCGGCGGCGCTGAAAAAGTTCTGGATAAAAGTGCGCGATTGCCGGTAGAATCACGGCCTTGGTCGCGCGATGCGCGACCGGCACCCGCCAGATGAGTTATGTCGAAAAAGTGCTTTACGAAGTGGAAAAGCTCTGACATAATTCAAGGCTCTTTGGGCGGTTAGCTCAGCGGTAGAGCACTGCCTTCACACGGCAGGGGTCACTGGTTCGATCCCAGTACCGCCCACCAAAGACACCAAGCGTAGCCGCTGGCAGCGTTTCAAAGACTGGTTCAGGCAGATCCTCAACGGACACCCCGAACCAGCATTCAGTTGATAAGCAAAAGAGCCCCACACTTGCGGGGCTTTTTTTTTCGCACCCAACGCCCCACCGACCCCACCAGTTGCCAGCCCATCGCGCGCTATGGCATCCTGCCCGGGCTTCCAAATACAAAAATCCGAGGGAAATCAAATGTCTGTAGCCTGCACGGGAACAGCGTTCTACCAAGCTTTCAAGCAAAACATGGAGGCGCTCGGCCTTGATGTGCCGTCGAGCTGGTACGGCACCCAAACCACCCTGCTTACACGCGTCGGCGCACTCGTCGCAGCAGTTGACCGGCTCGGCCGAAATGCAACGCTTGCGGAACTGATCGGCGCAACCACTTTGCCGGAGAAGCTGCTAGCGGCCGGCGGAATCTATGCATCGTGGTATGTCGGCGCGGCCGTCGGCAGCCTCATGGTCGCCACCGGCAAATATGCGCAATGCGGCAGCTCGACTGACATCTCGCGAGCCGTCCAACGATTCCAGTTCGAGGCGGCAATCCGCGTTCCGAGCACCCTGCTGTTTCACCTGCAGACTCACCCGGAAATCTTCGATGACAACGCGACGAACCGCCTTATGTATGCGCGCCGCGGCCTGTCGACCAAGCAACCCGAATTCGCGAAATGACCATGAAGACCCGTTCCCGTGAGTGGTGGATTGATCGCGCTGCGCTACTCGGCGTCGCAGTTCTATGCGCGGGCCTCGCATGGCTGTTTTCAATCGGCGCCGGCAAGTGGAGCACCCTTATCCTGGCGACCGTCGTTTTCGTCGCCCTGCTTTTGGACAATCACCGACTTCGAAAAGAGCTGAAACGGTATCGAGACAAGTAGCACCGACCAAGCCGCCTTACTCAACCGGCAAGAGCAGTTGTACCGCCGCGTGCCCCATATGCGTATCGCTCCGTCACCGTGATCGACGCGCGCACACCCGACGCCACCCACCCTGCATCACGCGAAGCCCAACTGCTTCGCCGTCGCGTCGATCGCGCGCTTCGCCTTCTCGACGATCTCGTCGATTTCGGGCTTCGAGACCACGAGCGGCGGCGACAGCAGCATCCGGTCGCCCGTCGCGCGCATGATCAGGTTGCCGTTGAAGCAGTAGTCGCGGCAGATCGTGCCGACTTCGCCGCCGTTCTCGAAGCGCTTGCGCGCGCCCGGCTCGCGCGCGAGCTGGATGCCCGCGACGAGCCCCGCGCCCGCGATCTCGCCGACGATCGGATGGTTCGCGAACGTCTCGCGCAGCAACTGCTGGAAGTAGGGGCCGGTATCGGTCTTCACGCGCTCGACGATCCGTTCGTCGCGCAGCACCTTCAGATTCGCAACGGCCACCGCCGCCGCGACCGGATGCCCCGAGTACGTCATCCCGTGGTTGAACTCGCCGTGCGCGATCAGCGCGTCGGCGATCCGGTCCGACAGCGCGACGGCCCCCATCGGCACGTAGCCGCTCGTCAGGCCCTTGGCGAGCGTCATCAGATCCGGCTCGAAGCCGAAGTGCCGATGCGCGAACCATTCGCCGGTGCGCCCGAAGCCGCCGATCACTTCGTCCGCGACGAGCAGCACGTCGTACTGGCGGCAGATCCGCTCGATCTCGGGCCAGTACGTCGACGGCGGGAAGATCACGCCGCCCGCGCCCTGGAACGGCTCGCCGATGAACGCCGCGACGTTCTCCGCGCCGAGTTCGAGGATCTTCGCTTCGAGCTGCCGCGCGCGTTCGAGCCCGAACGCCTCGGGCGTCTGTCCCTCGCCCGCTTCGCCGAAGTAATAAGGCTGATCGATGTGGACGATGTGCTCGACCTTCGACGGCATCTGCTCGTGCATGTAGCTCATGCCGCCGAGCGTCGCGCCCGCGATCGTCGAGCCGTGATAGCCGTTGCTGCGCGAGATCACGAACTTCTTCTGCGGGCGGTTCTGCGTGCGCCAGTACTGATGCGCGATGCGCAGCACCGTGTCGTTGCCCTCGGAGCCGCTGTTGCAATAGAAGAAGCGGTTGAACGCCGGCGGCGCGATTTCCGCGAGCAGCGCGGACAGCTCGATGACGGGCGGATGCGTGGTCTTGAAGAACGTGTTGTAGAACGGCAGCTCGCGCAACTGGCGGCTGCCGGCCTCGATCAGCTCGTCGCGGCCGTAGCCGACGTTCACGCACCAGAGGCCGGCCATGCCGTCGATGATCCTGTTGCCGTCGGAATCCCACAGATGGACGCCTTCGGCCCTCACGATCACGCGGCTGCCCGCGCGATTGAGCGAGCCCATGTCCGAGAACGGGTGAATGTGGTGCGCGGCGTCGAGCGCGCGGTATTCGGCGCTCGTGCGGCGCTGTCGCGACGCGCTCGCGTGCAGCGGTTCTACATAGGCGATGTCTTCGGTTCGATACGTCACTTTGATCTCCTTAATGCGGCGTGCTCACGCACGCTCAAACGTGCAGCAGCAGGTGCTTGCGCTCCCACGAGCTGATCACGCGGAAAAATGCTTCGTACTCCGTTTCCTTCAACGCGAGGTAGGCCATCACGAACTTCTCGCCTAGCATCTCGGCGAGCGGCGCGCACGCGCTCATCAGCGTGAGCCCCTCCTCGAGATTGCGCGGCAACTGATACGGCAGGCTGTAGCCGTCGCTCGCGATCGGCTCGGTCGGCTCGAGCGCCTGCGTGATACCGAGGTAGCCCGCCGCGAGCGTGCCCGCGATCGCGAGATACGGGTTGCAGTCGACGCCCGGAATCCGGTTCTCGATCCGCCGCGCGGCGGGCACCGAATGCGGAATCCGGAAGCCGACCGTGCGGTTGTCGTAGCCCCACTGCACGTTGATCGGCGCGGCCATGAAGCGCGAGAGCCGCCTATACGAGTTGATGTACGGCGCGAAGATCGGCATCAGCGCGGGCGTGTACTTCTGCAGGCCGGCAAGATAGCTGCGGAACATCGGCGTCGCATCGCCGCTCGCGCCGATGAAGAGATTGCGGCCCGTCTCAATGTCGACGACGCTCTGATGAATGTGCATCGCCGAGCCCGGCTCGTTTTCCATCGGCTTCGCCATGAACGTCGCGTACATGTTGTGGCGCAGCGCCGCTTCGCGCACCGTGCGCTTGAACAGGAACACCTGGTCGGCGAGCGACAGCGCGTCGCCGTGCAGGAAGTTGATCTCCATCTGCGCGGCGCCGACTTCGTGAATCAGCGTGTCGATGTCGAGGCCCTGCAGTTCGCAGTATTCGTAGATGTCCTCGAAGAGCGGATCGAACTCGTTGACGGCTTCGATCGAGTACGACTGCCGCCCCGTCTCCGCGCGCCCCGTGCGCCCGACGGGCGGCCGCAGCGGCAGGTCCGGGTCCTTGTTCATGTCGACGAGATAGAACTCGAGCTCCGGCGCGACGACGGGCTTCCATCCCTTTGCGCGATACAGGTCGAGCACGCGGCGCAGCACGTAGCGCGGCGAGATCTCGACGGGCGAGCCGTCGAAATGCACGCAATCGTGAATCACCTGCGCGGTCGGATCGACCGCCCACGGAATCAGGCAGATCGTCGACGCGTCGGCGACGCACACCATGTCGGGATCGGTCACGCCCGTGAGCGTGCCGTCCTCCGGGTAGTCGCCGGTGACGGTCTGCACCATCACCGCCTGCGGCAGGCGCATCGATTCGCCGGTTTCGAACTTGTTGCGCGGAATGATCTTGCCGCGCGCGATGCCCGCCATGTCGGGGATGATCGCTTCCACTTCGGTGATCCGGTGCTGCCTCAGAAAATCATCGATGTCTTGCATGTGAGCCTCTCTTCGATAAGCTTCGACGGCCGTCACGCGCGCAGCGCGCGTGCGGCCGTCCTGCGTCTTCGGGCGCGGCACGCCGCGCCGAACGCCGCAAAGATTTCTCGCGACAGCGGATTGCCGTCGAATCGCCATTCGGGATGCCATTGCACGCCGAGCGCGAACGCGCGCGCGTCGCGCACGCCGATCGCCTCGACGAGCCCGTCGGGCGCGCGCGCCTCGACGGTCAGCCCGTCGCCGAGCCGCTCGATGCCTTGTGCATGCAGCGAATTGACGTCGACGGTCCCGGCCCCCGCGAGCCGATGCAGCAGGCCGCCCGGCACGAGCCGGACCGGATGCGCGGGGCCGTACTGCGTGTCAACCGACGCCAGCAGGTCCTCGCGATGATCGGCGTGGCCGCCCGACGCGTGCACCGCCTGATGCAGCGTGCCGCCGTACGCGACGTTCAGCTCCTGCATCCCGCGGCAGATCGCGAGCACGGGCACGCCGGCGTCGATCGCGGCGCGCACGAGCGGCAGCGTCGTCGCGTCGCGCGCCGCGTCGTGCAGCGTGCCGGGCGCGCTCGCCGGGCCACCGTAGCGCGCGGGCTCCACGTTCGAATAGCTGCCCGTCAGCAGCAGGCCGTCGACGAGCGCAAGCAACTCGTCCGCGCGCTGCCGCTCGCCGAGCGCGGGCAGCACGATCGCGAGCGCATGTGCGCCGTCGACGACGGCATTCAGGTATTTCTCGCCCGCGACGTGCGCGACATGCAGGCCAATCGTCTTGCGATCCGCGCAGACGCCGACGACAGGCCGCTGCCCGGCGTCGAGGTGTTCATTCATCGCGATTCCTCCATTCGACACGCGCGACGAACGCATGCACGGCGCGCGACGAGGCGTCGGCGGGACTTCGCACCATGCAACGGCGCGCGGTAACGACGAACCAGCGGACGACCCGGCGAGCGACGAAAAGAGGCGCTAGGGCAACAGCGACGCGATGCCGTCGTCGTGCACCGCCATGTAGGCGCGCGCGGCGACCGCGTTGTGGCGGCGCACGGAGCGCCGGGACACGGAGGGGAAGATGGACAGGCTTCGGCTGGCGAGATGCTTGCCGCAGCCGTCGGCGGCGGCATCGACGGCGTGCGCAAGACTCGCGCGCCGACTTCGATCCCGTCCGACCAAGGGGCCTTGGACTCTCACGATCACACTCGACTGACTGTTTAAAGTATTGAACGCGGCAAGCGGCGATGCGACTTCGCATGCGCCGCCGCTCGGCCAGCCGGTCGATCGTCGCGAACGTCGCAGCAGCCCGTTCGCGAGTGGCGGCAACGTCGACGGACGCCGCCGCGATCGATGTGACGGCTAGCTGACAATCAGCTTATCGTAACTGGAAACGCCGTCAATTCGGTTTCAACATTACGAAGCCGGGGTTTTCCCTGATCTCTCGGCTCAAGCGTTGCTTAAAATATTCGACGATCGGTGCCGGCACATGCGCGTATTGCGCGGCATCGGCGCGAGGCTCGATCGGAATCCGAATAATGATCGGCTGATACGCTCGCTTCTCGCAACACACATGCGAATCGCGAACGAAACATGCGTCCGTTGCGCTCGTTTCAAATCGGTCGCGAAAGCGCGGTCCTCACGAGCGCCTCGAGCAGCGTCGCGATCCGTTGCGCCTTTGCTTCGTCATACGAATAAGGCCGCGCTTCGTCCATGTAGGTCGCCTGCACGAGTTCGAGCTGCACCGCCTGCACGCCCTGCTCCGGCGCGCCGTAGTGGCGCGTGATGTAGCCGCCCTTGAAGCGCCCGTTCGCGATCGACGTGTAGCCGCCGTGCCTGTCGACGAGCGCGGCCAGCTTGTCGGCGAGACCGGGCGCGGCGCTCGCGCCGTTCGACGTGCCGAAGTTGAAGTCCGGCAGCCGGCCGTCGAAAAAGCGCGGCACGTGCGAGCGGATCGAGTGCGCTTCCCACAGCAGCACGCGGCCGTGCGCGTCCTTCAGCCGCTGCAGCTCGCCCGCGAGCGCATCGTGATACGGCGCCCAGTAGCGCGCGCGGCGGCGCGCGATCTCGGTGACGGTCGGCTCGCTGCCGTGCGCGTACAGCGGCGTCTTGTCGAACGTATCGACAGGCACGAGGCCCGTCGTGTCCTGGCCCGGGTAGAGATTCGCATCATCGGGCGGACGGTTCAGGTCGACGACATAGCGCGCGTGCGACGGCACGAGCACCGACGCGCCGAGCCTCTTCGCGAAATCGTACAGACGCTCGAGATGCCAGTCGCAATCGTCGACGTGGCGCGCGACGGGCGTCATCGTCGCGGCGATGTCATCGGGAATGTGAGTGCCCGCGTGCGGTATCGACACGAGCAGCGGCAGCGTGCCGCGATGCAGCGTGAATACCGGCGGATGCGATGCGGTGTTCATGATCGTTCGACCTCGTTGATGATGCGGCGAGCCGCACGGCTCGCCGGCCATTCTTGCGGCGCACGCGGCGGCGGGCCGCCGCGCCGGATGCCGAACCTATCCTAACCGCGTTGCGAAGCGTCCGCGTTGCCACCCCTTCGTAGCGCCCTGCGTTCGCGCAACGCGGCCGCGCTTTAGCTCAATAGCTGCGCAAGCGCCGCGCGGTATCCGGCATACGCCGCCTCTTCGTCACGATGCCGGCGCGCGCTCACCACCTGCTCGCCGCCGACGTACACGTCGAGCACCGGCGTGTCGCCATGCTCGGCGAACACCGCGCCCGACAGCCACGTGTCGCTGCCGTGCTCGGCGATCGACGGATGCGCGGGATCGAGCACGATCCAGTCAGCGCGCCGGCCTGCCTCGAGCGCGCCGACGGGGCGCCCGGCCGCGCGCGCGCCGCCCGCGAGCGACGCGGCGAACAGGCGGTCCGCCACGCGCGGCTGCGCCGCATCGGCAAGCACGTTGCGCTCGCGCCGCGCGAGCCGCTGCCCGTATTCGAAGAGCCGCAGCTCGGCGCGCCAGTCGACGCTCGCGTGGCTGTCCGAGCCGATGCCGATCGCGCCGCCCGCCGCGAGATAGTCGACCGCCGGAAAAATGCCGTCGCCGAGGTTCGCCTCGGTCGTCGGACACAGGCCCGCGATCGCGCCGCTGCGCGCGAGCGCGTGCGTCTCGGCGGCGTCGAGATGCGTCGCATGGACGAGACACCAGCGCGCGTTCACGTCGAAGCGGTCGATGAGCCATTGCACCGGCCGCGCGCCGTACGCGCGCACGCAATCGTCGACTTCCGCGGTCTGCTCGGCGATGTGGATGTGGACCGGCGCGTCGGCCGGCAGCGCGCCGACCAGTTCGCGCAGCCCGCTCTCCGACACCGCGCGCAGCGAATGCGGCGCGATTCCGTAGCGCAGCCCGCCGTGCTCGGGCAGTTCGCCGCGCAGCGCGCCGAGAAGCGCGAGCAGCGCGTCCGGCGTGTTGATGAAGCGGCGCTGGTCGTCGCGCGGCGCGCGCTCGCCGAAGCCGCTGTACTGATACGCGACGGGCAGCATCGTGATGCCGATGCCCGCGTCGCGCGCCGCGCCGACGACGCGCGCCGCCAGTTCCGCGAGCCGCGGATAGCGCGTGCCGTCCGGCGCGTGATGCACGTAATGGAATTCGCACACCGACGTGTAGCCGCTTTTCAGCATCTCGACATAGAGCCAGCGCGCGACCGCGGCGAGCGCGTCGGGCGTGATCTTCAGCGCGAAGCGGTACATCAGGTCGCGCCAGCTCCAGAACGTGTCGGACGGATTCGCGCGATATTCGGTGAGCCCCGCCATCGCGCGCTGGAACGCGTGCGAATGCAGGTTCGGCATGCCGGGCAAGAGCGGCCCGCTCGCGCGCGCGACGCGCGTGGGCGCCGCCGCGTTCGCGCTCACGTCGACGAGCGCGCCCGTCGCATCCCAGCGCAGCAGCACGTCGCGCTGCCAGCCGCCGGGCAGATACGCATGCTCGGCAAACAACATCGATTCGATCATCGTCATGCTCGTCTTCCGGTCAGCGCACTTCGCGCGCGAACACCGTCACGCCGCCCTTCACGACCCGCTCGCACAGCGGCCGGCCGAACCAGTACGCGAGCTCCGCGAGCGTCGATACCGCCCACACCGCGAAGTCCGCCTGCCGCCCCGGCGCGAGCGAGCCGTGCCGGTCGCCTGCGCCGAGCGCCGCCGCCGCATGGCGCGTGACGCCGAGCAGCGCCTCCTGCGCCGTCAGCTTGAAGAGCGTGCAGCCCATGTTCATCGTCAGCAGCAGCGACGTGAGCGGCGAGGTGCCCGGATTGTGGTCGGTCGCGAGCGCGATCGGCACGCCGTGGCGGCGCAGCAGATCGATCGGCGGCAGCTTCGTCTCGCGAATGAAGTAGTACGCGCCCGGCAGCAGCACGGCCGTCGTGCCCGATGCGCGCATCGCCGCGACGCCCGCCTCGTCCAGATATTCGAGATGATCGGCCGACAGCGCGCGATAACGCGCGGCGAGCGCGGCGCCGCCGCCGTTCGACAATTGTTCCGCGTGCATCTTGACGGGCAGCCCGCGCCGCGCGGCCGCCTCGAACACGCGCTCGCTCTGCGCGAGCGTGAAGCCGATCCGTTCGCAGAACACGTCGACCGCGTCGACGAGCCCTTCGTCGGCGAGCGCGGGCAGCATCCGCTCGCAGACCTCGTCGACGTATTCGTCCGCGCGGCCCGCGTATTCCGGCGGCAGCGCGTGCGCGCCGAGGAACGTCGTGTAGACGCTCACCGGAAAGCGCTCGCCGAGCTGCCGCGCGACGCGCAGCATCCGGCGCTCGCTCGCGAGCTCGAGCCCGTAGCCGGACTTGATCTCGATCGCGGTCACGCCCTCGGCGAGAAGCGGCCGCAGCCGCGCGGCCGCCTGCTCGACGAGCGTCGCCTCGCTCGCGTCGCGCGTCGCGCGCACGGTCGACACGATCCCGCCGCCGCGCTGCGCGATCTCTTCGTAGCTCGCGCCCGCCAGGCGCTGCGCGAACTCGTCCGCGCGCTGGCCGCCGTAGACGAGGTGCGTATGGCAGTCGACGAGGCCGGGCGTCACCCATGCGCCGCGCAGGTCCTCGCGCGACCAGTGCACGTAGCCGGCCGGCACGTCGCTCGCGCGCCCGGTCCACGCGATCGTGCCGTCGCCGTTCACCGCGATCGCCGCGTCCGCGATCGTGTCGTTCGGGTCGCCGTGCGCGCACAGCTTCAG
Organism: Burkholderia sp. MSMB1589WGS; assembly: GCF_001636105.1. NCBI lineage: Bacteria > Pseudomonadati > Pseudomonadota > Betaproteobacteria > Burkholderiales > Burkholderiaceae > Burkholderia > Burkholderia sp. MSMB1589WGS. The sequence continues at coordinate 718,939 of NZ_LNJT01000007.1, forward strand.
GTTGTGCCAGAGAATCGATTTCATCCGCTCGAGCCTTGTGCATTGTCTTGAAGAAGCGTCACGCCGACCGCGAGAAGCGCGCCGTCGCCGCGAACCGCGCACCGCAGCTCGCCGTTCGCGGGCGCTGGCGCGTCGATGCGCAGCGTGTCGAACGCACCCAGCGCGACGCTCGCGCCGCCGCCGAGGTCGACGACGGGCGCGCCGCTCGCGCAGAACAGCAGCACGGTGTCCGCGCACAGCGCGTGCGCCGCGCCGCCGCGCCATACGTCGACGCCGCCGCGCGCGGCGTCGCGCCGGATCATCAGATTGAAGTCGCGCGTCGGGCCGTCGTGCAGCTCGGCCGCGATCGCCGCCTCGCCCGCGAACGCGGCGCGATCGAGCGGCGCGCGCAGCGCGTGCCGCGCGCCGTCCGCGCCGACGAGCGTCATCCCCGCGCCCGCGAGCAGCACGAGCGTGCGGTCGACGCCGGGAAAGCGCGAGAACGGCCCCGGCTCCGCGACGTCCGCGACGCTCACGCGCCACGCGAACGCGTCGAGCGCGCCGTGGCCGGCGCCCTCGCGCGGCGGATGCGCGGCGATCTCGCGCGTCACCCCGCCGCCGTTCTTCCACGGCGACGCAACGAGCGCGTCCGCGCGGATCAGCGTCGCGCGCATCGGGGACGGCGCGGCCCGCATCAGCGTCCGAGCATCGGCAGCTTCAGGCCCGCTTCCTTCGCGGTGCGCTGCGCGAGCTCGTAGCCGGCGTCCGCGTGACGCATCACGCCCGTGGCCGGATCGTTGAACAGCACGCGGCCGAGGCGCTCGTGCGCGGCATCGGTGCCATCGGCGACGATCACGACGCCCGCATGCTGCGAGAAGCCCATGCCGACGCCGCCGCCGTGATGCAGCGACACCCACGACGCACCGCCCGCCGTATTCAGCAGCGCGTTCAGCAGCGGCCAGTCGCTCACGGCATCCGAGCCGTCCTTCATCGCCTCCGTCTCGCGGTTCGGGCTCGCGACCGAGCCGGTGTCGAGGTGGTCGCGGCCGATCACGACCGGCGCCTTCAGCTCGCCGTTCCTCACCATCTCGTTGAACGCCTGGCCGAGGCGATAGCGATCCTTCACGCCGACCCAGCAGATCCGCGCGGGCAGCCCCTGGAACGCGATCCGCTCGCGCGCCATGTCGAGCCAGTTGTGCAGGTGCGCATCGTCGGGGATCAGTTCCTTGACCTTCGCATCGGTCTTGTAGATGTCCTCCGGATCGCCCGACAGCGCGACCCAGCGGAACGGCCCCTTGCCTTCGCAAAACAGCGGCCGGATGTACGCGGGCACGAAGCCCGGGAAGTCGAACGCGTTCTCGACGCCCATTTCCAGCGCCATCTGGCGGATGTTGTTGCCGTAGTCGAGCGTCGCCGCGCCGCGCGCCTGCAGCGTCAGCATCGCGCGCACCTGCGCCGCCATCGACTGCTTCGCCGCGCGCACGATGCTCTGCGGATCGACCTTCTGCGCCTCGCGCCACTGCTCGACGCTCCAGCCCTGCGGCAGGTAGCCGTTGATCGGATCGTGCGCGCTCGTCTGGTCGGTCACGCAGTCCGGCGTGATGCCGCGCGCGACGATCTCCGCGAACACGTCGGCCGCGTTGCCGAGGAGGCCCACCGACACCGGCTTGCCCGCGCGCTTCGCCTCGTCGATCATCGCGAGCGCTTCGTCGAGCGTCTTCGCCTTCCTGTCGACGTAGCGCGTCTTCAGGCGGAAGTCGATCCGCGATTCGTCGCACTCGACCGCGATCATCGAGAAGCCCGCCATCGTCGCCGCGAGCGGCTGCGCGCCGCCCATGCCGCCGAGCCCGCCCGTCAGGATCCAGCGGCCCGCCGGATCGCCGTTGAAGTGCTGGTTCGCGACCGCGAAGAACGTCTCGTAGGTGCCCTGCACGATCCCCTGGCTGCCGATGTAGATCCAGCTACCCGCCGTCATCTGGCCGTACATCATCAGGCCCTTGCGGTCGAGCTCGTTGAAGTGGTCCCACGTCGCCCAGTGCGGTACAAGGTTCGAGTTCGCGATCAGCACGCGCGGCGCGTTCTCGTGCGTGCGGAACACCCCGACCGGCTTGCCCGATTGCACGAGCAGCGTCTCGTCGCCGTTCAGGTCTTTCAGCGACGCGAGGATCTGGTCGAAGCAGTCCCAGTTGCGCGCCGCGCGGCCGATGCCGCCGTAGACGACGAGCGCGTGCGGATGCTCGGCGACCTCCGGATCGAGATTGTTCTGGATCATCCGGTACGCGGCCTCGGCGAGCCAGTTCTTGCAGGTCTTCTCGCTGCCGCGCGGCGCTCGGATCACGCGGGTCGGATCGAGGCGCGGATCGATGTGTTTCGGGTGGTTCATCGCAACTGCTCCCGGAAAAGGATGTGAAGGTTCGTCAAGCGTTCAGAAATGGCCGGTGAAGCGATAGCGGCTGCCCGGATGCCAGAGGTTCGCGACCGAGGCGACGACGCCCTGCGACCACGTGCGCCGATGCAGCACGAGGCACGGTTCGGCTTCGCTCATCTCCAGCTCCTCGCGCATCGCGCGATCGGGCATCGCCGCCTCGATCCGGTACTCGACGCGCTGCAGCGGCGCGACACGCGTCAGGTACTGGTTCGGCGTGATCGCCGAGAAATCCTGCTCCGCGTAATCCGCGGCGACGGCCGGATTGACCCAGCGTTCCTCGAGCTGCACGGGCTCGTCGTTCTCGTAGTGCAGCATCACCGAGCGGAAGAGCCTCGTGTGGAGCGGCACCTGCATTTCGTCGGCGAGCGCCTCGTCGGCCTTCATCGTGACGAGGTCGAGCACGCGCGCATGATGCTTGTGGCCGCGCGCGGCGACTTCGTCGGAGATGCTGCGGATCGCGACGAGCGTCGATTCGTATTTCGGCCGCGCGACGAACGTGCCCGCCCCCTGGATGCGCGTGAGCACCTGCTCGGCCGTCAGCTCGCGCAGCGCGCGGTTGACGGTCATCCGCGCGACCTTGAACTCGCGCGCGAGCTCGTTCTCGGACGGCACCTGATCGCCTTCCGCCCATTCGCCGGCGTGAATGCGCGCGAGGATGAAGTCCTTGATTTCCTGATAGGCGGGTGTGCTCATCGTCTTATTGTTCCGATTCGAACGACAGCGGGCTCAGCGTCGCGAACGCGCGCTCGCGCACGCGCCGCGCGATCACCGCGATGTCGGGCGCGAAGTAATGGTCGAGATCGTAGTGCGCGACATCCGCGCGGATCGTCTTCATCGCGTGCCGCAGCGCCGGGCTCGTTTCGTGCGGCGCGCGCAGGTCGACGCCCTGCGCGGCGGCGAGCAGCTCGATCGCGAGAATGTTCGCGACGTTCTCCGCGATGTCCGCGAGCTTGCGCGCGGCGAACGTCGCCATCGACACGTGGTCCTCCTGGTTCGCCGACGTCGGCAGCGAATCGACCGACGCCGGATGCGCGAGCGTCTTGTTCTCCGACGCGAGCGCGGCGGCCGTCACGTGCGCGATCATGAAGCCCGAGTTCACGCCGCCGTCCTTCACGAGGAAAGGCGGCAGGCCGGAGAGCGTCGCGTCGATCAGGAGCGCGATGCGGCGCTCGGCGAGCGCGCCGATCTCGGCCACCGCGATCGCGAGATTGTCGGCCGCGAACGCGACGGGCTCCGCGTGGAAGTTGCCGCCCGACAGCACCTCGCCCGTATCCGGGAAGATCAGCGGGTTGTCCGACACCGCGTTCGCTTCGACAAGCAGCACGCCGGCCGCGTGGCGGATCTGGTCGAGGCACGCGCCCATCACCTGCGGCTGGCAGCGCAGGCTGTACGGGTCCTGCACCTTGCCGCAGTCGCGGTGCGACACGTTGATCGCCGAGCCGTCGAGGAGCGACCGGTACGCGGCGGCCGCGTCGATCTGGCCGCGATGGCCGCGCAGCTCGTGGATGCGCGCGTCGAACGGCTTCACCGAGCCCGCCGCCGCGTCGACCGACAGCGCGCCCGACACGAGCGCCGTGCGGTACAGGTCTTCGATCGCGAAAAGGTTGTCGAGCGCGAGCGCGGTCGACGCCTGCGTGCCGTTCAGGAGCGCGAGGCCCTCCTTCGCTTCGAGCGTGAGCGGCGCAAGGCCCGCGACGCGCAGCCCGTCCGTCGCGCTCGCGCGCTCGCCGCGGATGAACACGTCGCCGATGCCGAGCAGCACCGCCGACATGTGCGCGAGCGGCGAGAGATCGCCCGATGCGCCGACCGAGCCCTTGACCGGGATGAGCGGCAGCACGTCGGCGTTGAACAGCTTGACGAGCGCGTCCATCACGACGCGGCGGATGCCCGAGTGGCCGCGGCCGAGGCTCGACAGCTTGAGCGCCATCAGGAGGCGCACGACGGGGCGCGCCATCGGCTCGCCGACGCCCACCGCATGCGACAGCACCAGGTTCTTCTGCAGCAGCTCGAGCTGATCGTGCGGGATGTGCGTGCTCGCGAGGCGTCCGAAGCCCGTGTTGATGCCGTACGCCGGCTCGCCCTTCGCGGCGATGTCGGCGACGGCCTGCGCACCCCGGTCGATCGCGGCGAAGCTCGCGGGGTCGAGCGCGATCTGCACGTTCTCGCGGGCAATCCGGCGCAGTTGCGGGAGAGTCAGGCGGCCTGGGGTCAGCGTGATCATGAAGGGGTCCTGTCTATACAAGTTTTCGGAATGAGACGAGTGTAGTGATTCGATGTTGTATAGACAACTTGTTTTTCAAAAACCGGGGCTAGGAGTTTCCCCTAGGGCCGGCGCGCTCGTGAGCGCAGTCGACGCCGCGATGATCCGCGATAGCTCGCGATCGCCGGTGATCGCCGGTGATCGCCCCTCGATGGCCGAAGGCATCGCAATCGCCATGCAAGGCCGTGAGGAATCCGCCGGCCGCGGAATGGCGCGGGGCATGGCGGGACGACGCAACGGGGCGAACGCCGATGCCAATCCCGCGCCGCCGCGCACCGCGGCTAGAACGCCCCCTGCCCGGCGCGCCGCCACGCCAAGCAGGCCGCATAGCCTGCGGGCGCGTCGAGCCACGCGGCGTCGAACGCCGCCACGCCGCTCGCGGCCGACGTCGGATCGACGACGCCGACGCCGGGCGCGCGGCCCGCGCCCGGCGGCGCGCCGCCGCCGGCGAGCACCGAAAACGCGGTCAGGCCGCCGCCGATCCCCGTGCCGAGCGCCTTCAGCAGCGCCTCCTTCGCCGCCCATACGCGGTAGCACGCCGATTCGCGTTCGTCAGCGGGCAGCGCGTCGATCGCCGCGGCGTCCGCGGGCGCGAACGCCGAGCGGCCAAGCGACCTCCAGTCGACGTCCGCCCGCCGCGCCTCGATGTCGACGCCGACACGCACGGCGCGGCTCCATGCGATCAGCGCGTGCGCGCCCGAATGCGATACGTTGAAGTCGAGCGTCGGCGCGCGCGCCGCATGCTCGGGCGCGAGCCGCGGGCGGCCCGACGCGTTGGCGACGATCCGCAACTCGGCGGGCGGCAAGCCGAGCGCCGCGCCGATCACGCCGCGCACGACGGCGCGCGTCGCGGCGCTGCGCAGCGTGTCCTCTGCGCGCATGAAGCGGCGAGCGCGCTCGCGCTCGGCATCGCTCAGCCACGCAAACGCGCATGTGCGGTGCGCGGCGTCGAAATCGAAATCGAGCCGCACGAGCCGCACGCCGGCGCGTTGCGCCGCCGCGGGCGGCGACAGTTCGACGGCCCGAAAGGCGGCGTCGGTCGGGAACGGCAAGGCGGCGTCGGTCGGCTGGCGCATCGGCGGCGGTGCACGTCGTGCAGGCGGTGGAAAGCGCTCGATGGTAACGGATCTTCGCGCGCGCCGGCCGCAGCCGTCTCTCGCGCCGCTCAGCCCGCGGCCGTCCGTCCTGCCGCTTCGTCGCGCGCCGCGAGCCCGCGCTCGGGCGGGGACGACTGCCGATAGACGTCGCCCGGCGTCCCGGGCGCGAGCGCACCCGTCTTCAGCCAGCCGAGCGCGATCGGCCAGAGCGTCGGTTCGAAGCGGCTGTGGAAGAACGCGAAATGCCCGATCGACGCCGCGCCGATCTGCTCGGGCGCGATCCGCAGATGCGTGACCGCGCTGCGCGTGTAATAGCCGAGCAGGCGTTCGACCGCCTCGACGCTGCCGAACTCGTCGTCCGACAGGCCGATCGCGAGCATCGGCGCGGTGAGGCGCGTGAAGCGCTCGACGAGATCGCGCCGCGCGTCGGACGTCTCGTCGAGCGGCGCGCGCACGTACGCGTCCTCGAAGCGCGGCCGGCTGCGGCTCCACGACAGCGCGACGCCGCGCGGCGTATCCTCCATCCAGCCGAGCCGCTTGGCCGGAACGTAGCCGAACACGCGTGCGAGAACCGGCATCGCGAGATGCCATTTGATCAGCATCCGCAGCCGGTGCGAGCCCGCGTAATCGCGCCAGTACGCATATTGCGAGCCGACCGTGAGCACGCGGCGCACGAGCGGATTCGACGCCGCGAGCCCGAGCACGACGCCGCCGACGCTGTGCGCGACGACGTCGACCGGCTGGCCTGCAAACGTGCGCGCCGCATATTGCAGCACCGCGTCGCAATCGAGGCGGCCCCAGTCGAGCCAGGTCGCGTGAAAGCCGGCGAGCGAGGCGGGCCGCGATTCGCCAATGCCGCGATAGTCGTAGACGAGCACGTCGCTGCCGTGGCTGAACAGATACGCGGCGAAGCGGAAGTAATAGCGGCAGCGCACGGACGTCGCGCAATTGACGACCGTCACCGGCCTGCCCGCCGCGGGGCCGCGATGCCGCCACGCGAAGCCGCGCACGGGAAAGCCGTCGGCGGCGGGCGCGATGAAGGGCTCGGGCGGAATGGCGTCGGGTTGCGGGTCCGGCATATCTATCGTCTCCTTATATCTTCGATTTGTCGGGGCGGGGCGCCGCGCGGCCGTCCGCTCTCGTCAGTCGTCCGCGGACCGGCGGATGCACGTCCGTCGATCGCCCGCCGGAATCGGGCGGCATCGCGATGCTGCGACGCCGCGCGGGCACGGCGACGCGCGCCGATGCGCCGCCGTCCGCTCAGGTTCCGCATTGCTTCGGCCCCGGATGTCGCCGCGCGGACATCGCACGGCCGAATGGCCCGAATGGCCCGAATGGCCGCCGCCTGAATGGCCGCCGCGACGCAGCAACGATACGTTACTCGATTTGCGCGAAGCCGGCAGCGAGCCGCGCCAGGTCGGGAAACGGCGGCGCGCGGTGAGCGAAACGCGCGTGACCCAATATGCGCCGACCCATACCTGCCGTCCCGAGCCGCGAGCGAACGGTGGCGATATTGCGCGGACGCCGAAACGCACGACGCGGCGCGGTGCGCCGAACGCCGCCGGCCGGAATCGTCGCCCGATGCCGGGTTGCGGCGGCGTACCGGTACGCCGGGCTTTGCCCGCCCCCGCTCAGCTCAACAACCCGAGCATCGCCGCGCGCACGACGGCTGCGGTCTTGTTCGCGGTCCTGAGCTTCAGGATCGCGTTCTTCACGTGGAAGTTCACCGTATCGACAGAAATCGCGAGGATCTTCGAGATCTCGCCGGACGTCTTGCCGTCCGCCGCCCATTTGAGCACCTCGACCTCGCGCTCGGTCAGCCCGCGCTCCGGATCCGCCATCAGTTTCGGCAACATCATGCGGCCGAGCGCGGCGTGCGCGGTGCGCACGAGCCAGCGCATCCGGTATTCCTTCGCGTCGAGCTCCGCCTCCGTCACTGGCCCGCGCGAGCGGACGAGCGCGAGCATGCCCATGCCGCCGTATGCGTCGAAGCTCGATTGCGCCCAGCCGAACCGCAGTCCGAACGACTGCGCCTCGACCCACATCTGATGCGAGGACGCAAACAGCGTCTCGCTCAGGACGACCGGCTGCTGCGATCGGCGGCCGTGCGCGAGGATCGGATCGATGTCGAGAAAACCCGCCTCGACGTAGCGCCGCTTCCATTGCTCGGGAAAATTGCTGCGCGTCTCGATGCGCGGCCTGGACAGCGGCCAGGGCACGCGCAGCCCGTATGCGCAGTATTCGAAATCGAGGGCCGTCGTCGCGGTTTCGATGCTCCGAAACGCCTCTTCCTCGGATCGTGCGCTGTCGAGCCCCGCCAGCAGATCCTCTGCCCAATTCCCCATCGCCGCCCTCATCGGACCTCCATGCTCGGGCAAGCCGAAGTTTCTCGCGTAGCGGTACGATGCGCCGCGCCCGACGCGGCAATGCGAGGCAAGATCAACCGGCCCGAATGATCAGCATGTATTTATGATTGATTGTGCTTATGCGGTTTGCGTTTTCGTGTAATGCGATTCGAATTACACATGCGCAGCGACCTTCGGGCAAATGAGATTTTTTCATTCCCCAAAACGGCCCCATACGCTGCTCGAATAGCCGAAGAAATCGCTCAATGCTTGCTCGGATTATTCACGCGCGACGCCAGAACATCTCAAAAAAGCCTTTGTGCAGGCATCGGCGGAGCGGGCGAAAAGCGAGTGAAAAGCGGGCGAAAGATAATGGGTGCATCGACACGCGCAGCGAGTGCGGCTTGTGTGATATCGAAATTTTTAACCAAAAAGTAAATCGGCGCATTGCGACGCGAGGCACGCGCGACGCATTCGTCAGTTGAATGACGCGCGCCGCGTGCGAGTCGGCAGATGACGAACGTCTGCCGACGGGCAGCGCGACACGCCTGCCGGCGGCGCGCGATCGAACGGGAACGAGCAGGAAAACGAGCGCTGCGGCAAGCGCCGGGAATGCGCCGCGTGATCCGCTGCGCGGGCGGCAAGCGAGCCCCCGCGCGTCGCGAATCGAACGTCCGTCAGCCGAGCGCCGTGGCGGGTGCGGATGCGGCGGCGGCGAGTTGCGCCGGCAACGCGTTCACCCGCGCAAGCTGCGCCATGACTTCGGCGAGCGAAAAAGCGACGCTGCAGTTCGTCGTGTCGATCAGGATATCGGGAGCCACGGGCGGCTCGTACGCGCCCGACACGCCCGTGAACTGCATCAGCCGCCCCTGCTCGGCGCGCGCGTACATCCCCTTCGGGTCGCGCGAGCGGCACACTTCGAGCGACGTCGCCACGTAGGCCTCGAAGAAGCCTTTCCCGACGATCGAGCGCGCGAGATCGCGATGCGCCTGCAGCGGCGAGATCGTCGCGACGATCACGACATAGCCTTCGCGCTGGAACAGCTTGGCGACGTGCGCGAAGCGGCGGATGTTCTCCAGCCGGTCGGCGTCGGAAAAGCCGAGATCGGCGCAAAGGCCGGCGCGCAGCGCATCGCCGTCGAGCACGACCGCCTTCGCGCCGCCCTCGATCAGCCGGTTCAGCAGCGCGTTCGCCGTCGTCGTCTTGCCGGCCCCCGGCAGCCCCGTCATCCATACGACCGGAGCGACCGCCTCCGGCGGAAAACCGCCCATCATGTCCATGCGTTAGCCTCTTTCAAACCCTCTTTGGCGCGAGATGAGAGTTTAACCACTGAAAAAGATAAAAAATGCGCTCTTCCCGGATTATTTCAGACGAATTAATTACAAAAAATTAAATGCTCCAGCACCGGCTTCATTGGGTTGTCGCAAATGGAGTCGAGCGCGCGCCGGCGCGCGGCGTCGTGCGCGACGATCGGCATCGGATAGGTGTCGCCGAGCCGCACGCCCGCCGCGGCGAACTGCGCGGGCGGCGCGGCCCAGGGCTCGCGGAGCGCGGCCGGCGGCAAGCCGGCCAGTTCGGACGCTCAGCGCCGCACGTAGGCGCCGTCCGGATCGAACCGCCTCCCCTGCGCGACCGGATTGAAGATCCGGAAGTACGGCGCGGCGTCCGCGTCGACGAGCGTGTCCCAGAACCACGCGTCGCCCACCCGCCAGTCGATCAGCAGATGCTTGACGAGGAACGACGCGCAAACCATCCGCGCGCGATTGTGCATCCCGCCCGTCGCCCGGCGCTCGCGCGTGCCGGCATCGACGAGCGGACAGCCCGTTGCGCCGCGCCACGCCGCCACGCGGCGAGCGCGGCGGGATCGTCGCGCCACGGCATCCCGTCGAGCGTGTGACGCAGGCTGCGGCGCGGCAGGTCCGGAAAACGATAGGGCTGAGCCCAGCAAGACTCCCGCCAGCCGAGCTCGCTCAGAAACGTGTCGAGATCCGCCTGCGTCGCCGCGCGGTGCGCGGCGTCCTCGCCGAAACGCCACGCTTCGCGCAAACCGCCCGCCCAGTCCGGGCGCTCGGCTCGAGCCCGAGTGCGTCGAGCTCGATCACGGGGCGCCCCGACTCGGCGGCACGCGCGAGCGCGGGATGACGGTACACGCGCAGATCATCGCGAAACCCGACGACGGCGGGCGCGGCCGGGACGGATGAAGACAACGGACGGACTCCGATGAAAGACAAACGAAACAAAGTCAACGCGGACCGACTGTATCGGACGCGGCGCCGCGCGCTCATGCTTCGTGCACCGCCCCCCAAAATATACGGAATTACCCTCGGTTTTACGCGTCGTCCGTTCGGCAATCATGGAATACGCGGACGTTTGAATCGCCCCCCGACGCAAGCGGTATCGCAACGCCTGCCGGCCGCGCCGATGTTTGGAGGTCGCGCCCTATTCCGAATGTTTGGCTGAACGATAATTGAACACGTATAAATCAGCGCAACGGGCATGAACCCGTCGGCGCGAACGGCGATCGCTTGCGCAAGCGATCGATCGGAGCGCAACAAAATCGGTACCCGACATGGAGGGAGACAATGGCAATCCGGCAACCGGCGTCGGCCGACTGGACCGACACGAAACGCTATTGGTGGCTGCTCGGCGCGCTGACGATCACGCTGCCGCTCCTCGCCGCGCTCCTCGCGCTGTCGACAGGCTGGCATATCTTCTGGTGGTTCGGGCCGCTCTTCGCGTTCGGCGTCATTCCGGTGCTCGATCTGCTGATCGGCGTCGACAGCGAGAATCCGCCCGAATCGATCGTGCCCCGGCTCGAAAGCGACCGCTACTATCGCCATGTCGTCTATCTCGCGACCTTCGTTGTCTACGTCGCATTCGCGGGCGCGATCTGGATCGTCGGCACGAAGCCGCTCGCATGGTACGACTATCTCGGCTTCGCGCTCTCGCTCGGCGCGGCGACCGGCATCTCGATCAACACCGCGCACGAGCTCGGCCACAAGACGAGCCCGCTCGAGCGCTGGCTCGCGAAGATCACGCTCGCGCCCGTCGCGTACGGCCACTTCTTCGTCGAGCACAATCGCGGGCACCACGTGCGCGTCGCGACGCCGAACGATCCCGCGAGCGCGCGCTACGGCGAATCGTTCTGGGCGTTCCTGCCGCGCACCGTGACGGGCAGCATCGCCTCCGCCTGGCAGCTCGAGCGGGAGCGTCTCGCGCGAGGCGGCCGCCCGGTCTGGTCGTGGCGCAACGAGGTGCTGCAGGCATGGGCGATGACGGTCGCGCTATGGAGCGCCGCGATCGCGTTCGGCGGCGCGAAGGTGGCGCCGTTCCTGCTGATCCAGGCGGCCTACGGCGCGTCGCTGCTCGAGGTCGTGAACTATGTCGAGCATTACGGACTCGGCCGCAAGCAGTTGCCGACCGGACGCTACGAGCGCTGCACGCCGCAGCATTCGTGGAACAGCAACCACGTCGTGACGAACCTGTTTCTCTATCAACTGCAACGCCACGCCGATCATCACGCGAATCCGACGCGCTCGTATCAGGCGCTGCGGCACTTCGACGATTCGCCGCAGTTGCCCGCCGGCTACGCGGCGATGATCCTGCTCGCGTACGTGCCGCCGCTGTGGTTCCGGGTGATGAATCCGCGGGTCGTTGCGCACTACGGCGCGGACATGGCGCAATCGAACATCAAGCCGTCGATCCGGCAGAAGGTGCTCGCGAATCTGGCGATCGCGAACACGCCATGATTCGATGACGCGCCGGGACGCCGCCCCACGGCAGCCCGGCGCGCGGACGCCGCGACGCTTTGCGTTCGCGTTTCGTTGCTTCGCCCGCATTGCTTCGCCCCTCTCGCGCTGACCGACCGCAACCGCCTCGCCTGAATCGCGCTTTTTCCGATCGCGCAACGCCGCCGTCCCTGGCATACACGGCGCTCACGTCGCACGAGCGCCCATCGCCGCCATACCTCGCGCCGCGACGTCGCGCCCGCCCGCGACCAATTGACACGCCGCCTTTCCCGCCACGCCCGGCGGCCCAATATCGGCGCGCCTGAGCGGCCCGCGCGATGCGGCGCGCAACGCCGTCGCGCCGCCCTGTCGCGGCATCGAGCCTTTACAAGCGCATGGCCGTCTCATACCATCCGCTAAAACATACATTCTTTATACATGTTTAATCGACGGCCTGTCGCGCCGCCGTCGCATTGAACGTTTTTCTCCACATTCACCCTCTTGAAAGGAGAGAGGTCATGCGCTCCACACGTCGTTCATGGACATGGCTCGGGCTCGTCTGCCTCGCGTCATTCGCCGTCCTGCTATGGCTCGGCAGAGACATCTATCTCGCCGCGCCGCCGATACCGAACACGGTCGTCAGCGAAAATGGGCGCGTCATTTTCACTGGCGAGCAGATCAGGCGCGGTCAGCAGGTCTGGCTCGCATCGGGCGGCCAGCAACTCGGCACCGTCTGGGGGCACGGCAGCTACGTCGCGCCGGACTGGTCGGCGGACTGGCTGCATCGCGAAGCGCTCGAGCTGCGCGACGCGTGGGCGCGCCAGCAATTCGGCGCGCCGTACGAGAAGCTGCCCGTCGATCAGCAAGGCATGCTCGATGCGCGCCTGAAGCATGAAATGCGCGCGAACCGCTATGACGCCGCGAACGATCGCCTCACGCTGTCGGATGCGCGCGCGGCGGCGGCGCAGCGGGTCGCCGGGCACTACGAAGCATTGTTCGGCGCCGATCCGTCACTCGACACGCTGCGCGACCAGTACGCGATGACGGCAGGCTCGGTTCCGGGCGCGGCCGACCGCACCGCGCTCGCGTCGTTCTTCTTCTGGTCCGCGTGGTCGGCAACGACCGACCGTCCCGGCGAAACGGGCGTCACGTATACGAACAACTGGCCGCACGAGCCGCTCGTCGGCAACACGCCGACCGCCGCGAACGGCATGTGGTCGATCGCGAGCGTGATCATCCTGCTCGGCGCGATCGCCGCGATGGTCTGGTATCACACCGCGCACGGCGAGCACGATGCGCCGCTCGCCGTCCCGACCAACGATCCGCTCTTCAACGTGAAGCCGACGCCGTCGATGCGCGCGACGAAGAAGTACTTCTACGTCGTGATCGGCCTGCTGCTCACGCAGGTCTTCATGGGCGCGATCACCGCGCACTATGCGGTGGAAGGCCACAGCTTCTTCGGCATTCCGCTCGCGGACGTGATGCCGTGGGTCGTGAGCCGCACGATCCATACGCAGTTCGGCGTCCTCTGGATCGCGACCGCGTGGCTCGCGACGGGCCTCTACATTTCGCCGCTTCTGTCCGGCCGCGAGCCGAAGCTGCAAAAGCTCGGCGTCGACGTGCTGTTCTGGGCGCTGATCTTCATCGTCGTCGGCTCGACCGTCACCGGCTGGCTCGGCTCGCTCAAGCATCTCGGCACGAACTTCTCGTTCTGGATCGGCAATCAGGGCCTCGCGTACACGAGCATGGGCCGCGTCTGGCAGATCCTGCTCTTCGTCGGCCTGCTGTTCTGGCTGTTCCTGATGGGCCGCGCGCTGATGCCCGCGCTGCGTAACAAGGCGACCGAAGGCCGCGGCCTGATCGGCATGGTTTTCCTGTCCGCCGCGTGCATCGGGCTCTTCTATGCGTCGTCGCTCGCGTGGGGGCAAAACACGCACTACTCGATGATCGAGTACTGGAGATGGTGGCTCGTGCACCTGTGGGTCGAAGGCTTCTTCGAAGTGTTCGCGACCGCGGTGATCGCCCTCATCTTCGCGCGCCTCGGCCTCATCCGCTTCGAAAGCGCGAACCGCGCGATCGTGATGGAGACGATCGTGTTCCTGTTCGGCGGCATTCTCGGCACGCTGCACCACCTGTACTTCACCGGCACGACGACGTCGATCATCGCGGTGGGCGCCGTGTTCTCCGCGTGCGAAGTGGTGCCGCTCGCGCTCGTCGGCTTCGAGGGCTGGCAGACGTATCGCAAGTCGCACGCCGCGCCGTGGATCCAGTCGTACAAGTGGGCGATCCTCTGCTTCGTCGCGGTGGGCGCGTGGAATACCGTCGGCGCGGGCCTGCTCGGCTTCTCGATCAATCCGCCGATTTCGCTCTACTACGTGCAGGGCCTGAACATGACGCCCGCGCACGGCCACGCCGCGCTGTTCGGCGTGTACGGGATGCTCGGCATCGGCCTGATGCTGTTCTGCCTGCGCGGCATGTCGGCGCGCGGCGCGTGGAGCGACGGCCTGCTCAAGCCCGCGTTCTGGCTGCTGAACGTCGGCCTCTTCATGATGGTGTTCGTGTCGATCCTGCCGTCGGGCATCTATGAAGCGTATGCGAGCGTGACGAAGGGCCTCTGGTACGCACGCTCGCCGGAAGTCGTGCACGCGCCGATCATGAACGCGCTCGTGTGGCTGCGCGTGCCGGGCGACATCGTGTTCGCGTTCGGCGTGCTGTATCTCGGCTGGTTCGCGCTTCGCCTGCTGCGCCGGCCCGCGCCGCCGCAGCCCGATGAGCGCGCCGTCGGCCAGGCCGCGCAACGCATGTAAGCGCCGCTCTCGCGCCGCCGGCGGGCCGTGCGCATCGCACGGCCCGCCGGCCTCCTCTCCTCCCTCCGTCCGGAGCAATCATGCCGAATGCCTCAGCAATCCGAAGCGAAACGCCCGACGAGCTCGCGCTGCGCGACGCGCTGCGCGAAGTCATCGATCCGGAGATCGGCGTCAACATCGTCGACCTCGGTCTCGTCTACCGGATCGAACGCACCGAAGAGCGCATCGTCGTGACGATGACGATGACGTCGCCCGCCTGTCCGATGGCGGGCGTCGTGATCGACGACGTGCAGGCGACGCTCGGCGACGCCACCTCCGATACGCTGCCCGTCGACGTCGATCTCGTCTGGGAGCCGCCGTGGGCGCCGAAGATGATGAGCGACGCGGCGCGCGAGCAGATGGGCTGGCCGATCGCGTAACGCGCTTCACGCCCTCGACGTCGTGCCCGCCGCCATGCAACCGGCCGCTTCGCTCGCCCGCTCGCTCGCCCGCCCGATCGTCCGCGCGACGGCGGGCGGCGTGATCGTCGCGCTGCTCGCGTGCGGCGTCGCGACGGGTCTCGCGCGGCTCGGCGCGCCCGCGCCAGCGCATGCCGTATCGAGGCTCGCGTGGCACGGCGTGCTGATGATTCCGGTGTTCTTCGGCGCGGTGATCGGCATCGAGCGCGCGGTCGCGCTCGGCGCGCGCTGGGCGTATCTCGTGCCGGCGATGGCCGTCGCGGCCGGCATCACGTTGCTTGCAGGCGCGCCGCCGATGCTCGCCGCCGCGCTGCTGGCCGGCGCGGCAAGCGTCGCGCTCGCCGTCAACGCCGCGGTGCTGCGGCGGCAAACCGCGCTGTTCCTGTGGGTGCTCGCCGCGAGCGTCGGATGCTGGTGGGCGGGCGATGTCGTCTGGCTGCTGACGGGCGATCCGTTCGCGGCCGTTGCGTGGTGGCTCGCGTTCCTGATCCTGACGATCGCCGCCGAGCGGCTCGAGCTCACGCGCGTGCGCCCGCTGCCGCGCGGCGCGAGCGCCTGCTTCTGCGGCATCGCCGCGCTGCTGCCCGTCGCCGCCGCGCTTGCGCCGTGGCAGCCGCTGCCCGCGCTGCGGCTGTTCGGCGCGGGCGAACTGCTGCTCGCGTCGTGGCTGATCCGCTACGACGTCGCGCGCCGCACGGTGCGCCAGCGCGGCCTCACGCGCTTCATCGCCGTCTGCCTGCTGTCCGGCTACGGCTGGCTCGCGGTGAGCGGCGCACTCGGCCTGACCGGTGCGCTCGCGCCCGGCCAGCCGGCGCACGACGCCGCACTGCACACGCTCACGCTCGGCTTCGTGTTCTCGATGATCCTCGGGCACATGCCGATCATCGTGCCGGCAGTCACACGGCTGCGCGTCGCGTACCGGCCGTTCTTCCATGCGCCGCTCGCGCTCTTGCACGCAGCCGTCGCGCTGCGCGTCGCGGGCGGTCTCTTCGATGCGTTCGCGCTGCGGCGCGCGGGCGGCGAAATCGCCGCGCTCGCGATCGCGAGCTTCGCCGTCACGCTCGCGATCGGCGCCGCGCTCGCGCGCCGTTCGACGAGGCGTAGCAGCAACGGCAAGCGAGCCGGCTAGTTCACCGCATCCGTCGCGTCAACGCGCGAACGCGACAGCCTTGCGCGCAGACAAAGATGCGGCCGCGCAATCTTGTCGCAGCGCATGCGCGCGCTTCTTCTCCTATCATGCATCACGAAAGCAACATATCAAAAAAGGGGGGAACGCCATGCCGCTCGTCCGCTCGACGGACCACAACGCGCCCGCGCAGCCCGACGGCCGCCGCGCCGCGCTGTGGTCGACCGGCTTCCGGCCCTTCTATCTCGGCGGCGCCTCTTTCGGTGCGATCGCGATGCTCGCCTGGCTCGGCGCGCTCGCGGGCCGCGACTGGGCCGGCCATGCGCCGCCCGCGAGCGGCCTCTTCTGGCACGCGCACGAAATGGTCTTCGGCTTCGGCGGCGCGATCGTGTCCGGCTTCCTGCTGACGTCGGTGCGCACCTGGACGTCGACGAACCCCGCGCAAGGCCCGTCGCTCGCCGCGCTGTGGCTGCTGTGGCTCGCCGGCCGCGTGCTGATGTGGACGGGGCCCGGCTGGGCCGCGGCCGCGGTCGACGTCGCGTTCCTGCCGGCGATCGCCTATGCGCTCGTCCGCGCGCTGATCGGCGCGAGGAATCGGCACGGCATCTTCCTGCCCGTCGCGCTCGGCATGCTCGCCGTGCTCAACGCGCTCTTTCACCTGTGGCTCCGGCAAGGCCACGCCGACTGGGCGCTGCGCTGCGTCGAGCTCGCCGCGGGGTTGCTCGTGCTCTTTATCGTCATCATCGGCGGGCGCATCATTCCGTCGATCGCGACGGCCGCGCGGCCCGAGCTCACCATCGGGCAGTGGCGGATCGTCGAATCGTCGGTGATGCCGGTGACGCTCGCCGCGCTGATCGCCGACGCGACGGCCGCCCCCGCGCCCGCGATCGCCGCGCTCGCCGGGGCGGCGGCCGCGCTGCACGCGGCGCGGCTCGCCGGCTGGCGCTTCTGGGCGACCGGGCGGCGGCCGATGCTGTCGATCCTGCACGTCGCCTATGCATCGATCGCCGCCGGCTTCGCTCTGACGGCCTTGAGCGCATACGGGCTCGTCGCGCATTCGCTCGCGCTGCACACGTTCACGACGGGCGCGATCGGCTGCGCGATCATCGGGATGATCACGCGCACCGCGCTGGAACAGACGGCACGCGAGCCCGTCGCGAACTTCGCCGAGCGCGTCTGCTACGGACTGCTGATCGCAGCGACGCTCGCGCGCGTCGCAGGGCCGTGGCTCGCGCCCGCCGCGACCGCGCAATGGCTCGTCGTCGCGGGCGTCGCCTGGGCGGCTGCGCTGCTCGTCTACGTCGCGCGCTATGCCGGACGCCTGGTTTCGCCTGCGTTGACCGCGCCCGGTTCGGACGCGAAGTCCGGCGAGTAGGCGCATTGCCGGACGTTAGTCGTTAGTCGCAAGTCGTTCGGCGAGACCTCGCTTTCTCGTCGGCGATGCCCGGTTCGCTCACCGCACCCGCCCGGCTGCGGACACGAGACGGCGCACACCGTGAGCGCCCGCTCTCCCGCCCGCCTCCCGTCACGCGTCAGAGCCGCATATTCGCGGCCGCGCGGCAAATCCTGCCATCCGCACGAGCGTCGCGCATTCGATCCGCGCAACCGGCGATCGATGCCGCAGCCCGGATTCGCCTCGCCTTAATCGCCGTCAAGTGCGCGCCAAACTTCGGCGTCTCGGCGTTGACCAACACAACATCTGGTATTTAGCATTCACCATATCACCATATTTTGTGTCACAAACGAGAGAGGCCCACGTTGTCCGAGACCATCCACCCTGGCGCCGCGTCGAATCCGGCGCCGCGCGGCAAGCCGCTGATCGACGTCGAATCGTCGATCAACGAATACCTGGACCGGCAGGACTGGCGCGTCAACGCGAACGCGAACCAGGGCTATTCGCTCGGCGGCCTGATCCTGAACGTGTCCGGCAAGGTGATCGCGAACTACTGGCTGAGCCACGTCTACCCGAGCGCGATCGGCGAAGCGCACCGCAACGCGGATCTGCACATCCACGATCTCGACGTGCTGTCCGGCTACTGCGCGGGCTGGTCGCTGCGCACGCTGCTCGCCGAAGGGCTGAACGGCGTGCCCGGCAAGGTCGAGTCGGGGCCGCCGAAGCACCTGTCGAGCGCCGTCGGCCAGATCGTGAACTTCCTCGGCACGCTGCAGAACGAATGGGCGGGCGCGCAGGCGTTCAGCTCGTTCGACACGTACACGGCGCCGTTCGTGCGCCGCGACGCGCTCACCTACGCCGAAGTCAGGCAGTCCGTTCAGGAGCTGATCTACAACCTGAACGTGCCGTCGCGCTGGGGCACGCAGACGCCGTTCACGAACCTGACGTTCGACTGGACCTGCCCCGAGGATCTGCGCGAGCAGGTGCCCGTGATCGCCGGCGAAGAGATGCCGTTCACGTACGGCGATCTGCAGCCCGAAATGGACATGATCAACCAGGCGTACATCGAGGTGATGCAGGCGGGCGACGCGGCGGGCCGCGTGTTCACGTTCCCGATCCCGACCTACAACATCACCGCCGATTTCGACTGGCACAGCCCGAATGCCGGGCGCCTGTTCGAGATGACCGCGCGCTACGGCCTGCCGTACTTCCAGAACTTCATCAATTCCGAGCTGAAGCCGAACATGATCCGCTCGATGTGCTGCCGGCTGCAGCTCGACCTGCGCGAGCTGATGAAACGCGGCAACGGGCTCTTCGGCTCGGCCGAGCAGACGGGATCGATCGGCGTCGTCACCGTGAATTGCGCGCGGCTCGGCCATCTGCACGCGGGCGACGAGCGCGCGCTCTTCGCGCGGCTCGACACGCTGCTCGACTACGGCAAGGAAAGCCTCGAGATCAAGCGCGACGTGATTCAGCGCCACATGGACAACGGGCTCTTCCCGTACACGAAGCGCTATCTCGGCACGCTGCGCAATCACTTCTCGACGCTCGGCGTGAACGGCGTCAACGAGATGATCCGCAATTTCACGCACGACGCGCACGACCTGACGACCGACTGGGGCCATGCGTTCGCGCTGCGGCTGCTCGACCACGTGCGCGCGCGCATCGTCGAGTATCAGGAGGAAACGGGCCACATGTACAACCTCGAGGCGACGCCCGCCGAGGGCACGACGTACCGCTTCGCGAAAGAGGACCGCCGCCGCTATCCGGCCATCCTGCAGGCGGGCACGGCGCAGATGCCGTACTACACGAACTCGTCGCAGTTGCCGGTGGGCTTCACCGACGATCCGTTCGAGGCGCTCGAGCGCCAGGACGACCTGCAGCGCAAATACACGGGCGGCACGGTGCTGCATCTGTACATGACCGAGCCGCTGTCGTCCGCCGACGCGTGCCGCACGCTCGTGAAGCGCGCGCTCACCCGCTTCTCGCTGCCGTATCTGACCGTCACGCCGACGTTCTCGATCTGCCCGACGCACGGCTATCTCGCGGGCAGCCACCCGTTTTGCCCGAAGTGCGACGAAGCACTGCTGCGTCGCAAACTGTCTCAATCCCAACCGATGGAAGCCTGAACATCATGACGACACTGCAAACCAACCCACAAGCCGCCCTCGCCGCGATCGCGCTGCCCGACGACGAGCGCCAGCCGTGCGAAATCTGGACCCGCGTGATGGGCTACCATCGCCCGGTGTCGTCGTTCAACGTCGGCAAGCAAGGCGAATTCCACGAGCGCAGGTACTTCCGCGAGCGCGAAACGGGCGACGTCGAAGCGAGCGGCGTCGCCATGCGCGCGGCGGCGTAAGCGCGGCTCGCTCACGCGATGAACCTCGCCCTTCCCCGGCGTCGTTCGCTCAAGGTGGGCGGGCTCGTCCCGTTCACCGCGACCGACTATCCCGGCCAGTTCGCCGCGGTCGTGTTCGTGCAGGGCTGCCCGTGGCGTTGCGGGTATTGCCACAATCCGCACCTGCAGCCGCGCTCGCATCCGGCCGGGATCGAATGGGACGCGCTGCTCGCGTTCCTCGCGCGCCGCGTCGGGCTGATCGACGCGGTCGTGTTCAGCGGCGGCGAACCGTCGATCGATCCGGCGCTCGCCGCATCGATCGGCGACATCAGGCGGCTCGGCTTCAAGATCGGCCTGCACAGCGCAGGCACGCATCCGCGGCGACTCACTCCCCTGCTGCCGTCACTCGACTGGATCGGGCTCGACGTGAAAGCGCCGTTCGACGACTACGCGCGCACGACACGCGTGCGCGCAAGCGGCGGCCATGCACGGCAGAGCCTCGAAGCAGTGCTCGCGAGCGGCATCGCATACGAATGCCGGACGACCGCGCATCCGGATCTGCTGCCCGAGCCGGCGCTGCTGCGCATCGCGCACGAACTCGCCGATCTCGGCGTCGAGCATTACGTGCTGCAAGTGTTTCGGGCGCAAGGATGCGGCGACGGCGCGCTGAACGCGGCGCATCTCGCCGGCTATCCGAGCGATGCGGTGCTCGGCCGGCTCGATCGCCTGTTTGCGAATTTCTCGATTCGGCGCGGTTGAGCCGGCGCGGCCGAATCGGCCGCGCATGGTCAGATCTTGCCGTGCAACGCGGCGTCGGCGCCCTCGTCGGCCTGCGTGAGCGTGAGCGCATGCTCGTGCTCGCGCGCCGGCTCGCGTCGTGCGAGCCGCGCGGCTTCGCCTCGCGCGATCGCGAGAATGCGACTCGCGTCGTCCGGGTCGAAATCCTCGTGAAAGCGCTTCCTGACGCCATGCTCGCCGAGCTGCAAATGCGCGTCCGGCGCGATCCCGTGCCGCGCGAGGCTCTTCTTCGCGCACACGAGCGGGCAGCCGTCGATCGCGAGAATCGGCCGCCCCGAATGGGCGACCCTCAGGAGCGACGGCACGTCGCCGCCGACGCCCGCGATGCACGACATCTCCGCGTCGCCGCCGCGGTCGAGCCGCACCGCGACATGATTCGCGAGTTGCGCGACGTTCGAGCATCCCGAGCAGGAATAGACGATCGGCAGCACTTTCGTTTCGTGATTCATTCCGGTCTCCTGATCGCCCGTTCGCCGGCTCGCGCGCATCTCAGTCCGTCATCCTCAGTCCGACATCCCGCCGCGCCCGACCGGCTGCTGGCGGAACAGCCGCGACGGCAGCCATCGCTCGAGCGAAAACACCGACAGATCGATCGCGTCGAGCGAATTCTTCACGAGCAAACCCAGCTCGGTATCGCCTTCCATCGTCAGGCGCCGGCTGAAGAACAGCGTATCGGGATCTTCGCGGCGCTGCGACAGCAGATAGAAGTCGTACGCGGTCGCGCCGATCGTCAGATCGACGTCTCGCCCGCCCGACAGCGCCGAAAACGTTCCGCGCCGGCAGACGAAATCGAACGCGACGCCCGCATCCTTCACCTGGATGCGCAGCGGACGATCGTCCAGCAGCGCGAGCGTCTCCGAGGGCAAATGCCGGCGCAGCACGAGATTGATCCCGCTCGCGAACAAGAGCGCGCCCGGATACGCGGGCAATTTCGACAGCAGCTTGCCGAGTGCGGGCGGCAATTGATAGATCGGGGCGTTCATCGGGGATTCCTCATCATCCAGTTCGAAGCGACGCGGCAAGGGCCGAGCCGCGGCTTCAATGCGCGACGTGCTCGAGGCCCGGCTTGCCGTACCAGTAACCGTTGCACGACGTCTCCGGCATCCTGTCGTGCAGCGCGGCGAGCGCGTCGCGCGCGCTCGCGCGGCCGTTCAGCACGCCGTGAAATGCGTCGACCACCTCGGCCATGTGCTGCGATTGCGGGCTCAACCGGACGACGTCGACGTTCAGCGCACGCAACGCGTCGATCTCGCCGATCAGGTTGTAGACGCGCGCGGACTGCGTCGAAATGCCATTGAGCACGAGGAAGGGCTCACCTTCGCGCGTGTGCAGCGGCAGGCCGTCCGGGTGCTCCATGCACACGTACTGGCAGTTGTCCTTCGGGAAATTGCGATTGCGCGCGGTGAAGCAGCGCGCGGAAAACGCAAGCGGAATGCGCCCGTAGGCGAACACTTCGGTTTCCAGATGCGCGGGCCGCTCGGCCTGCATCTGCGCGAGCCCCGCCTCGCTCATCTCGGGCGGCATCACCCACCGCCGCGCGCCGAGCTCCGCGAGCATCGCGAGTGTCGGCGGGTTGTAGACGTTCAGCCACGGCCCCGCGACGAACGCGCACGCCGCGCTGCTGCGCACGGCGCCCATGTCGTTCGCCTCGACCAGATAGCGGCCGTTCCCGGCGATCTCGCGCATCGCCTTCAGGTCCCGGCCCGATTCGAGCAGCACCTGCGTCGACAGCACGACTTCCTTGCCGGCCTCGGCGAGCATGTCGGCGATCTCGATCCAGTCCGCGAAGCGCAGCTCGTGCCGGCGCGCGCAGACGGTCTCGCCGAGATACACGATGTCGACGGGCGTCTCCGCCATCGCCTGATAGAACTGCATCGTCGCGACGCGCGGCCAGTAGTACTGCACCGGCCCCAAAGCAATTTTCATGATCCTGGCTCCCGCATTCAGGCGTGCGCCGTCGTGCGTGTCATTTCCACGGCCGATGGTAGGCGCCGAGCGTATGCTGCTGCCCTTCCGCGACCTTGTTCAGTTCCGTCATCCACGCCGGCTTCACGTAGTAGCGCGCGAGGTTCGCCGCGCACTGATCGATTGCTTCGCGCCACACGCGCGTCACCTGTGCGACGTACGCGGGACTGCGCTGGCGGCCTTCGATCTTGATCGCGCGGATGCCGATCTGCATCAGCTTCGGCAGCAGCTCGAGCGTGTTCAGGCTCGTCGGCTCCTCGATCGCGTAGTAGCTCTCGTCCGCGACCTTGAAGCGCCCCTTGCAGAGCGTCGGGTAGCCGGCGTTCTCGCCGTCTTCGTAACGATCGATCAGCACGCCGTTCAGCCGCGATTCGAGGCCGTCGGGCGTCTTCTGCCAGCGCACCGCCTTCGCGGGCGAGCACACGCCGCGCGTGTTCGGCGATTCGCCCGTCGCGTACGACGACAGCGCGCAGCGCCCTTCGACCATCACGCACAGACTGCCGAAGCCGAACACCTCGATTTCGACCGGCGTGTTCTCGGCCACCTGCTCGACCTGCGCGAGCGACAGCACGCGCGGCAGCACCGCGCGCGACACGCCGAAGTGCTCGTGATAGAAGTTGATCGCCTCGTAGTTCGTTGCCGAGCCCTGCACCGACAGGTGCAGCCGCAGCTCCGGGTAGCGCTCGCGCGCGAAGCGCATGAGCCCCGGATCGGCGACGATGATCGCGTCGACACCCGCGTCGGCCGCGCGGGCCACCGCTTCCCGCCATGCGGTCCAGCCGTCCGGCTGCGGATACGTGTTGAGCGCGACGAGCACCTTGCGGCCGCGCTCGCGCGCATAGCGGATGCCGGCCGCGATCGCCTGCGCGTCGAAGTTCAGGCCGGCGAAGTTGCGCGCGTTCGTCGCGTCGCGAAAACCGAGATACACGCAGTCCGCGCCGTTGTCGACCGCGGCCTTCAGCGCGGGCAGGCTGCCCGCCGGGCACACGAGTTCGATCGGCGCGGCGCCCGTCGCGAAGTGACTGCTTTGCGTCATGGCATGACGGCTCCATCAAAGAAACGAGAAACCGCTCGCGGCATGCCGGCGAGCGGCGGAAACGGGCGTCGCCCGAAGCGAGGCGCCGTCAGCCGAGTGCGGGCAGCGGCGCACGCACCGGCTCGGGTGCGAGCGCCGCGGCGGCCGCGCGCCTGACGCCCGTGAGCAGATAGTCGATCAGCTCGCGCACGGAACGGATCTCGTGACCGAACGGCAAAACTTCCGAGCCGCGGAAGAACAGCCCGCGCTTGATGTCGCCCGCGAGCGCGAACGCAAGCCGCGTGTCGATGCAGAACTGCCCGTGCTTCTCGATGCCGTCGCGCAGCCCGCATTGCTGCAGGCAATCGAAGCCGACGAGGCACTTGCGCGGCTTCGCCGCGCGCTGCAGCTTCCGTTCCCGTTCCAGATAGTTCGTGAGCCACGGCGTGCGCACCGCGCGCGCCGGCAGGCCCGCGACGCTCATGAACGTGACGATGTCGTCCGGCCCCGCCTCGACGAGCACTTTCTTGAAGTTCGGATGCGCGTCGCCCTCTTCGGTCACGGCGAACGGCGTGCCGAGCTGCACCGCGCTCGCGCCGAGCGCGAACAGTTGCCGCGCCTGCTCGTGGCTGTGGATGCCGCCCGCCGCGATCAGCGGAATCCGCTCGCGCTCGATGCCGAGCTCCCTGAATAGCGCGAACGTGCCTTCGAGCACCGCGGGAAACGCGAAATTCGGGTTGTTCAGGGTGTCTGTCGTCGGCGCGCCGAGATGGCCCGCCGCGTAGCGCGGGTTCTCGATGACGACGGCGTCGGGCAGGCGGTTCTTGCGCATCCACTTCTTCAGCACGAGCCCGATCCCACGCGCATCCGACAGGATCGGAATCAGCGCGACGTCGGGAAAATCGGCGGTCAGCTCGGGCAAGTCGAGCGGCAGCCCCGCGCCGACGACGACCGCATGCGCGCCGCTCTCGCACGATTGGCGCACATACGACGCGTATTCGGACAACGCGCGCATCACGTTGACGGCGACGAGCCCGCAGCCGTTCGCGAGCGACTTCGCCGCGCGGATCTCGCGATCGAGCGCTTCGAGGTTCGCCGCGTCGATGAGCGCGCGATCGCGCGAGCGGCCGGTGCGCGCCATCAGGTCGGGATGATGGCGGCGCAGGTCGACGCTCGAGATCGTCCCGAACGCGCCAAGCGACGCGACCGCGCCGGCAAGCCGGTGCGCGGACACGCCGACGCCCATCCCGCCTTGCACAATCGGCAGCAGCGACCTGCCCTTGATCACGAGATTCTTGAATGCGGTTTTGACGACGGACACGGACACGGCAAATTCCTGAAAAGCCGGCTTACGCCTGGTGCGTAAGTGTGCGGCCGAATGTGTTGGCATCGCCTTAATCGGCGTCAAGGTCTCGGTCCGGATCGCGCCTCGATCCGGGGTTATGATCAGAATGCCGAAACATGGGTGCGTCGCGTCGCCGCGCGTCGTTGATGCGCTGGCGCGCGATGCGCCGGCCGCCCCCGTTCGCGGCGCCCCTCGCCGAGCGCATTCTTTCCGCCATGCAGCGCAAACTCGAACTCGACCACTCCCCCGCGCTGAGCGTGCCGCTGCGCTTCTTCGTCAGCGCGCCGCTCTTCGCGATCGTCGCGGCAGGCTTGCTGCTGTGGGCCGGGCCGGATGCGCTCGCGTCGCGCTGGTCGCCCGCCGCGCTCGCGCTCACGCATCTGTGCGCGCTCGGGATGCTCGCGACAACGATGGTCGGCGCGATGATTCAGATCATGTCGGTCGCAGCCGGCATCCGGATCGCATCGCCCGTCGCAAACGCAACCGCGATCCACGCGTGCCTGACGCTCGGCACGCTGATGCTCGCGGCGGCGTTCGCGGGCGCGGCGCCCGTGTTGTTCGCGCCCGCCGCGCTGCTGCTCGGCGCGGCGCTCCTGTGGTTCCTGCTCGTCTGCGCGCTCGGCTTCGCGCAACATCGGCGGCGCATGCCGGCAGGCGCCGCAAGCGTGTTGCGCACCGTGCGCCTCGCGTGGCTCGCGCTCGCGGGAACCGGCGCGCTCGGCGTGTCGCTCGGGTTCGCGCTCGGCGGGCATCTGCCCTTCTTCTCGATCGGACTCGTCGATCTGCACGCGACCTGGGGGCTGGCCGGCTGGGTCGGGCTGCTGACGGCCGGCATCTCGTACCAGTTGATCCCGATGTTCCAGGCGACCGAGCCCTATCCGCGCGCCGCCGCGCGGTGGTTCGGCCCAGGCGTGTTCGCGGCGCTCGTTGCGGCATCGGCCGCCGCGTTCGGTCCGGGCGATCGCCGCGGCTTCGCCTCCGACGCGATCCGGCTCACGCTCTACGCGCTGTACGCGGGATACGCCGCGTGGACCTTTTACCTGCTCTGGACGCGCAAGCGCCCCGAAGCCGACACGACGACGCTGTTCTGGCGCACCGCGACGGCGAGCGTCGGATGCGCGAGCGTGCTGTGGATCGCGAACGCGGCCGCGGGCGGCCGAGACGTCGCGGTGACGGTCGGCGTGCTGCTGATGGTGGGCGGCGCGTGGTCGGCGATCAACGGGATGCTCTACAAGATCATCCCGTTCCTGCTGTGGTATCACGCGCAAAAGTCGAGCGAGACGACGATTCCCGCGATGCCGAAGGTCAAGGACATGTTGCCGGAGCGCGCCGCGCGCCCGCAGTTCCTCGCGCACGTCGCCGCGTTGCTGCTGCTCGCCGCCGCGAGCGTCGCGCCGGCGCCGTTCGCGCGGCCGGCCGCCGTCGCGCTCGGCGTGTCGGCCGGCTGGCTCGCGCTCAACATGCTCGGTGCATGGCGGCGCTACGCGCGAATCCGGCGGCGCGTCGCGTCGGCGTCAGTACTGCATCTCCGAGCGTAGCCGGTCGACGTCGGGAATGAAGATGTCGCGGCCGTTGACGACGACGAGCTCGCGCGTGCACAGATCGCGCAGCACGCGCGAGAAATGCTCGGGCGTGAGATTCAGGCGCGACGCAATCGCCTTCTTGCCCGTCTCGAGCCGGATCTGCAGGCCGGATTCCACGGGCGCGTCGGTCTGCTCGAGCAGGTAGCTGATCACGCGCTGCGTGCCCGAGCGCAGCGAATACGTCTCGACATCGACGACGAGCTGATGCAGGCGCATGCTGAGGCTCGCGAGCATCCGGCGCGCGAACGCTGGGTTGTGATCGAGCTCCTCGGTCACGACGGCCTTCGTCACGTGCAGGAGCAGCGTGTCGGAGAGCGCTTTCGCCGTCACCGCATACGGCTTGTCCATGAACATTACCGCTTCGCCGAAGCTGTCGCCCGGCCCGAGCAGGCGCACGATCTTCTCGATGCCGAGCGGCGAGAACGAGCTCAGCTTGATCTGGCCGTAGACGATCATGTGAAAGCCGCCGCAAGGATCGCCGCGGCTGAACACCGTCTGCCCGCGCGGCACCTGCACGCGCATCGTGCCGCGCGCGAGATTGTCGAGCTCGCCGCGCGACAGCACGCTGAAAATCGGCAACCGCGCGAGAAAGTCCTGCACGGGAATCTTGCTTTCCTTCATCACGCCACCTTCATCACCAGGGTCTGTTGACATACGGAACGCACATGCGATTTCGTATGTCAACAGACCCTAGATCAACTTCGAATAGGACGCCGAGGCGGGCCGGCCGAGATACGCGTCGAACACCATGCCGATCGCGCGCACGAACATGCGCCCCTTCGGCGTCACGGCGATGCGCTCCGCGTCGATCGTGAGCAGCCCCGCGTCGCGATAGGGCTCGAGCTGCGCGAGCTCGGACGCGAAATACCGCGCGAAATCGATGCCGTGCCGGCGGCCGATCTCCGCGAAATCGACGGGCGTGCTGCACATCACCGTCATGATGACTTCGCGGCGCAGCAGATCGTCGGGCGTCAGCGCAAAGCCGCGCTCGATCGGCAGGCGTCCGGCGTCGAGCTGGCGGTAATACGTCTTCAGCGAGCGCGTCGACTGGCTGTACGATGCGCCGACCTTGCCGATCGCCGACACGCCGAAGCCGACCAGGTCGCATTCGGCCTGCGTCGTATAGCCCTGGAAATTGCGGTGCAGGCTGCGCTCGCGCAACGCGTTGCTGAGCTCGTCGACCGGCTTCGCGAAGTGATCGAGCCCGATGTACACGTAACCGGCGTCGAGCAGCCGCCGCGTCGATTCGATGAAGATGCGCAGCCGGTCTTCGGCGGCCGGCAGCTCCGATTCGACGATCAGGCGCTGCGCCTTGAAGCGGCTCGGCAGATGCGCGTAGTTGTAGACCGCGATGCGATCGGGCGACAGCCGGATCACCTCGTCGAGCGTGCGCGAGAAGCTCGCGGGCGTCTGCCGCGGCAGCCCGTAGATCAGATCGATGTTGACCGATTCGAACCCGGCCGCGCGGCTCGCCGCGAGCGCGCGCTCGACCATCGGCAGCGGCTGGATTCGATGCACCGCCTCCTGCACCGACGGATCGAAGTCCTGCACGCCGAAGCTCGTCCGGTTGAAGCCGAGCGCCGCGAGCGACTGCAGCGTGCGCTCGTCGACCGTGCGCGGATCGATCTCGACGCCGAGCTCCGCATGCGGCGCGAATTCGAAATGGCCACGCAGCGCGCGCATCAGGCGCGCGAGCTCGTCGATCGCGAAGAACGTCGGCGAGCCGCCGCCCAGATGCAGTTGCGTCGTCAGACGGTCGCGGCCGAGGTCCGGCGCGACGAGCTCCATTTCACGGATCAGGTAGTCGACATACGCGCTCGTCCGGGTGTGATCCTGCGTGATGATCTTGTTGCACGCGCAGAAGTAACAGAGCGACTCGCAAAACGGCAGATGCAGGTAGACCGACAACGGCGGGTTGCGCTCGGCCGACGCCCGGCGCGACAGATGCTCGCGGTAAGCGTGTTCGTCGAATGCGTCGGAAAACCGGTCGGCCGTCGGATAGGACGTATAGCGCGGCCCTTGCCGGTCGAAGCGCCGGATCAGCGCTTCGGAGATCTGAACGTCCGCGAACGCGGACACGTCGTGGTGGAGAGCGGGCGCGATCGTATCCGCGCCGTCATTCGAATGCGTTGTCATGTCCATCTGCTTGTACCCTGGCTATACCCTGGCATGCCGCGCGAAACGCCAGCGTTCCATTGTCGGGCGCGCGGCTCGGACGGACTTGACGCAAATCAACCTCCGATGTCGCGCGCGTGCCGCCGGCCGGGCGGCACACGTATACGCTGACGAGCTGTCCGCCCGCTACGCGAGCACGAAGTGCCCAACGAGTTTTCCCATGTGCTCGGCCTGTTCGCGCAGCGACGCGCTCGCGGCCGCCGATTCCTCGACGAGCGCCGCATTGCGCTGCGTCACTTCGTCCATCTGCGTGATCGCCGCGTTGACCTGCTCGATCCCGTCGCTTTGCTGCTCGGACGCCTTCGCGATTTCGCTGACGACGGTATCGACGCTCCTGATCGAGGCGTTCACGCTGCGGATCGCATCGTCCGCGCGCGTGAACAGCGACGCGCCGTCCGTCACGTGACGAATCGATTCGTGAATCAGCTCCTTCACGTCCTTGGCGGCGGTCGCGCTGCGGTGCGCAAGCGAGCGCACCTCGCCCGCGACCACCGCGAAGCCCTTGCCCTGCTCGCCCGCGCGCGCCGCCTCGACGGCCGCGTTCAGCGCGAGGATGTTGGTCTGGAACGCGATGCCTTCGATCACCGATACGATCTCCGCCATCCGGCTCGAACTGTCGTGGATCTTCGTCATCAGCGCCACCGCGTGCGTCACGATCCGCCCGGTGTCCGCCGCGCGCTCGGACGCCTCGGCGCTCAGCGTGCTCGCATGCGATGCGTTCGATGCGTTGTGGCGCACGGTCGACGTCAGCTCCTCCATGCTCGCCGCCGTCTGCTCGAGCGACGCCGCCTGCGTCTCGGTGCGGCCCGACAGATCGAGATTGCCGGCTGCGATCTGCTGGCTGCCGACCATCACCGAATCGGCAACGCGCCGCGTCTCGGTCAGCGTCTGCGCCCAGACGTCGAGCAGCGCGTTGAAACCGCGCTTGATGAAAGCGAATTCGTCGCCGCCGCGCACCGCGAGGCGCGCGCGCAAATCGCCGTCGCCCGCCGCGCGCATGCAGCCGGACAACTGCGCGACGTCCTCGTGCGTCGACATCGCGAAAGCGACGAAAAGATAGAGCGCGCATGCAACCAGCACGACGCTCAGCGTCATGATCGCGGCCACCTTCATCTGCTCGGCGTGCGCGCGCGCCGCGAGGCGCTCGCGTAGCTGCTGCGCGAGCGCGCCGTGCACGCGATACAGCGCGTCGATCGCATCGCTGCCCTGCTGGAAATAGCTCTTCGCGTCGATCGACGCACCGCCGCCCGCGAGCGACGCCGCCGCGCGCTGAAATGCCGCAACCGCGCCGAGATCGACGCCATCCAGCGTGTTTGCGCCGAGCATGTTCTTCACGCGCTCGAGATGATGGCGAATCATGCTCATCTGCTCGGCGAGGCCGCCCGCGCGCACGGCGAGCTCGCGCCTGTCCGCGTCGCCGAGCGAGCCGCCGCTCAGCGCGGCCGATCCCTTGCCGCGCAGCACGCCGACCGTCTCGGCCGTGCCCGGCAGCACGAACAACACCGAGTCGATCAGGTGATAGTTCGACGCATCCG
Source organism: Burkholderia sp. MSMB1589WGS (assembly GCF_001636105.1). Lineage (NCBI taxonomy): Bacteria > Pseudomonadati > Pseudomonadota > Betaproteobacteria > Burkholderiales > Burkholderiaceae > Burkholderia > Burkholderia sp. MSMB1589WGS. Next base: position 749,314 of record NZ_LNJT01000007.1, read on the forward strand.
GATCGGCGCCGAGCTGCGACGCGACCGCCAGGTCCTTCTCGAACAGGAAGATCGCGTGGATCACGTCGGTGTGCGAATCGAACAGCGCGGCGGCGGACGTGCCGAGCCCGCCCGTCGCCGCGTGTCCGTACCGGCTCGCGAGCGCGCCCACGGGCGCGACGACGTCGAACCGGCCGGTGCCGCGCACCTGCTGCTCGAGCGTCGCGACGAGACGATCGGCGCTCGCGCTCGCCGCATCGAACTTCGCGCGCATCGCCTCGTTGCCCGCGAGCACCGAGGCGCCCGCGCCGCGCCGCACCTGCACCGCCTTCAACAGATCCTGCGTCGTTTCGAGGATCGAGATACCGTCACGCTCGCCCTGCGTCGTCGCATAGGCGTGCAGAGCGACGGCGAGCGTCGCGTAGAGTGCGGCGACGAGCGGCGCGATGAACAGCACGGCGAGAATCGCGAGCTTCCTGGGCAGCTTCATGCGCGCCATCAGGCGCATTCCAGGTCCAAATACTTGCTTGCTCATTCTTGCCCCTTTTCGATGTGATAAGACGACTGTTTCGGTCTCGTTTCTGTATACGGATCGTTCGGCCCGATACTTAAGCGAGATCAATCGTCAACCACGACATCGAAATCTTCCCCACGCCGCACCAATTGCGCGACGCCCGCGCGCTATCGCAACCGCGCGCGATGCATGTCGCCTGCAAACGCCTATGGCGCGACTCGCGCGCGTTGTGCCATTTGTTCGAGTCCGTGCGGCGCTTTCGCATTCATGCGGCGCTGTGCCGCACGTGCGCCATGATCCGTTTTCCTGACCATCGTTTGATGCGGATCAAAATTGCCGCAATGCCGGATATCGACGGCGTCTTCGCCGCCGGCATCTCCATGCGCGCGAGCATTGGACCCGCATCGATTCACGCATTAAGATACATAATAAATACATCTTACTGGAGAACCAACTTGAAGATTCCGCTCGCGCCCCCGCAACCGTCTCGACAACCCACCGGCCTGCCGGTGCTGCGGCTCGGCTTCAGGCCGTTCTATCTCGGCGGCGCCTATTTCGGGATCGTTTCGATCGCGCTCTGGCTCGCGTCGCTGCGCGGCCATCCGGTTGCCGGCCTGTCATCCACGATGAGCGGCCTCGCGTGGCACGTCCATGAAATGGTGTTCGGATTCTCCGCGGCGATCATCGTCGGCTTCCTGCTCACGGCAATCCGCGCGTGGACCTCGCGCGACACGCCGCACGGCGCGCAGCTCGCCGCACTATGGCTGCTGTGGGCGGCCGGCCGCCTGCTCGTCTGGGCGGGACCGGAGCCGCTCGCCGCCGTCGTCGACTCCGCGTTCCTGCCGATCACCGCGATCATCCTGCTGCGCGTGCTGCTCGCCGCGCGCAATCATCGCAACGTGTTCCTGACCGTCGCGCTCTTTCTGTTCGGCGCGCTCAACGCGCTCTTCCACTGGTGGGCCGCGCAGGGGCGCCTCGATCTCGCGCTGCAGGCCGCGTATGCGGCCGTCGGCTTCGTCATGCTGTTCGTCGTCGTGATTGCGGGCCGCATCGTGCCGACGTTCACGATGAACGCGATTCCCGGCTTCACCGCGAAGCGCTGGAAATTCGTCGAGACGCTCGCCGCCCCGGTCACGGTGCTCGCGCTCTGCGCGGACGCGTCCCGATTGCCGGGTGCGATCGTCGCGGCCGTCGCGTTTGCCGCGGCGGCGCTGCACGCAACGCGCATCGTTGGCTGGCGTTCGTGGCGCGTCGGCGCGCGGCCGATCCTGTGGATCCTGCACGTTGCGTATGCGTGGGTGCCGGTGGGTTTCGCGATGCTCGCGCTCGCCGCGCTCGGCGTTGCGCCGCATTCGCTCGCGATCCATGCGCTGACGGTTGGCGTGATCGGCGGCGCGATCGTCGCGATGATCACACGCACCGCGCTCGGCCATACGGGCCGGCCGCTGCGCGCGGGGCCGGCCGAAATCGCGTGTTACTGGCTGCTGATCGCGGCCGCGCTCGTGCGCGTGTTCGCACCGTGGATCGCGCCCGGCGCGACGCGTGTCTGGATCGACATCGCCGGCGCGTGCTGGATAGCGGCATTCGCCGTGTATGCGCTGCGCTACACCGGCTATCTGACGTCGCCGCGCATCGACGGCAAGGCCGGTTGAACCGCCGGAGCGCCGCTCGATCGAGACGGACTCCGAAGTTGTTCCGGCTCGGCCGTTTTCGTCGCGACGTCCGGCGAGAAACCGCGTCGCCCGGATACGCATTCCCCGTGCATGGCGTCAAGAGGCCGCGCCGCTTCGTTTTCCGATCACTTTCCGGCCGCTTCTCAGCCACTTCTCAGCCACTTCTCAGCCGCTTCTCAGCCGCTTCCCGGCGATAAAGACACGACTCGAAGCAGGGTCTCCATCCCGCAGCTTGCGGCCCGTCAAATAGATGCATAACATATACCACAATTAAGGCTACAGACCGAACCGAGTCGCGCCGCGCGTTGCACATCGAATCGCACGGAGGCGGCCGCCCTGCTCTACACGGATTCGCCCATGCTCAACGTCGATCAACCCACGCCGCTCGCGAGAGCGCTCGAACAAACGTATCGGCACGGATTCGTGACCGACATCGAATCCGACTCGCTGCCGCCCGGCCTCGACGAAGACGTCGTTCGCGAGATCTCGCGCCGCAAGCGCGAACCGGCGTTCCTGCTGAAATGGCGGCTCGCCGCATTCGAGCGCTGGCTTGCGATGTCGCCGCCCGATTGGGGCAAGCTGCGCATCGCGCCGATCGATTTCCAGGCGCAGTCGTACTATTCGGCGCCGAAATCGCTGAAGGACCGCCCGAAGAGCCTCGACGACGTCGACCCGAAGCTGCTCGAAACCTACGAGAAGCTGAACGTGCCGCTGCACGAGCGCGCCCGGCTCGCGGGCGTCGCAGTCGACGCGGTGTTCGATTCGGTGTCGGTCGGCACGACGTTTCGCGAGCAGCTCGCCGAAGCGGGCGTGATCTTCTGTTCGTTCTCGCACGCGGTCGAGCATCACCCCGAGCTGATCGAGCGCTATCTCGGCACCGTCGTGCCGCCCGCCGACAATTTCTACGCGGCGCTGAACTCGGCCGTGTTCTCCGACGGCTCGTTCGTCTACGTGCCGGAAGGCGTGCGCTGCCCGATGGAGCTGTCGTCGTACTTCCGGATCAACGCGCAGAACACCGGCCAGTTCGAACGCACGCTGATCATCGCCGAGCCCGGCAGTCACGTCAGCTACCTCGAAGGCTGCACGGCGCCGCAGCGCGACGAGCACCAACTGCACGCAGCCGTCGTCGAGCTCGTCGCGCACGACGACGCGCACATCAAGTACTCGACCGTGCAGAACTGGTATCCGGGCGATGCGAACGGCGTCGGCGGCATCTACAACTTCGTGACGAAGCGCGGGCTCTGCGCGGGCGCGCGCTCGCGGATCGCATGGACGCAGATCGAGACGGGCTCCGCGATTACGTGGAAGTATCCGAGCGTCGTGCTGCGCGGCGACGAATCGAGCGGCGAGTTCCATTCGATCGCCGTATCGAACCACTGCCAGCAGGCCGACACCGGCACGAAGATGATCCATCTCGGCCGCAACACGCGCAGCCGGATCGTCTCGAAAGGCATCAGCGCGGGCCGCGCGCAGAACAGCTACCGGGGGCTCGTGCGCGTCGCGCGCACGGCCGAAGGCGCGCGCAACCATACGCAGTGCGACTCGCTGCTGATCGGCCCGCGATGCGGCGCGCACACGTTCCCGTATGTCGAGAGCGCGCGCGGCGACGCCGTCGTCGAGCACGAGGCGACGACGACGCGCATCTCCGAAGATCGCCTCTTCTATTGCCAGCAGCGCGGCATCGATCCGCAGGAAGCGGCGGCGCTCATCGTCGGCGGCTTCTGCCAGGCGGTGCTCGAAGCGCTGCCGATGGAGTTCGCGCTCGAGGCGAAGGCGTTGCTCGCGGTGTCGCTCGAAGGCGCCGTCGGCTGATCCCCACCCATGACGAACGAAGGAATCACCATGAATCGATCCGAACCCTTGCTGCAGGCATTCGACCTGAGCGTGGACGTCGCGAAGCGCCGCGTGCTGCAATCGGTGTCGCTCGCCGTGCCGGCAGGCGCGCTCGTCGTGCTGATGGGCGCGAACGGCAGCGGCAAGAGCACGCTCGGCATGACGCTCGCGGGCCATCCCGCGTATCGCGTGGCGCACGGCCACGTGCGGTTCGGCGGGCAGGACCTGCTCGCGATGAGCGTGCAGGAGCGCGCGCGCGCCGGCCTGTTCCTGTCGTTCCAGGCGCCGCCCGACATTCCCGGCGTGAAAAACAATCTCTTCATTCGCACGGCGCTCAACGCGGTGCGCGAGGCGCGCGGCGACACCGCGCTCGACTTTCTCGGCGACGCGCGCGCGGCCGCCGCGCGCGTCGGGCTGCCGGACGCGATGCTCAACCGTTCGATGAACGAAGGTTTCTCGGGCGGCGAGCGCAAGCGCAACGAGCTGTTGCAGCTCGCGCTGCTGCGCCCGCGGCTCGCGATGCTCGACGAGATCGACTCGGGGATGGACGTCGACGGCGTGCGCGCGGCGGTCGACCTGATCGGCCGGCTGCGCGAGCAAGGCACAGCGTTCGTGATCGTGTCGCATTATCTGCAGATGATCGAATCGCTCGCGCCCGATGCGGTATTGCTGCTCGATCGCGGGCGCATCGCCGAATCCGGCGACCTCGCCCTCGCCCGCGACATCGCGGCAAAGGGCTTCGTTCGCACGGACGCGCTCGCGCAGGCCTGACACGATGACGACGACAGACACCGAACGGATCGCCGCGCGAACGCGGCTCGCGGAACACGGCTGGATCTCGCGCCGCAACGAATCATTCCGCCATCTGCCGCCGCCCGCGGCCGACGCATGGCTCGGCGGCGAAGCCGGCCACGCGCGCGCGGCCCAACCGCCGCGCGCCGCCGCGCACGCCGGCTGGCTGCTCGCGCCCGTCGGCTCCGGCTCGCTCGAACAGGTCGACGCATGCTGGCTCAGCGCCGCGGATTGCGCCGAGCGCGCCGCATTGTTCGCAGACTTGCCGACGTCGTCCGAAGACGACGCCGCACCGTTTTTCTGGGCACATCGCGCGCTGTGCGAAGCAGGCTTGCGTCTGCGCGTCGGCAGCGGCCCAGCGCATCGCGCGCCCGTGATGCTGCAATTGCGGCTGCTGCCGCAGGCGAGCGTCGAAGCGCCGCTTGTCGTGATCGACGTGCTGCCCGGCGGGCATTGCGTGCTCGTCGAATCGCACGAGCACGATGCCGCCGGCCGCGACGGCCCGATCACGCAGAACCTGCATGCATACGTGCGGCTCGGCGCCGGCGCGTCGCTCGACCATCTGCGCGTTGCGACGCCCGGCGCACGCGACCGGATCTCGCATCATGTGCACGTGCGGCTCGAGCGCGACGCGCAATACCGGCAATCGCTGCTCGCGTCGGGCAGCGAGTACCACCTGCAACGCACGGTGCTCGATCTGCGCGGCGAGCGCGCGCTGGGCCGCGCATCCGGCGCGCTGTTCGCGTCCGCGCATGCGAAGCTCGAACAGCAGGTGCGCGCCATGCATGCGTCGCCGAATACGCAAAGCGCGATCGATACGCTCGCGCTCGCGAGCGGCCATGCGCAGATCGTCGCGAACGCGTTCTCGTCGATCGCCGCCGGCGCGTCGGGCGCCGACCTCCGGCAACGCCTGAGCGGCATTCCGACGGGCGGCGAGCCGCGCGTCGTGCTGCGGCCGCATCTCGACATTCATCACGACGACGTGCAGGCCGCGCATGGCGCGACGTGGGGCGCGCTGCCCGGCGACGCGCTCTTCTACGCGTGCCAGCGCGGCCTCGCTCGCCGCGACGCGCTGGCGATGATCGTCGCGGGCATCGCGCACGCGGCGCTCGCGCGCGGCATCGACACGCCGGGCAGGCTGGAGGCGCTCGGCGGCGACGCGCTGCTCGCGCGCGAGGTCGCCCGGCATCTCGCCGAACAAGGGGAGGCGCATCATGGGTGACATGCTGCGTTCGGCCACGATGGCGAGCGCGTTCCCGGCGCTCGCGCAGCGCGTGAACGGCGCGCCGCTCGCCTACCTCGACAACGCGGCGACGACGCACGTGCCGCAGCCCGTCCTCGCCGCGATCCGCGGCTTCGACGAGCGCGACCGCGCGAACGTTCACCGCGGCGTCCACACGCTCAGCCAGCGCGCCACCGACGCTTACGAGCGCGCGCGCGACACGCTCGCGCGCTTCGTCGGCGCGAGCGACGATCACCTGCTCGTCTTCACGTCGGGCACGACCGATGCGCTGAATCTCGTCGCGCACGGGCTGTCGCTCGCGGGCCACGCGCGCGCCGTGCTGCAGGAAGGCGACGAGATCGTCGTCAGCGCGCTCGAGCATCACGCGAATCTCGTGCCGTGGCAGATGGCCGCGCGCCGTTGCGGCGCGCAACTGCGAATCCTCCATCCCGATCCGCAAGGCCGCCTGCATGTGCGGGATCTCGAACGATTGCTGACGCCGCGCACGCGCGTGTTCGCGGTCACGGCGTGCTCGAACGCGACGGGCGAGCGGCCGCCCTATGAAGCGCTGCTCGCCATCGCGCGAGCGGCCGGCGCGCTGACGGTGCTCGACGCCGCACAGGCGGTCGGCCACGACGTGCCGGACTTGTCGGCGCTCGCGTGCGACTTCGCCGCGTTCTCCGGCCACAAGATGTACGGGCCGATGGGAACGGGCGCGCTCGTCGGCCGCCGGGACGCGCTCGAGCGGCTCGTTCCGCTGCGCTTCGGCGGCGACATGGTGAGCTGGGTCGGCGAGACGGACGCGACGTTCGACGCGCTGCCCGCGCGACTCGAAGGCGGCACGCCGAACGTGGCCGGCGCGGTCGGAATCGCGGCCGCCGCCGACTATATCGACGCGATCGGCCGCGCCCGCATCGACGCCCACGTGCGCGCGCTGCGCGCGCACGCGGCGGCGGGCCTCGCGGCGCTCGACGGCGTGACCGTACTCGCGCCGCACACGCCGTCGGCGATCGTGTCGTTCGTCGCCGACGGCGCGCATCCGCACGACATCGGCACGTTGCTCGACGAGCGCGGCATCGCCGTGCGCACGGGCTTTCACTGCGCGCAGCCGCTCCTCGACCGGCTCGGCTGCGGGCCGACGACGCGCGCGTCGTTCGCGCTGTACAACACGCACGACGAAGTCGAGCGCCTCGTCGCGGGCGTCGCGCAAGCACTGAAGGTACTGAGATGAATCCGGCTGCGTCCCACACCGTTCCCGATGATGCGCAAAGCACGCTCTATCAGGAGCTCGTCGTCGAGCACAAGCGTGCGCCGCGCCACTTCGGCAGGCTTGCCGAGCCGACGCACGAAGCGCGCGGACACAATCCGCAATGCGGCGACGATCTGAAAGTCCAGTTGCGCATCGAAGGCGGCCGGATCGGCGACATCCGCTTCGACGGCCACGGCTGCGCGATCTGCATCGCGTCCGCGTCGATGATGACCGAGGCCGTGATCGGGCGTGACGTCGAAGCCGCGCGCGAGCTCCAGCAGCGTTTCCGCGCGGTGCTCACCGGCCAGGCCGTGCACGACGAAGCGTCTCTCGGCAAGCTCGAGAGCCTCGTCGCGGTGCAACGCTACCCGAGCCGGATCAAATGCGCGCTGCTCGGCTGGCATGCGCTCGCGCACGCGCTCGACACGCGCGTGGCCGCCCCTTCCGAAGCGGAGCCGCGCGCATCATGAGACATTCGAGAGAAGCAGTCGTCCTGCGGCGGCGGGTGCGGGTCGAATGCGTGCCGTCCGGCGCGCCGCTCGATTTGCCCGCGGGCACCGTCGCCGACATCACGCAGGCGCTCGGCACGAACTTCACGCTCGTCGTCGGCGGCCAGATGGTGCGGCTGCGCGGCGACGACGCCGACGCGATCGGCAGGCCACCGCCCGAGCCGGCCGACGCGCCGGACGGCCCCGTATCGCCCGACGACGCGCAAGCATTCGTCTGGCGGACGCTGAAGACCTGCTACGACCCGGAGATCCCGGTCGACATCGTCGAGCTCGGGCTGATCTACGGCTGCACGATCGAGCCTGCCGAGCACGACCGCGTGAAAGTGTCGATCAGGATGACGCTGACCGCGCCCGGCTGCGGAATGGGCGAAACGCTCGCCGACGAAGTCGCCGACAAGGTGCTCGCGCTGCCGTTCGTCGGCGAAGTCAACGTCGACATGGTGTTCGATCCGCCGTGGGACCGGTCGCGCATGTCGGAGACGGCGATGCTGACGCTCGGTCTCTGACGCGGCGCCGCCCGCGGGCACCGCGCCGCATCCCGTCGCGACGTGCGTCTTAACCGCCGCAGCCGCCGCCCGGGCCGCAGCTTTCGCCCGCGTCGCGTCCGAACCCGCCGTCGCGCTTCGCGATCTGCACGCGCCACTGCGACGGTCCCGCCGCCAGATACGTCCATTCGAACGAATCGGCCGCGCGCTCTTCGAGCCATGGTCCTTGAAGGGAGGAAGACGCGGCGCGCGACCGGTGCGGAACGCCCGCCATTCGCCGGAAGACGCGCACAGCGTTCGCCCGGCTTGCAACATGCAGCCGTTCACTATATAAAGTGCATGTATTGCGCATGTTATAGCGCGCCACCCTCGACAGCAACATAAGACATGCATCTTTTTGCCACGTATGCGACTCTCTGAATACACGGACTACACGCTGCGCGTGCTGATGTACTGCGCGGCGAATCCGGATCGGCTCATCACGATCGCGGAGCTCGCCGAACGCCACGCCGTGTCGAAGAATCACCTGACGAAAATCGTCAACAGCCTCGCACGCCAGGGCACGCTCGAGACGACGCGCGGCCGGGGCGGCGGCGTACGCCTCGCGATGCCGCCCGCGCGCATCGGCATCGGCGACGTGATTCGCGCATCCGAAACGGACTTCCGCCTCGTCGAGTGCTTCGACCGGAACACGAACACGTGCATGCTCGCCGCGAAATGCCGGCTCGAGCGGCTGCTCGACAGCGCCTTGCGCGCGTACTTCAAGGAACTCGACGGCGCGACGCTCGCGGATCTCGTCGGCCCGCCGCCGAAGAACGGATTGAGCCCGGCCGAGAAGATGCATGAATTCACGGTCGCGATGCCGTCGAAATCGATCGCGCGAGCGCGCTGAAGGCCCGCGCCCGAATGCCGATCGCCGCTGCGCGTTCGTCCCGCGCGGACGCGGCGGCCGAGCGCCGCGCCCTGGCCCTAGCCCTGGCCCTCGCGATGTCGCGATCGACGAAAGCAGAATCGCGTCAGACCTCGGTCGGCGCGTCGACCATCACGAAGTTCAGCATCTTCAGGTGGGAGACCATCATCGAGTCCATCGTCCGGACGTGATGGTCGAACCATTCCGATACCTCCGCCAGCAACCGGCGGCCCAATTCGAATTGCGCGTCGCGCGCAACCTTGTCGCGCACGGCCGCCGCCACCTTCAGCACCTCGTCGTGATCGGCCGCATGGCAATACTGCGGGCCGAACTTCGTGCTCGCCATCCAGCGCTCTTCGCGCTCGAAGTGCTGCCGGCAGTGATCGATCCAGGCGTCGTACGCCTGCAGGAAATGCGCGTCGTCCGCGCGCGCGGCCGCGTCGAGCAACTGGACGAATTCCGTGTGAACGGCGTCGACGAACGGATCGTCGAGCTTCAGCTCGGGTTTCAGCTCGGTTGAAAGGTCTTGCATCGGAAGGACGGAATGGTTCGTGATTCGGGACGCGGCCTGACGGGTCGCCTCTTCGAAGGTACATGCCGCGGCCGCCGTTCGCTCGCCGATCTTCATTCCCGTTGATTCAGCACAAGATTGCCGGGCCGCGGGCGCGCGGGCGCGGCGCGCGCCCGGCGCGTCGGCATTTTCTCCGATACCGCGTTCCGATGCGCATTTTCGTCTCGCATCGGGTTCGTCTGAACGCAGATCAAGACCTTGCCCTACTTGTTGTTTGCGAATCGTCAACATGCGTCCCGCGGATTTCCGCTACATTCCGCCGCCAAAGCGACTGGATGTCGCATCGCATGCGCCGAATGCGTTTCGGCGCCTCGGTAGGCCCGCTTCATCACAACTTAGGCAAATTCAATGGTCCGAAGAATAACGAGTAGAGCGTCCGCGATCCTGCGATTAGGGCTCGTCGCGGGACTTTCCGGATGCAGCGAGCTGCACGTGCTCGATCCGAAAGGCGCGGTGGGCGCCGCGGAGAAGTCGCTGATCGCGACGTCGACGTGGGCGATGCTGATCGTGGTCGTGCCGGTGATCCTCCTCACGCTGCTGTTCGCGTGGCGCTACCGCGCATCGAACCGCAACGCGACCTACGCGCCGAAGTGGGCGCATTCCACCGCGATCGAGATCGTGATCTGGACGGTTCCGTCGCTGATCATCCTGTTTCTCGGCATCCTCACGTGGAAGACGACGCACGCGCTCGACCCGTACCGGCCGCTCGAATCGTCGGTGAAGCCGATCAACGTCGAGGTCGTCGCGCTCGACTGGAAATGGCTCTTCGTCTATCCCGATCTCGGCATTGCTTCGGTAAACCAACTGGCGGTGCCCGTCGGCACGCCGATCAATTTCCGGATCACGTCCGATTCGGTGATGAACTCGTTCTTCATTCCGCAGCTCGGCACGCAGGTCTACGCGATGGCCGGCATGCAGACGCGCCTGCACCTGATCGCCGACGAACCGGGCGATTTCACCGGCATTTCCGCGAACTACAGCGGCCGCGGCTTCTCGGACATGAAGTTCCGCACGCTCGCGACATCGCGCGACGCGTTCGACGCGTGGGTCGCGAAGGTGCGCGCATCGGCCGACCGGCTCGACATGACCGCATACGGCCAGCTCGCGCAGCCGAGCGAGAAGCAGCCCGTGCGCTACTACTCGACGGTCGATTCGCGGCTCTTTCACAACATCATCGCGAAGTACAACAACGGCCACGTCCTCGACCTGACGGACGCCGCCTGTCGGACGAAGGGGTAATGCATGTTCGGTAAATTGACGCTTTCTGCCATCCCGTTCGATCAGCCGATCGTCATGGGCGCGGCCGCGTTCATGGCGCTCGTCGCGCTGTCGGTCGTCGGCACGCTGACCTACACGAAGCGCTGGAAATGGCTATGGACCGAGTGGCTCACGTCGGTCGACCACAAGAAGATCGGCGTGATGTACATCATCGTCGCAGTGCTGATGCTGCTGCGCGGCTTCGCGGACGCGGTGATGATGCGCCTGCAGCTCGCGCTCGCGTACAACGGCCCCGGCTATCTGCCGCCGCACCACTACGACCAGATCTTCACCGCGCACGGCGTCATCATGATCTTCTTCATGGCGATGGCGCTGCTCGTCGGGCTCTTCAACCTGATCGTGCCGCTGCAGATCGGCGCGCGCGACGTCGCGTTCCCGTTCCTGAACTCGCTGAGCTTCTGGATGACGGCCGTCGCCGCGCTGCTGATGAACGTGTCGCTCATCGTCGGCGAGTTCGCGCAGACGGGCTGGCTCGCGTATCCGCCGCTGTCGGAGTTGCAGTTCAGCCCGGGCGTGGGCGTCGACTACTACCTGTGGGCGCTGCAGATATCCGGCGTCGGCACGCTGATCACCGCGATCAACTTCTTCGTGACGATCCTGCGGATGCGCGCGCCCGGCATGACGATGATGAAGATGCCCGTGTTCACGTGGACTGCGCTCTGCTCGAACGTCCTCATCATGGCGACGTTCCCGATCCTGACGGTTGCGCTCGCCCTCCTCGCGCTCGACCGCTACCTCGGCATGCACTTCTTCACGAACGACGCCGGCGGCAACGCGATGGTGTACCTGAACCTGATCTGGGCGTGGGGCCATCCGGAGGTGTACATCCTCGTGCTGCCCGCGTTCGGCATCTATTCGGAAGTGATCGCGACGCTCTCGAAAAAGCCGCTGTTCGGCTACAAGACGATGGTCTACGCGTCGTGCGTGATCATGGTGCTCGCGTTCCTCGTGTGGCTGCACCACTTCTTCACGATGGGCTCGGGCGCGAACGTGAACGCGTTCTTCGGGATCATGACGATGGTGATCGCGATCCCCACCGGCGTGAAGATCTTCAACTGGCTGTTCACGATGTACCGCGGCCGCATCGAGTTCACCGCGCCCGTGCTGTGGACGATCGGCTTCATGGTGACGTTCACGCTCGGCGGGATGACGGGCGTGATGATGGCGATTCCGGGCGCCGACTTCGTGCTGCACAACAGCCTGTTCCTGATCGCGCACTTCCACAACGCGATCATCGGCGGCGTCGTGTTCGGCTATCTCGCCGGCTTCCACTACTGGTTCCCGAAGGCGTTCGGCTTCAAGCTCGACGAAAAGCTCGGCAAGCGTGCGTTCTGGTGCTGGTTCATCGGCTTCTACGTGTCGTTCGTGCCGCTCTACGTGCTCGGCTTCATGGGCATGACGCGCCGCCTGAACCACTACGACAACCCCGCATGGCATCCGTGGCTCATCGTCGCCGCGTGCGGCGTCGCGTTGATCGCGATCGGCGTGCTGCACCAGGTTGCGCAGGTGTGGGTTGCGGTGCGCAACCGCAATGAGCCCGGCTATCGCGACACGACGGGCGACCCGTGGGGCGGCCGCACGCTCGAATGGGCGACGTCGTCGCCGCCCCCCGTCTACAACTTCGCGGTGATCCCGACCGTGCACGCGCTCGACGAGCTCGCATACCGCAAGGAGCACGGCATCGGCATCGGCGCCGGCAAGAACGTCGTCTACCAGGACATCCACATGCCGTCGAACACGGGTGCGGGCTTCGTCATCGGCGTGCTCAGCCTCGTGCTCGGCTTCGCGCTCGTCTGGCATATCTGGTGGCTCGCGATCGCGTCGCTCGTCGGCATCGTCGCGACGGTGGTCCTGTATAGCGCGGGCGACAACGACGGCTACTACATCCCGGCCGACACCGTCCGCAAGATCGAAGAAAAGCGCGCCGGCGCGCGCGTTGCCGCGCAGCCGGCCGAAGTCGAACTGGAGGCCAACTGATGTCGCACAACACGATGATGCTTGACCACGCGGCATCGCACGGTCATCCGCCGTCGCATTCGGTGTTCGGCTTCTGGCTGTACCTGATGACCGACTGCGTGCTCTTTGCCGCGCTGTTCGCGACGTTCGCGGTGCTCGGCAACCAGTTCGCGGGCGGCCCGACCGGCCGGGATCTGTTCGACATTCCCGGCGTCGCGCTCGAAACCGCCGCGCTGCTGCTCTCGAGCATCACGTACGGCTTCGCGATGATCGGCGCGCACAAGCGGCAGCGCGGCGCGGTGTTCGGCTGGCTCGCGGTGACGTTCGTGCTCGGCGCGGCGTTCCTCGCGATGGAACTGCGCGAGTTCTCGCACCTGATCGCCGAGGGCGCGGGACCGCAGCGCAGCGCGTTCCTGTCGTCGTTCTTCACGCTCGTCGGCACGCACGGGCTGCACGTGACGGCGGGCCTCCTGTGGATGGCCGTGCTCGCCGCGCAGGCGCTGCGCCGCCCCGAGCTGACCGAGCGCGACATCCGCCGGCTCACCTGCCTCAGCCTCTTCTGGCACTTCCTCGACATCGTCTGGATCTGCGTCTTTTCCTTTGTCTATCTTGCGAGCGTGATCTAAATGGCCCATTCGCATCCTTCCCACGGCGATGAAGCGCACGGCACCGTCGGCGGCTATATCGCGGGCTTCCTGCTGTCGGTACTGCTCACGGCCGCGTCGTTCGGCCTCGTGATGGGCGGCGTGCTGCCGCCGCGCGAGGCGCTCGTGTCGCTCGCCGTGCTCGCCACCGTGCAGATCGTCGTGCACCTCGTGTACTTCCTGCACATGAACACGTCATCGAGCCAGCGCTGGAACGTGATGGCGTTCAGCTACACGGTGCTGACCGCGCTGATCCTGATCTTCGGCACGGTCTGGGTCATGCACAACGTCGGCATGAACATGATGTCCCGATAGGCGAGCCGTTTTGCCTGTCGCCGATGCCGTCCCGCGCGGGACGGCATCGCTTTTGTTGCAGCCGGATCGCGCGGGGGTTCGATTCCCGCGCGGGCCGGCCGCTTGTTTGCTTGCCGGACGCGTCGCGCCGCCCTCGCCCGCCGCCGCGATTTCGCCGCGGAACGCGGAGCAAGGGGAAACGGCGCATCGATGTCTCTTTGTGTGATCGATTCCATGAACGACTCTTCCAACCCCATTCGCGTCGACGAGCCGATGCCGCACCGCAAGGTCATCCGCTCATGGATCACGCCGTTCGGCGAACGCGTGATCGCGCGCTCGATCGTGCTGCTCGCCGTCGACTATCTGCTGCTCCTCGCCGCGTTGGCGGGCGCGCTGCTCGCCGCGTCGAGCATCGTGAAGATCGTCTGCGGGATGGCGGCCGGCTTCATCACCGGGCGTCTTTTCATCATCGGCCACGATGCATGCCACCAGAGCCTCACGCCGAATCACCGGCTCAACCGCTGGCTCGGCCGCATCGCGTTCCTGCCGTCGCTCACGCCGTACAGCCTGTGGGAGGTCGGCCACAACGTCGTCCACCACGGCTACACGAACCTGAAAGGTTTCGATTTCGTATGGGCGCCGCGCACGCCCGACGAATACGCGGCGCTGTCGCCCACGCAGCGCTTCCTCGATCGCATCTATCGCAGCGGCTGGGCGCCGGGGCTCTACTATCTCGTCGAAATCTGGTGGCTGCGGATGTACTTTCCGACGAAGGCCTACCTCGGCGCGTCGCGGCCGATCTTCCGGCGCGACTGCCTGCTCGTCACGGGCTTCGCCGCGCTGTGGATCGGCGCGGTGGTCTGGATCGCCGCGGCGACGCAGCAGTCGACGCTCCTGCTGCTCGTCACGGGCGTTGCCGTGCCGTTCCTGTTCTGGTGCTCGATGATCGGCTTCGTCGTCTACGTTCACCACACCGATCCGCGCATCTCGTGGCACGCGAACCGCGCCGAGTGGTCGCGCGCCGCGCCGTTCGTGTCGACGACGCTGCACCTCACGTTCTCGTACGGCATCGGCGGCCTGCTGCATCACATCATGGAGCACACCGCGCACCACGTCGACATGAGCATTCCGCTGTACGGGCTGAAGGACGCGCAGGCGAAGCTCGAGGCGATGCTGCCGGGGCGCATCGTCGTGCAGCACTTCAGTTGGCGCTGGTACTTCGACACCGCGCGGCGCTGCAAGCTCTACGATACCGATCGCAAGTGCTGGACCGACTATCGCGGCCGCGCGACGAGCGACGCGCATCTGCGCGCGGATGCGCCGATGGCCGAGCAGCGGCCGATCGACACGCCGAACGGGCTGAGCGGCGCGTGACGCCGGCGGCTACGTGGCTGCGCGGCCGCATGGCTGCGCCCGTCGCTCGCTCGCCGCTCGCCCACTCGCGGCGATCGCCCCACGCTGCCGCACCACGCCCCTGAAACAAGACCGGCCGCTTGCGCGGCCGGCCGGTTCGAGCCCATCGCCGCGCGGCGGCGAGCCGCCCGCCGGGCGCATTACTTGAGCGTCACGGGCACGCTGAAGTACTTCTTCGCGAGGCCGTCGATCGTGCCGTCGGCTTTCAGTTCCTTCAGCGCCTGATTGACGGCGCTCTTCAGTTGCGCGTCGTTCTTGCGCAGACCGAAGCCGACGCCCGTGCCGAGGATCTCGGCATCGCTCACGTGATCGCCCGCGAACGCGAAGCCCGCGCCCTGCGGCTTCGACAGGAAGCCCTTCGCGCCGGCTTCCGAATCCTGGAACGTCGCGTCGAGACGGCCCGACTTCAGGTCTTCATACGCGAGATCCTGCGTCTGGTACGGCACGACTTCGACGCCCGCCGGCGCCCAGCGCTTCTTCGCATACGCTTCCTGGATCGTGCCTTGCAGCACGCCGATGCGCTTGCCCTTCAGCGACGCCACCGTCGGCAGCAGGCCGCTGCCCTTCTTCGCGATCAACTGGTTCGGGATCGTGTAGATCGGATCGGTGAAATCGATCGCCTTCCGACGCTGCTCGGTGATCGTCATGTCGGAGTTGATCGCGTCGAACTTGCGCGCCTGCAGCGCCGGGATCAGGCCGTCGAACGCGTTCTCCACCCACACGCACCTGACCTTCAGCTTCGTGCACACCGCGTTGCCGATGTCGATGTCGAAGCCCGCCAGCTTGCCGTCCGGCGTCTTGTACTCGAACGGCGCATACGACGCCTCGACGCCGAAGCGGATTTCCTTCAGGTCGGCGGCGAACGCGCTGCCTGCCGCCAGGGCCGTGGCCGTCACCACCGCGTGCGCGGCCATCTTCCGCCAGTTCAACTTCATCAGGTGTTCTCCTCGCTTTGAACGAACAATGTCAGTCAACGACCGGACCGCCGCATCATTGCAGCGCCGAAATTTCCGGACAAACGCGCGGGGCGGCCGTGATGCGGCGCAACAGCCGCAAGGTCGCGATTGTACCGTCTCGCGCGGGCCGAGCCGTCGAACCCTCGCTCGAGCGCCGCCGCGACGCATGCGCCGCGCGGCCCGGGCGGAAGTCGCAAGAGGATGTCGCAATCGCGCAAGGCGTGCATGCGCCGCGCTCGCCCGGCTATGCGTCGCCGCCGTCGTCGGCGAGCGCGTCGGCAAGCGCCGCGCACAGATGCGAGTAGACGGCCGACACGTGCGGCAGGTGACGCGCGTCCGGATGCGCGAGCACCCAGAGCTGCGATTGCGCGTCGTCGAGCGGCGGGCTGAGCCGCCGGATGCCCGGGTACGCCTTCGCGAGAAAAATCGGCAGCACGCCGATCGCCAGGCCCGCCGCGACGAGCTCGCACACCGACACGACGCTGTTCACGCGATAGCGCGGCTCGACGTCCGGATAGCGGCGGCGGCGCCAGCCCACCGACGGATGGTTCGACAGCGCGAGGTCGGGCGCCGCCCAATCGCATTGCGCGAGCGCGTCGAAATCGCCGGCGCGCAGCGGGCTCGACGCGTGCGCGAACACCGCGATGCGCAACGGGCCGACCGCGCGGCCGATCAGATGCCCGGGCGCGCGCTTCGTCGCGCGCACCGCGATGTCCGCGTCGCGCCGCGTGAGGCTCGCGAGGCCGTTGCTCGTGTCGAGATCGAAGCGCAGCGCCGGATGCCGCGCGGCAAGCCCGCCGAGCGCGTTCAGCAGCGGCCCGGACAGCACGCTGTCCGTCGTCGTCACATGGACCGTGCCCGTCAGCGCGGCCGTATCCGTGCCCGCCGCGACGCGCGCGGCGTCGAGCTCCGCCTCGATCCGCTCGCCGTGCTGCGCGAGCCGGCTGCCGAGCGGCGTCGGCCGGTAGCCGCGCTTCGAGCGCTCGAAGAGCCGCTGCCCGAGGCCGCGCTCGATGCGCTGCACCGTGCGGAACACGGTCGACGCATCGAGATTCATCCGTCGCGCCGCCTCCGCGAGCGTGCCCGCGCGCACGAGCGCGAGCACGGTCTGCATGTCGATGGCCGTCAGTTCGTATTGCGTTTCTGCATGCATCGTTTGGCGTCTTGCCGGTTATCGCCGGAGTCGGTCGCTGCTATTTTAACGGCGTATTCCGGGCGCGCCGTCGCGGCCGCCCTCCCCGGCTCAATCGTCACGACAAGGAAACGCTCACTCATGAAGCTCTATTACTCGCCCGGCGCATGCTCGCTCGCCATCCGCATCGCGCTCACCGAAGCCGGCCTGCCGTTCGAAAGCGTCAAGGTCGATCTGTCGAAGCATCGCATCGCGTCCGACGGCAGCGACTACTACGCGGTGTCGCCGCGCGGCTACGTGCCGCTCGTCGAGCTCGACGACGGCACGCGCCATACCGAGGCGGCCGCGCTGCTGCAGCGCGTCGGCGACCTCGCGGGCGCCGGCGCGCTGATTCCCGCGCACGGCACGGCGGCGCGCTACGAGGTGATCGAATGGCTGACGTTCGTCAGCTCCGAGCTGGGCAAGACGTACAGCCCGTGGCTCTTTCGCGCCGACACCGCCGACTCGACGCGGCAGCAATGTCTCGACAAGCTCGACCGTCGCCTGAAGGAAGTCGACGCGCATCTCGCGACGCGCGACTATCTGACGGGCGGCTTCACGGTCGCGGATGCCTATCTGTTCGCGGTCGCGAACTGGTCGAATCTCCTGCGCATCCCGCTCGCGCCGTACCCGCATCTCGTCGCGTTCATGGAGCGGGTGGCCGCGCGGCCGAAGGTCAAGGAGGCGCTCGCGGCCGAAGGTCTCGGCCGCTGACGCGCGAGACACGCCGGGCCGGATCGGGCCGGGCCCGGTGTGTCCCGCGCTTCACGCGAGCGCCGCGTATGTGTCGCGCGTCGTCTCGACGACGAGCAGCCCCGCGCGCAGGCCGGGCTTCACCGACGGATTCGGAAACACGATGCGCTCCTGCGCGTGCCGCACCGCGTAGCGGTAATCGCCGTCGCGCGCGAGCAGCGTGCCCTGCTCAAACGGCGTGAAATTCGGCACGTCCTTCGCGACGAACAGTTCGAGCGCATCGCTTCGCTTCGTGATCTGGTCGACGACCGTGAACACGCGCGGCAGCACCCCGCGCGCCGCTTCGCGGCGGCCGGACACGAGATTGCGCACCGCCGCGTCGGCAGGCGCGAAGCGCGACAGATCGTTCGCGCCGAACGGCATCACCTTGCCGAGCTCGAGCGTGCACGCGAGCGCGCCGCACGTCTGCGCGCTGAAGTGCGAGAACGTGCTGCCCCGCGTGGTATGCAGCAGCACCGCCGCGATCTTCGCTTCGCCGAGCCACTCGAACATCGTGCGCGTCGGCGGCTCGCCCGTGTGCGGCAGCAGCGCGAACTGCTCGAAGACCGACGCGCGGATCGCCGTGTGCATGTCGATGTGCCAGCGCGCGCCGCGCGCGCGGCCCGCCGTCGCGAAAAACGCCGACGCGGCCGCCTTCAGTTGCGCGGCGCGCGGCGCTTCGCGACTCGTCGCGAGCGACGCGTGCCGGCCGCCGAACAGCCGGTTCAGATCGTCGTCGAGATAGCGCTCGCCCGCGCGCATCGCGCCCGGATTGCCGAGCGCGACGAGGAGCCGGCAGCGCAGCGGCAGCGCGCCGCGCGCGATGTCGCGCACGAGCATCGACAGCAGCTCGATCGGCGCGGTCTCGTCGCCGTGCACGCCCGCCGAAACGAGCACGCTCTGCATGCGCTGCGCCGCGTCGACAGGCTCGAACTGCAGCAGGCCGTCGCCGAGCCAGCGCCAGCGCACCGCGTGCGCCGCGCACTCGCCCGCATCCGCGCGCGGCGCTTCGCCCGCGAGCGTCAGCGCGAGGAAATCGTCGAGCCAGGCGGCGTCGCGGCCGGGATCAGCGCTGGAAGTCATAGAGCGAGCCGAGGCCGAGAATGTGCGTCAGTTCGTCGAGCGCGGTGCGCGATTCGTCGAGGAGCGCGGGATCGGCGAGATCGGCGGGCGACAGCCGGTCGCGGTAGTGCTTGTCGATCCATGCGTCGAGCGACGCGAACAACGTGTCGCCGATCCACACGTTCGGCTTCACCGCCGCGCGCTCGTCGTCGCTCAGCACGACGCGCAGCCGCAGGCACGCGGGCCCGCCGCCGTTCTTCATGCTCTCGCGCAGATCGAACACACGCACGTCGCGAATCGGCCCGTTGCCGGCGGCGAGCGCGTCGAGATACGCGGCTACGTTCGCGTTCTCGCGGCACTCCTGCGGCACGACGAGCAGTTGCTGGCCGTCCTCGCGCGTGAGCAACTGGCTGTTGAACAGGTACGAGCCCACCGCGTCGGAGACGCTCACCGCGCGATCCGGCACCTCGATCACGTTCAGCCGCGCGCCGAGCGCGCCGAGCGACGCGGTGAGCGCGTCGTACACGGCCGCTTTGTCGACGAACGCGCGCTCGTGGCAGAACAGCGTGTCGCGGTTGCCGACCGCGATCACGTCGTTGTGGAACACGCCCGCGTCGATCACGTCCGGGCTCTGCTGCGCGTAGATCGTCGCCGCCTCGCGCAGGCCGTGGCGATGCGCGACCGCGCGGCTCGCCTCGAAGGTCTGGCGCGCCGGGAAGCGTGTCGGCTCCGGCCCACGGCGATATTCGGCGCGGCCGTACACGAAGAACTCGACGCCGGGTGCGCCGTATTCCGCGCAAAAGCGCGTGTGGTTCGCGGCGCCCTCGTCGCCGAGCGCCGGCGTGCCGGGCAACGCGTCGTGCACCGCGAAGCGCGTTTCGTCCGCGAAGATCGCGGCGAGCGTGCGGCGTGTCGCTTCATGCTCGATCGCGCGATGCAGCTTGCTGCACAGGTTGGCCGGCGTGAAGTGCACGCGGCCGTCGCTCGTGTCGGCGGACGGGCTCACCGTCGCCGCGTTCGCGGTCCACATCGCCGACGCGGAGCTCGCGGCGGCGAGCAGCTCGGGCGCCTGCTTCGCGGCCTTCGCGATCACGTCGGCGTCCTTGCCGGAGAAGCCGAGCTCGCGCAACAGGCGCAGCGACGGCCGCTCCTGCGGCGGCAGCACGCCCTGCGCGAAGCCGAGGTCGGCGAGCTGCTTCATCTTGCGCAGCCCCTGCTTGGCGGCCGCCTTCGGGTTCGCGTCGGACTTCTCGTTCGACAGCGACGCGACGTTGCCGAACGACAGCCCCGCGTAGTTATGGGTCGGGCCGACGAGCCCGTCGAAATTGGCTTCCTTAGCGTTCATCGTCGCATCCTGCTCAGAAATGAAGGCCCGGCGACAGGCTCGCGGGCATCTGCAATTGCGCGCTCTCGACCGACGCCATCGGATACGCGCAGTAATCGGCCGCGTAGTACGCGCTCGGGCGATGGTTGCCCGAGCGGCCCGCGCCGCCGAACGGCGCCGCGGACGACGCGCCGTTGGTCGGCCGGTTCCAGTTCACGATGCCGGCGCGGATCGCGCGGCGGAACGTGTCCCAGGCTTTTTCGTCGTCGGCGAGCAGGCCCGCCGACAGGCCGAACGCGGTATCGTTCGCGCGCGCGATCGCGTCGTCGAGATCCGTGTAGCGAACGATCTGCGCAAGCGGGCCGAAGTGCTCCTCGTCGGGCAGCTCGCGCACGGGCGTGACGTCGAGGATCGACGCGTTGACGAAGCCGAGCGCCGGATCGCGCTGCTTCATCTCGATGATGGGCGCGGCGCCCAGCCCGACGAGCTTCGCCTGCGCGGCGACGAGGCGCGACGCCGCGCGCGCGGAGATCACCGCGCCCATGAACGGCTGCGGATCGGCGTCGTAGACGTCGGCCGTGATCTTCGATGCGACGTCCGCGAAGCGCGCGAGGAAGCACTCGCCGAACGCGCCGTGCGGCACGAGGATCCGGCGCGCGCACGTGCAGCGCTGCCCCGCCGACAGGAACGCCGACTGGATCGCGTGGTGAACGGCCGCGTCGATGTCCTCGACGTCGGCGACGACGAGCGGATTGTTGCCGCCCATCTCGAGCGCGAGCACGATCTCGGGCCGGCCGCCGAACTGCCGGTGCAGCAGCGTGCCCGTGTCCGAGCTGCCGGTGAAGAAGAGGCCGTCGATCTGCCGATGGTTCGCGAGTGCGACGCCCGTGTCCTTCTCGCCCTGCACGAGGTTCAGCACGCCCGCGGGCAGCCCCGCGTCGCGCCAGGTCTCGACGGTGGCGCGCGCAACGCCGGGCGCGAGCTCCGACGGCTTGAACACGACAGTGTTCCCCGCGATGAGCGCGGGCACGATGTGCCCGTTCGGCAGGTGGCCCGGGAAGTTGTACGGACCGAACACCGCGACGACGCCGTGCGGACGGTGCCGCAGCACCGCGACGCCGTCCGCCATCGGCGTGCGCTTCTCGCCGGTGCGCTCGTGATATGCGGCGATCGAAATGTCGACCTTCGCGGCCATCGACGCAACCTCGGTGCGCGCCTCCCACAGCGGCTTGCCGGTCTCGCGGCCGATCATCGTCGCGAGCGCTTCCTTGCGCTCGACGAGGAGCGCGGCGAAGCGCTTGACGATCGCGCAGCGCGCGTCGAGATCGAGCGCGGACCACGCGGCGAACGCGCGGCGCGCGCTCGCGACCGCGCGCTCGACGTCGTCCGCCGACGCGCTCGCGCCTTCCCACACGCGCTCGTTCGTGCCGGGGTTGCGCGAAGCGAAGACGGGGCCCGCGCCGTCGCGCCAGGCGCCGTCGATGAAGAGTTCAGTCATTTCGTTATCCCTGTTTCGGTTTGAGCGGCAGCACGCGCACGGGATCGCCCGCGCTCACGCGCAGCGCGGCGGCGTCCTCGGCCGACAGCGTGAACGCGCCTTCGTCGACGAGCCCCGGCGCGATGCCGACGCGAAAATCGGTGAGCGACGTGTTCGACACGAGCGAGCGCGGCACGTTGTCTTGCCCTTCGCGCCCTTCGCGCGAGCCGATCGCGACCGGCACGACGACGCTCTCGCGCACCGTGCGCAGATCCGACACGTGGCATTCGAGCACGGGGCCCGCGTCGAAGATGTCGACATGGTTCTGATAGCGCAGCCCTTCCGCTTCGAGCATCTTGCGCGCGGGCAGCGTGTCGCGGTGCGTGACGCCGATCACGTCCTGCGCGTCCTGCGGCAGCAGGTCGACGTACACCGGAAAGCGCGGCATCAGCTCCGCGAGGAACGACTTGCGGCCGTGCGAGCTCAGATAGTCGGCGGCGTTGAAGTCGATCTGATAGAAATGCGAACCGACCGCGCGCCAGAACGGCGACGTGCCGTCGTCGTCGAAGTGCCCGCGCAGCTCCGCGCAGATGCGCTCCGGAAAGCGTTCGCGAAACTGCGCGATGAACATGAAGCGCGAGCGCGACAGGAGGCCGCCGACGCCGCCCGTGCGGTAGCGCGGGCTCAGGAACAGCGAGCACACTTCCGCGTAGCCCGTCAGGTCGTGCGAGATGTTCAGCAGCGACATCTTCGTCCACACGCCGAGATCCTGGCTCGCGTGGACGACGGTGCTCACGCGGTAGTTGTAGAACGGCTGCGCGAGGCCGACTTCGGTTTCGATGCCGCATACGCCGGCGATGTCGCCCGACTGCGAATCCTCCATCACGAAGAAGTAGCCGGCTTCGGCGGGCGGCGCGAGATTGCCGAGCGTGCGGCGCGTGCGCTCGATGCGCGCGGCGAGCGCGTCGCGGTCCGGCTTGAACGTGGTGAGGCCCGGTCCGGTTTCCTGCGCGAGCGCGACGAGCGCGTCCACGTCGCCCGTTTGTACGACCCGAACGACGATCATGCTGCGTCTCCTGGTTGGTCCGTCGGTTGGTCCACCGGTTGGCCGTCGCGCTGATGCAGCGGCACGCAGCGCACCGTGTCGCCGTCGGCGACGCCGAGCGCCGTGCGCGCATCGGCGGGCAGCGGCGCGTCGGCGCTGTCGGCGGGCAAGTCCGCGAGCACGCAGCGGAACGCGTCGCCGCGCCCGCTCGACAGCAGATACGTGGCGCCGCCTTGCGCGCGCGCCGCCTCGCGCACCGTGCGATCGGCGTGCTTCGTCACGCACGCGGTGCGGTCGACCTGCGCGGTCAGCACGGGGCCGGCGTCGAAGATGTCGACATAGCGGTCCGGCTCGAAGCCTTCTTCGAGATGGATGTCGTACGCGAGGAGCGCATGCTCGTTCGGCTCGCCGAGCACGCGTTGCGCGGCTTCGGGCAAGAGCGGCACATAGAGCGGATAGGTCGGCATCACTTCGGCGATGAACGTGCGGCTGCGGCCGCCCGATTCGATCTCGACCGCGGCGAAGTCGCGCCCGAAGAACTTGCGGCCCACCGCTTCCCAGAACGGCGACGCGCCCGTCTCGTCGGTGACGCCGAGCAGCAGCGAGAACACCTCGGGCGTGAAGCGGCTGCGATTCGCGGCGATGTACATCATCCGTGCGCGCGAGAGCAGGTGCGCGGCGGCGTCGCCGCGCAGCGACGGATCGACATAGAAGCCGGCGAGCCGGCTCTTGCCCGTCAATTCGTGCGACATCGTGAGCGCGTGGATCTTGCGGTTCACGTGCAGCTCGCGCGACGCGTGGATCAGCGCGTCGTTGCGAAACGCGTAGAACGGCTCCGAGTAGCCGGCCGCGGCGACGACGCTCGCGGTGCCGAGCAGCTTGCCTGTGGCGCTGTCCTCGAGCACGAACAGATAGAACTCCTCGCCGGGGAAGTCGACTTCCGCGCGAAACGAGTCCTCGGAAAGCGCGACGCGCGCTTCGAGCGCCGCGCGGTCGTGCGGCAGCGAGTGCAGCACGGGTTGCGCGGTGCGCGCCATCTGCGCGAGCGCGTCGAGATCGGCGAGTTTGCCGGGGCGTACGAAGAGCATCGTCGTTCCTGTCTACGTCAGCGATTGGGCTGCTTGGGGGCGGCTCAGGGTCGGCTTAGCGCGACGCGGTTTCGGCTTGCGCGGCGAGCACCTGCTCGACGGCCTTCCCGAAGCGCGCGAGGCCTTCGTCGAGCACGTCGAGCGGAATCACGAGCGATGGCGCGAAGCGCAGCACGTTCGGGCCGGCGATCAGCATGATGACGCCGTGCTCGGCCGCGGCCGACACGAAGTCCTTCGCGCGGCCGTCGAGTGCGTCGACGAGCTCGGCGCCGATCAGGAGGCCCTTGCCGCGAACCTCCTTGAAGAGCTTGAAGCGCGCGTTGATTTTTTCGAGCGTGGCCGTGAGGCGCGCGCTGCGTTCGTTGACGCCTTCGAGGAGCGCGGGATCGCTGACGAGCTCGACGACCTTGTCGGCGATCGCCGACGCGAGCGGATTGCCGCCGTATGTCGTGCCGTGCACGCCGACCTTGAAGTGCGCGGCGAGCGCTTCGGTGGTGAGCATCGCGCCGATCGGGAAGCCGTTGCCGAGCGCTTTCGCGGTGGTCAGGATGTCGGGTGTGACGCCCGTGTCCATGTACGCGTAGAAGTGGCCGGTGCGGCCGACGCCCGTTTGCACTTCGTCGAAGATGAGGAGTGCGCCGTGCGCGTCGCACGCTTCGCGCAGCGCCTCGAGGAAGGCGGGATCGGCGGGAATGACGCCGCCCTCGCCCTGGATCGGCTCGACGATGACCGCGCAGGTCCTCGGGCCGATCGCGGCCTGGGCGGTGGCGATGTCGTTGAACGGCAGATGCTTGATGCCTTCCGGCACGGGGCCGAAGCCTTCGGAGTACTTCGACTGGCCGCCGACGCTGACGGTGAAGAACGTGCGGCCGTGGAACGACTGGAGAAACGACACGATTTCGTACTTGTCGGCGCCGTGGCGTTCGAACGCGACGCGGCGCGCGAGCTTGAGGGCGGCCTCGTTGGCTTCGGCGCCGGAGTTTGCGAAGAATGCGCGGTCGGCGAACGTGAGCGATTCGAGACGCTTCGCGAGGCGCAGGACGGGCTCGTTCGTGTAGCCGTTGCCGATGTGCCAGAGCTTGCGGCTTTGCTCGTCGAGCACCTTGAGGAGTTCCGGATGACCGTGGCCGAGCGCGGTGACGGCGATGCCGCCGGCGAAATCGACATAATCGCGGCCTTCCGTGTCCCAGACGCGCGAGCCCTCGCCGCGATCGGGGACGAACGGCGCGGGCGAGAACACCGGCACCATCACTTCATCGAAAGTCTGACGGGACACGTTCGGGCTCTTCATGACGATTCCTTTCGTTTCGTAAGAGGTAACAGATTCAAGTTTAGGCAACGTCGCGGGATGCGTCTTGCGCAATTGCGACGGGATTTATCGGAGGGGGCTTTTGCCACCTTTTTCGGTGGGGGATGGTTTCTTGGTCGGTCATTTGTGTGTGTTGCGTGAATGGCCTGTGATGTTTTCGGTCTATTGGCGTCGCCCCTCCCCGGGGCGGGGGTCACTTTTCTTTGTCTTGCCAAAGAAAAGTAACCAAAAGAAAGGCGCGTCCTTGGGCGGACAGCAAAGGGAGCTACGCTCCCTCTTCCCGCCAGCTTTCCCGCTCGATTCGCTGTACCCGTCGTCCGAGCGCAGCGAGGATGGAGCGGCGGGAGGTATACCGCTCTGGTGAACGGTTCGACGACACCGACCCTGCGCGATCCCCTTGGCGTTCTTGTCTGACGCGACTCGTTAGGGGCTGTGCCAGTTTGCTGGAGCCTGGCAACGTAGGCCGGGGCCGAAAAAGCGCCTTTCTTTTGGTTACTTTTCTTTGGCAAGACAAAGAAAAGTGACCCCCGCCCCGGGGAGGGGCGACGCCAATAGACCGAAAACATCACAGGCCATTCACGCCCCCCCAAAAGCAACACCCAAAACTGCCACAAAAAAACGCCCCGACGACCACTCAATCCCCATCGCTGGGCCGCTCGACCAGCGCCCCCGCCCGAGGCGGCTCGACGCCCCCATGCTGCTTCTCGAGCCAGGCCCGCCGATCTTCACGCGGCGTCACCCCGAACCGCTCCCGATAAGCATTGGAGAAATGCGCAGCAGAAGAAAACCCACAAGCAAGACTCACCTGCACGACGGACTTGCTCGTGCGCTGCAACTGCGTGCGGGCCTTCAGGAGCCGCAAATTGAGGTAATACTTGGACGGCATCGCGCCGAGATATTGTCTGAAGAGCCGCTCGAGCTGCCTGCGCGACACGCCGACGAGCCCCGCAATCTCGTCGGTCGCGAGCGGGTCCTCGATGTTCGCCTCCATCAGCAGCAACGCATCGTTCAACCGCGGGTGCCGCTCGCCCGGCGCCGTCACGAATGGAATCCGCTGGCGCGCCTCGCCGCTTCTGAGCGGCCCCGTGCCGAGCGCATCCGCAATCCGCTCCGCCAGCTCCGGCCCCTGGTCGCGGCCGATCATCGCCAGCATGAAGTCGACGCTCGCCTGGCCGCCCGCGCATGTCGCGCGATCGCGGTCGATCTCGAAGATCTGCTGCGTGACGATCGAGCGCTCGAACTGTTCGGCGAACTGCTGGTACGTCTCCCAGTTCACGCTGACCCGGTAGCCCGACAGTTGCCCCGCCATCGCGAGCCACCATACGCCGTGATGGATGCCCGTCACGAGCGGCGTGCGCTGGCCGACCCGCGCGAGGCTCGCGAGAAAAAGCCGGTAGTCGGCGAACTGCTGGAACCGCTCGCTCACGACGATCAGCCAGTCGCAGACGATCGCATCGTTGAACGCCGCGTCCGCGTGCCATTGCGCGCCGCCCGCAAGCGGCACCGCACGTCCGTCCCACGAGCACACCCGCCAGCGGTACAGCAGACGCCCGTCGATCTCGTTCGCGAGATTCAGCGCGTCGACGATCGGCCCGACACCCGACATCGACACGGGCGGCAATGCAACGATCGCCACCTGTATCGTGCGCGCGGGGCTGCCTGGGCGATTCACGGACGTCACGACCTGCCGCGTCGGCCGTTACTTGAGGCTGCCCGACAGGAACTGCTTCAGGCGCTCGCTCTTCGTGCCGCCGAACACCTCGGCAGGCGCGCCTTCCTCCTCGACGCGACCCTGGTGCAGAAACATCACGTGATTCGACACGTTGCGCGCAAAGCCCATCTCGTGCGTGACGACGATCATCGTCCGCCCTTCCTCCGCGAGCTTCTGCATCACCTTCAGCACTTCGCCGACCAGCTCCGGATCGAGCGCCGACGTCGGCTCGTCGAACAGCATCACGTCCGGGTGCATCGCCAGCGCGCGCGCAATCGCGACGCGCTGCTGCTGGCCGCCCGACAAATGCGACGGATACTGCTTCTCCACCCGCGGCGCGAGACCGACCTTCTCCAGATATTCGCGCGCGCGCCCCTCCGCCTCGCGCCTCGAAATCCCCAGCACGTGCACGGGCGCTTCCATCACGTTCTCCAGCACGTTCATGTGCGACCACAGATTGAAGTGCTGGAACACCATCGCGAGCTTCGTGCGAATCCGCTGCAGTTGCTTGTGATCGGCGACTTCGAGATTGCCCGCGCGATCGGTCTTCGTGCGCACCGTCTCGCCGTCGACGACGATCTGACCCGCGTTCGGCCGCTCGAGGAAGTTGATGCAGCGCAGGAACGTGCTCTTGCCCGAGCCGCTCGCGCCGATGATGCTGATCACGTCGCCCGCCTTCGCGTTCAGCGACACGCCCTTGAGCACCTCGTTGTCGCCGTAGCGCTTGTGGATGTCCCGTGCCTCGAGCTTGCACGCGGCATTCGTGGTCGTGGTCTCTGCCAACTGGCTCTCCCTGGAGTGAAATCAATGACGGCCGGCCGCGAGATACGCGAGCCAGTGGCGCTCGGCCCGACGAAAGGCCGCGACGAGTGCGAACGATACCGCAAGATAGATCAGCGCGGCGATTCCGAACGACTGGAACGCCATGTACGTCGCCGAATTCGCGTCGCGCGCGACCTTCAGGATATCGGGCACGGTCGCCGTGAACGCAACCGTCGTCGCGTGCAGCATCAGGATCACCTCGTTGCTGTAGAGCGGCAATGCGCGGCGCAGCGAAGACGGCAGGATCACCCGGCGATACATCGTGAACGGGCCCATTCCGTACGCGCGCGCCGCCTCCACCTCGCCGTGCGCAATCGCGCGGATCGCGCCCGCGAAGATTTCGGTCGTGTACGCGCAGGTGTTCAGCGCGAACGCGAGAATCGCGCAGTTGAAGCCGCTCCTGAAGAACGCGTCGAGGAACGCGTGATCGCGAACGAACGCGAGGCTGTACATCCCCGTGTAGATGAGGAGCAACTGCACGTAGAGCGGCGTGCCGCGGAACACGTACGTGTAGAAGCGCACGGGCGTCGACAGCCAGCGCTTCTTCGACACCCGCGCAACCGCGAGCGGCACCGCGCAGACGAAGCCGATCGCGATCGACGCGACGAGCAGCCACAGCGTGACGGCGAGCCCCGACACGCGCTGGCCGTCCCAGTAGAGGAACGCGCGCCCGAATTCCTGGAGAATCTCGATCATAGTTCCGCGTGCCTCACGCCGATGGAATAACGCTTCTCGAGCTGCTTGAGCACGAGATTGGAGGCCGTCGTGATCGCCAGATAGACGAGCGCCGCGACGAGAATGAAGAAGAACATGTTGAACGTGCTCTTGCCCGCGTCCTGCGCGGCTTTCACGATGTCGGCGAGACCGATGATCGACACGAGCGCGGTCGCCTTCACGAGCACCTGCCAGTTGTTGCCGATGCCGGGCAGCGCGAAGCGCATCATCTGCGGAAACATGATCCGCACGAACACGCGCATCCCGCCCATCCCGTACGCGCTGCCCGCCTCGAGCTGACCGCGCGGCACCGCGAGGAACGCGCCGCGGAACGTCTCGGTGAAATACGCGCCGTAGATGAACCCGAGCGTCAGCACGCCGGCGACGAACGGATCGATGTCGATCTGATCCCAGTTCATCAGATCGGTGAACTGGTTGAGCCAGATCTGGATGCTGTAGAACAGCAGCAGCATCAGCACGAGATCGGGCACCGAGCGGATGAGCGTCGTGTAGCCCGTCGCGATCGCGCGCAGCACGCGATTGTGCGAGAGCTTCGCGATCGCGCCGGCGAGGCCGAGCAGCACCGCCGCCGCGAGCGACAGCACCGACAGCTCGATCGTCTGCACGGTGCCCGCCCAGATGAGCGGACCAAAGCCGTATAGGAACACGCTTGTCTCCGTGATCGTGAGGGGGGGGAACGGCGCGCGGATGACTGCGCCGGTTTGACGCGGATAGTCGCAAGCGAAAAAAAACCGCTCAAATGGCGGTGACGCGCGATGCTGCGTTGCAACATCACACCGACGCCGCCGCGCGCGGCGCGCACAGCACTGTTTTAGCGGGGTAAACGTCGGTTCCGTGCGTTGCCGGCCGCGCGCCGTCTGCGGCTTTTTTGCAAGTTTCGGGTCGCTTTTGCGATAGAGCCGACGGGGTCGGCGGGCGAGCGGCGCTCAGTGCCCCTTCAGGATGTCGGAGCGCGAAGTCGTGTAGACGAGCCCATCCGGCCCGAAATGGACGTTGAAGAACGCGTCCTGATTGACGCCGTCCTCGAGCCAGCGCCAGCTCCACACCGTCTCCGGCTTGAGCGGGTAGCGCGCGACCTCGGTCGGCTTGCCAAGCAGACGCCGCACCTCGTCCTGCGTCATGCCCGAGCGGATCTTCGCGAAGTTCGCGGCCGTCAGCACCTGCGTCGCGGCGACGAAGCGGCCGTTCGCGTCGATGTCGACCATGTACGTCTCGTTGCCCATCGGGCCGCGCGGGTATTCGAGCCGCTTCGAGCCGTCGGTGTAGGCGCGCTCCGTCTCGGGCCGCCCCATCTGGCTGCGGATCTCGGCCTCGGTCGTCACGCCGGGCGTGAGCCCCTTGAGGAACAGCGGCGCGGGCTTGATCGCGTTGAAGAAATCCTTGAATCGCTGCACGGTCTGCTCGCTTTGCTGATCGTCGCAACCGGCGAGCGCGAGCGCCGCGCCGAGCATCGCGACAGGGAGGATACGGAATCGGAACATCGTCATCGGGAAACGGCGCGTCTTCGCGCGTGACATCGAACACGCGCGCAAGCATAACGCACCGCGGCCGTCGCACACGGAAAGCACGATTCGGCGCGGCGAGCGGGCGGGCGATTCCCCCCGGGGCCGGGGCGGGAAAGGAGGAAAATCGGAAACCCGTCGACCGCATGGCCGAGGGATCGCCACCGAAGGAAGCGCTGGGCGCGCACGAGGGCCGCGCCTTTGAGCCACCGAGCCGCCGAGCCGCCGAGCCGCCGAGCCGCCGAGCCACCGGACCATCGATCCGCCGCGCCCACGAGTCAACGCCCGAACGAAAGCGCCCCGCCGCTCGGCCGCGCGCTCACAGCATGGGCTCGGCCTGCCGCTCGCGCCGCGCCTCGGCGGCCGCGACGCGCGCCGCGCGCCGCGCATGGCTGCGAATCCGCCGCCGCGTGCGCGACAGCTCGACGAATTGCCACGACCCGAGCGCAAGCGCGCCGAACAGCAGCTCGCGCACGCGCTTGACGAGCGCGAGCGACAGCGCCGCCTCGCGGCCGACGCCGAACATCTGCGCGAGCAGCACGACGGTCGCCTCCTGCACGCCGAGACCGCCCGGCACCATGAACGCCGCATGCCGCACCGCCTGCGTCATCGCCTCGATCGCGATCGCGCCGCCGATCGACACCGGGTGGCCGAGCAGCGCGAGCGCCCAATAGATCTCGAGCGCGCCGGCGACATAACCCGCGAGCTGCCAGAAGAACGCGCGGAACAGCAGGCCCGCGCGCGACATCAGCGCATCGATGTCGGCGTCGAGGCGCTTGCCGTCGACGCCCTGCAACAGCCGGTGCGAATCGCCGAGCAGCCGGCTCGCGAAGCGCTCGATCGCATGGAAGACGCCGCCGCGCCGCATCAGCACGAATCCGAGCACGGGGATCGGCAGCGACAGCACGAGCCCGACGCCGATCGTCCTCGCGCCGACGCTCTCCTGCGTCGCGGCGAGCAGCAGCACGAGCCCGAGCGCGGCGAACGCGTACTGGACGGCGATCGTCACGAGCACCTCGACGATCACCGACGCCGTCACGCGGCTCGCATCGGGCACGCGCCAACGCGCGAGCCGGATGCCGGCGATCTCGCCGCCGACGCCGACGACGGGCAACAGCCGGTTCACCGCCTCGCGCACGGTCGCGATCCACCAGAGGAACGGCAGCGACGCGCGCTTGTCGAGCAGCAGACGCCACGCGTGCGCGTCGAGCAGCAGCGGCAGCCCGTGGAACGGCACAAGCCACAGCAGCGCGAAGCCGGCCTGGCCGATCACGCGACCGACGTCGCCGACGCCCTCGCGCACGACGAGCGCGAGCAGGATCGCAATCCCGATCGGCCAGCCGAGCCATTTGATCCAGCGGGTCATGACGGCTGCGCTCCGCTCATCCGCGCGCCGCGCGCGGCATCCGTGCGCGCGCGCCGCCGTCGAACACGTCGGCGAAGCCGCCGCACGCGACGCCCGCCGCCTGCACCGCGGCCGCGACGCGCGGCGACAGCAGCGCGGCGAGCTCGTCGGCCGGCCGGTAGTCGCGCATCGACGGCGTGATCGGGCCGTCGCCCGCCTCGGCCGGATGGGAATAGATCTCGCCGACGCCCGCGGGCAGCTTCGCGAGCGCGGCGAGCAGCGCCGCCTCGTCCATCGCGCCCGAGTGCTCGATGCCGACGACGTAATCGTTGTGCGCGATGCCCGCGCGGTCGAGCCGCGCGCGCACGAGCGCGATCCACGGCTTCAGCCAGAACGGCGTCGACGGCTCGCACGGCAGCCGCATCGCGGAGAGCCCGAACTCGCGGCCGATGTCGACGATCATCGACAGCACGGTCGGATGCAGATGGAAATGCTTGTGCGTGTTCACGTGATCGAGCGCGAGCCCGGTCGCCGCGAACGCGTCGAACTGCGCGCGGATCTCGCGGCGCAGTTGCGCCCGCACATGCGGCAGGAAGAAGAAGCGGCAGCCGTCCTTCGCCATCGCGTCGCGAAAGCGCCCGTCGGGACCGACGAGCGCGGGGATCTCGCGCGCGGGCAGCGTCGCGGGCCCGTCGGCAAGCACGACGTGCAGGCCGACGGCGAGCGACGGCAGGCGCTTCGCGCGCTCGACCGCGTCGCGCGCGGCCGGCGCGCCGACCATCAGGCTCGCGGCCGAGAGCACGCCGTCGCGATGCGCGCGCTCGACGGCCGCATTGACCCGCTCATGCAGGCCGAAGTCGTCCGCCGTGAAGATCAGCGCACGCGGCGCCGCGCCGGAAGCCGCCACCGATCACGCCTCATGCGCGCGCAGGAAACGGAAGAACTCGACGCCCTCGCGCAAACGGCGCTTCATCATCTCCCAGCTCGTCAGCATTTCGCGGAGGATTTCCCAGATCTTCGACGGGCGGAAGTAGAACTCGCGATAGAAGTGCTCGAGCTCGTGATAGATCTCCTCCTTCGGCAGGTGCGGATAGCCGATCGCGGCGAGCTGCACGCCTTCCTTGCTGACGAGGTTGATCGTCTTGTTCTCTTCCATCCAGCCGTTCTCGATCGCCTGGTTGTACAGGCGCGTGCCAGGATACGGCGCGGCGAGCGACACCTGGATCGTGTGCGGATTGATTTCCTTCGCGTACTCGATCGTCTTCTTGATCGTTTCCTTCGTCTCGCCCGGCAGGCCGAGGATGAAGGTGCCGTGGATCTTGATGCCGAGCTTCCTGCAATCTTCATTGAAGCGGCGCGCGATGTCGGTGCGCAGGCCCTTCTTGATGTTCAGCAGGATCTGGTCGTCGCCCGACTCGTAGCCGACGAGCAGCAGCCTCAGGCCGTTCTCCTTCATGATCTTCAGCGTCGAATACGGGACGTTCGCCTTCGCGTTGCACGACCACGTGACGCCGAGCTTGCCGAGCCCGCGTGCGATTTCCTCGACGCGCGGCTTGAAGTCGGTGAACGTGTCGTCGTCGAACATGATCTCCTTGACTTCCGGCATGTTGTCGCGAATCCACTTCACTTCCGCGAGCACGCTCTCGACCGAGCGCGTGCGATAGCGATGGCCACCGACCGTCTGCGGCCACAGGCAGAACGTGCACTTCGAGCGGCAGCCGCGGCCCGTGTAGATCGACACGTACGGGTAGTTCAGATAGCCGATGAAGTAGTTGTCGATCTTCAGGTCGCGCTTGTAGACGGGCGCGACGAACGGCAGCTCGTCCATGTTCTCGATCATCGGGCGCGCTCCGTTGTGCTCGATCGAGCCGTCCTTCGCGCGGTAGCTCATCCCGAGGATCTCGGCGAACGGCAAGCCTGCCGCGATGTCCTTGCACGTGTAGTCGAATTCCTCGCGGCACACGAAATCGATCGCTTCCGTCGCGGCGAGCGAGTTGTGCGGATCGACCGCGACCTTCGCGCCGACCATGCCGACGAGCATCGACGGCTTCATCTTCTTCAGGTCTTCCGCGAACATCGCGTCGGTCGGGAACGACGGCGTGCTCGTGTGGATGATCACGAGATCGTAGTCCTGCGCGATCTTGAGCGTCTCCTCGACCGACAGGCCGTCGGCGGGCGCGTCGAGGACGCGGCTGCCCGGCACGAGCGCAGCCGGCTGCGCGAGCCAGGTCGGATACCAGAAGGATCGGATCTCGCGCTTCGCCTGGTAGCGGGAGCCCGCGCCGCCGTCGAAGCCGTCGTACGACGGTGCCTGCAAGAACAGCGTTTTCATGAATGCTCCGGTAGCCTGCTGCATAGATATCAATTCGTTCCAGTACAAATGTTTCGAAAAACCGCGGACGGCCCGCCGCCGCCCGCGCATCCGGCATGAGTGCCCGGCACCCGTCAGCGCCCGTCGCCCGCTTCCACGACCGTCGCGCGCGCGTCGCCGCCGACGACCGTCATCCGCGCGCCCCGCCACACGACCTGCGTGCCGAACGCCGCGACGAGCCATTCGAGCGCGAGCAGCGCGTCGCGCACCGGCACGAGCGGCAAGTCCCGCCAGAACGCGCGCCATCCGGCCGAGCCGCGCGCGTGCAGCGCAAGCCGCGCGAGCGCGCCGATCGCGGCCGCCGCGGCGGCCGTCGCGCCCGCCGCCGACGCCGGGCCGAGCCACGCCGCGAGCGCCGCGCCGATCGCGAGCCACGGCGCGGTGAACGTGATGAACAGGAAGGCGAAGCCCGCCGGATTCAGCGAGCGGATCGTGCGCAGCCAGCGCGTCTCGCGCAGCCACAGCGGCGCGAACGACGGCTCCGCGACGTCGGTCGCCACGTTCACCTCGGAGAGCACCGTGCGCCGCCCGAGGCGGCGCGGCAGCTCGGCGAGCCAGTAGTCGTCCGCGAGCTCATCCTTCAGCGCCTTGAAGCCGCCGATCGCGTCGAGCGTCGCGCGCGTCAACGCGAGCGTCGCGCCGAACCCGAACCGGCTCGACCCGCCGAGATGGGTGATCCGGACCGACGGCGCGAACCACGCATCGACGAACTGCGCGCCGATCCGCGTCCAGAAGCCGCCGACGCTGCGCGCATGATACAGGCAAGTGACGACGCCGACCGACGGATCGGCGAGCGGCGCGCTCACGCGCGTCAGATAGTCGGGCTCGACCGCGATGTCGCTGTCGGCGATCACGATGCGGCCGTGGCGCGCGCGCTCGGCGAGATTGACGAGATTGCTGACCTTCAGGTTCGAGCCGTACACGCGCGCGTCGATCACGAGCTCGATATCGCTATCGGGATAGTCGGCCTGCAGCCGGCGCACGACGGCTGCGGCCGGATCGGCGGCCGACGCGACGCCGAACAGCAACTGATAGCGCGGATGCCGCTGCTCGCAGAAGGTCGCGAGGTTTTCATAGAGATGCGGCTCCGATCCGCACAGCGGCTTGAGCACGCTCACGGGCTCGAAGCCGTCGCGCGCGGCCGTACGGGGCACGCGCGGCGCGGGCGCGAACGCGGCGAGCGCCGCATAGCCGCACGATGCGCAAACGAGCGCGAGCAACACCCAACCGACGATGGAAAGCGATTCCGTCATGCCGCGCGCCTCCGGACGATCGGGCGGCGGGCGAAACGGGGATGCGATGCTTCGGCGGGGACGATTTCGAACACGATCCCAACTCCTTTCTGACTGGCTTGCACTTTCAACGACGCGCAACGCACCGGAACCGGCCTGGCGGCCGCTATCCCGAGGCTCCTCGTGCGGCTTTTCGCTGCAAGCGCAGGGAGAATGGAACGGAATCCGTGAGCGCGATTGGTGCGTAGGCCGCGAATTTTAGCAGCGACAAGCCGGCAACGCTTGCCGCGCATGTTGAAAAGCACTGTTTCTGAACGGCAGATCCACGCAGATACGGTCAATTTCCGCGCAATTGCTCCATTGTTAGCGTAAGCGCTTTGCAGGACGCGCGCTGTCCAAAACGTAAGGGTTTCTGTGATTTTTTGTACCAGATGAAATATTCGAGTCAAATCCTCGCTTATTTCGTCGGGTTTCTTACGATTACAGTCTATTACAGAACAATCTTTCGCGAGGCGCCGCGTCACGTCGACACCCCCTTTCGCCCCTGCCGCCGTCAGGGATATCTTTCCCGCCTCCGACGCGATCCGGAACGCTTTGGCACAATCGACGCCATCTGTTGCGTGCGCGCATCATCGCCGGGCAGCGGCGCATGCGCCGGCCCGCGTTCCGTCCCCATGCCATTCGTTCCGCCGTCGCCATGATCCCGTTTTCCGTTCTCGACCTCGCGCCGATTCCCGCCGGCGCCGACGCCGCCCAGGCGTTTCGCCACTCCGCCGATCTCGCTCGGCATGCCGAGCGTCTCGGCTATCGCCGCTACTGGCTCGCCGAGCACCACAACATGCCCGGCATCGCGAGTGCGGCGACCGCCGTCGTGATCGGCCACGTCGCGGGCGCGACGCAGACGATCCGCGTCGGCTCGGGCGGCGTGATGCTGCCGAACCACGCGCCGCTCGTGATTGCCGAGCAGTTCGGCACGCTCGCGTCGCTGTATCCGGGCCGCATCGATCTAGGCCTCGGGCGCGCGCCCGGCACCGATCAGACGACGGCCCGCGCGCTGCGCCGCGACCTGATCGGCAGCGCCGATTCGTTCCCGGACGACGTCGTCGAGCTGCAGCGCTACTTCGCCGCGCCCGCCCCCGGCCAGCGCGTGCGCGCGGTGCCGGGCGCGGGGCTCGACGTGCCGGTCTGGCTGCTCGGCTCGAGCCTCTTCAGCGCGCAGCTCGCCGCGATGCTCGGGCTGCCGTTCGCGTTCGCGTCACATTTCGCGCCGGACTATCTGATGCGCGCGCTCGACGTGTACCGCGCGCAATTCCGGCCGTCCGCCGCGCTCGCGAAACCGTATGCGATGGTCGGCGTGAACGTGTTCGCCGCCGACACCGACGACGACGCGCGCCGCCTCTTCACGTCGCTGCAGCAGCAGTTCCTGAATCTGCGGCGCGGCACGCCCGGGCAACTGCCGCCGCCCGTCGAATCGCTCGACGCGCTCGGCGCGACCGAGCAGGAGCTCGCGAGCGTCGCGCACGCGCTGTCGTTCGCGGCGGTCGGCTCGCGCGACACCGTGCGCGAGCGGCTGCGGCGGATGATCGCGCAGACGGGCGCGGACGAACTGATCGTCGCCGCGCAGATCTTCGATCACGGCGCGCGGGTGCGGTCGTACCAGCTCGCCGCGCAGGTGCGCGACGAGCTTCGCGACGAAGCCGGGGGGTGATGGGGGGAAGACGGCGAGGGCGGCGCGATGGCGATGGCCGCATGGGGGTGATGCGCGGAGTCCAAGTCCAAATGTCCGGGCCCCGCCCCCGCCACGAACGCCTACTCGTTCGCCGAACTCGCCGCGCGCGCGGCGGGCTTCACGTCCGCGAGCCCGTCGAGCAGCGCCTTGTGGAACGTCGCCGGGTCCTGGATCTGCGGCGCGTGGCCGAGCGCCGGGAATTCGTATAGCACCGCGCCCGGAATCGCCGCCTGCGTTCGCTTAGCGAGCGCCGGATAGCGGCCGAGCCTCGCATGCACGTCGGGCGGCGCGACGTCCTTGCCGATCGCGGTCGTGTCCTTGTCGCCGATGAGGAGCAGCGTCGGCACCCTGATCGCGCCGAACTCGTAGAGCACCGGCTGCGTGAAGATCATGTCGTAGACGAGCGCCGAATTCCACGCGACGACGTCGCGCCCCGGTCCGCGATACATGCCGGCCAGCATCTGCACCCAGCGCTCGTACGCGGGCGACCACTCGCCCGCGTAGTACGTGCGCTGCTCGTAGCGGCGAATGCCGTCCGCGGTCGTCTTCAGCTCGCGCGCATACCAGTAGTCGACCGACAGCGGCGGCACGCCGAGCGCCTTCCAGTCCTCGAGGCCGATCGGATTGACGAGCACGAGCTGCTGCGTGTCCTTCGGGTACATCAGCGCGTAGCGCGCCGCGAGCATGCCGCCCGTCGAATGGCCGACGATCGTCGCCTCCTTCACGCCGATCGATTCGAGCAGCGCGTGCGTGTTGTGCGCGAGCTGCTGGAAGCTGTATTGATAGCGCACGGGCTTCGTCGACTTGCAAAAGCCGATCTGGTCGGGCGCGACGACGCGGTAGCCCGCCTTCGCGAGCACGTCGATCGTCTGCTCCCACGTCCCCGCGCAGAAGTTCTTCCCGTGCAGCAGCACGACGGCGCGGCCGTTCGGATGCTCGGGGCGCACGTCGAGATACGCCATCTGCAGCGTCTCGCGCTGCGACGTGAATGCGTAGCGATGCACCGGATACGCGTACGCGAAGCCTTCCAACTGGGCGCCGTACTCGGGGCCGTCGGCCTTCGCGCGCGCGGCGGCGCTCGCCGCACCCACGGCAGGCGCGCTCGCGGCAACCGGCGAAGCGGCGAACGCCGGCGCCTGCGGCATCGCCGCGGCCGCCGCAGCGGCCGCGAACATCGCGGCGAGCCGCGTGAACCACACTATGCGAATCTGGAGCATCGTCGAAGCCGGGAAGAGTGAATGAAGCGATAAAGGAAGCGATGAAGAAAGCGGCTCGCCGGCATCCGTGCAAGCCGCGCGCCATTTTACTTTCGACGGGCTGACGCCTCCCCGGCACTGTATTACTGGATGTTTCCGCGAATGCGGGAAAGTCATGTATCGTTCGACGTAGTCCGACGGGCCCGCCGCGCGCCGGCACACTCGATCATGAAAAACGTCCTCAGCATCCAGTCGCACGTCATCTACGGGCATGCGGGCAACAGCGCCGCAGTGTTTCCGATGCAACGGCTCGGCGTCAACGTCTGGCCGCTCAACACCGTGCAATTGTCGAACCACATGCAGTATGGTCACTGGGCGGGCAGCGCGATCGACGCGGCGAAGATGGAGCAGCTCGTCGACGGCATCGCCGCGATCGGCGCGCTCAAGCGCTGCGACGCGGTTCTCTCGGGCTTCCTCGGCTCGCCCGCGCAGGCGCGCGCGGCGGTCGAGATCGTGCGCACCGTGAAGGCGACGAATCCGAACGCGTGGTACTTCTGCGATCCGGCGATGGGCCAGACGGGCGGCATCCGGCCGGAGCCCGGCGTCGAGGAGTTCATCGTCGCCGAGCTGCCCGAGCTCGCGGACGGCATGGCGCCCAATCACAGCGAGCTGCAAAAGCTTGCCGGACAGCGGATCGAAACGGTCGCCGAGGCGGTCGACGCATGCCGCTCGATCATCCGCCGCGGTCCGCAGGTGATCCTTGTCAAGCATCTGCACGACCGCAACAGCCCCGCCGACCGTTTCAACATGCTCGTCGTCACCGAGACCGAAGCGTGGATCGGCCAGCGGCCGCTGTATGCGTTCCCGCGGCATCCGGTCGGCGTCGGCGACCTGACGAGCGCGATCTTCGTCGCACGCCGGCTGCGCGGCGACAGCGTGCGCGCCGCGTTCGAGCACACGCTCGCCGCCGTGCACGCGGTCGTCAAGGCGACCTACGACGCGCGGCGCTACGAGCTCGAGCTCGTCGCCGCGCAGGACGAGATCGCGCAGCCGAGCGAGTGGTTCGGCGCGTGGATCACGGGCGCGGATTGATGCGCGGCGCGCGCCGGCCCGCGTGTTGATCCGCACGCTCCATCGCGCGCTTGCGTTTCGGCCGCCTCGGCGCAAAGCGTCGTCGCGGCTCTTGCCGCTTCCGCTTTCCTCGCCATCCTCGCCATCGCCGCAGTCATCACAGCCGCCGTCGCCCGCCTCACGGCCACAGCCGCGGCCGCACCCATCGCCCGCCCACTCGCGTCCTCGCGCCGAACCGCATCCGCCGCGCCGCCGCGCACGCCGCATCGACACGGCGCGCGCCATCGCGCCCGAACGCGCGCGCCGGCATCCACGCGCACGCCCGCGCACGTTCATCCGGATGACACCGTTTCCCCGATATCCTCCCGGCGGCGTTGCGCGGCGGCGCTGCCGCGCAAGACGGCATCACGCATCGCGACCATCTTCCCTTCGGCCGCCGCCGCTCCGGCGGTCTCGCCCCACTCCAGACAAGGAAGCGACAACATGACGAATCAGAATCGCCGGGACTTTCTGCGCCTCGCCGCCGGCACGGCGGGCGCGGCCGCGCTGCAGCTCTTTCCGCCCGTGATCCGCGAAGCGCTCGCGATTCCCGCGAACCGCCGCACTGGCACGATTCGCGACATCGAGCACATCGTGATCCTGATGCAGGAAAACCGCTCGTTCGACCATTACTTCGGCAAGCTGCGCGGCGTGCGCGGCTTCGGCGATCCGCGCCCGCTCGTGATGCAGAACGGCAAGTCGGTGTTCCATCAGCCGGTGCTCCTCGGCCCGGCCGAGTTGCTGCCGTTCCATCCGGACGCGTCGAACCTCGGCATGCAGTTCCTGCAGGATCTGCCTCACGGCTGGCAGGACACGCACGGCGCATGGAACAAGGGGCGCTACGACCGCTGGATCGCGAACAAGGGCACGACGACGATGGCGCATCTCGAGCGCGGCGACATCCCGTTCCACTACCAGCTCGCCGACGCGTTCACGATCTGCGACGCGTACCACTGCTCGATCCCGAGCTCGACCGATCCAAACCGCTACTACATGTGGACGGGCTACGTCGGCAACGACGGCGCGGGCGGCGGCCCGGTGCTCGGCAACGAGGAAGCCGGCTACGGCTGGAGCACGTATCCGGAGACGCTCGAGCAGGCGGGCGTGTCGTGGAAGATCTATCAGGACGTCGGCACGGGCCTCGACGCGGCGGGCTCGTGGGGCTGGACGCAGAATCCGTACATCGGCAACTACGGCGACAATTCGCTCCTCTACTTCAACCAGTACCGCAACGCGCAGCCGGGCAGCGCGCTGTACGACAAGGCGCGCACGGGCACGAACGTGAGCGCGGGCGGCACGCTTTTCGACGTGCTGCTGCAGGACGTGAAGAACGGCACGCTGCCGCAGGTGTCGTGGATCTGCGCGCCGGAAGCGTATTCCGAGCACCCGAACTGGCCGGCGAACTACGGCGCGTGGTACGTCGAGCAGGTGCTGAAGGCGCTGACGTCGAACCCGGACGTGTGGAGCAAGACCGCGCTCTTCATCACGTACGACGAGAACGACGGCTTCTTCGATCATGTCGCGCCGCCGTTCGCGCCGCAGTCGCGCGACAACGGGCTGTCGACGGTGTCGACCGCGGGCGAGATCTTCGCGGGCGACGCGACGCACATGGCCGGACCTTACGGGCTCGGGCCGCGCGTGCCGATGCTCGTCGTGTCGCCGTGGACGAAGGGCGGCTGGGTCTGCTCGCAGACGTTCGATCACACGTCGCTGCTGCAATTCATCGAGGCGCGCTTCAACGATCGCTACCCGGTGCGCGCGCCGAACGTGACGCCGTGGCGCCGCGCGGTGTGCGGCGATCTCACGTCCGCATTCGACTTCGCGAGCCCGGACGGCAATTGGCCGCAACTGCCCGACACGAGCGGCTACGCGCCGCCCGATCGCAACCGCCACCCGAGCTACGTGCCGGTGCCGCCCGTCGTGCAGTCGATGCCGAAACAGGAGGCGGGCCTGCGCGCCGCGCGCGCGCTGCCGTACGAGCTCTTCGTGCTCGGCCGCATCGACCAGTCGACCGGCAAGTTCAAGCTGACCTTCGCGAACACGGGCCGCGCGGGCGCGGCGTTCCAGGTGACGGCCGGCAATCGGCTCGACGGCCCGTGGGCGTACACGGTCGAAGCGCGCAAGCGCCTGTCCGACGAGTGGAGCACGGCGCTCACGCTGAGCCTCTACGATCTGACCGTCTACGGCCCGAACGGCTTCCTCTGCCAGTTCCGCGGCTCGACCGCGGCCGCGCTCGGCCTCACCGCGAACCCGGAAGTGATCTACGGTTACGACGTCGCGAACGGCAACATTACGCTGCGCCTGTCGAACCGCGGCCGCGCGGCGGTGCGGCTCACGGTCGCGAACGCGTACGGCAAGGAAAGCCCGCGCGTCTACGAGCTGAAGCCCGGTCAGCGGATCAACGACTACTGGGATCTGCGCGACAGCTACAACTGGTACGACCTGACCGTCTCCGACGGCGCGCCGAACGGCTTCCTGCGCCGCTTCGCGGGGCACGTCGAGACAGGCCGGCCGAGCACGAGCGATCCGCTGATCGCGACGGTCTGAGCGGCGGTCCGAGCGACGCCGCGTGCGTCGCTTCGGCGGCGCACGCGGCCGACGGGACGGGCGCGGGCTGTCGCCCGTCGTGCGGCGGGCGAGCGCACGACGGAGCGCTCGGGCGGCGATCGCCCCGCGCGTCCGGCGAACACGCGGCGAGACGCACGCAGCGCGACGCGTCTCGCCGCGTCATGCCGCGATCGATCGATCACGCGCCGGCGATCCGTCGTACGAAATCGTCCTGAAAGCGGCGGAGCGCATCCCGCCCGCCATATGTCTCCCGCGGTCTCCCGCGCACGCTTTCCCCGCTCGAACCCGATTCCCCGCGTTCTGCCGCAATGCGCCGCGAGCCCCCACCGATGCACGCACGGCGCACTTCGCCAACAGTCTGCAGAATCCAGGCGCCCCCGCCGTTTCGCGCCCGCTCCCGCCATCGCGCGACTATGCGCAAATCCGCACCCGATGCGCCGCAAATCGACAAGACTCGCCCAATTTGGCCTTCTATAAATCGGTTAGCCGGCGCCGCTCCGGCAGCCCGCGACGCGGGCCGCGGCGTCGGCCCTGAGCATCCGCGCTACTCGCGTCCCGTTCGTGCATCGCTACAAGGAAAGAACATGAGACTCCGCTCGTCACTGTCCTCCCTCGCCCTCGCTGCGGCATTCGCGTGCGGCGCAACCGGCGCCGCGCGCGCCGCCGACGACACGCCCGTGAGGATCGGCTTCGCCGCGCCGCTCACGGGCGTCAACGCGGGCTACGGCAAGGATCTGCAAAACGGCGTGCAGCTCGCGCTCGACGACGCCCGCGCGCAGGACGTCAAGATCGCCGGCAAGCCCGCGCGCTTCGAGCTCGTCGTCGAGGACGACCAGGCCGACCCGCGGATCGGCGTGCAGGCCGCGCAAAGCCTCGTCGACAAGAAGGTGTCGGTCGTGGTCGGCCACTTCAATTCCGGGACGACGATTCCCGCATCGGTCGTCTACGACAAGGCGAGCATCCCCGTCATCGATCCGGCCGCGACGAACCCCGTCATCACCTCGCGCGGGCTCGCGAACGTGTTCATGGTGATCGCCA
Source organism: Burkholderia sp. MSMB1589WGS (assembly GCF_001636105.1). Classification (NCBI taxonomy): domain Bacteria; kingdom Pseudomonadati; phylum Pseudomonadota; class Betaproteobacteria; order Burkholderiales; family Burkholderiaceae; genus Burkholderia; species Burkholderia sp. MSMB1589WGS. Next base: position 792,159 of record NZ_LNJT01000007.1, read on the forward strand.
CCGACGGCCAGAACGCCGGCAACGCGGGCCGCTACGCGGTCGGCGTGACGAAGGCGAAGCGCATCGCGATCGTCGACGACCGCACCGCGTTCGGCCAGGGCGAGGCCGACGAGTTCGACAAGGCGGTCAAGGCCGCGGGCGGCGCGATCGTCGCGCGCGAATACACGAGCAACCAGGCCGTCGACTTCCGCGCGCAGATCACGAGCCTCAAGAGCAAGAACGTCGACCTGGTGTTCTTCGGCGGCCTCGATTCGCTCGCGGCGAACTTCACCAGGCAGATGAAGCAGCTCGGCCTGAATGCGCAGTTCGTCGGCGGCGGCGGCGTGAAGGACGCCGAGTTCATCAAGATCGCCGGCCCCGCCGCGGAAGGCGCGATGGCGTGGGAATACGGCCGGCCGCTCGACCAGTTGCCGCAAGGCAAGGATTTCGAGGCGCGCTTCAAGAAGCGCTTCGGCGTCGACGTGCTGTCGTACGCGCAGTTCGGCTACGACGCGACGTGGGCCGCGATCAAGGCGATGCAGGCGGCGGGCTCGACCGATCCGAACGGCTATCGGCCCGCGCTGAAGAAGATCGACTTCGAGGGCATCACCGGCCGCATCTCGTTTGGCGGCGACGGCTCGCTCAAGAGCGGGATGTCCACGCTCTATCAGGTGAAGAACGGCGCGTGGCAGACAATCGTCACGAAGGGGGGCTGATCGGCCGCCCGTGATTCGAGCGGGCCGCGTGCAACGCGCTGCATGCGCGCGGCCCTTTTCCCGAACGGCGCGCATCGCGCCCAACCCACGGAGTTTCGATGCATTCGAAAGTCGTCATCGTCGGCGGCGGCGTCATCGGCAGCGCGACCGCCTACTTCCTGCGCACGCTCGATCCGGGCATCGCCGTGACCGTGATCGAGCGCGATCCGACTTATGCGCGCGCGTCGTCCGCGCTGTCCGCGGCGTCGATCCGCCAGCAGTTCTCGACGCCGCTGTCGATCCGGATGTCGCTCTTCGGGATCGAGTTCCTGCGCTCGCTCGGCGAGCGGCTCGCGGTCGACGGCGAACGAGCGTCGATCGATCTGCACGAAGGCGGCTACCTCTTTCTCGCGACGCCGGCGGGCGACGCGACGCTGCGCGAGAACCACGCGCTGCAGACGTCGCTCGGCGCGCAGATCCGCTATCTGCCGCGCGATGCGCTCGCCGCGGCGTTCCCTTGGCTCGCCGCCGATGACCTCGCGGCCGGCTGCTACGGCGAGCGCGGCGAAGGCTGGTTCGACGGCTACGGGCTCGTGCAGGCGCTGCGCCGCAAGGCGCGCGCGCTCGGCGCGCAATACGTGAGCGCGGATGTGACGGGCGCGCGCGTCGGCGGGCGGCGCGTCACGCAACTGCTGACAGCCGACGGCCGCACGTTCGACTGCGACGCGCTCGTCAACGCGGCGGGGCCGTGGGCGCGCACGGTCGCGGCGTTCGTCGGCGTCGATCTGCCGGTGCGCGCGCGCCGCCGCAGCATCTTCAACGTGAGCTCGCCCGCCGTGCTGCCGCGCTGCCCGCTCGTCGTCGATCCGAGCGGCGTCTACTTCCGGCCGGAAGGCGCATCGTTCATTTGCGGCGCGGCGCCGCCGCCCGAGCGCGATTTCGACGACCTGCCGCTCGACGACGTCGACCATGCGCTCTTCGACGACCTGATCTGGCCGACGCTCGCGCACCGCGTGCCGCAGTTCGAGGCGCTGCGGGTCGTGCGGAGCTGGTCCGGCTACTACGAGTACAACGTGCTCGACCAGAACGCGATCATCGGGCCGCACCCGGACCTCGACAATTGCCTCTTCGCGAACGGCTTCTCGGGGCATGGGCTGCAGCAGGGGCCGGCGACGGGGCGCGGCGTTGCGGAGCTGATCGTGCACGGGCGGTACACGTCGCTCGATCTTTCGCCGCTCGGCTTCGCGCGCGTGCTCGAAGGCCGGCCGATCGTCGAGAAGAACGTGGTTTGACGGAGAATGCGCGGCGGCGGGAACGGCCAGCGCTCAGAGCCCGACGCCGCGCGCCATTCCGGTTGCCGCGAGCATGATCACGGCGACGAGCATCGCCTGCACGTGGCCGATCCGCGCGTACGCGGGCGCGCGCGCGAGGTCGGGCAGCATCCCGCGCCGCGCGGTCACGCGCCAGCGGATGAGGCCCATCATCGGCATCAGCTCGAGCACGAGGATCAGCGCGAGCGCGCCCATCTTCAGATGAAAGAGCGGCGCGTGCAGATAATAGTCGCCGCCTTTCTCGAAGCCGCCGAACGCGCGGACGATGCCCGTCGTGATCAGCACGAGCGCGGACACGCCCCAGATCGCGTCGGCCCTGAACACGTCGGGCAGATCGGCGGACTGCCGCGACGCGGCGACGCGCTTGAGCGCGCGGTTGCGCGCGGCGATCGACGCGAACGCGAAACCGAACGCGAGCAAATGAACGGCGGCGAGCAGCCATCGAACGGTCAGCATCGTTCCTCCTTGTGTCGGCGAAGCGGGCGCGGCAGCGCGAACCGGCCCGCCGGCGTCACGCGATCTGCCTGAGCGACGCGTCGAGCGCGCGCGCCGCGACGCGGTCCCCTTCCGTCGCGAGCGGCGCGCGCATCACGATCTGGCGGTTGTGGCCGACCGCGGCGGGCGAATCCCACAGCAGCTCGATCTTCGGCCGCGCGAGCCACCCTCCGTTGCGCGGTGCGGGACGCGCCGACGTCGGCTGTTTCGCCGAAGCACGCGATGCGGCCGATGCCGCCGATGCGGCGGCATCCGGTTGCGCAACGGGTTGCGCGGCAATATCCGGTTGCGCCGGCGCGCCGGCTTCGACGGCCGAGGATTGCGGCGCGGCCCCCTTCGGCCAGCGCACGGACAGCTCGCGCGCATCGTATTGCCCGACCTTGCGGCTCTCCATCCAGACGACGACGGTGCGCGTCAGCACATCGAGCGAGATCGCGTAGCGGCCGATCGCGTAGCGGCGCGCAGCGACATTGGTACGCCACAGCGCGCGCGGCCGGCACATCCAGACGACGGCCGCATAGAGCGCGGGCGCGGCGAGCAGCCAGCCGTTGCTGACCGTCAGCGCGTGCAGCGAGCGGCGCCAGCCGGCCGCCGCCGCGAACACGCCGACCGACCATACGGCGAACAGGAAGCCGAGCAGCGCGAAGAAGCGCAGCGCCTGGCGCAGCCACTGCGGAAGCGGATGAAACGGGCGCTCGGCGCGCGCCTGCGCGCCGGGCAAGACGAGCAGCAGGAAGATGAGGACGACGTTGATGCACGCCCACGGCGAGGACGCCATCGCCGACAGCGACGCGCGATAGCCCATCAGCGACATCGAGAACAGCCAGCGGGCGAGCAGCACGAGACCGATGGCTCGCAACGCGAAAATGACGCCCGAGCCGGGAGCCGGGTTCGCGCGCGTGGGTTTCGTTCTCGCCAAAGCTCTCTCCTCTTGACGGCCTTGCCGGGGCCTGATTTTACGGCACGGCCATTATAGGGACATTACTCGGCCGGCTGATGCCCGCGCGGCGCAAATCGCCGGATTGCGTCGTTTCCTGCCCCGGCGGCGCGGCGCGAATACAACAGATCGCGGGCGGCGCGCCAGGGCGGCCGGCCTACCCCGTCGCCGAATGCAAAATGCCCCGCCCGGGTCGACCCGGGCGGGGCATCGCTCGAACATGCGGCGTCCGAAAGCGCGGCGCGGCGCTTCGCCGCGTGCGGCGAAGACGCGGCGCGTCAGCCTGCGTTGACTTCGCGCAGCACCGTGCGGCGCTTCTGGCGCAGCAGCTCTTCGTAGCCCGACACGTAGTTCCGCGCCATCACCTTCGACGTGAAGCGCGCATCGAACGCGGCGCGCACCCGCTCGCGCGGCAGCGTGTTCAGGCGCTTGACGGCGGCGACGGCCGACAGCTCGTCTTCGACGACGAAGCCCGACACGCCGTTCTCGATCACCTCGGGCACCGAGCCGCGCTTGAACGCGATCACCGGCGTGCCGCACGCCATCGCCTCGATCATCACGAGGCCGAACGGCTCCGGCCAGTCGATCGGGAACAGCAGCGCGTGCGCGTTGCCGAGGAATTCGGCCTTCTCGGCTTCGCTGATCTCGCCGATATATTCGACGTGCGGCAGCGAGAAGAGCGGCTTGATCTTCTCTTCGTAGTACGCGCGGTCGGCCTTGTCGAGCTTCGCGGCGATCTTGATCGGCATGCCGGCCTGCTCGGCGATCCGGATCGCGGTGTCGACGCGCTTTTCCGGCGAGATGCGGCCGAGGAACGCGAGGTAGCTCGGCTTCACGTCCGGAATCGGCTTCAGCAGGTTCTCGGGCAGACCGTGATAGGTCGTCTGCAGCCAGTTCGCCTGCGGCAGCGGAATGCGCTGGTTGTCGGAGATCGACACGACGGGCACGTCGCTGAACGTGTTGAAGATCGGCTGCAGCTCCGGCAAGTCGAGGCGGCCGTGCAGCGTCGTCAGATGCGGCACCGGCTGGCGCGAGAACAGCGGGAACGGGTAGTAGTCGATGTGGAAGTGCAGCACGTCGAACTCGTCCGCGCGGCGGCGCACTTCCTCGAGCAGCAGCATGTGCGGCGCCATCACGTCGCGGATCGTCGGATCGAGGCGCAGCGCCTGCGGCCACACGGCCGCGAGCTTCGCGGAGGTTTGCGAATCGCCGCTCGCGAAGAGCGTGACGTCATGCCCCATCTCGACGAGCGCCTCGGTCAGATAGGACACCACCCGTTCGGTACCGCCGTACAGTTTCGGGGGAACCGCTTCGTGCAACGGAGCGATTTGAGCGATTCGCATGTGCAACTCCTAAAAAATCGGCAAAAAGTAAAACAGCGGGTCGATCGCCCGCCTGCCGAACGCCGCCGCGACGTCGGTTGGACGTCGGGCGAGCCGGCTCGCGACACTGAAGCTGCGTTGCCTCGCAGGCCGCGTCGCACGGGCAATCAACGTTTCAGCGGGAAATCCGTTGACAGGTTCCAGTAAAGGACCTAGGGCAAACCCGGAGTCGATTATCGGGGGTCGCGAACAGTGCGGCGCACAACATTTCAAAGTCTTTACGTTGTTACAAAGACGCAACACTTTGCCAATCTTCCGACGTGAAGACCGTTTTAGAGTAGTTGCGTCTGCCCCGCTCCCTGCGGCAACAGGCCGTGCGCGCGGCGGTTTTCGTCCGTCGACGAGAGGAACGCGCCACAAGACGTAAAATTTTATCCCAAAATAAGTCGCATACCCTGGCGCGATGCAACTCGGGTGCAGCGCGACACACCGGCTTGATTACAATGCCGGCTTTCGCCTGCTTCTCGGCGCGACGTTCGGACGCGGCGTTCAACCCTCGTTTCACCACACGCACTGATTTTGGAAGCTCTCACCCCTGCCCAGCGCAACGCCCACAACGCGAAGCTCGCGAGCTACGCCGCCCGGCCGCTCGCGTTCCTGTTCCGCTACATCCGGATGCAGCCGGTCGCACATGTCGTCGTGCTCGTCAGCGTGCTCGCGGCGGTCGGCTGCGCGCTCGGCTCGCAGTACGCGATCAAGCACCTGATCGACGTGCTCGCGGCCGGCCGCCATCATCCAGGCGCGCTCTGGGGCGCGTTCGCGCTCCTCGTCGGCCTGATCGCCGCGGACAACCTGCTCTGGCGCGTCGGCGGCTGGGTCGCCGCGCATACGTTCGTCGCGGTGACGGGCGATCTGCGCCGCGATCTGTTCCAGTATTTGAGCGGGCACTCGCAGACCTACTACGCGGAGAAGCAGCCCGGCACGCTCGCGAGCCGGATCACCGCTACGTCGAACGCGATCTACACGTCGGAGAACACGATGGCGTGGAACGTACTGCCGCCGTGCATCGCGGTGATGGGCGCGATCCTGATGATCATCGTCGTCAATCCGCTGATGGCGCTCGGCCTGCTGTCGTGCTCGGGCGTGCTCGCGATCGTGCTGTTCAAGCTCGCCAAGCGCGGCTCGATGCGCCACCACCGCTTCGCGGCGAAGGCGGCGGCTGTCGACGGCGAGCTCGTCGACGTGATCGGCAACATGGGGCTCGTGCGCGCGTTCGGGATGACGCTGCGCGAGCAGAAGCGCTTTTCCGCGACCGTGAAGGCCGAGATGGACGCGCGCCAGCAGAGCCTGCTCTACCTCGAGAAGCTGCGCCTCTTGCACGCGGTGATCACCGCGATGCTGTCGGCGGGCCTTCTCGGCTGGGCGCTGTGGCTCTGGGACCAGGGCCGCGCGACGTCGGGCGACATCGTGCTCGTCAGCTCGCTCGGCTTCACGATCCTGCACGGCACGCGCGACCTCGCCGTCGCGCTCGTCGACGTCACGCAACACGTCGCGCGTCTCGCCGAGGCGGTGAAGACGCTCCTCGAGCCGCACGGGATGCCCGACCGCTCGGACGCGATCGCGCTTGCGCCGCGCGGCGGCCGCGTCGACTTCGAGCGCGTGACGTTCGCGTATCCGCACCGCCGGCCGATCCTCGACCACTTCGACCTGCACATCGAGCCCGGCCAGCGCGTCGGCCTGATCGGCAAGTCGGGCGCGGGCAAATCGACCGTGCTCGCGCTGCTGCAGCGCTTCTACGACATCCAGCAGGGCGCGATCCGGGTCGACGGCCAGGACCTCGGCTCGATCACGCAGGAGAGCCTGCGCCAATCGATCGCGCTCGTGCCGCAGGACATCTCCCTCTTTCACCGGTCGATCTACGAGAACATCGCGTACGGCCGGCCCGACGCGACGCGCGAGGAAGTGCTCGCCGCCGCGCGCGACGCGCGCTGCACCGAGTTCATCGAGGCGATGCCCGAGGGCTTCGAGACGATCGTCGGCGATCGCGGCGTGAAGCTGTCGGGCGGCCAGCGGCAGCGGATCGCGATCGCGCGCGCAATCCTGAAGGACGCGCCGATCCTGCTGCTCGACGAGGCGACGTCGGCGCTCGACAGCGCGTCCGAGGAAGCGATCCAGGCCGCCCTCGACCGGCTGATGACGGGCCGCACAGTGATCGCGATCGCCCACCGGCTGTCGACGCTGCGCAACTTCGACCGGATCATCGTGATGAGCGCGGGCAAGGTGATCGACGACGGCAGCCCCGACGTGCTGCGCGAGCGCCCGGGCCTGTACCGCGACCTGCTCGCGAAGCAGCACGGCCGGCACCTGGCCGCGCCGGCGCCCGCCGAAGACAACGGCGACGGCGGCGACGATTCGTCTGCGTCGGACGACGAACGCGTCGCGTAGCGCCGCGCGCGCCGCAGAGGACCCGGGCCGTCGCCCGTCGCCGTGCGCTACCGCCCGAGATCCCGCAAGAAGTTGTCGCGCCACACCGACACGTTGTTCTCGCGCAGCCGCGCGAGCATGTCGGCGTGACGCGCGCGCCGCTCGGCGAGCGGCATCGACAGCGCGCGCGACAACGCATCGGCCATCCCGCCGATATCGATCGGATTGACGATCAGCGCGCCCGTCAGTTCGCACGCGGCGCCCGCGAAGCGCGACAGCACGAGCACGCCGGGATCGTCCGGGTCCTGCGCCGACACGTACTCCTTCGCGACGAGATTCATCCCGTCGCGCAGCGGCGTCACGTACCCGACGCGCGCGAGCCGGTACAGCGCGGCGAGCACCGGCCGCTCGTACTGCCGGTGGATATAGAGGATCGGTGCCCAGTCGAGCTCGGCGAAGCGGCCGTTGATGCGCCCCGATTCGCCCTCGAGCTGCCGGCGGATGTCCTGGTACGCGCGCAGGTCGGCGCGCGTCGACGGCGCGATCTGCAGGAACGACACGTGGTTGCGAAACGACGTCTCGTGCTCGAGCAGTTTCTCGAACGCGCGAAAGCGCTCGACGAGCCCCTTCGAGTAATCGAGCCGGTCGACGCTCATCACGAGCTGCCGCCCGCGCAGCGACGCCGCGAGCGACTTCACCGCGCGGCCGTTCTCGCCCGCCTTCGCGAGCGCGGCGATCTCGTCCGGATAGACGCCGATCGGATACGCGGCCGCGCGCAGCGTGCGCCCGAACGCCTCGACGCGCGCCGGATGCGCGGCGCGGTCGACCGCGCCGCCCGCCTCGCATTCGACGTACTCGAAGAACGCGCGCAGATCGGTGTCGGTCTGGAAGCCGAGCAGATCGAACGAGCACAGCGCCTCGACGAGCTCGCGATGCGGCGGCACGTTGACGAGCACCTGCGCGGCCGGAAACGGAATGTGCAGGAAGAAGCCGATCCGGTTCTTCACGCCGGCCGCGCGCAACGCCTGCGCGAACGGGATCAGATGATAGTCGTGCACCCAGATCACGTCGTCGTCGCGCAAGAGCGGCACGAGCTGCTGCGCGAGCCACACGTTCACGCGCGAATAGCCCTCGAACTCGTGGCGATCGAACTGGATCAGGTCCGCGCGGTAATGGAACGCGGGCCACAGCGTCGCATTCGAGAAGCCCCGGTAGTACTGATCGTAGTCGCGGCGCGACAGCCCGATCGTCGCGAACGTGACGGGGCCGTGCTCCTCGACGCGAATCTGCGGCGCGCCCGACGCGACGACCTCGCCGCTCCAGCCGAACCACATGCCGCCCGTTTCCTTCAGCGCGTCGTAGACGCCGACCGCGAGACCGCCCGCGGCGGGCTCCCCTTCCGAAATCGGCGCGACCCGATTCGAGACGATGATGAGACGGCTCATGCGGGCGCGCGCCCCGCGTCGATCCAGCGCGCGAGCTGCTCGCGGAACGCGGCGACCGAATCGATGCGCGCGCGCGCCGTCGTGTCGCCCGCGCCGACCTTGATCGACAGCCCGCCGTTCGCGTTGACGACGGCGAAGCCCTGCTCGTCGGTCAGATCGTCGCCGGCGAAGACAGGCATGCGGCCGGCGAACGGCGGCTCGTTCAGGAACGCGGCGACCGCGCGCCCCTTGTCGACGCCCCTCGGCTTGATCTCGAACACCATCTTGCCCGGCTGCAGCACGTACGCGTCCGGATAGTCGGCGACGAGCCGCTCGGCCGCCGCGCGCGCAACGCCTTCGCGTTCGGGCGCGTTGCGAAAGTGCAGCGCGAGCGCCGCGCCCTTGATCTCGAGCAGCATGCCCGGATGGCGATCGACGACCGCCGCGAGCTCGCGCTCGATGCGCAACAGACGCGGATCGTCGAAGCCGATCCGCTGCGTGTCGCCGTTCGCGTCGCGCCGTTCGGCGCCGTGCAGGCCCGCCACCGGCAGATCCGGCAGGTTGAGGTACGCGTCGATGCTGTCGATGCCGCGCCCCGACACGATCGCGACCGCGCCGTGCGACAGCCGCCGCAGCGCGTCGACGAGCGCGGGCACGTCGGGCGGCACCCGGATCGCGTCGGGCGTCGGCGCGAGATCGACGAGCGTGCCGTCGAAGTCGAAGAAGAACGCGGTGCGGGCGAGCGGAAGGGAAAGCGGGATGGATTGCATCGATTCGCTGAAGAGAATGGCTGCCGGCGGGCGCGCCCGCCGGGCGAATGTGCGCATCTTACCGCGCCTCGTGCGCGATGAACAAAAGCGCGGGCCCGTGGCGCGCGGCCGGCGTGCCGCGCCGCTGCGACATTTTGCCCCGGCTCGGTGCGCCGCGCGCGTTTCGAAAAGACGATCCGGATCAAATTGCGCTACAGTCGCAATCGCCAACCGATATAGCGCGACACGGCGCGACGCCGATCCGCAGGTGCCCGTGGCCGGGCCTGACGCGCGCGCCGCGACGGGCGATGCGCCGAAGGCGCGGCGCGATCGATGCGCCCTCGACCGCAGCCGGCGCCGCAAGCCCCGTGCCGCGGCACCCGACGCCGCGCGTGGCCGTCGCGCACGATTGCTTCGAACCGAATTCGCCGATGCCGTTTCCTTTTTTCGCGGCGCGCGCGCAGGCCGCCTCACCGCCGGCTGGCGCACGCCGCATGCGCCTTCTCCGCTTCGCCGCTGCCTGCGCGGCGGCGGCCGCGCTCGCCGGCTGCACGCCGCGCGGCGAGCCGTGGCGCTTGACGAATGTGACAGGCCACCTGCCCGACCTGACGTTCTCACTCACGGGTGAGGACGGCAAGCCGATCGACGCGTCCGCGTTCCGCGGCCACGCCGCGCTCGTCTACTTCGGCTACACGCACTGCCCGGACGTGTGCCCCGAAACGATGACGCGCCTGATGCGGGTGCTCGCGCTGCTCGGCCCCGACGCGCGCGGCGACGTGCGCATCCTGTTCGTGTCGGTCGACCCGGCGCGCGACACGCCCGCCGCGATGCGCGACTATGTCGGCGCGTTCGACGCCGAGCACGCGTACGGGCTCACGGGCAGCGAGCGGCAAATCGAGTCGCTCGCGAAGCGCTATCGCGTCGCGTATCAGATGGAAAAGCGCGACCCGAACGGCAGCTACGAAGTCACGCACAGCTCGGCCGTCTACGTGTTCGATGCGCAAGGCCGCGCGCGCCTGCTCGCGACCGACCAGGATTCCCCCGACGCGATCGCCGCCGATCTGCGCCGGATCATCGCCAACCGTTCCTGAACCGGAACCCACTTACCGCCAAGCCGATGACGCTCAAACCGACCCTCCTCGCCGCGCTCGCCGCCCTTTCGCTCAGCCTGAACGCACACGCGGCCGGCGCCGCTTCGATCAGCGCGCAGAACGCGTGGGTGCGCTGGCTGCCGAACAAACTGCCCGCCGCCGGCTACGTGACGCTCGTCAACGCGAGCGACAAGCCGATCGATCTCGTCGACGTCGACAGCCCCGAGTACGGGATGACGATGCTGCACCAGACCGTGTCGAACGGCTCGACGCAGAAGATGGAGATGGTCGACAAGCTGACGATCCCCGCGCGCGGCAAGGTCGACATCGCGCCGGGCGGCTATCACTTCATGCTCGAAGAGCCGAAGCGCGCGATCAAGCCGGGCGACACCGTGCACCTGCGGATGCAGTTCTCCGACGGCGAGAAGCTCGACGCGCCGTTCGCCGTGAAGTCGCCCGCGGCCGCCAAGTAAGCTCCGCGCGATGAACCTGCTGTACTGGCTCGAGCCGTGGGAGCCGTCGCCCACCGTCGTGATCGCCGTGCTCGTGGCCGGCGTGCTGTTCGCGCGCGGCGCGCGCAAGGCGAAGGTGTCGGCGCCGCGGCGCGTCGCGTTCTGGCTCGGACTCGTCGCGCTGTACGTCGCGCTGCACACGCGGCTCGATTATTTCTTCGAGCACGAGTTCTTCATGCATCGCGCGCAGCACCTGGTGCTGCACCACCTCGGGCCGTTCTTCATCGCGCTGTCGTATCCGGGCGCGGCGATCCGCGCCGGCATCCCGTTCGCGTGGCGGCAGCGCTTCGTGCGCCCCGCGCTCGCGCAGCCGTTCGTGCGCGCGACGCTCGACGTGCTGTTCAATCCGGTCGTCGCGGTCGTGCTGTTCGTCGGACTGATCTATTTCTGGCTGCTGTCGCCGATCCACTTCGTCGCGATGCTCGACTGGCGGCTCTATCGCGTGATGAACTGGAGCATGGTGATCGACGGGCTGCTGTTCTGGTGGCTCGTCGTCGATCCACGGCCCGCGCCGCCCGCCCGGCTCGCGCCGGGGCGGCGCATCCTGATGGTCGTCGCGGCGATTCCGCCGCAGATCATGCTCGGCGCGCTGATCTTCTTCACGCCGCACGAGCTCTATCCGATCTATTCGATCTGCGGGCGCGCGTTCACGTGGTTGAGCCCGCTGCGCGACCAGCAGATCGGCGGGCTGCTGCTGTGGATTCCCGGCTCGATGATGAGCGTGATCGGCGCGCTGATCGCGCTGCGGCACTGGATGCGGCTGTCCGCGCGCGGCCGGCTGTCCGACGAGCGCGCGGCGCGCGCCGCTCACGCGGGCGAACGCATCCACACGTGCGCAATGCCGTCCTCGTCGTGCACGTCCGAACTCGGCGCGAAACCGAACGCGCCATAGAACTTCTGCAAATGCGCCTGCGCGTGCAGGCTGATCGGCGTATCCGGCCATTGCGCGCGAATGCGCTCGAGCACGGCCGAGAGCATCGCATGGCCGACGCCCATTCCGCGAAACGGCTGCGTCGTCAGCACGCGTCCGATCCGGATGTCCGGCTCCGACGCGTCGGGCAGCAGCACGCGCAGGTAGCATGCGAGGCGGCCCTGCGCGTCGTACGCGCCGAGGTGCCATGCCTCGAGATCGGCATGATCGATGTCGCGGTACACGCAGTTCTGCTCGACGACGAACACGTCGCTGCGCGCCGCGAGGATCGCGTAGATCTCGCTCGGCGTCAGCGCGCCGAACGGCTTCCAGCGCCATTCGAGCGACGCCGGCGGCGCAGCGGTGGTAACGGACGAAGCGGCTGTCGTGGAGATGGACATGATCGAGATCCCGAATGAAAGGCTGCGCCGTTGCGATGCGCGCAATGGCCGATTATGCCTTGAACGGACGGGGTCGCGAACGCGAATGCAGACATCCGCGCCGATGCGCACGCGCCGCGCCGAGCATCCGCACGCGACGCCGCGCGAACGGCGCACGAAAAACGCTCCGCTCATCGCGGGGCCTTCGTCAAGCGCTCATCTTGCCGAAGCGGCCGCCGTTGAAATCGTCGATCGCCTGACGGATCTCCTCGTCGCTGTTCATCACGAACGGCCCGTAGCCGACGATCGGCTCGTCGATCGGCTCGCCGCTCAGCCACAGCAGCGTCGCATCGTTGTTCGCTTCGATGTCGACGTCGCCGCCGTCCCGCGCGAACTGCACGAGTTGCGCTTCGCGCACGACCTCTTCGCCGTTCACGAGCACCGTGCCGCGCAGCACGACGAGCGCGAGCGTGCGGCCCGCGTCGGCGCGCAGCCGCACGTGGCCGCCCTGCGCAACGCGCACGTCCCACACGTCGAGCGGCGTGTGCGTGCGCGCCGGCCCGCGGCGGCCGCCGAACTCGCCCGCGATCACCCGCACGCGGCCCGCGCCGTCGGGCAGCTCGACGGACGGGATACTGTCGTTCGGCAGCGTCTGGTAGCCGGGCTCGGACATCTTGTCCTTCGCCGGCAGATTCACCCAGAGCTGCACCATCTCGAGCGTGCCGCCGTCGCGCGCGAACTGCGCCGAATGAAACTCCTCGTGCAGGATGCCGCCCGCCGCCGTCATCCACTGGACGTCGCCCGGGCCGATATGGCCGCCCGCGCCCGTCGAGTCGCGGTGATCGACTTCGCCCTGATAGACGATCGTCACCGTCTCGAACCCGCGGTGCGGGTGCTGGCCGACGCCGCGCCGGCGGGCCGTCGGCTCGAAGCGCGCGGGACCGGCATAGTCGAGCAGCAGGAACGGGCTCAGATGCGCGCCGTGGCTGTCGTAGCTGAACAGGGGCCGCGCGGGAAAGCCGTCGCCGACCCAATGCGAGCGAGGCGCGCTGTGCACGCCGACGATTTGCTTCATGCTCCTCTCCTTTCATTCATGGCCGAAGCGATCGCTTCAGTCGATGGATAGAAGATAGAATCCGAACGATGTTTGCGGTAGTGCGTGGAAATCGCACTCAGCGTTCCATATGGAGAACGATGCATCATGCGGGATCTGAACGATCTCTGCTACTTCGTCCAGGTCGTCGATCACGGCGGCTTCGCGCCCGCCGGGCGCGCGCTGAACATGCCGAAGTCGAAGCCGAGCCGGCGCATCGCGCTCCTAATCGACATCGCGCTGCGCGCGGCCGCCGCCGCGAGCGTCGGCGTCGCCCAGTTGCCGACGATGATGGTCCGCGGCCCGATTGCGCGCGGCGAGCTGCGGCAACTGCTGCCCGGCTGGGCGCCGCGGCGCGAAATCGTGCATGCGGTGTTCGCGTCGCGCCGCGGGCTGCTGCCGTCCGTGCGCGCTGCTCGACTTTCTCGCCCGGCGTTTCGCCGCGCTCGAGCCGGATTAGACGAACGCTCGGGCCTTCGATCGATACGGCGCCCGCCTCCGATTGACCCCGGCCGCGGCGCGCGATCACGCCGCGCGCCGCGGCGAATTCCCTTAGACTGCACGAGTTGCGGCCGCCGCAGCCGCCACAGCCGCCGCAGCCGCCGCTCAACCATCACGTCAATCGCTCATGTTCGCGCTCTCCGAAACCCTTCCGTCATCGAAGCCTGCGCTCTACGAAACGCTCGCCGCGCAGGCGCGCGCGCTCGTCGAGACGGAAACCGATGTCGTCGCCAACGCGGCGAATTTCGCTTCGCTCGTCTACCACTCGCTCGACGGCCTCAACTGGGCCGGCTTCTATTTCCTTGACGGCCGCGAGCTCGTCGTCGGCCCGTTCCAGGGCAAGCCCGCGTGCGTGCGCATTCCGCTCGGCAAGGGCGTGTGCGGGACGGCCGCGCAGACGCGCAGCACGCAAGTCGTGCACGACGTGCACGCGTTTGCCGGCCACATCGCATGCGATTCGGCGTCGCAATCGGAAATCGTCGTGCCGCTCGTCGCGCGCGACGGCGCATTGATTGGCGTATGGGACGTCGACAGCCCGCTGATCGGCCGCTTCGACGAAGAGGACGCGGCAGGCATGGAGGCGCTCTGCCGGGTGTTCGTCGAGGTCGCGTGGGAAAACGCGGCGCGGCCCGGCAAGTGAATCGGTATCCGGCGATGCCGGCCGTGCCAGGCGGAAGGCGTCGCCGGCAAGCCGTTCGCCTCGTCTCGACAGTGTGCAAGCGCGCGCGCCTCGCGTCCGTATGATCGCGCCCCCGCGCGCACTCGCGATGAATCAGGGTGCCCGGCCACTCCCTCATCGAACCGGCCGGCCGCGTCTATCGATCGATTCCCCGCGCGCTTTCGCCACGCAGCGCAATGCCCGGCGCACGTGCGCCGCGCCCCCACCAGCCCCACATCGCGAACGCGCCGATAGCGAGCAGCGGCAGAACCAGCACGCTGCCCTCGGGCCCGGCCGTCCCGCCGCTCAGCAGCGGATGCCCGACGGCGTGCGCGGTCAGCCGCACGCCCTCGACGAGCCGGCCGCTATCCGGCGCGCCGTAGAAATACGATTCGCCCCAGTCCCATGCCGCATGAAAGCCGATCGCCCACCAGAGCGACCCCGTATACCAGAGCGATAGACAGAAGACGAATCCGAACAGCATCGCCGACACGAGCCCCATGATCGATTCGTCCGGACTGACGACATGCAGCGCGCCGAAGAGCGCCGACAACAACACGGCGCCCCACCAAAAGCCAATCCAGCGCGCGAGCGTACAAAGCAGATAGCCGCGCAGCAGCGACTCCTCGAAGAGCCCGGTCATCACGAACATCGCGGCCCACACGGCCGCATATTCCCACGCGCGCGCACCGTGAATCGCGGGCGCATCGAAGCGCAGCAGCCCGGCCTCCCACAACGCGAACACCAGCGCCGAAATCGCCATGAAGCCGCATACGGCGCCAGCCGCGAAGCGCAACGCGCGCGCTCGCCCCTGCAGCCCGTAGGAAAACGGCGAACGGCGCTCGATCCACGCGAGCACGATCGTTGCGAGCGCAACCGATGCGAGTTGCATCGCCTCCATCACCGCGCCGTTCGCGACGGACAGCGCCTGATCGCCCGCCGGCATCGGCAGCAGCCGGCGCGAGACGAGCGCAAGCCCGGCGATCGCACCGACGAAGATCGCGACGAACAGCAGCACGCCCCACGGCGCGCGCAAGCCGTCCTGATCCAGCAGGACCCGGCGCAGACGGCCGCCGCGATACCCGGCCGATGCCGCGGCCGACGTGTCGTTCGACGACGCGGACGAATTCGAATGAATCGGTTTCAAGTACGCTCCCGGTCAGGCTCGAAATGGGAAACGGCTCGCGCACGCGAGCAGGCGACGCTGCGCGTTGCCCGCGGCGCATGCGGATTGAACGCGATTGTCACACCGGAAGCGGCGATACGGGCGGGGAAGCGAAAAAAGAAAAGCCCCGTTGATCGGGGCTTTGTCTGGAGGCGCGAGCCGGAGTCGAACCGGCCTACACGGCTTTGCAGGCCGCTGCATAACCGCTTTGCTATCGCGCCGTAAGCGGACTGCCGAACGTCGCGAAAACCAGCCGGCTTGCAACGATCGACAGATTTCGTTCGAGGGCCGAAAGGCCCATCAAACAAAAAGGGAAGCTTGGCTTCCCCTTGTTCTGGAGCGGGAGACGAGTCTCGAACTCGCGACCTCAACCTTGGCAAGGTTGCGCTCTACCAACTGAGCTACTCCCGCATCATCCTGCACTGCATGTCTTGCCGAACAGCACGTCAAGCAAAACGCTGCCTTGAAACCTGGAGCGGGAGACGAGTCTCGAACTCGCGACCTCAACCTTGGCAAGGTTGCGCTCTACCAACTGAGCTACTCCCGCGTTTTGCTTCCCCCACCGCACTGCGTCAGGCGTCATGCAGTGGAGAAGCGAAATTATGGTGAAACTCGATTTGCGTGTCAAGCGTTTTTCGCGCCCTTTTTCTTCGATCACGTCATCGCCATCGTCGACGCGCGATCCGGCATGCGTTTCGCCGTGCGTTCCGCGCTCACGCCGCGCCGCCGCGCTCGCGAATCTGCGGCCACGCGAGCTTCATGTAGTAGAGCATCGACCAGATCGTCAGCACGGCCGCGAGATAGATCAGCCACTCGCCCCACACGCGCGTGTCGATCGCGACGCCGCCGCCGAACGGCAGCCGGCCGTAGAAGAGCAGCATCGGGATCGCGACCATCTGGCACGCGGTCTTGAACTTGCCGAGCGAGTTCACCGCGACGCTCTTCGACGCGCCGATCTGCGCCATCCATTCACGCAGCGCCGAGATCGCGATTTCGCGGCCGACGATCACGAGCGCGATCGCCGCGTCAATGCGCGCGAGCTGCACGAGCATCAGCAGCGCCGCCGTCACCATCAGCTTGTCGGCGACCGGATCGAGAAACGCGCCGAATGCCGACGTCTGGTTCCATTTCCGCGCGAGATAGCCGTCGAACCAGTCGGTCAGCGCGGCCAGAATGAAGATCACGGCGGCCGCCAGATTGCGATGGTCGGCGCTCAGCATCGTGTCCGGCAGATAAAACACGCCGACGACGAGCGGAATCAGCACGATTCGCACCCACGTCAGGAAAATCGGGAAGTTGAACGGCATGGCACGCGACACGATTGAAGGATTTGCCATTGTGCCGCGTCGCCCGCGCCGCCACAAGCAAGGCGCCCGGCGCGGGCCGCGCCGGGCCGGGCGGCGGCGGGCGGTGCGGCGTTCAGTGGAGTTGCCGGTAGATCTGCTCGGCGAGCGCGCGGGAGATGCCTTCGACGCTCGCGAGCTCGTCGACGCTCGCGGCAACGACGCCGCGCAAGCCGCCAAAGCGCGCAAGCAGTCGCTGCCGACGCTTCGCGCCGACGCCTTCGAGTTCCTCGAGCCGCGACGTCTGCCGCGCCTTCGCCCGCTTCGCGCGCATCCCGGTGATCGCGAAGCGGTGCGCCTCGTCGCGGATCTGCGCGACGAGCATCAGCGCGGCGCTCTCCTTGCCGAGCTCGAGCGGCGCGCGGCCGTCGGCGAAGATCAGCGTCTCGAGCCCGACCTTGCGCCCCTCGCCCTTCGCCACGCCGACGAGCATCGAGATATCGAGCCCGAGCTCGGAGAACACCTGGCGCGCGATCTCGACCTGGCCCCGGCCGCCGTCGATCAGCACGATGTTCGGCAACCGCCCGGCCGAAGCGGCCGCATGCACCGCATTGCCGTCAATGCCGGCCGCTTCGTCGGCCGACGCCTCGGCGGCCGCCTCCTCGACCATCTTCTCGTAGCGGCGCGTGAGCACCTGGCGCATCGCCGCGTAGTCGTCGCCGGGCGTGATCCCCGCGATGTTGTAGCGGCGGTACTCGGACGACTGCATCTTGTGATGGTGATAGACGACGCACGACGCCTGCGTCGCCTCGCCCATCGTATGGCTGATGTCGAAGCACTCGATCCGCAACTGCGCGAGATCGTCGCTCTCGTAGCCGAGCACGTCGGCGAGCGCGCGCGTGCGCGCCTGCTGCGAGCCCTGCTCGGACAAGAGCCGCGCGAGCGCGAGGCGCGCGTTCTGCTCGGCCATCGCGAGCCACGCGCGCTTCTGGCCCTGCGGCTGCCGCACGACCGCGACCTTGTGCCCAGCCTGCTCGACGAGCAGATCGATCAGCTCGCGATTCGCGGGCGCATGGCTCACGACGAGAATCGGCGGCACGCGGTTGCCGAGGTAGTGCTGCGCGATGAACGCTTCGAGCACTTCGGTTTCGAGCGGCGCGGTGGCAGCATCGGTCTCGGCTTCCTGCGGCGCGGCTGCAGCGCCGCTGCCGGGCGGCGCGCCGGCCTCGCGCGCTTCGGCCTCGCCTTGCGGGCCGACGCTCGCGTCCGCGCGTCGCTCGACATCGCCTTCGGCACGCGCGTCGGCGGGCGCGTCGCCCGCAAGCGGCGCCCGCGCCGTCGGCTCCGCTCCGGCGGCCTGCGCGTCGTCGCCCGCGCCTTCGCCGGCGCGCGCGTCGAAGTCGCCTTCGAGCGCGAGCGCGGTTTCGACGTGCGTCGGGAAATACGCCTTGTCGCCGAGATGCCGGCCGCCGCGCACCATCGCGAGATTCACGCACACGCGGCCGCCCTGCGCGACGACGGCGAGGATATCGACGTCGCTGTCGCCGCCGACGTCGATCGCCTGCTGATGCAGCACCTTCGCGAGCGAGCTCATCTGGTTGCGCACGGCCGCTGCCTGCTCGAACTTCAGCTCGGCCGCGAACGCGTGCATCTTCCGCTCGAGCTCGCCCATCACCTCGCCCTGCCGGCCGAGCAGGAAGCGCGACGCGTTGTCCACGTCGCGCGCATAGTCCTCCTCGCCGATCGCGCCGACGCACGGCGCCGAGCAGCGGCCGATCTGGTGCAGCAGGCACGGGCGCGTGCGGTTGTTGAACACCGAGTCCTCGCAGGTGCGCAACTGGAACACGCGCTGCAGGATCTGGATGCTCTCGCGCACCGCCCACGCGCTCGGAAACGGCCCGAAGTACTGGTTCTTCTTGTCGACCGCGCCGCGGTAGTACGCCATGCGCGGAAACGCGTGGCCCGTGAGCTTCAGGTACGGATACGACTTGTCGTCGCGAAACAGGATGTTGTAGCGCGGCGCGAGCGCCTTGATCAGGTTGTTCTCGAGCAGCAGCGCCTCGGCCTCCGAGCGCGTGACCGTGGTCTCGACGCGCGCGATGCGCGTGACCATCATCGCGATCCGCGGCGACGACTGCGTCTTCGTGAAGTAGCTCGACACGCGCTTTTTCAGGTCGCGCGCCTTGCCGACGTACAGCACCGCGTCCTGCGCGTCGTAGTAACGGTAGACGCCCGGCAGGTGCGGCAGTTGGGCGAGGATCGGCTTGGGTTCGAAACGGGATTCGGGTGCGTCGGGGGATGTCATGCTCAATGCGGGCGCGAGCGGCGCGCGCGAACAAGGTCATTTAGAATCGCCAGTTTAGAGCATTCGCCGCGCGCGATCGCGGCCCGGCCGCCGCGGCGCGCGTCCGCGTGCCGCGCGGCTCGCCGGTTTGCACGCTGATTCGCCTGCCGATCAGCGTTTCATTCGCTACGCTTGCCCAGACCAGATGACGTCGTCCGCCCCGCTCACCCCACCCGCTTCCGCACCCGCTTCCGCGCCAGCCGACACTCGCCCGCCGCCGCAAGACGCGGCGGGCCCGATCGCGTGCGACATCTTCTGCGCGGTCGTCGACAACTTCGGCGACATCGGCGTGTGCTGGCGCCTCGCGCGCCAGCTCGCGGCCGAGCATGGCTGGCAGGTGCGGCTCTTCGTCGACGATCTCGCGACATTCGCGCGCCTGCAGCCGGCCGCCCGGCCCGACGCCGCGCGGCAGACCGTCGACGGCATCGCCGTCGAACACTGGCGCGCGCCCGCGCACGCGGGCGACACGCTCGAGATCGCCGACGTCGTGATCGAAGCGTTCGCGTGCGAGCTGCCGGGCGCTTACGTCGCCGCGATGGCGCGCCGCGCGCGGCCGCCCGTTTGGATCAACCTCGAATACCTGAGCGCCGAAGACTGGGTGGGCGACTTCCATCTGCGCCCGTCGCCGCACCCGCGCTACCCGCTGACGAAGACGTTCTTCTTCCCCGGCCTCGGCCCCGGCACGGGCGGCGTGCTGAAGGAGCGCGATCTCGACGCGCGCCGCGCCGCGTTCGAAGCCGACGACGACGCGCGCCGCGCATGGTGGCAAAACGTTGCGGGCGCGCCGAGGCCGGGCCCGGACGCAACCGTCGCATCGCTCTTCGCGTACGAGAACCCGGCGCTCGACGCGCTGCTCGAACAATGGCGCGACGGCGGCGAGCCGGTCGTGCTGCTCGTGCCCGAGGGCCGGATCTCGGCGCGCGTCGCGCGCTTCTTCGGGGTCGGCACGTTCGGCGCCGGCGCGCACGCGGCACGCGGCAGCGTCGCCGCGCACGGGCTCGCGTTCGTCGCACAGCCCGACTACGACCGGCTGCTGTGGGCGAGCGACGTGAACTTCGTGCGCGGCGAGGATTCGTTCGTTCGCGCGCAATGGGCGCGCCGGCCGTTCGTCTGGCAGATCTATCCGCAGGCCGACGACGCGCATCTGCCGAAGCTCGACGCGGCGCTCGCGCACGTCACGGCGCGCGTCGATCACGCGACGCGCGCGGCGACCGAACGCTTCTGGCATGCGTGGAACGGCGCGGGCGCGCCCGACTGGGCCGACTTCTGGCAGCACCGCGCGGCGCTCGCCGCGCGCGCGGCGAACTGGGCGAACGAGCTCGCGGCCGTCGGCGACCTCGCCGGAAATCTGGCGGATTTTGCAAAAACTCAGTTAAAATAAACGGTTATCCAACGGCTGACCACGCAAGCGCGTCCGTTACCGGCGCGACGCTTCAGGATAAAGGGGGCCGCCAGCCCGGCCGCGGCCGATCGCGCATACGGTCGCCGGGCTTGCCAGGTCGAGCCCGCTTGCGCCGTTAGCCGTTGAGCAACGCTCAGGCAAATTCTCTCGTTCAGGATAGTTTTAGTTATGAAAACCGCACAGGAACTCCGCGTAGGCAACGTCGTGATGGTCGGCAACGACGCATGGGTCGTCTCGAAGGCCGAATACAACAAGTCGGGCCGCAACGCCGCCGTCGTCAAGATGAAGCTGAAGAACCTGCTGACGAACGCAGGCCAGGAATCGGTCTACAAGGCGGACGACAAGTTCGACGTCGTCGTGCTCGATCGCAAGGAAGTCACGTACTCGTACTTTGCCGACCCGATGTACGTGTTCATGGACGCCGACTACAACCAGTACGAAGTCGAAGCGGAAATGATGGGCGACGCGCTCAACTACCTCGAAGACGGCATGGCGTGCGAAGTCGTGTTCTACAACGAGAAGGCGATCTCGGTCGAACTGCCGACGATCCTCGTTCGCGAGATCACGTACACGGAACCGGCCGTCAAGGGCGACACGTCGTCGGGCAAGGTGCTCAAGAACGCGAAGCTCTCGACGGGCTTCGAGCTGCAGGTGCCGCTCTTCTGCAACACCGGCGACAAGATCGAAATCGACACGCGTACGAACGAGTACCGCAGCCGCGCATAAGCGCCGATTGCGCCGGCAGGTCGAACAAAGCGCCCTTCGGGGCGCTTTTTGTTTATTCGACGCCGCTTATTGCATAAAGGCGCCACATCATAAACAATGCCTTGAAGAAGCACTGACGGGATTCAATTTGTATCATCCGTAACTGTTTTATAGTCGATAACAAATACCGTACGCCAAGTGCGCGATGGGGCATAAAATTCATTTCTCATCCCGAAATGGGGGTTGTACGCCGGTCCGGCCGATGGACCGGTCTTTCAATTGCGCACACCATGCCACACGCCCTGATTGTCGAAGACGATCCCAATAGCTTATCCGGCCTGACCGCGCTCCTCGCCGCGGACGGTTTCTCGGTCGATACGGCCACCTCGCTCGCCGAGGCCCGTGGCGCCCTCGCCCGCTCGATTCCCGACGTCGTCCTCGTCGACCTGAACCTGCCCGACGGCAGCGGCTTCGACCTGCTGCAGAACCTGCCGCAACAGCAGCCGAACGGCTCGCTGCCGGTGATCGTGCTGACCGGCAATGCGACCGTCGAAAGCGCGATCGAGGGGCTGCGGCACGGCGTCTGGGATTACCTGCTGAAGCCAGTCAACATCCCGCGGCTGCGCAGCCTGCTCGCGCGAATCCCGCGCCCGTACGAACTGATCGAGGAAGTGCAGGCGCTGCGCGCGTCGCTGCGCCGCCTCGGCCGCTTCGGCTCGCTCGTCGGGCGCAGCGACGCGATCCAGCACGTCTACGACATGATCGAGCACAACGCGCGCACCGAAACCGCGGTGCTGCTGTGGGGCGAGCCCGGCACCGGCAAGGAGGCGGCCGCGCGCACGCTGCACGGGCTGAGCCGCCGCCGCAAGGGCCCGTTCGTCGCGTTCGACTGCCGCGCCGCCGTGCAATCGCCGCGCAACATCGAGACCAACGGCCGCGCGATCGAGAGCATGCTGCTCGGCCGCGAGCGCGGCGCGTACACGGGCGTCGAGCGGCGCGACCCCGGCCTCTTCGAGCAGGCGAGCGGCGGCACGCTGTTCCTCGAGGAAATCACCGCGCTGCCGCTGTCGCTGCAGGAGGCGCTGCTGCGCGCGCTCGATTCGCAGAACTTCATGCGCGTCGGCGGCACGACGGAAATCGCGAGCGACTTCCGGCTGATTGCGACGACGCGCCGCCCCGCGCGCGAAGCGGTCGCGAACGGCACGCTGCGCGAGGATCTGTGGCTGCGCCTCGACGCCGCGTCGATCGGCCTGCCGCCGCTGCGCGAACGCGACGACGATGTCGTCGTCATGGCCGAGGCGTTCGTCGACGACCTGAACCGCGACGCGCGCGCGGCGGGCCTGAACATCACCGACAAGCGGATCGCGCCCGGCTTCATCCGCGAATGCCTCGCCTACGACTGGCCGGGCAACGTGCGCGAGCTGCAGGAGCGCGTGCGGACCGCGTACGACCAGTCGGGCGACTTCATCGATACGCTGCGCGCGGGCGACGCGTATCCGAAGCCCGGCGCCGCGCTGAACGGCAGCAGCGTGCAGGTGCGCGTCGGCATGCCGCTCGCCGACGTCGAGGATCTGCTGATCCGCGCGACGCTCGACGCGGTCGGCGGCACGCGCCACCGCGCGGCGACGCTGCTCGGCATCAGCCCGAAGACGCTCTACAACAAGCTGCAGCGAATGAAGATCGGCTGACGTCCGGCCGACGTCGACGCGAAGGCGGCCGCACGCCGCCTTCGCCCCGCGTTCGCCCGTTTCAAGTCAGGCGAACGCGCTGCGCAGGAGTTCCTGCGCATTCAGATAACGCGGCTCGCGCATCAGCTTGCGCCATTTGAGCGCCTTGCCGCGCGGCCGCATCTGCTTGATCCGCTGCAGCGATTCACGCGATGTCGTCGTGCGCAGCGCGTCGAGCACCCGTTCCGCCGCATCCGGCTGATTGCAGACGAGCACCATGTCGCAGCCCGCATCGAGCGCCGCCTGCGCCGCCTGCGCGAGCGTGCCGCCTTCGCGCGCGGCCTCCATCGACAGATCGTCGCTGAACACCGCGCCCGGAAAGCGCAGCCGGCCGCGCAGCACGTCCTGCAGCCACACGCGCGAGAAGCCCGCCGGCTTCGAGTCGACCTGCGTATAGATCACGTGCGCCGGGATGACGGCCGCGAGCGACAGCCCGAGCCAGTCGTACGGCGCCGCGTCGTTCGCGAGGATATCTTCGAGCGGGCGGTCGTCGGTCGGCAGCGCGACGTGCGAATCGGCCTGCGCGAAGCCGTGACCGGGAAAATGCTTGCCGCAGTTCGCCATCCCGGCGAGCGCGAGCCCGTGGTTGACGCTCTTCGCGAGCAGCGCGACAACGCGCGGATCGCGATGGAACGCGCGATCGCCGATCACCTTCGAGCGGCCGTAATCGAGATCGAGCACGGGCGTGAAGCTCATGTCAATGCCGCACGCGCGCAACTCGGACGCGAGCACGTAGCCGAGCGCGGTCGCCGCCTTCGTCGCGCGCAGCACGTCGTGGTCCCACAGCTCGCCGAGCCGGCGCATCGCCGGCAGCACGGTGAAGCCGTCGGTGCGAAAGCGCTGCACGCGGCCGCCCTCGTGATCGACCGCGATCAGGATGTCGTCGCGGACCGCGCGGATCGCGTCGGTCAGCGCGACGAGCTGCGCGCGGCTTTCGAAGTGGCGCGCGAACAGGATCACGCCGCCCGTCTGCGGATGCGCGAGACGGCGCGCGTCGTCACGCGTGAGCGTCGTGCCGACGACGTCGAGCATCACCGGACCGGGGGTCAGTTTCATCGAATCAGCGTCCTTGCGGAGAATGGATCAGGAAGCGGCGCCCGAGCGCGCGGCGACGACGTCGTCGGGCGCCTCGGCGACGACGAACGTGACCGCGTAGTCGCGCTCGTCGCTCACCGTCACGCGCGCGGTGATGCCGCGCGCATCGAGCCACGCGGCGAGCTCGCCCGACGCGACGACGTAAGGCTCGCCGCTCGGCCGGTTGAGCGTCTGCAGCGCGCGCCATGTCATCGGCCAGTGCATGCCGAGGCCGATCGCCTTCGAGAACGCTTCCTTCGCGGAAAAGCGCGTCGCGAGAAACGCGATGCCGCGCGCCTCCGAGCGCGCGCGCCGCGCGTGGAACACGCGCAGTTCGTCGGGGCCGAGCACCTTCGCGGCGAAGCGCCCGCCCGTGCGCTCGAGCACGGCGGCGATGCGGCTCACCTGAGCGAGATCGGTGCCGATGCCGTAGATCGCCATGCGCGTCAGCGGCCGCCGTGCAGCGCGGCGACGCGCGCGGCGACCATGATCGCCTTCATCTCGCGCACCGCGTTGTCCCAGCCCGCGAACACCGCGTGCGCGACGATCGCGTGCCCGATGTTCAGCTCGGCGATGCCGGGCAGCGCGGCGATCGCCTGCACGTTCGTGTAGTGCAGTCCGTGGCCCGCGTTCACCTTCAGCCCGAGCGCGATGCCGGCGTCGACGCCCGTCGCGATCCGCTCGAACTCGCGCTGCTGCTCGGCCGCGTCGTGCGCGTCCGCATAGCGGCCGGTGTGCAGCTCGATCACGGGCGCGCCCGTCTCGTGCGCGGCGCGGATCTGCGCGTCGTCCGGATCGATGAAGAGCGACACGCGCACGCCCGCGTCCGCGAGCTGCTTGCACGCGGCGCGTACCGCGTCGAAGTGCCCGACGACGTCGAGGCCGCCTTCCGTCGTCAGCTCCGAGCGCTTCTCCGGCACGAGGCAGGCGTCGTGCGGCCGGATCTCGCACGCGATGTCGAGCATCTCCGGCGTCACCGCGCACTCGAGATTCATCCGCGTCTTCACGAGCGGACGCAGCGTGCGCACGTCCGCGTCGACGATGTGCCGGCGGTCTTCGCGCAGATGCAGCGTGATCGCGTCGGCGCCGGCATCCTCGGCGGCGAGCGCCGCGCGCACGGGGTCCGGATAGGCGGTGCCGCGCGCGTTGCGCAGCGTCGCGACGTGGTCGATGTTCACGCCCAGTTCGATGGCGGTAGGCGTCGTGAGGAAGAAGCTCATAGGTTTTGCAGGTCGATCAGGATCTGACGCGTGGCGAGCGGCGTGCCGCCCAGATAGGTGTTGAGCAGAAAGCGCATCAGCGTCTTGCTTTGCGCAACGGTCTGCGCCCGATGGTAATCGTCCTCTTCCATGTCGAGCAACGTCTGGCCGGCGATCACGGGCCAGTGCGACGGCACGTCGCTGCCCGCATCGCACACGCCGCGCTGCGGATCGAACACGTAGAGCCTGCCGGGCTCGACCGCGCGCCGCGCGACGGTGCGCTTCAACGTCATCGCATAGCCTGTCTCGCGCAGCAGCACGCGCTCGAACGAGCGCAGCACCTGCACGGGCGGCTCGCCGTGCGCGAGGCGCGTGAGCGTGACGAGATAGTGCTGGAAGAGCGGCGGATGCGGATCTTCGCGCGCGCAGAACTTGACGAGCAGCTCGTTCACGTAGAAGCCGCACAAGAGCGCGTCGCCCGCGAGCGGCAGCATGCCGCCCACCCATTCGGCGCCCGTCAGCGTGCGCAGCTCCGACTTGCCGGACCACGACAGCGACAGCGGCTGGAACGTCTGCAGCACGCCGCGCAGCGCCGAATGCGGGCGCTTCGCGCCCTTCGCGACGAGCGCGATGCGGCCGTGGTCGCGCGTCAGCACGTCGACGACGAGGCTCGTCTCGCGATACGGATAGCTGTGCAGCACGAACCCCGGCTGCTCGGCGATCCGGAATTCGGACGTGCGCGGCGCGGCGCGGCGCGGCTTGCGCGCCGGCTTGCCGGCGTCCGGCGCGGGCGGCGCGATCGGGGGTTGCGGGTCGGCGTCGGCCTCGTCGGTCATCCCGACATCGGACGTCCCGTCATTCGTACCCATAGGCGCGCAGCCCCGCTTCGTTGTCCGCCCAGCCGCTCCTCACCTTGACGAAGGTCTCGAGATAGACGGGGCCGTCGAACAGCTTCTCCATGTCCTGCCGCGCCTCGGTGCTGATCTGCTTGAGCTTCGCGCCCTTCCTGCCGATCACCATCGCCTTGTGCGAATCGCGCTCGACGAGGATCGTCGCGAACACGCGCGTGAGCCGCCCCTCCTCCTCGAACTTGTCGATGACGACGGTGCTCGTGTAAGGCAACTCGTCGCCCGTCCAGCGAAACACTTTCTCGCGCAGGATCTCGGCCGCGAGGAAGCGCGAGCTGCGGTCGGTCAGGTCGTCTTCGCCGTAGATCGCGTCGCCTTCCGGCAGATACGGCTTGACCGTGTTCATCAGCCGCTCGATGTCCTCCGGATGCTTCGCCGACAGCGGCACGATCTCCGCGAACTCGCGCAGCTCGCCCATTTTCTGGAAGAACGGGTACAGCGTGCCCTTGTCGGATACGCGGTCGAGCTTGTTCGCGACGAGGAGCGTCGGCGTGCCGGGCGGAATCAGGTCGAGCACCTTCTGGTCGTCGGGGCCGAAGCGGCCCGCCTCGATCACGAACAGGATCGCGTCGACCGACGTCAGCGTCGACGTCACCGCGCGGTTCAGCGACCGGTTGAGCGCGGTGCTGTGGCGCGTCTGGAAGCCGGGCGTGTCGACGAAGATGTATTGCGCGTCGTCGAGCGTGCGGATGCCGGTGATCCGGTGGCGGGTCGTCTGCGCCTTGCGCGACGTGATGCTGATCTTCTGGCCGACGAGCGCGTTCATCAGCGTCGACTTGCCGACGTTCGGACGGCCGACGATCGCGATCATGCCGCAACGGAAACCGGTGGGAGCGGGTGCGTTCATATCAGGCTGCTGCTGGGTTCGGAAGCGGCCGCGCGACCGTGCGCGACCGCGATGTCGATTGGGACGATGTCAATGCCCCGCGTCGGCGACGCGCACGGGCGCGGCGGCCAGATCGGGCTCGGCGGTGGCGGACGACGACGCGTCGCGCGCGCGCGGCGGCCGGTCGGCCGTTCCCGCGGAGACGCGCACGGCGGCGTCCGGCTTTTCCATCGGCTTTTCCGCCGATTTCTCCGGCGACGGCTTGTCGCTCGCCTTCTCCGGCAGCTTGTCGGCCGTCGAAGCGGATTTTTCGGCCGGCTTCGACGCGCGCGGCTCGCTCTTGTCGGCGCCGTGCTCGACGTGCGCCGCGCGGATCACCGCGACGGGCGTGGCCGCGGGCGAACGGGCGGCCACGTCGTCGGCCTGCGCAGGCACGACGGGCGAAGCGGCCGCGTGGGTCTGCGCACCGGCTTTCGCGTCCGCCGAGGCTCTTGCCTCGGGCGCCTTCGCCTCGGCCGCCTTCGAGTCATCCGCGCAGGACTCCGCAGCCTTCGGCTCGCCATGCTTCGCGTCGCCCGACTTCGGGTCGGCCACGGCCTTCGGATCGACCGCCTTCGGCTCGGCGCCCTTCGCTTCGTCGCCCGCCACGCGGCTCGCGCCGCGCTCCTTGCGGTCCGGCGAACGCAGGTCGAGCGCCTCCTGCACGCCCTTCACGCCCGGCACGATCTCCGGCTCCACATGCTTCGCGCCGCGCGCGCTCTTCGAGCGCTTCGGCTTCGCGGCGAGCATCGGCGCAACCGCCATCACCTCGTCGAGCGCCTTCTTCGCGGCGGCCTGCTCGGCCGCGCGGCGGCTCGCGCCCGAGCCGGACACCTTGATGTCCAGCTTCGGCACCGTGCACTCGACTTCGAATTGCTGATTGTGCGCCGCACCATGCGTCGCGACGACGGTATAGGTCGGCAGCGCGATCTTGTGGCCCTGCAGGTATTCCTGCAGCAGCGTCTTCGCATCCTTGCCGAGCGTGCGCGGATCGATGTGGTCGAGAATCGGCACGTACAACCGCTTGATGACCCCTTGGGCGGCTTCGAAGCCGCCATCGACGAACACCGCCCCGATGATGGCTTCGAATGCGTCCGCGAGGATCGACGGTCTTCGGAATCCGCCGCTGCGCAGCTCGCCTTCGCCGAGCCGCAGGCCGTCCGAGATATTGAGGGCCTGAGCAATTTCGTACAGCGACTGCTGCTTGACGAGATTCGCCCGCACGCGCGACAAATCGCCTTCGTCCAGCTTGCCGAAGCGCTGAAACAAAAGGGCGGCCACCGCGCAATTCAGAACGGAATCGCCGAGAAACTCGAGCCGTTCGTTATGCGTGGCACTGTGACTGCGATGGGTCAAAGCCTGGCGCAACAATTCCGCATTGCGAAATTCATAGCGCAGCCGGCTTTCCAACTGGGATAAGGGCATGGACAGGAGTATAACGCGGGCGCCGCTTCGGTCGGGAAACGCGGCCTGGCGCGAAAAGGCGTGACGAGGCGGCATTGCCGCCGGTTCTTAAAGTGGTTCGGCAACACGCCTCGCAGCCCGTGCGCGGCGTGTCGCAACGTTCGGTGCGGCTAGTTGAACGAGCCGATGCGTTTGAGCTCGCTGAAGTTCATCCAGATGAAGAACGCGCGGCCGACGATGTTCTTGTCCGGCACGAAGCCCCAGTAGCGGCTGTCGGCGCTGTTGTCGCGGTTGTCGCCCATCATGAAGTAGTGGCCAGGCGGCACCTTGCAGACGACGCCGCGGCTGTCGTACTGGCAATTGTTGCGATACGGATAGTCGTCCGCGCCCATCACGAACGGCGGCACCGACGGATTGTTCAGGATCGCGTTCTTGCGCGCGCCGAGCGTTTCTTCGAACTGCTTCGCGTAGTTCATCCGCTCTTCGTCGAAGTAGTCCGGCAGCGGCGTCTCGGGCACGGGCTGGCCGTTGATCGTCAGCTTCTTGTCCTGATACGCGATCGTGTCGCCCGGCAGGCCGATCACGCGCTTGATGTAGTCGACCGATTCGTCCTTCGGATAGCGGAACACGACGACGTCGCCGCGTTCGAGCGGACGGCCTGCGGTGATCTTCCGGTTCGTGATCGGCAGACGCAGGCCGTAGTCGAACTTGTTGACCAGGATGAAATCGCCGACGACGAGCGTCGGCACCATCGAGCCCGACGGAATCTTGAACGGCTCGACGACGAACGAGCGCACGACGAACACGACGAGAATCACCGGAAAGAAGCTCGCGGTGTATTCGAGCCACCACGGCTGGCGCAGCTTCTCGTCACGCAGCCGCGCGCGCGTCTGCGGCGCGTTCTCGTCGGCGAAGCGCTCGCCGATCCGCTCCTGCTGGCGGTCGAACTCGGCGACCGCCGCGTCTGCCGCCTTCTTCCGCTGCGGCAGGAAAACCAGCTTGTCCAGCACCCACGCAATGCCCGTCAGCACGACGAGCACAAAAAGGATCAACGCAAAATTCATAAAGGATCAGTCCTGTTATTTGTCTTCGACTCGCAAGATCGCCAGGAACGCCTCCTGCGGGATCTCGACCGAACCCACCTGCTTCATTCGTTTCTTGCCTTCCTTCTGCTTTTCGAGCAGTTTCTTCTTGCGCGTGATGTCGCCGCCATAGCACTTCGCGAGCACGTTCTTGCGCAGCGCCTTGATGTTCTCGCGCGCGATGATGTGCGCGCCGATCGCCGCCTGGATCGCGACGTCGTACATCTGGCGCGGAATGATCTCGCGCATCTTCGCCGCGACTTCGCGGCCGCGATACTGCGACTGCGAACGGTGGACGATGATCGACAGCGCATCGACCTTGTCGCCGTTGATCAGCATGTCGACCTTCACGACGTCGGACGTCCGGTATTCCTTGAACTCGTAGTCCATCGACGCGTAGCCGCGCGACACCGATTTCAGCCGATCGAAGAAGTCGAGCACGATTTCCGCCATCGGGATCTCGTACGTGAGTTGCACCTGCCGGCCGTGATACTGCATGTTGATCTGCGAGCCGCGCTTCTGCTCGCACAGCGTGATCACCGAGCCGACGTAGTCCTGCGGCATGTACAGGTTGACCGTCACGATCGGCTCGCGGATCTCGGCGATCCGGGCGGGCTCCGGCATCTTCGCCGGGTTCTCGACCCTGATCGTCGTGCCGTCGCTCTGCACGACCTCGTAGACCACGGTCGGCGCGGTCGTGATGAGGTCCATGTCGAACTCGCGCTCGAGCCGCTCCTGCACGATCTCCATGTGCAGCAGCCCCAGGAAGCCGCAGCGGAAGCCGAAGCCGAGCGCCTGCGACACTTCGGGCTCGTACTGCAGCGACGCGTCGTTCAGCTTCAGCTTCTCGAGCGATTCGCGCAACGCGTCGTACTGGTTCGCCTCGACGGGATAGAGGCCCGCGAACACCTGCGGCTTCACTTCCTTGAAGCCCGGCAGCGGCTCGGGTGCGGGCTTCGTCGCGTGCGTGACCGTGTCGCCGACCTTCGCGGCCGTCAGTTCCTTGATGCCGGCGATGATGAAGCCCACCTGCCCCGCCGACAGCGATTCGAGATTGCGCGACTTCGGCGTGAACACGCCGACGTGCTCGACCGAATACAGCGCATCGGTCGCCATCAGCTTGATCTTTTCCTTCGGGCGCAGCGTGCCGTTGACGATGCGCACGAGCATCACGACGCCGACGTAGTTGTCGAACCATGAATCGATGATGAGCGCCTGCAGCGGCGCATCGGGATCGCCCTTCGGCGGCGGCACCTTCGCGATCAGCGATTCGAGCACATCCTCGACGCCCAGGCCCGTCTTCGCGCTGCAGCGCACCGCATCGGTCGCGTCGATGCCGATCACGTCCTCGATCTCGGCGATCGCGTTCTCCGGGTTTGCGGCCGGCAGGTCGATCTTGTTGAGGACGGGCACCACTTCGACGCCGAGCTCGATTGCCGTGTAGCAGTTCGCGACCGTCTGCGCCTCGACGCCCTGGCTCGCGTCGACGACGAGCAGCGCGCCTTCGCACGCGGACAGCGAGCGGCTCACTTCATACGAGAAGTCGACGTGCCCCGGCGTATCGATGAGATTCAGGTTGTAGACCCTGCCGTCGCGCGCGCGATAGGTGAGCGCGGCGGTCTGTGCCTTGATCGTGATGCCGCGCTCGCGCTCGAGATCCATCGAGTCGAGCACCTGCGCTTCCATCTCGCGGTCGGACAGGCCGCCGCAAAGCTGGATGATGCGATCCGCGAGCGTCGACTTGCCGTGGTCGATGTGCGCGATGATCGAGAAGTTGCGAATATGATCCATTCAGTGCCGATCAAGCGAAAAAGGCGCGCTCGACGACCGCAGAGCACGCCTTGTAAGTCGGTGAAAAAACGGCTTATTTTAGCCGAAAAGGTTCGCCAGGGGCGGCATTTTGGACGTCCGGACATGCGCCGGCCGGCGACCTGCGGCGCGATCGTTCGAAGTGCGCGGCGAGTCGTCGGGCGCGAGCGGCGGCGAGACCGCCGCGCTTCCTTTGGCGCGCTTCATCGCGCAGCGCTTCACGCCCCGCGCCGCGCGAGCGCTTCCCTGACCCGCGCCTCGTCGAACCGGTGCCGGCATACCTCGACACCGTCGAGCAGCAGCACCGGCACGTCCTCGTCATAGCGCGCGACGAGCGCCGGCTCTGCGTCGATGTCGACATAATCGACGCTCGCCGAGCATTCGGCCGCCACCGGCGCGAGCGCGTCGCGCATGTCGTCGCACAAATGGCACCAGCCGCGGCCGTACAGCGTGAAACGCGCGGCGCTCACTTCTGGCGCGGCCGGATCGGGATGAACTGCGTGTTGTCGCCGCGCCGCACGAGCACCGCGACCGCGCGCTGCGGATCGAGCTTCGACGTCACGTCGACGAACTGCTTCGCGCTCGTGATGTCGACGTCGCCGACGCGCAGCACGATATCGCCGCGCTGCAGCCCCGCGCGTGCGGCCGGCCCGTCGACCGCGTCGATCTGCACGCCGTTGCGCAGCTTGAGCGTCTTCAACTGATCGGGCGACAGGTCGCTGACCGTCAGGCCAAGCGCGCTGCTGCGCGGCTTCTGCTGCGGCGCCTGGCGGCTGTCGGCCTTCGCGGTCTTGTCGGCCGGGAATTCCGTGATCGTGATCGGCAGATCGCGCGACTCCCCCTTGCGCCACACCGTCACCGTCGCCTTCGTGCCCGGCTTCGTGTCGCCGACCATGCGCGGCAGATCCGACGCCGTTTCGACCGGACGGCCGTTGAACTTCAGGATGATGTCGCCCGGCTGCAGGCCGGCCTTGTCGGCCGGGCCGCCCGGCTCGACGCTGCTGACGAGCGCGCCTTCCGCCTTCGGCAGGCCGATCGAATCGGCGACTTCCTTCGTCACCTCGCCGATCGCGACCGCGATCCGGCCGCGCGTGACCTTGCCCGACGCCTTCAGTTGCTCGGCCACGCGCATCGCCTCGTCGATCGGAATCGCGAACGAGATGCCCATGAAGCCGCCCGTGCGGCTGTAGATCTGCGAGTTGATGCCGATCACTTCGCCCTGCATGTTGATGAGCGGGCCGCCCGAGTTGCCGGGGTTGACCGCGACGTCCGTCTGGATGAACGGCAGGTAGTCGCCGGTGTTGCGGCCCTTCGCGCTGACGATGCCGGCCGTGACCGTGTTGTCGAGGCCGAACGGCGAGCCGATCGCGACGACCCACTCGCCGACGCGCACGCGGTTCGAATCGCCGATCGCGACGGTCGGCAGGCTCGACGCGTTGATCTTCACGATCGCGACGTCGGTGCGCTCGTCGACGCCGATGAGCCTGGCCTTGAATTCGCGCTTGTCGGTGAGCGTCACATAGATCGTGTCCGCGTCGTCGACGACGTGCGCGTTCGTCATCACATAGCCGTCCGGCGACAGGATGAAGCCCGAGCCGACGCCGCGGTTCTGCTCGGTGTCGGGCGCCTCGGGCGTGCTCGGCGCGTTCTTCTGCCCGCCCGGCGGCTGCGGCAGCGGAATGCCGAAGAAGCGGCGGAAGAATTCCGACATGTCGCCGTTGTCGAGGCCGGGCGGCAGCGCGCCGCGCGTGTCGGCCGGCACGTTCGCCGTCGTCCGGATGTTGACGACCGCCGGGCCGACTCTCTCGACGAGGTCCGCGAAATCGGGCAGACCCGCGCGCATCGTGGGCGCGGCGCCCGCTGCGGCGGGCGCGGTCGTGGCATTCGGAGCCGCCGTCGCCGATTGCGCGGCAAGCGGCGTCAAGGCCGTCACCGCCGCGGCGACGAGCCAGGTGCGCAGCGAGGGATTCATCATGTCGGAAACCGAAAGGTTACTTGGAAGCCTTGTATTCTATGGCAGACGCGAACTGCTGCAACGTCGAGGGAGGCGCTTCGCCGAGAACCGTGATCCAGAAATCGCCGCGGCGCTTGACGAGCACGTGCGTCGCGCCCGTGCTGCCCGCCCCTTCCTTGCGGCTGTTCTTCTCGGCGGGTTCGATGAAGACCGAGATCGTCGCGAGGCCGTCGGTGAACACGGCCTGGTCGACGGGAATCGGCGGATCGTTCGCGTCGCGCGCGGCCATCGGGCGGCGCACTTCGCGGATCTTGCGGAAGCCCGCGACGGTCGGCGCGATCTGCCAGCCCTGCGCCTCGATGTCGACGGGCGAAACGGGCGGCCGCACGATGGTCCAGCCGCCGAGATTGCGCATGCCGGCCGCGATCGCGGTCTTCTGGCTCGGCGCAGCGGCGCCGAGCTGCAGTTGCGAAAAGGCGATCTGCTCGAGCACGCGATCGTCGGCGTCGAGCGTCTGCGAGCGCAGCAGAAGCCCCGTCTTCGCGTCGGTCCACAGCTTGTACGCAAAGCGGTACGCGTCCTTCGGCACGAGCTCGACGACCTGCGCGTCGAGGCCCGCGACGCGATCGCGCCCGAGCGACTTCGGCTCGTAGACGGACAGCACCTGCTCGCCGCTCGCGCCGAGCAGCGCGGGAAACGAATCCTTGTTCTGGCGGCGCTCGACGACGCAGAGCCGCCGCTCGGGCACGAACGTGTAGAGATCGTCGTTGTGGCGCAGTAGCTTGCGCGGCTTGCCGTCGAGGCTTTCGACGCGCTCGTATTCGCCGTCGCCCTTCGTCGCGACATGAACGATCCGCGACGATTGCACGTACGCGCCGCGCTGATAGACGAACGTCCCTTCGTAGTTCTGCTGCTGCGCGGCCTGCTGGAGGCGATCGAGCCACTCGGCCGCCTGGCGCCGGGTGGCCACGGGATCGTCGGGTTGCTGCGCAGAGGCGGCGGACTGGACGGACAACAGCGCGGCCGCGCACAGCAACAGCGCCGGCAGCCGTCTCCAACCTAGGGGGGCTTGATTCAACTGCAACGTCCGCATCGAGTTTATTGGCCTTGCGTGGCGACGGCGGTACGAATGACCGGCATCGAACCCGTCACGACGGGCTGCTGCGCGAATTGCTGATGCGCTTCGAGATATTGATCGAGGCTCGCGTCGCGGATGATGTTCACGTCCTGCGCGCCCGTCTGCGCGGCCGCCACGCGTTGCAGCGGGCCTTGCTGCGCGGGACTCACCGACGCGACCTGGACGGCGCCCGGCGCGCCGGCGCCCTGCATCTGCGGCACGACGATCCACGTGAGCGTCGCCGCGGCGGCGGCGACCGCGAACGCGGGCACGACGCGGCGGCGCAGCGCCAGCAGCCGGCGCGCGACAGGCGCGGCCGCGGGCGCGAGCAGGTGCGGCTCGGCCGCGAGGCTCGTCGAGAAGCGGGCCATGAACGCGCGGCTCTCGGCGGGCTCGAGCGTGAGCTCGTCGGAGCGCAGCGCGTCACCGATCACGTGATATTGCGCCCACGTCGCGCGCTCGGCGTCGGCGAGCCCCGCGAGAATCTGTTTCAGCGAAAGGCCCTCAGGCGCTTCGCCGTCGACCAGAGCGGACATGCGCTCGCGTTGCGAGCACGCTTGCGACTGCGTAGAGACCGACCCCATGATGCTCCCCATCTTGCACACCCCGTCGTGACACACGACTCCGTAACTAGACCCCAAGCCGCTTCGATTCGCCGCAGGCGCTCACCAGCGCCTGCCTTCCGGCGTATCGAGAAGCGGCCGCAATTTTGCCGCGATCGCCTCGCGGGCGCGAAAGATCCGCGAGCGGACGGTGCCGATCGGGCATCCCATCATCTCCGCGATCTCTTCGTAGCTCAGGCCTTCGATCTCGCGCAGCGTGATGGCCGTTCGCAACTCTTCCGGCAACAACGCCATCGCGGCATTGACCGTCTGGGCGATCTGCTTGCTCATCAACATCGACTCAGGCGTGTTGATATCCCTTAGTTGGTCGGCGTCGGAGAAAGTTTCAGCCTCTTCGGCGTCCGCGTCGGTGGACGTGGGCGCCCGGCGACCCTGGGTCGCAAGGTAGTTCTTCGCCGTATTGACGGCAATCCGGTACAACCACGTGTAGAACGCCGACTCGCCGCGGAACTGCGGCAACGCGCGATACGCCTTGATGAACGCGTCCTGGGCCACGTCCTCGACCTCCGCGGGGTCCCGCACGAGGCGCGAGATCAGCCGGATGATCTTGCGGTGGTATTTGGAGACCAGGAGTTCGAACGCCGCCTTGTCGCCATTCTGTACGCGTTCGACCAGTGCCTGATCGATTTCTTTTTCACTCACCTGACAAATCCGTAAACGAGGGAAGCAACGCGGAGCGCTATTGTAACGTTCCCGCTCGAGCCGCTCATGGGCGTTTTCGACCGGAAACGGCCGGCCGCGAAAGCGGTCATGCCGCCGCGAGCGTCCCGCGCGCGGCGCGCCGGCCCAGCACGCAGAGCGCGCGGAACACGGGCGCGTCGACCGCGTCAGCCGGAATGACGAGCGGCGTCGCGCGCCGGCCGCGGCCTTGCACCGTCAGCACGACGAGCAGATCGCTCCATTGCGTGCAGCCGGCGATCTGCCCGCGCGCGAGGAGCCGCCCGTCGCGGTCGAACGCCGCGAGCACGCCCGCGCCGGCATCGATCTGCAACGCAGCCGGCTGACACCGCTCGCGGGCGGCCCGCGCGCGCAACGCGACGAGCGCCGCGATGAGCCCCGCGAGCGCCGCCGCCCCGCCGCTGCCGACGAGCGGCGCCGCACAAGCGTAGACCGCCGCGCCGGCGGCCGCCACGAACAGCGCGCACGCGGTGCGCAGGCACGCCGACGCGCGCAGCACGATGTGCTGCGCGCCTGCCGATGCGGCGTGGAACGGCTCCGTCAAGCGACCCCGCGTCAGATGCGCTTGAAGACCAGCGTGCCGTTAGTCCCGCCGAAGCCGAAGGAGTTCTTCAACGCGACGTCGATCTTCATCTCGCGCGCTTCGTTCGCGCAATAGTCGAGATCGCACGCGGGGTCCTGGTTGAAGATGTTGATCGTCGGCGGCGACACCTGGTTGTGGACGGCCAGCACCGTGAACACCGATTCCAGCCCGCCCGAGCCGCCGAGCAGGTGGCCCGTCATCGACTTCGTCGAATTGACGACGATCTGCTTCGCGTGATCGCCGAATGCGCGCTTGATGCCGATGGTTTCCGCGAGATCGCCGAGCGGCGTCGACGTGCCGTGTGCGTTCAGGTAGCTCACCTGATCGACGTTGACACCGGCGTTGCGCAGCGCGGCCAGCATGCAGCGTCGCGCGCCGTCGCCATCCTCGAGCGGCGCCGTCATGTGATGCGCGTCGCCGCTCATCCCGTAGCCCGCGATTTCCGCGTAGATCTTCGCGCCGCGCGCCTTCGCGTGCTCGTACTCCTCGAGCACCATCACGCCCGCGCCCTCGCCGAGCACGAAGCCGTCGCGGTCCTTGTCCCACGGACGGCTCGCCGTCGCCGGATCGTCGTTGCGCTGCGACAGCGCGCGCGCCGCCGCGAAGCCGCCGATGCCGAGCGGCGACACGGTCGCCTCCGCGCCGCCCGCGATCATCACGTCGGCGTCGCCGTATTCGATGAGGCGCGCCGCCTCGCCGATGCAGTGCAGGCCGGTCGTGCACGCGGTGACGAGCGCGAGATTCGGGCCCTTGATGCCGAACTTGATCGACAGGTGGCCGGAGATCATGTTGATGATCGACGCCGGCACGAAGAACGGCGAGATCCGGCGCGGGCCGCGGTTGAGCAGTTCGGTCTGCGTGACTTCGATCATCGGCAGCCCGCCGATGCCCGAACCGACCACGACGCCGACGCGCTCCGCGTTTTCGTCAGTGACCTGGAAGCCGCTGTCCTGCATCGCCTGCATGCCGGCCGCGATCCCGTAATGGATGAACGTATCCATGTGGCGCGCTTCCTTCGCCGGGATGTAGTCCTCGACGTTGAAGCCCTTCACCTCGCCTGCGAAGCGGGTCGAGAAGTTCGTCGCGTCGAACTTCGTGATATTGACGATGCCGGACTTGCCGGCCACGAGATCGGCCCAGCCGTCGGCAACATTATTGCCAACAGGCGAAATCAGCCCAAGGCCTGTAACAACAACACGACGGCGGCTCACGGTAACCTCTTTTCCATTGAATGACAAAAACAAAAGCCACAGCGGCCACAGGAACCACCCCTGCGAGCCCTGTGGCTGTTAGCTCGGCCGGCGAGAACGCCGACGCGATCGCGCATCCGGCGCAGCGTGTGCAAAAACTTGCAGACGACGCGCGTGTTACGCCTTGACGTTCGCGCGAGCGTAGTCGATCGCTTGCTGAACGGTCGTGATCTTCTCGGCTTCTTCATCCGGGATTTCCATGCCGAACTCGTCTTCGAGCGCCATCACCAGTTCAACCGTGTCGAGCGAATCCGCGCCGAGGTCGTTCACGAACGACGCTTCGTTCTTGATTTCAGCTTCGGCGACGCCCAGTTGCTCGGCGACGATCTTCTTGACGCGTTGTTCGATATTGTCCATTACCCCTCCGAGGGAAAGTTCAAATTTACAAGTGCGCGCATTTTAACAGGTTTGATGCTGCCCAAAATGCGCGCCGGCTTTGCGGCCAGACAAGCGCCGATGCGCGAATGCGCATGCACGGCGCGGATGGTAAACGAAATCCGTTACGACATGAACATGCCGCCGTTCACGTGCAGCGTCGTGCCCGTGATGTAGCCCGCTTGCGGCGACGCGAGGAACGCCACTGCGTGCGCGATGTCCTCCGGGCTGCCCAGGCGGCCGAGCGGAATCTGCGTCTTCAGCGCGGCCTGCTGCTCTTGCGGCAGGGCCTTCGTCATGTCGGTATCGATGAAGCCCGGCGCGACGCAGTTCACGGTGATGCCACGGCTGCCGATCTCGCGTGCGAGCGCGCGCGTCATCCCCGCGACGCCCGCCTTCGCCGCCGCGTAGTTGACCTGACCCGGATTGCCGGCCGAGCCGACGACCGACGTGATGTTGACGATGCGTCCGCCGCGCGCCTTCATCATCGGGCGCAGCACCGCGCGCGACAGGCGGAACACGGCCTTCAGGTTCGTGTCGATCACGGCGTCCCACTCGTCGTCCTTCATCCGCATCGCGAGTTGATCCTGCGTGATGCCGGCGTTGTTAACGAGCACGTTCAGCGCGCCGAATTCCTTGAGCGTCGCTTCGACGAGCGCGTCGACCGCCGCCGCGTCGTTGACGTTCAGCACGGCGCCGCGGCCTTCGATCCCGGCTTCCTTGAATGCGGCCGAGATGCTCTCGGCGCCCGCTTCGGTCGTCGCGGTGCCGATCACCATTGCGCCGCGGCGCGCGAGTTCGAGCGCGATCGCGCGGCCGATCCCGCGCGACGCGCCGGTGACGATCGCGACTTGTTTGTCGAGAGTCTTGTCCATGCAGTGGTTCCGTGTTTCGGTTGAATCGGCAAGCTCGAGCGCCTGACGGAGTCAGGCGGCGGCGAGCTTGAGCGCTTCGTCGAGCGACGCCGGATCGAACACCGACGCGCCGACCAGGTTGCTGTCGATGCGCTTCGTGAGGCCGGCGAGCACCTTGCCCGGGCCGCACTCGATCACGTGCGTCACGCCCTCGCGGGCGATGTGCCGCACGCACTCGACCCAGCGCACGGGCCCCGCCGCCTGGCGCACGAGCGCATCCTTGATCGCCGCGGGATCGGACACCTCCGCGACGTCGATGTTGTTGACGACGGGAATCCGCGGCGCCTTCACGTCGACGTTCGCGAGATATTCGCGCAGCTTGTCGGAGGCCGGCTCGAGCAGCGACGAATGGAACGGCGCCGACACGGGCAGCGGCAGCGCGCGCTTCGCGCCCTTCGCCTTCGCGATCTCGCAGGCCTTCTCGATGCCCGCCTTCGTGCCCGCGATCACGACCTGCGCGGGCGCGTTGAAATTCACCGCTTCGACGACGCCCGATGCCGACGCCTCGGCGCACACCGCGCGCACCGTGTCGTCGTCGAGGCCGAGAATCGCCGCCATGCCGCCCACGCCGACGGGCACGGCCGTCTGCATCGCCTGCGCGCGAAAGCGCACGAGCGGCAGCGCGTCGCGAAACGCGATCGCGCCCGCGGCGACGAGCGCCGTGTATTCGCCGAGGCTGTGGCCGGCGACGATCGACGGCTGCGCGCCGCCCGCCTGCTGCCACGCGCGATAGCACGCGTACGCGGCCGTCAGCATCACGGGCTGAGTATTCGTCGTCAGATTGAGTTCGTCGGCCGGGCCGTCGGCAATCAGCTTGCCGATGTCCTGCCCCAGCGCGTCGGACGCTTCGTCGAGCGTCTCGCGCACGACGGCGACGTCGGCGAACGCATTGAGCATGCCGACCGATTGCGAGCCCTGGCCCGGAAAAACGAATGCAAATTTCATATCGTCCCTAATTGAATCGATTCGAGCGGCGCGCTGCGCCCGGCGCGCCGATGGGATGCGCGGAAAGTGCGGGCTCAGTAGCGGAAGACCGACGCGCCCCACGTGAAGCCGCCGCCGACGCCTTCGATCAGCACGTGCTGGCCGCGCTTGATGCGGCCGTCGCGCACCGCGACGTCGAACGCGAGCGGAATCGACGCGGCGGACGTGTTGCCGTGCTCGTCGACAGTGACGATCATGCGTTCCTGCGGCAGGCCGAGCTTGCGGCACGTGCTCGTCATGATACGGATATTGGCCTGGTGCGGAATCAGCCAATCGACCTGTTCCGGCGCGAGATCCGCCTTCGACAGCGCTTCGACCGCGACCTTCTCGAGCAGATTCACGGCGAGCTTGAAGACGGCCTGGCCGTCCATGTGCAGGAATGCGCTGCCCGCGATGACGCCGCGGTTCACGTTGCCCGGCGTGCAGAGGATGTTCGAGTAGCTGCCGTCCGCGTGCAGCGCGCTGCCGAGGATGCCCGGCTCTTCGGACGCCGACAGCACGACGGCGCCCGCGCCGTCGCCGAACAGCACGCAGGTGGTGCGGTCCTTGAAGTCGAGGATGCGTGAGAACGTCTCCGCGCCGACGATGAGCGCGGTGCGGTGCTGCCCCGTGCGGATGAAGCTGTCGGCCGTCGCGAGCGCGTAGGCGAAGCCCGAGCACACCGCCTGCACGTCGAACGCGGCACCGCCGTTCTTGATGCCGAGCTTGTTCTGCAGCAGGCACGCGGTGCTCGGGAAAACGAAATCGGGCGTCGACGTCGCGACGATGATGAGGTCGATCGACTGCGGATCGATGTCGGCCGCCTCGATCGCGCGCTGCGCGGCGATGAGCGCGAGATCGCTCGTCGTCACGTCGGGCGCGGCGAAGTGCCGCGCGTGGATGCCCGTGCGCGCGACGATCCACTCGTCGCTCGTCTCGATGCCGTCCTTCGCGAGGCGATCGGCGAGTTCTTGATTCGTGACGCGGTCGGGCGGCAAATAGCTGCCCGTGCCGAGCACGCGGGAATAGAGGGTCGATTGGGCCATCATGTCTTCGAGGAAAGCGCGGCGGAGGGCTCGGCTGGCTGGCCCGCGGACGGACTCGCCTGCCCCGTCCCGTCCGCGTCGCGACCGCTTTCGCCAAGCGGCGCGGCGTTCTCCGCCATCGCTCGCGAAAGGCGCTCCAGCACGCCATTTTTGACGGCATCATACCCGCGTTTGATCGCCCACTCAAACGCGTAAGCGTCGGCGGAGCCGTGGCTCTTGATGACGAGACTGCGCAGCCCGAGCAGCGCCGCGCCGTTGTACTGGCGATGATCGACGCGCCTCTTGAAGCGCAGCAGCACGGGCAGCGCGAGAAGCGCCATCAGCCTCGACAGCAGCGAGCGGCTGAACTCTTCCTTGATGATGTCGGCGAGCATCTGCGCGAGGCCCTCGGACGTCTTCAATGCAACGTTGCCAACGAAGCCATCGCAGACGATCACGTCGACGGTGCCCTTGTAGATGTCGTTGCCCTCGACGTTGCCGCGGAAATTCAACGTGCTCGTGCGCAATAGCTCGCCCGCGCGCTTGATTGTTTCGTTCCCCTTGATGATCTCCTCGCCGATGTTGAGAAGACCGATCGTCGGCCGCTCCTTGCCCTCGAGCGCCGCGACGAGCGCGTGCCCCATTTCGGCGAACTGCAGCAGGTGCTGCGGCTCGCAGTCGACGTTCGCGCCGAGGTCGAGCATCATCGTGTAGCCCGTCGGATTCGGCAGCGCGAACGCGATCGCGGGCCGCTCGATGCCGGGCAGCGTCTTCAGCACGTAGCGCGACACCGCCATCAGCGCGCCGGTGTTGCCGGCGGAAATGCACGCCTGCGCCTCGCCTTCCTTCACGTGATTGAGGGCGACGCGCATCGAAGAATCCTTCTTCTTGCGCAGCGCCACTTCGACGGGATCGTCCATCGCGACCACTTCGGTGGCCGGCACGACGGACAGCGCGGGCTCGTCGAGCGCCTTGCACTTCTTGAGTTGCGCCCGTATCGCGCTTTCGATGCCGACGAGCATCAGTTGCGCGTCGGGATGCGAGCGAACGAACTTGACTGCCGCGGGAACGGTCACGGACGGGCCGTGGTCGCCTCCCATGCAATCGATTGTGAGCTTTACAGTCATGGAATGCGACGAATTTCAGGCACAAAAAAGCGGCAGTTGAATGCCGCCTTTTTGTTGAGCCAGGAAAGTGTCAAGCGAACCGGTTGTCGCGCGAGGGGCCCGAATGGCCATCAGACGCGCGCCACGGAGACGGAAACGCTTAGTCGTTCTTCGTCTTGACGACTTTCTTGCCGCGATAGTAGCCGTTCGGGCTGACGTGGTGACGCAGATGCACTTCACCCGTGCTCGGCTCGACGGCGAGCGGCGCGGTCGTCAGGAAATCGTGCGAACGATGCATGCCGCGCTTCGACGGCGACTTCTTGTTTTGTTGAACTGCCATGACTAACTCCTAAATAATTTTTCGGATTCTAACACAGCCCGATCCGGCGCTTGCTACCCCGGCCCTGCGGCCTCACGCCTTCCCGCGCCCCAACTGCTTAGTGTTTATTGCCGTCGCCGCCCTTTTTCAGCGCTTCGAGCGCCGCGAACGGATTCGGCCTGTCGCTTTCGCCTGCCGCTTCGTCGGACGTATCGTCCGCATCGGCCGCGGGACCGCTCGCGCCCGATACCAGGCTTTCGTGCACCGCCGGACAGACTTGGTGCTTCGGCACGAGCGGCAGCGAAAGCAGCAGCTCCTCTTCGATCAAGCCGGCGAAATCGAACTGGCGCGAGCCGACGATCACATCGACTTCATCTTCGTCGAGCGGAAATTCGTCCGCCTCCTCTTCGGTGGCGACGATCCGGTACACGACGTCGATGTCGAACGACTGCTCGTACGGCGTCATGCAGCGCTGGCATTCGAGCCACGCGGCGCCGTGCAGCGCGAGCCGCAGATAAGGCTGCTGCGCCTCGGCGCCGTCGTCCTGCAGCTCGGGCTGCGTCGAGCCCTCCGCCTGCCAGGTGAATAGGGTGTCGCGGTCTGGCGCGTCCGCCGGCACTTCGTTTAACATGCGCGGCAACTGCGAGAGCCGGACGGCGCCCGCCGCCTGCCGAGCGCTGCGCGCAAATTCGAACAGATCGATCGCGTGCGGATCGAGCGAAACCGCAGGCTTGCCTGAAGACGGGTTCATGTGCGCTCCTGCCGTATCAACCCACGATGCAACTCGTTCGTGCAGCGGACCGCGCGGCCCGGCGGCCCGCGCCACGGGATGCATGACGCATCCGGGCTGCTCGGTTCGCCGTCGGGCGCTCGCAAAACCCCTGCCGATGAAAAGCGCAAGAGCATACCCGTTTTATCTTTTCGAGTCAAATACTTAAGACGGCTTCGCCGAACACGCGGCCGCCGCGCGCCCGCGCGCAGTGCGGCGGCCATTCCTTCAACCCGGATCTCCCGAACCGACCGATACCCGACCATCATGCAGCACAACGCTTCCAGCCCACCCAGGCTGATCCTCGCCTCCAGCTCGCGCTACCGGCGCGAACTCCTCGAACGCCTGCGCGCGCCGTTCGACATCGTCACGCCCGAAGTCGACGAGACGCCGCTGCCGGGCGAAACGCCTTCCGCGACCGCGCTGCGGCTCGCCGCCGCGAAGGCGCGCGCCGCGGCCGAGCGCGTCCAGGCGCCTCACGGCGCACTCGTGATCGGCTCCGACCAGGTCGCGACCTTCGACGGGCTGCAGATCGGCAAGCCCGGCTCGCACGCGCGCGCGCTCGCGCAACTGCAGGCGATGCGCGGCCGCGACGTCGAATTCCATAGCGCGCTTTGCCTGTACGACAGCCGCTCCGGCGCGGCGCAAGTCGAAGACATCGTGACGCGCGTGCGGTTCCGC
The DNA here is from genome assembly GCF_001636105.1 of Burkholderia sp. MSMB1589WGS. Classification (NCBI taxonomy): domain Bacteria; kingdom Pseudomonadati; phylum Pseudomonadota; class Betaproteobacteria; order Burkholderiales; family Burkholderiaceae; genus Burkholderia; species Burkholderia sp. MSMB1589WGS. Next base: position 835,984 of record NZ_LNJT01000007.1, read on the forward strand.
GCGCTGACCGACGTCGAACTCGACGCCTATTTGCGCGCGGAGACGCCATACGACGTCGCGGGCAGCGCGAAATCGGAAGGGCTCGGCATCGCGCTGCTCGACGCGATCGAATCCGACGACCCGACGGCGCTCGTCGGCCTGCCGCTCATCGCGCTCACCCGAATGCTGCGCGCGGCGGGCTATCCCCTTTTCGGCGCGCCGGCGCCGGCCGCCGACGGAGCGAACGGACGATGACGGCAGGCACGCTCTATCTGATTCCGAACACGCTCGGCGATGGCGACGCCGCGATGCTCGCCGCCGTGCTGCCCGCCGCCGTGCAGGCGCGCGCCGCGTCGCTCGGCTACTACATCGGCGAGAACGCGAAGACGACTCGCGCGTTCCTGAAGAAAATCGGCACCGAGCGGCCGATCCAGGAAATCGAGATCCGCGAGTTGAACGTGAAGACGCCCGCAGGCGAAATCGACAGGCTGCTCGCGCCGGTGCTCGCGGGCGCCGACGCGGGGCTCGTGTCGGAAGCCGGCTGCCCCGCCGTCGCCGATCCCGGCGCGCTGCTCGTGCGCCGCGCGCACGAGCGCGGCGTGAAGGTCGTGCCGCTCGTGGGGCCCAGCTCGATCCTGCTCGCGCTGATGGCGTCCGGCCTGAATGGCCAGAGCTTCGCGTTCCACGGCTACCTGCCCGTCGACGCCGCCGCGCGCGCGAAGCGCCTGCGCGAGCTCGAGCAGCAGTCGCGCCACGCGAACCAGACGCAGATCTTCATCGAGACGCCGTACCGCAATCACGCGATGCTCGACGCGCTCGTCGCGACGTGCGCGCCGTCGACGCTCGTGTGCGTCGCGGCCGACCTGACGCTCGCGACCGAGACGATCGCGAGCCGCTCGGCGGCGCAATGGAAAAAGGCGCCTGTGCCCGATCTGCACAAGCGCCCCGCGATCTTCCTGCTGCTCGCGAACTGAGCGAAGCGTTTCGCGCCGTCAGCGCAGCTTCAGCTCGCCGCCGGCGACGGCCGCCTTCAGCGCGGCCTTGCCCACCGCCGCGCCGAAGCGGCGCGCGACGCGGTCGGTCAGGCTTTCCTTGACCGTGTAGTCGACGAGGTCCGGCGCCTTCAGCACGTCGCGCGCGACGGTGTCGGTCGTCCCGTAATCGTCGGCGAGGCCGAGCTCGATGCTCTTCGCGCCCGTCCAGAAGAGCCCGGAGAAGATGTCCGGCGATTCGTGCAGGCGCGCGCCTCGGCCGTCCTTCACCGCCTTGATGAACTGCTCGTGGATCTGGTCGAGCATCGCCTGCGCGTGCGCGTCCATCTTCGGCGTCTCCGGCGAGAACGGATCGAAGAAGCCCTTGTTCTCGCCCGACGTGTGCAGCCGCCGCTCGACGCCGAGCTTGCCCATCAGCCCGGTGAAGCCGAAGCCGTCCATCAGCACGCCGATCGAGCCGACGATGCTCGCCTTGTCGACGTAGATCTTGTCCGCCGCCGCGGCGATGTAGTAGCCGCCCGACGCGCACATGTCGGAGACCACGACATAAAGCGGTTTGCCCGGATACTTCTTGCGCAGCCGCCGGATCTCGTCGTAGACGATGCCCGCCTGAACCGGGCTGCCGCCCGGGCTGTTGATCTTCAGCACGACGCCGACCGTGCCCGAATCCTCGAACGCGCTGTCGAGCGCCGTGTTGATGTCCTCGGCGTTCGCGTTGGTGCTCGCGGCGATCTCCCCTTCGATCGTCACGACGGCCGTGTGGCGGCCGCTCGCGAGCTTGCTGCCGTCGCCCGATACGCTCAGGAACGCGAACGCGAGCGCGCCGAGCACGACGAGGAACGCGAAGCGGAAGAAAATCCTCCAGCGCCGCGCCGCGCGCTGCTCCTTGATCGCCGCAAGCGCAACGCGCTCGAGCACGGCGCGCTCCCAGTTCGGTTCGCGGGTGGCGGCGTTCGCCGCGGAGGACGAAGACGAATCGGGCGGATTGATTTGATCGGACATGCGTGAAAGTCAGTGGTCAGAAGGGGCCGGGCGCAGATCGCCGTCGGGCAGCCAGAACACCGCGCGGCCGTCGGGCGTGTCCTGCTCGTCGACCCGGACGGCGCGCAACCGCGCGCCGCGGCACGGGCCGCCGACGCACCTGCCCGTCTCAGGCTCATAAATCGCGCCGTGCGTCGCGCACATCAAGTATAAGCCTGACGATTCGAAGAACTGTCCCTCGATCCAGTCTAGCTCCATCGGCACGTGCGCGCAGCGGTTCAGGTAACCGTAGGCGCGCCCTTCGTAGCGCACGAAGAACACGACGACGGACTCGCCGCGCAGCGACGCGTCGATCCGCACGCCCGCGCCGCCGTCGACGAGCGCGTCGGCCGCGCACACGAAGCGCGCGTCGCCGCCGCCCATCATGCGTGCTCCCGCAGCCAGCCGGCGAGCGATACGACGTCGGGCGCGACGAAGCGCGGCGACAGCGCGGCGAGCGCGTCGGCCGAATGCGCGCCGTACGCAACGCCGACGCCCGCCGCCCCCGCGCTCGCCGCCATCTGCAGGTCGTGCGTCGTGTCGCCGATCATCACGGTGCGCGCCAGATCCTGCCCCAGTTCGCGCGACAATTCCTGCAGCATCGCCGGATGCGGCTTCGAGAACGTCTCGTCCGCGCAGCGCGTGGCGCCGAAGAGGCTCGTCAGCTTCGCCTCGTCGAGCGCGCGGTTCAGCCCGACGCGCCCCTTGCCCGTCGCGACGGCGAGCAGGTAGCCCGTGTCGCGCAGCTCTTCGAGCATCTCGCGCACGCCGCCGAAAAGCTCGGTTCGCTGATCCTTGATCAGGTAGTGGAACCGGTAGCGCTCGGCAAGCCGCGGATAGTCGGCGGGATCGACGCTCGGCGCGGTCACGGCGAGCGCATCGCGCAGGCCGAGTCCGATCACGTAGCGGGCGGCCTCGTCGGACGGGGCGGGCACGCCGAGATCGCGGCACGCGGCCTGGATGCACTGCGCGATGTGCGCGGTCGAATCCATCAGCGTGCCGTCCCAGTCGAAGACGATCAGATCAAATTGCTGTCGGGCCATGCTTGTCACGCGGTGTCGCGCAAGTCGGTGAGTTGATCGAGAAATTGCCGGCATTCGGCGGGCAACGGCGCGTCGAACTGCAGCGGCTCGCCCGTCAACGGATGCGCGAAGCGCAGCCGGTGCGCGTGCAGGAACATCCGCTTGATCGACGGCGCCGCGTTCGCGCGCGAAAGCGCCTTGTTCAGCGCGAAATCGCCGTACTTCGCGTCGCCGACGATCGGCAGGCCGAGATGGGCGAGGTGCACGCGAATCTGATGGGTCCGACCCGTTTTGAGTTCCGCTTCGACGAGCGCATAGTCCGGCCAGCGGTCGACGAGATTGAACACCGTGTGCGACGGCAGCCCGTCTTCCTGGACGCGCACGCGCCGCTCGCCGTCAGGCGTCGCGTACTTGAAAAGCGGCGCCTTCACGGTGCGGCGGCGGCCCCAGTCGGCCGCCCAGTCGCCGTGCACGCACGCGAAGTAGCGCTTGTCCATCCGGTTCTCGCGGATCTGCTCATGCAGCCCGACGAGCGCCGAGCGCTTCTTCGCGAGCATCAGGATGCCCGACGTCTCGCGGTCGAGCCGGTGCGCGAGCTCGAGGAACTTCGCGTGCGGCCGCGCGTGGCGCATCTGCTCGATCACGCCGAACGCGACGCCGCTGCCGCCGTGCACGGCGACGCCCGCCGGCTTGTTCAGCGCGATGATCGCGTCGTCCTCGAACAGGATCTCGAACGCGGCGGCAGGCACGGGTGCGAGACCTGCCGCGCGCGCGAGATCGGCCGCCGCGACGCGCACGGGCGGCACGCGCACGACGTCACCGAACGCGAGCCGGTATTGCGCATCGATCCGGCCCCTGTTCACGCGAACTTCGCCGCTGCGCAGAATCCGGTAAATATGACTCTTCGGCACGCCCTTGCAGACGCGCAGCAGGAAGTTGTCGATGCGCTGCCCGGCGGCGCTTTCGTCGATCTCGATGAGCGAAACCTGGCCGCTCGCGATCGAATTATGGGATTTTTTGCCTAACTCATTCATACTGAATATAATTTTGCGCAGCCTTCCGTAGCGGAGCGGCCTGATCGGCCGGTTTTCGGGCGGACTGCGCGAGGCGCAAGCGCAAACTGTTATTTTACTTGCGCCCGGGGCGTGCTGCTCGTCCTCACGAATGAAAGCAGCAAGTTGCACGCACGGCACCGCGCTCAGGCAGGGATCGCGCCCACAGGCGGATTCGGTTTGAGCCGTGCCGCGGTAACGGAATGTTGGACAAAAAGAATTTGTTGGAGGCTGCGGCGCGGCGCGATGTAGGCCCGGCGCAGCTTCCTGTTGCGAATAGAACGGCGTGCGCCCGATATGGCCCCGCGAGAGCGCGGGGCTTGGCGACGTCAAAACCAAGGAAGGAACACCCCAGGCGGGAAAGTCGGGCTGGATTCGATACTCCCCGCTGCGGCCGAGCCGCAGCATATGCCGCCACCCGGCGTCGCGCGCAACTTGCGCCGCGCCCCGCGGCAGTGCCCGGTCGGAGGCTTGGCGCGCCCTGCGGCGCGCGGAGTGTCGACGCCGTGTGCTTTGAAGCCGTGTTCGCAGGCGCCCTCTGGCCGCGGCCCGCCGTATGGGTTCGCGCCTCATCAGGCCATTCTCCCGCCATCGTTCCCGCTCCAGCGTGCTTGTGACAACACAACAAGGCGCGGCCTGACGTCGTCCCCGCGCTCCGCCTGACAACCGGAGCGCGCCGCCGGCAGAGCCGCCTGGAGTCGTTCAATGAAACGCATGCTGTTCAATGCGACGCAGCAGGAAGAACTGCGCGTCGCCATCGTCGATGGGCAGAAGCTCATCGACATCGACATCGAAACCGCCGGACGCGAACAGCGCAAAGGCAATATCTACAAGGGCGTCGTCACCCGCATCGAGCCGTCGCTCGAAGCCTGCTTCGTCAACTACGGCGAAGACCGCCACGGCTTCCTGCCGTTCAAGGAAGTTGCCCGCCAGTACTTCAAGGAAGGCGTCGACATGCGCTCCGCGCGCATCCAGGACGCGCTGCGCGAAGGCCAGGAGCTGATCGTCCAGGTCGAGAAGGAAGAGCGCGGCAACAAGGGCGCGGCGCTGACCACCTTCATCTCGCTCGCCGGCCGCTACCTCGTGCTGATGCCGAACAACCCGCGCGGCGGCGGCGTGTCGCGCCGCATCGAGGGCGACGAGCGCCAGGAGCTGCGCGAGACGATGGCGCAGTTGCAGATCCCCGACGGCATGAGCATGATCGCCCGCACGGCGGGCATCGGCCGCAGCGCCGAGGAACTGCAATGGGACCTGAACTACCTGCTGCAGCTCTGGCGCGCGATCGAGGCGGCGTCGCAAAGCGGCCATCCCGGCCAGCCGATGCTGATCTACCTCGAATCGAGCCTCGTGATCCGCGCGATCCGGGACTATTTCCAGCCGGATATCGGCGAAATCCTGATCGACACGACCGAGATCTACGATCAGGCCCGCGCGTTCATGGACATCGTGATGCCCGACAACGTCGGCAAGGTGAAGCGCTATCACGACGACGTCCCCCTCTTCTCGCGCTTCCAGATCGAGCACCAGATCGAGACCGCGTACTCGCGCACGGTGCCGCTGCCGTCGGGCGGCGCGATCGTGATCGACCACACCGAGGCGCTCGTCGCGATCGACGTGAACTCGGCGCGCGCGACGAAGGGCGCAGACATCGAGGAAACGGCCACCCGCACGAACCTCGAGGCGGCCGACGAAGTCGCCCGGCAGTTGCGCCTGCGCGACCTGGGCGGCCTGATCGTGATCGACTTCATCGACATGGAATCGGCGAAGAGCCAGCGCGAGGTCGAGCAGCGCCTGAAGGACGCGCTCAAGCACGACCGCGCACGCGTGCAGATGGGCAAGATCTCGCGCTTCGGCCTGATGGAGCTGTCGCGCCAGCGCCTGCGCCCGGCCCTGTCCGAAGGCAGCCACGTGACCTGCCCGCGCTGCAACGGCACGGGCCATATCCGCGACACCGAATCGTCCGCGCTGCAAGTGCTGCGGATCATTCAGGAAGAGGCGATGAAGGAGAACACCGCGGCGATCCACTGCCAGGTGCCCGTCGAGGTCACGGCCTTCCTGCTCAACGAAAAGCGTCAGGAAATCAACAAGATCGAGTCGCGCTTCAAGGTCGGCGTCGTGCTGATCCCGAACAAGCACCTCGATACGCCGCACTACAAGCTCGAGCGCCTGCGTCACGACGATGCGCGCCTCGACGATCCGCGCGCCTCGTGGAAGATGGCCGAGGAGGCCGCCCGCGAGCTCGAGGCGGAAACCGGCTACAGCAAGCGCGCCGAGGAAACGAAGCCGCGCCAGGAAGCGGCCGTCAAGGGCATCACGCCCGAGCGTCCGGCACCGAGCCCCGCGCCGCAGCGCCAGAGCGCGCAGGAAGCGGCGGCGCCCGTGGCCGCCGCGCCTGCGAGCGGCGGCGGCTTCATGAAGTGGCTGAAGGGCCTGTTCGGCGTGCAGCCGGCCGCGGCGCCCGCACCGGCGCCCGCCGCGCAGGAAACGGCCGCGCGTCCGGCGCGCGAGCGCGCGGAGCGCGGTGAACGCGGCGAGAAGGCCGAGCGCGGCGGCGATCGCAATCGCAACCGTCGCGGCGGCGCCGCGCAGCAGGCGGGCGGGCGCGACCAGGTCGCGGCCGGCGGCGGCCGCGCTCAGGCGCCGCGCGCCGAGCGCGAAGGCAAGGAAACCCGCGAGCCGCGCGAAGGCCGCGAAGCACGCGGCGGCAGGGACAACCGGGAAGGCCGCGAAGCGCGCGAAAGCCGCGAACCCCGTGAGCCGCGCGAGCAACGTGAACAACGCGAACCGCGTGAACCGCGCGAGCGCGCCGAAACGCCCGAGGCTGCGGAAGCGCCGCGCGGCGAGCGCCGTGAACGCGGCGAGCGCCGCAAGCCGGCCCCGCACGCCGCGACGCTCGAAACCGTGAACCGCGGCGAAAGTGCGCACGCGGAAGCCGCCGAGAAGCCAATGCACGCGCCTGGCGCGGAAGCCGGCGTCGACGCGGATTCGAACGCACGCGACGGCGAAGAGCGCCGCCGCCGCCGCCGCGGTCGCCGTGGCGGCCGCCGCGAGCGTGAAGACGAAGGCGCAGTGCAGGCGGCGGAAGGCGGCGAAGGCGTGACGGCTGAAACGGTCGAGCATGCCGAGCCGGCGCAGCGGGGCGTCGCGCCCGTCGCCGGTCACGAGCCGCAGCATGCCGCGCAAGCGGGTGCGGGCGCGGCGGCGATCGCGGCGGCAGCCGTCGCGGCGGAAACTGTCGCGCATGTCGAGAGCGGCGCGAAGGCCGAGCCGCAACCGGCGGCCGAAGCGCCAGTCGCCGACACCGCACGGGCCGGGGCAGAGGCCGAAGCAGCGCCTGCTCGCCCCGTCGAAGCACCGGCGCAAGCCGAAGTCGAGCAAGCCGCGCCGGCAACCACGGCGCACGCGCAGCCGGCTGCGGCCGACATCGCGCACGAGCAAGCCGCTCCGGTTGCAACGGCCCCCGCCGAAGCCGCTGCGGCCGAGGCGCCGGCCGCGGAAGCGTCCGAAGTCGCCGCGCCCGCGGCCGCTTCGGCCCCGGTCGCGGAGCCCGCGCCGGCCGCCGAGCCGCAGCAGCCCGCGCCTGTCGCGGCCGCGCCGGTCGAAGCGGATATCGCGCACGAACCGGCTCCCGTCGCCGAGACGCACGTCCCGGCAGCCGCTCAAGCCGAGGCGCCCGCCCCGGCCCCCGTCGCAGCCGCGCCGGGCGCGAGCCTCGAAACGGTGCTCGAATCCGCCGGCCTTGTCTGGGTCAACACGGACACGGACAAGCTGCGCGCCGCGCAAGCCGCCGCCGCGCAAATCGTGCCGCCCGCGCGCGCGCCGCGCGAACGCAAGCCGCTGCCGCCCGTCGACGCAACGCCGATGCAGCAAGTCGAGACGACGCACCGCTGATCCGGTCGTCCTTCGCCCGAAAAAGCCCGCCCCGAAAGGCGGGCTTTTTTTGTCTGTGCTCCGGTTCTGCGGGTTTCCATGCCCGGCCGCGTGCGGCGCTTCCAGCTAAAATGGAGGTCTGGCTTATCTTGCAACGCTCATGTCCCGACGCATCATCCCCGTGACCCCGGTGAGCACGGCGCCCGATCTGTCCGGCGCCCTGCTCGCGCCGAGCGGCACGCTGCGCGACGCCCTCGCGCGCCCGCTGCGCGACCTGCGCATCTCGGTCACGGACCGCTGCAACTTCCGATGCGTGTACTGCATGCCGCGCACCGTGTTCGGCAAGGATTACCCGTTCCTGCCGCACAGCGCGCTGCTGACGCTCGAGGAAATCGAGCGCCTCGCGCGGCTTTTCGTCGCACACGGCGTCGAGAAAATCCGCATCACGGGCGGCGAGCCGCTGTTGCGCAAGAACATCGAATTCCTGATCGAGCGCCTCGCGAAAATGACGACCGCCGGCGGCCGTCCGCTCGACATCACGCTGACGACGAACGGCTCGCTGCTCGTGCGCAAGGCGAAGAGCCTGCGCGACGCGGGGCTGTCGCGCGTGACGGTCAGCCTCGACGCGCTCGACGACACGCTCTTCAAGCGCATGAACGATGCCGACTTCGCGAGCACCGACGTGCTCGACGGCATCTTCGCCGCGCATGCGGCGGGCCTTTCGCCCGTGAAGGTCAACATGGTCGTCAAGCGCGGCACGAACGACGCCGAGATCGTGCCGATGGCGCGCCGCTTCAAGGGCACGGGCGTCGTGCTGCGCTTCATCGAGTACATGGACGTCGGCACGTCGAACGGCTGGAACATGGCCGAGGTGCTGCCGTCCGCCGACGTGATCGCGCGCATCGCCGAGCATTTCGCGCTCGTGCCGCTCGAGCGGCACACGCCCGCCGAGACCGCGCAGCGCTGGGGCTACGCGGACGGCAGCGGCGAGATCGGCGTGATCTCGAGCGTCACGCGCGCGTTCTGCGGCAATTGCACGCGCGCGCGACTGTCGACCGAAGGCCGGCTGTATCTGTGCCTCTTCGCATCGTCCGGCCACGACCTGCGCAGCCTCGTGCGCGGCGGCGCGACCGACGAGCAGATCGCCGCGCTGATCGGCCACATCTGGCAGGCGCGTACCGACCGCTACTCGCAACTGCGCGGCAGCGCGCAGGCGACGGAAGAAGCAGCGGGCGAAGCGAAGCGCGTCGAAATGTCCTACATCGGCGGCTAGGCCCGCCCGCTCCACGCGCCCCCGCTCTTGCCATGTCGTCGTGCGCCGCGCCCGCCGCCCCGATCACCGGCCTGCTGCTCGCGGGCGGACGCGGCACGCGAATGGGCGGCGTCGACAAGGGGTTGCAGCCGCTGCGCGGCGAGCCGCTCGCGCTGCATGTGCTGCGCCGGCTCGCGCCGCAAGTCGACGCGCTCGTCATCAGCGCGAATCGCCATCTCGATGCCTACGCCACGCTCGGCGCGCCGTTTCGCGCGCAGATCGTCGCGGACGCGCACGCGGACTTCGCCGGCCCGCTCGCAGGGCTCGCCGCGGGCATGCGCGCGGCCGGCACGCCGCTCGTCCTGTGCGTGCCGTGCGATTCGCCGTTCCTGCCCGCCGATCTCGCCGCGCGCCTCACCGCCGCGCTCGACGCGCAGCGCGCGGACATCGCGTTCGCGACGACTGTCGACGCGAGCGGCGGCATCGCGCCGCAGCCCGTCTTCGCACTCGTGCGCACCGCGCTCGCCGACGATCTCGCCGCGTATCTCGCGGCCGGCGAGCGCAAGATGCGCGCGTGGTACGCACGCCACAAGACGGCCGAAGTGCCGTTTGGCGACGAGCGGGCGTTTTACAATGCAAACTCTCTGCGGGACTTGGCCGGCCTCGAACGCGCATGACGGGCCGCACCGCGTTCCGCGCGCCGCCTGCCGCCCGCCGCTTGCGACGCGAGCGTTTCACAGCGGCGGCCGGGCGCCGGCCCCGAACACAATCCGCCTAGCGGCGCCTCGTCACCGATGACCACGCACACCACGCCTACGCCATCCGCCACGTCCGAGCACGCCGTCGCGCTGACCGTCGACGAAGCGCGCGCGCTCGCGTTGCGCTTCGCCGAACGCGTCGCGCAGGTCGAGCGCGTCGCGTTGCGCGATGCGCTCGGCCGCGTGCTCGCCGACGACGTCGCCTCGCCGTTCGACATTCCCGCCTACGACAACGCCGCGATGGACGGCTACGCGTTCGACGGCGCGGCGCTCGCCGCGCCTGCCGCCGACGGCACGCTGGCGCTCGCGGTGGCGGGCCGCGCGCTCGCGGGGCACCCGTTCGACGGCCCCCGCGTCGCGAAAGGCGCGTGCGTGCGAATCATGACGGGCGCGCAGATGCCGGCGGGCTGCGACACCGTGATCCCGCAGGAGAAAGTGGATGCTGCGGGCGACGTCGTGCGCTTCGCGGCCTCGGCCGCCGCGCGCGGCGACCACTGCCGGCGCGCGGGCGAAGATCTCGCGCGCGGCGCGAGCGCGCTCGCCGCCGGCCGCGTCATGCGCGCGGCCGATCTCGGCCTGCTCGCTTCGCTCGGCATCGCCGACGTCGCGGTGCGCCGGCGCGTGCGCGTCGCGTTGTTCTCGACGGGCGACGAACTGCAGACGCCGGGCGAGCCGCTGCGCGAAGGCGGCCTCTACGACAGCAACCGCGCGACGCTCGTCGGAATGCTCGCGCGCCTCGGCGTCGAGACGCTCGATCTCGGCATCGTGCGCGACGATCCCGCCGCGCTCGAAAGCGCCCTGAAGACGGCGGCCGCGCAGGCGGACGCGGTGATCACGTCGGGCGGCGTGTCGGTCGGCGACGCGGATTTCACTCGCGCGCTGCTCGACACGCTCGGCGACGTCACGTTCGCGAGCGTCGCGATGCGCCCGGGCCGGCCGCTCGCATGCGGGCGCGTCTGGGCGAGCGGGCGCGACGGACGGCCCGCGCTCTTCTTCGGCCTGCCGGGCAACCCGGTCGCGGTCGCGGCGGCCTTCACCGTGATCGTGCGCGACGCGCTCCTCGCGATGATGGGTGCCGACGCGCAGCCGCTCCCCCGCTATCCGGCCATCTGCGACGCGCCGCTCAAGAAGCGCGCGGGCCGCACCGAATACCTGCGCGGCCACGCGGCGCGCGACGCGGGCGGCGTCTGGCGCGTGACGCCCGCCGGCTCGCAAAGCTCGGCATCGCTCAAGAGCCTGAGCGACGCGAACTGCTTCATCGTGCTCGCGCACGACGCCGCCCGCGTCGACGCCGGCGCGACGGTCGACATCCTGCCGTTCGACGGCGCCATCTGAATCCGTACTCAGCACTTCCACGGGGGCAACTCGCATATGAAAAAACAAATCTCATCGATCGCGCCGGGGCAGACCGCGAAAGCGCTGATCCTCGTCTATCTGACGTTCAGCGTGCCGATCGTGCTGCTCGGGATCGTCAACGCGTTCTTTCGCGAACAGTCGGTCGGGCTCGGCACGATCTTCAGCACGATCTTCAGCGCGCTGCTCCTGAACGCGATCGTCGGCTTCGTGCTGCTGTGGATCGCCTGCCACGCGTACAACTGGGTCGCCTCGCGCTTCGGCGGCATCGAGATCGTGCTGTCGGACGCGCCGGAGGAAGCGTGAGCGCCGGCGACACGACCGCGATCCGCGCGGCGGCGGCGGCCGACGTGCCCGCGATGCTCGCGCTGATGCGCGAACTCGCCGAATTCGAGCAGCTCACGCATCTGTTCGTCGCGACCGAAGCGGATCTCGCCGACGCGCTGTTCGGCGCGCGGCCGTCCGCCGAGGCGCTCGTCGCGGTGAACGGTACGGTGAACGGCGGCACGATCGTCGGCTATGCGCTCTACTTTCACAACTATTCGACGTTCGTCGGCCGCCGCGGCCTGTATCTCGAAGACCTGTACGTGCAGCCGTCGCAGCGCGGCACGGGGCTCGGCACGCGGATGCTGCGCCGGCTCGCGGCGATCGCCGTCGAGCGCCGCTGCGCGCGCTTCGAGTGGACCGTGCTCGACTGGAATCAGCCGGCGATCGAGTTCTATCGGAAGATGGGCGCGCAGATAATGCCCGACTGGCGCGTCGTGCGCGTGACGGGCGACACGCTCGCCCAGCTCGCGAACGGCACCGCGTAGCGCACGTTGCGCGGCTCGCGGGCCGGCCGTCGCCGACGAGCGACGAGAGCGACGCGCTCGCCGATGGAAGTCGATGCCGATCATCGGCGCACGACTGAACCGGCAAAACAAACGGGGCGCACGCGGCGCCCCGTTTTTGTTTTGCGCGGAAGAGACGCGCGTCAGCTCTCGTCCGCCTCCGCCCCGTCCGCGCCGAGCAGGCCGTTCGCGACCTCGCCCGGCAGTGCCTCGACCTGCTTCAGCTTGCGGTTCATCACGCGCGTGCGCTGCTCGGCCGCCTCGATCGAGCGCGTGACCGTCTCGAGCTGCGACTTCGTGCGCGCGAGCACGTCGCCGAACTTGCCGAACTCGGTCTTCACCGCGCCGAGCACCTGCCAGACCTCGCTCGAGCGCTTCTCGATCGCGAGCGTGCGAAAGCCCATCTGCAGGCTGTTCAGGAGCGCCGTGAGCGTCGTCGGGCCGGCCACCGTCACGCGATAGTCGCGTTGCAGCAGATCGGTGAGGCCGGGGCGGCGCAGGATCTCCGCGTAGAGCCCTTCGGTCGGCAGGAACAGCAGCGCGAAATCGGTCGTATGCGGCGGCGCGACGTACTTCTCCGAGATCGTGCGCGCCTCCGCGCGAATCCGCGCCTCGAGCGCGCGCGCGGCCTCGTCGACGGCCGCCGCATCCGCGCGCTCCTGCGCGTCGATCAGGCGCTCGTAGTCTTCGCGCGGAAATTTCGCGTCGATCGGCAGCCACACCGGCTCCGCCCCGCCCGTCGCGCCTTCGTCGTGCCGCCCCGGCAGCCGGATCGCGAACTCGACGCGCTCGCTGCTCTTCGGCACCGTCGCGACGTTCTTCGCATATTGATCGGGCGTCAGCATCTGCTCGAGCAGCGCCTCGAGCTGCACTTCGCCCCAGGTACCGCGCGTCTTCACGTTCGTCAGCACCTTCTTCAGGTCGCCGACGCCCGCCGCGAGCGTCTGCATCTCGCCGAGCCCGCGATGCACCTGCTCGAGCCGGTCCGACACGAGCTTGAACGATTCGCCCAGGCGCTGCTCGAGCGTCGCATGCAGCTTCTCGTCGACGGTGCGGCGCATCTCGTCGAGCTTCGCCGCGTTGTTCGCCTCGATTTCCTTCAGGCGCGTCTCGAGCGTCGCGCGCACCTCGCCGATCCGGCGATCGTTCGCTTCCGTCAGTTGCGTGAGCTGCTGATTGAGCGTGTCGCCGAAATGCCTGAGCGCCGTGCCCTGCTCTTCGCGCGCGAGCTGCGCCTGCCGCTGCAGCGTGTCGCGCATCGCGTCGAACTGCTGCGTGTTGCCCGCGACGAGCTTCGCGAGCTGTTGCGCGAAGCCGTTGATCTGGTTGTTCTGCACGGTCGCGACGCTCGTGAGCTGCGTGGCGAGCGTCTGCTGCAATTGCGCGAAGTTGCCCGCGAGTTCGGTGCGCGAGCTGCGCGCGCCGTCGACGATCTCCGCGCGCAGCTCGCGCTCCAGCCGCTCGGCCGCGTGCGCGTGCGCGTCGTTCGCGTCGTCGATCTGCCCGGCGAGCCGCTCGAGGCCGTCGCCGCGCGAGCCGCCGCGCAGCAGCACGAAGAGCGCGATGGCGAGCGCCACCGCCAATGCGACGACGGCCGCCAGCAACAAGGTTTCAGTCATATGCGAGCCTTCCCCAGCACGCCGGGATTGATCGGATTCGGCGGACGCCCCGCGCGCGGCCCGGCGCCGAGCGCCGCGATCAGGTTGTCCGCCGCGAGATTCGCCATCGCGCGACGCGTGCCTTCGCTCGCGCTCGCGATGTGCGGCGTCAGCACGACGTTCGGCACGTCGAGCAGCGCCGGATGCACGCTCGGCTCGCCTTCGAACACGTCGAGGCCGGCCGCCGCGATCCGCTTGTCGCGCAGCGCGTCGGCGAGCGCCGCGTCGTCGACGATCCCGCCGCGCGCGATGTTCGTGAGCGTCGCGGTCGGCTTCATCAGCGCGAGCTCGGCCGCTCCGATCGTATGGTGGCTTTCCGCCGAGTACGGCAGCACGAGCACGACGTGATCGGCCTGCGCGAGGAGCGCCGCCTTCGACACGTACTCCGCGCCCAGCTCGGCCTCGATCTCGGGCGCGACGCGCGAGCGGTTGTGATAGATCACGCGCATGGCGAAGCCGCGCGCGCGACGCGCGAGCGCCTGGCCGATGCGGCCCATGCCGATCACGCCGAGCGTCGCGCCGTGAATGTCCGCGCCGAGGAAGCTGTCGTACGACCACTTGCGCCATTGCCCCGCGCGCAGCCAGTGCTCGGATTCGGCGATCCGCCGCGCGGCCGCCATCATCAGCGCCCAGCCGAAGTCGGCCGTCGTCTCGGTCAGCACGTCGGGCGTGTTGGTGCCGAGCACGTGCGCGGCGTTGAACGCACCGATGTCGAAGTTGTTGTAGCCCACCGCCATGTTCGACACGACGCGCAGCCGCGGCGCGGCCGCGAGCACCGACGCGTCGATCATGTCGCCCGCCGTCAGCGCGCCGTCCTTGTCCGCGAGGCGCGCCTTCAGCACGTCGGGGGCAAGCGCGTCGCCGTCGTTCCAGTCGACGTCGAAATACTGCTTGAGCCGCTCGATCACGTCCGGAAAGATCGAGCGCGCGACCAGGATTTTCTGCATTGCCGTCTCCGTCACGCCGCGCGGGCGGCGGGCGCGCGCATCGCGCCGCCCGCCGCCCGCGCGGCCGTTATCGTCACCTTGCCTGACCGCTGAAGAACACCCACGTCGTCAGCAGGAACACCGGCACGAGAATCGCGAGCGCCCAGCCGAGGTACGCGAAGAAGCTCGGCATCCTCACGCCGCGCGACTCCGCGATCGCCTTCACCATGAAGTTCGGCGCGTTGCCGATGTAGCTGTTCGCGCCCATGAACACGGCGCCCGCCGAGATCGCCGCGAGCGTCGTCGCCCCTGTCGTCATCAGCGCCTGCGCGTCGCCGCCCGCGAGATTGAAGAACACGAGGTAGGTCGGCGCGTTGTCGAGGAACGACGACAGCACGCCCGTCGCCCAGAAGTACATCGCGTCAACCGGCTTGCCGTCCGCGCCCGTGACGAGATGGACGATCGGCGCGAACACGCCGTCGCCGCCCGCGCGCAGGATCACGATCACGGGCGCGATCGTCACGAAGATGCCGGCGAACAGTTTCGCGACCTCCTCGATCGGCGCCCAGTTGAACGCGTTGCCGTCGCGCGCCGAGCGCGGCGTGATCGCGAGCGACACGAGCGCGACCACGACGAGCGCCACGTCGCGCACGGCGTTCTGCAGCGCGACGTGCGTGCCGAACAGATCGAACGTGACGCCCGGCTTCCAGAGGCCGCTCATCAGCACGAGCGCGATCACCGCGCCGAGCAGCACGAAGTTGATCTTGCCCTCGATCGACACGCCGTGCGAATCGGGCGTCGGATCGAGGAACGGCTTGCCTTCCTCGCCGCCCTTTCGATAGAAATACGTATCGAGCACGAAGAAGAGCGCGAGCAGGATCGAGCAGATGAACAGCATCGGCAGCGCGAGATGGATCGTCGTCCAGAAGAAATCGACGCCGTTCAGAAAGCCGAGAAAGAGCGGCGGATCGCCGAGCGGCGACAGCGAGCCGCCCGCGTTCGCCACGAGAAAGATGAAGAACACGACGACGTGCACGACGTGCTTGCGATTGTCGTTCGCGCGCAGCAGCGGCCGGATCAGCAGCATCGCGGCGCCGGTGGTGCCCATCACGCTCGCGAGCACGGTGCCGAGCGCGAGAATGCCCGTGTTGAGCTTCGGCGTGCCGTGCAGGTTGCCGCGCACGCAGATGCCGCCCGCCACCGTGTACAGCGCCGTCAGCAGCACGATGAACGGAATGTATTCCTCGAAGAGCGCGTGCATCAGCGTGCCGAACGCGGCGCCGAAGCCGAACGTCGCGGCGAACGGAACCAGGAACGCGACCGCCCACGCCGCCGCGATCTTGCCGAAATGGTGATGCCAGAACACGGGCGCGATCAGCGGAAAGAGCGCGATCGACAACAGGATGCCCGCGAACGGAACCGCCCAGAACGCGGAAAGCGCGGCACCGTCGAGCGTTGCGGCCGATGCGAGCGCGGGAGCGACGCCTAACGCGCCTCCCAGCGCCATGCCCGCCCAGGCGGCATGTCGTTTCATATGAATTCCTCTTGAAATGCGAATGGATACGGCGCGTAACGCAGCGGCGGCGGCCGTCGCGTCACACGTCACACGTCACACGTCACACGTCACACGTCACACGTCACGCACGACGATCGCGTGAACGCGGGACGGCCCGTGCGCGCCGAGCACGATCGTCTGCTCGATGTCGCCGGTGCGCGACGGTCCCGACACGAAGTTCACCGCGCGCGGCAACACGCCGCGCTCCGAGCGGATCAGCGCGAACGCGTCCTCGTGCCCCGCGACGATGCGCGACGCGCTCACGAGCGCGATGTGGGTCTCGGGCAGCAGCGCGGCGGACGAGCACGTCTTCGGACTAGACAGCAGAACCAGCGAACCGGTTTCCGCCGTCGCGCAGAAACAGCCGGTGATGCCGATGCGATCGCCGTCGACAGGCTTCCTGAACTCGACCGCGAGCCCCGCGCCCGCCCAGTCGAGCGCATCGAGCGTCGGCCACGCGATCGCCTGCGCGCCGAGCCCCATGCGCTGCAGATACGCGGCGGCCGCGGCGGGCGCATCGCGCATCGACGCGACGGTGTCGACCGTCGTCGCGAGCCGCAGCGCCTCGTCGACGAAGCGCGAAACGAGATCGTCGCCGAGCGGCGGACGCGGCCCCGCCGGATGACGCGCGACGTAGTCGGCCGCATGCTCGCGCTCCACGCCGGCCAGCTCGGCCGGGCGGCCCTGCGCCGCGCGGATGCGCGCGAGGACGTTGCGGCGGGCAGCCGATGTGTCCATGAACTCCTCGTGACGATGGCTTTCGATACCGGCCCGATTATACCGGCCGATACGACGCGCGGACGGCGGTCACTTGCCCGCGTCGTCGTCGGGCGGCTGCGTGATCCCGAACACCTGGCGCAGATACGCGAGATACGCCTTGTCGTCGCACATGCTCTTGCCGGGCGAATCGGACAGCTTCGCGACCGGCTGCCCATTGCAGCGCACCATCTTGATGACGATCTGCAGCGGCTGGTAGCCGAGATCGTTGGTCAGGTTCGTGCCGACGCCGAACGCGAGCTTGCAGCGGCCGCGAAAACGCTCGTACAACTGCATGACCTTCGGGATGTCGAGCGCGTCGGAGAACACGAGCACCTTCGTGCGCGGGTCGCAGCGGTTTTCCTCGTAGTGCTTGATGAGCCGCTCGCCCCAGTCGAACGGATCGCCCGAATCGTGGCGCGCGCCGTCGAAGAGCTTGCAGAAATACATGTCGAAGTCGCGCAGGAACGCGTCCATCCCGTAGACGTCGGACAGCGCGATCCCGAGGTCGCCGCGGTATTCCTTCGCCCACATCTCGAAGCCGTAGGTCTGCGAATCGCGCAGCCGCGGGCCGAGCGCCTGGCACGCCTGCAGATATTCGTGCGCCATCGTGCCGAGCGGCGTGATCTCGTGCTTCATCGCGTAATAGACGTTGCTCGTGCCGGCGAACTGCGGACCGAGCCCGTCCTGCAGCGTGCGCAGCACCTCCTCGTGCCAGACCTTCGAGAAGCGGCGGCGCGTGCCGTAGTCGGCGATCTTGCAGTCGGCGAATTCCGGCTTCGCGCCGAGCAGCTTGATCTTCTCGCGCAGCCGGCCGCGCCCTTCGCGGTAATCCGGCCGGCGCTGCGTGTTGCGGAAGTACACCTCGTTGACGATCGCGAGCACCGGAATCTCGAAGAGGATCGTATGCAGCCACGGCCCCTTGATCTCGATGTCGATCTCGCCGTTGCCCTTTTGCGACGGCATGATCGAGATGTACTTCTCGTTCAGGTGAAAGAGCGCGAGGAAATCGACGAAATCGCTCTTGATGAAACGCAGCCGGCGCAGATAGTCGAGCTCGGGATCGGTGAAGCGCAGCTCGCAGAGCGAGCGTACCTCGGCGCGGATCTCGTCGATGTACGGCACGAGATCGACGCCGGGGGTACGGCACTTGAAGCGATATTCGACGCTTGCGGCCGGGAAGTGATGCAGGACGACCTGCATCATCGTGAATTTGTACAGGTCGGTATCGAGCAGCGAAGTGATGATCATGATTCCAGACTGCCAAAATCGAAACGGAGCCCGAGCGTTTGCGCGCCCCGCGCGCCCGCCCTCCGGTTGACGCATGTTACCCGAATGCGGCGTCGCGCCGCGCCGGAACGCCGCGGGACCGCGCAAACCGCCATAAACTAATCACGAAACGGTATAAAAGGGAAAGCCGAGCGCACGATGCGGGTTTGACGCATCAGTTACAATGCCGCTTTTGGCGCCACGCCGCCGCCCCCTATACATACCTAGATACCGCCGCAGGAGCGTTTTGAATGACCCACGTTGTGACCGAAGCGTGCATCAAGTGCAAATACACGGATTGCGTCGATGTGTGCCCTGTGGACTGTTTCCGTGAAGGCCCGAACTTCCTCGCGATCGATCCGGACGAGTGCATCGACTGCGCGGTGTGCGTCGCCGAATGCCCGACCAACGCGATCTACGCGGAAGAAGACGTGCCGGGCGACCAGCAGCAGTTCACGGCGCTGAACGCCGAGCTCGCGAAGGACTGGCCGTCGATCACGAAGACGAAGCCCGCGCCCGCCGACGCCGACGAGTGGAAGGACGTGCAGGACAAGCTGCACCTGCTCGAGCGCTGATCGCCCGCGGGGCGCGGCCCGACGCCGCGTGACGGTGCCGATACGTGCCGGTACGCAAAAGTGTTGACAGATCGGCCAGCGCCCCATAGAATCTCATTTCTCTGCTGTTTGTTCCCCGATAGCTCAGTCGGTAGAGCGCCGGACTGTTAATCCGTAGGTCCCTGGTTCGAGCCCAGGTCGGGGAGCCAAGAATTGCAAAGGCCCGTTTCAAACGGGCTTTTTCATGGCCGATGATCGCCTTGCGCTGCTGTTTCGAGGCGTCGAGCATGCCGAACCGTTTTATTCCCCGATAGCTCAGTCGGTAGAGCGCCGGACTGTTAATCCGTAGGTCCCTGGTTCGAGCCCAGGTCGGGGAGCCAGCTTCGAAGGCCCGTCGTTCGCGACGGGCCTTTTTGCCTTTCCCCTCCGGGTTTTCGTTGCGCCGCGCACCGTCGCGCACCCGGCGGCGTGCTAGAGTCGTGCTCCGCTTCTCGCCACGTCTGCCGCCTCGCCACCGATGAAAAACCGTTATTTCGCTGTCCTCGCGACCTGCGCCGCCCTCCTTCCGATCGCAACGACCGCCGCGCGCGGCGAGGAAGTCGCCAGCGTCAACACCAATTTCCGCCTGACGGGCTCCGATCGCGTCGTCGTCGAAGCGTACGACGATCCGCTCGTGAGCGGCGTTACCTGCTACGTGTCGCGCGCACGCACGGGCGGCATCAAGGGCACGCTTGGCATCGCCGAGGACCCGACCGAGGCGTCGATCGCGTGCCGGCAGGTCGCCCCGATCCGCTTCACCGAGCCGCTCAGGCAGCAGACCGACGTGTTCAGCGAGCGGCTGTCGTTCATCTTCAAGACGCTGCACGTCGTGCGCGTCGTCGACAAGAAACGCAACACGCTCGTCTACCTGACCTACAGCGACCGGATCGCAACGGGCAGCCCGAAGAACAGCGTGACCGCCGTGCCCGTGCCGGCCGGCACGCCGATCCCGGTCAGGTAACGAAGCCCGCCGCGCCCGAAAGCCGAAAGCCGAGAGCCGAGAGCCATGCGATCCGAACGCGCGCGAGAGGAGGTCTGCTACTGGCGCACGCCGCTCTTGCCGGATGCGGACTTCGTCACGGCGACCTATCGCGATCACGCGTTCGCGCCCCACTGGCACGACGCGTACACGATCCCCGTCATCGAGGCGGGCGCCGAGCGCTACACGTGCCGCGGCAGCGCATATGTCGCCGACGCGGGCTCGATCCCCGTCATCAATCCGGGCGAAATCCACACCGGCTCGCGCGCGGCCGACGACGGCTGGCGCTATCGCGTCGCCTACGTGCCCGTCGATTTCATTCGCACGCTCGCCGACGAAATCGCCGGCAAGCCGCAGCCTGCACCGTGGTTCCGGCTCGACGTCATCCACGATGCGGATCTCGCCGCGCGGCTCGTCGCCGCGCATCGGTTGATGGAGGCGAGCGGCGGCGCCGCGGCCCGTCGCCTGCGGCCGGGCGAGGGACTCGGGGCGGCCGGCGGGAGTTCGGGTTCGGCTTCGGTTAGGTCCCTCGCCTCGCCTACGGACTCGTGCTCGTTCCGCGCAGGCGCGGCTCGGTCTCCCGACGATCCGCTGTCCGCCGAAACCACGATGCTCGACGCGTATTCGACGCTGATCGCCCGCCACGCGGGCAATCGCAGCGCGACGACGCGCGGCGTCGCGGCAGACCGTCGGCGCGTCGACGCGATGCGCGAGCGGCTTGCCGCCGACCTGTCCGAGACCGTCACGCTATCGGACGCCGCACGGGCGGCCGGGTTGTCGCCGTTCCATGCGGCCCGCCTGTTCTCGCGCACGACCGGCATGCCGCCGCATGCATGGCGCAATCAGTTGCGCCTGCAGCGCGCGCTCGCGCCGCTGCGTGCGGGCGCGAGCGTCGCCGATGTCGCCGCCGCGTGCGGCTTCGCCGATCAGAGTCACTTCACCCGCCATTTCAAACGAATGTTCGGGGTGCCGCCGGGGCGTTGGCAGCCGTCGTAGCGTGGCGGCGGCAAGCACGTTGGCTACCCGCTTCAGTTCCAACGCGCCAGTGTTTCGACGCTCCACCTCTAGCGTCGGCTTCGGCAACGGCAACGGCAAAAACAACAGCACGACACCGCAAGAACGTACAAGCGAGCGCGCGCCCCGCCCCGCTATCCTCCGCCGGACAGGAGGTAGCCGTCGTGTCCCAGTCCTGCCCCACGCATCCCCCACCCGGCCGGCTCGCCGAGTTCGCCGCCGGCGTGCGCGACACCGTCCCGATGATGGTCGGCGCGGCGCCTTTCGGCGTGATCTTCGGCACGCTCGTCACGACCGGGCCGCTCGCGCCGTGGCACGGCGAGCTGATGTCGCTCGCGCTGTTCGCCGGCTCCGCGCAGTTCATCGCGCTCGGCCTGATCGCGGGCGGCGCGAGCTACGCGGTCGTGCTCGCGACGACGTTCGTCGTCAACCTGCGCCACCTGCTGTACAGCGCGACGCTCGCGCCATATGTCGCGCATCTGCCGCTGCGGTGGCGGGCGACGCTCGGCGCGCTGATGACGGACGAAGTGTTCGCCGTCGCGTATGCGCACTATCGTCACGCCGAACCCGGCGCGACGGGACCATATCACTTCTTCGGCTCGGGCATCGCGATGTACGTGAACTGGCAGATCTGGACAATCGCGGGCCTGCTGTTCGGCGCCGCGTTCCCGCGTCTGCAATCGCTCGGCCTCGACTTCGCGATGGCGGCGACGTTCATCGCGATCGTCGTGCCGCAACTCGCCGCGCTGCGCTATCTCGCCGCCGCGGTGACGGCGGGCGCCGTCGCGTTCTTCTGCCGCGCATGGCCGTACAAGCTCGGCCTGCTCGCCGCCGTCGCCGCAGGCGTCGCGATCGGCGTCGCGCTGACGTGGCTCGCCGCGCAACGCACGCGCCGGCGGACGGAAGCCGCGTCATGAGCTACGCGCTGCTGATTCTCGGGATGGCGGCGCTCACGTCCGCGATCCGCACGACGCTCTTCCTGCTCGGCGATCGCCTCGTGTTTCCGCCGCTCGCGCTCGCCGCGCTGCGCTTCGTGCCGGTGACGGTGCTGACCGCGATCATCGTGCCGATGACCGTCGCGCCGCACGGCGGCGACGCGGAGCTGACGTGGCGCAATCCGCGACTCGTCGGCGCCGCCGCCGCGGTGCTCGTGTCCGCCGCGACGCGCCGGCCGCTCGTCACGATCGCCGCCGGGCTCGCGGCGTTCTTCTTCTGGCAGGCGCTCGTGCTGCCGCACGGCTGGCTGCCCGGCTGAGCCGTCTTCGCCGCGGCGCGCGACATCGGCGCGCACGGCCCTCAAGTTCTCGCGCGCGCTGCCGTTAAGAGGATGCAGCCCCGCGCCCGGCGGCGGGACCCGATCCAGACGAGACCCGGTCCATCCGGCGTGCGGACCGGCGGCCAGCCGCCGGGCCGCGCAGCGCGCACGCGGCCCGCCCGCGTCGGCTCGCGTGCGGGCGAAAGCGCCGGTCGAGCCGACCGGCATCGAGCATCGAGACAGACATGGGCCAGATCACTCTCACGCTGAAAGACGACACCGTCGTTTCCTTGCGCAAAGACTACGATGCGTTCGTGCGCGTGTCGCTCAAGCTCGATCCGCAATTCGTCACGCCGTCGTTCGAGGATTTCCTGCGCGCGAAGCTGCTCGACAGCATGGTGCCGCTCACCGAGCACGCGGTTCAGCGGCTTCTGCAGGGCGGCCAGTATGCGTGGGCGAAGCGCACGCTCGACAAGGAGTTTCCGGACGTCGTCTCGATCCTGATCCGGCAGGCGGGAGAATTCGGTTTCGGCTTCGCGTCGCGCTCCGAATGGACGCCCGACGAACTCGCGAAAGCGTGCCGCGACTGGGCCGCCGCCATCGTGTCCGGCGCGCAGGGCGACGCGGCGCTCGTCGATCCGCTCGCCGCGCAGATCAAGTCGGCCGTCACCGACATTCAAACGCTCGAGGAACGGATGCAGACGCCCGCGTGGCGGCTCGCCGAATCGCTGCGGCAACGCGTGTACGAGGCGAAGCTCGCGTGCGAGATGAGCGTCGGCAGCGTCGCGCGCGAAAAGCTTGGCGAGCTGCGCGGACTGCTCAGGCTCGGCATCTCGCACGGCTCGTTCCAGAAGCAGGAAGCGCAACAGATCATGGAATACCTGCGCCTTTTGAAGCCCGAGATCTTCGTCGAGGAGCCGTATGACATCTTCGCGCGCGCCGCCGCGTGGTTGCGCAGCGTGTTCATGGTCCAGACGCCCGCGCGCGGCGCGCAGAACGCGTCGCAGCCGCAAGGCCGGCGGCGCTCGTAGCGTACGGCGCCTCCGCTCGTTCATCGGCGCGCGCGGGTAGGCGATTCGACGGCGCGAAAGCGCCTCCCCGACAACGCAACGGCCCGGACCGCATGATGCGATCCGGGCCGTTGCCCTTCAGCCTGAGCGCGCCGCGTCGGGCGGGCCTTCCGGGGCGAACCGCCCGCGCGCCTCGCCTGGCGGCGCTTACTCGCCCGCGCCGGCCTTCACGCCGCCGTTGACGGACACCGAGCCGTTCGCGCCGCCCACGACGCCCTTCGCGAGACCGCCCGCCGCGCCCGCGACACCGCCGACCGCGTTCGTCGCGCCGCCGACCACGTTGCCCGCCGCGTTCGTCGCGCCGCTGACGGCGTTGCCCGCCGCATTCGTCGCGCCTTCGACCGCGCCGCTCGCCTTCGTCTTCGCATCCGCACCGAGTTCGGCCGCTTCGTCAGCCTTCGCCTTCGCCTTGGCCTTCGCGTGCTTCACGTGCTTCTTCGCCGAATGCTTGACGGCGTTCTCCGCCGCTTCCGGCGATGCAGCCGACGCATCGCCGCCCGCGTTCAGTTGCGCGCTCGCGCCCGCCTTCTGGCCGAGCACGTCGGCCGAGCCGCCGACCGAACCTTGCGTCGCCACGCCTGCCGTCTGCGCGAAAGCGCTCGTCGCCATCGCCGCCACCGCGGCACCGATCAGCATTGCACGAATCTTGGACATCGCAATTCTCCTCAACAAAGTCGTTGGATGCGGCGCGCCTTCGAACCGGCCCGCCGCTATGGGCCCGCCGCGACATGCAGCGAGTCCGTGTACAGACCGGCCGCTCTCGTTCGCAGTTCGCCGTTCTCGCCAACTGTTACCCACCGTTTCATTTGCTGACGAGTTCGACACACTCGCTTACAAGCGGCGGCCCGAATCGCGCGAAACCCGGACAACATTTGACGCGCGCCTTACACCGCGCGCGGCGCGCATCGCTTATGATGCGATGCCCGCTGCGCGGCGGGCTCTCGTCTGCGCGCGCTCGTCTCCGTTTTCATTGCCATGCCCAATCTCGATTTCACGCTGACCGGCGAATTCGTCGAACTGCATAACCTGCTGAAGCTCACGGGTCTCGCGGATAGCGGCGGCTCGGCGAAGATGATCGTCGCGTCGGGCGCCGTGAAGGTCGACGGCGCGATCGAGCTGCGCAAGACCTGCAAGATCCGCGCGGGACAGGTCGTGCTGCTCGGCGACACGCGCATCGCCGTGCACGGCGCGTCATAGCGAGCCCCTGCCGATCGTAAGGCCATCGACGACGCACATCGACAGCGCTTGCGGAAACTCGTAAGCTGATCGTTTCGCAAAAATAAGCAAAGCGCGGGCGGGCCGCTCGTGCGAACGCGTCCCATGTCGCCTACCGGTTTCACGCGAGCGGCCGCTGCGCCGCCTCCCACACTGTCCCGCCACGCCGCCGATACGGCGCGCCTCGCCGCGCCGCTCGCGATCGCGCAACTCTCGCAAATGGCGATGAGCGTCACCGACACGGTGCTGCTCGGCTCGCTCGGCCCCGACGCGCTCGCGGCGGGCGGCCTCGGCGCGAATCTGTTCTTCGTCGTCGTGACGCTGCTGCAGGGCGTACTGACGTCGGTCAGCGTGAGCGTGGCGCACGCACGCGGCGCAAAGGCCGAGGATCGCGTGCCGCATATCTATTGGACGGGCTTCGCGCTGTCGCTGTTGCTCGCGGTTCCGGCGTTCGCGCTGCTGTCGTTCGCGGAGCCGCTGTTGCGCGCGTTCGGCGAACCGGCGGCGCTCGCGCACAACGTCGGCGAATACGCGGCCGTGCTGCGCTTCGCGGCGCCCGGCAGCCTGATCGGCGTCGGGCTGATGCGCTCGTTCTTGCCCGCGATCGGCGCGGCGAAGCGACTGCTTTGGGTGTCGCTCGCGGGCGTCGGCGTCAACGCGTTTCTCAACTACGGGCTGATCCACGGCGCGTTCGCGCTGCCGCGGCTCGGCTTCCTCGGCTCCGCTACGGCAACCACGATCACGATCTGGCTCACCGCGATCACGCTCGTCGCGCTGCTGCACGGACGGCCGACGTTCAAGCACTTCGTCGCCGCCACGCGGCCGCGGCTGCCGCTGATGGGCGAGCTGTTCGGCATCGGCTGGCCGGTCGCGATCACGTATGGCGTCGAGTCGACGCTCTTTCTCGCGACGGGCCTCACGGTCGGCGTACTCGGCGAATCGTCGCTCGCCGCGCACCAGATCGCGCTCAACGTCGCGTCGGTCGCATTCATGGTGCCGCTCGCGATCGGTCAGGCCGCGAACGTGCGCGTCGGCTACTGGGCGGGCGCGGGCGCGCCCGTTGCCGCGCGGCATGCGGGCTTCGTCGCGCTCGGGCTCGGCATCGCGTTCATGTCGCTGTCGGGGCTCGTACTGATCGTCGCGCCGCACGCGATCGTCGGCCTTTACCTGAAGCTCGACGATCCCGCAAACGCGCATACGGTCGCGCTCGCGACGTCGCTGCTCGGCATCGCCGCGGTGTTCCAGATCGTCGACGGGATGCAGACGGTCGGCTCCGGCTGCCTGCGCGGCCTGAAGGACACACGCGTGCCGATGCTCGCCGCGACGCTCGGCTACTGGGGCATCGGCTTTCCGACCGGCTACTGGTTCGCGTTCCACGCGGGCCTCGGCGCGCGCGGATTATGGTGGGGGCTCGCGGCCGGCCTCGCGAGCGTCGCGGTGCTGATGACGTGGCGATTTCACCGGAAGAGCGCCGCGCTCGGCGCGCGGGCGGGGGCTCGAGGACGGGCTTCGACGTAAGCGCGCAAGCGCATGATCCGCTGCCCTCGACGGGCTCGACGAAGCGGCCAATGTCGTCCCGCATCGAACATGCGCGCGCGACGCCGCCCCGACACGAAGCGATCGCATCCGAACGCCGCCGCGCATGTCGATGCTCGCATGCATCGCACCGCGCCATTCGCCGCGGCGCACCTGCGCGCCGCGGCACGAAATCGCGTGCAGCGCTATGCTTGCCCAACAGTGGACGCCGTCGCGAGAACGGCTCCGTCCCCGCATGCGCATTGCGCCGCGACCGCGCGGCGCTCCCCGTCATCCAAAGGAGCAATCATGAGCGAAGCAGTACGGATGGAACGCGACACGTTCGGCGAAATCGCAGTGCCGGCGGCCCGGCTGTGGGGCGCGCAAACGCAGCGCTCGCTGCAGAACTTCAAGATCTCGACCGAGAAGCAGTCGCCCGAACTGATTCACGCGCTCGCGCTGGTCAAGCGCGCGGCGGCCGCCGTCAATCTCGAACTTGGCGTGCTCGCGCAGGACAAGGCGAACGCGATCATCGCCAGCGCCGACGAGATCATCGCCGGCCGTCATCCTGACGAATTCCCGCTCGTCGTCTGGCAGACGGGCTCGGGCACGCAGACCAACATGAACCTCAACGAGGTGATCGCGAACCGCGCGAGCGAGCTGCTCGGCGGCGAGCGGGGCGAAAGCCGCAACGTGCATCCGAACGACGACGTCAATCGCGGCCAGTCGTCGAACGACGTGTTCCCGACCGCGATGCACGTCGCCGCCGCGCGCGCGATCGTCGGCCATCTGCTGCCCGCGCTGCGCACGCTGCGCGCGACGCTCGACGCGAAGGCCGCCGCCTTCGCCGACATCGTGAAGATCGGCCGCACGCACCTGCAGGACGCGACGCCGCTCACGCTCGGCCAGGAATTCTCCGGCTACGTCGCGCAGCTCGATCAGGGCATTCGCCACGTCGAGGCGGCGCTGCCCCACCTGTATGAACTCGCGCAAGGCGGCACGGCGGTCGGCACGGGCCTGAACGCGCATCCGAAGTTCGCGGCGGGCGTCGCGGCCGAGATCGGCCGGCTCACGGGATTGCCGTTCGTCAGCGCGCCGAACAAGTTCGAAGTGATGGCCGCGGCCGACGCGCTCGTGTTCGCGCACGGCGCGCTGAAGACGGTCGCCGCGAGCCTGATGAAGATCGCGAACGACATCCGCTGGCTCGCGAGCGGGCCGCGCTGCGGGCTCGGCGAGCTGTCGATTCCGGAGAACGAGCCGGGCAGCTCGATCATGCCGGGCAAGGTCAATCCGACGCAATCGGAAGCGGTGACGATGCTGTGCTGCCAGGTGTTCGGCAACGACGTCGCGGTAAACTTCGGCGGCGCGAGCGGCAATTTCGAGCTGAACGTGTTCCGGCCGATGATTGCGCACAACGTGCTGCAGTCGGTGCGGCTGCTCGCGGACGGCGCGCAAAGCTTCAACGATCACTGCGCGGTCGGCATCGAGCCGAATCGCGCGCGCATCGACGCGCTCCTCAACGAATCGCTGATGCTCGTGACGGCGCTCAATCCGCACATCGGCTACGACAAGGCCGCGCAGATCGCGAAGAAGGCGCACAAGGAAGGCACGACGCTCAAAGCCGCCGCGCTGGCGCTCGGTTACGTGACCGACGCGCAATTCGACGAATGGGTGCGGCCGGAGAAGATGGTCGGCAACCGCTGACTCCGGCGCGGCAGGCGTCGCGCACGGCTGCACGCCGGATCGCGTTCCTTCGTATCGCGCGCTTCGCGCTTCAAACGAAAAACGCCGCGAACGATCGCGACGTCTTTCTCGATTCGATGCGCCGGGCGCCCGGCATCCTGCTTTTGCGCACGCGAAGGCGACGAACGCTCACACTTCCCCTTTCGCGACTTCCTCGGGCTTGAGCTCGACGATCTTGTCGAGCGCCTCACGCACGTCCATCGCGTACTGCGCGAGCCGCTTCTGCTCGCCGGTGACGGGCACGAACGGCGGCACCGGCACCGGATTGCCGTTCTCGTCGACCGCGACGAACACGACGAGGCAATCGGTCGTCTGGCGCAGCACGCCGCCCTTCGGATCGCCCGCGTGCACCGACACGTGGATGTGCATGCTCGTGCGGCCCGTCGCGACGACGCGCGCCTTCAGCTCGACGAGATTGCCGACGAGGATCGGCCGCTGGAAGCGGATGTTGCCGACGCTCACCGTCACGCAATAGCGGCTCGACCAGATCGCCGCGCATGCGTACGCCGTTTCGTCGATCCATTTCATCAGCGCGCCGCCGTGCACCTTGCCGCCGAAGTTGACGGACGTCGGCTCGGCGAGGAAGCGGAAAACGGTTTCGGTGCGATCAAGCGGCGCGGGGGGCGTGGCGGACATCTCGGCTGGCTCCGGTTCTGCTGTGTGGCGGGAAAGGAGACGATTATACGTTGCGCTGCGACATAGCGCCGCAGCCGCCGTTTCGGGCCAGCGCCCGCGCCGATGCGGGAGCGGCGCTTGCTCGCGACCGCGCGCTCTGCGGTCGGCTTTGCGCCGTCAGTTGCGGATCGTCACGCCCTGATCGATCGTGCCGTACATCTCGATGCGGCCGGTCCCGGCGCCCGATCCGCCGGCGCCGCCGGACGCGCAGCCCGCGCAGACGAACGCGGCAATGAGGGTGGCAACAAGTGTTTTCATCGGAAGAAGTATCGTCGAGCGGCCGGCGCGCCGCGATCGCGCGCCGGCGAGTCATCGGACGTCGCATTCTACGCGCGCCGTCATGGCGAGCGCAGCAAACGCCGGCGCGCATCCGACATTTCAGCCCGCCCCGAAACATCGAATGCCATACGCGCCTACACTCGAGCTATTTCCTTCCCGAGGTTCGCCAATGTCCGCTTCCGATCGCGATCACCATTTCCCCGGCTTGAGCCATCTCGGCGCGCTGCTCGCCGATCCGGGACGCGCCGCGATGCTCTGGGCGCTGATGGACGGCAGCGCGCGCCCCGCGGGCGAGCTGACGATGATCGCCGGGCTGTCGCCGTCGGCGGCGAGCGCGCATCTCGCGCGGCTCGCGGACGGCGGCCTCCTCGCGCTCGACGTGCGCGGCCGCCATCGCTATTACCGGATCGCGTCGCCCGATATCGCCGCGGCGATCGAGGCGCTCGCGAACGTCGCGCAGGCGGCCGCGCCGCGGCGCCCGATCCCCCAGCCGGCGCGCATCGTGCCGCCCGACATGCGCTATGCGCGCACCTGCTACGACCACATGGCGGGCGAGCTAGCGGTCCAGGTGTTCGAGCGGCTGATGTCGCGCGGCTGGCTGACGGCCGCGGACGGCACGCTCGATGCGAGCGCGGCGGGCGCCGCGCAGTTCGCGCAATGGGGCATCGACATCGGCGGCCAGCGCGCGAAGCGCCGGCGCTTCGCGTGCACGTGCCCGGACTGGAGCGAGCGCCGTCCGCACCTGGGCGGCTCGCTCGGCGCGGCGCTCCTCGAAAGCTTCCGCCAACGCGGCTGGATCGAGCATGCGGCCAAGCCTCGCGTGCTGCGCGTGACGCCCGCCGGCCAGCGCGAATTCGACGCCTTGCTTACCGGCGAATGACGCGCGCTTTCATTGCTCTGACGAATTCCACCGTGCCGACAACTCTTGTTACACGCACATCAAATCGCATAACAAAACCACCGTCACTGAAACATGCCGAGCGGATAGAGTGGATTCATACGGCGCGTGCCACGCCGGACAAAACAGAGACAATGATGACCATCCTTGCCACTCGCCATCCGTTTGTGCTTTCGCGCATCGCCCGCTACACGCTCGTCGCCGTCGCAATGCTCGCTGCGTTACCGCCCGCCATCGCGCAAAACGTCGCCCCGCCGCCCGCCGGCGTCGCCCAGCAAGCAGGCGGCGATCCGCCGAGCCGCGTCGCGCGCCTGAACTACCTGTCCGGGGCCGTCACGACCGAGCCCGCGGGCGCGAGCGACTGGTCGTACGCAGCCGTCAACCGTCCGCTCACGACGGGCGACCAGCTATGGAACGATTCGGGCGCGCGCTCCGAGCTGCACATCGGCTCGACCGCGGTGCGGCTCGGTCAATCGACGAGCCTGTCGATCCTCAATCTCGACGACGCGAACACGCAACTGAAGGTGCCGCTCGGCACGCTGTCGACGCACGTGCGCGAACTGCCGCCCGGCACGTCGTATGAAATCGACACGCCGAACCTCGCGCTCGCGGTCGG
Organism: Burkholderia sp. MSMB1589WGS; assembly: GCF_001636105.1. Lineage (NCBI taxonomy): Bacteria > Pseudomonadati > Pseudomonadota > Betaproteobacteria > Burkholderiales > Burkholderiaceae > Burkholderia > Burkholderia sp. MSMB1589WGS. Next base: position 866,128 of record NZ_LNJT01000007.1, read on the forward strand.
CTCGCCCGGCGATTATCGCGTCGACGTCGCGCCCGACGGTTCGAGCACGACCGTCACCGTGCGGCGCGGCAGCGCAACCGTCTACGGCGACGGCACGCAGATGCCGGTGTCGGCCGGCCAGCGGGTCGTCTTCACGGGCACCGGGCTGCAAGTCGCGGACACGGGCGCCGTGGCGCCGCCCGACGGTCTCGACGACTGGGCCGCTAGCCGCGATGCGGCCGAGGAGCGCTCCGTGTCGGCCCGCTACGTATCGCGCGAAATCCCGGGCTACCAGGACCTCGACGCGAACGGAACGTGGCGCGACGACCCCGATTACGGCGAGGTGTGGGTGCCGAGCGCGGTGCCCGCCGGCTGGGCGCCGTACCACACCGGCCACTGGATCTGGCAGGCGCCGTGGGGCTGGACCTGGGTCGACGACGAGCCGTGGGGCTTCGCGCCGTATCACTACGGCCGCTGGGCGTACGTCGACGACTCGTGGGCATGGGTGCCGGGCCCGCTCGTCGTCAGCGCGCCGCCGTGCTACGCGCCCGCGCTCGTCGCGTTCGTCGGCGGGGGCGGCGGCGGCTTCGACTGGAGCGTGAGCCTCGCGGTCGGCGGCATCGCGGCGGCGGGCGTCGCGTGGTTCCCGCTCGGGCCGCGCGACCCGTGGCGGCCGAGCTGGGGCGGCTGGAGCCCGCACTACTACCAGCGCGTGAACCAGACGGTGATCGTGAACAACGTCAACAACATCAACGTCAACAAGACGGTAAACGTGACGAACATCACGAACATCCACAACACGTACGTGAACTTCCGCGCGCCGAACGCGGTGACGGCCGTGCCGGCGACCGCGTTCGTCCACGGGCAGCCGGTGTCGCGCTTCGCGCAGAAGGTCGATCCGCAGCAGTGGCGCAATGCGCACATCGGCTCGGGCGCGCCGGGCGTCGCGCCGGTACGGCAAAGCTTCACGGGCGCACTGCGCAACGCCGCGTACCGGCCGCCCGCGGCCGTCGAGCAGCGCTCGATCGTCGCGACGCGCAACCCGGCCGTGCCGGCCGCTTATCACGATCAGCTCGCCGCGCATCTCGCGCAGAGCGGCGCGCGGGTGCCGGGCGCGGGCGCGCCCGTCGTGAAGACCACCGTGCCGCCGAACTACGCGATGCGGCCGGTGCGCACGCCCGAGAACACCGGCGCGCCGAACCGCTGGGCGATGCGCAACGTGCAGCTCGTCGACACGCACGCGAGCGTCGCGCAACCCGCGCGCGGCCTGCAGGGCGGCGCGGGCAATCCGGCCGCGCGCGCGGGCGAGCGGCCGCAGCCGAATATGCCGCAGCCGAACGCAGCTCAACCGAATGCGGCTCAACCGAATGCCGCGCCATCGAACTTCGCGCGCCCCGGCGTTCCGCAGCCGGGCGCCACGCAGCCGAATGCACCGCACGCGCCGGCTGTTCCCGGTGCGCCGGGCGGGCCGCAAAACGCGATGCGGCCTGACGCGTCCCGGCCGAACGGGGCCCGGCCGAATCCCGCGCCGTCGCCCCAAAACGGCGTGCCGCGGCCGCCCACGGCCGTCGAGAACCCGGGCGCGCGCAACGAAGCGCGTGCGCCGGGCGAAACGCAGCGTCCGCAGCCGTCCTGGACGCAGCCGCATCCGCCGATCCAGCAGCAGCGCGCGAACGAAGGCCGGCCGCGCGCGAACGGCGAGCCGAATGCGCCGCTCAATTACCGGTCGCCGACGCAGAACGCGGTGCCGCCGATCCGCTCGACGCCGACGCCCACGCACTCCGCCCAGCCCGCGCCGCAGCCCGCCGAGCGCACGCAGCCGCAGCCGGCATGGCAGCAGGCGCCGCGAAACGAAATGCGCGCGCCCGAAGCGCCGCGCAGCGCGCCGCGCGAGGCCCCGCGTCAGGAAGCCGCACCGCCCGCACCGCGCAGCGAATATCGCGCGCCGGCCCCCGCGCCGCGTCCGCAGGTTGAAGCACCGAGGATGGAAGCCCCGCGGATGCCCGCACCGCGAATGGAAGCGCCGAGGATGGAGCCGCGCCCCGCCGCGCCGCCGCCCGCCGTGCCGCACAACCCGCCGCCCGCGCCGCGCCAGGAGCCGCAGCATCAGGTGCGCCCCGACCAGCAGCACGGTTTCGCCCCTCACCGCGAAGAGCGCCGGCACGCGTAACCGCAGCGCACGCCTCGCATCAACGAAAAACCCGCGAATTCGCGGGTTTTTTTCATGGGTCGATCGAGACGGGCCGCACGCCGTTCAGACGGCCATCGGCGCGGTCAGCGGTTCGTGATGGCGATAGCCGACGAGCGCGAAGTCCGACGGCTCGATGCGTTCGAGCCATTGCGGCTCGTACTCGCCCGTCTTCGCGTAATCGGGCACGCGCTCGGCGATCTCGAGCCGCGGGCTCTCGAACGGCTCGCGCTCGAGTTGCTGCTTGAGCATGTCGAGCTGATTCTCGTAGATGTGCGCATCGCCGATGAAGTACGTGAACCAGCGCGGCGTGTAGCCCGTCAGCCGGCCGACGAGCGTGAGGAGCGCCGCGCCTTCCGCGAGATTGAACGGCGTGCCGAGTCCGACGTCGTTGCTGCGGATATACAGGCACAGCGAGATTTCGCGGCGCTCGACGTTCGGCAGGAACTGATAGAGCAGATGGCACGCGGGCAGCGCGATCTCGTCGAGCACCGCGGGATTCCAGCCGTGGAACAGGATGCGCCGGCTCGACGGATCGCGCACGATCGTATCGACGCAGTCGCGCAACTGATCGATCGCCTTGTGGAGCAGCACCTTGTCCGCGCCGTCCTCCTCGAAGCGCGCGACGACGCGAAAGCCGCGCGACGTCGCATCGGCGATCTGCGCGCCGGCGTGCGCGTCGAGCGCCTTGTAGCCCGGCCAGCGCCGCCATTGGACGCCGTACACGTCGCCGAGATCGTCGACGCCGCGGCGATACGGATTCGCGAGCCACTGCGCGTTCTCATTCGCATTCGCGTCCCACACCTTGCAGCCGAGCGCGCGGAAATCGGCCGCGCTGCGCGTCGCGCGCAGGAAGCCGACGAGTTCGCCGATCGCCGACTTGAACGCGAGCTTCTTCGTCGTCACGGCGGGAAAGCCCTGCTGCAGATCGAAGCGCAACATCGCGCCGGGGATGCCGATCGTGCGGATGCCCGTGCGGTTGCTCTGCCAGGCGCCGGTGTCGAGAATGGTGCGAACGAGATCGAGATACTGTTTCATGCGGGTTCCTCCGGCCGCGAAAGCGGTCGTGCCCGCCATTTTAGCAAGGCCCGCGCTAGCAGGCCCGGCGCAGGTCCTCTTCGCGCTTCGCGCGCGTGCTGCCGTCGTCGCGCATCCCGTACGCGCAAAGCAGGCGATAGAGCGTCACCCGCGATACGCCGAGCTCGCGCGCGGCGTCCGCGAGCCGGCCGCGATGCCGCAGCAGCGCGACCTCGATCGCGTGCCGCTCCGCGCTCTCGCGCGCCTCCTCGAGCGACATCGGCTCGACTTCCGCGTAGCCCGACAGCTCGAGATCGGCCGCGCTGATCATCCGCCCCTCCGACATCACGATCGCGCGCCGCACCCGGTTGATCAGCTCGCGCACGTTGCCCGGCCACGCATAGTTGTGAAGCGCCGCGATCGCATCGGGCGTGAAGCCGCGCAGCCGCCGGTGCGCGTCGCCCTTGAAGCGCTCGAGCATGTGCCGCGCGAGGATCTCGATGTCCTTGCCGCGCTCGCGCAGCGGCGGCTCCTCAAGCTTCAGCACGCACAGCCGGTGATACAGGTCCTCTCGAAAGCGCCCGTTGCGCAGCGCGACCTGCATGTCGACGTGCGTCGCGGAAATGATCCGCACGTCGACCGGAATCGACTGGTGTCCGCCGACGCGCTCGACCTTGTGCTCCTGCAGGAAGCGCAACAGGCTCGCCTGGCTCTCGAACGGCAGATCGCCGATTTCGTCGAGGAACAGCGTGCCGCCGTTCGCCGCTTCGATACGGCCGATCTTGCGCTGATTCGCGCCGGTGAACGCGCCGCGCTCGTAGCCGAACAACTCGGCCTGCAACAGCGTCGGCGGAATCGCGCCGCAGTTGATCGCGACGAACGGCGCGCTCGCGCGCGCCGAGCGCTCGTGAATCGCGACGGCCGTCAGCTCCTTGCCGGTGCCGGACTCGCCGGAGATGAACACCGGCGCGTCGGTCGTGGCAACCTTGCGGATCATCTTGAAGAGCGCGAGCATCGCGTCGCAGGTGCCGACCATCTCGCCCTCGTTGCGCACCGTCGCGGCGGCGGGCGCGAGCCCTTCCGACAGCGTGACCATGCCGTACGCGTGGCCGACCGACTCGACGATGCGGTCGCACTCGTAGGGCACCGTCACGTAGTCGAAGCAGTAATCGCGCACGAAGCGGCGCACCGCTTCGTCTTCCATCTGCCCTCGCCTCGTCGTCGCGATCCAGCCGACGTTCGGCGTCTTCAGACTCGCTTCGAGTTCGCGCAATTCGGCGGCCCCGACCCCGCACGAAAAATCGAGCAAGCCGCCCGCCATCACGCCGCGCGCGGCGGAGCGCCGCATCTCGCGAGGCGAATCGACAACGTCGACCTGCCAGCCATGCTGGCCGAAACAGCGCCGCAGATCCGCATCAGGACGATGGGAATAGTAAATGAGGTGTCTAGCCGCAACATCCATGACGCCACCCAGTCAACAATTTGCGCCGCGCCGCCCGACACCGGTGCGCGACGGAACCGGGCCGGGCCCCGCGAGAAGGGCCCGGCCCGTCATTTTTCACTACCACTGGAACTGCGTTCCCCATCAATCGGCGCTTGGTTCGAAAAAAGGGCCGTGGTCTCTCCGCCCGTTCCCGAATCCATGTTGTCTCAGCGTACTGACAAGCATGCGACGAAGCAAATGAATTCAATCGAGCATTTTTTCAGCATCGGCTTCATTGAAAATACCATTGCATTCCTCTGCTTGAAACGTGACAGATCGTGTTTATCGATTCACTTAATTCGTCGCACACTTGAGTAGAAGATTAGATTAATCCTTCATTTTTTGAATCAGCGGTATTCCCGAGGGCCCGTTTCAAAGCTGAAACGTTTTGTGCGCGTTTGACCGCGCACTCATTCGTCCGCGCATTTCCGCAGCCCGAACGCGCAACGGATTGCACGCGATGGCATGCATTTCGCTCGATCACCGGCAAAACCGGAGAGATGTCATGCGAATCGCTGCCTGCCTTGCCTGTCGACGGCATTCCATCGCCGCAGCATTCGCCATATCGCTTGCCGCCCCGTGTCCTTATGTCGCAGTCGCGCACGAAAACAAAACGTATCGGATCGTCGACGCGCAGCCCGGGCACGTTGCCGCAGCCGGCTGGGGCGAACGTTTCGTGCGCGTCGATGCCGGCGCATCCGCGCGACAGCGCGATCGCGCGCCGGCGCCCGCTCCCGTCGCGACGCCGCCGCCGCTCGTCGACGGCGGCGCGACCGTCACGCTGTGGGACGAGATCGGCCCGCCAGCGCCGCTGCCCATGCCGTCGAACGCACGCATGATCCACGGCGACGGCGTGAGCTATACGCGGCAATGACGCATCCGGATGCGAATCGCCGCTGCGACACAACCACGCAATATCAAGAGGAAACGAGATGACCGCCCTGCCCGACGCCTCGCACCCGTCGTCGCGCCGCGCGCTGCCGGCCGTACGAACCGGTTTCAACGCCGCGAACGTGCACGTCGAGCCGGTAGGCGCGGTTGCGCGCAGCATCGCGCATCTGCGTGCGGCCACTTCGTGCGCCGCCTGTCGGTACGCAGTGCGCACTCGCGACGCTCGAAACGAGCATGACGATCGTGGCGATCTCGACGCACGGGCCGCGCCCGCGCCGATGCATCGCATGAGCGTGACCTCGCTCGGCGCGCGAAGCGCACGCGTCTCGCGTCTGTCCGAATTGAAGCATTCACACACGTCCATCCATCCCGCTCTGCGCCGCGCATCGCATGCGACGGCGAACGCCGGATGCATCGCATCGGCGAACCCGTCGGGTTCGTCGCCCGCGCATCGATGCGCGGGCACAGCAGTTCTTCAGCGCCGCAGCGTCACGATCCTCGCGCTGCGCGCGGAAGCGGAAGCCGCCTCGGATAGCGAACTATCCGAGGCGGCCCCCAAATACGGAAGTCTGGGACAGCCGGCGGGGGGGCATGACTTGCGGCGGGCATTGCGCCACGGCAACGCGCTCGCGCATCTCATCGGAATCGTCCAGGTCGTCCAGATAGCCGGAGCCGTTCATGCAACGGCGAACGTTTTGGTGCTCCGTCCCCCGGCGGGCACTCTTTTTGACAGCGGAATCCATGCGCGCAGCAGCGCGACGAAACGCCCGCTCGTTGCAACAGTGAAGCGAGCGTCGGCACACGGTTCCACGTTCATCTCGCCGCGCCGCCGCGTTTCGCGCGGCGCGACAAACATCGCATCGCGCACCGCCTCGCCGTGCGGGCTCGCGCGTGCCGGTCGCGCCAGTGATGCAGCGGCGAGCGCCGATGCGCGGCGAATCGCGACGATGCCGGACCGCGCGTGCGGCACGTGCGACCGCCGTGATGCGCATCGGGCCGCATGCGCGCCGTCCATCGCGAGCGCGTCGGCTTCCGCATGCAGGCGACGACGTTCGCGCGATGCGCAAGACGTCGGCAACGTCGCGGCATGTCGCGGCGCCGCGGATCTTTTTCATGCGGGGAGAGCAGGCGTGCTCGCCGCGTCGAGCGCGCGCCGCGTGGCGACAAGCGCCATCGACATCACCGAAACGAAGACCGCCGGCGGTGCCGGCGCGACGCAGGACAACCATTCGCCGCCGCCGCGCTGACGCGCAGCCGTCGACGGCTTCTTCATGGAGCATGCGCATTGCGTCGCCGCGATCGCGGCGCGACGCGCAGCGGGGGGACCACATGTCCGAGGAAATCGCGCCGACGCGCGCTCGGCCCGCCGCCGCATTCGCGCGCCGCGCGCGCGTTCGCGATCGCCGCATCGATGTCCGGCCGAACAGATTCGGCCGCGACGACGCACGGCCGCGCCGCGCGATACGCCGCCGCCGGCGCGCCGACGTTTTCCCGCATCGAGCAACGCATGTCGTGCGCATCGCCGCGCTCCCGTCCTCGCTCCCGTCCCGAACCACCGCACATGCGTCGCAGCGACGCCGGCACCGCGCGCCGGCCGCTCGACATCCCCGCCGCCCGTCCGCATCGCCCGCGCCAACGACGCGCGCCACGCGACGACGCCCGCGACTCCCCCATCGAGCATTGCACGCCGCGCGCGGCCCCCGACACGTTCGGAACAACATCCCAACTGAGGTGCATCGTGCCAGACTTCCGCTCTCCCACCGATTGCGCGCCGCCCGGCCACGCCGTGCAGCGGCCCGCGTCACCGGACGACGCGGCCGCACGCCAGCTCGTCTACCTGTCGCGCACGCCCGACACGACGCTCGTCGAGCATCTGCGCGCGCGACGCTGGAACGTGCACGTCGTGCGCTCCGCGAACGAAGCGGCGCGGCGCGTGAAGCCGAATCAGCCGCAGGCGGGCATCGCCGATCTCGACGGCTTCGCGCCGCGCGAGCTGCCGACGCTCGAAGCGGTATTGCGCCAGCAGCAGGTCGGCTGGATCGCGCTCGCGGGCGACGCGCGCATCAACGATCCCGACGTGCGCCGGCTGATTCGCCAGTACTGCTTCGACTACATGCAGGGTCCGCCGCCGCACGAGACGATCGATTATCTGGTCGGCCACGCCTATGGGATGGTCGCGCTGTGCGATCTCGACTTCGCGGCGGGCGCCGCCGCCGCGACGGGCGATGAGATGGTCGGCGCGTGCGACGCGATGCAGCAGTTGTTCCGGATGATCCGCAAGGTTGCCGCGACCGACGCGACCGTGTTCATCTCCGGCGAATCGGGCACCGGCAAGGAGCTGACCGCGCTCGCGATTCACGAGCGCTCCGAGCGCCGCAAGGCGCCGTTCGTCGCGATCAACTGCGGCGCAATTCCGAATCATCTGCTGCAATCCGAAATGTTCGGCTACGAGCGCGGCGCATTCACGGGCGCGAGTCAGCGCAAGATCGGCCGCGTCGAATCGGCGGACGGCGGCACGCTGTTTCTCGACGAGATCGGCGACATGCCGCTCGAGAGCCAGGCGAGCATGCTGCGCTTCCTGCAGGAAGGCAGGATCGAGCGGCTCGGCGGGCACGATTCGATTCCGGTCGACGTGCGGATCATCTCCGCGACGCACGTCGATCTCGACGCGGCGATGCGCGCCGGCCGCTTTCGCGAAGACCTGTACCACCGGCTATGCGTGCTGAAGCTCGACGAGCCGCCGCTGCGCGCCCGCGGCAAGGACATCGAAATCCTCGCGCATCACATCCTGCACCAGTTCAGGAGCGACGGCGCGCGCCGCATCCACGGCTTCACGTCGTGCGCGATCGAAGCGATGTACAACTATCAGTGGCCCGGCAACGTGCGCGAGCTGATCAACCGGATCCGGCGCGCGATCGTGATGTCGGACAGCCGGCAACTGTCGGCCGCCGATCTCGATCTCGCGCCGTTCGCGGCGCGCCAGGCGACGACGCTCGCCGAAGCGCGCGAGCGCGCCGAGCGCCGGACGATCGAGGCGTCGCTGCTGCGGCATCGCAATCGCCTGACCGAAGCGGCGGCGGAGCTCGGCGTGTCGCGCGCGACGCTGTATCGGCTGATGGTGTCGCACGGCCTGCGCGAGCTGTCATGGGGCGCGCATCGCCCGGGCGCGAGCCATCCGAACGACGAAGCCGGGCCCGCGTGACACGCGGTCGCGCGCCGCGAGATCCGGTAGAATCGGGCCCTTCCGGCATCTTTTTCTTCCCGTCATGACGACGCTGACCCTGATCGTCGCGCGCGCCCGCAATGGCGTGATCGGCCGCGACAACCAACTTCCGTGGAAACTTCCCGAGGACCTCGCATTCTTCAAGCGCACGACGATGGGCGCGCCGATCGTGATGGGCCGCAGGACGCACGAATCGATCGGCCGGCCGCTGCCCGGCCGCCGCAACATCGTCGTCACGCGCGACGCCGCGCGCCACTTCGACGGCTGCGACACGGTCACGTCGCTCGACGGCGCGCTCGCGCTCGCCGCGCGCGACGGCGCGGCCGAAGCGTTCCTGATCGGCGGCGCGCAGTTGTACGCGGAGGGCCTGCGCCACGCGGACAAGCTGATCGTCACCGAGATCGATCAGGATTTCGAAGGCGACGCGTCGTTTCCCGCGCCCGATCCCGCGCAATGGGAAGCCGTGTCGCGCGATGCGCATCGCGCGGCCGCGCCGAACGACTTCGCATATGCATTCGTCGTCTATCGTCGCAAGCGCGCCGGTTGACGCACGCGAGGCGGCGCGCGATATCGCGGGCTCTCGCGCGACGACACAAAAAAAGCGCCGCTCGCCGCGGCGCTTTTTGCTTTTGCGCGATCCATGCGATCGCCGCGCTCACTGCCCCGCGATCGTCATCTGCTCGATCAGCACCGAACCCGTTTCCTTCGTGCCGCGCACGATCGAATCCGCGCCGATCGCAACGATGTGGCGGAACATTTCCTGCAGCGTGCTCGCCACCGTGATCTCCTCGACCGGGTACTGAATCTCGCCGTTCTCGACCCAGAAGCCCGCCGCGCCGCGCGAATAGTCGCCCGTCACGTAGTTCACGCCCTGCCCCATCAGCTCGGTCAGCAAAAGACCCGTGCCGAGCTTCTTGAGCATCGCGTCGAAATCGTCGGCGGGCGTCGTGAGCGCGCTCCTGAGCGCGATGTTGTGCGAGCCGCCCGCGTTGCCGGTCGTCTGCGTGCCGAGCTTGCGCGCCGAATAGGTCGACAGGAAATAGCCCTCGACCACGCCGTCCCTGACGACGTTGCGCGCGCGCGTGCGCACGCCTTCCTCGTCGAACGGCGCGCTGCCCATCGCGCGCGGCACGTGCGGGTCCTCGACGATCTGCACGTGCGGCGCGAACACCTCCTTGCCGAGGCTGTCGACGAGGAACGACGTCTTCCGATACAGCGCGCCGCCGCTCACCGCCTGCACGAACGCGCCGAGCAGGCCCGCCGCGAGCGGCGCTTCGAACAGCACGGGCACCTTGCGCGTGTCGAGGCGGCGCGCGCCCATCCGCGCGAGCGCGCGCTGCGCCGCGTAGCGGCCGACCGACTCGGGCGAAGCGAGTTCGTCCGCGCGGCGCTTCGACGTGTACCAGTCGTCGCGCTGCATGTGGCGGCCGGCGCCCGCGATCGGCGCGCACGCGACGTAGTGGCGCGAGTACGGATAGCCGGCGAGGAAGCCGCGCGTCGTCGCGAGCACGAACTGCGAATGCTGCGCGGACACGCTCGCCCCCTCCGAATTGCGGATCTGCGGACTCACCGCGAATGCGGCGTCCTCCGCGCGGCGCGCGAGGTCGACCGCTTCGTCGGCCGACAGGCGCCACGGGTGATAAAGGTCCAGGTCGCGCGGTTCGGTTTCGAGCAGCTCGGCCTCGGCGAGCCCCGCCGCGTCGTCCTCGGCCGTGAAGCGCGCGATGTTGTACGCGGCTGCGACCGTGTCCTTCAGCGCTGCGGGCGAGAAATCCGACGTGCTCGCATTGCCGCGCTTCTTGCCGATGAAGACGGTCACGCCAACCGTCTTGTCGCGGTTGTGCTCGATCGTCTCGACTTCGCCGCGCCGCACCGACACCGACAGGCCGTCGCCCTCGGAGATTTCGGTCGCGGCGTCGGTCGCGCCGAGCGTCTTCGCGTGCCGGAGGATGTCCGTCGCGATTGCCTTCAGTTCGTCTTGCGTGTGCGGGAAATAGTGCGCCTGGGCGTCGAGGTTTGCAGCCATCGTCGTGGTATCCGGTGACGGGCGGGTCGCCCGCATGTTTCGAAATGTGCGTATCCCGCGATCATAGCAAGGTCCGGCGCGAGCGACGCGGGTCGGCGACACGGCGCGCGGCGCGCCGCGGCCGCGCGGTGCCCGGCGCGATACAATGCCGCCCATGACACGCAAAACCCGTATCCAACCGATCGAGCACGCCGGCGAGAACGCCGACCACGGCTACGATCGCCCCAGCAAATCCCAGTTGAAGCGCGACATGCACGCGCTGCAGGAACTGGGTGCCGCCCTCGTCGAGCTGCCGAAGGACGCGTTCAAGCGCATGCCGATGCCGGAAGATCTCGCCGACGCCGTGCGCGAAGCGCGCCGCATCACCGATCACGAGGGCAAGCGCCGCCAGATTCAATACGTCGGGCGCGTGATGCGCGCGCTCAGCGCCGACGAGACGGCCGCGCTGCGCGCGGCGCTCGACGCGCAGCGCGGCGTGAACAAGGCCGAGACGGCGCGCCTGCACTGGATCGAGCGCACCCGCGAGCAACTGCTCGCGAGCGACGATGCGCTGACCGCGTTCATCCGCGAGCATCCGTCGGCCGACGTGCAGGAGGGCCGCACGCTGATCCGCAACACGCGCAGGGAAGCGCAGCAAGGCAAGCCGCCGCGCTACTTCCGCGAGCTGTTCCAGTGGATCAAGACGGCGAGCGGCTCGGCCGGCGGCGAAAGCGACGCGCCCGACCACTCACCGGATTCCGACGATGACGACGACGAAGCGTAACCACCCCGACGAACTCGTGATCGGCCTCGTGTCGATCAGCGATCGCGCGAGCAGCGGCGTCTACGAGGACAAGGGCATTCCGGCGCTGTCCGAATGGCTCGCGGCGGCGCTCGCGTCGCCGTGGCGCGCCGAGACGCGGCTCGTCCGGGACGACGCGCCGACGATCTCGGCCGCGCTCGTCGAGCTCGTCGACACGGTCGGCTGCGATCTCGTGCTGACGACGGGCGGCACGGGCCCCGCGCGCCGCGACGTGACGCCCGAGGCGACGCTCGCCGTCGCGACGAAGGCCATGCCGGGCTTCGGCGAGCAGATGCGCCAGATCAGCCTGAATTTCGTGCCGACCGCGATCCTGTCGCGGCAGGTCGCGGTGATTCGCGAAACTGCGGATCACGCGGCGCTGATCGTGAATCTGCCCGGCCAGCCGAAATCGATCAAGGAAACGCTCGAAGGGTTGCGCGGCGACGACGGCAAGGTCGAGGTGCCGGGCATTTTTGCTGCGGTGCCGTACTGCATCGACCTGATCGGCGGCCCGTACGCGCAGACGAACCCGGCCGTGTGCGCGGCGTTCCGGCCGAAGAGCGCGATGCGCGCGCCGAAGTGACGGCTGCCGCGGCGGCGGCGATCGGCGCGCGTCGCCCGCTTCTTACGCTGTCTCGCCCGCCGGCGCGGCCGGAATCAGAAAACGCTCGCGATAATACTTCAGCTCGTCGATCGACTCGTGGATGTCGGCGAGCGCGGTATGCATCGCGCGCTTCTGAAAGCCCTTGTAGATCGCGGGCTGCCAGCGCCGGCACAGCTCCTTGAGCGTGCTGACGTCGAGGTTGCGGTAATGGAAGAAGCGCTCGAGCTCCGGCATCCAGCGCGCCATGAAGCGGCGGTCCTGGCAGATCGAGTTGCCGCACATCGGCGACTTGCCGGGCGGCACGTACTGGCCGAGAAACGCCTCGATCTGCGCGGCGGCGTCCGCCTCGGTGACGCTCGACGCGCGCACGCGGTCGATGAGGCCGGAGCGCCCATGCGTGTTCTTGTTCCAGTCGTCCATCTTTGCGAGCGTCTCGTCGCTTTGATGGATCGCGAGCACGGGCCCCTCGAGCGCGATGTCGAGGGTCGAATTGGTGACGACGACGGCGATCTCGATGATGCGGTCGGTGTCCGGGCTCAGGCCCGTCATTTCCATGTCGAGCCAGACGAGGTTCAGTTCGTTGCGAACGAGCACGGGCTGGCCGGCCACGGCGGAGATATCGGTCATGAGCAATCCTGGGAAATGAGCGGACGGCGCGCGCGCCGCCGGGCGGGCCGGCAAACGACGAGCGGGCCGGGTCCGCAAGATCATATAATTCTCGCATAGATACCCACCAGCGCCTTCGATGTCCGCCTATACCTTCACCCTGCTCTTCGCCATCGCGGTCGTCGCGATGACGGGCACCAAGCTGTGGCTCGCGTCGCGGCAGATCCGCTTCGTCGCCGCGCATCGCGGCCGCGTGCCCGCGCAGTTCCGCGAGACGATCCCGCTCGCCGCGCACCAGCGCGCCGCCGACTACACGATCGAGCGCACGCGGCTCACGATGTTCGAGATCGTCGTCGCCTCGGCGGTGCTCGTCGGCCTCACGCTCCTGGGCGGCGTCGGCGCGCTCGATTCGCTGCTCGCCGGCTGGCTCGGCCACGGCTACGGCCAGCAGGTCGCGCTCGTCGCGGCGGTGCTCGTGATCTCGGGCGCGATCGATCTGCCGTTCGACTACTACCGCCAGTTCGGCATCGAAGAGCGCTTCGGCTTCAACCGGATGACGAAGCGCCTGTTCTTCGCCGATCTCGCGAAGAACGCGCTGCTCGGCGCGGCGCTCGGCCTGCCGCTCCTCTTCGTCGTGCTGTGGCTGATGAACCAGGCGGGCGCGCTGTGGTGGCTGTGGACGTGGATCGTGTGGGTCGGCTTCCAGATGCTCGTTCTCGTGCTCTATCCCACCTTCATCGCGCCGCTCTTCAACAAGTTCGAGCCGCTGTCCGACGACGCGCTGCGCACGCGCATCGAAGGGCTGATGAAGCGCTGCGGCTTCGCGGCGAAGGGCCTCTTCGTGATGGACGGCAGCCGCCGCTCCGCACACGGCAACGCGTATTTCACGGGCTTCGGCGCATCGAAGCGGATCGTGTTCTTCGATACCTTGCTCGCGCGCCTGACGGGCAGCGAGATCGAAGCGGTGCTCGCGCACGAGCTCGGCCATTTCAAGCGCCGCCACGTGATGAAGCGGATGCTGTGGACGTTCGCGCTGAGCCTCGCGCTCCTCGCGCTGCTCGGCTGGCTCGCGCAGCGCGCGTGGTTCTACATGGGCCTCGGCGTGATGCCGTCGCTCGCGGGCAGCAACGCGGGCATCGCGCTCGTGCTGTTCTTCCTGTCGATGCCGGTGTTCCTGTTCTTCGTCACGCCGTTCGGCAGCCTGAGCTCGCGCAAGCACGAGTTCGAGGCCGACGCATTCGCCGCGCACCAGACCGACGCGCGCGATCTCGTCAACGCGCTCGTGAAGCTCTACGAAGACAATGCGTCGACGCTCACGCCCGACCCCGTCTACACCGCGTTCTACTACTCGCACCCGCCTGCGTCGCAACGGATCGACCGGCTGCTCCAGCACTCATGAAGCGCGCGCCGACGAAGCAGCCGGCCAGAGCCGCCGCGCGCGGCGGCGAGCGCGCCGAAGGGCGCGTGATCGCCGCGCACGGCCGCCACTACATCGTCGCGCCCGCCGGCGGCGGCCCGATGCTGCAGTGCTTTCCGCGCGGCAAGAAGAGCGATGTCGCGGTCGGCGACCGCGTCGTCTACGAACGAACGTCGGCCGACCAGGGCGTGATCGTCGAGATCGGCGAACGGCGCAACCTGCTCTACCGCTCCGACCAGTTCAAGTCGAAGCTCTTCGCGGCGAATCTCGATCAGTTGCTGATCGTGCTCGCGACCGAGCCGTATTTCAGCGAAGACCTGCTCGGCCGCGCGCTGATCGCCGCCGAGGCGAACGAGCTGAAGCCCGTCATCGTGCTGAACAAGATCGACGTCGAGGCGGCGCTGCCCGTCGCGCGCGAGCGCCTTGCGCCCTACCGCGCGCTCGGCTACGACGTGCTCGAGATGTCGATCAAGGGCGCGCCCGACGACGCGCGCGCGCAGCTCGCGCCGCGCCTGGCCGGCCATTCGACGATCCTGCTCGGCCAGTCGGGAATGGGCAAGTCGACGCTCGTGAACCTGCTCGTGCCGGACGCCGAGGCGGCGACGCGCGAGATCTCCGCCGCGCTCAACAGCGGCCGCCACACGACGACGTTCACGCGCCTCTACCCGCTGCCGGACGGCGGCGCGCTGATCGATTCGCCGGGCTTCCAGGAGTTCGGGCTCTATCATCTGACGGAAGGCCGCCTCGAGCGCGCGTTCCCGGAGTTCCGGCCGCTGCTGCCGCACTGTCGTTTCTATAATTGTCATCATCTGCAAGAGCCGGGCTGCGCGATTCTGGAGGCAGTCGCCGACGGCAGGGTCGCGCCGTCGCGTCACGCGCTGTACGCGCAGCTCGTGCACGAGGCGAGCCAGATCGTCCGCTAGCCGGGCGGCCCGGCGGCCGCGCGCCGCCGCCCCCGCCGCCTATTCGCCATGCACGGAGGAAACGCCGCAATGCGCTTCAAGGCCCCCGATCTCGCGACCGCCCAGCACTGGGCGAACGTGCTCGACGTCGCAGGCGTGCGCTGCGAGCTGCACAACTGCTACGCGCTCGGCGCGCTGGGCGGGCTGCCGATGGATGCGTGCCAGCCGGAGATCTGGCTCGACGACGAGCGCGACGAGGCGCTCGCGCGGCGGCTGATCGAGGCGGCGTCGGCCGGGCCGCCCGCCGGCGCGGCGCCGTGGCGCTGCGCGCGCTGCGGCGAGACGCTCGACGCGCAATTCACCGCCTGCTGGCATTGCGGCGCGAGCCGCGATCCGCGTGACGGTTGACGCGCGGCGCGACGCCCGCCCCCGCCGCGAAGCGAGCGCCGTCCGGGCAGCCCTGGAACACCGGAGCACCGAAGCAAGCCGGAAATCGGCACAAAAAAGCCGGCTCGAAGCCGGCTTGCTCGTTGACGAACCTTGGCGCGACGACACGCGCGCGGCATCCGCCGCACCGCATCACGACACCCAGACCGCGATCGTCAGCATCAGCAGGAGTAGCATCCACAGAATCACCGCGCGCCACACGAGGCCGACGGCCGACTGCAGCGTGCGCGGCGAGCAGTCGTCGCCGACCGTGATCGGGCCGCTGTCGCCCGCCGCGAGCGCATCGACGCTCGACGGCTCCGCGAGCGGGCCCGCGAGCCGCGCGCCGAGCGCACCGCTGCCGGCCGCGAGCAGCACGCCGTCGTTCGAGTCGGGCCACTGGCGCGTGTGATTGCGCCAGGCGTAGATCGCGTCCTCGAAGTTGCCGACGATCGCGAAGCCGAGCGCGGTCAGGCGCGCCGGCACCCAGTCGATCGCGAAGAACGCGCGCTGCGCGAACGTCGAGAACGCTGCGGTGCGATCGTCCGCCGGCACCGACCAGCTACGCGACAGATATTCGGCGATCCGGTACAGCACCGCGCCCGCCGGGCCGATCGGCAGCACGAACCAGAAAAACACGCCGAACACGTGACGATGCGACGCGACGACCGCATGGATCAGCGTGTGGCGGACGATTTCGCTGACCGGCATGTCGACCGTGTCGATGCCCGTCCATTCGCGCAGGATGTCGCGCGCGCGCGGCACGTCGTCGTTGTTGAGCGCGAGATGGATATCGGTGAAGTAATGGCTGAACTGCCTGAAGCCGAGCGTGAAGTACACGACGGCGACGTTCCAGAGGAACGCGAGCACGAAGCTCACCTTGTACAGCAGGAAATAGACGAGCCCGACGCCGAGCACCCACGGCAGCACGACGATGAGCCACGCGAGCACGCCGTGCTTCTTTTTGCCGGCGTCGAAGCCGTGCGCAGCCGATTCCGCATGAGACTGAAACAGCGCGAAGACCGGATTGCTCGGCGACAGCGCGCGGACCTGTTCGATGATGAGAGCAAGGAGAACCGAGAAGAAAGTCATGCGAAGGGCCGTGCCGTTCTGGGATGATTGATTTTTCGCGTAAAGATAGCACAGCAGGCGCGTCGGATGGCTCCGGCTTGCGCAGACTGTGGCGCCCGCCACTAGGCCGCGAGAAAGCGATACAGGTTGCGCAGCATGCCGGCCGTCGCGCCCCAGATGAAATACTGGCCGCCGACCGGCCCGCGCGGATACGGCATCGCGAAAAAGCGCCGCTCGCCGCCCTCCCAGCGGAACACCCTCACCTGGTGATGCGCGGGGTTCATCAGGAAATCGAGCGGCACCTCGAAGATCTCGGCCACTTCGAGCGTATCCGCCTGCACCGTAAACGGCGGATGGACGAGCGCGACAACGGGCGTCACGCAAAAGCCCGTGCCCGTCAGATAGTCGGGCAGCGCGCCCAGCAATTCGACGCGCTCGTGCGAAAGCGCGATTTCCTCGTGCGCCTCGCGCAGCGCGGTGGCGTTCGCGTCGCGGTCGTCGGGCTCGCGGCGCCCGCCCGGAAAGCTGATCTGGCCGGCATGATCGTTCAGGTGATCCGCGCGCTGCGTGAGCAGCACCGTCAGGCCGCGCTCGCGCACGACGAGCGGCACGAGCACGGCCGCGCTGCGCGGATCGACGCTGTCGGCAAGCTGCGCCTCGGCGGGCTCCTGCGTCCATTCGGGCGGCTGCGCGAAGCGCTCGCGCAGGCCGGCCGGGGTCAGCAACGACGGCGGGATGGCGGGCAGTCCGGTGCCGGTCGTCTCGATCGGCAGCACTTCGGGGTCGATGATGGGGCGACGGGTCAAGGGACGCTCGGCTTGGAATGGATAGGACCATATTGTCGCGCCGAAAAGAAAAAAACGCCCGTCGGGGCCGCTCGCCGGACGGCGCCCGTCGTCGGCGAGCGCGGCGTTCGCCCGAGATTCGGCCGCGCATTCAGCCGCGCATTCAGCCGCGCATTCAGCCGATACGCTCGTCGGGCCGTGACGCGCTACGGGGGGCGCAGGAGCGATATCGACTGCGGCCCGACGGTCGAATGCATGCTAGTCATCGCGCCAAACGTCGCGCGAAATGCGAATGGCAGGATTCGGCAACGCGGCGCCCGCGGCGGGCCGCGCCCCGCTCATCCACGACCCTCGCCTCGACGCGATGTCGTTCTACGTGTCGACGTCGTCGAATTGCGAGGTCGTCAGCTACGCGGCGCTCGTGCGCATGACGATCTCACACGCCGGCAAATGCTTGTCGATCGGCGGTTTGAGTTGGGTCGCGACCGATCCCGCACACCGTCTCGGCGGCGACGCACGAACGCCGCGCCTCGCCGCCCATCGGCCACACGGGAGCACACGCTAAACGATCGCGCCGGTCGCCGCCGCGATGGCCGGATGCAAAAAAGCCGCTGCCTCGCAGCGGCCCTCGACAGCCGGTCGAAAAAAAGCGCCGTGCGGGAAACCTCCGCACGGCGCTTTTCCACGCCTGGCGAAACGCACGCCGAACGACTTCCGGCGCGCGTTTCCGACTGCGCTTACTGCTGCGCAGCAGCGGCGCGATCCTTCGACACCAGCTTTTCCTTGATTCGAGCCGACTTGCCCGAACGCTCGCGCAGGTAGTACAGCTTCGCGCGGCGCACGTCGCCGCGGCGCTTCACGACGATGCTCGCGAGCAGCGGCGAGTACGTCTGGAACGTACGCTCGACGCCTTCGCCCGACGAGATCTTGCGGACGATGAACGACGAGTTCAGGCCACGGTTGCGCTTCGCGATCACGACGCCTTCGTAAGCCTGAACGCGCTTGCGGTTGCCTTCCACCACGTTCACGTTCACGATCACCGTGTCGCCCGGGGCGAATTCGGGGATCGTCTTGCCTGCGAGCGCGCGCTCGATCTCTTCCTGCTCAAGTTTTCCGATCAGATTCATCACTGACTCCTAAAGCCATCTTGTCGGCGTTTGCGCCCGCCTGCTTCCAGGCTCGGCCCCGATAGAGGATGGATTCACATCAGGCGCCGCGCACGCATGCGCGGCACCGCCAAATTCGCAAACGAAAGCGCCGCCGCCTCAGGAGGCCTGCTTCGCTTCTTTCGCGAGACTTGCAAGCCATGCCTCGTCGGCCCGGCTCAGCAACTTTTCGCGACGCGCCCGCGCGATCAGGTCGGGGCGCTTCGCGAGGGTGTTTCTCAACGCTTCCTGCCGGCGCCAGCGCTCGATCTCGGCATGATGTCCACCGAGCAGCACGTCCGGCACGCGCGCGCCCTCGTACTCCTCGGGACGCGTGTAATGCGGGCAATCGAGCAGCCCGTCGGCGAAGCTGTCCTGCACCGCCGATTGCGCATCGTTCAGCACGCCCGGCAGCAGTCGCACGACGGCGTCCATCAGCGCCATCGCCGGCAGTTCGCCGCCCGACAGCACGAAATCGCCGAGGCTCAGCTCCTCGTCGACGCAACGGTCGATCAGCCGCTGGTCGATCGCCTCGTAGCGCCCGCACAGCAACACGACGCCCGGCTCCGCCGCCATCCGCGCGACGCGCTCGTGCGTGAGCGGCGCGCCCTGCGGCGACATCATCACGACGCGCGAGCTCGCAACGCCTTGCGCCGCCTGCGCGGCCTTCGCCGCACCGATCGCCGCCTCGAGCGGCTTCGCGAGCATCACCATACCGGGGCCGCCGCCATACGGGCGATCGTCGACGGTGCGGTAGTTGTCGGTCGTGAAATCGCGCGGATTCCACGTGCGCAAGCCGAACCGCCCCTGCTTCACCGCGCGGCTCGTGATGCCCCAGTCGGTCAACGCGCGAAACATCTCCGGAAAGAGTGTGACGACGTCGAACTGGATCGCGCTCTGCGTGGCTTCGTCCATTTCAGTAATCGGCTTCCCAGTCGACGACGACGCGTCCCGCCGCCTGCTCGACCGCCTTCACGTACACGCCGACGAACGGAATCAGCCGCTCGCCGGTTTTCGGCCGACCATCCTTGCCGGTTGCCTGATATTCGACGCGCATGATCGAATGCACGCCGTTGTCGATCAGGTCGGCGACCTTGCCGAGCGCAACGCCCGCCTCGTTGACGACGTCGAGGCCGATCAGATCGACCCAGTAGAACTCGTCGGCGGCGAGCGCCGGGAAATCGCCACGGCGCACGAACACGCGAAAGCTGCGCAGCGCAAGCGCCGCATCGCGATCGGCCAAGCCGGCCGGATGCGCGACGACCGTGTCGCCGTGCAGCTTCGCCTGCGTGACGCGCACGAACTTCCGCTCCGCACCCCGCCCCACACCCTTTTGCAGCCACCAGTCGCGGGCCTCGAGAAGCGCATCGCCGCCTCGCCCCGCACCGGCATGGGCCGCGAGCTTGATCCAGCCCTTGAGGCCGTACGCATCGACCACCGCGCCGACCTCGACCGCATCGTCCGGCCATGACTGCACCGCATCGACGCGACTTGCTTCCGAATCAACCGCGCCGTCGCGCCCTCCCTTCTCGGGCGCGCGCTCGACCGGCTTGCGGACGAATACGCCGAACGACGGCGACCGCCCGCGCTTTGCATTACCGGAATCGTGACCAGCCATCAACGAACCTCACAGCCGGCACTTCCGGCACGCCGCGCCATGTCAGGCAGCCGGCTGCGCCTTTTGCGCCTGCTTCACGAGACGCTCGACGGTCGGCGACAATTGCGCGCCGACGCCTTGCCAGTAAGTCAGACGGTCTTGAGCGATGCGCAGCGCTTCGCCCTTCGTCGCGACCGGGTTGTAGAAGCCGACGCGCTCGATGAAGCGGCCGTCACGACGGTTGCGCGAATCGGTAGCGACGATGTTGTAGAACGGGCGCTTCTTCGAGCCGCCGCGAGCCAGACGGATGATGACCATATGAAATCCTTCGGGAAAACCGGGTTCGAAAACTACTGAAACGGGCGATTATAGCCCGAAACCGGTGGCACAACAAACACTTACCTGTCAAAAAACCCGGTCGCCGACTCTGGAGGCTTACAATCGATCTGTTGCGCGCTCCGCGCTCGCCCGCCTTCACCCGCCGCCATGCGCCCTCTCATCGCCCTGTCCCGCATCGTTTTGTCAGGCCCGCCGGCGGTACTGCATGCGGCAGCCGTCGCATGTCTCGTTCTTGCCACAATTGCCGCCCCCGCCGCGTCGGGCGCGCTGCCGATCGGCGAACTCAGCGTACCGCCCGGATTTCGGGTCCAGGTGCTCGCCGACGACGTGCCCACGGCGCGCGAAATGGCGTGGTCGCCGCGCGGCATTCTCTACGTCGGCAGCATGGACGGGCGCGTGCATGCGCTCGTCGTGCGCGACGGCCATGTTCGCGAGCATCACGTGATCGCGTCGGGGCTCGAGATGCCGGTTGGCGTCGCGTATCGCAACGGCGCGCTCTTCGTGTCGGCCGTGTCGCGGATTCTACGCCTCGACCGGATCGACGAGCGGATCGCCGCGCCGCCGAAGCCCGTCGTCGTCACGGACGCACTGCCGACCGACCGCCATCACGGCTGGAAATTCATCGCGTTCGGCCCCGACGGCAAGCTCTATGTGCCAACGGGCGCGCCGTGCAACATCTGCGTCGCCGACCGGGACCGCTACGCGATGATCGGCCGGATGAACGCCGACGGCAGCGGCTACGAGGTCTACGCACGAGGCGTCCGCAACACCGTCGGCTTCGCGTGGCATCCGGCGACGCACGAACTCTGGTTCACCGACAACGGCCGCGACCTGATGGGCGACGACCGCCCCGACGACAAGCTGAACCGCGCGCCGCGCGCGGGACTCGACTTCGGCTACCCGTTCTGCCACGGCGGCGACGTGCTCGATCCACAGTTCGGGCGCGGCCACACGTGCGCGAGCTACGCGCCGCCCGTGCTCAAGCTGGGCGCACACGTCGCCTCACTCGGCATGCGTTTCTACACAGGCGACATGTTCCCGCCCGAATACCGCGACAACATCTTCATTGCCGAGCACGGCTCATGGAACCGCAGCCGCAAGGTCGGCTACCGGGTCGTGCGCGTGGTCGCGTCGCCCGACGGCCGCGCCGCGCGCCAGGAAGCGTTCGTCCAGGGGTGGCTGCGGCCCGACGAAAGCGTCTGGGGGCGCCCCGCCGACGTGCTGCCGCTGCCGGACGGCTCGCTCCTCATCAGCGACGACTACGCGGGCGCGATCTACCGGATCACCTACGATGCGACGCATTGACACAACCGTAGCGTGACCGCACCGCGCCCAACATCGTAGAATGCGAGCCGACCCCGCCGCTCCCGGGCCTCACCCGGGCGTCCACGAAGAAGACCCATTGCCTCCCGACATGTCCAGCAGCACGTCCACGCCGCCCCGCTTCCGCTCGAAGACGCTCACCGCACTGCTCGCTTTCCTGCTCGGCTCGCTCGGCGCGCACCGCTTCTATCTGTACGGCTGGAAGGACCTCGCAGGCTGGGCACACCTGCTCGCGACGATCGTCGGCATTCCCGGCTTCCTGCTGCTCGCGGCATCGGGGCGGGCCGCCGCGCTTGGCTGGTGGCTCGCCGTGCCCGGCGCGACATCGCTGCTCGCCGCGTTTCTCGCGGCGCTCGTCTACGGACTGCGCGCCGACGACAAGTGGGACGCGCAATTCAATGCCGCGACGGGCCGCCAAAGCCGCTCCGGCTGGGGTGTCGTGTTCGTCGTCATCTTTTCGCTGCTGATCGGCGCATTCCTGCTGATGACCGGGCTCGCGCTCGCGTTCCAGACGTACTTCGAATCGCAGGTCGAGGCCGCCAGGCAAATTTCGCAATGACGCATCCGCCGGCTCTGCCGGCGCGACACGACGCATCGCCCACGTCGCTCAGAACAGGCTGAGCTGCGACTGATCTTTCGAGTGGCCTTCCGCTTGCGCCGCCGTGCGCGGCCGCGCGAGCGACCGCGGCAGTTTCGAGCGCTGCGCGCAAAACTGCGAAAAATCGAGAATCCCTCGCGCGCGTTCGTTCAGCCCGCAGCGCTTGACCGCCATCCGGAAGCGCTGCTTGAGCAGATCGGCCCACATCCCTTCGCCCTTCATCCGGCGGCTGAAATCCGCGTCGTAATCCTTGCCGCCGCGCATGTCCCGCACACGCGCCATCACCCGCTCCGCGCGATCAGGGAAATGCGCGGCGAGCCATTCGGTGAAAAGCGGCGCGACTTCCCACGGCAGCCGCAGCACGATATAGCTCGCGTGCGTCGCCCCCGCGTCCGCGCACGCCTCGAGCACGCGTTCGAGATCCGGTTCGGTGACGAACGGAATCATCGGCGCGACGCTCACGCCGACCGGCACCCCGGCGTCGCGCAGCGCACGGATCGTTCGAAGCCGGCGCGCGGGCGTCGCCGCACGCGGCTCGAGCGCACGCGCGAGTTCGGGATCGAGCGTCGTGATCGTGACGGCCGCCATCACCTGCCGGCGCTCGGCCATCGGCGCGAGCAAATCGAGATCGCGCTCGATCAGCGGCGACTTCGTGATCGCGGCAAACGGCTGACCGTGGTCGTGCATCACCTGGATCACCTGCCGCGTGATCCGCAGTTCGCGCTCGACCGGCTGATACGCGTCGGTATTCACGCCGAGCGCGATCGGCTCAGGCACGTAGCACGGCTTCGCGAGTTCGCGCTCGAGCAACTCCGCGGCGTTCACCTTCGCGTAGATCCGGCTCTCGAAATCGAGCCCCGGCGACAGCCCGAGATAGCTGTGCGTCGGCCGCGCGAAGCAGTAAATGCAGCCGTGCTCGCACCCGCGATACGGGTTCAGCGACACGTTGAACGGAATGTCCGGCGACGCATTGCGCGTGAGGATCGTCCTCGCGCGCTCCTCGAACTCCTGCGTGCGCAACGGCGCGGGCGGCTCGCCATCGTTGTCGCGCGTCCAGCCGTCGTCGACCGTCTCGCGCTCGACGGTCTCGTAACGCCCCTGCAGGTTGCCCACCGCGCCGCGCCCCTTGCGGGGCGCGGGCGGCGCCACTGGATATTCGACGTCGGATCGTTCGCTCATCGTGCCTCTGGTAAGCGGCCCGGGCCGCCAATGACAAAACCGCCAATTACTGTACAAACATACAGTAATTGGCGGTTCATGCCAAGCGCCTCGGACGCGCGCTCACTCGTTGACCGCGATCATCAGCGTCTCCTTGATCTCCTCCATCACGACATAGCTCTTCGATTGCACGGCGCCCGGGAGCTGCAGCAGGATGTCGCCGAGCAGCTTCCGGTAGTCGGCCATCTCGCCGATCCGCGCCTTGATCAGATAATCGAAGTCGCCCGACACCAGATGGCATTCGAGCACCTCGTCGATCTTCATCACTTCGCGGCGAAACTGCTCGAACATGTTGCCGCTCTTGTGATCGAGCGTGATCTCGACGAACACGAGCAGCGCGGCGCCGAGCTGCGCGGGATCGACGTGCGCGTGGTAGCCGGTGATCACGCCGTCGCGCTCCATCCGCCGCACCCGCTCGATACACGGCGTGACCGTCAGGCCGACGCGCTCGGCGAGGTCCTTCATCGCCATGCGGCCGTCCTCTTGCAGCAGCTTCAGAATGCGCCGGTCGAGCTTGTCGAGCGCGCGTACCGGCTGACGTTGAGTTCTCATCTCTTTTTTACTGAAAATTGGAAAAATACAATAACAAAACCTAGTGACTCAACCATACCATAGCGCAAAAAACTAGGCCGTATGGAGATCGCAGAGCGCATCGGGTGCGCCGCGCCATCCGGCGTTTTCTCTATCCGGAGCAGCTATGCGTGTGGTTATTTTGGGCAGTGGCGTGGTCGGCGTGGCGAGCGCCTATTATCTGGCGCGCGCGGGCCACGAAGTCACGGTGATCGACCGCGAGGCCGGCCCCGCCCTCGACACGAGCTTTGCGAACGCGGGCCAGATCTCGCCCGGCTACGCGGCGCCGTGGGCCGCGCCCGGCGTGCCGCTGAAGGCGGTCAAGTGGATGTTCGAAAAGCACGCGCCGCTCGCGATCCGCCTCGACGGCACGCGCTTCCAGTTGCAATGGATGTGGCAGATGCTGCGCAACTGCACGACCGAGCGTTATGCGCTGAACAAGGGCCGGATGGTGCGCCTCGCCGAATACAGCCGCGATTGCCTGCAGGCGCTGCGCGCCGAGATGGGCATCCAGTACGAAGGCCGCACGGGCGGCACGCTGCAGGTCTTCCGCACGCAGCAGCAGCTCGACGGCGCCGCGAAGGACATCGCGGTGCTGCGCGAGGCGAACGTGGCGTTCGAGCTGCTGTCGAGCGACGCGCTGAAGAAGGCCGAGCCGGCGCTCGCCGCGGTGTCGCACAAGCTGACGGGCGGCCTGCGGCTGCCGGGCGACGAGACGGGCGACTGCCAGCTCTTCACGACGCGCCTCGCCGCGCTCGCCGAGCAGCTCGGCGTGACGTTCCGATTCAACACCAGCATCGACGCGCTCGCCGTCGCGGGCGGCAAGATCGCGGGCGTCCAGTGCGGCGGCGAGATGGTGCGCGCCGATGCCTACGTGGTCGCGCTCGGCTCGTACTCGACGAACCTCGTCGCGAATCTCGTGAAGATCCCGGTATATCCGCTGAAGGGCTATTCGATCACCGCGCCAATCGTCGACGCGGCGAAGGCGCCCGTGTCGACCGTACTCGACGAAACCTACAAGATCGCGATCACGCGTTTCGACGATCGGATCCGCGTTGGCGGGATGGCGGAGATCGTCGGCTTCGACAAGCGGCTGCGGCAGGCGCGCCGCGAAACGCTCGACATGTGCGTGAACGACCTGTTCCCGGGTGGCGGCGACACGGCGAACGCGACGTTCTGGACCGGCCTGCGGCCGATGACGCCGGACGGCACGCCGATCGTCGGCCGCACGCCCGTGCCGAACCTGTTCCTCAACACGGGCCACGGCACGCTCGGCTGGACGATGTCGTGCGGCTCCGGCCAGTTGCTCGCCGATCTGATGTCCGGCAAGAAGCCCGCGATCCGCGCGGACGACCTGTCGGTGCATCGCTATCTGAGCGAGACGGACGGCGAGCATCGCCCCGCGTACGCATGACGCGCTGACGCGCGATCGGGGCGGCCCGCATGCAAGGCCGCCTCCGCCAAAAAGAACGGCGCCCGAGGGCGCCGTTCTGCGTTTGAGCGTCTAGCGGACGAACCGGCCGAGCCCGACGATCAGAACTGGTCTTCCGTCAGCGCGAACACGCCTTGTCCGCCCTTCGCGCCGACGATCGACGCTTCGAACCCGCTCGCCTGCGCGAGGATGTGCTCCGCATAGAACTGCGCGATCGCGATCTTCGCGTCGTAGAACTTCGGGTCATCGGCGCGCTTTTGCTGCGCGACGAGCAGCGCGCGCGCCATTTGCCAGCCGCACAGCACGATGCCCGCGAGTTTCAGATACGGCACGCTGCCGGCGAACACCGCGTTCGGATCGCCTTTCACGTTCGCGACGACAAAGTCGACGACGGCCGACAGCGCGCGCGCGCCGTTCTCCAGTTGAACCTTCATCGCGGCGAACGCCGGGCCGTCGTGCGCGCCGAGCGCTTCGACCGTCTGCCGGATCTCGCCGACGATCGCCTTCGCGACCGCGCCGCCGTCGCGCGCCGTCTTCCGGCCGACGAGGTCGTTCGCCTGGATCGCGGTCGTGCCTTCGTAGATCGCGAGAATGCGCGCGTCGCGGTAGTACTGCGCGGCGCCCGTTTCCTCGATGAAGCCCATCCCGCCGTGCACCTGGATGCCGAGGCTCGCGACCTCGTTGACCATCTCGGTGCTCCAGCCCTTCACGATCGGCACCAGATACTCGTAGATCGCCTGATGCTTCGCACGCACGCCTTCGTCGGCCGCGCGGTGCGCGTGATCGCTATGCGCGGCGGCGACGTAGGACAGCGCGCGCGCGCCTTCCGTCAGCGCGCGCATCGTCGCGAGCATCCGGCGCACGTCCGGGTGATGGATGATCGTCACCGACCGCTTTGCGGAGCCGTCGACGGGACGGCTCTGCACGCGCTCCTTCGCGAACTCGGCGGCCTTCTGGTACGCGCACTCGGCGACGCCGATCCCCTGCATCCCGACGCCGAAGCGCGCCGCGTTCATCATGATGAACATGTACTCGAGGCCGCGGTTCTCTTCGCCGACGAGATAGCCGATCGCGCCGCCTTGGTCGCCGTACTGCAGCACCGCGGTCGGGCTCGCCTTGATGCCGAGCTTGTGCTCGATCGACACGCAATGCACGTCGTTGCGCGCGCCGAGGCTGCCGTCTTCGTTGACGAGGAACTTCGGCACGATGAACAGCGAAATGCCCTTCACGCCTTCGGGCGCGTTCGGCGTGCGCGCGAGCACGAGGTGGACGATGTTGTCCGCCATGTCGTGTTCGCCCCACGTGATGAAGATCTTCGTGCCGAACACCTTGTACGAGCCGTCGGGCTGCGGCTCCGCGCGCGAGCGCACGAGCGCGAGGTCGGAGCCCGCCTGCGGCTCGGTGAGGTTCATCGTGCCCGTCCAAACGCCCGCGATGAGCTTTGGCACGTAGCGGGATTTCTGTTCGTCGGTGCCGGCTGTGAGGAGCGCTTCGATTGCGCCGTCGGTCAGGAGCGGACACAGTGCGAACGACAGGTTCGATGCGTTCAGCATCTCGATGCACGGCGTCGCGATCAGCTTCGGCAGGCCCTGGCCGTCGTATTCGGTCGGATGCTGGAGCCCCTGCCAGCCGCCTTCGGCGAACTGGCGGAACGCATCCTTGAAGCCGGGCGTCGCCGTGACGGCGCCGTCCTTCCAGCTACTCGGGTTCTTGTCGCCCTCGATGTTCAGCGGCGCGAGCACCTCGCCGCAGAACTTCGCCGATTCGTCGAGCACGGCCTGCGCCGTGTCGAAGCCGGCGTCCTCGTAGCCGCGCAGCTTCGCGACCGCGTCGATGCCGGCCAGTTCCTTCATCACGAACAGCATGTCCTTGACGGGTGCGGTATAGCTCATGGTGCTCCTCTCCTGGTCTGCTTATGGTGTGAAAAGGGGCGCTCGCCGCGCCCCTTTGCTCATGTTCGACTGGCTCGTGCGTTGAACGCGACGCGCGCCGGCTGCTGAACGTGTCAGCCGAGCTCGTTCACGAGTTCCGGCACGAGCGTGAACAGATCGCCGACGAGGCCGTAATCGGCCACGCTGAAGATCGGCGCTTCCGGATCCTTGTTGATCGCGACGATCACCTTCGAATCCTTCATCCCCGCCAGGTGCTGGATCGCGCCCGAGATGCCCACCGCGATGTACAACTGCGGCGCGACGATCTTGCCCGTCTGGCCCACCTGATAGTCGTTCGGCACGTAGCCCGCGTCCACCGCCGCGCGCGACGCGCCCAGCGCCGCCTGCAGCTTGTCCGCCAGCGGCTCCAGCACCTTCGTGTAGTTCTCGCCGCTGCCGAGGCCCCGGCCGCCCGACACGATGATGCTCGCGCTCGTCAGCTCCGGACGATCGAGCTTCGTCACTTCGCGGCTCACGAACTGCGACACGCCCGCGTCCGCCGCCGCGTCGATCTTCTCGACCGACGCGCTGCCGCCTTCCGCCGCGACCGGATCGAAGCCCGTCGCGCGCACCGTGATCACCTTGATCGGATCACCCGACTGCACCGTCGCGATCGCGTTGCCCGCGTAGATCGGGCGCTCGAACGTGTCGGCCGAATCGACCGCCGTGATGTCCGAGATCTGCGCGACGTCCAGCTTCGCCGCGATCCGCGGCGCGATGTTCTTGCCGTAGGCCGTTGCCGGCGCGAGGATGTGCGAGTAGTCCTTCGCGACGTTCAGCGCGGTCGCCTCGACGTTTTCCGCGAGACCGTCCGCGAGCTGCGGCGCGTCGGCCAGCAGCACCTTCGATACGCCCGCGATCTTCGCCGCCGCGTCCGCCGCGCCCTGCGCGTCGTGGCCCGCGACCAGCACGTGAATGTCGCCGCCGATCTTCGTTGCCGCGGCCACCGTGTTCAGCGTGGCTGCCTTGATCGACGCGTTGTCATGTTCCGCAATCACCAGAATCGTCATCTCTTTGCGCTCCCCTTACAGCACCTTGGCTTCGGTCTTCAGCTTCTCGACCAGCGTCTTCACGTCCGCGACCTTCACGCCCGCCGCGCGCTTCGGCGGCTCCACCACCTTCAGCGTCTTCAGACGCGGCGCGACGTCCACGCCCAGGTCTTCCGGCTTCACCGTCTCCAGCGGCTTCTTCTTCGCCTTCATGATGTTCGGCAGCGTCACGTAGCGCGGCTCGTTCAGGCGCAAGTCCGTCGTCACCACCGCCGGCAGCGTCAGCGACAGCGTTTCCGCGCCGCCGTCCACTTCGCGCGCGACGGTAGCCTTGCCGTCGGCTACCGTCACCTTCGACGCGAACGTCGCCTGCGGCAGGTTCGCGAGCGCGGCGAGCATCTGGCCCGTCTGGTTCGAATCGTCGTCGATCGCCTGCTTGCCGAGGATCACGAGCTGCGGCTGCTCCTTGTCGACCAGCGCCTTCAGGATCTTCGCGACGGAAAGCGGCTGCACCTCGTCGTTCGATTCGACGAGAATCGCGCGGTCCGCGCCGATCGCGAGCGCCGTGCGAAGCGTTTCCTGAGCCTGCGCGACGCCCACCGACACCGCGATCACCTCGGTCGCCACGCCCGCTTCCTTCAGGCGCACCGCTTCTTCAACGGCGATCTCGTCGAACGGGTTCATCGACATCTTCACGTTCGCGATATCGACGCCCGTGCCATCCGACTTCACGCGGACCTTCACGTTGTAATCGACCACTCTTTTCACTGGCACCAGGATTTTCATGCACACGCTCCAAAGTTACGAATACGATCAGCGGCCATTTTATAGCGTGGCTCGCTGACGCGGCGGCGACGCCGGTCATTCAATTTGCGGCTGCGCCGAGGATAGCGCCCCCTTGCGGCATGCCGATAATAGCGAACGGTCGTTCTATTTTAAAAGAGAAAAAACCCGGACGCCAAGCCCGGGCTTTCGATTTTCGCCTCTAATCGGCGGCATCCCTTATTCCTCCTACCATGCGGCGATCACCGCCCCGCCGAACCGGCGCTCGATGAAGCGCTTCACGTCGGGCGACCGGTATGCGGCGACGAGCTTCGCGACCCACGGCTTGTCCTTGTCTTCGGCGCGCACCGCGAGAATGTTCGCGTACGGGCCGTTCGGGCCCTCGATTGCGATCGCGTCCTGTTTCGGCTTCAGGCCGGCTTCCATCGCGTAGTTCGTGTTGATCGCGGCCGCGTCGACGTCGGCGAGCGAGCGCGGGATCTGCGCGGCATCGAGCTCGACGATCTTCAACTGCTTGGGGTTGTCGACGACGTCGAAGCGCGTCGCCTTCAGGCCCGCGCCGTCGCGCAGCTTCAGCAGGCCCTGCTTCTGCAGCAGCAACAGCGCGCGGCCGCCGTTCGTCGGATCGTTCGGGATCGCGATCCGCGCGCCCGATTGCAGCGCCGCAAGCGACTTCACGCGCTTCGAATAGATGCCCATCGGGAACGTCACGGTGTCCGCGACCTTGACGATCCTGTAGCCGCGGTCCTTCACCTGCGCTTCGAGATACGGGGCATGCTGGTAGCTGTTCGCGTCGAGGTCGCCCGCCGCGAGCGCCGCGTTCGGCTGCACGTAATCGGAGAATTCGACGATACGGATGTCGAGCCCGCTCCTCGCCGCGACCTTCCTCACTTCCTCCATCACCTGCGCGTGCGGGCCGCCCGTCACGCCGACCTTGATCGTCTGCGCCTGCGCCTGCGCCTGCGCGCTCGCGACGCACGCGGCCGCGCCGAGCGCGGCGGCGAGCTTCAGCATCATTCTTCGTTGCATCTTCGGATCTCCTCAGCGGTTGCGGCGCCGTCGCGTGCCGCGTTGCGCGGCGCTCGTTCGTCTTCGATTGCCGATCGCGTCACTTGTGGCTCAGGCGCCGCACGAGCCAGTCGCCGAACGACTGCACGATCTGCACGAACACGATCAGGATCGCGACGACCGTCCACATCACTTCGGGCAGATAGCGCTGATAGCCGTAGCGGATGCCGAGGTCGCCCAGGCCGCCGCCGCCGATCGCGCCCGCCATCGCCGAATAGCCGACGAGCGACACGAACGTGATCGTGAGCCCCGCGACGATGCCCGGCAGCGATTCGGGCAGCAGCACCTTGAACACGATCTGGCCCGTCGTCGCGCCCATCGCCTGCGCGGCTTCGATGAGGCCGCGGTCGACTTCGCGCAGCGCCGTCTCGACGAGCCGCGCGATGAAGGGCGCCGCCGCGATCGTGAGCGGCACGACGGCCGCCGCGGTGCCGATCGACGAGCCGACGGCGAGGCGCGTGAACGGAATCACCGCGACGAGCAGGATGATGAACGGCGTCGAGCGCACCGCGTTGACGATGCCGCCCAGCACGCGGTTCACCGCGAGATTCTGCAGCACGCCCTGGCGGTCGGTGAGATAGAGCAGCACACCGAGCGGCAGGCCGACGAGCGCGCCGACCGCTCCGGAAATGCCGACCATGATCAGCGTCTCCCAGAACGACTGCACGAACATATCGAACATTTCACTCAACATACGAAAGCTCCTCGACGACCACGCCCTGCTCGCGCAGATACGCGAACGCCTGCCCCACCTTGCCCGGCTCGCCGGTGGCGAGCACCGCGAGCGAACCGAACGCGCGACCCTGGATCTCGTCGATCTGGCCGTGCAGGATGTTGAAGTCCAGCTCGTAGCGCCTGATCGTCTCGGAGAGGATCGGCTGGTCGACGCCCGAGCCCGTGAACGCGAGGCGCAACAGATGGCCCGAGCCCGTCTTCAGGCGCTCGGCAACGCGCGCCTTCATCGCGGGCGGCAGCTCCTGCGCGATCACGTCGCCGATCAGCGCGCGCGTGACTTCGTGATGCGGGCGCATGAACACGTCGATCACGTTGCCCTCCTCGACGACGCGCCCGGCGTCGAGCACCGCGACGCGATCGCACACGTCCTTGATCACTTCCATCTGGTGCGTGATGAGGACGATCGTGAGGCCGAGCTCGCGGTTGATGCGCCGGAGCAGGTCGAGGATCGCGCGCGTCGTCTCGGGGTCGAGCGCGGACGTCGCTTCGTCGGACAGCAGCACCTTCGGCTTGCTCGCGAGCGCGCGCGCGATGCCGACGCGCTGCTTCTGCCCGCCGCTGATCTGCGCCGGATAGCGGTCCTTCTGCGCGGCGAGGCCGACGAGATCGAGCAGCGGCAGCACGGTCGCCTCGATCTCCGCGCGCTTCACGCCGGCGAGCTCGAGCGGCAGCGCGATGTTGTCGAACACCGTGCGCGACGACAGCAGGTTGAAGTGCTGGAAGATCATCCCGATGTCGCGCCGCGCGCCGCGCAGCTCGCCGGCCGACAATTGCGTCAGGTCGCGCCCGCCGACGAACACGCTGCCTTCGGACGGCCGCGTGAGCAGGTTGATCGTGCGCACGAGCGTGCTCTTGCCCGCGCCGCTGCGGCCGATGATGCCGAATACCTCGCCCTGCGGAATCGTCAGATTGACGTTGTGCAGCGCCTCGATCCAGCCGCGAGGCCCCTCGAAACGCTGCGAAAGGTTGCGAATTTCGATCATGTAAAAAACGGCGGAACGGCGCAGCCGGATGTGCCGGGCTTCGCTGTCGACCGCCGCCGCATCTTGGGAATAGCCCGCGAGTTTACCGCATTCGTCACATTTCTCTTAATAATCGATTTCCACCTTTTCATAACCAAAGGCGATTAGAGGACGACGCCCGCGCGGGCCGTCACGGACGGCGTCTATGATCGAGCCCATCCCCCATAACGACACGCCGGAGACGCCCGCCATGGACGCAGCCGCTTCGACTTCGCCCCGCTTAGCCGCCGATTCCGGCACCGCCCCTCAGCGCGGGCGCCTGCGTACCGCCGACGGGCTCGAGCTCGCGTCCTACCGCTGGCCCGCGGCCGCGTCCCCGTGCGCGGCGCCGCGCGCGACCGTCGCGCTCGTGCACGGGCTCGCCGAGCATGCGGGCCGCTACCAGGCGCTCGCCGAACGGCTGAACGCGGCGGGCATCGAGGCCGTCGCAATCGATCTGCGCGGGCACGGGCATTCGCCCGGCGAACGCGCATGGGCCGAGCGCTTCGATCGGTATCTGGAAGACGCGGACGCACTCGTCGCGAGCGCCGCGCGCGAGAACACGCCGCTCTTCCTGATGGGACACAGCATGGGCGGCGCGATCGCCGCGCTCTACGCGGTCGAACGCGCGGTCGAACGCGCGGCCGCGCGCCGCCCGGGCCTGGCGGGCCTGATCCTGTCGAGCCCCGCGCTCGCGCCCGGACGCGACGTGCCGAAATGGATGCTCGCGATGAGCCGCTTCATCAGCCGCGTGTGGCCTCGCTTTCCGGCGATCAAGATCGACGCCGCGCTGCTGTCGCGCGATCCGGCCGTGGTCGCCGCGAACCGCGCCGATCCGCTCGTCCACCACGGCTCGGTGCCGGCGCGCACGGGCGCCGAGATTCTCGGCGCGATGCGGCGAATCGAGGCCGGCCGCGCGGCGCTGCGCGTCCCCGTCCTCGTCTATCACGGCACCGCCGACAAGCTGACCGAGCCCGACGGCAGCCGCGATTTCGGCCGGCACGTCGGCTCGCCCGACCGCACGCTCACGCTGTACGAAGGCAACTATCACGAGACGATGAACGATCTGGAACGTGAGCGCGTGATCGGCGCGCTGATCGACTGGATCGTCGCGCGCGCGCCGGCGCGCGGTTGAGGCAGGGACGTCAGGAAGCGCGCCGACCGGTTCGTGCGGACACGCCTGCACACGTCGGCGCTCCGCGGCTCGACATCGAGCATCGGCGCCCGTGCCGTCCGCGATGCGCGCCCTACGCGCTCACACCTGCGCGAGCACGCGCAGATGCGCGACCACGCTTCGCCCGAGCGCGGACAGGTTGTAGCCGCCTTCGAGGCAGCTCACGATCCGGCCTTGCGCATGCCGCCGCGCGACTTCGCAGATCTGCTGCGTGATCCATTCGTAGTCGGCTTCGACGAGCCCCATCCCGCCGATGTCGTCCTCGCGATGCGCGTCGAACCCCGCCGACACGAACAGCATCTGCGGCCTGAACGCGTCGAGCCGCGGCAGCCACATCAGATCGACCGCCTCGCGCACCGCCATCCCGTTCGTGCGCGCGGCCATCGGCAGATTGACCATGTTCGGCGCCTGATGGTCGACGCCCGAAAACGGATACAGCGGATGCTGGAAGAAGCTGCACATCAGCACGCGCTCGTCGTTCGCGAATGCGGCCTCGGTGCCGTTGCCGTGATGGACGTCGAAATCGATGATCGCCACGCGCTCGAGACCATGAGTCTCGAGCGCGTGGCGCGCGGCGATCGCGACGTTGTTGAAGAAACAGAAACCCATCGCGCGCGCGGGCTCCGCATGATGGCCGGGCGGACGCACGCTGCAGAACGCGTTGTCGTAGCGGCCCTCGAGCACCGCATCCGTCGCCTCGACGGCCGCGCCCGCCGCGCGCAGCGCCGCGCGCCACGTGTAGCGGTTCAGCGACGTGTCGGGATCGATCTCGACGTACCCTTCCTTCGGAATCCGGCTGCGGATGTAGTCGATGTGCGCCTGCGTGTGCACGCGGGCCAGCGCCGTCTCGCTCGCAAACGGCGCCGTCTCGTGGACGATCAGATCGTCGATGCGGCTCGCGATCAGTTGATCCTGGATCGCCGACAGTCGCGCCGGCGACTCGGGATGCCACTCCCCCATCTCGTGCAGCAGGCAGTCGGGGTGCGTGTAAAAGGCCGTTGGCATAAGCTCGTTCCGCGACGCGGCCGGTGCGCGCCGCAGGTCTCCGTCAAGGATGTCCGCGATATCGTCTGGTGCGAAGTTCGCCGCTAACTTACCACATCGCGCCCCGCGCCGGGCCGGCGCGACGGGCGTGTCGGTTATACTGCCCCGAAATCATCCGTCTCGTCCGCTTCGCTTCGACATGAC
Organism: Burkholderia sp. MSMB1589WGS; assembly: GCF_001636105.1. Lineage (NCBI taxonomy): Bacteria > Pseudomonadati > Pseudomonadota > Betaproteobacteria > Burkholderiales > Burkholderiaceae > Burkholderia > Burkholderia sp. MSMB1589WGS. The sequence continues at coordinate 900,618 of NZ_LNJT01000007.1, forward strand.
CTTCCACCAGCCTGCCGCACCCGTCTCGCTCGCTTTCCGTCTTCGCCTCCCGCTCGCCGCGCTGTCGCTCGCCGCGACGCTCTTCGCGTCAGCCGCCGTCGCGCAAACGCAGCCGCAACCGCAGCCAAGCGCGCCGCAAGGACAGACGTTCGAAGAAGAAATCGTTCCGCAGCGCTACGCGAACAATGCGAAGATCGACGCGTTCATCGCCGACATGGTCGCACGCCATGACTTCGACGCCAACGCGCTGCATGCGCTGTTCGCGCGCGTGAGCTACTCGGCGACCGCCGCGAAGCTCGTGATGCCCGCGCCGTCGCCCACCGTCAAGAACTGGCGCGTCTACCAGTCGCGCTTTCTCGACGCGGTGCGCGTGAACGCCGGCGTGAAGTTCTGGCGCGCGAACCAGGGCACGCTGCAGCGCGCGTCCACGGAATTCGGCGTGCCGCCCGAGGTGATCGTCGGCATCATCGGCGTCGAGACGATCTACGGCCGCTACATGGGCAACTTCCGCACGCTCGATGCGCTGACGACGCTTGCCTTCGACTATCCGGACACGCCGAATCGCGACGCGCGGCAGGCGACGTTCCGCAAGAACCTCGAAGACTTCCTCGTATGGACGCGCGACAGCCAGCTCGACCCGACGAGCGTGCTCGGCTCCTACACAGGCGCGATCGGCATTCCACAGTTCCTGCCGAGCAGCATCCGCGATTACGCGGTCGATTACGACGGCAACGGCCACATCGATCTGCGCGCGAGCCAGGCCGACGCGATCGGCAGCGTCGCGAACTATCTGAAGCAGCACGGCTGGGAAACCAGCCGGCCGGTGGTATGGAACATCGCGCCCGATGCGGGCAGCCAGGGCGTCGCGCAAGCGGCGGCCGACGGCCGGCCCGAGCCGCACTGGGCGCTGTCGCAGTTGCTGCGCGCGGGCCTCGTGCTCGACGAGGCGTCCGTCAACATCGCATCGGAGGCGAGCACGCCCGTCACCGTGATCGATCTGCCGACGCCCGGCCGCACAACCGAATACAAGCTCGGACTGCAGAATTTCTACGTGCTGACCCGCTACAACCGCAGCTTCTTCTATGCGCTCGCCGTCTATCAACTGGGCGAGCGCGTGAAGGCGCAAATGGAAGCCAGCGGCGCGCTGACGTCGGCGCCTGCCGATGCCGCACCCGCGGCGCCCGCGGCGCAGCCGTCGTCCGAGTGACGCCGACGCAGCGCGGAGCGCGCAATCGCCGGAATGAAAAAAGCGCTGCTTGAGCAGCGCTTTTTTTCACGTGCCTGCGAGACGGCGCCGTGCGTTACGCGGGGAACACTCCCGTCGACAGATAACGATCACCGCGGTCGCAGACAACGAACACGATCGTCGCATTCTCGACCTGCCGCGCGACGCGCAGTGCGACTTCGCATGCGCCGCCCGACGAGATGCCGCAGAAGATGCCTTCGACGGCCGCGAGCTTGCGCGCCATCGCTTCGGACGCGGCCTGGCTCACGTTCTCGACGCGATCGATGCGGCTGCGATCGAAAATTTTCGGCAGATACGCTTCCGGCCACTTGCGGATGCCGGGAATGCGCGAGCCCTCGTCGGGCTGCGCGCCGACGATCTCGACGTTCGCATTCCTTTCCTTCAGATACCGCGACGTGCCCATGATCGTGCCCGTCGTGCCCATCGCGGATACGAAGTGCGTAATGCGGCCCTCGGTCTCGCGCCAGATTTCGGGGCCGGTGCCTTCGTAATGCGCGAGCGGATTGTCCGGATTCGCGAACTGGTCGAGAATCACGCCCTTGCCTTCGCGCTGCATCTGGTCGGCAAGGTCGCGCGCGAATTCCATGCCGCCCTTCACCGGCGTCAGCACGATCTCCGCGCCATACGCGGCCATGCTCTGACGACGCTCGACGGACAGATCCTCCGGCATGATCAGCACCATCTTGTAGCCGCGGATCGCCGCCGCCATCGCGAGCGCGATGCCGGTGTTGCCGCTCGTCGCCTCGATCAGCGTGTCGCCCGGCTTGATCGTGCCGCGCTCTTCCGCCTTGCGGATCATCGACAGCGCGGGACGGTCCTTCACCGAGCCCGCCGGATTGTTGCCTTCCAGCTTCGCGAGAATCACATTGTTGCGCTCGCGAATCTCGTCGTCCGGCAAGCGGACGAGTTGCACGAGCGGCGTATTGCCGATCGTGTCTTCGATAGTTTTGTAAGCCATGAACGTCACGTTTATCCGATGCCGATGAACGGGTCGATTGTAAACCAGCGGAGAAACATGCGCGCCGATGGCCATCAAGCCTGCCACCGAAAGCGCCCGGCCTTCCGGCGCTCGATGTGCTCGATGTGCGCGAGCCGCCCGACGTTCATGATTGCCGCGCCAGCCGAGGCCCGCGCGACATACGCACGCGCGAGTACGCTGCGTGGCGGCCATGCAAAAAGCCCGCGGCACGCGCCGCGGGAATTCGCCGCCGAAGCGGCGCCTGAAGGAGGCATCACCCTGCCGCCGGCCGCTCGATTGCGAGAGGCCGCCAGCACCAGAATCGTCAGCAGCCCGGATTATTTCTTGCCGGCCGCCGCCGCTTTCTGCGGCGCCGCGGCTGCGGCGGGCGCGCGGGCCGCACCGATCGCGAGGCCCTCGGCCTGCAAGCGCTCGACCGTCTTGCCGCCCATGCCCTTCACTCTGTGCGCGAGATCGGCCGCGTCCTTGAACGGGCCGTGCGCGGCCCGCTCGTCGACGATCGCCTTGGCTTTCGCCGGGCCGATGCCCCTGATGCCGCGAAGCGCATCGTCGTTCGCGACGTTGACGTCGACGGCAGCCCATCCGTGCGCGGCCGCGGCGCACAGCGCGACCGTCGCGAGAAGTTTCTTCAGCATCTGGATCTCCGTGGAAAAACGGCCGGCGGCTGCCGACCGTGAGACCCAGTCTAAGGAGGCGGGCGCGCCGCTTACAGTTGGCCGAACAGCCAACGAACGTAGCGATCGACGCCTTCCTGCACCGTCAGGAACAGCGCATCGTAGCCGGCCGCGCGCAGCTTCGTCTGGTCGGCCTGCGTGAAGCACTGGTATTTGCCGCGCAGCGCGTCCGGAAACTGTACGTATTCGACGAGCCCCTGCTCGACCTGCTCGGCGAGCGTGAGCGCGGACTTGCCTTCGAGCGCGCGCAGCGTGTTGACGACCGTCGTCGCGATGTCGTTGAACGGCTGCGCGCGGCCGGTGCCGAGATTGAAGATGCCCGACTTCTCCGGATGATCGAAGAAATACAGGTTCACCCTCGCAACGTCCTCGACCGACACGAAATCGCGCGTCTGCTCGCCCGGGCCGTAGCCGTTGTACTCGCCGAACAGCTTGACCTTGCCCTCGGCGCGGAACTGGTTGAAGTTGTGGAACGCGACTGACGCCATGCGCCCCTTGTGCGACTCGCGCGGCCCGTACACGTTGAAGTAGCGAAAGCCCGCGATCTGGCTCTTCGCGCTCGGCATCACGCGACGGATCACCTGATCGAACAGGAACTTCGAATAGCCGTACACGTTGAGCGGCGCCTCGACCTCGCGCTCCTCGACGAAGCGGCTCGAGCCGCCGTAGATCGCGGCCGACGACGCATACAGGAACTGCGCGCCCTGCGCGAGGCACGCGTCGAGCACCGCGCGGCTGTAGCGGAAGTTGTTGTCCATCATGTAGCGGCCGTCGGTTTCCATCGTGTCCGAGCAGGCGCCTTCGTGGAATACCGCGCGCACCTTGCCGAAGTCGCCGCGCGCGAAGCGCTCGACGAATTCGGTCTTGTCGAGATAGTCGTCGATCTCGCAATCGACGAGGTTCCTGAACTTGTCCGCGCGCGTCAGGTTGTCGACCGCGATGATGCGCGTCTCGCCGCGCTCGTTCAGCGCCTTGACGATGTTCGCGCCGATGAAGCCGGCCGCGCCGGTAACGATGAGAGTCATGATCGTTCTGCCGATGAGAGTGTGCGTATGGCGCGCGGGCGGCGCGCGCCGGTGTCGTTCAATGAAACAGTTCGTCGTACTCGACGGTCGCGGTGCCGAGCTTGCCGACCACGATGCCCGCCGCGCGATTCGCCAGCACCACCGCTTCGACGAGCGGCAGCCCGGCGCCGAGCATCGTCGCGACGGTCGCGATCACCGTGTCGCCCGCGCCCGACACATCGTACACTTCGCGCGCGAGCGCGCTCACGTGCAGTTCCCCGTCGTTCGAGAAGAGCGTCATCCCCTCTTCCGAGCGCGTGAGCAGCAGCGCATCGAGCGCGAGCGCTTCGCGCAGCTTCGTGACGCGCGCGCGCAGATCGTCCTCGGACGTCCACCGCCCGACGACCTCGCGCAACTCCGCGCGGTTCGGCGTGATCAGCGACGCGCCGCGATAGCGCGCCCAGTCGGCGCCCTTCGGATCGACGAGCACGGGCTTGCCCGCCGCGCGCGCCTTCGCGATCATCGTCGTCACGTGCGTGAGCCCGCCCTTCGCGTAGTCGGACATCAGCACGACGTCGTACGACGGCAGCAGCGCGTCGAAGCGCGCGAGCCCCGCGAGCAGCACCTCGTGCGTCGGCGACGCCTCGAAGTCGACGCGCAGCAATTGCTGCTGCTGCGCGAGCACGCGCAGCTTGATCGTCGTCGGCAGCGACGGATCGCGCTCGAGATACGGCGTCACGCCGCTCTCGCCGAGCAGCTCGACGATCCGCTCGCCCGGCTCGTCGCGCCCGACGACGCACAGCAGGCCCGCCTGGCCGCCGAGCGTCACCGCATTGCGCGCGACGTTCGCCGCGCCGCCCAGCCGTTCCTCCTGCCGCTGCACGTGCACGACGGGCACGGGCGCCTCGGGCGAGATCCGGTTGACGTTGCCGAACCAATAGCGATCGAGCATTACGTCGCCGACGACGAGCACGCGCGATTTCGCGATCTGCTCGCGCGGCACGGCGCGCGCGGTCGCGGCGAGCGCCGCGCGCTTATCCGCGCTCGGAAGAGAAAGGCTCGACATAGGGGCGTCCAATGGCGTGGTAATCGATGCCGAGCTCGGCCATCGCGTCGGGTTCGTACAGGTTGCGGCCGTCGAAGATCACGGGCGCCTTCAGCACCGATTTCAGATGCGCGAAGTCCGGGCTCTTGAATTCCTTCCATTCGGTGACGATGACGAGCGCGTCCGCGCCCGCGAGCGCATCGTCGGCCGAATCGACGAACGCGAGCCGCGCGAGCGCGTCGGGCCCGTCGTGCAGATCGAGCGCGAACACGCGCCGAGCCTCGTCGAGCGCGACGGGATCGTACGCGCGCACCGTCGCGCCGCGCGCGAGCAGCGACGCGATCAGGCGCCGGCTCGGCGCTTCGCGCATGTCGTCGGTGTTCGGCTTGAACGCAAGCCCCCAGACGGCGAACGTGCGGCCCGCCAGATCGGCGCCGTAGCGCTGCGCGATCTTGTCGAGCAGCACGTTCTTCTGCGCGTGGTTCACGTCCTCGACCGCCTCGAGAATCCTGAGCGGCTGACCGTTCTCGCTCGCGGTGCGGATGAGCGCCTGCACGTCCTTCGGAAAGCACGAGCCGCCGTAGCCGACGCCCGCATACAGGAAGTGATAGCCGATCCGCGGATCGGAGCCGATCCCGCGCCGCACCGCCTCGATGTCGGCGCCGACGCGGTCCGCGAGATTCGACATCTCGTTCATGAACGAGATGCGCGTCGCGAGCATCGCGTTCGCCGCGTATTTCGAGAACTCGGCCGAGCGCACGTCCATGTAGATCGTGCGCTCGTGATTGCGGTTGAACGGCGCGTAGAGCTTCTTCATCCTCTCGCGGGCGATCGCGCCCGCCGCGTCGTCGTCGACGCCGATGATGATCCGGTCGGGCCGCATGAAATCGTCGACGGCCGCCCCCTCCTTCAAGAACTCGGGATTCGACACGACCGAGAAGCGATGCTCGGCGCTGCCCGCGAGGCCGCGCGCCGCGAGCGCCTCGTCGATCACCGCGTGCACGCGCTGCGCGGTGCCGACGGGCACCGTCGACTTGTCGACGATCACCTTGTAGCCCGTCATGTGGCGGCCGATGCTGCGCGCCGCCTCGAGCACGTATTGCAGGTCCGCGGAGCCGTCCTCGTCGGGTGGCGTGCCGACCGCAATGAACTGGATCTCGCCGTGCGCGACGCTCGCCGCGACGTCGGTCGAGAACGTGATGCGTCCCGCCGCTCGGGTGCGCGCGATGATTTCCTGCAGCCCGGGTTCGTGAATCGGCATGCCGCCGTTGTTCAGGATGTCGATCTTGCGGGGATCGACGTCGAGGCAGAACACGTCGTGGCCGATCTCGGCGAGACACGCGCCGGTGACGAGGCCCACATAGCCCGTGCCGATGATGGTGATCTTCATAAGTATTCCGATGATTCGCTCGAGCGGACGGCGTCCGCCCGGTTCAGGCCGCAGGCGGCGTCGCGCCGGCCCGCGCGGCCTGCCCCATTACCGCCCCATTACCACCCCATTACGCAACGGCGGGTTCGACGCGCCGCGGCGCATAGGTTTCCCAGCCGCTGCATCCAGGGCACTGCCAATAGAAGAGGCGCGCCCGGAAACCGCAATTCTGGCATGTATATCGTGGCAGATTCTTGGTGCGCTGCCTGACGAGCGCGCGCATCATCTCGAGCTCCGCGCGGCGCGGCTCGTCGGCCGCGGCGATCTGCGCGTCGAGCAGATGCAGCATGCCGGACAGGTTCGGCGCCTTTTCCATCTGCGAACGTGCGAGCGCGTGCGCGACGCCGTTGCCGCGCAGTTGCGCGACGTACTGATAGACGACGTCGAGCAGATCGTTCGACGGATAGCGCTGCGCATAGCCCGTCAGCAGTTCGGCGCCTTCGGCCGCCCGATCGAGCGCCGTGTACGATTTCATCAGCCTGTCGGCGACGAGCGGCAGGTACGCGGGATTCTGCGTCTCGATCCGGCGCCAGTGCTCGATCGCCGCGCGATGGTCGCCCGCCGCGGCGGCCGCGTCGCCCGACAGGATCGCCGCGCGCGCGTTCTGCGGATTCACCGCGAGCGCGTCGCGCAGATGCCCGGCCGCGAGCTCGGCGTTCTTGCGCTGCAGCGCATCCTGCGCAAGCTCGCAATGGAACTGCGCAATCTCCGTCACAAGACGCGGCGCGCCCATCGATTCGATCCGCGTCGCGGTGTCGATCGACTTGTTCCAGTCCTTCTCGATCTCGTAGATCGTGAGGAGCGCGCGCTGCGCGTCGAGCGCGTAGTCGCCTTCGGCGAGCATGCGGAACGTCTCTTCCGCGCGGTCGAGCAAGCCCGCCTTCAGGAAATCCTGGCCGAGCTCGAAGAGCGCGTGGTCGCGCTCGTTCACGGGCAGATCGTTGCGGCTCAAGAGGTTCTGATGAACGCGGATCGCGCGGTCCGTTTCGCCGCGGCGGCGAAACAGGTTGCCGAGCGCGAAGTGCAGCTCGACCGTTTCTGGGTCGAGCTTCGCGACTTCGATGAACGCGTCGATCGCTTTGTCCGGCTGCTCGTTCAGCAGGAAATTCAGGCCGCGAAAATACGAGCGCGGCAGGTTCGCGCTCTCGGACAGCAGCTTGTTGAGGTCGTAGCGCGACGCCATCCAGCCGAGCGCGAACGCGACGGGGATGGCGAGCAGCCACCAGAAATCGAGATCCATGCAACGTGTGTCGAAAAAAACCTGGGCCGCGCATCGTGCGCGGCGTCGGCATCGTTAAATGACGGGCGGCATCGGCGGCTGGTCGACGACGGCCGGGTTCTCGCGCACGGCGCGCAAGTCGCGCTTCAGGCGGCCGTTCTCCATCCGCATCCGGAAGATCGCGGGCAATGCCGACAGCAACCCCGCGATCAGCCCGACGCCGAAGAACGCGAGACCGATCAGGATCAGCGGAGCCTGCCAGTTGTAGCCGGCGAGGAAATTCAGCGTCGCGCTTTGCGTATTCGCCAACGCGAGCACGAGCAGCAGCACGAACACCAGCACACGGATCAACCAGACGATGAACTTCATGACTCCCTCTCTTTGACTGAGATTGTTCGGCGGCGCATGCGACTCCCCTTCGCAGCGTCTCGGGCGCCCCGTATTGTAAAGGAAGCGTTTCGCGCTTCGTGAATCGCTTGCGCGGCGCTTGACGCGCTTCGCGAAACGCGCGTGGCGCGCCCAAAGAAAAAGCGCCCCGCAAGGGGCGCTTTCTTTCAGCCATGCTGGCTCGACCTCGGCTGCGACGGAACCGTCACTGGCCGTCTTCCGGCTCGTCGTTCTTCAACGGCTCGCCGGCGCGGCCGTCGACGCGCTCGCGCAATTCCTTGCCTGGCTTGAAGTGCGGCACGCGCTTCTCGGGCACCTGCACCTTCTCCCCCGACTTCGGATTGCGCCCGACGCGCGCCGGGCGACGGTTCAGACCGAAGCTGCCGAAGCCGCGAATTTCGATGCGATGCCCTTTCGACAATGCGTCGGACATCGCATCGAGCATCGTTTTCACCGCGAAATCCGCATCCTTCAACACGAGCTGCGGAAATCGCGATGCCAACTGGGCGACCAACTCGGATTTGGTCATACTTCAGCAGACCTCGCGAGGCTTACTGGTTCTGGCCGTCGAGCTTCGCCTTCAGCAGCGCGCCGAGGTTGGTCGTACCGGTCGCGGCGGAGCTCGAATCGGCTTGCAGGCCGCGCATCGCTTCCTGCTGCTCGGCCGAATCCTTCGCCTTGATCGACAGGTTGATGCCGCGCGACTTGCGATCGATGTTGATCACCATCGCGTTGACCTTCTCGCCTTCCTTCAGCACGTTGCGAGCGTCTTCGACGCGATCCTGCGAGATTTCCGACGCGCGCAGGTAGCCTTCGACGTCCGGCGTCAGCGTGATGACCGCGCCCTTCGCATCGACCGACTTCACGACGCCGTCGACGATCGAGCCCTTGTCGTTCATCGCGACGTAGTTGCTGAACGGATCGCCTTCGAGCTGCTTGATGCCAAGCGAAATGCGTTCCTTCTCGACGTCGATGCCGAGCACGATTGCCTCGACTTCGTCGCCCTTCTTGTACTTGCGAACCGCTTCTTCGCCCGCTTCGCTCCACGACAGGTCCGACAGGTGGACCAGGCCGTCGATGCCGCCCGGCAGACCGATGAACACGCCGAAATCGGTGATCGACTTGATCGCGCCCGTGATCTTGTCGCCCTTCTTGAAGTTGCGGCTGAAGTCGTCCCACGGATTCGGCTTGCACTGCTTCATGCCGAGGCTGATACGACGACGGTCTTCGTCGATCTCGAGCACCATGACTTCGACTTCGTCGCCGAGCTGAACGACCTTCGACGGAGCGACGTTCTTGTTCGTCCAGTCCATTTCCGACACGTGCACCAGGCCCTCGATGCCCGATTCCACTTCGACGAACGCGCCGTAATCGGTGATGTTCGTGACCTTGCCGAACAGGCGCGTGCCCGACGGGTAGCGGCGCGAGATGCCTTCCCACGGATCATCGCCAAGCTGCTTGATGCCGAGCGACACGCGGTTCTTCTCTTGGTCGAACTTGAGGATCTTCGCGGTGACTTCCTGGCCGACCGACAGGACTTCGCTCGGGTGACGCACGCGGCGCCATGCGATGTCGGTGATGTGCAGCAGGCCGTCGATGCCGCCCAGATCCACGAACGCGCCGTAATCGGTGATGTTCTTGACGACGCCGTTGACGATCGCGCCTTCCTTGAGCGTCTCGAGCAGCTTCGCGCGCTCTTCGCCCTGCGTGGCTTCGATCACCGCGCGGCGCGACAGCACGACGTTGTTACGCTTGCGGTCGAGCTTGATCACGCGGAATTCGAGCGTCTTGCCTTCGTACGGCGTCGTGTCCTTGACGGGACGCGTGTCGACGAGCGAGCCCGGCAGGAACGCGCGGATGCCGTTGACCATCACCGTCATGCCGCCCTTCACCTTGCCGGTGATCGTGCCCGTGACGAGTTCGTTGTTGTCGAGCGCCTTTTCCAGCGACAGCCACGAAGCGAGGCGCTTCGCCTTGTCGCGCGACAGGATCGTGTCGCCGTAGCCGTTTTCCAGCGCGTCGATCGCGACGGAAACGAAATCGCCCGCCTGGACCTCAACCTCGCCCTGATCGTTCAGGAATTCCTCGATGGGAATGTAAGCCTCGGACTTGAGGCCTGCGTTGACGACCACGAAGTTGTGGTCGACACGCACGACTTCGGCGGAGATCACCTCGCCGGCGCGCATGTCTTGGCGGGTGAGCGACTCTTCGAACAGAGCCGCGAAGGATTCGGTATTCGGGTTGGAGGTTTGCAGGTCGGACATAAAAATCGGTTTGTGCGTGGTTTCGCTCTACCGCCCGCGCCGGCCGCAACGGCTGGCGACGCGCCCGCGAATCCACACGGGGTTAAGGGTTTAACACACGCTTCGCGCGTCGCGCGAAGCACCACTACCTACGCTTTCGCCCCTCTTTCAAGCGGGCTGGCCGAGCTCCCGATACCACGCGAGCACCTGTTCGACCGATTGCTCGATCGTCAAGGCCGACGTGTCGAGGGGCCTGGCGTCCGCCGCAGGCCTGAGCGGCGCGGCGGCGCGATTGCTGTCGCGTGCGTCACGTTCGCGCAAATCCTGAAGCAAGTTATCTATGTTAGCAGAAAAACCTTTTTGCATCAATTGCTTATGCCGGCGCGCGGCGCGCGCCTCGACGCTCGCCGTCAGGAACACCTTCAGCACCGCGTCCGGAAAGATCACCGTCCCCATGTCGCGGCCGTCCGCGACGAGCCCCGGCGTCTTGCGGAACGCGCGCTGCCGCGCGACGAGCGCCGCGCGCACCGGAGCGTGGACGGCGATCGCCGACGCCCGGTTGCCGACCGCCTCCGCCCGGATCTCGTCGGACACGTCGATGCCGTCGAGCTGCGCACAGCCCTCGCGAAACGTGATGTGCAGGCCGTCGACCAGCTTGGCGAGCGCATCGGCGTCATCGGGCGCGACCTGGTAGCGGATGCTCGCGAGCGCCGCGAGCCGGTACAGCGCGCCGCTGTCGAGCAGGTGAAAGCCGAGGTGCGCGGCGACGAGCGCCGCGACGGTGCCCTTGCCGGACGCCGTCGGGCCGTCGATCGTGATAACTGGGGTCGGGTGAAAAGGTCGAGTCGATTTCATCGGGTCAATGCGGGCGTCACGCGGTCGCGAGCGCCAGAAAACGGTCGAAATAGTCGGGGAACGTCTTGCCGACGCACTTCGGATCGTTGATGCGCACGGGCACGCCGCCCAGGCTCACGAGCGAGAAGCACATCGCCATCCGGTGGTCGTCGTAGGTGTCGATCGACGCGTTCGGCACGAGTTGCGCGGGCGGCGTCACGACGAGATAGTCGGCGCCCTCCTCGACCGTCGCGCCGAGCTTGCGCAGTTCGGCCGCCATCGCGGCGATCCGGTCGGTCTCCTTCACGCGCCAGCTACCGATGTTGCGCAGCGTGCTCGTGCCGCCGGCGAACAGCGCGGCGACGGCGATCGTCATCGCAGCGTCCGGAATCAGGTTGAAGTCCATGTCGATCGGCGCGAGCTTGCCGTGGTCGTGGCCGATGCCGCGCACCTCGATCCAGTCGTCGCCCATCGTCACGTTCGCGCCCATCTGCATCAGCGCGTTCGCGAAGCCGACGTCGCCCTGGATGCTCGCGCGGCCAACGCCCTCGACGCGCAACGGCCCGCCGCCCAACGCGCCCGCCGCGAGGAAGTACGACGCCGACGACGCGTCGCCCTCCACCATGATCGCGCCGGGCGACCGGTAGCGCACGCCCGCCGGCACCGTGAAGCGCTGCCAGCCGTCGCGCTCCACCGTCACGCCGAAGCGCGCCATCAGCTTGATCGTGATCTCGATGTACGGCTTCGAGATCAGCTCGCCGTCGATCTCGACGACGCTCGCGCCATCCTTCGCCTTCACGAGCGGCAACGTCATCAGGAGCGCGGTCAGGAACTGGCTCGACACGTCGCCGCGCACACGGATCGGCGCGTCGACCGAAATCGCCGCGGGCCGGATCCTGAGCGGCGGGAAGCCCTCGTTGCCTTCGTAGTCGATCTGCGCGCCAATCTGGCGCAGCCCGTCGACGAGGTCGCCGATCGGGCGCTCGTGCATCCGCGGCACGCCGTGGATCCGGTAGTCGCCGCCGTTGACCGCGAGCGCCGCGGTCAGCGGCCGCACCGCGGTGCCCGCGTTGCCGAGGAAGAGATCCGCGGTCTTCGCGGTGAACGCGCCGCGCGTGCCGCCGACGACGCAGGTGTCGCCGTTGCGCGACAGCTTCACGCCGAGCTTCGCCAGCGCGTCGAGCATCACGCGCGTATCGTCGGAATCGAGCAGGTTCGTGACGGTCGTCTCGCCCTCCGCGAGCGCCGCGAGCAGCAGCACGCGGTTCGAGATGCTCTTCGAGCCGGGCAGACGCACCGTGCCTTGCGCATGGGAGAACGGGCCGAGATCGAGATGTTCCATGTGAGATCCTGTTCCAGGAGTGTCTGAACGGACAGCGGGAGCGGGCTTCGCGCCACGCTCGCGCCATGCGGCGCGCGCGGCGCGCGAGCGCGCGAACACGGCTTCGAGCGCCGCGCCGTCGCCCGCGTCGATCGCCGCGCGCAACCGCGCGAGCACGGCGGTGTACGCGTCGAGCTCGTCGAGGAGCGCCGCGCGGTTCGCGAGGCAGACATCGCGCCACATTTCCGGGCTCGACGCGGCGATGCGCGTGAAATCGCGGAAACCACCCGCCGCATACGAAAACTTCAGCTCGGCGTCGGATTCGCCGAGAATCTGCTCGACGAGCGCGAACGACAGCACGTGCGGCAGATGGCTCACCGCCGCGAACACGCGGTCGTGCCGCTCGGCGCTCATCGCGCGCACGTCGGCGCGCGCCGCGCGCCACATCGCCTCGATGCGCGCGAGCGCGTGCGGCGCATTCTCCGGCAGCGCACACAGCACGACGTTGCGGCCGACGTACAGATCGGCGAGCGCCGCTTCGACGCCGCTCGCTTCACGCCCGGCGATCGGGTGCCCCGGCACGAACTGGCCGATCCGCACGCCTAGCGCCGCGCGCGCGGCCGCGACGACGTCCGACTTCGTGCTGCCTGCGTCGGTGACGATCGTCGATGCGTCGAGAAACGGCGCGATTCGCGCAAGAAGCGGTCCCGTCTGCGCGACGGGCGCCGCGAGCAGCACGAGGTCCGCGCCCGCGAGCGCGTCGCGCAGTTGCGCGTCGTCGTCGAGCGCAGCCGCGCGGTCGATCACGCGCCGCGCGAGCGCGCGCTCGATCGACGCCGCCGAGCGGCCGACGCCGACCACCTCGCGCCTGCCGCCCGACGCGCCTTCGCGCAATGCGAGCGCGAGCGAGCCGCCGATCAGCCCGACGCCGAAAATCACCAGTTTGTCGAAAGAAAAGCCTGACACGACGAGAGCCAAGTAACGCGCGTCCGGGACGGGCCCGGGCGCGCAAGGGTCAATATCGAACGGTCGCCTGCCCGAGGCGCGCGGCCGGGCCGCGAAGTCGGCCGCCACGCGCCTGCGCCAGCCGTCGCTTTACGCTCGTTGCCACTTCGGCCGACGCGGCCAACACGACTGCGGCGACGCGCGGCGCAGCGCGACGCGCATCACCGCGCGCGCGGATACGAACCGAGAATCTTCAGGAATGCCGCCTTCTTGCCGAGCTCCGCGAGCGCGCGCTGGACGGCGGCGTCGTCGCGGTGCCCTTCGATGTCGATGTAGAAGTAATACTCCCACGTGCCGACCCGCGCCGGGCGCGACTCGAAGCGCGTCATCGACACGCCGTGCCGCGCGAGCGGCTCGAGCAGCTTGAACACCGCGCCCGGCTCGTTCTTCACCGATACGATGAGCGACGTCTGGTCATGCCCGCTCGGCCCGGCCGGCTCCTTGCCGATCACGGCGAAGCGCGTGCGGTTGTGCGGGTCGTCCTGGATCAGCGCATACGCGATCTGCAGCCCGTAGTGCGTCGCCGCGCGGTCGCCCGCGATCGCGGCGATCGTCGCGTCGTCGGCCGCGAGCCGCGCGGCTTGCGCGTTGCTCGCCACCGCCTGCCGCTCGAGATGCGGCACGTTCGAGGCGAGCCATTGCTGGCACTGCGCGAGCGCCTGCGCGTGCGCGCAGACGCGCTTCACGCCGTCAAGCTTGCCCGTCTGCGTGAGCAGGTTGTGGTGGACCGGCAGCGACAGCTCGCCGCCGATCAGAAGCTGCGTATGCAGCAGCAGATCGAGCGTGCGCGACACCGCGCCTTCCGACGAATTCTCGACCGGCACGACGCCGAACGTCGCGGCGCCCGCCTCGACCGAGCGGAACACTTCGTCGATCGACGGGCAAGGCAGCCCTTCGATCGATTGCCCGAAGTAGTCGAACATCGCCTGTTCGCTGTAGGTGCCGACGGGCCCGAGGAACGCAACGTGGATCGTCTGTTCGAGATCGCGGCTCGCCGCCATGATCTCGCGCCAGATCGCGCTGATGTGCTCGCTCGCGAGCGGCCCGGCGCTCATGTCCTGCAAGCGCGCGATCACCTGCTGCTCGCGCTCCGGCCGGAACACGGGCGCGTTGAAGTGCTTCTTGACCTCGCCGACCTCGAGCGCGACCGCCGCGCGCTGATTCAGCAGCGCGATGAGCTGCGAGTCGATCGCGTCGATGCGCTCGCGCAGGGGTTTCAGGCGGGAATTGAGTTCGTCGTCCATGAATTGGCCAGCAATGCGTAAGGAGCGGCGCGCGTCACGCGCAGCGCCGCTCGAAATCCTTCATGTACTCCACGAGCGCCTGCACGCCCGCGAGCGGCACCGCGTTGTAGATCGACGCCCGCATGCCGCCGACGGACTTGTGGCCCTTCAACTGCAGCAGCCCGCGCTCCTTAGCGCCGGCGAGGAAGTCTTCGTTGCGCGATTCGTCGGCGAGGAAGAACGGCACGTTCATCCGCGAACGCGCCGACTTCTCGACCTTGTTCAGATAGAAGCTGCTCGCGTCGATCGCGCCGTACAGCAGCTTCGATTTTTCGATGTTGCGCGCCTCGATCTCGGCCAGGCCGCCCTGCGCCTTCAGCCACTTGAACACCAGCCCCGCGATGTAGATCGCGTAGGTGGGCGGCGTGTTGTAGAGCGAATTGTTGAGCGCGACCGTCTTCCATTCGAACGCCGACGGGCAGATCGACAGCGCGCGGTCGAGCAGATCCTCGCGCACGATCACGAGCGTCACGCCCGCCATCCCGATGTTCTTCTGCGCGCCGCCGAAGATCGCGCCGTACTTCTCGATGTCGATCGGGCGCGACAGGATGTGCGACGACACGTCGGCGACGAGCGGCACGTTGCCGAGATCGGGGATGTCGAACGTCTCGACGCCGTCGATCGTCTCGTTCGTGCAGAGGTGCACGTACGCCGGATCGTCGGACATTTGCCATTCGGAGAACGCCGGCACGCGCGTGAAGCCCGCGTCCGTCCTGCCCGTCGCGGCGAGATGCGGCGTGCAGTATTTCTTCGCCTCGTTGAACGACTTCTGCGACCACGAGCCCGTGACGACGAAGTCGGCCGTCGCGCGCGAGCCGAGCAGATTCATCGGCACGATCGCGTTCTCGGCGATCCCCCCGCCCTGCAGGAACAGGATCCGGTAGTTCGCGGGCACGTCGAGCAGCTCGCGCAGGTCGGCGAGCGCGGCCTCGTGGATCGACATGAACTCCTTGCCGCGATGGCTCATTTCCATCACGCTCATGCCGCTGCCGTTCCAGTCGAGCATTTCGGCGGCCGCCTGACGCAGCACTTCCTCGGGCAGCGCCGCGGGACCGGCGGAGAAATTAAAGACGCGCATCGTGAAAAACCTCGGAAGGGACCCGGCCGCTTCGAACCGGCCGAATGCCGCGCGGGAAAAGGAAATGGCCGCTTGCGCTATCGCGCAAACGGCCATTATCGCACTGTCCTGACGAACCCGCCAAACCCGCGCGACGAACGCCGCCCGGGCCGGCGAGCCTCAGCCGATGCGGCTTACTTGCCCGGCTTGACTGCCGCGACTTCCTTGTCGGCCTGGTCGCGCGTCGCCTTGATCGCCTGCGGCATGTACTTCTGCATCAGGCCGTTCACGACGTCGCGGCCGACCTGATCCTGCACCTGAATGAACTTGCGGCCCGTCGGGCTCTTGTAGAACGTCGTCAGATCCTTGATCTCCGACGTGCTGTAGTACTTCGCATACGCGTCGTACTGGGCCTGCATCGCATCGCTCGTGAACTGCTGCGTGCCGAACACCTTGCCCGCGCCGTCGACGAGCTTCGGCACCGCGTTCTTCTGCAGCGTCGGCACGGCGGCCTGCTTCTGCTTGTCGTTCAGCGTCTTGTTCTCCGACAGCGCGTCCGACAGGATCGCCGGCACGAGCTGCTTCGACTGCATCTCGGCGCTGTTCGCGATCGCCGACACGAGCTTCGGCGCGTCGATTGCGTCGAGCAGATCCTTGATCGCCGCCTTCTTGTCTGCGTCGATCGGAGCAGCGGCCGCCGGAGCCGAAGACTGGTTCGACAGCGATTGCGCCATTGCGAATGCCGGAACCATCGCCGCCAGCAGGACCAGTTGCTTGAATCGTTTTTGCATCATCACTCCCTCATGGAAATATGTACAGTTTATACGCCGCGCCCTTCACGCCACATCTTTGCGTGCGCGCCGGGCGGCGGCTCGACGGTCACAACCTGACTCAGGCGTCGCCGCCCTCCGACGCGTCGTCGTCGGTATCGGCGTCCGCCTCGGCGATCTGCTGCAGACCCGAAAGCTTGGTGCCTTCATCGAGGCTGATGAGTGTAACACCTTGCGTCGCCCGTCCCATTTCGCGAATCTCCGACACGCGCGTGCGGATCAGCACGCCCGCCGTCGTGATCAGCATGATCTGATCCTCGGCATCGACGAGCGTCGCGGCGACGACGCGGCCGTTGCGCTCGGACGTCTGGATCGCGATCATCCCCTTCGTGCCGCGGCCGTGGCGCGTGTACTCGGTGATCGGCGTGCGCTTGCCGTAGCCGTTCTCGGTCGCGGTCAGCACCGACTGCTCCTCGCTGCCCGCGACGAGCATCGCGATCACCTGCTGCGCGTCGTCGAGCTGCATCCCGCGCACGCCGCGCGCCTCGCGGCCCATCGGCCGCACGTCGTTCTCGTCGAAGCGCACCGCCTTGCCGGCGTCGGAGAACAGCATCACGTCGTGCGCGCCGTCGGTGATCGCCGCGCCGATCAGGTAGTCGCCGTCATCCAGGCCGACCGCAATGATGCCCTTCTTCATCGGGCGGCTGAACGCCTCAAGCGGCGTTTTCTTGACGGTGCCCAACGCTGTCGTCATGAACACGTACTTGTCCGCCGAGAATTCCTTCACGGGCAGCACGACGTTGATCTTCTCGCCGTCCTGCAGCGGGAACATGTTGACGATCGGGCGGCCGCGCGAGTTGCGCGAGCCCTGCGGCACCTCGTAGACCTTGACCCAGTACACGCGGCCGCGGTTCGAGAAGCACAGGATGTAGTCGTGCGTGTTCGCGATGAAGAGCGTCTCGATCCAGTCGTCCTCCTTCATCTGCGTCGCCTGCTTGCCGCGGCCGCCGCGCTTCTGCGCGCGGTATTCGGACAGCGGCTGCGACTTCACGTAGCCCGCGTGCGACATCGTGACCACCATGTCCTGCGGCGTGATCAGGTCTTCGGTGTTCAGCTCGGTCGCGTTCAGCTCGATTTTCGAGCGGCGCGCGTCGCCGAACTCCGCCTTCACCGCGGTCAGCTCCTCGCCGATCATCACCGTGATCCGCTCGGGGCGAGCCAGGATGTCCAGCAGATCCGCGATCTGCGCCATCACGTCGCGGTATTCGCCGATGATCTTGTCCTGCTCGAGGCCCGTCAGGCGCTGCAGGCGCATCTGGAGGATTTCCTGCGCCTGCGTGTCGGACAGCCGGTACAGGCCGTCGCCCTGCATGCCGAACGCCGGGCTCAGGCCCTCCGGCCGGTACGCGTCGCGCCCGCCGGCCGCCGCGTTCTCGGTTTCGGCGCGCGTGAGCATGTCGCGCACGAGCGACGAATCCCACGATTTCGCCATCAGCTCCTGCTTCGCGATCGGCGGCGTCGGCGCGGCCTTGATGATCGCGATGAACTCGTCGATGTTCGCGAGCGCGACGGCGAGGCCTTCGAGCACGTGGCCGCGCTCGCGCGCCTTGCGCAGTTCGTAGACGGTGCGCCGCGTCAGCACTTCGCGCCGATGCGACAGGAAGCACTGCAGGATCTCCCTCAGATTGAGGAGCTTCGGCTGGTTGTCGACGAGCGCGACCATGTTCATGCCGAACGTGTCCTGCAACTGCGTCGCCTTGTACAGGTTGTTCAGCACGACCTCGGGCACTTCGCCGCGCTTGAGCTCGATCACGACGCGCATGCCGCTCTTGTCGGACTCGTCGCGGATGTCGGAGATGCCCTCGAGCTTCTTCTCGTTGACGAGCTCCGCGATCCGCTCGAGCAGCGAGCGCTTGTTGACCTGGTACGGCAGCTCGTCGACGATGATCGCCATCCGCTGGCCGCGGTCGATCTCCTCGAAGTGCGTGGCCGCGCGCATCACGACGCGCCCGCGGCCGGTGCGATAGCCGTCGCGCACGCCGGCGACGCCGTAGATGATGCCGGCCGTCGGGAAATCGGGCGCGGGGATGATCTCGATCAGCTCGTCGACGCTCGCCTGCGGATTGTTCAGCAGGTACAGGCATGCGTCGACGACCTCGTTCAGGTTGTGCGGCGGAATGTTGGTCGCCATGCCGACCGCGATCCCCGACGAACCGTTGATGAGGAGATTCGGAATCCGCGACGGCAGGATGAGCGGCTGCATCTCGCTGCCGTCGTAGTTCGGGCCGAAGTCGACGGTTTCCTTGTCGATGTCCGCGAGCAGTTCGTGGCCGATCTTGGCCATCCGGATTTCGGTGTAGCGCATCGCGGCCGCGTTGTCGCCGTCGACCGAGCCGAAGTTGCCCTGACCGTCGACGAGCATGTAGCGCAGCGAGAAGTCCTGGGCCATCCGGACGATCGTGTCGTAGACCGCGGTGTCGCCGTGCGGATGGTACTTACCGATCACGTCGCCGACGATGCGCGCGGACTTCTTGTACGGCCGGTTCCAGTCGTTGTTCAGTTCGTGCATCGCGAACAGCACGCGCCGGTGCACGGGCTTCAAGCCATCGCGGACATCCGGAAGGGCACGACCGACGATCACGCTCATGGCGTAATCGAGATACGACTTGCGCATTTCCTCCTCGAGGGAGGTGGGCAGGGTCTCTTTGGCGAATTGATCCATGTATCCGTATCTTTTCGGAGCGAAGACGGGGCCGCCTTTCGCGTGGGCGCCGCTCGCGCGACGCAACACGCAATTCTAACATGCGCCCCAACCCGCCCCAACGCGGGCCCCTCTATATAAGAAAGGCGAAACTCGCGCGAGTGAATCGCCCGCCGCCTCGCTCCCCCGCCCGCCGATGCGCGCACAAAAAAACACAAAACGATTGGCGAAAGGTTCGCACTTCAAAAAATCCGCAATTTCCCGCCAACAGACTTGACAATTTTCGAAACATGCGGCAAGCGGTGTTGCACTCGCGCCACAATCGATAGAGCGATGTTAGGGTGGGGAGGATTTTTTTTCGTGGGAAGGGAACGATATGGCAAAATGCCAACGCACTGAAAGTTAGACGCTGCTCGAAGTCTACACAGAGCGGTGCCGCGTTTTTTGTGCCGCACCAATGTTATACTTCGAGCAATGTATGACTTGTCATCGTCAACAGGCTCGCAGTAAACCTGCGGTAATCTCAATTTCGAGAGGAGAAATATGAATAAACTTTCAAAGCTCGCGTTCATTGCAGCTACCGCAGTTATGGCTGCATCCGCTTCGGCACAGTCGGTGCCGGCGTCGCGACAAGCCGTGAATGACAACTGGGTGAATGGCACGGGCGAATGGGTGTGGATGAACGGCACGAACGAGCTCTGCTGGCGCGATGCGTTCTGGACGCCGGCCACCGCCAACGCGAAGTGCGATGGCGCACTGGTCGCCCAGGCACCGGCACCGGCCCCGGTCGCACCGGCTGCTCCGGTCATCACGAGCCAGAAGATTACGTACCAAGCCGATACGCTGTTCGACTTCGACAAGGCCATCCTGAAGCCGGCCGGCAAGCAGAAGCTTGACGAACTGGCCTCGAAGATCCAGGGCATGAACGTCGAAGTGGTCGTGGCCACGGGCTACACCGACCGCATCGGTTCAGACAAGTACAACGACCGTCTGTCGCTGCGCCGTGCGCAAGCCGTCAAGTCGTACCTCGTCAGCAAGGGCGTCCCGGCGAACAAGGTCTACACGGAAGGCAAGGGCAAGCGCAACCCGGTCACGGGCAACACGTGCAAGCAGAAGAACCGCAAGCAGCTCATCGCCTGCCTCGCACCGGACCGCCGCGTGGAAGTCGAAGTGGTCGGCACGCAGGAAGTGCAGAAGACGACCGTTCCGGCGCAGTAAGCCCCGGATCGAACGCATCTGCTTCAAAAGCCCCGCTTCGGCGGGGCTTTTTCATTGACGCGGCCCGGGCATCGCGCGGCCGCGTTCCTGGCGACCTCGCCCGCTTAGCTTATATACTCGTGGCTTGACGGGCGCGCCGCCGCCCTCTTTCCCGCATCCGCTTGCCGACATGACGAACGCCGATCCGCACGAACTCCAGAAATTCAGCGACCTCGCTCACAAATGGTGGGATCCGAACGCCGAATTCAAGCCTCTGCACGACCTCAATCCGGTTCGCCTGAACTGGATCGATGCGCACGCGCATCTGCCCGGCAAGCGCGTCGTCGACATCGGCTGCGGCGGCGGCATCCTGTCGGAATCGATGGCGTCGCTCGGCGCGCAGGTCAAGGGCATCGATCTTGCGACGGAAGCGCTCGGCGTCGCCGATCTGCACAGCCTCGAAAGCGGCGTGAGCGTCGATTACGAGGCGATCGCGGCCGAAGCGCTCGCCGCGCGCGAGCCGGGCGCATACGACGTCGTCACGTGCATGGAAATGCTCGAGCACGTGCCGTCGCCCGCGAACATCGTCGCCGCGTGCGCGACGCTCGTGAAGCCGGGCGGCTGGGTGTTCTTCTCGACGCTGAACCGCAACCTCAAGTCGTACCTGCTCGCCGTGGTCGGCGCCGAATACATCGCGCAGATGCTGCCGAAGGGCACGCACGACTATGCGCGCTTCATCCGCCCGTCCGAACTCGCGCACTTCGTGCGCGCGGCCGGCCTGCAGCTCGTCGAAATCAGGGGCATCACTTACCATCCGCTCGCGAAGCGCTTCGCGCTGTCGAACGACACCGACGTCAATTACCTCGTCGCATGCCGCCGCAGCACCTGACCCGCCACCCGCACCGATCCGCGTTCATGAGCTCTTCGTCGCCCTCCTTCGCCGCCCCGCCG
Organism: Burkholderia sp. MSMB1589WGS; assembly: GCF_001636105.1. Lineage (NCBI taxonomy): Bacteria > Pseudomonadati > Pseudomonadota > Betaproteobacteria > Burkholderiales > Burkholderiaceae > Burkholderia > Burkholderia sp. MSMB1589WGS. The sequence continues at coordinate 921,963 of NZ_LNJT01000007.1, forward strand.
TCCGTCGGGCCGCACCTCGACGCCTGCGAGGCCGTGCTGTTCGATCTCGACGGCACGCTCGCCGACACCGCGCCCGACCTCGCGGCCGCGATCAACAAGATGCAGCGCTCGCGCGGCGCCGCACAAACGCCGCTCGATGCGCTGCGTCCGCTCGCGTCGGCGGGCGCTCGCGGCCTGATCGGCAGCGCGTTCGGCATCGTGCCCGCGGACGCGGAATTCGATGCGCTGCGCGACGAATTCCTCGCCAACTACGCGGCGGACCTGTGCGTGCACACGACGCTCTTTCCAGGCATCGGCGCGCTGCTCGACGACCTGGACGCGCGCGGCGTGCGCTGGGGCATCGTGACCAACAAGGCCGCGCGGTTCACCGATCCGCTCGTCGCGCTGCTCGGCCTCGCGGCGCGCGCGGCGTGCGTCGTCAGCGGCGACACGGCGTCGCACCCGAAGCCGCATCCGGCGCCGCTGCTCCATGCCGCGCGGAGGCTGTCGCTCGCGCCCGAACGGATCGTGTACGTCGGCGACGACTTGCGCGACATCCAGGCGGGCAGCGCGGCCGGCATGTCGACGGTCGCGGCCGCATACGGCTATTGCGGCGAAGGCGCCGCGCCCGCCGACTGGCAGGCGCAGCATCTCGCCGAGACGACGGACGACCTGCAGCGGCTGCTGCGCGTGTTGCGCTATAATGTCTGATCCGCTGGGGGCGACCTGGTTTCGACAGGGGTTGTGAAGCGGCTAGGGCATGTCGAGGACCCGTCACCTCGTTAATCAATGGGAAAAACGTAACTGCAAACGACGATACGTTCGCACTGGCAGCCTAAGGGCCGCCGTCCTCTGCCTAGTTCACTGACGGGCTAGTGTCGCAAGACCGGTAGCAATACCGACAGAGGTCATATACGTCAGTTAAGCCTGTCCGGCGTCACGACGGCCGGGTCGAAAATCGAGTGAATCGCCGTAACGGAGCGTGTTCGTCCGCGACGTCACGGTTAAATCAAATGACAGAACTAAACATGTAGAACTGGTCGTGGACCGCTTCTGGACGCGGGTTCGATTCCCGCCGCCTCCACCACCCGACACCCCGAAAGCCCTTGTTCAACAAGGGCTTTTTCTTTTCGCCACGCTTTTTCGCCACTCTTCGCCACGCTCTTTTATCCGGCTCCGGCGATTTCACGCCGCGCCATCATCGGCCGGCGCAATGGCGCGGCTTGCGCGCCGCCGCTTCGCGCCATCGCCTCGCTTCATGCGCGAGCGCAATACAGCGGGTAATACACGATGGCCGGTGTTTTTGAACGTGGCAGGCTAGCTTGCCGGTCGTAGCGTCGGAACCGATTTCGTCCGAACGATGCCGCGTTCCGCTTGCCGCTCAATTCCTCAGGAATGAATCATGCGAATCCCCGAACTCGCGCTCTTCCTGCGTGCCTGGCTGCGCAATCCGCGGCAGGTCGGCGCGCTCGCGCCGTCCAGCCCCGCGCTCGCCGCCCTGATGACCGCCCAGATCCCCGGCGAAAGCGCGCGCGTGATCGAGCTCGGCGCGGGCACGGGCGTCTTCACGCGCGAGTTGCTGTCGCGCGGCGTCGCAGCGGAGCGGCTCGTGCTCGTCGAAGCCGATCCCGCTTTCGCCGCGACACTGCGCCGCCGCTTCCCCGCGCTGCGGGTCATGAACATGGATGCAGCCGAACTCGGCATCACGCACGGCCTGTTCGGCGACGCGCGCGCGAGCACCGTCGTCAGCGGCCTGCCGCTCGTCGCAATGCCGGTCGAGCAGGCGATCGCGATCGTGCACGGCGCGTTCGCGATGCACCTCGGCCCGGGCGGCGCGTTTTATCAGTTCACCTATCTGCCCCGCTGCCCGATTCCCGCCCGCCGGCTCGCGGCAATCGGCATTCGTGCGGAGCGCATCGGCATCGCGTGGGCGAACGTGCCGCCCGCAGCCGTCTATCGGCTGCAGCGCTACGCGGACTTCTCGGGGTCCCCGTCGTCGATCGGCCATTCGTGGCCGCGCGCGCAGCCGCCCTCGACGGCCGCGTGACGTCGCGCCGCGCATGCGCATCGTCAGTTCATCGGGCACTTCAGGTTGCAGCCGTTCGGGTCGCCCATGTCGCCCTTCCTGCGCAGGTCCGATTTCTTGCCGCTCTGATATTTCTTCGTCGGCGCCGACGCGGCGAACTGCATTTGCGGATGCTCGTTCAGCCGGAACTGGTCGTTCAGGATGCCGCCCGGCACGCCGGGCGAGTTCTGCGCGAACGCGGCCGTGGCGGCCGCGACAAGCGCGCCCGCCACAGCGGACGCGATGGCGAGTTGGGTCAGGAGCTTCATCGATGTCGAACGCCTGTCGGCGCTTTGGATCACACGAAAGGAAGCGGCAAGCGTAACGCAAATGCGCGCGCCTTGCAGCGCTGTTCGCGCAGCCGCTTCGTTACAGCAGATGACCGCCGGCGCGCGCATCGTCGGCCGTGCCCGCGAGGCCCGCCGCCACATCGACGAGCGTGCCGCACACGCTCGGATCGTAGCCGTCGAGCCGCGCGACGGCAGCGTGGTAGCCGTCGTCGCGCAGCAAAGCAAGCGCGCCCGCGAGCGGCGCGCCGCCGAGCCGCGAACGCTCGCACGCGAAGTAATAATCCTCGTCGACGATCGGAATGAAGTCGAGCCCGAAGTGGCGCGCCGCCGGCTCGACGCCGAAGCCGAGATCGGCCATCCCGCTCGCGACGAACGCGGCGATCGCCGAATGCGTGAGCTCCGCCGATGCATAGCCGTCGATCCGCTCCGGATCGATGCCGATGTCGCGCAGCGCGAGATCGAGCAGCATACGCGTGCCGGAGCCCGGCTGCCGGTTGACGAAGCGGATGTCGCCGCGCGCGAGGTCGGCGAGGCCCGCCACCCGCTTCGGGTTGCCGCGCGGCACGAACAGGCCCTGCTGGCGGCGCGTCAGGTGGATCAGCACGTGATCGGCATCGTCGAGCCACGGCCGGTAGATCTGCGCGCAGGGCGCGCGAAACGCGCCGCGCGGCAGATGAAAGCCCGCCAGATCGCATTCGCCGCCCGCGAGCGAGCGCATCGCCTCGACGCTCTCGCGGTACTTGATGTCGACGGGCGAACCGGCTTCGACGAGCGCGGACACGAGCGCCGCAACCGCGTAGCCGTGCGACGCGTGAATTCGCAGCGCGCCCGCGTGACGCGCGAGCCGCCGGTTGAGCCCGCTCGCGACTTCCGCCGCGAGCGCGCGCAGGTTGCCGTCGAGACGCTCGCGGGCGAGCCGCTGCGCATCGACGACCGCCTGCCCGAGCTCGGACAGCGACGAACCCTTGCCGCGCACGGTTTCGATCAGCGCGCCGCCGACGCACGCCTCGAACGCGCGCAGCAGCCCCCACGCGTGCCGGTACGACAGCCCTCTCGCGTCGGCCGCCTGCGCGATGCTGCCCGCCGTCGCGACGAGCTCGAGGAGCGGCGCCACATCGGTCAGGCTCGCCGTGCGGCCGTCGGTGTCGCGCACGATCAAATGCGCGTCGCATTCGACTCGAATCATTTATGCAATCCTGTTTCCTATTGCGACCGTCATTCTATCGATTTATCGTTGATACACATCAATATCTCAAGGTCTGTTTGCGCTCTATATGAACCATAAGCGCATATATGGCTTCGGAGGAGGCAACAGGATGTCCCCCAGTTCCGTCGCGCCCGACGCGCTCGTGCGCGCGCATGCGCAACCCGGCAGGTCGCTCGTCGCGATCCTGCACGCGATCCAGGACGACGCGGGCTACGTGCCGCCCGCGTGCGTCGAGCCGCTCGCGAAAGCGCTCAACCTGTCGCGCGCCGAAGTGCACGGCGTGCTGACCTACTACCACCATTTCCGCACCGCGCCGCCCGCGCGCGTGACGATCCGGCTCTGCCGCGCGGAAGCGTGCCGCAGCATGGGCGGCGAGGCGCTCGTCGCGCACGCGCAGGCGCGCGCCGGCTGCCGGATCGACGGCGGGCACGGCGGCGAGGTCGCGCTCGAATCGGTCTATTGCCTCGGCCTTTGCGCGCAGTCGCCGTCGCTCACGATCAACGACGAGCCGCATGCCAGGATGTCGCCCGCGCGCTTCGACGCGCTCTTCGACGCGGCCGTCCGCACGGAGGAGCCCGCATGAGCACGCGCATCCATGTGCCGCGCGATTGCGCGGCGCTCGCGGTCGGCGCGGACGCGCTCGCGCGCGAGATCGAGGCGGAGGCGGCGAAGCGCGGCGTCGCGATCGAACTCGTGCGCAACGGCTCGCGCGGCCTTCTGTGGCTCGAGCCGCTCGTCGAAGTGGGCATCGCGGAGGGCCGCGTCGGCTACGCGAACCTCACGCCGGCCGATGTCCCCGCGCTCTTCGACGCCGGCTGGCTCGACGGCGGCGAACATCCGGCGCGCGTCGGCATCGTCGACGAAATTCCTTATCTGAAGCGCCAGCAGCGGCTCACGTTCGCGCGCATCGGCATCACCGATCCCGTGTCGATCGACGACTACGTCGCGCACGGCGGCCTGGCGGGCCTGAAGAACGCGCTCGCGCTCGACGGCGCCGCCGCGTGCGAGACGCTCGTCGAATCGGGCCTGCGCGGACGCGGCGGCGCCGCGTTTCCGGCGGGCATCAAGTGGCGGACCGTGCGCGAAGCCGCGGCCGCGCAGAAATACATCGTCTGCAACGCAGACGAAGGCGATTCCGGCACGTTCTCCGATCGCCTCTTGATGGAAAGCGATCCGTACTGCCTGATCGAAGGGATGATCATCGCGGGCGTCGCGACGGGCGCGACGGTCGGCCATATCTACGTGCGCAGCGAATATCCGCACGCGATCGCGGCGTTGGGCGAAGCGATCGCCCGCGCGCGCGCGGCCGGCTGGCTCGGCGCGAGCGTGCTCGGCACCGCGCACGCGTTCGAGCTGCACGTCGCGAAAGGCGCGGGCGCGTATGTCTGCGGCGAAGAGACGGCGCTCCTCGAATCGCTCGAGGGCAAGCGCGGCGTCGTGCGCGCGAAGCCGCCGCTGCCCGCGCTGTCGGGGCTCTTCGGGCAGCCGACCGTCATCAACAACGTGATCACGCTCGCGACCGTGCCGATCATCTTCGCGCGCGGCGCGGCGTTCTATCGCGACTACGGGATGGGCCGCTCGCGCGGCACGCTGCCGTTCCAGCTCGCGGGCAACGTGAAGCGCGGCGGGCTCGTCGAGCTCGCATTCGGCGTCACGCTGCGCGAGCTGCTGTTCGACTTCGGCGGCGGCACCGCGAGCGGCCGCCCGGCGCGCGCCGCGCAGGTGGGCGGCCCGCTCGGCACCTACCTGCCCGACAGCCAGTGGGACATCCCGCTCGACTACGAGGCGTACGCGGCCGTCGGCGCCGTCGTCGGGCACGGCGGCATCGTGCTGCACGACGACACGTCGAACCTCGCCGCGCTCGCCGAATACGCAATGCACTTCTGCGCGCTCGAATCGTGCGGCAAGTGCACGCCGTGCCGGATCGGCTCGACGCGCGGCGTCGAGACGATCGCGAAGATCCGCGCGGGCGACACGTCGGAAAAGCAGGTGCGCCTGCTGCGCGACCTGTGCGACACGATGACCGCGGGCTCGCTCTGCGCGATGGGCGGCATGACGCCGTACCCGGTGTTGTCCGCGCTCGACCACTTCCCCGAAGATTTCGGCCTCGCCGCGCACGCGAGCGGCGCGGCGCCCGCCACGGCCTGACAGCAGGAGCCCCGATGACCTCTTCCGCATTCGATTCGTCCCGGCAAGGCTGCGGCTCCGGCCAGTGCGCGTGCAAGAGCGCGGCGCAAGCGCGCCGCGCCGATCCGTTCGACGACACCGACTACGGCACCCCGAAGCGCCACGCCGACGCCGACGTCACGCTCGACATCGACGGCCGCACGGTCACGGTGCCGGCCGGCACGTCGGTGATGCGCGCGGCGATCGAGGCCGGCATCAACGTGCCGAAGCTCTGCGCGACCGATTCGCTCGAGCCGTTCGGCTCATGCCGCCTGTGCCTCGTCGAGATCGAGGGCCGGCGCGGCTATCCGGCGTCGTGCACGACGCCCGTCGAGGCCGGCATGAAGGTGCGCACGCAAAGCGACCGGCTGCAGGACCTGCGCCGCAACGTGATGGAGCTCTACATCTCCGATCATCCGCTCGACTGTCTCACGTGCGCGGCGAACGGCGATTGCGAGCTGCAGGACATGGCGGGCGCGGTCGGCCTGCGCGAGGTGCGCTACGGCTTCGACGGCAAGAACCATCTGAACGACGCGAAGGACGAATCGAATCCGTACTTCAGCTACGATCCGTCGAAGTGCATCGTCTGCAATCGCTGCGTGCGCGCGTGCGAGGAAACGCAGGGCACGTTCGCGCTGACGATCGCCGCGCGCGGCTTCGAATCGCGCGTCGCGGCGAGCGCGGACGAGGCGTTCATGGATTCGGAATGCGTGTCGTGCGGCGCATGCGTCGCCGCGTGCCCGACCGCGACGCTCGTCGAGAAGAGCGTCGTGCGGCTCGGCCAGCCCGAGCACGAGGTCGTGACGACCTGCGCGTACTGCGGCGTCGGTTGCTCGCTGAAGGCGGAGATGAAGGGCGAGCAGGTCGTGCGGATGACGCCGCACAAGAACGGTCAGGCGAACGAAGGCCACGCGTGCGTGAAAGGCCGCTTCGCGTGGGGCTACGCGACGCACAAGGACCGCATCACGAAGCCGATGATCCGCGAGAAGATCACCGATGCCTGGCGCGAAGTGAGCTGGGACGAAGCGATCGGCCATGCGGCCGCGCGGTTCCGCCGCATCCAGGACAGGCACGGCCGCGATTCGATCGGCGGCATCACGTCGTCGCGCTGCACGAACGAGGAGACGTACCTCGTGCAGAAGCTCGTGCGCGCGGCGTTCGGCAACAACAACGTCGATACCTGCGCGCGCGTCTGCCATTCGCCGACGGGCTATGGCCTGAAGGTCACGCTAGGCGAATCGGCGGGCACGCAGACGTTCGCGTCGGTCGGCTCGGCCGACGTGATCGTCGTGATCGGCGCGAATCCGACCGACGGCCATCCGGTGTTCGGCTCGCGCCTGAAGCGCCGCGTGCGCGAGGGCGCGAAGCTGATCGTCGTCGATCCGCGCCGGATCGATCTCGTCGATGGCCCGCACGTGAAGGCCGTCCATCATCTGCAATTGCGCCCCGGCACGAACGTCGCGCTCGTCAACGCGCTCGCGCACGTGATCGTCACCGAGGGCCTCGTCAACGAGGCATTCGTCGCCGAGCGCTGCGAGCCGCATGCGTTCGACGTGTGGCGCGCGTTCGCCGCGCAGCCCGAGAACTCGCCCGAGGCAACCGCGGACGTCACCGGCGTGCCGGCCGACGCGGTGCGCGCCGCCGCGCGCCTGTATGCGACGGGCGGACGCGCCGCGATCTTCTACGGGCTCGGCGTGACCGAGCATGCGCAGGGCTCGACGATGGTGATGGGCATCGCGAATCTCGCGATGGCGACGGGCAACCTCGGCATCGAGGGCGCGGGCGTGAACCCGCTGCGCGGGCAGAACAACGTGCAGGGCTCGTGCGACATGGGCTCGTTCCCGCACGAGCTGCCCGGCTACCGGCACATCGGCGACGCCGCGGTGCGCGCGCTCTTTGACGAAGCGTGGTCGACGACGCTGCAGCCGGAGCCCGGCCTGCGCATCCCGAACATGTTCGACGCGGCGCTCGACGGCAGCTTCAAGGGCCTCTACTGCCAGGGCGAGGACATCGTCCAGTCGGACCCGAACACGCAGCATGTCGCGGCCGCGCTGTCGTCGCTCGAATGCCTCGTCGTGCAGGACATCTTCCTGAACGAAACCGCGAAGTATGCGCACGTGTTCCTGCCGGGCGCGACCTTCCTCGAGAAGGACGGCACGTTCACGAACGCGGAGCGCCGGATCTCGCGCGTGCGCCGCGCGATGAAGCCGCTTTCCGGCTACGCGGACTGGGAGGTGACGCTGATGCTGTCGCGCGCGCTCGGCTACGACATGCATTACGCGCATCCGTCCGAGATCATGGACGAGATCGCGCGTCTCACGCCGACGTTCGCGGGCGTGTCGTACGCGCTGCTCGACGAGCTGGGCAGCGTCCAGTGGCCGTGCAACGACGCGGCGCCCGAAGGCACGCCGACGATGCACGTCGATCACTTCGTGCGCGGCAAGGGCAAGTTCATGATCACGCAGTACATCGCTTCGCCGGAGAAGGTCACGCCGCGCTATCCGCTCATCCTGACGACAGGCCGGATCCTGTCGCAGTACAACGTGGGCGCGCAGACGCGCCGCACGGAAAATGTCCGCTGGCACGGCGAGGACCGGCTTGAGATCCATCCGCACGACGCGAACGATCGCGGGATCGGGACGGGCGACTGGGTCGGCGTCGAATCGCGCGCGGGGCAGACGGTGCTGCGCGCGCTCGTCACCGAGCGGATGCAGCCGGGCGTCGTCTACACGACGTTCCACTTCCCGGAATCCGGCGCGAACGTGATCACGACCGACAGCTCCGACTGGGCGACCAACTGCCCCGAGTACAAGGTGACGGCCGTGCAGGTCGCGCCCGTCGCGCAACCGTCCGAGTGGCAGCGCGCGTACACGCGCTTTCGCGCGGAGCAGCTCGCGCTGCTCGAGCGGCGCACGGCGGCGGGCGCGCCGGCAACGGCATCGGGCAAGTGAGGTCGACATGGAAAGCCGACATCTGATCGACATGGCGAACCAGATCGGCGCGTTCTTCGCGTCGATGCCGGATCACGACGAGGCGGTCGCGGGCATCGCAGACCACATCCGGCGCTTCTGGGAGCCGCGGATGCGCCGCGCGCTCCTCGCCGCGCTCGACGATCCGCATGACGAGACCGCGCAAAGCGTCGCACCGATCGTTCGCGAGGCGATCGACAGGCACCGCGCGTCGCTCGAGCCGGCGCCTGCCTCGCCCGTCGCGCCGCACGCCGCGTAGGACGGGCGCAGGCGCTGCGCCCGCCGGGCGCGCCGTCGTCTTCAGCCTTCGAGCCGCATTCCCGAGAACCACGTCTCGCAATGGCGCAGCAACGCGTTCGCATCGGTCGCCGGGCGGCCGCGCGCGGCGACGTAGCCGTCCGGGCGCAGCAGGTAGAACACGGGCCGCGCGCGCCCGTACGCATCGGCCAGCAGCGGCGCGCCCTCGCCTTGCGCATCCGTCACGCGCCAGCAGCGCACCGCGCCCGGCATGATCCGCTCGAGCGCGTCGGCGAGCGCGCGGCCGTCCTCGCCGGGGTCCGACGGCAACGTGTCGTCAATCGCCTCGCGCGGCTCGAGCACGAGCAGCGTGAAATGCGCGGGATCGTGCAGATCGAAGAGGCGCGCGACGCCGGGCGCCTTGCCCAGCGGCCCGTCGAGCACCTGCACGAGCGCGTCCGGCGCGCGCTCGCCCGCGCGCGGCCCGCCGTCGAGCACGCGCTCGAGCGTGAGCGGGCTCTTCCGATACTGGATCGCGAGCTCGCTGACCGTGCGGCGCGCCGCATCGCGCAGCGGCCCGAACGACGCGAGGATCGGCACGACGTGATCGCGCAGCAGCTTGAGCGGCCCGCGGTCCGCCTCGACGAGCTGTGTCGCGAAGCTCGTCTGCCGCAGCATGTCGCGCTCGATCGGATGGCGCTCCGCGTGATACGTGTCGAGCAGCCGCTCGGGCGCGTTGCCGGCCAGCACGCGCGCGAGCTTCCAGCCGAGATTGAACGCCTCCTGGATACCCGTGTTCATCCCCTGCGCGCCCGCCGGGCTGTGCACGTGCGCCGCGTCGCCCGCGAAGAACACGCGCCCGACGCGCAGCTTCGCGACCATTCGGCTGTGCAGATGAAAATACGACGACCACGCAAGATCGCCGATCTTCAGATCCGGCGTCACGCGCGCGCGCACGATTTCGCGGCACAGGTCGAGCGACGGCCCGTGCTCGTCGTCGAGCGCGCCGTTGCGCGGCGGCCGATCGGCGACGAGCCGGTAGCGGCCGTTGCCCATCGGAAACAATCCGGCAATGCCGTCGCCCGTCGTGAACAAATGAATCTCGTCGTCCGGCCAGTCGGCGCCGACGTCGAGATCGGCGAGCATGAACGTCTGCTCGAACGCATGTCCGACGAAATCGACGTCGAGCAGACGCCGGACGGTGCTGTGCGCGCCGTCTGCCGCGACGACGTACGACGGCTGCAGACGCTCGTCGCGGCCGTCGCCGTGGCGCAGCCGGACGTCGAGCGCGCCTTCCGGCTCTCCGCAGTGCGTGAGCGTCACGCCGCGCTCGACGTGGACGCCGAACGTCGCGAGATGCTCGGCCAACAAACGCTCGGTGACGGTCTGGTCGAGAAACAGCAGGTACGGATAGCGCGTTTGCAGCGGATCGAAGTCGAGCTCGGCGATACGCTGCCCGGCCGAGTACAGGATCGCGACGCGCGCGCGATGGCCGAGCTCGACGAACCGGTCGACGACGCGCTGCTGCTCGAGGAGCTCGAGCGTTCGGGCCTGGATGCCGATCGCGCGCGAATGGCGCGCGGGCTGCGCCGCCTTGTCGACGATTCGCAACGGCACGCGGGCGCGCGCAAGGCAAAGCGCGGCGGCGAGCCCGGTCGGCCCGGCGCCGACGATCAGCACGGGAGGCGTGGCGAGCGGAACGACTGCCATAAGGACCTCGTCGATACGCAACATCCGCAGTCTACGCCCGCCGCCGCACCGCATCCATAGCGGGCGGCCGCACCGGTGGATTCGGCCGGCGCGGTTCGAGGTATGGGAAAATGCGGGGTTTCCCGTTTGTCCCGCGTCATGGAATCCGCTTTCGACCGCGCGTTCGCCGCGCACCGCGCCGGCCGGCTCGACGATGCCGAGCACGGCTACCGGGCGGCGCTCGCCACCAATCCCGCCGATGCCGACGCGCTGCACCTGTTCGGCGTGCTGCGCCATCAGCAGGGCCGGCACGAAGAAGCAGCCGATCTCGTCGGCCGCGCGGTGGAGTTGCGCCCGAACGACGCGGCGCTGCAACTGAACCTCGGCAACGCGTTCAAGGCGCTCGGCCGGCTCGACGAAGCGATCGAGCGCTTTCGCAACGCGCTCACGCTTGCGCCGGAGTTTCCGCTCGCGCATTACAACCTCGGCAACGCGTACGCGGCGCAGGAGCGCCACGACGACGCGGTCGACGCGTTCGAGCGCGCGCTCGCGCTCACGCCCGGCGACGCGTCGATCCACAACAACCTCGGCAACGCGCTCAACGCGCTCGGCCGGCACGACGGCGCGCTTGCGGCGTTTCGCCGCGCGCTCGCACTGCGCCCCGGCCACGCGGGCGCGCACAACAACCTAGGGATGGCGCTCGCCGCGCTCGGCGATACCGACGAGGCGGTCGCGCATTTTCGCGCGGCGCTCGCCGCCGAGCCGCGCTTCGTCGCCGCGCATTTCAATCTCGGCAACGCGCTCGACGCGGTCGGCCGGCATGCGCAGGCGCTGCGCGCGTTCGAATCCGCGCTCGCGCTGCAGCCGCGCTTCCCGCTCGCGCTGTTCGGGCTCGCGAACGCGCTCGCGGCGCTCGGCCGCCATCGCGACGCGCTGCCGCATTACGAGCGCGCGGTCGGGCTCGATCCGTCGTTCGTGCTCGCCTGGCTCAACCTCGGCACCGCGCATCACGCGCTCGGCGCGCACGAGATGGCGCTGCGCGCGTTCGATCAGGCGCTGCGGCTCGATCCGTCGCACGCGCTCGCGCAAATGCATCGCGCGGTCACGCTGCTCACGCTGCGCGACTTCGCACGCGGCCTGCCCGCGTACGAAGCGCGGCATGCGCTGCCGGGCGCGGCGCCGCTCGGGCCGCTGCCGCGCTGGCAAGGCGAGCCGATCGCGGGCCGCACGCTGCTCGTGCGCGCCGAGCAGGGCTTCGGCGACACGCTGCAGTTCGTGCGGCTCGTGCCGCTCGCGCGCGCGCGCTGCGCGCGGCTGATCCTGCAAGTCCAGCCCACGCTGCTGCCGCTCGTCGCGCCGATGGCCGCGCGCTGGCGCGTGAGCGTCGTGTCGGCCGATGCGGCGCAAACGCCCGCCGCTGATCTCGTCTGCCCGCTCCTGAGCCTGCCGTTCGCGCTCGGGCTCGAATACGACTCGATCCCGTCTCGCACGCCGTATCTCGACGTGCCCGACGCCGCGCGCCGCCGTTTTCGCGGCTCGCTCGGCGGGCAGGCGAAGCGCAAGCTCGGCATCGCATGGTCCGGCAGCGCGCAGGTGCAGGAGAATCGCGCGTTGCCGCTCGATGCGCTCGCGCCGCTCTTCGCGCTCGCCGGCATCGACTGGATCGTGCTGCAGCCGACGCTGACGGATACCGAGCGCGCGGCGCTCGACGCGCATCCGGATGCGGCTCGCATCCATCGGCTCGACGGCCTGACCGATTTCGCGGCGACGGCCGCGCTCATCGATCGGCTCGACGGCGTCGTCTCGATCGACACCGCGGTCGCCCACCTCGCGGGCGCGCTCGACAAGCCGCTGTGGCTGATGCTGCCCGTCGCCGCCGACTGGCGCTGGAGCACGGGCAACGACAGCCCGTGGTATCCGCGCGCGCGGCTCGTCCGGCAATCGGAGCCGGGACGCTGGGACGACGTGGTCGCGGCCGTCGCGGGCGAGATCGCACGCGGGTGACGGCGCGCGCGCATTCGTGCGTGCCCCTTTTGACCGTATGAGCTTCGCGTCCAGGATGCGTCCGACGGGATTCGCCCTCTCGCCCTCTCGCTTTCTCGCCGCGACATGATCGATTCGTCGATGCTGCGCTCGCACGCCCTCACGGCTCGCGGCTTGCCCCGGCGTCTTCGCTGCGCGCCCACGCCAACGTTTCGCCCGAACAAAAACGGAGCGCGACGCGCTCCGTTTTCCGATTCGCCGACGACGGCCCGCTCGCGGCGGGCCGCCCGTCCGCTCAAGTCGTCTTGTACTGCTTGCGCGCTTCCGGCGACCGGTACAGCACGAGCGTCGCGATCAGCCCGCAGATCGCGGCGAGGCCGAGCCAGAGCCCCGGCGCCGCCTTGTTGCCGGTCTCGTGGATCAGCAGCGTCGAGATCGCCGGCGTGAAGCCGCCGATCGTCGTCGCGAGGCTGTACGCGAGCGAGAAGCCCGCGGTGCGCACGTCGGCCGGCATCGCCTCGGTCAGCGCGACGACCATCGCGCCGTTGTACGAGCCGTACAGGAACGACAGCCACAGCTCGACGGTCAGCAGCCGCAGGAACGACGGCGAACCGACGAGCCACTGCATCGCCGGATACGCGGTGAGGATCGTGAGCGCCGTGAACGCGATCAGCACCGGGCGACGTCCGATCCGGTCGGACAGCGCGCCCGACAGCGGCAGCCAGACCAGGTTCGACAGCCCGACGCAGACGGTCACGACGAGCGCGTCGGTCGCCGACAGGTGCAGCACTTCCTTGCCGAACGTCGGCGTGTACGCGGTGATCATGTAGAACGACACGGTCGTCATGATGACCATCCCCATGCCAGCGAGCACGACGCCCCAGTTTTCGAGCATCGACTTCATGATCTCGCCCATGCTCGGACGGCGGCGCTTCGCGAGAAACTCGTCGGTCTCCTTCAGCGAGCGGCGGATCAGGAACAGGAACGGCACGATCAGGCAGCCGATCAGGAACGGGATGCGCCAGCCCCACGACGTCATCTGCTCGACGGGCAGCGCGCGGTTCAGCAGCACGCCGACGAACGCGGCGAACACGACGGCCACCTGCTGGCTGCCCGACTGCCACGACGTGTAGAAGCCCTTGTTGCCCTTCGTCGCGATCTCCGACAGGTACACCGACACGCCGCCCAGCTCGACGCCCGCCGAGAAGCCCTGCAGCAGGCGGCCGAGCAGCACGAGAACCGGCGCGAGCACGCCGATCGTCGCGTACCCCGGAATCGTCGCGACGGTCAGCGTGCCGAGCGCCATCAACGCGAGCGTCAGGATGAGGCCCTTGCGGCGGCCGTGATGGTCGATGTACGCGCCGAGCACGATCGCGCCGACGGGACGCATCAGGAAGCCCGCGCCGAACACCGACAGCGACAGCATCAGCGAGGCGAACGCGTTGCCGCTCGGAAAGTAGGTCTTGGCGATCGCGGACGCGTAGTAGCCGTAGACCATGAAGTCGTACATTTCCAGGAAGTTGCCGCTGACGACGCGGAACACGGTCCTGGCCTTGGATTCCTGCTGGATTGCGGGGGACGCGGTAGTCATGTCTCTCTCGATAAGGCTGCGCCGCGGCTGCCCCGAGGGCGGCGCACGGCGCATGTCACATCGTGTTTCTTGCCCCGGCGCGCCGGGGGCCGCGCAGATCGATGATGCGCTGCGCGGCGTCCGCCATCTTACTGCGAACGACGGCGAGATGCGTCAAAGCGCCGCTTGCGAAGCAATCCGAAAGGCATTTGAAAAAAAGCGCTTTTCGAGTCCTTTTACACGTCTTCTTACGCGCGGCGCGATCGCGCGATCATCCGGCCGACGCTCCGGACGCCGAACGAACGACGGGCCGCACCGAAGCGCGGCCCGTCTCTTTCCTGCTCGCGGGGAAATCGCGTCGCGCCGGCTACAGCCGCGTCTCGCGCGCCGCGCGCAGGAACGTGTCGAGAAGCGGCGTGCAGTCGAGCAGCTCCGGGCCGCCCGCGCGATGAAACTCCGGATGCCATTGCACGCCGACGACGAACGGCGCGCGGCGATAGCGGACCCCTTCGATGATCCCGTCTTCCGCCGACACCGCCTCGATGTTCAGATCGCGGCCGATGTCGCGGATCGCCTGATGGTGGATCGAATTGACGATCGCCTCGCGGCGGCCGGGGAACATGTTCGCGAGCGTCGAGCCGTCCGGAAAGCGGATCGCGTGCCGGTGCTGGTCGTAGTGCTCGCTGACGTGCGCGCCCGCGGTCGGCACGTCGGTCGCGATGTCCTGATAGAGCGAGCCGCCGAACGCGACGTTGATGAGCTGGCAGCCGCGGCACACGCCGAGCACCGGCTTGCCCGACTCGATGAACTCGTGCAGCAGCTCGAGCTCGTACATGTCGCGCACGCGATCGCCGGGCCATTCGGGACGCGCGTCGGACGCCGCGTAGGTCTGCGGCGACACGTCGGCGCCGCCTTGCAGCAACAGACCGTCGAGATGCTTCGCGTAGTCGCGCAGCCGGATGTTGCTCGGATGCAGCATCCCCTGATGGCCGACCGTCGGAATCATGAACACGAGCACGTCGCGCGACATCACCCAGTGCGCAATCGATTCCTCCAGATACTGCAGCGTCTTGCCGCGCAGCCCCGGCGCGCCCACCTCCGGATGGAAGATGCGCGCCGACACGCCGATGCGCAGCGTGCGCTGCGTGATTCGCTGCCCGGCGCGGTCGAAGAGCCGCCGCGCGCGCGCCGCGATGATCCGTCCGAACACCGACCACGGCGTGTCGCTCTGTTTCAGGTAGGCGGGCGGCGCAGGCGCGGCCGCGCTCGCGGGCGGCGGGCGCGACGTCTCGAAATCGGGTTGCGCGCCGAAGCCCGGCGGCGGCGAGCCGGCTTTCGCGTGCGCGGCGGAGCCTGCGGCGCCCGCCGCCGATGCGCCTGCGCTCGTCGCGCCCGAGGGCGCGGCGGCAGGCGCGCCGTGCGCGGTTGCCGCCGGCTCCACGGCCGCGCCGCCCGCCGCAATGCCGGGCGCGCCGGGCTCGGCGATCGTGCCGGTCGGCGCCGAGCCGGGATCGCCGACGTCCTGCGCGGCGGCGATCTGCGCGGCGAACGCGCCGACGTGAACAGTCGCGCCCGCGGGCGGTTTGTCGGAGACGGGAGACGGCGCGGAAGCCGGGCCGGCGTGCCCGGAGGGCGTCGCGGCGGAAGAAGAGGAAGAACCGGACTGGTCGGCTCTTGCGGACGTGTTTTCGCTCATGACGAAGGTCTAGCGCGTCGGTCACGCGGAGAATCAACAAAGATTCATTATGCTTCAGTACACGATCGACGGCAAACCGACAGAATTTCGTCAATATTGTTGCAACGCTGTGTCGAATTCACGCCGACGCGCGTTGCAATTGCGCGACGACACGCACGATTCGACGTGCGATTCGACCGACGAAACGACGCGCGGCGGCATCGCAACGGCAGCGGCGCGACAAGGCGCGCCACGCGAGCGCATCGACTTCGCGATTTCATGCCCGGCTCGCGACCCTCGCCTCCGCGACGCACCGCTGTTCTACAATGCGCGAACCCGCCCGCCGCCCTCCATCGCGCGGCTTCGCGACGCGCCGGAGCGTTCCGGGCCGCTTCGCGCGGCGCTTCGCCAACCCGATCCAGCCCGATACCGCCATGACCACTTTCGCCCCCTTCCCGCCGCTCGCCCGACTCGCCGCCGACCTCGCCGCCGGCACGACGACGAGCCGCGCGCTCGTCGAAGCCGCGCTCGAACGGATCGCCGATCCGGCGGGACAAGGCGCGCTCGCATTCACCGAGGTCGACGCGCAAGGCGCGCGCGCCGCCGCCGACGCGCACGATCGCCTGCGCGCGGCGGGCACCGTGCTGTCGCCGCTCGCGGGCATCCCGGTGTCGGTGAAAGACCTGTTCGACGTCGCGGGCCAGGTGACGCGCGCGGGCTCCCGCGTGCTAGCCGACGCGCCCCCGGCGGCCGCCGACGCCGTCACGGTCGCCCGCCTGAAGCGCGCGGGCGCCGTGCTCGTCGGCCGCACGAACATGAGCGAGTTCGCGTTCTCCGGCCTGGGCCTGAATCCGCACTACGGCACGCCGCGCTCGCCGTACCGGCGCGGCGTGCCGGGCGACGAGCGGATCGCGGGCGGCTCGTCGTCGGGGGCGGCCGCGTCGGTTGCGGACGGCATGGCGGCCGTCGCGCTCGCGACCGACACGGGCGGCTCGATCCGGATTCCCGCCGCGCTCTGCGGGCTGACGGGCTTCAAGCCGACCGCGAGCCGGATTCCGAAGCAAGGCGGCGTGCCGCTGTCGACGACGCTCGATTCGTTCGGCCCGATCGGCGTATCGGTCGCGTGCTGCGCGCTCGTCGACCGGATTCTCGCGGGCCTCGAGCCGCACGTGAGCGCCGCGCGGCCGCTCGAAGGCGTACGGCTGGGCTTGCTGACGAACTACGTGACGGATGGCGTCGACGCGCACGTCGCGGCGTCGCTCGACGCCGCGCTCAAGCATCTCGAGGCGGCGGGCGCGATCGTGTCGGACGCGCGCTTCGCGCCGCTCGACACGCTGCCCGACATCAACCGCTTCGGTTTCGCTTCGATCGAGGCGTACGCGTGGCATCGCCCGCTCGTCGCGCGCCACCGCGACGCGTACGATCCGCGCGTGCTCGCGCGCATCCTGAGGGGCGAGCCGGCGAGCGCCGCCGATTACCTCGATCTCGTCGCCGCGCGCGCGGCGCTCATCGACGAGGCGGCGCGCACCGTGTGGCAGCGCTTCGACGCGCTCGTCGCGCCGACGGTGCCCATCGCGCCGCCGCGCATCGCCGAGCTCGAACAGGACGACGACGCGTTCACGCGCATGAACGCGCTCGTGCTGCGCAACCCGAGCGCGTTCAATTTTCTCGACGCGTGCGCGCTGTCGCTGCCGTGCCATCCGCGCGACACAGCGCCCGTCGGCCTGATGCTCGCCGCCGCGCCGCACCACGACGACGCGCTGCTCGCGATCGGCCAGGCGGTCGAAGCGTTGCTCGCGACGATTCGCTGAGCGCCGCTTGCGCGCCGGATGCCGCGCCGTCGGAAAGCGGCGCGGCGTTCGCGTTAAAATCCGACGATTGATTT
This sequence comes from Burkholderia sp. MSMB1589WGS, assembly GCF_001636105.1. Taxonomy (NCBI): domain Bacteria; kingdom Pseudomonadati; phylum Pseudomonadota; class Betaproteobacteria; order Burkholderiales; family Burkholderiaceae; genus Burkholderia; species Burkholderia sp. MSMB1589WGS. Next base: position 939,678 of record NZ_LNJT01000007.1, read on the forward strand.
TCCCGACCGCTCGAAGGAACTCCGTTTCGATGAACCATCTGACGCTCTCGCTGCGCCGCGAACGACGCCTGCTAGTGCTGCTGGGCCTCGTATGCCTCGCGCTTCTCGCCGGCGCGCTTTATCTGCAGTACGTGAAAAACGAGGACCCATGCCCGCTGTGCATCATCCAGCGCTATTTCTTCGTGCTGATCGCGGTGTTCGCGTTCATCGGCGCGGGGGTGACGAGCGGCGCGGGCATCGCGGTGGCCGAGGCGCTCATCGTGCTGTCAGCCGCCGCGGGCGTCGGCACCGCGGCGCGCCACCTGTACGTGCAGCTCAATCCGGGCTTCAGTTGCGGCTTCGACGCGCTGCAGCCCGTCGTCGACAGCCTGCCGCCCGCGCACTGGCTGCCGGGCGTGTTCAAGGTCGCCGGGCTGTGCGAGACCGTCTATCCGCCGATCTTCGGCATCCTGCTGCCCGGCTGGGCGCTGATCGCGTTCGCGCTGATCGTCGTGCCCGTTGCCGTGAGCCTGCTGCGCCACCGCGGCCGGCTGCGCTGATCGGCGTCGGCGCGTCGGCGCGGCGCAATCGCGACGGATTGCGCCGCGCGGCCGTCGCCGCCACTGCTCGTTTTCCCGGGCGCGACGGCCCCGGCGCCGACGCGCCCGCCGGCGCCGCACCCGCCTCCCGCCCCGCCGCGACCCTCGCGGGGCAACGGTTTCCCGCCGCCGGCAACTTCGGCCCGGCGCGCGAATCCTACGTGCATCATGATCGCCGCCGAATAGCCCGCATCATTGCCAGGCCATACCGCCGCTTTTTTGCGGTGCTATCTTCGTTTCCGGATGGCGATCTACGTGCGCGAGGCGGGAGCCTCTCGACCCTGCGTAACGCGCGCCTGATCCGCAATGTCCCGTGGATTCGCCATGACAACGCAAACCATCCGCATGTCCCGCCGCGGCTTCGTCCGCGCCGCCGCTCGTCCTTGCCGCATCGACAACGTTTCCCGCATCGGCTTCGGCCACAGCGAGCAAGCCGGCCGCACGGGCTTCGCGCGCAGCATGCCGTGGGCTCGCGCTGCAATCGCACGTTCGCCGCGCCGCGACATGAAGTGCGCCCGCGCGCGATGCGCGCTTCACGCGGCAACCGCCGCCCGCCCGGCCGCCACGGCCTGATTCACGATCAGGAGAAACGCCGGATGGAAACCTGGCTCACCGACCTGCAGCATCTGCTCGCCCGAGGCGACGCGGCCGTCCTCGTGACGGTCGCGCGCGTCGACGGCTCCGCGCCGCGCGACGCGGGCACGAAGATGCTCGTCACGCGCGAGGCCGCGCGCCACACGATCGGCGGCGGCCATCTCGAATGGAAGGCGATCGAGATCGCTCGACAATTGCTGAAGGAAGGCGCGCACACGCCGCACGCACGCCGGCTCGAACGGCTCGCGCTCGGTCCGAGCCTCGGCCAATGCTGCGGCGGCGCGGTCGTGCTCGCATTCGAGCGGCTCGACATCGCCGATCTCGGCTGGATCACGTCGCTCGCGAAGCGCACGGCGGCGGGCGCGCCAACCGTGCGCAGCGTGTCGTTCGGCCCCGTCCCCGACGCGGTGATGCTGAGCGAGCCCGAACCGGGGTCGGGGCCGAACGCCGCGCGCGCCGACTGCCTGTTGTGGGAGATGGGCGACGCGCCGCTGCTAACCGAGACGATCGCGCCGCACACGTTTTCGGTCGTGCTGTTCGGCGCGGGGCACGTCGGCGCGGCGCTCGTGCGCGTGCTCGGCACGCTGCCCTGCCACGTGCGCTGGGTCGACGAACGCGACGCGCAATTCCCGCCGCCCGACGCGCTCGCGGGCATCCGCAACCTGTCGCTCGACGCGAACGACGCGCCCGACGAAGCGGTCGATGAAGCGCCGCCCGGTGCGTACTTCGTCGTGATGACGCACAATCACGCCCGCGATCTCGAGCTCGCGCACCGGATTCTCGCGCGCGGCGACTACGCGTACTTCGGCATGATCGGCTCGCGCACGAAGCGGATGCAGTTCGAGCACCGGCTCGCCGCGCGCGGCATCGATCCGCTGCAGATCGCGCGGATGCAATGCCCGGTCGGCGTGCCCGGCATCGTCGACAAGGCGCCCGAGGCAATCGCGATCGCCGTCGCCGCGCAGATCCTGCAGACCGTCGACGCGCGCCGCGCGAACGAGCGTGCGGCCGCGTCGCCTTCGCCATCCGGCGCAAGCGCGTGCTGAATCGCCATCATTCAAACCAGGATACGACCACCGACACCACAATGACCCCGACATTCAAAGACAAGATCGCCCGCGCGCCGAAGGCCGAACTGCACATCCACATCGAAGGCTCGCTCGAGCCCGAACTGATCTTCAAGCTCGCGCAGCGCAACGGCGTGAAGCTCGCGTACGAATCGATCGACGCGCTGCGCGCCGCGTACGCGTTCACCGATCTGCAGTCGTTCCTCGACATCTACTACGCAGGCGCAAGCGTGCTCCTCACCGAGCAGGATTTCTACGACATGACGGCCGAGTACGTCGAGCGCGCGCTCGCCGATCACGTCGCGCACGCGGAGATCTTCTTCGATCCGCAGACGCACACCGAGCGCGGCGTGCCGATCGAGACGGTCGTCGCCGGCATCGATCGCGCGCTCGCCGATGCGCAAGCGCGCGGCTTCTCGAGCAAGCTGATCCTGTGCTTCCTGCGCCACCTGTCCGAGGAAGACGCGCTCGCGACATTCGAGGCGGCACTGCCCCTCTTCGAGCGCTACGCGCAGCGCCTCGTCGGCGTCGGCCTCGATTCGTCCGAGCGCGGCAATCCGCCGTCGAAGTTCGCGCGCGTGTTCGCGAAGGCGCGCGAGCGGGGCCTGAAGCTCGTCGCGCACGCGGGCGAGGAAGGCCCGCCCGAATACGTCACGCAAGCGCTCGACGTGCTGAAGGTCGATCGCGTCGATCACGGCGTGCGCAGCGCAGAGGACGCGGCGCTCGTCGCGCGCCTCGCCGGCGAGAAGATCGCGCTCACCGTCTGCCCGCTGTCGAACCTGAAGCTCCGCGTGTTCGACGACCTGACGAAGCACACGCTGAAGGCGCTGCTCGATCGCGGCGTCGCGGTGACGATCAACTCCGACGATCCCGCGTATTTCGGCGGCTACGTCAACGAAAACTACTTCGCGACCGTCGACGCGCTGCAGCTTGGCGAGGCCGACGTCTACACGGTGATCAGGAACGGCTTCGAAGCGTCGTTCGTGAGCGCCGACGAACGCGCGGCGCTGATCGCGAAGCTCGACGCGCACTGGCACGCGGCCTGACAGCCGCACGACGCGCGCGCGCGTTGCGACGCGGCGCGCCCGACGCGAGACTCTGAGGAGAGCTTAACGATGGACCTCTATCAAGGCACCGCCGCGCCCGCGAAACGCTCGGCGCTCGAGCGCCATTTCGGCATCCGCGAGTCCGGCTCGCGGCTGCGCACCGAGATCGTCGCCGGCGTGACGACGTTCCTGACCGCGATGTACATCATCGTCGTGAATCCCGGCATCCTGTCGCAGGCGGGCGTGCCGTTTCCGGCCGCGCTGACGGCGACCGTGATCGTCAGCTTCCTCGGCAGTTGCGCAATGGGCCTGTACGCGCGCAATCCGGTGCTCGTCGCGCCAGGCATGGGCATGAACGCGCTCTTCACGTTCGTGATGGTCCACGGCGGCAAGATGCCCTGGCAGACCGCGCTCGGCTGCGTGTTCTGGGCGGGCGTGCTGTTCGCGGCGCTCGCCGCGTTCAACGCGCGCAAGCTCGTCGTCGACGCGATTCCGGCCAGCCTGCGGCACGCGGTGTCGTGCGGCATCGGCCTGTTCATCAGCCTGATCGGGCTCGTGAACGCGAAGTTCATCGTAGGCGACCCGGTGACGATCGTCCATGCGACGTCGCTCAATCCGGTGATCGTCACGTTTCTCGCCGGCCTCGCGATCACGACCGTGCTCGTCGTGCGCCGCGTGACGGGCGCGCTGATGCTCGGCATCGTCGCGACGACGCTGCTCGCGATCCCGATTGGCCGTGTGTGGGGCGACGGCAGCGCGTACTGGCCCGCCGCGATCGCGACGAAGACGCTCGTCAACTGGAACGGCTTCGTCGCCGCGCCGGACTTCTCGGCGCTCGGCCAGCTCGATCTGCTCGGTTCGCTGAAGTTCGCGTACTGGCCGTTCATCTTCGTGATGCTGTTCACCGCGTTCTTCGACGCACTGTCGACCTTCATGGCGATCTCGGAGGCGGGCAACCTGCGCGATGCCGGCGGCAATCCGCGCAACATCCGCCAGTCGATGATCGTCGACGCGTTCTCGGCCGTCGTGTCGGCGCCGCTCGGCACGAGCCCCGCGAACGCGTACATCGAATCGGCGGCCGGCATCTCGGCGGGCGGCCGCACGGGGCTTGTCGCGGTGATCGCGGGCTTGTGCTTCGTGCCGTTCCTGTTCCTGTCGCCGCTCCTGTCGCTCGTGCCCGCGATCGCGACGGCGCCCGCGCTCGTGCTCGTCGGCGTGTTCATGATGGAATCGATCACGAAGATCGAATGGCACCGCTTCGACGAGGCGATCCCCGCGTTCCTCGCGATGATCCTGATTCCGCTCACGTACTCGATCACCGAAGGCATCGCATACGGTTTTCTCGCGTTCGTCGTGCTGAAGCTCTTCACCGGCCGCCGCCGCGACGTGAAGCCCGCGATGTGGGTGGTCGCCGCGCTGTCGGTGCTGCTCGTCGCGCAGCTCTGATTTCAATCGATACGGATTCCAAACGATGACTCAAACCGCTTTCCGCGCCCGCCTGCTGAGGTTCGACGGCGATCCCGCGCAATCGGACGATGCGATCGCGTACGACGAAGACGGCCTCCTGATCGTCGACGGCGGACGCGTCGTCGCGGCGGGCGCCCATGCGGCGCTCGCGCCGCGTCTCGCCCCCGACGCGACGCTCGTCGAGATGCGCGACAAGCTGATCGTGCCCGGCTTCATCGACACGCACGTCCATTATCCGCAGACCGAAATGATCGCGTCGCCGGCGCCGGGCTTGCTGCCGTGGCTCGACCGCTACACGTTCCCGACCGAGCGGCGCTTCGCCGATTCCGCGCACGCGCGCGACATCGCCGAGTTTTTCCTCGACACCCTGCTCGCGTGCGGCACGACGACGGCGCTCGTCTACTGCACGGTGCACAAGCAGTCAGCCGACGCGTTCTTCGACGCGAGCGACGCGCGCGGCCTGCGAATGGTCGCGGGCAAGGTGCTGATGGACCGCCACTGCCCCGAGTTCCTGCGCGACACCGCGCAATCGGGCTACGACGACAGCGCCGAGCTGATCGCCCGCTGGCACGGCCGCGGCCGGCAGTCGTACGCGCTCACGCCGCGCTTCGCGCCGACGTCGACGCCCGAGCAGCTCGAAGCGTGCGGCGCGCTCGCGAAGCTTCATCCGGACGTGTTCATCCAGAGCCATGTCGCGGAGAATCTCGACGAGATCCGCTGGGCGGCCGAGCTGTTCCCCGAGCGGCGCAGCTATCTCGACGTCTACGATCATTACGGCCTGCTGCGCCGACGCGCGGTCTACGGCCACTGCATCCATCTCGACGACGACGATCGCCGGCGCTTCGCCGAAACGGGCGCGATCGCCGCGCACTGCCCGACGTCGAACCTGTTCCTCGGCAGCGGCCTGTTCGACTTCGATCGCGCGAACGCGCGGCAGATGGCCGTCACGCTCGCGACCGACGTCGGCGGCGGCACGTCGTTCTCGATGCTGCAGACGATGAACGAGGCGCACAAGATCGCGCGGATGACGGGCCATCATCTGAGCGCGACGCGAATGTTCTGGCTCGCGACGGCAGGCGCCGCGCACGCGCTCGACCTCGCGGAGACGATCGGCACGCTCGCGCCGCGCGCGGAGGCGGACTTCGTCGTGCTCGATCCGGCCGCGACGCCGCTGCTCGCGCGCCGCACAGCGCGCGCGGAATCGCTCGAGGAGCTGCTGTTCGCGCTCGCGCTGCTCGGCGACGATCGCGCGGTCTATCGCACGTATGCGGCGGGCCGCTGCGTGCACCGGCGCGACGCCGCCGACGCGGGCTGAGCGCGCGAAGGCCGCCGGGACCGCGGGCCGGCCCGGCGCGGCCCGGCAGGCGGCAGGCGGATCGCAACAATCGCCCCCTTCGTGCAAAAAAGGCGTGCTAGAATCCGCTCCTCATTGGGGAGTAGCCGCTCCGCTCGAGCCGACGCCGCCCGGCGTGCTCGTGACGGGGGCGTCCGTCAACAGACTTGGCCGTCGCGGCCATGGCGGACGCAGCCTGCAGGGCCTGGCGAGACCGATGGTTCACCGCACGCCGCAGATGGGCCCGGCGCGCGGCGAATCGTCGCTCGCGTTCAACCTGGCCCTGGGATATTCGTTCCGTGACTGAAGCCTTCCTGATCTCGACGGGCGCCATCGCCCTCGCCGAAATCGGCGACAAGACCCAACTGCTCTCCCTCGTCCTCGCCGCACGTTACCGCAAGCCGCTGCCGATCATCGCCGGCGTCCTCGCCGCGACCCTGATCAACCACGGCTTCGCCGGCGCGCTCGGCGAGTGGCTCGGCGTCTATCTGACGCCGACGGTGATGCGCTGGGCGCTCGCGATCTCGTTCATCGGGATGGGCTTGTGGACCCTCGTGCCGGACAAGCTCGACGCCGACGAGGCGAACGCGAACCGCTCGCGGCTCGGCGTGTTCGGCGCGACGTTCGTCGCGTTCTTCCTCGCGGAAATGGGCGACAAGACGCAGATCGCGACCGTCGCGCTCGCCGCGCGCTTCCAGGATTACGTGGGCGTCGTCGCCGGCACGACGTTCGGGATGATGCTCGCGAACGTGCCGGCGATCCTGCTCGGCGACCGCTTCGCGCACCGGCTGCCGACGAAGCTCGTTCACGGCATCGCGGCCGTGCTGTTCATCGTGCTCGGCGCGCTCGCGTTCATCCACGGCGACGTATGACGGCGCGAAGGGAACTGCCGGCCCGCCGTCGAGACGTTCGCGCGCCCCGCGCATCGCAGCCGCTCGTCACGGCGGCTGCGGCAACAGCAGCGGCAACGGCCGCGGCAACTGACGGCCGGCTGTCGAACCGGCGTGGCGCCCGGTTCGGCATCGCGCCGTTTCACGGGTTCGCCGCTTCGCCTTTTTCCCGGCTCCCCTTTCACTGCGCCGGCGAGCCGGCTCGCCGATTCGTCGGCTCGCCGTTTCAACGCGCCGGCGCGACGGCTGCGCCGGATGCGGGCGCGGCCGGCACCGTGCGCTCGTTCGACGGCATCGGCGCGGGCGCGCCGTTCTTGTCGACGGGCAGGCGCACCGCGCGCACGGTGCCGTTGCCGAGCGGGAAGTCGGCGAGCGCCGCGCGGGCGAGATACGGCATCGCCTGCAGCAGCGACGAGCCTTCGCCCGCGTTGCGCGCGGCGACGTTATAGACCTCCGTGCCCGTCGCGCGCTCGGTGATCCGGATCTCGAGCGAGCGCTGGAAAATCTGGTAGCTCTGATTCACGTAGCCCGCTGGAAACGGTCCCCATGGACCGTATGGCCCCCACGGGCCGCCGCGCCAGTACGGGCCGGGGCCGAACCACGGGTCGTAGTAGACGGGCTGAGGCACCGACACCCAGTCGCTCTTGATCCCGTACGCGAGCCGGACGAGATAGCGCGCGTCCTTCGTCGGCACGCGCTTGAACGAATAGGTCGACAACTCGTTGCCGACGATCTGCTCATAGGTCGACTGCTCGAGGCTGTTCTGCTGCTCGGCGGTCCGCGCGAACGCGTAGGTGCGCGTCGCGTCGTTGCCGCTCCAGTTCGAGAATGCCGTGACCTGCGTCGTGACGTAGGACGTGCAGCCGGACAGCAGCACGATCAGGGCGCCCGCGACGAGCGCCGTGCCGCGGATGAAGGAAATGCGTTTCATGTTCGTCCTCAGGGTCAATGGCGCCGCGCGGGCTGGCCGGGCGGCGCGATGACCGGATCATACGCCGTCGCGCCGACGCCGCGCCGATATGACGAAGACCGCCCGCGCCGCCGAAAAGTTCGTCCCGCGCGCCTTGCGCAAAGGCTTTGTACAATGGGCCCTTGCCGCCGCGCCGCCCGCCCGGCGCGTGTCCATACTTTTCCTACGCCCACGATCGCCATGTCCGACATCGCCGCTCCCTCCGCCGTGATCCGCCGCAGCGACTACACGCCGCCTGCGTTCCTGATCGATACCGTCGCGCTCGAGTTCGATCTCGAGCCGGCGCGCACGATCGTCAAGAACACGATGCGCGTGCGCCGCAACCCGGACGCCGCGCCCGCGCCGCACTTCGAGCTGATGGGCGAGGCGCTCGCGTTCGCCGGCGCGCGTCTCGACGGCAAGCCGTACGACGCGGTGCGCGTGCACGAGCATGGCCTCGCCGTCGAGAACGTGCCCGACGCGTTCGAGCTGACGATCGAGAGCGCGTGCGCGCCCGAATCGAACACGACGCTCTCGGGCCTGTACGTATCGAGCGGCAACTTCTTCACGCAGTGCGAGGCGGAAGGCTTCCGGCGCATCACCTACTTCGTCGACCGTCCGGACGTGATGGCGTCGTACACGGCCACGCTGCGCGCCGACAAGGCCGCGTATCCGGTGCTGCTGTCGAACGGCAATCTCGTCGATTCCGGCGATCTGCCGAACGGCCGCCACTTCGCGAAGTGGGAAGACCCGTTCAGGAAGCCGAGCTATCTGTTCGCGCTCGTCGCGGGCACGCTCGTCAAGCTCGAGGAGACGATCAAATCGGCGAGCGGCAAGGACAAGCTCCTTCAGGTGTGGGTCGAGCCGCAGGATCTCGACAAGACCCGCCACGCGATGGATTCGCTGATCCATTCGATCCGCTGGGACGAACGGCGCTTCGGCCTCGAACTCGATCTCGACCGCTTCATGATCGTCGCCGTCGGCGACTTCAACATGGGCGCGATGGAAAACAAGGGGCTCAACATCTTCAACACGAAGTACGTGCTCGCGAATCCGGAGACGGCGACCGACGTCGACTTCGCGAACGTCGAATCGGTCGTCGGCCACGAGTATTTCCACAACTGGACGGGCAACCGCGTGACCTGCCGCGACTGGTTCCAGTTGAGCCTGAAGGAAGGCCTCACCGTGTTCCGCGACCAGGAATTCTCGGCCGACATGTCGGCGGGCGCCGAAGACGACGACGCCGCGCGCGCGGTCAAGCGCATCGAGGACGTGCGCGTGCTGCGCCAGCTTCAGTTCGCCGAGGACGCGGGCCCGATGGCGCATCCGGTGCGGCCCGAGAGCTACGTCGAGATCAACAACTTCTACACGATGACCGTCTACGAGAAAGGCGCGGAAGTCGTGCGGATGTACCAGACGCTGTTCGGCCGCGACGGCTTCCGCAAGGGGATGGACCTGTACTTCCGGCGTCATGACGGACAAGCCGTCACGTGCGACGACTTCCGCCACGCGATGGCCGACGCGAACGGCCGCGATCTCGCGCTGTTCGAGCGCTGGTACAGCCAGGCGGGCACCCCGCGCGTGACGGTTCGCACCGCTTACGACGCCGCCGCGAAGCGCTACGCGGTGACGCTGCGGCAAGGCTACGGCGACACCTCGCCCGCCGCACGCGACACGCAGGAGGGGCCGCTCCTGATCCCGTTCGCGATCGGCCTGATCGGCGCCGACGGCCGCGACCTGCCGCTGCGCCTCGACGGCGAAGCGGCCGCGTCGGGCACGACGCGCGTGCTCGAGCTGACCGAGACCGAGACGACGTTCACGTTCGCCGACATCGACGAAGCGCCGCTGCCGTCGCTGCTGCGCAATTTCTCGGCGCCCGTGATCGTCGAATACGACTACCGCGACGACGAGCTCGCGTTCCTGCTCGCGCACGACAGCGATCCGTTCAACCGCTGGGAGGCGGGCCAGCGCCTCGCGACGCGCGCGCTGCTCACGCTCGCCGCGCGCGCGGCCGCGCAGCAGCCGCTCGCGCTCGACGACGCGTTCGTCGCCGCGTTCAGGCGCGTGCTGACGGACGACACGCTGTCGCCCGCGTTCCGCGAGCTCGCGCTCACGCTGCCGTCGGAGGCCTACCTCGCCGACCAGATGACGCAAGCCGATCCGGCCGCCGTCCATCGCGCGCGCCAGTTCGTGCGCCGCCAGCTCGCGACCGCGCTCGCCGCCGACTGGCTCGCGGTCTACGAGCGCCATCAGACGCCGGGCGCGTATGCGCCGACGCCCGACGACGCGGGCCGCCGCGCACTGAAGAACCTCGCGCTCGCCTACCTCGCCGAGCTCGACGAGCCGGCCGACGCGATCCGTCTCGCCACCGCGCAATACGACGCCTCGAACAACATGACGGACCGCGCGTCCGCGCTCGTCGCGCTGCTGTCGGCGGCGACCGCGTCGGCCGACGCCGCGCGCGACGCCGATCGCGCGCTCGACGATTTCTATCGCCGCTTCGAGAAGGAAGCGCTCGTGATCGACAAGTGGTTCTCGATGCAGGCGACGCGGCGCGGCACGCCCGAGCATCCGACGCTCGACCTCGTGCGCAGGCTGCTCGCGCATCCGGCGTTCAACCTGAAGAATCCGAACCGCGCGCGCTCGCTGATCTTCGGCTTCTGCACGGCGAATCCCGCGCAGTTCCATGCGGCCGACGGCTCGGGCTATGCATTCTGGGCCGACCAGGTGCTCGCGCTCGACGCGCTCAATCCGCAGGTCGCCGCGCGGCTCGCGCGCGCGCTCGAGCTGTGGCGCCGCTTCACGCCGGCGCTGCGCGACAGGATGCGCGACGCGCTCGAACGCGTCGCCGCGAACGCGCAGTCGCGCGACGTGCGGGAGATCGTCGAGAAGGCGCTCGCCTGACGGACGATGCGGGCGGCCGCGGCTCTTTTCCCGGCGGCCGCGGACGAACGAGCCGGCATCGCGCCATGCGATGCCGGCTTTCTTATCGGACCGTATTCGATCGAACCCAGCCGAATCGCGTCAGGCCAGCGCCGTCTGCTCGACCGTCTGCCGCACGCGCTTCGCCGCGTCGACCATCGCCGTGAGCGCCGCGTCGACCTGCCCCCACTCGCGCGTCTTCAGCCCGCAGTCCGGATTCACCCACAGGCGCTGCGCCGGAATCCGCTCGAGCGCGAGCAGGATGAGCCGCTCGATCTCGTCCGAGTGCGGCACGCGCGGCGAATGGATGTCGTAGACGCCCGGCCCGATCTCGTTCGGATACTCGAACGTCTCGAACGCGTCGAGCAGCTCCATGTTCGAGCGGGTTGTCTCGATCGAGATCACGTCCGCGTCGAGCGCCGCGATCGACGGCAGGATGTCGCCGAACTCCGAATAGCACATGTGCGTGTGGATCTGCGTCGCGTCCGCGACGCCCGACGCCGCGATCCTGAACGCGCGCACCGCCCACTCCAGATACGCGGCGCGATCGCGCGCCTTCAGCGGCAATCCCTCGCGCAGCGCCGGCTCGTCGATCTGGATCATCCCGATGCCGGCCTTCTCGAGATCGAGCGTCTCCTGCCGCAGCGCGAGCGCGATCTGCAGCGCCGTCGTCGCGCGCGGCTGGTCGTCGCGCACGAACGACCATTGCAGCATCGTCACGGGCCCCGTCAGCATCCCCTTCACCGGCTTCGTCGTCAGGCTCTGCGCATACGACGCCCAGCCCACCGTCATTGGCTCCGGCAGATAGACGTCGCCATAGACGAGGGGCGGCTTCACGCAGCGCGAACCATAGCTCTGCACCCAGCCGTTGCTCGTGATCGCGAAGCCCCACAGCAGCTCGCCGAAGTATTCGACCATGTCGTTGCGCTCCGCCTCGCCGTGCACGAGCACGTCGAGGCCGTACGCGAGCTGCTTGTCGATCGCGATGCGCACCTGCTCGCGCATCGCCTCCAGATAGCCGAGGTGATCGAGCACGCCCTGCTTGAACGCGGCGCGCGCGCGGCGGATCTCCGGCGTCTGCGGGAACGAGCCGATCGTCGTCGTCGGCAGCGGCGGCAAGTCGAAGCGCGCGCGCTGCGCGGCCGCGCGCGCCGGATACGCGCTCGCGCGGCGCGCGTCGGCGTCGTTCAGCGCCGCGACGCGGCGCTTGACGAGCGGATTGTGGATGCGCGCCGACGTGCGGCGCGCGGCCGCCGCCGCAGCAGCGGCGTCGAACTCCGCCGCGACCGCCGCGCGCCCCTTCACGAGCGCGTCGCGCAGCGCCGCGACCTCGCGCGTCTTCTGCGCCGCGAACGCGAGCCACGCCTTCAGCTCGTCGTCGAGCTTCGGCTCGTGCGCGAGATCGACGGGCGCGTGCAGCAACGAGCAGCTCGTCGCGACCCACAGCCGCTCGCCGAGCGCGTCGCGCACCGGCGCGAGCCGCGCGAGCGAGCGGTCGAGGTCGTTGCGCCACACGTTGCGGCCGTCGACGATGCCGCACGACAGCACCTTGTCGGCCGGATAATCCGCGACGAATGCGTCGAGCTGCGCGTCGCCGCGCACGAGGTCGATGTGCAGGCCCGCGACGGGCAGCGCCTTCAGCCGCGCCGCGTGCTCGCTCGCGTCGTCGAAGTACGTCGCGACCAGCAGCTTCGGCGCGCCGGGCGCGAGCGCTTCGTACGCGGGCTGCGCCGCGTCGCGCCACGCGGCGGGCAGATCGAGCGCGAAGATCGGCTCGTCGATCTGCACCCAGTCGACACCCTCTTCCTTCAGCCGTGCGAGCAGCGCGCGATACGCGGGCACGAGGCGCGGCAGCAGATCGAGACGCTCGGCGAGCCCGTCGCGCGCCTTGCCGAGCCAGAGCAGCGTGAGCGGGCCGACGAGCGCCGCCTTCGCGCGGTGGCCGAGCGCGCGCGCTTCGCGCACCTCGTCGAAGAGCCACTCGACGCCCGGCCCGAACGTCGTCGCGGGCGAATACTCGGGCACCAGGTAGTGGTAGTTCGTATCGAACCACTTCGTCATTTCCATCGCCGGCTGAGCGGCGTTGCCGCGGGCGGCCGCGAAGTGATCGGCGAGCGTGAGCGCGCGCGCGTCGAAGCCGAAGCGCGGCGGCAGGCCGCCGACATGCGCGAGCGTCGTCAGCACGTGGTCGTACCACGCGAAATCGCCAACCGTCACGCAGTCGAGCCCGGCGTCGCGCTGCGTGCGCCAGTGCGCGGCGCGCAGCGCGCGGCCGGTGTCGACGAGCGCGCGCTCGGCGTCGGCCGACGCACCGTCGCGCCAGTAGCGTTCGAGGGCGAACTTCAGTTCCCGTTGCGCGCCGATGCGCGGAAAACCCAGGATATGTGCGGTGCTCATCTCGATCCTCCAGAAGTGACCAGCAGTATCGGATTTGCCCTATCATTACTCAAACGAAAGTTTTTGCCGAACAACATGAATATTTTTCAACTTCAAACCCTGCGACGCGCACTGCGATGATCCGCTCCCCGCTCGAATTCCGGCATCTGCAGACGCTCGTCGCGCTGCGCGATACCGGCAACCTGTCGCGCGCCGCGCAGGTGCTGTGCCTCACGCAGTCGGCGCTGTCGCATCAGTTGAAGGCGCTCGAGACGCACTTCGGGCTGCCGCTCTTCGTGCGCAAGTCCGCGCCGCTCACGTTCACCGCGGCCGGCAAGCGGCTGCTCGCGCTCGCCGAGCAGGTCGTGCCCGCGATCGAGGAAGCCGAGCGCGACATCGCGCGCCTCGCGCTCGGCACGGGCGGCGCGCTGCGGATCGCGGTCGAATGCCATACCTGCTTCGACTGGCTGATGCCCGCGATGGACGCGTTCCGGCAGCGCTGGCCGGAAGTCGAGCTCGACATCGTGTCGGGCTTTCACGCGGACCCGATCGGCCTCCTACACCAGGACCGCGCGGATCTCGCGATCGTCGCCGAGGCCGACGCCGACGAAGCGGTCGACTATCACCCGCTCTTTCGCTTCCAGATCGTCGGGCTCGTCGGCAACGACCACGCGCTCGCGCAAAAACCGTCGCTTGCGGCCGCCGACTTCGGCGACGAAACGCTCATCACGTACCCGGTGCCCGACGAGATGCTCGACATCGTCCGGCAGGTGCTGAAGCCCGCCGGCATCGAGCCGAAGCGGCGCACGTCGGAGCTGACGATCGCGATCCTGCAGCTCGTCGCGAGCCGGCGCGGCGTCGCGGCACTGCCGCTGTGGGCGGTCGCGACCTACCTCGACAAGCGTTACGTGAGCGCGCGCCCGGTGCTGCGCGCCGACGGCTCGACGCTGTCGGGCGAGCTCTACGCGGCGACGCTGCCCGCGTTCTCGACGCGCGCGTACGCGGCCGACTTCGTCGCGACGATGCGCGAGACGAGCGCGGCGTCGCTGCCCGAGATCGAGCTGCTGTAGGCGGCGCGCCGCCCGCCGCTTGCGGCCCGTTTTCGCCGAAAAACCGTCTGCCACGGGTCGCGACGGGTAAAATCGAGCCTATTCCTATCCCAACATCCAACGCATTCTTCAGCCTCTCGGAGTTCCCCATGTCCATTACCCGACGCACCACGCTGTCCAAGTATCTGATCGAGCAGCAGCGTGAGACCCACAACCTCCCCGCCGACCTGCGCCTGTTGATCGAAGTGGTCGCGCGCGCGTGCAAGGCGATCAGCTACAACGTGAGCAAGGGCGCGCTGGGCGATGCGCTCGGCACGGCCGGCAGCGAGAACGTCCAGGGCGAGGTGCAGAAGAAGCTCGACATCCTGTCGAACGAGATCCTGCTCGACGCGAACGAATGGGGCGGCAATCTCGCCGCGATGGCGTCGGAGGAAATGGAGACGTTCTTCCCGATCCCGGAAAATTACCCGCGCGGCGAATACCTGCTCGTGTTCGATCCGCTCGACGGCTCGTCGAACATCGACGTGAACGTGTCGATCGGCACGATCTTCTCGGTGCTGCGCTGCCCGGACGGCCAGTTGGCGACCGAGCAGTCGTTCCTGCAGCCGGGCACCGAGCAGGTCGCGGCAGGCTACGCGGTGTACGGCCCGCAGACCGTATTCGTGCTGACGACGGGCAACGGCGTGAACTGCTTCACGCTCGACCGCGAAGTCGGCTCGTGGGTGCTCACGCAGAGCAACCTGCGGATTCCGGAGGACACGCGCGAATATGCGATCAACGCGTCGAACGCGCGCCACTGGTACGACCCGGTGAAGCGCTACGTCGACGAGCTGAACGCAGGCGCCGAAGGCCCGCGCGGCGAGAACTTCAACATGCGCTGGATCGCGTCGATGGTCGCCGACGTGCACCGGATCCTGAACCGCGGCGGCGTCTTCATGTACCCCGCCGACAAGCGCACGCCGGATCGTCCGGGCAAGCTGCGGCTGATGTACGAGGCGAATCCGATGTCGTTCATCGTCGAGCAGGCGGGCGGCGCGGCGACGACGGGCCTGCAGCGGATCCTCGACGTGCAGCCGACGGGCCTGCACCAGCGCGTGCCGGTGATTCTCGGCTCGAAGAACGAAGTCGAGCGCGTCGCGCGCTATCACCAGGAAGCGCAGTCTTGACGCACGACCGAGGGCGTCGGGGCGCCGCCGTCGGCACCGCCCTGCCGCATCCGGCGCGCTCCGTTCGATGTGCACTCGTCGAATGACGGCGAACCGGCGCGAATCGGCGCGAATCGGTTGCGCGAAATATCGACGAATCGGGCCGTTATCCGCGCGGCAAAAAACATCGATTTTTTTTCGCCAACCCTCTTGCCAAGCCTCCAGTAGCTCCCTATAATTTCATTTCTTTGTTGCCGGTGTAGCTCAGTTGGTAGAGCAGCGCATTCGTAATGCGAAGGTCGTAGGTTCGACTCCTATCTCCGGCACCAACAGATTCAAGGGCTGCGATGCGAAAGCATCGCAGCCCTTTTCATTTATCGATCCGATCAAGCCCGCCCATGCGGCCCGATCCGCAAGACACGTCGAAGCTTCCGCCTCTGTCGGCGTTGCGCACATTCGAAGCGTCCGCGCGCGGCGACAGCCTCGCCGAAGCCGCGCGTCATCCTCATGTCACGGTCGCGAGCAGCGGCAGGATCGACAGCCGCGTTCTCCTCACGACAACCGTCGTCGCGCTCCAAGCGATACCGGACAGCAGTCCGAACCAATCGCCGATAACGGTCCCGAATAAAGCAGCGCCGTCACGTGGCTCGACGTCGTTGGCGCGATGCCAGCGCGATCGCAATCGATCGCCCCGCCTTCGACATGTTTCAACTCAAGCGCACTTGCGCGTTCATTCGTCCGCCTGAACGGTGCCGTACCGCACTGTGCGCATGCCCACCGTCGGCTACCGTCAAAACCATTCGCTGCGCCGCCGCACGCGCGCCGCTCGCAACGCAGCGCGTCATCGCAAGCCAATCGGGCACACGTTTTCTTACGCTTTTATTTCAATGCGCGCATCGGCATTCGTCCGGCAAAAAATATTTGGTCAATCCGGACGGGATGCGTAACATTACTTAACGATCCTGACCCGCCTATTGCAGTAAATTGCGTGTGCGACGCTCCGGGATCGGCGTGCGATCCGCGTCACGTCACAGGTAGCGCCCGACGTCGGCTCATTCGTGGGAACCAACAAAGGAGAGGACCACCATGGCTCATGGCTTGATTATGTGGCTCATCATCGGCGCAATCGCCGGCTGGCTCGCCGGCCTGCTCGTGAAGGGCGGCGGCTTCGGGCTGCTCGTGGACATCATCGTCGGCATCGTCGGCGCCGTCATCGGCGGCTGGCTCGCCGGCATTCTCGGCATTCACATCGGCGGCGGCTTCATCAGCTCGGTGATCGTCGCCGTCATCGGCGCAGTCATCCTGCTGTTCGTGATCCGGCTATTCAAGCGAGCCTGACGTATAACGACGTTGCCCGGCGCGCCGCATGGCCGCCGGGCGCTTTCTCGCCGTCCCCTCGCCTTTCTCGCGGCCGCGCGCCGCGTTCTTCTGCATTCCGGATCGCTTACTCGCGCCGACGACCTTCGCCTCCCCACCGATCGTCAGGAATCCCGATGTTGCAGCCAAGCATCGAGCACGGCCGGCGTGAGCAAGCCGCTCTTCGCGCGCCGCGTGCCGTCCGCGCCGATCCACAGCGTGCGCGGCAGTTCGCCACGCCACGCCGGATCGAGCGCCGCACGCAATCGTTCCGGCATCGGCTCCGCGTTCGCGTATTGCCTGACCGTCGCGGGCAGTTGCATCTGCGCGAGCGCGCCGGCGAGCGCCTGCGCGTGCTCGTCGAGCGAGTCGAGCGCGACGAGTGCGATGCGCACCTGCGGATGCCGCCGCTGCCATTCGACGAGATGCACGGCGTTCTCGCGGCAGTAGCCGCAGTCGAGCGACCACACTTCGACGACGAGCGGCGCACCGCTTCCGCTCGCATAGAGCGATGCGACCTCCGACGCGCGCAGCGGCTGCGGCGCCGGCGCTTCTCCCGCGACGCCCGACGCGACAATCGCGAACGCAGCGAGTGCGAAAACCATCCGTTTCATTGCTGCGCCTCCACGTCGATCAATCGATAGCCGTCGTTGCGCGTGCGCCATGACAGATAGATGCGTCCGCGGTCGGCCAGCAGTTGCGGGTTGTCGCTCGCGCCCGACGTGTACGCGAGCGTGCGCGGCGCGCTCCAGTGCATGCCGCCGTCGTCCGACCGGCGCAGCCTGATGCGCATCGTGTCGCCGTCGAACGCCTTCCACGCGAGCCATAGCGTGTCGCGCTGCGCGACGAGTGCCGCATGCGACGCCTGTTCGTTCGGCGCCGCCGGATCGTCGCCGAACGCGAGCGGCGTGCCGAGCGGCGCGCCGCTCGCATCGAGTCGCGAATAGAACACGTCTGCCTTGCCGTCGACGACGCCGAACCATGCGAGATGCCGCACGCCATCCGTCGTGATCGCGAGCGCAGGCCCGTGATCCGGGCACGCCTCGACATGCCAGTTCGAGAATGTCGCGCGCACGGGCTCGACCGCGCGGTCCGCCGACGCGGGCAGCACCGCCACCGCATGATCGCGGATCTGGCCTGGGAACACGTTGCGCCACGCGGCCTGCACGCGGCCGCCGGCATCGATCGCCATCGCGATCCGGCAGCATTCGCACGTGTGGTCGCTCACCTTGCGTTCCGGCTCGAACGTCGCGCCGCCGTCGGTCGACACCGCGTAGTAGATCGCCGCGCCGTCGTACGAACGCCCCGCCCGGTGCGCCGCGACGAGATCCCGCTTGTCGATCCACGCGACGAAGATGCGGCCTTGCGGATCGATCGTCAGCATGTCGAAACGATGTGTGATCGCCTGCCGGTCGCGATGCACGGTGACGGGCACCGACCACGTCGCGCCGCCGTCGAGCGAGCGCGAGAAGCGCACCATCCCGGTGTAAGGCGCATCGAGCGGCATCGACCACGTGACGTAGATCGCGCGCCCGTCCGGGCTCGCGGCGATCTTCGGCCGGTTCTCTGCGCTCGTGTAGACCGGTTCGGGCAGCGCGTTGACCGTCGCGGGCGCGCTCAGCGTGCGCCCGGCGTCGTCCGAATGCGCGACGACGACATGCTGCCCTTCGACCCACGCGACCCACAGCCGATGACGCGCATCGAATGCGGCTCCCGTCGCGAGCGGCGCCTTCTGCGCCGCGCCGGCCGGCGCAGCGTCCATCTCCATGTGCGCAGCATGCGCGGACGATACGCCCGCGGCCGGCTGCGCGTCGTGCGCGAGCGCACCGCGCGCGAACGCAACAAGCGCGACGAGCGCGACGCCCGCCGATCGATGCTTCATAGCGACCATTTCAACTCTCCATAAAAAGTGCGGCCCGGATAAGGATGGAACACGTAGTAGCGGCGATCGGTCACGTTGTCGATGCCGAACGACGCGAGCCAGTGCCGATCGAACCGGTAGCGCGCCTTCAGGTCGACGACCGCATACGAGCTGGTGCCGCCGTACACGTTCGGATTCACGTCGCTGTTGTCGAGCGCGTTGTACTGCCGCCCCGAATAGCGAACGCCGACGCTCGTCATCCAGTGCTCGTCGAAGCGGTACGACGCGAGCAGGTTCGCGCGCATCCGCGGAATCCTCGGCCAGCGCGCGCCGACGTAGTTCGGGTTCGCCGCGTCGGCGAGCGTCTGCGCATTCGTCGCGGACACGTTCGCGTCGACGTCGAGTCCCCTGATTGCGACGTCCTGCCCCGAGAACGCGAGCTCGACGCCGCGCACCCGCACGCGGTCGACATTCGAGATGTTCGTGTACGTCGAAGCGCCCGCGAGCGTCGTCTGGCTGTAGATCGATTGGCGCAGATCGCTCTGGAACACGCTCGCGCGCACGACGCCGAAGCCCACGTCGCGCTCGGCCGTGAAGTCCCAGTCGATCGCCTTTTCCGGCTGCAGGTTCGGGTTGTTGTTGACGATCGCGTTGTTCGAGATCGTGCCCTGGAACAGCTCGGCGACGGTCGGAAAACGCGTGCCCGTCGCGAACGACAACCTCAAGCGCCACGCATCCGCCGGCCGCCATTCGAGCGAGAGCTTCGGCGAGAACGCGGTCGCGCCGCGGTCCGCATAGCCGAGCGTCGCGCTCGCGTTGCCGAGCTCGCCTCCATACGCGTCCCACCGCTCGTAGCGCAGGCCGAGCGTCGCGAGCCAGCCGGGCGCGAAACGCCACGCGTCCTGCGCATACAGCGCCTGCGTGCGCGTGTTGCCGCGATAGCGGTTCGCGAGCGTCGTCGGCACGGCGTTTTGCCAATCCGCCGTGTTGTAGGTCGCGTTGCGCAGGAAATAAGCGTCGAAGTGATAGCCGAACGAAAAGCGGTGCCCACGCGCGTCGGGCGACTCCGCGCGCAAGTCGACGGTGCGCCAGCCGGTGCCGTCGCCGCGGAACACCGTTCCAGGCCCGCCGTCCCATGCGCCGGGCGGCGCGCTCGACGCGCTGCGCAGCACGTCGCGCGACACCTCGTATGCGGACGCGGTCGCCGACAGTTTCCAGCCGGACGCGAGACGCGCGTCGAGCCCGAGGCCGTACAGCCAGTTCTCCTGATCGCCGTTCTGCGGCGCGAACGCGGTGGGCGACACCGTGTAATTGCGCCCGCCGAACGACACGTTGCCGCCGTACACCGGATTACCCGCCGCGTCGCGCAGCAGCGTGTCGCCGTGCTGCCGGTAGTGGTTCTCCCAATGGCCGAGCGTGACCGTCGCGTCGACGTGGTCGGTGAACGCATAGCCGAAGCGCAGCGTTTCGTTGAGCTGCTCGGTGCGCTCGATCGTCTGCGCGCCGACGATTGTCCGCGGCCGCCCGTTCGGGCCGATGTCGGAAACGGCGCCCGTCACCGGCACGCTCGCGCCGAGCCTCGGATCGAACGCGCCGTTCGGGCTCGCGTATTGCATCGGCTGGCTGTCGTTTTCGAGCCGGTCGAGCGACAGCGCGTACCAGAAGCGCCCGACGCGGTCGGCGATGCGCGCGGTCTGGTGATTGCCGCCGAAGCTGTCGGCAAAACCATAGCCATCGTGATAGCGCTGCGTGAAGAACTGCGTCGACACCGACGCCTCGAGCCGATCCGGCTTGCGCGTCGTGATCTGCACGGTCGAGCCGATCGCGTTGCCCGGGTAGAGCGCGGAGAACGGGCCGTACAGCACGTCGACGCGCGCGACGTCGTCGGGCTGGATCAACGACCAGCGCGGCGGATACGAATAGCTGGAGCCGAGCAGATTGGACAGCAGGATGCCGTCCGCGTAGACGAGTCCGCGCGCGCTCTGCAACTCGTTGAAGTCGCGGCCGGCAAACACGGAGTTGCGATCGCCGATATAGCGCCGGCGCACCATCAGGTTCGGCGCGTACTTGAGCGCGTCTTCGGTCGTCACGTTGACGTGCGAATCGATCTGCTCGCGCGTGAGCGTCTCGACGACGCCGGGCGTGCCGGGCGCGAATGCGGGGCGCGGCGCGGTAATCCTGACGACATCCAGGGTCTTTCCGGATGCGGCCGGCTCGGCGACGGCGGACGTTGAATCGGCAGGGACGGCGGCGCCCGTCGTGGCGGCGTGGGCGGCGGGCCAGGCGAACGCCGCAGCGCACGCGGCCGCGAGCCGCCTGCGCGCGACATGCGCGGCAAGTTCATTAGACATGGAAAAGCGAATCCTGAAACGTGGTCGGCGGATCGCCGCGCGGGCGAACGCGCGCCGCGCCTGTCTTCAAGGAAGAACGGGCACGACGCCGGACGTCGCGCGCACGACGACGCTCACGCGTGGCGATGCGCGAGCGGGCTGCGGAAATCAGACCGGGACGGTTTCAGGCGGAGCGCGCGGCTGCGCGATGCGCACGCCGCGGCGAAAGAAGACGGCGGGCCGCTCGGCGCGGTTTGCATACACGAACGCGCGGACGAAGCGGGGCAACACGGGCGCGCTCGAGCCGAGCGCGACATTCGCGGCGAAGCCGGGACAGTAGACGCAATGCGCGGCGTGCGCGAGCGAACCGTCGTCCTGGCGCGTCGCCCCGCCGCTGCCGATGACGACGCGCTGCGCGCCCGCTGCGCTGCACAATTCGAGCGCGAACGGCACGTCGTGCGCGTTCGCGGCGGCGCGCGCATAGCCGATGACGGGCGACAGTACATTGAGTACCAGCGCCAGCCAGACGAGGCTCAACCATCGCGTCGAACGTTTCATCGCAGTTTGGGGAAAAGAGGCGCGCAGTATAACAAGGCGGTTCGCGATCGCGCTTCGAAGGAGGCGCATCCGTGCGGGATCACGCGTTGCTGCACATCAACGCAAACGCATGTGCTGTTTAAGCAACAGAGACAAAATCTAACGATTGAACACTGGCATAAAGCAAAGCTCGCGTTCGATAATTGTCTCACCAAGGAGAGAAATCATGGACGAAAGGCCCACCCGCATTCCGCCTCCCGAGAAAGTGATGAGCCCGGACCCTGAGCCCGTGGCCGTCGAGTTTCTCGCCGAGTTGCCCGAGCACGTGCGCGCGTTCTTCGACGAGCAGCGCAAGCTGTGCTCACCGAAATGACCGTGCATCCGCTGGCGGCACGTGCGGGCCGGTGAATCGTCGCGTGTCCGCGAACGCTTTCGTGTGCCCCACCACTTCGCCGTCCCGGCAAGCCGCACGGAATCCGGCCCGCCATCGTGAGCCGGGTCGAGGTTGTTGCGTCCGCTGATCTCCCGCTTGCGCCACGTCGCTGCGCAACGTCTTCGCTTATTCTTCTGTTTTTTCCATCGCCCGGTTCCCGCACGCCGGCATTGTCATTTTTCGCCATGAAACAGTCGCTTCGCGCAAGCCTGGCCGCCGCCTTGCTCGGCTGCGCCGTGCTGAGCGCGCCCCGCATCGCCGCCGCCGACGGTGACGACACCGCGCTCACGAACCTCGTCGCGCTCGCGTCGCAGCGCCTTGCGCTTGCCGAACCCGTCGCTCACTGGAAATGGATCAACAGGAAGCCGATCTCGGACCCGCCGCGCGAAGCGGCGCTCCTGGCCGACGTCGAGAAGCGCGCGACGGCGAACGGCGTCGATCCCGCGTACGCCCGCGCGTTCTTCGACGACCAGATCGCGGCGAGCAAGCAGGTGCAGAACACGCTCTTCGCGACATGGCGCGCAACGCACGGCCCCGAAGGCCCGGCGCCCGATCTGGCGACGAGCACGCGGCCGCAGCTCGACCGGCTCACGCAATCGCTGATCGCCGCGCTCGCGCGCGTCGCGCCGCTGCGCGATGCGCCGGATTGTCCGTCGCGCCTCGCACGCAGCATCGCGAACTGGAAGACCTTGACGCGCTACGACTCCGGTCAGAAGGACGCGCTCGGCACCGCACTGTCGCACGTCTGCACGGCGGGCAGCGCCAGCGCCGTCGGCTAGGCTGCGGCAGGCGCGGCGCCCGCGAGCGGAATCAGCTCGAGCCCGCGCGCGAGATGCGTCTGCAGAATGCGGCGCACCGCCGGCGCGGCGTCCGACACGCCCTCGCCCGCCGCGCGCGCATCGGCCGCGAGCGCCGCCGCCTGCTCGAGCGACGATGCCGCGCCGACGTAGCGCCAACGGTCGACCACATGGAAGACGCTCGACTCGCCGCGCTCCTCGAACGCGACCGGCCCATCGAACGGCCAGTGCGCCTCGCCCGCGGCGCTCCGGTCCGGCCGCCGGTTGAACGACGGCGCGAGCGACGCGATCCAGTCCGCCTCGGCCAGCAGCGCGCCGAGCTCGCCGCCCGTCTCGCGCCATTCGACGCGCCGAACCAGTTGAGCGAGCCGCATGTCTTTCGCCGAGCGTCGCTCGCCCATCAGCAGCGCGCGCAACCGCTGGCGGACCCGAACGCTGCGACCGACATAGAGCGGCGCATCGTCGTCGCCGAACAGCGCGTAGACGCCGCAGCCAGCGGGCGCGCTTTCCAGATGCGCTTCCGTCAACTCCCCGGCGAGCCTGAACCGGCGCGTCGTGCGCGCGATCTGCTCGCGCAGCCGCTCGGCGGGTATCGCGTCGTGCAATTTTTGCCAGAACTGCCAGATGAGATCGGCGTCGGCAAGCGCCCGGTGGCGCGCCGACGGCGCGAGCGCGTGCCGCTCGATCAGCGCGTCGAGCCCGTGGCGCGACTCGCGCGGAAAAAGCGCGCGCGACAGCCGCACCGTGCAAAGCACGTCGGGATTGAACGCGACGCCCGCGCGCTCGAACTCCGCGCGCAGGAAGCCGCGGTCGAAGCTCGCGTTGTGCGCGACGAAGAGTTTGCCGTCGAGCCGCTCGAACAACGCGGACGCGATGTCGGCGAACGTCGGCGCGCCGCGCACCATCGCGTCGGTGATGCCCGTGAGTTGCTGGATGAACGGTGGAATCGGCTGCCGCGGATCGACGAGCGTCGTCCACGTCGACACGTGGTTCGCATTCACGACGACGACGCCGATTTCGGTGATGCGATGCTCGGCGGCCGAGCCGCCGGTGGTTTCGAGGTCGACGAACGCGAGCGGCGTGTCGATCGCGGGATGAAGCAGCGGCGAGGCGGACATGGATGGGCGGACGGCGCTTCGTATTGTGTCGGACGGAGCCGGGAGAGCGGCTCCCGGCACTGGCAGTCCTTATTCTACCCGCCTGGAAAACCAAAACCCCCGCCGAAGCGGGGGTTTGCACGGCCCTCGGCGCGTTTCAGGCGTTCAAAGCGCCTGAATATTCGCAGCTTGCTTGCCCTTCGGGCCGGTTTTCACTTCGAACGACACACGCTGATTCTCTTTAAGGGTCTTGAACCCCTCCATCTTGATTTCGGAGAAATGGGCAAACAAATCCTCGCCGCCATTGTCCGACGTAATAAAGCCGAAGCCCTTAGCATCGTTAAACCATTTCACGATACCGGTATCCATATTCCTAGTTCCCCACTAAATAAAAATAACACACGGGCTACGCCCTTATACCGTCACACAAAGCTCCGACGCTTCCTCCACCCCTCATACGATCTGCTGGAAGCACCGCAAGCTTGGTGTTGCTTTTATAAATTGGAAAATCCAATCCAGTCAAGAAAATTTTTGATGACCGCTTATGCGATTTGATACGAATACAACTGGAATCGGTACACTAGGGCCAAGAAATTAATTAACCGCAACAACACCTGTCATTATTACCGGGGAAAACGGTTAATTAAATCTGCAAAAGAAAAATCTACCGCAATCAAGCGAATCGACCACGGCTCAGTATTTGTCCGGGTTGCGGTGCGCAACAAGCTTTGCAATGCTGGTCCTCGCCCAGAAAGGCGCTGGAGACTGTCATGCTGAACGGCATCAAACGTTTCGCACACCGGCTCGGCATTGTGCGCCGCAGCAATGCGGCAGGTCGCGCACCGGCGGCGTCCGACATGTTCGCCAGCGAATTCGATTCCACTTGGCACGGCGATCATTGGCAGAACCTGCTCGCCTCGCCGCTCGATGCGCGTCATTACGTGATGGAAGATTGGGCGCAACCCGCCATGCCCGAGCGAGACGAACAGGCGGACACGTCGCCGCCCAAGCGTCGCACGCGCTGGTATGAACAATAGGCGGGCAAAAAAAAAGCGCGACCGGAAAGTCGCGCTGACAAAGGTTTGGAGATCTTTTCCGTCAACGAAAAAGTCTGCTTAGGTAAGCAGAAGTTGCAGTATAACGAGTTGACTCCCTTTCATTAGTCATACTCCCCACAAACCTCTATTGCCGAAGCGTCAATAATCCCATTCCCACGCACGCAGCTCGGCCGCCTCCCCCAACAGATTGTCGCTGTCACGCAACGCTACGGCAGGTTCGGAAACGGAAAAATATTCCCTCGATTCGGGCCAAAGCCTTGCTCCACAAGGGTTTCCGTCGCAACCCCAATTATTTCTAAAACGCAAATATATTATTTCTTAAATTGAATTCATCGACTTTCGGCAACGCTCTTTTACACTGCGGATAGCTTGTGATGACGGGCGTCGGTACACGCCCGAGACATGCCCCGGCTCCGTTTCTCGCAGCAGCGGCCGGGTACATCGAAGGACAGGTCAGATATCGTCATCCACCCTGTTTCGGACGGAGATAAACCCAATGAAAAAGACCCTCATCGTTGCCGCTCTCTCTGGCGTTTTCGCGACGGCCGCTCACGCGCAAAGCAGCGTGACGCTGTACGGCCTGATCGACGCCGGCATCACCTACACGAACAACCAAGGCGGCCACAGCGCTTGGTCGCAGTCCACCGGCTCGGTCAACGGCAGCCGCTGGGGCCTGCGCGGCGCCGAAGATCTCGGCGGCGGCCTGAAGGCGATTTTTGTGTTGGAAAACGGCTTCGGCATCAATAACGGCACGCTGAAGCAGAACGGCCGCGAGTTCGGCCGTCAGGCGTTCGTCGGACTGTCGCACGAGCAATACGGCGCGCTGACGCTCGGCCGCCAATACGATAGCGTTGTCGACTACATCGGGCCGCTGTCGCTGACGGGCACGCAGTTCGGCGGCACGCAGTTCGCCCACCCGTTCGACAACGACAACCTGAACAATTCGTTCCGGATCAACAACGCGGTCAAGTACACGAGCGTGAACTGGGCCGGCCTGAAGTTCGGTGCGTTGTACGGCTTCTCGAACAACAATCAGTTCACGAACAACCGCGCATATAGCGCGGGCGTATCGTACAGCTACGCCGGCTTCAACGTCGGCGCCGGCTACCTGCAGTTGAACAACGAATTCGGCCCGACGGTCTCCAACGCGGCCGGCGCGGTCGCGCTCGACAACACGTTCGTCGGCAAGCGCCAGCGCGTGTTCGGCGGCGGCCTGAACTACACGTACGGCCCGGCGACGGCCGGCTTCGTGTTCACGCAATCGCGCGTCAACCGCGCGACGGCGATCAGCGCGGGCGCATCGGGCATCTCGAGCGGCATCGCGCTCGACGGCACGTTCATGCGCTTCAACAACTACGAAGTGAACGGGCGCTACGCGATCACGCCGGCATGGACGGTCGCGGGTTCGTACACGTACACTGCCGGCTTCATCGAGAACCATCACCCGGGCTGGAACCAGTTCAACCTGCAAACGGCCTACGCGCTGTCGAAGCGCACGGACGTGTACCTGCAAGGCGTGTATCAGAAGGTCAACAGCGACGGCACGGGCCTCGGCGCCTACATCAACGGTGTCGGCGGCATGTCGTCGAGCGAAAAGCAGATCGCCGTCACGGCCGGCCTGCGCCACCGCTTCTAATCGGTTCTTCGGCACCGATCCAAAGCGCCCCGCCCGGGGCGCTTTTTTTATATCCGATCGTATCCAGCCGGTCGCGCGCGCGTTGTTGCGCCGCGCGTCTTGCGTGCTGCCGTCGCGACGATCGTTCGCGCCTTCGCAAGCTTATCCAGGCACGCGCGCCGAGCGAATTCTCGCCCTTGCGATGCGCGACGAAATCAAAGCGCGCCCCACGGCGGCGCTCACGCTGCACCCGGCGACGGGTAGCGGACGTCGAGCACGTCGATCGGCTCAGGACCGACGGGAGTCAACAGCGTGACCGTGTCGCCGACGCGCGCCTTCAGCAGCGCACGCGCGACGGGCGAGATCCAGCTCACGTGCCCGCGATCGAGATCGACCTCGTCGACGCCGACGATCGTCACCGTGTGCTCGGTGCCGTCCTGCGTCGCGTAATCGACGGTCGCGCCGAAAAACACCTGATCCGCGTTCTCCTGGCGGCTCGCGTCGACGACTTCGGCAAGATCGAGGCGCTTCGTCAGAAAGCGGATGCGGCGATCGATTTCGCGCAGACGCCGCTTGCCGTAGATGTAGTCGCCGTTCTCGGAGCGATCGCCGTTCGACGCCGCCCACGACACGAGCTTCACCACCTCCGGACGCTCTTCGTCGATCAGGTGCAGCAACTCGTCGCGCAGACGCTTGTGGCCCGCCGGCGTGATGTAGTTCTTCGCGCCGGGCGGAATCGCCGCCTGCGCGTGTTCGAGGTCGTCGTCGTCTCCGTCCGACTCCTTCACAAACGCCTTGTTCATGATGCAATTTCAACGACTATCGGATACTGCAAGGTTACACGAACGGCCTCATCCGATAAATCATCACGAAAGGCTTCCCTTTTTAAATTTGTTTGCTATAATCTCACTTCTGCGTGCGGCTGTAGCTCAGTTGGATAGAGTACTTGGCTACGAACCAAGGGGTCGTGGGTTCGAATCCTGCCAGCCGCGCCACTTTTTCGAGGCCTTCTCCCGAGAAGGCCCTTTCAGTTGAAGTTGTACCGCTTTGCGTGCGGCTGTAGCTCAGTTGGATAGAGTACTTGGCTACGAACCAAGGGGTCGTGGGTTCGAATCCTGCCAGCCGCGCCATTTATGAAGGGCCTTCCTCCGGGAAGGCCCTTTGTTTTTGCCCATTCTCGGACAAACGCACCCCGCTGCCCCGCCGGCATCACGCCGAGGCAAGCGCGGCGCATGCGCCCCACCGCCGGGCGCCGCCCACGCACTAGTAGTCCTGCCGCTCGCGATCGATCCGCATCCCGCCATCGTGGCGCGCATGCACGACATCGTCGCTCGAGCGCTCACGCATGATCCGCATCACGTCCGGATTCGTGCGCACGCGGCGCATCACGTTCGCGAGGTGCACGCGATCGCTCACCTGGATCACGAAGCGCAGCACCGTCGATTCGTGCGTCAGATCCTCGTCCATCGCGATGTGGACGATGTTCGCGTCGGCCGACGTGATGTCGGCCGCGACGCGCGCGAAGATGCCCTTCGTGTTGCTCACGAGCGCCTTCACCGCGACGTCGAACAGGCGGCCCGGCTGCGGCGCCCATGCAACGTCGATCCAGCGGCCCGGATCGCGCCGGTGGATGCGCTGCGCGACGCGGCAGGCGGTCGTGTGGATTGCCATTCCGAGCCCGATGCCGATGTAGCCCATGATGTCGTCGCCCGGAATCGGCCGGCAGCACGCGGACAGTTGCACCGACATGCCTTCCGTGCCGGTGATGACGACGGGCGGCGCATGGTTCGCCGCATGACGCTCGGCGCGCGGCAGATCGTCGTCCGCGTCGCGCCCGCTCGTCAGCACCTCGATCCGTTTCGCCATCACGGCGGCCACGCGGCGGCCGAGGCCGATGTCCGCAAAGATCTCCTGACGGCTCTTGTTGCCCGTCCACTGCACGAGCTTTTCCCATACCTCGGGCGCGACGTCGGCGAGCGCGAGCCCATAGCCCTTCAGGCTCTGATCGACGAGCCGCTCGCCCAACTGCACCGATTCGTTCAGGCGCATCGTCTTCAGGTAATGCCGGATCGCCGAGCGCGCCTTGCCGGTGCGCACGAAGCCGAGCCACGCGGGGTTCGGCTTCGAGTACGGCGCGGTAATCACCTCGACGATGTCGCCGCTCTTCAGCTCGGTGCGCAGCGGCAGCAACTCGTTGTTGATCTTCACGGCAACGCACTGATTGCCGAGATCGCTGTGGATCGAATACGCGAAGTCGAGCGCGGTCGCACCGCGCGGCAGCGCCATGATCTTCGACTTCGGCGTGAACACGTAGACCGCATCCGGGAACAGGTCGATCTTCACGTGCTCGAGGAATTCGCTCGAATCGCCCGCCTCGCTCTGGATGTCGAGGAGCGACTTGAGCCACTGGTGCGCGCGCTTTTGCACGTCGTTCAGATCCGCGCCGCCGTTCTTGTACAGCCAGTGCGCGGCGACGCCCGCTTCCGCGATCTCGTGCATCTTGCGCGTGCGCACCTGGAACTCGATCGGCGCGCCGAACGGGCCAACGAGCGTCGTGTGCAGCGACTGATAGCCGTTGACCTTCGGAATCGCGATGTAGTCCTTGAACTTGCCGGGCACGGGCTTGTAAAGCGCGTGCAGCACGCCGATGCACGTGTAGCAGTCGAGCGGATGTTCGACGACGATCCGGAAGCCGTACACGTCGAGCACCTGCGAGAACGACAATTGCTTGTCGCGCATCTTCTTGTAGATGCTGTAGATCGTCTTCTCGCGACCGGTGATTTCGGCATCGATCTTCGCGTCCGCCATCGCGCGCTGCACCGACTCGAGGATCTTGCCGATCACTTCGCGGCGATTGCCGCGCGCGGCCTTCACGGCCTTTTCGAGCGTCGCGTAGCGATGCGGATTGAAGTTCGCGAAGCTCATGTCCTGCAGCTCGCGATACGTATTGTTCAGGCCAAGGCGGTGCGCGATCGGCGCGTAGATGTCGAGCGTCTCGCGCGCGACGCGGCGGCGCTTCTCCATCGGCACCGCGCCGAGCGTGCGCATGTTGTGCAGGCGGTCGGCGAGCTTCACGAGGATCACGCGCACATCGCGCGCCATTGCGAGCAGCATCTTGCGGAAGTTCTCCGCCTGCGCTTCCTCGCGGCTGCGGAATTCCATCTTGTCGAGTTTCGACAAGCCGTCGACGAGCTCGGCGACCTTCGGGCCGAAGCGCTCGGCGAGCTCGCTCTTCGTCACGCCCTGGTCTTCCATCACGTCGTGCAGGAGCGCCGCCATGATCGCCTGCGCGTCGAGCTTCCAGCCGGCGCAGATTTCCGCGACGGCGACGGGATGGGTGATGTAGGGTTCGCCGCTCTGGCGATACTGGCCGAGGTGGGCTTCGTCGCTGAAGTGGAACGCCGCCTTGACCTCTTTGATTTCCTCGGGGCTGAGGTAATCGGCAAGCGCGGCGGTCAGTTTCGCGATGGAAACGACGCCGTGCTTGCGGGGCTGCTCGGGTGTCGCGGTCGGCCCGAACAGATGGCGAAACGACTGTTCGAGGACCGCGTCGATATATTGACGCGCGTGCGACGCAGCGGTGGCTTCGGCGTGCCCGGCCTCCGAGGAGGCGGACGATGGTGTAGTGCTCATTTTCGCCTCCTTGGTTCGCTCGTCGGTTGCGCGGGGGACTACATGGCTGAAGAAACCGGGTGCGCCTTAAACGGGCACTTTCTTCAGCATTTCCACGCCGACCTGGCCGGCCGCGATCTCGCGCAGCGCGACGACCGTCGGCTTGTCGCGGCTTTCGATCTTCGGCGTATGGCCTTGCGCGAGCTGCCGCGCGCGATAGGTGGCGGCGAGCGCCAGTTCGAAGCGGTTCGGAATCTGCTTCAGGCAGTCTTCAACGGTAATGCGAGCCATGTTGGGTCATTCCTTCTGAATATGTTGCTTATTCTACCTTATGTGCCTTGTTGGCCGCCGTCACTCCGCATGCGGCAGATGAATGCCGAGCTCGACGAATAGTTCGGCATGCCGTGCATATTGCGACGTGAAGCGCAGGCGCGTCGCGGCGACGATGCACTCGAGCTCGGCGAGCGCGCGCGCGAAGGTCTCGTTGATGACGACGTACTCCGCTTCCGCCGCGTGCGCGATCTCGCTGCCCGCGGCGAGCAGGCGCCGCGTGATCACGTTCGGCTCGTCCTGTCCGCGCTTTTTCAGCCGCTCCTCGAGCGCCGCGAGCGACGGCGGCAGGATGAAGATGCCCACCGCGTTGTGGAACTGCTTCTTCACCTGCTGAGCGCCCTGCCAGTCGATTTCGAGCAGCACGTCGTGGCCGTTCTTCATCTGCTCTTCGATCCACACGCGCGACGTGCCGTAGTAGTTGCCGTGCACTTCGGCGCTCTCGAGAAACTCGTGGCGCGCGTGACGCTCGCGGAAGTCCTCGACCGTCGTGAAGTGGTAGTGCTGGCCGTCCTGCTCGCCCGGACGCGGCTTGCGCGTCGTGTACGAAATCGACAGACAGATGTCCGGATCCTTTGACAGCAGCGCGTTGACGAGCGTCGACTTGCCCGCGCCCGACGGCGCGACGACCATGAAGAGATTGCCGGGATAGACGCCGGCGTGCAGCGAATGCGCCGCCGCGCCGTCGTGGTTCGAATCGGTCATGTTGCGTTACTCCAGGTTTTGCACTTGCTCGCGCATCTGCTCGATCAACAGCTTGAGCGCCATCGACGCGTCGGCGAGCTCCTTCGCCGCCGCCTTCGAGCCGAGCGTATTCGCCTCGCGGTTCAGCTCCTGCATCATGAAGTCGAGACGCTTGCCGACGCGGCCGCCCTTCTCGATCACGTGGCGCGTCTCGTTCAGATGCGCGGTGAGGCGCGACAATTCTTCCGCGATGTCGATGCGGATGCCGTACATCGTCACTTCCTGGCGGATGCGCTCGGCCGCCTCCTCGCGCGACACGACAGGCGCGCCGCCCTCCGGCGCCGCGACGCCGAGCGCTTCCTGCAGCCGCTCGACGATCTTCTGCTGATGCTTCGCGATCAGCTCCGGCACGAGCGGCGCGATGCGCGCGACGATGGCCTCCATCTCGGCGACGTTCGCGAGCAACATCGTCGCGAGCTGCGCGCCCTCGCGCGAGCGCACGACGACGAGCTCGCCGACCGCCTCCTTGCCGCACGCGAGCACCGCTTCGCGCAGCGCGTCGGCCGACACGCCGCTCTCGGCGAGCACGCCCGGCCAGCGCAGGATCTCGCCCGCGCGCAGGCGGCCCACGCCCGGAAACGCGTCGAGCACCGCGCGCTCGAGCTCCGCGAGCTGGCCGAGCGCCGCACGGTTCAGCGCGCCCGCGTTCACGTTCTGATCGCCGCGCTGCAGGTTGATGCGCACGTCGACCTTGCCGCGCGACAGCTTGTTCATCAGCATCTCGCGCAGCGCCGGTTCGCACGCGCGCACGTCGTCCGGCATCCGGAAATTCAGGTCGAGGAACCGCGAATTCACGGTCCGCAGTTCAACCGATACGCTCGTGCCGCCATTGCCGGAGGCCGTCGCGAGATCGCGCGTCGCGCTCGCATAGCCCGTCATGCTGTAGATCATCGTTCGTCCCGTCGTTTGATGGCCCAGCGGGCCGGAAGGATTCGAGACGCCCGGCGCTTACGAGGCGCGGGGCGCGAAACGGTCATTATCCCATTTTTGCGGGCCGGACCCGCCGGGCCGATGTGCCGCGCGCGCGGTAAAATTCGGGTTTCTCCTCAGCAGATTGCCCCGATGACGAATTCCTCCCCACGCCCGAGCGGCCGCCGCGCCGACCAACTGCGCGACGTGCGCATCACGCGCCACTACACGAAGCATGCGGAAGGCTCGGTGCTCGTCGAGTTCGGCGACACGAAAGTGATCTGCACGGCAAGCGTCGCCGAGCGCGTGCCCGAGTTCCTGCGCGAGCGCGGCCAGGGCTGGCTCACCGCGGAATACGGCATGCTGCCGCGCGCGACGCACACGCGCAGCGACCGGGAAGCGGCGCGCGGCAAGCAGACGGGCCGCACGCAGGAAATTCAGCGCCTGATCGGCCGCGCGCTGCGCGCGGTATTCGATCTGAACGCGCTCGGCCCGCGCACGCTGCACCTCGACTGCGACGTGATCCAGGCCGACGGCGGCACGCGCACGGCAAGCATCACGGGCGCGTTCGTCGCCGCGCACGACGCGGTGACACAGCTCGTCGCGGCGGGCAAGATCGCGCGCTCGCCGATCACCGACTACGTCGCGGCGATCTCGGTGGGTGTATTCGGCGGTGCGCCGGTGCTCGATCTCGACTACGACGAAGACTCCGCGTGTGACACCGACATGAACATCGTGATGACAGGCGCGGGCGGCTTCGTCGAGGTGCAGGGCACCGCGGAAGGCGCGCCGTTCTCGCGCGCCGAGATGAACGCGCTCCTCGACCTCGCGCAAGCCGGCATCGGCGAACTCGTGCGGCTGCAGCGCGCCGCGCTGGAGGCTTGACGATGTCGCACGCATCGCCCGGCGCCGCGCGCTCGCGCATCGTCCTCGCGTCGAACAATCCGGGCAAGCTGCGCGAGTTCGCCGCCCTCTTCTCGACAGCGGGCATCGATATCGTGCCGCAAGGCGAGCTCGGCGTATCCGAAGCCGACGAGCCGCACGTGACGTTCGTCGAGAACGCGCTCGCGAAGGCGCGCCATGCGTCGCGCGCGACGGGCCTGCCCGCCGTCGCCGACGATTCCGGCCTGTGCGTGCCCGCGCTGCGCGGCGCGCCGGGCGTCTACTCGGCGCGCTACGCGCAGCGCGCCGGGCGCGAGAAGAGCGACGCGGCGAACAACGCGTATCTCGTCGAGCAACTGCACGACGTCGCCGACCGGCGCGCGTACTACTGCTGCGTGCTCGCGCTCGTGCGCCACGCGGACGATCCGGAGCCGATCATCGCCGAAGGCCGCTGGGCGGGCGAGATCGTCGATGCGCCGCGCGGCGCGCACGGCTTCGGCTACGATCCGCACTTCCTCGTGCCGGCGCTCGGCGCGACGGCGGCCGAGCTCGATCCGGCCGCGAAGAACGCGGTGAGCCATCGCGCGCTCGCGCTGAAGGCGCTCGTCGCGCGGCTCGGAGAGATTCGATGAGCGACGCGGCCGCCAACGGTGCGCGCGTCGTCGCGACGTTCGCCGCGCCCGGCCGGATCCGGCTCGCGTCGCTGCCGCCGCTCGCGCTGTACGTGCACTTCCCATGGTGCGTGCGCAAGTGCCCGTATTGCGACTTCAATTCGCACGAATGGAAGGACGGCGGCGCGCTGCCCGAGCGCGACTATCTGGACGCGCTGCGCGCCGATCTCGAGCACGCGCTGCCGCTCGTCTGGGGGCGCCAGGTGCACACGGTGTTCATCGGCGGCGGCACGCCGAGCCTGCTGTCGGCGGCGGGGCTCGACCGGCTGCTGTCCGACGTGCGCGCGCTGCTCCCGCTCGACGCGGACGCCGAGATCACGCTCGAGGCGAACCCGGGCACGTTCGAGGCGGCGAAGTTCGCGCAATTCCGCGCGAGCGGCGTCAATCGTCTGTCGATCGGCATCCAGAGCTTCAGCGAAGCGCACCTGAAGGCGCTCGGGCGCATCCACGACGCCACGCAGGCGCGCGCCGCGGTCGAGATCGCCGCGCGCACGTTCGACAACTTCAACCTCGACCTGATGTTCGCGCTGCCGAACCAGACGCTCGACGAATGCCGCGCGGATCTCGAAACCGCGCTGTCGTTCGCGCCGCCGCATCTGTCGCTTTATCACCTGACGCTCGAGCCGAACACGTACTTCGCGAAGTTCCCGCCCACCGTGCCGGACGACGACACGTCGGCCGACATGCAGGACTGGCTGCACGAACGCACCGCGCAGGCGGGCTACGCGCGCTACGAGGTGTCCGCATATGCGAAGCCGCATCGGCAGTGCAGGCACAATCTCAACTACTGGCGCTTCGGCGACTATCTCGGGATCGGCGCCGGCGCGCACACGAAGCTGTCGTTTCCGAACCGGATCCTGCGCCAGGCGCGCTACAAGCATCCGGCGACGTTCATCGAACAGGCGAAAGCCGGCGCGGCCGTGCAGGAAGAGCGGGAAGTGGGCCCGCACGATCTGCCATTCGAGTTCATGCTGAACGCGCTGAGGCTCGTCGAAGGCGTGCCCACGCACAGCTTCACGGAGCGCACCGGCATGTCGCTCGCCTCGATCGGGCCCGCGCTCGCGCAAGCCGAGCGGCGCGGCCTCATCGTGCATGATCACACGCGCATCGCGCCGACGCCGCTCGGCCAGCGCTTCCTCAACGATCTGCAGGCGCTTTTCCTGCGCGACGAATGACGGGCGACCGACCGGCGTGAACCGACGCGTGCGCGCTCAGGCGCGCACGCGCGAATCGAACGCCGCGACGCGACGATTCGCGCGCCGTTTCGGTTACAATGTTCGACCTTGGAAGCGTGGCCGAGTGGTTTAAGGCACTGGTCTTGAAAACCAGCGACGGGCAACTGTCCGTGAGTTCGAATCTCACCGCTTCCGCCACCATAGCATTTCGCGCAGTTCAACAAGGTCCCGGAAACCCTTTTCCGACAAGGCTTTCCGGCGAATCCAAAGTTCCGCAAGGTGCCATAAAACCCTATAGAATCCCGGTTTTCTCCGGGTATTTTTCCGGGTACTTTTGTGACTTGCGCACCGATGCCTGAAAGCCTTCTACGTGACCTACAGTGCCGCACAGCGAAGCCTCGCGAACGCGTTTTTCGTCTCAACGATGGCGGCGGTCTTGCCCTGCTTGTAAAACCCAATGGGTTGAAGTATTGGCAGTTCCGATACACAAAACAGGATGGCAGGGAGGGGCTAATACAGATCGGCCCATATCCACGGGGCACACTGGACGCGGCTAGGGCCGCGCGGAACGAACATCGAGCAGCGTTGCAGCGTGGGGACGACCCCGCGATGCTGCGCAAGCAAGAAAAGGCACGGCGCAAGATCGATACGGCTCGCGCCCTCACGTTCAGCCAGTACGCTGATGCCAAGGCACACGGCGTCAACGCGAAGGACGTATTTGTGTTGACGAAGGCGTAAGCGGCTATCACGTCGCGCCGGATGCCCGCGAACAGTGGCGCAAGGTTGAACACGACCTGCGGCATGGCGGCGTGTTGATTGTCCGCTGGCTCGACCGACTTAGCCGCCGATATGACGAGCTGCACCGCACGATGCGCCACCTGATGGATATGGGGGTACGTGTCGAATGTACTCTTAACGGCATGGTGTTCGACGGCGGCGCGCAAGACCCGATTGAGAAGGCGACGCGCGATGCCGTACTGGCATTCATGGCGGCGCAGGGTGAAGCCGATTACAAAAATCGCGCCGAAATGCAGCGCCGGGGCGTTGCCATCGCCAAGGCAGAGGGGAAATACGTCGGCCGCCAACGCGCCGCCAACTACTCCGATATTAAGAACTGGCGGACCGAACACGGCGCGAGCATCGCCCAAGCGGCCGAACACTTCGGCGTCAGCGCTGCGACGATAAAGCGGGCATGCGCAGCGGCCAAGTAAGAGCCTCGCCAAGTTATTTTGTGCCGACCGCACGTCTCGCCTCGCGTGCGGCCGATCAAATTACGGGGACTCCGGGAATTTGGGCGTCTTGTGCAACTCGATCCAGTAGCCGTTGAGTTCGTCGTCTGGCACATTGAAGCGCTGCAGCCATGCCTCTGTGGCCACGCGTGTGTTAAGCAAGGGCGCTGTGCTATCTACCGTGCCGCCTTGCAGGATATCGGACGTTTCTGCCACGATTGGACGCAGGGCATGATTCAGCAGGACATACGCCGCTGGCGGCGCAGGCGGAACACCTTTACCCATCGGCACACCGGCAACCGGTTCTACACCTGCCTGAATGATGAGGCCGCCATCGCCAAGCGATGTTTTGCGAAACCAGTCAGGCGGGAGCATCAGGCTGTCGGCACCGCCGACGTTGCGGACGAGATCGGCATCAAGTGCCGTCAACCAGTCAACAGTCTTGATCTTGCCCGTTAGATCACGAATGGACGTACTAGCGGGATCTCCGACGTCGATACCCGGACCGTACCGCCGGCACCAAAAATACTCGCTCGCTTCATTCGCCTCAGCATCGAGCGGGGGAAGGTTCACGCCGAATCCACCGTGTCCCCAAACGGTTGGAATCGTTGCCGCGAACTCGGCAAACATTGCCTGAAATGCGCCGGGGAAAATTTGCAGGAAACGTCGCGGAACGGTGAACGTCATCACATCGAGACCACGAGTTCCCATTGCGGCTTGCCAGTCTTCAAGGCAAAACACGGAAAACTCGTAAAAGCCCGTTGCGAGCTTATGGTCTGCACTTGTCGTGACGGACACAAGCATTTCATTGCTTTGCAAATCTGTTGCCAGTCGTGCGAAGCCGCGAGCCTTGTCGAATGCCACCGGGCTTTTGCCTTCTTCGTAGAACCAGCGCATCGGCCCGCCCTTTGGTGGCTCAAGTCCTGCTGCCTTGGCAATCGCCAATTCGTAGTCTGCGATTGTTGCCATGTAACGGTCATAGCAACGCACAAGCGCCTGACGAACAGCCTTGGTGTGGCCGCCGTTGAAGTACAATGTGCCGCGCACGACTAGCGCCGCGCCGACGATCGCCTTTTGATACGCAGGCTCGTATAGCCCGAATGGCAGGGTGTCTTGTCGTCGTGGATCGTTGGCCCACGCTACCAGCTCGTCACGCGTCATGATCTTTAGGGAAATACGGTAACGCCGGGGTTTTGCGGAGGAAGTGGCAGACCTGATGGTCCCATGCTGCTATTGCTTCCTGTGTCGCTCCCGAATACGTCATCGGTTGCAGAATGGCTTTGTGTCGACCGGGCCGATTGTGTCTCTGACTGTATGTCTGAGCACCCGCAGTTGGCCCGACTCAGCGGAGCATATTTGCCTCTGCTGCCGGCAATGCGAATGTACGCGTCTCTTTGGCCCCGCCCGAAACCGTCATCGAATTTCATCTCAACAACTTTCTTGATATTCGATTGTACCGGCGGCTGAGAGGGGTCATTCACGATAACAACGTCGGGCCGGCGAACACCGGGGCCGCCGGTCCGTTTGTCCCTTCGATAGCCGCCCACCCTTCCCGGCCACTTATCGCGAATCCAGTCTAACAGCGAGTCCTGGGGTTGTAGCGGATCGTCGTCCGACATGATCGGGGCGGGTGGATCCTGTCTCATGTCATATGAGACTTCCGGCAAGTATTCCGTTGGCTTGCCGCTCATCATGCGCGAAGTTTCGTTCGCCAAATCCAGTCGCTGCGCTACGCATGCCTGCCTAAGTATGCGCCCGCCCCCCCGAGTCGCGACGCCAATCGAGCTGCATTTGCATAACGCGTCGCAAAGCACCTTCTTGTCGTCTGGCGAAAGACCCTCAGTCGCGCCTACGACCGTCGTTTGTCCGTCGCCGCTGGCCGATCCTCCGACAGCGGAACCGCCCGAATACCCGCCGCTCATGCGTCGCTCGTGCTCGTCAGCCCGGACGCTCCCCGATGGCTGAACGAAAGCGACGCAGCCTGATGGCTGTTAAGCCAGTCCGTGTGGCCGCTCGCGTCCGTTGTGCCTTGGATCGTCTTGCCTTCCGCCGACGTGACGGTGTAGGGGTGATTCGCGAGCGGGGCACGCGTTTCATCGTCAACGAGCTGGAAGCGACCACGGTAGGCTCCGTCGCGCTGCGCGAGCACGCTTTTCCCGCTGCCGACCGGGGCACCCGTACCCGACGTGGGGGAGGCGGTCGTCGTGCTCTGTGACGCGATCAAGGTTGCACCGCACGCGGTCATGTCGCCTTCGGTCACGACAGGACGGCCGTTGAACGTCATATGGAGTTCTGTCTTGACTCTGACAATCGAGAACACCCCACCGCAACGCGGACACGAAACCATATCGCCGAGCAACGCGATTGCTTTTCCGTCGTCAGTGTTCGTCGGATCGCACGCGAGCACGCGGCCGCCATGAGAGGTCGTGTCGCCCTCCCGAATGAATGCAAAGCCCATACCGAATCCTCAGTGGAAAACACGCGAGGACTGTAGCACGCGCCGAATAAGGGTAACTACCCTGTCAAAGTTACCGGGCAAGTTCATAGGTGCACGACTCGGCATCAGGCGCAACCGTCCCAAAGTGACTTTTCACAGGCTCCGCAAGGCCCGCTTTCCCTGTCCCGACCGGGAGGCGGCGGCGCGGGGAGATTCTTTGCGCGCAGCGTTCCAGACGGCGGGGCCATTCCCGAAATGAGCGGCAGGTCCCGATGCGTTCCCCCGCCAATCTCCAAACCTCTCTCCAAGCAAATAGGTATTTTGGAGATGCACTTGGAGATACGTCGGGCCTTATCTAACAAGGGATTCCGACCGATTTTTATGTTCATCTCCAAATCTCCAACAACCTTTGTTTCCGGCGGCGAAAAGGCGACACTTTGCGCCCTCCGTACAATGCCAGCGTCATCCGGGTACTTTGGCGGGTACTTTTTATATCGATTGCTACCAAACCCTTGTCAGACGGACTAGTACGCCTGACACCGCTTCCGCCAAGTCCTCCTCTCGCCGTCTCCGAATCGATTCGGCAGTCACCTCCCCGCACGCGTGACCTTCAACGCGTGGCCTTCGTCAAGACAAGACGCGCCGCCAGGAAGCGTTTTGAATCTGTCGATGCCAGACAATGCGAACGACGCTTTCATCGATGCATCGTCCCGCTCACGACGCCAAGGCGTTCGAGCCGGACGCGCACGCGCCTGAAGTCGTGCTGCGATGGAGCAAGTGCGCTCGACGCCTCGACCCGTGCGCTCCAAGGCCGAGTCGGGTCACTGCTGCTCGCCACGGTCATTCCGTGTCGGCACGTGGACGGCGGCCCGCGATATTCGTCGAGTCGACACCGAGGCCGACCGGCACGAACACCGGCTTCGACACCGATGAACGCGCTTCAACCGACCGCCCTTTACGACCTTTTTACTTGTAACCGGATGGCGGCTCAATAAAATATCCCTGTAATCCCACCGAGAGCCGGCGACATGACCATTCGATGTCCTCGTCCCCCAAGTTGCATCGCGACCTGACAGGCAGGACGCCGGCTCTTTTCTTCGAGCGGTCGCCCTGCCGACAGGCGGACGACGCGCGCCCGTAGCAACCTTTTCGAGTGCCTTTGCGCATACCCGGAGCCGCGATTGCAGCGATTCGGGATGTGACGCGCCCGGCCGCGATGGCCGGTGCGTCCCCCTGTGCTTCGCCCGCCCTTTCGAACTTCACCTCGCTTGCACGCAGCGGATGATGCGCGAGCACGCGCGCCATCTGCACCGAAGAAGAAAGGATGACTGATGAACGAGCTTCATGGAACGGCGACACCGACCAGCATGCCGCGATTGAGCGCGCATGAAGTGGCCGCACTGATGCTGCTCGAACATGCGCCCGTCGAGGTCGAGCAGGGAACGCTCGACATGACCGCGCTCCGCGACGCAGGGCTGGCGGAACTGGTCGATCGGGAAAAGGGTGAGCCCAAGTTCTCCATCACGCGAAAGGGCAAGGTCCTGTTGCGAATCCTGAGCGTGCTGGTCCCACGGGAAAGCATTGCCTCAGCGGCGTATCGGTCCTGATTTCGCGAGCGTCTCGCCAAACGCGCGAGCCGCTACCCCATGCACGTCGGCGCGAACACGCTTTGATCCACGGGCATGCCCGCCTGCATGCATTGCAATGACGAACTGGAGTCCTGACATGTTTGAACTCAACAAGCATTACACGCGCGAATTCATCCACACCGCCTGCGGCGGCAGCAAGCAGGCCTTTCTGCCGACGAAGAACGGCAAGGTCGTGGCCGCCTGCCTGCGAACGGATCTCAATCCGCAAGCGCCGGACGTCATCATCTGCGACGGCAGCGCATCAGCGCGCGCCGCAGGCAAAACGCTCGCCGGTCAGGGCGGTACGATCCCCGTGTTCATCAAGGCGGAGACGGACGCGTTTCGGTTCGTCGGCCTGTTTGCAGTCAGCGAATCCTTGATCGCGCCGCTCGATTACACGCCCTATGTGCGCAACAGCGGATTCACGATCGGCCAGGTTTCGCGCGTCCTGAAAATGAAGCGCTGCGAATAGGCATGAAAGAAGGCGGCGCGACGGCAATTCGGCGTCGTGCCGCCGTTCGGCTGCCGGCCGGCGATTCGGAAACGGCCTGCGTCGCCTTCTACCGCCCGGGGCGCGCACCCTTCTCCGCGAACTCGGCGACGAGCGGGCCATACGCCTCCATCGCCGGGAATCGGTCGAAGCTGTGCGCGGCGCCCGTCTTCGCCCAAGGCAGCGCCTCGCTGGCATAGGTTTCGATATAGGGCTTGAACCATCCGCAATCGTCGAGCATCGTCGGGCGGACGTTGACGAATCCCATGCTGGGTTCGAGCTCGGTGAACACCCAGCTCTTGCACCAGTCGCAATGCCGGTGATGAATCTCCGCGCCATGCGCGCCGCCGACGACCGGCTCGCCGGCCGTCACGCGAAAGCCGCCTTCCGGAATCGCCATCGAGAGTGAAAAGGCGCTTGCGCTCATCCTCTGGCAGCCGGTGCAGTGGCACGCCATCGTCAGCAGCGGCGGCGCGGTGATCTCGAAGCGCAATCGTCCACAGCGACATCCTCCCGTCCAGGGCAATTTCCAGTCGTCCATCGCACGCTCTTTGGCAGTGGGCATTCAAACAGACGCAATCATATTACGGACCGGAACACACAATCAACGCAGTTCGCATGCGCCGAAATCCGGCGCGAGGCGGCTTCGCATCGTCACCACGCCGCCATCGCGCGGCGCCGAAACCGCTCCCCGGAGAACGGAGATCGTTTGTCCCGATGCACAGCGATACGCTCAGACCTATCATGAAATCTGCGCTCTGCCGATCTTCCGGGAGGCGATCATGACGACGCGCGACGAGTTCCTCCGAATCCGGGCCGCATGGCGCGGCGCTGTCCTGTCCGCGTGCGCGGCCGCGCTCGCGGCCTGCACGATCACGCTGCCGCCGCCGCACGGCGCGGTCGTCGTGCCGAGCGTCTCGTCGATGAGCACGACCGAATACCGCGCGGCCGTCGCGCAACGCATCGCCGACAGCAATTCGGATCGCATCCTGCACGGCACGCCACAAGCCATGCTGCGCTCGCTCGTCGTCGTCGCGTTCACCGTCGATCGCAACGGGCAGCTCGTGAAGTCGGCCGTCTACCGCAGCAACGGCGACGACGAAGCCGAGGGCATCGCGCTCGCGTCGCTGCGCCGCGCCGCGCCATTGCCGCCGCCTCCCGCGAAGTTGCTCGACGGGCGCGGCCAGATCGAAATGATGGAAAGCTGGCTCTTCAACGACAACGGACAATTCCAGTTGCGCACGAAAGCGGCGCCGCAGGCGCAGACGCTCAACTGAACGCGAACACGCACGCACTCGCGCGCGATCCACCGCGCACTCGCACGCGGCGCGCGACAACGCGCGACGGCTCGCGGCCGCGTCGCTATAATTTCCCGCATCCGCATTCGGCCGCAAGGCCCGCTTGCGCGGCGCGCCCACCCGGCGGGCCGCGCAACGCATCGACGACACGCGGCCGCACGATACGCGGCCGGCTCGCGGGCAAGCGACGGCCCGCGTGGGCGCCGCGTGCACTTCCGCATTGCTGCGCGCGAACCGCCGGCATGCGCCGAGTGCCGCTTCGCGCCCGACTCTCGATTCGAACAAAGGGGCAACGACCGCCGACCGCGCGCGACGAGCGACGCGCGCTCGAGCGAACGCTGCGCCGCCACAACCGGAGACCCGCATGTCGGATACCCGTCTTTCCGCTTCCGCCGCCGCGCCGCGCGCCGCCGACACG
Organism: Burkholderia sp. MSMB1589WGS; assembly: GCF_001636105.1. NCBI lineage: Bacteria > Pseudomonadati > Pseudomonadota > Betaproteobacteria > Burkholderiales > Burkholderiaceae > Burkholderia > Burkholderia sp. MSMB1589WGS. Next base: position 982,001 of record NZ_LNJT01000007.1, read on the forward strand.
ACGAGCCACCGTCGCATCGCGTTCGCGAGCTTCATCGGCACGGCGATCGAGTTCTACGATTTCTACGTGTACGCGACGGCCGCCGCGCTCGTGATCGGCCCCGTGTTCTTCCCGCACGGCTCGGCCACCGCGCAGGCGCTGTCCGCATTCGTCACGTTCGGCATCGCATTCATCGCGCGGCCGATCGGCTCGTTCCTGTTCGGCCACTTCGGCGACCGGATCGGCCGCAAATCGACGCTCGTCGCGTCGCTGCTCGTGATGGGCGTCTCGACGACCGCGATCGGCTTCGTGCCCGGCTACGACGCGATCGGCGCGCTCGCGCCGATGCTGCTCTGCGTGCTGCGGTTCGGTCAGGGCATCGGCCTCGGCGGCGAATGGGGCGGCGCCGCGCTCCTCGCGACCGAGCACGCGCCCGCCGGCAAGCGCGGCTGGTTCGGGATGTTTCCGCAGCTCGGCCCGTCGATCGGCTTTCTCGCGTCGAACGGCCTGTTCTTCGCGCTCGCGCTCACGCTGTCCGACGAGCAGTTTCGCGGGTGGGGCTGGCGCATTCCGTTTCTCGTGAGCGCGGCGCTCGTCGCGGTCGGCCTGTACGTGCGCCTGAAGATCGCCGAGACGCCCGCGTTCCAGGCTGCGCTCGACCGGCACGAGCGCGTGCGCGTGCCGGTCGCGGCGCTCGTCGCGCACCACTGGCGGCCGACGCTGCTCGGTGCGCTCGCGATGGTCGTCTGCTACACGCTGTTCTACATCTCGACGGTGTTCTCGCTGTCGTATGGCGTGTCGACGCTGCATTTCTCGCGCCAGAGCTTCCTCGGCCTGCTGTGCTTCGCGGTGCTGTTCATGGCGCTCGCAACGCCGCTCGCCGCCGCGGCCGCCGATCGCTTCGGCCGCAAGCCGGTGCTGATCGCGGGCGCGATCGCCGCGCTGCTGTCGGGCTTCACGATGGCGCCCCTGCTCGGCAGCGGCTCGACGGCGCTCGTCGCGCTGTTCCTGACGATCGAGCTGTTCCTGATGGGCGTGACGTTCGCGCCGATGGGCGCGCTGCTGCCGGAACTGTTTCCGACCAACGTGCGCTATACGGGCGCGGGCGTCGCGTACAACCTCGGCGGCATTCTCGGCGCGTCGATCGCGCCTTACATCGCGCAGTTGCTCGCCGCGCGCGGCGGGCTCGCGTGGGTCGGCGGATATGTGTCGGTCGCGGCGGCGATCAGCCTCGTCGGCGTGCTGCTGATGCGCGAGACGCGCGACGCGAAGCTGACGTGAACAAGCCGGCGCGAACGCACTGACGCGGGCGGGCCCGCGTCATCCGGCGCGATTCGTCGTGTCTATACTCGATTGCACGGGCGCCTGCCGCGCAGCGGCGCGCGCAACGCTTTCGGCATCAGCCGACAGGAGCCGTCGAGATGGATCTGATCCGCCTGCAGAACGCCGACCTCGTATTGATCGTTGCGCTGTCGCTCGGCGGCGCGCTGCTGCTTTCCGTGCGCTTCAAGCCGAAAAGCTGGCTCGGCATCGCGGTCGAAGCGCTCGCGGCGAATCTCGCGGCCATTGCGGCCGTGATCGCGTTCGAATTATTGCTGTCCTGAGCGCGCCGGCGCCCGGCCGACGGCCGGCGCACGCTCACATCGCGGCGACGCGCCGCGGCTGCTCGATGACGCCCGCCGGATAAACACGCTCGATCGCGCCGAGCACGTCGCCGACGCCCGGCGTCGCCCCTTCGTCGCCAATCGACAGCGAGTGCGGCGCGCCGCTCACGCCCAGATGCTGGCGCGACGTCGCGCGAAAGATCATGACCGTCGGCTTCTCGAGCGCATGCGCCATGTGCACGAAACCGGTATCGACGCCGACCACCAGCGTCGCGCGATCGATCTTGCGCGCGACGTCGGCGAGCGTCAGCTTGGGCAGCACGACGGCGTCCGGCGCGCGCGCCGCGATCCGCTGCGCCTCTTCCCGCTCGTGCTCGCTGCCCCACGGCAGCAGCACGTGCAGCCCGCGCGCGCGCATCTCGCGCGCGACCGCGCTCCAGTGATCGGTCGGCCAGCGCTTGTCGTCGTTCGACGTCGCATGAAAGAACAGCGCGTACGGCCCGGCCGGCTCCGCGAGCGCGGCGAGCGGCGCCGTATGCGGCTCGCGCGATTCCGGCGGCACGTCGAGCAGGTAATCGGCGCGGCCCTGCGGCTCGTAGCCGAGCGCCTCGCCCGCGCTCACGCGCATGCCGTGCCACGCGTCGCAGGCGGGACGCGGACCGAAGCGGCCGTTGTACGCGAACATCGCGCCAAGCTCGCCGAGATCCTGGTTCCGGTAGCCGTAGCGCCGCCGCGCGCGTGCAAGAAATGAAATGATCGCGCTCTTGTAAACACCGTGAAGATCGATCACCGCATCGTAGCGATACGCGCGCAACCCGCTGATCGAAGCCGCGATCGCCTTCAGGTCGGCCGGGCTGCGCGCCTTCTTGAAGCGACGCAGCGGCGCGCACAACACGCGGCTCACGCCGGTGTTCCAGCGCACGACGTCGGCGCACGACTCGTCGACGGCCCAATCCACCTGCACGCCGGGGAACGCGCGGTGGAGGTCCGCTACGACGGGCAGCGTCTGCACGACATCGCCTAGCGACGTGACCTTCACAATGAGAATACGTTTCATTTTTATATGGATGTATCCAACTCGTTAGTTGGGCATTCTAAATAGACAGAACGTCACAAACAGCACAAATTGCGAAGAATTTACATTTGTCCCCACGCCGATATCGTGCTAAGCGCGCAATTATAATGTCACCTTTTTACGCGCCGACGCCCATGCAACGCCCTCGCCTGTTCCCGACCCTCACCCGCCGCACGCAGCGCATCTGGCGCCAATATGGCGTGTTCTGGCTCGGCGCGATCGTGGTCGGTCTCACGGCCGTGACATATGCGCGACTCATCGACTGGGGCTACGAAGCGTTCCGCTCGCTCGAGGGCGGCCGCCCGTGGCTCCCGTTCGTGCTGACGCCCGCGCTCGCCGCGCTGTCCGTGTGGCTCACGCGCCGCTTCTTCCGGGGCGCCGAGGGCAGCGGGATTCCTCAGGTGATTGCGACGCTGCACGCGCAGCCGAGCGCGTTCGGCTCGCGGCTGCTGACGCTGCGCATCCTGTTCGGCAAGATCCTGATCTCGCTGCTCGGGATCGTCGGCGGCTTCACGATCGGCCGCGAAGGGCCGACCGTGCAGATCGGCGCGTCGCTGATGTTCAACCTGCGCCGCTTCTACCCGCGCTCGAACGCGCTGATTGAACGCCAGCTCGTGCTCGCGGGCGCGGCGGCCGGCTTGTCCGCGGCGTTCAACACGCCGCTCGCGGGCGTCGTGTTCGCGATCGAGGAATTGAGCCGCAGCTTTTCGGCGCGCGCGAGCGGCGTGCTGATCACCGCGATCATCATCGCCGGCGTGATCGCGCTCGGCTTGAACGGCAACTACACGTACTTCGGCACGATCGAGATCGGCCAGCATTTTCCGAAAATGCTCGCGGCCGCCGTGCTGCTGACGGCGCTCGTCACGGGCGTCGCAGGCGGGCTGTTCGGCTGGCTGCTGCTGAACACCGGCCGCTGGCTGCCGGCAAGGCTGCTCACGCTCTACCGCGAGCGGCCGATCGTGTTCGCGGCGGCATGCGGCCTCGCGATCGCCGCCGTCGGCGTCGCGTCCGGCGGCACGACGTTCGGCAGCGGCTATGCGGAGGCGCGCGGGCTCCTCGACGGCCGCGAACAACTGTCCGTCCTGTATCCGTTCCTGAAAATGATCTCGATGGTCGCGTCGTATCTGCCCGGCATTCCGGGCGGGATCTTCGCGCCGTCGCTGTCGATCGGCGCGGGCTTCGGCAATCTGCTGCACTTCGTGTTCAGCGGCATGCATCTGCCGATGCTGATCGCGCTCGCGATGGTCGGCTATCTCGCGGCCGTCACGCAATCGCCGATCACGTCGTTCGTGATCGTGATGGAGATGATCAACGGCCACGCGCTCGTGATCTCGCTGATGGCGACCGCGCTGATCGCAAGCCGCGTATCGCGCCTGTTCGTGCCGCCGCTCTACGAGACGCTCGCCGAGCGCTATCTGAAGCCGCCGCAGCCGAAGCGCGCGACGGCTGCGCCCGCCCCCGCTCCCGCGCACGCCGGCATCGCGGCGGTCAGGATGCCGGAAGACGCCGAATCGGCGCCCGCCGATCCGCTCGACACGCTGCGCGACGAAGCGACGGGCGACGCGCAAGCAAACGCGGCGAACGATGCGAGCGCCGCCGACGGCAATGTCGGCGCGGATGCGTCGGCGCGCGCCGACGACGCGTCGATGACCGCGGCCGATGCCGAACGCGCGGCCTCGCCGCCCCACGCGGGCTCGGTATCGACGCCCGGCGCGGCCGACGAGCCGAATGCGCGCGCCGACGGCTCGACGTCGCCGTCGGGCGACACCGCGCATCGCGAGCCGCGGCATCGTCCCGCTCAATAGATGACGACAGGCGCCGGCCGGTAATACACCGGCCGCGCCGGCACGACGACGCAGCCGGCCAGCGTCAGCGCGACGAGCGCGAGGGCGAACAGGGTCCGTTTCATCGCTCGCCCCTCCTCAGGCCCAGTGGCCGCGAACCCAGACCCAGCCCGGGCCGCGCTGCGACCAGTGCCCCGGCTCCCAGTGCATGCCGACGCGCTCGATTTCCCAATGCCCGGCGATCCACACATAGCGGTCGTGATCCCAGCGCCAGTGGCCGCGATCCCATACGTAGCCGACACGCGGCTCGGGCACGACCTCGTGGCGCACGGGCGGCGGCGCGCTCGGCGCGACGACGACGACTTCGCGCACGGCCGGCTCGATGACGACGGGCGCCGCCTGCGCGACGACGATTTCGTCGGCGCTCGCGACAAGCGGCGCGGCGAGCGCGCAAACGCCCGCGCCCGCGACGGCGAACGGCAGCACGACACGATGAAGAGAGAAAGACATCACGGCCTCCATGAACGATTGAACACGCGACGAGAGCGTATCCATTCAATGCTCAGGAAGGCGTAACGGCGGACAGGCGCTGCGTTACCGGAGGCCCGAAAGTGCAACGAGAAGTAAAGGCGCGCGCGGCGGCGGCGCGCCGCGCGCGATGAGACGGGAAACGCGTCAGGCTTGCGGGATCTCGATCTTCACTTCGAGCACTTCCAGATCGTCCTGGCGCTCGAGGCTCACGCGGATGTCATCGTTCGAAATCTTCACGTACTTCGAAATGACCGCGACGAGTTCCTTTTGCAACGCGGGCAGATAATCGGCGGGCGGCCGGCCGCCCACGCGCTCGTGCGCGATGATGAGTTGCAGGCGCTCCTTCGCGACGGCCGCGGATTTCTTTTTCTCACCAAGCAGAAACGACAGAATCGACATGACGCGCCTCCGTTACTTGGAGCCGAAGAGGCGCTGCAGCAGGCCCGGCTTCTGATAGTCGGTGAAACGCAGCGGCTTGTCCTCGCCGAGGAAGCGCGACACGATGTCCTTGTACGCCTCCGCGACGTCGGTGCCGTCGAGGTGGACGGCGGGCAGGCCCTGGTTGGACGCGTGCAGCACCGCTTCGGACTCCGGCACGACGCCGATCAGCTTGATGCGCAGGATCTCGCTGATGTCGTCGAGCGACAGCATCTCGCCTTCGGTCACGCGTTTCGGGTTGTAGCGGGTGATGAGCAGGTGCTCCTTGATCGGATCCTTGCCTTCCGACGCGCGCTTCGTCTTCGACGACAGGATGCCGAGGATGCGGTCCGAATCGCGCACCGACGACACTTCCGGGTTCGTCACGACGAGCGCCTCGTCCGCGAAGTACATCGCGTGCAGCGCGCCCGACTCGATGCCCGCTGGCGAATCGCAGACGATGAATTCGAAGTCCATCCCGATCAGGTCATTGATGACCTTCTCGACGCCCTCGCGCGTCAGCGCTTCCTTGTCGCGCGTCTGCGACGCGGGCAGGATGTACAGGTTCTCGCACTTCTTGTCCTTGATGAGCGCCTGGTTCAGGTTCGCTTCGCCCTGGATCACGTTGACGAGGTCGTACACGACGCGGCGCTCGCAGCCCATGATGAGGTCGAGATTGCGCAAACCGACGTCGAAATCGATCACGGCCGTCTTGTGGCCGCGCAGCGCGAGACCGGAAGCAAAGCTCGCGCTCGTCGTCGTCTTGCCCACGCCGCCCTTGCCCGAAGTCACCACGATGATTTTTGCCATTTACCTACCCTGTGTTCGTCAATGAGGACCGACCGACCCGTTTGTCGCGCCACGCGTGTCACGTGAGACGCAGCGGTTCGATCATCAGTTTTTCCTGTTCCAGCCGGATCTGCACCGACTTGCCGAGCACGTCGGCCGGCAGCGGGTTCTCGGTGGTCCGATAGATGCCCGCGATCGAGATCAGTTCCGGTTCGAGACACGTGCAGAAGATGCGCGCGTCGTGATTGCCGTGCACGCCCGCGAGCGCGCGGCCGCGCAACGGCGCGTAGATGTGGATGTTGCCTTCCGCGATGACCTCGGCGCCGTAACTGACCGGGCCGAGCACCACGAGATCTCCCTTCGCGTAAATCTGTTGTCCTGAGCGCAGCGGCTTGTCGATGACGAGCGTCGCCGACTGAGCCGCGACAGCGGGCACGGCGGACACGGCCGGCGGCTCGCCCGCGTCGGCGCCGGCCGGCGCGGGCGGCTCCGCCTGCTGCGCGGGCGCGTCGTCCTCCGCCTTCGGCACCGGCGCGCGCCGGTCGCGCGCCTCGAGCAGCGGCAGACCCGCGCCCGCCGCCCACGCGTGCTGCCCCGGTTGCGCGACGACGCCGATCGCGCGCATCCGCACGTCGCTCAGCATCCCGCGGATGTCGTCGAGCGGCACGCGCTCGTTATCCGCGAGCCGGCGCACGTCGATCGCGACGACGTCATCCGCAAAGAATTCGGGAGTCGCTTCGAAACGCTTGACCAACTCGGCGCGCAACGCATCGAGGTCGGCGGTTTTCACGATGAACAGCAACGTGTCGACCGAGCCGCTGCGCAGTTCGAAGAATGGCGATTTTTTAAGCGACATGGACGTTCTGCAAAAAAATTTTGCGTATTTTACAGGCGTCCGCGCCCGGGGCCATCATTTTCGGGCGCGCCGAATGCGCGCGCGGCGGCCGGCCTGCCCGCGGCACCCCGTCCGGGCGCGGCAAGGAAGGTCCGGGACCGGTTCGCACGCCGCTTACGCGTGCTCGCGCCAGACGAACAGCGACTTCATCGCACCCGGCACGCGGGTGATCGGCGCACGCTCGCCGGTGTCGGCGAAACCGACGTGCTCATAGAAACGGATCGCGCTGCGGTTCTGGTCGGCGATCCACGCGTAGATCTCGCCGGCGCCGCGTGTGGCGAGCCACGAGCGCGCCGTGTTGACGAGCAGCACGCCGCCGCGCAGATGACGGACCGCATGCGCGACCCACAGCTCGCTCACGAACGCGCGGCGCGCGGGCGTACTGTCGAAATACGCGCCGATCATGCCGGCCGGATGGCCTTCGGTGTACAGCACGAACGTGGTCGATTCATCGGACGCCGCGCGCTGCTGCGCGATCGCGGCCGCTCGCGCGGCGTCGACGGCCAGTTCGGCTTCCGGCGTCTCGCCGCTCGCATAGGGCTCGCGCAGCGAGGCCGCGCGCAGTTCGCGATACACGCCGCCCTGATCCGCGGCAATACGACGAACAGTCAAGGTCGAACTCATGCAGGCACAGCCCCCTTCGGACAGCAAGCCGTTAGCTTCAACCGAAAGCGGGGCATGAGTCAAATCGTAATTTTTGAATGGCTGCGAAATGTCGTCGATAAACGCGATATCGAGCGCAATTTCGCGCTTATGCGGCAGCGCAGCAATATGCGGCGGTCGGTCGACGGGACGTGCCGCGCGAAAACGGGCATCAACGTCATGGGTTCGATCAGTCGACGCGTTCGCCTCGCACGTCGTGCGCGCATGGCTCCGATTGGTCGCGCCGTTCAGTTCTTATGCAGTCCGTTCGATCGGAGCGAGTCGGGAAAACCTGTGCGCGCATCGGCGGCGGCTACCGTCTTGCCCCGGCCCGAGCCGCGTCTTTCGACATCGATCGAGCGGTCGAACGTGTCCACCCGCGCACCTCGATTCATTCGCTTCGGTCACGGCGCTCCCGCATCTCCAATCGCCCAATACCTTCATCGAGGCGCACTCCGCACCGCCGAAAAAAATCTCACGCCGATCCAAGGATCAAATCATCCCAATAATCGATCCCCTCGATCAATATGCCGCCGCCTCGTTGGCGCAGGCATATCTGTCCGACAACGATTACCGAAACGCCCTCCCGATGCGCCGGCGACGCACGACGATCTCCACTCGGCTCTCGTGTCTGCTCGACATGCACACATGCCGACGACGAACGTCAACGTTCCGTCGTGTCTTAAACTTCAAAGATTCGAGACGATTTTTCAGATTCCGGCATTGAGTCGAACTATAAACAGCAATGGCATGAGTCCGATTTCGCAACCCCCTTGTTCAATTGCCGGCACGCCTACCAAATCTGGGTGTTTAGTCTCGGATCGATTAATTTATTATTGTTTGCGGTCGATCTGCCATTACCCGCGCATTTCGATTGACCCAGTCCTTTAACGAATTTCAGAAAGAGAAATTTCGTTATGGGAATCCGACTAAAACAGACTGATAGACCGAGGTGAAATCATGCGATAAGCGTCAAAAACAGCGCATCGAACACGGTTGAAGTGTCGATCAATCACTGGGGAACGGACGGCGACACCAAGCCGTTCAAGATGGCGCCCGGAGCCAGCGATTCCTGGAATTGCACCGACTTTCGCGGCTACGTCATGTATGTGCAGTTGGGCGGGTCGGCGATGCCGTACTATGTGCTGAGCACCAGCAATATCGTGATCTACGACGACAAGGTGACGGATAGCGGGCAAACGCTCCTTCCCGCAAACAAGCGTTTTGGCTGAGCGCGCGACAAGAAACCGGGCACATTGGCCTCTGAACGGCACCAGGGCGCCGATTGGCGCGACGCGCGGAACAAGCCGAGCGCATCATCGACGTTGACCGCTCACGGCGTGCAACCACATTGCCCGATCGGAACGGATTGTTGATGCGCCGCTCAGCCACGATTCCCGTGACGCAATAGAAAAACCCCCGCAAGCCTTTTGGCGTTGCGGGGGTTTCCTGTGTATCTGGCGGAAAGGGTGGGATTCGAACCCACGATACGGTATAACCGTATACCGGATTTCGAGTCCGGCGCATTCGACCTCTCTGCCACCTTTCCTTTTTCGCTCACCGGCAGGTCATCCCGGCGAAGCGAAGATTATAGAACAACTCTTCGCGGACTTCCAAGTTTTTTCTTCAAATATTTTTCGAAGCCGCCCGGACGCCCGTTCAGGCCGCGCTCGAAGGCGCGTCGATCCGCTCGACGCCGCCCATGTACGAGCGCAGCGCAACGGGCACCGTCACCGAGCCGTCGGCGTTCTGGTAGTTCTCCAGCACCGCGACGAGCGTACGGCCGACCGCGAGCCCCGAGCCATTCAGCGTATGCACGAGTTCCGGCTTGCCCTGCGCGTTGCGGAACCGTGCCTGCATCCGGCGCGCCTGGAACGATTCGGTGTTCGAGCAGCTCGAGATCTCCCGATACGTGTTCTGCGCGGGCAGCCATACCTCGAGGTCGAACGTCTTCGCCGCCGAGAAGCCCATGTCGCCCGTGCACAGCGTGATCACGCGGTAAGGCAGTTCGAGCTTCTGCAGGATCGCCTCAGCATGGCCGACCATCTCGTCGAGCGCCGCGTACGACGCTTCCGGCGTGACGATCTGCACCATCTCGACCTTGTCGAACTGGTGCTGGCGAATCATCCCGCGCGTGTCGCGGCCGTACGAGCCCGCTTCCGAGCGAAAGCACGGCGAATGCGCGGTCAGCTTGATCGGCAGCGCGGACGCCTCGACGATCGAATCGCGCACGGTGTTCGTCAGCGAGATCTCCGATGTCGAGATCAGGTATTGCGTCACCGTGTTCTCCGCGCCGCCCTTCTCGACGCGGAACATGTCCTCCGCGAACTTCGGCAACTGGCCCGTGCCGTACAGCACGTCCGGATTCACGATGTAAGGCGTATACGTCTCGCTGTAACCGTGCTGCAGCGTGTGCGTATCCAGCATGAACTGCGCGAGCGCGCGATGCAGGCGCGCGATCGGGCCGCGCAGCACCGTGAAGCGCGCGCCCGACAGCTTCGCGCCCGTCTCGAAATCGAGGCCGAGCGGCGTGCCGACGTCGACGTGGTCCTTCACGTCGAAATCGAACTGGCGCGGCGTGCCCCAGCGGCGCACTTCGACATTCTCCGTCTCGTCGCTACCGACTGGCACGCTCTCGTGCGCCAGATTCGGCATCTGCAGCATCAGGTCGGACACGCGCGCCTGGATCTCGTCGAGCTTCACCGCCGATGCCTTCATCTCGTCGCCGATGCCGCCCACTTCGGCCATCACCGCCGTCGTGTCCTCGCCCCGCCCCTTCATCGCGCCGATCTGCTTCGACAGGCTGTTGCGGCGCGCCTGCAGTTCTTCGGTGCGGGTCTGGATCGCCCGGCGTTCCGCTTCGAGCGCGGAAAACGCGGCGACGTCGAGGGTGTAGCCGCGATCGGCGAGGCGTTTCGCGACGCCGTCGAGGTCTTTGCGCAGCAACTGGATGTCAAGCATGGGAGGACAGGAGAATCGTTGTGTAAGAGGGGAATTCTAACGCACCGCGCGTCCGCCACGGCGTCGGCCAAACGGCCGGTGTCGCAAACCGGGCGTCCGTGGCAGTATCGCGTTGCCGGCATGCGCGCCGGTCCACATCCGCTTCACAGGAGAATCGATGGCCATCGAATTGGACAAGGACGTGCGCGATCGCGCAATCGCGTCGCTGCAACGCTATTTCACCGAAAACCTGGAGGAGCCGATCGGCAATATCCAGGCCGGCGCGCTGCTGAATTTCTTCGTCGAGGAAATCGGCCCGGCGATCTACAACCTCGCGATCGCCGACGCGCAGTCGAGCCTGCACGCGCGCGTCGCCGAGCTCGACATCGACTGCCATCAGGAGCCGTTCGGCTACTGGAAGAAGCAGCCGGCGCGCAAACGCTGAAGCAGCCGACGGACGACCGCCGCCGCCCGCGCCGGCCTCGCTAGTCCTTCTTGCCCGCTTCGCGGTCGAGCTCGCGCAGCCATGCAAGCTTGTCGGCGATCTTCGTCTCGAGCCCGCGCGGCACCGGCTTGTACCAGCGCGGCTCGCGCATGCCGTCCGGCAAGTATGTCTCGCCCGCCGCGTATGCGTTCGGCTCGTCGTGCGCGTAGCGGTACGCGTGGCCGTAGCCGAGCTCCTTCATCAGCTTCGTCGGCGCGTTGCGCAAATGCACCGGCACCTCGCGCGACTTGTCCTGCCGCACGAACGCCATCGCCTCGTTGTACGCGTTGTAGCCGGCGTTGCTCTTCGCCGCGCACGCGAGGTAGAGCACCGCCTGCGCGAGCGCGAGCTCGCCCTCCGGCGAGCCGAGCCGCTCGTAGGTCTGCGCCGCATCGTTCGCGATCTGCATCGCGCGCGGGTCGGCCAGGCCGATGTCCTCCCACGCCATGCGCACGACGCGCCGCGCGAGGTATTTCGGGTCCGCGCCGCCGTCGAGCATCCGGCACAGCCAGTACAGCGCGCCGTCCGGGCTCGAGCCGCGCACCGACTTGTGCAGCGCGGAGATCTGGTCGTAGAAATTGTCGCCGCCCTTGTCGAAGCGGCGCGCGTTCATCGTCATCGCGCTCTCGACGAACGCCGCGTCGATCGTCGTCACGCCCGCGGACGTCGCCGCCGTCTGCGCCTGCTCGAGCAGATTCAGAAAACGCCGCGCGTCGCCGTCCGCATAGCCGACGAGCGTGTCGACCGCCTTGCCGTCGAACGCGAGCCCGTCGAGCGCCGTGTCCTGCGCGCGCTTGAGCAACTGGCGCAACTCGTCTTCCGTCAGCGACTTCAGCACGTACACCTGCGCGCGCGACAGCAGCGCCGAATTCACCTCGAAGCTCGGATTCTCGGTCGTCGCGCCGATGAACGTGACAAGCCCCGATTCGACGAACGGCAGCAGCGCGTCCTGCTGCGCCTTGTTGAAGCGGTGGATTTCGTCGACGAACAGGATCGTGTGGCGGCCGGTGCGGTTCAGTGTATCGCGCGCCTGCTCCATCGCCTCGCGGATGTCCTTCACGCCGCCCAGCACCGCCGAGAGCGCAATGAACTCGCAATCGAACGCGAGCGCGGTCAGGCGCGCGAGCGTCGTCTTGCCGACGCCGGGCGGCCCCCAGAGGATCATCGAATGCGGCTTGCCCGATTCGAACGCGAGCTTGAGCGGCTTGCCTTCGCCGAGAAGATGCGTCTGCCCGATCACGTCGGCGAGCGTCTTCGGGCGCAGCGCCTCGGCGAGCGGCCGGCGCGGTTCGACTGCAAACAGGTCGGACATGGACCTTGGCTCCCACGAAAAACGATGGCGGCACGCATGCGCCGCCGGACCGGACATTATGACAGCCGCGCGGCGCAACGCCACGGCGCGCCGGACAGCGGCGCGACGGCCGCCTCTCGAGGCGGCGGCGCGCCGCGCCGAAGAAACGAATCGGGCCCGCCATCGCTGGCGGGCCCGGTCGCGAATCGATGCGGCCGCCGCGCTCAGCCGGTAACGACGTCCGCGCCCTTCGGCACGACGAACCTGAACTGATCGGCCTTGAGCGGCGGATTCGTCTGAATGTTCGTGAACGTGAGCAGCGTCACGTTGCCGAACACGTCATGCAACTCCATCGCGGCGAGCATGCCGTTCCTGAAGCCGATGCCGATCCGCTGGAACTGCGTGTCCTGCGCCTTCGGCACCATTTCGAGCCAGTCGATCCCGCCCTTCTCGCCCGCGTCGCGCAGCGTGTAGTTCTTCTCGAGATCGTTGCTGCCGAACAGGATCGCGGCGGGGCTCGCGCCGAGCGCGCCCGCGAGCTTGCGCTCGGTGACCTGGTTCAGATCCTTGTCGTACACGTAGAGCTTATCGCCGTCGGCCTGCAGCACCTGCTGGTACGGCTTCTGATACGTCCAGATGAACTTGCCGGGCCGCGAGAACACGAAGCTGCCGCTCGAATTGTCAGTGGGCTTCACGGTCGGCACCGCGCCGCTCGCCGCCTTCGACGGCGCCTTGACGATCTGCTGCGTGAAGTCGCCCCTCGCCGCGTGAACCTTCGCGACGAACGCCTTCAGTTGCTCGGTGCCGCTCGCGAATGCGCGCGACGCGACGAGCGCGAGCGCGGCGCCCGCGAGCGCGGCGCGCAGCGTGCGCGCGAACCCGCGCTTCGGCGCGGAACCCGAACCGGTATGAACTGCCAACGACTGATGCTGCATGCTGTGGTTTTCTCCGTAGACGGCCGGCGCGCGTTCGACAGGCGCGCCGGCGCGGATTCACTCCGCGTCGCGCGCGGGGGTGAGGATTTCGCGATTCCCGCTCGACGACATCGCCGACACGAGCCCCGACTGCTCCATTTGCTCGAGCAGCCGCGCCGCACGGTTGTAGCCGATGCGCAGGTGGCGCTGCACGAGCGAGATCGACGCGCGCCGGTTCTTGATGACGATCTCGACCGCCTGGTCGTACAGCGGATCAGACTCGCCGTTCGCGTCGCCCGTTCCCGCGGCCGAGCCTTCGTCGCCGTCGACCGTACCGCCTTCGAGGAGGCCCTCGATATAGTTCGGCTCGCCGTGCTCCTTCAGCTTCTCGACGACGCGGTGCACCTCGTCATCCGACACGAACGCGCCGTGCACGCGCACGGGCAGCCCGGTGCCGGGCGGCAGGTACAGCATGTCGCCCTGGCCGAGCAGCGATTCGGCGCCCATCTGGTCGAGGATCGTGCGCGAATCGATCTTCGACGACACCTGGAACGCGATCCGCGTCGGCACGTTCGCCTTGATGAGGCCCGTGATCACGTCGACGGACGGGCGCTGCGTCGCGAGAATCAGATGGATGCCCGCCGCACGCGCCTTCTGCGCGATCCGCGCGATCAGTTCCTCGACCTTCTTGCCGACGACCATCATCAGATCGGCGAGCTCGTCGATCACGACGACGATGTTCGGCAGCCGGCCGAGCGGCTCCGGATCGTCCGGCGTCAGGCTGAACGGATTCGGGATCTTCTCCTCGCGCTTCTTCGCGTCTTCGATCTTGTTGTTGTAGCCGGCGAGATTGCGCACGCCGAGCTTGCTCATCAGCTTGTAGCGGCGCTCCATCTCGGCGACGGTCCAGTTCAGCGCGTGGCCCGCCTGGCGCATGTCGGTGACGACCGGACACAGCAGATGCGCAATGCCTTCGTAGACGCTCATTTCGAGCATCTTCGGATCGATCAGGATCAGACGCACCTGCTCGGGGCTCGCCTTGTAGAGCAGCGACAGGATCATCGCGTTGATCCCGACCGACTTGCCCGAGCCCGTCGTGCCGGCGACGAGCAGGTGCGGCATCTTCGCGAGATCCGCGCACACCGGCTTGCCGCCGATGTCCTTGCCGAGGCCGAGCGTGAGCATCGACGGCGCGTCCGCGTAGACCTCGGAGCCGAGGATCTCGGACAGCCGCACCGTCTGGCGGCGCTGGTTCGGCAATTCGAGCGCCATGCAGTTCTTGCCGGGAATCGTCTCGACGACGCGGATCGACACGAGCGACAGCGAGCGCGCGAGATCCTTCGACAGATTGACGATCTGGCTGCCCTTCACGCCCGTCGCGGGCTCGATCTCGTAGCGCGTGACGACGGGGCCCGGGTACGCGGCGGCGACGCTCACCTCGACGCCGAAATCCTTCAGCTTCTTCTCGATCAGGCGCGACGTGAATTCGAGCGTGTCCGCGGAGATCGTCTCCTGCGACGCCGGCGCGGGATCGAGCAGCGAGATCGCGGGCAGCGTCGAATCGCCGGGCAGATCGGTGAAGAGCGGCTGCTGGCGCTCCTTCTCGGCGCGCTCGGATTTCGCGGGCGTGACGACGGGCGGCACGATCGTGACGGGCTCGTGCTCCTCGATGCGCACGCGCTCCTCCTCGACCTTGCCTTCGCGCTTGACGGCCGCGGCCTCGCCGAGCTTGCGGTCGCGCTCGGCCTCGCGGCGCAGCTTCGCGAGCGTGAACGCGTTGATGATCGCGTCGCCGACGCGCTCGGCGACCGACAGCCACGAAAAGCGGAAATACAGCGACAGCCCGATCGCGAGCGCGATCAGGAGCGCGAGCGTGCCGCCCGTGAAGCCGAACGCGTGCGACATGCCGCGCGCGACCGCCTCGCCGACGACGCCGCCCGGCGCGCGCGGCAGTTGCACTTTCAGCGACCACATCCGCAACGCCTCGATGCCGTCGCTCGCGAGCAGCACGAGCACGAACGCGAAGCCTTCGGCGAGCCAGCCGGCCGGCTTTTCCGGCTCGTCGGGCAGCGCGTCGTGCCGGGTGATGCGGCGATAGTTCGCGGCGACGCGCCGGCCGAGCAGCACGATGAGCCAATACGCGGAGAGGCCGAAGAGGAGCAGCATGATGTCGGCCGTCCACGCGCCGACGCGCCCTGCCCAGTTCGCGATGTGGTCGACCTGCGCGGCGTGCGTCCAGCTCGGATCGCGCCGGCTGTAGCTCAGAAGCGCCATCAGCAGGAAGGCGAGCAGCGCAACCTGGAGAATCCAGCGGATCTCGGTCAGCAGGCGCGACATCCGGTGCGGCAGTGCCTGGGCCTGAGCGGTATAAGGTGCTTTTGCCATGAATCCGTCAAAAGGGGCGATGAGGCGGCTGCGCGCGGCAGGACCGCCGATCGTTCGATCCGATCTATTGTAAACGCTGCGCCGCCGCGCCAAGTGTAAATGACGGTAACGCGCGGGCCGAGTCGCGCCGAAATGTGCGCGCGCCGCCACAACCGCGCCGCGCGACGCTATCGCGCCGATTGAAAAGTCCATTCGGCGGCGCAGCAGGCAGCCCTTTATAATGCGGGCTTTGCACCCATCTGCGACGGTATCCCGCTCGCAACGGGCCGCCCGGCAGCATCGTCCGCCCGGCCGGCCGCTTTTTACGGATCCTGCTCATGTCCACGCCCAAACACGCGAAAGTCCTGATTCTCGGTTCCGGCCCCGCCGGCTACACGGCGGCCGTCTACGCGGCCCGCGCGAACCTGTCGCCCCTCCTGATCACGGGCATCGCGCAAGGCGGCCAACTGATGACGACGACCGACGTCGAGAATTGGCCGGCCGACGCGGACGGCGTGCAGGGCCCCGAGCTGATGCAGCGCTTTCTCGCGCACGCGCAGCGCTTCAACACCGAGATCGTGTTCGACCACATCCACACGGCGAAGCTGCACGAGAAGCCGATCCGCCTCGTCGGCGACGCGGGCGAATACACGTGCGACTCGCTCGTCATCGCGACGGGCGCGTCCGCGCAATACCTCGGCCTGCCGTCGGAAGAGGCGTTCATGGGCCGCGGCGTGTCGGCGTGCGCGACCTGCGACGGCTTCTTCTATCGCGGCCAGAACGTCGCGGTGGTCGGCGGCGGCAACACGGCCGTCGAGGAAGCGCTCTACCTGACGGGCATCGCGAAGAAGGTCACGGTGATCCACCGCCGCGACAAGTTCCGCGCGGAGCCGATCCTCGTCGATCGTCTCCTCGAAAAGGAAAAGGAAGGCGCCGTCGAGATCAAGTGGAACCATGTGCTCGACGAGGTGACGGGCGACGATTCAGGCGTCTCGGGCGTGCGCATCAAGCACGTGGCGACGGGCGCGACCGAGGACGTCGCGGTGCAGGGCCTCTTCATCGCGATCGGCCACAAGCCGAACACCGACATCTTCAAGGGCCAGCTCGAGATGAAGGACGGCTACATCATCACGAACAGCGGCCTGTCGGGCAACGCGACGGGCACGAGCGTGCCGGGCGTGTTCGCGGCGGGCGACGTGCAGGACCACATCTACCGCCAGGCGATCACGAGCGCGGGCACGGGCTGCATGGCGGCGCTCGACGCGCAGCGCTATCTCGAAAGCCTGCACGACCACAAGTAAGAAGCGGCGCGGCGCTACAATGGCGTCGCCGCGCGCCGCCTGACGGGTCTGACTGACGGGTCTGACATACCGCAGCCGCTGTGCCCCGCGCAGCGGCTTTTTCACGTCCGTCGGGCCGAACCGCAGCGTCGGCGCGCCCGCCCTTTTCGTATCCGATTCATCATGGCGAAGAACCAGCCTCATCCGAGCGACCCCGCGAAGCGGCAAGCCGCCGCCCGCGAGCCGGCGCCCGCGCCCGCAAGCCCGCCTCCCGCGCCCGCCGCGCTGCGCGGCCAGGGCCTCGCCGGGCTCGACGCGCTGCGCGCCACCCTCGCCGGCGAATCCGAGCGCCGCACGCGCGAAGCGGTGCAGGCGAAGCAGGCGGCCCGTCAGGCCAACGCCGACGCCGACCTCTTTCGCCGCGAGATCGGCGCGATCACGCCGCTCGCGGCGCCGCCGCGCGCCGCAGGCGGCCGCCCGGCGCCCGCACCCGTGCCGAAGCACACGCAGCAGGACGAGGAGGCGGTGCTGTCCGAGACCTTGTCCGACGAATTCGATCCCGAGACGCTGCTCGATACCGACGAGACGCTGTACTAC
Source organism: Burkholderia sp. MSMB1589WGS (assembly GCF_001636105.1). Lineage (NCBI taxonomy): Bacteria > Pseudomonadati > Pseudomonadota > Betaproteobacteria > Burkholderiales > Burkholderiaceae > Burkholderia > Burkholderia sp. MSMB1589WGS. Next base: position 999,587 of record NZ_LNJT01000007.1, read on the forward strand.
CACCGCCCCGGCGTGAGCCGCGACGTCGTGCGCAAGCTCAGAAGCGGCGCATGGATCGTCCAGGCGCAGCTCGATCTGCACGGAATGCGGCGCGACGAGGCGCGCGAGGCGCTCGCCGAATTCATCCGCGAATCGGGCAAGAAAGGCCTGCGCTGCCTGCGCGTGATCCACGGCAAGGGGCTCGGCTCGATCGGCAAGGAGCCGGTGCTCAAGGGCAAGGTGCGCGCGTGGCTCGTGCAGAAGGACGAGGTGATCGCGTTCTGTCAGGCGCGCGGCCATGACGGCGGGGCGGGCGCCGTGCTCGTGCTGCTGCAGCCGGCCTAGCCTCAACTCGCACGCGACACGCGACGCAAAAAGGGCGGCGCACGAAGGCGGCCGCCCTTTTCCCTCCTTGATTCCACCATCGTCCGGATCGCCCGAATCATCCCGGTCGATCGCCGTGTCCGCGCGCGCCGAATGGCGACGTCACGCCCGCGCGAGCCGCGCCACGATCCAGCGCCGCCGCCCGCGCGCGTGATCGCGCGCGATCACGCGATGCGCGCCTCCGTCGACGGATCGAACAGCACCGCCTTCGACACATCGAACAACAGCGACAGCTTCTGCTGCGGCTGCGGGTTCGCGGCCGGATGCACGCGGCTCACGATCCGCTTGCCGTTGACCTGCGCGAACACATGCGTATCGGGGCCCGTCGGCTCGGTCACGTCGACCGTCACGTCGACGGGCTGCAGGCGCGAGCTCTCGCCGTTGTGCGCGCTCCTCGCGTCGGTGATCCGCTCCGGCCGCAGGCCGAGGATCACGTCGCGGCCGACGTGGCCGTTCATCCGCTTCGCGTCGAACGGCAGGTTTAGCACGCCGCGCATCGCGCCCGTGTCGAGCTCGATGCCGACGCCGCTGCCCTGCTCGACGAGCTTGCCGTTGATGAAGTTCATCGGCGGCGCGCCGATGAAGCCCGCGACGAACAGATTCGACGGCGAATCGTAGATGTCCTGCGGCGCGCCGAACTGCTGGACGACGCCGTCCTTCATCACCGCGATCCGGTCGCCCAGCGTCATCGCCTCGATCTGGTCGTGCGTCACGTAGACGATCGTCGTGCCGAGGCGCTGATGCAACAGCTTGATCTCGGCGCGCATCTCGATGCGCAGCTTCGCGTCGAGGTTGGAGAGCGGCTCGTCGAACAGGAAGAGCGCCGGGTCGCGCGCGAGCGCGCGGCCCATCGCGACGCGCTGCCGCTGGCCGCCCGAGAGCTGCCCCGGCTTGCGATCGAGCAGGTGCTCGATCTGCAGCATCGCGGCGACGCGCTCGACGATGCTCTTCTGCTCGTTCTTCGGCACCTTGCGGATGTTCAGGCCGAACGAGATGTTCTCGCGCACCGTCATCGACGGATAGAGCGCGTACGACTGGAACACCATCGCGATGTCGCGATCCTTCGGCGACAGATCGTTGACGACCTTCTCGCCGATCCGGATCTCGCCCTTCGTCACGGTCTCGAGGCCCGCGATCATGTTGAGAAGCGTCGATTTCCCGCAGCCCGAACCGCCGACGAGAATCAGGAACTGACCGTCCTCGATGTCGATGTCGACGCCCTTCAGGACGGGCACGCCGTTCGGGTAGGTCTTGTACACGTCACGGATGGAAAGGCTTGCCATGCTGTGAATCCTCTGTCTCATTGCGGCGCGCGTGCGCCGCGTCATGTCTCGTATCGTTGCGCCGCGCGCGGCGCCCGTGTTCGCGTCGTGCGCGCCGCGCTCACCCCTTGACCGCGCCCGCCGTCAGGCCGCGCACGAAGTAGCGGCCGGCGATCACGTAGACGACGAGCGTCGGCAGCGCGGCGATGATCGCGCCCGCCATGTCGACGTTGTACTCCTTCACGCCCGTCGACGTGTTCACGAGGTTGTTCAGCGCGACCGTGATCGGCATCGAATCGACGCCGGAGAACACGATCCCGAACAGGAAGTCGTTCCAGATCTGCGTGAACTGCCAGATCAGGCACACCATGAAGATCGGCAGCGACACCGGCAGCAGGATCTTCGTGAAGATCGTGAAGAAGCCCGCGCCGTCGATGCGCGCCGCCTTCACGAGCTCGGCCGGCACGCTCACGTAGAAGTTGCGGAAGAACATCGTCGTGAACGCGATCCCGTACACGACGTGCACGAACACGAGGCCGGGAATCGTGTTGGCCATCCCGAAGTAGCCCTGCAGGCGCGCCATCGGCAGCAGGATCACCTGGAACGGGATGAAGCAGCCGACGAGCAGCATCGTGAAGAGCGCATCCGCGCCGCGAAAGCGCCAGTGCGTGAGCACGTAGCCGTTGAACGCGCCGATCAGCGACGAGATCAGCACGGCCGGGATCACCATCTTGATCGAGTTGAAGAAGAACGGCTTCATTCCGTCGCAGCGCACGCCGGTGCACGCCTCGCCCCATGCCTTCACCCACGGCGCGACCGTCCAGCTCGACGGCGGCGTCAGCAGGTTGCCCGTGCGCAACTGGTCGAGATCCTTGAACGACGTCGACAGCATCACGTAGATCGGGAACAGGAAGTACAGCGCGAACAGGATCAGCGCCGCGTAAATGACCGCCCGACTGAGTGTCATCTTAGGCTGCATTGCGGGTGCTCCTCGATTCCAGATACATGAGCGGCACGAGCACCGCGACGACGGTGGCGAGCATCATCACCGACGACGCCGCGCCGACGCCGAGCTGCCCGCGGTTGAACGAATACGTGTACATGAACATCGCGGGCAGCGACGACGACGTGCCCGGCCCGCCCGCCGTCAGCGCGACGACGAGGTCGAAGGTCTTGATCGTGATGTGGCAGAGGATCAGCAGCACCGAGAAGAACACCGGGCGCATGCTCGGGATCACGATCTTGCGGTAGATCGTGGGCAGCGTCGCGCCGTCGACCTGCGCGGCCTTGAAGATCTCGCTGTCGACGCCGCGCAGGCCGGCGAGGAAGAGCGCCATCACGAAGCCCGTCGATTGCCAGACGGCCGCGATCACGACGCAGAAGATCGCCTTGTCCGGATCGTCGAGCCAGCCGAACGAGAAGTTCGTGAAGCCCCAGTCGTGCATCACCTTCTCGAGGCCGAGGCCCGGGTTCAGTATCCACTGCCACGCGGTGCCCGTGACGATGAACGACAGCGCCATCGGATACAGGAACACCGCGCGCAGCGCGCCTTCGTTGCGGATCTTCTGATCGAGCAGGATTGCAAGGAAGAGGCCCAGCGCGACGCAGATCGCGATGAACGGGATGCCGAACCAGCCGAGGTTCGCGGCCGACGTCCACCAGACGTCGTTCTGGAACAAGTCGGAATAGCGGCCGAAGCCGTCGAACTCGTAGTTCGGCAGCAGCCGGGAATTCGTCAGCGACAGATAGCTGGTGACGACGATGAAGCCGTAGATGAAAACCAAGGCGATCGCGATGCTGGGCGCGAGCACCAGTTTCGGAATCCAGCGGTCGGCGAACGCCGACAGCGGCGACGTGCGGTGCGCGTCAGCCGCGCTGGTTCCGTTTCCGCTAAGAGGGGCAGCCACGTATTTCGACTCCTGGAACGAGGCCGCCGCGCGCGGGCGCGAAGCCGGCGCGGGCGGCGGGTACGGCGCGGGCCGGCTCGCGGCCCGTTTGCTGCGCCTGCGGCACGAAGCGCCCGGCGCAGCCGTGCGTTACGCGCCGTGCGTTACTTCACCTTCGCGGCGCGCGCGAGCGCGGCAACCGCGCTCTTCGCATCCTGCTGAGAGTTCATGAACTTCGTCACGACGTCGGAGATCGCGCCCGCCGTCGCGTCGCCCTGCGCCATGCCGTGCGCGAGCGACGGCACGTAGCCGTTCGACTTGATCGCCGTCTGTTCATCAGCGTAGGACTTCTTCGCGCAATCGTCGAACTTGTCCATCTTCACGCCGAGGCGCACCGGGATCGAGCCCTTCAGCAAGCTGAACTGCTCCTGGAACGCGGGCGTCATGATCGTCTTCGCGAGCGCGATCTGGCCGGGCGTCGCCGCCTTCTGGCCCTTCTGCTGGAAGAACACGAACGAGTCGACGTTGAACGTGTACGCATTCGCCGTGCCCGGCACCGCCGCGCAGATGTAGTCCTTGCCCGGCTTCTTGCCGGCCGCCTCGAACTCGCCCTTCGCCCAGTCGCCCATGAACTGCATGCCCGCGCGGCCGTTGATGACCATCGCCGTGGCCAGGTTCCAGTCGCGGCCGTTGCGGCCCGAATCGAAGTAGCCCTGGATCTTGCGGACCGTGTTGAACACGTCGAGCATCTTGTCCGACGTGAGCGTCTTCTGGTCGAGGTCGACGAGCGCCTTCCTGTAGAAGTCGGCGCCTTGCGACAGCACGACATCTTCCCACAGCGTCAGGTCCTGCCACGGCTGGCCGCCCATCGCGACCGGCTGGATGCCCGCCGCCTTCAGCTTGTCGGCGATCTGGAAGAATTCGGGCCACGTCGCGGGCGGCTTCGCGCCGATCTTGTCGAGCGCGGCCTTGTTGATGTAGAGCCAGTTCACGCGATGCACCGAGAACGGCGCCGCGACGGTGTTGCCCTTGTACTTGATGATCTTGTCGATCTCGGGCGGCAGGTTCTGCTTCCAGTCGCCCGCGGCGGAGTCGATGTTCACGAGCACGCCCTGGTCCGCCCACTCCTGGATGAGGGGGCCCTTGATCTGCGCGGCCGACGGCGCGTCGCCGCTGATGACCTTCGTCTTCAGCGCGGTCATCGCCGCGGCGCCCGCGCCGCCCGCGACCGCGAAGTCCTTCCAGACGTAGCCCTGCTTCTGCAGGTCGTCCTTCAGCACGCCGACCGCCTTCGATTCGCCACCCGACGTCCACCAGTGCAGCACCGTGACGTTCTCTGCCGCTTGCGCCGCGGCAGCGCCGAACAGCAGGCCTGCGGCGCCGAGCGCGCCCATGATCGCGCGAATTTTCATCAGTTATCTCCTCCAGATTTGGATCGATTCGTCAGGCTTTCGACTGCGCGGATGCGCGAAAGCCGGCTTTGCTACGGAACGACACGGGAAATCGAGCCGCGAACGACGCATGATCGATGCGTTCGGGCCGATGCCGGCCGCGGGCTCAGGAACTGAGTGACTCGAGATTCAACGACCGTCTCCTCTTTGGGCTATCCGGTTCCGCCGCCGCATGGCTCGAACCCGGGGCAGCGACGCGCGCGAACATGCGCTTCATCAATGTCCGATAACATTTGCCGCGTGCGGCTCACACGCCGCACGGCCCGCCCGAAGTTCGCGCCTCTTCATGCCGTGCGCTTCTTTTCTTCGTTCGGGTGCTACCCCTTGCGGCGGATTGTAGTTAAACTACAATTCAGTGTCAAAAATATTTTTATCGCACTACGGCCCGCGGCGCGGGCATCCCCAAACGGCGGAGACACATGCATACCGATTCGAGCTTCACCTTCGTTCTCTTCGGCGGCACCGGCGATCTGTCGATGCGCAAGATCCTCCCCGCGCTCTTCGAGGCGCATCGCGCGAACATGCTGTCGGAAGCCGGCAGGATCGTTGCCGTGGCCCGCCATGCGGCGGACCGCGACGGCTACCTGCAGTGGGTCGAAGAGCACGTGAAGCCGCACGCGGCGAAGGCGGCGGGCGGCGCGTTCGACGAAGCGGTCTGGCGAAGCTTCCTCGAGCGCATCGTCTACGTGAAGCTCGACCTCGGCCGCGCGGAAGACTACGCGCTGCTGCGCGACACGGTCGGCCAGCTCTCGGGCATCCGCGTGTTCTATCTCGCGACGGGCCCGTCGCTCTTCGTGCCGATCTGCAAGGCGCTCGCCGCCGTGGGCCTGAACGAGGGCGCGCGGATCGTGCTCGAGAAGCCGCTCGGCTACGACCTGCGCTCGTCGAACGCGATCAACGACGCGGTGGGCGAGATCTTCGCCGAAGACCAGATCTACCGGATCGACCATTACCTCGGGAAGGAGCCGGTGCAGAACCTGCTCGCGCTGCGCTTCGGCAATGCGCTGTTCGAGCCGCTGTGGCGCCGCGAATGGGTCGAGAGCATCCAGATCACGATCGCCGAGGAGCTCGGCGTCGAGGCGCGCGGCGATTTCTACGACAATACCGGCGCGCTGCGCGACATGGTGCAGAACCACCTGCTGCAACTCCTGTCGATCGTCGCGATGGAGCCGCCGCACTCGATGGATTCCGATTCGGTGCGCGACGAGAAGCTGCGCGTGCTGCGCGCGCTGAAGCCCGTCGAGCCGCGCGACATCGGCAAGGTCGCGGTGCGCGGCCAGTACCACGCGGGCGTGATCAAGGGCGCGCAGGTGCCCGCGTATGCGACCGAGCCCGGCGTGAAGGCGGACAGCCAGACCGAGACGTTCGTCGCGCTGAAGGTCGAGATCGAGAACTGGCGCTGGGCCGGCGTGCCGTTCTTCCTGCGCACCGGCAAGCGCCTCGCCGACCGCGTCGCGGAGATCGTCGTCAACTTCCGCCCGGTGCCACACTCGGCGCTCGGGCCGACCGCGCTGCGCGCGGGCGCGAACCGCCTCGTGATCCGGCTGCAGCCGAACGAATCGATTCGCCTGTACTGCCTCGCGAAGCAGCCGGGCGAAGGGATGAATCTGGCGAGCGTGCACCTCGACCTCGCGTTCGACCAGTTCTTCAAGGAAGGCCAGATGGAGGCGTACCAGCGCCTGCTGCTCGACGTGATCAACGGCCGCCTCGCCCTCTTCGTGCGGCGCGACGAGCAGGAAGCCGCATGGCGCTGGGTCGAGCCGATCCTGAACGAATGGGCGCGCTCGCTGAAGCCGCCGAAGCCGTATGCAGCCGGCACGTGGGGGCCGGCCGCGGCGAGCGCGATGCTCGCGCAGCACGGCACCTGCTGGCTCGAAGAAGAAAACTGATGCAACGCGGCGCGCGGGCGGCTTCGTCCGCGCGCCGCCCGATGTCCCCATCGAATTCAATCCATTCAATAAAGGCAGTCTGGAGGAGAAGTGATCGAGGTTCACGCTTTCGAAACCCCGCGCGCGCAAACCGAAGCGCTCGCGCAAGCGGTCGGCGAAGCGCTCGCGGCTTCGCTCGCGCAACGCGCGCGCGCAACGCTCGCGGTGTCGGGCGGCACGAGCCCGCGGCCGTTCCTGCAAACGCTGTCGGGCGCCGCGCTCGACTGGCCGCGGATCGACGTGACACTCGTCGACGACCGCTGGGTGCCCGACACCGACGACGCAAGCAACGCGAAGCTCGTGCGCGAGACGCTGCTGCAGAACACGGCCGCGCACGCGCGCTTCGCGCCGCTCGTCGACATGCGCGAGTCGCTCGACGCGCAAGTCGCCGCGCTCAACCAGAGCCCCGCGCACCCGCTGCCCGACGTCGCCGTGCTCGGCATGGGCGAGGACGGCCACACTGCGTCGATCTTCGCGGACGCGCCCGAATGGGACCACGCGATCGCGACGACCGAGCGCTTCGTCGGCGTCCACCCGGGCGCCGCGCCCCATGCGCGCGTGAGCCTGTCGCTCAGCGCGCTCAAGCGCATCGATCGGCTATTCCTGCTGATCGCGGGAAGCCGCAAGCGCGCGGTGCTCGAGGCGGCCGCGGCCGCGTCGCAGAAGAACGCGATTTCGCAACTGGCCAACCACAACGGGACGAAGCTCGATGTCTACTGGTGCGCAAACTAAGGCCGCCGCGGCGAGCCAGCATGCGGACGGGCCGCGCCTATTGGCCGACGTCGGCGGCACGAACGCGCGCTTCGCGCTCGAGACGGGTCCGGGCGAAATCTCGCAGATCCGCGTGTACCCCGGCGCCGAGTATCCGACGCTCACCGACGCGATCCGCAGGTATCTGAAGGACGCGAAGATCGGCCGCGTGAATCACGCGGCGATCGCGATCGCGAATCCCGTCGACGGCGATCAGGTCCGGATGACGAATCACAACTGGAGCTTCTCGATCGAGGCGACGCGCCGCGCGCTCGGCTTCGACACGCTGCTCGTCGTCAACGATTTCACCGCGCTCGCGATGGCGCTGCCCGGCCTGACCGACGCGCAGCGCATGCAGATCGGCGGCGGCGCGCGCCGGCGGAACAGCGTGATCGGCCTGATGGGGCCGGGCACGGGGCTCGGCGTGTCGGGCCTCATCCCCGCCGACGACCGCTGGATCGCGCTCGGCAGCGAAGGCGGCCACGCGACGTTCGCGCCGATGGACGAGCGCGAGGATCTCGTGCTGCAGTACGCGCGCCGCAAGTACCCGCACGTGTCGTTCGAGCGCGTGTGCGCGGGCCCGGGCATGGAAATCATCTATCGCGCGCTTGCCGCGCGCGACAAGAAGCGGATCGCCGCGAACGTCGACACGGCCGACATCGTCGAGCGCGCGCACGCGGGCGACGCGCTCGCGCTCGAAGCGGTCGAGTGCTTCTGCGGGATTCTCGGCACGTTCGCCGGCAACCTCGCGGTCACGCTCGGCGCGTTGGGCGGCATCTACATCGGCGGCGGCGTCGTGCCGAAGCTGGGCGAGCTGTTCATGCGCTCGTCGTTTCGCGCGCGCTTCGAGGCGAAGGGCCGCTTCGACGCGTATCTCGCAAACATCCCGACTTACCTGATCACAGCCGAATACCCGGCGTTCCTCGGCGTATCGGCGATCCTCGCGGAGCAGTTGTCGAACCGCACGGGCGGCGCGTCGTCGGCCGTGTTCGAGCGGATCCGCCAGATGCGCGACGCGCTGACGCCCGCCGAGCGGCGCGTCGCCGATCTCGCGCTCAATCATCCGCGCTCGATCATCAACGATCCGATCGTCGACATCGCGCGCAAGGCCGACGTGAGCCAGCCGACCGTGATCCGCTTCTGCCGCTCGCTCGGCTGCCAGGGGCTGTCGGACTTCAAGCTGAAGCTCGCCACCGGCTTGACGGGCACGATCCCGATGAGCCACAGCCAGGTGCATCTCGGCGATACGGCCACCGACTTCGGCGCGAAGGTGCTCGACAACACGGTGTCGGCGATCCTTCAGTTGCGCGAGCACCTGAACTTCGAGCACGTCGAGCAGGCGATCGACATCCTGAACAACGCGCGGCGCATCGAGTTCTACGGGCTCGGCAATTCGAACATCGTCGCGCAGGACGCGCACTACAAGTTCTTCCGCTTCGGCATCCCGACGATCGCTTACGGCGACCTGTACATGCAGGCGGCGTCGGCCGCGCTGCTCGGCAAGGGCGACGTGATCGTCGCGGTGTCGAAGTCGGGACGCGCGCCGGAGCTTCTGCGCGTGCTCGACGTCGCGATGCAGGCGGGCGCGAAGGTGATCGCGATCACGTCGAGCAACACGCCGCTCGCCAAGCGCGCGACGGTCGCGCTCGAGACCGATCACATCGAGATGCGCGAGTCGCAGTTGTCGATGATCTCGCGGATCCTGCATCTCGTGATGATCGACATCCTCGCGGTCGGCGTCGCGATCCGCCGCGCCGCGCCGAACGCCGAGCTCGCGGAGGCGATGGCGCGCGCGAAGGCGCGCGCTGGCGCGGGCGACGAGGCCGCCGACGTGCTCGACTGGCTGAGCCACGGCGCGGCGCCCGCGGCGAAAGACTGACGCGCGTTGCGCGTCGCGGCTTGCAGCCATGCCGGAGCCTTCGCGCTCCGGTTTTCTTATCCAGTGAATTTCCGGCACGCGACACTAGCCGCACGGCATCCGACCTGACGGGCGCCGCAGCCCTCACCATTGCGCCGGTTCAAGCGTGCGCTCGAACGCAGCCTCGAGCAGCGCGGTTTCGTCGTCGTCAAGCGTCAGCTCGAGCGCGGCGAACGCGTCGGCCGCCTCGTGCCGCTGCTGACCCGGCACGTCACCTGCCGTTACGGGCCCTACCTGTGCATGCCGCAGCGAACGCACGTACCGCGACGAAGCCGCCTGCTCATGGACTTCCTGGCCGCCCGGCTCGGCGAACATCCGGACATCGCGCCAATACGTTTTGATCAGGGCGCAAGTGATGCCGATTGGCGAACCCGTTCGATCGCCGATGAACCGTTAGCGTCCGAATAGCGTTTGCCTCGGCCCGATGATCCGTTTTCGAGGATGTTTCAAAAAGAGCAAGCGCGGCTGACCAGAACGTCGCCGCCGGCACACGGCACAAGTCGCAATGATTCATCGCTTACGAGACCCGCGACGACGCGGCGCCGCCCCGATCGCACCGGTTGCGCAACCCGCGCAAACGATAGAAAAACTTTCCACGCGGCGCTGTAAATCCGTACTTCTTTGGAAACATTTTCCATTTTGGCGAAATTAAGCTTGCCGTCAATCGTCACGCATTTGCAGCGTGCCGAACGGCGCCCTCGCCGCGCGCATGCCGCAAGATCGGCGTTCGCGGCGAGCGCCGTCGACATGACGATGCGGTCTCGAAATCGCTCGCTCGGTTTTCCCCCACGGAGATCAAAGATGAAGGCATTCAAACCGATGTTCACGTCAACACTCGTCGCCGCGCTGCTCGGCATCGCAACCGCGTCCGCGCACGCGGCCGATCTGCTCGACAACGTCAGGCAGGCCGGCGTGCTGAAGATCGCGCTCGAAGGCACCTACCCTCCGTTCGACTACCGCAACGGCGACGGCCAGCTCGAAGGCTTCGACGTCGACGTCGCGAAGGAAGTCGCCGCGCGGCTCGGCGTGAAGCCGCAATTCGTCACGACCGAGTGGAGCGGGATTCTCGCCGGCCTGCAGGCGGGCAAGTTCGACGTGATCGTCAACCAGGTCGGCATCACGCCCGCGCGCAAGCAGGCGCTCGACTTCAGCCAGCCGTACGTGTACTCGGCCGCACAACTGATCCAGCGCGCGGACGACAAGCACGATTACGGCGCGCCGGGCGCGTTGCAGGGCAAGCGGATCGGCGTCACGCTCGGCACCAACTTCGCCGATCTCGCGAAGACGCTGCAAGGCGTCGACGTGAAGACCTATCCGGGCGCGCCGGAGAAGCTGCGCGACGTCGCCGCGGGCCGCATCGACGTCAGCATGGACGACCGGCTGATGCTGCCGTATCTGATCAAGAACGCGCACATGCCGCTGCGGCCCGGCGCGACGATCAAGGGCGGCGAGACGCAGATGGGCATCCCGTTCCGCAAGGGCAATCCGAAGTTCGCGAAGGCGATCGACGACGCGCTCGCGTCGATGCGCGCGGACGGCACGCTCAAGAAGATCTCCGTGCACTGGTTCGGCGTCGACACGTCGACCCCGACCGCGCAATGACCGGCCGCGCGCCGCCCGAACGCGCCGCGCGCGCCGGCGCGCATGCCGCCGACGGCGCGCCCGTCAACGATCTGGAGACAAGTTCATGCAAGCGTTCGATCTGGTCGTGCACACCCTCCCCGTCCTCGCGAAAGGCGCGGTCCTCACGATGAAGTTCGCGGTCGCGGCGATGGTGCTCGGGTTGATCGTCGGCCTCGTCGTCGCGATCGTGCGGATCGGCGACAACCGGTTCCTCTGCGCGATCGCGCAGGGCTACGTGAGCCTGATGCGCGGCACGCCGCTCCTCGTGCAGATGTTCGTCGTCTACTACGGGCTGCCCGACATCGGCATCTCGCTCGACCCGACGGCCGCCGGCATCTTCACGCTGACGCTCAACGCGGGCGCGTACCTGTCCGAAAGCATGCGCGGCGCGATCCTCGGCATCGGCCGCGGCCAGTGGGCCGCGTCGCACAGCCTGGGCCTCACGCATGTGCAGACGCTGCGCCACGTGATCTGCCCGCAGGCGCTGCGCCTCGCGGTGCCGAGCCTCGGCAACACGCTGATCAGCCTCATCAAGGACACGTCGCTCGTCTCGGTCATCACCGTCACGGAGCTGCTGCGCTCGACGCAGGAAGTGATCGCGTCGACCTTCCAGCCGCTGCCGCTGTATCTCGCCGCCGCCGCGATCTACTGGGCGCTGAGCACGCTGCTCGCGCGGCTCCAGGGCCGCATCGAAACGCGCTGCGCGCTGCCGTCCGCGCACTGAACGCGCACCGGGGCCGCCCGCCCCGGCCGCGCCCGACCCATCTCGCGAAGAATCCCGACATGATCACGCTCGACAATGTATCGAAGTGGTACGGCTCGCATCAGGTCCTCGCCGATTGCAGCGCGGCCGTCTCGAAAGGCGAAGTGGTCGTCGTCTGCGGGCCGTCCGGCTCCGGCAAGTCGACGCTCATCAAGACGATCCGATCAACGGCCTCGAGCCGTTCCAGAAAGGCAGCATCACCGTCGACGGCGCGCGGCTCGGCGATCCGTCGGTCGAGCTCGCGCGGTTGCGCGCGCGGCCGCATCGAAGGAAACGGCCCGGTGCTGTTCGTGCATACGGGCGGCGCGCCCGCGCTGTTCGCGTATCAGGACGCGTGCCGCGCGAACCAATGACGCGCGGCGCACGCGCACATCGCCGGCCTGCGCGCCCGCGCCGCCGGCCGCGTTACGCGACGTCGGCGCTACCGAGCCTGCCCTTCACCGGCCGGCCGTGCCAGCGCAGCACGAGCGCCCGCCCGCCGAGACACAGCAGCCCGGTGACGCCGATCGTCACGCCCATCGCGAACGGGGTGCCGTCGGCGAGCGCGCCGATCGCGACGCTCGCGAGCGCGCCGAGCGCGAGCTGCATCGCGCCGAACACGGCGGCCGCGGCGCCCGCGTTGTGCGGATAGCGCAGCATCAGGTCGGTCGTGCAGTTCGCGGACAGGATTCCGACCACGCCAACGACGAAGAAGAGGCTCGCGACGATCGACCACAGTCCGCCCAGCCCCGTCAGCGCGAAGAACGCAACGCAGAACGACGCCGCGCAACTCAGCAGCGATGCGCCCGCGATGATCTTCAGCGAGCCGACACGGCCGACGAGGCGCGTGTTCAGGAGGTTGCCGGTCATGATACCGGCGACGTTCAGCCCGAACAGCAGCCCGTAATGCTGCGGCGACACGTGGAAGTAGTCGATGTAGACGAACGGCGTCGCGGTGATGTACGCGAACATCGACGCGAACGCCATTCCGCCGCACAGCATATGGCCCCACGCGACGGGATCGACGAGGATGCGTCCATACGCGGCGAACGAATTCAGCACGGCCGAGCTCGCGCGCTTCTCGCGCGGCCAGGTCTCGGGCACGCGCAGGAACGCGGCAGTCGCGCAGACCGCGCCGAACAGCGTGAGCACGACGAACACGCCGCGCCAGCCGGAGAAGCGCAGCACCTGCCCGCCGACGAGCGGCGCGAGGAGCGGCCCGATCGCGGTGACGATCGCGACCATCGACAGCACCTTCGCGGCGTCGGAGGGCTCGTGCGCGTCGCGCGCGATCGCGCGCGCGAGCACCGACGCGGCGCCCGCGCCGAACGCCTGTAGGAAGCGGACGGCGATCAGCATGTCGATCGATGCGGCGACGAAGCAGCCGATGCTCGCGAGCGTGAAGAGCGCGATGCCGCCGAGCAGCACGGGACGGCGGCCGTAAGTGTCGGACAGCGGGCCGTAGAGCAGCATGCCGATCGAGAAGCCGGCCATGAAGCTCGTCAGCGTGCGCTGCGCGGCGGCGGCGGTCACGCCGAAGCCGTCCGCGATCGCGGGCAGGCTCGGCAGATACATGTCGGTGGCGATCGGCCCGCACGCGGCAAGCGCGCCGAGCAAGAGGATCAGCCGGCCGTCGGGCCGGCGTCTTGCGACGTGAGGCATTGGAATTCCACGAAAAGCGGCGCCTCGCGCCGGTGGCGCGCAGACGGTCAGACAAGGAGGACGGCGGCCGGTCGGGTCGACGCCGAAAGGTCCTGATTGTACGCGTGCCTTCGCCCGGCCGCCGAACGCGCCGCCAACGGGTATATTGCGGGTTCGACACGAAGCGACGGGAGAATCGCGATGAAAGGCGGGCGGCAGACGCGCTGGATGCCGACGAGCAGCGATATCCGCAATCCGGCTCGTCCGAGATCCGGCCGAGTGGCTGCGCATCAAGCGCAAACGGGAATTCCCGACGCCCGGCAAGCTGATCGCCCACGTCGCGCAACGGGCGGCGTCGTTCGCCGTGACCGCCGCGTCGGTCGTCGCCGGCGTGGCGGTTGTCGCGGCGGTGTCGGGCGGTTCCGTGCATGCGATCAAGTTCGCTTTTTTCCTGCGCCTACCGGCTGTGCGTCGGGGAAGCGGCGGCGGTCAACCCGCTCATCGCGCCCGGACAGTCGCGCCTCGACGGCGCCGCCATGAGCATTCTGAGCGGGATGCCGCTCGGGTTCCAGTTGACGGGCCAACGATCCGCCGCGCGCCGCGCGCGAGCTTGCCGGCGCTCCGGTCAAGCTCGCGCTTTCCATTCAATTCATCTGTTCGAGTGAGCGACATGACCGCCTTCCTGCTGATCTGGAGCCCCAAGAAATGGCCGTGGCCCGAGTTGCCCGAGATGGCCGCGCGCGTGAAGGCGGGCGAAGCGGTCGCGGACGTCTGGGGTTGCGGCTTCTCGCGCAGCATCCTGCCGGGCGACCGGGTGTTCCTGCATCGCGTCGCGAAGGAGCCGAAGGGCGTGTTCGGCTCCAGCTACGTCGCGCGCGGGCCGTACGAGGTGGCCGATCCGCAGATGAAGCGCGGCTACCGGCTTTGCATCGATTTCGTCTACGACTGGCTCGTCGACGGCCACCGCGAAGTGGTGATCCCGCGCGACGCGCTGCGCGCGCATCCGTTCTCGGTCCAGACGTGGGACGCGCAGACGTCCGGCATCTCGATCAAGCCGGTCGCCGAAGGCGCGCTCGAAAAGCGCTGGGCCGAACTCACCGGCAGGCGCAAGCCGCCGAAACGCGCGTAGCCCGCGCAGCCCGCCGCGACACGCGAAGCACGCGCGGGAGCGCATGTGCCGGGGCATCTCGCCCCGCGCGTGTCACGGCGACGAATCTCGGCGGACGCCGCCGTGCCGCGTCGCACCCAACCGCCGATAACCGCCGATACCACAAGACGACGAAGCGCCGACGAATCCCGGCGAAACCCGCTCCCCGCGTCTCCGGTACAATCAGTCGGATCGATACGCCCGACGCGAGCCGCGGCGCTTCGCCGCTCGCGCGCACTCTCTCGCAGGTCCAAATTCATGTCGAACAATCAAACTCTCTTCGAACGCGCTCAGCGAACCATTCCGGGCGGCGTCAATTCGCCGGTGCGTGCTTTCCGCTCGGTCGGCGGCACGCCGCGCTTCGTCGCCCGCGCGCAGGGCGCGTACTTCTGGGACGCGGACGGCAAGCGCTACATCGACTACATCGGCTCGTGGGGCCCGATGATCGTCGGCCACGTGCACCCCGACGTGCTCGCGGCCGTGCAGCGCGTGCTCGCCGACGGCTTCTCGTTCGGCGCGCCGACCGAAGCCGAAATCGAGATCGCCGAGGAGATCTGCAAGCTCGTGCCGTCGATCGAGCAGGTGCGGATGGTGTCGAGCGGCACCGAAGCGACGATGAGCGCGCTGCGCCTCGCGCGCGGCTTCACCGGCCGCAGCCGGATCGTCAAGTTCGAAGGCTGCTATCACGGCCATGCGGACAGCCTGCTCGTGAAGGCGGGCTCCGGCCTTCTCACGTTCGGCAATCCGACGTCGGCAGGCGTGCCGGCCGACGTCGCGAAGCACACCACCGTGCTCGAGTACAACAACGTCGCGGCGCTCGAAGAGGCATTCGCCGCGTTCGGCAACGAGATCGCGGCGGTGATCGTCGAGCCCGTCGCGGGCAACATGAACCTCGTGCGCGGCACGCCCGAATTCCTGAACGCGCTGCGCGCGCTCTGCACGAAGCACGGCGCCGTGCTGATCTTCGACGAAGTGATGTGCGGCTTTCGCGTCGCGCTGGGCGGCGCGCAGCAGCACTACGGCATCAAGCCGGACCTGACCTGCCTCGGCAAGGTGATCGGCGGCGGCATGCCGGCCGCCGCGTTCGGCGGCCGCAGCGACATCATGTCGCACCTCGCGCCGCTCGGCGGCGTCTATCAGGCGGGCACGCTGTCGGGCAACCCGGTCGCGGTCGCGGCGGGCCTGGCGACGCTCAGGCTGATCCAGGCGCCGGGCTTTCACGACGCGCTCGCCGACAAGACCCGCCGGCTCGCCGACGGCCTCGCGGCCGAGGCGCGCGCGGCCGGCGTGCCGTTCTCGGCCGACGCGATCGGCGGGATGTTCGGCCTCTACTTCACCGAGCAGGTGCCCGCGAGCTTCGCCGACGTGACGAAGAGCGACATCGAGCGCTTCAACCGCTTCTTCCATCTGATGCTCGACGCCGGCGTGTACTTCGCGCCGTCCGCATACGAAGCGGGCTTCGTGTCGAGCGCGCACGACGACGCGACGCTCGACGCGACGCTCGACGCCGCGCGCCGCGCATTCGCCGCGCTGCGAGCCTGATCCGCCGCACGACTGACAGGACGAACCGATGTTCTCGGAAAGCGACTTCACCCACATGCAGCGCGCGCTCGCGCTCGCCGCGCGCGGGATGTACACGACGACGCCGAATCCGCGCGTCGGCTGCGTGATCGTCAAGGACGACGTCGTGATCGGCGAGGGCTTCACGCAGCCGGCGGGCCAGGATCATGCGGAGGTGCAGGCGTTAAAGGACGCGCGCGCGCGCGGCAACGACCTGCGCGACGCGACCGTCTACGTGACGCTCGAGCCGTGCAGCCACTTCGGCCGCACGCCGCCGTGCTCGCACGCGCTGATCGACGCGCGCGTCGACAAGGTCGTCGCGGCGATGGAAGACCCGAACCCGCAGGTGTCCGGACGCGGCCTCGCGATGCTGCGCGACGCGGGCATCGACGTGCGCTGCGGCCTGCTCGCGCACGAGGCGCACGAAATGAACATCGGCTTCGTGTCGCGGATGACGCGCGGCCGGCCGTGGGTAAGGATGAAGACGGCCGCGTCGCTCGACGGCCGCACCGCGCTCGCGTCCGGCGAAAGCAAATGGATCACGGGCGACGCCGCGCGCGAAGACGGCCACAAATGGCGCGCGCGGGCCTGCGCGGTCCTGACGGGCATCGGCACCGTGCGCGAAGACGATCCGCAGCTCAACGTGCGCGGCGTCGACACGCCGCGCCAGCCGCGCCGCGTGCTGATCGACAGCCGTCTCGACATCCCGCTCGCCGCGCGCCTGCTCGAAGGCGGCTCGCTCCTCATCTTCTGCGGCACGCTCGATTCGCAAAGCGAAGCGCGAGCGCAGGCGCTGCGCGCGCGCGGCGCGGAAATCGTGCCGCTCGCGAACGCGCGCGGCAAGGTCGATCTGCCCGCGATGCTCGCCGCGCTCGGCGAGCGCGGCATCAACGAACTGCATGTCGAGGCGGGCCACAAGCTGAACGGCTCGCTGCTGCGCGAGCGCTGCGTCGACGAGCTGCTCGTCTATCTCGCGCCAAGCCTGCTCGGCGCGGACGCGGCAGCGATGTTCGATCTCGCCGCCCCGGCGTCGCTCGTCGACCGCACGCGGCTTGCGTTCCATAGCGTCGAGCGCGTCGGCGACGACCTGCGCATCCTCGCGCGCTTCGCGAACGCCTCCCCTACCCATTCATAACGGAATCCGACACGATGTTTACCGGAATCGTCGCGGCGGTCGGCCGCATCGAAACGATCGAGCCGATCGCCTCCGCGCCCGACGCGGGCGTGCGCCTCACGTTGCGCGCGGGCGGGCTCGACCTCGCCGACGTCGCGATCGGCGACAGCATCGCGATCCAGGGCGCGTGCATGACTGTCGTCGCGAAGACGGCCGGCACGTTCGACGTCGAGGTGTCGCGCGAAAGCCTGAACAAGACGGTCGGCCTCGCCGAGCCGGGCGACGTGAATCTCGAAAAGGCGCTGCGCGCGCACGATCGCCTGGGCGGCCACATCGTGTCCGGGCACGTCGACGGACTCGGCACCGTCACGCGCTTCGCGCCCGTGGGCGAATCGCACGAGTTGCGCGTGCTCGCGCCGCGCGCGCTCGGCCGCTATCTCGCGTACAAGGGCTCGATCACCGTCAACGGCGTGAGCCTCACCGTCAATTCGGTCGAAGACCGCGACGACGGCTGCGAATTCTCGATCAACCTGATTCCTCACACGGTCGAGGTGACGACGCTGCGGCATCTGACGGCCGGCGCGAAGGTCAATCTCGAGATCGACATGATCGCGCGGTACGTCGAGCGGATGACGAACGCGCCGAAATAAGCGCGGATCGGCACGGCACGCGCGTCGGGCGGCCGGAATTGCCGCAGCGCGACGCGCGTTCGTTCGATCCGACTCCCAGACGGCTATCCGACGATCGATCGGACGAGCTGATGCTCGGGCGAGCAGCGGTCCGGCCCGCGCATTTGCGCCTTTTCGGGCCCGTTTTTCGGGGCCTCGTTTGGGGCCTGCGTGTGGCCTGCTTGGGGCCTCTTCGGGCCCCGTTTCGGCCCTCTTCGCGCCTGACCGCCGCGCCGCAACCGCTGCGCTCTTACCGCACCGGAAAACGCACCGGAAAACGCGCCGGATACCGCGCCAATATCCGCCGGCGCCCGCCGGAAGGCCGCTGCCCGTCGATCCGGACGCGCCGCCCGGCGCCCCGCCATCGGCCATCCGGCCAACGCGGCCGCCCGTCACGCCGCGTCCGGCTAAAACCCGCCGCGCGTGGCGTAAAATACGCGCTTTCCCTTCCCCCTGATCCTTTTATGACGCTCGCCTCCACGCCCGACATCATTGCCGAGCTCAAAGCCGGCCGGATGGTGATCCTGGTCGACGAAGAAGACCGCGAGAACGAGGGCGACCTCGTGCTCGCCGCCGAGTTCGTCACGCCGGAAGCGATCAACTTCATGGCTCGCTACGGCCGCGGCCTGATCTGCCTCACGCTCACGCAGGAGCGCTGCAAGCAGCTCAACCTGCCGCTGATGACGTATCGCAACGGCACCCAGTACGGCACCGCGTTCACGGTCAGCATCGAGGCGGCCGAAGGCGTGACGACGGGCATCTCGGCCGCGGACCGCGCGCGCACGATCGCAACCGCGGTCGCGCACGACGTGCGTCCGGAGCACATCGTGCAGCCGGGCCACGTGTTCCCGATCATGGCGCAGCCGGGCGGCGTGCTCGTGCGCGCGGGCCACACCGAGGCGGGCTGCGATCTGACGGCGCTCGCGGGCCTCACGCCCGCCGCCGTGATCTGCGAGATCATCAAGGACGACGGCACGATGGCGCGCCTGCCGGACCTGCTCGAATTCGGCAAGGAGCACGGCCTGAAGATCGGCACGATCGCCGATCTGATCCACTACCGCAGCCGCACCGAATCGATCGTCGAGCGCGTCGCCGAGCGCACGATGCAGACGGCGCACGGCCCGTTCAAGACGGTGCTGTATCGCGACCACCCGACTGGCTCGCCGCACATCGCGCTCGTGCGCGGCACGCCCGCGCCGCACGACGAGACGCCCGTGCGCGTGCACGAGCCGCTGTCCGTGCTCGACTTGCTCGAGACCGGCGTGTCGACCCACTCGTGGACGCTCGACGCCGCGATGAAGGAAATCGCCGCACGTGAGCTCGGCGTGATCGTGCTCCTGAATTGCGGCGACACGAAGGAGCATCTCGTCGACGTGTTCCTCGCATTCGACGAGAAGGAAAAGGCGGCCGAGCTCAAGCGCCGGCCGGTCGATTTCAAGACGTTCGGCATCGGCGCGCAGATCCTGCGCGACGTCGGTGTCGGCAAGATGCAGGTGCTGTCGAATCCGCGCAAGCTCGGCAGCATGTCGGGCTACGGGCTCGAAGTCACCGGCTTCGCGCCGATGCCGGGGAGCGCAACGTCCGCGTCCGACGCCGCATAGCGGGTTTCGCGTCATCGCCGTACTGTTGTCAGCCTGTGCTGCAGCCCCTATCACCGCTCATCCACTCTACGGAAAGAATATGGAAATCGGACAATATCAACCGAACCTCGAAGGCGATGGCCTGCGTATCGGCATCGTTCAATCGCGCTTCAACGAGCCTGTCTGCAACGGCCTCGCGGACGCATGCGTCGAAGAGCTGGAGCGCCTCGGCGTCTCCGGCGAAGACGTGCTGCTCGTGACCGTCCCGGGCGCGCTCGAAATCCCGCTCGCGCTGCAAAAGCTCGCGGAAAGCAACCAGTTCGACGCGCTGATCGCGCTCGGCGCGGTGATCCGCGGCGAGACGTATCACTTCGAGCTCGTGTCGAACGAGAGCGGCGCGGGCATCACGCGCATCGCGCTCGACTTCAACACGCCGATCGCGAATGCCGTGCTCACGACCGAGACCGACGAGCAGGCGATCGCGCGGATGACCGAAAAGGGGCGCGACGCCGCGCGCGTCGCCATCGAGATGGCGAACCTCACGATGACGCTCGATCAACTGAGCGACGACGAAGAGGACGAAGACGAAGACGAGGACGACGAAGACGAAGAGGAGCGCGCATGAAGAAGAGCGCCCGCCGACAATCGCGCGAGCTGGCGACGCAGGGCCTGTATCAGTGGCTGCTGTCGAACGCGGCGCCGGGCGAGATCGACGCGCAATTGCGCGGCGCGCTGGGTTACGACAAGGCCGACAAGACGCTGCTCGACACGATCCTGCATGGCGTGATCCGCGAGCATGCGACGCTTGCCGAGGCGATCTCGCCGAGCCTCGACCGTCCGATCGATCAGTTGTCGCCCGTCGAACGGGCGGTGCTGCTGATCGCGACGTACGAGCTCACGCACCAGATCGAAACGCCGTACCGCGTGATCATCAACGAAGCCGTCGAGCTCGCGAAGACGTTCGGCGGCTCGGACGGCTACAAGTACGTCAACGGCGTGCTCGACAAGCTGGCTGTCAAGCTGCGCCCGGCCGAAACGCAGGCGCGGCGCAACGCGTAATCCTCCGTTCGCGGGCGCGCGGCGCGCGCCCGCTTTTCACCTTCCCCACCGTTTTGATTCGACGATGAATGCCGCTGCCGATTCGCTCCTGAGACTCGCGTCGCGCGTCGACGCGATCGAGCCGTTCTACGTGATGGAAATCGTCAAGGAGGCCGCCGTGCTCGAGCGCGCAGGCCGCGACGTCATCCATATGAGCATCGGCGAGCCGGATTTCACGGCGCCCGAGCCCGTCGTCGACGCGGCCGCCGCAGCGCTGCGCCGCGGCGTCACGCAATACACGGGCGCGCTCGGTATCGCGCCGCTGCGCGAGGCGATCGCCGCGCACTATGCGCGTGCGTACGGGCTCGCGATCGAGCCGGAGCGCATCGTCGTGACGGCGGGCGCTTCGGCCGCGCTGCTGCTCGCGTGCCTCGCGCTCGTCGGCCGCGACGACGAAGTGCTGATGCCCGACCCGTCGTATCCGTGCAACCGCCACTTCGTCGCGACCGCCGAGGGCCGCGCGGTGCTCGTGCCGAGCGGCCCGGAAACCCGTTTCCAGTTGACCGCGGACGACGTGAAGGCGCGCTGGGGCGAGCGCACGCGCGGCGTGCTGCTCGCGTCGCCGTCGAACCCGACGGGCACGTCGCTCGAACCCGCCGAGCTCGGCCGGATCGTCGACGCCGTTCGCGCACGCGGCGGCTTCTCGATCGTCGACGAGATCTACCAGGGCCTGAGCTACGACGGCGCGCCCGTGTTGGCGCTGTCGTTCGGCGACGACGTCGTCACCGTCAACAGCTTCTCGAAATACTTCAACATGACGGGCTGGCGGCTCGGCTGGCTCGTCGTGCCGCCGGCACTCGTCGGCACGTTCGAGAAGCTCGCGCAGAACCTGTTCATCTGCCCGTCCGCACTTGCGCAGCACGCGGCGCTCGCGTGCTTCGAGCCGGACACGCTCGCGATCTACGAGGCGCGCCGCGCCGAATTCAAGCGCCGCCGCGATTTCATCGTGCCGGCGATCGAATCGCTCGGCTTCAAGGTGCCCGTGATGCCGGACGGCGCGTTCTATGTCTACGCGCAATGCGGCGGCGTCGCGCATCCGTCGTCGGGAGACAGCGCCGCGCTCGTGAGCGCGATGCTGCACGACGCGGGCGTCGTGCTCGTGCCGGGGATGGATTTCGGCGTTCATGCGCCGCGCGACTATATCCGGCTGTCCTATGCGACCGCATACTCGCGGCTCGAAGAGGCGGTCGAGCGTCTCGGCAAGCTGTTCGGTCGATAGTCGATAGGACGGAAGGACGCCTCGCCGCCGTCCACTCGGCCTCCAGCCGGTGCGCTGGAGGCCGACGTCCGTTGCGGCCGGTCCCGCGCGGCGCGCCGTTCGTCCAACGCCTCAGCGCCACGCTTCGGCGTTCGGGCATGGCGTCGGCGTATGCGGTTTGAGATTCGGCCCCGGACTTCAGCGTAGTCCGGGAACCCGCCCCCACACCAAGGGCGACGAGCCATAACCATCCGCCGCAACAGCGGATGCCCAAACTTGCCGTTAGTTGCATCAAAAAACCATACTGCAAACACCGCTCGCCCAAACGAAAAAAGCCGGGTCCCGCTCAACGCAGGACCCGGCTTTTTCAATGATTCCCAGTCTTCGATGCCCGGCAGCCATCGCAGCCGAGGCGGCCAACCGCTCCGGCACGCGCCGATCCGCGTCGTCAGGTGCCGAGCTCCGAGGCGGAGGCTTCGTGCTTCGATGTCGTGTCGACGCTTGCGTCGTCCTGCTGCGGCGCCTTCGGCGCGGCGGCAGCCTTGATCGTCAGCGGGTGCGCGCCGTCGAGCGTCGTGCGCACGCGCTTTTGCGTCGCGCCCGAAGTCGACACCGTCGTCACTGCGCCCTGCGCCGGCTGCTGCGACGCATAGATCGACACCTTGCGGCCGCGCGCGACATCGCGCAGCCGGTCGCGTTCGCCGATCACCTTTCCGCCGTAGCCGCCGTCGTCGGGCGTCGTTGCGCCGACGTACAGACGCAGCCCGCCCGCGAGCGAGCCGCCGCGCGCGATGCAGTCCTTCAGCACGAGCGCGCCGACCTGGATGTTGACGACCGGCTGCAGCGCCGCGTCGGTGCCGCCGAAATACTCGAACTTGTCCGAATGAACCTTCGACATCACCTGCATCAGCCCCTGGGCCCCGACGCCGCTTTCGGCATACGGATTGAAGCCGGACTCGATCGCCATCACGGCGAGGATCAGGAGCGGGTCGAGCCCGACGTCGCGGCCCGTCTGGAACGCCGCCTTCACGAGCTGGCCGACGGGCTCCTGCGCGACACGGTAGCGGCGCGCGAGATAGGTGGCGACGAGCGCCTGTTCGCGGTTCGACGCGAGCGCGCGGTCGTCGCGCGCATCGGCGGCGACGCGCTGCGTCGGAATGAGCTTCGCGAGCGACACGGGCGACGGGCTGATGCGCGTCGCGTCGAACGTCGCGCCGGCGTCGGCCGGGGTAGCTGCCGTCGAAGGCGACGCGTCCGCATTGATCGATTCGCTCTCGTCGGCGTTCGCCGGGCCGAAAGTCGGCAGCGGATGGCCGCTCAGCAGCCGCGCAGGACCGGCCTGGACCGCGGCCGACACGAACGGCATCACTTTGGCCGCGAGCGTGCCGCGCACATTGGGCAGCAGCCACAGCGCCAGCGCGATCGCGACCGCGCAGCAACCGACCACGCTGAATAGATGGTGACTGACACGCGTCCCGCGACGCAGCGCTGCGCGCAACATCTGCGCATGCCGCTCATTGGGACGCCACGTTAACCAAGCGTTCATTCAGATCCTCCACGGACATGATTCGTGCGGCTCGCTTGGCGCTCGAAGCGAGACATGGCGCGCTGCCGCGGAATCAAGACACCGAGCGTCTTGGTCGGACCGCCTCGGTATCGGAGAAACGGTATAAGTACCGTTCGGAGCCACGTCGAAACAGGGCCTGCACTTGCGGCAGGCGGACGCGCGAGGCTCCTACGCAAAAAACCAGCGTCGACTGGGCGCTGGCTAGGACAACAAACAGACCGTCAGAAGGCCGTGCAGGTATCGGCGGACGGCGACGCGCTGCGTCTATAGGGCCGGGGATTGATGGTTCAACTACAGGGGCCTGCAACCAATGTGAGCGGATTCTAGCAGGGTTTTATAGATCGTCAACACTATAGAAATGCAATTTCATAACAAAAAGTAATGATTTGTTACGAATCGGAATCGGAAGCCGCATGCCGTCTGGCGTTCGGATCCGCCGCCATTTTCTACGTTTTCATCGCCTAGCCGTCCGGCCGGGTAAAATCGGCGCTCGTTCGGGCGTGCTCCGTGCCCAGCCCCCACCGCCGCCGCCTGTCGCGCGCGGCCTGGACATCCTTCATGAAATACAAAGATTTACGCGATTTCATTCACAGCCTCGAGCAGCGCGGCGAATTACGGCGCGTCACGCAACCCGTGTCGCCCGTCCTCGAAATGACCGAGCTCTGCGACCGCGTGCTGCGCGCCGGCGGTCCCGCGCTGCTGTTCGACGCGCCGGCCGGCTACCGGTTTCCGGTGCTCGGCAACCTGTTCGGCACGCCGCGGCGCGTCGCGCTCGGGATGGGCGTCGACGCCGCCGACGACGCGGCGCTCGCGTCGCTGCGCGACATCGGCCGCCTGCTGTCGGCGCTCAAGGAGCCCGATCCGCCGAAGAGCCTGAAGGACGCGGGCAAGCTGCTGTCGCTCGCGAAGGCCGTGTGGGACATGGGCCCGAAGACGGTGTCCGCGCCGCCGTGCCAGGAGATCGTCTGGGAAGGCGACGACGTCGATCTGCACAAGCTGCCGATCCAGACCTGCTGGCCGGGCGACGCCGGGCCGCTTCTCACATGGGGCCTCACCGTCACGCGCGGGCCGAACAAAACGCGCCAGAATCTCGGCATCTATCGGCAGCAACTGATCGGACGCAACAAACTGATCATGCGCTGGCTCGCGCATCGCGGCGGCGCGCTCGACTTCCGCGAATTCGCGCTGAAGCATCCGGGCCAATCCTATCCCGTCGCCGTCGTGCTCGGCGCCGATCCGGCGACGACGCTCGGCGCCGTCACGCCCGTGCCCGACACGCTGTCCGAATACCAGTTCGCAGGCCTGCTGCGCGGCGCGCGCACCGAGCTCGCGAAATGCCTGACGCCCGGCGTCGACACGCTGCAGGTGCCGGCGCGCGCGGAGATCGTGCTCGAAGGCTTCATTCATCCGCAGCGGGGCGCGCCCGCACCGGCGCCGGAAGGCGCGCCGCCGAGGCCGACGGCGGGCGCCGCGGCCGGCTACGAGCATGCGCTCGAAGGCCCATACGGCGACCACACCGGCTACTACAACGAGCAGGAGTGGTTTCCGGTCTTCACGGTCGAGCGGATCACGATGCGCCGCGACGCGATCTATCACTCGACGTACACCGGCAAACCGCCCGACGAGCCGGCCGTGCTCGGCGTCGCGCTGAACGAGGTGTTCGTGCCGCTGCTGCAGAAGCAGTTCCCCGAGATCACCGACTTCTATCTGCCGCCCGAGGGTTGCAGCTACCGGATGGCGATCGTCCAGATGAAGAAGAGCTACGCGGGGCACGCGAAGCGCGTGATGTTCGGCGTCTGGAGCTTCCTGCGGCAGTTCATGTATACGAAGTTCATCGTTGTCGTCGACGAGGACGTGAACGTGCGCGACTGGAAGGAAGTGATCTGGGCGATCACGACGCGCGTCGATCCGGCGCGCGACACGGTGCTCGTCGAGAACACGCCGATCGACTATCTCGACTTCGCGTCGCCCGTCGCCGGTCTCGGCTCGAAGATGGGGCTCGACGCGACCAACAAGTGGCCGGGCGAAACCCAGCGCGAATGGGGCCGGCCGATCGAGATGGACGCCGCCGTGAAAGCGCGCGTCGATCGTCTGTGGACCGAAATCGGCCTGTCGTGAACGCTCGCGCGTCGAACATGTTCAATAACAACCGCACATGATGAGCTTCGCCCCCACGTCGATGCTGTCCGACGGCTTTTTCCTGTCGCTTTCCCTGTGTCTCGACATCGGCCTCGTGAACGTCGCGATGCTGTCGCTCACGCTGTCGCACGGATTCAAGCCGGGTTTCTGGCTCGGCGTCGGCTCGTGCGTCGGCGACCTCGTCTATGCGACGCTCGCGCTCGCCGGCATGGCCGTGTTGCTGCAGTTCGAGGCCGTGCGTTGGGTCGTGTGGCTCGGCGGCGGCGCGGTGCTGCTGTTCCTCACCTGGAAGATGGCGCGCGAGGCGCTCCTTCCCGAGCCGGCGCGCGACATCGGCGACGATGCGCCCGCCGCCCTTGCCCGGAAGGGCACGTGGCGCAACTTCGCGCGCGGGATGCTGCTCGCGATGTCGTCGCCGTCGGCGATCCTGTGGTTCGCGGCGGTCGGCGGCGCATTGATCGCGAAGGCCGGCGCGACGACGCCCGCGACCGCATCGGTGTTCCTGTCGGGCTTCTTCCTCGGCGGGCTCGCGTGGACGCTCTTCCTCTGCACGCTCGCGAGCCAGGGCCGCAAGCGCGCAGGCGCGGGGCTGATGCGCGCGTGCCACGTCGTGTCGGCGCTGCTTTTTGCGTACTTCTCGTACAGCGTGATCGTCGGCGGCTATCGCGACCTGATCCTGAACGCGGCGGCTTGATGCAATGCGGCGCGGCTCGCCGCCCTCGCGGGCGGGCGGCGCGATGCGCGTCGGTGAGCGTGCGCGCGCGGCACGGCTCGCCCGCGCGTGCCGGCCGATCGGGTCAGGCGCGCGCCGCAATCCTGAATCGACGCAACGCATTCCGGCCGGCGCGGCAACGCACGCCGCCAGCCGTCCGCATCCACGCTCACCCGCGCAGGAACTCGCCGTAGCGCGCGAGATCGACGTTGCCGCCGCTCAGGATCACGCCGATACGCTTGCCCGCGACGGGCAGCACGCCGTCGAGCACCGCGGCCGCGCCGAGGCAGCCGGTCGGCTCGACGACCATCTTCATCCGCTCCGCGAAGAAACGCATCGTGTCGACGAGTTGCGCGTCGCTCGCCGTGACGATTCGCTTGACGAGCCGCTGAAGGATCGGAAAGTTGTACGCGCCGACGTGCGTCGACGCCGCGCCGTCCGCGATCGTCCGCGGCACCGGAATGCGCACAACCTCGCCGCGCTCGAGCGACTGCTGCGCGTCGTTGCCCGCCTCCGGCTCAACGCCGATCACCGCGCAACCCGCCGACAGCGCGGCGGCCGACAGCGCAGTGCCCGCCATCAGCCCGCCGCCGCCGAGCGGCGCGACGAGCATGTCGAGCTCGCCGACTTCCTCGATCAGCTCTTTCGCGGCCGTCCCCTGCCCGGCGATCACGTGCGGATGATCGTAAGGCGGCACGAGCGTCATGCCGCGCTCCTGCGCGAGCCGCGCGCCGATCTCCTCCCGGCTCTCCGTATAGCGATCGTAGGTGATGACTTCGCCGCCATAGCCCTTCGTGGCCGCGACCTTCGCGGCCGGCGCGTCGTGCGGCATCACGATCGTCGCGCGAATGCCCGCGAGACGCGCGGCGAGCGCGATCGCCTGCGCGTGGTTGCCCGACGAATACGTGAGCACGCCCGCGCGGCGCTGCTCGGCGTCGAAGTGCGAGATCGCGTTGTACGCGCCGCGGAACTTGAACGCCCCCATCCGCTGGAAGTTCTCGCATTTGAAGAAGACCGTCGCGCCCGTGCGCACATCGGCCGTGCTGGACGTGAGGACGGGTGTGCGATGCGCGACGCCGGCGAGCCGGGCGGCTGCGTCGGTCACGTCGTCGAAGGTCGGGAGAACGAGGTCGGAGGCGGATTGAACAGGCATGGCAGCGAGTGCGAAAACGCATTGGACAAGGAAGCGGCCATTGTCCCAGCTTCGCTCGACTCGCGCAGCAACCGGAAAAGAAAACGGCGCGGCACGGACATCGCCGTGACGCGCCGCAGCGTCAGACGCTGCCGCCCGCCAGGCGGCGCGTCGACGTCATCAATCAGTAGCGCCAGTACGGACGGCCGTAGTAGCCGCGGTGATGGTGCCAGTACGGACGGCCGTAGCCGTAATAGCCGCCGCCGACCACGACGGCGGGCGGCCCGTAGTACACGGGCGCTGGCGCGTAGACGACGGGCGGAGGCGGCGCGTAATAAACGGGCGGCGGCGGCGCGTAGACCGGATACGCCGGCGCGATCGGCACCCCGATGCCGACACCGATCGACACGTGCGCCTGGGCGGCGCTCGCAGCTCCGAGGCCCAGTGCTGCGACGGCGATCAACGGAATGAGCTTTTTCACTTTGGTTCTCCTGACGGCGGGCGGCGGCGCTCGCCGTATCGACAGCGACGGCATCCTTGCCGTATGAGACGAATGTAGCGAAATCCGGAATCGCGAGCCACGCCCATTTGTTGCAAATTGCAATTGCACAAAGCTCTGCGGCACGGCGGCGCGGGCGCGGTCCGGCGGCCGTTCGGCGGATCGCGAGACATCGCGGGCGCCGCCGCGGACGCCGCCGCGCCGCTCGTTCGGCGCGCGGTAATGAACGATTACAAATTAGAGACAGTATGCGGACGGCGCGACACGGAAGGACGCCGCCGCATGCTCCGCCCCCGTCATCGATGCGGCTTTAGGGCCAGACCGAACGCCGTCACGGCCGAATACGCGATACTGATGGTTTACCGCAGATGACGGATCGCTTCCATGTCCCTTTCCGCTACGCCCCGCATCGGCTTCATCGGCGCCGGCCGCCTCGCCCGCTGCGTTGCCCGCCGCTTCGCGCGCGCCGGGCATGACGTCGCGGCGATCGCGAGCCGCTCGAGCGCGTCGGCCGCCGCGCTCGCCGCGCAAATCGACGCCGAGCGAGCCGCGCACGCCGCCGCCGCGCCTGCCGCCCCGCACGCCGCTTCCGACGCCGACCGCGGCCGCACGCGCTGCGCCGCGCTCGATACGCCGCAGGCAGTCGTCGACGCAGCCGACCTGATCTTCGTCACCACGCCCGACGACGCGCTCGGCCGAATCGCCGCCGAGCTGCGCTTCGCCCCCGCGCGCGCCGGCGGCCAGGCGCTCGTCCATTGCAGCGGCGCGTCGGGCGTCGACCTGCTCGATCCCGCGCGCGCGCAAGGCGCGGCGACGGGCGGCTTCCATCCGCTCTACCTGTTCGGCGGCGGCGACGCCGATCTCGAGCGAATCGACGGGTGCTCGGTGACGATCGAAGCCGACGGCGCGCTGAAGGACGTGCTCGCCGCACTCGCCGCGGCGCTCGGCTGCCATCCGCTGTCGATCCCGGCGGGCGGCCGGATGCTCTACCACGCGGCCGCGAACTACGCGGCGAGCTTCGCGCTCTGCAACCTCGCCGAATGCGTCGAGCTGTGGCGCGCGCTCGGCTTCGCCGAGGACGAGGCGCTGCGCGCGCTGCTGCCGATGCTCGCCGGCACGATCGAGACCGCGCGCGACAAGGGGCTCGCGAACGCGCTCGCCGGGCCCGTGTCGCGCGGCGACGTCGGCATCGTCGAGCGGCAGCTCGCGCTGCTCGAATCGCGCGGCGGCGACCACGCGGCGTTCTACGCGCTCCACACCCGCCGCGCGGTCGCGCTCGCGCGCAGGCGCGCGTCGCCGCCCCCGTCACTCGACGCGCTAGAGCACGCGCTCGACGCATCGCTCGCCCGTTCGCTCGACCTCGCGCGCCCCGCCCGCGACGAGCCGTGATAAGGTGACGCCCGATGCACGCCGCCCGAAGGCGGCGTCGGCACGCTACCCGACTGGACTGGATAACGAAAAGGATTCAAAGATGTTCGGCGAGATCGCCCGTTTTCTGCTCAATACCATCTTCACGCTGTTCGGCGCCGCATTGATCCTGCGCGTCTGGCTGCAGGCCGTGCGCGTGCCGCCGTACAACCCCGTCACGCAGGCCGTGCTGCAGGTGACGAACTGGCTCGTGCTGCCGCTGCGGCACATCGTCCCGGGCGTGCGCGGCGTCGACTGGGCGAGCATCGTCGCAGCCGTCGTCACGTCGCTCGTCTACGTCGCGCTGATGGTGACGATGGCGGGCGTCGACGCGCTGTCGATCATCCCGACGATCCTCGTCGTCGCGCTGCTGACCGTCGTCAAGTGGGCGCTCAATCTCGTGCTCTGGCTCACGATCCTGATGGCGCTGCTGTCGTGGCTGAACCCGCGCTCCCCCGCGATGGCGATCCTGTATCAACTGACGGCGCCGTTCCTGAACCCGCTGCGCCGGCTGATCCCGCATCTGGGCGGCATCGACCTGTCGCCGATCCTGCTGTTCGTGATCGTTCAGGTGCTGATCATGATCGTCACGCGCGCGGCGGTGTCGCTCACGCTGTTCGGCATCTGACCGGCGGCAGGCGCTATGCGGCAGGCGGCGCGGCGCCGGGCGTGCCGTCGCCGAGATTGTCGATCACGCCGAGACGCGCGGGAATCGTCGCGTAGCACACGCGCACCTTCTCGCGCGACACGCGCTCGATGAGCCGCCGCGCCTCGTCTTCCGTGACGACGAATTCGACCTCGATCGCAAGCGACCCCTGCAGCTCGAAGAAGCGGTCCTCGTGCAGCACCCGGTGCTGGCCGAACCCCGCCATCGCGCGAAACGCGGAGCCGCCCGCGACGCCCATCCGGTTCGCCTCCTCCAGCAGCCACTCCCAGAGCGGCTTCCAGTGCAGCCGGTGATTCTCATGTACGTAGAAACGCAGAAAGATCCCGTCCATAGCCGCCTCCCCCGACGCCGGATCAGGCCGGCGCGAGCCATGCCCGCGCGGTCCACATGCCGAGCCCCGTCAACGTGAACGAACCTATCAAGTGTAGGGCAGCCACGGCGAGCGCCCAGCCGAACTCGCCCTGAACCGCGTGCGTCATCACTTCGACCGAGTACGTCGAGAACGTCGTGAGCCCGCCCATGAAGCCCGTGATCACGAACAGCCGCCATTCGGGCGGCAGCCCCGCCCGCGTCGCGAACGCGACCACCGCGATGCCGATCAGATAGCCGCCGATCAGGTTCGATGCGAGCGTGCCGAGCGGCACTTCGGGCAGGAGCGCATTGAGGCCGATGCTCAGGAACCAGCGCAGCAACGCGCCAAGCCCGGCGCCGACGAAAATCGCGACGATCGAATAGAACAAGGCGGCACCCCACGCGTGACGGAGAAGATTGGCGCGACGCTTGCCGGGCCCGAGCCCGGCGTCATGCCGGCGCAGTTGCGCGGCTGCATGGCTTCGCGGCTTCGGACGCGCCCGGCCGGCGACGCACATGCTCAACTTTATGCGGATTTCCGCACGCCCGGCAATCGGCCTGCTCGGCGCGCATCGGCACGCATCGGCGGGCCGGCCGGAACGTGCTGCGTCGTTTCGCCTGCCGGCCGCTTCGTCTCTTCGCCAATCCGGCTCCGTCGCCATGACGTAAAACTCCAAATAAAACTTCCGTTCGTTCTATTTTCAACAAGCCGAATAAAACGAAAACGATAAACACAAAAAAATCAATTATTCGGATTATTTAAGAACGAACGGCTCGGGTTACGCAGGATGTCGAATGCACGAAACGGTCGAATCGGCCGATGCTGCCGATTCTGTCGATTCGCCGCATGCTCGTCCGGCTCGGCAGCCCTCCCCCACCCGGCCTGGTCTCCCCGTTGATTCGACGGTGGCAACGATGCCCGTTTTCAGTGCTTGGAAACAGGCTCGGGAAATCCCTCGACATGCGATTTTTTTATTCAAAAAACCTTTCCGGTTCGTAGAATTCAAACAGACCACTCCATTTATTGATATGGAGAATACAGCATGAAAAACAAACCCTTGCTGTCCATCCTGATAACGGCCGCCTGCATTCAGGCATTCGCGGCGACAGCCTCGCTCGCGCAGGGCCCCGCGCACCCGCCGTCGTACGTCGAGGGCACTCGCGTGCCGATAGGCTTCGCGCGGCCGCCGTTCCACACGAATCCGGCGCGCTTCTCGGCGACGACCGTCTCGGGCCTCGCGCCCGCCACCGTGCGGCACGCGTACGGCTTCGACTCGATCGCGAACCAGGGCGACGGCATGATCGTCGCGATCGTCGACGCATACGACGATCCGAAGATCGAATCCGATCTTGGCGCCTTCAGCAAGAATTTCTCGCTGCCGCCCTGCACGACGTCGAACGGCTGCTTCAGGAAACTCTACGCGAGCGGCAGCAAGCCGCGCGCCGACGCCGGCTGGTCGCTCGAGATGTCGCTCGACGTCGAATGGGTGCACGCGATCGCGCCGAAGGCGAAGATCGTGCTCGTCGAGGCGGCGTCGAACGGCTTCAACGATCTGATGACCGCGGTCGACGCGGCAGTCGGCGCGGGCGCATCCGTCGTGTCGATGAGCTTCGGCGGCAGCGAATTCAGCTCGGAAACGGGCTACGACAGCCACTTCAGCACGCCGTCGCGCGTGACGTTCGTCGCATCGTCCGGCGACAGCGGCAACGGCACCGAATATCCGGCTGCGTCGCCGTACGTCGTCGCGGTCGGCGGCACGACGCTCGCCGTCGACGCATCCGGCAACTACGTCGGCGAAACCGCGTGGAGCGGCGGCGGCGGCGGCGTCGGCACATACGAGCCGGAGCCGTCGGGCCAGGCGCTGTGGCCGATTCCGTATGCCGGCAGCCGCGGCGTGCCCGACGTCGCGTACGACGCGGATCCGGGCTCGGGCTTCGCGGTGTACGACTCCGTCACCTACCTGGGGCAATCAGGCTGGTTCGTCGTGGGCGGCACGAGCGCGGGCGCGCCGCAATGGGCGGCGCTCTTCGCGATCGCGAACTCGATGCGCGCCGCGGCCGGCAAGGGCAAGCTCGCCGGCTCGTACAACCAGCTCTATACGGTCGGCAAGTCCGCATACGGCAGCGACTATCATGACATCACGTCGGGCACCAACGGCAGTTGCGGGACGATCTGCACCGCGAGCGGCGGCTACGACTACGTGACGGGATTGGGCTCGCCGCAGGCGCTCGACCTGGTTCAGGGGCTCGTCGCGCAACCCTGACGAGTTGACCGGCTGCCCCCCGCTCGGCGGCGGGCGACGCCGCGCCGCGAGAAGAATCCGGTAACGCGGGCCGAACGCGGACGAGCAGACGTTCGAGACGATCAAGAGAGGCGATGCGCGCAGCATGGCCTCTTTCGTTTTTCCCGGCAGCGCCC
This sequence comes from Burkholderia sp. MSMB1589WGS, assembly GCF_001636105.1. NCBI lineage: Bacteria > Pseudomonadati > Pseudomonadota > Betaproteobacteria > Burkholderiales > Burkholderiaceae > Burkholderia > Burkholderia sp. MSMB1589WGS. The sequence continues at coordinate 1,032,409 of NZ_LNJT01000007.1, forward strand.
GGATCGCCGCCGATATCCGGTCGATCGTTCGCCCACCGGCCGGCAACCGCACGCGCCGACGCGCGTGGCCCACGCCGCTCTCGACCGCGCGAAGCACCCGCACGGCAACAGCCGTCGCGCGCGCAGTCGAGCGTCAATCCCGCCGCCACGCGGCGTCGAGCGCGCGCAGCGTCTCGAGCGCGCCGCCCGGCAATCCGATCACGTCGCCGCGCCGCGCGTGCGCTTCACGAACGTTGATCCGGATCACGTCGTCGCCGATGCGTTCGCTGAAGAAGCGCACCGTCGGCACCGCGGTACCGGCGCCGATTTCGACCACCGCCACGCGTCCCGCGCGCGAGCCAACCGGCATCGTCGAACATCAGGATTCGTGGAACGCGTAGCCGACATCGCCGAGCGCCGGGTACGCGCGCCACAATCCTTCCGCGCCGCGGAAATCCGGCAGCCCGGAATCGATGCCGATGCCCGCGCCCGCCGTGACGAGCAGCGCATCGGCGCGCGACAACGCGCGAACGGCCGCGTCGACGAGTTCGGCCGCGACGGGCGTCGCGGCGGCGCGCATCGCGGACGACAGGTTCGAAGGCGGGCGGCGTGAATCGGACATGGCGCGGCGGTTTCGCTCCAGATTTCGTTCGAAGTCGGGACGATCATACGCTCGCGCGGCGCACCGCCAAGCGTTTTGGACTTTGGACGGCAAGCGACGAGCGGCGCGCGGGCACGACCGCCCCCTCCCATGCGCATCCACCGGCGCGCCCGCCGCGCGATCAACGCGCCGTCGCGCTCGAACGCTGCAGCGCGGGCGTGCCCTGCACCCGCTCGACGATGAAATCCATCACCGCGCGAATCGGCGGCGACGCCTTCAGTTGCCGATGCACGACGAGCCAGATGTCGCGCACGAACGGCTCGGCGTCGACGTCGAGCTCGACGAGATCGTCGCCCGCGGCCGGCAGAAAGCGCGGCAGCATCCCGATTCCGGCGCCGGCGCGCGTCGCCGCGTATTGGCTCGTGATGTCGCCGAGCCGGCACGCGATCGCCCGCTTGCCTGCGATCTTCTTCAGCCATCGCTGCTGCGGCATGTCGTCGAACTGATCGTCGTAGCCGACGAATTCCCAGCGTGCCGGCTCCTGCAGATACGGATAGCGCCGCGCCGCATAGAGCGCGAACTCCATCGCGCCGATGCGGCGCACGACGTTGCCCGCCTCCTTCGGGCGCACGAGCCGCACCGCGACGTCCGCCTCGCGCCGGCTCAGCGACACGCTCTGCGCCTGCCCCGACAGCGCGAGCTGAATGCCCGGATAGCGCTCGCGAAACGCAGTCGTCGCCTTCGCGAAGAAGTTCGTGACAAGTACGGGCGGCGCGCTGACGACGACCGCACCCGCCAGTTGCGAGCGCTCCGCCTGGATCGTGCGCTCGATCGCGAACGCGCCCGCCTCCATCGCCGACGCGATCTCGAAGATCCGCCGTCCCGCGCCCGTCAGCGCGCAGTGGCGCGGAAAGCGCTCGACGAGCCGCACCTGCAATTCGGTTTCGAGCATCGTCACGCGCCGGCCGACCGTCGCATGATCGACGCCGAGCGCGCGCGCCGCGCCCGAGAGCGTGCCGACTCGGGCGACCGCCAGAAAATGCCGCAGGTTTTCCCAATCGAACATCGGTGCGATTTTCCACAGACACAGTGCAGATCCGGGGAATTTACACCGGACCGCATCGAGCCATAACCTTGGTTTCGATTCGGCGCATGGATCCGCGCCCGGCTCCCCCTTCTGTTCATCACGTTGGAGAAAACACCATGACGCTTGCGATGGCGATCACGCAAACCGGCGGCCCCGAAGCACTGAAGGCGATCGAACTCGACGTTCCCGATCCGGGGCCGCTCGACGCGCGCATCAGGCAATCGGTGATCGGCGTGAACTTCGTCGATACGTATTTCCGCAGCGGGCTGTATCCGGTCGCGTCGCGGCCCGCCGTGCTCGGTTTCGAAGGCGCGGGCGTCGTCGAAGCGGTAGGCAGCGAGGTGACGCGGCTGCGACCGGGCGACCGCGTCGCGTATGCGGGCGCGCCGATCGGCGCTTATGCCGAGTCGCGCGTGCTGCCGGCCAGCCGGCTCGTCAGGATTCCCGATGCGCTGTCGTTCGAGGCGGCGGGCAGCTCGATGCTGCGCGGCCTCACCGCGCACATGCTGCTGCACGAAGTGCATCCAACGACGCGCGGCGACTGGATTCTCGTGCACGCGGCGGCGGGCGGACTCGGACAGATCGTCGTGCGATGGGCGAAGCGGCTCGGCGCTCAAGTGATCGGCACGGTAGGCTCGGCGGGCAAGATCGAGCTGGCGCGCGCGGCAGGCGCCGATCACGTGCTGCTCCATACCGATCCGGGCTGGACCGACGAAGCGGTGCGCATCGCGGAGCGCCGTGGCGTCCATCTGGCGATCGACGGCATCGGCGGGAACATGGTCGCGCAGACGCTGCGCGTCGTTCGTCCGTTCGGCGTCGTCGCGAGCCTCGGTCAGCCGGCGGGGCCGATTCCACCCGTGCGCGTCGAGGATCTCGGCTTCGCGCGTTCGATCGGCCTGATGCGGCCGAGCTCGCTTGCGTACGCGAACGATCCTCGGTTGTATGCGCGCGGCACGAGCGATCTGCTCGACGTGCTTGCCGACGGAATGGTCGCGCCGATCGGCTCGAGCTACGCGCTGAGCGATGCGGCGCGCGCGCATGCGGCGCTCGAAGCGGGGAAGACGACGGGGAGCGTGATATTGACCGTGTGACGCGGAGGGCGGCGGGCGCGATGCGTCTCGCCTGCTCGCGGAAATCGATCTGGGCGCGCGGCGCTGCTCGTGCGGACGTGTGCGCAGCGCGTGATGGCGCTGGACGATGCCCGTCGGGTGATAACGGCGGCAATGCATCGAACGGTGGCCGGCCCATTGCATTTCTCCCGTCAAACCCTGTAGAATTATCCATTTTGCGGGCGTCGTATAATGGCCATTACCTCAGCTTCCCAAGCTGATGACGTGGGTTCGATTCCCATCGCCCGCTCCACTTGAGCTTCCATGGATATCCACCGATTTCCATAAGCTGCTGTCGATAAAGGTTTTTTCCTCGACAGTCCTCCAGCGAAATCCATCGAAATCCCCCTACTGCTGGACTGATTTGGTCCATCCGCTAGTCCACCAAAGCGGTCGGGTTCGAGTCCGGATTGTTGCTGGGGTCAAGCGAGCCATGGGATGAGTATCTGACTTCTGACTCTGTTCAGGAGCAGAGATGGCACTCACTGACATGGCCGTCCGGCAGGCCAAGGCCACCGGAAACGCTTACACCCTCCCCGATTTCGATGGCCTCTCATTGGCAGTCTCGAAAACAGGCGCCAAGTCCTGGCACTTCCGCTACACGTGGCAGGGCCGTCAGAAGCGGATGTCCCTGGGAGACTACCCGGAGATCAGCCTGCGCGAGGCCCGCAACCGCCGCGATCATGCACGGGCGCTGGTGGCCAAGAACATCAACCCGCAGCGGCAACGAGAAAAGGATCGGCACATCGCCACTCAAGTCGAGCAGAACACCTTCGAGGCGGTGTACGAAAAGTGGCTCACGTTCCGCCGCGAACACGGACGCCTCAAAATGGGTCGGCAGACCACGCTCGCGATGATCCCGCGCATCTTCGAAAAGAACATCCTCCCCCTTCTGCGCAAGCAGTCGATCTATAACGTCACCCGTGTTGATCTGCTCGAGATCGTCGGTCGTATCGAAAAGCGCGGCGCACCGTCCGTCGCCGAGAAGGTACGCACCTGGTTCAACCAGCTTTTCCGGTATGCACTGGTGATCATGCCGGGCCTGGAGCAGAACCCACGCGAGCGTACAACAGGCCGGTGGCGGCGCTGTGCAGGCGGTATTCGCGTTCAGGGCGGTAGCGGAAGCGGTACGCCCGGCACAGCGGGCCGTGCCAAGGATGCCAGACGACGCCGTCGCCATACTCGACGTGCAGATCGACGGCCACCTTACCAATATCGTGCAGCAGCACCGCATAGGCGGTGCCGGCAGTCCACGCCTCGGCTTGGGGCGGCCTGCGCTTCCGGCGTGGCACCGGCCGGCAGCAGATGGGACTGCCGCAGCTTCAGTGCATAGGCCACGATCTCCAGACCGTGATCCAGCATGCCGCCGGGGTAGTCGTGATGGTGGCTTTCCGATGCGGGGAACTGCTGGACCAACTCGGCGTAGCGCTCCAGCGGCGCGCGGTACAGCGCGGCGAATTGGCTGCGTGAGACGGACGTGCGTTGCCAGATGTGTTCCAGTAGCCGCTGCCGCCGCGGCGTCGCCAGCAGCGACGCGGCCAGCTCTGGCCGCGTCAGCCCTTTGGATGGCTCGATGGGCCGTGCCGACGGCGCGCTGGCGGCCGGCGGAACCTTTTTGCGCTGGAACAGCGAGAGCATGGCGAATCCCGGTGATGGACTGGCGGGGGAGTCTTTTGGCCCTTTCGGGTAGGGCCTTTCCCCTTGCCCCCCGTTCCCTTGCCCCTTGCCAGCCCTTTGACCTTCAACTTTTTGGGTATAGGGCAACCCGGAAGGTGGTTCCACCATCAATGTGGGATGGCCCCGATCGGATTGGCCGGCGCTCAGGCGCGAGGAGCCGTCCTATGCTGCGCGAGTGCCGCGTCCGCCCTGTCGATGACGGTCGGGTCGCGGAGGAAATCCGCAATTTTACAAAATTGACAAACGAGACAAAGGAGATTAGAGTGGTTCTTGTGTTTCCATCCTGCCTGCGGGAGACGACCATGCCCAAGACCCTTGAATTCATTGCCGACCACCTGCCGCGCGTCACGGTGGAAGATGTACATCGCTTCTTCACGACCGTCGAAATCCGGGACGCCCGTGCCTTTGCGGCCGAGCTTCAGGCGTTCGTGCATGAGCGCGTGGAAGCGGTCGAACTGCCTGCCAACCTGGAAGCGGAGACGGTGGAGCAAACCTTGGCACGCAAGGCGGCTGCATTGCGTGCCGGTACGCGCTGGACGCCTGGTGCAACTGACATCCAGCGTGGTCGCACCGCGATGCTGGAAGCCTTCGAGCAGCCACACAATCTGCCGCTCGCCGAGTTCGCCAAGTTGGCGGACAAGTCGCGCCAGCAAATCTACAAGGACATCGACGCTCGTCGGCTGCTGGCGTTGAACGTGGGGCCGCGCGGCCAGAAGCTGCCCGACTGGCAGCTCGACCCAGTGAAACAACAGTTGACGCAGGCCGTGCTCCAGGAAGTCGAAGGCATCGACAACTGGACGATCTACCGTGCGCTGTCCGAGCCGCTCGAAGGCCTGGACCGGCGTTCGCCGGTGGATGCGGTGACGGCCGGCTCGATCGACGACGTCGCCAGGGCGGTGTTCAACGTGCTGGGCGTGCACGCTCATTGAGACGAGGTTGGAGTGAGTATTGAATTGCCGTCGTTCCCGATCGAGGCCGGTGAACTGCTTCAGCACGTAAGCCGCGCTGCGTATCGGGGAGACCCGCTGTACTACGGCCGCGACGGCACCAACCGCTACGACGACCCCGCACGGAGCTACGGTGTGCTCTACTTGGGCCGCGACCTGCCCACGGCGTTGATGGAATCGGTGTTCCACAAACACCAATGGCTCGCGGACACGAAGCGCGCCATCGCGCTGAAAGAAGTTCAGAGCCGACTGGTGCGCGCCGTGGGTGTTCTGGACGACCTGCGCCTCGCGGACCTCACGGCCCCGGGCGTCATGGCGGGCTACTTCGGCTTGAATCTGGAGCAGTTGGCCAGCCGCGACTACACGCACACGCAGCAGGTGTCCGCTCAGGTGCATGCGATGCTCGGCGACGAAGGCTTTCCGCTGTTCGCAGGCGTGCTCTACCCATCGCGCAACAACTACCCCGCTGCGAGCATCGCCTTGTTTGACCGTGCCGAGGCGATGGTCAGGGTTATTGAGGACATCGACCTGATTGACCATGCGGATTGGCCACGCTTCGTCGATACCTATCGTGTCGCCGTGGAGCCTGATCCCGGCCCGGTGGAACCTGATGACGAAGTGTTCTGAGGCAGGTATGGAACGCATTGAAGCCATTAGCAGAACCGATTGGAGCAAACTGGCATAGCCCACACGCATGTAGCAGGTGACGAGAGCCATGAGCACGAAGACCCAGCAGCCACGCAGAACGCCTCGGCCGCTGGTTAGACGGGATGTGGCGTGCCTACGTCCGCCGTGAGCGCGAAGCTGTGGCCTGGCTGGTGGCTCAGGGGATGCCCGCCGGCGGCGCTACTACCACGCTGTGGATCGTCAAGCTCGGCGTGGTGGCCATCCTGTTCTACGCCGTCTTTTGGCTGGCACTGTTGCTGGTATTTGCAGTCGTAGCAGCTTGGCTTGCGGAGCACGGTGGCTTGGATCAGGATGATCCGCAACCTGAGTGGCGGGAAGGCCCCAACGGCTTCGGCCTCTACGACAAGAGCAACTGGCGGATTGATCCGCACGTATCCGACGACGATTGAGCGGCGGGTCACTTCTTTGATCTTCAGAAACGACAGCACCATCGGCAGTGCCTCACGCACCACGTCCATCGCCGGGAAAAAGCCCAGCGAGCCCACGGCCAGCCCCACGTCGCCGGCACCGCGCGTCACCTCGTTCGGCAACGTCATGCCCACCTGGCCGCCGTAATCCGCATAGACCTGCCCTTGGTTCATCTTCTGCTGCTGGGGAGAAACGGTCGCCCGGATCACCGAGTCGTCGACCTCTGCCTGCGACAGGAAGCCGGCCCATTTCCCGATACGGGTCAGCAAGTCGGGATCGACCTGCGCCAGCAAACGGCTGCGCAGCCCCTGGCGCCCATCCGACCGCCACTGCCGGCACGTCGGATACCCGCCGCCGCTGTCCACCTGAGCCAACCCCGCGTCGCGGCTGGCATCGTAGGGCCAGGCCGTGCGCGCCGTGCTCGAATGATAGCTGTCGTAGAAGCCGCCCGTGTTGAGAAAGTAGTTCGAGCCGATCCAGGTCACGTCGTTCATCTGCGCGTCCGACAGCGTGGGCCGGTTCATGAAGAACTTGGCGCGCGACGGCCCGTAGCAGTCGTGCGTGAAGTCGGCGACCTCCTGGGCAAGCACCGGGTCGTTGATACGGGTGGCATCCACGTCCATACGGATCTGGCGCAGGTCGGTGCCGCACGGGATCGCCGCCACGGCTGCCCCGGTGACGGCCTTCGAGATGGCGTGCATGAAGAACCACCAGACGAGCACCAGCGCGCTCTGGTTGTTAAGCGCGGTATACGACGTGCCCCAGCCCGTGTCCGCTGGCTGCGGGACTTTGACCTGGCACTGCTCGGAGCGGATCGTGTCGAACTTGATCGTGGAGAGATTGACCGGGATGAACGGGATGCCGGCGAACATGATGAGCACGATCGCCACGAACAACCGGCACACCGTACACGCTGGCCGATTTCGGCGGCCTCTGTCTCTACGTCTCCGCCACCGGCGCCAAAGACCTGGCGCTTCCGTTGCTCATGGGGCGACAAATGCGAGCGCATGTCGTTCGGAAGCTATCCGGTGCTCTCCCTGAACTATAGGCAGGGCATTCCGAGGATATCGCGCGCGTCCTGATTCGGCAGTGCGTCATCCGCGTATGCGAAATCCCCTTCTCTCTGCCGTTTCGCGAGTTGCTGCAGCAGAATTCGATAGCGCAGACCGGCCTGATCAAAGCGCGAGAAAAGATCACGACGCTCGCCAGATTCGAGGTAGCGACCACGTTGCCTATCAACCATGCTGTTGTCTTGAGGCCCAACGACATAGGGCATGAATGGCAATATGAGGCGCAACGGCCACGGCGATGCCGTCGCATTCAATGCGAAATTGAGCCGACAGTGGTTGCCCGACTCGGGCACGCACGGATGGAACAAGGGCAGATCGCTGCCCGGAATGTGGCGACCATACGCGAGCGCGATCGAACTGCGCACATGCACATGAATCACCGCGTGAACGTCCTGATACTTCGCGCGCACGCCACCGAACCAACGCATGATTGGTATCACCGACTTGTTCTTGCAGCGGCGGATCATCGTCACCGTTTCAGATGTATAACGCACGTCGATCCGATCCTCATCGGACCGTTCGTTACCAAACACCTTCGCGTGCAGGAAATCCGAGTGCGTCAAATCCAGCAGATTTTCGATCAGGAGAGGCGCGCAACAATTGAAACGGATGTTGCCCTGCATATATTTGGGCAGACCGCCATCGCGCGGCAGAAACGGCACATCTGGGAGAAAGGTGTCGCTTGCGGCCTCGGGATCGCCGTACCAAATCCATACATAGCCATATCGTTCGATCACCGGGCAATGTTCCGCGTGCTCCTGCCGATGCGACGGGGGACGTTTTGAGATTGGCAATTCGGGATGCCACTGGGATGTGTGGATGCGACCACCCGTTCGCCAGAGGTAGTACGGTACCGATCGAATATGCCAGCGCGAAACCCGTTCGCTGATCTCAAACGTATGGGCAAGTGGAAGCCACGCGTTGCGCAGGCTAATCCGATCGGGTATCCAATCGTTCTCGTTGCGATGGTTCGTCAGATTGCAATCCTCGTGAACGGATAGCATCGTCTCCTCCTTACGTGGCAATCGATCGACATCGAGTTTCGCGACACACGCATCCTGCGAGGTCGGGCATTTTCATCCCGTTGAATTGAACTCATCGAGCATTAACAGCGCCAGGCTGTCGATCTGCTCGCGCATCGCGAACGGCGCACCACAGGACGTTCGTCGCACCGCGCACCGCGGGAACGATGGCGAGACAGCGCTGCGGGCGTCGGGCGCTCGAACGCCTCGTAATCGCGGCGAGGAATGCCGCTCCGGTCGCGCCGGCCGGCCCGCCGCCGACGACGAGGACTCGTGTGCGATTCAGTAGACGCATGCTTGTTTCTCCTTGCATGGGGGACGTCATGATCGCGAGCGCGTGCGCTCCCCGGATCGGCGATTCAATTCGGATTCTTTAACGATTCGGCCGGGCCTCGGTCTCGCCCGAATCATGCCCGGGTGAACATTGCGGTCTCATCAACGGCGCGCTTGAGTTGGTAGACGCTTCTCGACACGATTGGTACCGTCATGCACGTGCCGTCCTCGTCCGCCTGGTTGTCCCAAAGCGATGTGTTCCGACGAAGTTCCGGCATTCGGAATGCATCGTCATCGCGAAGGAAATCAAATTGGCCCTCATAAAAGGGACCGTAAAGCGGACCTTCCGCTTGGAAATGTTGCTCAGGCTTTTCGAAAAAGGCGTGCGTACCGTGCTGGACACGTGCCGAAATCGCGTGAAGATGCTCTTGCGCCATACATCCGAGAGGTTGCACTTCTACTGGCCCAAACCGAGTCTGGAGTACACGGCTTGCGTTCGAAGAGATCGCCGGGAAGCTCGGCCTCGGCACTAGCGTGGCCAGCAAAGAGATTGAGCGCCGATTGATCATCGATCCGCCACTTCGACACCGCTGTTTCGCCCTCCCTGATGCAACATTGAGGTACTTTCTTCGAACTGGTCCGGTAGTAAGCCGACCCTTGAGAAGGGCGCTCGTCGATAACAACCAATTGCAGAGGTAGGACTATCTCCACCGAGCCATCCGGATAGCGCTCGGCGACGCCGCGAGTCAAGCGGCAATCGCGCGTACTGCGGTAGACGGCGAAACCACAATCGCATTTGATTTGACTGTTTCTCATCTATAGCACTCCTTATTTATCAAGTGAGAAACGAAGAAAAACGGTTCCAATTGGATGACGAGCGGCGTAAGTCAGGTAAAAGTCCCTTGTGGACGATGACACGTCGCTTGGCGGGCTTCGAACGCGTCGTGGACTCAAGACAGTCCGACCCTGACCGTCTCTCGTTGTCCTATAATGTCATTATTGTCAACGTTGACACATTTGTCAAAGAACGTTGCAAGTGGAACCTTAACCGCTCTTTGAGGAGTATCGTTTTCATGGCGATGGTCAGGCAGTTCGACGAGGAATCCGTGTTGGACAAGGCACTGGAAGTCTTCTGGCAGAAGGGCTGGCAGGCCACGTCCATGTCGGACCTCGCCGAGGCGACTCAGGTCCAGCGCGGTTCGCTCTATCACGCCTACGGTGGGAAAGAGCAAATCTTTCTGCTTGCCTATGAGCGATACACGAAATGCTTCTTGTCGGAAGCGCAAGCCGCGCTTGATGCGCCCTCCGCATCACTCGCTTTGCGACGCTTTTTCGACTTCGCAATCGGAAACATGTCGATTGGTTCTCCCCCACGCGGATGCCTGACGACAAAGATGGCGGGAGAAAGTGACGAGGTAAGCCCAGTGGTTCAAGAGTGCTTGCGGACGTTGCTCGATAGGTTGGAGACGCGCATAGCGGAATCTCTCTCGCGCGAGCCGCTTCGGTCATCGTTAAGCATTCCCCCGGCCCAGGCAGCCCGAATGATCGTGGTGTTCTCGCGAGGGCTTACCGTGATCGAGCGCGTTTACCACGATCCGGATCGACTGCACGCAACCGCCAGAAGCTTTACCAAACTGCTGTTAGGCACGTCCACCTGACATTTCGATAGCGAGACCCGCTGTTATTTTCCGCATGACGGTGACGGCCACGAGCAGCGAGTTCGCACGGAAGCACGGCATGCAAGCGGCCCCGGTTGACGTGGGTCGGAGCTGGCGCACGCCGCAGGGGCACGCGAACTCCCCGTGAACGCCGAAGCGATCCCGGTGGAGCAACGCCACGCTCGCACCGCTCGCCGAGCCGCGACGCGGCAGTGAAGGCGCTCGGATAGCTTTGCCACACCCGGATTCGGTTCTGTTTCATCGATCAAAAGTCCTCGCGCTCCCCGCCAACCCATGCATCGGCCACCGCAGCGCCGCGTCGAACGGATTGGTGCGCGGCCCGATCGCATCGGTCTGCCGCCTGAGCAGTTCGACGACCATCGGCAGCCGGTCGTCGCCGAGGCGCGACGCGAGCGTGCCGACGCTCAGCGCGCCGACCGGATAGCCGGTGCGATCGAGGATCGGCACCGCGACGCCGGCCATCCCGTCGAGCACGCCGCTGTTGCGGCCCGCATAGCCGAGTTGCCTCACCCGTTCGATCTCGGTGCGCAGGTACACCTCGTCGAGCACACCGTAGCCGCGAATGCGCGGTACATTGAAGCGGATCACTTCCTCGCGCTCGGCTTCGGGCAGGAACGCGAGGATCGCGAGGCTGCCCTGCCCCACGCCGAGCGCGATGCGCCCGCCGATGTCGCCGGTAAACGAGCGGATCGGGAACGGCCCTTCGCACAGGTCGAGACAGACCGCGTCGAAGCCGCTCTTCACGAGCAGAAAGATCGTCTCGCCGAGGCTCGCGCACAGCCGCAGCAGTGCCGGGCGGCACAGCGTGCGCATGCTGCTCGGGTTGCCGGCCTGCGCGGCGAGCGCGAAGAAGTCGACGCTCAGCCGGTACAGCTTCGACTGTACGTCCTGCTCGACCATCCCTTCGGCAATCAGCGATTGCAGGATTCGGTGCGCGGTGCCTTGCGTGAGACCGACGGCCTTCGCGAGATGCGTGACGCGCACGCCATCCTGCTGCATGCCGGCCAGCGCGCGCAGGATCGCGAATGCGCGTTGCAGCATGCCGGTGCCCGGCGCGCCGGCCGGATCGGCGGCGCGCGCGTCGTCGCCCGGCAAGCGCGCCGCGGCGGCCATTCCGTGCGAAAGAGGTTCCTGCATGCGGGTGCTCCTCGGCGATTTCGTTGAACGGAATACAGTAGCCGCCATTCTCGCTGCGTCGAAATTTCGCGGGCATTCGGGTGTGCACGGGATTGACGCATGCATTTCCGGATCTTTGCGCCCTTCACTCATCGGAACGGTTTGCACGCGGCTTGCCGTCTCATTCCGATCACCGGAATTTTCCAAAAATTCCTCCCGTTCAGCAGAATTCGAAATTGACGCTCCGAAATATGGCTGGCTAGAGTCCGCGTCAACGACGCATCGGCCGCACGATGCGCGAATCCGGAGCGCCCCATGTCGTTTCTCACGCTAACCGACTTGACGAAATCGTTCGGCAAGCTCGTCGCCGTGGCCGACGTCAACCTGTCGGTCGAAAAAGGCGAGTTCGTGTCGCTGCTCGGCCCCTCGGGCTGCGGCAAGACCACGACGCTGCAGATGATCGCCGGTTTCGTCGACGTGACGCGCGGACGCATCGCGCTCGACGGGCGGGACATCACGCGGATGAAGCCGAACCGCCGCGGGCTCGGCATCGTGTTCCAGAGCTACGCGCTGTTTCCGCACATGAGCGTCGCGGAGAACGTCGGCTTCGGCCTCGACATGCGCGGCGTCGACAAGGCCGAGCGCGCCGAGCGCATCCGCGCCGCGCTCGCGCTCGTGCGCCTCGACACGCTCGCGCACCGCTTCCCGCGCGAGCTGTCGGGCGGCCAGCGGCAGCGCGTCGCGATCGCGCGCGCCGTCGTGATCGAGCCGCCCGTGCTGCTGCTCGACGAACCGATGTCGAACCTCGACGCGAAGCTGCGAGAGGACATGCAGTTCGAGCTGCGCGCGATCCAGCGCAAGATCGGCACGACGACGATCATGGTCACGCACGACCAGTCGGAAGCGCTGTCGATCAGCGACCGCGTCGTCGTGATGGAAGCGGGCCGCATCACGCAGATCGACACGCCTTATCACGCGTACGAACGCCCGGAAAACCATTTCGTGTCGCAGTTCATCGGCAAGGCGAACCTGCTGCCCGGCACGGTCGTCGCGCACGATGGCGACGCGATCCGCATCGACCTCGGGCACGATCTCGCCGAAACGGGCCGCACCGCGCACCTGCCGCCGCGCGAGCGTGACGTGCGCGTCGGCGACGCCGTGTCGCTGTGCATCCGCCCCGAGAAGCTGCGGCTGTGCGCGCCAGGCGCGGGCCGCTTCGCGGCGACCGTCACGAGCCGCTTCTTCCTCGGCAGCCAGTGGCTATATCGCGTCGACAGCGCGCTCGGTGAGGTGCTCGTGTGCTGCCAGAATGAAGGCGCGGAGCCGCTCGCGGAAGGCGCGCCGGTCGGCGTCGACTGGCGCAGCGACGCGGTGCGCGTGATGCGCCGGGAGGCCTGAATGCGACAGCCTTCCCGCCCGTTGCCGTCCGAAGGCGCGCCGGCCGGCCTTGCGCGCCCGGCCGCCGCCGCGGATGCCGCACCTGCCCTCGTGCCCGCACGCGTCGCCGCCGCGCGCGCACTGCGTGCGACAGGGTCTGCGCATGCGCCGCCGTGGCTGATGTGCGCGCCCGCGTTCGCGCTGTTCGCCGCGCTCGTGCTCGTGCCGCTCGCGATGACGTTCGTGCTCACGTTCTACCGCTTCGACCCGGCCACGGGCCCGATCGCCGCGTTCCAGCTTCGCAACTATGCGGAAGTGCTCGGCGCGTCCTACTTCCACACGATCTTCGCGCGCACGTTCGGCATCGCCGCGCTGACGACGGCGATCTGCGTCGCGATCGGCACGCCGGAAGCGGTGGTGCTGTCGAAAATGCGCGACCCGTGGCGCTCGCTGTTCCTGCTCGCGATCCTCGCGCCGCTGCTCGTGTCGGTCGTCGTGCGCGCATTCGGCTGGAGCATGCTGCTGAACACGAACGGGCTCGTGAACCAGGCGCTCGGGCTCGCCGGCCTTGGGCCGTACAAGCTCGAATACACGACCTTCGCGATCGTGATCGCGCTCGTGCATGTCATGCTGCCGTTCATGGTGATTCCCGTATGGACCGCGCTGCAGCGCCTCGATCCGCAGACCGAGCACGCGGCGCTGTCGCTCGGCGCGTCGCCGTTCACGACGCTGCGCCGCATCGTGCTGCCGCAGCTCGTGCCGGGCGTGCTGTCGGGCAGCCTGATGGTGTTCGGGCTGTCGGCAAGTGCGTTCGCGATCCCCGGCCTGCTCGGCGGGCGCCGGCTGAAGGTCGCCGCCACGGCCGTCTACGACGAATTCCTCGGCTCGCTGAACTGGCCGCTCGGCGCGACGATCGCGGTGCTGCTGCTGGTGGCTAACCTCATCGTGATGCTCACCTACTACCGCGTGCTCGAACGCCGCTACGCGCGCAGCCTCGGGGGCGCCTCCCGATGAGCAAGAACGGCCCCTTCGCCCTCGCGTTCCACACGCTCGTGATGGCGTTCGTGCTCGCGCCGCTCGCGATCGTCGTGCTCGTCGCGTTCACGCCCGACGAAACGCTGACGCTGCCCACGCACGGGCTGTCGCTGCGCTGGTTCCGCGCGATCCTCGACTACCCCGACTTCGTCACCGCGTTCGTCAACAGCGTGAAGCTCGCGTTCGCATCGGCGACGCTGTCGCTCGCGATCGCATTGCCCGCCGGCCTTGCGATCGGCCGCGCGACGTTTGCCGGCCGCGCATTCCTGAACGGCCTGCTGCTGTCGCCGCTCGTGATCCCCGGCCTCGTGCTCGGCATCGCGCTGCTGCGCTTCTTCGCGCTGATCGGCGCGACCGGCTCGTTCGCGTGGCTCGTGCTCGCGCACATGATCGTGATCACGCCGTTCGTGATGCGGCTCGTGCTCGCGTCCGTCGCGGGCCTCGACCGCAGCGTCGAGCAGGCCGCCTGCTCGCTCGGCGCGGACCCGTGGACGACGTTGCGCCGCATCACGCTGCCGATGATCGTGCCCGGCATCACGGGCGGCTGGCTGCTCGCGTTCATCAACAGCTTCGACGAACTGACGATGTCGATCTTCATCACGTCGCCGCAAACGGTCACGCTGCCCGTGCGCATGTACATGTATGCGACCGAGTCGATCGACCCGATGATGGCGTCGGTGTCGGCGCTCGTCATCTTCATCACCGCCGGCGCGATGCTGCTGCTCGATCGCGTGTACGGCCTGAACCGCATCCTGATCGGTCAACATTGATGTCGACTCCCGTTTCCCGTTCCACCACGTCCGAAGCCACGGCCGACGGCGCGCAGTTCGTGCGCATCGCCGAGCGCGAGCGTGCGCACGTCGCGTTCACGCTCGACGGCCGCCCCGCGCACGCGCTCGCCGGCGACACCGTGCTCACCGCGATCCTCGTCGCGCAGCGCCGCGTGCGCGTGAGCGAATTCGGCGGCCAGCCGCGCGCGGGCTTCTGCCTGATCGGCGCATGCCAGGACTGCTGGGTGCGCACCGAGGCGGGCGCGCGCGTGCGCGCCTGTTCGACGCCGATCGCCGACGGCATGCGGATTCTCACCGGCGCGCGGCCGCCCATCACCGGAGACGCGCGATGAACGACGCGCTGCAACCGGTGATCGTCGGCGCGGGGCCGGCCGGCGTGCGCGCGGCGGAGGCGCTCGTCGACGCGGGGCTGCGCCCTGTCGTCATCGACGAGAACGCGTGCTGGGGCGGCCAGATCTACCGTCAACCGCCTGCCGACGGCGGCTTCGCGCGCGGCAAGCGCACGCTGTACGGCTTCGAAGCCGCGAAGGCCGATGCGGTGCACCGGACGATGGCCGCGCTGTTGCCGCACGTCGACTATCGGCCGGACACGCTCGCGTGGGCATGCGGCGCGGGCCGCGTCGACACGCTGCAGGACGGCCACGAAGTGACCGTGCCGTTCTCGCACCTGATCGTCGCGAGCGGCGCGACCGACCGCATGCTGCCCGTGCCGGGCTGGACGCTCGCGGGCGTCTACACGCTCGGCGGCGCGCAGGTCGCGCTGAAGGCGCAGGGCTGCGCGATCGGCCGGCGCATCGTGTTCGCGGGCACGGGGCCGCTGCTGTATCTCGTCGCCTATCAGTATGCGAAGGCCGGCGCGCACGTCGTGGCCGTGCTCGACACGAGCCCGCTGCGCCGCCAGGCTGCCGCCGCGCCGGCGCTGCTGCGCATGCCGTCGACGTTCGCGAAGGGCCTCTATTACATCGGCTGGCTGCACGCGCACGGTGTCGCGATCGAAACGGGCGTCGCGCTCGAACGCGTGCTCGGCGAACAGCACGTGACGGGGCTCGCATGGCGCGCGTCCGGCAACGAAGCGCCGCCGCGCGTGCTCGACTGCGATGCGCTCGGTCTCGGCTTCGGTCTGCGTTCGGAAACGCAACTCGCCGATCTCGCCGGCTGCCGGTTCCGTTTCGATCCGGTCAATCGCGCATGGCTGCCCGAACGCGACGCAGCCGGCCGCACGTCGGTGCGCGGCGTCTATGTCGCGGGCGACGGCGCGGGCATCGCAGGCGCCGACGCGGCCGAGGCGTCGGGCCGGCGCGCGGCGCTCGCGTTGCTTGACGACGCCGGCATCGCGTCTGCGTCTCCGTCGCTGTCCGGCAAACCCGATGCGGCCACGCTCGAACGCACGCTTGCTCGCATCGGCGCATTCCGCGCGGGCCTCGAAGCGGCGTTCGCACCGCCCGCCGAGGAAGCCGCGCGCTGCCCCGACGATACGATCGTGTGCCGCTGCGAGGAGATCGACGCGGGCGCGCTGCGGCGCTGCATCCGTGGCGGCGAAGCGGCCGAGCTCAACCGGCTGAAGGCGCTGACGCGCGTCGGGATGGGCCGCTGCCAGGGCCGCATGTGCGGCGACGCGGCCGCGCTCGTGCTGGCCGCCGAAACCGGCCGGCCGCTCGCCGACGTCGGCCGGTTGCGCGCGCAGCCGCCCGTGAAGCCGTTTCCGATCGCGGCCGCGCTCGCGGGCGACGACGTCGCGGCGATTCCGGACGAGGCGCGCGATGAGTGAGACCCGGCATTACGACGTCGCGATCGTCGGCGGCGGCCTCGTCGGCGCGGCGGCCGCGCTTGCGCTGGCCCGGCGCGGCCTGCGCGTCGGGCTGTTCGAGCGGCGCGACTGCGGCGCGCAGGCGAGCGGCGTGAACTACGGCGGCGTGCGCTGCCAGGGCCGCCCGGTCGAACAATTGCCGCTCGCGCTGCGCGCGCGGCGCATCTGGGATCGTCTGCCCGAGTTGATCGGCATCGACGGCGAATTCATCGTGTCGGGCCACTTGCGGCTCGCGCGCAGCGACGCCGACCTCGACGCGCTCGACGCGTACGCAACGCTCGCCGGCGAGCACGGGCTGCCGCTGCGGGTGATGCGCGGCGACGCGTTCCGCCGCCGCTATCCGTGGCTCGGCCGCGCGGCGCTCGGCGGCTCGCTGTGCGCGACCGACGGCCAGGCGAACCCGCGCGTCGTATCGCCCGCGTTCGCGCGCGCGGCCCGCTCGGCGGGCGCGGACGTGTTCGAGCACACGAGCGTCGACGACGTCCGGCACGACGGCGCACGTTTCCATCTGCATGCGGCCGGCCGCGCGTGCACCGCGACGTGGCTGATCAACTCGGCCGGCGCCTGGGCGAACGCGATCGCGGCACGCTTCGGCGAAGCCGTGCCGATGGAGCCGATCTATCCGAACATGTGGGTGACCGAACCGCTGCCGCCGTTCATCGCGCACAACCTCGGCGTGTACGGCGGCGGCGTCTACGCGCGGCAGGTCGCGCGCGGCAACTGCGTGATCGGCGGCGGACGCGGACGCGGCGACGGCGAATTCGGCCAGCCGTCGGTCGACACGACGCGCGCCGTGATGCGCGACGCGTGCGCGCTGCTGCCCGCGCTACGCGACGCGCTGCTGATCCGCACGTGGAGCGGCGTCGAAGGCTGCACGCCCGATCACAACCCGATCATCGGCGCGAGCGGCACGACGCCGCGCCTGCTGCATGCATTCGGCTTTTCTGGCGGCGGCTTCCTGCTCGCGCCGGGCGTCGGCGACGCGCTCGCCGATCTCGTCACGACAGGCGAAACCGCCACGCCGCTCGACGCATTCTCGATCGGCCGCTTTGCGCCGCAAGCCGCGCCGACCGCCTCTTTCCCTCATGAGGAGACCCAACGATGAAACTGCTCCGGACGATCGCGGCCGCCGCCGCGCTTTGCGTAACGTGCGTCAGCGCCCCTGCGTTCGCGCAAATGAAGACGATCTACGTCGGCATGAACGGCGGACCGATGGAAAAGGCCTACACGAGCCAGGTGCTGCCCGACTTCGAGAAGGCGAACAACGTAAAGGTCGTCATCGTGCCCGGCACGTCGTCGGACGTGCTCGCGAAGCTGCTCGCGAACCGCAACAAGCCGCAAATCCACGTCGCGTTCCTCGACGACGGCGTGATGGCGCGCGCGGTCAGCCTCGGCGTGTGTCAGAAGCTCGACGATTCGCCGGCGCTGAAGGAGTTGTATCCGTTCGCGCGGATGAAGGACGACGTCGGCGCGGGCGTGCAACTCGGCATGACCGGCATCGCATACAACAAGAAGTTGTTCGCGGAGAAAGGCTGGACGCCGCCGGCTTCGTGGATGGATTTCGCCGACCCGAAATACAAGGGCAAGGTCGTGTTCCAGTCCGCGTCGAGCAGCACGTTCGGGCTGCATGGCTTCCTCGCGATCAACCGCCTGCTCGGCGGCAACGAGCAGAACGTCGAGCCCGGCTTCAGCAAGTGGCCGAGCACGGTCGGGCCGAACGTCGTCGAATACATCCCGAACTCGGCGAAGATCTCGGAGATGGTGCAGACGGGTGAAGCCGGGCTGTTCCCGCTGACGCCGACGGCCGTCGGCGACCTGCAGGACAAGGGCATCCCGGTCGCGTATGTGAACCCGAAGGAAGGGCCGGTGCTGCTGCTCGTCGATCTATGCGTGGTCGCGAACAATCCCGATCCGCAGTTGGCTCAGAAGCTCGCGCAGTTCCTGCTGTCCGCGCCGGCACAGACGAAGGCCGCCGAAGCCGGCAAGCAGATCCCGACCAACCGTCTCGCGAAGATGCCGGCGGCGATGCAGCAGAGCCTGGGCAACGTCGACGATCTCGTGCGCAAGGTGACGGTGGTCGACTGGACGGCGATCAACGCGCGCCGCGCGCAGTGGGATACGCGCTGGAATCGGCAGATCGAGCGGTAAGCGGGATGGCCCCGGCCACCCGCTCCTCGCGCGCCTACTGTATAGGCGGCCGGCCGACGTGTCGCGTGAAGGCGACGCCGAAGGTGCTGGCGGAACTGTAGCCAACCCGCTGCGCTATCTCGGCGGCACGGCCTTCGTTGCGGCGCCCGAGTTCGTCCCGATCGCAACGGTACGCGAGCCTTATCACGCACGCGCAGGACGTGGCCGAAGCGGTGTGGCGCCCGGCGAACGATCCGTCGAGCCCCCTGCGAATCCCGGCCGGGGCCGACGCCGTGAGCTGGTCCAAGGCGAGCCGGCCCCGAAGCTGAAGCTGCATTCGCTGCAATGCCGATAGTTTGAATTCGCCGCTGACATGAACCGCGAGAACCTGCTCTCGGTCCGCATCCTGAGATGCAGACCAAGCAAGCCTTGGCCGCAGTGAGTGGCCGTCGATGGATGTCAGCAGACAGCCTGACTTGCCGAAAAAGGACCGGCCGGTACATAATACGGCCTTGCCCCATTGAGCGAACAGAAAGAAACTGTTTTTGAATCAATGGGTTGGGTGCAGCGTTATGTTCCCATCGCCCGTTCCACCTCCCCGGCTATGGATGCCCTCCGTCGCCGGAGCATGCGAAGCCGCCTCGTCGAAGGCGGCTTTTTCGTATTTCATACGCAGTACGGGCGGCCCGTCGAACGCGACGCCGTCGCGCGCCGCGCATCCGGCCCGCCCCTCGCCTTTCATTGTCACGATGACCCACGACGACCCGAACGCCCCTGGCGTGCCGCACGACGACGCCAACGACGCCGCCCCCGCTTCGGCAACCGACGCCGCTCAGGCCACCGGCCACGCCGACGACGAATCGAACCCGCTTCATCTGCGCCGCATCCGCAGCTTCGTCACGCGCGCCGGCCGCGTGTCCACTGGCCAGCGCCGCGCAATCGACGAGCTCGGCCCGCGCTTCGTCGTCCCATACGACAACGCACTGCCGGACTGGGACGCGATCTTCGGCCATCGCGCGCCGCGCGTGCTCGAGATCGGCTTCGGGATGGGCGCGTCGACGGCCGAGATCGCCGCGCTTCGCCCGGGCGACGACTTCATCGGCGTCGAGGTGCACGAGCCGGGCGTCGGCGCGCTGCTGAAGCTGATCGGCGAGCAGCGACTGTCGAACATCCGGATCGTCCAGCACGACGCGGTCGAAGTGCTCGAGCACATGATCGCGCCCGGCAGCCTCGACGGCGTGCACATCTTCTTCCCGGACCCGTGGCACAAGGCGCGCCATCACAAGCGCCGGCTGATCCAGCCGGCATTCGTCGCGCAGCTCGCGGCCCGGCTCAAGCCGGGCGCGTACCTGCATTGCGCGACCGATTGGCAGAACTACGCGGAGCAGATGCTCGATGTGCTGAGCGCGGAGCCGTCGCTCGAAAACACCGCGCGAGACTTTGCGCCCCGCCCCGACTATCGTCCGGTGACGAAGTTCGAGCGCCGCGGTCTGCGGCTCGGGCACGGCGTATGGGATCTCGTGTTCAGGAAGAAGCGCGCGGACTGACGCGCGACGCCGCGCGCGCTAGGCGCGGCGTCGACCGGCATGGCCGCCGGTCGAACTGAAAGCCCGCAACGGCGGCGGCACGCTCGCCGCCGCGATCGACGAATATCCGGGCAATGCGTCGCAGCAGAACGGCCGCCGGAACGCCGGACTTCAGGTCCACTCGATCCAGCCGCTATACCCGACGAGCAGCACGAACAGCCCAAACACGATCCGATACCACGCGAACACGGTGAAATCGTGCGACGCCACGTAGCGCAGCAGCCAGCGCACGCACGCGAACGCGCTGACGAACGCGGCGACGAGCCCGATCGCAAACAGCCCGACCGAATCGACGTTGAACGCGCGCCAGTCCTTCGCGGTTTCGTACAGCGTCGCGCCGAAGATCACCGGAATCGCGAGAAAAAACGAGAATTCGGTCGCGACGCGCCGCTCGAGGCCGAACAGCATTCCACCGATGATCGTCGAGCCGGATCGCGACATCCCCGGGATCAACGCGAAGCACTGCGCGAGGCCCACCTTCAGCGCATCGAGCGGCGTCAGCGCGTCGATCGACTGCACGCGCGCCGGCTCGCCCCGCTCGCGCTGCCGCCCCTCCACCCACAGGATCACCGCGCCGCCGACGACGAGCGCGACGGCCACGGGCACCGGCGCGAACAGCACCGACTTGATCGTTTTCTCGAACAGCAGCGCGAGCGCGACCGCCGGGATCGTCGCGATCACGACGTTCATCGTGAACCGCCTGGCTTCGCGCTGCGCGGGCAGCCCGGTCACGACGTCGACGATCCTGCGGCGATATTCCCAGCACACCGCGAGAATCGCGCCGAACTGGATCACGACGTCGAATGTCTTCGCCTGCTCAGGATGAAAGCGCAGGAAGCTGCCCGCGACGATCAGGTGGCCGGTGCTCGATACCGGCAGGAATTCAGTCAGCCCCTCGACGATGCCGAGCGCCAGCGCTTTGCAAATCAGTATCCAGTCCATCCGTGGCCCGCTTCCGAAGTGAATCAACCGAGGCCACGAAACCGCCGCGGCCGCTCCGGCCGCGCGCGGCGCGACGTCATTTCTCGACGATCGCCACGCGTATGCCGTTTGTAAGAATTGTGATTGTACCGGGTTCGTAATTCACGCCGGCAAATTGCAGTTGCTCCGGCTTGAACGTGTAGATCGGATAGTTGGTCAGCAATTGGGTCGCGAGCAGGCCCGCCGCCGCGCTGATCTGCTGCGTGTACAGTTGCGCATCGCCGTCGACGTTCACGCTATCGACGGCGGGCGCCTTCAGCACGACGGAGCGGCTCGGCGCGTCGTACGCGAGCTGGCCCGACACCGTGAACTTGCCGTTGACGGGCGCGCGCAGGAACGGGCTCTCGAAGCGCGCATCGAGGCGCACCGCGACGCGGTTCTGGTCCGGCAGCAGCCCGACGACCGGATTCGCGAGCGCGACGTCGATCACCTGCGCGACCGTCTTCTGGTATGGAAACTTGCGGGCGACCGCGCGCTGCACGTCGCCTTGCGAGAACGTGTAGTGATCGGGGATGAACGGAAACGTCGACGCGCACGCGGCAAGCGACACGGTAACGCCCGCGGCCGCGCACGCGGCGATCAGGAAGCGGCGCCGGCCCGGCGCGCTCATGTGGGTCATGCTGAATCTCCTGCTGAGGCAAGCGGTGCGGCGGGCCGCGTGTCGGCTTCGAGCCGGGCGAGCCACGCGAGCGCGCTCGCGCGCGACGCGCCGCACATTTCGTCGCTCGGCTGCAGCCCCGCGCAGCACGCGGGGCGTTCGGGCCGGCCGAAGATCGCGCAGCGCTCGCCGTCGAGCAACTGCGCGCAGCGCGCGCCGGCCGGCTTGCCGTCCGGCATGCCGGGAATCGGGCTCGAGATCGACGGCGCGATGCAGCACGCGCCGCAGCCTTCGCGGCACGCATGCGCGGACGTTTCCCTCGAACTCGCGGCAATTTCACCAATCATCACATCAAATATCCGAAAATCCACGCCAATCGTCACGAAACGCCCGGCAAGCGGGCAGTCGCGCGCGAACGCCGTATTGTGCCATCCGCCGCTGCGACGTTATTACACAATTCAATGAAACCGCCGGTTCCTATACTGGTCGACGTCACAGAGCACGACTTCAAGCTTCCAGCATGACGCAGCCGATTCCGTCCGAGGCGCTGTTTCGCCCCGACCTGCTCGCCAAGTACACGGCGAACGGCCCTCGCTATACGTCCTACCCCACCGCCCCGCAGTTCCGCGAAAACTTCGATCCCGCCGACTACATCCGCGCGGCGGCCGATCCGGGCGCGTCGGCGAGCGATCTGTCGCTCTATTTCCATATTCCGTTCTGCGCGACCGCGTGCTTCTACTGCGGCTGCAACAAGATCGCGACGCGCAACCGCAAGCGCGCGCGGCCGTATCTCGATCAGTTGAAGCACGAGATCGCGCTGCAGGCCGCGCTCTTCGATCCCGAACGGACCGTCACGCAGCTCCACTGGGGCGGCGGCACGCCGACCTTCCTGTCGAACGTCGAGGCAACCGAGCTGATGGCGGCCACGCGCGATTACTTCACGCTCGCGTCGGACCGCACCGGCGAATTCTCGATCGAGATCGACCCGCGCACCGCGTCGCCCGCGACGCTCGTCCATCTGCGCACGATCGGCTTCAACCGCGTGAGCCTCGGCGTGCAAGACTTCGACCCCGACGTGCAACGCGCGATCAACCGCGTGCAGCCGCTCAAGATGACGTCCGACCTCGTGCGCGCCGCGCGCGCGACGGGCTACCACTCGATCAGCATCGACCTCATCTACGGGCTGCCGCACCAGACGGTGTCGAGCTTCGCGCGCACGCTCGACACGATCGTCGAACTCGAGCCCGACCGGCTCTCCGTGTTCGGCTACGCGCACATGCCGCATCTGTTCAAGATGCAGCGCCAGATCGACGGCGCCGCGCTGCCGCCGCCCGCGACGCGCATCGCGCTGCTCGGCCTCGCGATCGAGCAGCTCACGCGCGCGGGCTACGTGTACATCGGCATGGACCATTTCGCGCGCACGGGCGACGAGCTCGTCCACGCGCAGCGCAACGGCACGCTGCAGCGCAACTTCCAGGGCTACAGCACGCAGGCGGACGCCGATCTGATCGGCATCGGCGCGTCGTCGATCGGCAAGGTAGGCGACGTGTACGCGCAGAATGCGAAGGATCTGCCCCGCTACGGCGCGGCGCTCGCCGACCAGCGGCTGCCGATCGTGCGCGGCGTAACGCTGTCCGCCGACGACCGGCTGCGGCGCGACGTGATCACGCATCTGATGTGCAACCTCGTGCTGCCGTTCTCGCACGTCGAGGCCGCGTACGGCATCCGCTTCGCGAACAAGTTCGCGCGCGAGCTCGACACGCTGCGCGGCTTCGAGCGCGACGGCATGCTGTCGATCGGCGCCGATCGTCTGACGATTCATCCGGCCGGACGCCTCTACGTGCGCAACATCGCGATGGTGTTCGACGCGTATTTGTCGGGCGCGTCCGAAAGCCGCTACTCGAAGACCGTCTGAGCGCGTTCGGCCCGCGTTGTTGATAAAGTGTCGGTTTCACCGCACTTTCGTTTTTGACGCACGATGCGCACCACGCAAGCGACCCGCGCGGTCGAACGCCTAAAAACCCGCACCGGCAACCCGCAGTATTCGGCGGTCGGCATGCCGGGCGGCCTCTTCTACCTCGTCGACCGCTCGGGCGGCGCCGCCGAGAAGCTCTGCGCGCCGTTGCCGCTCGAGGATTTCGTCGCGTTCGTCGACGGCCTCGGCCCGAAGAAGCCGCGCAAGGTCAGCAAGCTCGACGTCGCGTTCGAGCAGCAGATCAAGAACAGCAAGCGCTAGCCGCTTCGGGCACGCAGGCATTCTGAAGGCAAGACCTCGACCCCGTTTGGTACAATCCGAGCGTTTTTCGTCCCCTCGCTGACGGCCGACCCGGCCCGCATGACACCATGAATATCGAAAAAGCACGTTTCAACATGATCGAACAGCAGATCCGTCCCTGGGATGTACTGGATCTAGACGTCTTGAGCCTGCTGTCGGTCGTCAAGCGTGAGAACTTCGTGCCGGCCGCGTATCGCGACCTGGCGTTCGCCGACGTCGAGCTGCCGCTGCCGAACGGCCAGAAGATGCTGTTCCCGCGCGTCGAGGCGCGCATCCTGCAGGAACTCGCGGTGAAGAAGCACGAGAACGTGCTCGAGATCGGCGCGGGCTCCGGCTACATGGCAGCGCTGCTGGCCGCGCGCGGCCAGCGCGTGACGACGGTCGAGATCGATCCGGATCTTGCGAAGTTCGCCGAAGAGAACCTGAAGAAGAACGGCGTGACGAACGCCGAAGTCGTGCTCGGCGACGGCTCGCGCGGCTGGCCCGCGAAGGCGCCGTACGACGTGATCTGCGTGTCGGGCGGCCTGCCCGTCGTCCCGCAGGAACTGCTCGAGCAACTGAAGGTGGGCGGCCGCCTCGCGGCGTTCGTCGGCGGCCGGCCGGTGATGAAGGCGCAGATCATCACGCGCATCGACGACAAGCAGTACCGCGTCGCCGACGTGTTCGAAACCTACGTCGACCACCTCGTCAACGCGATCGAGCCGTCGCGCTTCAAGTTCTGAGACGATTCACGCCGATGCAGATCCTGACCGCCACCGCGCTCGCCGAATGGCTGCGCGATCCGGCGCGCCCCGCGCCCGTCGTGCTCGACGTGCGCGAGCCGTGGGAAATCGCGACCGCGAAGATCGACGGCAGCGTGTCGATCCCGATGCAGCAGATTCCCGCGCGCAGCGAGGAGCTCGACGACGAAGCGCAGATCGTCTGCGTGTGCCATCACGGGATGCGCAGCGCGCAAGTCGCGATGTTCCTCGAATCGCGCGGCTTCACCAAGCTCTACAACCTGCAAGGCGGGATCGACGCGTGGTCGCGCGACGTCGATCCTTCGGTGCCGCGTTACTGAGCGCGTATCGCATCGCGGCGGCGGCGCGCGCCGCTTCACCTGGGCGTACCGCTCGTCTCTCCTGCCCGCCTACTCCGTTTCCTTCAGCGCCTGCGCGACGATCGAGAACAGCTCGACGAGCTGCGCCTCCTCGACGATGAGGGGCGGCGAGAACGCGAGGATGTCGCCCGTATAGCGGATCATCGCGCCCTTCGCGAAGCACCTGACGAAAACCTCGTACGCGCGCGCACCCGGCTTGCCGTCGCGCGGCTTCAACTCGACGCCGCCGACGAGGCCGAGGTTGCGCACGTCGATCACGTGGCGCGCGTCCTTCAGCTTGTGGATCTCGCGCTCGAAGATCGGCGCGATCCGCGCGGCGCGCGTGAGCAGCCCGTCGCGCTCGTACAGATCGATCGTCGCGACGGCCGCAGCCGCCGCGAGCGGGTGCCCCGAATACGTGTAGCCGTGAAAGAGCTCGATGCCGGCCGGCGCGCCGTTCACGATCGCGTCGTGAATCGCGCCGCTCGCGGCCACCGCGCCCATCGGCACCGCCGCGTTGTTCGTGCCTTTCGCCATCGTCAGCAGATCGGGCGTCACGCCGAAGAACTGCGACGCGAACGGCGCGCCGAGCCGCCCCCAGCCGGTGATCACTTCGTCGAAGATCAGCAGGATGCCGTGCCTGTCGCACAATTCGCGCAGGCGTTCGAGATAGCCTTGCGGTGGAATCAGCACGCCCGTCGAGCCCGCCACGGGCTCGACGATCACCGCGGCGATCGTCGACGCGTCGTGCAGCGCGACGAGCCGCTCCAGCTCATCGGCCAGATGCGCGCCCCACGCGGGCTGCCCCTTCGAGAACGCGGCCTCCTTCAGGTTCAGCGTGTGCGGCAGATGATCGACGGACGGCAGCAGCGCGCCCGAATACGCCTTGCGGTTCGGCGCGATGCCGCCCACCGAGATGCCGCCGAAGCCGACGCCGTGGTAGCCGCGCTCGCGTCCGATGAAACGCGTGCGCTGGCCTTCGCCGCGTGCGCGGTGATACGCGAGCGCGATCTTGAGCGCCGTGTCGACCGCCTCCGATCCGGAGTTCGTGAAGAAGATGTGCTTCAGGTCGCCCGGCGTGTGGCGCGCGATCTTCGTCGCCGCTTCGAACGCCTTCGGGTGCCCCATCTGGAACGTCGGCGCGAAATCCATCTCCTCGGCCTGCGCCTTCATCGCGGCGACGATCTCGTCGCGCCCGTGCCCCGCGTTCACGCACCAGAGGCCCGCGGTGCCGTCGAGGATGCGGCGGCCGTCGTGCGACGTGTAATACATCCCCTTCGCCGCGACGAGCAGGCGCGGCGCTTCCTTGAATTGCCGGTTCGCGGTGAACGGCATCCAGAACGCGGAAAGGTCGGGGGTCTGCGAAACGTGCTCGGTCATGAAAGGCTCCTCGGAGATCGATCGAACGATGTCTGGAATGCGTCGCGATGCGCGCTGACGGATGCGACACCCAAGCGCCGCATCGATGGAAATTCGCCTTGAGAGTGTAAGCATGCGGCTCGCGATGCACAACCATGCAGCACGCGCGTGCACGGCGCTGCACCGCGACGGCCCACGCAATGCACGCACGCGGGCGCCGCAGGCACCGCGGCGCATCGTCGGAAGCCCCGTGGACGGGCGCGCGCACGCGCGCCGGCCCGCATCTGGCACATGCCTTGCGTAACCGGTTCGCCGCGCGTCCGCTCCGGTGCGCGCCCACACTCCAACAGGCAAGGGGAACTCGATGAAACGTCGCAGTCTTTTGAAGTTCGGATCGATGGCAGGCGTCATGGCGCTCGCGGGACAAAGCCCCCTCGCGCGCGCGGCGGATTCGGGCAAAGGCCCGATCAAGGTCGGCATCCTGCATTCGCTGTCGGGCACGATGGCGATCTCCGAGACTTCGCTCAAGGACACCGCGCTGATGACGATCGCCGACATCAACAAGAGCGGCGGCGTGCTCGGGCGGCCGCTCCAGCCCGTCGTCGTCGACCCCGCATCGAACTGGCCGCTCTTCGCCGAGAAGGCGCGCCAGTTGCTCACGCAGGAGAAGGTCGCGTGCGTGTTCGGCTGCTGGACGTCGGTGTCGCGCAAGTCGGTGCTGCCCGTGTTCGAGGAGCTGAACGGCCTGCTCTACTACCCGGTGCAGTACGAGGGCGAGGAGATGTCGCGCAACGTGTTCTACACGGGCGCCGCGCCGAACCAGCAGGCGATTCCGGCCGTCGAGTACATGATGAGCGCCGAAGGCGGCGGTGCGAAGCGCTTCTTCCTGCTCGGCACCGATTACGTGTATCCGCGCACGACCAACAAGATCCTGCGCGCGTTCCTGAAATCGAAGGGCGTGAAGGAAGCCGATATTCAGGAAGTCTACACACCGTTCGGGCACAGTGATTACCAGACGATCGTCGCGACCATCAAGACCTTCGCGCAAGGCGGCAAGACGGCCGTGATCTCGACGATCAACGGCGATTCGAACGTGCCGTTCTACAAGGAGCTCGGCAACCAGGGGATCAAGGCGACCGACGTGCCGGTCGTCGCGTTCTCGGTCGGCGAGGAGGAGCTGCGCGGGATCGACACGAAGCCGCTCGTCGGGCATCTGGCCGCGTGGAATTACTTCATGTCGGTGAAGGGTCCGGCGAACGCGAAGTTCAAGGAGCAGTTCGCCGCGTGGGTGAAGTCGCAGAACCTGCCGGGCGGCGCGAAGCGCGTAACCAATGATCCGATGGAGGCGACGTTCGTCGGCATCCACATGTGGAAGCAGGCCGTCGAGAAGGCGAAGAGCACCGACGTCGACCGCGTGCGCACGGCGATGATCGGCCAGAGCGTCGCCGCGCCGTCGGGCTTCACGCTGACGATGGACGGCAACCATCATCTGCACAAGCCGGTGATGATCGGCGAGATCCGCGGCGACGGCCAGTTCAACGTCGTCTGGAAGACGAAGACGGCGGTCCGCGCGCAGCCGTGGAGCCCGTTCATCGCGGGCAACCAGGGCAAGCCCGATGTGGTCGGCTCGATCCCCGAGTTCCTGCGCCGCCGTCGCGCGGCGCTCGCCTGACGCCCGCGCAGGCGCCGCGCAACGGCGCGGCGCCGTCGTCGCGCGCGGCCACGCCGCGCGCTTTCTCCCCTTTCGCGAGGACCTACCGATGCCCACGCCTTTGAGCCGCGCCGCTCGTGCGCTCGCGGCGCTCGCCGTCTGCGCGGCGCTTTCGCTCGGCGCGCCGCGCGCGGCGCTCGCGGTCACGGCCGCCGACACCGCCGCGCTCGCCGGCGACGACTTCGATGCAAAGAGCGCCGCGATCGACCGTCTTGCCGCCGAGCGCGACGCCGCCGCCGTCGCGCTGCTGAACGCGCTCGCGAACGGCGACGCGCTCGCGACCGACGCGGGACGCATCCTGATCCAGAGCGGCGACGCCGCTCGCGACGCGCTGACGAACGCCCCCGCGCGGGCGGGCGACGCGCAGCCCGTGATGCTCAACAATCTGCTGCGCACGAGGATCGCGAACGCGTTGTCGGGGCTCGATCTCGCGTCGCCCGACGTCGACACGCGGCGCCGCGCGATCGACGCGCTGCTGAAGAGCCCCGACGCTTCGGTCAAGCCGATGATCGACGCGGCGCGCGCGAAGGAAACCGACCCGACGCTCAAGCGCCGCCTCGACGCGCTGTGGGCGATCGCCGCGCTGCGCGATGCCGATCCCGCGAAGCGCCTCGAAGCGGTGCGGCTCGTCGCCGCGCGAAGCGATCTCGACATGATCGAGCAGTTGCGCCCGCTCGTCGCGAAGCGTCCCGACGGCAGCGATACGGAACCCGATGCGCGCGTGCGCGAAGCCGCGCAGCAAGGCCTCGACGCGCTCTACACGATCCAGCGGCGCGGCGAAATCGCGGGCACGCTGTTCGCGGGCCTGTCGCTCGGCAGTGTGCTGCTGCTCGCCGCGCTCGGCCTCGCGATCACGTACGGCCTCATCGGCGTCATCAACATGGCGCACGGCGAGTTCCTGATGATCGGCGCATACGCGACCTACGTCGTGCAGACGCTCGTGCAGCGCTATCTGCCGAGCGCGTTCGACTGGTATCCGCTCGCCGCGATTCCCGTGTCGTTCGTCGCGGCGGGCGCGCTCGGCGTCGTGCTCGAACGCACGGTGCTCAGGCACCTGTACGGCCGCCCGCTCGAGACGCTGCTCGCGACCTTCGGCGTGAGCCTCATCCTGATCCAGGCGACGCGGATGATCTTCGGCGCGCAGAACGTGCAGGTCGTGAATCCCTCGTGGATGAGCGGCGGCGTGGCCGTGATGCAGAACCTGATCCTGCCGTACAACCGGCTCGCGATCCTCGCGTTCGCGCTCGCCGTCGTCGGCATCGCGTGGGCGGTGCTGACGAAGACGCGCCTCGGCCTCTTCGTGCGCGCAGTCACGCAGAACCGCCGGATGGCCGCGTGCGTCGGCGTGAAGACGGCGCGCGTCGATTCGTATGCGTTCGCGTTCGGCGCGGGCATCGCGGGCCTCGGCGGCTGCGCGCTGTCGCAGATCGGCAACGTCGGCCCGGACCTCGGCCAGAGCTACATCATCGATTCGTTCATGGCGGTCGTGCTGGGCGGCGTCGGCCAGATCGCGGGCACGGTGCTCGGCGGCTTCGGCCTCGGGCTCCTCAGCAAGGCGATCGAGCCGTTCTGGGGCGCCGTGCTCGCGAAGATCGCGGTGCTCGTGATGATCGTGCTGTTCATCCAGAAACGCCCGCAAGGGATGTTCGCCCTGAAGGGCCGCAGCGCGGAGGCATGACATGACTTCGACGATCCATTTCCTTTCCGTCGCGCGCAGCGCGTCGTCCGCGGCAGCCGCGGCATCGACCGCATCGGCCGCGCCCGCTTCGCCGCGCTTCGCGCTCGGGCTGCCGCCGCGCCCCGCGCTGCTGTCGCGGCGCGCGTGGCTCGCGCTCGTCGCGCTGTGCATCGCGGTCGGCGCCGGCGTGCCGCTCGCCGCGCTCGCCGCCCCGGAGTCGAGCGCGTTTCATCTGTCATCCTACGCAATGACGCTCGCGGGCAAGCTGATGTGCTACGCGATCGCCGCGCTCGCGCTCGATCTCGTCTGGGGCTACTGCGGCATCCTGAGCCTCGGCCACGGCCTGTTCTTCGCGCTCGGCGGCTATGCGATCGGCATGTACCTGATGCGCGCGATCGGCCGCGACGGCAAGTACGGCAGCGATCTGCCCGACTTCATGGTGTTTCTCGACTGGCACCGGCTGCCGTGGTACTGGAGCGGCACCGAGCATCTCGCGTATGCGCTCGCGCTCGTCGTGCTCGCGCCCGCCGCGCTCGCGTGGGCGTTCGGCTTCTTCACGTTCCGCTCGCGCGTGAAGGGCGTGTATCTGTCGATCATCACGCAGGCGATGACGTTCGCCGCGATGCTGCTCTTCTATCGCAACGAGACGGGCTTCGGCGGCAACAACGGCTTCACCGACTTCAAGCGCATCGCCGGCTTCGCGATCACGTCGCCGGGCACGCGCACGGTGCTGTTCCTGATCACGTTCGCCGCGCTCGTCGCGTCGTTCGTCGCCGCGCGCGCGATCGTCACGAGCAAGCTCGGCCGCGTCGTCACCGCGATCCGCGACGGCGAGACGCGCGTCATGTTCCTCGGCTACAGCCCGCTCGCGTACAAGCTCTTCGTGTGGGTCGTGTCGGCCGTGCTGTGCGGCATCGCGGGCGCGCTGTACGTGCCGCAGGTCGGCATCATCAATCCGAGCGAGATGTCGCCCGGCAACTCGATCGAGATGGCGATCTGGGTCGCGGTCGGCGGCCGCGGCACGCTGATCGGCCCGATCGTCGGCGCGTTCGCGGTCAACGGCGCGAAGAGCGTGTTCACCGCGTACTTCGCCGAATACTGGCTGTTCTTCCTCGGCCTCATCTTCGTGCTCGTGCCGCTCGTGCTGCCGCGCGGAATCATGGGCCTCGTCGAAACTGTCACGCGCCGGGCAACGCCACGATGAACGAGAACGCAATGATTCCCGACCTCGCGCAGCCGGACGGCGCCGATCAACCCGCCGTCAGCGGCACGGCCGGGACGTCGCACGTCGTCACGCCGGGCGCGATCGACACGTCGCACGGCACGATCCTCTATCTCGAGGACATCGAAGTGAGCTTCGACGGCTTTCGCGCGCTGAAGAAGCTGTCGCTCGCGATCGACGTGGGCGAGCTGCGCTGCGTGATCGGCCCGAACGGCGCCGGCAAGACGACGATGATGGACGTGATCACCGGCAAGACGCGGCCGGATTCGGGCAAGGCGTTCCTCGGCCAGACGCTCGACCTCGCGCGGATGAACGAGCCGCAGATCGCGCGCGCGGGCATCGGCCGCAAGTTCCAGAAGCCGACCGTGTTCGAGCAGCATCCGGTGTGGGAGAACCTCGAGCTTGCGATGGCGGCCGACAAGCGCTGGCTCGCGTCGCTGCGCGCGCGGCTCGATCGCGCGGCGCAGGCGCGGATCGAGGAGACGCTCGCGCTGATCCGGCTCGAGGACAGTGCGTTCCGGCTCGCGGGCGAGCTGTCTCACGGGCAGAAGCAGCGGCTCGAGATCGGCATGCTGCTGATGCAGCGCCCCGCGCTCCTGCTGCTCGACGAGCCCGCGGCCGGCATGACCGACCACGAGACGATGGCGCTCGCCGAGCTGCTGAACACGCTGCGCGGCACGTGCTCGATGATGGTCGTCGAGCACGACATGGAATTCGTCGCGGCGCTCGCGGGCGAGACGGGGCGCGTGACCGTGATGGCGGAAGGCGCGGTGCTCGCGCAAGGCACGCTCGATCAGGTGAAGCGCGACGAAGCGGTGATCGAGTCTTACCTCGGACGATGATGCGATGCTGACAATCGAATCGCTGAACCAGTACTACGGCGGCAGCCACATCCTGCGCGACGTGAGCCTCACCGCCGAAGCAGGCCGGCTCACCGTGCTGCTCGGACGCAACGGCGTCGGCAAGACGACGTTGCTGCGCTGCCTGATGGGCGTCGTGCCGACGAAAAGCGGCAGCATCGCGTGGCGCGGCAAGCCGCTCGGCGCGCTGCCGCCCCATGCGCGCGTCGCGTCGGGGCTCGCCTATGTGCCGCAGGGCCGCGACATCTTTGCGCGCCTCACCGTCGAGGAGAATCTGCTCGTCGGCGCGGCGAGCCGCAAGGCGCCGTCCAGAGTGCCCGACCGGATTTACTCGCTCTTTCCGGTGCTCAAGGACATGCGCGCGCGCCGCGGCGGCGATCTGTCGGGCGGCCAGCAGCAGCAGCTCGCAATCGGCCGCGCGCTGATGAGCGAGCCGCAGCTCCTGATCCTCGACGAGCCGACGGAAGGCATTCAGCCGTCGATCATCCAGGACATCGGCCGCACGCTGCGGCAGCTCGTCGGCGAAACGAAGATGACGGTGCTGCTCGTCGAGCAGTACTACGATTTCGCGCGCTCGATCGCCGACCGCTACTGGGTGATGAGCCGCGGCGAGATCGTCGCGGGCGGCGCGGGCAGCGAGATGGACGCGCACGGCGTGCGCGAGCTGATCGCGGTCTGAGCGTCGGCGCCCGCGTCCGCATCGGCGTGCAGGCCGGGCGGCATGCGTCGCATGCCCGGCGCGCACGACGCGGTACGCCGTCCGCGAGCGGCCGGCTTCGGTGCCCATCCGCGCGCGCGCTCGCGTTCGCGCGCCATCGTCATCCTCCGCCGCGCGCGGCGGCGAGCCGGTATCCTGTAGCATTGGCGCGCCCGCTTCCCCGATTCTCCCGATTCGACCGATGTCCGCCCACGAAACCCACGCCCGCCTCATCCGCCCCGCCGCCAAGGCGTGGCACGCCCGCCTCGAACTCGGCTTCGAGCGGCAGCCGGGCGGGCGCACGGCGCTCGCGCATCGGCGGCACGTCGGCCCGCTGCGCGTGCAGCGCCCGCTCTATCCGGAAGGCGACGCGATCTGCCACGCGGTGATCGTGCATCCGCCGGGCGGCGTCGCGGGCGGCGACCGGCTCGAGATCGACGTGAAGCTCGGCGCCGACACGCACGCGGTGCTGACGACGCCCGGCGCGACGAAGTGGTACAAGTCGAACGGGCTCGACGCGCGGCAGCGGATCGACATCGACGTCGGCGCGCGCGCGAAGCTCGACTGGCTGCCGCAGAACAACCTGTTCTTCGACGCCGCGCACGCGTCGCTCGAATTCGTGCTGAAGCTCGGCGACGGCGCGAGCGCGCTCGGCTGGGACGCGACGCAGCTCGGCCGCCAGGCGGCGGGCGAAGCCTGGTCGGCGGGCAGCATCGCGTCGTTCTCGAAGATCGTCGGGCCGTCGGGCGGGCCGATGTGGGTCGAGCGCGCGCGCCTCGATGCAGGCGATCCGCTGCGCGCCGCGCCGCAAGGGCTCGGCGGCTTTCCCGTGTACGGCACGCTGTGGGCGCTCGGCGCGGCCTGCACGGACGCGCTCGCCGAATCGATCGTGCCCGCGCTGCCGTTCGACGACGCGCTGCGCGCGGGCGTCACCTGCGTCGCGCCCGGCACGATGCTGATCCGCGCGCTCGCGCATTCGATGGAGGCGCTGCAGCGTCTCTTCGCCGAGCAATGGCTCGCGCTGCGCCCGATCATCCACGGCGTCGACGCGAAACCGCTGCGCCTCTGGCAAACCTGAACGCCGCACATTCCTGACGCACGCCTTTCGGAAAAACGCGCCATCGCGGTGCGCGCCGCACCGCCGCGCGGCATGAACGCGCGCGCAACACGCATGGCACATGCCTTGCTCACTTACACCTGAAGGCTTCGCCGCACGCGCACGTTCGCGGTGCTACGATAGCTTCGCGACTGCTGCGACACGCGCCGCACGAATATTACGTTTTCCAAAATGTTTCTTTCATGAAACTGACTCCCCGAGAAAAAGACAAGCTGCTGATCTTCACGGCGGCGCTCCTCGCCGAGCGCCGCCGCGCGCGCGGGCTCAAGCTCAATTATCCGGAGACGGTCGCGTTCATCACCGCCGCGCTGATGGAAGCAGCGCGCGACGGCAAGACGGTCGCCGAAGTGATGCATTACGGCACGACGCTGCTCACGCGCGACGACGTGATGGAAGGCGTGGCCGAGATGATTCCCGACATCCAGGTCGAAGCGACGTTTCCCGACGGCACGAAGCTCGTAACCGTCCACCACCCGATTCCGTGAAGGCGCGTCATGATTCACTGCATGGCTCATTTCCTCCCGCCGTCCGGCAGCGGACTCCGCGCCCATCGCACGCAACGCCGGAGGGCCGCATGATTCCCGGCGAACTCCTCACCGACGACGGCGAGCACGAGTTGAACGCCGGCCGCCACACGATCGCGCTCGTCGTCGCGAACACGGGCGATCGCCCGGTGCAGGTCGGCTCGCACTATCACTTCCACGAAGTCAACGACGCGCTGTCGTTCGATCGCGCGGCCGCGCGCGGCTTTCGGCTGAACATCGCGGCGGGCACCGCGGTGCGCTTCGAGCCGGGCCAGACGCGCACGGTCGAGCTCGTCGAACTCGCGGGCGCGCGCGCCGTCTACGGCTTCCAGGGCAAGGTGATGGGGCCGCTCTGAGCGCCGGCGCTCCGCTGACACGCCCGCACGGGCATCCGAAGGATTCGACGACATGACATTACGTTTGAGCCGCCGCGCGTACGCGGAAATGTACGGGCCAACGACGGGCGACCGCATTCGCCTCGCGGACACCGGGCTGCTGATCGAAGTCGAGCGCGACTACACGATCTACGGCGAGGAAGTGAAGTTCGGCGGCGGCAAGGTGATCCGCGACGGGATGGGGCAATCGCAACTGAGCGCGGCCGACGTCGCGGACACCGTAATCACGAACGCGGTGATCCTCGATCACTGGGGCGTCGTGAAGGCGGACATCGCGATCAAGCACGGCCGCATCGCGGCGATCGGCAAGGCGGGCAATCCGGACATCCAGCCCGGCGTGACGATCGCGATCGGCGCGGCGACCGAGATCATCGCGGGCGAAGGCCTGATCGTGACGGCGGGCGGCATCGATACGCACATCCACTTCATCAGTCCGCAGCAGATCGACGAGGCGCTCGCGTCCGGCGTAACGACGATGATCGGCGGCGGCACGGGCCCCGCGACGGGCACGAACGCGACCACCTGCACGCCGGGGCCCTGGCACCTGGAACGGATGCTGCAGGCGGCCGACGGCTGGCCGATCAACCTCGGCTTTCTCGGCAAGGGCAACGCGAGCCGGCCGCAGCCGCTCGTCGAGCAGATCGGGGCGGGCGCGATCGGCCTGAAGCTGCACGAGGACTGGGGCACGACGCCCGCCGCGATCGACAACTGCCTGACGGTGGCCGACGACACCGACACGCAGGTCGCGATCCACACCGATACGCTGAACGAAGGCGGCTTCGTCGAGGCGACGGTCGCCGCGTTCAAGGGCCGCACGATCCACACGTACCACACCGAGGGCGCGGGCGGCGGCCACGCGCCCGACATCCTGAAGGTGTGCGGCGAGCCGAACGTGCTGCCGTCGTCGACGAATCCGACGCGCCCGTACACGATCAACACGCTCGACGAGCACCTCGACATGCTGATGGTCTGTCATCACCTCGATCCGTCGATCGCCGAAGATCTCGCGTTCGCCGAATCGCGGATTCGCCGCGAAACGATCGCGGCCGAGGACATCCTGCACGATCTCGGCGCGCTGTCGATGCTGTCGTCCGATTCGCAGGCGATGGGCCGCGTCGGCGAAGTGATCATCCGCACGTGGCAGACCGCGCACAAGATGAAGGTGCAGCGCGGCGCGCTCGCCGAGGACAGCGCGCGCAACGACAATTTCCGCGCGAAGCGCTACGTCGCGAAGTACACGATCAATCCGGCGCTCACGCACGGCATCGCGCACGAAGTCGGCTCGATCGAGCCGGGCAAATGGGCGGACCTCGTGCTGTGGCAGCCCGCGTTCTTCGGGGTCAAGCCGGCGATGATCGTCAAGGGTGGGATGATCGCGATCGCGCAGATGGGCGACCCGAACGCGTCGATCCCGACGCCGCAGCCTGTCCACTACCGCGAGATGTTCGCCACCCGCGGCGGCGCGCTCGCGCGCACGTCGCTCACGTTCGTGTCGCAGCTCGCGCTCGACGCGGGCATCGGCAAACGCTACGGACTCGCGAAGCGGCTCGTGCCGGTGCGCGGCTGCCGCACGGTGACGAAGCGCGACATGATCCACAACGCATGGCAGCCGGCCATCAGCGTCGACCCCGAAACCTACGACGTCGTCGCCGACGGCGCGCTGCTCACCTGCGAGCCCGCCGCCGTGCTGCCGATGGCGCAGCGCTACTTCCTGTTCTGAAGTCCTGACGAATCATCATGCGCACGATCGACAAACGCATCGCCCCGAACGTGAAACTCGCCGCGACGCTCGTCGCGCGCGCGCCTGCGCTCACGCTCGCCTATGACGCGCGCTGCCGGAGCCGGCTCGCCGCGACGCTCGACACGGGCGAGGACGTCGCGCTCGTGCTGCCGCGCGGCACCGTATTGCACGACGGCGACGTGCTTGTCGCCGACGACGGCGCGCTCGTGCGCGTGGCCGCCGCGCACGAGGCCGTGCTGCTCGTGCGCGCGCCCGACGCGCTCACGCTCACGCGCGCCGCGTATCACCTCGGCAACCGCCATACGCCCGTCGAAATCGGCGCGGGCTGCCTGAAGCTCGAATACGATCCGGTGCTGGCCGACATGCTGACGCGGCTCGGCGCGACGATCGAGCGCGCGAACGCGCCGTTCCAGCCGGAGGCCGGCGCGTATGGCGGCGGGCACCGTCACGGGCACGACGCGACGTTCGCCGAGGATTACGCGCTCGCGCAGCAGGTGTTCGACGAGCATCACGGCCACTCGCACGATCACCAGCATGGTCCGTCCTGCTCGCACGGCCACGGTCATGGACACCGCTGAGCTCGTCGCGCTGCTGCACCTCGCGTCGCCGGCCTTGCCGATCGGCGCGTTCAGCTATTCGCAGGGGCTCGAAGCGGCGCTCGACGCGCCGCTGATTCGCAATGCCGACGGCGTGCGCGACTGGATCGCGAGCGGGCTTGCCGACGTGCTCGCGCACGGCGAGCTGCCGTTCCTCGCGCATCAGCTCGCGCGCTGGCACGCGCACGACGCGACGGCGCTCGCCGACGCGAACGAGGAATTCGTCGCGAGCCGCGAATCGTCGGAGCTGCGCCGCGAGACCGAGCAGATGGGCTGGTCGCTCGCGCAGCTTTGCGCATCGCTCGAATGGGGCGACGCCGCGCGCCGCGCGACGCTCGCGTCGATCTCGCCGATCGCGTTGCCGAGCGCGTTCGCGTTCGCCGCCGCCGCGCACGGCGCGACGCCCGACGCGGCGCTCGCCGCGTATGCGTTCGGCTGGGTCGAGAACCAGACGGCCGCCGCGATCAAGGCGGTGCCGCTCGGCCAGCTCGCCGGCCAGAAAATCATCGTCGCGCTGCGCGAACCGATCCGCGACGCGGTGCGCCGCGCGCTCGCGACGCCGCCCGATGCGATCAACACGTTCGCGCCGCAGCTCGGCATCCTGTCCGCGCGGCACGAATCGCAGTATTCGCGGCTGTTCCGTTCATAAGCACCCCAGAGCATTGTCACGCACCGAATCATGAACGCACCTCGCTCAGCGGCGGCAGCCCGCCGCACGAAGAAGCTCCCGCCGCTGCGCGTCGGCATCGGCGGCCCTGTCGGCTCCGGCAAGACGACGCTCCTCGAAATGCTCTGCAAGGGCATGCGCGAGCGCTACGACCTCGTCGCGATCACGAACGACATCTACACGAAGGAAGACCAGCGCCTCCTGACGATCGCGGGCGCGCTGCCCGAAGAGCGGATCATGGGCGTCGAGACGGGCGGCTGCCCGCACACGGCGATCCGCGAGGATGCGTCGATCAATCTCGAGGCGGTCGACCGGATGCTCGCGCGCTTTCCGGACGCGGACATCGTGTTCATCGAATCGGGCGGCGACAATCTCGCGGCGACGTTCAGCCCCGAGCTGTCGGACCTGACGATCTACGTGATCGACGTCGCGGGCGGCGAGAAGATTCCGCGCAAGGGCGGCCCGGGCATCACGAAATCGGATCTGCTCGTGATCAACAAGACGGACCTCGCGCCGCTCGTCGGCGCGAACCTCGACGTCATGGCGTCCGACACGAAGAAGATGCGCGGCGAGCGCCCGTACGTGATGTGCAATCTGAAGGCGCTCGATGGCGTCGCCGACGTGATCGCATTTATCGAGAAGAAAGGATTGCTGACGGTCTGAGCGCCGAGCATTCGCGCGGCCGCGCCGCACGGCCGCCGCGCGACGCGGCCGCCGAGACGGCATGAATACGGCGCCCGCGCGCGCCGCTCAGTCGATTGCGGCGCCCGCGTCGAGCCCGCCCGCCTCGCCTTCGTCGTTTGCCGCCGACGCGACGCGCGGCGGCGGCAGCAGCGCGTTCAGCACGTCGACGGTGCGCGCCGTCGCGCCGCGATGCCGCGCGGCGAACGCGGCGCCCGCCGCGCCCATCGCGGCGCGGCGCGCGTGATCGGCGAACAGCGCGTCGAGCGTGCGCGCGAGGTCGGCCGGGTCCTGCACTTGCGCGCACGCGCCCGCCGTGACCGCATCGGCCGTCGCCTGCGTGAAGTTGAACACGTGCGGCCCGATCAGCACCGGCACGCCCACCGCGCACGCCTCGATCAGATTCTGGCCGCCGAGCGGCAGCAGGCTGCCGCCGATGAACGCGACATCGGCGGCCGCATAGTACGCGCCCAGCTCGCCCATCGAATCGCCGAGCAGCACCGAGACATCCGCCGGCAGCGCGGATGCGGCCGGCCGGCCCGCGGCGGCGGCCGTCGCGTCGGCCGCCCATTCGGTGCGGCGCACGAGGCGCTGCCCGCGCCGCTCGGCGAGCGCCGCGACTTCGGCGAAGCGCTGCGGATGACGCGGCACGAGGATCAGCAGCGCGTCCGGCGTCCGCAGCGCCGCGAACGCGTCGAGCACGAGCGCCTCTTCGCCGTCGCGCGTGCTCGCCGCGACCCACACCGGCCGCCCGCCGATCGCCGCGCGCCACGCGCGCCCGCGCGCGGCGAGCTCGGGCGGCGTCGTCATGTCGAATTTCAGATTGCCGAGCACCGCGACGTTGCGCGCACCGAGCGCGCTCAGGCGCTGCGCGTCGGCCGGGCTTTGCGCGAGCACGCGCGAGAAGCCGCCGAACACTTCGCGCGCGGCGGAGCCGAACTTCATCGCACGCCCGAACGAGCGCGCCGACATCCGCGCATTCGTCAGCACGAGCGGCACGTCGGCGCGGCGGCATTCGTCGATGAGGGTCGGCCACACTTCCGTCTCCATCACGAGCCCGAGCGACGGCCGCCATGCATGCAGGAAGCGCCGCACGGCGTGCGGCAGATCGTACGGCAGATAGCAGCGCGACACGCGCTCGCCGAAGATCTGCTCGCCCGTCGCGCGGCCGCTCGGCGTCATGTGCGTGAGCAGCACGTGCACGTCGGGGCGCGCGCGCATCAGCGCGTCGACGAGCGGCTGCGCGGCGCGCGTCTCGCCGACCGACACCGCGTGCACCCAGACGACCGGCGTCGATTCGTCGACGTGGCGCGCGAGCGCGCGCCCCGCCCCGAAGCCGAAGCGCTCGCCGACGTGCTCGCGATAGCCGCGCTCCTTGCGCGAGCGCCACAGAAGGCGCAGCACCGCGAGCGGCGCGATCAGCCACCACAGCGCGCGATAGATCGCCCTCAGCATCGCGCGGCGGCTCCGGCGGCGAACCAGTCGCGCGCGCTCAAACGAGGGCCCTGCCCTGCAGGCGCTCGAGAATGCCGAGCGGCGCGCGCTCCGGGCGAACCATCGCGCCGACCGGCAGGAAGAAGGTCTGCTCGAGCATGAACTGGCCGGACATCACCGCGTGCGACGCCTGATCGGAGAAACACACCCACACGCTGCCCGACGGAAACGGCATCGTCTGCTGCGGGCTGTTCTTCTGGTAGTCGAGATCGGCCTTCATGCTGTCGTGCAGGTTCAGCATCAGGTGGTCATACGCGCTTCTGCGCGACTTCGTCACGTGCAGCAGTTCGAGCAGCCGCGCGGAGCCCGGCAACTGCGGCTTGATGTGCGGCAAAAAGCGCTTCGCGACGGCCTCGAACGGCTCGCCGACGCGCCACACGCGCGGCACGCCCGCCGGATTCACGTTCGTGAACACGCGCAGGATCCGCTCGCCGTAGTTCGGCCGCGACGGAAACGCGTCGACGTGCAGCCGGCTGTCGTCCTTGCGCCACGACGTCTGGCGCGTCTCGACCTGCATCAGGCGCAGGCTCGTCGGCGCGACGCGCAGCTTGCCGCGGTACTCGGGAAAGAGCCCGTCGACGAGCATGCCCGCCTGCTGCTGGAAGCGCGCGATCAGCGCGCGCACGGCCGACTGCGTGACCGCGTCGCCCGCCACGCCGGCGAGCGTGCCGCCGTTCGGCGCGAGGCTGATGTTCTTGCGCTTCGGATCGGCGAGCGCCGGATCGAGCAGCGCTTCCTCGCCGCCTTCGATCGCGAAGCGCAGGCGCGGAAAGAACAGCACCTTGCCGTCCTCGAGCCCGGCGAGCAGTTGCTCGCGCGGCACGGACAGTTGTTGCCCGCTCCAGTCGGCGGACGCAATTTCGATGATCTGGGATTCGCTCATGATCGCCTGTCGGGATGACTCGGGATTACAAGAGGCCGAACGACGCGAGTGCGTCCTTCGCCTGCGAAAGGGATGGCGGCGCGCCGGCGGTGCCGAGGTTGACGACGTTGGGCGACCAGTAGCCGCCCGTGCGCCAGGCTGTCGCAAAATTGTACAGTTCGACGGTCGGGCGCTTCAGCGCCGCCGCGATGTGGATGAGGCCGGTATCGACGCCGACTGTCGCCGCCGCGCCGTCGATCAAGCCGACGACCGCGGGCAGCGACAGCTTCGGCGGCACGATCGCCGCCGCGCCGAACGCCTTCGCGAGACGCTCGCTCGTCGCGCGCTCGGCGTCGCTGCCCCACGGCAGCACGAGCGACGCGCCGCGCCGCACGAGCGCCTCGCCCAGGCCGATCCATGCGTCGTCGGGCCACTGCTTGTCGGCGCGCGACGTCGCGTGGACGAACACGACGTACGGCACCGGCAGGTTCAGGTCGAGCGACGCGAGCGCGCGCGCCGCGCCGTGCGTGTCGAGGCCGAAGTCGACCGGATCGCCCGGCGTCGGCGCGGGGTCTCCCAACGCCGCCGCGACGAGCTGCCGCGAGCGCTCGACGACGTGCGTGCGCGGCGCGATCGGCACGCGCCTGTCGTAGAAGAAGCGCACCGGCCACTCGTAGCCGGCGCCGTCGGTGCGGTTGCCGAGGCCGACGAGCGGCCCGCGCGCCCAGCTCGCGACCCACGCGGTCTTGATGAGCCCCTGGCAGTCGATCACGAGGTCGTAGCGCTCTTCGGCCAGGCGCTGCCGGAACGCGCGGATCTCTCGCCACGTCTGCGACGCGCTCAGGCGCTTGCGCCAGCGCCGCAGCGAGAACGGCAGCACGTTGCGCACGCCGTCGACGAGCCGCACGAGATCGGCGAAGCCTTCCTCGACGAGCCAGTCGATCTGCGCATCGGGATGGCGCCGGCGAATATCGGCGATCACCGGCATGTTATGCACGACGTCGCCGAGCGACGACACGCGCACGATCAGAATTTTTTGCACGCTGAAAAAAATGGCCGGCGGCGGCCGGCACAGACCGAAAGGACGGATTTTATCGCGCCGGGCGGCCGGCACAGACAAAAAGCGGCGAACGCACGATTGCGTCGCCGCTTTTTCGACAAGGCTTGCGTCAGCGCAAGCTCGGGCAAGCCGCCCTCGCCGCGTGACGCGCCGCCGTCAGGCTCAGAACGGCAGGTTCGCGTCCGGCTTCGCCGCCTTCAGCGCGCGCCGGAAATCGTCCTGAATTCGCGCGAGCGCCGCGTCGGACGTCGCCTCGAAGCGCAGCACGATCACGGGCGTCGTGTTCGACGAGCGCGCGAGGCCGAAGCCGTCCGGATACTCGACGCGCAGGCCGTCGATCGTCACGACCTCGTCGGCGCCGT
Organism: Burkholderia sp. MSMB1589WGS; assembly: GCF_001636105.1. Lineage (NCBI taxonomy): Bacteria > Pseudomonadati > Pseudomonadota > Betaproteobacteria > Burkholderiales > Burkholderiaceae > Burkholderia > Burkholderia sp. MSMB1589WGS. Next base: position 1,074,745 of record NZ_LNJT01000007.1, read on the forward strand.
CGAACTTCGCGGTGGCGCGCAGCTTGTCGATCAGCTTCACGTTCTCGCCTTCGTCGAGCTTCAGTTGCAGCTCGGGTGTCGACACCGCGTTCGGCAAGCCGTTCAGGAGCGCGCTCGGATCGGCCACGCGCGCGAGGATCTCGAGCAGGCGCGCGCCGGTGTAGAGGCCGTCGTCGAAGCCGTACCAGCGATCCTTGAAGAACACGTGGCCGCTCATCTCGCCCGCGAGCGGCGCGCCGGTTTCGCGCAGCTTCGCCTTCACGAGCGAGTGGCCCGTCTTCCACATCAGCGGCTCGCCGCCCTTCTCGCGCACCCAGTGCGCGAGATTGCGCGTGCACTTCACGTCGTAGATGATCTGCGCGCCCGGATTGCGCGACAGCACCTCCTCGGCGAACAGCATCAACTGGCGGTCCGGATAGATGATCTGGCCGTCCTTCGTGACGACGCCGAGGCGGTCGCCGTCGCCGTCGAACGCGAAGCCGATCTCGGCGTCGGTCGTCTTCAGCTTCGCGATTACGTCCTGCAGGTTCTCCGGGTGCGCCGGGTCCGGATGGTGGTTCGGGAAGTTGCCGTCGATGTCGGTGAAGAGCTCGACGAGCTCGCAGCCGAGCGCCTTGAACAGGCGCGCGGCGAGCGGGCCCGCGACGCCGTTGCCCGCGTCGACGACAAGCTTCAGCGGCCGCGCGAGATCGATGTCGCCGACGATCCGCTCGACGTACTGGTCGGCGACGTCGTATTGCTCATACGAGCCGCTGCCGGTTTCGAAACGCGCGTCGACGATGCGCTTGTAGAGGCCCTGGATCTGCTCGCCGTAGATCGCGGCGCCGCGCAGGACCATCTTGAAGCCGTTGTAGTCGGGAGGATTGTGGCTGCCCGTGACGACGATGCACGAATCGACGCGGCGCTCGCCGCCCGGCAGCGCGAGCGGCACGCTCGCCGCAAAGTAGCCGACAGGCGTCGGCACCATGCCGACGTCGACGACATCGACGCCCGCCGCGCGCAGCCCGTCCGCGAGCGCGCCGACAAGCTCGGGGCCCGACAGCCGGCCGTCGCGCGCGACGACGACCGCGTCGCCGCCCTGCGCGCGCACTTCGCTGCCGAATGCGCGGCCGATCGAGCGCGCGACGCCGGCGTCGAGCGTCTTGCCGATCACGCCCCGAATATCGTATGCCTTGAAGATGGATTGGGAGATCATCGATTCACTCTCTGTGTCGTCCATAAAAAATTTGGCCGCCTCAACGCGAATGCGTAAAAAAATATCGCCCGAACGGACCGACGAGGGGCAACGCGAGGCCCTCTGGATACCGGAAGCGAATCCGATCCAACTTATAATCGCTGGTTTCAGCTACGCCGATCGCGCCCATTTTAATGCCTGAATGCTTCATCGCAGCAAAACCGCTCCCGCGGTCGGCCGGCCCGGTCATCTCGCGCACGCTGCCGTGCCGCGCGCGATGCTGAAATCCAGGCTGTCGAACCCCGACGTCGCGAAGGCCGTCGCGAACCTCGCGTGGCTCGGGCTCGAGCGGCTCACGCAGATCGGCGTCGCGATCGTCGTGAGCGGCCTGCTCGCCCGCTACTTCGGCCCCGACGCGTTCGGCAAATGGCAATACGCGAACACGCTCCTGCTCGTGCTCGCGCCGCTCACGTGGGTATGCGGCGCGGAGATCCTCGTGCCGACGATCGTCCAGCGCACGGGCGCGCAACTGGGCGCCGTGCTCGGCAGCGCGTTCGCGCTGCGCTTCGCGGTGTCGGTCGCGGCGCTCGCGCTCACGTGGGCGGCCATCGCCCTGGGCGCGTTCGATCCGCTCGTCGGTGCGATGCTGGCCGGGCTCGCGGTAACGCTCGCGCTGCGCGAGCCGTTCGTCGGCATCGTCAACGCGTGGCTGCAGAGCATGACGTACAGCAAGCCGCAACTGCTCGCGAGCATCGCGGCCGCGCTCGCGAAGATGGCGCTCGTGTGGCTCTTCGTGCGCGCGGCCGCCGCGCCCGCGCGCTTCGGCTGGCTGTGGGCGCTCGAAGCCGCGGCGATCGCGGCCGCGCTGATCTGGTATTACCGCAGCCGCAACGGCGGCGCGCTCGGCTGGCGCGTCGAGCGGCCGCTCGTGCGCGAGTTCGCGACGGCGGGCACCGTGTTCTGGCTCGGCCTCGTCTGCATGTACCTGTTCCTGAAGCTCGACCGGCTGATGCTCGAGCGCTACGTGTCGTTCGCCGAGCTCGGCCGCTACGCGGCCGCGCAGCAACTGAACGAGAACTGGATCACGCTCGCGCTGATGCTCGCGCAGACGATCGCGCCCGCGTTCGTCTACCGCGTGCAGGACGCGCTGCAACTGCGCCGCAACGTGTGGCGCCTGATCGGCATGACGGCCGCGCTGATGGTCGCGGGCGCGCTCGTGCTCGACCTGCTCGCGGGCTTCATCATCCGCAAGGTGTTCGGCCCCGGCTTCGACACGTCGGTCGACGTGTTCCGCTGGGCGGTGTGGCTGTCGGTGCCGGCCGGCATCGAGGCGATCGGCAATCTCGTCGTGCTCAAATATCAGGCGAAGTTCGTGCTGCTCGCGAAATGGTCGATGGCGCTCGCGCTCGCCGCGCTCGTGAACCTGATCGCAATCCCCGCGCTCGGCCTCCACGGCGCGCTCGCGGGCCTCGCCGCCGGCTACCTCGCCGCCGCGTCGGTCAATTTCCACTACATTCGCCTGAAGCTGCGCCCATGACGCCTTCCTCCGCCCCGCCCGGCGCCGCCCGCCCGCTCGACGACGTCGCCGTGCTGATTCCCGCGTACAACGCGCACGACGATCTGCTGCGCACGCTGACGTCGTTGCGCGAGGACGCGCCCGTGCACGTGCTCGTCGTCGACGACGGCAGCACGCCGCCCATCGCCGCTCCCGAGCTGCCGGGGCTGTCGGTCGACGTGCTGCGGATGCCGCAAAACGGCGGAATCGAGCGCGCGCTCGCGGCCGGCATCGACGCGCTCGCCGCGCGCGGCGTGCGCTACGCGGCCCGCATCGATGCGGGCGACCTCGCCGCGCCCGGCCGGCTCGCGAAGCAGCGCGCGTATTTCGACACGCATCCGAACGTCGCGGGCCTCGGCACGTGGGCCCAGGTCGTCGCGCGCGACGGCCGGCCGCTCTTCATGCTGACCCCGAGCGCCGATCCGGCGACGCTGCGCCGCACGCGCTTCCTGCGCTCGCCGTTCGTCCATCCGTCGATGATGCTCGATGTCGCGGCGGTGAAGGAAGTCGGCAACTATCGGATCAAATATCGCGCAGCGGAAGACCTCGATCTTTTTTTACGGTTAATGGAACGCTACGATTGCGCGAATTTGCCGGAGCTCGGCTTGTATTACGAATTGAACGAGGGCGGCATCAGCGCGACGAAGCGGCGGCGGCAGATCGCGTCGACGCTCGCGCTCGCGCTGCGCTACTTCGATCCGCTCAATCCGTGCGATTGGCTCGGCGTCGCGAAAAACCTGCTGCATTTCGTCACGCCCTACTCGACGCTGCAGCGCGCGAAGCGCCTGCTGTTCAACCCGGGCGGCGCGGCGTGACGCGCCGCGCCCCATCGCGCTCGTGCGCGCATCCGACCATTTTTTTCAGCCCGACATGAGTTCCGCTTCCGCCCTGCGCATCGTTCTCGTCTGCAATACCGCGTGGGCGATCCACACGTACCGGCACGGCCTGATCCGCATGCTGATCGCGCGCGGCGCGCAGGTGACGGTGCTCGCGCCGCGCGACCGCACCGTCGAGCCGCTCGTGCGGATGGGCTGCCGCTACGCGGAGCTGCCCGTCGCGTCCAAAGGCACGAGCCCGCGCGAAGACCTGCGCACGCTCGTCGCGCTCTATCGGCACTATCGCGAAATCCGGCCCGATCTCGTGTTCCATTACACGATCAAGCCGAACATCTACGGCTCCGTCGCCGCATGGCTCGCGCGCGTGCCGTCGATCGCGGTGACGACGGGCCTCGGCTACGTGTTCATCCAGAAGAGCCGCGCCGCACGCGTCGCGAAGCAACTGTACCGCTTCGCGTTCCGCTTTCCGCGCGAAGTCTGGTTCCTGAACCGCGACGATCTCGACACGTTCACGCGCGAGCAGCTCCTCGCGCATCCGGCGCGCGCGCGCCTGCTGCACGGCGAAGGCGTCGACCTCGAGCAGTTCGCGCTCGCGCCGCTGCCCGCGCGCGACACGTTCACGTTCGTGCTGATCGGCCGGCTGCTGTGGGACAAGGGCGTGCGCGAATATGTGGACGCGGCGCGCACGCTGCGCGCGCGCTATCCGCACGCGCGCTTCGCGCTGCTCGGCCCGGTCGGCGTAGACAATCCGAGCGCGATCTCGCAGGCCGACGTCGACGCGTGGGTGCGCGAAGGCGTGATCGATTATCTCGGCGAGGCGCACGACGTGCGGCCGCACATCGCCGGCGCCGACTGCGTCGTGCTGCCTTCGTATCGCGAGGGCGTGCCGCGCACGCTGATGGAGGCGTCCGCGATGGGCCGGCCGATCGTCGCGACCGACGTGCCGGGCTGCCGCGACGTCGTCGCCGACGGCAGCACGGGCCTTCTGTGCGCGGCCCGCGACAGCGCGAGCCTCGCCGCGCAGCTCGCGCGGATGCTCGACATGAGCGCGGCCGAGCGGCGCGCGATGGGCGAGCGCGGCCGGGAGAAGGTCGTCGCGGAATTCGACGAAGCGAAGGTCGTCGACCGTTATCATCAGACCATTTCCGCCCTGACGGGCATCACACTTTGACGGAGCAATCAGCAATGAGCACGAAGGGCACGATCCTCGTCACCGGCGGCGCGGGCTATATCGGTTCGCACACCGCCGTCGAACTGCTCGAGCACGGCTACGACGTCGTGATCGCCGACAATCTCGTCAACAGCAAGCGCGAGGCGATCGCGCGGATCGAGAAGATCACCGGCAAGACGCCCGCGTTCCACGAAGTCGACGTGAGCGACGAGCGCGCGCTCGCGCGGATCTTCGACGCGCATCCGATCACGGCCGCGATTCACTTCGCGGCACTGAAGGCGGTCGGCGAATCGGTCGCGAAGCCCATCGAGTACTACCGCAACAACCTCGACAGCCTGCTGTCGCTGCTGCGCGTGATGCGCGAGCGCAACGTGAAGCGGATCGTGTTCAGCTCGTCGGCGACCGTGTACGGCGTGCCCGAGCGCTCGCCGATCGACGAGACGTTCCCGCTTTCGGCGACCAACCCGTACGGCCAGACAAAGCTGATGGCCGAACAGATCCTGCGCGACGTCGAAATCGCCGATCCGTCCTGGCGCGTCGCGACGCTGCGCTACTTCAATCCGGTCGGCGCGCACGAGAGCGGCCTCATCGGCGAGGACCCGGCCGGCATTCCGAACAACCTGATGCCGTACGTCGCGCAAGTCGCGGTGGGCAAGCTCGAGAAGCTGCGCGTGTTCGGCAGCGACTACCCGACGCCCGACGGCACCGGCGTGCGCGACTACATCCATGTCGTCGATCTCGCGCGCGGCCACATCGCGGCGCTCGACGCGCTCGAGCGCCGCGACGCGAGCCTCACCGTCAACCTCGGCACGGGCCGCGGCTACAGCGTGCTCGAAGTCGTGCGCGCGTTCGAAAAGGCCTCGGGGCGGCCCGTGCCGTACGAGCTCGTCGCGCGCCGCCCGGGCGACGTCGCCGAGTGCTACGCGAACCCCGCCGCGGCGGCCGATGTGATCGGCTGGAAGGCCGAACGCGACCTCGACCGGATGTGCGCGGACCACTGGCGCTGGCAGGAAAACAACCCGCGCGGTTTTGTATAATCCGCTGTCCAATTTCCGGGCACGCCCATGCTCAGCTTCGCCGTCGGCTTCATCGTCTCGCTTCTCGTCACGCTGCTCATCGTCCGCTATGCGCATCTGCACGAGAAATTCTCGATCGACAACGATCTTGCCGGCGTGCAGAAATTCCATGCGCGACCGGTGCCGCGCGTGGGCGGCATCGGCATCCTGATCGGGCTCGTTGCCGCGACGGCGCTGCTGTCGCGCCGCTACCCGGCGATCGCGGGCGGCATCCTCGGGCTCGCCGCGTGCGGGCTGCCCGCCTTCGCGTCCGGGCTGATCGAAGACTTGACGAAGAAAGTGACGCCCGCGGTGCGGCTCGTCTGCACGATGGCGGCCGCGGCGCTCGCGTTCGTGCTGATGGGCATCGCGATCACGCGCATCAGCGTGCCGCCCCTCGACTTCCTGCTCAGCTACAAGGCGATCTCGGCCGCGGTCACGGTGCTCGCCGTCGCTGCGCTCGCGAACGCGGTCAACATCATCGACGGCTTCAACGGCCTCGCATCGATGGTCGCGTTCATGATGTTCGCATCGCTCGCGTACGTCGCGTTCCAGGTGGGCGACCCGATCGTGATGTCCGGCTCGATCGTGATGATGGGCGCGATCATGGGCTTTTTCATCTGGAACTTCCCGGCGGGCCTCATCTTCCTCGGCGACGGCGGCGCGTACTTCATCGGCTTCATGCTCGCCGAGCTCGCGATCTCGCTCGTGATGCGGCACCGCGAAGTGTCCGCGTGGTACCCGGTGCTGCTCTTCATGTACCCGATCTTCGAGACCTGCTTCTCGATCTACCGGAAGAAATTCGTTCGCGGGATGTCGCCGGGCATCCCGGACGGCGTGCACCTGCACATGCTCGTCTACAAGCGGCTGATGCGCTGGGCGGTCGGCACGCGCGCCGCGCACGAGCTCACGCGCCGGAACTCGCTGACGTCACCGTATCTGTGGCTGCTCTGCCTCATCGCGGTGGTTCCCGCGACGCTCTTCTGGCAGCACACGATCCACCTGTTCGCGTTCGTCATCGTGTTCGCGCTCACTTACGTGTGGCTCTACGTGAGCATCGTGCGGTTCAAGTCGCCGAGGTGGATGGTGATTCGCAAGCAGCGGCCGAAGCGGTGACGCGGCGCGGGCAAAACGGCGGGCGATGAAAAAAGCGCGAATCGATTTTTCGACTCACGCTTTTTTCATGGAGCGGCCCGTTCTGAACGAGCGCGGGCTTCGCGCGCCGCCCGGCTCTTCAGCGTCCGGCCTCGCGCCCGATGCCGACGACGAGCCCGTTGCCCGTCGGCACGCTCTGCAGCGTCGGGCCGACGGCCGGCTGATACTCGGGCACCCAGCGCCGCAGATCGCGCCGCACTTCGTCGTCGCTCAGCACGCGGTGCTGCATCAGCCACGGCAGCAGCTCGTCGAGCAGATGATCGGGCACCTCGCGCGCCTTCGCGGTGCGCAGCTTCGGATGCGGCGTGCGGGTGGTCGTCTCGTCGTCGGCGAGCAGCTCCTCGTAGAGCTTCTCGCCCGGACGCAGTCCGCTGAACTCGATGCGGATGTGGTCCTCGGTAAAGCCGTACAGGCGAATCAGGTCGCGCGCGAGATCGACGATCTTCACCGGCTCGCCCATGTCGAGGATGAAGATCTCGCCGCCCTGCCCCATGCTCGACGCCTGCAGCACGAGCTGCGACGCCTCGGGAATCGTCATGAAGAAGCGCGTGATCTCCGGATGCGTGACCGTCACCGGGCCGCCCTTCGCGATCTGCTGCTGGAATTTCGGAATCACGCTGCCCGCGCTGCCGAGCACGTTGCCGAAGCGCACCGTCTCGAACTGCGTGCGCGCGCTCGTCTGCTGCAGCGCCTGACAGGCCATCTCGGCGAGGCGCTTGCTCGCGCCCATCACGTTCGTCGGGTTCACGGCCTTGTCGGTCGAGATCAGCACGAAATGCTTGACGTCATGACGAATCGCCGCGCGCGCGACGCGATAGGTGCCGAGCACGTTGTTGCGCAGCGCCTGCCATGCGTTGAGCTCCTCCATCAGCGGCACGTGCTTGTACGCGGCCGCATGGAACACGATGTGCGGCGCGTAGCGCGACATCACCTGGTCGAGCAGCAGCGAATCCTTCGCATCGCCGATGATCGGCACGACGAGCAGATCGGGGAAGCGCTCGCGCAGCTCTTCCGTGAGCCGATACATCGCGTATTCAGACAGGTCGAACGCGATCAGTTGCGCGGGCTGGAACTTCAGGATCTGGCGGCACAGCTCCGAGCCGATCGAGCCGCCCGCGCCCGTCACCATCACGACACGGCCGCGCAGCAGCGCTTCGACGTGCGGCGTGTCGATCGTCACGGCCTCGCGGCCGAGCAGGTCTTCGAGGTCGATCTGGCGGATCTGCGACAGGATGCCCTGGCCGGGCATCAGCGCGGTCAGCGACGGCAATACCATCGCCTTGACGCCGGCGCGCACGCAGAGGGTGACGACGCGGCGCTGCGCTTCGACCGATGCGGACGGGATCGCGATGATCGCGTATTCGATCTTCATCGTCTCGGTCCAGTGCGGGAGATCGTTGATCGAGCCGAGCACCTTGTAGCCGTATATTTCTCTGCCCTGCTTCGCGATGTCATCGTCCAGCAGCCCGACGAGCCGCCATTCGCCCGAACGGGACAGCTCGCGCGCGAGGTTCGCGCCGGCCGTGCCCGCGCCGAGCACGAGCAACGGCTTGCCTTCGCCGACGAGGCCGCCGTACAGATAGAATTCCTTGGTGGCGCGATAGAGAGCGCGCGCGCCGCCCATGATCAGGAACAGCAGCAGCGGCGAGAGCAGCAGGACCGAGCGCGGAATGATCGGCACCGGCTGGAACATCACCGCACCGATCATCACGATGATGCCGCCGCCCGCGAGCGCCTTCGAGATCCGCATCAGATCGGGCAGGCTCGCGAACACCCACAGCCCCCGGTACAGCCCGAACACATGGAACATCAGCGCGTAGACGGGCAACACCCACGCGAGCGCGGTCAGCGCGCCGTGCAGGAACTCCGGCGGAACGCTACCGTTGAATCGGACCAGATAGGCGAGCAACCAAGTGGCGACGACGGCCAGCAGGTCGAACAGAAAAGCACTGAATGAAAGCCATGATGCTTTGCGTCGCAACATCGGCGGGAGACCTCATGAGTTGTTTTCAGCGTCGGCTCGAACCCGGCGCCAGCGTATATCGATCGCGACGCCGATACACACGAGAACGCCGTACCACGCAATCAATAGAAGCCATTGAAGCAGCGCATCGCAGCTCAACGCCCGCAAGGCAAGTATTATGCCTGTGAGCATGACGAGGTACCAATATACGGCGGTGCGTCCGTGACCGATACCGGAGCGCACCATCCTCTGATAATAATGCTCCCGGTGCGCTTGCCAGAACTTTTCGCCCCGTAACAAACGTCTCAAGAGTGTTACAGATGCATCGGCGATGAACGGCGCGAAAACCATCGCCGGAAACCATATCGGCCAGACCGCGTCCCGCCACCCCCAAAAACCGATGGCCCCCGCCAGAAAGCCGAGCGGAATCGAGCCGGCATCGCCGAGAAACAGCCTCGCCGGATGAAAGTTCAGCAGCAGAAAGCCGAATGCGGCGCCGGCGATCGCCGCGCCGGCTACGGCGAGATCCGCCGAGCCGGGCGTCCCGATCAGCGCCGCAACCGCATAAGCGCCGAATCCGAACAGCGCCATGCCGCCCGCAAGGCCGTCCGCGCCATCCATGAAGTTATACAGATTGGTCAGCCAGACCATCACGAAGCCGACACCCGCGAGCAGCCACCACGGCGCGGCGGCCGGATACGCGAACAGCAGCGCGACGACGGCGGCCAGATGCGCGGCGAAACGAACGCGAGCAGGCAAGCCGCGCCTGTCGTCGAGTTGCGACAACGCAGCGAGCCCCGCCGCCGCGACCGCAATCAGCCACAGCCGCGGCGCGAGCAACAGGATTGCCGCGACGCACACGGGGACGATGCCCCATCCGCCGACTCGGGGCGTCGGCCGAGTATGCAGCGAGCGGTCGTTGGGGAGGTCGGTCGCAAGCCGCCAGGCCAGCCCGGTGGCAAGGAGCGCGCGCAAGACGAGTGTCGATGCGATGGCTGCAATGCACGCCACCGCCGCAGCTTCAAGCGATGTTGCCATAGTGAGATGCATGTCCCCTAGTTCCTGAGGTCGCGCGCCCGATACCAGGCCGCCGTCGCCGCGAGACCCTGCCGGGTCGTGTACGGCGGCCGCCAGTCGAGCACCTGCTTGATCCGGCCGGTATCGATCTGCAAGCTACCCGTGAGACGCTCGATCTGCGCGGTACGCCCGGTCAGCCCGCCGACCGCGCGCAACACGCCGGCGGGCACCGGAAACAGCCGCGCGGGACGACCGATCGCATCGCCCGTCATGCGCAGCAGCGCGGCGACCGATGGTGCATCGTCATCCGCGACATGAAAGCAGCCGCGCGCCGCGCGTGGGTCGATCGCGCATCGCGCGAGCGCATCGGCGAGATTGTCGACGTAGACGAGGCTGCGCCGCGCGGCGATCGCGCCGAGCGGCAGCGGCACGCCGCGGGACACGGCGTCCATCATCCTCAGAAAGTTTGCGCGCACGCCGGGGCCGTAGACGAGCGGCGGGCGCACGATCACGACGTCGAGGCCGCAAGCGTCCCCGAATTGCCGCAGCGCGGCTTCCGCATCGCGCTTCGATCGGCCGTACGGATCATCCGGCCGCGCCGGATCGTCTTCGCGCAGCGGCCGGCCGCCATCGACTTCGGCAATCGCCTTGATGCTGCTCACGAACACGAAGCGGCGCGCGCCGTGGCGGCTCGCAGCCTCGGCCACGCGCAACGAACCTTCGACGTTCGTCGCACGGAAGGCAGCATCGCGATCCGCCGCCGTGTCGTCCATCACGTGCACCCGCGCAGCCAGATGGACGACGCAATCGACCTCCGGCCATTGCGCATCGGCGAGTCCGGCGAAATCGCGGCCGTCGCTCACCCATTCCCGCACGCCTTCGACGCATTCGCCCGCACGCCTGACAAGCCCCGTCACGACATGCCCGTCCGCCAGCAACGCACGGCACAGCGCGCGGCCGACGAACCCGTTCGCCCCGGTCACGACGACTCGGCTCATAGCCATTTCCAGCCGAACCGGTTATAGAACTTGAATGCCGACGCAACGAACATGCGAATGTGCGCGAAACCCTTGCGAGCAGCCCCTCCGCCGTGATGGAGGATGCGTACCGCGGGCACATAGGCGATACGCGCGAGCTCGCCCGCGCGCAAGCTCAGATCGTAGTCCTCGAAGTACAGGAAGTAGCGCGGATCGAAGCCGTGCAGGCGCTTGAGCGGCTCCGTGCGAAACAGCATGAAACAGCCGCTCACGATCGGAGGATCCCATACGATCTCCGTTTCGTTGATGCGGTCGCGCATCTCGTATCGGGACAAGCGCCGTGCGAACGGCCGCCGGAGCGCGGCGGGCAGAAACCCCCGCACGAACAGGTCCAGCAGCGCCGGATAGCGGCGGCACAGATATTGAAGGCGGCGCTCGCCGTCATAGATGCGGGGCGTCAACAGACCGACCTCGGGATGCGCGTCGAGAAAATCGAGCGCCTGCGCAAGCGCATCGGGCTCCAGGTCGATATCGGGATTCAGGACCAGATGATAGCGGCTTCGCGCGCGCTCGATGCCAAGGTTATGGCCGCGCGCGTATCCGACGTTGCCGTGTCCCGCGATCAGCGTCCAGCCGATGCCTGCACGGGCGAGTGCCGCGAGGTGCTCCGACAGGTCGGGCAGGCCACCGTTGTCGACGAGATAGACGCCGACCGCCAGCCCGGGGCGAGCGGCGTGCAACCGCTCGCATGCTGCGCTCAGGCTGGTCAGGGTTTGCGCGATCTGCGCACGATCGGGATGATACGTCACGACCGAAATCGACAGTCCTTCGTCGCTGGACGGCGGAGAACGGCGAGACGGAGATTCGACGAAATGGGATACCACGTGCTGACGGAACCTTCAATAAGGGCGGGGATCATCGGCCAATTGTGCACGCCGGCAGCAACGCTGCAATTGCAATTGCGGCTCGTGGCGATGACGGCCCGGTTGCCGAACCGATTGGCATGGCCAGATCTGCTTGCGTATCTATATGCTTCGGAGGTCGAAATCGTGCAGACACGCACGCGGCCCTCGCTGCCGTGGCGCCACGGCGATCTTGCGCATAGCGAGCGCCTGCGCCTCGTATCACGGCTCGCGGCGCATTCTACCATCGGCAGCCCCCGCGCCCGCCGCCGGCGCCGCCGAATCGCGATGCTATGATACCTGACGCACCTATGTCGGATTACACGATGAATCCCCCGAAGCTCGGCTTTATCGATTCGTTGCGCGGCCTCGCCGCGTTGTATGTTTTGCTATACCACTTCACGCCCATCACGACGCCGTCAGCGGCGGCGCCTCGATGGCTCGCGCCATTTACGGGGCTCGGCGGCTCCGGCGTCACGCTTTTCTTCGTCGTCAGCGCGTTCACGCTCTGCCTGTCGATGGACGCGCGCAAGCAGGACGAATCGACACCGCTTCTGAACTACTATTTACGTCGTTTCTTTCGCATTGCTCCGCTCTTCTACGTCTGGATGGTTTTGTACTGCATCCGTGACAAGGCGGTATTCGGGGCCGTGCATTCGCCAGCGGAGATCGCGCGCAGCCTGTTCTTCGTGTTCAACCTGAGTCCGGGCCACGAGCAAGGCTTCGTCTGGGCGAGCTGGACGCTCGGCGTCGAGATGCTGTTCTATGTGTTCTTCCCGGCGGTTTTCCGGTATGCGCGCAACTTCGGCCGGGCGTTGGCGTTCTTCTTCGTCGCCCTGCTCGTGCGTTCCTTTTGGCATGCGCTCGTCCCCCATCTGGTATCGGACCAGGCAGTCGCCGCCACGTACTACAACTTCAGCCTGCTGCGCCATTTGCCGACGTTCGCGCTCGGCATCGTCGTCTATCGCGCGTACGGCTTGCTCGATATCGAGCGTGCGAGACGACACGGGATCGGGGAATTGTTGATCGCCGCCGCCGTCACGCTACTGCTTGCCCTCGCATACGGCTTCGTCCGAATCGGCGAACTCGAAGGGCTGACGATCGAAGCCGTGATTTACGGCATGCTGCTGATCGGCCTGGCGATCAAGGCGCCGGTCGCGCTCGTCAATCCGCTGACGCGCTTCTATGGAAAGATCAGCTACTCCGTCTACCTGAGCCATGCGACGACGCTGTTTCTGATGTCCAAGCTCTTCGCCGCGATCTACGCGCGGGTCACCTACGTGACGCTCGCTTACCTCCTGTCGGTGGCGGCGGGCGTGGCTGTCGTCACCGCGCTGTCGTGGTTCACCTACACGTTCATCGAGACGCCGGGCAACAACCTCGGCAAAACGGCGATTCGCGCCATTCATCGGCGCCGAGCCGGCAGCCTCGCCGCATAACGTTCGATACGGCGAATCGGGGCGGCGAGACTCCCTCGCACGCCCCTCGCTCACGCGTCACTGGACGAGTTCGTCGCGCACGCGCGCGTCCACGTCGAATTGCTCGCAAAGCTGCTGCATATACCGGTCCGCAAGCTCGGCGACCGGCGCGTCGATCACGTGATGCTGCCGCACCCAGAGCTGAATGCTCCGAATCTCCTTGAGCAGCGCTTCGGCATTTCCGCCGATCGTCACGCTGCTGCCGTGTCGGCGATGCAGATTCAGCGCGTCCGCGGCGAAAGCGATCATGCCCTGGCTGACGACCCGGAGGTACACCATCCAATCGCCCGCGACCCGGAACTGCCGGATCTCGTCGAAGTCGCGATGCAGGACTTCATCGAGCGCGGACCGCTTGAACACGACCGCGCTGACGTTCGGGATAGTGTTCTTCACCGCCAGCGCGCCGGCGATTTCGTCCGCGCCGGCGCCGTGGTAGGACGTGTTCCACTTGACATCGGAGATGTCCGCCACGTAGTCGCGATAGTGCTCGCAGACAACCTCGCCTGACTCGGCCATCTGCTTCGATTCGCAGTAGCTCAACACGGTGCGCTCGTCCTGGAATCCCGCCATCACCGTCGCGAGAAATTCGGGCTGCGCCAGATCGTCCGCCTCGGCAATCCACACATAGTCGCCGCGCGCGAGTTCGACGCCACGCTTCCACTGCGCGAACACCGAACCCGAATTGACGCTGTTGACGATCAGGCGATTGTCGACGCTCCGGTTCGCCAACTGCTCGCGAATCGCGCGCACGCTCCCGTCGGACGAATTGTCGTCGAGCACGATCAGTTCGTAGACCGGATAAGTCTGCTCGAGAACCGAATTCAAGCGTTCTCCGATATAGCGCTCATAGTTGTAGTTCGGCACGACCACCGACACGCGCTTGAATCCGCAGCCGAGCATGTCGAGCAGATCGAATACGTAGGATCGGAACGAGAACGTTTCGGCAACGATGTCCGCCCCCTTCGCGCCGAGCTCGCGTGCGCGCTCCGGCCGCTCGACCAGTTCGCGCAGCGCACGGGCGAGCGCATTCACGTCCTCGAAGGGCACGACGACGCCGCAACCCTGGTTCAACAATTCGCAGCTTCCGCTCGCACCTTCGAAGCCGACGACCGGCACGCCGACCTCGAGCGCCTCAAGCACGACGGACGGGAACGGGTCCTCGCGCGACGTCAGGACGAGAACGTCCGCCCCCGCGTAATAGAAGTCCGTATCGGACTCGAGCCCCGTGACGACGAACTTGTTCGTCAACCCATGCCTGGCGATCAGCGCATCGACCTTGGCCTTCGCGTCGCTGTCCCAGTGACCGACCCAGACGAAGTAGACGTCATCGCGGTCGGAGAATGCGGCGGCGGCTTGCGCAAACAGGTCGACGCCCTTGCGCAGGTCGGCATAACCGACGCCCAACATGATTTTCGCGTCGTTCGGCAGACGCAGCCGCTCGCGCAGAGTCGAACGCGCACGCTCGACATCGTTGCGCAGACGGTTTCGCTTATAGAGCCCCTGCGGCCGCACGCGCGCCTTGCGGTCGCTCAGGGCGGTGAATCGGCCAAACGACCGGTGCACCATCTCCGCGGGAAACACGACGGCCTGTGCGTGCTCGGCGATCTCGGCGGCGTGCCGCTCAAGCTTGTACTTCGACAGCATGCCCTGCAGTTCGTGAACCAGCGCGATGCAGCTCACACCGCTGCGAGACAGCGTGCCGACGAACAATCCCGAAACGGTCGTGTTGCAGATCGCGGACCGGAAGCCCTGCTGTGCGAGCTTGTCGGCCAGCGCGCGCGCTTCTTCGCCTTCCGGATCGATTCCGGACAGGTCATGCACGACGCTCCAGCGTTCGAACTCGGCCTTGAGCGGCCCTTCGCCGAGCAGTACCGTCGTGACATCGATGCCGAAATCGGTCGTCAGCGTCTTGACGAGATTCAGCGCAAGGTATTGGGCGCCATGCGCGTACGCATCATGCGAAACCACCAGCACGCGGCGCGCGGTTCCGTTGCGATTGGCCCGCGTCAATGCATTGCGGGTCGCCTGCAGCCACGCATAGCCGTATCGGCGATCCGGCTCCAGGTGCGCGCCTTCCGCCCACTCGTTCCAAGCGTTGACGAAGACGAGACGCTCGTCTGGATTGTCGATGCGCCGCACCGTATCGGTCGCGGCGTTGAACAGCCACTCCTCGTAGAGCTTCGGCGTCGAGCCGACAAATACCGCGCCGCGCCCGGGCTTGCGCGCTTCGTTGTCCCACGAAGGCGTCACGCCGCGGAACAACCGGTATTCCGTATCCGGATACGCGCGACTGCGCTCGAGGAAATGCGTCCAGTCCATGATGTAGCCCGAATATTCCGGGTTGATCAACGTGACGCTGTCCGCTTTCGACGGCGGCTGACTGTTGTTCGGTGGGAACTCGATCGCCGCGTCGAACCCATATTCGCGAGGGTCCGCCTTCTCGAACGATTGGGTGTAGGCGAGATACAGCTCGCCCAAGCCGTTCGCGCGCGCCCACTCGCGCCACCGCTTGACGGTCGCGCGCGCATCGGGCAGCAAATTGGGACGATATACGAGCAACAGCGGGCGGCCGTCGATGCGGATGTAGCGGTCGTCCCGCATGTATTGCGCGATGTGCTCGATGAACGCCATGTCGTCCTCGGGCGAGTGATGCTGCGAGATCAGCAGCTCCTGATCGAGGCCGTCCCAGCGCCGCGACCAGTTCTCGTTCGCCCAGCACAGACAGAACGGCAGATCGAATTCCCGATGATCGAGGTATTGCCGAATCGGCGCCTCCATCAGGCGCTTGCCGCCGAACCAATAGAAGTAGAAGCAGAAGCCGCCGAGGCCCGCCGCCTTTGCGAGCTCGACCTGCCGCTGCTGCACCGCGGGGATGCGCAGATCGTAAAATCCAAGCTCACCGGGCAAGTGCGGCTGATAGTGCCCGACGAACTGGGGCACCGCGCGCGTGACATTCGTCCATTCGGTAAACCCGCGCCCCCACCACTCGTCGTTTTCCGGAAACGGATGGAATTGCGGCAGATAGTAGGCGATCGCGCGCACCGGCACTTGCCGCGGCGCGATCGGCGGGAAAGCCTGAAAGTCGGATGACGGCGTGACAGCCGTGACCGGGAACGCGCCGGGCATGGGCGCCTTCGCCTGCGCCACCGGTACGGGTTCGGGCGCGCGAGCCGCCTGAGCAGCGCTCGCGTGGTTCACCGCCTCTTCCCGCAGACGGCTGCGAAGCGCCGCCCAGTCCTGGTAGGCGCGCGTGTGCGAAAAGAGCCCCGGCAGCAATCGGAAGAAAGCGCCCTTGATCTTTCGCTTGAGCGGCGCCGGCACGGGCAATCTGCGATACAGGATCTTGCCCGCCGACCGGACCGCGGCCGAGCGAGCCTCTCCTCCCTGCGCCATTCGCTTGACGAAGCGCAACGGCTTGGTCCAGCGCCACGACGTGCTCGAAAGAATCTCGCCGATTTGCGCATCGAGCTCGCGCAGTCGCGCTTCGTCGTAAATGTGGACGTTCCGGCGGCCCAATTCGACGACGACACGAATGTGCTCGTTGACGATACGCTCGCGCTCCCGCTCGAGGGCAAGCAGCCGCTCGGACTTCTCGGCGAGCTGGCCGTTCACTTCCTCCAATCGCGCGTCCTTCTCGTCGAGCGCCTTGCCGAAGCGCACGCGCAGCGAGCGGTCCGTGACGGCAAACAGATTCTTCAGCTCGGACAATCTGCGCAGCACATGGTCGACATCGGCATCGCCTTCGGCTGCGGCAAGCGCGGCGCGGCCCTTCGATTCCTTGCGCGCGCCGAGCAGTTGCATCGCCTCGCCGACTCGCGCCTTCAACGCATTCAATTCCGCCTGCGACGCCATCGCAAGATCGGCGATCGCCTCGACTTCCGAGCGCACCGCCAGCCGAACCGACAACGCCCAGTTGTTCGCGATTCGGCTCAATACATGTTCCGGCACTGGCACTTCAAACCACGGATTGTTCCCCGGCACGACGAGCGTGATCGGCCAGCCGCTGCCGAGCCGATGCGCGCCGAATATCTCGGGCGCCGCGTTTGCGTCGTCATGCCAGGACCAGACCGTGCGTCCGTTTGCGTCGAGCAGATCCACGGCATGCAGCGCGACGACGCCCGGACGATCGCTCGGATCGAGCCGCAGCCTGCGGACCTTCAACTCGGCGGCTGGATCGCGCAGTTCGAGACGCGCCACGCGCTCGGTATCGCCGGCCAGCACGTAGCACCCCATCGCGTGCCGCTCCGACCATTTGCCGTCGACGTCCGTCTGCCAGTAGATCTTGCATTCGGCGCGCTCGTCGTGCGCATCGGCGGCAGATCCGCCGGCATTGTCGGCAACCTCGTACATCGTGACGTCGAGCGTCGGCAGCGCGGCGTCGGATGCAAGGGCGACGAAGTACAGCGGGCGCGCGACGCCGACATGCTCCGTATCATTGCCCGAGCCTTCGTGCGTCAGCGTCCGCGTTCCGGTTTCCCGCGGCTCCAGTCCGGCGAGCATCGATCCCGTCACGACTCGCTGGCCGTAAAGCGCCACCTGCGAAAACCGCGTGCGCAAGAGCGATTCGAACTCGTCGAGATAGAGCTCCTTCACGTGCCACGGGTTCGCATAGCCCGTCACATCCGAGTATTCGTACTTGTTGGGACTCGAAATGATCAGGAGTCCGCCTGGCCGCAACACGCGCTTGATCTCGCGGATCATCGCCTCGTGCTGATCATGGTGCTCGATGGTCTCGAAGCTCACCACGAGATCGACGCTCGCATCGTCGAGCGGAATATCCGCGGCCGATCCGACGACGAACTCGAGGTTGCCGGCACGCCGACCATAGGAGGCCACCGCATGACGGACGGCGTCCTCGCTGATGTCGACGCCGATCACGGACGCCGCGGCTTGCGAAAGCGCGAACGAACCGTAGCCCTCGCCGCAGGCGATGTCCAGCACGCGCAAGCCGGCAGCCAGCTTGCGCGCGACCAGATATCGATGCATGTGCTCGACCTCGATCTGCGCCGACATACCGGGAATATAGCGTTCGCCGTCCCAAGCCAAATCGTCGGTCTGTTCGGACATGTTTCCTTGTTCCTTGCCGGATGAGGACAACGCGTCCTCCAGAGGCTTCAAATAATCGTTTGACATATGAATCGCGCCGCTTACGCGTTGGCCGCCGCCGACACACCGACGCGCAGCATCGGTACGGCGAGGAGATAATTCGCGACGCTCGACGCATGCACGCGTATCGGCAACGCGTCGTGGATCCAGTGCAACTGGACGTGGTTCTGCTGCGTCCCGTCGGCAATGGCGACGTTGACCGAGTACTCGCCGGCCGGCAATAGCGGCATCGCAAACGAAAAGCTCGCCACGAGCGTATCGCCCGCGCCGCACGACGCATGCTTGTCCCGATACGTCAGATAGGTGTTCTCGCCGAAGAGCGACTGCCCGAGGTGGTCGTTGAAGAAAAACCCGACGATGGGCGACCGTACGTCTTCGTTGACGAATGCGGACACGCGAAGCGTGACGTCTTCCCCGCCCACGACCCACGAAAGCGGCCGATTTTCGCGATCGACGAACCGGACATCGACGATGCGCGCCGCGCCGCTGCCGAACGACGCCGCATGCGGCTCGAAACGCAGAATCTCGATGTCGTTGCGACAAGGCGTCCGGTTGATCGTCGACAGACGCGCATCGCGTTTCGCGTCGACCGGCGCGGCAATCGCCACGCGCTTTTGCGCCGGGCGCGCTCCGTCGGCCTGCACCGCCGGCGCGGGCGCGGTATCGAAGTAAGCATCGAGATACGCTTCGCAGACCTCATCGGGATCGCCTTCGAGGCGGACCGCGCCCTTGTCGATCCAGATCACGCGCGAGCACAGCTTCTTCACGGTCGACGTATCGTGACTGACGAACAGGATGGTTCCCTTTTTCCGGAACTGATCCATGTATCGCAAGCACTTCTGATTGAAGAACGCGTCGCCGACGGCCAGCGCCTCGTCCACCACCAGAATGTCCGCGTCGACGTGCGCGATCACCGCGAACGCGAGCCGCACGAACATCCCGCTCGAATAGGTCTTGACGGGTTGGTCGATGAACTCGCCGATGTCCGCGAACTCGATGATCCTGTCGAGCCGCTCGTCGACCTGACGGCGGGTGAGGCCATGCAACTGCGCGTTCAGATAGACGTTCTCGCGCCCCGTGTACTCGAGATCGAATCCCGAGCCCAGCTCGAGCAGGGCCGCGACTCTGCCCACCGTCTCGATCGAACCGCGGCTCGGGCTCAAGGTCTGGCAGACGATCTGCAGCAACGTGCTTTTCCCGGAGCCGTTTCTCCCGATGATGCCGATCGTTTCGCCCCTGGCGACCGCAAAGCTGACATCGTTGAGCGCCCAGAAGACGCTGCCGTACGCCGCCGCTCTGGCCCTCGCGTATTCACGCGACGCGCCGGGCAGCATGCGGCTCGCCGCGCTGAACGCGGCTTGCTTGAGCCGATTCGCCGGCAGATCGTACGAACGGAACCCCTTTGCCACCCTTGACGCGCGAATGACAATCTGCTTAGACATCAAAGCCACTTCCTCGAAGACGCGATCGACTCGCGACCACAAAAGAACCTGGTTCGTCCGAGCCAGGCGTAACAGATTATTTTAACAAACCGTCGGTGGCCCGGTGGCGAGTATACTTCATACGACATTGGGCTCCCGCGCGCTGCGCCGCCTCCTGTGGTTACCGAAAGTAACGGCAGTCGCCGTGTCGATGTACCGATCAACCGCGAGGCGATGCCGCCGCGCGCCCCTTCTTGATCTCGACACAAGGTTGTTCAGCCATGTTCATCGTCTTCGGCTCGCCCCGTTCCGGCACGACATTACTCAAGGAAACGCTCAACCTGCATCCGGATTTGTTCATACCGATGCAGACGACCCTGATCAGCACGAGCGCGCACATCGCAGGCAGCATCTCCCAGTGGGACAAGGCCGCCGGCATCATCGCCCGCGCGCTCGTCGCGTCCGACGACTTTCCGGTCGTCTTCGGCGCTCATTTCACCGAGGCCGAGATCGTAGACGTCATCGAGTCGGCGCCTCACTCGCTCGCCGGCGCGCTTCAGGCGCTCTACGGCGAACTCGCCCGTCGGCTCGGCAAGCGCGAATGCGGCGACAAATCGCCCGACGATCTGCTTTCGATCCGTAAGCTCGAACAGGTCGGACTGCTGAACGCCTCGATCAAGTTCATCCACATCGTCCGCGACGTGCGGGGCTCGGTCGCGTCCCTGCTCAACGTGGACTGGGCCCCCGCCGGCATCGAGCAGTGCTTCCCGCGAATCTGGAATTACACAAATTTGCATTTGTATCACGCGCTCAAGGACCAGCCGAACTACCTCTTCGTGCGCTACGAGGATTTCGTTTCCCAGCCGGCGGCAACCGTCGGGCGCCTCACGGCATTTCTCGACATTCCGTTTCTCGAATCGATGCTCGACGCGAACCGGCGCGGCCCCGAATTGCGCTCCGATCCGAGCCACCGGAACCTCGCGCGGCCGTTCATGCCGGATCGCATCGAGGCGTGGCGCCATCAATTGCCGCAAGAGGTGGTGAAACACTGCGAGTACGGTGCGCAGGAAGGGCTGCAAACATTTTGTTACACCTGATGCAACGAATCCGGCGCGTCGCCGGGCGGCGGCAAACGGCCCATACCTCTATGCGATAATGCGGCTGCGCTCGGCCGCCCGGGACGCACGCCGCGTCCGCCGCTGCGTCCATGCCGAGGCGCTCCGCAATCTCGCTCATCTCCCGTACTACGCTGTTCTTGCCCGCACACCCATGCAAAGCTTTAGTGCCTCGCCGATGTACCTGTTGGCATCGCTCGTGAAGAATCGCCGGCTCATGTTCGATCTCGCGCGGCGAGACGCAGTCGGTCGCTACAAAGGGTCCGCGCTCGGCATCCTCTGGTCGATGCTGACCCCGCTCCTGATGTTGAGCGTCTATACCTTCGTGTTCAGCGGCGTGTTCAAGTCTCGCTGGGGCAACGCATCGACGCCGGGATCGCACGGCGAATTCGCCGTCGTGCTCTTTGCTGGCATGATCATGTTCAACGTATTTTCCGAATGCGTGAATCGCGCGCCGTCGATCGTTCTCGTCAATACGAACTTCGTGAAGAAGATCGTCTTCCCGCTCGAGATCCTGCCGTGCATCTGTCTGTTGTCGGCGCTCTTCCACGCATTCGTCAGCATCACGATCCTGTTGATCGCGGAATTCCTGATACAAGGCAGCGTGCCCGTGACCGCGCTGATGCTGCCCATCGTCCTCGCGCCGCTCTGCCTGCTGATCCTCGGCATTTCGTGGATGCTGTCGGCCACGGGCGTCTATCTGCGCGATATCGGACAGACGATCGGCATTTTCGTGACGGCGCTGATGTTTCTCTCGCCAATCTTCTTTCCGGTGTCGTCGCTTCCGCCGAGCGTTCGGGCGCTCGTCTACTGGAATCCGCTGACCTTCCCGATCGAGCAGAGCCGCAACGTGCTGATCTGGGGGAAATCGATCGATTGGACGATGTGGTGCTCGTATCTCGCCGTCAGTCTGATCGTCGCATGGATCGGATTCGCATGGTTCCAGAAGACGCGAAAAGGGTTTGCGGATGTCATCTGAGCACGTCATTCAGGTCGCATCGCTAAGCAAAGGCTTCAAGACCTACGATCGCCCGTCGGATCGCCTGCTTCAGCTCGCGTTCAATTTCGCCGCGCGCCTCGCCCCGGCCGCCTCGTTGAAATCGTGGCTGCATCGTCGCGCCGACAGGGCCGGCCGCACCTTCTGGGCGCTCCGCCACATTGATCTCACGGTGGGACGCGGTGAAACGGTCGGCATCATCGGCCGCAACGGCTCGGGCAAGAGCACGCTGCTGCAGATGATTTGCGGGACGCTGTCGCCGACCGAGGGAACGATCCGCACGACGGGGCGCATCGCCGCGCTGCTGGAGTTGGGATCCGGTTTCGATCCGGAGTACACGGGGCGCGAAAACGTCTACATGAACGGCCAGTTGCACGGCCTGACGCAGGAACAGATCGACGAGCGTTTCGCGGCCATCGAGGCGTTTGCGGATATCGGCGACTTCATCGACCAGCCCGTCAAGACCTACTCGAGCGGGATGTTCGTGCGGCTCGCGTTCGCGGTGATCGCGCACGTGGATGCGGATATCCTGGTGATCGACGAAGCGCTGGCCGTCGGTGATGCATTCTTCACGCAAAAGTGCATGCGGTTCCTTCGCAAGTTCATGCAAAGCGGCACCGTTCTGTTCGTGAGCCACGATTCGGCTGCGATCCGCAGCCTTTGCACGCGGGCGATCTGGATCGATCACGGCAAGATCGTCGACGAAGGCGATCCGAAAGCCGTCAGCAACCACTACCTCGAAGCGTTCTACGAATCGCAGCAAGGCAGGAGCAACATCGCCGCATCCCCTGCGGCTGCGCTCGCCACCCAACCCGGCCAGCATCACGAGGATCGGCACGATCAGCGCGCCCAGTTCCCGTGCCATGACACGGCGGCGAGCGGCTTCACGCTCGACCCGATGCGAACGGATTCGTCGCATCACGACAACGCGATCGTCCATTCCGTCGAACTGACGAAGGAAGACGGCTGTCGGCTGCTCTGGACGGCCGGCCGAGAAATCGCGACGCTTCGCGTCGAAGCGTCGGTGTGCCGGCGCGTGTCCGAGGCGGTCGTCGCCTTCGTCGTCAAGGACAAGCTCGGGCGCATGCTGTTCGGCGACCATACGTACTGGGCGTCGTACCATCAGCCGATCGACCTCATCAATCACGGGCACCTGGCGGCGGAATTCACGTTCGAAATGCCGGTCCTCGCGCCGGGCGAGTATGCAATCGACATCATCGTCGCGGACGCCGGAATGCCGGGAGACCAAACGCTACGGCACCAGCACGACGCCTACGTGTTCAAGTCGGAAGCGGCGGCGTCTTCGACCGGCCTGATCGGCTTGCCGATGCAGCAGATCTCGCTGTCCATCGACTCCGCAACGCCGGCCCAGGCCAATACCCTGTCGTCGTGAGTTCGAAGGCGGTCCCGGCAAACGCCTTCGGGCGTCGCGCCCGTCTTCTTCGGAAATCGGGCTCATGAAAGGACGGGCGCCGCCCCGCCGCACGAGCCGTCGGCCTGCGCGCGATCGGCCGCTCCAATAGCCCCCGAATAGCCGATCAAATCCCCAATCGCCCGATCGCGTCGAACAGGCTCGCGATCCGCACGGCCCCTTCGCCCACGTTAGGCGCCGCGGCGCCGAGCAGGTAGCGCGTCCCGACGCCGGCTGCCGCGGCGGCAGCCATGTCGGTCGCGGAATCGCCGATCATGGCGGATCGCGCCATGTCGATCGCATGTTCGCGCTGGGCCGCAAGCAGCATCCCCGGCGCGGGCTTGCGGCACGCACACGCCGTCAGATACTCGCCGAGCCCGGCCGTCGGATGATGCGGGCAGTGATACACCTGTGTGATGAACGCGTCTTCGGCCGCGAATCGTTGCAGCAGCCACGCGGTGAAAGCGGCGAACGTCGCCTCCGAGTAGTATCCGCGCGCGATGCCCGCCTGATTCGTGACGACGAACACATCGTAGCCCGCGTTTCTCGCCCGGTGCACGAGTTCGAATACGCCGTCGACGAACACACAGTCTTCGGGACGATGGAGATAGCCGATGTCGACGTTGATGACGCCGTCCCGATCCAGGAATAGCGCCCGCCGGGCATTACTTCGCATCGTCGCCCGCCATCGCCGGCACGCGCGTCTGCGCGAGCACGTAGTCCTGCGGCACGCCGATGTCGATCAGCTCGCTGACGCGCGGCACCGCAGCGACATGCAGTTCCGGCAAGCATGCATGGAGATAGTCCTGCTCGAACGAAAAGCGCTCGCCGGGCACTCGCCGCATGAACGGCTCGCGCTTGAGCAGGTAGATGCCGGCGTTGATGAAGCCGTGGCCCTGCATCCCCTTCTCGCGAAATGCGGTCACGCGATGCGATGCCGGATCGAAATCCACCGCGCCGTAGCGTGACACGTCGGGAAGCTCGGCAACCGCCATCGCGAGATCCACGCCGGAATCCGCCGCGCCCGCCGTCAGCGCGGCCAGTTCGACGATCGCCATCGTGTCGCCGTTCAGCACATAGGCGGATTCGGCGTCGACGCGCGCCATCGCCTTCGCAATGGCGCCGCCTGTACCGAGCGGCGCGTCTTCGACGACGTAGTGCAGCCTGAGCGCGCCGAACGTCTCGCCGAAATAGCCTTCGATAACCTCGCGCTTGTAGCCGACCGCCAGATAGACGTCGGTCAGCCCCTGTCGTTCGAGGCGCCGCAGGATCCACCAGAGGAACGGCTTGCCGGCGACATCGGCCATCGGCTTCGGAAGATCGGGGACGACCGATCGCAGCCGCGTTCCCAGCCCGCCGGCAAGAACGATCGCGGGCGTCATGAGCGGGAGAACACGGCGGATTCGACGAGCCCGCACACGATGTGTCCGAGCAGGATGTGGCCTTCCTGGATCTTGGGCGTCTCGCGCGACGGCACTTCGATGCACACGTCGGCGAGATCCCGCATCGCGTTGCCGTGCTCGCCGGTGAATCCGGCGACGTAAAGCCCGTTGCTGCGCGCCTCTTCCATCGCGCGCAGGACGTTCGGGGATTTGCCCGACGTCGAAATGCCCCAGAATACATCGCCCTTCACGCCGACCGCCTGAACCTGACGCGAAAACAGCTTTTCATAGCCGTAATCGTTGCCGATCGCCGTCATCACGGACGTATCGGTCGTCAGCGCAAAAGCCGGCAATCCGGGACGATCGAAATTGAAGCGGCTCACGAACTCGCCGGCAATATGCTGCGCGTCTGCCGCGCTGCCGCCGTTGCCGGCAATCAACACCTTGTTGCCCGATTCGAGCGCGCGCACGATCGTCCGGGCGAACCCGGCCACCTTGTCGAGCAACGCATCGTCGGCGCGGATGGCCGTGAAGATGTCGACGGCCTTCGTGATTTCCCGGCGAATCGTGTCCTTCATCATGTTCTCCACGAGTAGGCCCCGTGCTTCGTGAAATTGCAGGTGAACGCCTGACCGTTGAATTGCTGGAGCGCACGAATGACGTCCGGACGCTTCGTGGGATCGACGATGAACATCATGAAGCCGCCGCCCCCCGCTCCCGACACCTTGCCGGCTCTCGCGCCCGCCGCGATCGCGGCATCGTAGATCGCGTCGATGTTCGCGTTGCTGATGCTGGTCGCCATCTTCTTTTTCGATTCCCACGACAGGCGCATCGATTCGGCGAAGCTGTCGAAATCGCCCTTGAGAATCGCTTCCTTCATGCGAACCGCTTCCTGCTTGACGCGGTGCATCGCTTCCACCGAGACCGAATTGCCGCGCTTCATGCTCTCGGTCTGCTCCTGGATGATCTTCGCGGACTCACGCGACACCCCGGTGTAGAACAGCACCAGCGCCGACTCCAGTTCGGCGAGCACCGACTGCTTCACGCGCAGCGGATTGACGATGACGCGATCCTTGTAGAATTCCATGAAGTTGAAGCCGCCGAACGCCGCCGCATATTGGTCCTGCTTGCCGCCGGCGAGCGCCAGATCGATCCGCTCGATGTCGTATGCGAGGTGCGCGATCTCATACTCGCCGAGCGGGATCTGCAGATACTCGACGAATGCGTGCAGCAGCGCCACGACCATCGTCGACGACGAGCCCAGACCCGATCCGGGCGGCGCCTCCGAGTGCGTCGTCACCTGGACGGCCAGCGGCTTGCCGCCGTTGTAGTCGCGCACGACCCGGTTGTACACGCCGACATGCAGCTCGAGCCCTTTGACGAGTTCGAGCGACGCAGCCGTCGAACCGCTCCATGCCACCGAGCTGTCCGCCGCGACGAGCTCCACTTTGTCGTCGTGGCGCGGCGTGATCGTCGCATACGCATATCGATCGATCGTCGCGTTCAGCACGAGCCCGCCGAAATCATCGGAGTACGGCGAAACATCCGTCCCCCCGCCCGCAAGCCCGAGACGCAGCGGCGCGCGAGCGCGCACGACTTCCTTCTTCTGACCAATGCTCATCGCGGCCATCGCTAGTTCGTTTGTAAGTCCAGCGCGAACACGTCGCGCATCGCGGCGCTCGAGAAATGGCTCGCCACGTACGCACGCCCGGCATCCGACAGCGTCTGCCAGCGAGCGTCATCGCGAATCAAACCAGTCACGCACTGCGCGAATGCGGCAGGATCGTCCGTCGCAGGCACCACATCGTCGAGCCCGGGGAGCCCCTGCAACCCGACCGGCGTCGTCACGAGCGGCGCGCCGAAATTCAACGCCTCCACCACCTTGTTCTTGACGCCCGCGCCGAAACGCAGCGGCACGACCGCGACGCGTGCGCGATCGTACAGCTCGGCGAGCCGTTCGTCGGTCACATAGCCGGTCACGGTAACGTTCGACGCGGCGAGCGCCTTGACCTCGTCCGTCGGATTCGAGCCGATCAGCATCAGGTTCGCGTCCGGCACCGCCTCGACGATCCGGGGCAGGATATCGCTCACGAACCACTTCGCCGCGTCGACGTTAGGCGGATGCCCGAACCCCGCGACGAAGATGATCTGGTTGCGCTCGCGCGCATCCGGCCGTCCGGCGGGCGTGAGTCTCGGCTGGAAGAAGTATGGCGGCAGCGTCCGCGCATTCACGCCCGGCGCCATTTCGTTGACCACCGCCGTTTCGGCGTCGGACGGATAATAGACGACGTCGACGCTTCGCCAAATCTTCATTTCGAGCGTACGCATTGCTTCGGCATCCTTCCGGATGCGCGCATTGCCCGAGACCTCGAACTCCTTCAGCGCGCGGGCGAAATGGAGATCGTGGCCGTAATACAGCAGCTTCGCGTTCGGCGCGTACTTGCGCAGCGGTGCGATGAACGCTTTCGACACGTGCGGCCGGTTCAGGAACACGTAGTCGATCGCCTGATCGGCATGCCTGATCCATTCGTCGAATCCGTCGATGAACTGCGGACCGTAGAACACCTCGACGCCGAGCTGCTGCAGCGGCTTGACATACGCTTCGTCATACCAAATATTGCTCGGCCAGAACTTCACGTTGAATCCCATCTGGAGAAACACGTGAATGAAGCAGACGAGCGATCTCGAGCCCGCGTCCCGATCCGGCTGCGGTACGTAATGGTCGACGATGAGCAGCGTCTTGCGGCGGCGCGTCCGCTCCCGCGCCGCGCCGACGTTCGTGCCGTTGTCGAAATGATCGCGGCTCAGCACGTCCTGCCAGCGTTCGCGGAATTTCTTCTGGTTCTCGACCTGGTAGGCCTTGATGCCCGTGCTCGTATCCGTGCCGTTCGACACGCCTTCGTAGTGAATGATCACCGATTCGGGCTGATAGTAGACCTTCTTGCCCGCGCTGCGCACCTTGAACGCGAGATCGGAGTCCTCGCAATAGGCCGGCACGTAGCGTTCGTCGAACCCGCCGAGCGCATCGAACAGTTGCTTCGGCAACAGCAGCGAAGCGCCTGACGCATAATCGGTCTCTTTCACGTAGTTGAACGCGCTCTTCGACGGATCGTCGAGCCGCCCGAAATTCCACGCCGAACCGTCCTTCCACATGATGCCGCCCGCTTCCTGAAGACGGCCGTCGGGATAGACGAGCTTCGAGCCCACCATGCCGCAATCCGGACGGGCGGCGAACAACGCGAGCATCGAGTCGAGCCAGCCGGGCGTCACCTCGGTGTCGTTATTCAGGAAATACAGGTACTCGCCGCGCGCGAACGTCGCCGCGCGGTTGCACGAGCGCACGAAGCCGAGATTTTGCGGATTTTCGACAAAGCGCAACCCCGGCACGTTCCGCAAGCGCAGGATCTGCTGGCAACCCGACGCATCCTCCGCGACGATCACCTCGATCGGCACGGCCGGCAGATGCTCGGCGATCGATCGCAGGCAAGACAGCGTATAAGGCAGGTTCCCGTATGCGGGAATGACGACGGAAACCTTCGGCTCGGCGATTTCGGCGAATCGAAGGCCCGCGAGCGCCGCGTCGATGTCTTCCGCGTCGACGAGCGGTGCACGGCCGAGCACCTGCTGAAGCGGCGCATTCTGCCGTTTCCACGTCTCGTAATAGACCGCCCCTTCGAACAACGGCCCTGCCAGCCGGAATACGGCGTCGGTCAACCGGGCCTTGTTGCGCGAGCTGAGCGGGACTGCCTGATAGAGCTTTCGCCCGATCCGTCTGGCATGCGGCCGCAGCGGACCCAGCAGCCGATTGCGCATTTCCATAAACACGTCCTGTTGCGAAACCGAGCGTCAGCGACCCTCGAGCCCGAGATCGTCGATCACGAGCGCCAACGCTTGACGCCAATCGAGCCGATTGAGCATGAATCGCCGGTCGAACTTCCCGTTGTCGAGAACCGAGTTGGCCGGACGGCGCGCCGGCGTCGGATAGGCGTCGGACGAAATGGGTTCGACCGTCTCCGTCTTGACCGCGTCGGCGCGCACCGCTCGCGCCGCGTCGACGATCGCCGACGCGAACCCGTGCCAGGACGTCTCGCCGGCGGCGGTCATGTGAAAGAGGCCGGATTCGAAATTGCCGGTCCGTCGCTCACGCTGAGCGTGAGCGACCACGTGCGCAGTGAGGTCCGCGATCATGCGAGCGGACGTCGGCGCGCCGATCTGGTCGGCGACGACGCGCAGCGTTTCCCGCTCGTGCGCGAGGCGCAGCATCGTGCGCAGGAAGTTGCGGCCGCGCGCGCCGTAGACCCACGTCGTGCGCAACGTCAGCCAGTCGCCGGAAACCGCCTCGATCGCGCGCTCGCCGGCAAGCTTCGTGCGACCGTACGCGTTGACGGGCGAGGTCGGCTCGGTTTCGGCGTACGGAACGCGAGATGTCCCGTCGAACACGTAGTCGGTCGAATAATGAACGAGCAATGCATCGTGCGCGCGCGCGGCTTGCGCCAGCATGCCGACCGATTCCGCATTCACGCGATGGGCGAGCGCTTCCTGCTCCTCGGCCAGATCGACCGCCGTATAGGCCGCCGCATTGACGATCACGGCCGGCTTGACGGACGCCACCAGCGGCGCCAGCGTCTCGGGCTTGGACAAATCGGCCGTTTCGCGGCCGCACGCGACGACGTCGCCTAGCGGCGCCAGCGCGCGACGCAATTCCCATCCGACTTGCCCGTTCTGACCGGTAACCAGGATCCTCACGCGAAGACCTCCGCGTCGTTCAGCTTCGCGCCCGCCGCATCCTTCACGGCAAGCAGCGGCTCGAAATCGATCGGCCATTCGATCCCGATCGTCGGATCGTTCCACACGATGCTCCGCTCGAATTCGGGATACCAGTAATCGGTCGTCTTGTAGAGGAACTGCGCGGACTCCGACAGCACGACGAAGCCGTGCGCGAAGCCGGGCGGCACCCAAAGCTGCCGGTGATTCTCGGCCGACAGCGCGACGCCCACCCACTTGCCGAAGTTCGGCGAGCTCTTGCGGATATCGACCGCGACATCGAACACTTCGCCCTCGACGACGCGCACGAGCTTGCCCTGCGCATGCCGGATCTGATAATGCAGCCCGCGCAGCACGCCCTTCGCCGAGCGCGAATGATTGTCCTGGACGAACTCGACGCCCGCCTCCACCTGCTCGGCGAACTCGCGCGCATTGAAGCTTTCGAAGAAGAAGCCCCGCGCGTCGCCGAACACCTTCGGCTCGATGATCTTGACTTCAGGCAGCGCCGTCGGCGTTACTTGGATGGCCATGCAACTTGATCCGTGAGAATGTGTTTCAGATATTGTCCGTAGCCGTTCTTCGCGAGCGGCTGCGCAAGCTTGAGCACCTGCTCCGCGTCGATCCACTGCCGCCGGTACGCAATCTCCTCCGGGCACGCGACGACGAGCCCCTGGCGCTTCTGCAGCGTCGCGATGAACGTCGCCGCCTCGATCAGCGAATCGTGCGTGCCGGTGTCGAGCCACGCGTAGCCGCGGCCCATGATCTCGACGTCGAGCGCGCCCGCCGTGAGATAGCGGGAATTCACATCCGTGATCTCCAGCTCGCCGCGCGCCGACGGCTTGATGTCCGCCGCGATGTCGCACACCTGGTTGTCGTAGAAGTACAGCCCCGTCACCGCGTAATTCGAACGCGGCTTCGCGGGCTTCTCCTCGATCGACAGCGCGCGGAAGTCGCGGTCGAACTCGACGACGCCGTAGCGCTCCGGATCGTGCACGTGATAAGCGAACACCGTCGCGCCCGCTTCCTGCGCCGATGCCCGCTCGAGCTGCTTCGCGAGATCGTGGCCGTAGAAGATGTTGTCACCGAGAATCAGCGTCGACGGATCGCGGCCGACGAATTCCCGGCCGATGATGAACGCCTGCGCGAGCCCGTCCGGCGACGGCTGCACCGCGTAGCGGAGGTTCATCCCCCACTGGCTGCCGTCGCCCAGCATCGCCTCGAAGCGCGGCGTGTCCTGCGGCGTCGAGATGATCAGCACGTCGCGGATGCCC
Source organism: Burkholderia sp. MSMB1589WGS (assembly GCF_001636105.1). NCBI lineage: Bacteria > Pseudomonadati > Pseudomonadota > Betaproteobacteria > Burkholderiales > Burkholderiaceae > Burkholderia > Burkholderia sp. MSMB1589WGS. The sequence continues at coordinate 1,105,495 of NZ_LNJT01000007.1, forward strand.
GCCACCATCAGCGTCGACAGCGGGTAGTAGATCATCGGCTTGTCGTAGACCGGCAGCAACTGCTTCGACACGGCGTGCGTGATCGGATACAGCCGCGTGCCGGAACCGCCGGCGAGAATAATGCCCTTGCGCGCCATCGATTCAACCTTTACGCGCGTTGCGCGTAGTTCGTTTCGACCCATTTGCGGTAGTCGCCCGACACCACCTCGTCGACCCATTCCTGGCTGTCGAGATACCAGCGCACGGTCTTCCTCAAGCCGGTCTCGAACGTCTCGGCCGGCTTCCAGGCGAGCTCGCGCTCGAGCTTGCGCGCGTCGATCGCGTAGCGGCGATCATGGCCGGGGCGATCGGTCACGTATGTGATCTGATCGCGGTACGACCCGGCGGCCTTCGGCCGCGCCTCGTCGAGCAGATCGCACAGCGTATGCACGACGTCGAGGTTCTTCTTCTCGTTCCAGCCGCCGACGTTGTACGTCTCGCCCGGCACGCCGCGCGCGAGCACCTCGCGAATCGCGCCGCAGTGATCGCCGACGTACAGCCAGTCGCGCACGTTCTGGCCGTCGCCGTAGACGGGCAGCGGCTTGCCGCCGAGCGCGTTCGCGATCATCAGCGGAATCAGCTTCTCGGGGAACTGATACGGGCCGTAGTTGTTCGAGCAGTTCGTCGTGAGCGTGGGTAGCCCGTACGTGTGGTGATACGCGCGCACGAGATGGTCGGAGCCCGCCTTCGTCGCCGAGTACGGGCTGTTCGGCGCGTACGGCGTGGTTTCGGAGAACTGCGGATCGGCCGGCGACAGCGAGCCGAACACTTCGTCCGTCGACACGTGCAGGAAGCGGAACGCCGCCTTCGCGTCGGCGTCGAGCGCGCTCCAGTATTGGCGCGCGGCTTCGAGCAGCGTGAAGGTGCCGACGACGTTCGTCTGCACGAAATCGGCCGGACCGTGAATCGACCGATCGACATGGCTTTCGGCGGCGAAGTGCAGGATCGCGCGCGGCTTGTGCTGCACCAACAGCGCGTCGATTGCGGCGCGATCGCAGATGTCGACGCGCGCGAACACGTGCTTCGGATTCCCCTGCAACGACTTCAACGTGCCGAGGTTGCCCGCGTACGTCAGCTTGTCGACGTTCAGCACCGCCTCGTCGTATTGAGCCAGCCAGTCAAGCACGAAGTTGGCGCCGATGAAACCGGCGCCGCCCGTTACCAAGATCATGGAATTCCTTTGCTGAAATTGGGAGTCGGTCAAACAACCGGCGTGATGCAGCATGGCCGGCATGTTCGGGAGAATGCCGTTGGTCGCTCGAATGTCACCGCCGGTTGCGGCCGCGTGGCTCGATCGAGCCATGCGCCCAAGTCGGCAGTGCACGGCTACTGCCCCACAAGGCCGCAATTATACGGGCAAGGAAGTGAAAAAACATCCCTCTAACATCTTGAAACAGCTCGATAAGTTTGCTGTCAATCTGCCATTTTCGAGAATGTTTCTACCGCAGAGATCGATGCAAGGTTAAATTTTCTCCGTCGCCGATCCACTCGGATCGATGTGGTTTCTTGTGATACCGTGAACCCGGTTTCGTCACGAATGCAAAGGAATGACAAATTTCTCCAGCAGCCCGCCGATCGCTTTCGGCGACCTCCAAGGCTGCCACGCCGCGTATCTGCAGCTCTTCGGCAAGCTCTCTCCGGCAGCCGACACCCCGCTCTGGTTTGCGGGCGACCTCGTCAACCGCGGCCCCGCGTCGCTCGCGACGCTGCGCGAGATCGTCGCGCTCGGCGAGCGCGCGGTCGCGGTGCTCGGCAATCACGATCTGCACCTGCTTGCGGTCGCGGCCGGGATTCGCACGCTGAAGCCGGGCGACACGATCGGCGAGATCCTCGATGCGCCCGACGCCGACGATCTGATCGAATGGGTGCGCCACCGGCCGTTCGCACACTTCGAGCGCGGCATGCTGATGGTGCACGCGGGCCTGCTGCCGCAATGGGATGCGACGCTCGCGCTTGAGCTCGCCGACGAGTTGCAGCGCGCGCTGCGCGCGCCGAACTGGCGCGACACGCTGCGCAGCCTGTACGGCAACGACCCCAATTGCTGGAGCCCGGATCTGAAGAAGACGGACCGGCTGCGGGTCGCGTTCAACGCGTTCACGCGCATTCGCTTCTGCACGCCGGAAGGCGCAATGGAATTTCGGGCAAACGGCGGCCCGGCGTCCGCGCCCCCCGGCTATCTGCCGTGGTTCGACGCGCCCGGGCGAAAAACCGCCGACGTGACGGTCGTGTTCGGCCATTGGGCCGCGTTGGGGCTGATGCTGCGCGAGAACCTGGTCGCGCTGGATTCGGGATGCGTGTGGGGCAACCGGCTGTCGGCCGTGCAACTCGCCGACGCCCCGGCCGCGCGCAAGGTCACGCAGGTTGCGTGCGAGCGCTGCGAAGCGGCGGACGAATAGTCCAGGGCCGGGTCACGCGGGCAGCGCGCCCGCCCGCGCACGGCAGCGGGCGCACGCGCGTCGGCCGGCCGATGCGCCGGCGCGCCTATCCTTCGCGGCGCGGGATCGCGTCGACGCCGACTTCGGGCTCGGCCGCGGCCTCGGGTTCACCGGCAGACTCCGCGGGCGCCGGGTACGCGGCGGCCGCGAGCCGCGCGAGATCGGCGTCGAGCGGACGCTCGACGTCCCGCTGCATCCGTGCGAGCGCGTCGGCGACCGCGGCGCGCGCGAGCGCGGCCATCTCGCGCCGGTCGCCCGTCGCGGCGATCGGCTCGCCTACGTAGAGGTGCGCTGTGAGCGGCCCGTTCGCCAATACCATATCGAGCGACTTGCCGAGCGGCAGGTCGCCGACATACGCGGGCGCGACCGACTGCCGGCCGTGCGCGTCCTCATACATCAGGCAGATCGGCTGCACTGAGCAGCCCGCCGACACCACCGCCTGGAACAGGTTCGAATGGAACGGCAGCAGCCCGAGGCCATCGGACGTCGTGCCCTCCGGAAACACGCACATCAGCTCGCCGTTGCCGAGACGCTCGGACAGCTCGTGCATGATCCGCTTCGCCTCGCTGCGCTTCTCGCGCTGGATGAACACTGTCCCGAGGCGCTCGGCGAGCCAGCCGACGACGGGCCATGCGCGCACCTCGGCCTTCGACACGAACGGCGTCGGCCGCCACGCGTTGATCACGTAGATGTCGAGCCATGAAACGTGATTGCCGACGACGAGCGCGCGCGCATCGAGCCGCGCCGCGTCGTTGTGCACGACGAGCCGCATCCCGCAGAGCTGCAGCATCTTCAACGTCCAGCGCCGCGTGATGTCCTGGCGGCGCTCGGGCGTCACGCACTCGAAGAGCAGCGCGACGAGCGCCATCCCGCGCAGCAGATGCAGGACGAGGCGCGCCTTGCGTAGGGGTCTCATGATGTGGCTCTCGTCAGCGGCGTTCGAACGCGACCTGCCCCGCGACGAGCGTCGCGCACACCTGCGCGGGCAGCTCGTAGCCGAGGAACGGCGTGTTGTGGCCCTGGCTCTTCAGTACGCGGGGCTCGACGCGCCAGTGCGCATTCGGATCGAACACGCACAGGTCGGCCGGCGCGCCCTCGCCGAGGCGGCCGGCGGGCAACTTCAGCACGTCGGCGGGCGCCGAGGTGATCGTCGCGAGCGCGCGCGCCAGCGGCACGCCCGCTTCCCGCGCCCACTTCACGGTCAGCGACAGCAGCAGTTCGAGGCCCGTCGCGCCGGGCGTCGCCTCGGCGAACGGCAGCAGCTTCTCGTCGTCGTCGACGGGCGTGTGGTCCGAGCAGATCGCGTCGATCGTGCCGTCGGCGAGCGCGGCGCGGATCGCTTCGCGGTCGCGCTCGGCGCGCAGCGGCGGATCGAGCCGGAACTGCGCGTCGAAGTAGCCAATGTCGACGTCGATCAGGTGCAGGTGATTCGCGCCGACGTCGCAAGTCACGGGCAGGCCCTCGGCCTTCGCCGCGCGCACGAGCGCGACGCCCGCCGCCGACGACAGCCGCGCGACGTGCACGCGCGCGCCCGTCACGCGCATCAGCTCGAAGAGCGTATGCAGCGCGATCGTCTCGGCCGCGACCGGCACGCCCGACAGGCCGAGCCGCGACGCGACGGGCCCGCTCGCCGCGACGCCGCCCTTCGCGAGGAACGCGTCGAGGGGCCGCAGCCACACCGCATAGCCGTAGGTGCTCGCGTACTGCAGCGCGCGCAGCAGCACCTGCGTATCGGTGACGGGCACGTTCGCCTGCGTGAAGCCGATGCAGCCCGCCTCGGTCAGCTCGGCCATCTCGGTGATGACCTGCCCTTTCAGGCCGACTGTCAGTGCGCCGAGCGGATACACGTGCGCCTGATGCAGGTTGCGCGCGCGAAACTTCAGCATCTCGACGAGGCCCGGCTCGTCGAGCACCGGATCGGTGTCGGGCGGGCACACGAGGCTCGTCACGCCGCCCGCGACCGCCGCCGCCATCTCGGATTCGAGCGTCGCCTTGTGCTCGTAGCCGGGCTCGCGCAGCCGCGCCGACAAGTCGACGAAGCCCGGCGCGACGATCATCCCGGTCGCGTCGATCGTCTTCGCCGCGTTGAAATCGGCCGGCGCCGCGCCGATCGCGGCCACCTTGCCGGCCGAGACGAACACGTCGGCCTGCCGCTGCGTGCCGGCCGCCGGATCGATGAGCGTGCCGCCTTTGATATGAATCTTCATGCGCTGCCTGTTGATGCGTTGATTGCGTTGATTTCGTCGAAGCCGGCGCGCGGGCGAGAAACGTCCGCGACGCCGCGCCGCGTCAGTCGCTCGTGCCCGCGACGATCCCCATCACGGCCATGCGCACCGCGATGCCGAACGTCACCTGGTTCAGGATCACCGATTGCGGGCCGTCGGCCACTTGCGAGTCGATCTCGACGCCGCGGTTCATCGGCCCCGGGTGCATCACGATCGCATCGGACGCGGCGAGCGCGAGGCGCTCGGGCGTCAAGCCCCAGCTCTTGAAGTATTCCTGCGCGGACGGCAGGAGCGCGCCGCTCATCCGCTCGTTCTGCAGGCGCAGCATGATGATCACGTCGACGTCCTTCAGGCCTTCGTCGAGATTGTGGAACACGCGCACGCCCATCTGCTCGAGCCCGCCCGGCAGCAGCGTGCGCGGGCCGATCGCGCGCACTTCGGGCACGCCGAGCGTCGTCAGCGCGTGAATGTCCGAGCGCGCGACGCGCGAATGCAGGATGTCGCCGACGATCGCGACGCGCAGCTTCGTGAAGTCGCGCTTGTAGTGGCGGATCGTGTACATGTCGAGGAGGCCCTGCGTCGGGTGCGCATGACGGCCGTCGCCCGCGTTGATCACGTGCACGTGCGGCGCGCAGTGCTCGGCGATCAGGTACGGCGCGCCGCTCGACGCGTGGCGCACGACGAAGAGATCGGCGTGCATCGCCGACAGGTTGTTGATCGTGTCGAGCAGCGATTCGCCCTTGCTCGTCGACGACGCGTTGATGTTCAGGTTGATCACGTCGGCGGACAGGCGCTTGGCGGCGATCTCGAACGTCGTGCGCGTGCGCGTCGAATTCTCGAAGAACAGGTTGAACACCGATTTGCCGCGCAAGAGCGGCACCTTCTTCACTTCGCGGTCGGTCACGCTGACGAACTGCTCGGCGGTGTCGAGAATCTGGTTGAGGATCGCGCGCGGCAGCCCTTCGATCGTCAACAGATGCTTGAGCTCGCCGTTCTTCGTGAGCTGCGGGTTGCCCTTCAGGAAGCCGTAGCGAAAGCGCTCGGCGGGTGCGGCCGCAGCGGGATTGCCGGTGCGGCCGGAGGTGTCGGTCGTCATGATGTGCGTGATTCCAACGTGTTGCCAAACGGCGCCCGGATGCGCGACGCGCGCGGGCGGCCGGAATGCGTCGCGCGCGTCAGCCGCCGCGCGCCTCGGTGCGAAGCGTGAATCGGCCCGCGTCCGCGCGCTCGAGCACGAGCGTCGCGTCGGCGTCGACGGCGAGCGTGCCGCCGACGAAGCGCGCCGCGACCGGCAGCTCGCGCCCGCCGCGATCGGCGAGCACCGCGAGCTCGACGGCCGCGGGCCGCCCGTAGTCGTAAAGCTCGTTGAGCGCCGCGCGCACCGTGCGCCCGGTATAGAGCACGTCGTCGACGAGCACGATGCGCCGCCCCTCGACTTCGAACGGCAGCGACGTCGGGCTTGCCTGGCTGTGCAGCCCCTTCTTCGCGTAATCGTCGCGATGCAGCGCGACGTTGACGACGCCGAAGCCCGGCGCGCCGAGGTCGCGCGCAAGACGCTCGGCGAGCCACGCGCCGCCGCTGTGGATGCCGGCGAGCACGGGCCCGCCGGCTTCGGCGAACGCGGCGTCGCCATAGGCGCCGCGAATCTGGTCGAGCAGGACGCGATAGAGCGCCTCGGCGTCAATTGAACTCATGATGATCGGGCAATCCGTCGAGGTATTGTTGAAGAATGACGCGGGCGGCTTCGGCGTCGACGCGATCCGCGGCGTCGCCGCGCGCGCGCAGGCCGGCACGCGCTTCCACCGACGAATAGCGTTCGTCGACCCAGCTCACCGGCAGGTTGAAGCGGCCGTTCAACTGATTGCCGAAGCGCTTCGCCCGCTGCGTCATTTCGTGCGGCGCGCCGTCCGGATGCAGCGGCAGGCCGACGACGAGCGCGTCCGGCTTCCATTCGGCGATCAGCTCGCCGACCGCCTTGAAGCGGTGCTCGCGATTCAGATTGGGAACGATGACGAGCGCGCGGGCCGTGCGCGTCAGCAGATTGCCGATCGCCACGCCGATGCGTTTTTCGCCGTAATCGAACGCCAGGAGCATCGCGTCGCGCGAAAGCGCCGCGCTCATGCGTGCCCTGCCTCGCCGGAAAGCATCGACGAGCTCACGCCGAGCAGCCCGAGCGCCGCTTCGAAGCGCTCCTCGGCGGGCGTGTCGAACACGATCCGCGGATCGGCCGCGACTGTGAGCCAGCCGTTCTTCGAAATCTCTTCCTCGAGCTGGCCCGCGCCCCAGCCCGCATGGCCGAGCGTCAACAGGAAGCGCTTCGGGCCCGTGCCCGTCGCGACCGCCTCGAGCACGTCCTTCGACGTCGTCATCTCGAGCCCGCCTTCGACCGCCATCGACGAGTTGTACGAGCTGCCCTCGACCGGCTCGTGCAGCACGAAGCCGCGCTCGGTCTGCACCGGGCCGCCGAAGTACACGGGGATGTGCAGGAGCGGCTCGATCTCGAGCTTCAGGTCGATGCGATTGAACAGCGACTCGAGATCGATGTCGGTCGGACGATTGATGACGAGACCGAGCGCGCCGCGCTCACTGTGATCGCAAAGATAGACCACCGTTCCCGAAAACGTCGGATCCGCCATGTTCGGCATGGCGATCAGAAACTGGTTGGTGAGGTTGATGCGATCGGAACTCTTTGGCATGGTTTGAATTTTAGCAAAGACCTCGCGGCGCGACGGGCGCCGCATGTCGCGGCCTCGTACGCCGCGCGGGTCGACACGACATATCGCTCACTCTATCACGCGTTCGCGACCAATCGGCACGCGCGCCGCGCGCGATTGCGCCGCATCGGCCGAAAGCAAGAATCCGGCCGTGCGGCACGCCCCGCCGCGTGCCCCGTCATGCGCCGCGGGCCGCCCCCGACAACGCGCCCGCGAGCGCCGCGCACGCGTCGGACAGATCGGGCGGCGCCATCCCCGCCGCGATCCTGTGCAACGCGGCGCGCAATGCGTCGACCGCCTGCCGGCACGCGGCGGCGCATGCGTCGTCCGTCGCGCCGAGATGCGCGTGGCGGCGCCATGCGAGCCCGAGCGCGTCGGCCAGGAGCGCCGTATGCCCGAGGCCGAGCGCGCACGCGGCCGAGCCGACGCGATACGCGGCCTGCGCCGCCCGCAAGGCGGCGCCCGCGTCGGCCGCGCGCGGATCGAGCGCCAGCTCGGTCATCGACGCATCGGCCGTCTGCAGGAAATCGTCATACGCCTGAGCGTTGACCGTGACGACGCCGAGCTCGCGCGCCGCAGCGGCCCGCACCGCGTCCGCCTCGGCGCGCGCGGCGTCGGCCTCCCACAGGGCCTCGGACGCCTGCGTGCCCGCAACGTGCCACGCGACGGTCAGCCCGTAGTCGTGCAGCAGTTCGACGTCGGCGACGTCCTCGGCCGCCGCGCCGTACAGCGCGTAGTCGCGCCAGAAAAGCGCAAGCGCCTCGTCGACGAGCGCCGCGGGCGCGATCCGCAATCCGCGCGCCTGCTCGCCGAGCAACAGATTGCAGCGCGCGAGAAAACGCTTGAGCTCGACGCCGCCGCGCACGCGCAGCACCCGCATGCACGCGCCGGCGAGACGCCAAAAGTCATAGGGAAACGGGCCGGCGAGTTCGGCCGCGCAATCGGCGAGCCCGTCGAGCGCCTTGTCGGTCGCCGTCTCGGACGCGCGCAGCGCGCCGAGGAGCGCCTGCTCGTAGCGCGCGCGCAGATGCGCGAGCGCATGCGGCGACAGCGCGTACAGCGTCGCGGGCGGCACCGGCCGGCCGGCAAGCGCGAGCGCGCCGTGCGGCGTATCCATGCGCAAGTCGCTCGCGGCCTGCGCGCGCAGCGCGCGGTAATGCTCGAAGAGAAGCGGCGAGCAGGCGAGCTCGCGCAAATTGTGCCGCTCGAGCGCCGCGCGGAAATCCCGCAGCGCGGCCTCGAATGCGATCGGCTGCAGTTCGGTCGCGGCGATTGGCGCAGCATGGGCCAGCGCGGCGACAAAGCGTTGCGCGGCGAGCCACCCGGCCTCCTGCAGCGCCGCCGCAGCGGCGGCAAGCGGCCCGGCCGGATCGGCTCGCCGCTCGAACGCCTGTTGCGCGGCGCGCAGCGCCGCCTCGGCCGCGGGCACTGCGCCGCCTCGCGGATTGGGCAAGGCGTCGAAAACCGGAACCGTCGCGATTTCAGAGGTAATGGGCACGAGCGTCAGCACCAGAAACGAAGCCGCGCCGCAAGCGGCGCCTCAACCCGTCGATGCTGCCGCGCCGGCGCGGGCGGTTCGCTCGATGCCGAACCGCCGACGCGAGACGGTCAGATCTGAACCATCTCGAAATCTTCCTTGCGCGCGCCGCACTCGGGGCATGTCCAGTTGATGGGAACGTCTTCCCAGCGTGTGCCTGGGGCGATGCCCTCCTCCGGCAACCCAGCTTCTTCGTCGTAAATCCAGCCGCAGATCAGGCACATCCAGCTTTTATATTCCATCTTAAGCCGCGTAAAGGAAAGTCCGTTGATTTGAGAGCCATGATGGTACCGTGTCGGCGGCGGACTGCCTAGCAATCGACCTCTAGTCGCGTTTGCTCGCTGCAACGCGATAAAAAAACGCTTCGAGCGGACCGAATCCGCCGCATAATTGACTGCGCGGGCGCACTGGGCTGGTGCATCCCGTCAATCGGCTTCATCGTTTCCTCATTCCCCATTTTCATGTCCAGCAACACCCCTCCGATCGTCCTCACTTTCGGCCTGTCCGATCCGACGGGCGGCTCCGGCCTGCAGGCCGACCTGATGACTCTGGCGAGCATGGGCTGCCACGGCGTATCCGTGCTGACGGGCTACACGGTGCGCGACTCCGCCGCGTGCGACGAAGTCACCGGCCTCGACCCCGATACCGTTGCCGCTCAGGCGCGCATGCTGCTAGAAGACATGCCCGTCGCGGCGTTCAAGATCGGCGCGGCGACGCGGGCGGAAGTCGTGAGCGCGATCGCCGAGGTGGTCGCCGACTACGACGGCGTGCCGCTCGTCCTCGCACCAGACTTTACGCTCGACGACGAGCACGTGCTCGCCGCCGACGACCTGCGCGAATCGATCGCCGATCTGCTCGCGCCGCAGACGACGCTTCTCGTCGCCGACCATGCGACGCTCATCGCGCTCGCGCAGCCGGACGGCGACGCCGAGGCGCCGAACCTCGACGCCGCGCTTTCGCATCTGCTCGGCCAGGGCTGCGAGTACATTCTGGCGACCGAGACCGGCTCGCACCGGCTCGTCAATTCGCTGTACGGCGAGGAAGGCCAGATCCGGCAGGACTTGTGGGAACGCACGCCGCACCGGCTGATGGGCATCACCGACACGCTCGGCGCGGCGATCGCCGCGCTGCTCGCGAACGGCCAGGAGCCGCCGGAGGCGGTGCGCGAAGCGCAGGAGTATCTGTACCAGGCGGCGCGCGACGCGTTTCGCCCCGGGATGGGCGCTTACCTGCCGGATCGCTTCTTCTGGGCCCGCAGCAACGAAGACGAATCGCCCGCGCCGTCCGGGCTCGCCAAGCGGACGAACTGACGCCGCGGTGCGCCGGCCCGGGCACGGGCTCGGCCGTCGCCGGGACATGCGGCATTCGGCGTCTCGCCCCACGGCTAGCGCGCGCCGACTTCCGGTATCCGATTCCCGACGTCGGGCTATCGGCCCTGGGCCACGCGTCCCGCGCCGCCGGCATTCGATAACGCCGCCCCAAACGAAAACACCCGCATCGCTGCGGGTGTTTTCGTTTGGGAGAACGCGCGTCGCCGCGCGTCCTTCGATGCAATCGGCGTCAAGCCAATTACATGTCCATGCCCATGCCGCCCATGCCGCCCGGCATGCCGCCCGGCATCGGAGCGTCTTCCTTCGGCAGTTCGGCAACGGCCGCGTCCGTCGTCAGCAGCAGGCCCGCAACCGAAGCCGCGTTCTGCAGCGCGGTGCGCGTAACCTTCGTCGGATCGACGACGCCGGCTTCGACCAGGTCGCCATACTCGCCCGTCGCTGCGTTGTAGCCGTAGTTGCCCTGGCCTGCGGCAACCGCCGCCACCACGACGCTCGCTTCTTCGCCGCCGTTCGTGACGATCTGGCGCAGCGGCTCTTCCATTGCGCGCAGCACGATCTTGATGCCGGCGTTCTGGTCGGCGTTCACGCCGGTCAGGCTGGCGATCGCGGTGCGTGCGCGGATCAGCGCGACGCCGCCGCCCGGGACGATGCCTTCTTCAACGGCAGCGCGGGTAGCGTGCAGCGCGTCTTCGACGCGTGCCTTCTTTTCCTTCATTTCGACTTCGGTCGCAGCGCCCACCTTGATCACCGCCACGCCGCCGGCCAGCTTCGCCACGCGCTCTTGCAGCTTTTCACGGTCGTAGTCCGACGTCGCTTCTTCGATCTGCGTGCGGATTTGCTTCACGCGCGCTTCGATGTTCGTGGCTTCGCCAGCGCCATCGATGATCGTCGTGTTTTCCTTGCCCACTTCGATGCGCTTCGCCTGGCCCAGCTCCGCCAGCGTTGCCTTCTCGAGCGTGAGACCGGTTTCTTCCGCGATGACCTGGCCACCCGTCAGGATCGCGATGTCTTCCAGCATCGCCTTGCGACGGTCGCCGAAGCCCGGCGCCTTGACCGCAACGGTCTTCAGGATGCCGCGGATGTTGTTGACGACGAGCGTTGCGAGCGCTTCGCCTTCGACGTCTTCAGCGATGATCAGCAGCGGACGGCCAGCCTTCGCGACTTGCTCGAGCACCGGCAGCAGATCGCGGATGTTCGACACCTTCTTGTCGTGCAGCAGCACGAACGGGTTGTCGAGGACGGCGACTTGCTTGTCCGGGTTGTTGATGAAGTACGGCGACAGGTAGCCGCGGTCGAACTGCATGCCTTCGACGACGTCGAGTTCGTCGGCGAGCGACTTGCCGTCTTCGACGGTGATCACGCCTTCCTTGCCGACCTTGTCCATCGCTTCAGCGATGCGATCGCCGATCGACGAATCGCTGTTCGCCGAGATCGAGCCGACCTGCGCGATTTCCTTGTTCGTCGTGCACGGCTTGCTGATCTTCTTCAGCTCTTCGACGGCGGCCGCGACGGCCTTGTCGATGCCGCGCTTCAGGTCCATCGGGTTCATGCCCGATGCGACGTACTTCATGCCTTCGCGGACGATCGATTGCGCGAGGACGGTTGCCGTCGTCGTGCCGTCGCCTGCGTTGTCGCTGGTCTTGGAAGCGACTTCCTTGACCATTTGCGCGCCCATGTTCTGGAGCTTGTCCTTCAGCTCGATTTCCTTCGCGACCGACACACCGTCCTTCGTGACCGTCGGGCCGCCGAAGCTGCGCTCGAGCACCACGTTGCGGCCCTTCGGGCCCAGCGTGACCTTCACGGCGTTGGCGAGAATGTTCACGCCTTCGACCATCTTCGCGCGTGCGGAATCGCCGAATACGACGTCTTTAGCTGCCATCTTCTAACTCCTTGAAATCTCTGAGATTGTGATCCGTTGGTGAACGCTTACTGAGCGTTGACCACAGCCATGATGTCTTCTTCGCGCATCACGAGCAGTTCCTGGCCGTCGACCTTGACGGTTTGGCCAGCGTACTTGCCGAACAGAACACGATCGCCGACCTTCACGTCGAGTGCGATCGGAGCGCCCTTGTCATCGCGCTTGCCCGGGCCGATGGCCAGGACTTCGCCTTGATCCGGCTTCTCAGCGGCTGCGTCGGGAATGACGATACCCGAGGCGGTCTTGGTTTCCTGATCCAGGCGCTTGACGATCACGCGATCGTGCAACGGACGAAGGTTCATATTCACTCCTCTCTTGATTGAGACTGAAGAACGCTGAGGGAAACTACCGGTCGGCAAGCCGTCCGGCAGGATTTGTTAGCACTCTCGTGCAGCGAGTGCTAATTATATGGACGGGTTTTGACAAATTCAAGAAGTGCCGATGCGCACGATTCGGGAAAATTTCTGTAAGCGCGCAGACAAACTTGGCATTCGTATGCAGAAAAACCTAGCACATGGAAAGATGGCACGGCTCGAACTGCACTCGCCGAGCGGCCGACCGTAAACGCTGTAAGTGACCCAGTCAGCGAGGCGCTTGACCCAATCGGCGTATATACTCGTTCTTCCAGCCGTTACAAGCTCCCGACTGACGCGACCAAAGGACGCTGGATGGCCCGCGATGAGTCGGCAGCGCGGGCTATCGCGCCCCCATTGTTGCGAGGCACGTCCGCAATCAATCTGTCGGCGCTTCCGGCCACTCAACATCGAATGGGAAGCCAGGCTGATTCGGTATGTCGCGAAGCGCGCTCCGATATGCTGTCCACTTCTCGCGGGTGCCTGCCGGCACGTCGGGTGCTTGCGTCCAGTCAGACGCAGCCAACAACGAGTCACGGCGCGCACGTACCTTTTCCGCAACCAAGACTGGCCGCAATTCCTCTGCGCGTGAAAGCAGGCTGCCTATGTCAGGTTCATCGACATCGCACTTCCACTCGGCAATGAACGCGTTTCCCGATTGAAGCCCCGTGACCGGGTCAAGCGGATGTCCGACCCAATAGTCACGACCGTGGACGAGATCGGGCCACTTTTCCTCTATCGCCAAAATGAGCAACTCATGCTCGACCATACATGCTCCTTATTGGTTCCTCAGTCGAACACAGCGGATGTATAACGAGCCAACCGCGTCTCCGGATGGCCCCACCCAATCACCACATCGCACGCCTTTCATTATCCAACTGTCTGGAGCATCCACCTGATGTGGTCCATTACCGCCGTTACTCTTGATCGGCCCGAATTCCGCAAAATCGTACGGCTGACACGTTGCACCTGCATTCGCTTTGCCATTGTCCCGGTTGTACAAGTCGTTCAGCACATCGTTCGACCAGCCTCGGTTTGCGAACCACCAGTTTCCGTCCGGCGTCATGCGATGCGAGCCTCGCGAGAACATGTTGCCCCAATCATCCACGGCCCACGTTACTGCGCTGTAGGCGTTGTTGATGATTTCGAAACCGCCGTCATCGCGCGCTCGGAGGTACGTGCTAACGTCTTGGCCATCTCGCCAGTTTCTAAGCTGTAAGTCCGCCTGCCAGCCTTGTTTGCTGAGCGCTAAGCGGCCGCCAACGATTCCGCCGGACGTGTTCAGCTTCGAGTTTGGGTCGAAGTTACCAGTGTCCCAAGGAGTCGATCCTGCGAAACTCGGTCGAGTCGAAAGGTTCATGACGCCGTTTTCATTGATCACCGTGTACTTGTACGCGTTCGATGGACCAGTTCGGAAAACAACGTTTCTGACGGACGGGTCGTTGTAGATCATCGGCTTCGTGCCGTCGTTGTCCGTATGCCCCAGGCTCAACTGAACCTGTGGCACCGCCAACGTACCAGTCATTGCGCCTCCGCCCTTGGGAACGGCGTTGTTCAGCACCCACTGCTGCGTCGCATATGCAGCAAGTTGACTCGCGAACGCGACCACGCCGACGTCGGTTGTATCGACCGTCACACGCAGACCCGAACCATCCGTCGCCCAACCGATCCTCACCGTATTGGAACCTTGACCAGCACCAGTACCTTGTTGAACCGGCATGTAATCGAGCTTGGGCTGATAGTTCGCGCCCGCATCGACGACGATCTTCTGAATCGCTTTGAGGACTTGCCTGTTGTCGGCCGGATCGAGCTTGATGCCGACACTTTCCGGCACGGCGACAAGCTCATCCTGCACAGCTTGCATGAACTCTCGTGTGACAACCGATCCTTTGATGCCTTGCGAAGGATCGCCCGCATGCCAGTTGCCATCCGGCGTATTGATCTTTTGCATTCTCGTTCACCCAAAAATTTGATTCGTTATGCGAATAATATTGAAAATGATGATGGTCACAGGGGGCCGCCATTTCTGGCGGTGGACTGCGACCGGCTCCAAGGTTGACCATGGGTCATGGATGGGTCCGTAAACCCTCGCGCGGGCGCTATGGTCAACCTATCTCGCGCCTTTGCGGAACAACCGCACTGCTATGCTTCTCGCCGCTTACGGCAAATACTGCGTGACAACCACTTGTACGAGGTTGTAGTTCGGATTCGGCACGTTGTCGGCAAGACGATCCGCTTGCGCGACATTAAATGCAGCCTTGCGATTCGACATACCGCAAAGCAGGATGGTCGGCTTGATTCCGAGCGGACGTCCCTCATCGGATTGAAGGCTGGTCATTGCTGCATATGCCGCGTCGAAATTGTCAGAGTTCAATGCGAGATTGCTGCCGAACGCTTGTTGCCAGAACCCAAACCCCATGTTGACGCGCGCATCGACGCCATACAGAAATTCGTCTTTCAGGAACACGGAAGCATCATTCAAGTTCGTCAGCGCATTAAGCGCATACGGGCGACGCTCCTGAAAAATAAACGGCTTCAGGGACCGCGATGTATCCAACAGATACCACGGTGCCTTTTCCTCACCCTTCTTTGCAACCTGACAGTTCGAGGCTTTCGACTCGCTATCTTTACCGACCGGATGCTGGTCGCTGAAAAAGGGAAGTCCGTCGTAACAATTGGCAGTGAAGCCACTTGCGATCAATTCGAACAACAATTCGTCGGGATGGACCGCCGCCGCACCGCCCATGTCTTTGAAGAGCGGAGCGAACAGGCCATACGTATCGTCCTCGATGTTGTCTCGCTCGATGCTGATCGTGGACTCGAATTTCCGATTCTTGATCGTGTATTCGTACGCTTTCAGATTCTGGATGACACGATCACCGATCCATTCGCGCAGGCGTGGAAACTGCCCCAGCCACGTATAGTGCTCTTCGCGAGTATTGGACGGCACTTTCGTAGCCAAGTCTTTATACGGACGACGCACCGTCGAATCCGTTTTGATAGGCCGTCTTGACGCCGGTATAAATGGCGTTGAGGTTTGTTCCGTTGATAATCATGGTCGCGCTTATTCCCCACTTCCTTCGTTGATGATCTGGCGAATGCGGCGCTCCGTCAGTTGAAAACGCTGCGCCAAGGCGGCGATCGTCGCCCCGTCGTTTCGGCGCGAACAGATGTCGGCATTGCGTTCGCTATGCCCACTGCCAACTTGCTGCGGTACGTAGACGACGATACCGCCGAACTGCGCCCGCACCTCTCGCGCAAGCTTCTTGCCAAACAGTCGATCAAACGGCGTATATTTGTCGCTCAAGCGCGGAATAATCATGTCCTGTCCGCCGACCTCATCGCACAGGTTGTTGGCGTTGTATTCGCCGATGAATCGGCTAAGGCGCTCGAAACGCGTCACCTCGGGACGCACCCGCTCCTTGGGGAAAAGTACCTCTTCAACAGTTTTCACTTGGGCTCCTGAACCGGAAACATTTCCGTTGCCAAGATTTGACCGCGAATCACCAAGCAAAAACAGGCTGGCCTATGTCACTGGGAAAATTGCTACATCGGTCACATGCGGCCCCAAAAAAATGGCGACGCTTGAGCGTCGCCACCGTGATGCGTACCACCTTGCGGCCGATATGGCTAGGACCGTTTTTAACGGGGGTTTAACGCCCCTCGCGGAGAAATCTGATACCAAGGGTGCCAGCCGAACAGCAGGCCGCTTATAGCGGCTATCGCGCAGAACGTTCGAGCCGATCCGTAATCAGATCCAGCAGGGCGACAAGCTGATCCCCCTTGACATGGTCAAGGTGATAGCTCCCCGGCCTGTCACCGGATACACACAACCCGCTTACGGCCTTGAGCGCCCGCGTCGCGATATTCACATCATCCTCGAAATCGAAATCGTGCTGACGCTGGCCCCGTGACCTGTCATGTGCTTCGCCCATAATCACCCCAATTGCGTTGACCAAGTTCTCGCGCGGCGCGGCGACATTGACATGCGCCACCTTCAGATTGATTTGCTGACCGTTATTCATACACGCCCCGTTAGATTCGTCCTTTCAACACTTCGATGACCCTGTCTGCACGCGCAACCGACAGTTGCTCAAGCGTGTCAACCTTCGCGATGCGCTTGAGTATCTTCAGAAACTCCGGATCGTCCATCCCGTTAAATCCAGCAGCCCCGACCAAAAATCGAATGGTGAGAAGCTGGCTAGGCTTCGCGAAGTACAGACGAGTTCCTTTCACCGCAATGCCCGCCATTACTGAATCCCCCATGCGCCGACGCTGACAGCCGCCGCTTTAAACGTGCGCTCGTCAATATCACGACCACTGGCCTTCGCGTAGACACGCGCCGCCTGCACCGTTGCCCCGAGGAACCGCAAGCCACCGTCCTGCGTGCCGATCATGACTGCCAGCTCGCGCAACTTTCGCCCTCTCAGATTCCAAGCCTCCAACAGGGCGTCAACATCGCCTTCGCTCGGTTTATCTGCGACAACTCGCGCACCACCAACACGCGACGTGATCTGCGCGATCTTCGCCGACTCCAACGCCTTGTAACCAGCCGTGTTTCCCATGAACGCAACGGCGATCCCGCACTCATCCGGAAAGATGCGAAGTTCATCAAGGCGTCGCGTCGGCAGAAGCTGGGCCTCATCAAAGATCAGCATCCCGCCTTCCGGCACATGCTGAGTAATCCATTGCCGCAGATTCCGCTCTTTATACGCGTCAAGGCCATATGCTCCCCGCGCGCTGCCGACAACGGCGTTGAGCGCGGCCGTCCATGTGGTGTTTTCGCCATCGAGCTGCACGTACACCACGTTCGTTGAACCGACATGCCCCATGGCGTTCTCACGCTTCGCGTAATACCGCGCAGTCTTGGACTTCCCAATGCCGGACGCACCATAGATCAACGCAATTCCGCGCTGGCCGCGATCGTCCTTGGCTTGCCGCGCTTGATCGAACGCTCGCATGATCCGACGAGCGGTTGGCGTCTCCGTGAAGTCATCGGCGTGCGCCCGCATTTCGTCGTCAATATCCGATAGCCAAACAGCGACCGCATCGTTCACCGCATCAGCCTTCGCGCCGTCCACCCACCGTTTCAGATCGGCGCTCGACACACCGGCCTCGACCGCGATCCGGCCCATCCCAATACCGCCGTCGATCAATTCCGACACGCGGCCACGGGCCGAGCTTTCCGAAATGCTCTGCCGGATTGGTCGAACGTTCTCCGCAGTGGTCCCCGTGGGCGTACTGCTGTTAGTCTGCGTTAAAGTCATTTACACTTACCTCTCTCGCTTGGGGTTTAACTACCTCGATTCATGCAAGGGCGCGCTAACGCCCGACGCATGGCCCTGCTAAGCCCCGCCGAATGCGCGCTTGGGTGCGCGTTCGGCGGCAAGGGTTTCTTCCATTTCATCGACAAGCCTCTGAATCTCTGCATCCTCTTGAGCCTTTGCGCCGTCCGGATGCGGCATCGCATCGGCACGCGCGTTCACAATTTCGATGACTTGCGGAATCGGTAGAATCTCGCCCGTCACAGGATCGGCCTCGGTTCCCAACCAATCGGCGGGATCGGCCTGAAGCGCATGCAGCGCTTTTGCTTGCTGTTTGACACTCTTGATGTAGTCGGCGCGTCGCTTCGCATGCTCCTTCGCCGCGCGCTTGTCGAGGAACGGCGTGAGCGTCGTCATCGTCGCTTCGGCTATAAGCTTCTCGCCCCTGTACAGATAGACCGCCTGCGTAAGATCGTCGGGGTTGTAATGCACGTAGTACCCGCTGCCGCCCGGCAACGCGGCCAGTTTTTCCGACCAGTAGCGATTCCCGAGGATCGTGAACGAATGGTCGCGACGGTTCAGCGTGACCGGCACTGCGGAGTAAGCGCACAAACGTGCCTGTGCTTCGGTTATCCGCCGCGCAACCGTGCTGCCCTCGCGGCTCAACTCGCCATATACCTGCATAGGGCTGCGCTTTTCCATGCCTTGGCCCCGATGCGGAGTCCGGTGATACGCGTCTACCTCGTCGGCAAATACCTTGCGAAAAAGGGAAAGCGGCACCGCCTTACGTGCATCCCACTCTTCCGGCCGCGCATCGGGCTTGTGGCCGCAATACGCACCCTGAAATTCCGGGCGCGGCTCCGTCCGATCTTTGATCGTGCCGAATGCACGCTCGATTGGTTTGGACTGGCCGTGTGCGGTCATCGCCCACGTGATTTGAACGCCGAGCATGGGAAAGAGGCCGATGATCTCGTCGTCTTTCACCTTCCCGCGCCGTCGCCACGGCGCGCCGCCGGAAATTTCCTTCGCGGCGTTCTCCATACCGTTGTCCATCAACATTCCGCGCGGGATGATTCGATTGGTGCGAGTCATTGCGCTGAGAAATGCCTGTCTAACAACGTCGGCGTCGAGCGATGCGGAAATGGCGTAGCCGAGAATGACGCGCGTACGAACCTCTTGAATGCCGAGCACGTACGGACGCAACACGCGCCCCTTGACGCCGAGACTTCCATCGTCGTCGCGCACCATCAGGTCAATCCGGCGACCATCAAGGCACCATAGTTCGTGCAAACTGAGCGAGGTGTAATCGCGACGCTGCGTCGGTGACAGCGCCTTGAGGGCCGTCCCACCGCTCTTGAGCAGAGTCCGGACGTCTTCCGGCACTCGGAGAAAGTCGCGCTTCGCCGTGTCATATGACGGAATCGACCAATCAAGGGACGCACCCGCCTCTTGCGTGCGACGCCATGCGGTACGAACCTTCGCACCCGGTGCCATTGCAGCGCGCAAAAAGAACTCCCACGCTGCCGGCGACCACTCGGCTTTCTTTGCGTTGTCGATTCGGTAGTCCGGGCAAACGAGCGCAAGCCAGTGTTCACGCGGTTGCCCGTCGATTTCCTTCAACCAGCGGTTGAGCGCCATCCGACCTATGCCGTGCTCCCGTTGAATGTCGGCATACGCTGCCATGCGGCTTTTCCCTGCTGCAAGCGCTTCGAACCACGAGAGAACCGCGACAAGGTTTCGTTCGGCGCGCGCTTTCAGTCTGTCGGACGCGTCCTCAAACCTCCGCCATGTCTCGGTAGCGCAATCGTTGGACTTGGCCCGCGACTCCGTCGAGATTGGCTCGTCGCGATCCAGCCTGTATCGTTCGACGTAATAGCGTGCCTTCGCGGTGGCAGGAAGGCTGTCGAAGCGAATGCGGAACTGTTCGCCACCGTTCGCGCGAATCGTCTCCGCGTCAAGCTCGCCGGACTTGATACGACGAATCACTGCATCCTTACCGACGCCCAAAAGCGCGACAGCTTCACGCGTCGTGATCCATTCACGCTCGCCTTTGCCGATCACGTTCTCGCCTTTATTCGTCATGGGTTTTATGGGTGTCGCGGCGCTCAGCCAGCGACCGCGAAGGCGCGACACCTTTGCTGTCGAAGGTGTCGCATACGTCGTCGGCAATTTCCCCCTCTTTCAAGCCGAGTAAGACCGCAGCCTTATGGCTTTGCCCGATCCTTGCCTGCCGCGTCCCCTTTAGAACCGCATGCACAACGGCAGGGTTGAGGCCGTGTCTTTTCGCCCAGCTCGATACACTGACCCCCTTTCGGCTGAAGTCGGCCAGCACTTCCTCCCGTGTCTTGAGTTTCACCGTCATATGTCACCTGTTAAGATTGAATATCGCAAACGCGAACATGTATCGCATTTGCGAACTTACTCGCGTTCGCGATACATGTCAACAGGTCCTATGTCAGAAAAGAGAAACACTCAACACGAGCGTCTGCGTGAAGAACGGGAGCGGTTGGGGCTTAGCCAAGCGAAATTTGCTGCGGCCTGTGGTATCGGCAAGACTGCGCAATACACCTATGAAGCGGGCGAGCGGACACCTGACGCCGCCTATCTCGAGGCGGCGGGACGGCTTGGGGTGGACGTGTGGTACGTAGTGCTGGGAGAACGCACGACCAGCGATATGATCGCCACCATGGCACTTCGTACGGTCCTAAACCACATTACGGAACGCCTCGGCTTAGACCATCAACAGGTCGAGCTAGCGGTAAAAACTGCTGAGGAACACGAGCGTAACGAGACTGGATGGCAGCGGTCCGAGTCCGACCCAGTCGCAACGTATGAGTTGGTCTCACGAATCGTCAGTGACGCCCTTGCAAAGCGTGACGAGTTGTCACAAACGACGCTCCAAGCCGTTCTCGAAGGCGTTGAAAACACTCTCCGGGAGTCAGGACAGGATATTTCTTCCGCGAAGAAAGCTGCCGCAATTGCCCTCCTCTATCGATCATTCGTCGCCACGGGTAAGATCGACACCAAGGCGATTAGTGATGCTTTAACCCTCGCCGCAGGCTAGTACCGTCGTTTTTCACAGGTTATTTGTCCCTGTCATATCAAATCGACGTGATACCGCCGCTCTGATCACGATCCGCTCACTTCCGTGCAGGCCTGCTCGGTTTTTTTGCAAAATCCGCTCGGTTTTTGCATAGTTTTTCGGATTTTCTCGAAAGCCCACGAAATGGCCGAGCGGCCCGTGCGACGCGGGCTTCGGCCACTTTCACCCCTTGCTTATCAATGCTCAGATTGAGCGCCCCCCCACAATTTCGGCGCCGCGAAATGTGCGGGAAACGCTTGGAAGGGGTCGCTAACGATCAGAAAAAAATCCAATCGAAACAATGACTTGTCAAGGCACGACGCAATCCTGGCGAATACCGGACGAAGGAACGCGCGTCTTTCCCGGAGCAAGACCGAAGCCGACTCCACGCCCGGATCGACCCGGCGCCGAGCGGATGATCATCGCATACATAATCCTTACGTCCAAGTCCGGACTCCAGTCGTTCGCCCCTTCTTGACACGCCTGGAACGGCACCGGCAAGCTGGCGTCGCGGCCTTGCCCGCATCGTCGGCCAGACGACGGACGCGATGTGGAATCGGGATAGGGGCGGTCAGTTGATCTGACCGATCCCCTCCCACCACCCGGCATGCGGGTCCGCACCGGGCGGTTCGAGCAGTTGAGGTTATGAGAGCCGGGGCATCGCGTCTGTCCAACGCTCGATCCACCTCGTCCAGCAACACCCGGCAACACATTGGTCAGCAGCGGCGAGAGTGGGCCACCTTGCGGTGTGCCCTCGTATCGCTCACTGACCACCCCGCCATCCCTGCTCGGCGGCGCCTTCCATGCAGTTCTTGTTCATCGGCTCGCGATTTGCGATCCACGCTTCCTCCCCACACTTGGTCGCCCTCATGCAGTTGCGCTTCACTTCATTCGCCGTGACCAGCTTATGGCGGGACTTGCACCCGCAGGAGTGCGCCCATGCTGGGCGCACAACGACAAGGCGGCATGGCGTCGCCGCCATGCCGCCCTGCTTCGTCTTCCGGCCGGCCACGATGAGCGCGCCCCACTACCGGGCCGGGGCGCGCCGCGCGCCATTACTTCGGCAGCGCGCCGGCGAGCGTCGCGATCGCCGAGGAAACCGGCGCAAGCGGATTCGACGCCGCAGCCGTCGACTTCGACGACGACACGCTCAGGTTCGGCAGCGACGCCACCACCGTGCCGACCGACGAGCCCACCGAGTTGACGACCGTGCTCGCGGCGGCGGCGCCCGTCGACAACAGCGAGCCGGTCAACGCGGCCGTGCTGCCGAACGCATTGCTGCCCGACGTCAGGACCTTGCCTGCCGAGGCCGCGCCCGAGCCCATCAGCGCGGAGCCGACGCTTCCAAGTTGCGAGCCCGTCGCGACGCCGGTGCCGGCCGCGCCCGTCAACGCGCCCGCGACGCCGCCGACAGCGCCGCCAATCGCGGCAGCCGGGTTGCTGCCCGCGACCGTTGCAATCGCGCCTGCCGCGTTGTTCGCCGTGCTCGTCAGGGCGCCGGCCGGATTGGCGACGGGCAGCGCGCTCACGAGGCCGCCGACCGCGCCCGTGACCGGATTACCGTTCGCAGCCCTCGTGAGCGTGCCCGCGACGTTGCTCACCGCTCCCGTCAACGTGGCCGTCGGGTTCGCGACGGGAAGTGCGCTCGTCAGGCCGCTCACGACGCTCGTGATCGGCGTGATCGGATTGCCGCCGATCGCGTTCGCGAGCGTGCCGACCACGTTGTTCACGACGCCCGGCAGCGGATTGCTGCTCACCGCCCCCGAGATCGCGCCAGCCACGTTGCTCGCGGCCCCCGCCAGTGCGCCCGAGCCATTGCTGGCCGCGCCGGCCAATGCGCCAGTCGCGTTGCTCAGCGCGCCCGGCAGCGGGTTGCTGTTCGCGAGATTCGTCAGCGTGCCGACCACGGTGTTCGCGACGCCGGACAGCGGGTTGTTCGCTACCGCGCCTTGCAGCGTGCTCACCGCGTTGTTCAGCGCACCCGGCAGCGAGTTGTTGCTCGCCAAATTCGTCAGCGTGCCGACCGCGGTGTTCGCGACGCCCGACAGCGGATTGTTCGCCGCCGCGTTTTGCAGCGTGCTCACCGCGTTGTTCAGCGCACCCGGCAGCGGGTTGCTGTTCGCGAGATTCGTCAGCGTGCCGACCGCGGTGTTCGCGACGCCGGACAGCGGATTGTTCGCCGCCGCGTTTTGCAGCGTGCTCACCGCGTTGTTCAATGCACCCGGCACCGGGTTGCTGTTCGCGAGATTCGTCAGCGTGCCGACCACGGTGTTCGCGACACCAGACAGCGGATTGTTCGCCGCCGCGTTTTGCAGCGTGCTCACCGCGTTGTTCAGCGCACCCGGCAGCGGGTTGTTGCTCGCCAGATTCGTCAGCGTGCCGACCGCGCCGCTCGCCACCCCCTGAATCGGATTGTGGCTCGCCGCGTTCGCGAGCGCGCCAGTAAGGTTGTCGAGTGCGCCGTTGCTGATCGAGGCATCGGCCGAACCAAGCGCGCTCGCATGGATCGATCCATGTTGCGCTCCGCCGGCAAGCGCCAACGTCGCGCCGCCCCAACCGGCACCGCCAAGGTCGGCCACCGAAGCGGAAATCGGAAGCGTGTCCAACCCGCCTGCGACAGCCGGCGTCGCAGCCGCGCCCCCAAATGCGACCGCAGCGGACAGTGCAATGCTCGTCAACCTGAAGTTTTGTTTCATATGTGACCTCGTGTGGATGGGTACCGCCGTCGTTACGGCGCCGAGGTCGTCGCACGGAGCATGCCAGCATGTGCGCCGGATCGATCGCGCACTATTTCCATCAGGAAAACAATACCAGGACGAATTTAATTGCTCGATACATCGCACAAACAGAATAGTTGACCTGATCCGATGCCGCCGTTACGCAGGCCGTAACGTAACATCGCATTCCATTCCGTTACACTCGATGTTCAAATATCCCGTTGAAATACGCGAGCATAAATTCCATAAAAATCCAATGAAAATTCAATAAAAATTTTTTCGATATCTCACATCAAACCTGTCTGCCCCCTCAGCACGACGATCGCTGAAGAGCGGCCGATACGTCGCGCGAGTCAACGCACTTCCATAACCCTCCTCCAAGGGGACCGGTCAGCGTTCATCAGACTTGAACGCCCATCCCGTACGCGCTCCGCAGCGGGACAGCATCGGCCATTACCTTTCATATAGAAATACAAATCCTCATATCCCGTGCACACATTCCTTCCAAAATTTCACAAAATTCCGTTTTAAATGAATAGGAAATGTCGATCCGAAAATTTTTTTGGATCATGCGCGTTCGCGCAAAAAAGATCGAATGAACTCGTGGCTGTTCATGAAGCGGACATCTTCGTCGGTATCTGGCACGGCGATCCACGCTTCCAAAGACGAGAAGGGAAAAGCCCGCGCCGAAGATCTCGACCGGCGTCCAGAGGAGCGCCCGCGACGTACTTGTCGTGGACGTCGATCCCGCATCCGGGCCTGAAAAATCAGGCGAAGGCGCGCCTGGCCGATCCGCGGTCATCGGCGCGCTACGCGGCCTTCATCGCGCCGGCCGTGCGTTTGCGTGGCCGAGCCGGTGCGTCGCAGGTCGCCGCGGCGCGCGCCGACTCGGTCGAACCCGCGGCCAACTGATGCGTCCGATACGCATCGCCCCATTCGCGCAAGCTGATCAGCACGGGCGCGAGCGTCTTGCCGAACGGCGTCAGTTCGTATTCGACCTTCGGCGGCACCTGCGGGTAGACGTGGCGCACGACGATCCCGTCCGCCTCGAGCTCACGCAATTGCAGCGTCAGCATTCGCTGCGTCGTGTTCGGCATCAGCCGCGTGAGCTCCATGAAGCGCTTCTTCTCCTTCAAGAGATGAAACAGGATCACGGGCTTCCACAATCCACCGATGACGGAAAGGGTCACCTCGACGGAACACCCGCTCTTGCTGTCGAAACGCTTCGGTCGCATCGCGCATATACCTACAAAATTGATAGTACCGGCTTTAATTGTACGTTCTTGCATCGAAAGAAGTACATGCGGACAATTTGCTCATCCGCCGCCGGCCGCCCCCACCCGGCCGTTCCGGGCGCATCGTTCGCACACCGCGCGATGCGCTCGCCACTCACAGGAGTCGAATCGATGAAAGCCATCATGTTGCGCCAGCCCGCCGGCCTCGAGCATCTCGAACGCGTGACGCTCGCCGATCCGGGCGCGCCCGCCTCGGGAGAAATCCGCGTTCGCATTCACGCGAGCTCGCTCAACTATCACGACCTCGGCGTCGTCACGGGCAGGCTGAGCACTGCCGACAAACGCATCCCGATGTCGGACGGCGCGGGCGTCGTCGAAGCGATCGGCGAAGGCGTCACGGAGTTCGCGCCCGGCGATGCGGTCGTGTCGACCTTCTTCCCGCAATGGCTCGACGGCGGGCCGACCACCGCGGACTTCACGACGGTGCCGGGCGATGGCGTCGACGGCTACGCGCGCGAAGCGGTCGTGCGCCCCGCGCACTGGTTCACGCACGCGCCGAATGGCTACACGCACGAAGAAGCCGCGACGCTGACGACAGCGGGCCTCACCGCCTGGCGCGCACTCGTCGTCGACGGAGGCTTGAAGGCGGGAGACAGCGTGCTCGTGCTCGGCACGGGCGGCGTGTCGATCTTCGCGCTGCAGTTCGCGAAACGCATGGGCGCGACCGTGATCGCCACGTCGTCGTCGGACGAGAAGCTGGAGCGGGCGCGTGCGCTCGGCGCGGATCACGTCGTCAACTATCGTCGCGACGCAAACTGGGCGGCGAAGGTGCTCGAACAAACGAGCGGGCGCGGCGTCGACCACGTGATCGAAGTGGGCGGCCCCGACACGCTCCCGCAATCGATCCAGGCATGCCGGATCGGCGGCCATATCGCGCTGATCGGCGTGCTGACCGGCATTGCCGGCCCCGTGCCGACCGTCGCGCTGATGGCCCGCCAGCAGAACCTGCAAGGCCTGATCGTCGGCAGCCGCCGGCATCAGATCGACATGGTGCGCGCAATCGACGCGACCGGCATCAAGCCGGTCATCGATCGCGCGTACGCGCTCGACGACATCGCCGACGCCTTCAGCCACCAGGCCGCCGGCAAGCACTTCGGCAAGATCTGCCTGTCGATCTGAGCAAAACGGCGCGAGCCGCGCCGCGCGCGCGGCTCGCGCCGTTCAGCGCATCGATCTGCGCCTCGTGTGAACGATCGGATTGTGCTGCGACGTGAAGCTCATCGACGCGGCCAAGCGCGCCAGCGCGGCCTCGCCCGCCTCGCCGATCCCGCTGCGCGCGGGCGACGCGAGCAGCATGTCGAGCCAGGCGCTCAGCGCGTCGCGATGAAACCGCGCGGCGATCGAGGCAACGGCCTGCGGCGCCGCGATCATCACGCCCGCGAGCAGGTAATACGCCCAGAAGCTGCCCGCGCCCGTCAGACGCTCGAGCCGGCAAACGGCAAGCGCGGCGAGCAGCCCTTCCGTCGACGCAAGGTCCCGGCGCTCGCGAAGAATCGCGGCGGCGACGCCGTTGTGCTCGCCGCCGTATGCATCGACGGTGACCGTCGCATTCGTCGCATTCGTCGCGAGCGTCGCCGAAAACGCGGCCAACGCGGCCAACGCGTCGACACGCCTCTCGTGCGCGCCCCACATGCGTGCGATCGCCCGGTCGATCACCCGCCCCGCCGCCGGCCCGTCGAAGCTGACGATGCCGCGCATCGCATCGTCCGCGGCTTCGCCATCCGCCGCGAACGCGCGCCCGATGCCAAGCTCGATCGAATCGAGCGCGGCCCAGCCGACTTCGGGATCGTCGTAGCCGAGTGCGTCGGCGACGCCATACGCGCCGTCGAACACGGCCTTCGAACCCGGCAGGTAGCGGTCGACGGCCGCAAGCAGCCGTTTCGTCGGCGTGCGCGCCAATGCGCCATATTCGGCGGCGAGCGCCGTGTCGGCGGATGTGCCGTCGCCCCGCAGCGCCGCGAGCAGTTCGTTCAGGAGATCGGCGTCGGCCGTCGGCCCGCGCCGCGCATGCGCGTCCGCTCTCGCGAGCGTGTTGCACGCGGCAGTCGCGACGCGCGCTTCGCGGCTTGCCGCCGCAGCGGATGCGAAACGCTCCGCATGATCGAGGAGATGCCGAAGCCATGCTGCCGTGCGCAAGCTGCCGAGCGACGGGCCTTCGGCGTCGACGCGATGATTATGACTGTCAGGCATGGGTCATCCGAGAAATAGCGATGCGGATCGTGTCCGCACTCGGGCGACGGCAACTGTCGCTGCACGTCGCGCGCGCCGCCCTCGCCCATGCGTCGAAGGCTCGGTCCTGCGCGGCGTGTCGATGCTCGAACGCGTCGCCCCATTCTTTTCGACAACGGCCGACTCGCGCCCGCCTTGCACTCGATCGGGCTCCGAAGCATCGGCACGACGGTCCCCTCGCCTTCATGCTCGTCTCGCATACCAGCGTGCGCCCCGTGCACGCATGCGCGACGCGCTTGCCCCTCCAGCGCGATCGCGATGCTCGCCAGGCCGCACATGCCGGCACAACGGCATGTGCGGCTGCCCTCGCGTCAGGCGACTTTCCCGTCACTCGTCGTCTTGCGAACGCGGCGGCTCCTGGCAGCCGCATTCGCGCGATGCACGCGGGCGGCTCATGATCGACGAGCCGCCCTGCGCCGAAACCGTGACGAATTACTGGACGTGGAACTTCGGCGACGTCACGACCGTCCCCGTGACCTTGCAGTCCGGCGCCAGCGCCGCATTGCTGAAGGTGAGCGACGAGTTCGTATCACTCCACGCCGTCACGACCTTGCTCGGGCCGCACTGGCCGAGCATCGACACGTTGACCTGCACGTTGTTGATCGTCAGTTGTGTTGCGCTGTCGGCCTGGCCCGTCCACGGATTCAGGCCGCTTGCGCTGCCCTTGATGAGGCTGCACAGGCTGTTGGTGCCGGTAAACGTCGTCGACGTGATGTTGACGATGCCTGCGGGCGTGATTGTGCCGTTGAACGTCGCGACACAGTTCGCGCTGATCGATCCCTTCGACAGCAGTGTTTCGTAGGGCGCCGACGTCGCCGAGAACGGCTCGCCGTTCGGGTTCATCGGCTGCCCGTCGGCGCGGGACACGGTGACGGCGAGTGCGGGCGTAGCTGCGGCCGCTGCGAATGCCAGCGCGACAACGAACGGAACAAATTTACGGTTACGCATGGGTCTGCCTCACTTGACGAATGGCGGCTTGCCGCCAGTGGCGTGACGTTGCGGCTGACGAACCTCGGTCCGCTCGGTCACAAGGAAGCCCGGGCGCCGGCGCCGCGCGCCCGCGGCTCAGAACTTGTAGGAAATCCCCACGAACGTGATGAGCGGATCGGCCTTCAGTTTCGTGCGCGTCGTTGCGAGCGTCGTGCCGTCGGCGGCCTTGATGACGAGCGACGAGTACGTCTTGAGCGGCATGTACGACAGCGTCGCCGTCAGCGCCCAGCTTTTCGCGAACGCGTAGCTCGCGCCGATGTTGTAGACCGGCGTGAACGACGACGAGGCCTTCCCCTCGACCGACGTCGGCCCCGGCTTGCCGGCGCCCGCGGCGAGCACGCTGCCGAGGTTGTCGTTGATGTCCTTGGCAAAATTTCCGTTGAGCTCGATGTTCGAGAACCAGCTATACGCGACGCCGATGCCGACGAACGGCCGGAACTTCGCGGTCGGCGAATTGAAGTAGTAGTTCAGGATGACCGTCGGGCTCCATTGCCGCGCATTCTTCACGGCGGGCTGATTCGCCGGATTGCCGAGATCGACGTTGCCGAGCGAGCCCGACGGACCGGGCGGCCTGATCACGCCGTGCCCCGTCAACGCGAATTCCGGCGGAATCCCGAGCACGGACGTCACCGCGATGTGATCGGTGAAGAAATACGTGAACGTGAGGCCCACCGTGTCCGCATTGTTGACCGTGAGACTCGTGCCCGGCGACGTGAACGAGCCGGGCAGCCGCAGCGGCCCGTTGATCGGCGAGTTCACGACGTTGGTGGTGAGGCCGTTGGTCGAATCCTGCGGCATCACGTGGAGCCAGCCGAGCGTCGCGACCAAGTCGCCCGCCTGCTGTGCGAAAGCGCCCGTCGATGCACCGGCAACGACGCACGCGGCAATCAGCTTCTTCATAAGGTCTCCTGATACTTCGATCGCGCGATGCGCGCCCGCGGGCCGCGCATCGCCGTGTGTCTCCTGTCTTGCGCTAGGCTTATTGCACGAACGCGCCCACCGTAAAGTACGGGTTGTTGACATCGCTCATGTCGAGAAAGCCGAATACGCCGCCCGTGAAGACGAACTTGCCGGTGGGCGGCCCCGACGCCGCACTGGTCTGGACTGTCGTCACGACGCCCGGCACGGCCTGCGTGTAGTCGAGATTGAGCGAGCGCGTGAGCGCGACCTGCGACGCATGGAACGGATCGAGCAGCGTCGCCTGCGCGCCGACGAGCGCGGTGGCGCGGTAATCGAGCAGGCTGTCGACGCCCGTGTACTCGCCGTCTTGCGAGCCCAATGCGAGCGTCTTCTGCGGGCTCAGAATCGAGATCCCCGATTCGTCGTCCGCGACGGGCGCGCCTTGCGTCAGATCACCATTCGCCGCGCCGGTGCGAATGAAGACCGGCACCAGTTGATCGCGCAGCTTGCCGACGATCAGGATGCCCTTGCCCGCCTTCGAAGGATCGAGCGAAGCGAGCGTCGGCGGAATCTGCGGCTGATAGTTGAGCGACTGGAACACGGGCGCGTCGGCGCGCAGCGTCAGCTTCTGATTGACGATCGCGCTCGACGCGAGCGGCTGGCCGCCGTTCTTCTTGCCGAAGTTGTCGGTCTCGACGTACGTGCCGTCCGCATTGATCGTGACCTTCGCGTCGACGGCCGCCTGCGCGAAGTTCTGCGACGGCACCTGGTGATAGCCGAGCTGGTTGTAGTTGCCCGCGATCTTCGAAAGATCGGTCTCCTGATCGGAGAAGCTGATGAACGGATAGTACGGGAACGTCGTCTTCGGAATCTGCCCGACGCCGATCACGCCGCCGAATTGAATCGTCGCGCCGGGAATCGCGCCGCCCAGCACGCCCTCGCCGAGGAACACGCGCGCCGGGCGGTTCGGATCGAGGCTCGCGTTGTTCAGCCGGAACGTGCACTGGTTGAGCTTCTCGGTCGGCAGGCCCGTCTCGTCCGTCAGCGTTCCCGTCACGATGTTGTTCGGCGGCGTATCTCGGGTCGGCTGCACGGTGCCCGTCGTCGCCGGCACCGGCGACGCGAGATACGTGATCTGGAACGTCATCTTCGTCGTGTCGAGCTGCACGCGAACCAGCTCGCCCGAGCCGGAGCCGCCCGTAAACACGGTGTTGTAGTCGATCGTCTTCGGGCACAGCCGGACGACGGGCGCGGGCGGCGGATCGTCACCGCCGCCGCAGGCGCTCAGGACGGAAGCCAATACGGCGGCAGCCAGCGATTTTCTCCAATACATAGGAATCCTCGATATTTTGAAGTCCGCGGCGGCGCGCCGGCCGCCGCGAAGTCATGCGTTACTGAACGAAAGCGCCGACCGTGAAGAACGGGTTGTACTGGCTGTTGTTGACGACCATCCCGTAGACGTTGCCGACCTTGATGAGCCAGCCGTAATCTCCCTTCCTGAAGATCGCGACCGTGCCCGCGCTGCCTTGCGCGTCGAAGTCGCGCGTCGCCGTCACCTTGATCTTGCCGGGCGTCGTCTGTGTGTAGTCCACCGAGAACTGCGCGCTCACCGACGACGTCATCGGGTCCAGGAACGCGGCGGTCGCGCCCTGGAACAGCGTCGACGTATAGTTCGCCGCGAGCGTCGACACGGCCGAGCCATCCGTGCAATTGCCGGCGGACGGATAGAAGAAGCCGTCTCGATACGTGCCGGGCAATTCGGGATGAGGCACCGTGTTGTCGAACGCGGAACCGCTGTTGGCGGGGGCTGTCGAGGTGCCGCCGAAGCTCACGACGCCGCACGCGACCGCGCTCGTCGCGCCGATGTAGCCGCCTTGCAGCGAATTCGCCGCGACCGGCGTGGCGGGCGCGAGCACCGAGATGCCGATCTCCGCGTCCGCGACCGATCCGAGCGGATTGCCCGAGTCGACGTTCGCGTAGCCGACGCGAATGACGACGGGCACGAGCTGGCCATTGAGCCTGCCGACGATCATCACGCCCTGCGCCTGGCTCGGCGTCACGATCACGAGCGGTTGCCCTTGCCCGGCGGACGGATACGGCTGGTTCGGCTGCGGATGGCTCACGAACACGTTGTCGGACGTGCCGTCCGCGTTCTTGCGCAGCGTCCACGGGGTGCCCGTCGTGCGGCACGAATAGTCGCTGCCCGGCGTGATCGTACACGAGCCGTCCGCGTTGAGCGTCTGCGTCCAGTTCACGACGTCCGGCTGCCAGCCTTGCGGCGCCACTGTCTGGAACGACGTGCCCGTCGGCTGAAGATGCACGCCGACTTCGTTGTACACGCCCGCCACTTTCGTGAAGTCCGTTTCGGTGTCCGTAAAGCCGATGAACGGATAGAAATCGAACGTGCGCGACGGCACCGCGCCGATCGTGAACCCCGGGAACAGTTCGAGGCCCGGGAACGCGACCGTCGCGCCCGGAATCCCGCCGCCCACGACGCCCATGCCGACGAACAGCATCGGCGGATCGGCGCGGTTGATCGTCACCGAGTACGCGCCATCGCTCGTCGCGCCGTTGTCGAGCACGAACGCACAGCGATTCTGCTCGGCGGTCGGCAGCCCGGTCGCGTTGTGGAACGTGCCGCTGATCGCGAGGCCGGCGCGCGTGTTGTTGATCTGCCCCGCCGACGTCGGCACCGACGATGCGACGAACTGCATCTGGTAAGTCTTCTTCGCCGTATCGAACTTGACCTTCACGTATTCGCCGCTACCCGAGCCGCCCGTGTACGTCGTCGAGTAATCAAGCGCGTCGGGACACAGCTTCGTCACCGTCGGCGGCGTCGTGCTCGGCCCGCTCGGCGGACACGAGCCTCCCGAGCACTGCCCGACTTGAATCGGGCCGGGATCGTCCCCGCCGCCGCAGCCGGCGACGAACGGCATCGCGGCAACCACACAGGACAGCACGGCTGCGCGAAGATTAGGAATGCAAAGCATCACCCCTCCTTTTTGATCGAATCCGGTCTCGTCCGGCGTAGCGTGATCACCCGCCGGCTGGTTGGTATTTCGGTGTCGCCGTCGGCGACGCGGCAATTCGCGACGCCTGGTCGCAAGCGCGAACAGTGCTGATCCGGCACGCGGAATTCAATGCGCGCGCCGATTCGCGGCGCGGCATGGCAATGCGGCGCCCTCAAGCGGAAAATTGAATGAAAATCGACGGCTAATTGGCGATGCGATTGCGCAGGAAAGCAATGCGTGCGACGACTTCCCGAACGGGAATTTGAAAATACAGCGGCTCCGCCGCCCCCTCGTATGTGCGTATCATCCTCAGTCTCCGTAAGTACGCTCGTAGTTATCGTGCTGCTTTATTTGCCATGACTATGATCCGATGAATCGGCCATGTAAACCGACACATGGTTCCAAACATTCGGGCCACGACAAACCTCGACCGTTCAATGCTCTCAACGTTTTTTCAAACATCGTACCAGATCATGTCAAATTCCGATCGAACAGCTTTCGCATCGCTTTCTCGTCAGCATGATGAATGACGCAGCGCACCAAGGCAACCCTTTCCGCACTTTTCTCTCGTTTCGCACGACAGAGGAAACAATGGCGATGATTCGATTCGTTTGAAAAGCGTCCGGCGGAAATGAAAATCACATCGCCGCGATATTTATTTTTCTCGATTTTCCGCAACGCTGATGCCGATGCGCCGAACGCCTGCGATCGCTCAGGCGCTCGCGTGATCCTGCTGAGCGTCGTAGGCCGTGCGCGCATCGAGCACGGCGTCGATGTGCGTTTCCGCCCACACGATGATCGGCGAGATCGAGCGCGCGAGCGTGTGGCCGAGCGGCGTCAACGCATATTCGACAGACACCGGCACCGTCGCGTATACGGTGCGCGTGACGAGCCCATCTCGCTCGAGCCGCTTGAGCGTTTGCGACAGCACCTTCTGCGACAGGCCTTCGATATGCCGCAGCAGCGTGTTGAAGCGCAGCGGCTCGTGCGACAGCAGTGCGAGAATCAGGACGGTCCATTTATCCGCAATGCGATCGAGCACGAGCCGCGTCGGGCATTCCGACGCGTACACGTTGCCCTTGCTCAGCGCGTCGAGCAGCGAGGGTTTCCTCTCGGTAATCTGCTCACCATCGGGTGCGTTCTTTCGCATCGTTGCCATCCAGTCTATAGTTTCTTCCGGTAACTACCCGCGGCGTAGATACTAGCACCGTTTGCACGACGGCCCGTTTCCGCGCCGCAACGCATATCGACGCACGCTGCAAGGCTTTCGCGGTGATCGACGACATCATCGGTTTCGCGTCGATCCATCGATTCGTTTTACTAACTTTCTTACAGCGAGGTGAGCGCCCAGAAACCGTTCCGACGACACCGGCCTGCCTCGACGCCGCTGCATCGCCTGCTTGCGTCGCCCATACGACACCAAGACTTCTCAGGGAATCCTTCATGTTCTTACGCTCTCTCGTGGCGCTCGCCGCCGCAGCCGCCCCGATGCTCGGCGCGATCCCCGCGCACGCGGCCGGCACCGGCGCGCCGCTTCAGATCGACGTCTACAACCCCGGCGAAAAGAGCCTCTTTCCCGTCTCGTCCGAGATCGTCACGGGCAGGACCGGCACGATCCTCATCGACGCACAGTTCCAGCGCAACGACGCCGAAGCGCTCGTCAACAGGATCAAGGCGACCGGCAAGCCGCTCAAGCTCGTCTATGTCAGCCACAGCGATCCGGACTACTACTTCGGCCTCGACACGATCAAGGCCGCGTTCCCGGACGCGAAGATCGTCGCGACGCCGCAGACGGTCGCCGCGATCAAGGCGACCAAGGACGACAAGCTCGCGTACTGGGGGCCGATCCTGAAGGACAACGCGCCGCGCGCGCTCGTCGTGCCGCAGCCGCTTGGCGGCGACAGGCTCACGCTCGACGGCCACGAACTGCGCGTCGTCGGCCTCGGCGGTCCGTCGCCCGACCGCACCTTCGTGTCGATCCCGTCCGCGCATGCGGTCGTCGGCGGCATCCCAGTCGCGGCGAACATCCATGTGTGGATTGCCGATACGCAGACGCCGGAGTCGCGCCGCAACTGGATCAGAACGCTCGACCGGATCGCGGCGCTGCGTCCGTTGCGCGTCGTGCCCGGCCACTACCTCGCGAATCCGGACGGCAGCGAGCCGTACACGCTCGCGTCCGTGAAGTTCACGCGCGACTACCTGGCCGCATTCGAAACAGAAGCCGCGAAGGCAAAAAATTCCGGAGAACTGATTGCCGCGATGAAGGCGCGCTATCCGAATCTCGCCGACGTGGCGTCGCTCGAAATGAGCGCGAAGGTCATCAAGGGCGAGATGCAGTGGCCCGTCGGCGTCGGCGCGGCGTCCGCGTTCCCCGCCGCGGGCAAGAAGGCGCTCGTGCAGTTCGGCGACATCGGCTTTCGCCTCGACTTCAAGGACGACCACACGATGACGTTCGTCGGCACGTCCGGCCAGTACCAGGGCGCAACCGACACAGTCGAATACGAGGCGACGCAGATCCGACCGCAAGTGTTCATGGTCCATTGGCACGAGCCGAAGAGCGGCGACAACGTCGTGCACGTCGAAGATTTCGAGAACGGCGTCGTCTACACGAACATCGCGCACCGCAACGGCGAGTTCCAGCATCTGAAGGGAACGATTCGCATCGAGGACGCGAAGTAAGCCAGCGTCAGCGCATCGAACCACCGCACAGGCCTCGCGTTCGTCTTCCCGACCATATTCTAGTATTCTGGATTTTATTCCAATATACTGGAGCGCATGGACGTCAACCAACTGATCGCGCGCCGTGTGCGCGCCCTTCGGGATCTTCGCGGCTACTCGCTCGACGCGCTCGCCGAGCGCAGCAAGGTGAGCCGCTCGAACATCTCGCTCATCGAACGCGCGCAGAGCAGCCCGACGGCCGTCGTGCTCGAGCGGCTCGCGAACGCGCTCGGCGTGTCGCTCGCGTCGCTGTTCGAGGACGATCGCGCCGCGCACGCCGCGTCGCCGCTCAGTCGCGCGGCCGAGCAGCCGGTCTGGAAAGATCCGGCGTCGGGCTACGTGCGTCGCAGCCTGTCGCCCGCGGCGCCCTCGCCGCTGCAACTCGTCGAAGTGAGGTTTCCGCCGGGCGAGCGCGTCGCGTACGACAGCGGCGAGCGCAACGCCGACTTCCATCAGCAGATCTGGATGCTCGAGGGCGAGATGGACATCGCGAGCGGCGACGAGACGTGGCATGTCGCGGCCGGCGACTGTCTCGCGATGCGTCTCGATCGCCCGGCCATCTTTTTCAATCCGGGCCGCAAGGCCGCGCGCTACATCGTCGCGCTCGCCGCGGCAAACGCCGTCCGTACCGGGAGAATCGATTGAGCGATGCAATCGACGTGCGATGCATCGGCCCGAACGAAGCGGCCGCATGCGTCGACGCGCTGTCCGACGTGCTGATCGATTGTGTCGACGGCGGCGCGTCGGTGAGCTTCATGGCGCCGCTCGCGCGAGACAAGGCGCGCGCGTTCTGGCGCGACGTCGCCAATGGCGTCGCGCGCGGCGAGCGCACGCTGTTCGTCGCCGAACACGCCGACGGCCGCATCGTCGGCACCGTCCAGATGATCACGCGCCTGCCCGAAAACCAGCCGCATCGCGCCGACGTCGCGAAGATGCTCGTGCATCGCGACGCGCGGCGGCGCGGCGTCGCGCAGCGGCTGCTTGCCGCGCTCGACGACGCCGCGCGCGCGGCCGGCAAGACCGTCCTCGTGCTCGACACCGTGACGGGCGGCGACGCCGAGCGGCTCTACGAACGCGCGGGATGGCAGCGCGTCGGCGTCGTGCCGGATTACGCGCTGATGCCTGACGGCGCGCCGTGTGCGACGACGTTCTTCTACAAGAAGATCTGAGCGACGGCTCGCGCCTTCTTCGTGCCTTCTTGTGCGCGCTTCTTCGCGCCGCACGCGCCCCCGCCGCCATCTTTCGATTGCCCGACACCGCGGCCGTGCTTTAAGCTCATCCGGACGGCCGTTTCGTCTGCGGATTGCGCCGCGCGCCATGCATGCCGCGTGACGCCTGTCCGTTTCCGCAAACGTCCGCGCGCCGCCGGAACGCGCGTCGGCCGCTTCGGCCCGGCGCGCATCGGCGACGGCCGGCCCCGCGTTTACTCGACGAGCGATTCCCCATGACGGTCAACCCCACTCTCGCCTTCATCGCGACGTGCGTCGGCTTCGGCTTCATTCCGGGCCCGGCGCTGCTGCAAACCGTCTCGCTGACGTTGCAGCACGGCCGTCGCGCGGGCGTGCTCTCGGCGCTCGGCATCCATCTCGGCGCGCTCTTGCAGATTTGCGCGGTCGCGATCGGCGCGGTCGTCGTGCTCGACACGTCGCCGTGGCTCTATCACGCGCTGCGCATCGCGGGCGGCGGCTATCTGATCTGGCTCGGCATCCAGCGCATCCGCACGCGCGCCGCCGGCGACGACGGCGCGCCGTCCGCAGCGCCGAAGAACGTGATCTCGTCGAGCGCGCTCATCGAGGCGTCGAATCCGAAATCGGCGCTGTTCTATCTGTCGTTCCTGTTGCAGTTCGTCGACCCGTCCGCTTCGCTCGACGTCGGCTGGCAGCTCTTCCTGCTCGGCGCGGGCGCGAACCTGCTGTTCTCGCTCGCCGATCTGACCTGCATCGCGCTCGCGCATCCGCTGTGCAAGCGCGCGGCGCCGGGCGGCGCGGCGATGACGGTCGGGCGCTATCTCGCGGGCGCGCTCTTCATCGCGCTCGGTATCGTCGCGATCGTCGAGCGCTGACGCACGGCCGGCGACGGGCTTGCGGCACCCGACACGACGCCGTCAGCGCGGCGTACAAAAATAGACAGCAACAAGTAATACATATGTAATCATCCACTGCGACGATCGCATTCCGTCCGCGCCGACGCCCCCCTTTTTCCCTGGCTCGTTTTCGTTTCACAGGATCGACGACATGTTCTTCAAGCGCTCGTTCGCTTTCTCCCCGGTCGCGCTCGCGTGCGCGGCTGCGCTCGCGCTCGCTGCCTGCGGCGGCGACGACCCCGACTACACGCAGCCGATCTCCGCGAAGGTGCAGGTGGTCGGCCATCGCGGCGCGAGCGCGCTGCGCCCCGAGCATACGCTCGCGTCCTACCGCAAGGCAATCGAGGACGGCGCGGACGTGATCGAGCCGGACCTCGTCGCAACGCGCGACGGCGTGCTCGTCGCGCGCCACGAGAACGAGATCTCGGGCACGACGAACGTGTCGGCGCTGCCGCAGTTCGCGAGCCGCAAGACGACGAAGACGATCGACGGCGCGCAGCTCACCGGCTGGTTCACCGAGGACTTCACGCTCGCCGAGCTGAAGACGCTGCGCGCGCGAGAGCGCATCCCGCAGATCCGCCCGGCGAACACCGCGTACGACGATCAGTTCGAGATCCCGACGTTCGACGAGATCGTCGCGCTCGCGAAGCAGATGTCCGCGCAGGTCGGCCGCACGATCCACCTCTATCCGGAGACGAAGCACCCGACCTACTTCCAGTCGATCGGCCTGCCGCTCGAGGACCGCCTCGTCGACGCGCTGCGCAAGAACCCGTACACCGCGCGCGACGCGACTGTCTACATCCAGTCGTTCGAAGTCGCGAACCTGAAGGCGATTCGTGCGCGAATCGGCGCGAGCCAGCCGAACTGGAAGCTCGTGCAACTGATGGACGAGCCGAAGCAGCGGCCGTACGACTTCGTGAAAGCGGGCGACGCGCGCACCTACGGCGACCTGTCGACGCAAAGCGGGATGCGCGAGATCGCGACGTATGCGAACGGCGTCGGGCCGTACAAGACGTCGATCATCCCGGCCAGCCCGGACGGCGCGCTGCAGCAGCCGACGCATTACGTGCGCTTCGCGCACGAGGCGGGGCTCGTCGTGCATCCGTATACGTTCCGGCCGGAGAACAACTTCCTGCCAGCGTCGCTGAAGGACGGCGGCGCGCCGGGCGCGCGCAACACGGCGGGATCGGTGCGCGAGATCCAGGCGTATCTGCGCGCGGGCATCGACGGCTTCTTCACCGACGATCCCGCGGTCGGCCGCACCGCCGTCGACACGTTCCGGCGGTAAGCGCCGCGCCGCTTGCGGGCCGCGCGCCGCCGCGGCCCGCGCACGAACGAGGCGCCTGTCAGCAACCGGCAGGAAGACGGCTCACAACACGCTTACAATGCAGCCTCCCACCCTTCGGAGGCATTCCCGATGACCCACGGCCTGTACGGCCCGAAGCGCTGGTATGCGCTTGTCGTTCTCTGTCTCGGCGTGCTGATGATCGTGCTCGACTCGACGATCGTCAACGTCGCGCTGCCGTCGATCGGCGCGGATCTGCACTTCACCGAAACCGCGCTCGTCTGGATCGTGAACGCCTACATGCTGACGTTCGGCGGCTGCCTGCTGCTGGGCGGCCGGCTCGGCGACCTGTACGGCCAGCGCCGGATGTTCCTCGCCGGTCTCACGCTCTTCACGCTCGCGTCGCTCGCCTGCGGGCTCGCGCAGACGCAGTTCGTGCTGATCGCCGCGCGCGCGGTGCAGGGGCTCGGCGGCGCGGTCGTGTCGGCCGTCGCGCTGTCGCTCATCATGAATCTCTTCACCGAGCCGGGCGAACGCGCGAAGGCGATGGGCGTCTACAGCTTCGTCTGCGCGGGCGGCGGCAGCCTCGGCGTGCTGCTCGGCGGCGTCCTCACGAGCATGCTCAGTTGGCACTGGATCTTCCTCGTCAATCTGCCGATCGGCGTCGCCGCCTATGCGCTGTCCGCCGCGCTGCTGCCGAAGGTGCGCGCGCAGGCGGCCGACGCGCGGCTCGACGTCGCGGGCGCGATCGTCGTGACCGCTTCGCTGATGCTCGCCGTCTACGGCATCGTCAACGGCAATGAAGCCGGCTGGCTGTCGACGCAGACGGTCGCGACGCTCGCGGGCGCGGCCGCGCTGCTCGCCGCGTTCATCGCGATCGAGACGCGCGTCGCGCATCCGCTGATGCCGCTCGCGCTCGCCACGCAGCGCAACGTCGCGGTTGCGAACACGATCGGCGTGCTGTGGGCGGCCGCGATGTTCGCATGGTTCTTCCTCTCCGCGCTCTACATGCAGCGCGTGCTCGGCTACGGCCCGCTCCAGGTCGGCCTCGCGTTTCTGCCCACGAACCTGATCATGGCCGCGTTCTCGCTCGGCCTGTCCGCGAAGATCGTGATGCGCTTCGGCATCCGCCGCGCGATCGGCGCCGGCCTCGTCGTCGCGGCCGTCGGCCTGGCCCTCTTCGCGCGCGCGCCCGCCGACGGCGGCTTCGCCGCGCACGTGCTGCCGGGCATGATGCTCGTCGGCGTCGGCGCGGGCGTCGCGTTCAATCCGGTGCTGCTCGCCGCGATGAGCGACGTCGCGCCGAGCGATTCGGGGCTCGCGTCGGGCATCGTCAACACGTCGTTCATGATGGGCGGCGCGCTCGGCCTCGCGGTGCTCGCGAGCGTCGCGTCCGCGCGCACCGACGCGCTCGTCGCCGCGCACGCGGCGCTGCCCGTCGCGCTCAACGGCGGCTATCACGCCGCGTTCGCATGCGGCGCGGCGTTCGCCGCGCTGGCCGCCAGCTTCGCGTTCGCGCTGCGCATCCGCGCGCAGTCGGATGCCGCGGCCGAACTGCAAGGCGCTGTTCACTAAACGGGGAAAAGCGCCGCCGCCCGCCGCATCCGCGGCGCTCGCCCCGATCTTTTTGCACTTTCCCGCATCGATCCGCGAGTTTTGCGACAATGGCAGATTCACTTCGCGCCGTCGCTTTCAAACGCCTAACGTTCTCCGCCGATGTCGTTGCCCCATATCGATCTGCTGTACTCCCTGTCCGGCCTCTTCGTCGGTTTTCTCGTCGGCTTGACGGGCGTCGGCGGCGGCTCGCTGATGACGCCGATCCTCGTGCTGCTGTTCAACGTCCACCCGGCGACGGCGGTCGGCACGGACCTGCTCTACGCGGCG
This sequence comes from Burkholderia sp. MSMB1589WGS, assembly GCF_001636105.1. Taxonomy (NCBI): domain Bacteria; kingdom Pseudomonadati; phylum Pseudomonadota; class Betaproteobacteria; order Burkholderiales; family Burkholderiaceae; genus Burkholderia; species Burkholderia sp. MSMB1589WGS. Next base: position 1,145,505 of record NZ_LNJT01000007.1, read on the forward strand.
ATCACGAAGGCGACGGGCACCTTCGTGCACGGGCTCAAGGGCACGGTCGAATGGCGGATCACCGGGCGCCTCGCGGCGGGCAGCGTGCCCGCCGCCGCGATCACGCTATGGTTCCTGCATTCGCACGGCATGCACTCGCAGGAAACCAGCCGGATGATCCAGTTCGTGCTCGGCGCCGCGCTGCTGCTCACGTCGCTGTCGCTGCTGTTCCGCCCGCAGCTCGCCGCGTTCGCCGCGAAGCGCACGCGCGCGCTGCCGCCCAGCCCGGCGCGCACGCTCGCCGCGACCGTGCTCACGGGCGCCGTGCTCGGCGTGCTCGTGTCGCTGACCTCGGTCGGCGCGGGCGCGATCGGCGTGACGGTCCTGCTGCTGTTGTACCCGGCGCTGTCGACGACGCGCATCGTCGGCTCCGACATCGCGCACGCGGTCCCGCTCACGCTCGTCGCGGGCGTCGGGCACTGGATGCTCGGCTCGGTCGACTGGTCGATGCTGGTTTCGCTGCTGATCGGATCGGTGCCCGGCATCGTCGTCGGCAGCCATCTGTCGGCGCGCGCGCCCGAAGGGCTGCTGCGCCGGCTTCTCGCGACGACACTCGTCGCAGTCGGCGCGAAGCTCGTGCTGTCCTGACGCACGGCGGCGCGCCAAGCAGCGTTCGCCGGCGTGCGGCGCGTGCACGCCTCGCCGCCGTCCTTCGCCCCTTCGCCCCTTCGCGTCGTTCACCCCGCTCGACGCCGCCGGCGAACCGCCGCACCATCGCAAAAAAACGCCTCGCGAGCGCCATGCGCGCGCGAGGCGAAGATCGCCGCGAAGCCGCCGTTTGTGTGAACCGCGCCGCTTGCTGCCGCTCGCTGCCGCGTGACGGCGGCGGGCGGGCGGCGGGCGGCGCGGCCGAAAACGGCTAGCCTCGCATCACTGCTCTTGCTCTTGCTGTTGCTTCTGCTGCTTCAACTGCAGCGCCTTCTGCTGACGCAGCAGCACGCGTTGCAGCGCCTTGCGGTCCGTGAGGATGCCGTCGTAGAACGTCGCGAGATCCGCCTTCATCGCGATCCGCGAGTGATCGTTCAGATAGATCATGTGACCCGACGGATAGTATTTCATCGTCAGGTTCGCCGACTTGATCGCCGGATCGAGCGGCATCTGCGCGAGCGTGAGCTCGGTCTGGTGGAACGGCGTCACCGCGTCGAAATAGCCGTTCGCCGACAGCACCTTCAGGTCCGGGTTCAGGCTCATCGTCGCGGCGAGATCGCCCGCCGTATACAGCGTGTTGCCGCCGCCGCGGTTCGCGCCCGTCGGGTCCGTGTGGCTGAAGTCCCAGTTGTTGAACACCTGGTCGTTCAGATCGACGAACGACGATGTCGACACGTACTTCAGGTCGTTGTTGATGTAGTCGTTCCACAGCACCGTGTACGCGCCGCCGACGTTGCTGATCGACGGATCGTTGCTGCCCGAGTTCGGCAGGATGTACGGCGCGATGCCCTTGCCCGTGTAGTTCGCGCGTCCGTCGTACTGGCCGATCTGGATGCCCGGCACGAGCGTCAGGAAGAACGTGTACGGCGGGTTGTCGTCGGACGAAGGCACGTTGCCGAGCGCGGCCGGATTGCCGAACGTCTGGATCAGCGAGACCGGATCGGTGCCGATGTACGCGCCCATCTGCTGCGCGGCCGCGAGGTTCAGGTTCAGCCGCACGTTGACGAAGCCGCCGTCCTGCGGATTCGGCGCCTGCGCGAGCGGCGTGAGCACGTTGTCCGCGTAGTTGCGCGCCTGCGCCATGTACGCGTCCAGATCGGCCGGTTTCGGGCTGACGGTCGTCTTGTTCCAGTAGAACGCATCGGCCGCGAGCGTCGGGAAGATGCCGATCGCGCTCACCGCGTTCGAGTAGTCGAGGATCGACGACTGCAGCGTGATCCCGTTCAGCTCGATGCCGTCCTCATGCAGCACCCACGACGTCACCGCGCTGCGCGCCGTGCCATACGATTCGCCGAACAGGAATTTCGGCGAGTTCCAGCGCGCGTACTTCGTCAGGTAGCGCTGGATGAAGCGGTCGATCGAGTGCGCGTCCTGGTCGACGCCCCAGAAGTCCTTGTTCTTCGCCGGTGCGATCGCGGCCGAGTAGCCGGTGCCGACCGGGTTGATGAACACGAGGTCCGAGCGGTCGAGCAGGCTCTCGGGGTTGTCGCGCAACCGGTACGGCGCGGGCGGCGTGAAGTTCGGGAACGACGACTGCAGACGCTTCGGCCCGAACGAGCCGAGCAGCAGGTACACCGACGACGAGCCCGGGCCGCCGTTGTAGAAGAACGTGACGGGGCGCGGCTTGCCCGGATTCGGATTGTCGAGCGTGTACGCGACGTAGAACATCTTCGCGTTCGGCTTCGACGTGATCGGATCGATCGTCACGAGGTGGCCGGCCGTCGCCGTGTAGGTGAGGATCTGGTCGCCGATCTTCACCTGCCGGTGCACGACCGCCGTGCCTTCCGTCGCGTCGGTGACTGAATCGTTCGGTCCGGTGCCGTAGACGTCGTTGTCGATATACGGCTGATCCGGCGGCAGCGCGGCGTTGGTCGTCGCGTCGGCGGCCGTCGTCGCGTTCGCCGACGTGTTCGTGTTCGCGACGTTCGCGGCCGCGAGCGACGGGCTGGCACCGCCGCCGTCATCGCCGCCGCATGCGGCGACGAGCAGCGCGGCCAGCGCGGCAGCGGCGACCGGCCGTGCCGCCCTGAACAATCCGAGCGCGAAACCGTCTTTCAAGGACTTCTGTATCTTCATTATTGCCCTCTCGAATAGAACGATAAATTCCGCCGATTGAAACGGATGATTTCATCGACGCGCTTCGCCAGGAATGCGACCGTTATGCGACGCGCACCCCGAGCATTTTCTCCATGCGCGGCATCAGCGCACGGAATTATTTACCCGCCCGTATTTCCGGCTCGACGCACTGGAATCAATTCCAGAATAAAATCGGCAAGCGCAATACCGATCGTGCGGGACGCCCCCTGCGTTCCGAGTAGACAAGCCCGCCCCTGCGCGCAGCGCGGGCGGCCGCGCACATTGTTTTCAGGAAAATAATCTCCCCTTCGATTTTCAATTAATCGAATAACGGAAATTCAGTTCGATTTTTCGAAGACCAAAAAATGTTTTCGAAAGTATTATTTAATAAAAATGAAATGCATGAGTCGCCTGTAATTTTTAAAAATGCGATCAAATACCGGCGCATATTAGAAGCGCCCGCCCGCAACGTAAAGTAAGAATTTGTTACAGCGGAACCGGCGAATCGCGCCGATGCGGCGGATGCTCGCCGGCCAATGAAAAACGGCCGGCCGCACGTGCGTGCAGGCCGGCCGTCGCGGCCAGCGAGTGTGCGCGGCGCGTCAGAGCGGCACGTCGATCACGCCCGCGTTCACGATGATCGCGTTCGCGCCCGGCGACTGGACGATCGGCGGCAGATTCGCCGTCGACAGCGCGGGCGCGGCGCCCGGCACGCCGCCGCGCGGCACCGTGCGAATCACCTGCGACGGTGGCAGCGGCGTGCCGTTCTTCAGGTGATTCCACATCAGGTTGAGCGCCTGCTCGTCGTAATAGTGAACCGGCACGAAGCGCGTGTCGAAGCCGGGCACCGCCAGGAACGCGTCGAAGTGCTGGCCGTTCGTCACTTCGTAGAACGCAAGCTGGCTCGCGCTGCCCTCGGTCGCGCTGTTTTGCGCGACATACGCGCGCGACGCGTGATTGACGGGCACGAGCGCGTCGCTGCGGCCATGCACGATGATAGCCGGCTTGTGCTGCAGATTCGCGGCCACACGCACCGCATCGACGTTCGCGCCGATGCCGAGCTGGCTCGCGGTCCATAGCTGGCGCAGGCAAAACGCGCCCGCGAAGCTCGCGTCCGGCGTCGCGAGCCGGTGGTCGACGCCGCCCGACGCGCCGTTGAACACGAGATTGATCCCGTTCGTCGGCGGCACGCCGTTGCCCGCGCCGAACAGGCTCGTCATCGGCGACGCGACGGGCGGGGCAACGGCGCCCGTCGCCGGGTTCGTCGTCGCGAAGCTGAAGTTGCAGAGGTTATCGGTGACGCGCGAGCGCGTGTAAGCGTTCGCATACGTAACCGCGATCGCCGGAATCGCCTGCGAATCCCACATCGGCGCCTGAAGCAGGTCGGAGTCCGCGAGGTAGCCGGCCGCATGCAGTTGCGCGAGCGCGTCGCTCGCCTGGGTCGCCGTATCGGCGCCCGACACGAGCCCGGCCGCAGCGAGCGTCGCGCAGCGCTGCGTGCGGATCGCCTGCGTGACGCCGACGGGCAGCGCGCTGAGGTAAGGCGCGCCCGTCGCGGCGACGGCCGCCGCCGCGCACGGTTGCAGCAGGTTCGCGAGCGTCGCGTAATCGGCAAGCGGCCGGCCGAACGACGGCACTCTCGCGCCGCCCTGCTCGACCGTCACGCCGGGCGTAAGGCGCACGTTGATCTGCGGCTCGCCGACGACGACCGCGGTGATCCAGCCGCGCGTGTCCTGCTCGGCCGCCGCGAGCGCCGACCCGCCGCCGTTGCTGACCGATGCGGCGATCGTCGTGATATCGCCCGGCCGATAGCGGATGCCGTGCTGCGTGATGTCGACGACGGGGCCGAACTGCTCGTTCAGCGCCCAGTACGCGAACTCGACCGCCTGCAGCGTCACGCGCCCCCAGTCCTGCTCGGGATTCTGCTGCGAATGCGCGTGCTTGTATGCGTAGCGGTTCGGAAACGCGCTGTTGAACGCGGCGAGCGTGCTGCTCGATTCGCTCGCGGTGAAGAGGCTCGCGCTGCCCGCGCTCGACGCGTTCGCAAGCGTGCCGTCGATCAGCGTGACGAGCCCCGTGCCGATCTCGTGCGCGCCGTTGCCGCCGCCCTTGTCGTTGTACGCAACCGCGCAGCCCCGCTTCAGGCCCCACTCGCCCGCCGCGGCGATCGCGCCGTAGACGCCGCGCGAGCCCGACGCCGTCGCCGTCACGATGCACGGATTCGCCGGATCGAAGCTCGCCGGCACCTGCACGAGCAGCGTGACGTTCTTGCGGCCGCTGCCGTCGTCGGAGTACGCGAGATATTCGGTGCCGGGAATCTTGCCTTCGCCGAGCGTGTCGTTGCCCGCGAGGTCGACGTTCGGCCCCCAGAAGCGCCCGTAGCCGCCGTTCGGCGTGATGTCGACGAGCGCCCGGTAGTTCGAGTAGATCGCAAGGCGCCGCAGTTCCGCCGCGCTCGGTTGCGCCGGATTCGCGAAGCCCGGCCGCGTATCGCTGCCGAGGCCCGTCTTGCCGAGCCCCGCCGTCAGCAGATCATCGCTCGCGCCGTCGTAGGTCGTCTTGCGCACGCTGCCCGAAACGAAGCCGGGCAGCGCGTTCACCTGCGCGTTGTCGTCGCTGTGGCACGCGCCGAGCAGCACGCCGCCGAGAAGCGCGAGCGCCAGCATCGGCGCGCGCCTCGATCCGCCCCTGATCGTCGTCATTGTTGCCCCCAGTCTGCCTGATTGGGTCGAATCGCCCGCTCGCCGGGCGGCGCGCGCCGCGCCCAGGCACGGCCGGCGCGCGCGGCGGGCGGCGTCGCTGCGCCGCCCGCGCCTCGCCGTCACTGCGGCTGCACGGACAGCTTGTTGTCGACCGACACGACGCCCGCGACGCCCTTCGCCGCCTCGACCGCCTTGTCGATCTGCGACGCGTCCGGCACCGAGCCCTCGAGCGTCACGATTCCGCCTTTCGTGCGTACCGTGATGTTCGACACATTCACGCCGTTCGCCTTCGAGATCGCCTTGCGCACCGCGTAGCCGAGCTTGCGGTTCGACTTGCGCGCGGTCTTCGCGGCGGCCTTCGACGCGTTCTGCGCGGCGGCGGGCGCGCTCGCCTCGGGCGCGGCGTCGCTCCCCTGAGCGAGTGCGTTGCCGCATGCGAGCGCCGCGACGATCATGCCTGCGACAGCCTTCGATACGATCGGTTTCATGCGTTCTCCTGGTTCTGGTTGTTTCGACGGGAACCGCGACAGCAGGCGATGCTCGGTCATGAACGGACCGCGATGCGGCGTCGCGCGACGCCGCACGACGGCTGCGCGAGATGTTGCGGGAAAAGCGCCGGCCCGGAACCGGGCCGCGTCGCGCCGGGCGTGGCCGCGCAAAAAGGGCGCCCGCGCGGCCGCGTTCGATAGCTGAACGCGAACGCGCGGCGCGCCCTGCACAATGTAATCCACAGTGCGCATGCGCGCCAAGTTCTCGTGCTGCGGCGCGGCGCTGCCGCAGCGGCGCCGAACTCGGGTACCATCGCCGCGAACAGATCGCCCGCCGTCAGCCTCATGAAGCCAGAACCCACCCGCCGCCACCGGCCGCATCGCATCGTCGCCCGCTTCGTCGCGGTGTCGTGGCGCGATCTCGCGATGTCGATCGGGCCGACCGTCGTGCTGTCGATCGCCGCGATCTGGCTCGCGATCGCGCTGATCCAGCCCGCGCCGCCGACGTCGCTCACGATCTCCGCGGGCCCGCCCGGCAGCACGAACTGGCGCGCGGCGCAGCGCTACAAGCAGATCCTCGCGAAGAACGGCGTGATGCTCGACGTGCTCGAATCCGAGGGCTCGGCCGAGAATCTCGCGCGGCTGTCGGACCCGGCGCGCAAGGTCGACGTCGGCTTCGTGCAGAGCGGCATCGAGCAGAAGGAAAAGCACGAGGATCTCGTGTCGCTCGGCAGCGTCGGCTACGTGCCGCTCGCGATCCTCTATCGCGGGCCCGTGATCGAGCGGCTGTCGCAGTTCAAGGGCAAGCGGCTCGCGCTCGGGGCCGAGGGCGCGGGCGCGCACGAGCTCGGCCTCGCGCTCCTGAAGATGAACGGCATCGCGCCGGGCGGCCCGACCGCGCTGCTGCCGCTGTCCGGCGAGGACGCCGCGCGCGCGCTGACGGAAGGCCGCATCGACGCGGCGTTCCTGTCCGGCGACTCGACGCAGATTCCCGTGATGGCGAAGCTGTTCCGCACGCCCGGCGTGCATTTCTATTCGTTTGCGCAGGCCGAGGCGTACACGCGGCGCTTCCCGTACCTCACCGACATCACGCTGCCGATGGGCGTCTACGATCCGGGCACGAACCTGCCGCCGTCGGACATCCACACGCTGTCGCCGACCGTCGAGCTGATCGCGCGCGACACGCTGCATCCCGCGCTGTCGGACCTGCTCATCGAGGCCGCGCGCGAAGTGCACGGCCGCGCGACGATCCTGCAGCGCGCGGGCGAATTTCCATCGCCCGTCACGCACAGCAGCTTCCTGTTGTCCGACGACGCCGCGCGCTACTACAAGTCGGGCAAGACGTTCCTGTACCGGAAGCTGCCGTTCTGGGTGGCGAGCCTCGTCGACCGGCTGCTCTTCATCGTCGTGCCGCTCATCGTCGTGCTGATTCCGGGGCTGCGGCTCGTGCCGGCGCTGTACGGCTGGCGCGTGCGCTCGCGGATCTACCGGTGGTACGGCGCGCTCATCGCGCTCGAGCGCAGCGCGCTCGGCGAGCACACCGCGCAAGAGCGCATCGTGCTGCTCGACAAGCTCGACGACGTCGAGGAATCGGTCAACCGGATGAAGATGCCGCTTGCGTACGCCGGCCAGTTCTACGTGCTGCGCGAGCACATCGGCTTCGTCCGCGAGCGGCTGCTCGCGCGCGAGCACGAGACGCCGCAGCCCGCCGCGGCCGCGCCGAAAGCCGCCGGCGCGCCGCCCGCCGGCACGCGCCCATCGGGCGACGCTTGAGCCGAAAATCCGTCGCGACGGCTGCATTTGCCCACGCCGCCGCGTAACATTCAACAAAGAGGCCGCGCGTTGCGTCCTATTCCTCAGGAGACTCTCCATGACCGTCGGCCTCGACGCCTCCCAGCCGATATGGTTCTACGACTTCCTGTCGCCGTTCTCGTATCTGCTGCTGGAGCAACACGACAAATGGCCCGGCATCGCGTTCGCGCTCACGCCGGTGGCACTCGCCGAACTGCATCGCCACTGGGGCCAGCGCCCCGCGTCCGGCGTGCCCGCGAAGCGCGTCTTCATCTACCGGCACGCGCTCTTTCGCGCCGAGCAGCTCGGCATCCCGTTCAGGATGCCGCCCGCGCATCCGTTCGATTCGACGCGCGCGCTGCTGCTCGCGATCGCGCTCGATTCGGACGTCCAGGCGATCCGCGAGATCTTCCGCTTCATCTGGCGCGAGGGGCGCGATCCGTCCACGCCCGACAACTTCGCCGAGCTGTGCGGCCGCGTCGGCATCGCGCACGACGACGACCGGCTCACGTCGGACGAAACGCGCGCGCAACTGCGCCGCAACACCGACGACGCGATCTCCCTCGGCGTATTCGGCGTGCCGACGTTCTGGCTGAACCGCCAACTGTTCTGGGGCGAGGACGCGCTGCCGATGCTGCTCTATTGCGCGCGCACGCCGAGCTGGCTCGAATCGAGTGAAGTCAGGCGCATCAGCACGCTGCCGTCCGGGCTCGCATGACGCTGCCCGCCTCGCCGCCCCGCGCTCGCGCGACGCGCGGCGAGCGCGCCTGATGTTGCCCTCCCCGCCGCCGATGCGACCGGATCAGGAGCGCGCCGCGTCGCTCGACATCTGGCTCGTGCGCGTGTTGCGCACGCTGCTCGTCGAGCGCAGCGTGACGCAGGCCGCGCTGCGCCTGAACCAGACCCAGCCCGCGATCAGCGCCGCGCTGCGCAAGCTGCGCGACGCGCTCGGCGACCCGCTCCTCGTGCGCGGCAAGACGGGCATGGTGCCGACCGAGTACGGCGCGTCGCTTCTCGACGCGGCCGAGCGCGCGCTGCGCGACGTCGACTTCGTCTCGACGCCGCACGGCCCGTTCGATCCCGATACCGCGCGCCGCACGTTCCGGATCGCCGCGCCCGACTATCTGAACGACTTCTTCATGCCGACGCTCGTCGCGCGCTTTCGCGCGGCCGCGCCGCACGCGCGCATCGAGATCGATTCGCTGAATCCGTCGCTCGATCACGCGGCCGCGCTCGATTCGGGCGCGCTCGATCTCGTGATCGGCAACTGGCCGAAGCCCGATCCGCGCTTCGTGCGCACCGACCTGTTCTCGGACACCGTTGTCTGCCTGATGCGGCACGACCATCCGCTCGCGCGCGCGCCGCTCACGCGCGACGCGTATGCGAGCGCCGTGCATCTCGCGCCCGCGCCGTACATCGGCGCGCGGCACAACGCGATCGAGCTCGGCCTCGCGCGGGCAGGCATCGCGCGGCGCGTCGCCGCGACGCTGCCGTACTTCGGGCTCGTACCGCAGGTGCTGCTGCAATCGGACCTGATCTTCACGACGACGCGCCGCTTCGCGCTCCATTACGCGCAACTGCTGCCGCTCGTCGTCGTCGCGCCACCCGTGCCGTTTCCGCGCATCCGGTGCTATCAGCTCCGGCACCCGGCGCCCGATCGGCCGACCGACGTCGACTGGCTGGGCGCGCTGATGGCCGATGTGTCGGCGGAATTGACGGCGCGGGGGAAGCGGCGGTAGCTGCCGGTGGTCGGCGTGATGGCCGATGCGATCAGCATCGGGCCGTCGCTGGCTGCGCCGCGCGCCGCCCGTTCGCCGGTGCACGCATCGCTGAATCGCGAACGGCTCACTTCGCGCAGAACGTTTCCTGCAGATGCGTCCAGCGCACCGCGCCCGTGCGCGGGTCGCGCTCGAACACAGCGGTCGAGCGGCGCGTCGGCAGCTCGCCTGTCGCGTCGGACTGGAACTCGCAGTAGCTGACGACGCCGCGCGCCGCGTCCGCGACGAGCGCGCGCATCTCCGAAAAAGTGATCCTCAAGCCGGGCTTGCGGCCGGCGAGCCGCGCGAACAGCGCGCGCGTGGCCGCGTGATCGTAGACGTCGCCGTCGGTGCCGACCATCGTGAAAGACGGCGCGAAGCGCGCCATCAGCGCGTCGAGCGCCCCGGGCCCGGACACGTCGCCCGAGAGCCAGCCGCCGATCGCGTCGCAGCCGGCGACGACTTCGTCGAAATATGGTTGATGCGCTTGCATGGGTCTGCCTCGTTGACGCGAGCGGCGTGTGGCGCGTGTGGCGCGCGAGATGACGAGTGTACCGGCTCCCGCGGCGCATGGTCGGCGCAATGCGCGGCGTCGCCCCCGGTGGCGCAACGAATCAGCGCGCCGGCACCGGGTCGAGGCCCGTCTTGCGCACGTCGTCGGCCGACGCGGGGGACGCCAGATAGTCGAGCAGCGCGCGCGCCTCGCGCGGATGTTTCGCACCGACAGGAATCCCGCCCGCGAAGCGCGTCACCGATTGCAGCGACTCCGGGATCTTGCCGACGAACGTCACACCCCGCACCGGCAGCAGTTCGCTCACCTGCTGGAAGCCGAGCGCATAGGCGCCGTCGGCGACCTTCGACGCAACCGGAATGCGCGGCACCATCGTCGCCTTCGGCCTGACCTCGGCCTCGACGCCGAGCCGCTTGAAAAGCTCGTTCTGGACGTAGACGCCGCTCGCGCTGTCCGAGTACGCAACCGACTTCGCCTGCAGCAGCGCGGCCTTCAGCGCGCCGGGCGTGCCGATGTCGGGCACGGGCTCGCCCGCGCGCACGACCGCGCCGATCCGCGAATCCGCGAGCTCGACGCGCGAGCCCGGATCGACCTTGCCTTCGCTGATCAGCTTGTCGAGCGCATAGCCGACCATGATCACGACGTCGGCCGGCTCGCCGCGCGCGAGCCGGTTCGGGATCGCCTCCGGCGTCGCGCCCATCGACGGGCCGTACGCGATGTCGAGCGTATTGCCCGTCGCCGCCTCGAACTTCGGCGCGAGCAACTTGTACGCGGCCGTGAAGCCGCCGGAATTCATCACGTGCAGCTCGGCCGCGTGCGCTTGCGCGAGCGCGGCGGCCGCGGCCAGCAGCGCGGCGCCGATGGGCTTCGTCAGGGGATGTCTCATCGTTTTCGTCGTCGTCGGTGTCGATCGGTGTCGGGGAGAAAGCGACGATCATCTTCGCGGAAACCGGTTCCGCTGAAAAGCGCAGGTTTATACGGATCGGTTCAATTCGCTTCGCAGCGTCTCTGCGTTGCGCATTCGCGCGTCGCGGCAATCGTCGCATCGCGCGGCGCGCACCGCCTGCACCGCGCGCAGGATCGACTCGCCCGTCGCGGGCGCGGCGAGCGGCGGATTGATCGCGTAATCGCCGAGCGCCGCAATCGCGTCGCGGATCGCGAAGAACACCGAGAACGGCAGCAGCAACGGCGGCTCGCCGACCGCCTTCGAGCGGTGAATGCTGTCCTCCCCGTTGCGGTTGTCGAACAGCTTCACGCGGAAGTCCGGCGGACAGTCGTTGACGGTCGGGATCTTGTATGTCGACGGCGCGTGCGTCATCAGCTTGCCGCCGTCGTTCCACCACAGCTCCTCGGTCGTGAGCCACCCCATCCCCTGGATGAACGCGCCCTCCACCTGCCCGATGTCGAGCGCCGGATTCAGCGACGCGCCGACGTCGTGCAGCACGTCCGCGCGCAGCACGCGCATCTCGCCCGTCAGCGTGTCGACGACGACTTCCGACACCGCCGCGCCGTACGCGTAATAGAAGAACGGCCGCCCGCGCAGCGCCGCCTGATCCCAGTGCAGCTTCGGCGTCGCATAGAAGCCGTCCGACCAGAGCTGCACGCGCGCGCGATACGCATGCGCGACAAGCTCCTCGAACGGCACCGCCGTCTCGCCGACGCGCACCTCGTCGTGCGCGAAGCGCACGTCGGCCGCGCACGCGTTGCCGCCGCCGACATGCTCGGCCGCGAACGCGGCGAGCCGCTCGCGCAACTGGCGCGCGGCGTCCTGCGCGGCCTTGCCGTTCAGGTCGGAGCCTGTCGACGCCGCGGTCGCCGACGTGTTCGCGACCTTGCTCGTATCGGTCGCCGTCACGCGAATCCGCGCGAAGCCGACGCCCAGCTCGTGCGCGACGACCTGCGCGACCTTCGTGTTGAGCCCCTGGCCCATCTCGGTGCCGCCGTGGTTCACGAGGATCGAGCCGTCGGTGTAGATGTGGACGAGCGCGCCCGCCTGGTTGAAATGCGTGACGTTGAACGCGATGCCGAACTTCACCGGCGTGAGGGCGATGCCCTTCTTCAGCACCGGGCTCGCCGCGTTGAACGCGCGCGTCGCCGCGCGGCGCGCGCGATACGCGCTCGTCGCCTCGATCTCGGCGATCAGCTCGGGCAGCACGTTGTCCTCGATCGTCTGCCCGTACGGCGTCACGTTGCGCTCGGTCTTGCCGTACAGGTTCGCGCGGCGCACGTCGAGCGGATCGCGGCCGAGCGCGCGCGCGACGCTGTCGACGATGTACTCGATCGCGAACGCGCCCTGCGGGCCGCCGAAGCCGCGAAACGCGGTGTTCGACTGCGTGTTCGTCTTCCCGCAGCGCCCGACGATCGACACGTCGGGCAGCCAGTACGCGTTGTCGAAGTGGCACACGGCGCGCGTCATCACGGGCCCCGACAGATCGGCGGAGAAGCCGCAGCGCGACGTCATGTCGACCGAGACGCCCTCGATCACGCCCGCGTCGTCGTAGCCGACGTCGTAGCGGTAATGGAAGTCGTGCCGCTTGCCGGTGATCATCATGTCGTCGTCGCGATCGGGGCGCAGCTTCACCGGGCGCTGCAGCTTCCAGGCGGCGAGCGCGGCGCAGCACGCGAACAGGCCCGATTGCGATTCCTTGCCGCCGAAGCCGCCGCCCATGCGCCGGCATTCGACGAGCACGTCGTGCGACGCGAGGCCCAGCACGTGCGCGACGAGATGCTGCATCTCGCTCGGATGCTGCGTCGAGCTGTACACGTGCATCGCGCCGTCTTCCTTCGGCACCGCATACGCGATCTGCCCTTCGAGATAGAACTGCTCCTGGCCGCCCAACGTGAGTTCGCCCGCGTCGCGATGCGCGGCGCGCGCGATCCGTGCGGGCGCGTCGCCGCGCGCGAGCTTCATCGGCGGCAGCACGTACGAGTCGGCCGCGCGCGCGGCCTGCGCGGTCAGGATCGCCGGCAGCTCGTCGTATTCGATCTGCGCGAGACGCGCGGCGCGGCGCGCGGCATCGTGCGACGCCGCGACGACGACGAACATCGGCTGCCCGACGTACTGGACGACGCCGTCGGCGAGCACCGGATCGTCGTGGACGATCGGCCCGCAATCGTTCGCGCCCGGAATGTCGGCCGCGGTCAGCACCGCGACGACGCCCGCCGCCGCGCGCACCGCGTCGAGCCGCATCGACACGATCCTCGCATGCGGCTTCGCGGACAGGCCGAGCGCCGCGTGCAGCGTGCCCGCGACGAGCGGGATGTCGTCGGTGTAGGTCGCGCGCCCGCTCACGTGCAGATGCGCGGATTCGTGCGGCCGCGACACGTGGACCTGCTTGAACGCGTCGCGCCCGGCGTCGGCGGTGAAGCTCAGGAAAGGTTCGGCTTGCTGATTCATGATGCGATGGCTCCGCTTGGCGTCGATCGGTCAGGAGGCGGCCGGCTCGGCGGCGACTTCGCGCACGTTCACGGCCGACGCGGGCAGCGGATCGTGCGGGCGGGTCTCCAGCCAGAAGCGGTACAGCAGGTTCTTCGCGGTCTCGAGCCGATACGCGCTCGTCGCGCGCATGTCGGTGAGCGGCGCGTAGTCGTCACCGAGCGCGCGCATCGCGGCGAGCGCGGCGGCCTCGTCCCATACGGCGTCGGCAAGCGCGGCTTCCGCGTGCGATGCGCGCTTCGGCGTCGCGGCCATGCCGCCGAACGCGATGCGCGGTGCACGGATCGCGTCGCCGTCGGCGATGAATGCGAACGCCGCGCAGACGGCCGAGATGTCGGAATCGAAGCGCTTGGACAACTTGTACGTGCGAAAGCGCAGGTTCGCGCGCGCGCCGGTGCGCTTGGGCACCTTCAGCGCGACGACGAGCTCGTGCTCGGCCATGTCCTTCTTCTGATAGCCGACATACAGCGCCTCGAGCGGCAGCTCGCGCGTTGCGTCGCCGCCGCGCAGCACGACCCGCGCGCCGAGCGCGATCAGGCCCGGCATCGCATCGCCGATCGGCGAGCCGTTCGCGACGTTGCCGCCGATCGTCCCCGCGTTGCGGATCGGCAGCGACGCGAAGCGCTTCCACATCTCGGCGAGCTCCGGATAATGCGCGGCGAGCGCCGCATACGCGGCCTCGAGCGTCGCGGCCGCGCCGATCTCGATCCAGTCGTCGCGCTCGGCGATCCGGCGCAGTTCGGGCACCTGGCCGACATAGAGCACGTCGCCCAGATCGCGCAACTGTTTCGTCACCCATAGGCCGACGTCGGTGCTGCCCGCGAGCACGCGCGCGGCGGGCTTCTCGGCCTTCAGCCGCGCGAGCGCGTCGAGCGTGCGCGGCGCGTCGAACGATCGGCCCGCGTGCTCGTAGTGGAACGTGCCCTCGCGGCGCAGCGCTTCCAGCGTGCGCGCGAGCGCGGCGACGTCGACGTGAACCTTCGGCGGCGGCGCGTCGAACATCCGCACCGCCGCGTCGACGATCGGCCGGTAGCCGGTGCAGCGGCACAGATTGCCGGTGAGCGCGTCGGCGATCTGAGCGCGCGACGGCGTCGTGCGATCGGCGCGCTGCGCGTCGTGCCCGTGCCGCGCGTAGAGCGCCCACATCGACATCGCGAAGCCCGGCGTGCAAAAGCCGCACTGCGAGCCGTGGCATTCGACGAGCGCGTCCTGCACCGGATGCAGCGCGCCGTCCGGCTGGCGCAGGTCCTCGACCGTGAAAAGCGCGCGGCCGTCGAGCGTCGGCAGGAACTGGATGCACGCGTTGACCGCCTTGAACTCGACGCCGCCCGCGTCGGTAAGCTCGCCGACGACGACCGTGCACGCGCCGCAATCGCCTTCCGCGCAGCCTTCCTTCGTGCCGGTGCAATGCGCGTCCTCGCGCAGATACTGGAGCACCGTGCGGGTCACGTCCGCGCCGCTGACTTCGCGGATCGCCCGGCGATGATAGAAACGAATCGGCTCACTCATGTTGCATCGTTCTCGCTGCGTCGTTCTCGAAAATGGGGACACGGCCCGACGCGGCGGCGGCGCGCGGCACCCGAGCGGTGCCCAAGCGGCGCGCGGACCGCCGCCGCGGCCGTCGTCGTCATATTTCGCACGCTATCACCGTCAAATTCCGGAACCCATAGCCGGCCGCGCATGCGGTTTATATCGCTGCGGCGATATGCCGCGTTGCACAGTGGTTTAACTAAGCGGTACCTGCAGGAAAACCGGTTCCATGTAAAAATTCGGCTTTCGCATCAACCGGATGCTCGCCTTCGTTCCGTCCCCGCAATGTCAGCCGATTCCGCCTCTTCCCCCCGCAGCGCGTTCGCGACGACGCTGCAGATCGTCTCCGTCGTCTCGTTCACGTTCGTCTGCTATCTGACGATCGGCCTGCCGCTCGCCGTGCTGCCGGGCTTCGTTCATGACGAACTCGGCTTTTCGGCGGTCGTCGCGGGCGCGGCGATCAGCGTGCAGTATTTCGCGACGCTCGCGTCTCGGCCGCTCGCCGGCCGCTACGCGGATACGCTCGGCCCGAAGCGCACCGTGCTGCGCGGGCTCGCCGCGAGCGGCGCGAGCGGCGCGCTCTTGCTCTGCGCATTCGCGTTCGCGCGCTGGCCGGCCGCGAGCATCGCGCTGCTCGTCGCGAGCCGGCTCGTGCTCGGCGTCGGCGAAAGCCTCGTCGGCACGGGCGCGATCCTGTGGGGGATCGGCCGCGTCGGCCCCGCGCACAACGCGCGCGTGATCTCGTGGAACGGCATCGCGACGTACGGCGCGCTCGCGATCGGCGCGCCCGTCGGCGTCGCGATCTCACATGCGCTGATTCCCGCGGTGCTCGGCGTGCTCGTGATCGCGCTCGCGGCGCTCGGCTACTGCCTCGCGCGGCGGATCGCGCCCGTGCCGCTCGTGCACGGCGAGCGGATGTCGTATGCAAGCGTGTTCACCCGCGTGCTGCCGCACGGCCTCGGCCTCGCGCTCGGCTCGGCCGGCTTCGGCTCGATCGCGACGTTCATCACGCTCTACTACGCGGCGCGGCACTGGCCGAATGCCGCGCTGTCGCTGACCGTGTTCGGCACGCTGTTCATCGGCGCGCGGCTGCTGTTCGCGAACACGATCAAGACGCACGGCGGGTTCCGCGTGGCGATCGTGTCGTTCGCCTTCGAATGCGCGGGCCTCTTGATGCTGTGGCTCGCGCCCGTGCCGCACGTCGCGCTCGTCGGCGCCGCGCTGACGGGCTTCGGCTTCGCGCTGATCTTTCCCGCGCTCGGCGTCGAGGCGGTCGCGCTCGTGCCGCCCGCGAGCCGCGGCGCGGCGCTGTCCGCGTATTCGGTGTTTCTCGATCTGTCGCTCGGGATCACGGGGCCGCTCGCCGGCTACGTCGCGGGCGCGTTCGGCTATCCGCAGGTGTTCCTGTGCGCGGCCGTCGCAGCGGCGGCGGGCGTCGCGCTGTCGACGGCGCTGTATCAGCGGCAGGCGCGTCTGTCCGGCAGCGGCGCGCCCGCCTGAGCGGCCGGCCGGCGACACCGCATCCGACGGCGGCCGCGCGCCGCGCCGGTTGCGGAACGAAACGGACGACGCACACGAAAAGGCCGCCCGCGCACGACGGCCCGCCGCGCCCCTCCGCTCAGGCGGTCCGCACGAAGAGCCGGCGCGTCAGATCGAACGCGACCAGATTGCCGGCAACGACGAGCATCAACCCGACGACCGCGACCGGCGACCACCGGTAGCCCTCGAACACGGTCGACACGGCGAGCGCGACGATCGGGAACAGCACCGTGCAATAAGCGGCGCGCTCTGGCCCGAGCCGGCCGACGAGGGTCAGGTATGCAGTGAACCCGATCACCGAGCCGGGCACCGCGAGATAGACGAGCGCGGCGAGATAGCGCGGGCTCGTATCGGGCGCGAGCGGCAGTCCGGCCGCGATGCTGCCGGCGGTCAGGATCGCCGCGCCGATCAGCATCGCCCATCCGTTGGTCGCGAGCGGATGCAGCCCCATCGCCTGCATCCGGCTCGACAGCAGATTGCCCGCCGAGAAGCACATCGTGCCCGCCAACGCGATTGCCAGGCCGATCCAGGTCGCGCGATCGTCGACGTGCCCCGCCATCTGCTGCCAGAACAGGCACCCGATGCCGGTCAGTCCGAGCAGCGCGCCCGCGATCGCGGACTGCCGCAGCGGCCGCCCCATGAACAGCCGCCCGTTGATCGAGTTCAGGAGCGGCGCGGTCGAGAACACCACCGCGACGAGGCCGCTCGGCACGACCTGCTCCGCGTAGTAGAAGCACAGGAAATTGAGGCAGAAGAGCGCGACGCCCTGCGCGACGAGAAAGCGCCATGCGTCGCGCGGCGGCCGGATCGGCCTGCGCATCGCGCGCAGCAGCACGAACATCGCCGCGGCCGCGAGCCAGAAGCGCCACGCGATCGACACGGGCGGCGGCACGCCGCCCAACTGCCATTTGATCGCGATCCAAGTGGTGCCCCAGATCAGCACGGTGACGACGTAAAGCGACAGATTCATGGCGAAAGCGAAAGCGGTGCGAAGACGAACACGACGACGAGAGGAGGACTCCGACTATGCCGCCTCGCTTCGGGCGCCGATTGTCTGGAATTGCGGTCTTTTGCCGGCGGCCGGGCTGCGCCCGCGCGTGCGCGCTTATACTCGCTCCATCATGCACGCGCCCTCCTCGCCTCCGCTCGACGCCCGCCTGTCCGTGCCCGTCGCCGATTTCGTCGGCGGCGAGGTGCCGTTCGGCCTGCAATCCGTCTGCCGGACGCTCTCCGAGGAGAACGCGAGGCTCGAGCGCTTCGCGTGGCTCGGCGATCACCTCGCGATCGCCGAGTGGACGCGCGTCACCGACGAAAGCGAGACGGTGTACGCGCAGCCCGGGCATCACACGCTGTCGTGCTACCTGGACGGCGGCTACCGCACCGAGCGGCAGAAGATCGCGCGCTACGGCGCGCCGAGCCTGCTGTGCGCGCTGCCGGGCGACCACGAATCGCGCTGGTGGGTGCGCGGCGAGATGCACTTCGTCCACCTGTACTTCCTGCCCGAGCACTTCGCGCAGCGCGCGGTGCGCGAGCTCGACCGCGAGCCGCGCGAGCTGACGCTCGCCGATCGCACGTATTTCGAGGATGCGCGCGTCGCCGCGCTATGCCGCTCGCTCGCGCTCGAGCGCTGGGACGACGCCGACGGCCGGCTGCGCGTGAACGAAACCGCGCACGAGGTGCTGAGCCTCCTGCTGCGCGGGCAGAGCATGACGAACGCCGACGCGCCGTTCAAGGGCGGGCTCGCGCCCGCCGTGCGCCGACGCGTGCGCGACTACATCGACACGTACCTGACACAGCCGATGACGCTCGGCGAACTGGCCGGGCTCGCGTCGCTGTCCGAATACCATTTCTCGCGAATGTTCCGCGTGTCGTTCGGCCGCGCGCCGCATGCGTGGATCGCCGAGCAGCGCCTCGCCCGCGCGCGCACGCTGCTGCGCACGACGTCGCTGCCGCTCGCGCAGGTCGCCGCGCAGTGCGGCTACGCGAACGCCGCCCATCTCAGCCATCGCTTTCGCGACACGCATGGCGCGACGCCCGGCGAGTACCGCCGCGCGATGCAGGCCACGTAGGCGGCCCGGGCAACGCGCGTCGCGTCACGCGGCGCGCCCCGACAGCGCCTGCTCGAGCGCCGCGACGCCCGACGGCAGATCGACGTCCACCTTCAGGTCGACCATCGTGCGGCCGAACGCGTGCAGCGTGCGGAACAGATTGTGCTCGCGGCACTGCTCGCCCATCTGGCCGATCCGCACGATCGGCAGGCCGAACGAGCCCGAGATCTCGACCTGATACTGCTTCGAGATGTGACCGCAGATGAGCCCCGGCGTGAGCCCTTCCGGCGCCGCGATGCCGACGACCGAGTTCAGCCGGCACGATTCGGGGGCATAGAGCTCGAGCCCCATTCCGGTGATCCCCGCCTGCAGCGCGAGCGAGCAGCGCAGATGCCGCGCGTAGCGGTTCTCGAGCGTCTCCGCGCAGACGAGCCGCAGCGCCTCGTGCAGCGCGAGCACGCCGGACACGGGCGCCGTGTAGTGATAGCCGGCGTTGTGCCAGAAGTTCTCGGCGAGCGCCATGTCGAGGCACCAGTGCGTGTTCGGCTCCGGGCGGCTCTTCATCCGCTCCCACGCGGCGTCGGAGAACGCGATCAGCGACACGCCCGGAATCGACGACAGCCCCTTCTGCCCGCCCGTGATCACCGCGTCGATGCCCCACGCGTCCATGTCGAGCGGCATCGTCGACAGCGTGCAGACCGCGTCGACGACGACGAGCGCGCCCGCCGCCTTCGCGATCGCCGCGATCTCCTTCAGATGGCGGTTCCACACGGTGTTCGACGTCTCGCCATGGACGATCGTGACGATCTCGGGGCGCTCGCGCGCGATCGCGCCGGCGACTTCGTCGAGGCTCGCGACCGAGCGGTCGGGCACGTCGATCGTCGCGACGCTCGCGCCGACGCGCGTCGCCATCTCGGCCATCCGCGCGCTGAAGAAGCCGTTCTTGATCGACAGCACCTTCGTGCCGGGCCACGCGAGATTCGAGACGGCCATCTCCATCGCGGCGGAGCCCGGCCCCGCGACGCCCAGCACCCACTTCGTGCGCGTCTGGAACACGTAGCGGGCCATTTCCTTCACCTGCTCGATGATCTTCGCCATCGTCGCGCCCAGGTGGTTGATCACGATCGTGTTCGCCTTCGCGACCGCGGCGGGGATCGGCACCGGGCCGGCGCCCATCATGAGGAGCGGTTCTTCGGGCAGGATCGCGTCGAGCGGGACGACGACGGGACAGGGAATCGGCGAATGATCGGTCGTGGACATGGGCTGGCGGAGGACAACGGGTTGGAAAAAGCGGTGATCGGTCGATCATTCCGCGAACCGATGCAATGCGCAAGTGTTTTGATCGACGCGCGCTTCGGATGCTTGCGCGGCGTCGGGTCGCGCTGGCCGGGCCGCCCTGCGACATATCGGGGGTTGACGTCCGCCGCGCGCATCCCGGCACATGCCGGCGCCGCACTCTTTCTCGCGCCTCGCACCGGAAAATTCCGGCCCGCCCCGCCCGAATAGGCCAAACCGGCATCAAATCGACTCCCCGTTAAATCGAAAAATCATTTTTTGCAAGCCGAGTCGTCAAGCTTTCCGTAAAAGCTTGCATTAACCATTCTGTGCGGCGCAGCAAACTATTTGTTCCGCGCAGGAAAAGAACCGTACACCTCATTGCAATTCGCACACAAAAATCCTCAAAAAAATACGCGAACGGCATCCTGCGCGCGGCGCGCCGCACTCCGAACCAGCGGAGTCCCGAAATGGAAACGGTCCCGCGCCGGCGCACCGCCCGGCCCGCCTTGCCGGGATTAAAACCGGCCCAATCGCCGAATATCGCGCGCGCGAATCGCGGAATCGGTTCACGCCCCATAAATAGGGGATCGCCGGGACCGGCGGCCGATTTATTACATTCGGGATGAAATAATTATTTAGTTGACTGATGCTGTCAGCTTATTGAACAATTTGCCCAGCCTTCGATGATTCGTTATTTAAGACAAGTCCTGTGCTGATCCGACAGCCGGCGGCTTGCCATGATCGAAGGTGAAAAACACAACATAATCATTTAATGGGCCAACGAAAGCTATGAACCAAATCCAGACCATGCGTGTTTTCGTATGTGTTGCCGAACTGCAGAGCTTCCGCCGGGCGGCGCGCAAGCTCGGCGTATCGAATGCGCTCGTCACGCGTTCGATCGCGATGCTCGAAACACATCTGAACACGCGTCTCATCCATCGCACGACACGCAACCTGTCGCTGACGGAAGCGGGCATCCGCTATCTCGACGGCTGCCGGGCGCTCCTCGAGG
The DNA here is from genome assembly GCF_001636105.1 of Burkholderia sp. MSMB1589WGS. Classification (NCBI taxonomy): domain Bacteria; kingdom Pseudomonadati; phylum Pseudomonadota; class Betaproteobacteria; order Burkholderiales; family Burkholderiaceae; genus Burkholderia; species Burkholderia sp. MSMB1589WGS. The sequence goes on from NZ_LNJT01000007.1 coordinate 1,166,360, forward strand.
AGTTCGATCAACTCGAGGCGTCGGTCGAACGGGCGGTGCACGAGCCCGTCGGCACGCTGCGCGTCGCCGTGTCCGGGTTGCTGTCGCCCGGCCGAATCACCCCTCTCGTCGACAGCTACCGTCGCCAGTACCCGAAGGTGCGCGTGCAGTTGACGCTGACCGAGGGGCCGCTCGACGTGATCGAAGCCGGCTACGACGCGGGCCTCGTCACGGGCGGCCGCCTCGACGGCAATCCGGCGCTGATCGGCCATCCGCTGATGCCGAACACGCTCGCGCTCTGCGCGGCGCCTTCGTACATCGAGCGGCACGGCGCGCCGCACCGCCCCGACGATCTCGTGCGCCACGCGTGCATCGCGCTGCCGGCCGGCCAGCACTCGTCGACCTGGCGCTTCGTCGATCCGGACCACTTCACGCACGTCGTGTCGCTGCAGCCCGTCTACACGGTCAACAGCGCATCGATGGTGCGCGCGGCGACGCTCGCCGGCACCGGCATTTCGGTGCTGCCGGAAAGCTACATCGCCGATGCGCTCGAAAGCGGCGAGCTGGTGCGGATCCTCGGCGACTACCGGATCGACGATCCCGACACGCAGTTGTCGATCGTCTATCCGAACCGCCAGTTCCTGCCGGCGCGCACCCGCAGCTTCGTCGAGCACGCGCTGTACCACCTCGGCGGGCAGAAGACGGAGACGAACGGCCACTACTTCATGCGCGAAGCCGGCACGGCGAAACGCCCGGACGTCGTCGCAGGGCTCCAGTGACGCCCGACTGAAGTAAACTGATGCGCACCTTTACCGGAGGCAAAGCGTGCGCGTGATTCTTTTCAGCAGCCGGCAGTACGACCACGATTCGTTCGATGCCGCCAACCAGTCGTTCGGCTACCGGCTGCACTTCCAGCCTTCCCATCTCGACGCGGAGACGGCGATCCTCGCGCGCGGCTATGAAGTCGTGTGCCCGTTCGTCAACGACACGCTCGACGCCCCCGTGCTCGAAGCGCTCGCCGCGGGCGGCACGCGCGTCATCGCGCTGCGCTCGGCCGGCTTCAACCACGTCGATCTCGCGGCGGCCGCCCGGCTCGGGCTCGTCGTCGTGCGCGTGCCCGCCTACTCGCCGCATGCGGTCGCCGAGCACGCGGTCGCGCTGATCCTCGCGCTCAACCGCCGCCTGCCGCGCGCCGTCGCGCGCACCCGCGAAGGCGACTTCTCGCTCAACGGGCTGCTCGGCTTCGATCTCTTCGGCAAGACGGTCGGCGTGATCGGCACGGGGCTCATCGGCAGCGTGTTCGCGCGGATCATGGCGGGCTTCGGGATGCGCGTGCTCGCGCATTCGCTGCCGCCGCACGACGACGCGCTGCTCGCGCTCGGCGTGCGCTACGTGCCGCTCGACGCGCTGCTCGCCGAATCGGACATCGTGAGCCTGCACTGCCCGCTGATGCCCGCGACCCATCACATGATCGGCGCCGATGCGCTCGCGCGGATGAAGCCGGGCGCGATGCTGATCAACACGAGCCGCGGCGGCCTCGTCGACACGCAGGCGCTGATCGACGCGCTGAAGACGGGCCAGCTCGGCCATCTCGGGCTCGACGTCTACGAGGAGGAAAGCGGGCTCTTCTTCGAGGACCACTCCGACCGCCCGCTGCAGGACGACGTGCTCGCGCGGCTGCTCACGTTCCCGAACGTGATCGTCACGTCGCACCAGGCGTTCTTCACGCGCGAGGCACTCGCGGAGATCGCGCACACGACGCTGGCGAACATCCGCGCATGGCAGGACGGCGCGCCGCGGAACGTCGTCGACGCCGGGCGGCAGGGCTGACGGCGCGGCGGGCGAAGGCGGACGCGGCGCGGCGCGCCGCGCGCCTCGACGTGAACGACGCCGCGCCGCCACGAATCGGCTGAACCCTGATTGGCGCGCCGCGCGACTCTGCTATCGTTGCGGCGATTCGCCTTCACCCGCCTTGCCAGTCCACCATGCGTTTCGACGAACCCGCGATCGCCGCCGTCTACCGCGCGATCTTCGAACGGCGCGACATGCGCCATTTCACGTCCGCCCCGGTCGATTCCGCCGTGCTCGCGCGCCTGCTGCGCGCCGCGCACCACGCGCCGAGCGTCGGCTTCATGCAGCCGTGGCGCTTCATCCGCGTGACCGAGCCGGCGCTTCGCGAGCAGATCCACGCGCTCGTCGAAGCCGAGCGCCGCGCGACCGCCGACGCGCTCGGCGAGCGGCACGACGAGTTCATGCGGCTGAAGGTGGAAGGCGTGCGCGAATGCGGCGAGCTGCTCGTCGTCGCGCTCGCCGACGGGCGCGAGCGGCACGTGTTCGGCCGCCGCACGCTGCCGGAAATGGATCTCGCGTCGGCCGCGTGCGCGATCCAGAACATGTGGCTCGCCGCGCGCGCCGAAGGGCTCGGGATGGGCTGGGTATCGCTCTTCGACGTCGACGCGCTGCGCCGGCTGCTCGCGATGCCCGACGGCGCCAAGCCGATCGCCGTGCTGTGCCTCGGCCACGTCGACGCGTTCTACGCCAAGCCGATGCTCGAGGAGGAGCGCTGGGCCACGCGGATGCCGCTCGAAGCGTGCCTGTACGAAAACGGCTGGGACGTCGCGCCGACGCCTGCGCGCAACACCTGATCAGGCCCCAAACACAGGGGTTTTCCCTGAGATAAAATCGCGGCTGTTCTGCCCGCTTCCATCGGCGCGCCGCATCCCGCGGCGCCGGACGCGGCGGTCCTCCCGCGAGTCGTCCATGCCGCTGCCTCTCTTCGCCCTTGCCGTTGCCGCGTTCGGCATCGGTACCACCGAGTTCGTCATCATGGGACTCCTGCCGAACGTCGCGCGCGACCTCGGCGTGTCGATTCCGGCGGCGGGCATGCTCGTGTCCGGCTATGCGCTCGGCGTGACGATCGGCGCGCCGATCCTCGCCGTCGTCACCGCGAAGATGCCGCGCAAGGCGGCGCTCCTCGCGCTCATCGGCGTGTTCATCGTCGGCAATCTGTTTTGCGCGATCGCGCCCGGCTACGCGACGCTGATGGTCGCGCGCGTCGTCACCGCGTTCTGCCACGGCGCGTTCTTCGGCATCGGCTCGGTGGTCGCGAGCAGCCTCGTCGCGCCGAACAAGCGCGCGCAGGCGATCGCGCTGATGTTCACGGGCCTGACGCTCGCGAACGTGCTTGGCGTGCCGCTCGGCACCGCGCTCGGCCAGGCGTTCGGCTGGCGCGCGACGTTCTGGGCCGTCACCGGCATCGGCGCGCTCGCGGCGGCGGCGCTCGCCTTTTGCGTGCCGAAGCGCCTCGAGATGCCCGCGGCCGGCATCGCGCGCGAGTTCAGCGTATTGCGCAATCCGCAGGTGCTGATGGTGCTCGGCATCAGCGTGCTCGCGTCGGCGAGCCTCTTCACCGTGTTCACGTACATCACGCCGATCCTCGAGGACGTGACGGGCTTCACGCCGCACGAGGTCACGCTCGTGCTGCTGCTGTTCGGCCTCGGCCTGACGGTCGGCGGCACCGTCGGCGGCAAGCTCGCCGACTGGCGGCGGATGCCGTCGCTCGTCGCGACGCTCGCGTCGATCGGCGTCGTGCTCGCCGCGTTCGCGGGCACGATGCGCGCGCCGCTGCCCGCGCTCGCGACGATCTTCGTGTGGGGCGTGCTCGCGTTCGCGATCGTGCCGCCGCTGCAGATCCTGATCGTCGATCGCGCGAGCCACGCGCCGAATCTCGCATCGACGCTCAACCAGGGCGCGTTCAACCTCGGCAACGCGCTCGGCGCGTGGCTCGGCGGCACCGCGATCCATGCGGGCGTGCCGCTCGCGAAACTGCCGTGGGCGGGCGCCGCGCTCGCGATGGCGGCGCTCGCGCTCACGCTGTGGTCCGCGTCGCTCGAGCGGCGCGCGGTTCCGGGGCCGGCCGAATGCGCGTGACATGCGTCGCGCGCCGGCTTGAATCGCTCGGAATGGCGTGACGCCAGGCCATCCGCCGGTGGTAGCATCACGGCCGTCATGAAAACGATCCTCACCCGCGATTTTCTCGCGCTCATTCTCAGCGTTGCCGTCGTCGGCCTGGGCACGGGCGCGACGCTCCCCCTCACCGCGCTCGCGCTCACCGAAGCGGGCCACGGCACCCGCATCGTCGGCATGCTGACCGCCGCGCAGGCGGGCGGCGGCCTCGCCGTCGTGCCGTTCGTCGCGGCGATCACGAAGCGGCTCGGCGGGCGGCAGGTGATCGTCGCATCGGTGATCGTGCTCGCCGCGGCAACCGCGCTGATGCAGTTCACGTCGAGCCTCGCCGTCTGGGGCGTGCTGCGCGTCGTCTGCGGCGCCGCGCTGATGCTGCTCTTCACGATCGGCGAGGCCTGGGTCAACCAGCTCGCCGACGATGCGACGCGCGGCCGCGTCGTCGCGATCTACGCGACGAACTTCACGCTGTTCCAGATGGCCGGGCCCGTGCTCGTGAGCCAGATCGCCGGCATGACGCACGTGCGCTTCGCGTTGAGCGGCGCGCTCTTTCTGCTCGCGCTGCCGTCGCTCGCGTCGATCCGCAAGACGCCCATCGCCGACGAGCCGCACCACGACGCGCACGATCGCTGGACGCGCGTGATGCCTAAGATGCCCGCGCTCGTCGCAGGCACCGCGTTCTTCGCGCTGTTCGACACGCTTGCCCTCTCGCTGCTGCCGCTCTTCGCGATGGCGCGCGGCGTCGCGAGCGAGGCGGCCGTGCTGTTCGCGGCGATCCTGCTGTTCGGCGACACCGCGATGCAATTCCCGATCGGCTGGCTCGCCGACAAGCTCGGCCGCGAGCGCGTGCACATCGGCGCGGGGGGCGTCGTGCTCGCGCTGCTGCCGCTCGTGCCCTTCGTCATCGCGACGCCGTGGCTCTGCTGGCCGCTCCTCTTCGTGCTCGGCGCGGCGGCGGGCAGCGTCTATACGCTGTCGCTCGTCGCGTGCGGCGAGCGCTTCCGCGGCTCGGCGCTCGTGACCGCGAGCTCGCTCGTGTCGGCGTCGTGGAGCGCGGCGAGCTTCGGCGGGCCGCTCGTCGCGGGCGCGCTGATGGAGCAGTTCGGCGGCGACGCGCTGATCGGCGTGCTGATCGTGTCGGCGCTCGCGTTCGTCGGCGCGGCGCTGTGGGAGCGGCGCGCGTTGCCGATGCGCGCCACGCGGCAGGGACGTTGACGCAATGCGGTGATCGCCGCCGTCGCGTCGCGGCGCTCTGCGCGCCCTACCGCATCATCGGTTCAACGCCGGCAGAATCTTCCCGACGCACGTGCCGAAGCCGACGCGATACCCGTCGCCTTGACACCAGCCGGCGAGCGTCAGCTCGTCGCCGTCCTCGATGAACGCGCGCGTGCCGCCGTCCGCGAGCGCGACGGGCTCCTTGCCGTTCCACGTCAGCTCGAGCAGGCTGCCGAACGCATCCTTCGCCGGCCCGCTGATCGTGCCCGAGCCCATCAGGTCGCCGACCCGCGTGTTGCAGCCCGACACCGTGTGATGCGCGAGCTGCTGCGCCATCGTCCAGTACATGTGCTTGAAGTTCGTGCGCGCGATCGTCGTCGCGCCGGCCGCGCCGTCCGGCTTCAACCGCACTTCGAGCGTGACGTCGAACGCATGCTCGCCGCCGTGGCGCAGATACGCGAGCGGCTCCGGCGCCTGCTTCGGCTGCGCGGTGCGGAACGGTTCGAGCGCGTCGAGCGTGACGATCCACGGCGAGATCGACGTCGCGAACGTCTTCGCGTTGAACGGCCCGAGCGGCACGTATTCCCATTGCTGGATGTCGCGCGCGCTCCAATCGTTGAGCAGCACCATTCCGAAGATGTGCGACTCCGCGTCCTCGCACGCGATCGGCTCGCCGAGCGCGTTGCCGCGGCCGACGATGAAGCCCGTCTCCAGCTCGATGTCGAGCTTGCGGCACGCGCCGAACACCGGACGGTCGCGGTCAGCCAGCTTCAGTTGACCGTTCGGCCGGCGCACCGGCGTACCGCTCACGACGACCGACGACGCTCGGCCGTTGTAGCCGATCGGCATCTCCGACCAGTTCGGCAGCAGCGCGTTCTTCGGATCGCGAAACATCGAGCCGACGTTCGTCGCGTGTTCCTTCGACGAATAGAAATCGGTGTAGCCGGGAATGTCGACGGGCAGATGCAGCGTCGCGTCGCGCTGCTCGACGAGCACGCGCGCGCGCAGCGCCGCGTCGTCGCGCAGCCGCGCGCAGCCGCGCTCGAACAGCGCGCTCAACTGGATGCGCACGCTGCGCCACGCGTCGCGGCCGAGCGAGATGAAATCGTTCAGCGCCGGCCGCTCGAACACGGCCGCCCCGCCCTCGACCGTCAACAGGCCCGCGCGCGCGAGCTCGGCCAAGTCGACGATCCGGTCGCCGAGCGCGACGCCCGCGCGGCGCGACGGGTTGCGCGCATCGCTGAAGACGCCGAACGGCAGGTTCTGGATCGGGAAGTCGCACGCGGCGTCGTTCGCCGCGTCGAGCCAGCTCTTGCGGGAAGGATCGAGGCTCGCGCGCAGCGCGTCGGGAATGGCGCTCATCGTTGCTCCGGATTGAAATGTTTCTTGAGGCCCTGCCAGCATTCGAAGTAGTTCGCCTGGAGCTGCGCGGTGTCGAGCGCAAAGCGCGTCGGCCGGATCAGCGTGCGGGTCTCGAACATGAACGCCATCGTGTCGCCGACCTTGTTCGGCGTCGACGTGTCGATCGAGGAAGCCTTCTCGAACGTCTCCGCGTCCGGCCCGTGGCCCGACATGCAGTTGTGCAGGCTCGCGCCGCCCGGCATGAAGCCCTCGGCCTTCGCGTCGTAGACGCCGTGCACGAGCCCCATGAACTCGCTCGCGACGTTGCGGTGGAACCACGGCGGGCGGAACGTATCCTCGGCCGCGAGCCAGCGCGGCGGGAAGATCACGAAGTCGATCGCGTCGACGCCCGGCGTGTCGCATTGCGACTGCAGCACGAGGAAGATCGACGGGTCCGGATGGTCGTAGCTGATCGAGCCGATCGTGTTGAAGTGACGCAGATCGTACTTGTACGGCGCGTAGTTGCCGTGCCATGCGACGACGTCGAACGGCGAATGATCGATGTCCGCGCGCCAGAGCCGGCCGTTGAGCTTCGCGACGAGCTCGAACGCGCCTTCGCGATCCTCGTACGACGCGTTCGGCGTCAGGAAATCGCGCGGATTCGCGAGGCCGTTCGAGCCGATCGGCCCGAGGTCCGGCAACCGGAGCAGCGCGCCGAAGTTCTCGCAGACATAGCCGCGCGCGTGCCCGTCCGGCAGCGCGACCGCAAAGCGCACGCCGCGCGGAATCACTGCGATCTCGAACGGCTCGACGTCGAGCCGGCCGAGCTCCGTCATGATGAAGAGCCGCCCTTCCTGCGGCACGATCAGCAGTTCGCCGTCCGCGCTGTAGAAGAAGCGCTCGCGCATCGAGCGGTTCGCCGCGTACAGGTGGATCGCGCAGCCGCTCATCGCGGCGGCCGAACCGTTGCCCGCCATCGTCACCCAGCCGTCGACGAAATCGGTCGGCTGCGCGGGCATCGGCAGCGGGTCCCAGCGCAACTGGTTCGGCGGCGTCGGCGGCACGTCGTCCGAATCGCCGAAATCGGCGACGATCCGGCGCTCGCCGGACACGAGCTCGAACGGCCGGTGCATGGCGGCGGGCCGGATCCGGTACAGCCACGACCGGCGGTTATGGCCGCGCGGCGCGGTGAACGCGGTGCCGGACAGTTGCTCCGCGTAGAGCCCGTACGGCGCGCGCTGCGGCGAGTTGCGCGCGTGCGGCAGCGCGCCCGGCAGCGCCTCGGTCGCGAATTCGTTCGCGAAGCCGCTCTGGTAGCCGGCTTCGCCCGGTTTCGAAAAATTCAGTGCCATAATTGTCGTTCTCTCCATTCAAGCGACGTTCGATGCGGGCGCGCCGCGCCGCCGCGTCACGCCCGCGAGGCCGAGCACGAAGACGGCCGAGCACAGCACCGGCACGGCCGCTGCGTGAAACAGCGCGTCGTTCGACCAGCCGAGCGCGATCAGTTGCCCGCCGACGAGCGGCCCGAGCACGGAGCCGACACGGCCCACGCCGAGGCCCCAGCCGATGCCCGTCGAGCGCAGCGACGTCGGGTAATAGTGGCCCGCGAGCGCGTTGACCGCGGGCTGTCCGCCGACGATGCAAAAGCCGCCGACGAACACGGCTGCGAGCAGCCAGACGAACGCGTGCGCGGCCGAGCCGATCAGGCCGACCGCGACCGTCGCGCACGCGAAGCACGCGAACAGCACGCGCACGAAGCCGTGCCGCTCGATGAACCAGCCGAGCGACAGCGTGCCGATCACGCCGCCCGTCTGCAGCACGGTGCCGACGATGACGGCCGTGCCGCTCGCATAGCCCGCGTCGCGCATCACGGTCGGCAGCCAGTTCGACAGGAAGTACAGGTCGATCAGGTTCATGAAGTTGATCGCCCACAAGAGCAGCGTGACGCTCGCGCGCCCCGCGCGGAACAGCTCGGCGACGGGCGCGCCCTGCGGCCCCGCTTCGCGCACGACGAGCCGCGTATCGGGCGAGACCGCAAGCTGCTGCGCGAACTTCGCGAGCCACGCGCGCGCCGCGTCGTGCCGGCCGCGCAGCACGAGCAGTTGCGGCGATTCGGGCAGGCGCGCGGCCATCGCGGCCGCGAGCGCGAGCGGCACCGCGCCGCCGACGAAGAACACCGCGCGCCAGCCGAACGCCGGAATCAGCGCGGCGCTGACGAAGCCGCCCAGCGCCGCGCCGGCCGTGAAGCCGCACGACACGATCATCATCCGCTTCACGCGACGCGCGCTCGGGCTGCATTCGCCGACGAGCGCCATCGCGTTCGGCATGATGCAGCCGAGCCCCAGGCCCGTGACGAAGCGCAGCGCGATCAGCGTCGGAATCGACGTCGCGAACGGCGTCGCGAGCATCGTCAGCGCAAAAAACAGCGTCGCGCCGATCAGCACGGGGCGCCGGCCGATCCGGTCGGCGAGCACCGACAGGCCGAGCGCGCCGAGCAGCATCCCGAACAGGCTCGCGCTGAAGACGGGCCCGAGCGCCTGCTTCTTCACGCCCCATTCGGCGATCACGCTCGGCGCGACGTAGCCCATCGCCTGCGCGTCGAAGCCGTCGATCACGAGGCACAGCCCGCACAGCGCGAGCAGCATCGCGTGAAACGCGGGCCGGTGCGTGTCGTCGATCACGCGCTCGACTTCGAGCACGCGCGCCGCGCTCCCGCCCGCGCTCATCGCAGCGCGGGCGCGCCGGGCGCGCCTTCGAGCGTGGCCGCGCCGCTGCGCGCGAGCGCCATCGCTTCGCGCAGCACGTCGATGTCGCCGATCTGGTTCGCGAGCAGCAGGATCAGCTTCGCGTTGACGAGCTGGCTCTCGCTGTCGGGCAGATCGCGGTGCATGTCGATCAGCGCCTCGTAGAACGCGTCCGGATCGGGCAGACGCAAGCGGGTGTCGAGGTGCATCGGGTGTCTCCTGGTCTTGGTCGATGTTTTTTTTCGCTCACGCGTTGCAGATCGCGCGGGCGAGCGCCGCGCGCACCGCGTTTGCATCCGCCATGCGAAAGCGCGCACACACGTGCTGGTCCGGGCGCAGCAGATAGAACGTGCCGGGGCGCGCGTCGTAGCGCTGCGCGGCGAGCCCTTCGCTGTCCTCGATCACGTCGACGCCCGCGACCGCGCGCGCGTCGCCCTTCGGCACGACGAGCACGGGCGCGATGGGCAGCGCGTGGCCGCGCGTCGCGTCGACGAGCGCGCCCGCATCGTCGATCGAGCCGAACAGGATGCCGACGAAGCCCCCCGTCAGATGCGGCAGCAGCCAGCCGGGCGCGCCGTTCGCGAGCACGGGCGCATCGAGCGCGACCGCGCCCGGCGCCGGCGCGCGCTCGAACGTCTCGCCCGCGCGATCGGGCGTGTTGAGCGGCGAAACGGCGAGCACGGCGGGCACCGACAGCCGGCCGCTGTTCACGAGCCTGCGCGCGAACTCGCAGTCGCGCGCGAGCTTGAGCGTCGCGTCGCGAAACACGCGCGAGATCGGACTCTTCGGCGTGATGAAGTCGGTCGAGCGCGTCGAATTGCGGATGTTCTCGTCGGCCGCGAATTCGCGCTCGCGCGCATACGTGTCGAGCAGGCGATCGGGCGCGCGGCCGTCGAGCACGAGCTTCAGTTTCCACGCGAGGTTGTCCGCGTCCTGCACGCCGCTGTTCGCGCCGCGCGCGCCGAACGGCGACACGCCGTGCGCGGAATCGCCCGCGAACAGCACGCGGCCGTGGCGGAAGCTATCCATCCGCTGGCAGCGGAACGTGTAGACGCTCACCCATTCGAGCTCGAACTCGACGTTCGGCCCGAGCAGCGCGCGCACGCGCGCAATCACGCGCTCCGGCGCCTTCTCGGCGACGGGATCGGTGTCCCAGCCGAGCTGGAAATCGATGCGCCACACGTCGTCCGGCTGCCGGTGCAGCAGCACCGACTGATTGCGATGAAACGGCGGATCGAACCAGAACCAGCGCTCGGCCGGGAACGGCGCCTTCACCTTCACGTCGGCGATCAGGAAGCGGTCCTTGAACGTGCGGCCGCGGCTGTCGAGCCCCATCATCGCGCGCAGCGGGCTCTTCGAGCCGTCCGCCGCGATCACGTAGCGCGCGCGCAGCGTGTACGGCCCCTCCGGCGTGTCGACGTCGAGCTCCGCATGCTCGGGCGTCTGCCGGATGCCCGTCACGCGGCTCTTCCAGCGCAGATCGAGGTTCGGCAGCTCGAGCGCGCGCTCGGCCAGATAGCCTTCGACGTAGTACTGCTGCAGATTGACGAACGCGGGCCGCGCGTGCCCGACTTCCGGCAGCAGGTCGAACGCATAGATCAGCTCGTCCTGCAGGAACACCTTGCCGACGTGCCAGCTCACGCCCTTTTGCGCGACCCGCTCGCCGCAGCCGAGTCGATCGAAGATCTCGAGCGTGCGCTTCGCGAAGCAGATCGCGCGCGAGCCGGCCGACAGCGTGTCATCGTCGTCGAGCAGCACGACGGGCACGCCCTGCTGCGCGAGATCGATCGCCGCCGCGAGCCCGACGGGCCCCGCGCCGACGACGACGGCCGGATGCGGTTCGCCTTCGTCCGCACCGGCCGCGCGCGGGCGATAGTCGAACTTCAGCGTCTGATAATCGATGGTCATGATGTCGCCCGCCGCGCTCAGCCTTCGAGGGTGTGCCACATGTCCTTGTCGCGCTCGGCCGTCCAGATCCGCGGGTCCGGGTATTGCGTGGCCTCGTCGAACGCGCGCGTCACGTCGAACGGCATGCAGTGGTCGAAGATCACCCAGTCGCCGAACTTCGGCTTCAGTTGCGCGTAGGTCTCCTTGTAGATCGCGTTCAGGTCCCGGCCCGCCGCCGCGCCCGATTTCACCTTCGCGTACAGCTCGCTCACGAATGCGCGCGTGCCCGCTAGGCCGTCGGCGACTTCCCGCGGCGTCTTCAGCGCGGCGCCGCGCCCCGGCACGAGCTTCTCGGGCCCGAGCGCCGCGATCGCGTCGAGCGTCGCCGGCCAGTCCTGGAAGTACGCGTCGCCCGCATACGGCGTCGCGCCGTATTCGACGAGGTCGCCCGACAGCAGCACCTTGTCCTGCGGCAGCCACACGACCGTGTCGCCCTTCGTGTGGCCGCGGCCGAGCTGCATGATCTTCACTTCGAGCCTGCCGAGCCGCAGCGTCATCTCGCCCTTGAACGTGAGCGTCGGCCACGTGAGGCCCGGCACCGACTCGACCGAGCGGAACAGGCGCGGGAAGCGCTCGATCTCGCTCTTCATGTCGGCCGCGCCGCGCTCGGCGATCAGGTCGTATGTGTCCTGGCTCGCGATCACGTGGTCGGCGCCGTACGCGGACGCGCCCAGCACGCGCACCGCGTGGTAGTGCGTGAGCAGCACGTACTTGATCGGCTTGTCGGTGACTTCGCGGATCCGGCGGATCACGTCCTCGGCCATCACGGGCGTCGCCTGCGTGTCGGCGACGAGCACCGCGTCGTCGCCGACGACGATCCCCGTGTTCGGATCGCCTTCCGCCGTATAGGCGTAGGCGTGCTCGGACAGCCGCTCGAACGTCACCTTCTTCTCGGCCAGATCCGCCTGCGATGCAAATTTCTTGTCACCCGCCATTTGTCGCTCCTTGCTTCGTATTGAGGGATGCGCCGCTTTCGTCGGGCAAGCCGCGCGTCTGATTGACCGGATTGCTTGATCTACGTCAACATCACGATTTACGAATAGTAAAACCAATTACGATTAGTGAAATCATCGTATACCCTAGGCGTCGGCGCGGAACCGATATCGATATGAGCAACTCACGCAGCCAATCGTGCGCGGCGCTGCTACTATCGTTCATATACGGCGGCCGTTTCGGCCGCCTTTCTTCCTTCCGGAGTCCATGGTTCCGCCCACCATTCCCGAGCTCGTCGCCCGCGCGGGCAAGCTCCCGTTCCTGTGCGACCACCTTGCGCTCGAAGACGGCGCGCAGGGCGCATACGCGCACCTGCGCGATCTCAAGCTGGAGAGCGTCTACGAGCCGATCTACGACGTGTCGATGCCGGGCGCGCCGCAATCGACGTCGCTCTCCGACGCGATCGAGCGCTACGGCGACGAACTCGGCTTCCAGGCGGTCACGCACGCGGGCGGCGCACCGTTCGATCCGATCGGCGCCGTCGCCGACGATCAGGAGCTCGTCGCGCTCGACCGGCTCGCGCGCAGCCTGCACGCGATCAACTTCTTCGGCGCGCAGCGGCACGGCCTGCTGTTCCTGCGCGTGCACGAACGGCTGCTGAAGAGCGTCAAGTACGACCACGGCAAGCACTTCTCGACCGTGCTCAAGAGCTTCGGGCTACCGCCCGAGCGCGTCGTGATCGAGCTGCCGGCGGCGGCCGTCGCGCACAAGACGTTCCTCGGCTATCTGACGAAGAGTTATCAGCACTACGGCTTCAAGGTCGCCGACAAGCTGCCCGATCCGGGGCGCATCCTCGCCGTCGAATCGGACATGGCGCGGCCCGACTACATCAAGATGGACGCCGCGATCGCGCTGCGGGAAGGGATGGTGAAGGCGCTCGTCGGCTATGCGCAGCGCGTGCGCATTCCGCTCATCTTCGATCACGTCGTCGACGAGGCGCAGTTCGAGGTGCTGCGTCAGTACGACGTGCGGCTCGTGCAGGGGCCGGTGTTCTCGCAGCCGGCCGCGGTCTGACGGGACGCGGGCGATGCAGCGCCCGGCGCGCCGGGCGGGATGCGCGCGATGGGCGGCCGCGCTCGCGCGACGCCGGCTCGGCTCAGTGGTCGCCGTCGTCGCGCACCGGCAAACCGCCCGCCACTTCCAGGCCGGGGATGCGGCTCGCGTACCACGTATGCGCTTTCGGCGTGATCGCCGACGGATCGTCGAGCGTCGCGTAATTGACTTCGACCGTCGAAGGCGCATCCGACCGCCGGTATTCGAGCTGCGCGCCGCACTGCGCGCAGAAGCGCCGCTCGCCCCACGCGCTCGACGCGAACACGCGCGGCTCGCCCTTCACGTACTCGAACGCGCCGAGCGGCACCGTCGCCCAGGCGAGCACGGCGGCGCCCGTCGTCCGCTGACACAGCCGGCAATGACAGAAGCCGGCGTCCGCAGGCGTGCCGGCGATCCGGTAACGAATTGCGCCGCACGCGCACCCGCCTTCCAGCGATTCCGAGCTCGACATCACAAACCTCCTGTTCACGCGGCACCGGGATACAGCGATGAAAATCGGCATCTACGATACAACCGATTGCAGCCGATTGCAGCCGCATGCCGCCTCGCCTCGACGCGCGCGGCGGCAAATCGAACGGCGACGGTCCCGCGCCGGCTCAGCCCAGCTCCCCGAGCCGCCGGGCGAGCGCCTTCAGCTTCGGGCCGATCCGGCTGCGGAACACGTCCTCGCCCATCGACGACGCCGGCCCGCTGCAACTGAGAATCAGCCAGCGCCCTTCGCGCGGCTCGCGAAACGGCACGGCGGCAGCGTTCACGTCCTCGTGCCAGTCGCGAAACGAGTAACAGCAGCCATCGACGGCGAATGCGTCGACCGCATGCTCCGCCGCGTCGACGAGCGCCGCCCCCGCCCGCCCCTTCCCCGCCGTCTTGCGCAGCTCGGCAAAGAGCGCCGCGCGCGCGTCGGGCGGCTGCACCGCAAGATACGCACGCCCCATCGAGCTCGTCAGCATCGACAGCCGCGACCCCGACGCGAGCCCGAGCGTCAGCGCCGTCTCGCTGCGGATCGTCTCCAGGTAGATCATGTCGAGCCCGTCGCGGCAACCGAGCGACACCGCCGCGCCGATCTCGCGCGCGAGCGCCTGCATGTGCGGCCGCGCGAGCGCGAGCGTGTCCGAGCCCGCGAGCAGCGCGTAGCCGAGTGATAGCACGCCCGCATCGAGCGCGTACTTGCCGAGCGCGTCGTCGTAGCGCAGACAGCCGAGCACGGTAAGCGTGTACGCGAGCCGGTTGACGGTCGCCTTCGGCAAGCCGGTGCGCTCGACGAAGTCGCGGTTGCCGAGCATCGTCTCGCCGGGCCTGAACGCGCGCAGCAGATCGAGCCCCCGCGCGAGAGCGACGACGAACTTGCGTTCGTCGAGCGTGTCGGCATCGATGGTCGGAAAATTCATGCGGTGATACACTGGGTTCAATTTGCAAAACATTGTTCCGCATAGCGGAACTACAGTCAAGTGAGGAGATGACGAGATGGCTGCCGCAACCTTCCATTGGGACGATCCGTTGCTGCTCGACCAGCAGCTCACCGACGACGAGCGCATGGTGCGCGACGCCGCGAACGCTTACGCGCAGGGCAAGCTCGCGCCGCGCGTGACGCAGGCGTTCCGCCATGAGACCACCGATGCGGCGATCTTCCGCGAAATGGGCGAGGTCGGCCTGCTCGGGCCGACGATTCCCGAGCAGTACGGCGGCCCCGGCCTCAACTACGTGAGCTACGGGCTCATCGCGCGCGAGGTCGAGCGCGTCGATTCGGGCTATCGGTCGATGATGTCGGTGCAGTCGTCGCTCGTGATGGTGCCCATCTTCGAATTCGGCTCCGACGCGCAGAAGGAAAAGTACCTGCCGAAGCTCGCAACGGGCGAATGGATCGGCTGCTTCGGCCTGACCGAGCCGAACCACGGCTCCGACCCGGGCAGCATGGTCACGCGCGCGCAGAAGGTGCCGGGCGGCTACTCGCTGTCCGGCTCGAAGATGTGGATCACGAATTCGCCGATCGCCGACGTATTCGTCGTCTGGGCGAAGCTCGACGAGGACGGCCGCGACGAGATCCGCGGCTTCATCCTCGAGAAGGGCTGGAAGGGCCTGTCGGCGCCGGCGATCCACGGCAAGGTGGGCCTGCGCGCGTCGATCACGGGCGAGATCGTGCTCGACGAAGTGTTCGTCCCCGACGAAAACATCCTGCCGGGCGTGAAGGGCCTGCGCGGGCCGTTCACGTGCCTGAATTCGGCACGCTACGGCATCGCGTGGGGCGCGCTCGGCGCGGCCGAGTCGTGCTGGCACATCGCGCGCCAGTACGTGCTCGACCGCAAGCAGTTCGGCCGCCCGCTCGCCGCGAACCAGTTGATCCAGAAGAAGCTCGCGGACATGCAGACCGAGATCACGCTCGGCCTGCAGGGCGTGCTGCGGCTCGGCCGGATGAAGGACGAAGGCACCGCCGCCGTCGAGATCACGTCGATCATGAAGCGCAATTCGTGCGGCAAGGCGCTCGACATCGCCCGCCTCGCCCGCGACATGCTGGGCGGCAACGGCATCTCGGACGAATTCGGCGTCGCGCGCCACCTCGTGAACCTCGAAGTGGTGAACACGTACGAAGGCACGCACGACATTCACGCGCTGATCCTCGGCCGCGCGCAGACCGGGATTCAGGCGTTCTTCTGAGTTTGACGAACGTCGCGCGGATGCGGCCGCATCGCCCAGGCGGCGCGGCAAACGAAAAAGCCCCGGCGACCGTGCCGGGGCTTTCGTCATTGCATGACCTTCAAGCCGCGTCAACGCGCGGCGCGCAAGCCGCTTACTTGTTCGGCTGCGGCGTCAGGCGCAGGTACGGGCGCACCGCCTTGAAGCCCTTCGGGAAGCGCTGCTTCAGCTCTTCCGGGTCCTGCAGCGACGGCACGATCACGACGTCGTCGCCATCCTTCCAGTTGCCGGGCGTCGCGACCTTGTAATTGTCGGTCAACTGCAGCGAATCGATGACGCGCAGCACTTCGTCGAAGTTGCGGCCGGTGCTCGCCGGGTAGGTGATGATGAGGCGCACCTTCTTGTTCGGATCGATCACGAACAGCGAGCGCACGGTCAGCGTCTCGTTCGCGTTCGGATGGATCATGTCGTAGAGTTCCGAGACCTTGCGGTCGCCGTCGGCGATGATCGGGAAGCCGACGCTCGTCGCCTGCGTGTCGTTGATGTCGTCGATCCAGCCCTTGTGCGACTCCACGCTGTCGACCGACAGCGCGATCACCTTCACGTTGCGCTTCTCGAATTCGCCCTTGAGCTTCGCGGTCAGGCCGAGCTCCGTCGTGCAGACGGGCGTGTAGTCAGCCGGATGCGAGAACAGGACGCCCCAACTATTGCCGAGCCATTCATGGAATTTGATGCGGCCAAGGCTCGAATCCTGCTCGAAATCCGGCGCGATGTCGCCAAGACGTAGACTCATGTTGCAGCTCCTTGAACTTGCATGGGTTGGGTGCCCGGACACACGATGCATCCGGACAGTTTTTTAGCTTAAGTGATCCCGCGGCCGGAGCGAACGATTATTCCGTCAGATATTCATGCCTTTTTATCATTTTTGCCGGGCGCGATTTGACAATCCCGGAAACTTTTTCGTTCCGGATCGGCTCTCTATTGTCACGGCAAGTCGTTTACCATGCTACTCAAGCGCGATCTTGCGCCGCCTGCGCGCCGGGCCGCCGCGCTCGCCCGCAGGCACGGGTTTCGCTACGATGCCCGTAGGACAACCCGCCTCGGCAAGAAGGGAGTCGCAATGTCTGAAGTCAACAAGGAGAAACTGATGTCGGATATCAAAACTGTTCTCGCGGACGCGGAAGACCTGCTGAAGCAGGCCGCGAGCAGCACGGGCGACCGTGCGACCGAGCTGCGCGAGAAGGCGCTTGCACGCCTGAAACAGGCGAAGGAGAAAGCGACCGACGTTCAGGTGGTCGTGGTCGAGAAAGGCAAGAAGGCGGCGCGCGCCACCGACGACTACGTGCACGAGCATCCGTGGACGTCGATCGGCGTCGCGGCCGGCGTCGGCGTGCTGATCGGCCTTCTGATCAATCGCAAGTAACGCGGCACGCCACCGCGAGAGACAGCCCCCGGCCCGCCCGCCTCCGCGCGACGGCCGGGGCCATGCGCTCCGGCCCGTTGCGGCGCCGGCCGTTCTCCGCGCGCAAGCGCCTCTTCCATGACGACAGAAACCTCATCGCACCAGTCCGGGCACGGACCGCTGCGCCGCCTGCTCGGCTCGGTGTTCGCTCTGCTGCAGACCCGGCTCGAACTCGTCGGCATCGAGCTCGCCGAGGAGAAGGAACGCCTGATGGGCGTGCTCTTTCTCGGACTCGCCGCGATGATGCTCGCGACGATGGCGCTCATCAGCCTGACGGTGCTCGTCGCGATCGCGTTCTGGGATACCTACCGCTGGCAATCGCTCGCCGCCATCACCGCGCTCTACGCGCTCGGCGCGTTCGCCTGCTGGCTGAGGGCGCGCTCGGGACTGCGCAACGCGCCCGTCGTGTTCGAAGCGACGCTGAACGAACTCGAAAAGGACCGCGAGCTGTTCCGCGGCAAGCCGTGAACGCGCGGCCGCGCTCCCCCTCTTCTCGCCCACTCCACGTCGACGCGCCATGAGTCACTCCGCCCCGGAACAACGATTCCACGCCGCTTCGCAGAAGCGGCACATGAGCGCGGCCCAGTACCGCGCGCTGCGCAAGGAACTGCTGATCCTGCGCTCCGACGTCGAGCGCCTGGAGCTCGCGCAGGCGGGCGCCGAGCTGCGCCAGTCCGTCACGCATTTCAAATGGCTGAAGCTTCTCGTGCCCGGGGTGTCGGGCGGGTCGCTCGGCAAGTCGGCGAGGAACGTGAACGCGATGCTCGGCGCGCTCGTCAGCCAGTATCCGCTGTTGAGCTCGCTGGCGTCCGTCGTGCTCGCAAAGCCCGTGCGCGCGCTGCTGCGCGCGAGCGCGCGCCCCGCGCTCAAGTGGGGCGCCGTCGGCTTCGCGGTTTGGGAGGCCTACCAGATCTGGAAGCAGGCAAAGAACGGCGACGACGCATCCGACGCCGAGGCACCGCGCAGCACACGCCCATAGCGCTCGTCAGCCGCGGACCGCGAATCCGATCGCACCGGCTGCCCCGTTTCCGGCGTCGGGCAATCGGCTCTCGACGCGTCACATCTAGCCGGCTCGCCAGCACGCATCGGTTCCCGGCGCGCCTCCATCGAACGTGCCTCCCTCGGCAACGCGATTCTCGCGCGTGCCGTCTGCATGCAGCACGTAGACGCCGCATTTGTCGTCGCGCATCGCTCCATCGGCGGCTGGACTCGCCTCCAGTGCGTATCCGCCGCGCGCGTCGTCGAACGTGATCCGCAGCACGTAGAGAACCTTGCCGGAATCGGGCGCCCGGTTCATCCCTTCCGGTAATGCGGTGGGCGGCGCTTCACCGAACGCGTCCGCGTACTGTGCGGCGCGATACAGCGCGGCAATCGCGGTCAGCCGGTTCCCTCGTTCGACATGGCTGCGATACGACGGCACGGCAAACGCCGCGAGCACGGCCACGATCGCGAGCGCAACGACCACTTCGATCAATGTAAAGCCTCGCAAGCGCGCGCTGCGTTCAGTACACGACATCGCTATTTCCTCTTCTTTCTATGCTGGTCTTCCCACGACCCGGCGCCACCTGCGTTCGACGCGCCCGCTCTCGATCGCAATCTGCAATTGCAGCCACTCGACCGTATCGTGCGTCGCGCCCACGCCGCGGGCGGTCACGAGGTAGGCGCGCACGTCGGGGCGCGCCGGCAACTTCCACGCTTCGATCAAGCAGCTTGGCGCCTGCGCCGCGCCCGGCCATCCGGCGTACGGACTGAATGCGCCGATGCCGTCGAATACGCCCGGTTGTCGCCACCCGCTCGGCTCGCGCGTCGGCGTCCCACCGCCGCTTGCCGACGGGAATGGCGCCGCGCTACTCTCCAGCGCGTCCGCGCATGCTTCGAGTGCGGCATCCGCTGCGCGAAATGCAATGGATCGGCTCGCGACGCTCGTCATGCGCTGGACCTCCGTCTTCGCGATCTCGAACCACGCGAACGACATCACGATGAGCGAAGCCGTCAAGGCGAGTACGCCCGGCAGCGCGACGCCCCGCGAACCGCGCATCGGCGACTCGCGCCGCCGCGGCGCATCACGCGGCGTCGAACGTTTCCGGACCACCCGTGGTCGCTCCGCATGCAGCCCGACTATGGAACGCGTCATGTGCCGGCTCGATTACGGACCGCAACATATCGTCGCAACGAAAGTCTCGCGCGCGTGTCCGGCGCGCTCGCCATTCGCCCCTCGCAGTCGACGTAACGCACCGGGCGCCCCGTGCGCATGCCTCGTACTTGCACGCAAACGGAAACAGCGGTCACATTGGCCCAGTCGTCGGCAGACAAGGCCGATGCATCGGCCCATCGCGCGGTGCCGTGCAGCCGGTAGCGCAGACGCAAGCGCTCGACGCCTTCGACGAGCGGCTGCGCGATGCCGGGTCTGCCGCTGCCTTCGCAGTACAGCTCCGGTTCGCCCGTCGACGCGCTGATGCGCGCGTAAAAGCGGTTGACGACCAGCGGCTGCGTGTCGGCCGCGCCGACACCCTGGCCAAGACAGTCCGTCGCCTGTCCGCCCGCCGTCGGCCACGTGGAGACGCCATCTCCTACGTAGCGGACGACGAGGCCGTCCGAACCGCTCGCCAGCGAATCGCATGCAGCGTGCCCGTCGGCGTTGACGGGTCGTCCCGCCGCGCAGCCGAACAGCCCCGATACCGGCCGCGCATCGTGCGCGTCGATCGGAACGAAGCCCGCCATCTGGATCTGCTGCGCGATCAGCGCGAGCGCTGCCTGCGCCGCGTCGCGCAAGCGCGCGGCATCGGCCGCAGCCGAATAGGCGGCCCGCTGCACGCGATAGAGGGACATCGCGGCAAGCAGGATCATCAAGCCGAGCGCCATCGCGATCATCACCTCGATCAGCGTGTGTGCGCGCCAGCGTGTCGCTCGCGTCATAGGCGATCCGCCGATGCATAAGCGAGTGTCGTGCATGGCTTGGCGGCAGCGCGTGCCGCCGCGACATCGCCGTCGCAACGCAACGGCCCCGCGGCGACCGCCCCCGGCCGTTCCCATTCGACCCGTACGCTCGAAATGCCCGCACCTGAGGCTGTCGCTACGAGCTTCCCGTGGCGCAATCCGGACATCGACGCGTCCCAATCGATGCCCGACGGCCCACCGGCTCGCGCCATCTCCGCCCACGAATCGGCGACGAGCATCGCCTGCTCGCGTGCCAAGGCGTCGCGCTCGCCTCGTATCGCCGCGAGCAATGCCGCAACCACGCCAAGCGCCGCGACTGCGAGCAGCGCACACGCAATCGCCGCTTCGAGCAGCGTGCTCCCGCGCATCGACCGAGGACACGTCATGCCGGCCCCCCGCAACCGCCTTCGGCAAATCGCACGCGACCGCCCGCCGCGATCCGCAGGCAACGGCGCCAGCGCTCGCCATGCCACGCGCCCGATGCGTCGCTCGGCGCAAATTCGAAACTTCGGAAGCCGCCAATCACCTGGCCCGCGGGCGGCGTGAATATGACGTCGACGGTCGCGCCCGTCACGGCGACTCGGACATCACGCGCGATACGGCGCAACACGCGCGTCCCGCGCTCGCCGTCCGCGACGGCGACGGTCCAGCCGCATGACCAGTCGGCCGCCCCGTTGTCGCACGGCCGCCCCGCCGCAATACATTTCGCAGTCGCATCGCTGCGGCACACCACTACGCGCATACCGAGCCTCACCGCCTCGCCGCGCGCATAGGCGAGCAATGCGCCGAACACGCGCGCACGCGCGTCGACCCGATCACGCATCCGAGCGCCGGCGAGCGTCGGCACGGTCAGCGTCGCGACAAGCGCAACCAGCACGAGCGCGACCATCAACTCGACGAGCACGAAGCCCGCCATTGCTCGCCTGCCATGCTCCGATCGCATCGACCTCTCCTTGAATCCGATGCGCCGACTGTACCCGCGCCGGCAAACGCCGACCATCTGCCGAACGGCCGAGTCGCGCGCCGCAGCCGGACGCACGACAATCGCCCAGGCGAGCACACAACCGCGTGCTACGCGGGAGAAACGAATGGAATGGGAAACGAATCGGGAAACGGAATGCGCAAGCTCAACGCTTGCGCGGCGGTTTCGCGGGCGCCGTGCGGCGGAATTCCTCGATCACGTCCGCGAATTCGGAGACGTCTTCGAACCGCCGGTAAACAGACGCGAAACGCACGTAGGCGATCGTATCGAGCTGGCGCAGCTCGTTCATCACAAGCTCGCCGAGCTTCTCGCTGCGGACTTCGCGCTCGCCGGACGCGAGCAACTGATATTCGATGCGGGCGACCGCCGCGTCGATCGCATCGGCTGCAACCGGGCGCTTGCGCAGCGCCAGTTGCATGCTCGCGACGATCTTGCGGCGGTCGAATTCAGTGCGGCTGCCGTCTTTCTTCACGACGGCCGGCAACGCCAGCTCGACGCGCTCGTAGGTCGTGAAACGCTTGTCGCAAGCCGAGCAGCGCCGACGCCGGCGGATCGCGGCGCCGTCTTCCGACACGCGCGAATCCACCACTTGCGTATCGTCGTGCCGGCAGAACGGGCAGCGCATGGCCGATCAGCGATAGACCGGGAAACGCTTCGTCAGGTCGGCGACCTGCGCGCGCACGCGCTCGATCGTCGCCGCGTCTTCCGGACTCTCGAGCACGTCGGCGATCAGGTTGCCGACGAGTTCGGCTTCCTGCCGGCCGAAGCCGCGCGTCGTCATCGCCGGCGAGCCCAGACGCACGCCGCTCGTCACGAACGGCTTCTCCGGATCGTTCGGGATCGCGTTCTTGTTGACCGTGATGTGCGCATTGCCGAGCGCCGCTTCCGCCGCCTTGCCGGTGATGTTCTTCGCGCGCAGATCGACAAGCATCACGTGGCTTTCGGTGCGGCCCGACACGATGCGCAGGCCGCGCTTCACCAGTGTTTCCGCCAGCACGCGCGCGTTCTCGACCACCTTCTGCTGGTATGCCTTGAATTCCGGCGACAGCGCTTCCTTGAACGCGACGGCCTTCGCGGCGATCACGTGCATCAGCGGACCGCCCTGGATGCCCGGGAAGATCGCCGAGTTGATCTGCTTCTCGTACTCGGCCTTCATCAGGATCACGCCGCCGCGCGGGCCGCGCAGGCTCTTGTGCGTCGTCGTCGTGACGAAATCGGCGTGCGGCACCGGGTTCGGATACACGCCCGCCGCGATCAGGCCAGCGTAGTGCGCCATGTCGACCATCAGGTACGCGCCGACCGCCTTCGCGATCTTCGCGAGACGCTCGAAATCGATCTTCAGCGCGAACGCCGACGCGCCGGCAACGATCAGCTTCGGCTTGTGCTCGTGCGCGAGCTTCTCGGCGGCTTCGTAGTCGATGTCTTCGTTCTCGTTCAGGCCGTAGCTCACGACGTTGAACCACTTGCCCGACATGTTGACGGGCGAGCCGTGCGTCAGGTGGCCGCCGTGCGCGAGGCTCATGCCCATGATCGTGTCGCCCGGCTTGAGCATCGCGAAGAACACCCCCTGGTTCGCCTGCGAGCCCGAGTTCGGCTGCACGTTCGCGGCTTCGGCGCCGAACAGCGCCTTCACGCGGTCGATCGCGAGCTGCTCGACGATGTCGACGTATTCGCAGCCGCCGTAATAGCGCTTGCCCGGATAGCCTTCCGCGTACTTGTTCGTGAGCTGCGAGCCTTGCGCCGCCATCACGGCCGGGCTCGTGTAGTTCTCCGACGCGATCAGCTCGATGTGCTCTTCCTGACGGACGTTTTCCTGCTGGATCGCTTGCCAGATCTCGGGATCGACGTTCGCAATGGTGCTTTGGGCTCTGTCAAACATACGGTTTCCGTTAAGTGTGTACAGGTTGACCGAAGTGGCCGAGGACGTCGCGCAGCCGGCGGCGCAACCGGCTCGACGTGGCGGAAGGATTCCGAGGAACGCGAGGCGGGACAGCCACCGGCAAAGCACGCAACGCGGCGCGCACAACGGCTGCCCAGGCGAACGGCAAAAGCGACGCCCTGCGCTTCACGGTGGGATGCTCCACCTTGACCCCGAAAGGCCGTATCGCCAGTCACGCAGGGGGTATTGAGCGCGTTAGTTTATTGGATGCGCCATGAATAGGCAACCGCGTCGGCTGTCCCGAATCATATTGGGGGACAAATCCACGAGGCGCGCCGGGCGGGGGTTTGCAGCGGGTGTCGCAAGCGAGCGCCACCGCGCCTTGCCGCACCGCCGCGATGCCAGTAGGCTAACGGGTTCCCCCCAGCAAGCGTCGTTTTAGGAGCAGCAGCAATGATCGTGTTCGTCACCGGTGCGTCGGCAGGTTTCGGCGCCGCCATCGCCCGCGCCTTCGTCAAGGGCGGCCACCGCGTCGTCGCCTCCGCACGCCGCAAGGAGCGCCTCGACGCGCTCGCCGCCGAGCTCGGCGGCGCCCTGTTGCCGATCGAGCTCGACGTGCGCGACCGCGCGGCCGTCGAGGCCGTGCCGACCGGGCTGCCTGCGGAATTCGCCGCGGTCGACGTCCTCGTCAACAACGCGGGGCTCGCGCTCGGCGTCGAGCCCGCGCACAAGGCGAGCCTCGACGAGTGGCAGACGATGATCGACACCAACTGCTCGGGCCTCGTCACGGTCACGCGCACGCTGCTGCCCGGCATGGTCGAGCGCGGCCGCGGCCATATCTTCAACCTCGGCTCGGTCGCGGGCAGCTATCCGTACCCGGGCGGCAATGTCTATGGAGCGACCAAGGCGTTCGTGCGCCAGTTCAGCCTGAACCTGCGCGCCGACCTGATCGGCACGCCGCTGCGCGTCACCGACATCGAGCCGGGCCTCTGCGGCGGCACCGAATTCTCGAACGTGCGCTACCGCGGCGACGACGAGAAAGCGGCGAACGTCTACGCGAACGTCCAGCCGCTCACCGCCGAAGACATCGCCGACACGATCTACTGGATCGCCACTCGCCCCGCGCACGTGAACATCAACACGATCGAAATGATGCCCGTCGCGCAGGCGCCCGCTGGTCTCACCGTCCACCGCGGCTAAGCGCGGCGCCGGGCCGCGCGCGCGGTCCGGCGGCCGTCCGGCGAAGGCAACATTCCGTTACGAATCAGGGGAATCGGGGTCGCCCGTTCCGGTAGAATGCGCGCCATGATCGAACCCAGCCGACAGCCCGACGCGGCGCCCGACTTCGCGTGGCCGGTCCGCGTGTATTACGAAGACACCGACGCCGGCGGCGTCGTCTATTACGCGAATTACCTGAGATTCTTCGAACGCGCACGCACCGAATGGCTGCGCGCATGCGGGATCGACCAGAGCCGGGTCGCCGACGAAACAGGCGCGATCTTCATCGTCCGCCACGCAAACCTCGACTACCGCGCACCGGCGCGGCTCGACGACACGCTGCAAATCGTCTGCAGAATCGCGCGCATCGGCCGCGCGAGCGTCGAATTCGAACAGCAGGCGTGGCGGGGTGACACGCTGCTCGTCGCGGCCGGCATCCGGATCGGCTGCGTCGACCGCTCGGCATTCAAGCCGGCTGCGATTCCGCCCCCCGTCTTCGCCGCGCTCGAGCGCGGACCGGCCGCAAGCGGCCGGCCAGCCGTGTCAACGGCGTATGCGTGAGTGCCGTTTAGACAGAGCTGATGAACTCGACCCCATGATCCGCCACTAAGCAGGGTTCGGCGGAAAGTTTTCCGGCTGCGCGGCGCGCAGCCGACCGCTCTACCCGGACGCCACCGGAGCGCGCCGGCCGGATACATCCTGGCCAGGCCTCCCCGAAGGGACGTTACACAAACCTCTATGAACACTTCTCAAGACCTGTCGATCATTTCCCTCGTCCTCAACGCGAGCGTGCTCGCCCAGGCGGTGATGGGGCTTCTCCTCGTCCTGTCGCTGATGTCGTGGACGTTCATCTTCCGCAAATGGTTCGCGATCCGCCGCGCCCGCGCGCAAACCGAGCGCTTCGAGCGCGACTTCTGGTCGGGCGGCGACCTGCAGGCGCTGTACCAGAGCGCCGCGAACAACCGCCACACGATCGGCGCGCTCGAGCGGATCTTCGAATCGGGGATGCGCGAATTCCTGAAGGCGAAGGAAAAACGTCTGAACGATCCGGCGCTGCTCCTCGATGGCGCGCGCCGCGCAATGCGCGCATCATTCCAGCGTGAGATGGACGTCCTCGAGTCGAATCTGTCGTTCCTCGCGTCCGTCGGCTCGGTGAGCCCGTACATCGGCCTGTTCGGCACGGTCTGGGGGATCATGAACTCGTTCCGCGGCCTCGCGAACGTTCAGCAGGCGACCCTCGCGAACGTCGCGCCGGGCATCGCCGAGGCGCTCGTCGCGACCGCGATCGGCCTGTTCGCCGCGATTCCGGCCGTGGTCGCGTACAACCGCTACGCGCACGACATCGACCGTCTCGCGATCCGCTTCGAAACGTTCATCGAAGAGTTCTCGAACATCCTGCAGCGCCAGGCGCAATAAGGAGCACGCGATGGCCGGCACCCCCATTCGTTCAAGCATGCGCGGCGGCCGCTCGCGCCGCTCGATGGCCGACATCAACGTCGTGCCCTACATCGACGTGATGCTCGTGCTGCTCGTCATTTTCATGGTGACGGCGCCCCTCGTCGCGCCGTCGATCGTCAATCTGCCGACCGTCGGCAACGCCGCGCCGCAAGAACAGACGCCGCCCGTCGTCGTCAACATCCGGGCCGACGGCAGGATCAGCGTCCGCTACAAGGGCGATTCGGGCGCGTCGCAGGAAGACACGATGACGAAGGCCGAGCTCAACAGCTTCATTGCCGCGCGCCAGGCCGACCACCCGGATCAGCCCGTCGTGATCGCGGCCGACAAGACGGTTCAATATGACGCGGTGATGACCGTGATGTCCGATCTGAAGGCGCGCGGCGTGAAGCGCGTCGGTCTGCTCGTCAAATCGCAATGAAGCCTCGCCAGTCGCGCACCGCCGCCTATCCGCCCCGGCCGCCGCGCGAGCGCGGCACAGGCCGCGCGTTCCTGCTTGCCGCCCTGATGCACGTGCTGCTCGCGCTTTTCCTGTACCACGGCGTGCATTGGCAGAACAGCACGCCGGCCGGTGCGGAAGCCGAGCTGTGGACGTCGGTGCCGGACACGTCGACGCCGCAGCCGGTGCCGACGCCGCCCGTGAAAGTCGCCCCTCCCCCGCCGCCCGTAAAGAACGAGGAAGCGGACATCGCGCTGCAGCAGAAACGGCGCGAGCAGCAGGCCGCGGCCGCCCGCGAGGCGCAGCTCGAGGAGCAGCGCCGGCAGCAGTTGAAGGCGCAGCAACTCGCTGCGCAAAAGACCGCCGAGCGCGAGAAGCAGAAGCAGGCGGAGAAGCTCAGGCAGCAACAGTTGGCGGAGCAGCAGCGCAAAATCGAACAGCAGAAGCTCGAGCAACAAAAGCTCGAACAGCAAAAGAAACAGGAGCAACTCGCCGCGCAGAAGAAGGCGGACGCCGAGAAAGCCGAGAAAGCGGCGAAGGCCGCGGCGGCCGCCAAGGCGAACGCCGCCGCGAAGGCGAAGCTCGACAAGGAGCGCCAGGCGCGCCTCGCGCAGTTGCAAGGCATCGCGGGCGGCGGCGAAGGCCTCGCGAAGAGCGGCACCGGCACGGGCTCGGGCGGCAACGCGGCGTCGCCGGGGTATGCGGACAAGGTCCGCCGGCGCGTGAAGCCGAACATCGTGTGGGCGGGCGAGCGCGACAGCCTCGTGACCGTCGTCGCGATCCGCTGTACGCCGTCGGGCGATGTGCTCAGCACGTCGATCCGCCGGTCGAGCGGAAATTCGGGGTGGGATCAGGCGGTCATCAACGCGATCCAGGCGTCGGTGCCGCTGCCGCCCGATACCAACGGTCGCACCCCATCCGAGATTACGATTACCTTCAAGGCGGCGGAATGAGCACGTTTGCGCTTACACTCCCGCCGTCGCACCGGGAACGAATCGGGTATTTTTGAGTCTCTGCGGTTGCGCAGCGTACATACGGGAACAAGAAGCATGAGTTTGATGACGAAGCTAGGTTTCAGGGCACTCGTGGCCTCGTGTCTGATTGCCGCGGGGGGCGCCGCCCACGCGCAGGTGAACGTCCTGATCACGGGCGTCGGCTCCACCCAGTTTCCGATCGCCACCGCGAATTTCGTCAATGAAGCGAGCCTGCCGCAGCAGGTCACGTCGGTCGTGCGCGCCGACCTCGCGAGAAGCGGCAAATTCTCCAACGTCGATGCAGGCAGCACGCCCGTGCCGGAAACGGCGTCGGTCGATTTCGGCGCGTGGAAGGCGAAAGGCGCGAACGCATTCGTCGCGGGCAGCGTGAACCGCGAGCCAAACGGCCAGTACAAGGTCAACTTCATCCTCTACGACACCATCAAGCAGCAAAGCCTCGGAGGGCTGTCGCTCACGACGTCGAACGACAACGAGGGGATGCGCAAGACCGGCCACAAGATCGCCGACTACATCTACCAGAAACTGCTCGGCGTGCGCGGTGTCTTCAATACGCGCCTGTCGTACGTGCAGCGCACGGGCAACGTCTACAAGCTGCTGATCTCCGATTCGGACGGCCAGAACGCGATCCCCGCGCTGACGAGCAAGGAGCCGATCATCTCGCCCGCATGGTCGCCGAGCGGCACGAAGGTGGCGTACGTGTCGTTCGAGCTGAGGAAGCCCGTCGTGTACATACACGATCTGCCGACGGGCCGCCGCTACGTGATCTCGAATCAGAAAGGCAACAACAGCGCGCCCGCGTGGTCGCCGGACGGCCAGACGCTTGCCGTCGCGCTGTCGCTCACGGGCAATACGCAGATTTATTCCGTCAGCTCGACGGGCACCGGGCTGCGCCGCTTGACGCGCAGCAGTTCGATCGACACCGAGCCGTTCTACTCTCCTGACGACAAGTGGATCTATTTCACGAGCGATCGCGGCGGTGCGCCGCAAATCTACCGGATGCCCGCCGAAGGCGAGAGCGCCGGCGCCGCTCAGCGCGTGACATTTACCGGCAGCTACAATACGAGTCCGCGCATCAGCCCGGACGGCAAGCTGCTTGCGTACATCTCGCGCACGGGCGGGGGCTTCAAGCTGTACGTTCAGGATCTGCAAACGGGTGCGGCGAACGCCGTCACCAACACGACGCGCGACGAATCGCCGAGCTTCGCGGCGAATGGTCAGTACATTCTGTACGCTACGCAATCGGGGGGCCGCAGCGTGCTGGCTGCCGTTCCGTCCGACGGCAGCGCGCCGCCGCAGATCTTGTCCGTTCAGGGCGGCGCGATCCGCGAGCCGTCCTGGGGGCCCTTCATGCAATGACCACAAGGAGAGTAACCATGATGTCGAAGAAACTTCGTCTGGCGTTCGCGATGCTGATGATCGGTGCGCTCGCCGCATGTAAGTCGGGCGTGAAGCTCGACGAGCACGCGAACCAGGGCGGCGCGGTCAGCACGCAACCGAATCCCGAAAACGTCGCGCAAGTGACCGTCGATCCGCTGAACGATCCGAACAGCCCGCTCGCGAAGCGCAGCGTGTACTTCGATTTCGACAGCTACTCGGTGCAGGACCAGTATCAGTCACTGCTGCAGCAACACGCGCAATACCTGAAGAGCCATCCGCAGCGCCACATCCTGATCCAGGGCAACACCGACGAGCGCGGCACGAGCGAGTACAACCTCGCGCTCGGCCAGAAGCGTGCGGAAGCGGTACGTCGCGCGCTGTCGCTGCTCGGCGTCGGAGATGCGCAGATGGAAGCCGTGAGCCTCGGCAAGGAGAAGCCGGTCGCGCTTGGCCACGACGAAGCGTCGTGGGCGCAGAACCGCCGCGCAGACCTCGTCTATCAACAGTAAGTAACGGAAGAATCGCTGTATGACGCACCGTTTTTCCTGGCTGCGCACGGCCGCCGCGCTGTGCGTGGCAGGTGCGGCCCTCGCGGCCGCGCCGGCGCACGCGGGCCTCTTCGATGACGACGAGGCACGCCGTGCGGTGCTCGATTTGCGCAGCAAATCCGACAGCCTCGCGAACCAGCTCGGCGCCGCGCAACGCACGATCCTCGATCAGACCAACCGCCTCGACCAGTTGAACCAGCAGGTCGCGACGCTGCGCGGCGAGAACGAGGATCTGACGAACCGTCTGACGACGCTCGAGCGTCAACAGAAGGAGTACTACACCGATCTCGATGCGCGGCTCAAAAAATTCGAGCCGCAGAAGACGACGGTGGATGGCGTCGAAGGCACGGTGCAGCCGGGTGAAACGGACGCGTTCAACGCGGCGTCGCAGCAGTTCCGCAACGGTAACTTCAAGGACGCCGCGGCTTCGTTCCGCACGTTCATCGCCAAGTACCCGCAAAGCCCCTATCAGCCGACCGCGCAATACTGGCTCGGCAACGCGCAGTACGCGCTGCGCGACTACAAGGGGTCGACGGCGACGTGGCAAGGCATCGTGAAGAACTATCCGCAGCATCCCCGCGCGGCGGATGCGCTGATCGCGATCGGCACCAATCAGCTCGAACAAGGCCAGAAGGCAGCCGCGAAGAAGACTTTCGCGCAGGTCGTGTCGCAGTTCCCCGGCTCGAATGCGGCTGAAACGGCACAGAGCAAGCTGGACGCGATCAAGTGACGGCGTGCGACGCGGCCGATCGATGGGTTGACATCCCCACCGGGCGGCCGCTATAATTTTGCCTCTTTTGGGTCGTTAGCTCAGCTGGTAGAGCAGCGGACTTTTAATCCGTTGGTCACTGGTTCGAATCCAGTACGGCCTACCAAAGACATCGAGGGCCTGGCGTTCGCGCCGGGCCCTTTTCGTGTCTGCGTCGTCTGTGCCGAGTCGAGGCGTCAGCAACGCCCGATGATGCACATCGCCCCCGCGACATCGACGACAAGCAACGCAAGGCAAACTGCGCCGCTTCACGTACGCCTCGCATCATCAGGCAGCGTCAACGGGCGCGCGCACTGTCGCCCCGATCCACATCGCCGCAAACGCCGGCGCGCCGCAACGAGATGCCCGCCCCATGAGCGAGGCGCAACTCGACACGTCGACACGGCGCGCTCGAACGGCTCTCTGCTTCGCGCTCAACCGCCCCGCCCTTTCCGGTTCACATCGCCTCGATCGCAAACGTCGCCCGGCGTATGACATAAGCGGCCACGGCCAGCGCAAGCGCAATCAGCCCGCCTTCGATCAACGCGATACCTGCCGGCACGAATCGATTCATGTTCACGCGTCCCCCGCATGGCATGACTGCCGTCCGATTGTTGCGCGGACTCTTGTGCGGCGAGCGCACCCACTGGCGCGACGCGATTCGATTTCAGCGGATCAACGCCGATCTCGACACTTCGATGCAATTGCGTCGATACGGTGACTATTCGTAGCCGGAACTGCAATCGAAGTGCGAGCGACGGCACGGCCATCGACGTTCGCAACGGATATGCGCACGAGCGACTTCACGGCCGAAGCGTGGGGACTGGCTGAGAGCCATTTTTCGCGTATGGTCGCCCATCGATCGGGCAAGTCTCGGCGCGAGCAATCGCTCGCATCATGACCTACGCCATACGAAGCGGCGAAATCGCGAACGATCGGGGCTGGCTGGGTTGCGAGCGCGCATGCACGTGCGCATTGGTGACACCCGACGAAGTCCCAGCGCAACCCCGGTTCTCCTTTCGCCGATCGAATCGGCTCACGCCCGCCCAGGCATCGCGTCGGCACGAAACTGGCAAACGAGTTCGCCGCCGTCCATGAGCCGTTCGAGTTGAGCCGGCGTCAACGTATCGAGCCAAATCGCCAACTCGTTCGAGATGCCAAGCATCGTCCGGGCACGTTCGTTGTCCTCGCACAGCAAACGTCGGGCGAGCCGGAGATACCGCCGATTGAATTCCGCAATCTCCTCGAGCACGTCTGTTTCTTCTTCCATGTCTGCCCCGTTTCGATGACGAACGCGTATGTCCGCAAACGTTCTCGCAAACGCGCTCGCCTGCCCGATGCACATTCGCCCGCGCAGACTAACGCATGCATGCCGCGCCCATCCGACATAATCCCGCCGCATTCCGCCAAATGACGATCCGCAAACGCGCGCACGCCGCGCCATCACGCGCGCGAGCCTCACCGGCATCGACCGGGACGCCACGGGCGCCTCGTCTGTCTCGCATCGGCTCTCGATCCGCGATCGACCTGCAGTAGCCATCGGTCAATTGCTACGCCGAATCGGACAGAACGATAGGCGCGCTCGCGCGTCCGCCCTCATACTCGCTCCCGGCCAGCCGCTCCCCCCGAGCGGCGAACCTTCCGATCACTCGGAATTGGCCTGCCTGCACGCGCCGTTGCGGGCGGGCCTTTTTTTCGCTCCAAGTTGGACGCGACGCGCTTACACCGAGCGCCGGGCGCGCTCATCGCAAACATCATCGTTGTCCGCAGCTTTCTCTTCGCACGTGCGTCCATCGACGGTTGATCGAATCGGCATCGTGAGTAGCCTGTCCGATTGAACCTATATTTAGCGTAACCAAACAATTCAAACAGCCCTACCATCGCTTTACCGCGTGTGCATCGCCGGCATCGCTCATATTCAGTTACGCGCCGCCGGCTCGCACGCAAACGTTTAACGTCTTCGATGGAAGGTTCGACGCCCGATGCTGAAAGTCACAAAAGCCGTATTCCCCGTTGCCGGCCTCGGCACCCGCTTTCTGCCCGCGACGAAAGCGAGCCCGAAGGAAATGTTGCCGGTCGTCGACAAGCCCTTGATTCAATATGCGGTCGAGGAAGCGATCGCCGCGGGCATCACCGAGATGATCTTCGTCACGGGCCGCAGCAAGCGCGCGATCGAGGATCATTTCGACAAATCGTATGAGATCGAGGCGGAGCTCGAAGCGCGCGGCAAGGAAAAGCTGCTGTCGCTCGTGCGCGGCATCAAGCCGCGTCACGTCGACTGCTTCTACGTGCGCCAGGCCGAAGCGCTCGGGCTCGGCCATGCGGTGCTATGCGCGGAGAAACTCGTCGGCGACAGCCCGTTCGCCGTCATCCTCGCGGACGACCTGCTCGACGGCCGCCCGCCCGTGCTGCGGCAGATGATCGACGTGTTCAATCACTATCACACGTCGGTCATCGGCGTCGAAGAGATCGCGCCGCAAGATTCGAAGTCGTATGGCGTGATCGACGGCAAGCGCTGGGAGGATGATCTCTTCAAGCTGTCGGGCATCGTCGAGAAGCCAGAGCCCGCCGCCGCGCCGTCGAATTTCGGTGTCGTCGGCCGCTATGTGCTCACACCGCGCATCTTCGATCATCTGCGCGCGCTCAAGCCCGGCGCCGGCGGAGAACTGCAATTGACCGACGCGCTGCAATCGCTGCTGAAGGACGAGCAAGTGCTCGCGCATCGTTACGACGGCAGGCGCTTCGATTGCGGCAGCAAGATCGGCTATCTGAAGGCGACCGTCGAGTTCGCGCTGCGCCACCCGGAAGTCGCAACGGAATTCGAGCAGTATCTGAGCGAGCGCTTCCCGGAACTCGTCGCGGCGTAGCACGTCGCGCGCGCCATACGCGAACGGCGCATGCATGCGTGGCGATACGCGGCATGCGTCGCTCGCGGCTGCCCGCGCAAGCGACGCGCGCGCGGTTCGTGCGCCGCCGGCATTCAACGAACAAACCGCGACGAGATGGAGGAACCGGCTTCGCACCGATTCGTCCGTCGTCCCGCATCCCCCTACTTCTTGAACACCCCGACGACGTCCCCGCCGTCGAATACGAGCAGCGCGTTGATGCGCCGCGTCTCCATCATCAGCAACGCATCTTCTACGCGCGTGCCGAGCGGCACCATCGCCGGATCCGTCGACATCAGGTCCGACGCGGTGCGCCGGAACAGCGTGTCCCCATGCGCCTCGACCGCGCGGCGGACGTCGCCGTCGGTAACGATCCCGAAGCCCGCTTCGCGCCGCACGATCGCGAGCCCGAGCCGGCCCCGCGTCATCGCCTGCAGCACGTCGATCGCCGGCGCGCGTTCGTCGACGAACGGCAGATCGTCGGCGGCCATTTCGTCGTCGACCTTCGACAACAGACGCCGGCCGAGCGAGCCGCCCGGATGGAAGCGCGCGAAGTTCTCCGGGCGAAAGCCGCGTGCCTTCATCAGCGTGACGGCGAGCGCATCGCCCATCGCGAGCGCTGCGGTAGTCGACGACGTCGGTGCGAGCTGAAGCGGACACGCTTCCTGCTCGACGCCGGCGTCGAGATGACTGTGCGCCGCCTGCGCGAGCGTCGATCGCGCATTGCCCGTCAACGCGACGAGATAATTCCGGTTGCTCTTCAGAAACGGAATCAGCTTGATCACTTCGTCGGTCTCGCCCGAGTATGAGATCGCGAGAAACGTGTCGGCCGACGTCACCATGCCGAGATCGCCGTGATATGCCTCGCCCGGATGCATGAAAAAGCTCGGCGTTCCGGTGCTCGCAAGCGTCGCCGCAATCTTTCGTCCGATGATCCCGGATTTGCCCATGCCGCAGACGACCACACGGCCGCTCGAGCGCAGGATCGCGTCGACCGCGTCGCCGAACGATTCGTCGACGCGCGCGGAGAGACCCGCGAGCGCGCGCGATTCGATGTCGAAGACTTGCCGTGCGGAATCGAGATAGTTGTGATGGTTCATCTGGGAGCCGTCCACGGCGATGAAGATGTGTTGGGATGTCATTGGGCAGCGGCATGGCGAGCCCATTGATCGAGCAGCGGCCGATACGCGTCGCCGAGCGACAGCCCCGAGCGCAACAGCACGTGCTCGGCGACTTCGCGCGCCACGCCCTCGCCGCCCCCGCGCGACACGACATAATCGACGCGCCGCTTGACGAGCGCGTGCGCGTCGACGGGCGCATACGAGACGCCGACCGAATCGATCACGGGCAGATCATTCACGTCGTCGCCGACGTACGCGATCGCATCGTCGGCGAGCGTCTCTTCCGACTTGATGCGCGCGTAGCCGGCGCGCTTGTCGTCGCAGCCCGACACGAACACGTCGAAGCCGAGCTGCCGCGCGCGCCAGGCGAGCGCCTCGCTGTGGCGCCCCGACAGAATGCCGCTGCGAATGCCGTGCGCGCGCAGCAGCGCAACCGCAATGCCGTCCTTCGCATGGAAGCTCTTGATGAACTCGCCGTCGCCCGTCACATGCAGCCGGCCGTCGGTCAGCACGCCGTCGACGTCGAACAGCACGAGCCGAATCGCGCCGCGATAGGCGGACGCGCTCATCGGATATCGAGCGCCGGCATGCGCTTGACGAGATCGTCGATCGCCTTCATCTGCGACAGGAAGCCTTCGAGCAGATGCAACGGCAGCGCGCTCGGCCCGTCGCAGCGCGCGCGGTCGGGATCGGGATGCGCTTCGAGAAAGAGTCCGGCGATGCCGACCGCGACACCCGCTCGCGCGAGATCGAGCACTTGCCGGCGCCGGCCACCCGACGCATCGCCGAGCGGATCGCGGCATTGCAGGCTGTGCGTGACGTCGAAGATCACCGGGCAGCCGCCCGTCGTCTCGGCCATCTGCCGGAAGCCGAGCATGTCGACGACGAGATTGTCGTAACCGAACGAGCTGCCGCGCTCGCACAGAATCACGCGATCGTTGCCGACCTCGCGGCATTTCGACACCACGTGCTTCAATTGCGTCGGGCTCATGAACTGCGGCTTCTTCACGTTCACCGGCTTGCCCGTCTTCGCGATCGCGACGACGAGATCGGTCTGGCGCGCGAGGAACGCGGGCACCTGCAGCACATCGGCGACTTCGGCGACGGGCGCCGCCTGTTCGATCTCGTGCACGTCGGTGATCACCGGCACGCCGAAGCGCGCCTTCACCTCGGCGAAGATCTTCAGGCCTTCGTCGAGCCCGACGCCGCGGTACGAATGAATCGACGAGCGGTTCGCCTTGTCGAACGACGCCTTGAACACGAACGGAATGCCGAGCTTGCGCGTCACCGCGACGTATTCGCTGCACACGTCGAGCGTGAAGTCGAGACTCTCGAGCACGTTGACTCCGCCGAACAGCACGAAAGGCAGGCCGTTGCCGGCCGTGACGCCGGGGCTGATTGCTACGTTCATAGGTCAAATCTCCAAATGGACCGTCCCGTGCGCGCCGCGCACCGATTCCATGCGGCGGGCTCGCGCTCGGGACGGCGAATCCTCATGATGGGCGCGCGAGCCGCGACGCATAGACCCGCGCCAGTTGCCGGAAAAAACGTTCTTCGCCGAAGCGCTCGCGGGCTTCCCTTCTCGCCGCGCTCGCGAGCCGCGCGCGCAGCGCGGCATCGCGGTCGATCGACGCGAGCAGCTCGACCGCGTCGTCCGCGCCGCGAAATATCGCGCCAGTTTGCAGGTGCCGGATGACGTCGACGTTTCCCGCGCACGCCGACGCGACGACGGGCAAGCCGAGCAGCATCGCCTCGATGACCGACACGGGCATGCCCTCCCACGACGACGTCGACAAATATACGTCCATGCGCCGCAATCTCGCGACGACTTCGGTGCGGCCAAGCCAGCCGGCGACCTCGACGCCGGCTTCGCGCAATTGCGCCTTGAGCGCGGCATCGCCGTCGCCAATCCACGTGAAGCGCATGCGCGAGCCGCGCAGGCGGCGCGCGATCTCGGCAAAGAGCTGCGGATTCTTCTGCACGCGAATGCCGCCGACCGTCACGATCCGAAACATCGGCTCGCGCGCGTCTTCCTGCTCGTCGGCGGCGGGCGCGGGCATCGCGCCGACCGCGTTCTCGACCACGACCACCGGCTGCCGCAAATGCGAGCGCACCGCGTCGCGCTCGCTATCCGAGCATGCGACGTAGAGACACCGCTTCACGCACGCGATCCGTTCGAGCGCGACGAACGCCGAACGCTTGAGCGCCGAAATGTCGCGGCGCATGAACGAGATGCAGTGCGGGCTGTAGAAGAACGCCGCATCGCGCAACGCGAACAGCGACGCGATTCTTCCGAGGAATCCCGCAAACGACGAATGCAGATGCACGATGTCCGGCCCGATGCCGATCAACGTGCGTCGCAGTTCGAGCAACATCGGCAGCAGCGGCACGCCCTTCATCTGGATGTGGCGCAGCTTGACCGTCGCATCGAACAGCACGTGAAAGTCCGCGGGTGTGTCGGGCCGAAGCGAATGAATGACGTGCACGTCGTGTCCGTCGCGCGCAAGACGGTTCGCGATCAGGCATGCCATCGATAACGTGCCCGTCGCGCTCGATTCGAGGATCTGCACGATCTTCATTCGCGCATGGCCGTCGGCCTTTGCGTTGGTCTTTGCGTAGACCTGCGAATCGCCCTTCGGCCGTGCATCGCGCCCCCGCATGCCGACGCCATCGATCGTCATCGCGCACCTCGCATCGACGAAACCGCCTCGAGACGGGCGAGCACGCCCGATTGCGCGATCACGGCCGTCCATCCGAGACGCCTCAGCCGCGCGGGATCGTTACTTTCCGCGCGCAGTTGCGCGAGCGGCAGCAGCTCGTCGAATATCGACGCGCCCGTGACGTGCGAGCGGATGCCAAGCGCCTTCACAGCGTCGACATTCGACGGCGCGTCGTTGCAGACGATCTTCTTGCCGAGCGCCGCGTATTCGAGCAGCTTCGTCGGCGTCTGAAAGCAGTGCGGGCGGTGGTACGGGAAATAGCAGACCGCATAGTCGGAGCGCAGCACGATCCTGAGCGCGTCGCGCTGCGGCACGCGCCCGACGAATGTGATGCCGTCGACATGCCGGAACGCGTCGTGAATTTCCGGCTCCGGCTGCCCGACGAGCACGAGCGTGTCGCGCATCGTGCGCGGCGCGGCGCGATACGCGGCCAGCACCTTGTGGAAGCCTCGCTCGCGGCTCATCTCGCCGATATAGCAGAACCGGCCGGCCGGACCTTCGCCCGCCGGTTCGTTCGCGATCTCGAAGATCCAGTCCGGCACGCCCATCGGCAGCAGCAGCGACGGTGTCCCGTCACGGAACGCCATCGCGTCGCGCATCCGCTCGTTCTGGAAGATCCGCAGATCCGGCTTCGCGTTCAGCGCGCGCTTGATCGTGTCCTTGATCGCCGCGAGCCTGCCGACCGACAGCGACCGGTAGTCGTGAATCACGAACCGCGCAGGCGGCAGCGATCGATAAAAACCCATGATGCACCACAGGATGCAGTCGCTTCGGCCGTCGAGCTTCGCATACGCGCTCGCGTCGCCATCATGGACGTCGAAGCCGCGCTGGCCGAGAAAATCGCGGTATGCGGCGATTTCCGGGTAATTCGCCTTCCCCGGATGGAGGATGAATACTTTCATGCAGCGCTTTTCTCCTTGTCCAGCACGCGCGCCGGCACGCCCACCGCGACGCCGCCGTCCGGCACGTCCCGCAGCAGCACGGCGCCCGCGCCGATGCGCGCGCGATGGCCGATCCGAATCTCGCCGAGCGCGACGCTGTGCGCGCCGAACTCGACGTCGTCGCCGACGGACGGCACGCCGCTATAGGTGCCGTCCGGCCGCAGCGTGTTGCCGATCGTCACGCCGTGCCG
Organism: Burkholderia sp. MSMB1589WGS; assembly: GCF_001636105.1. Lineage (NCBI taxonomy): Bacteria > Pseudomonadati > Pseudomonadota > Betaproteobacteria > Burkholderiales > Burkholderiaceae > Burkholderia > Burkholderia sp. MSMB1589WGS. Next base: position 1,204,124 of record NZ_LNJT01000007.1, read on the forward strand.
CACCACGCAGCGCTCGCCGATCTCGCAATAGCCGTTGATGACGAGCCCCGTGCCGTGATACAGCGTGAGGCCCTTGCCGATTCTCGTCTTGACCGGAATCTCGATGCCCATGATCCAGTCGCAGACGACGATGTAGAGCGCGATCACCGGCGCGCCGAGCGCGAGCGTCAGCTTGCTGCGGCACGCGAGATAGTTCGCGATCCGGAAGAACATGACGACGCAGCGCGTCTTGAAGAACGCGTTGCGCCTGTAATCCTCGGCGATCGCGTCGATTGTCCGTTTCAGCGTCGTGCGCATGTCAATGCTTCATCGAAAATACGTTTCTCGCGGCGCGCGGCGCGATGTCCTCCTTGCCGAAGTAATCGATGCCGTCGATCAGAAACGCATGAATGTACTTGAGCAGCCTCGCGCGATCGAACTCCTTGTAGAAGCAGCGGCCGAGCGACATGACCGGCTTGCCGTACAGCAGCGCCTCCAGGCCGACCGTCGAATTGATCGTGACGACCGAATGCGCGTGCTTGATCAGATCGGTGGTCGGCGACGTGACGAGGTCGAAGTGATAGACCCGCTGCATCCGCACCACCTCGTCGATCACGGCCGTGTCGCACTCGGCCGGATGCAGCTTGACGATCAGGTCCGCGTTCTCGTTCGCCGCGTGCTCAAACGCGAGATGGATCGCCTTCAGGTTGTCGACGTCCGAATGCAGCTTGATCTGCGTATCGCCCGACACCTGCAGCGGCAGGAACACGTAGCGCAGCGCCGTCAGCTCCTTCACCGTCAGCGCTTTCGCCTGCGTCGGCGCACTCGCGCCGTTCGTCGCGCGCACCGTGTTCAAACGTTTGCTCGCCACGCCCAGCGTAGCGAGCTTCAGCGCATAGTTGACGGCCGACACCGCCTTGCGCATCCACGACGTGCGCGACTGCGGCAGCGGCCTCGCCTTGTACTGCTCGTAGCGCGCGAGCCAGCGGCGATGCTCGTCCTCGGTCGGCATCGGCAAGCCGTCGATGACGGCCGGATTGCGGCTGATCGACGACAGCGCGTTGACGCCGAGCCGGTCGACGAACAGCTTGTCCGGCAGGTTCGAGATCTCGACGAATTTCGTCGGGACCCCGTGCGCCGCGCACGCGTGCGCGACCGCCCGGCAAACGAGCTGCTGGCCGTTCCACATCAGGCACTGCGAGACGAGATGACGGCGGAACACGCCGCACATCGCGGCGAAGATCGCGGCCGCATCGGCGCGTGCAAGCTCGCCTGTCATCTGCCCGTTCAGCACCTCGATCGACGCATCGGAGCGAATCGCATCCGCCGCATCATGCGCGGCGGATGCGCTCACGCCGCGCCGCAGATAGACCGATCGAAAACCCGCGCTCAGCGCCATCAGGTGTGCGATCGGCTCGCTCGTCGCGAACAGAAAGCCGAACTCATTCCTGACTGCCTTCACGAGCCGCGCGGCAAAGTAGTAACGCTCCATCGAATCGACGACGACGACAATCATGATCTGCGCTCAACGAAGAAATGGAAGAAACGTCATGCATCGGCGCGCCGACGCGACACGCTGCCGTTCATCACGCTGAATGTCAGCGCGATGCCGGCGATCATCAGCACGGCGCCCGAGAACGAAAACAGGCGCACGCTCGCGAGCACCGACAGCCCCGCGAGCTTCGCCGCGCACAACGCGCCGGCGAGCACGGCGCCGGCGCCGAGCTGAAACAGGAAATCGATGCGCTGCGCGCGCGCCGCGAGAAAGATCTGCGACAGCGGCACGTAAATCATCTGGAATGCGAAGAGCGGGATCATGCACTGGAAGAACGCGATCGCGCCGCTCCAGCGCGCGCCGAAGAAAAGCGAGACGAGCGGGCCGAACAGCAGCGCGCCGCCCGCCGCATAGCCCGCCGCGAGCAGCGCGAGCGAGCGCGCATACGTGCCGAACACCTTCGGCACCATCGCGTGCGCATCGTCTCTCGCCATCGCGGCCATCGCGTCGCGCCGGAATACGCCGCCCAGACTCTGTGCGATCAGCGACACGGGAAAGAAGCCGAGCCGATACGCGGCCGCGAAATAGCCGGCGCTCTGCGCATCGAACCAATGCGGAATCACGATCGCCAGCGCATAGGTCAGCACCGAGCCGCACAGCGTAGACGGCAGGATGTATTTCGCGAACCGGCTGTGCTCGACGAAGAACGCGCGCGTCACCGCGAACGAATAGCCGCGCCGCCCGCCGTGCAGCGCGACCGCGATCAGCATCAGCAGCGCGACCGACACCGTGACTGTCGTGTAGGCGTCGAACGTATCGACCGGTCCGAACTGCGCGCCGAACTTCGGCGCGAATGCCTCGGCGAGCAGGCAGACGAGAAACGATCCGTTGACGGCGATCCGGCTCGCGGCAATCCAGCCGTAGCGCCTCAGACTGTTCAGATAGCCGCCCGCCGCGAGCTGGACGAACACCGCGAACCCGTATGCGGCGACGACGTACAGGTCCGTGCGACCCGCGACGGAGATCGCCGCACAGCCCGCCGCGACCACGGCCGTGCCGAGCGCCGTCACATTGACGAACGCGTGGAACGAATCGGCCGGACTGTCGCTCACGCACGCCAGCTCGTAGCGGCACGCGAGCAGCGTGCCGGCGAACGTCGCCAACGCGAGCAGATAGTTGAAGTGGCCGAGCGCCTCCGGGCCCTGGAAGCGCCCGATCAGCGAAATGCAGCCGAAGAGCGCGATCTGCCCGGCGACGACGCCGCACAGCGACACGATCGAATCGCGGACGCGAATCATCGTCGCGCTCCCGCGTTCGCGCCCGCGCGCCGCTCGCCTGCCGGCGCAAGCGGGCGGCCGGCGCCGCGTCCGCCATCCCGCGTGTCCTCGTCATGCATCGCGCTTCGCTCCGTATTCGTATGCGACGTAGCGATAGCCGCCGTACTTCGAGCCGTAACCGTACTGCCCGAGCCGTGGATTGATCCCGTTGAACACGACGCCGCTCAGACGCACGCCGTTCTGCGCGAGCCGCTTCGCGGATTCGGAAATCTCGCCGAGCTTCGTCGAGCCCGCGAGCGCGACGAGGAACGCGGTGCCCGCCGTCGCGGCGAGGATGCCCGTGTCGGCCACCGCGAGCACCGGCGGCGAATCGATCACGACGACGTCGTAGCGCTTCGAGAACGCGTCGATCAACTCCGGCACGCGCGCGTTGAGCAGCAGTTCCGCGGGGTTTTTCGGCATCGTGCCCGTCGAGATGAAATCGAGTCCGTCGATCACGTCGCGATGCAGCACGTCGTCCGGGTGCGCCGAGCCAGCGATCAGCTCGGAGAAGCCCCTGCCGCGCGCGAAGCCGAGATAGTCGTTCAGATGTCCTTTGCGAATGTCGCCGTCGATCAGCAGCACGCGCTTGCCCGCCATCGTCAGCACCGCGGCGAGATTCGCCGACACGAACGATTTGCCGACCCCCGGCGCGGGCCCCGCGATCACGACGACGTTGTTCTTCGCGTCGAGCATCGCGAACTGCAGCGCGGTGCGCAGGCTGCGCAGGCTCTCGACGGCCGGTTCGTCCGGATGCGCGACGGACAGCAGCGACAGCGCGCGCTCCTTGCGCTTCGCGCGCTCGGTCAGCGCCCGCTGCTCGTCGCTGCGCGGCACGGTCGCATAGACGTTCAAGCCGAGACGCCGCTCGATCTCGTTCGGATCGGAGATGCCGTGGAACAGCATCGAGCGGCCGACCGCCGTGCCGCAGCCTGCAAGCACGCCGAGCAGCAGCGACGCGAGCGCGACGAGTGCCTTCTTCGGCCTGACGGGCACTTCCGGCACCGCCGCCGTATCGACGAGCCGCACGTTGCCGACTTTGCCCGCGCGCACGAGCTGCAGTTGCTGCGTGTTGTTCAGCAGCGCCGTGTAGAGATCGGTATTGACCTTCACGTCGAGCATCAGCCGCACGAGCTGCTGCTGCAGATCCGGCAGCCGCTTGATCTGCTGCTCGGCCGTGCCGCGATAGCCGTCGAGCGCGGCGATCTGCTGATCAATCGCGATCACGCCCGGATGCTTCGGCGTGAAGCGCGACAGCAGCTCCTGCCGTTTTTGCTGCAGTTCGAGCAAGCGCGTCTTCGCATCGGCCGATTGCGCGAGCACGAGCTTCGCCTCTTCGGTCAGATCGACGGTGCCGTGCTCGTCGCGCAGTTTCGTGAGTCTCGATTCGGAATCGGTCAACTGCTGCTTGAGCGCCGGCAACTGTCCATTCAGGAACTCGAGCGATTGCGCGGCTTCCGCCGATTTGCGCTGGATGTTCTGCGCGACGTATTGCCGCCCGATTTCATTGAGCGCGCTGCTGACGAGGTCGGGATCGGTGTCGCGCAGGCTCGCGACGACGACGTCGGACTGCTTGACGCGCTCCTGCACGTCGAGGTTGTCCTGCAGATCCTCGATCGTTCGCAAACGGGAATTGCGCACGAGCACAAACGTCGCGCCAGGCCGCGCGGCGATCGCGTCGACGCGCAACGCGATCGCCCCGCCCTTCGCCGGAATGCGTTCGAGCCTGCCGACGACGCCCTCCGCACTGCGATCGAGATCGCCGCCGTCGAGCCGGTAGCGACGCGCATCGAGCATCGTCAGCTCGAACGTGTCGCCTTCCATCGGGCGCGGCACGTCGAATGTCGCGACGTCGATGCGCTCCTGGCCCCACGCGTAGCCGCCGAAGCCCGCGAAGCCCGGATTCGAGAGCCCGTCGCTGCGGCGCGCGAGCCAATTGCCGATCACCGGGAAGCGCTTCGGCTTCGCGTCGATGAAGAGTTTCAGATTGTCGACGGCGCGCGACACGACGAGCCGCGACGCGAGAATCTGCGTTTCGGCGGCCGCGGACGACTTCACGTCGAAGAGCGATGACACGTCGCCGAGCAGGCTCTTCGCGGCGGACGTATCGGGGCTGTCCTCGACCTGGATCAGGATGTCGGCCTGATAGACGGGCTTGCTGAGCACCGCATACGCGACGCCGACGATGAAACAGCCGAGCGCGATCGAGGCGATCAGCCAGCGGCCTTCGATCAGGATGTCGAGAACGGCGATGAAATCGGTGTCGCCTTCGCTGTCGGCAGGCGTCGACGCGCCGGTTGGATTGGGATTCATGGTTGGGGGTCTTGGAGATTCGGTTCTACGTGTCGCGCGCGCTCACACGAGCCGCAGCCGCGACAGCCAGCCGTTCACGCCGAGCTCGAGGAGCCGCGCGGACCGCTCGAATACGAAGCGCGGTTGACGATAGGGATCGTGGACGTCGAAATTCTCGTGCTCGCCGATGCGGAACACCTTGCCGCGCGCGAGCGGATACCGTTCCTCGACGAGCCGCCGCTGAGCGCGGTCCATCACGAGAATCAGGTCCGCCGACGCGCACTGCGCGCGCCCGAGCTGCTGCGCGCGATGCGCGGACAGATCGATGCCGCGCTCGCGCATCACGCCCTGCGCGAACGGCGCGGCCGGCAGCCCGACGAGCGCGTTGAAGCCCGCCGACGCCACCGCGCGTCCCGGCAGCGCCGCCTCGAAAAGCGCGGCCGCCATCGGGCTGCGGCAGAGATTGCCCTCGCAGACGACGAGAATCGAGTCGATCATTTGGTCACGACCGCCGCGGTCAGGCCGGCATTGACGGCCGGCAGCAACAGGCTGAGCACGCGGCTGAACCGCACGAGCCCGTTGCCGTCGACATAGACGATGTCCTTCGGCTCCAGCTCGAACTGGTTCGCGAGCACCATCGCGACGGGCGAGCTCGCGTCGAGCCGATAGACGTGCGGCTTCGCGTCGAGCGAGCCGCGGATCACGTACAGTTGCGCGGCGTCGGCCGTCGCCGCGTTCAGGCTGCCCGCCTGCGACAGCGCATCGCTCAGCGTCAGGCGGCCGTTGCGCATCGGCAGCGCGGTGACGGGCTTGTTGACCTCGCCCATCACGAACACGCCGCTTTCGTCGCGCGGCGGGATGCGCAGCAGGTCGCCGTCCTTGAGCACGATCCGCGACGGACTGATCCCTTGTGCCGCACCCGACAGATCGATCCGCTGCTCGGCGCCGTCGCGCACGAGCGTCACGCGGCTCTGGTCCGCGCTCGCCGAGAAGCCGCCCGCGCGACTCACCGCGTCGTACAGCGTCATCGGAATGTCGTTGAGCGCCTGCGAGCCGGGCGTATGCACTTCGCCCTCGATATAGACCTGCTTCGCACGGAACGACGCGATGCGCACCGTCACCTGCGGATCGCGGAACGTCTCCGCGAGCTTGCGCGCGAGCCGCGCCTGAACCTGCTCGGGCTTCAGGCCCGCGACCGCGATGCGCCCGACATACGGATACTGGAGCGTGCCGTCCTGATCGACGACGAAGCCCGCCGGCGCATCGGCCGCGCGCGCCGCCGTCTGCTGCTGCGTGCCGAGCGCCGCCGCGAGCTCGGGATGATCCCAGACCGTGATCTGCAGCACGTCGCCGCGCCCGACCGTATAGGCGGACGCCGGCAATCCGGAATCGGACGCACGGCGCGGCATCCGCTGCGCGTCGCGCTGCGTCCGGATCAGATTCAGGTCGATGTCCGTGATCGGAACCGGCAACTGCTCGCCGCGCGACTCGCGGCCGGCTTCGGCCGCCGCGCCCGCTACCGCGCTCGACACCGGCACGTTCGCCGGCTGCTTCATCCGCATGCCGGGCGCGACGCCGCACGCGCTCAATGTCGCGAATGCCGCGCACATCGGCACCCACATCGTCAACCAACGCACGCGCGCGCCGCACGTGCGTTTCGGCGGCACGACGCCGCCTGCTTCCCCCAGACTACCCATCTACACCTCTATCCATTTTCTAATTCTGGCCTGTTCCGGCCGCCGACCGACGTGCGGGGGGCGCTCAATACGCGCCCGATCCGCGCAGGACGACGTTGACCGTCTTCAACAGGATGGTCAGATCGCGACGAAGCGACCAATCCTTCACGTACGACACGTCGAGCGAAACCCGTGTCGCGTAACTGGTGTCGTTGCGGCCGCTCACTTGCCACAGGCCGGTCATGCCGGGCTTCGCGGCGAGGTAGTAGCGAACGTCGTCGCCGTAGCGCGCGAGTTCCGCCTCGACGATCGGCCGGGGCCCGACGAGGCTCATCTCGCCCCTCACGACGTTCATCAACTGCGGCAGCTCGTCGAGACTGCTTCGACGCAGGAAGCGGCCGATCGGCGTGATCCGCACGTCGTTCTTCAACTTGAATTCGCGCTCCCATTCCGCGCGCGCCTGCGGATCGCGCTCGAGCAGCGCCTTCAGCACGGCATCGGCGTTCATCACCATCGAGCGGAACTTCAGGCACTTGAACGGGCGGCCGTCGCGGCCGATTCGCACGTGTCCGAACACGGCCGGCCCGCCGTCGCGCCTCACGAGGAACGCGATGACGGCGAGCGCGGGCGACAGCACGGCGATCAGGCACGACGCGGCGGCAACGTCGAACGCGCGCTTGACGATCCGCTTCGCGATGCCCGACGTGCGCATGCGTTGCGCGACATGGCCCACCTGATCGAGCGTCGCGGCCTTCACTTGCCGGCTCGCGCGCTCGACGAGGCCGAAGATCGCGAGCGTGACAGCACGGAAGATCAAGAGCCCGATGCCGGTCGTCACGGTCCAGTAGACGAACCACGCGCTCGACAGGATCTGCGCGCGATGCAGCACGTACAGCAGCACGACGGTGCCGCCCTGCACGACGAGCCACGCAAGCGCGGTGCGGCTGATCAGGTGCACGGGCGAGCGCCGCCTGGACGTCTCGTAGATTCCGCACGCGGGGAAGACCGACAACGACAGCGCGGCGGCGAACGCCACCAGCGTGCCGTCGAAGATCTCGGCATGCGGGCCGCCCGATGCCTCGATCAGAATCGGAAGGAACGCGCCGAACACGATCACCGCAATGTCGACGACTCTGGGAAATATCGCTGGCATAAGTGAACCTCGATTGCGATTCGTCAATAATTTGCTTCGCACTTCTACATTCATGCCGGACACACTTCACGCGTTCGGCTTCTTCTCTTGCCACCTCATCTATGCATCGGAGTCCGAATCGGCTGATGTTCGACCGTCGTCGCTCAACGACGATCGAACGGCACCCACGGCTTCGCACGCGGGCGTGGCTAAACGGCAGTTAAGGGTGAAACGACGGACGCGGCGCGCCGCTTGTCATGAAATCGATCCGCTCAGCCGCGAAACGAAGCCGCCGCACGCGAGATCCGCGTCCGAGCCTCGGCTGCGCTCGACCGCGCGGTACTCGGTCGGCGACATCGACAGATGCTGGCGAAACAGCTTCGCGAGGCGATCACCGCTGCCGAGACCTGTGCGCCGCGCAATCTTGTCGACCGGCAGATCGGTATGCACGAGCATGTGGCACGCATGCTCGAGCCGGACTTTCTGTACGAATTCGGACGGCGTCACGCCGATTTCCTGCTTGAAGCGGCGCAGGAAATTGCGCTCGCTCATCGCCGCCGCATGCGCGGTATCGGCGATCGAAATCCGGTTGGCGCTGTTCTCGCGCAGTTGCTGGACCGAAGCGCGAATCAGCTTGCTCGCCCGCGCCTCGCGCGCGGCGAATGTCGATTCGGCGGGCAGTGCGCTCAGCGCCGGGCACAAACGTTCGGCAACCTCGTGTGCGGCGCTGTCGCCGCAATCGTGCCGGATGATCGCCAGCGCGGCCGAGAACGCCGCACGCTCCGCCGCCGTCGGGCGAACCTTCTCGGCGGATGCGGCGCCCGAGAGCATCGCGTCGATCGACAGGTCGTCCGCCGCCGCATCGCCGCCGTCGAGCGCCGCGAGCCCCATCAGGCGCCTCGTGCCGCCCGAGGCGCGAACATGGGCGCGTGCGCAGCGCAACCATTCGGACACCTTCTCGTCGTCACGATCGGACGCGCCCAGCTCGCCTATCGCAAAGATCGCATGCACGCTCTCGACCACGCGCTCGTGCAGCGGCTGGGTCCAGACGGGAATGCCGGACGACGAATACACCGCGCCGCCCTTCGCCGACAACAGGAGCATCTCGTAGCCGCCGCCGGAATCCTCGCCAGCGTGCCGGAAGCGATTGGCAAGATTGAAGATCTCCGCCATGCGTCCGGCCTGCATCAACGAAAAGCCTTCAAACAAGACGACAGCGATCCCTTTTCGGTAGCACACGCCTCCGAAAGCTGCACCACGACTCACGTGTGCTCCCATCCGACCAATGTTGAACGCGCATTCCATGCCGCCGGCCCTTTCACTCATTCAGCAATGTCTATTCTGCGGCGCATCATATTCCTTCAAATCGCTGCAACAATCTTTCTGTCCGATTACGACGCCATGTTGTCGGATTGAAGCAGGACATCGATTCCATCATTTATCCGACGCACCAATTCGAATTGGTGCACGCGTTGCACCCAAAAGCACGCATGGGCTTGTCGAATTCGGACGACCTTTCGGCTACCGAATCACCGCTGGCGGGTGGCGCGTCCGATAAGGACGGCGGATAAGGACAGATGCGTCGGTTGCCGCATTGCACCTGCCCGCGAGCGCATTCGGCATGCGAATCGGAATGGCGGAATCCGCCGCATCGGCATCGCGCGACCTTGCGCCGGCGCGCTGCGCAGCCGTGTCTCTTCAGAGGAATAGGAAGGCGTCGCGCGCCGGGACCGTCGAAGCGCGCGTCGCTGCCGCGACGACTTTATCGAATTCGCCGCCGACCCGCATGTCTTTTTACATTTGGAATTGAACTTATATTACCGAAGCGCGATTCGGATATTGCATATTTTTCCGATATCGATCTAACGTCTTTCGATAATTGTTGACCGACGTCTATATCGCACCATGCACAATGCGCGATCGCCGCGCTTCGGAAATTTCCCATTTTCACGTGGCGATACGGGATATGCGCGAATTAGCGCGATTCGCCCCGATCGGACAAATGACGCAATGGCGCACTCGCGCGCCGCGAAACTGCGATCATCCGCACTGCCGCCTTACAATACGGCGTTTTTCTCAGGTGAATACAAGCGATGTGGCCTGCCATCAGCGATCTCGGCGATGCCGCCTTGACCCTTCCTCTTTGCGCCGCCTGCTGCGCATGGCTCGTCCACTCGTCGCCCGAGCGGCGCTATGCGGTGGCGTGGCTCGCGCTGCTCGCGGCCGGCATGCTCGTCGTCGGGTTGACGAAGATTCTCTACGCGGGTTGCGGCGTGCAGATTCGCGCGATCGACTTTCGCGTCGTCAGCGGGCACACGATGCTCGCATCGGCGGTGTGGCCGATGGCGCTGCTGCTCGGCCTGCCATGGCTGCGCTCGAACGCGGCGTTGGCGGCGGGCCTCGCGCTCGCCGCGCTGATCGGCACCGCGCGCGTGTTCGATGAAGCGCATACGGTGTCCGAGGTCATCGCCGGCTGGGCGCTCGGCACACTCGTCACGCTGTCGTTCGTGCGCTGGAAAGCCCCGCCCGTGATGTCGCGACGCCTGTGGCCTTACGCTTGCGCGTCGCTGCTCGCGGTGCTGGCGATCGCCTATGGCCGGCACGCGCCGATTCAGGCTGCAATCGAACTGTATTCGCCGTTCCTGTGCCGCTCATTCCCGTGGTGAGCGTCGGTTGCCGCCACAGCAAGTCGCCAACCGCCAAAATCCCGCCCGAATCGGACACGCCCCCATGCGACGACACACGCGTCGCTATACTTCCAGGCACCACGCCGGGCGGATAGGCACATGCGGCGGCGTCGCGTTGAAACGCCACCGCGCACGACCGACGAACCACGGAGTCTTCATGCGACGCGCGAGCGTTCCCACCCTGCTCTTCGCCGCCAGCGCCTGCTTCTTCTCGCTGAACGCGTTCAGCGTGCGCGCGACCTTCGCGGCCTACGCGCTGCTCGCCCTCCTCGCGCTGTTGCGCGCGCCGACGCTGTTCGCGCGCCAGCAACGTCTGCCCGCGATCGCCGCATACTGGACGCTTTGCGTGAGCATCGCATTCATCGTGTCGGCGTTCGGCGATTTCTACGCGAACTTCTTCGTCAAGTTCGTGCTGATCGAAACCTACGTCGCGCTCGCATTCTGGATGTTCGCAAGCGGCGTGCTGTCGATGCGCTCGCTCGAGCGGACGTGCGAAACGCTGATCTACGTGCACGCGGCGTTCTTCGTCGTGCAGCTCGGCTTCTACCTCGCCTTCGGCCATTTCATCGATTTCGACAGCTACATCCGCGAGAGCGATTCGGAAGCGCTCTATGCGACGAAGGCGCTGAGCGACAGTCTCATCTCGATCCGTGCGCTCGGCCTGTATTCGGAACCGTCGTTCTACGCAATGACAGTCGTGCCCGCGGGCGCCGTCCTGCTGCTCGCGAAGCGGCGCGCGACGGCGGCTGCGATCGTCGCGTTCGCAACCGCGCTGCTGTCGTTCTCGATCGCAGCGATCGTCATCTGCGCGCTGCTCGGCGGCGTGCACTTCCTCGCGGGACGCACGTCGATCCGGATCAAGCTCGTGATCGCCGCGGTCGCGCTCGCGATCGCGCCGGCGATGTACGGCGTGTACGACAAGCGCGTGAATCAATCCGCCGACTACGACGCAGTGGGCAGCCGCACGCTCGTGCTGCGCGAGCTGCGCGAGCGGGACGCGCTCACAGGCGTGTTCGGCAGCGGCCTCTTCTGGGACGAACGGAACAACGTCGGCAAGACGCACTTGCGCGGCTACCAGGTGCGCGACAGTTCGTTCTACGTGTATCTGCTGTTCGCGACCGGCATCGCCGGCGTTGCCGCGTTCTTCGGCACGTTGTTCATGCTGTTCCGGCGGCGCAGCCGCCGGCGCCTGCTGCTGTATCTGCTGCCGCTCCTCCTCTTCAAGTTTCACGCGCTATACGGCATGCTATGGCTCACGCTGCTGATGTTCGTCGTCGTCGCCGGGCACGCCGAGCGCTTGCCCGAGCGCCGTGAACGGCCTGGTACCGGTACCGGGTGGCTGAGCGCGGCCGGCGCATCGGGACCTTAGCCTTTGCCGCGCACACGCGCCGCTACGCAAAGGAGAATATCGATGATGACAACCCGCTGGAGGCTGGCCTGCCTGTTCTGCGCGTGCGTCGTTGCATCGTCGGCCGCGCAAGTGCCGCCCGCCGCGCCGCCCGGCAATATCGTCGCGCACAGCGCGGCGGCGACGCGCGTGTTCCTCGGCTCGCCGTCGCTCGCGATCCTGCCTGACGGCACCTACGTCGCGTCGCACGACATGTTCGGCCCGGCCGCGCTGCCCGACGAAGTGCGCGTGTTCGCGTCGCACGACAAGGGGCAGACCTGGGAAAAGCTGAGCGTCGTGACCGGCCAATACTGGTCGTCGCTCTTCGTCGTCGACGGCGCGCTCTACCTGATGGGCACCGATCGCTCGATGGGCACGCCGGTGATCCGCCGCTCGACCGACGGCGGCGCGACGTGGACGACGCCCAACGACGCGCTGACCGGCCGCTTCGACGTGAGCGGCCGCTACATCACGGCGCCCGTGCCGGTGCTCGTCGAGCGCGGCCGCGTGTGGCGCGCGTTCGAAGTGATCGAAGGCGGCGACCTGCGCTCGCTCGTGATGTCCGCGCCCGTCGACGGCGATCTGCTCGACACGCGCAACTGGCGCGCGACGAAGCCGCTGCCGTCCGACCATGCGTGGCTCGACAACAATTTCCTGACGTGGGAAGAAGGCAGCGTCGTGGCGACGGACGCTCGCGAGCCGGCCGTCGTGCTGCGCGTGAACACGAAGCACGGGCCGGAAAAGGTCGCGCTCGTTCACATGCTGGCGGACGGCCGGTCGCTGTCGTTCGATCCGGCGCACGATTTCATCGACTTTCCCGGCGGCGGCAAGAAGTTCACGATCCGCTTCGACGCCCGCTCGGGCCGCTACTGGTCGCTCGCGAACGCGGTGCCGAACGCCGACGGCAGCGCGAATCTGGAGCGCGTGAGAAACACGCTCGCGCTGACGTCGTCGCCCGACCTGCGCCACTGGAGCGTCGAACGCACGCTGCTGCAAAGCGCGGATTCGCAACGGCACGGCTTCCAGTACGCGGATTGGCAATTCGACGGCGACGACATCATCGCGGTCGTGCGCATGGCGTTCGACGACGGCGAAGGCGGCGCGCACAGCCAGCACGATTCGAACTACGTGACGTTCGTGCGGGTGCGCGATTTCAGGCACGCGCGTCAAAGCGCGAGGAACTCGGCTCGCTCGCAGCACGAGCACTAGCGGATTGGGGAAATGTCAACCGACTGCTGTCATGAGATCCGCCTCATGCTGCCCCATAAGCCGCTCGATCCTTAGCATATCGATGCGCACTTTCGCGCTTGCGGATACCCAAACGCGAATTTCCAAGTCATTCGCCGAGGACGCAAGCTCGAAGTCAAAGTGAGCAATTGAACCGCCCTTCTCGCCAGGCATCACGTCATGGCGCATCAGCACGTGCGTACCACGATCACACACGATATCCATCCAACTGCCGGCCGGGAATTCGCAGCAACCCTCGATACTCACGACGTAATAGCCCGCCGGGAGCGACACGTAAGGGCCAAACAGAAGAAACCCCTCCTGTCCGCTGCTCGTCATTGCACCCATTTGACGATGACCGACCTGTGTGTGCAAACGAACATCCGCGCCTCGATAAATCCTTGGGGCATTTGCGTCCGTCACTGTGAGTTCGAGGGACAGTGGAGTAAATCCATATTCGTCGAACCAGCCTTTATCATCGAACATCAGTGTCGCGACGAGCCGATAGCGGCCCCGAACGTCCGGTACGGCAACACTCATCGGTAGGGTCAATGTCTCGCCCGGCGCGACAAAACTCACGGGCAGCGGCATCCGCTTTGGATCGGACGCAACAACGCAACCGGCATAGTCGAACCAGCGATACGAAAGATAAATCGGATTGAGCATCGAGCTGACCCAGGTTTGCGTCGACGCGTTCGTCAACTGCACGGGCAGTTCAAATGTTTCGCCGGCTGCCAACTGATCTGCCACTGCATCAGAATATAAGCAGCCCGCGGCATCGTGGATCTCTGCCGACACCGCGTCACCTGTCCGATGACAATCGAAATCCGCCGGCAAGCTCATGTAACCGACGCTCGGCATCACGCGTGGCATCACGACATTGAATGAAATAAGCTTCTTATGATATGCCAGTTCATTGTTACGCCTATCGCGATTGTCGCAGAATGCGAGGCCGGCTACGTACTGTCCTTCTGGAAGATCTGCACCGAGGTAATAACGCGCACAGTATGTTCCGCGTTTCAAATCCACAAGTGGCCGTTTCAAAAATGAATTGCTGCAACCGAAAGCGATTCGCCCGTCTCCGTCCGTGATCTCAATTCCGACTCCCAGTTCGGCGACATCGATGTTGATTGAGAACACGACATTAAAACGCATGATCTGTCCATGCAAGTATGTATCGCCGCCTTCGAGCGTCGCCGACAGCAGCGAGAATTCAGGTGTCGAAAACGCGCGGTTCGTCGCCGGCTCATATGGCAGCCAACGTGCGACGTCGGGGGCGGCAACAATGGTACGGTTCGCGCGCTCCCGCTGCCAACGTGAGCGCAACAGGCTGTAGAACTCGATATCGAGTGCATTCAACATTTCGAGTTGCTTGCGCTGCATCGGCGTGATTTGCCCGATTCCCGGCCGCGCGCGTGTCGCGTTGACTTTTTCGATATGACGTGGTGCGGGCAAACCGATCAATGTGGAAACATCCGACAAAAAAGCTGGCAAGTCCTCATAAAACCCATACACGTCATATTGCTCGACGCTCGAAAGCGCCGCAGCAATTTTCTCATCGTCGGTACGCGACATCGTGCCGGCTATGGCAGAGAAGTGTTCGACGTACGGATTCCTGATATCTTTGATGAAGCTTGGATCAAACGAGCGCTCGATCTCGGCGCAGAAATCGTCGCACGGCTCACCCAGCCCCGCGACGAAACGCTCCGCCTGCTCCCAAAGGCCCGGTAGCATGTTTGCATCGTGGTTGTTCAGCAAAAAGAAGAGCCAGGAAATCGCACGATCGATTGGCTCCCGCAAGCATGTCAAATATTGATACCGCGGGTCGAGCCCTGTTCCCTGGAAATCGATATGCGCCGAAATGACGGAGTACTCGCCACCGTAGCGCCGAATCAAGTCCCGATGGCTTCCGATCAGGTTCGGCGTCACACATCCCGGTCCAAGCATCTTGCTCAACCATGCGTTGACTGCTTGCCCAGCCGTCTTCTGCACATGATCGAAAATGACACGGCCGGCAAATACCTTACTCTTCCCCTTCATCGCAGGAAATCCTCATAATTATTGCCGCGCGTGCTTGACTGAATAGAGCGGGATTCTGACACAAAAGAAAAGCGCGTCATTTGTCCAATGCGCTCCGTCCTTCGAGCGCATTGCGTCCACTTAGCGATGGACCGTATGTTGTACTGCTCATGCGAAAGCGACTGCCATGTGTCCAGGCTCCGATCCGGAGCACGCACGGACAACCTGACGAAATATGGCCGCCTTATCATCATAAAATGCCGCTATCGGCCGCAATCTCTCGGCACCGCGATTGTATCCATGTCTCAGGAGCAGATGATGATGAAAATTGTTCTCATCATTCTGATGTCGATCAGCATGTCTCCCATGTTCGCGGAAGCACAGTCCGCCCCCTTGGCTCCGGTGCTCCCGAACAATCCGGCATCCTACGGAGCGCACGCCGTGGTCGACCAGCCGTCACCCCACGCGGCGGGCGAGATGTACTTTCAGCAGAAAGGCACGGGCAGCATACCCCGGGCATTTTCGGCAAAACTGGCGGATATCGTAAACGGCGCCGACTTTGGCATGTTGTGCAACGGATCGAACGATGACACAGCAGCGCTCAACCATGCGCTCGCATATGCAGCGAGCGTCGCCCCTGCCGTCGTGAATCTGCCGTTGTCGAACACACATTGCGTAATTACAGGTACTGTCAGCGTGCTGGATAACGTTACGCTCGCCGGCACGCATGGGCAAACCGCGAACTTGTCGGCGGGCGTCGTGAACCTGGACCCGATGATCTTGCTTGCCGGCAATGGCGCAGCGATCCGTGATCTCTATATCAACGCATCTGCATCCGGTCAAAATACGCGAGGTGCGACGATCGCGGTTAGAAACGTGAACGCCCCCGTGATCGCAGATGTCAATATCCAGGGACCATTCATCGGCATCGACCTGAACGGCAATCAAGCCCTCGTCGATCAGACAATCATCAGCAGCATCCATAGTGCGGGCAGCATAGGAATTCGGATCGGTGCACTCACGACGTACGGCGGAACAGTCGACGCGCGCATCTCGAATACGACCGTCATCGGCGACCCTTCACATCCCGGCGACGCCGCGATGCAGGTGCTCGATGCGGGCGGCCTACTCGTCACCGAATCCGACATGCAAATGACGAAGATCGGCACGCAGATCGCCCCCGGCGCGAATCAGTGGGTCGCATGGGCGAGCCTGAACAACACGTACGTCGGCGACACGAACGCGGTCAACGCGCTGGAGATCGATACGCGCGCGCCGAGCGCGCGCGTCGAAGGGCTCGAATGCAGCGCGTGCTGGACCGCATCCGCGCAGTCGGACAACATCCTGATCAGGAACACGGGCGGCGGGCTCGTGTCGGAGATCCATTTCAACGGGCTGCGCAACTACAACGGCGCGTCGAACGGCGCGAACGTCAAGGCGGGCACGTTCGTCACGTTCGACGCGAGCCGCTTCTGCGGCAACGGCCGCGGCGGCGGCGCGGCGGCGAACATCGTCTACGGCCCGAACGTGAGCGCGTACGCGGTGCGCAATTCCGAACTCGGCGGCAGTTGCGGCGGGCTCTTCAAGGCGGCGCCGCAGCACGGCATCGTGCTTGCCGGCAACAACGCGGGCGGGCTCGTCAGCGGCAACGACTTCAGCGGCTCGGGAACGCCGATCTCCGGCGCGCCGACGGGCGACAGCGTAGTGTCGTCGAACCTCGGCATCGATACCGCGCCCGCGACGGTCGCGAGCGCCGCGACGATCGACGTGCACACGGCGCCCGTCGTGATGCTGACCGGCAACGTGAAGATCAGCGCGATCAGGCCGACATGGAACGGCCGCACGCTGAAGCTGATTCCGACGAAGGGCACGGCGAGCTTCACGACGGGCGGCAATCTCTGCAACGCGGCGACGGCCGCGCAGAACGTGCCTGTCGATGCGTATTTCAACGGGAGCTGCTGGAATCTGAAGTGATCGGCGAAGTCCGCGCGCCGCATGCCCGCCGCTTGCCGCCGGTTACTGGCTTCTTCATTCAGGCTTCAGCGCACGCCACGCGCCTGAGGCGACGCTTCGCCGCGCCGCACCGCCGAAGCGCATCCGCACCGACGCGAGCTCGCCCGGCAGGCGCGCGGACCTCGGCCGCGAGCGCGGCATCTCGACGAAGCCGAGACGCTCGTAGAGCGTGCGGGCGCGCACGTTGCTCGTCAGCACGTCGAGCACGACTTCCCTGCCCGGTTCCGCGCGAAAGAGACCGCCGCGCACCGCATCTTCAAACAGCGCGCTGAACGCGCCGCAGCCGCGCACGCGCGCATCGGTCGCGCAATGCGCGATCAGCGTTTGCGAGCGCTTCGGCGCGGGCAGCTCGCTTTCGAGCACGAGCCCGCGCAAGAGCATCCGGATCGTGCGCGCCGGGCCGAAGAATCGCAGCAGCATCCATGCGACGTGCAGATCGTCGAACGCGCTCGCGCGCCCGTCGTGCGCGGCGAGCACCGCGCTCACCGCACCGCCGTCGCCGACCGCGACACGATGGCGCCGCCACGAAAAGCGCCCGTGCTTGGACGCGAACGCGAATGCGAGAAACGCGATGCATCGCGCGGGCGGCTCGCCGAGGAAGTAGCCGAATTCGCGCACGCCCGATTCGAACACGAGCGGCGCGCACGCGTGCGCGTCGCTCGCCGCGGCCGCACGGAAACGCCACGGCGACGAGCGCGGCGCGGCTTCGCTCGAAGCGCGGCGCTCGCCGTCGGCAGGCGGAATCGCCATCGCCGCGCTCAGCGCGCGAGCCGCACGAGCGCCGCGATCGTGCGCTCGATCTGCTCGGGCTCGTGCGTCGAGCAGATGAAAAAGCGCAGTCGCGCGGCTTTCTCTTCGACGGCCGGATAGAAGATCGGCTGCACGTTGATGCCTTCGTCGAAGAGCGCATTCGCCCATTGCGCGGCCTTCAGCGAGCTGCCGGTGATGACGGGCACGACCGCGTAGCCTTCGCTCGTGCCCGTGTTGAGGCCGGCGTCGCGCGCCTGCGTGAGGAACTGCAGCCCGCGCTCGCGCAACGTCGCGATCCGCTGCGGCTCGGCCTGCAGGCGCTCGAGCGCGGCGAGCGACGCGGCCGCGAGCACGGGCGACAGCCCGACGCTGTACAGGAAGCCCGGCGCGAGATGGCGCAGGATGTCGATGAGCGGCTGGCAGCCGGCGATGAAGCCGCCGCACCCGGCGAGCACCTTGCTCAGCGTGCCCATCCACAGATCGACGTCGGCCGACGGCACGCCGCAGTGCTCGCGGATGCCCTTGCCGTGCGCGCCGAGCACGCCGAGCGAATGCGCCTCGTCGACCATCAGGAACGCGCCGTAGCGCCGCTTGATCTCGACGAAGCGCGCGAGGTCCGGCAAATCGCCGTCCATGCTGTAGAGCCCCTCGATCGCGACGAGCACGTGCCGGTATTCGCGCCGCACGCGCGCGAGCAGCGCGTCGAGCGCGCGCCAGTCGTTGTGCGCGAAGCTCAGCCGCTTCGCGCCGCTCAACTGCGCGCCCTGCACGATGCTGTTGTGCGCGAGCGCGTCGTGCACGACGAGGTCGCCCGGGCCGAACAGCGAGCCGATCACGGTCACGTTCGTCGCATGGCCGCTCACGAACACGACGCAGTCGTCGGTCTCGTAGAACGACGCGAGGCCGCGTTCGAGCTCGCGCTGCACGGGCCGCTCGCCCGCGACCATCCGGCTCGCCGACGCGGACGTGCCGTAGCGGTCGATCGCGTCCTTCGCGCACGCCGACACGACGGGGTCGCCCGCGAGTCCCAGGTAGTTGTAGTTCGCGTAGTTCAGGTATTCGCGGCCGCCGATGTGCGTCGTCGCGCCGGCGACGCCCTCGTGCACGCGGAAGAACGGCGATTCGACGCGCAGCTTCTCGCCCATCTCGCGGATGATCTTGACCTGCTGGTATTGCGGCATCGCCTCGAACCAACTGCGCGGATCGCCCGTCGCGTGGAGGGAGGCGGAAGGCGGCGCGCGGCGCGCGGCGCCGTCGTCGGACACGCGGTCCAGTTGCCGTTTCAGTGCTTTCGCCGCGAGTTGCTGGCGCAGGTGATCACCCAATCCCATCTGAACAATTCGCCCGTTTTCGTCAATGAAGCTCACATATTACGCGACGAACTCGGCCCATTCCCAGGCGCCGGCCGTCGACAGCAGCGCCTCGACGAGCCGGAAGTTCATCTCGTGGCTCGGCCGGAACGCCGACACGCGGCCGAGCAGCGGCGCGCCCGCGAGCGCGAGATCGCCGATCAGGTCGAGCACGCGATGGCGGACGAACTCGTCCGGCTGCCGCAGGCCGCCGACGACGCGCGAGCCAACGATCGACGCGGTGCACGACGGCCGCGCGCCGCGCAGGATCGGCACGCCGCGCAGGTAGCCGGCCACGATCGCGGGAATCGCCCATTTGACGCGCCCATACGAGCGCGACGGCGCGATCTCGGCGGCGAACACGTCGGGCGTCAGCACGCCGCTCCAGTGCATGTCGCCGAAGCCTTTCAGATCGTTGCGCACGCTGAGCTCGTAGCGCGCGGCGGGCTCGACGCGCATCTCGCGGCGCGCGTCGCCGCCGCCATCCGTCACGACGACAGGCTTCAGCACGCGGATGAAGCGCTTCGGCGCCGGCAGCGCCGCGCGGCCGCACGCGCGCAGCGCGTCGACCCACGGCCGCGCGCTGCCGTCGAGGATCGGCACTTCCTCCGCGTCGAGCTCGACCGTCGCGTGATCGATCTCGCACGCGAGCAGCGACGCGAGCAGATGCTCGACCGTGCGCACGCCGATGCCGTCCGCGTTGCGCAGCATCGTGCATAGCGGCTGCGCGCGGCGCAGCGCCGGGCCGGCCGCGAGCGTCGCGAGCACGCGGCCGTCCCGCATGCGCCGGAACACGACGCCGCGCGTGCGCGCGCCGCCGTCGGCGGGCACGATCCGCACGCGCACGCGCCGCCCGGTGTGCAGCCCGTGCCCCGACAGCGCGAGCTCGCGCGCGAGCGTGCCTTCGCGCGCGTGCCAGCCGGCCGGCGCGCTCATGCGGTCACCAGCGTCTTCGGCGCGGCCGGCGCGGCGTCGGCAGGCTTGTCGTCGCCGACGTTCAGCGCCCGGCGCGCGTCGCCGTCGAACGCATGCTGCGCGGCGATCGCGGCGACCGTCGCGCGCCGCGCGTCGTCGCCTTCGCCCGCGCCCGGCTGCCCGGCCGCCGCGCCCGAGATCATGTCGACGATCCGCCCGGCGAGCGAACGCACGGTTGCGCCGTCCGCGATCGCCATCACCGACAGCTTGACCTCGAACGTCTCCTCGACCGCCATCCCGAGCTCCATGCCCATCAGCGAATCCATGCCCATCTCGAGCACCGACTTGTCGAGCTCGATCCGCTCGGGCGACAAATGCAGGATGTGCGCGATCTGCGCGCGCAGATTCTCTTCGACGACGCCGACCGCCTCGTCGCGCGCGAGCGCCGCCACTTGCGCGCGCAACCGCGTGCCGCCGTCGCGCGCGGGCTCGTTCGCGCCGCGCGCGCGCAGGAGCGCGTAGCGGCGCGCGTCGGCCGCGGGCATCCCGCGCGACACCGCGTGCCAGTCGAGCCGCACGACGGCCTCGCCCGCGTCGCCCGCGATCAGCACGCGCTCGAGCGCGGCGAGCGCCTCGTCCGAGGTGATCGACACGCCGCCGATCCGCGTCTGCAGCGCCTCGCGCGTATCGGCGTTGCGCGCGAGAAAGCCGACGTCCTCGAGCGGCCCCCACGCCATGAACGTGCCCGGCAGGCCCGCCTCGCGGCGCTCTTCGACGAGCGCCTCGACGAAGCTGTTCGCGGCGACGTAGCTCGCCTGCCCCGGATTGCCGAGATAGGTCGTCGCCGACGAATAGACGACGAAGAAGTCGAGCGCGCGCTCGCGCGTCGCGCGATGCAGGTTCCACGCGCCCGCGACCTTCGGCGCGAGCACCGCGGCGAAACGTTCGTCGTCGAGATTGCGCACGAGGCCGTCGTCGATGTGCATCGCCGAATGCAGCACGCCCTTCAGCGGCGTGCCGCGCGCGTCGATCTCGCCGATCGTGCGCGCGAGCGCCGCCGCATCGGTCGCATCGCACGCGACGACGTGCGTCGCGACGCCGAGCTCGCTGCGCCACCGCTCGGCTTCGTCGCGCAGCGGTTCGGCGAGCGCCCCGCCGCGGCTCGCGAGCGTCAGATGCCGCGCGCCGCGCGACACCATCCAGCGCGCGCTCGCGAAGCCGAGCCCGCCCGTGCCGCCGACGACGAGATACGCGGCATGCGGATCGAGCCGCAGCGACGGCGCCTGCGCGGGCGCGACGCCGCGCGTCGGCGCGGGCGTGCCCGCCGGATACGTGACGAGCACCTTGCCGATCTGCCGCGCCTGCTGCATGTAGCGGAACGCGTCCTCGACGCGCGCGGCAGGAAACGCGCGATACGGCAGCGGATGCAATGTGCCTTCGGTGAAGAGCGCGATCACGTCGCCGAACAGGCGCGCGGTCAGATCGGCGCGCGCGCCCATCAACTGGTCGGCGTCGATGCCGAAGTAGCTGATGTTGTTGCGAAACGGCCGCAGGCCGATGTAGCTGTTCTCGTAGAAGTCGCGCTTGCCGAGCTCGAGGAAGCGGCCGAACGGGCGCAGCGTGTCGATGCCGCGCACCATCGCCTCGCCCGCGAGCGAGTTGAGCACGATGTCGACGCCTTCGCCGCCCGTCAGCGCGAGGATCTCGTCGGCGAACGACAGGCTGCGCGAATCGAGCACATGGTCGGCGCCGATGAGCCGCACGAACTCGCGCTTCTCGCCGCTGCCCGCGGTCGCGAACACTTCGGCGCCGAAGTGGCGCGCGAGCTGGACGGCCGCGATGCCGACGCCGCCCGCCGCGCCGTGCACGAGCACGCGCTCGCCGCGGCGCAGCCGCGCGAGCTCCGCGAGCGCGTAGTAAGCGGTGAAGAACGTGGTCGGAATCGTCGCCGCTTCCTCGAACGACAGCCGCGACGGCTTGTGCGCGATAGCGGCCGCGCGCGTCACGACGCGCGTCGCGAACGACGCGCTCGCGAAGCCGAGCACCGCGTCGCCGGCCGCGAAGCCGTCGACGTCGCGGCCCACGCGCACGACGCGCCCCGCGAGCTCCATGCCGATCGTCGCGCCGGCGAAGCCCGTTTCGACCGCCTCGTCGGACAGCAGTCCCATCGCATACATCACGTCGCGGAAGTTCAGGCCGGTCGCGACTGGCTCGATCTCGACTTCGTCGGGCTCGAGCTCGCGCGCGGGCTGCGCGAACCATTCGAGATTGCGCAGCGACCCCGGCACGTCGAACGCGAGCGCCGCCGGCGGCCGCTCGCCGATCGCGTCGGCCGCGCGCGCATCGATCTGCGCGGCGCCCAGCATGCGCGGCACGAGGCGCCCGCGCGGCGCGAGCAGCACCTCTTCCTCCGCGTCGTCGGCGAGCAGCTCGCGCACGAGCGCGTCGAGCGGCGCGTCGCAGTCGGGATGCACGTCGATCAGCCGGCACGACAATTCGGGATGCTCGTTCGCGAGCACGCGGCCTAGCCCCCAGAGGCCCGCGTGCGTCGGATCGAGCGGCGCCTCGAGCGCGAACGGCGCGCCGCCGCGCGTGACGATCGACAGCCGCACGCGCGCCGTCGCATCGACCACGCCGAGCTCGCGCACGAGCCGCGCGAGCGCGACGACGCCCGCATGCTGCGCGCGCATCATCGCCGCGCCGTCGATGTCCGCATCGCCGGCGGGCGGCGCGTCGGGCGCGACGAACACCAGATGATGCGGCTGCGCGGGCGACGCGAGCGCGACGATCTCGGCCATTCGCTGCAGCGACACGGCCTCCGCATAGCAGCCGGTGCTCGCGAGCGCGCCGGCGAGCGCCGCGCTCGCATCGCCGCCGTCGCCCGTCGCGACGAGCCAGCGCTGCGCATACGCGGCGGTGTCGAGGCTGTCCCACACGCCGCCGTCGAGCGCCTCGCGCGCGTCGCCCGCCTTCGCCGCGGGCTTGCGCGCGAGCATGAACGTCGGCGCGCCCTCGAGATCGAGCGATTGCTCGAGATGGCGCGCGACGTCGCGAAAGCCCGCGTGCGCGAGCAGCGACTGGATTTCCGCGGGCGCGAGCGGCGCGGCTGGCGCGCCGCCCGCGCCGCCGCCCGCCGCGAGCGAAAACACGATGTCCGAGAAGCGGCTGCCGCGCGCCTCCACGAGCACGACGAGACCACCCGGCGCGAGCCGCTCGAACACGACGCTCAGGAATGCGAGCGGGTCCTGCTGCGCGGCGAGCGCGCGATCGATCAGCACGACGTCGTAAGGGGTGCGGTCTTCGGCCGCGAGCGCGACGCTTTCGCCCGTTTGCAGCGCGATCGTCCGCACCGACGGATGCGCGGCCGCGTCGAAGCCCGCGAGCTGCTGCGGCGTGCCGGCGATCGTATGGTCGCAGCGCGCGGCGCACGGCGCGCCGCCGACAGGACTCAGCACGTCGCGATCCGGCGCGCCGATCTCGAGCACGCGCAGCCGGCGCGGCTCGCGCCAGGCGGCGAGCGCCTGCCCGACGCACGCCGCGATCAACGCATGCGCGTGGCTCCACGTCGGCGACGCGTCATGGAAGTGATCGACGAGACTGCCGCCCGTCGGCGACAGCACCTGCGCGGCGGCCATCTCGCCGCGCAACACGGCGGGCAGCGACGCGCCGCAGTGCGCGAGCAGCGTCAGCTCCGCGACGTGCGCGGGCGATTCGGCAAGCAAGCCGCGCCACAGCTCGTCGAGCGCGGGCAGCGACGCGCACGCGGCGTCGTTGCGCGCAAGACGCGTGCCCGCCCATTGCGCGAGCCCGTCCTCGACGAGCATCGACGCCAGACGCGCGACGAGCCCCGCGCGCTCGTCGGCGGGCGGCACGGGCTGCCGGAACGCGTCGATCGCATCGAGCGCGCGCAGCGCATAGGCGCTCGCGAGCACGTCGAAGAGCGGCAGCATCTCGGTCAGATGGCTCGTGCGTCGCCCGAGATCCTCGCGCGACGCAAGCGTCGCGGCCGCACTCTCGACGAGCCGCGCCGGCGCGGGCAGCGCGCTTGCGTCGAACGCCGAGGGCAGCGGCTTCGCGTCGAGCGCGTAGACGAAGCGCGCAGGCGGATTCAGCCGGCGGCCGACGAGATCGACGCGACGAAACCGGCATGCGGCGAGACGCGCGACGATCGCGCCGCTCGCGTCGAGAAAATCGAACGACGCGACGATCGAATGCGGATTGCGCCGCTCGATGCGCGCAAGCACGCGCGCGACGACGTCGCCGCGCAGGAAATCGATGCGGCCGATCCGCACCGGCACGTACGCCGCGCGCCGCGCACGCGCGTCGCGGCCGCCGCTTTGCGCGAGCAGCGCGAAAAGCGGATGGAAGCCGCTGTCCATCAGCGCCGGATGCAGCAGGTACGCGGCGAGCTCGGCGGCGTCGCCGCACGCGGGCGGCGCGGCGACGTCGGCGAGCGCCGCGTCGCCCGCGATCCGCAGCGCGCGCACCCAGCGGAACGCGGGGCCGTATGCGAGGCCGAGCGCGGCTGCGCCGTCGTACAGCGCGTCGGCGCTCGACGCGGGCTGCGCATCGAGGCGCGCGAGCGTCTCGGGCGACGCGGCGCTCGACGCGGCAAGCGTATTGCCGCTCTCGAGCAGCCGGCCGACGACATTCTCGACCCACGGCGCATCGGACATCCGCTCGCGCGTCTCGATCCTGAACGACGCGGTGCGCGGCTCGATCATGAAGCGGAACAGCTTTGCCTGCTGCGACTGAAACACGACGGGCGTGCGAATCTCGAGATTCTCGACCGCGCAATCCGACGTGCCGAAGAACGCGCACGCGGCGGCGAGCGCCATCTCGACGTAGCCCGCGCCGGGAAACGTGACGCCGCCGTCGACGACGTGATCGGCGAGCATCGGCACGCGCACTGGATCGAGCTGGTTCTCCCACGCGAACGCGTGCTCGTGCAGCCGGTAGCCGAGCAGCGGATGCGCGCGGCGGCGATTGACGAGGCCGTAGCCTTCGGGGCTCGGATCGAGCCAGTAGCGCTCGCGCTGCCACGGATAGGTCGGCAGCGCGACGCGCGGCGTATCGGGCGCGAAGCGGTCGGGATCGATCCGCGCGCCGTGCGCGAGCGCCGCGGCGATCGTCTGGCGCAGCATCTGCGCGCCGTCCTGCTGGCGCTTGAGCGTCGGCAGCGTCGTGCCGGACAGCTTCATCGCGCTCAGCGTCTGCTTCACGTACGTGCGCAGGATCGAGTGCGGCGATATTTCGATGAACAGACGAATGCCTTCGGCCGCGATGGACGCAATGGCGTCGCCGAAGCGCACCGGCTCACGGATATTGCGCCACCAGTAATGCGCGCCGAGTGCGTCGCCCGGAAAGCGCTCGCCCGTGACCGTCGAGACGAACGCGCCCGTGCCCGCACGCGGCGCGAGGTCCGCGAGCTGCTCGAGCACGACGGGCTCGATCCGCTCCATCTGCTTGCTGTGGAACGCGTAATCGAGATCGAGCAACTGGAAGAACTGGCCGTTCGCGCGCAACGCCGCCTCGATCGCCTGCAGCGCATCGAGCGGGCCCGCGAGCGTCACCGATTGCGGACTGTTCACGCCGGCGATCTCGACGCTCGCGTCGAGCGCGAGCTGCGCGATCAGCGCGCGCGCGGCGGCGGCGCCGACGCCCGCCGCGGCCATGCGCCCACTGCCGCGGGTCAGCGCCTGCGCGCGGCTGCGAATCTTGATCACGCGCACCGCGTCCGCGAGCGACAGCGCATCCGCCGCCCACGCGGCGGCGATCTCGCCGACGCTGTGGCCCGCGACCCGGTCGAAGTACACGCCGCGCGCGTCGAGCACACGCACGATCCCCACCTGGATCGCGAACAGCATCGGCTGCGCGTGCTCGGTCGCGGCGAGCCATTCCGCGCTCGCCCCCGCGCACATCACGTCGACGAGCGACGCGCTGCCGTCCGCGCACCACAATGCGTCGATTTCGCCGAGCGCGGCGCGAAACACCGCATCTTCCGCGTACAGTTGCCGCCCCATTCCCGCCCATTGCGAGCCGTTGCCGGAAAAAAGAAGCGCGACGCGCGCATCGGGCTCGGCCGCATGCGCGCGCGCGACGCACGCGGGCGCCGCCGCGCCGCCCTGCGCGAGCGCGGCGAGCGCCGCACGACCTTCGGCGACGTTCGCTGGCGCGACCACCGCGCGCTCCTCGAACCCTTGCCTGCGCCGCACCGCGTTGGCGGCGAGCGCATGCCATGCGCAGCCGTCGTCGACGCGCTGCAGGTAGCGCGCGGCCAGCGCCGCGAGCGCCTGCGGCGCGCGCGCGGTGAGCACGAGCGGCGGCGGCGCGTCTTCGGCGTCGATGTCGGCCGCCGCCCCGCGCGCGCTCCGCGCGGCTGCATCGTCGCCACCGGCCGCCGCGGGCGCCTCGATCAACACGACGTGCGCGTTCGTCCCGCCGAAGCCGAATGAATTGACGCCGATCGCAAGCGGCGCGCCGCGTGCGTCGAGCGGCGTCAGGCGATCGACGACGCGCAGCCGCCCGCCCGCGAAATCGATGTTGGGGTTCGGCGTCTCGAAATGCAGCGAGCGCGGCACCGCGCGGTGCTTCAGGCAGCACACGGCCTTGACGAGGCCCGCCATCCCGGATGCGGTTTCGAGATGGCCGATGTTGGTCTTCACCGAGCCGATCAGCAGCGGATCGTGCTCGGGGCGCCGCGCGCCCGCGACTTCGATCAGCGCGCGCGCCTCGATCGGATCGCCGACCGCGGTGCCCGTGCCGTGCGCTTCGAGATACGCGAGCGACAGCGGATCGACACCCGCGCGCGCGTACACGTCGCGCAGCAGCGCGGCCTGCGTCGCGGCGCCGGGCACGCTGATGCCGCCCGGCGAATAGCCGTCCGAGTTCACGCCGGAGCCGGCGATCACCGCATGGATCGTGTCGCCGTCGGCGAGTGCGCGCTCGAGCGGCTTGAGCAGCACGAACGCACCGCCTTCGGCGCGCACGTAGCCGTCGCCCGTCGCGTCGAACGCGCGGCAGCGGCCGCGCGGCGACAGCATCGACGCCTTCGAGAAGCTGACGAAGCCGAACGGATGCGCGAGCAGGTTCACGCCGCCCGCGAGCGCAAGCTCCGCTTCTCCCGCCTGCAGCGCCCGGATCGCCTGATGCAGCGCGACGAGCGACGACGAGCACGCGGTGTCGACCGACATGCTCGGCCCGCGCAGGTCGAACAGATAGGACACGCGATTCGATGCGATGCTGAGCGTGTTGCCCGTCGCCGAATACGGATCGACCGAGTTCAGGTCGTCCATGCTGCGATTGCCGTAGTCCGGGCTCGCGACGCCCACGTACACGCCGCAGTTGCGCCCGCGCATGTCGGCGGGCCGCACGCCCGCATCCTCGAACGCTTCCCATGCGAGCTCGAGCAGCAGGCGCTGCTGCGGGTCCATCTGCGTCGCCTCGCGCGGCGAAATGCCGAAGAACGCCGCGTCGAAGCCGGCAACATTGTCCAGCACGCCCGCGGCGAACGTGTAGCTTTTACCCGGCTCGCGCTTCGACGGATGCTGATGGAAGTCCGTGCCGAAGCGCTCGACGGGCACCTCGGTGACCGCGTCGCGCTCGTCGCACAGCAGCCTCCAGAACGCGTCCGGATTCTCTACGCCACCGGGAAAGCGACACGCCATCCCAACAATTGCAATCTTTACATTCATCGTTGTGTCGTTTTTTCCGATGCATTCGCCGCGGGGCTGCCCGCCTCCTCCGCTTCGATCGCGCGAAGCAGGATCAAACCGAGCTCTTCGACGCGCGCATCTCGCCGATGGCCGTCCGGCGCGCCGAAATTCCGCCAGATAAAGTAGTCGCTGCGCTCGGGCGCGACGCCCAGCCTGCCGAAAACGTGCGGCAGCGCCGGGACGTGGTCGCCGTAGAAACACACGACCGTGTCGCGCCGCCGAGCGCGCAGATGCTCGAGCAGTCGCCCGATCATTGCATCCGCATTTGCGACATGGCGCAAGTAAACCGTCAAATCGCGCCATTCGCCGCCGTCGCCGAACGCGTGGCGCACGCGCGACTCGCCCGGCTCGACCGCCTCCAGATGCAGCGGGCCGTGGTTCTCCATCGTCATCGTGAACGCGAAGAGCGGCTTCGCGCGCGGCGCGTCGAGCTCGGCGATCAGCGCCTCCGCGACCGCCGCATCGGCGACGTACGGGCCCGCGCGCGGCGCGTCGGCGAAATGGCGGATGTCGAGGAAACGCTCGAAATGCATCAGCGGGAACACGCGGTCGCGGCCGAAGAAATCCGCGTGGTAAGGATGGATCGCGACCGTCCGGTAGCCGCCGCGCCGGAACCAGCCGGCGAGCGAATCGCACGCGCGGCGCAGGAACGCGTAAGGGTAGAAGCGCGCATAGCCGAGCCGCTCGGACGCCAGCCCCGTCAGCATCGCGAATTCCGTGCGCATCGTGTTGGCACCCCACGCGGGCACCGCAAGCTCGCCGTAAAACGTCGACTCGCGTCGCGCGCGATCGAAATGCGCGAAGAGCGACGGCTCGATGCCCGTCACCGCGCGCCGCGCATCGAAGAACGATTCGCTCTGGATCACGATCACGTCGGGAAACGCGGCGGCCCGGCCGGTTGCGAACGGGCTCGCCGCCGCCGCGCGCTCGAACGCGCGCAGCGTCGCGGGCCGCAGCCCGTTCAGCAGATAGGCGACGAACGTCGCGAAGAACCCGTGGCGCCGCTGGTCGACGCTCGCGTCGAGCGTGAGCGTGCGCGAGAGGCGCCTCGCGAGCGCGCAGCCGCAGGCGAAGCACGCGACGATCGCCGCGGCCGTCACGGCGAACGGCCGCGGCGCGAGCGGCGTCTCGGCCGCGTAGCCGGCCGCGAGCAGCGCGACGCCGGCCGCGATCGCGGCGACCTTGCCCGCGCTCAGGAACGGCAGATACAGACGCGGATGCGAGAACAACTGGCTGAAGAGGCTCAGATCCGTGAACACGAACGGCTCGCGCAGCGATTCGTGCTTCGCGTTGCTGACGACGGCCATCAGGCCGACGAGCGCGACGGCGACGAACGTCGAGAACAGCACGCGCGCCGTCACGAGCAGCACGCAGCTCGCGACGAACGCGAACGCGAGCGCGTGCAGCGCGGCGGCCGCCATCGGCCGGCGCCACGGCGCGCGCGGCGCCGCGAGCGCATCGAGGGCGAACGACAGCGCGGCCGCGATCGCGAAGATGAGCGCGAGCCCGCCGCTCACGCTAGCGCTCCTCGCGCGGCAGATACGACAGCCTGCCGAGAATCGCGTCCGCGAGCGCGGCGGGCAGGAGCGTCAGCAGGCGCATGCCGAACGCGAGCAGCGCCGGAAACGCGATCTCCGCGCGCCCGGCCGCGAGCTTCGCGCGGATGTGGGCGGCCGCCCTGTCGGCAGACCACAGGAACGGCTTGTCGCCTGGAAACACGTCGCTCATCGCGGTCTTCACGAAGCCCGGCAGGATCACCGACATCCCGACGCCGTCGCGCGCCAGCAACGGGCGAACCGAATCGGCATAGGCCTTGATCGCCGCCTTGCTCGCGCAATAGGCGGGCGAGATCGCCATGCCGCGCAGCGCGGCGAGCGAGCTCACCATCGCGATGCGCCCGCGGCCGCGCGGCCGCATCCGCTCGATCACGGGCAGCGCCGCCTGCAGCGCGCCGTAGAAATTGGTGTCGACGACTCTCGCCGTGCGCTCGAGCCCTTCCCAGTCGGATGCGGACGAGAGCGTGCTCGCGACGCCCGCGTTCGCGATCAGCAAATCGATCGGATGCGCATCGTCGAACGCCCAGAGCCACGCCTGCGCGCGCTCGGCGTCGCGCACGTCGAACTGCCCGACGACGACCTCGGCCCCGCGCGCGCGGCACGCCTGCGCGCACGCGTCGAGCCGCGCCGCATCGCGCCCGACGAGCCCGAGCACGACGCCCGGCGCCGCATACGCGAGCGCGAGCGCGCGGCCGAGCCCCGCGCTCGCGCCCGTGATGACGACGTGATGCGGCGCGGCGCTAGTCACGCGCCGCCTCGAGCCGTTCGAGCGCGCCCGCCGTCGCCATCTCGATGCCGGTGCGCGTGTAGAAATCGCCGTTGATCTGGGTGTGATGCATCACGTAGTCGAGAAACGCTTGGTACAGAGTCATGTCGGGCGGTCCGGCCTGCGTCCAGAAATCATCGAGGCTGCCTTGCCACGTCAGCCCCGGCATCACGTATACCGCGCTGCCGAGCGCGATCAGCGGGCGGCCATGATGCAGCGCCGACAGCCCCACCGTGCTGTTGACGACGACGACGCCCGCCGCATGCTCGAGCAGCGTCGGCAAATGGCCCGCGTCGATGAAGCGCAGGCGCTTCGCGAGGTCGAGCTCGGCCGCCAACTTGTAAGCGAAGCGCCGATAATCGATCAATCCCGTGTCGAGCGGATGGTTCTTGATGACGAGCACGGCATCGGAACGCGCATGCCGCGCAAACGAGCGCATCACCCGCTCGATCGCGTCCCGGATGCCGTCGAACGGCGAATGGACGACGATCTGCGCGTCCGAACCCAGTTGCAGCGGAAAAAAATAATAGGCGCATTTCGATTCGAGCAACGCCCGCACCACCTTCTCCGCCTCGCCGTGATGGCGGCTCTGCTGGAGCGCGCGCACGGCGAGTCCCGCATATTCGACGAAGCCGTTCCGCGGACGATGGCTGCTGTAATGCGGAAAGCGGCTTGCGTAAAGCGCATTCGCACTACGATACCGGATATCGTGGAACGCGCGCTCGTAAAGGTTGTAACCGGTCGGCCGTCCCGGCTGGCTCGGCGGCGTGACGCCGCGCTGCTCGAGATACCAGGCCGGATCGCGCGACAGCAGCGACCGCCCGTTGACGCCGTGCCTCTCGAGCGTCAGCCAGTGCGGGCGGACGTAGCCCTCCTCGAACACGTGCGTGCGCAGCCCGCAGGCATGCGCGACCGGATGCATGTGCCGATGGATTTCACGACAGTCGCCGAACATGACTACATCCGTCACTCCCTCCGTTCGGACTGCTTGCAAGTACCACTCGGGCAGCGCGTCGAGCGCGCCCCGATAGTCCCAGGCCGCGGTCGCCCCGCCATACAGGCGATCGCCGCCGCAGAAATTGACCCGGCGCACCGCGTGACCCCGCGTCGACAATGCTTCGGACAATCGGCTGAAAAACGATGAAGCCGTGCCTTGCAGCACAAGAAATGAGCGAGGCATCGAAAAAATGTCAACCGGCGAAATTGAGGCGCCCAAGGGTGAACATTTTCGCCCCCTCGAACGAACCCTTTATGAATATTGAAATATTGCGGCAGGCGGTTCGGCCGCTCTCTTCTTGGGAGCGGTGAATATAGCATCCCGCCAAAAAAAGCAAAACAGAAGGCGCCAAGCCGGCGGCGCGCTATTGCGCAAATCTGACGTAGAGCGCGCGGAGATGGCGCATTTCACCCTCGCTGGCTATAATCAGCCGCCCCCTTGGCCACCCGCTTCCCGCAAGCCCGGGCGGCAGCGAAAACGAGCTTGCCGGAAGTCATCCGTACGCGGTTCAATGCTGCAACGTGCACTCGAATGGGCGAAACATGCCCTCGCGCGCACGCGGACGTTGCGCAACCGCGTCACTTGATCGAAATCGCTCTTGCGTCGAAAGGCGAATGACGTAAGTCTTTTGACAGAACGCCGAGAGCCAATCAGCTTGGATGGAAGGAAGTTGGAAAACGTATCTGGCAGCGCCTCAGCTCCGATGACCGGAAAGCGGACGAACCTCATCGGGCGACTCAAGGGACTCAACAAGCTCTTCGTCCTGACGGTGGCCGCCCCCACCCTCATCGCGACCCTCTACTACGGCCTCATCGCCTCCGACATCTACGTGTCCGAATCGCGCTTCGTCGTGCGCAGCGCGCAGCGCGCGGCGCAGCCGAGCGTCGTCGGCGCGCTGCTGCAGGGCACGGGGTTCGGCCGCGGACAGGACGATACGTATCCCGTCATCGACTACATCCAGTCGCGCGACGCGCTCGCCGCGCTGAACCGCGACAACTACGTGCTCGACGCGTACTCGAAGCGCGGCGACGTCATCAGCCACTTCAACGCGACGCTCGACGGCAGCTTCGAATCGTTGTGGAAGTACTACGGCAAGCGGATCGTGAACGTGAATCTCGAGTCGTCGTCGGGGATCGCGACGCTGCAGGTGCGCGGCTACACGGCGGACGACGCGCTGAAGATCAACATCGAGCTGCTCGGCCTGGGCGAGCAGCTCGTCAACCGGATGAACGAACGCGCCGCGAAGGACACTGTAAGCTTCGCGCAGCGGCAGGTCGACGAAGCCGCCTCGAAGGCGAAGGAAGCGGCGGCGGTGCTCGCCGCGTACCGGAATTCGAACGCCGTGTTCGATCCGGAAAAGCAGTCCGCGCTGCAATTGCAGCAGGTGACGAGCCTGCAGTCGCAACTCTTCTCCGCGCAGACGCAACTCCGGCAACTGCAGGTGATCTCGCCGCAGAACCCGCAAATTTCGGTCCTGAAGAACAGCATCTCGGAGCTCGAGAAGCAGATCAAGGAAGCGACGGGCGGCGTCGCGGGCGGAAAGAACTCGCTGTCGAACAAGGCGGCAAGCTACGCGCGGCTGCAACTGGATTCGCAGTTCGCCGACAAGCAGCTCGCGTCCGCCCTCGCGGCAATGGAAACCGCGCGCGCCGAGGCGCAGCGCCAGCAGCTCTATCTGGAGCGCCTCGTCCAGCCGAACAAGCCGGACGTCGCGATCGAGCCGAAGCGGCTCAAATCGATCTTCGAGGTATTTGCGCTCGGCATGATCGCATGGGGCATCCTGAGCCTCCTGCTCGCCGGCGTGCGCGAGCACCACGACTGAGACCGGCCGGCGATGGCACATCACGACACCCCGCTCGCCCGCTCGCTCGCGATCCAGGCGCGCGTCGTCGGCGCGCTGCTGATGCGCGAGATCCTGACGCGCTTCGGCCGCCACAACATCGGCTTTCTGTGGATTTTCTTCGAACCGATGATGTTCACGCTCGGCGTGCTCGCGCTGTGGACGATAACGAAAGCAACACACGGCTCCAACTTGCCGATAACGGAGTTTGCGGTGACCGGCTACTCTCCCGTGTTGCTGTGGCGCAATTGCGCGAACCGCTGCGCGCTCGCAATTCAGCCCAACCAAGCGCTCCTTTATCACCGCAATGTGCGCGTGGTCGACTTCTTCTTTGCGCGCCTGTTGCTCGAAATTTCCGGCGCGACGATGTCGTTTACGTTCCTGACGATCTTCTTCATTGTCGCCGGCATGATGCATCCGCCCGAAAACATGATGATGGTCCTCGGCGCATGGCTGCATCTCGCCGCATTCGGATCCGGCCTCGCGCTCGTTATCGGCGCGCTGTCCGAGCGCAGCGAATCGGTCGAGCGGATCTGGCACACGGTTGCGTATCTTCTGTTCCCGCTGTCGGGCTCGCTCTTCATGGTGGCATGGCTGCCCGAAAAATTCCAGAACGCGGTCCTGCTGCTGCCGATGGTGCACGGCACCGAAATGCTGCGCGGCGGCTACTTCGGCTCGCTCGTCACGCCGCACTACAGCATCCGCTACATGGTGTTCAGCGATTTGATCCTGCTGCTGATCGGCCTGTATTTCGTGCGCGACGCAGGCCGCAAGGTGGAGCCGGAATGATCGAGCTCGAGCGCGTCTGCAAGGACTATCACACGCGGCAAGGCATGCGCCGCGTGCTGAACCAGATCGACCTGAACGTGAAGCAAGGCGAGAAGGTCGGCATCCTCGGGCGCAACGGCGCCGGCAAGTCGACGCTGATCCGGATGATCAGCGGCGCCGAGCTGCCGACGTCGGGCCGCATCCGCCGCGGCATGCAGGTATCCTGGCCGCTCGCGTTCGGCGGCGCATTCCAGGGCAGCCTGACCGGCATGGACAACCTGCGCTTCATCTGCCGCGTCTACGGCGCCGACCCGAAGGCGGCCGAGCCGTTCGTGCAGGAATTCTCGGAGCTCGGCTACTACTTGCGCGAGCCGGTCAAGAGCTACTCGGCCGGGATGCGCGCGCGTCTCGCGTTCGCGATCTCGATGGCGATCGAATTCGACTGCTTCCTGATCGACGAGATCGTCGCCGTCGGCGACAGCCGCTTTCACGCGAAATGCCACCACGAGCTGTTCGAGCGGCGCAAGGATCGCTCGCTCATCATCGTGAGCCACGACGCGAGCTACATCCAGCAGCATTGCGACCGCGCATCCGTGCTGATCGAAGGCAAGCTGCATTCGTTCGACTCGGTCGATGATGCGTACGCGTTCTATCAAGAGAGCACCGCATGACGCGCGCCGTGCCGGCGTCCGAAGCTTGAGCCGGACGCTGAAAGCCGCCGTCCTGCAGTCCGCCGCGATCTGGGGCGCGCCCGGCGCCCAGCGGCGACAACTGCTCGTCGACGTGTCGATCATCGCCGCGCACGACGCCGGCACGGGCATTCAGCGCGTCGTCCGCTCGCTCCTCGCGCAATTGCTGGCCTCGCCGCCCGATGGCTTCGACGTGCGCCCGATCCGCGCGACGCGCAAGACGCCCTATCGTTATGCGGACCACTTTCTCCCGCCCGATGCGGGCGAGCCACAGCACGCCGCATCGGCCCCGCCGGGCGAAGCCGTGCGCGTTCGCGCCGGCGACGTATTCATCGGCCTCGACCTGACGAGCCGCATCGTCCCGCGGCGGCAGCGCGACCTGCTCGCGTGGAAGCGGCAAGGCGTGCGCTGCGCGTTCGTCGTCTACGACTTGCTGCCGTTCCAGCATCCGCGCTGGTTCACGCCGCGCGCGCGGCGCTCGTTCCGGCATTGGCTGTCGACGCTCGCCGTGCACGCGGACGAGCTCTGGTGCATTTCCCGCACCGTCGCGCGCGAGACCGACTGGCTGATGCGGCGCCGCTTCGGCTTGACGAACGCGGACATCGCGATCCGCTCGTTCGATCTCGGCGCGGAAACGCTCGGCCACGCACACGCCGCGCCGGCGTCGATGCCGGC
Organism: Burkholderia sp. MSMB1589WGS; assembly: GCF_001636105.1. Lineage (NCBI taxonomy): Bacteria > Pseudomonadati > Pseudomonadota > Betaproteobacteria > Burkholderiales > Burkholderiaceae > Burkholderia > Burkholderia sp. MSMB1589WGS. The sequence goes on from NZ_LNJT01000007.1 coordinate 1,239,367, forward strand.
GCAGGCGGACCCGTGCCGTGACGCGGCGCACCCGCTGCTGCTGATGGTCGGCACGATCGAGCCGCGCAAGGGGCACGCACAGGTGCTCGATGCGTTCGATGCGCTGTGGCGCGACGGCGCCGAGGTCACGCTCGTCGTCGTCGGCGCGCCCGGCTGGCATGTCGAACCCGTCGTGCAGCGCCTGCAGCGGCACGCGCAAAACGGCCGGCGGCTCATCTGGCTGCACGACGCGGACGATGCGCGCCTCGAGGCACTATACGCACAGGCGGACGGCCTCGTGATGGCGTCCGAGGCCGAAGGCTTCGGGCTGCCGATCGTCGAGGCGGCGCGGCACGGCAAGCCGCTGTTCCTGCGCGACCTCGACGTGTTCAGGGAAGTGGCGGGAAACCATGCGACGTACTTCCGCGCGGCGGACGGCGGCGCGCTCGCGCGCGAACTGTCGGCGTGGCTCGCGCAGCTAGCGGCCGGCGCCGCGCCGACGAGCGGCGGGATCGAGCCGATCACGTGGTCGGCGAGCGCCGATCAACTGAAAGCGCTCGTTGCGGCGCTCGCCGAAGCCGCCTGATTCACGCGACGCGGCGGCACACGTCGAGCGTTCGGCGCGCGCACTGCGCCCACGTCGTTTCGCTCGCGATCTCGAGCCCCCGGTCGATCGCGGCCGCCCGCCAAGGTTCGTCGCACATCACGTGCTCGATGCCGGCTCGCAACGCTTCATGATCGCCCGGCTCGACGAGCCATGCCGCGCCGCCCGCGACTTCCGGCAGCGACGAGCAGCGCGACGTCAGCGTCGGCACGCCGCTCGCGAGCGCCTCGAGCACGGGCAGGCCGAATCCTTCGTAGAGCGACGGAAAGAAGAACGCGTGCGCGCCCGCGTACAGCAGCGGCAGCGCCGCCTCCGGCACGAAGCCGAGATAGCGCAGCCACCCTTGCCGTTCGCCGCGCGCGATGTCCTGCCGCAATGCATCGCTTAACCAGCCCTCGCTGCCGACGAGCACGAGCGGGTAGCGCGCGCGCAGCGCCGCCGGCAACGCCGCATAGGCGGCGAGCAACGCGTCGATCCGCTTGCGCGGCTCGAGCGTCGACACGCACAGCGTATAGGCGCCGGGCGCGAGCCCGTATTGCGCGAGCGGCTCGGCAAGCGTCGCGCGCTCGCGGCGCCCGAACTCCGGCGGCACGCCGAGACGCACCGACGTGATCTTCTCGAGCGGCCAGCCGAAGCTGTCGGCCACCTCGTGCCGGATCGCTTCGGAATCCGTGATGATGTGCGCGGCGCGCGCGAGCGTCGACGCGAAGCCGCGCTCGAAGTGGCGGATGCGCTCGACCGGATGCGTCTCCGGATACTTGAAGACCGACAGATCGTGCACGGTGACGATGCCGCCTTCGACCCAGTCCGGCAAAAAATAATTGGGAGAATGAAACACGTGCCCGCGGACCGCGCGCTGCTCGCGCCACTGCCGCAAGCCGGCCGACACGCGCGGCCACCAGCCTTTGCGGCGCGCGGCGCGCCCGCGTGGCGGACCGTCGAGCAAGACCCGCGGATCGCCGATCCACTGGCCCGCGAAGAAATAGCGAATCGACTCAAGCCCGCTGTCCGGCGTCGAATAATGCTTCGCGAGCTCCCACGCATAGCGCCCGATTCCGGTCAGCGGCGGCACGATCGCGTCCACCGCGAGGATCAGCTTCAAGCGGCGCGCTCCAGCATCCATGCGAGCGTATCGCGCAACCCGACCGCCAGCGGCTCGCCGATCGCGTCGCGCAGCTTCGTGCTGTTGCCGATCAGCTTGCGAACTTCGTTCGCGCGCACGAAGTTCGGATTGACACGGATTTCAGGCCGATAACCCGTCAGCTCCTCGGCCATCGCGAGCACGTCGTGCAGCGAATAGCCGACGCCCGAGCATACGTTGAACGTCTCGCCGGCGAACGCGCCGCCGATGAGCTTCTCATAGGCGGCGGCGACGGCGCGCACGTCCGAAAAATCGCGGATCACGTCGAGATTGCCGAGTTCGAGCACGGACGCACGCGAGCGAAAGTGCGACACGATCTTCGGCAGCAGGAAGTTCGCCGCCTGACCGACGCCCGTGTAATTGAACGGCCGCACGACGACGATCGGCAACCGTTCGCGCCAGAGCCTCGCGACGAACTCCATCGACAGCTTGCTGACCGCGTAATCGTTCGCGGGCGCGGGCGGCACCGATTCGTCGATCCATTCGCGATCGGTGTTGCCGTAGACGTTGGCGCTGCTCGCGAGCAGCACCGAGCGCGGCGTATGAGACGACGACGCCAGCGCATCGAGCAGGTTCCGCGTACCGACGACGTTGGTCTGGTAGATCGCGCTCACGTCATCGTGCGCGACGAATGCGATCGCGGCCAGATGCACGACCGCATCGGGCCGTTCGCGCTCGAAGACGTCCGCGAGCTGGCCGCGATCGAGCAGATCCGCGACGTGCGTTCGCCATTCGAGCCCGACACCCGCCCGATGGACGAGGCCGCACACGTCATGCCCGCTCTGCGTCAGCCGCCGGGCGAGATACCGCCCGGTGAAACCGCCGATCCCGGTAATCAGAACTTTTGCCATAAATCAGAAAGAAAAACCTGCTTCATTGCGCCGGATGTCGGCCTCGACCATCATCTGGCACAACTGCTCCAGCGTCGTGGCGGGCGCCCAGCCGAGCGCTTCGCGCGCCTTCTGCGGATCGCCGATCAGCAGATCCACTTCGGCGGGGCGATAGAACTTCGGATTGATCTTCACGATCGTCTTGCCCGAGACCTGGTCGATCCCGACTTCGTTTTCTTCGCGGCCTTCCCATGCAAGCCTGAAGCCCGCCGCGCGCGCCGCCATGTCGACGAAATCCCGCACCTTCTCGGTCCGGTTCGTCGCGAGCACGTACGTGTCGGGCTTGTCGGCCTGCAGCATCCGCCACATCCCTTCCACGTATTCCTTCGCGAAGCCCCAGTCGCGCTTCGCGTCGAGATTGCCGAGCTCGAGCACGTCGAGCTTGCCGAGGCGAATCTTCGCGATGCTGTCGGTGATCTTGCGCGTGACGAATTCGCGGCCGCGCAGCGGCGATTCGTGATTGAACAGAATCCCGCTGCAGCCGAAGATGTCATAGCTCTCGCGGTAGTTGATCGTGATCCAGTGCGCATAGAGCTTCGCGACGCCATACGGGCTGCGCGGATGGAACGGCGTTGTCTCCGTCTGCGGGATCGCCTGCACCTTGCCGAACATCTCCGACGTGCTCGCCTGATAGAAGCGGATCGCCGGATTCACGGTCCGGATCGCCTCGAGCAGGTTCAGCGGGCCGATGCCGGTGATCTCCGCGGTGGTGACGGGCTGGTCGAACGACACGCCGACGAAGCTTTGCGCGGCAAGATTGTAAACTTCCGTCGCGCCCGTGGTCTGCAACAGGCGGATGCTCGCGCTCAGATCGGTCAGATCGTATTCGACGAGATGGAGATTCGGATGAGCGCCGATGCCGAGCTCTTCGATGCGCCAGAAGTTGACCGAGCTCGTGCGGCGATAGGTGCCGTAGACCACGTAGCCCTTGTCGAGCAGGAGTTGAGCGAGATAAGCCCCGTCCTGGCCGGTAATGCCGGTGATAATTGCAGTGACGCTCATTGTTGACTCACTAGATTGGTGTCCATCATGCCCGGCGCGGCCGGACGAAGCACGCTCCGGGCCGACGCGCTCGATACCGCTACCGCTTCGTTATTTCCATTCTCGTCAGTTGCATCTGCGTGCCGTGATCGATGCAGCGCACCTCGAAGTCGTCCAGGTGCTGTTTCACGTCGATGTCGAACTCGACGACGAGCGACTCGGCATCCCCCGGCGCGCGCGGCACGCGCGCGTCGCCGCGCCAGAGGCACTGCCTGCCTTCGTTCGCGACGAAGTCGAACGACAGATTCGCGTCCTGCTGCTCGTCCGGCGTGCCGAACACCTTCACCGTATAGTTGCCGGCCGTCATCGCGCGGTGCGGGCCGAACATCAGGAATCCGTCGTTGCCCGTGCCCTTCAGGCCCGGGCCGGCGTGCACGCCGATCTGCGTGCTGCAGTCGTAGCCCGGATAGATGACGGTGCGCGCGTCCGCGCCCGCCGCCGCGATGCCGTCGATCACCTGCTTCACGACCTCGGCCGTGCCCGTCCACGTGCGCACGCGATACGCCTTCTTCACGCGCTGCTCGACCTCGTGGATCTTCGCGGGCGTCGAGCACCATTCGAGCATCGCGTCGGCCCACGCCTGCACGTCCCATGCGGGCAGATAGCGAACGAGATCGCCGCCCACCTCGGGCAGCGATCCCTGATCGGAGCTCAGCACCGCCTTGCCCATCGCGAGCGCCTCGCCGACAGGCAGCCCCCAGCCCTCGTACAGCGACGGATAGGCGCAGAAGAGCGCGTGCTTGTACAACTGCATCAGTTCGTGATCGGTCACGTGATTGAGCTGCACGATCAGATCGCGCGTCAGCGGATCGAGCTCGATGTCCTTCAGCAAATCGCCGACGCCCCAGCCCGGCATCCCGACGAACACGAGCTTCGGCAGCTTGTGGCCGTGGCCTTCCCAGCACAGCCGGTGATACGCGCGGTAGAGGATCTCGTGATTCTTGCGGCGCTCGATCGTCGACACGAACAGGATGAACGGCTTTCTCAGCACGTCCTGCACCTGCGGCCCGACGTCGCCGTCGCCCGTCGGCACGTTGTCGCCGAGCGGAATCACGTGCGACGGCCGGATCGGCGAGCCGATCCGGTTGCAGAGCTCGAGGTAGTCCTTCTTCGTCTGCTCGGAGATGCACAGCACCGCGGCCGAGCCCCACGCGAGAAAATTGAAGTACTCCTTGAAGCGGCTCGACACGTCGCCGACGCAGTATTGCGGAAACAGCACCGGAATCAGGTCATAGCAGCACGTGATCACGTGGATGCCCTTCTTCTTGCGCAAGTTGTAGAACTCTGATGGATAAGGTTGGTCCCAATCGAGACCGATCGACACGAGAATGTCGCCAGCGGCGGGCGTGAGGCGATACTGCTGGTCGCCCACCGGCACATCGAGCCGGACGCTCTGCGCGCCGCCGCGTGCGTGCGACTGCTTGCCGAACAGGTCGAGCGCGCGATACAGGAAGCGGCGCGACAGATCGAACGATTCGGTGCGCGGCAGCATCATGTCGACGACGTCGTCGATCTCGGCCGAACGCCCGGCGGCGGGCTCCGTCCACTCGATGAATTGCCCCTCGCGCCACACGCACTTCCTGAAGCGACGCTTGCCGTACATCGCCTCGAGCTCCTTGCACAGCGCCTGCTCGACGCGGACGATGCCGACGGGCGGGCGGTTCCAGTTCGCACTGGTCGTGACGTTCATCCAAATCAGTGGGGCATTCTGTTGCGACATGCGTGATCCTTGGGTTCACTACCGGATGCCGCCGCCCGCGAACAGGCGACGTCATGGCGTATCGGTACGGGCTGCGTGCTTCAGGTCTGGCTTTGCAATTCGCGCTGCGGCTTCGGCGCGGACGACGCGCGCGGCGCGAGGCTCGCGACGTAGTCGACGAGCGCGCGCAGCGTCTCGTCCCACAGCACCGATGCGCGCGCGGCCTGCTCGTCGTGCGTGAGCCGCAGCGGCGGCGCCGCCATCGATTCGCGCAGCGCGGCGACGAAGCCGCGGCTGTCGTCGGCGATCGACACGCCGCGCGCGTTCGTGAACGCATCGAAGCCGCGCATCGCGACCGGCGTCGCCACGATGTTCTTGCCCGCCCACAACGCCTCGGCCGTCTTCAGATTGGTGCCGCCGCCGTGCGTGATCGGCAGGATGATCGTGTGCGCAAGTGTGAGGAGACCCTGCAGGCACTCTTCCGACACAACGCCAACTGATACAGTTGCACGCCCAAGGCCAGCAATCCTGTGAAAACGCGGATCCGACATGATCGCCGGTCCGGCACTCCCGACGAGCACAAGTAACTCATCCGGCGCGATACAGCCAACACCCTCACCAAACATCTCGAAGAAACCGGTCATATTCGGCGGATGGGCCGATGCACAGAACAGCACAATCTTGCGGTGCTGTGTGATCCGGTTCGCCTGCTCGAGCCCCTCGTCCGTCGTCGTGCGGCGCGCGACGCCGTTCTGCGCGAGAATGCACTTCGCCTGCGTATGCCGCTGCATCCATTCGAGATCCTCCTGCGATACTGCACAGACACCATGCGCCTCACGAAGAACCTTCAGTTCGGTTTCGAGAATCAGATCACGCGCTGTCGTTGCGCGCTCAACCGACATCAGGTATTGGACGATAATTTCATAACGTAGCTCGTGCTCGATGTTCTCCGAGCTATATATCAATCGAGTCTCGCGCAGTTTCCTTTGGCTCACGAAGCGCTTTGCGAAATCAAATAGCCAGGGGTTCTCGATCAGAATCACGTCCGGATTCGAGTCGATCTTGTTTGCGAGCGACTGATATGCATCGTCATCTTGCACATAGAGACGCCCGATCGCAAAATCCTCCAGCAATCCCGGGTCCTGAACGTATTTCTGCAACTTCTCGTATCCGGGGAAATCACAAAAAGTCGGCTCCGACGCGTACTGCTCACTTCCAAGTACGCCTGCAGATTGCACCTGATGTCCGGCAGCGCGAAGGACACGCACGATGTTCGCCACCCGGTGCTGGCCGCCGTGCGCGGGCGTTCCGACGGGATACGTGCTGAGCGTCAGGATCTTCATTTGCCGCTCCCCGTGCCTTGCGATTTGATCGACGACTCCACGTAGCCCTGATAGTGCTGCTGCATCTCCTCTCCCATCCGGATCAAATGATTTTCGAGCGCCCGGAGATCCTTCAGGTGACGATTCACGCTGAAAAAGAAACAGGTGCCCTGAACCAGGCCGCCGATCACGGGAATGCCGAACAGCTTGTTCACGAACATCGCGCCCTTCAGGTGAGCGATCTTCGCGCCGCGCTTGCGGGCCTCTTTCGATTTCTGGATGTCCGACAGGATCTGGATCTTGCTCACGCCCGCCCGGACGCGGCTCAGATAATGCCGCTCGCCGTATTCGTCCGGCTCGCGGTTCAATAGCGCGAGATACGCGGCGCGCACGAAATTCCTGTCGTGCAGCGAAAGAAAATCGTCGAGGTTGTACTTTCCGTCTTCCCGAACGACGAATTCCGGCTGGAAATTGATTTTCAACATTTTCATGCGATCCACACGATGTTTCGCTGAAGCCGCGTCGCGCTTCGCTTCGGTCGACGGCGCGAAATAGCGCACGTCGAGCTTCGGGCCGTGGCCCGCGAACGAAAACGCTCTCGCAAACCAGCCCCGCGCCTTCTCCGCGCGCCCGAGGCGATATCCTTCCCACAGGTACTCCGCGTTCCGCTCGGCGAGCGCATGAGCGTGACGCGCATGGGCTTCGGCTTCGGCCTCGTACTTCGAGCTCAGCTCGTCGTATTCGCCATTGCGCCGCTCGAGCCGCGACTGCAAGAAAGATAAATCGCTTGCCGCCTGCTGCTCGCGACGAATCCGCTGCCCGTCGGATTCTCGCAGCAAATTCTCGTAGTGTTGAACCAATGTTGTTTTTTCGCGCTCCAGATCGCGCACGAAGACTGCGTGCTGCGTCACGAGCGTCGCGAGTTTCTCGCCGCGCGCCTGCGCGTCGAGAGCAGCCGCCTCGATCTGCTGCAACAGCAGCCGCTCGCGTTCGCGATGTCCGTCGCGCTCCTCGCGCTGCGCGCGGCGCAACTCCGCAAGTTCCACGCCGTGAACCGCCGCGAGCCGCGCCCGCTCCGCCTCCGCTTCCTTACGCAGCGAAAGCGCTTGCTGCGCAAGCTTGTCCTCGGTTTGCGCGTCGCGTTGCCGCAGCGCTTCCGAATGTGCGCGAATCTCGCTCTGCGCAGTCTGCATCGCATCCGCGAAACGGCGCTCGTGCTCGACGCGCGCCGCCTGCCATTCGCGCTCACGCTCCGCATGCCCGCTCGCCTGCGCCGCAAGTGCCGCGTCGGCCTTCGCGGATGCATCGAGCAATTGCCGCCGCGCATCCTGCTCGCGCAGCACCGAACTCTTGAGCGTATCCTCCAATTTTGTCCGGAGTAAGGCATGCTCGTACGATCGCTCCCGGTCGCGAGCCGCCCATTGCTGCTCCTGCTGACGGAATGCCTGTTCGTCCGCCACCCTCTGTTCCAGCGCAGCGCGCGCCTGTTCGGCGCTGCGCGCGGCGGCCGACTCGAGTTCGTCGTTCAGCGCGCGAATGCGCGCCCGGCTGTCCTCGTCGATCTGCTGCAATTCGGCCTTGGCCGCATCGAGCGCCGCCTGATCGCGCTCGACGATTTGGCGGTGAAATGGCGCATTCGATTCGCCGCTCAGCGCGAAATCGTCGAACACGTTCGGCGGCGCATGAAACGCCTGCTTGAGCTCGCCGTGCTGCTCCGAAACATAGTATCTATTTAGGCCGTCAAAATAGACCGCGCAATACCCAAGCCCGACGAGCGCCGATTCCCATTCGCGATGACGCTCGATCTGCGTCATCGGCCACGTGCTTTCGACGACGACGATCCACGGGCGGGCGCTCGCGCCGTTCCAGCTCTCGAGCACCTGCCGCTCGAATCCTTCGACGTCGATCTTCAGCCAATGGATGTCGCGGCCCGCGCCCAGTTCGAAGATCGATGCGAGCGTCGTGCACGGCACGACGATTTCGCGCGGCTCGAAGCCGCGCTCGCGATGCTGGGCGGCGATGTTCGGGTCTGCGGTCGAAATGCCGGTTCCCGGTATTTCATAAAACCGTAAAACGTCGTTCTGGTTCGCGACGGCCGCCTGGATCACGGTCTCGTCCGGCCGACGCTGCCGCAGCGCATCGGCATAGCGCGGCGCGGGCTCGACGTGAATGCCGCGCCAGCCGTGCTCGTAGAAAAGGAGGCTGACGGAATCGATGCGCGGATCCTGCGCGCCGATATCGATGTAGAAGCCGTGCTCGACATGCGCGAGCGCGCGCCACAACATCACGTCCTCGAAATTTTGTGCGTAAGAAGTAATCATCGGACCATGAACTCGAAGCATGCTGCTCTCTGCCCTGGATAGATGCTGATCATGACGGCCGGGCTGGCTCGCCGCCCGGACCGAGCGCCGGTCATCGCGACGGACGCGCCGTGGCTGCGCGCATTCGAACCGCCGCGGCGCGTGCGTCACGCACTTACTTGAAGGTCTGGACGCCCGTCACGACAGGATACGCGACCGAGAACACGAGATTCAGGAACTTCTGCAACTCGGCGATCGGTGCGTTCGACACGTAAAGCAAGTCCTTGTTGTCCATCATGAAACTCTGGGCGACAAAAAAAGAACTCGGGTCGCGCAGGTTCACCCGGTAGACGACGGGCACCTTGCCGTCGGCCGTCGTGCGCACCGGCTTATTCGGCCACTGGAGCGCGTTCGCGTCCTCGAGCCGGAAGATGAAGACCCCCATCGCGTCGGAGCGCGAATCCTGCAGCCCGCCCGCCCGTGCGAGCGCCTGCGCGAGCGTGATGCCCTGCGCCTCGAAATTGATTTCCTCGTTCTTCCCGGTCGCGCCGAGCGCCGTGAAGCTGTACGGCTGGAACAGCGCCGTCACGACGTCCCCGGCGCGCAGCGGCACGTTCTGCCGCGGATCGCGAATCACCGATTCGAGCGGCAGCGACGCGACGACGTTGCCGCGCGTCACCTGAATCGTCATCTTGTCGACCGGCTGGCGCACGCCGCCTGCCGTCGCGAGCGCGTCGAGCAGCCGCTCGCCGCGCGCGGACAGCGGCATCCGGTCGCTCCTCGCGACGTCGCCGACGATCGTCACGTAAGAAGTTGCATTGCGCGACAACTTCACGAGCACCTGCGGGTCGTGCGCGATGTTCTTCAGGCGCGCCGCGATGATGCGCTGCAGTTCGGCCGGCGTATGGCCCACGGCCTTGATCTGGCCGGCGAACGGAACGTTGATCGTCCCGTCGCCGTCGATCACCTGGTCGGGCAGCACAGTGACCTTCGCGTTGGTCGCGCCCGCCTTCGTGTCGCTCGTCTGCGCGACGCCGAACAGCGTCGCGGGCGGCGCTTCCCAGATCGACACCTCGATCGTGTCGCCGACGCCGAGCTGCTGCTGGAAGCGCGCATCGTTGCCGAGCAGCTCGGAAAAATCGCCGTGACGGCGCTCGACGTAGAGCTGGCGCGCGACGCCGTCGGTCACGTCGACCACCTGGATGGCGGGAAGATTCGCCCGGACCTGGGCTTCGTCCTGCGAGTGGCTCGGCGCCCGATCGATCTGAGAGCGGCTGGGGCCCGAGCTGGCGATGCTCGAACAGCCTGCGAGCAAGGCTGCGCTGACTGCAAGCGCGATATAAGAAGCACCGCAAGACAAACGTGACATGTATCGTTGGGCCCCAGACGTAGACGGAGGCGAAAATTGTCGCACTTTCGGAGATGCAATAGAATATTTCAGCATCAATTGTCGCCTATTGCAAACGCATTCCGGAAAGAGACCCGCCGTGCGCGAACAGCCGTCCGATCGCGCGCGTAAAGGTCATTCAAGCGATTCGTATTCTCATCGAAAGATTGCATCCCCGTGACACATATTTACCTGGACGTCACACGCCTGATAAGCCGGTGCTACAAGGGGCTGCTTCCGACGGGGGTCGATCGCGTCGGCCTCGCGTACGTCGAGCGGTACGGCGCCCGCGCGCGCGGCATGCTGAGCGAGTACGGCTTCTCCGCCGTTCTGAGCGAAACCGACTCGCAGCGAACGTTTGCGATGCTGCTCGCGCAGCGCCCGGACCGGCGCTACATCGCGAACCTGCTCGCCCGCACGTGGACCGTCAACCGGCTGCGGCCGGCGCCCGCCGGCTCGACGCTGCTGCACACGAGCCACACCGGAATGGAATATCCGCGCTATTACCAGTCGATGCGGCGAAGAAGCGGCCGCACGGTATGCATGGTGCACGACCTGATTCCGTTGACGCACGCGGAATACAGCCGCCCGGGCGTCGACGACGTCCACCGCAAGCGCATCCACACTGCCCTTCGTCACGCCGACGGCCTCATCGCGAATTCGCAGGCGACGCTCGACTCGCTCGCGCAGGAAGCGAAGCGCGCGGCGCTCGCGCTGCCGCCCGCCATCGTCGCGCCGCTCGCGGGCGGCACCGGGCCGCAGCCCGCGCAGGCCGCGCCGCTCGCGTCGCCGTACTTCGTGATGCTCGGCACGATCGAGCCGCGCAAGAATCACTGGTTCATGCTGCACGTGTGGCGCAGGCTCGTCGAACGCCTCGGCGACGCCGCACCGAAACTCGTCGTGATCGGCCGGCGCGGCTGGGAATGCGAAAACGTCATCGACATGCTCGAGCGCTGCGCGAGCCTGCGCGGCGCGGTGATCGAGCAATCCGATTGTTCGGATGACCAACTACATGCGTGGCTGCAGCACGCGCGCGCGCTGCTCTTTCCGTCGTTCGTCGAAGGCTACGGCATGCCGCTCGTCGAAGCGCTCGCGTCGAACGTGCCCGTGCTCGCGAGCGAGCTCGACGTGTTCCGCGAAATCGCGGCCGGCATTCCCGATTATCTCGATCCGCTCGACGGCCCCGGATGGCTCGCCCGCATCGAAGCGTATGCGCGCGCGGACAGCCCCGAGCGACGCGCGCAACTCGATCGCATCGCCGGCTTTCGCGCGCCGACCTGGGCGGCGCATTTCGATATCGTCGACCGCTTCATTGCATCGCTCGGTTAGATGGCCGCGCCCACCGCCCCCCGGTTCGACTTGCGCGGCATCACGCGCGGCGCGCGGCTCGCGAGCTGGATCGCGCGCCGCTCGGATCGTCTGTGGATCGATCATTGGAGCGGGCGCGCCGCGCTGCGCATCGCGCGCATCGCCGGCATCCGCGCGCGCGCCGCATGGCCCGGACCGATCGCTGCGCCCGATGCGCGCGGCGCGCCGCTGCGCTCGTGGTTCTGCGTGCCGGCCGATGCGAGCAGCCCCCAGGCGTTCGCCGACGCGATCGCCGATGCGCTCGCCGCCCATCCGTGCGCCGGCAGCGGCCCCGAAACCGCCGCGCTGATGCGGCGCGTACTGCTCGCCGACGCGCTGCATCTGTGCGGACGCGCCGCACGCGCGCCCATCGCGGTCGATATTTCCGCGCGCCGCACGCGCGTGCTGCTGATCGACGAGCGGCGTGCAACCTCGGCGAACGTTCACGCGCGCGCGCGCGACCGTTCGAACGATTTCGAAGCGATGATGCAAGCGGCGCGCGCCGCGTATCCGGATGCGGCGTTCTGGATGATCCGAAGCGGCGACGCCGCGACGGGGCGCTGGCTGTCCGCGGATTCGAACGCGCTGCCGGACGGCGTGCATCGCCTCGCGCCGCCGTATTCGCTCGCCGACCTGCTGCGGCACGTCGATCACGTGTATGTCGTCGACGCGTCCGAAGGCATGAGCGCGCTCCTCGCCGGCGTGCGCACGCACGTATTCGGGACACCGTACTATGCGGGCTGGGGCCTCACAGACGATCGCCACACGCTGCCCGGCCGCGACGCGCGCCCGACGCTCGCCGCGCTGTTCGACGCCGTGTTCGTGCGCATCGCGCACTACCTCGATCCCGCGACGCACGCGCCGGGCAGCCTGTCCGCCGCGCTCGACGGCATCGAGCTGCAGCATGCGGTCGCGGAGCGGTTCAAGGATCTCGAGCGGGTCGCCGGCGTGCGTTTCCAGCGCTGGAAACGGCCGTTCGCGACGCCGTTCCTCGCGGCAAGCGGGGGCCGGCTGCGCTGGGCGCATGCGCCCGCGGCCGTGCGCGCGAACGAATGCGCGGCGTTCTGGGGCGCGCGCAGCGCGGAGGGTCTCGCTCCCGGCGTCGCGCACGTGCGCATCGAGGACGGCTTCATCCATTCGCTCGGACTCGGCTCCGACATGAACGCGCCGTATAGCCAGGCGATCGACCGGCGCGGGCTCTATTTCGACGCGAGCCGGCCGAGCGATCTGACGGTGCTTTTCAACGAAGCCGATTTCACCGGCGCCGAGCTCGCGCGCGCGGCCGCGCTGCGCGAGCGCATCGTGCGCGCCGGTATCACGAAGTACAACCTCGGCCGCCGCGCGCCGGCGTGGACGCGGCCCGCGGGACGGCCGGTCGCGCTCGTGCCCGGGCAGGTCGCCGACGACGCGTCGATCCGCCTCGGCACCCGCGCGCTCGGCACGGCCGACGCGCTGCTGCGCGAAGTCCGCGCGCGCCGCCCCGATGCGTTCATCGTCTACAAGCCGCATCCGGACGTGCTGTCGGGCAATCGCGACGGTCTCGTCGACGCGCTGCGGCTCGCCGACGTCGTCGACGCCGAGTCCGATCTGCTGTCGCTGATCGAGGCGGCCGACGAAGTTCATACACTTTCGTCGCTGGCGGGCTTCGACGCGTTGTTGCGCGGCAAGACCGTCTACACGTACGGATTGCCGTTCTATGCGGGATGGGGCCTGACGCGCGACGCGCTCGCGCCGCTGCCGTGGCGCGAGCGCGCGCTGACGCTCGACATGCTGACGGCGGGCGCGCTGCTGCGCTACCCGCTGTACTGGGATTGGCGTCTGCGCATGTTCACGACGCCGGAGGCCGTCGTCGAGCGGCTCGCGGCGCCGGCCGCGCGGCCGCTCGGGCGCGTGCGCGGCAATCGCGCGCGGCCTTTTCTGAAGGCTGTTCGTTGGACGCGTAATGTACTATCGCATGCCGGATGGCGAATCACGCAGCGGATCGCGGTTCGACAGGATCGCCCGGACGGTTGAAAATCGGCCGGCACGCAGCAGCGAATCGGCGCATCGACGGAATCGAAACCCGCTGGTTTTTGCGCAACGAGCCAGCCCAGCTTTGCAAATCGAGGTCATTCATGAACATTTATCCAGTGATCCTGTGCGGCGGCAGTGGCACGCGCCTCTGGCCGATGTCGCGCGGAGGCTATCCGAAACAGTATCTGAAGCTCACGAGCGACAACACGCTCGTCCAGCAGACCGCGTTGCGCGTGCGCGATGTCGAAGGCGTCAGCGCGCCGATCGTCGTCACGAACAACGAGCAGCGCTTCCTCGTCGCCGAGCAGTTGCGCCAGGTCGGCATCACGCCGTCGTCGATCGTGCTCGAGCCGATGGGCCGCAACACCGCGCCCGCGATCGCGATCGCCGCCCTCCTCGCGCTGCGCGAATCGCCCGATGCGCTGCTGCTCGTGCTGCCGTCCGATCACGTGATCGACAACGAAGCCGCGTTCGTCGATGTCGTGAAGACGGCGGCAAGCGTCGCGTCCGACGCGCATCTCGTCACGTTCGGCGTCACGCCGACGCAAGCGCACACGGGCTACGGCTACATTCGCCGCGGCGAGGCGCTCGCGGGCGGCGCGCACGTCTATCGCGTCGACGCGTTCGTCGAGAAGCCGGACGCGCCGACGGCCGGGCGCTTCGTCGCGGACGGCGGCTATTACTGGAACAGCGGGATGTTCATGCTGAAGGCGTCGACCTATCTCGACGAGCTGCGCCGCCACGCGCCCGACATCGCGCGCCAGGCCGGGCTCGCGCTCGACGCGGCGAAGCGCGACTGCGATTTCCTGCGGCTCGACCCCGAAGCGTTCGGCGCGAGCCCGAACGTGTCGATCGACTACGCGGTGATGGAGAAGACGGAGCGCGCGGCCGTCGTTGCCGCCGTGAATCTCGGCTGGAACGACATCGGCTCGTGGAGCGCGCTCGCCGACATCGCGGCCACCGACGCGCAGCGCAACGCGCTGATCGGCGACGTGTACACCGACACGGTCGAGAACTCGTATATCCGCGCCGAGCACCGGATGGTCGCCGCGATCGGCATCGACAACATCGTGATCGTCGAGACCGCGGACGCCGTGCTCGTCGCGCATCGCGACCGCGCGCAGGACGTGAAGAAGGTCGTCGAATGGCTGAACGCGTCGGGCCGCCGCGAATCCGTCACGCACCGCCGCGTGATCCGGCCGTGGGGCGCGTACGAAGGCATCGATCAAGGCGAGCGCTTCCAGGTGAAGCGCATCGTCGTCAATCCGGGCGCGCAACTGAGCCTGCAGATGCACCATCATCGCGCCGAGCACTGGATCGTCGTGAAGGGCACCGCGCTCGTCACGAACGACGGCAAGGAAATCATCCTGACCGAAAATCAGTCGACCTACATTCCGCTCGGCGCAACGCACCGGCTGAAGAATCCCGGCAAGATTGCGCTCGAGCTGATCGAGGTCCAGTCCGGCTCGTATCTCGGCGAAGACGACATCGTCCGCTTCGAGGACACGTACGGACGCACGTCCGCGACCTGACGCGACGAGCCGCAACGGAAAGGCCGCACGACGACGATCCGCACGCGCCTGCGGATCGTTCCACGTTGCGCGCGGCGCGCGCGATCCGCTCGCCGCTGTTCGTCGCGCACGTTCGCTCGGCAACCGGCACGCCCGTGCAGGGAACCAACTGCCATCCGTTTCGCCGCGGCCGCTGGCTATTCGCTCGCAACGGACTGATCCGCCGCTATCACACGCTGCGGCGCGACCTGATGATGCGCATCGATCCCGCGCTCTTCGCGTCGATCGAAGGATCGACGGACTCCGAAGTGATGTTCCATCTCGCGCTCGCTCTTTCACAGCACGTCGTTTCGCCATCTGCACGAGCGCCATCCTCACGACCCGCGCATCCGCGCGATCGGCGACGACGCGTTCCTCGTGCTGTCCGAGCCGCTCGTCGACCTGCATGACGCGTGGGAAATCATCCCTGAAAGCACCGCGATCACCTAGCCCGCCGCGCGCGGCGAAGGTTGCTCCATCGCCGCGAGTCGGTTATAAAAAAACCCTTTCGCGTGGCTTCACGGCCGCCTCCGTTCAATTCATTTGGAGACCTCATCGTGGATCTCGCTTCCGTGCAAACCTTCATCGTCACTCGCGGCATCGACTTCGGCCTGCAGGTCATCGCGTCGATCGCGCTCTGGATCATCGGACGCTGGGCGATCCGGATCGTCACGAACCTGATGGGCAAGCTCATCCGCAGGAGCGGAAAAGTCGACTCGACGCTGTCGCACTATCTGGAATCCGTCGTGAGCGTCTTGCTCACGGTGCTGCTGATCCTCGCGATCCTGCAGGTATTCGGCGTGCAGACGACTTCGTTCGCCGCGCTGCTCGCGGGCCTCGGCCTCGCCGTCGGCACCGCGTGGGGCGGCCTGCTCGCGCACTTCGCGGCCGGCGTGTTCATGCAGGTGCTGCGGCCGTTCAAGGTCGGCGACGTGATCTCGGCGGGCGGCGTGACGGGCACCGTCAAGGAGCTGGGCCTCTTCGGCACGACGATCGTCACGGCCGACAACGTCGTCACGCTCGTCGGCAACAACAAGATCTTCTCCGACAACATCGCGAACTACAGCGCGACGCCGACGCGCCGCGTCGATCTGACGGCGAAGATCGCGAACGGCGTCGACGCGGCCGATGCGATCAAGCGGCTGAAGGCCGCGCTCGAGCTGATTCCGAACGTCGTCAAGCATCCGGCGCCCGACGTCGGCGTGCTGTCGTTCACGCCGGAGGGCCCGCTGCTGTTCGTGCGGCCGTCGACGCAGCCCGAGAACTACTGGCAAGTGTATTGCGACACCAATCGCGCGATTCTCGACACGTTCCGCGAAGCCGGCTATCCGACGCCGGAAACGCCGATCTCGCATCGGACCACCGCCGACATCGCGAAGTCCTGACGCTGACGCCGCGACGCGTCGCTGCCGCCCGCGCGCGGCGGCGCTCGCCGCGCGCCCGTCAGCGGTTCGCCTGCGACTTCTGCGCGCCCGGCTTGCGGCGCAGCAGCTTCCACAGCGCGCCGAGCGCGACGGGAATCACCGCCGCGCCGATCCCGACGAGCACGATCACGTTCAGGTAATGGCGAATGAACGGGATGTTGCCGAAGAAGTAGCCGAGGAAGACGAGGAGCAGCACCCAGAGCAGCGCGCCGATCACGTTGAATAGCTGAAAGCGCGCGAAGCTCATCGCCGACGCGCCCGCGACGAACGGCGCGAACGTGCGCACGACCGGGATGAAGCGCGCGAGCACGAGCGTCTTGCCGCCGTGCCGCTCGTAGAAATTGTGGGTCTTCTGCAGCGCGGCGCGATCGAGGAAGCGTTCCAGCCCCGGAATGTGCGTATTGAAGACCTTCGGCCCGATCGCGCGGCCGATCAGATAGTTGACCGTATTGCCGCCCACCGCCGCGACGAGCAGCAGCACGATGAGGCCCGCGAGCGTCATTTCGCCCGTCGCCGCGAACGCGCCCGCGATGAAGAGCAGCGAATCGCCCGGCAGGAACGGGAAGATCACGAGCCCCGTTTCGCAGAAAACGATCAGGAACAGCACCAGATAGACCCAGGCGCCATACTGCCGGATGAAATCGCCGAGAAATGCATCGATGTGCACGACGAGGCTGACGAAATGAAGCAGCGTTTCCAAATGCGTTTCCTTGGTGTCGGTGACGAAGTGAGCGCGCGCCGGCCTCAAAGGGGCCGGAAGCAAAAAAAGCAACGCTGTCATGATACCGAAAGTGCCTTAAGCGACCGTGAAATTTGGCCGACGAGCGGCGTCGCGCACCGAACGCGGCAAGCGGCGCGCCGCGCGGCCTCGCTATAATTCCGCCATGTCCGAATTCACCGATTCCGCCGCGGGCCGCTCGACCGCTTCGCCCGCCGACGCGTCCTCGTCCGCCCTGCGCCGGCTGCGCGCGATCCAGCCGCTGCCCGACCAGTTGATCAGCCAGATCGCGGCGGGCGAAGTGGTCGAGCGCCCCGCGTCCGTCGTCAAGGAGCTCGTCGAGAACGCGCTCGACGCCGGCGCCGGCACGCTGCGCATCCTGCTCGACGAAGGCGGCGTCAAGCGCATCTCGATCACCGACGACGGCTGCGGGATTCCCGCCGACGAGCTGCCGCTCGCGCTGACGCGCCACGCGACGAGCAAGATCCGCTCGCTCGCCGAGCTCGAGGCGGTCGCGACGCTCGGGTTCCGCGGCGAGGCGCTCGCGTCGATCGCGTCGGTCGCCGAGATGTTCATCACGAGCCGCACCGAGGATGCCGCGCACGCGACGCGCATCGACGCGCAGACGGGCGTCGTCGCGCCCGCGGCCGGCACGCGCGGCACGACGATCGAAGTGCGCGAGCTGTACTTCAGCACGCCCGCGCGCCGCAAGTTCCTGAAGAGCGAGCAGACCGAGTTCGGCCATTGCCTCGAAATGATTCGCCGCGCGGCGCTCGCGCGGCCGGACATCGCGATCTCGGTGCTGCACAACGGGCGCGCGGTCGAGCACTGGAACGCGAGCGAGCCCGCGGCGCGCGTCGCGAAGATCCTGGGCGACGGCTTCGCGACCGCCCACCTGCCGCTCGACGAGCGCGCCGGGCCGCTCGCCGTCTACGGCTGCGCGGGGCTGCCGACCGCGAGCCGCGGCCGCGCGGACCAGCAATACTTCTTCGTCAACGGCCGCTTCGTGCGCGACAAGCTGCTCACGCACGCGGTGCGCGCCGCGTACGAGGACGTGCTGCACGGCGACCGCTATCCGTCGTACGTGCTGTTCCTCGACCTGCCGCCGGAAGCCGTCGACGTGAACGTCCATCCGTCGAAGATCGAGGTGCGTTTCCGCGACTCGCGCTCGATCCACCAGTTCGTGTTTCACGCGGTGCAGCGCGCGCTCGCGCGGCATGCGGGCGCGTCGCCCGAGACGACGGTGGGCGGCCACGCCGCGCATCTTGCGCCCGTCGCGCCGGCGTCGGCCGACTCGACGGGCGCGCCGGGCGCGTCGTTCGTTCGCCCTGCCCCCGCGGCAGGCGCGGGCGCCGGCCAGCCCGCGCCCGGCAATACGTGGCTGCGGCAGTCGCGGATGACGCAGGGCACGCTGCCCGTCGCGCAACCGCTCGCGCTGTACGACGCGCTGTTCGGCCGCAAGGACACGGGCGCAGGCACGCCGCACGGCACGACGGGCGCGCTCGAAGCGCACGACGCGGCGGACGCGCCGGATGCGCCGGGCGCCCCGCTCTTCGCGACCGTGCCGGGCGGCGCCGCAGCGCCCGCGTTCTCCGCGGCGGGCGCAGCCGCCCCCGCGATGCACGACGAGCAGCCGCTCGGCTTCGCGGTCGGCCAGATCCACGGCATCTACGTGCTCGCGCAGAACGCGCGCGGCCTTGTGATCGTCGACATGCACGCCGCGCACGAGCGTATCCTGTACGAGCAGTTCAAGCGCGCGCTCGCCGATCGCACGGTTGCCGTGCAGACGCTGCTGATTCCAGTGTCGATGACGGCGACGCCCGTCGAAGTCGGCACGGCGGAAGAAGAGCGCGAGACGCTCGACGCGCTCGGCTTCGATCTCGCGGTGCTGTCGCCGACGACGCTCGCGATCCGCGCCGTGCCCGCGCTCCTGAAGGACGCCGATCTGCAGGCGCTCGCGCGCGCGGTGCTCGCGGATCTGCACGCGTTCGGCGGCTCGCGGGTGCTGACCGAGCGCCAGCACGAGCTGCTCGGCACGCTCGCGTGCCATCACGCGGTGCGCGCGAACCGGCGCCTCACGCTCGACGAGATGAACGCGCTGCTGCGGCAGATGGAGGCGACCGAGCGCGCGGATCAATGCAATCACGGCCGGCCGACCTGGTATCAACTGACGCTCGGCGACCTCGACAAGCTCTTCATGCGCGGCCAATGAGCGAACGCAACGCCGCCTCCGTGCGCACGGTCGCGTGCCTGCTCGGCCCGACCGCGTCCGGCAAGACGGCCGCCGCGCTCGCGCTCGCGGCGCGCCGGCCGATCGAGATCGTCAGCGTGGATTCGGCGCTCGTCTACCGCGGGATGGACATCGGCACCGCGAAGCCGACGCGCGACGAGCGCGCGGCGGTGCCGCATCATCTGATCGACATCGTCGATCCGGCCGACGCGTACTCGGCCGCCGAATTCCGCGCCGATGCGCTGCGCGCCGTCGCCGAGATCGCCGCGCGCGGCCGCACGCCGCTCCTCGCGGGCGGCACGATGCTCTACTACAAGGCGCTGACGCAGGGGCTGAACGATTTGCCCGCGGCCGATCCGGACCTGCGCGCGGCGCTCGACGCCGACGCCGCGCGCGACGGCTGGCCCGCGCTGCACGTGCGCCTCGCGAGCGTCGATCCGGCCACGGCCGCACGGCTCGCGCCGAACGATTCGCAGCGGGTCCAGCGCGCGCTCGAGGTGTATCTGTTGACGGGGCAGCCGATGTCGGCGCTCCTCGCCGCGCCGCCGCGCGACGACGATACGGCGGCGGGCCTGCGGTTCGTGCCGGTCGCGCTCGAGCCGTCGGATCGCGCCGTGCTGCACGCGCGCATCGCCGCCCGCTTCGACGCGATGCTGGCAGCGGGTTTCATCGACGAAGTCGAGCGCCTGCGCCGGCGCGACGATCTGCATCTCGGGCTGCCGTCGATGCGCTGCGTCGGCTACCGGCAGGCGTGGGAGTATCTCGACGGCGTCACCGACTACCGGACGATGCGCGACAAGGGCGTCTTCGCGACCCGTCAGCTCTGCAAGCGGCAACTCACGTGGCTGCGCGCGATGCCGGAGCGGATCGTCGTCGATTGCTGCGCGCAGGATGCGGCCGAGCGCGCGGTCGACGCGCTCGAGCGGGTGCTCGACGGCCGCGCGCCGGCCTGACGCGCGCCTCGCGGCGCTGCTCGCTGGTCAGGCCGGCGACGCGAGCAGGTTCGCGTCGCGCGACGCTGCGGCGAACGCTGCCTTGTCGAAGGGCGGCCGGCCGGGAACCATGAAGATCGCGTCGTCGGCGATCAGGTACAGTGCCGTCGTCAGGTCGCCGCGACGGCTCGCGACAAACCAGGTCTCGATCAGTTGGCGGATCGCGTGTTCGTCTTCGGACATCGTCGTTCATCCTGTCGACCAGAGTTAGCGCTTTAGCGCTTACTCTGGTCCCATGCAAAGCTGTCGACCAGAGTTAGCGCTTTAGCGCTTACTCGGGTCCCATGCAAAGCTGTCGACCAGAGTGAGCGCTTCGCCCCCGCCCCCAAGCCCCGCCGCCATCCCCGGAATTCCACGATGAACCGAAAAAAAGCCGCCCGGATCGATTCCGGGCGGCTTTCGAGATCATCTCGACGGCGCGGCGCGTCAGACCACGACCGTCTGCGCCTCGCCTTCGCGGCTCGCGCGCACGGCGCCGATCTTCCACACCTGCTCGCCCGCATCGGTCAACTGGCGAAGCGCTTCGTCAGCATCGGCGGCCGACACGATCACGGCCATCCCGATCCCGCAGTTGAACACGCGGTGCATCTCCGCATCCGCCACGCCGCCGTGCTGCTGCAGCCACTGGAAGAGCGGCGGCAGCGGCCATGCGTGCTTGTCGAGTTCGGCCGTGAGGCCGTCGCGCAGCACGCGCGGAATGTTCTCGACGAGGCCGCCGCCCGTGATGTGCGCCATCCCCTTCACCGCGATCTTCTCCATCAGCGCGAGGAGCGGCTTCACGTAGATGCGCGTCGGCGCCATCAGCGCGTCGGCGAGCGGGCGGCCGTGGAAATCGGCCGACAGATCCGGATTCGCGCGCTCGATGATCTTGCGCACGAGCGAGAAGCCGTTCGAATGGATGCCGCTCGACGCGAGGCCCAGCACGACGTCGCCCTCGGCGATCGTGCCGCCGTCGATGATCTTGCTCTTCTCGACCGCGCCGACCGCGAAGCCGGCCAGATCGTATTCGCCGTCCGGGTACATGCCCGGCATCTCGGCCGTCTCGCCGCCGATCAGCGCGCAGCCCGCCAGCTCGCAGCCCTGCGCGATGCCCTTGACGACGGTCGCGGCCGTCTCGACGTCGAGCTTGCCGCACGCGAAGTAGTCGAGGAAGAACAGCGGCTCGGCGCCCTGCACGAGGATGTCGTTCACGCTCATCGCGACGAGATCCTGGCCGACCGTGTCGTGTTTGTTCAGATGAAATGCGAGCCTGAGCTTCGTGCCGACCCCGTCCGTGCCCGACACGAGCACGGGCTCGCGATACTTCTTCGGCACTTCGAACAGCGCGCCGAACCCGCCGATGCCGCCGAGCACGCCGTCGCGCAGCGTTTTCTTCGCAAAGGGCTTGATCTTGTCGACGAGCGCGTCGCCCGCGTCGATGTCGACGCCCGCGTCACGGTAGGACAGGCCCTGGGCGTCGGGAGCGGATTTCGGAGGATTCATGGGGGAATGCGAGAAGGTCGGTAAAATGCAATTTTACCCGAAGCCGGCCGGCCGGCCGGAATTCCCCGCACCGATTCCTCAGGGAAAGCATCTTGCCTCGCGTCATGCCGCAATCGTCACCGTTTTCGCTGTTCGAGCAGCCGCGCAGCCGCCGGCTCCGCGCCGGCCGCCCGCGCGCCGCGCGCCCGTTGCGCGCTGGCGTGCGCCGGTCCGCCGCGGCCGCCGCAGGCGGCGCGCCCGGCCACGAAGCCGGCCGCATGCCGACGACACCGCCGCGCCGCCGCCCTTCGGGCACGCAACACCGGACCTGATTCGCACCGTGACTGTATCCCGTCAACTGACGCTCGACCTCGGCACCCCGCCGCCCGCGACGTTCGACAACTTCTACTCGGGCACGAACGCCGAACTCGTCACGCGCCTGCGCGAGCTCGATCTCGCGCTCGCGGCGGGCCCCGTGGCCGACCGCACGTTCTACGTGTGGGGCGAAGCGGGCAGCGGCCGCAGTCACCTGCTGCAGGCGCTCGTGCACGACACGACGTACGGCCACGCGCGCTACGTGAGCCCGCAAGGCGGGCTCGACGCGCTCGCGTTCGATCCGCGCGTGTCGCTGTACGCGGTCGACGATTGCGACGCGCTCAACGACGCGCAGCAGATCGCGCTCTTCAACCTGTTCAACGAAGTGCGCGCACATCCGATGACGGCGCTCGTCGCGGCGGGCCCCGCCGCGCCGCTCGCGCTCGACGTTCGCGAGGACCTGCGCACCCGCCTCGGCTGGGGGCTCGTGTTCCATCTCACGCCGCTCACCGACGAAGGCAAGGTGGCCGTGCTCAAGCACGCGGCGAAGGAGCGCGGCATCGCGCTCGCCGACGACGTGCCGTCGTACCTCCTCACCCATTTCCGCCGCGACATGCCGAGCCTGATGGCGCTCCTCGACGCGCTCGACCGCTTCTCGCTCGAGCAGAAGCGCGCGGTGACGCTGCCGCTGCTGCGCGCGATGCTGGCCGCGCCGGAGCGCGACGAGCCCGCGCCGGGCCGGTTCAAGTAGCTTCAAGTAAAATGCGCATCCATGACTAATTTGGCACTTTTCGACCTGGACCACACGCTGATCCCGACCGACAGCGACCACGAGTGGGGCCGCTTCATGGTCCGGCTCGGCATCGTCGACGCGGACAGCTTCTCGCGTCAGAACGACCGCTTCTACGCCGACTACAAGGCCGGCAAGCTCGACATCCACGCGTACCTGAGCGCGATGCTCACGCCGCTCGCGAAGTATTCGCGCGCGCAGCTCGCGCAGTGGCACGACCAGTACATGCACGAGGTGATCCGGCCGGCGATGCTGCCCGCCGCGATCGAGCTCGTGCGCCGGCATCAGGACGCGGGCGACCTCTGCTGCATCGTCACCGCGACGAACGAATTCATCACGCGTCCGATCGCGACCGCGTTCGGCGTCGACACGCTGATCGCATGCGAAGTGGAAACCGTCGACGGCCATCCGGACTCCGCGTTCACCGGCCGCCCGACGGGCACGCCGAGCTACCGCGAAGGCAAGATCACGCGCACGCAGGCGTGGCTCGCGTCACTCGGCAAGCGCTGGGACGATTTCGACCGCAGCTACTTCTACAGCGATTCGCACAACGACATTCCGCTCCTCGAAAAAGTCACCGACCCGATCGCGACCAATCCCGACGACACGCTGCGCGCATACGCACGCGACCACGGCTGGCGCATCCTCGACCTCTTCCAACCGTCGTGATTAAAAAACTCATCCGCAAGCTGCTCGGGCAGGACGCCCGTACGACGCAAGACGCGCCGCAAGACCCGGCCGCCCCGCTCGAGGCCGAGCCCGCCGCGCCCCCCGCGCCGAGCCGCGCGAAATCCGCGCGCGGCGCCGCGAAGAAGGCCCGCAACGGCGAGCCGGCCATCGTGCACGCCAACGTGCACGGGATCGATCCCGCACTCATCTCGAAAAACGCGATCCGCGTCACCGATACGCTGCAGCAAGCCGGCTTTCGCGCGTTCATCGTCGGCGGCGCGGTGCGCGACCTGTTGCTCGGCATCGCGCCGAAGGACTTCGACGTCGCGACCGACGCGACGCCGACCGAGGTCCAGCGCCTGTTCCGCCGCGCGCGGCTGATCGGCCGGCGCTTCCAGATCGTCCACGTGCAGTTCGGCCAGGAGCTGATCGAGGTGTCGACGTTCCGCGCGCTCGTCGACGCGCCGCAGGAGCCGCCCGCCGACGCCGCGCCCGCGAAGCGCCTGAAGCGCGACGAGCTCGACCGCCGCACGCATGCGGTGGACGCGAGCGGGCGCGTGCTGCGCGACAACGTATGGGGCGAGCAGCACGAGGACGCGGCGCGCCGCGACTTCACGATCAACGCGATGTACTACGACCCGGCGTCGCAGACCGTGCTCGATTACCACGACGGGATGGCCGACATGCGCGCGCGCCTGTTGCGGATGATCGGCGATCCGGCGACGCGCTACCGCGAGGACCCGGTGCGGATGCTGCGCGTCGTGCGCTTCGCGGCGAAGCTCGGCTTCGACATCGAGGAGAAGACGCGCGAGCCGATCAAGGAGCTCGCCGATCTGATCAACAACGTGCCGGCCGCGCGCCTGTTCGACGAGATGCTCAAGCTCCTGCTGTCGGGCCACGCGCTCGCGTGCCTGAAGCAGCTACGCAAGCAGGGGCTGCACCACGGGCTGCTGCCGCTCCTCGACGTCGTGCTCGAACAGCCGCAGGGCGAGAAGTTCGTCACGCTCGCGCTGAACAACACCGACGCGCGCGTGCGCGCGGGCAAGCCGGTGTCGCCCGGCTTCCTGTTCGCGACGCTCCTCTGGCACGACATGCGCCAGCGCTTCGAGCAGTACGTCGCGAACGGCGAGTACCCGGTCCCCGCGATCAATCGCGCGATGGACGACGTGATCGACATGCAGACCGAGAAGCTCGCGATCCACAAGCGCTATTCGGCCGACATGCGCGAGATCTGGGGATTGCAGTTGCGCCTCGAGAAACGCTCCGGCCGCAGCGCGCTGCGCCTGCTGGAACACCAAAGATTCAGAGCGGGGTATGATTTCCTCCTGTTACGCTGCGAATCCGGCGAGCTCGATCCGGCCGCCGGACAATGGTGGACGGATTTCATCGACGGCGACGCCGCGGCGCGCGAGGCCCTCCTCACGCAGGGCGGCAGTCGGGACAAGTCGCCCCGCAAGCGGCGCCGCCGCGGCGGACGCAGCCGCCGGACGGCCGACAGCGCCGAGAGCACGGAAGGCGCCGCGCACGGCGAGTCCGACGCGAACGACTGACGCGCTCGCGCCGTCGAACGACGCAGGAAGGAAAGCCATGACGGTTGCTTATCTCGGGCTGGGGGCCAATCTCGGCGACGCGCGCCAGGCCTTGAAGGACGCCGTGGTCTGCCTCGCCCAGCAGCACGCCATTACGGTGCTCGGCAAGTCGAGCCTGTATCGCACGGCGCCCGTCGACGCGGGCGGCGGCGACTACTACAACTGCGCCGTGAAGATCGACACGACGCTCGCCGCGCGCGCGCTGCTCGCGCTCTGCCAGAAGATCGAGCACCACTTCGGCCGCGAGCGGCCGTACCGGAACGCGCCGCGCACGCTCGACATCGACATCCTGCTCTACGGTGAACAGACGATCGACGAACCCGACCTCGTCGTCCCGCATCCGCGCCTGACCGAACGCGCGTTCGCGCTCGTGCCGCTCGTCGAGATCGAGCCGGCGCTCGCCATCCCCGCGCGCGGCCGCGCCGACGGATTCCTCGCCGACGTCGCGCACCAGCGCATCGAGAGGGTCCAGGCCTGCCAGTGCCTCGCGATGCGGGCCGCCGCCGAAAAGAACCGCTGCCGATGAACTCGACACCGCTTACCGTCACCGCCCCCGACTGGCGGCCGCCGTGCCGCTACCTCGCCATCGAAGGGCCGATCGGCGTCGGCAAGACGACGCTCGCGACGCTGCTCGCCGAACGCTGGTCGATGCGGGCGCTCCTCGAGCGCCCGCAGGACAACCCGTTTCTCGAGCGCTTCTATCGCGACACCGCGCGCTACGCGCTGCCGACGCAGCTCGCATTCGCGCTGCAGCGCGAACGCCAGGTGCGCGAGATTGCCGCGGCTTGCGAAGCGAACACCCCGATCGTTGCGGATTTCATGCCGCAGAAGAACGAAATCTTCGCGCGGCTCACGCTGCCCGACGACGAATGGCAGTTGTACCGCTCGCTCGCCGCGCATCTCGACGCGCCGACGCCCGCGCCCGACCTCGTCGTCTATCTGCAGGCAAGCCCCGAAGTGCTGTTTTCGCGGATCCAGAAGCGCGGCGAGGCGATGGAGCTGCAGATCGGCGACGCGTACCTGCGCTCGCTCTGCGACGCCTACAACGAATTCTTCTATCACTACGACCGCACGCCCGTGCTGACGGTCGCAGCCGAGCACCTGAACCCGCTCGACTCCCCCGACGATCTTGCGCTGCTCGTCGAGCGCATCGCCTCGATGCGCGGGCGCAAGGAATTCTTCGTCAAGGGCGGCAGCGCGCGCTGACGAACGCGCGCGGCGTCGCCGATCGCGACGCCGCCCTTTTCCTCACCATCGAATCGGACCTCCCATGACCTACCTTCAGGAATCCAGCCGACCGGCCGTGACGGTACCCAAGCTGCAGGCGATGCGTGAAGCCGGCGAGAAGATCGCGATGCTCACCTGCTACGACGCGAGCTTCGCCGCCCTCCTCGATCGCGCGGACGTCGACGTGCTGCTGATCGGCGATTCGCTCGGCAACGTGCTGCAGGGCCAGACGACGACGCTGCCCGTCACGCTCGATGAAATCGCGTACCACACCGCATGCGTCGCGCGTGCGCAGCCGCGCGCGCTCGTCGTCGCGGACCTGCCGTTCGGCACCTACGGCACGCCCGCCGATGCGTTCGCAAGCGCGGTGAAGCTGATGCGCGCGGGCGCGCAGATGGTCAAGCTCGAAGGCGGCGAATGGCTCGCCGAAACGGTGCGCTTCCTTGTCGAACGAGCGGTGCCCGTGTGCGCGCACGTCGGCCTCACGCCGCAGTCGGTGCACGCGTTCGGCGGCTTCAAGGTGCAGGGCAAGACGGAAGCGAGCGCCGCGCAATTGCTGCGCGATGCGCGCGCGGCCGATGACGCCGGCGCGCAACTCATCGTGCTCGAGGCGGTACCGACGCTCGTCGCGGCCGAGGTCACGCGCGAGCTGTCGATCCCGACGATCGGCATCGGCGCGGGCATCGAATGCTCGGGCCAGGTGCTCGTGCTGCACGACATGCTCGGCGTGTTCCCCGGCAAACGGCCGCGCTTCGTCAAGGATTTCATGCAGGGGCAGCCGAGCATCTTCGCGGCCGTCGAGGCTTACGTGCGCGCGGTGAAGGACGGCAGCTTCCCCGGGCCCGAGCATTCGTTCTGAGCGCGCGGCCAGCCGATTCCGGGCGGCGGCTTCGGTCGCATGCGAAGTCCGCTGCCCGTCGCGAAGTTCGAAAAAAGCGGCATCCGGCGTATGCGGATGCCGCTTTTTTTCAGGTCTCGACGTCGTGACGCGAGAGGCGCGCGTGTCCGTTCGTGACGGGCGCGCCTATCGCCCCGCCGCCGCTTCGCCCGCCCGCACGAGCCGGGCGGGCACTGCGCCGCGCAGCGCGTTCGTCAGCATCAGCGCGTCGGCGCGCAGCACGTCGCCGAGCGTCATCACGCGCTCGGACGCCTGCCATGCCGGATCGTCGAGCAGCGCGCCGCGCATCACGCCCGGCAGCACGCCCGACGACAGCGGCGGCGTGAACCAGCGCCCGTCCAGCTTCACGAACACGTTCGTGCGCCCGCCTTCCGTCAATTCGCCGCGCTCGTTGAAGAACAGCATGTCGAACGCGCCGCGCGCCTGCGCGTCCTTCCACGCGCGATCGTAATCGGCGCGGCGCGTCGTCTTGTGCGCGAGCAGGAAATCGCCCGAGCGCATCGGCGCGAAACCGTGCTCGGGCGCGAGCAGCACGGCAAGCGCATCGCTCGCGAGCGGCGCGAGCGGCGCGGCCGCGATTTCGAGCGCGCCGTCCTTCGCAAGCGCGACGCGAAGGCGATGCTCGCCGTCGGCGAGCTGCGCGCAGCGCGCGTCGATGCGCAGCTTCGCAGCCGGCTCGTCGAACGCGAAGCCGAGCGCGTCGGCGCTCGAACGCAACCGCGCAAAATGGCGATCGAGATGACGCACGCCGGCGGTGCGCGTCGCGTGCATCGTCTCGAACAACTGGAAGCCGGGATCGGCATCGGTCAGGAAACGTGCCTTCAATTCGCACTCCGCGTATTCGTCGGCGGCGACGCTGTCGAGCACGATCCCCGCGCCGACGCCCATCGTGCCCCGCCTGTCGCCGTCGGCCGAAGGCGCGCCGAGCGTCAGCGTGCGGATCGCGACCGACAGGCGAAAGTCGCCGCACGCGTTGGCCGGGCCCGCGCTCACCGTGCGGACGCGCTTCGATGCGTGCTCCGGCGCATGTTCCGATGCGGCTTCGCCCGCGCGGGCGTCGTCCGCGCCGCCGTCCGAACGCGCATCGAGCCAGCCGATCGCGCCCGTGTAGAGCCCGCGCGGCGTCGTCTCGATCGCGTCGATCAATTGCATCGTCTTGTGCTTCGGCGCGCCCGTGATCGAGCCGCACGGGAAGAGCGCGCGCAGCACGTCGGCGAACGTCGCGCCTTCGACGATGCCCGCCTCGACTGTCGACGTCATCTGCCACACCGACGCATACGGCTCGACCGAGAACAGCGCCGGCACCGTCACCGAGCCGGTGCGCGCGATGCGCGCGAGGTCGTTGCGCAGCAGATCGACGATCATCACGTTCTCGGCGCGGTTCTTCGCATCGTTCGCGAGAAACCGGGCGGCGGCCGCGTCTTCGCGCGGATCGTCCGAGCGAGGCGCGGTGCCCTTCATCGGCCGGGCGCGCAGCAGCGCGCCCGACTTCTCGACGAACAGCTCGGGCGAACACGACACGACCCACGCGTCGCCCGGCAGCGCGATCAGCGCGCCGTAGCGCACCGGCTGGCGCGCGCGCAGGCGACGGTACAGCGCGAGCGGCGCGCCGAACGCGTCGAAGTGCAGCCGGTACGTGTAGTTGATCTGATACGAATCGCCCGCGCGCAGCGCGTCGTGCACGGCGGCGATCGCCGCGTCGAACGCATCGCGCGCGATGCTCTTCGTCACGTGCGCGACGCCCGCCGGCGACGGCTCGGCCAGGCCGCCGTCGCGCGCAGCGAGCCACGCGTCGACTTCGTCGCGCGACAGCTTCGCGCATTCGGAGAACAGCAGAAAACGCAGCGCGCCGCCGCCGCCGTGCGTGCCGAGCTGCAAGTCGCGCCCGAATTCGTAATCGCCGAGCACGACCGCATGCAGCCCGCGCCGCGCATCGTCCGCGACGGCCGCGCACACCGCGTCGAGCCCGGCCGGCCCGGCGCAGACGCGCTCGTGCGAGAAGCCCAAATACAAACGACTCGACCGCGCCGCCGCGGTCGAGTCGCAATCGTCGAAGAGCGCGAAAATCGCGCCCGTTTCGTCAGTCATCCTGCATCACCTGCGCGCTGCCGCCGTTGCGTCACTCGAAGAAGCTCTTCACCCGATCGAACCAGCTCTTGCTCTGCGGGCTGTGACGCGGGCCGCCTTCCGCGAGCGATTTCTCGAACTGCTTGAGCAAATCGCGCTGCTGCTCGGTGAGCTTCACGGGCGTCTCGACCTGCACGTGCACGTACAGATCGCCTGCGATGCTCGAGCGCAGCCCCTTGACGCCCTTGCCGCGCAAACGGAACGTCTTGCCCGACTGCGTGCCTTCCGCCACCGTGAACGATGCGCGGCCGGCGAGCGTCGGCACTTCGATCTCGCCGCCCAGCGCGGCCGTCGTGAACGGAATCGGCATCTGGCAGTGCAGATCGTCGCCGTCGCGCTCGAACACCGGGTGCGGCTTGATGTGGATCTCGACGTACAGGTCGCCGGACGGCCCGCCGTTGATGCCCGGCTCGCCGTTGCCGGCCGAGCGGATTCGCATGCCGTCGTCGATGCCCGCCGGAATCTTCACTTCGAGCGTCTTGGTTTCCTTCACCTTGCCCGAGCCGTGGCAGTGCGCGCACGGCTCCGGGATGTAGGTGCCGGTGCCGTGGCACTTCGGGCAGGTCTGCTGGATGCTGAAGAAGCCCTGGGACATCCGCACCGTGCCCTGGCCGTGACAGGTCGGGCAGGTTTCCGGCTTCGTGCCCGGCTTCGCGCCCGAGCCGTGACAGACGCCGCACGACGCCCAGCTCGGCACGCGGATCTGCGTGTCGTAGCCGTGCGCCGCCTGCTCGAGCGTGATCTCCATGCTGTAGCGCAGGTCCGCGCCGCGATACACCTGCGGGCCGCCGCGCCCGCGGCCGCCGCCCGCCGCCGCCTGGCCGAAAATGTCGCCGAAGATGTCGCCGAACGCATCGGCGAAGCCGCCGAAGCCTTGCGCGCCGGCCGCCCCCATGTTCGGATCGACGCCCGCGTGGCCGTACTGGTCGTAAGCCGCACGCTTCTGGCTATCCGACAGCATTTCATAGGCTTCCTTCGCTTCCTTGAAATGCTCTTCCGCATTCTTGCTGTCCGGATTGCGGTCGGGGTGGTACTTCATCGCGAGCTTGCGATATGCCTTCTTGATTTCGTCGTCGCTCGCGATCTTCGCGACGCCCAGAACCTCGTAGTAATCCCGTTTCGCCATATCGTTTCAATGCCGCCGCGCGAAGCGCGCGCAACGGCTCCTCTCGCTTCCATTAAGTCTTGCGACTGGTTGAGCGCCGCGCCCGCCGGCCCGCAGAAGCCGGCCGGCGCGGCGCTCGCCATAAAACAAATGTGCCCGGAGAGCCGCGAGGCCCGCCAGGCGCAAGTATGATCCGCCAATTCGGCAGTGAAGAAACGGACCCGGAAAAACCGCGCCGCGCACCCCGATCGGGGGCGCCCGGCGCGGTCGACCGCGACCCGGCTTCAGTCCTTCTTCACTTCCTTGAAGTCGGCGTCGACGACGTCGTCCACCGTCTGCGCGCCGCCCTGCGCCGCACCGTCTGCCGCCGCACCGGCCGCGCCCGCGGCGCCTGCCTGCTGCGCCTGCATGTCGGCGTACATCTTCTCGCCGAGCTTCTGCGACGACGTCGCGACCGCTTCGATCTTCGCGTCGATCGCCGCCTTGTCGCTCGACGCGTTCTTCAGCACGTCCTCGAGTTCCTTGAGCGCCGCTTCGATCTTCTCCTTCTCGCCCGCCTCCAGCTTGTCGCCGTACTCGGTGAGCGCCTTCTTCGTGCTGTGCACGAGCGCGTCGCCCTGGTTGCGGGATTCGGCGAGCTCGCGCAGCTTGTGGTCTTCCGCCGCGTTCGCTTCCGCGTCCTTCACCATCTTCTCGATCTCGGCTTCGGACAGGCCCGAGTTCGCCTTGATCGTGATCTTGTTTTCCTTGCCGGTCGCCTTGTCCTTCGCGCCGACGTGCAGGATGCCGTTCGCGTCGATGTCGAAGGTCACTTCGATCTGCGGCACGCCGCGCGGCGCGGGCGGGATGCCTTCGAGGTTGAACTCGCCGAGCAGCTTGTTGCCCGCCGCCATCTCGCGTTCGCCCTGGAACACCTTGATCGTCACGGCGCCCTGGTTGTCGTCCGCCGTCGAATACACCTGCGAGTGCTTCGTCGGGATCGTCGTGTTCTTGTTGATCATCTTCGTCATCACGCCGCCCAGCGTCTCGATGCCGAGCGACAGCGGGGTCACGTCGAGCAGCAGCACGTCCTTGCGGTCGCCCGAGAGCACCTGGCCCTGGATCGCCGCGCCGACGGCGACGGCTTCGTCCGGGTTCACGTCGCGGCGCGGCTCCTTGCCGAAGAACTCCTTCACCTTCTCCTGGACCTTCGGCATGCGCGTCTGGCCGCCGACGAGAATCACGTCGTCGATGTCCGACACCTTGACGCCCGCGTCCTTGATCGCGATGCGGCACGGCTCGATCGTGCGCTCGACGAGCTCCTCGACGAGCGCCTCGAGCTTCGCGCGCGTGACCTTCAGGTTCAGGTGCTTCGGGCCCGACGCGTCGGCCGTGATGTACGGCAGGTTGATTTCGGTCTGCTGGCTCGACGAAAGCTCGATCTTCGCCTTTTCGGCGGCTTCCTTCAGGCGCTGCAGCGCGAGCACGTCCTTCGAGAGGTCGACGCCCTGCTCCTTCTTGAACTCGCCGATGATGTAATCGATGATGCGCTGGTCGAAGTCCTCGCCGCCGAGGAACGTGTCGCCGTTCGTCGACAGCACTTCGAACTGCATCTCGCCGTCGACATCCGCGATCTCGATGATCGACACGTCGAACGTGCCGCCGCCGAGGTCATACACGGCGATCTTGCGGTCGCCCTTCTCGGCCTTGTCGAGGCCGAACGCGAGCGCGGCGGCCGTCGGCTCGTTGATGATCCGCTTGACTTCGAGGCCGGCGATGCGGCCCGCGTCCTTCGTCGCCTGGCGCTGGCTGTCGTTGAAGTACGCCGGCACCGTGATCACGGCTTCCGTGACCGGCTCGCCGAGGTAATCCTCAGCGGTTTTCTTCATCTTGCGCAGCACTTCGGCCGACACTTGCGGCGGCGCGAGCTTCTCGCCGTGGGCTTGGACCCATGCGTCGCCGTTATCCGCCTTGATGATCGAGTACGGCATCAGGCCGATGTCCTTCTGCACTTCCTTCTCTTCGAAGCGGCGGCCGATCAGGCGCTTGACCGCGAAGAGCGTGTTCTTCGGGTTCGTCACCGATTGACGCTTGGCAGGCGCGCCGACGAGCACTTCGTTGTCGTCCATGTACGCGATGATCGACGGCGTCGTGCGTGCGCCTTCCGAGTTCTCGATGACCTTGACCTGGTTGCCTTCCATGATCGCAACGCACGAGTTCGTGGTGCCGAGGTCAATACCGATGATCTTTCCCATTTTTTCCTAATCTCCAGAAATCCTTGTTCGCTGCGGCATCGGCGGGTGGCTGCCCGCCTGGCCGCGCCAGATTCGACTCTGCACTCGAAATGAGTGCGGCCGCATCGTTTTCAAGACCCTGAAAGCGATGCGGCCATTAAATTTTTTCAATCGGCCGGGCGGCCCGCTTCGTCCACAGCCGCGCGCGAGCGCGAGCCCGGCGTCGAGGTTCGCGGCGTCCAGCTCCTGCATGTCGAACGCCGCGAACGCGGCCGCGTCGACGCCCGTGCCCGCTATCGCCGCCGCCCCTTACTTCGGCTGCGAGACCGTCACAAGCGCCGGGCGCAGCACGCGGTCGGCGATCGTGTAGCCCTTCTGCAATACGGCGACGACCGTGTTCGGCTCCTGGTCGGCCGGCACCATCGAGATCGCCTGGTGCAGGTGCGGATCGAACTTCTCGCCGACCGGATTGAGCGCCGCGACGCGGCCCTTCTCGAGCGCGCTCGTCAATTGGCGCAGCGTCAGCTCGACGCCCTCGCGGACCTTCGCGAGATCGCCGGACGTGTCGCCCACCGCCGCCTCGAGGCTGTCGAGCACGGGCAGCAGGTGTTCGGCGAAATTCTCGATCGCGAACTTGTGCGCCTTCGCGACGTCTTCCTGCGCGCGACGGCGCACGTTCTCGGTTTCCGCCTTCGCGCGCAGGAAGCTCTCCTGCAGCTCGGCGATCTTGGCTTGAGCCTCGGCGAGCGCGGCTT
This sequence comes from Burkholderia sp. MSMB1589WGS, assembly GCF_001636105.1. Lineage (NCBI taxonomy): Bacteria > Pseudomonadati > Pseudomonadota > Betaproteobacteria > Burkholderiales > Burkholderiaceae > Burkholderia > Burkholderia sp. MSMB1589WGS. The sequence goes on from NZ_LNJT01000007.1 coordinate 1,273,153, forward strand.
CGGCAGCCGGCGCCGCGTTTTCCGCGGCCTGCGCCTCGCGACCGGTTTCCTCAGTCGTTTGGTCAGTCGGGTTCTCTTGCGTGTTTTCCATATCGCTAGAAAGTCGATTTAGAGGTTAAAGCCAAAACGGCAGCCGGTTTCGCGCCTGTTCGCGCAAACGGCCGGCGCCGCACAATATCGGTGCAAATGGGGCCTCGGGCAGTGATTTCAAGAGGGGATTCCGGCGCCGCCGCGCCCCTGCCGGCGGCGTCGCGCCGCGATGCGGTGCACGGCGGGCGACAAGCCCGGATTCGGGCCGAAACGGCCTGTAACAACCCTTACCGACCGTTCGCTGGATCGCAACAGTCCACTGAACTACACTTGCGACAAGCGCGTCGGGAACCGCGTATACCCTGCCCCGACAGCGCCCGACACCGGACCCAAGGCCCTTTCACCCGTCTTCTCGAGGGGGAGTACCGTGAAACTGACCTTCGCTATTTCGGCAGTCGCGCTGGTACTCATCGCCGGCACGACAACCATCTGCCTATCTGGCGCCGTCACCGAACGCACGACGGAATACGGCGGCGCTCGCGCGACGTTCGATCAACTGTTCAGCCCCCATTCGAAAATCTGTCGATGATCCGGCGGTCCCGCTTCGTCGGCCGCCCGTGCAGTTCGGCCGACGGCTCCCGGAAATGCCGGCGCCGCTCGAGCTCGGCAACGCGCTTCGCCCGCCCCGCTTCCGTCTCCGCGTAGAGCGTCTGCGCGACGCTCGCCGGCCCGCGCACGTCGCACACGCCGAGCACGTCGACTTCCCAGACGACATGCTCGATCGTCACGTCGACCCGGTCGCCGACGCGCACTTCCTTCGCCGGCTTGACGGCCGCGCCGCCGATCTTCACCCGCTCTTTCTCGACGGCGTCGGCCGCGAGCGAGCGGGTCTTGAAAAAGCGCGCGGCCCAGAGCCACTTGTCGATGCGCAGCCGCGCGCCGGGTGCAGTCGAAATCTTGAAATTCATGGCAATCAGGTCACGGCTTCCGGCGCCGTCGCGACGCGCACCGGCCAGCCTTGCAGGTTTTCGGCGGCGATCTCGCCGAGCGCCGCGATCCACGCGGGCGACGCGTTCAGGCACGGAATCCGGTGGAACTCCTTGCCGCCGCCGTGCAGGAACTCGTCGCGCCCCTCGATTCCGATCTCCTCGATCGTCTCGAGGCAGTCGGCGGTGAAGCCGGGGCAGAACACGTCCGCGCGCCGCACGCCCGCCGTGCCGAGCTCCTTGAGGGTCGGCGCCGTATAAGGCTGCAGCCACTCGGCCTTGCCGAAGCGCGACTGGAACGTGACCCGGCACTCGAACGTCGTCAGGCCGAGCGCGGACATCAAGAGCGCGGCCGTCTGCTGGCATTGATCGTGGTAAGGATCGCCGAGATCGAGCGTGCGCTTCGGCACGCCGTGAAAGCTCAGCACGAGCTTGTCGCCCGACTCGAATGCCGGCCGGCCGTGCGCCGCCCAATACTGGCGGACCTGCTCGGCGAGCGCGTGGACATAGGCCGGGTGATCCGCGTAGTGGCGCACCGTGCGCACCTCCGGCTGGTTGCGCATCCGGCCGAGCGCGGCGAACGCCGCATCGAACGCGGTGGCCGTGGTCGACGACGAATATTGCGGGTACATCGGCAGCAGCAGCACGCGCTCGGCGCCCGCGCGCTTCAGTTGCGCGAGCATGTCGGCGATGCTCGGCGTGCCGTAGCGCATCGCGTAGTCGACGATCACCCGGTAGCCGTTCGCCGCGAACAGCGGCTTCACGCTCTCGACCTGGCGCTCCGTATGGACGCGCAGCGGCGAGCCCTCGGGCAGCCAGACGGCCGCGTACTTCTTCGCGGACGCGCGGCTGCGCAGCGGCAGGATCAGCGTGCGCAGGATCAACTGCCAGACGAACTGCGGGATCTCGACGACGCGCGGGTCGGACAGGAACTGCGCAAGATAGCGGCGCACCGCGCGCGGCGTCGGCTCGTCGGGCGTGCCGAGATTGACGAGCAGCACGGCGACGCGGTGGGCGGCCGACGCGTGCGACGGCGGTTCGAGGTCAAAACGCATGGAAAGAGCGTGCCGGGGCACCGAATCGAACGTCACTCATTATAGCGGGGCGGCCCGGCGCCACCAGTCGGCCGTCCGGCCGATTGCGCGGCGCCCGGTGGAGCGGCACGATGCCGATGACGGATTCGAGCGGGAAAAAACGGCGTCCGACGCCGCAAAAGCGTGAAGAAAAGTATGAAGAAACGGCGATGAAAGGCGGACGGAACCGGTTACTGCTGACTGAGCGTCAACGACAGGAGGCGCGCGGTGATGTCGACGATCGGAATCACGCGGTTGTACGCCATCCGCGTCGGGCCGATCACGCCGAGCGTGCCGACGATCTGGCCGTTGACCTCGTACGGCGCGGTCACGACGCTCATCTCGTCGATCGGCACGAGCGTCGATTCGCCGCCGATGAAGATCTGCACGCCTTGCGCGTGGCTCGACACGTCGAGCAGTTGCAGCAGGCTCGTCTTCTGGTCGAACACGTCGAACAGCTTGCGCAGGCGCGCCATGTCGGACGACAGATCCGCCACTTCGAGCAGGTTGCGCTCGCCGGAGATCAGCACGGTCTCCTCGTCGTCGGGCTCCTCGGTGCTCGCCGTGACGGCCGCGTGCATCAGCGCCGTCATGTCGCCGCGCAGTTGGTCGATTTCCTCGCGCAGCCGGCGGCGCACCTCGTCGAACGACAGGCCGGCGAAGTGCGCGTTGATGTAGTTCGACGCCTCGGTGAGCTGCGCGGGCGAGTAGTCGCGCTGCGTCGCGATCATGCGGTTCTGCACGTCGCCTTCGGGCGTCACGATGATGAGGAGGATTCGCTTGTCGGACAGGCGCAGGAACTCGATCTGCTTGAACACGTGGCTGCGGCGCGGCGTCAGCACGACGCCCGCGAACTGCGACAGGTTCGACAGCACGCTCGCCGCGGCCGCGACGACCTTCTGCTGCGGCTCGCCCGCCTGCAGCGTGGTCTGCACGAGCCGCGTGACGGCGTCGGAATCGATCGGCGACTCGACGGTCAGCATCGTGTCGACGAACAGGCGATAGCCGCGTGGCGTCGGCACCCGCCCCGCCGACGTGTGGGGGCTCGACACGAGGCCGAGCTCCTCCAGGTCGGACATCACGTTGCGGATCGTCGCCGGGCTCAGCTCGAGCCCGGAATAACGGGACAACGTGCGCGATCCGACCGGCTGACCGTCGGCGATATACCGCTCGATCAGCGTCTTGAGGAGGGTTCGTGCGCGTGGATCTAACATGATGGAAAATTTTAGCGCAACCGGGCGGCCCCCGCGAGCGCCGCTTGCGCGCCGCGCCGCCCCGCGCCTGTTTTGCCGGCCGGCCGCCGGCGGGCGGTTCTTTTCGTCATCGAGCTATGGTGTAATGCCGGCATGAAAATCGGCCACCAATTCCATACCGTCGCGCTCGTCGGGCGCAGCAACACGCCCGGCATCGCCGAGCCGCTCGCATCGCTCGCCGCGTGCATCGCGAAGCGCGGCTTCGAAGTCGTGTTCGAGGCGGATACCGCGCAGGCGATCGGCAGCGCCGGCTATCCCGCGCTCACGCCCGCGGAGATCGGCGCGCGCACCGACGTCGCGGTCGTGCTGGGCGGCGACGGCACGATGCTCGGCATCGGCCGCCAGCTTGCGCCGTACAGGACGCCGCTCATCGGCATCAACCACGGCCGGCTCGGCTTCATCACCGACATCCCGGCATCCGACATGCGGGAAGTCGTGCCGATGATGCTCGCGGGCAGCTACGAGCGCGAGGAGCGCACGCTGCTGGAGGCGCGGATCGTGCGCAACGGCGAGCCGATCTACCACGCGCTCGCGTTCAACGACGTCGTCGTGAACCGCAGCGGCTTCTCCGGGATGGCCGAGCTGCGCGTGTCGGTCGACGGCCGCTTCATGTACAACCAGCGCTCGGACGGCCTCATCGTCGCGACGCCGACGGGCTCGACCGCGTACGCGCTGTCCTCGCAGGGGCCGATCCTGCACCCGCAGTTGCAAGGCATCGTGCTCGTGCCGATCGCGCCGCACGCGCTGTCGAACCGGCCGATCGTGCTGCCGGACGATTCGAAGATCGCGATCCAGATCATCGGCGGGCGCGACGTCAACGTGAACTTCGACATGCAGTCGTTCACCGCGCTCGAGCTGAACGACACGATCGAGGTGCGCCGCTCGAAGCACACGGTGCCGTTCCTGCACCCGGTCGGCTACAGCTATTACGCGACGCTGCGCAAGAAGCTGCACTGGAACGAACACCCGTCGAGCGAAGAAGACGACGACGCATAAGCCCTGACGCCCCCTTCCGACCGACACCCATGCTCCGCCACCTCTCGATCCGCGATTTCGTCATCGTCGCCGCGCTCGATCTCGAATTCGACAGCGGTTTCACCGTTTTCTCAGGCGAAACGGGCGCCGGCAAATCGATCCTGATCGATGCGCTCGCGCTCGCGCTCGGCGAGCGCGCCGACGCGAGCGTCGTGCGCACCGGCAGCAGCCGGGCCGACATCAGCGCCGAATTCACGCCGCACGACCGCGTCGCGCGCTGGCTCGACGAGCACGCGTTCGACGCCGACGACACGGTGATGCTGCGGCGCGTCATCGATGCGAGCGGCCGCTCGCGCGCCTTCATCAACGGCACGAGCGCGACGCTCGCGCAACTGCGCGAAGTGGGCGAGATGCTCGTCGACATCCACGGCCAGCACGCGCACCAACTGCTGATGCGCGCGGACGCGCAGCGCGAGCTGTTCGACACGCACGCGGGGCTCGCGGCCGACGCGGCCGCCGTCGCGCGCGGCCATCGCGCATGGCGCGACGCGACGCACGCGATCGAGGCCGCGCAGGCGCACGAGCGCGAGCGCCAGCTCGAACGCGAAAAGCTCGCGTGGCAGCTCGCCGAGCTCGACAAGCTCGCGCCGCAGCCGGGCGAATGGGACGAGATCGGCGCCGAGCACAAGCGGCTCACGCATTCGGCGAACCTGATCGACGGCGTGCAGGGCGCACTCGGCGCGATCTCCGAATCCGACGACGCGATGCTCACGCAGTTGGGCGCGATCGTGTCGAAGTTGAGGAGCCTCGCCGAATACGACCCCGCGCTCAATGACGCGCTCGCGTCGCTCGAGCCGGCCGAGATCCAGTTGCAGGAGGCGTCGTACTCGCTGTCGCACTACGCGCAGCGGCTCGACCTCGATCCGGACCGGCTCGCGCAGGTCGAGACGCGGCTCGACGCGCTGCATTCGACCGCGCGCAAGTTCCGGCTGCCGCCCGAAACGCTGCACGACGAGCACGAGGCGCGCCGCGCGCAGCTCGCCGAGCTCGACGCCGCCGCCGACCTGAGCGCGCTGCAGGCGATCGCCGACCATGCGAGGCAAGCGTATCTCGCCGACGCGCGGAAGCTGTCGAAGGCGCGCGCGCAGGCCGCGAAGGCGCTCGGCGCGGCGGTGACGACAGGCATGCAGGAATTGTCGATGGCGGGCGGCAGCTTCGAAGTCGCGCTCGTGCCGCTCGCCGACGGCGGCGCGCACGGGCTCGAGCAGATCGAGTTCCGCGTCGCGGGCCATGCGGGCGTGCCGCTGCGGCCGCTCGCGAAGGTCGCGTCGGGCGGCGAGCTCGCGCGGATCAGCCTGGCGCTCGCGGTGATCGCGAGCGCGGCGAGCCCGACGCCGACGCTCATCTTCGACGAAGTCGACACGGGCATCGGCGGCGGCGTGGCCGAGGTGGTGGGGCGGCTGCTGCATCAGCTCGGGCAGATGCGGCAGGTGCTGTGCGTCACGCATCTGCCGCAGGTCGCCGCGCGCGGCGATCATCACTTCCAGGTCGCGAAGGGCGAGGACGGCGAAGGCGGCACCGTGTCGACGGTCGTGCCGCTCGATCGCGCGAGCCGGATCGAGGAAGTCGCGCGGATGCTGGGCGGCCTCGAGATCACCGCGACGACGCGCAAGCACGCGAAGGAAATGCTGACCGCGTGACGCGGCGCGCGCTCGCCGGGCGCAACGGATCGACTCCGCGCGGTTCCCGCTGCGGTCCCTGCTTCGGCTCCCGCCGCTTCCCGCTACGCGCCGAACACGCGCGCCCACAGCGCGGCCACGGCCTGCCGCTCGGCCGCGACCCGCCCGGGCTCGACGCGCGCCTTTTCCATCCCGTCGAGGCGCAGCCGGTGCTGGAGCTTCCGGTAGGTCCGGTACGCGGCGCCGACCGTCTCCGCCTCCTCCCCGCTCATCAGCCCGAAGCGCGACACCTCGCGCAGCAGCGCGATGTTGCCGGTGTTGCGGATCATCTCCGGATGCTGCGCCGCGTGCAGCAGCACCCAGTACTGGACGACGAACTCGATGTCGACCATCCCGCCGCGGTCGTGCTTCAGGTCGAACAGCCCGGCCGTGTTCGGATGCCCGGCGAGCACCTTGCCGCGCATCTCGACAATCTCCTTCGCGAGCACCGCCGCATCGCGCGGCATCGTCAGCACCTGCACGCGGATCGCCTCGAACGCCGCGCCGATCCGCGCGTCGCCCGCGCTGTAGCGCGCGCGCGTGAGCGCCTGGTGCTCCCATACCCACGCGGTGTTCGCCGCGTCGCCCTCGCGCAACTGATAGCGGCGGAACGCGTCGAGATCGGTGACGAGCAGGCCCGCCTCGCCGTTCGGCCGCAGCCGCAGGTCGATGTCGAACAGCGTGCCCGCGCCCGTCGCGGTCGTGAGCCACGTGATCAGACGGCGCGCGAACGTCGTGTAGACGTCGGCCGCGCGCTCGTCCGGATCGTCGTACAGGAAGATCAGATCGAGATCGGACGCGTAGCCGAGCTCCTTGCCGCCCAGCTTGCCGTACGCGATCGCCGCGAAGCACGGCGTGTCGCGATGGCGCTTCGCGAGCTGCGACCAGACGACTTCGATCGTCACGTCGAGCATCGCGTCGGCGAGCTCCGACAGGCGGTCGCTCACGTGCTCGACCGACAGCCTGCCGGCCAGATCGAGCAGCAGGATCCGGAACACCTCGGCCTGATGCGCGTGGCGCAGCAGGTCCATCTGATGCTCGGCGCCGTCGGCGGCCGCGAGCCGCCTGCGCAGCGCGTCCTTGAACGCCGGCCAGTCGAACGGGCTGTCGATCGCCTCGTCGTCGAGCAGTTCGTCGAGCAGTTGCGGGTGGCGAATCAGGTAGCCGCCGCCCCAGCGCGTCGCGCCGAGCACCGACAGCACGCGCCGCAGCGCGGCCGGGTACTCGGTCAGGAGCGCGAGATACGCGCCGCGCCGGCCGACCGTCTCGAGCAGGTCGAAGCAGCGCACGACGGTCTCGTCGCGATGCGCGGCGTCGATGCCGGGCGCCGCCTCGAGCGCGCGCTGCGCGACCCGGTCGAACCGCACGCGGCTCGATTCCGGCAGCCCGGCGTAGCGCGACGAGCGCCGCACCGCCTGCAGCCGCGCGAGCACGACCGCCGGATCGGCGAAGCCGAGCGCCGCCAGGCGCGCGACGAGCGCGTCGTCGGCGCCGTCGTCGGCGAGCGCGCCGCTCCAGACGCAGCCCGGCGCGTGGTCGTCCGCGCGGCGCTCGCCGCTCCCCGCCTTGTCGGCGAACACCTGGTCGAACTGCGCCTCGACGAACGCGCGGTGCCGGTCGAGCGCCGCGATCAGCGCCGCGTAATCGGCGAAACCGAGCGACGCGGCGAGCGCCGCGCGCTCGGCCGGATCGACCGGCATCGCGTGCGTCTGCGCGTCGTTGCGGTATTGCAGCCGGTGCTCGAGCGTGCGCAGGAACAGATACGCGTCCGTCAGCCCCGCGCGCACCTCGTCGGCGATCAGCCCGCTCGCGCTCGCGTGGCTCAGCACCGCGAGCGTCGGCCGCACCCTGAAGCCCGCGTCCTGCCCGCCGCGAATCAACTGGAACACCTGCGCGCTGAACTCGATCTCGCGGATTCCGCCGCGGCCGAGCTTGATGTCGTCGGCCTTGTCGGGCCGCATCGTCGCGCGCCGCCGCGCCTCCTGGCGAATCTGCTCGTGCAGCGAGCGGATCGCGCCGATCACGCCGAAATCGAGATAGCGCCGGTAGACGAACGGCTTGACGATCGTGTCGAGCTGCTGCGCGAGGCGGTGCGCGGCGGCGCTCGCCCGCTCGGTCACGAGCCGGCCCTTGATCCATGCGTAGCGCTCCCATTCGCGCCCCTGCACGTAGAAATACTCCTCGAGCATCCCGAGGCTGCAGACGAGCGGGCCGGCATCGCCGTTCGGGCGCAGCCGCATGTCGACGCGGAACACGTAGCCGTCGGCCGTCACCTCGGACAGCACGCCGATCAGGCGCCGGCCGAGCCGCGTGAAGAACTCGTGCACGGAAATCGGCGCGCGGGCGCCGCCCGCCGTCTCGCCGTCGTCCTCGTAGACGAAGATCAGATCGATGTCCGACGACACGTTCAGCTCGCGGCCGCCGAGCTTGCCCATGCCGACCACGCCGAGCGCGAGCCGCTCGCCCGACGGGCCGCGCGGCTCGCCGTACTGCGCCTCGAGGTCCGCCGCGAGCAGCGCGAGCGCGCGCTGGATCGCCGCCTCGGCGAGGTCGGTCATCGTGCCGGTGACTTCGGCGACGTCCGCGCGCCCCGCCAGGTCGCGCTCGGCGACCGCGCCGAACGCCTCGCCGCGCAGTTGCCGCAGCGCCTTTTTCAGCGCGCCCTCGGACGGCGGACGGCCGCCTTCGGCGAGCAGTTCGTCGAGGCGCGCATCGAGCGCCGCGCGCGTGACAGGCGCGGCCGCCCACGCGGCGATGCGCTCGGCGAGCGCCGGCCGCGCCGCGGCCGCGCGCGCGAGATAGTGCGAATAGGACAGGGACAGCAGATCGGAGGCGTCGGTCATCGTCGAGCGCGCGTTGCGCGGTGAAAGGCCGCGGGCCGCCGCGCAGGCAGCGCGCGGAGCCGGCGCGCGGCCGGACGGCCCGCACGGACGGCGTCGCGAAAGCCGTCGGGGGGGACCCGTGTGATACATTTGAACGTCAGTCCGCAAAACTACCATATCGCCGCCCCTTCGCCGCATGTCCGACCGTCAGGATTCCGCCGCAACGACCGAAGCCGGACCTCCGCAGCACCATCACCCGGTCCTGCGTCGCGTGTTCAAGGGCGTGCTGGCGATCGCGATCGCCGCGTACTTTGTCGCGGCCGCCGCCTTCCTCGGGCTGCGCTACCTGCTGCTGCCCCGCATCGACGAGTACCGCCCGCGCATCGAGGCGTTCGTGTCGCAAAAGCTCCACGCCGAACTGCGGATCGGCCGGCTCGCGCCGCACTGGTCGGGCATGCAGCCGGGCGTCGACATCAGCGACCTGACGATCCGCGGCCGCGACGGCCGCGTCGCGCTGTCGGTTCCCCATGCGACGGCCGCGCTGTCGTGGCGCTCGCTCGCGCGCCTCGCGCCGACGCTGTCGAGTCTCGTCGTCGACGATCCCGATCTGCTGACCGAGCGCCATGCGGACGGGGCGCTGTTCGTCGCGGGCGTCGCGGTGCCGACGACGAAAACGGGCGCCGACGACACGTTCAGCGCATGGCTGCTCAAGCAGGAGGCGATCGTGCTGCGCGGCGGCACGCTGCGCTGGCGCGACGCGCAGCACGACGCGCCCGAGCTCGCGTTGAAAGGCATCCGGATCGCGGTGCTCAACGACGGGATCGTGCACCGGATCGCGCTGCAGGCGCCCGCGAACGGCACGCTGTTCCACGGCCCGCTCGACTTCCGCGCGCGCTTCGTCCACAAGGCGCTCGCGCCGATCGGCAAGCCGTCCAACTGGACGGGCGACGCGTATCTGTCGACGGGGCCCGTCGACCTGCCGACGCTCGCGCACTACGCGAACATCCGCCTCACCGCTTACGCGGGCCGGATCGACAACGCGATCTGGGCGCATTTCGGCGACGGCCATCTGTACCGCGCGGGCGGCGAGCTGCGCGGCTACGACGTCGCGCTGCGCGTGCGCCCGACGCAGCCGCGGCTCGACATCCCGGTCGCGCGCTTCGGCTGGGACCTCGCGATCGATCCGAAGCGCGACTACACGCTGCATCTGTCGCGGCTGCACGCGGAGCTCGGTCAGCCGCCGCTCGCGGACGGCACGCCGCTCTCTCGCGCGCTCGCGCTGCACACGCTCACCGCGCGCTACCGCGTGCCGAACGTCGACGAAGGCCAGTTGCTGAGCGTATCCGGCGACCGCGTCGATCTCGGCATCCTCGCCGAATTCATCCGCGGGCTGCCGCTGCCGGCGCGGCTGCGCAACGAGCTCGTGCGCTTCGATCCGCGCGGGCTCGTCGCGAACTACGCGATCGAGGTCGAGCGCGCGAAGCCGGCGAGCCCCGAGTTCGTCGACGAAGAGCGCGAAAGCGGCACCGCGCCCATCATCCGCTACCGCTTCCAGGGCGACCTGCAGGGGATCAGCTTCGAGGCGCAGGAGCCGCCGCCCGGGCTCTCGCCGCACGGCCACCCGCGCGCGGGGATTCCGGGCGTCGAGAATCTGTGGGGCCACGTCGATGCGGACGAAAAAGGCGGCGCGACGCGCTTCGACACGGTCGACGCGGCCGTCACCGTGCCCGGCGTGTTCGACGAGCCTCGCCTCGCGTTCGACAAGCTGCGCGGCCGCGCGAACTGGACCGTCACGCTCGCGCCCGGCGAGCGGCACGCGCGCGTCGACGTCGCGGTGCCCGAGTTCTACGTCGAGAACGCCGACGCGGCGATCGCGGTTGCGGGCAGCTACGCGAACCCCGGCCACGGCCGCGGCTCGCTCGACCTGAAGGCCGACTTCGCGCGCGCGGCCGTCGCGCGAATCCCCCGCTACCTGCCGACGAGCCTGTCCGATCACCTGCGCCTCTATCTCGGCCACGCGCTGCAGGCGGGCCAGGTGAAGAAAGGCGCGACGATCGTCGCGAAGGGCCCGCTCGAGACGTTCCCCTACGAGCACGATCCGAAGGCGGGCGTGTTCCACATCGTCGCGCCCTTCGCGGGCGGCACGTTCGAGCCGACGCCGCAGCCGCCGCGCACGCTCGCGAACGGCACGCCGAACGTGTGGCCCGCGCTCGACGGCATCGACGGCGTGTTCGAGCTCGAGCAGAACCGGCTGCGCTTCGACATCGACCGCGCGCGCTACAAGGGCGTCGCGCTCACGAAGGTGGCGGGGCGCATCGACGATCTCGGCAACCCGACGCATTCGCCGCTCGTGATCGAGGGCCGCGCGCACGGCCCGCTCGCCGACCTGCTCGACTACGCGAACCACAGCGCGGTCGCCGGGATGACGGGCCACATCGGCAACCTCGTGCGCGCGCAGGGGCCGGCGACGCTCGCGCTCAAGCTCACCATCCCGCAGCACGTCCCGCATCCGCACGTCGGCGTCGACGGCGCGCTCGGCTTCGCCGGCAACACGCTCGAGGCCGACGGCGTGCCGCCCGTCACGCGGCTGCGCGGCAACGTGCGGTTCACGCAGCACACGGCGAGCGTCGATCGGCTCACCGCGCGCTTTCTCGGCGGCGACGTGCGCGCGCGCGGCGCGCTGTCGGAGAACGGCCGCTACGCGTTCGACATCGACGGCCGGCTGTCGCTCGACGCCGCGCGCGGGCTGAACCTGCGCGGCGCGGCGGCCGCCGCGCTCGAGCGCGTCGTCGGCGACGCGCCGTACCGGCTCGCCGTGCGCGGCGCGAAGGGCGGCCTGCCCGACATCACCGCGAGCTCGGACCTCACGGGCGTCGCGCTCGACTTCCCCGCGCCGTTCGCGAAGCCGGCCGGCACGCCGATGCCGTTCAGCTTCGTGCTCGCGCCCGAGCCGCAGGCGAGCGGCAAGCCGCTCGAGCGCGCGGACCTGACGCTCGGCCCGCTCGCCGCGACCTACCTGCTCGACGTCGAGCGCGGGCAGCCGGTGCGCGCGGTGCGCGGCGCGATCGGCATGAACCGGATGCCCGACATGCCGCAGGAAGGCGTGAGCGCGGCGATCGACGTGCACGAACTCGACGCCGATGCGTGGCAGACGTTCGCGCAGGGCTTCGGCAAGTCGCCCACCGCGCGCGAGAAGCCGGCCGCGTCGCCCGTCGATCTCGCGAGCTTCGCGCCGAAGCGCTTCGCGCTGCACTTCGGCACGCTGAAGCTGCTCAAGCGCAACTGGGAGAACGTGATCGTCGGCGCATCGCACATCGACGACCTCTGGCAGGCGAACATCGCGTCGAACCAGGTGTCGGGCTACCTGTCGTGGGCGCCGGGCGGCGGCCCGACGGGCGCGGGCGTGCTGAGCGCGCGGCTCGCGAGGCTCGTGATTCCCGAGAGCGCCGAGCACGATCTCGTCGGCCGCGCGATCGATCTGCCGACGCCCACCCACCATGCGATGCCGGCGATCGATCTCGTCGTCGACCAGGTGGTCGCGCGCGGCCACGACATCGGCCGGCTCGAGGTCGACGCGCGCAACATCGACGAGAACGGCATCCCCGTCTGGCAGCTCGACAAGCTCGAGCTCGCGAACCCGGCCGCGAAGCTCACCGCGACCGCGAACTGGCGCACGTCGCGGCGCGCGCTCGCGCGCGGCGCCGAGGAGGACGACGCGCCGCGCCGCACGGTATTCGACTTCACGCTCGCGATCGGCGACGCGGGCGCCCTGCTCGATCGCGTCGGCCTGCCGCGCACGGTCGAGAGCGGGCGCGGCACGCTGTCGGGCAAGGTCGCGTGGCGCGGCGGCCCGACCGCGATCGACTATCCGACGCTGAACGGCCGCCTGTCGCTCGACCTCGCGCACGGCCAGATCCTGAAGGTCGACCCGGGCGCGGCGAAGCTGCTCGGCGTGCTGAGCCTGCAAGGCCTCGCGCGCTTCCTGACGCTCGATTTCCGCGACGTGATCGGCAAGGGGCTGCCGTTCGAGACGATCACGGGCACGGGCCGAATCGACAACGGCATCGCGCGCACGCAGGATTTCGAGATGAAGACCTCGCCCGCGAAGGTGACGGTGACGGGCTCGGTCGATCTCGCGCGCGAGACGCAGGAGCTGAACGCGCACATCGCGCCGAAGGTGAGCGCGAGCGCGGCCGCGATCGGCGCGGCGATCATCAATCCGTTCCTCGGCCTCGGCGTGCTCGCCGCGAATCTCGCGCTGTCGCAAACGCTCGCGCACGCGTTCGCGGTGGACTACGCGATCACCGGGTCGTGGGCGCATCCGCACATCGAGCGGGTCGGCGGCGATCGGGGTAAGATGGGCTTCGCGCCCGCGGCCGTCGAGCACTGACGCGGCCGCCGGGCCCGCACCCTTTTTTCGGCTACCCAACCCGTCATGACCGATCGCCATGCCTCAGCCTCGCCGTTCCGGGTCGCCGCGCTGCAGATGGTCAGCACGCCCGATCGCGAGCGCAATCTCGCCGAAGCCGGCCGGCTGATCGCCGACGCGGCGGGCGCGGGCGCGCGGCTCGTGCTGCTGCCCGAATACTTCTGCTTCATGGGCCACCAGGACACCGACAAGCTCGCGCTCGCGGAAGCCTACCAGGACGGCCCGATCCAGCGCTTTCTCGCCGGGCGCGCGAAGGCGCACGGCGTCTGGGTGATCGGCGGCACGCTGCCGCTCTCGGCGCCCGAGCCTTCGCGCGTGCTGAACACGACGCTCGTGTTCGATCCGCAGGGCCGCGAGGCCGCCCGCTACGACAAGATCCACCTGTTCAACTTCGAGAAGGACGACGAGTCGTTCGACGAGGCGCGCACGATCAGTCCGGGCGACGCGGTGCGCACGTTCGACGCGCCGTTCGGCCGGGTCGGGCTGTCGGTCTGCTACGATCTGCGCTTTCCGGAGCTGTATCGGCGAATGGGGGACTGCGCGATGATCGTCGTGCCGTCGGCGTTCACGTACACGACGGGCCGCGCGCACTGGGAGACGCTGTTGCGCGCCCGCGCGGTCGAGAACCAGTGCTACGTGCTCGCCGCCGCGCAAGGCGGCAAGCACGAGAACGGCCGCCGCACGTGGGGCCACAGCATGCTCGTCGACCCGTGGGGCGAGATCGTCGCGGTGCGCGACGAAGGCGCGGGCGTCGTCGCGGGCGAGATCGATCCCGCGCGGATCGCCGACGTGCGGCGGAGCCTGCCCGCGTGGCGGCACCGCGTGCTCGAATGAGCGCCCGGCCGCCTTCGCCCTTGAAAAACGGCCGCCGCGATCCATCCGGCCATCCGACCGGAAAAAAGAAAGCGCGTCCGACAACCGTTTCAGAAATTGAGAATTCCCGAATCCGCATGAACATCATCGAACCCGGCGTCCACAATCTCGCGCTCGCGAAGGACATCCTGCTCACGCCGTATGGCCTCGACGAAAGCCTTCTCACGCGCACGCTCGCCGACATCTTCACGCATCGCGTCGACTACGCGGACCTGTACTTCCAGGCAACCCGCAGCGAAGCGTGGAGCCTCGAGGAAGGCATCGTCAAGTCGGGCAGCTTCAGCATCGACCAGGGCGTCGGCGTGCGCGCGGTCGCGGGCGAGCGCACGGCGTTCGCGTATTCGGACGACCTGTCGCCCGACGCGATCCGCCAGGCGGCCGCCGCGACGAAGGCGATCGCCGCCGCGGGCGGCGGCAAGCAGAAGATCCGCGCGGCTTCCTCATTGAAAGGCATCTCGGGCCGCGACCTGTACCTGCCCGCCGATCCGCTCGCGTCGCTCGACGCAACCGCGAAGGTGAAGCTCCTCGAGCGCGTCGAGCAGATGGCGCGCGGCCGCGACCCGCGGATCACGCAGGTGATGGCGGGGCTCGCCGGCGAATACGACGTCGTGCTCGTCGCGCGCAGCGACGGCGCGCTCGCGGCGGACATCCGCCCGCTCGTGCGCGTGTCGGTGACGGTGATCGCCGAGCAGAACGGCCGCCGCGAGATCGGCTCGGGCGGCGGCGGCGGCCGCTTCGACTACGGCTACTTCACCGACGACGTGCTCGCGCGCTACGTCGACGACGCGGTGCACGCGGCGCTCGTCAATCTCGACGCGCGCCCCGCGCCCGCGGGCGCGATGACGGTCGTGCTCGGGCCGGGCTGGCCGGGCGTGCTGCTGCACGAGGCGATCGGCCACGGGCTCGAGGGCGACTTCAACCGCAAGGGCTCGTCGGCGTTCGCGGGCCGCATCGGCGAGCAGGTCGCGGCCAAGGGCGTGACCGTCGTCGACGACGGCACGCTGCCGAACCGCCGCGGGTCGCTCAACATCGACGACGAAGGCAACCCGACGCAGTGCACGACGCTCATCGAGGACGGGGTCCTGAAGGGCTACATCCAGGACACGCTGAACGCGCGGCTGATGAAGATGCCCGTCACCGGCAACGCGCGGCGCGAATCGTACGCGGCGCTGCCGATGCCGCGCATGACGAACACGTACATGCTCAACGGCGACAAGGACCCGCGGGAGATCATCGAATCGGTCGAGCACGGCCTCTACGCGGTGAACTTCGGCGGCGGCCAGGTCGACATCACGAACGGCAAGTTCGTGTTCTCGGCGTCCGAGGCGTACATGATCGAGAACGGCAAGGTCACGTATCCGGTCAAGGGCGCGACGCTGATCGGCAGCGGCCCGGAATCGCTCAAGTACGTGAGCATGATCGGCAACGACATGCGGCTCGATACGGGCGTCGGCGTCTGCGGCAAGGAGGGCCAGAGCGTGCCCGTCGGGGTCGGCCAGCCGACGCTGCGGCTCGACAACATGACGGTCGGCGGCACCGCGTCGTAATGCGGCATTGCCGCATTACGACGCAGACAATTCGCGCGAATCGCTTGCATCGCGCGGATTGTCCGCATTTTCAGCGTCGCAGGATTGCAAGCCAGCGGCCGACCGGGTATAAATCTCTTTCTTGCATCGCTTCACATTGACGCACCGCATTTTCGCCATGTCCGCAAAGTTTTACTTTTACTTTTTTTGGTATCTCAGGCCGCTGGCGGATCGAGAGGGGTGATGGCGCGCGAAGCGCAACCGAATTCCCGAAAAACCGCCGGCGAACCCGGCGGTTTTTTTTTCGTCCTGCCGGTTCGCACGCGCGGCTGACGGGCCGAACCACCGGCTTTCCCGAATCGCCGATTTGTCGAATTGAACAGCCAGCCGCCCCGCGCACGCAGCCGGGCGGCGCACCGAACCGGAGAACTCAAGCATGCCCCCGCACAATACCGACGACGTCCGCATCCGAGAACTGAAGGAGCTGACTCCGCCCGCTCACCTGATCCGCGAATTCGCGCTCAGCGAGGCGGTGTCGGAGCTCATCTACAACGCGCGCCAGGCGATGCACCGGATCCTGCACGGGATGGACGATCGCCTGATCGTCGTCATCGGGCCGTGCTCGATCCACGACACGAAGGCGGCGCTCGAATACGCGGGCCGGCTCGTCAAGGAGCGCGAGCGCTTTGCGGACGAGCTCGAGATCGTGATGCGCGTGTACTTCGAGAAGCCGCGCACGACGGTCGGCTGGAAGGGGCTCATCAACGATCCGCACCTCGACAACAGCTTCAAGATCAACGACGGCCTGCGCACCGCGCGCGAGCTGCTGCTGCAGATCAACGAAATGGGGCTGCCCGCCGGCACCGAGTACCTCGACATGATCAGCCCGCAGTACATCGCCGATCTGATCTCGTGGGGCGCGATCGGCGCGCGCACGACCGAGTCGCAGGTGCACCGCGAGCTCGCATCGGGGCTGTCGTGCCCGGTCGGCTTCAAGAACGGCACCGACGGCAACGTGAAGATCGCGGTCGATGCGATCAAGGCCGCGTCGCAGCCGCACCATTTCCTGTCGGTGACGAAGGGCGGCCACTCGGCGATCGTGTCGACGGCCGGCAACGAGGACTGCCACGTGATCCTGCGCGGCGGCAAGACGCCGAACTACGACGCCAACAGCGTGAACATCGCGTGCGCGGACATCGGCAAGTCGGGCCTCGCCGCGCGCCTGATGATCGACGCAAGCCACGCGAACAGCTCGAAGAAGCACGAGAACCAGATTCCCGTGTGCGCGGACATCGGCCGCCAGCTCGCGGCGGGCGACGAGCGCATCGTCGGCGTGATGGTCGAGTCGCACCTCGTCGAAGGCCGCCAGGACCTGAAGGACGGCTGCCCGCTCACGTACGGCCAGAGCATCACCGACGCGTGCATCAACTGGGACGACAGCGTAAAGGTGCTCGAAGGGCTCGCCGACGCGGTGAAGGCGCGGCGCGTCGCGCGCGGCAGCGGCAACTGAGCGCGCGGCGAAGCGCAGCCCCGTGCGCCACGAGCAGGCCGTCCAGAGCCGGCCTGACTCCGGCTCGGTTCCGGGCGAGCACTGCCCAGCAAAAAAACCCGACGCATCGCGCCGGGCTTTTTCGTTGCGCTTCAGCGAACGTGCGTCGTTCGCCGATGTTTCGTCATTCGAGCGCGCCCGAACCGAAGATTTCCGTCTGCACGCGCTCCGGCGCGACGCCGAGCGCGACGAGCGCATCGCGTTGCTGCTTCATGAACGCGATCGGCCCGCAGACGTAGTAGTCGGCGTCCGGCACGAGCGCGTGGCGCTCGAGCGCGGCCGGCGTGATCCGGCCTTCGTAGTCGTGATCGACGCCAGCGCGGTCGTTCGGGCCGACTTCCTCGTAGAACACCGCGCGCTTCACGTTCGGATGCGCGTCCGTCGTGTCGTTCAGCCAGTCGCGGAACGCGTGCACGCTCGCCGACCGGCATGCGTGCAGGAACCGCACTTCGCGCTCGCTGCCCGACGCGACGAGCGTCGACGCCATCGACATCATCGGCGTGATCCCGACGCCGCCCGAAATCAGCACGACAGGCGTCGACGCGTTGCGGTTCAGCGTGAAGTCGCCCATCGGCGCGGTGACTTCGACGATCGAATCGGCGTCGACGCCATCGTGCATCAGCGTCGACACCTTGCCCGCCGGCACTTGCTCGCTGCGCCCCGCTTCGCGCTTGACCGAGATGCGCAGCCATTTGCCGTGCGGCGCGTCGGACAGACTGTACTGGCGCGGCTGATCGACGCCCATGTCGCCGACGAAGCGCTTCACCGACACGTACTGGCCCGGCTCGAACCCGGGCGCCACGCCGCCGTCGGCGGGCGTCAGGTAAAAAGACGTGATCTCGTCGCTCTCGCGCACCTTCTGCGCGACCTTGAACGGACGGAAGCCGCTCCACGCGGCGCTCTCGTACAGGTTCGCCTCCGCGCCGATCAGGATCGTCGCGAGCTGGCCGTACGCGATGCGCCACGCTTCGAGCGTGTCCGCGTCCACCGCGTCGCCGAGCACCTCGACGATCGACGCGAGCAGGTTCTCGCCCACGATCGGATAGTGCTCCGGCCGGATGTTCAGGCTCGCGTGCTTGTGCGCGATCCGCGACACGGCACCGCCGAGCGCGCCGAGGTTGTCGATGTTCGCCGCGTACGCGTAGACCGCCTTCGCGAGCGTCTCCGGCTGGCTGCCCGTCTTCTGGTGCGTCTGGTTGAAGACGTTCTTCAGCTCGGGGTGACGCCCGAACATCCGCTGATAAAAATGCTTCGTGATCGTCGTGCCGTGCTCCGCGAGAACCGGGGCGGTCGCTTTCACTCGGGCCATTTGCTCGGCAGTCATCTGCGCCATGAAAGTATTCCTCCGTTAAACATTCTAAGACGATACATCTTTATGGACGCGCGCCCGGCGGTCAAATTGTCGCACCTCGCCACAACGGGCCTGCGATTGCAATGATGCGCATCAACGCGTTCATTGCGCGCGCGCGCGGTCCCACAGCACGTCGGCTCCGCCCGCCGCGCGGTTCAGCACCCGCGCGAGCACGAACAGCAGATCCGACAGCCGGTTCACGTAGCGGCGCGGCGGCGCGTTGAGCGGCTCGTGCGCGCCGAGCGCGACGATCGAGCGCTCCGCGCGCCGGCAGACGGTCCGGCACACGTGCGCAAGCGCCGCGCCGCGCGCGCCGCCCGGCAGGATGAATTCATCGAGCGGCGGCAGTTGCCCGTTGTAGTGCGCGAGCCAGTCGTCCAGACGCGCGAGATGCGCGTCGGTGATCGCCGCGCGCCCCGGAATGCAGAGCTCGCCGCCCAGATCGAACAGATCGTGCTGGATCGTCGAAAGCGCCGCGCGGACGTCGTCCGGCAGCGGCTCGGCGAGCAGCACGCCGAGTTGCGAATTCAGTTCGTCGACATCGCCGATCGCCGCGATCCGCGCGTCGTCCTTGCGCACGCGGCTGCCGTCGCCGAGGCCCGTCGTGCCGTCGTCGCCCGTGCGGGTCGCGATCTTGCTCAAGCGCTTGCCCATTGTGCCTCCCGTCGTTGGCGGCGGCGCGCGCCGCGTCGGTGAAATCCCTATTATCGCAGCCGCGTCCGGGGCGGCGCGCATCCATTCGGGCGTAGAATGATCCGGTCCGCCTCGCCGCGGCGCATGCCATAAAGATCGCCTCCAAGGAGACCCGCGTGAACCACCCCGCCCCGCCGCATCGCCCGCTTCCCGCCGCCTTCGTCGACGCGCTCGCCGCCCGGTTCGGCGCGCGCCTGTCGGTCGCGCAGGCGGTGCGCGCCCATCACGGCCGCGACGAATCGCCGTTCGACCCGCAACTGCCCGACGCCGTCGTGTTCGCGCACACGGCCGACGACGTGCGCGACGCCGTCCTCCTCTGCGCGCGGCACGACGTGCCGCTGATCCCGTATGGCGTCGGCTCGTCACTCGAAGGCCATCTGCTCGCGGTGCGCGGCGGCGTGTCGCTCGATCTGTCGGAGATGAACCGCGTGCTGTCGATCGAAGCCGACGATCTGACCGCGACCGTCGAGCCCGGACTCACGCGCCGCGCGCTGAACGACGCGCTGCGCGACACCGGCCTCTTCTTCCCGATCGACCCCGGCGCGGACGCGAGCATCGGCGGGATGACCGCGACCCGCGCGTCGGGCACGAACGCGGTGCGCTACGGCACGATGCGCGAGAACGTGCTCGGCCTCACCGCCGTGCTCGCGGACGGCCGCGTCGTGAAGACGGGCACGCGCGCGCGCAAGTCGGCGGCGGGCTACGATCTCACGCGTCTTTTCGTCGGCTCCGAAGGCACGCTCGGCGTGATCACCGAAATCACGCTGCGCCTGCATCCGCTGCCCGAGGCCGTGTCGGCCGCCGTGTGCGCTTTTCCGTCGATGAGCGCCGCCGCGCGCACCGTGATCGAGACGATCCAGATCGGCGTGCCGATCGCGCGCGTCGAGTTCGTCGACGCGCTCGCCGTGCGCGCGATCAATCGCAACGCGCAGCTCGGGCTCGCCGAGGCGCCGACGCTCTTCTTCGAATTCCACGGCACCGAATCGGGCGTGCGCGAGCAGGCTCAGCAAGTCGAGGCGCTCGCCGGGCAGAACGGCGGCCTGGGCTTCGAATGGGCGACGCGCCCCGAGGATCGCACGCGCCTCTGGTCCGCGCGCCACCACGCGTATTTCTCGATGCTGCAACTGAAGCCCGGCTGCCGCGCGGTGACGACCGACGTCTGCGTGCCGATCTCGCAGCTCGCCGCGTGCGTCGGGGAAACCGAAGCCGACCTGAACGCGTCGTCGCTGCCGTGCCCGATCGTCGGTCACGTCGGCGATGGCAACTTCCACGTCGCGATCCTCGTCGATCCGGCGAAGCCCGAGGAGCTCGCCGAAGCCGAGGCGCTCAACGACCGGATCGTCGAGCGCGCGCTGCGCATGGGCGGCACCTGCACGGGCGAGCACGGCGTCGGGCTGCACAAGATGCGCTTTCTCGCGGCCGAGCACGGCGAGAACGCGGTCGACGCGATGCGCGCGATCAAGCGCGCGCTCGATCCGCACAACCTGATGAACCCCGGCAAGATCTTCACGATCGACGCATGAAAACGACGACGCCGGCGACGAGATCGAACGACCACGCGCCGCGCGCCGCGCAACAGGAGCAGACATGAACGCCCCCGCCGAACTGTCGGCCGATCTGCGCGCGCAGCGCCAGCGCGAAGTCGTGCAGGCGCTGATGGCCGTGCTGCCGACCCATTGCCTGCTGCATCGCGACGAGGACACGGCTGCTTACGAGTGCGACGCGCTCTCCGCGTACCGCCGGCTGCCGCTCGCGGTCGCGCTGCCGGAGACCGAATCGCAGGTGCAGCGGATCGTGCAGATCTGCCGGCGCATGGACGTGCCCATCGTGCCGCGCGGCGCGGGCACGAGCCTGTCGGGCGGCGCGCTGCCGATCGGGCACGGCGTCGTGCTGTCGCTCGCGCGCTTCACGCGGATCGTCGAAGTCGATTCCTATGCGCGCACGGCGACCGTTCAGCCCGGCGTGCGCAATCTCGCGATCTCCGAGGCCGCCGCGCCGTATGGCCTCTACTACGCGCCCGATCCTTCGTCGCAGATCGCGTGCACGATCGGCGGCAACGTGTCCGAGAACTCGGGCGGCGTCCATTGCCTGAAGTACGGGCTCACGTGCCACAACGTGCTGCGCGTGCGCGGCGTGACGATCGACGGCGAGATCGTCGAGTTCGGCTCGCTCGCGCCCGACACGCCCGGCCTCGACCTGCTCGCCGTCACGATCGGCAGCGAAGGCATGTTCATCGTCGTCACCGAGGTCACGGTTCGCCTGATCCCGAAGCCGCAGTGCGCGCAGCTCGTGATGGCGAGCTTCGACGACGTCGTGAAGGGCGGCGAAGCGGTCGCCGCGATCATCGCGTCGGGCATCATTCCGGCCGGCCTCGAAATGATGGACAAGCCGGCGACGCAGGCGGTCGAGGCGTTCACGCACGCGGGCTACGACCTCGACGCGGCCGCGATCCTGTTGTGCGAATCGGACGGCACGCAGGAGGAAGTCGCCGAGGAAATCGTGCGGATGACCGCGGTGCTGCGCGAGCACGGCGCGACGCGCATCCAGGTGTCGCGCAGCGAGGCCGAGCGGCTGCGCTTCTGGTCGGGCCGCAAGAACGCGTTCCCGGCCGCGGGCCGCATTTCTCCCGACTATTACTGCATGGACGGCACGGTGCCGCGCCGCGCGATCGGGCCGCTCCTCGCGCGCATCGAGCAGATGGAGGTGAAGTACGGGCTGCGCTGCATCAACGTGTTCCACGCGGGCGACGGCAACATGCACCCGCTCATCCTGTTCAACGCGAACGACGCCGACGAGCTGCACCGCGCGGAGGCGTTCGGCGCGGAGATCCTCGAGAGCTGCGTCGAATTCGGCGGCACGGTGACGGGCGAGCACGGCGTCGGCGTCGAGAAGCTGAACTCGATGTGCGTGCAGTTCTCGCGCGAAGAGTGCGATGCGTTCTTCGCGGTCAAGCGCGCGTTCGATCCGCCCGAGCTGCTGAATCCGGACAAGGGGATTCCAACCCGCGCGCGCTGCGCCGAATACGGCCGGATGCACGTGCGCGGCGGGCTGCTGCCGCGTCCGGACCTGCCGCGCTTCTGACGCCGCCGTGCGGCCCGAGGGGAGCTTAGGGGTTCGGCCCGACTGTGCGATCGCGCCACCCCGGTAAAATCGACCGGAACGAACAACGAAACACAACGTCATGGAAGAGGACGACATCGTCGCAGGCTGGGCCGCGCGCATCCGCGACGCCGCGGCGAGCGGCCGCGCGCTGCGCATACGCGGCGGCGGCACGAAGGACTGGTACGGCCAAACGCTCGACGGGGAAATTCTCGATACGCGCGCGCATCACGGCATCGTGTCGTACGACCCGGCCGAGCTCGTCGTCACCGCGCGCGCGGGCACGTCGCTCGCCGAACTCGAGGCGACGCTCGCCGAGCGCGGCCAGATGCTGCCGTTCGAGCCGCCGCACTTCGGCCGCGGCGCGACGGCCGGCGGCGCGGTCGCGGCGGGCTTGGCCGGCCCGCGCCGCGCGACGACGGGCGCGCCGCGCGACTTCGTGCTCGGCGTGACGATCCTGAACGGCCGCGGCGACATGCTGCGCTTCGGCGGGCAGGTCGTGAAGAACGTCGCGGGCTACGACGTGTCGCGGCTGATGGCGGGCTCGCTCGGCACGCTCGGGCTGATGCTCGAGCTGTCGATCAAGGTGCTGCCCGTCCCCGCCGCCGAGGTCACGCTGAAGTTCGACATGAGCGCGACCGACGCGGTGCGCAAGCTCAACGAATGGGCGGGCCGCCCGTTTCCGCTGTCCGCGAGCGCGTGGCGCTACGGCACGCTCGTGCTGCGCCTGTCGGGCGCGGAAGCGGCCGTGAAGAGCGCGAAGAACGCGCTCGGCGGCGAAGCCGTCGACGCGGTCGAGGCCGAGCGCTTCTGGGAAGGCGTGCGCGAGCAGAACGACCCGTTCTTCTCGTCGCTCGCGCCGGGCCACGCGCTCTGGCGGCTGTCGCTGCCGTCGATCACCGAGCCGATGCAACTGCCCGGCACGCAGATGATGGAATGGGGCGGCGCGCAGCGCTGGTGGATCACCGACGCCGACGCGCAGACGGTGCGCATGAGCGCGAAGCAGGCGGGCGGCCACGCGACGCTCTTTCGCGCGAGCAAAAGCTACGACAGGAGCGCGGGCGTGTTCACGCCGCTGCCCGCGCCGCTGATGAAAATCCATCGCGGCCTGAAGACGGCGTTCGATCCGGCGCGCATCTTCAACCGCGGCCGGCTCTACCCCGATCTCTAAAGCGCGATGCAGACGAACCTCGCCGATTTCATCCGCCATACGCCCGACGGCGACGACGCCGACGCGATCCTGCGCAGGTGCGTGCACTGCGGCTTCTGCACCGCGACCTGCCCGACCTACCAGTTGCTCGGCGACGAGCTCGACGGCCCGCGCGGACGCATCTACCTGATCAAGCAGATGCTCGAGGGCGCGGATGTGACGCGCAGCACGCAGCAGCATCTCGACCGCTGCCTCACGTGCCGCAGTTGCGAGACGACCTGCCCGTCGGGCGTCGAATACGGCCGGCTCGTCGACATCGGGCGCAAGGTCATCGAGACGAAGGTGTCGCGGCCGCTGTCGCAGCGGATCGTGCGGCGCCTGCTCGCAAGCTTCGTGCCGAACGCCGCCGTGTTCGCGCCCGTGATGCGGCTCGGCCAGCACGTGCGGCCGTTGCTGCCGAAGCGGCTGCGCGACAAGGTGCCGCCGCGCGCGCGCCTGCTCGCGTGGCCGAGCACGCCGCGCGAGCGCCGCGTGCTGATGCTCGCGGGCTGCGTGCAGCCGTCGATGATGCCGAACATCAACATCGCGACCGCGCGCGTGCTCGACGCGCTCGGCATCGAGACCGTGGTCGCGCCGGAAGCCGGCTGCTGCGGCGCGATCCGGCTGCACCTCGGCTATCACGACGAGGCGCTCGACGACGCGCGCCGCAACATCGACGCGTGGTGGCCGCACGTCGAGCGCGGCGTCGAGGCGATCGTGATGAACGCGTCCGGCTGCGGCGCGACGGTGCGCGAGTACGCGCACCTGCTGCGCGGCGATCCGGCGTACGCGGACAAGGCGCGCCGCATCGTCGAGCTGACGAAGGACCTGTCGGAGCTGCTCGGCGGCTTCGAAGCCGAGCTGATCGCGCTCACGCGCCGGCGCGCGATCCACACGGTCGCCTACCATCCGCCGTGCACGCTGCAGCACGGCCAGCAGTTGCGCGGCAAGGTCGAGCGGCTGCTGGAGGCGCTCGGCATCGAAGTGCGGCTGCCCGCCGACAGCCATCTGTGCTGCGGCTCGGCAGGCACCTACTCGCTCACGCAGCCGTCGCTCGCGTACAAGCTGCGCAAGCAGAAGCTCGCGAAGCTGCAGGCGACCGAGCCGCAGATGATCGTATCGGCGAACATCGGCTGCATCGCGCATCTGCAAAGCGGCACGCCGGTGCCCGTCGTGCACTGGGTGCAGCTCGTCGAGAACCTGCTGTACGGCTGACGCCGCGCGGCGCATGCCGCGCTTCGCACGCGCCGGTCGTTTGCGCCGGTCGTTTGCGCCGGTCGTTTGCGCCGGTTATCCGTATAATTCCCGCATTCGTCGCGCGCCGCGGCACGCCGTGCCGGCGCGCGTCTCACGTTTCGTTCGTCCTGCCATGTCCGATCTCGCCGCCCGCTTCGCCTCCGTTCATCGCCGCATCGACGACGCCGCCTGCGCGGCCGGCCGCGATCCGCGCGCGGTCACGCTGCTCGCGGTGTCGAAGACGTTTCCGGCCGACGCGGTGCGCGCCGCGCACGCGGCCGGCCAACGCGCGTTCGGCGAGAACTACGTGCAGGAATCGATCGACAAGATCGACACGCTCGCCGATCTGCGCGCCGAGCTCGAATGGCATTTCATCGGTCCGCTGCAGTCGAACAAGACGCGGCCCGTCGCCGAGCGCTTCGACTGGGTGCATACGGTCGACCGGCTGAAGATCGCGCAGCGCCTGTCCGGGCAGCGGCCCGCGCACCTGCCGCCGTTGAACGTCTGCGTGCAGGTGAACATCAGCGGCGAGACGTCGAAGAGCGGCATCGCGCCCGCGGACGCGGCCGAGCTCGCGCGCGCGATCGCCGCGCTGCCCGCGCTGCGGCTGCGCGGCCTGATGGCGATCCCCGAGCCCGCGACCGATCCCGAAGCGAAGCGCGCGCCGCACCGCGCGCTGCATGCGCTCCTCGAGCAACTGCGCGCGGGCGGGCTCGCGCTCGACACGCTGTCGATGGGCATGTCGGACGACCTCGAGGCCGCGGTCGCCGAAGGCGCGACGATCGTGCGAATCGGCACCGCGATCTTCGGCGCGCGCGACTACGCCCACTGAACCCGTCACTTCTCTCTCAACGGTCTCATTCATCATGAAAATCGCATTCATCGGCGGCGGCAACATGGCCGCCGCGTTGATCGGCGGACTCGTCAAGCGCGGCGTCGCGGCAAGCGAGCTGCTCGCCGTCGACGTCAACGAAGACGCGCGCCAGCGCGCGCAAGCGCAATTCGGCGTGCGCACGGCGGCCGCCATCGACGCCGCGCTCGCCGGCTACGACGCGATCGTGCTCGCCGTGAAGCCGCAGGCGCTCAAGGACGTCGCGACCGCGCTCGCGCCGCATCTGTCGACGCAGCTCGTCGTCAGCATCGCGGCCGGCATTCGCGGCACGGACCTGTCGCGCTGGCTCGGCGATTACGCGCGCGTCGTGCGCACCATGCCGAACACGCCGGCGCTCGTCGGCCTCGGCGTGACCGGCCTGTCCGCGCTGCCGGGCGTCGACGCGGCGGGCCGCGATCTCGCATCGAAGGTGCTCGGCGCGGTCGGCGAGACGGTCTGGTTCGACGATGAATCGCAGCTCGACGCCGTCACCGCGATCTCGGGCAGCGGCCCCGCCTACGTGTTCTATTTCATCGAGGCGCTGCAGGAAGCGGCGCGCCAGCTCGGCATGAGCGACGAGCAGGGCCGCGCGCTCGCGGTCGCGACGTTCGCGGGCGCCGCGCAGCTCGCGGTGCAGTCGGGCGAGCCCGCGAGCGTGCTGCGCGAGCGCGTGACGTCGAAGGGCGGCACGACGGCGGCCGCGCTCGCGTCGTTCGACGCGCAGCACGTGAAGGATGCGATCGTGCGCGGCGTGCTCGCCGCGCAGGCGCGCGCGAAGGAAATGGGCGACGAGCTCGGCGGAGCTTGATGACCGGCGGCGCGCTGCACGTCCGCGCGGCACTCGCGATCCGCGCATCGCGTTGCGCATCAAATCGCCCTCGCCCGCAGCCACGCGGACGTCATGTCGATCAGCGTGACGACCGCAATGACGATGACGAGGAGCGCCGCCGTCTGCGCATAGTCGAACGAGCGAATCGCTTCGTACAGCACGACGCCGACGCCGCCTGCGCCGACCATCCCGACCACCATCGCCGAGCGCACGTTCGATTCGAACCGGTACAGCGCGTACGAGATCCACAACGGCAGCACCTGCGGCAGCACCGCATAGACGATCTCGTCGAGCGGCGTCGCGCCCGTCGCGCGCACGCCCTCGGCCGGACGCGGATCGATCGCCTCGACCGCCTCCGCGAAAAGCTTCGCGAGCACGCCCGTCGTGTGGACCCACAGCGCGAGCACGCCGGAGAACGGGCCCAGGCCGACGGCGACGATGAACAGCATCGCGAACACCATCTCGTTGATCGCGCGGCAACAGTCCATCGCGCGCCGCACCGGATGCAGCAGCCACGCGGGCGCGATGTTGCGCGCCGACATCAGCCCGAACGGCACGGCGCTCACGATCGCGAGCGCCGTGCCCCATAGCGCGATCGACAGCGTCACGCCCATCTCGCTCGCGTAGTGCCGCCATTCGGAGAAGTCGGGCGGAAAGAAGCCGCGCGCGAACTCGCCCATGTTCGCGGACTCGGCGAGCAGATCGAGCGGCCGCATGTCGGCGCTGCGCCACGTACCGCCGAGAATCGCGAACGCGAGCGCCCATGCGAGCCATGTGCGCCAGCCGCGGCGCGCGTCGCCCATCGGCGCGATCGGTTCGCCGGGCGCCGCGCCCGCCGGCTCGCGCGCGTTCATGGCTTGTCCGCCTGCGCGCGGGCGGCATCCGCCGCGCCGGATGCGTCGAGCGCGGCGAGCTTCGCATCGAGCGCCGCGAGCTGCGCGCGGCGCGCATCGCCCGACAGCGTCGCGTCCGCCTCGATCTTCTGCTTCTGCTGGAAGAGCACGATCTTGCGCACCGGAATCAGTTGCGCGTCCGACGACGGCGCGAAACCGACCAGGTTGCGAATGCCCGCCATCACCTCTTTCTCGTGCGGATCGGTCTTCGCGTAGCGGTAGAAGAAATCGCGCAGCGTCTGCTTCGTCGCCTCGGGCAAATCCTTGCGCCACACGAGCGGATCGGACGCGATCTGCGGCGACGTCCACAGCACGCGCACCCGCGCGTATTGATCCGGATGCTGCTTCTTCAGCATGCCGAGCACGTCGGTGTTGTTCGTCGCGATGTCGATCTTGTCGTTGACCACCGCGAGCAGATTGCCTTCGTGGCTCGACGGCAGCACCGTCTTGAACGCGGTGCGCACCGCTATGCCGCGCTGCGCGAACAGATAGTACGCGGGCACGAGCGCGCCGGATGTCGAGTTCGGATCGCCGAAGCCGAGCGTCACGTCCTTCGGGTTCCTGAACACGTCATCGAGCGTCTTGAAGCGGCTGTTCGCGTTCGTGATCAGCACCGAGTAGTAGCCGGCTTCGCCGTTCGCGTGCACGATCTTCGCGAACACCTCGCCGTTCGAGCGCTCGACCGCCTCGAGCGCCGACGCGTTGCCGAAGTAGCCGAGCTGCACCTTGTTGAAGCGCATGCCCTCGATGATGCCCGCGTAATCGGTCGCGAAGAACGCCTTCACGTCGAGGCCCGTCTTGCGGTTCATGTCGTCGATGAGCGGCTGCCAGCGGCGCTTGAGCACCGCCGACGAATCGGTCGAGATGATGCCGAAATTCAGCGTCTGCGCATGGGCGGCGGCAATGCACGCAAACGCGGCCGCGCAGGCGACGAGGGAGCGGATCAGTTTCATGGATTCGGTTCCGTCAAGGTGGTCGGGTGAATGGAGCGTCCGGCGCGCGCGATTGCGGCGCACGGTGCAAGCGGCGTCATCGCACGGACGAGGCGGCGAACATCCGGCGCGGCGAGGCGTCGTGCTCATCGCGCTCATCGCGCATATCGCGCGCATCGTGCGTGCCGACCACGCCGCATGCGACGGCCCGCACTTCGTCGCCGACGGCGAACGGCAGATGCGCGTCGTCGCCGTACAGCGCGTGGAGCCGCTCGCGCGTGAGCGCGGCGCTCGGCCCGTCGAAGACGATGCGCCCCGCGCGCAACGCGACGGCGCGCGGACAAAACCGCAGCGCGACGTCGATCTGATGCAGCGACACGAGCACGGTCAGCCGATGATTCGCGTTGAGCGCGCGCAGCATCTCCATCACGCGCTGCGACGAAGCCGGATCGAGCGACGCGATCGGCTCGTCGGCGAGGATGATCCGAGCGCGCTGCACGAGCGAGCGCGCGAGTGCCGCGCGCTGCTGCTGGCCGCCCGACAGGTTCGCCGCGCGCTCGCGCGCATGCTCGGCAATGCCGACCTCGCCGAGCGCCTGCGCGGCGAGCGCGCGGTCCGCGCGCGAAAAGCGTCCGACGAGCCGCCGCCACATCGGCACGCGCGCGAGCGCGCCGATCAGCACGTTCGTCTCGACGGACAGCCGGTTGACGAGATTGAACTGCTGAAACACGAAGCCGATGTCGCGGCGCATGCGGCGCACATCGCGCGCGATGCGTCCGTTGCGCTGAATCGATCGGCCGAAAATGTCGATGCGCGACGGCTGCGCGTCGCTCGACGAAAAGCTCGCGATCTGCCGCAGCAGCGTCGACTTGCCCGAGCCCGACGCGCCGATCAGCGCGACCATTTCGCCCGGCGCGATCGCGAGATCGATGTCGGCGAGTCCTTTGCGGCCGTTCGGGAACGTCTTCGACAGACGTTCGATGCGGATGGCGTCCATGACACTCCCGTCGAGAGACCGGCCGATGCGGCCGGAGAGCGGATGCACGCCACTGTACGCACGCGCAATGACAATCCGGTGAATCCGTATATACGTCTAGATGTCTTGCCGCGCGTCGCGTCGAAAGCAAAACGGGCCGTCCCGAAGGGTCCGGCCCGTTCAATCGGTCGCGAATCGATTCGGCTCCCTACACGACGCGACGCCCGCGAACATACGTCGCACGCGGCACGGGCAGCGTGCCGTGCAGCGCGACGCGCACGAAATCCGCGCGCAGCCCCGGCGCGATTTCGCCGCGATCGTGAAGCCCTGTATGACGCGCGGGCGAAGACGACACCGTGTCGATCGCGCGCGGCAGGCTCCAGTCCGCCTTGTGCACGAGGTCGAACGCCGCGCACAGCAGGCTCGACGGCACGTAGTCGGACGACAGGATGTCGAGGAGCCCCGCCTGCGCGAGCGCGAGCGCCGACACATTGCCCGAATGCGAGCCGCCGCGCACGAGGTTCGGCGCACCCATCACCGTCGCGATGCCGTGCGCGTGCGCCGCTTCGGCCGCCGCGTGCGTCGTCGGGAACTCGGCGAGCGCGACGCCCTCTTGCGCCGCCTGCTCGACGTGCTCGATCACCGTGTCGTCGTGGCTCGCGACGGGCACGCCAAGCGCGCGGCAGCGCGCGACGATTGCATGCCGATGCGCATCCGCGTAGCGCTGCTGCTCGTCGGCCAGCTCGGCGATCGTCGTCGCCGCTTCCTCGTCGGTCCACTTGCGATGCCGCTCCTGATAGTTGCGCCATTGCTGCGGATCCTTCCACTGCCGCTGCCCCGGCGTGTGGTCCATCACCGACGCGAGCCGCAGGCACGGATGCGCCACGAGCGAATCGAATACGTCGATGACGTCCTCCGTCGCGATCTCGCAGCGCAGATGCAGGAAGTGCTCGGCGCGCAGCAGCCCGTGCGACGCGAAGCGCGCGAGCGCGTCCGCGCACTTCGTCTGCACGTCGCGGCCGCGCACGCCGACGTTCAGGCGCGTGCCGATCGCGAGCGCGTCGAACACCGTCGTGATGCCCGCCGCCGCGACCTGCGCGTCGTGCGTGACGAACGCCGCGTCGACGTTCCAGTACACGCCCGGCCGCGGCGCGAGATGCTTCTCCAGGTTGTCGGTATGCAGCTCGACGAGCCCGGGCAGCAGATAATCGCCTCCCCAATCGTCGGCGTCGCGCGCGGCGGTCGTCCCGCGCGACACCGCGCGGATCGATTCGCCGTCGATCTGCACGGTGCCGATGAAAACGTCGTCGCGCGTGACGACGCGCGCATTGCTGATCAACATCGTTCGCTCCGCTAAGCGTTCACTTCATCGAAGGGCAGCCGCGCGCCGCAACGGCGGGCGCAGCGGGAAACAGCGCGTCGCAACGCGCTCGCGCGTCGCCTCGTCGTGGAAGATGCCGACGATCGCCGCGCCGCGCCGGCGCACGTCGTCGATCAGCTCGGCGACGACGTCGCGATTCTCCGCGTCGAGCGACGCCGTGGGCTCGTCGAGCAGCAGCACCGGATGCTCGGCGATCAGGCCGCGCGCGATGTTCACGCGCTGTTGCTCGCCGCCCGAGAACGTCGCGGGCGCGAGCGACCACAGCCGGCGCGGCACGTTCAGGCGTTCGAGCAGGCGCGCCGCGCGCTCGGCCGCGTCGCCGTCGGGCACGCCGCGCGCGACGAGCGGCGCGGCGACGAGCGCGAGCGCAGGCACCCGCGGGATCGCGCGCAGAAACTGGCTCACATAGCCGATCACGTCGCGCCGCAGCGCGATCACCTCGTGCGGCTCGGACGCCGTCAGCACGACGTGGTCCGCCGCGCGTGCGCCGGCGCGCACCGCGATCGCGCCGCGGCTCGCGAGATAGTTGCCGTACAGGCACCGCAGCAGCGTGCTCTTGCCCGCGCCCGACGGCCCGGTGAGCGCGACGCACTCGCCCGCGTCGACATCGAGCGATACGTCATCGAGCGCGTCGATCATCATGCCGCCGTGCGCGTGCAACGTGAACGTCTTGCCGACGCCGACCGCGTGCAGCATCAGCGCCGCGTTGTTTGCAAATGTGTCGGCAAATGCGTTATCGCATGCGCGAGCGGGAGCGAACGATTCGATGGTTTGCATCCCGAACCTCATACCGGTAGAACGGATGACACGAGCATCTGCGTGTACGGATGTTGCGGATCGTCGAGCACCTGATCGGTCAGCCCCGATTCGACGATCTCGCCGCGCTGCATCACCATCAGCCGGTGCGCGAGCAGCCGCGCGACGCCGATGTCGTGCGTGACGATCAGCATCGACAGCGCGAGCGTCGACGTGAGCGCGCGCAACAGGTCGAGCAGGCGCGCCTGCACCGACACGTCGAGCCCCGCGGTCGGCTCGTCCATGAACACGAGACGCGGCCCGATCACGAGATTGCGCGCGATCTGCAGGCGCTGCTGCATGCCGCCCGAGAACGTCGACGGCAGATCGTCGATCCGCGCGGGGTCGAGCTCGACGCGCGTCATCCAGTCGACGGCCGTCTCGCGCAGCCGCCCGTAGTGGCGCGCGCCGACCGCCATCAACGGCTCGCCGATGTTCGCGCCCGCCGACACGCCGCCGCGCAGCCCGTCGCGCGGGTTCTGCGTGACGAAGCCCCATTCGGTGCGCATCAGCGCGCGCCGCTGCGGCTCGTCGAGCGCGAGCAGATCCATGCGCTCGCCGTCGCGGCCCGTATAGCGCAGCGCGCCCGCGTCCGCCCCGGTTTGCAGCGACAGCACGTTCAGCAGCGTCGTCTTGCCGGAGCCCGATTCGCCGACGATGCACAGCACTTCGCCCGGATACAGATCGAAGCTCGCGTTCGCGAAACCGTTGCGGCCGCCGAAGCGCTTCGTCAGCCCGCGCGCGCTCAGAAGCGGCGTCATGTCGTCTCTCCTACCGGTTGTTCGGCGTCGGGCTGCGGCGACGGCCGCGCGCCGCCGCCGCGACGTTCGCTGCAATAGTCGCTGTCCGAGCACACGAAACGGCGCGTGCCGCGATCGTCGACGATCATCTCGTCGAGAAAGCTCTCGCGCGAGCCGCACAGCGCGCACGCGGCATCCCAGCGCTGGACTTCGAACGGATGATCGTCGAAATCGAGGCTCGCGACCGGCGTGTAAGGCGCAATCGCGTAGATGCGGCGCTCGCGCCCCGCGCCGAACAGTTGCAGCGCCGGGTTCATGTGCAGCTTCGGATTGTCGAATTTCGGAATCGGCGACGGCGAGCTCAGATAGCGGCCGTTGACGATCACCGGGTAATCGTACGTCGTCGCGATGCTGCCGTGATGCACGATGTCCTCGTACAGCTTCACGCGAATCAGCCCGTAATCGGCATGCGCGTGCAGCTTCGCGCATTCGGTCGCTCGCGGCTCGAGGCGAAAGAGCGGCTCCGGCATCGGCACCTGATAGACGAGGATCTGGCGCTCGGTGAGCGGCGTCTCCGGAATGCGGTGGCGCGTCTGGATGATCGTCGCGTCGGCCGTTTTCTTCGTCGTCGCGACGCCCGCGGTGCGCGCGAAGAAGCGGCGAATGTTGACCGCGTTCGTCGTTTCGTCGGAGCCCTGATCGATCACCTTCAGCGTGTCGTCGCGGCCGATCAGCGCCGCCGTCACCTGGATGCCGCCCGTTCCCCAGCCGAACGGCAGCGGCATCTCGCGCGACGCGAACGGCACCTGATAGCCCGGCACCGCGACCGCCTTGAGCAGCGCGCGGCGGATCATCCGCTTCGTCTGCTCGTCGAGGTACGCGAAGTTGTAGCCTTCGGCGGCGCTCGCGTCGGGCGCGGCCGCGGCGAGATGGTCGGGCGCGTTCATCGGGACTCCTCGGTTTGCGCGTCGGCCCGTTCGGCATCGGCGCGCGCATTCGTGTTCATGTTCGCGTTCGCCTGCGCCGCGTGTTCGGCACGCAGGCGTCTCACGAGCTCGAGCTCGGACTGGAAATCGACGTAGTGCGGCAGCTTCAGATGCTGAACGAAGCCGGACGCCTCGACGTTGTCGCTGTGCGACAGCACGAACTCCTGATCCTGCGGCGGCGAATTCGCGGTTTCGCCGAGCTCGGACGCGCGCAGCGCGCGATCGACGAGCGCCATCGCAATCGCCTTGCGCTCCGAATGGCCGAACGCGAGGCCGTAGCCCTGCGTGAAGCGCGGCGGCTCGCCGTCGCCGCCCGAAAAATGATTGATCATCTGGCACTCGGTCACGTCGATCTCGCCGATCTCGATCGCCTCGCCGCCCAGTTCGTCGAGCGCCATCTCGACGGCGACGGTGCCGAAGCGCAGCTCGCCCGCGAACGGATGCGAGTTGCCGTAGCCGCGCTGCGTCGCGTAGCCCATCGCGAGCAGAAAGCCTTCGTCGCCGCGCGCGAGGTTCTGCAGGCGCGTCGCGCGATCGGCCGGAAACGCGAGCGGCTCGCGCGACAGATCGCCCGGCGCGCCTGCGTGCGCCGTCGGCCGCTCCTCTTCGATCAGGCCCTCGTCGTTCAGCAGCGCGATCACGCGCGGAGCCGGCGGCGCAGACGCTGCCGCATCGGCTGCCGCATCGGCCGTCGCTCGCGCCGGTTCGGCTTCGTCGGGCTCGCGCCGCGCGCCGCCTTCGGCGAGCAGCGCGAAATCGAGCAGCCGCTGCGTGTAATCGTAGGTCGGGCCGAGCAACTGGCCGCCCGGAATGTCCTTGAACGTCGCCGAGATCCTTCGCTCGAGCCGCATCGCGCCGGTATCGATCGGCGCCGTGTAGCCGAAGCGCGGCAGCGTCGTCCGGTACGCGCGCAGCAGGAAGATCGCCTCGACGAGATCGCCCGCCGCCTGCTTGATCGCGAGCGCCGCGAGCTCCTCGTCGTACAGCGAGCCTTCCGTCATCACGCGCGCGACCGCGAGGCGCTGCTGCCCGCGAATCTGCGCGACGCTCAGTTCGGGCACGGCGGTTGCGCCGCGCCGCGCTTCCTCGAGCAAACGCCACGACGCCTCGATCGCGCGCTCGCCGCCCTTGACCGCAACATACATCAGCATCCCTCCACGATCGTCGTGCGCGGCAGGCCGATCAGCGTATCGCCGCACACCAGATAGCAATCGATTCCACGCGGAAAGCGCGGGACGAAGTGCGCGCGCTCGCGCCAGAACGCGTGGGGCACGCCCGCCGGCGCGATCGTGCGCGCATCGCGAATGCCTGGCCCGCGCAGCGTGCGCGGCTCGCCGTCCGTCAGCGACGCGACGCGCAGGAACAGCGTCACCGCATGCTCGGGCGCTTGCGGCTCGCCGCTCGCGAAGCGCCGCAGCGACGGCAGCGCGCTCGCGTCGTCGATGTAGGCGAAGCAGGCGGCGCGCGGATCGTCCGCGATCGGCGCGCCCGTATGGAAACGCAGCGCCGACGCGAGCGCCGCGTCCGGCGTGCCGAGAAACACCGGCGTCGAGCCGTCGCACAGCGTGAGAAGCGAAGCGAACGCCGAGGGCGCGACGCGCATCGTGGGCGCGGCGTCCGAGCCGCCCGCGCCGACCGGCTCGATGCGCCCGGGCGTGCCCGGGCGCGCCATCGCGTCGAGCAGCGTGCGGAACACGCGCTGCGTGGCTTGCACCGGGTCCGCGAAGCCGGGGGCGACGTCGGCGAGCGAGAAACGCGTATCGATCATCGTCAATCGCCTCGCACCATCGTGAAGAATTCGACGCGCGTCGTCGCGACTTCGCGCGAGCGCGCGGCGCGCGCTTCGGCAAGGCGTGCGCGAAACGGCTCGATCAGCGCGGCGCGCAGCCGCGCCTGGCGCTCCGGCGTCTGCAACAGCGCGTCGGCAAGCGCGACGAGCTCCGCGCGCCGCTTGTCGCGGCCGAGCACGTATGCGATGCCGACCGTCACGCCATTCGCGCCGTTCGCGCGATCGCCCGACGCGCCGCGCAAGCGCAGCGCGGCGCGCGTGACGGTCGCCTCGCCGAGATTGAACGAATCGCCCGTGCCGCCGATACGCCCGCGCACCATCGCGAGCCCGGTCTCCGGCGCGCGCAGCCAGTCGAACGTGGGCGCGGGCGCGCCGTCGAGCGCGCGATCGAGCGCCCCTTCGAGTTCGGCGCGGGGAATTTTCGCCAGCACCGCGAGCCAGTCGCGTCGCGCGGCGTGCGAGGAGGAAACGGCTGAAGCGCTCATCTGAACTCCATCGGAATCGGAGCCTGCATTTAACCATCCGATTGTCTAAACGTCTAGACGTCTATATGTAAAATACGACTTGTCGGCGCAAACGGAAATTTTCACAAAACCGCCACTGGCCGCGCACTACAATGCGCTGCATGCCCATTGAAACGCAACGCAATGACAACGCCATGACAACTGTCGACCACCTCTTGCAGGACTCGCCGCTCGAGCGCGGCAGCGGCGTCTCGGTGTGGCGGCAGATCGAGCAGATTCTCGCCGCCGAGATCGCCGCGAACGGCTTCGGCGAAGACGGCCGGCTGCCGAGCGAAGGCGAGCTCGCGAAACGCTTCGACGTCAATCGCCACACGGTGCGCCGCGCGATGCTCGGGCTCGCCGCATCGGGCCTCGTGAGCGTCGAGCAAGGCCGCGGCACGTTCGTGCAGTCGGGCGCGATCGACTATACGATCGGCCGCCGCACGCGCTTCACCGAAAACCTGAATCGCCACAATCACGCAGCCGTCGGCAAGATGCTGTCCGCCGCGCGCGTGAAGGCCGACCCGGCCACCGCGAAGGCGCTCGGCCTGCGCGCGGGCGCTTACGTGTACCGGATCGAATCGATCCACGAGGCGGACGGCGTGCCGCTCACTTACGCGCGCAGCGCATATCCGGCCGCGCGCTTCGCCGATTTGCCCGCCGCGCTCGAGCGCACCGACCGCGTCACCGACGCGCTCGCCGAATACGGCGTGGCCGACTACCTGCGCAAATGGAGCCGCATCGGCAGCGTGCTGCCGGAGGCCACGATCGCGCGCCGGCTCGGCATCAACAAGCAGCAGCCGGTGCTGTGGGTCGAGAACGTCGACGTCGATGTCGACGGCACGCCGATCAAATACGGCACGACCTACTTCGCGGCCGACCGCGTGCAGTTGCTGATCGAAAACGACAACGTGCCCGGCCATGCGCGCTGATCTCGCCGCACGGTCCGGCACCGCGCGCTTCGCCCTCTATTACGCGCCGCCGCGCGCATCCGCCTGGTGGCGCGCCGGCTGCGCGTGGCTCGGCCGCGATCCGGAAGACGGCGCGACGCTCGCGCCGCCGCAGCCGTGCGCGCTGCGCCGGCCAGTGGACGCGCTGACGGTCGCGCCGCGCCGCTACGGCTGGCACGCGACGCTCGTCGCGCCGTTCGCGCTGCGGCCGGGCGTCGCGGCGGGCGATCTCGTCGCGGCCGCCGCGGATTGGGCGCGCACGAGCGCGCCGCTCGCGATCGACGTCGACGTCGCGGCGCTCGGCGCGTTCGTCGCGCTGCGGCCGGCGCACGCGCACGGCGACAACGCGCTGCGCGCGCTCGCCGCCCGCGCGCTGCACGCGCTCGCGCCGCTGCGCCGGCCGCCGGGCGAAGCCGAGCGCGCGCAGCGCGCCGCCGCGCCGCTGACCGAGCGCCAGCGCGCGCTGCTCGCCGAATGGGGCTATCCGTACGTGCTCGACGAATACCGGTTCCACATGACGCTGTCCGATTCGCTCGACGATCCGGCCGAACGCGCCACGCTGATCGACTGGTGGAAAGCGGCGGCCGCTCCGCTCGGGCCGCTGCCCGTCGATCATGCGGCGATTTTCGTCGAAGCCGAGCCGGGTGCGCCGTTCATGCTGTGGAAGCGGCTGCCGTTCGGCGAACGCGGCGCCGAAAGCACCGAATGCGCCGCTTCGGTCGATTCCGTCGATCCGGTCGATTCCGGCGAGGGGCGGCAATGAGCGCCGAGCGACTCGTCTATGTGATGGGCCCGTCGGGCGCAGGCAAGGATTCGCTGCTCGCGTATGCGCGCAAGCACGTGTGCGAGCAGCGCGTCGCGTTCGCGCATCGCTACATCACGCGCAAGAGCGACGGCCACGAGAACCACGTCGAGCTCGCGCGCGACGAATTCGCCGCGCGCTCGCAGCTCGGCTTCTTCGCGCTCGAATGGACGAGCCACGGGTTTCGCTACGGCGTCGGCGTCGAGATCGACGCGTGGCTCGCGGCGGGCAGCGTCGTCGTCGTCAACGGCTCGCGCGCGCATCTGCCGGCCGCGCTCGTCCGCTATCCGCGAATGCGCGTCGTGCACGTCGACGCCGCGCCGCACGTGCTCGCCGAGCGCCTCGCCGCGCGCGGCCGCGAAACCGCCGATGAGATCGGCGCGCGTCTCGCGCGCAGCGTGCGCTGGGTCGTGCCGGACGGCGTCGCGCTCACGGCAATCGACAATTCCGGCACGCTCGACGATGCGGGGCGCGTGCTGGTCGCGCTGCTCGAAGGGCTTGCGCGAAGCTGACGCGAGGCGGGCGACGCGCCGCTTACAACGCGGCCAGCGCGTAATGCGCGGCGATCCCCGCGAACAGCGCGCCGCCCAACCAGTTGTTGTGCCTGAACGCGGCGAAGCACGCCATCCGCTCGCGATCCCTGATCAGCGTGTAATGGTAGATCGAGCAGCCGGCCGCCGCCGCCCAGCCCGCCCAGTACGGCCAGCCGAAATGCAGCGTCGCGCCGAGCCACGCGTAGATGCCGAGCATCGCCGCGTAGCAGAGCATGATCGCGAGCACGTCGTGGCGGCCGAACGTGATCGCCGACGTGCGCATGCCGATCTTCAGGTCGTCGTCGCGATCGACCATCGCATACGCGGTGTCATACGCGACCGACCAGCACACATTGGCCGCCAGCATCGTCCACGCGATCACCGGCACCGTGTCCTGCACGGCCGCGAACGCCATCGGAATCCCGAAGCCGAACGCGATGCCGAGATACGCCTGCGGAATCGCGAAGAAGCGCTTCATGAACGGATAAGTCGCCGCGACGAACACCGCGACGACGGACAGCTCCTTCGTCAGCGCATTGAGCGGCAGGATCAGCAGGAACGACACGAGCGCGAGCCCGACCGCGATCGCGACCGCCTCCCATGCGCGAATCTTCCCCGACGTGAGCGGCCGCTCGGCGGTGCGCTTCACGTGGCGGTCGAAATCGCGATCGGCGTAATCGTTGATCGCGCAGCCGGCCGAGCGCATCAGCAACGTGCCGAGCGCGAAGATGACGACGAGCGACGGCGACGGATGACCGTCGGACGCAATCCACAGCGCGTTGAGCGTCGGCCAGAGCAGCAGCAGGCTGCCGATCGGCTTGTCCATCCGGATCAGCCGCAAATAGAGAGGAAAACGGGCGAGCATCGGCGAGAACGGGCGGCGAGCCCGGAAACGTAACCCGGGCATTGTAGAACCGCTCGGGATTTGCGGCAAAAGCGCGGCGGCAGCGCTATTGCCCTTTTTTGTCGTTTCCGCTTGCGTTCGGGCTTTCGCCCCGCCCGACGGCTTCGCCCGAAACGAGGAGCCCGCCGGCGCGCGCGCTCACTCGCCGTCCGCGCCGAGCTTGTCGACGACCGCATCCTCGGGCCGCAACACGCGCCCGCCCTGCGTGCGCGGCCCCCCGCCGCTCGTCATCCATCGCTCACGCCAGCAGCGAGCGCAGCATCCACGCGGTCTTCTCGTGCGTCTGCAGACGCTGCGTCAGCAGATCGGCGGTCGGCTCGTCGCTCGCCGCGTCGGCGTCCGGGAAGATCGCGCGCGCGGTGCGCACGACGGCCTCGTGCCCTTCGACGAGCTGGCGGATCATGTCCTCGGCGGCAGGCACGCCGTCCGCCTCGGGGATCGACGACAGCTTCGCGAATTCGCGATACGTGCCCGGCGCGACGACGCCGAGCGTGCGGATGCGCTCCGCGACGAGATCGACGGCGAGCCACAGTTCGTTGTACTGCTCCTCGAACATCAGGTGCAGCGTGTTGAACATCGGGCCCGTCACGTTCCAGTGGAAATTGTGCGTCTTCAGGTACAGCGTGTACGTATCGGCGAGCAGACGGGACAGCCCTGCCGCGATCTTCTTGCGATCCTTGTCGCTGATGCCGATGTTGATCTGGGTTGCGTTGCTTTTCTTGGCCATCCTCGAGACTCCTTGTCCGATGGTTCGAACCGGCGAAAATGCATCGAAAAAACCGCGTGCCCGATGCGACATGCGCGGCGCGCGCGCTTGCGGCCCGCACGTTCAGCGCCGCACCAGTTTAGCGTAGATCGCGATCGTGCAAATTGCGCGCAACGGATGCGCGCTCAACCACCCGCGGCGGCCGCGACGTGCCGCGCGGCCTGGGCGGCCAGCACGGCCGCGCCGCCGCCCGCGATCGCGAAACCGACCAGCCGCCGCAGCGTGGCGGCGCCCGCGCGCCTGGCGGGCGCCGAGAGCGCCACGCGCATGTCGAGAATCATTTGCGTCATGATCGTCACTCCTTGAAACGAGGTCGGCGGCCCGGAGCGAAACGGGAAACGGCCAGCCGGATGACCGGCCGTTTCCCGCTCCGTTGCCGCATCGGCGGCGCGACGCCGCAATCACGCGAGGTCGAAGCGGTCGAGGTTCATCACCTTGTTCCAGACCGCGACGAAGTCGCGCACGAACTTCTCCTGCGCGTCCGCGCTGCCGTAGACCTCGGCGAGCGCGCGCAACTGCGCGTGCGAGCCGAACACGAGATCGACGCGCGTGCCCGTCCACTTGAGCTCGCCCGTCGCGCGGTCGCGCCCTTCGAACACGTCCGCGTCGGCCGCCGTCGGCTTCCACTCGGTGCCCATGTCGAGCAGGTTCACGAAGAAGTCGTTGGTCAATGCCTGCTCGCGCGCGGTGAACACGCCGTGCCGGCTCTGCCCGACGTTCGCGCCCAGCACGCGCAGGCCGCCCAGCAACACCGTCATCTCCGGCGCGCTCAGCGTCAGCAGTTGCGCCTTGTCGACGAGCAGCACTTCGGCAGGCACCCGGTACTTGCCCTTCAGGTAGTTGCGGAAGCCGTCCGCGACCGGCTCGAGCACGGCTACCGATTCGACGTCGGTCTGCTCCTGCGATGCGTCCGCGCGGCCCGGCGCGAACGGCACCGTCACCGCGTGGCCCGCGTTCTTCGCGGCCTGCTCGACGCCCGCGCAGCCGGCCAGCACGATCAGGTCGGCGAGCGACACCCGCTTGCCGCCGGACTGCGCGGCGTTGAACGCCTTCTGGATGCCCTCGAGCGTCTCGAGCACCTTCGCGAGCCGCTCGGGCTGGTTCGCTTCCCAGTCCTTCTGCGGCGCGAGGCGGATGCGCGCGCCGTTCGCGCCGCCGCGCTTGTCCGAGCCGCGGAAGGTGGACGCCGCGGCCCACGCGGTCGACACGAGCTGCGACACGGACAGCCCCGACGCGAGCACCTTCGCCTTCAGCCCGGCGACATCGGCGGCGTCGATCAGCGGATGGTCGACGGCCGGAATCGGGTCCTGCCACAACAGTTCCTCGGCCGGCACCTCCGGGCCGAGATAGCGCGCACGCGGACCCATGTCGCGGTGCGTGAGCTTGAACCAGGCGCGCGCGAACGCATCGGCGAACTGGTCGGGGTGCTCGTGGAAGCGGCGCGAGATCTTTTCGTATGCCGGATCGAAGCGCAGCGAAAGGTCGGTCGTCAGCATCGTCGGCCGATGCTTCTTCGACGGATCGAACGCATCCGGAATCACCGCGTCGGCGTCCTTCGCGACCCACTGGTGCGCGCCCGCCGGGCTCTTCGTCAGCTCCCATTCGTAGCCGAACAGGTTCTCGAAGAAGTTGTGGCTCCACTGCGTCGGCGTGGTCGTCCACGTGACTTCGAGGCCGCTCGTGATCGCGTCCGCGCCCTTGCCCGTACCGTACGCGCTCTTCCAGCCGAGGCCCTGCGCTTCGATGCCCGCGGCCTCCGGCTCGGGGCCGACGTTCGACGCGGGACCCGCGCCGTGGGTCTTGCCGAACGTGTGGCCGCCCGCGATCAGCGCGACCGTCTCTTCGTCGTTCATCGCCATCCGCGCGAAGGTGTCGCGAATGTCGCGCGCCGCGGCGACCGGATCGGGCTTGCCGTCCGGGCCTTCCGGATTCACGTAGATGAGGCCCATCTGCACGGCGGCGAGCGGGTTCTCGAGGTGACGGTCGCCCGAATAGCGGCTGTTCGGGCCGCCGCTCAGCTCCAGCCAGATCTTTTCCGAGCCCCAGTAGACGTCCTCGGGCTCCCACGTGTCCGCGCGGCCGCCCGCGAAGCCGAAGGTCTTGAAGCCCATCGATTCGAGCGCGACGTTGCCGGTGAGGATCAGCAGGTCGGCCCACGAGATGCTGCGGCCGTACTTCTGCTTGATCGGCCACAGCAGCCGGCGCGCCTTGTCGAGGTTCGCGTTGTCGGGCCAACTGTTGAGCGGCGCGAAGCGCTGCTGGCCCTCGCCCGCGCCGCCGCGGCCGTCGGCCGTGCGGTACGTGCCCGCGCTGTGCCATGCCATGCGGATGAACAGGCCGCCGTAGTGGCCGAAATCGGCCGGCCACCAGTCCTGCGACGTGGTCATCAGCGCGTGGAGATCCCGCTTCACCGCCGCAAGATCGAGCTTCTCGAACGCTTGCGCGTAGTTGAAATCCTTGTCCATCGGATCGGACAGCGCCGAGTGCTGATGCAGGATGCTCAGGTCCAACTGATCGGGCCACCAGTCCCGGTTCGACGTGCCGTTGCCTGCGGCGTGGTGGAACGGGCACTTCGCTTCATTCGACATGCGATTTCTCCTTTGTTCGGGTACGCCCGCCTACGCGGCCCGGCATCGAAGCCGGGCCTCGTTCGCGGAGCGACTTTGCGGGGAAAGAAACAGGTTGATCCCTCCTGCGTGCGACGCGGCGCGCGGCGCGAAAAAGCGGGCCGGCACGCGGCGGCGCTCAGCCGCCATATGCGCGGTCCGCGAGATAGGCGAACGCAATCGGGCGCAGGCTCCGGATGGCAGCCCTGGCACGATCAATGACCGTCGTGCGCGGCGCAATGTTCCGCCGCGCGCGCGGCAATGCCCGTTGCATCATGACATCCTCCCTTGACACCTGCAGTTACCGTCCGGCCGCGCTGCGCCGATCCATGCGAAGCATTTTACATATTGCTATTGATGTTTGTAATTTGATAAATTTTATTTATTCGATAGGCAAAAATAAACGGGGCTGCCAGGCCCCGTTCGCGCGCGGCGACCATCGGTCGCACGCGCGATGCTCAATTCACCGTCGCCGGGATGTCGAGCTTCACCACGCCGGGCAGGTCGCACGCGGCGATCGCCTCGCTGATCGCATCGATCGCCGGCATCCGCGTGAAACTCTTGCGCCACACGAGCACGACGCGCCGATCCGGCACCGGGTCCTCGAACGGCACGTACGACAGCAGGTCCGCGTCCGGCCCGTTCGCATGCGGCCCCACTTCGGCGACCGACATCCGCGGCAGCACCGTGATCCCGACGCCGCTCGCGACCATATGGCGGATCGTCTCGAGCGACGAGCCTTCGAACGTCTTCTGGATGCCGTCCGCCGTCTGCGAAAAATGCATCAGTTCCGGGCACACGCCGAGCACGTGATCGCGGAAGCAGTGGCCGTTGCCGAGCAGCAGCATCGTCTCCTGCTTCAGGTCGGTCGCGTCGATCTTGCGGCGCTTCTCCCACGGATGCCCGGCGGGCAGCGCGACGACGAACGGCTCGTCGTACAGCGGCCGCACCATCAGGCCGGTCTCGGGGAACGGCAGCGCCATGATCGCCGCGTCGATCTCGCCTTGCTTGAGCAGCTCGAGCAGCTTCAGCGTGTAGTTCTCCTGCAGCATCAACGGCATCTGCGGCACACGGCGGATCATCTGCTTGACGAGCGTCGGCAGCAGGTAGGGCCCGATCGTGTAGATCACGCCGAGCCGAAACGGCCCGATGAGCGGGTCCTTGCCCTGCTTCGCGATCTCCTTGATCGCGAACGTCTGCTCGAGCACGCGCTGCGCCTGCGTGACGATCTGGTCGCCGATCGGCGTCACGCTCACTTCGCTCGCGCCGCGCTCGAAGATCTGCACGTTCAGTTCGTCTTCCAGCTTCTTGATCGCGACCGACAGCGTCGGCTGGCTGACGAAGCAGGCTTCGGCCGCCCGGCCGAAATGGCGTTCGCGCGCGACCGCGACGATGTACTTCAGTTCAGTAAGCGTCATTGCAAGTTAATCAATCATTTAATGACGATAGATTAAATTTATACACTGGTTTGGGCCGATTCGCCAACCTTTGCCGAAAAGATCCGGCGCCGCGCCGCGCGCTCAAGCCTTCAGGTATTGCTCGCGCGCGCCGAGCCAGCGGGCGAGATGCTGCGCGACGATGTCCGGATGGCGGGCGATGAGGCGCGCGGCCGCGTCGCGCGCGGGCTCGATCAGCCAGCCGTCGTTTTCCAGATCCGCGAAGCGCAGCATCGCCGCGCCCGACTGGCGCGCGCCGAGGAATTCGCCGGGGCCGCGGATCTCCAGATCGCGGCGCGCGATCTCGAAGCCGTCGGTCGTCTCGCGCATCGTCTTCAGCCGCGCGCGGCCCGCGATCGACAGCGGCCCGCTGTACATCAGCACGCACACCGACGCGGCGGTGCCGCGACCGACCCGCCCGCGCAACTGGTGCAGTTGCGCGAGGCCGAAGCGCTCCGCGTGCTCGATCACCATCAGCGACGCGTTCGGCACGTCGACGCCGACTTCGATCACCGTCGTCGCGACGAGCAACTGCACGTCGTTGCGCGAGAACGCGTCCATCACGGCCGCTTTCTCCGCGGGCGCGAGCCGGCCGTGCACGAGCCCCACCTTCAGCTCCGGCAGCGCGGCGGCGAGCGTCTCGTAGGTCTCGACGGCCGTTTGCAGTTGCAGCGTCTCGCTTTCCTCGATGAGCGGGCATACCCAGTACACCTGACGGCCCGCGAGCGCCGCCTCGCGCACGCGGCCGATCACCTCGTCGCGCCGCGCGTCCGACACGAGCCGCGTGAGGATCGGCGTGCGGCCGGGCGGCAGCTCGTCGATCGTCGACACGTCGAGGTCCGCGTAGTACGTCATCGCGAGCGTGCGCGGGATCGGCGTGGCCGACATCATCAGTTGGTGCGGCTGGAAGCCCGCCGCGCCGTCGGCCGCGTTCGCCGCCTTCGCGCGCAGCGCGAGCCGCTGCTCGACGCCGAAGCGATGCTGCTCGTCGACGATCACGAGCCCGAGCCGCGCGAATTCGACGGTGTCCTGAATCATCGCGTGCGTGCCGATCACGAGCTGCGCGGTGCCGAGCGCGGCCGCCTCGAGCGCCGCGCGCTTGTCCTTCGTCTTCAGGCTGCCGGCGAGCCACGCGACCGACACGCCGAGCGGCTCCAGCCAGCCGCGCAGCTTGCGCGCATGCTGCTCGGCGAGGATTTCGGTCGGCGCCATCAGCGCGGCCTGGTA
Organism: Burkholderia sp. MSMB1589WGS; assembly: GCF_001636105.1. Taxonomy (NCBI): domain Bacteria; kingdom Pseudomonadati; phylum Pseudomonadota; class Betaproteobacteria; order Burkholderiales; family Burkholderiaceae; genus Burkholderia; species Burkholderia sp. MSMB1589WGS. The sequence goes on from NZ_LNJT01000007.1 coordinate 1,317,874, forward strand.
GCCCGCGTCGATCGCCTGCGCGGCGGCGAGCGCCGCGACGACCGTCTTGCCGCTGCCGACGTCGCCCTGCAGCAGGCGCTGCATCGGGTGCGGCTGCGTGAGATCGTGCGCGATCTCCGCGACGACCCGCTCCTGCGCGGCCGTCAGCGTGAACGGCAGCGCCGCGTACAGGCGCGCGGACAGCGCCGCGCCGTCGCCGCGCGCGCGGCGCGGCATCGCGGGCGCGGCGCGCGTGCGGCGCTCCTCGTGCGCGCGCTTGAGCGACAGTTGCTGCGCGAGCAGCTCGTCGAACTTGATGCGCGTCCACGCGGGATGCGTGCCGTCGATGAGCGCCGCCTCGTCCGCGCCGGCGCCCGGGTGATGGAGGAGGCGCACCGCGTCGGCGAGGGGCGGCACGTCGAGCGGCTGCAGGTACGCGCGCGCGACCTCGGGCGGTAGCAGCTCGGGCAGCGGCGTGCGCGCGAGCGCGTTGTCGATCGCCTTGCGCAGATACGCCTGCGACACGCCCGCCGTGCTCGGATAGACGGGCGTCAGCGCCTGCGGCAGCGGCGCGTCCTCGTCGACGACCTTCACCGTCGGATGCACGATCTCGAGCCCGAAGAAGCCGCCGCGCACGTCGCCGCGCACGCGCAGCCGCTGGCCGACCGCCATCTGCCTGACCTGCGAGCCGTAGAAGTTCAGGAAGCGCAGCACGAGCTCGGCGCCGTCGTCGTCGTCGCGCAGCTTCACGAGCAACTGGCGGCGCGGCCGGTACGCGATCTCGTTGTCGAACACGACGCCTTCCGTCTGCGCGATCTCGCCCGGCAACAGCTCGCGCATCGGCGTGAGCGTCGTCTCGTCCTCATAGCGCATCGGCAGATGCAGGACGAGGTCGATGTCGCGCGTCAAGCCGAGCTTCGCGAGCTTGTCGGCGGTCTTCACGGACTTCGGCGCTGCCTTGGCGCTGGCGGCGCCCGACGCGGCGGCGTCGGCGAATGCGTCGGCTTCGGCGGGATCGGCTACGGAACGGCGAACGGGCTCTGGCATCGGTCAGAAGGCTTGCAAGTACAATAGCGGCTTTCACGTCGCACGAACGAGCGACGCCGGCCAAGCCGCGCAACCCCGCCATCATAGCGGCTCGTGCGCGCCGCGACGCGCTTTGTCCGTCAGGCCGGCCACCCCGACCCCGTTTCGCATGCTCACGCTTTCCGATTTCGATTTCGATCTGCCGCCCGAGCTGATCGCGCAAACCGCGCTGCCCGAACGCAGCGCGAGCCGCCTGCTCGAGGTGGACAACACGAGCGCGCCCCCGCGCCTCGTCGACCGGCGCTTCGCCGAGCTGCCCGCGTGCGTCGCGCCGGGCGACCTGCTCGTCTTCAACGACACCAAGGTGCTGAAGGCGCGCTTCTTCGGCCACAAGGCGAGCGGCGGCAAGATCGAGGTGCTGATCGAGCGCGTCACCGGCCCGCGCACCGCGCTCGCGCAGATCCGCGCGAGCAAGAGCCCCGCGCCCGGCACGACGCTCACGCTCGCCGACGCATTCGACGTGACGGTCGGCGAGCGCGCCGAGCCGTTCTTCACGCTGCACTTCCCCGACGACTGCCTCGCGCTGATCGAGCGCCACGGCCGGCTGCCGCTGCCGCCGTACATCGAGCACACGCCCGACGCGACCGACGAGACCCGCTATCAGACGGTGTTCGCCGCGAATCCGGGCGCCGTCGCCGCGCCGACGGCCGGCCTGCACTTCGACGACGCGGTGCTCGCCGCGCTCGATGCGCGCGGCGTCGAGCGCGCGACGCTCACGCTGCACGTCGGCGCGGGCACGTTCCAGCCGGTGCGCGTCGAGAACATCGCCGAGCACCGGATGCACAGCGAGTCGTACGAGCTGACCGGCGCGCTCGTCGAGAAGATCGCCGCGGCTCGCGCGCGCGGCGGCCGCGTGATCGCGGTCGGCACGACGTCGATGCGCGCGCTCGAGGCGGCCGCGCGCGACGCGGACGCCGCCGGCCGGCCGCTCGCCGCGACGCGTGCGGACACCAGCATCTTCATCACGCCGGGCTACCGATTTCGCGTCGTCGACCGGCTCGTGACGAATTTCCACTTGCCGAAATCGACGCTGCTGATGCTCGTGTCCGCGTTCGCCGGCGTCGAGACGATCCGCGCCGCGTACCGGCATGCGATCGACGCGCGCTACCGGTTCTTCAGCTACGGCGACGCGATGCTGCTCACGCGGCGCGACGCGACCGAGGAAACGCGCGGCGGCGCGTAAGCGCGGCTGTTCGGCTTTGGCGATTTGGCAGCTCAGCGGCTCAGCGGCTCAGCGGCAAGGTAACGCCGACCGCGAGCCGAACCGCCGCGCGCCGCGCGTCACCCTTTTTTCCATCGCGGCAAGCCCCCGGCTCGCCGCGCCTTCAACATGCGCCGGACTTGTCGATCCGGAGTCAGCGCTTCAGCGCATACTCCGGTCCCATGCAAAGCTTTTCCGGTGGCGAGGAGTCCAACCAGATGACGACCGAAGGTCCATCGCACGATACGCACGATACGCCCGCGGGCATTCGCCCGCACAACGGCCTGAAATTCGAGCTGCTGACGACCGACGGCCGCGCGCGCCGCGGCCGCGTGACGCTCAATCACGGCGTCGTCGAGACGCCGATCTTCATGCCGGTCGGCACGTACGGCACCGTGAAGGCCGTGCAGCCGCGCGAGCTCGACGAGATGCGCGCGCAGATCATCCTCGGCAACACGTTCCACCTGTGGCTGCGCCCCGGCCTCGAGACGATCGGCGCGCACGGCGGGCTGCACCGCTTCATGGGCTGGAACAAGCCGATCCTCACCGATTCGGGCGGCTTCCAGGTGTTCTCGCTCGGCGATCTGCGCAAGATCACCGAGGAAGGCGTCACGTTCGCGTCGCCGATCAACGGCGACCGGCTGTTCCTGTCGCCGGAAGTGTCGATGCAGATCCAGAAGACGCTGAACTCCGACATCGTGATGCAGTTCGACGAATGCACGCCGTACGCGACAAACGGCGTGCCGACGACGCACCAGGAAGCGGCCGAATCGATGCGGATGTCGCTGCGCTGGGCGAAGCGCTCGCTCGCCGAGTTCGATCGCCTCGGCAACCCGAACGCCCTCTTCGGCATCGTGCAGGGCGGCATGTACGAGGACCTGCGCGACGAATCGCTCGCCGGCCTCGCCGAACTCGGCTTTCATGGCCTCGCGATCGGCGGGCTGTCGGTCGGCGAGCCGAAGGAGGACATGATGCGCGTGCTCGAGCACGTCGCGCCGCGCCTGCCCGCCGACAAGCCGCACTACCTGATGGGCGTCGGCACGCCGGAGGATCTCGTCGCGGGCGTCGCGGCGGGCGTCGACATGTTCGACTGCGTGATGCCGACCCGCAACGCGCGCAACGGCTGGCTCTTCACGCGCTTCGGCGACGTGAAGATCCGCAACGCGGCGCACAAGAACGTGCTGAAGCCGCTCGACGAGACCTGCGGCTGCTATACGTGCCGGAATTTCTCGCGCGGCTACCTGCACCATCTGCACCGCGTCGGCGAGATCCTCGGCGCGCAGTTGAACACGATCCACAACCTGCACTACTACCTCGAGCTGATGCGCGAGATTCGCGAGGCGATCGAGACGCACACGTTCGAAGCATTCCGGAAACGTTTCGCCGAGGACCGCGCGCGCGGCGTCGACTGACGGAGCGCGGCGACCGGCGGGGCGCATCGCGCGGTCGCCCCGCAAACCTTACAATCATCTTTCGCCACGCGCGCGAACGCTGCGGGATCGAGGTTAACAGCTTGAAACCAAAGCGCATTTGCGCCGCTGTCGCGGATAGGGCCGGTGGTAGAATAACCGGCTTATTTTTCGATCTTCCCTAACGGAGAGACCAACGTGTCGTTCATTTCCAATGCCTATGCGCAAGGCGCAGCGGGCGGTGCCGAATCGAGCCTGATGAGCTTCCTGCCGCTCATCCTGATGTTCGCGGTGCTCTACTTCATCATGATCCGTCCGCAGATGAAGCGGCAGAAGGAGCATCGCAACATGCTCGCCGCGATGGCGAAGGGCGACGAAGTGGTGACGAGCGGCGGGCTCGTCGGCAAGGTGACGAAGGTCTCGGAAGCGTACATCGGCGTCGAGATCGCCGAAGGCACCGAGATCACCGTGCAGAAGGCGGCCGTCACGACCATCCTGCCGAAGGGCACGATCAAATCGCTGTAAGCCCCGCCCCGCGTCCGGCCGCCCGACGCCCGCGCCGCGAAGCGCGCGGCCGAGAGCGGCGCCGGACGCGCCGCCATCCCAGCCAACCATCCCGTTCGGCCCCCTCATGAATCGTTATCCAATCTGGAAATATGTGGTGATGGTCGTGGCGCTCGCCATCGGCTTTCTCTACACATTGCCCAACTTCTTCGGCGAAGCGCCGGCGGTGCAGGTATCGAGCGGCAAGGCTACGGTCAAGCTCGGCGCCGACACGCTCGCGCAGGTCGAAGCAGCGCTCAAGGCCAACCAGGTCGCGGCCGACGACGTCACGTTCGACAACTCCAGCGCCAACGCGACGATCCGCGTGCGCCTGAAGGACACCGACACGCAACTGCGCGTGAAGGACATGCTGCAGAAGACGCTGAACGCCGATCCGAACGATCCGCAGTACGTCGTCGCGCTGAACCTGCAGAGCGCGTCGCCGCGCTGGCTGACCGCGCTGCGCGCGCTGCCGATGTATCTCGGCCTCGACTTGCGCGGCGGCGTCCACTTCCTGCTGCAAGTCGACATGACGGGCGCGCTCACGAAGAAGCTCGATTCCGACGCGTCCGACGCCCGCACGCAACTGCGCGACAAGGGCATCCGCGACGGCGGCGTCGCCCGCGTCGATCAGACGGTCGTCGCGAACTTCGCCGACCAGGACACCGCCGAGCAGGCGCGCACGCTGCTCGCCTCGTCCGTCTCCGAACTCCAGTGGGCGACGCAGCCGGGCGGCGGCGGCTACCAGGTGGTCGGCACGTTCACGCCGGCCGTCCAGAAGGCCGTCGAGGATGCGGCGCTCAAGCAGAACCTGACGACGCTGCACAACCGCGTCAACGAGCTAGGCGTGTCCGAGCCGATCCTCCAGCAGCAGGGCAACGACCGGATCGTCGTCGAGCTGCCGGGCGTGCAGGACACCGCGAAGGCGAAGGACATCATCGGCCGCACGGCGACGCTCGAGGCGCGTCTCGCCGATCCGCTGAACACGCACCCGAATCCGAACGATCCGGTGCCGCCGGGCGAGGAGCTGTTCACGCAGGGCAACCAGGCGCCGGTGCTGCTCAAGAAGCAGGTGATCTTCACGGGCGACCGCATCATCGACGCGTCCGCGGGCTTCGACGAGCATCAGCGCCCGTCGGTGAACATCCGCCTCGATTCGGCGGGCGGCCGCGCGGTGCGCGCGGTGTCGCGCGAGAACATCGGCAAGCCGATGGCGATGGTGCTGTTCGAGAAGGGCAAGGGCGAGGTGCTGACCGTCGCGACGATCCAGTCCGAGCTCGGCGACCGCTTCCAGATCACGGGCCAGCCGACCCCGCAGGCGGCCGCCGATCTCGCGCTGCTGCTGCGCGCGGGCTCGCTCGCCGCGCCGATGGACATCATCGAGGAACGCACGATCGGCCCGAGCCTCGGCGCGGACAACATCCGGATGGGCTTCCATTCGGTGATCTGGGGCTTCGTCGCGATCACCGTGTTCATGATCGCGTACTACATGCTGTTCGGCGTCGTGTCGGTGCTCGGCCTGTCGGTGAACCTGCTGCTGCTCATCGCGGTGCTGTCGCTGATGCAGGCGACGCTCACGCTGCCCGGCATCGCGGCCATCGCGCTCGCGCTCGGCATGGCGATCGACTCGAACGTGCTGATCAACGAGCGCATCCGCGAAGAGCTGCGCCGCGGCGCATCGCCGCAGATCGCGATCCAGGAAGGCTATGCGCATGCGTGGGCGACGATTCTCGATTCGAACGTGACGACGCTGATCGCGGGCCTCGCGCTGCTCGCGTTCGGCTCGGGCCCGGTGCGCGCGTTCGCGATCGTGCACTGTCTCGGCATCCTGACGTCGATGTTCTCCGCGGTGTTCTTCTCGCGCGGCCTCGTGAACCTCTGGTACGGCGGGCGCAAGAAGCTGCAGTCGCTCGCGATCGGGCAGGTGTGGCGCCCCGCCGCCGCCGAAGCCGGCGCCGCGCCGCAACTCGGCCAGGACGCGCGCGCGAACGCGCCGCAGGGCGCGCGCGTCGCCGCGCCGAAGCAGCCGGCTGGCGCGCCGCGCACCGGCAAGCCGGTCGCGCGCCGCCGCTCGGGCCCGGGCGTGCCGCCCAAGCAGGGCTCGTCCAACTAAGCGCCGGAGACGCACATGGAATTTTTCCGCATCCGTAAAGACATTCCGTTCATGCGGCACGCGTTGGTCTTCAACGTGATCTCGCTCGTGACCTTCCTCGCCGCCGTGTTCTTCCTGTTCCATCGCGGGCTGCATCTGTCCGTCGAGTTCACGGGCGGCACGGTGATCGAGGTGCAGTACCAGCAGGCCGCGCAGCTCGAGCCCGTGCGTTCGGCGCTCGGCACGCTCGGCTACGCCGACGCGCAGGTGCAGAACTTCGGCACGTCGCGCAACGTGCTGATCCGCCTGCCGCTCAAGCAGGGCTTGACGTCCGCGCAGCAGAGCGACCAGGTGATGGCCGCGCTGAAGGCGCAGAACGCCGACGTCGCGCTGCAGCGCGTCGAGTTCGTCGGCCCGCAGGTCGGCCGCGAGCTCGCGACCGACGGCCTGCTCGCGCTCGCGTGCGTCGTGATCGGCATCGTCATCTATCTGTCGTTCCGCTTCGAATGGAAGTACGCGGTCGCCGGCATCATCGCGAACCTGCACGACGTCGTGATCATTCTCGGCTTCTTCGCGTTCTTCCAGTGGGAGTTCTCGCTGTCGGTGCTGGCCGCGGTGCTCGCGGTGCTCGGCTACTCGGTCAACGAATCGGTCGTCATCTTCGACCGGATCCGCGAGACGTTCCGCCGCGAACGCAAGATGACCGTGCAGGAAGTGATCAACCACGCGATCACGAGCACGATGTCGCGCACGATCATCACGCACACGTCGACGGAAATGATGGTGCTGTCGATGTTCTTCTTCGGCGGCCCGACGCTGCACTACTTCGCGCTCGCGCTGACGGTCGGCATCATGTTCGGCATCTATTCGTCGGTGTTCGTCGCCGGCTCGCTCGCGATGTGGCTCGGCATCAAGCGCGAGGACCTCGTCAAGGAGAAGAAGTCCGCGCACGATCCGAACGATCCGAACGCGGGCGCGCAGGTGTAAGCGCCCCGCGGGCGTGAAGCCCGCCGGCGCAAACCCCGTTCCGCACGGCAAGGCCGGTTCCTCGCGAACCGGCTTTTTTTCGTCTGCCGGGTTTGCGTTCGCCGGGCGCGCGGCGCCCGACGCCGCGCGTCACCGGAACCCGAAGCGCCGCCGCAGCGCGACGAGCGCCGCGATGCTCACGAGCGCGGCGAAGATCAGATAGAAGCTCGGCGCGGCCTTCGAGCCCGTCGCGCGGATCAGCCACGCGATGATGAACGGCCCGAATCCGCCGAAGACCGTCACCGCGACGTTGTACGCGAGCGACATGCCGGTCGTGCGCGTCTGAACCGGAAAGATCTCGGACAGCAGGCCCGGCAGCGCGGCGAAATAGCCGGTCATCAGGCATGCGAACACGATCTGCACGGCGATCAGCGCGCCGAATGTCGGATGCGCGGCGAGCCACGCGAACGCCGGGTAGATCAGCACGAGGATCGCGAGCGCGGGCGCGAGCATCGTGCGCACGCGGCCGTGGCGATCGGACCAGTGCCCGACCATCGGCGCGAAGCTCATCTGGATCACGCCGACGACGAGGATCGCGGCGAACGCCGAAGACGGCGCGAGCTTCAGTTCCTTGACGCCGTAGGTCGGCATGAACAGCACGAGATAGGTCGCGACGGTGCCGAGCACGACCGCGCCGATCGCGGCGGCGAGCCGCCCCTTGTGCGCGGCGAACGTGTCGCGCAGCGGGTTCGCGGCGGGCCCCGATGTGAGGAATTCGGGCGTTTCGTCGACCTTCGAGCGGATGTAGTACGCGATGGGCCCGAGCAGCAGCCCGAAGCAGAACGGCACGCGCCAGCCCCACGACGCCATCTGCGCGGGCGTGAGCCACGCATTGAGCGACGTGCCGAAGAGCGCCGCGAGGAGCGTCGTGAGCCCCTGGCTCGCGACCTGCCAGCTCGCGAAGAAGCCGCGCCGCCCCGGCACGTGCTCGGCGAGGAACGCGGTCGCGCTGCCGAACTCGCCGCCCGCGGAGAAGCCCTGCATCAGCCGCGCGCCGACGAGCACGAGCGGCGCCGCGATCCCGATCGTCCCGTAGGTCGGCAGCACCGCGATGACGAGCGTGCCCGCCATCATCAGCAGGATCGACAGCGTGAGCGCGGCCTTGCGGCCGCGGCGGTCCGCGTAGGCGCCGAGCACGATCGCGCCGAGCGGACGCATGAAGAACGACACGCCGAACGTGCCGAGCGTCAGCAGCAGCGACACGGCGTCGTTGCCGGCGGGAAAGAACAGCCGCGAAATCGTGACCGCGAAGAAGCCGTAGACGACGAGATCGAACCATTCGAGCGCGTTGCCGACCGACGCGGCGACAACGGCTCGCCACACGCGCGGGGAGACGGTATCGGTCGCGGGCGAAGCAGCGTCGGCTGCGTGCATGGTGTCTCCTGATCGTTGTCGGGTCGTCGATGTCCGTCGCGGCGGCGCCGCGCACCCGGGCGGCGAACGCGAACGACGAACGCGAACGACGAACGAGATGACGAATGCGGACGATTATAGGCACGCGCCCCACGCGCCAAAAAAAGAAAACCGCCGCGCCCGATACGGAGCGCGGCGGTTCGTCGGCGCGACGCGGCCCCCGCGCATCGCGCGCGGCGCGCGGCGGCTTCGCGAGCGCTTACTGCTTGACCGCTTCGGCCGTGATGAGGAGCTTCGTCTTCATCTTGAAGCCGTACTGCTTGCCGTAGTCGAGGCCGAAATCGTCGCGGTTGAATTCGCCGACCGCGTCGACGCCGCACACTTCCTTCTTCAGCATCGGATGCGGCATGCACTTGAACGAATCGATCTTCAGCGTCAGCGGCTTCGTGACGCCGTGCAGCGTCAGATTGCCGACGACCTCGGCCGGCTTGTCGCCTTCGAACTTGATCGTGCCCTTGTAGCTCGCTTCCGGATACTTCGCCGCATCGAAGAAGTCGGCCGTCTGCAGGTGCTCGTCGAGCTTCTGGCTGCCGGTCGCGATCGACGCGACCTTCGTCGTCACGTCGACGGTGCCCGTCTTCGCCGCGCGGTCGAGCGTCACGGTGCCGCTCGACTGGTCGAACTTGCCGCGCCACACCGACAGGCCGCCGAAGTGATCCGCCTCGAAGCTCGGATACGTATGGCTCGGGTCGAACTGGTACGTTGCGGGCGCCGCATGCGCCGAGAACGACAGGGCGGCGGCGAGCGCGCCCGCCGCGATCATCAGTTGCTTGTTCAAATCAATCTCCTTATGACGGCGCCGCGCTCCGAAGCGGCGCGAGGGTGGTGCGAACCGCCGCCCGCGTTACTTCGCGGCGACGATGTGAAACTTGATCTGCACTTCGTCGGCCACGACCGACGTGTCCTTCCATTCGCCCGTGCCGACGTTGAACGTCGAGCGCTTGATCGGCAGCACGCCGTCGAACACCTGCGCCGCGCCGTTCTGCGTGACCGTCACGGGCACGGTCACGGGCACCGTCTTGCCCTTGATCGTCAGCTTGCCGGACACGTTGTACTTGCTGCCGCCCGCGGGCGCGATCGCGGTCGACACGAACGTCGCCTGCGGGTACGTCTTCGCGTCGAACCAGTCCTTGCCCGCGACCTGGTCGTTGTACATCTGGTCGCCGAGATCATAGCTCGCAACGTCGATCGTCATCTGTGCGCTGCCCTGCGCGGCCTTCGCCGGATCGAACCTGATCTGCGCGGAAAACTTCTTGAACACGCCTTCCGTCGGCACGTTCATCTGCTTCGAGACGGCCGATACCTTGCTCTTCGCGACGTCGACCTGCGCGAGCGCCCCGCCCGACACGGCGACCGAAGCGGCGGCGAACGCGGCGAGCATGTAGCGGTAGAACGAGACTTTCATAACGGTCCTTGTTATTTGAGGAAGGGAAGCATCCGCGACAGCACGCCGTCGCGGTCGAACCACTGGTGCTTGACGGCCGCCGCGACGTGCGCGGCGACGAGCGCGAGCAGGCCGTAGTTGAGCAGCACGTGCGCCGTCTTCAGCGTTTCCTTCAGCACGGGATCGGGGTCGATCAGGCGCGGCAGCGGCACGAGCCCGAGATAGACGACCGGAATGTTCGCGGCCGAGCTGTACAGGTAGCCCGTCACCGGAATCACGAACGTCAGCACGTAGAGCAGCCCGTGCACCGCATGCGCGCCCGCCCGCTGCCACGCGGGCATGCCGGCCGGCATCGGCGGCGGCACGTGGGTTGCGCGCCAGAGCACGCGCACGATCGCGATCGCGAACACCGTCACGCCGATCCACTTGTGCCACGAATAATATTTGAGCTTCGCTGGCGTGAAGCCCGAAATGCCCGTCATCACCCAGCCGAGCGCGAAGCCGCACACGATCAGGAGCGCGATCAGCCAGTGGAGCGCGATCGCGGTGCGCGTGTAAGCTGCTGCGGGCGAAGCCGAAGATGAAAACGATGCCATGAATTCCTCAGTTGAGCGAAAAGCCGCGCCGGCGCTACCGCATTTCCCGCCCGACACATGTCACGGCCGCCATGCTACCGCAACCGCCGGCGAATGGCAGAATCCCGAAACGGCCGCCGCAGCCGGGCGGGCCGGGCGGCGCAGCGCCCGGCGCCATCTGCCCGCCATCGAGGCTTGACACTTCAAAAATCGCCTTTTGATAAGATTGGCGCGGGTTCCGGCCCTGTGAACGCGTCGCTGCGACGCCGCGCAACCGCCTTTCCATATGGATAGAAACACCCTGATTGCCTGTCACGAATGCGACGCACTGTTGCACAAACCGCGCCTTAGCGGCAAGGACACCGCCCGCTGCCCGCGCTGCGACGCGCTGCTCTACCGGAGCGGCTCGGCGCAGGTCGACCGCATCTGCGCGCTCACGACGGGCGCGCTCATCACGTTCCTGATCGCGCAGGCCTTCCCGATCCTCGAAATGGACGTGAACGGGATGCGCGTGCAGACGACGCTCTTCGGCGCGCTCGAGGCGATGTGGAATCAGGGGATGCCGCTCGTCGCCGCGATGGTGTTCTGCTCGACGCTGCTGTTTCCGCTCGTCGAGATGTCCGCGCTCCTCTACGTGCTCTTTGCGCTGCGCTCGGGCGCGATTCCGCCCGGCTTCAACCGCGTGCTGCGCGCGATCCAGCTCGTGCGCCCGTGGGGAATGATCGAAGTGTTCATGCTCGGCATCCTCGTCACGATCGTCAAGATGGTGAGCCTCGCGCGCGTGATCCCCGAGGCCGCCCTCTTCGCGTTCGCGGCGCTCACGCTGATGCTCGCCGTCGTCGTGATGTTCGATCCGCGCACGCTGTGGGATATCGCCGATTCGCTGCGCGAGCGCGCGGCCGGCACGGCGCGCGGCGCAAGCGACGAGGCGGGCGCGCGATGACCGGGATCGTGACCGCCGCGCGCGCGGGCCTGGCGAGCTGCCATGCGTGCGGCCATGTGCAGAAGCTCGCGCGGCCGTCGCCGGATTCGCTCGGCTCGCACGAGAAGCCCGAGCACTGCGCGCGCTGCGGCGCCGCGCTGCACCTGCGCACGCCGGACAGCATCGCGCGCACGCTCGCGCTCCTCATCGCCGCCGCGATCCTCTACATTCCGGCGAACCTGCTGCCGATCATGCGCACCGCGTCGATCGTCGGCTCGCAGGAAGACACGATCATGAGCGGCGTCGTCTTTTTCTGGACGTCGGGCGAATGGCCGCTCGCCGTCGTCGTGTTCGTCGCGAGCATCCTCGTGCCGATGCTGAAGCTCGGCGTGCTCACGATCCTCGTCTTCACCGCGCAGCGCCGCTCCGCGTGGCGGCCGATGCAGCGCACCCGGCTCTACCGGATCGTCGAGCGGATCGGCCGCTGGTCGATGCTCGACATCTTCGTCGTCACGCTGACGGTCGCGCTCGTCCATTTCCGCTCGCTCGCGGTGATCACGGCGGGGCCCGGCGCGCTCGCGTTCGGCTCCGTCGTGATCCTGACGATGCTCGCGTCGATGCAGTTCGACCCGCGCCTCATCTGGGACAACGTAGAAAACTCAGGGAATCCTCATGAATAGACCGCAAGGCCCGAAGCACGACCCGAACGCGGCCCCCCCCACTCCGCCCGGCGGCGAGCCGCCGGTGCTCCCCGAGCCCGTGATCACGCGGCGCTCCGGCTGGCTGCCGTCGCTCGTGTGGCTCGTGCCGCTCGTCGCCGCGCTGATCGGCATCGGGCTCGTCGTCAAATCGGTGCTCGAGCGCGGGCCGGAGATCACGATCAGCTTCAAGAGCGCCGAGGGCCTCGAGCCCGGCAAGACGCAGGTCAAGTACAAGGATGTCGAGATCGGGATGGTCAAGACGATCAAGCTGTCGAAGGATCTGTCGCACGTGCTCGTCGACGTGCAGTTGAAGAAGGAAGCCGAGGACTTCGCGGTGAAGGGCACGCGCTTCTGGGTCGTGCGGCCGCGCGTCGGCGCGACGGGCGTGTCGGGGCTCGGCACGCTGCTGTCGGGCGCGTACATCGGCGTCGACGCGGGCCGCTCGGACGAGGCCGAGAAGTCGTTCACCGGGCTCGAGACGCCGCCCGCCGTCACGGGCGATCAGAAGGGCACGCAGTACGTGCTGCGCGGCGATTCGCTCGGCTCGATCGACATCGGCTCGCCGATCTACTACCGGCGCGTGCAGGTCGGCCAGGTCGTCGGCTTCTCGCTCGACAAGGACGGCACGGGCGTTACGTTCCGCGTGTTCGTCAACGCGCCTTACGATCAGTACGTCGGCCTGAACTCGCGCTGGTGGCAGGCAAGCGGCGTGGACCTGCGGCTCGATTCGAGCGGCTTCAAGCTGAACACGCAGTCGCTCGCGACGGTGATCCTCGGCGGCATCGCGTTCCAGTCGCCGCCGAACCAGGCGGCCGGCCCGCCCGCGCCGAACAACATGACGTTCCGCCTGGGCGCCGACGAAGGCGACGCGATGCGCGAGCCGGACGGCGAGCCGGTGCAGGTCGTGATGAACTTCAACCAGTCGCTGCGCGGGCTGTCGGTCGGCGCGACCGTCGACTTCCGCGGCATCGTGCTCGGCCAGGTGACGAACATCGGCATCGACTTCGATCCGAAGACGAAGACCTTCACGATGCCGGTGACGATGAACGTCTACCCCGACCGGCTCGGCCGGAAGTTCCGCGAGGCGTCGCAGGACAAGGGCTACGCGGCGCGGCGCGAGATGCTGTCGCGGCTCGTCCAGCACGGGCTGCGCGGCCAGTTGCGCACGGGCAACCTGCTGACGAGCCAGTTGTACGTCGCGCTCGACTTCTTCCCGAAGGCGCCGCCCGCGAAGGTCGATCTCGACCACGAGCCGGTCGAGCTGCCGACCGTGCCGAACACGCTCGACGAGCTGCAGTTGCAGGTCGCCGACATCGCGAAGAAGCTCGACAAGGTGCCGTTCGACCAGATCGGCGCGAACCTGAACAGCGCGCTCGCGAACGCGGACAAGCTGTTCAAGCGGCTCGACACGGAAGTTGCGCCCGAGGCGCGCGACACGCTGTCCGCGGCGAAGCAGACCTTCACCACCGCGGAGGCGACGCTGCAGCAGGATTCGCCGCTGCAATCGGACGTGCGCGGCGCGCTGAAGGAGCTCACGCGCACCCTGCAATCGCTGAACGCGCTCGCCGACTACCTCGAGCGGCATCCCGAATCGCTGCTGAAAGGCAAACCAGGAGATCAGAAATGACCGCACGCTCGCTCCGACCGGCGCGTGTTTCGCGCGCCGCCGCGGCTGCCGCGGCTGCCGTTGCGGCGGCGGCCATGCTCGCGGCCTGCTCGTCGTCGCCGCCCGCACGCTTCTACACGCTCGACGCCGCGGCGGCGGCCGGCGCCGCCCGGACCGTCAGCGCGAATCCCGCGTTCCTGATCCAGGTACCGTCCGTCGACGTGCCGGAGCAGGTCGCGAAGAATCAGCTCGTCGTGCAGAGGAACGCCGCGCGGGTCGACGTGCTCGAGGAAGAGCGCTGGGCGTCGCCGCCCGCCGACGAGATCCGCCGCGCGCTGTCGTCGGCGCTCACGCGACGGCTCGACACGATCGATGTCGCGAACGCCGCGTATCCGGCGGGCGTGCCCGTCTACCGGGTCAGCGTGAACGTCCAGCGCTTCGAGTCGTGGCCGGGCAGGCACGCGGCGCTCGCGGCCGTCTGGAGCGTGCGCGCGCTGCCGAGCCAGGCGGTGATGACCTGCCGCACCGACGTCGTCGAGCCGGTGCAGGCGGGCTACGACGCGCTCGTCGCGGGCCACCGGCAGGCGATCGGCGCGCTCGCCGACCAGATCGCGGCCGGCGTGCGCGCGATGGCGGCCGCGCGCGCGAACGGCGCGGCGGATGGCGCGGCGGCGAGGAAAGCGGCGGCGATGGCGAAGAATGCGGCGGGCGACGCGGCACTCGCGACGCCCGTCGTGCGCTGTCCGGCGGGCCCGGCCGAGGCGGACTCGCAACGCGTCGGCGACGCGCCGTGACACCGGCCGCCGTGCGCAAACGCACCGCACCGACCCGGAATCCGGAGCCGGCGGTCGCGGCCGATAGCCGCAGATCGCCCGGCCCGGCCAGCGCCGAGCCGGCCGGAGCCGCCACGCCGGGCGCGTCCCGCCAGGCGCCCCTTTTGTCGTGCCGAACCCGGCTGGAAACCGCGCCCGTTGGCCCGTCCGTCTGCCCGTTCGGCCGAGCGTCCGCCCCGAACCGCTCCAGGCCGCCCGAGATTCCGAAGGCCGGACAATCCGAGGCCCGCAAGCCCCGCCGCCCCGTTTGACATTGTTTATCGATTCGACCGAGGAACCGACGCCGCCGCCGACAGTCGCCTTGCGTTTTTCGCGTCGATTGACGATCCTACGCACCTCCCGGCAAGCCGGGGCCATCATGTGCGCTGGCTGCGCCGCCCCGCCGCCGCTCCGGACCGTGCCGGTCCGCCATTGCGCCGCGCGCCGCGGCGCCGCGCATTCGGAGAACGCCGCAACGCCTGCACGGCCGGCCGAACCGCCGCGCGCGAGCCGCCCTTGCGCCGCGCCGCCGGTTTGCACAGCATCCCGACAGAACCCTGCCCGTAGGGGCGCCCGATATTCCGCTTATGTTCGATTCCCTGACGACCCTGATCAAGAAGTGGCGCGCGTCGCGCAGCGCGAGTCATCAGCTCGACGCGCTCCTCGCGACAGCCGACGCCGGCGCGCCATACGCGGAACGCGCCGAGTGGCTGATCGAGCTCGCGCACTGGCTGCATCGCGACGGCGCGATGGCCGCCGCCGCGCCCGCGCAGGCCGAATCCGGCGAGCGCACGTTCGCGGCGCACGCGCGGCTGCGCTACGTGCTCCACGTGCTCGAGCGCAATCCCGAATGGAAGACGAACGTCGCGCGCCTGCTGCGCGGCGTGCTGCGCGAAAGCGACGGCATCTCGCTCTTGTGCGACGCCGGGATGCCCGTGCATTCGGGCTTCTTCGGCGCGCTCGTCGAGCGGATCGATTCGTCGCTGATCCCGCCCGCGCCGAACCGCCGCGAGCTCGCCGCGCTCTTCACGCTGATGTTTCCGTCGCCCGCCGACGCGCAGTGGATCGACGCGCTGCCCGACGACCTGCTCGCGCGTCTGGCCGACCTGTTCGCGTTCGACGTGACCGACAAGGAGCGCCACCAGCCCGGCTCGTTCTCGCGCGATCTGCTCGCCGCGCTGCACAACCTTACGTGCCAGATCAGCTCGACGGGGCTGTCGCAGACCGTGCGCAGCCGCCTGTCCGACGAGGACGCGCGCACGCCGCTCGAGGCGCAGCCGTTCTACCGGCTCACGCGCGCGATGCTCGCCGTCGAGACCGCGCAGGCCGCGCTCGACGACGGCGGCGATCCGAGCAAGCTGCTGCACGAGGTCAACTATCTGCGCGTGCTGCTCGACGAGTGCCGCGTGTCGATCGACGACGTGTTCTCGCATCTGTACCGCAACGGCGTGTCGGTCGACATCGTGTTCCAGGTCGAACGGATGCGCATGCGCATCCTGCGCGCGGAGGCGCTCCTGAACGCGTGGATGGCGCGCGACGACCTGCGCGGCCTCGCGCACCTGACAGCCGAGCTCGTCGACGCGAACCAGAACAGCCAGAGCGTGGCGCACCTCGTGCGCAGCAACTTCGCCCTCTTCGCGCGCAAGCTCGTCGAGACGAACGCCGACACGGGCGAGCACTACATCTCGCGCGGCCGCGCCGAATATCTGAAGATGCTGCGCATGGCGGCGGGCGGCGGCCTCGTGACGGTCGCCACCGTTTGCATCAAGTTCGGGATCACGGGCGCGCACCTGCAATCGATGCTCGAGGGGCTGCTCGCCGGCATCAACTACGCGGCGAGCTTCATGCTGATGCACTTCCTGCACTTCACGCTCGCGACGAAACAGCCGGCGATGACCGCGCCGACGATCGCGCGCGAACTCGACGGCACCGGCCACGAAGACGGCGTGAAGCAGTTCGTGTCGTCGGTGATCGCGCTGATCCGCACGCAGGCGGCCGCGATCAGCGGCAACGTGCTCGTCGTGCTGCCCGTGTGCTTCGCCGTGCAGATGTTCGCGAGCGGCGTTCTGCACGCGAACCTGATCTCGCCCGAAAAGGCGCACGCGACGCTGAAATCGTTCTCGCTCATCGGCCCGACGCCGATCTACGCGGCGCTTACAGGCGTGCTGCTGTGGGCGTCGAGCCTCCTCGCCGGCTGGGCCGACAACTGGTTCGTGCTGCATCGCGTCGGCGACGCGCTCGCGTACAACCGCCGCCTGCGCATCACGCTCGGCGTCGCGGGCGCGGCGAAGCTCGCGCACTTCTGCCGCTCGAACGTCGCGGGCGTCGTCGGCAACGTCGGGCTCGGGCTGATGCTCGGGCTCGTGCCGGCGATCGTCAGCGCATTCGCGTTCTCGTTCGAAGTGCGGCACGTGACGCTCTCCGCCGGCTCGATCGGCGTCGCGATCGGCGTGCTCGGCAGGCAGACGCTGCACACGGCCGAGCTGTGGTGGGCGGTCGCGGGCGTCTTCGGCATGGCGATCCTGAACGTCGCGGTGAGCTTCGCGCTCGCGTTCACGATGGCGGTGCGCTCGCGCAGCCTGCGGCCGACGAAGGTGCGCGCGCTCGTCGCCGCGATCGGCCGCGCGGTGCTCGCGCGGCCGGCGAGCCTCGTGTGGCCGCCGCGCGGCGGCGGCGCGGCGGGCGAATCCCGCGCGCACTGACACTGAGCTCCGGGCCGGCCGTCGCGACGCGGACGCCGCCGCGCGGCGGCGGTGACGACGTAACGGCATGACGGCGTAGCGACGTGACGGTCCTAGCACGCACCCCGCGTACAATGGCGTACTTTTGCACGCAACAGCCCGCCTTATGTCCTCGCCGACCCTATTCGACTTCTTCGCTCCCTGCCCGCGCGGGCTCGAGGCCGCGCTCGCCGCCGAGCTCGCGGAGATCGCCGCGCGCCACGCGATCGCCCCGTACGACGCGGGCGCGCAGGTGCCGGGCGGCGTCCATTTCCGCGGCGGCTGGGCGGCCGGCATGGCGGCCAACCTGCATTCGCGGATCGCGAGCCGCGTGCTGCTGAAGATCGCGCACCGCCCGTACCGCAACGAGCAGGATGTCTACGCGCTCGCGCTCGAACAGCCGTGGGAGCGCTGGTTCGCGCCGACGCAGACGCTGCGCGTCGACATCACCGCGATCAAGTCGCCGCTGAAGAGCCTCGAATTCGCGACGCTGCGCGTGAAGGACGCGATCTGCGACCGCCTGCGCGAGAAGACGGGCGCGCGCCCGAGCATCGACACCGCGCAGCCCGACGTGCGCGTGTTCGCATTCCTGACGGCGGGCGACTGCACGCTGTATCTCGATACGTCCGGCGAGCCGCTCTTCAAGCGCGGCTGGCGCCTCGACAAGGGCGCGGCGCCGCTGCGCGAGAACCTCGCGGCGGGCATCCTGCGCCTGGCCGGCTGGACGCCCGGCACGCCGTTCTACGATCCGATGTGCGGCAGCGGCACGTTCGTCGCGGAAGCCGCGCAGATCGCGCTCGGCGTGGCGCCGGGCGTCGAGCGCCGCTTCGGCTTCGAGAAGCTCAAGCAATACGACATCACCGCGTGGCAGGCGCTGAAGGTCGCCGCGATGGACGCGAAGCGCGCGGCGCGCGGCAAGCGCGACGATCTGCTGATCTTCGGCAGCGACATCTCCGGCGACATGCTCGATAAGACGCGCGCGAACCTCGAGCGCGCGGGGGTGCCGCCGCTGTGGCTCAAGCAGATCGACGCGCGCAACATGACGCCGCCCGTCGCCGCGCCCGGCATGATCGTCACGAACCCGCCGTACGGCGAGCGGATCGAGGTGCGCGGCCGCGGCCCGCGCGGCGACGTGCGCGAGACGGGCAAGAACCGCGGCGGCGACGACGCGTTCCGCCGCACGCACGCCGATTCGCCCGACGGCGAATTCTTCCGCGCGCTCGGCGACGCGCTCAAGCAGCGCTTCACCGGCTGGCAGGCGTTCATGCTGAGCTCGGACCGCACGCTGCCGGGCCAGTTGCGGCTGCGCGAATCGGCGAAGACGCCGCTCTTCAACGGCGCGCTCGAGTGCCGGCTGTTCCGCTTCGATCTGATCGCGGGCAGCGTCCGGCAGCGCCCGGCGGCGGCCGACGACGGCGAATAACGCGCGGCGCGTTTGCCGCGCGGCGTGCGCGCGGGCTTTACGACGGCGGCGCAAACGTCTGCGCCGCCCGCCGCGCGCGCCGGCGCGGCGCACGCCCGTCACCGCCCGTCCGCGCTCCCGCCATGCCAGCGGCGCGCCGTCATCGCGAGCGGCCGTCCCGTCTCGAGCAGCGTCTTCAGGCTCGACAGCACGACGGGCCACCCCATTCTGATCCCGCGGTCCATGTCCGAATCCGGCACGAGGTTCTCGTGCCTGACGGTCAGGCGCACCGCATCGTCCATGAACGGCTCGACGGCGAACGTCACGCGCGTGTCCTCGCTGCCCGTCGGGAACCGCCACGAGATCACGAGCCGGTTCGGCGGATCGTTCTCGATCACGTCACCGACGAGGTCGACCGTGCGCGGATCGTCGTAATCCTGATGCTCCCAGCGCGAGCCGGGCCGCCAGTCCGGCGATGCATTGCGGTGCCGGCACCAGTATTCCTTCGTCAGCTCCGCGTTGGTCAGCGCATCGAACACGCGCTCGGGCGTCGATGCGATATACGTCACGTACACATAAGCGAGGTCAGCCATCGTCGTCTCCATCGATGCAGGCCGTTTCGAATCCGCGTGCCGGGCCGGCGAGCCGTCCGTCGGCGCTTCGGCACGCGCGCGGCGAGCGCGATGCCCGCCGGAGCCGGCCGGCATCGCTTCATTGTGCGACCTGAAGCCGGCGCGTCAAGCGCCGTTACGCTGCTGACAATACGTTGTCAGCAGGCCCCGCGCACACTGCGACGCGGGTTTGGCGGAACGGATTCCCCCGCCCATCAACGTACATGGAGCTTGCAATGACTACCGCAAAAAGCGAAAGCGTGATCGCCTGGTTCGACCTTCCGTCAGTCGATTTCGACCGCGCGATCCGCTTCTATGAAACCGTGCTGCAGACGGCGTTGCAGCGCGAGGTGATCGGCGGCGTGCCGACCGCGGTCTTCGTGCATCCGGAAGCGGCCACGGGCGGCGCGGTCGTCTGCGATCCGCAGCGGCTGAAGCCGGGCGCGGACGGCGCCGTCGTCTACCTGAACGCGAACGGTCCGGTGACGGCCGCGCTCGAGCGCGCGAAGCGCGCGGGCGGCATCGTGCAGGGCGCGGTGATCGAGCTGCCGAACAACTACGGCTACATCGGCTACCTCGTCGACACCGAGGGCAATCGCATCGGCCTGCATTCGCTCAAATGCAGTTGAGCGCGTCGCCGGGCGGGCGCGGGCTCGCGCACGCGGGCAAGACGGGCGCCGCGCGCGTCGCCGCAACGCGCGGGGCCGCGCCGCGCGAGGCGGCGGAAACGTGGGCGGCAACGCTTGCGCAACCATTCGCCGCAACAATCGCGCGCATTGCGCCGACTACGAAAACCGCGCGCGCCAGCCGCCGCGCGCGGCGCTATCATCGCGGCATTCTCCACCCTGTTTCCCAGCCCGTAGCCCCGCGATGACGCGCCGCGCCGACCGCCTGTTCCAGATCGCCGAATTGCTGCGCGGCCGCCGCCTGACGACCGCGCAGCAGCTCGCCGACTGGCTGTCGGTGTCGCCGCGCACCGTCTATCGCGACGTGCGGGACCTGCAACTGTCGGGCGTGCCGATCGAGGGCGAAGCCGGAATCGGCTATCGCCTGAACCGCGCGGCGAGCCTGCCGCCCCTCACGTTCACGGCCGAAGAGCTTGCCGCGCTCGCGGCGGGCGCGCGGATGCTCGAAACGTGGGGCGGCGCGCGCTTTGCGGGCGGCGCGCGTTCGGCGCTCGCGAAGATCGCGTCGGCGATGCCCGCCGACAAGCGCGCGACGCTCGACCGGCTCGCGGTGTTCGCGCCGTCGTTTCACATCGACCGCGCGTTCCCGGAAAAAGTGGATGCGCTGCACGAAGCGGTCGACGGCCGCCGCATCGTCAGCTTCGCTTACTGCGACCGGCTCGGCGCGCGGACGACGCGCCGCGTGTGGCCGCTCGGTCTCGTGTACTGGGGCGGACGCTGGACGATCGGCGCGTGGTGCGAGCTGCGCGAGGACTTCCGCACCTTCGACATCGCGCGCATGAACGAAGTCGCGGTGCACGACCCGTTTCCCGATCAGGAAGGCAAACGGCTCGCCGACTATCTGCGCAAGGCGAACGCGCCCGTGCGTTGAGCGCGGCGGGGCCGCATCGACGCGCTTCCCCAAGGGCCGCACGCCGACCGGCGCGATTCACGACACGCGATTCACGATACGAGATGCCCCGAACGCCCGGCCGAGCGCCGGCCGGGCGCCCGCCCGCGGCGTCATTCGACCGACTTCACCATGTCCTCGATGACCTTCTTCGCATCGCCGAAGACCATCATCGTCTTGTCCATGTAGAAGAGCTCGTTGTCGAGGCCCGCATAGCCCGCCGCCATCGACCGCTTGTTGACGATCACCGTGCGCGCCTTGTACGCCTCGATGATCGGCATCCCCGCGATCGGCGATTTCGGATCGTTCTTCGCGGCCGGATTCACCACGTCGTTCGCCCCGAGCACGAGCACCACATCGGCCTGGCCCATCTCGCCGTTGATGTCCTCCATCTCGAACACGATGTCGTACGGCACTTCCGCTTCCGCGAGCAGCACGTTCATGTGCCCGGGCATCCGCCCGGCGACCGGGTGGATCGCATAGCGCACGTCGACGCCCTTCTCGACGAGCTTGTCGGTCAGCTCCTTGAGCGCATGCTGCGCGCGCGCCACCGCAAGCCCGTAGCCCGGCACGATCACGACCGATTCCGCGTTGCCGAGCATGAACGACGCATCCTCCGCCGAGCCCGACTTCACCGGCCGCTGCTCCTTCGCGCCGCCCGCCGCCGCGCCCGGTTCCGCGCCGAAGCCGCCGAGCAGCACGTTGAAGAACGAGCGGTTCATCGCGTGGCACATGATGTACGACAGGATCGCGCCCGACGAGCCGACGAGCGAGCCGGCGATGATCAGCATCGCGTTGTTCAGCGAGAAGCCGATGCCAGCCGCCGCCCACCCCGAGTACGAGTTCAGCATCGACACGACGACCGGCATGTCCGCGCCGCCGATCGGGATGATGATCAGCACGCCGAGCGCGAACGCGATCGCCGTCATGATCCCGAACGGCAGCCACGATTGCGTGAGGAAGAACAGCGCGCCGAAGCCGAGCATCGCGAGCGCGAGCATCAGATTGATCAGATGCTGGCCCGGATAGACGACGGGCGCGCCCTGGAACAGCCGGAACTTGTACTTGCCCGACAGCTTGCCGAACGCGATCACCGAGCCCGAGAACGTGATCGCGCCGACGAACGTGCCGATGAAGAGCTCGATCCGGTTGCCGTACGGAATGAAGTTCGGCAGCGTCGCGTCCTGCGGCACGAGCCCGAACGCCTCCGGCTCCGCGACCACCGCGATCGCGATGCACACGGCCGCGAGGCCGATCAGCGAGTGCATCGCCGCGACGAGCTCCGGCATCTTCGTCATCTCGACGCGCGCGGCGATCACCGCGCCCACCGCGCCGCCGATCACGAGCGCGCCGAACACGAGCGCGAGGCCGAGCGGCAGGTTCGCGCCGAGCCACGTGGCCTGCTTCGCGATCAGCGCAACGGTCGTGAGGATCGCGATCGCCATGCCGACCATGCCGAATAGATTGCCTCGTCTAGCGCTCTTCGGGTTCGACAGCCCCTTCAGCGCCTGGATGAAGCACACCGAAGCAACGAGGTACAGCAGCGTGACGACGTTCATGCTCATCGCGCGCCCTCCTTCGCCTCGCCGGCCTTCTGCTTCGGCTCCTTCTTCTTGAACATCTCGAGCATGCGCCGCGTCACGAGGAAGCCGCCGAACACGTTGACGGCCGCGAGCGCGACGGCGAACGTGCCGAACGCCTTGCCGACGCCGCCGAGCGTGAGCGCCGACGCGAGCATCGCGCCGACGATCACGATCGCCGAGATTGCGTTGGTCACCGCCATCAGCGGCGTGTGCAGCGCGGGCGTCACGTTCCATACGACGTGGTAGCCGACGTACACCGCCAGCACGAAAATGATCACGTTGATGACCGTGTGATTGATGATCTCCATGACCTCCTCCCGTTATTTGCGCGCGACTTCGCCGTCGCGGCACAAGAGCGTCGCGGCGACGATGTCGTCCGAAAGATCGATGTCGAGCGCGCCTTCCTTCGTGACGATCAGCTTCAGGAAGTCGAACAGGTTGCGCGCGTAGAGCGACGACGCGTCGGCGGGCACCATCGCGGCCAGGTTCGTGTAGCCCGCGATCGTCACGCCCTGGTGAACGATCACCCGATCGGCGACGGTGAGCGGGCAGTTGCCGCTCTTCCTGCCGTCGAATTCGGGGCCGCGCCCCGCCGCGAGATCGACGAGCACCGAGCCCGGCTTCATCGACTGCACGGTCTCGACCGAGATCAGCGTCGGCGCGGGGCGGCCCGGAATCAGCGCGGTCGTGATCACGATGTCGGCCTGCTTCGCGCGCTCGTGCACGAGCGCCGCCTGCCGCCCGAGCCACGATGCCGGCATCGGTCGCGCGTAGCCGCCGACGCCTTGCGCCGCATCGCGCTCTTCTTGCGTTTCATAAGGAACGTCGAGAAATTTCGCGCCGAGCGATTCGATCTGCTCCTTGACCGCCGGGCGCACGTCGGACGCCTCGATCACCGCGCCCAGGCGCTTCGCGGTCGCGATCGCCTGCAGGCCCGCGACGCCCGCGCCGAGCACGAGCACGCGCGCGGCCTTCACGGTGCCCGCGGCCGTCATCAGCATCGGAAAGAAGCGCGGATACAGCGCCGCGGCGACGAGCACCGCCTTGTAGCCGGCAATGTTCGCCTGCGACGACAGCACATCGAGGCTCTGCGCGCGCGTGGTGCGCGGCGCGGCCTCGAGCGCGAAGCCCGTGACGCCCGCGGCCGCCAGGCGCGCCGCCTGCTCGGCGTTGAACGGCTCGAGCATGCCGATCAGAACCGAGCCTCGCTTCAGTTGCCCGCTTTCCGCGTCGGTCGGCGCCTGAACCTTCAGCACGATGTCCGCCCCGAACGCGGCGGCTGCGTCGGCCAGTTCCGCGCCGGCCGCCGCATACGCGTCGTCCGGAAAGCTGGCGGCCACGCCCGCGCCGCGCTCGACCGTCACGCGGTGGCCGGCCGCCGCGTATTTCCTGACCGTCTCCGGCGTCGCGGCCACGCGCGCCTCGTTCGCCCGCGTTTCGGCAGGCACTCCGATATGCATCGTCGATCCCTCCTCTTTCTTCGTTCTACTGCGACGGCGAGCCGGGCGACTGACATACCGGCTCGAAGGCAACGGCTGTTTCAGGCGCCACTTTAACCGAAAGCGGCGACGATTCAGCAATGCGCCCCTTTCCCGGTCGACACGCCGGTGCGCATCGGCAACGCCCGGAGTTGCGCCGGGGTCGGAACCGAGCTATACGCGCGCTCGGCAGCGGCGCGGCGCAACCGGTAAAATGCGCGGCTATGAAACCCGAAATCTGGACCCCGCACGTGACGGTCGCCGCGATCGCCGAACGCGACGGGCGCTTTCTCGTGATCGAAGAACACACGTCGTCCGGCCTGCGCATCAACCAGCCAGCCGGCCACCTCGAAGCCGGCGAGACGCTCGTCGAAGCCGTCGCGCGCGAGGCGCTCGAGGAAACCGCGCACCCGTTCGAGCCCCACGCGCTCGTCGGCGTGTACGTCGCGCACTACGCGCGCCCGGCGAGCGTCGGCGCGACCTACCTGCGCTTCGCGTTCTGCGGCCGCGCAGGCGACGCGCTCGCCCACCGCGCGCTCGACGACGGCATCGTCCGCGCGCTGTGGATGACGGCCGACGAGCTGCGCGCATGCGAGGATCGCCACCGGTCGCCCGCGGTGATGCGCTGCGTCGACGACTACCTCGCCGGCCGCCGCGTGCCGCTCGATTTCGTGCATACGCATTCGGTCGCGCCGTATCGCGCGGCCCCGGATCATCAGGCGGTGGGCAAATGACGAAGCGTCGGGTCGTGGTGGGCATGTCGGGCGGCGTCGATTCGTCGGTGACCGCGTGGCTCTTGAAGGAACAGGGCTACGACGTCGTCGGCCTGTTCATGAAGAACTGGGAGGACGACGACGACGGCGAATACTGCTCGACGCGGCAGGACTGGATCGACGTCGTGTCGGTCGCGGACCTGATCGGCATCGACGTCGAGGCCGTAAACTTCGCGGCCGAATACAAGGACCGCGTGTTCGCCGAGTTCCTGCGCGAATACTCGGCGGGCCGCACGCCGAACCCGGACGTGCTGTGCAACGCGGAGATCAAGTTCAAGGCGTTCCTCGATCACGCGATGTCGCTCGGCGCGCAGACGATCGCGACCGGCCACTACGCGCGCGTGCGCGAGCGCGACGGGCGCTTCGAACTGCTGAAGGCGTTCGATCATACGAAAGACCAGTCGTACTTCCTGCATCGCCTCAATCAGGCGCAGTTGTCGAAGACGATGTTCCCGCTCGGCGAGATCCCGAAGACGAAGGTGCGCGAGATCGCCGCGCAGATCGGCCTGCCAAACGCGAAGAAAAAGGATTCGACGGGCATCTGCTTCATCGGCGAGCGCCCGTTCCGCGATTTCCTGAACCGCTATCTGCCGACGAAACCCGGCCCGATGAAGACGCCGGACGGCAAGACGGTCGGCGAGCACATCGGCCTCGCGTTCTACACGTTCGGCCAGAGGAAGGGCATCGGCCTCGGCGGCAGCAAGGACGGCAGCGGTGAGCCGTGGTTCGTCGCGGCGAAGGACATCGCGTCGAACACGCTCTACGTCGTGCAGGGCCACGATCATCCGTGGCTGCGCTCGCGCGAGCTCGTTGCAGGCAACGTGAGCTGGGTCGCGGGCGAGCCGCCCGCCGACGGCGCGCGGTGCGGCGCGAAAACCCGCTACCGGCAGGCGGATGCGCCGTGCGCGTTCGGCCGCGCCGCGCCCGGCGAGGCGGCGGGCGGCGAGCGCTTCTCGCTCGTGTTCGACGAGCCGCAATGGGCGGTCACGCCCGGCCAGTCGGCGGTGCTGTACGACGGCGACGTGTGCCTGGGCGGCGGGATCATCGAATCCGCGGCGACGGGGCGAGCCGACGCCGCGCCCGCGGGCCGCGCGCCGGCGCTCGTCGAAGCGCGCTGAGCCCCGATCGGTTTAGACTTGCGGCACGCGGAGCACGCCGCGCCGGCGAGGCGCCGTGCGCGCGCGCCGCCTTGCCGTTCGTCCGCGCATGGCGGCATCCGAAAAACGATATGGAGTCCCCATGCTTTCTCGACGCTATCTCGCGATGTGGTGCGCGCTCGCCCTCTTCGCGGCCGTCGCCGCGCTCGCGGCGCGGCACACGATCTCGTGGCTGTGGATCGCGCCCGTCGCCGCGCTCGTCGCGCTCGGCCTGTACGACCTGAACCAGGACCGCCACGCGATCCTGCGCAACTACCCGCTCTGGGGCCATCTGCGGTTCCTGTTCGAATTCATCCGCCCGGAAATCCGCCAGTACTTCGTCGAGGACGACACCGACGAGAAGCCGTTCTCGCGCGCGCAGCGCAGCGTCGTCTACCAGCGCGCGAAGAACGTGGCCGACAACCGGCCGTACGGCACCGAGCTCGACGTGAAGGCGGTCGCGCACGAGTGGATCAGCCACTCGCTCGCGCCCACCCGGTTGCCGAACCACGATTTCCGCATCCGTGTCGGCGCGAACCGCGCGCAACCGTACGACATCTCGATCTTCAACGTGTCGGCGATGAGCTTCGGCTCGCTGTCGGCGAACGCGATCCGGGCGCTGAACCTCGGCGCGAAGAAAGGCGGCTTCGCGCACGACACGGGCGAAGGCTCGCTGTCGAAGTACCACCGCGAGAACGGCGGCGACATCATCTGGGAAATCGCGTCCGGCTACTTCGGCTGCCGCAACGACGACGGCACCTTCAACCCCGACAGGTTCGCGAAGCAGGCCGCCGATCCGCAGGTCAAGATGATCGAGATCAAGCTGTCGCAGGGCGCGAAGCCCGGCCACGGCGGCGTGCTGCCGGCCGCGAAGATCACGCCCGAGATCGCCGAGACGCGCGGCGTGCCGATGGGCAAGGACTGCATCTCGCCCGCGACGCATTCCGAATTCTCGACGCCGCGCGGGCTGCTCGAATTCGTCGAACGGCTGCGCACGCTGTCGGGCGGCAAGCCGACCGGCTTCAAGCTGTGCATCGGCCACCCGTGGGAATTCTTCGGGATCGCGAAGGCGATGATCGAGACGGGCATCGTGCCGGACTTCATTGTCGTCGACGGCGCGGAAGGCGGCACGGGCGCCGCGCCGCTCGAATTCACCGACCATGTCGGCGTGCCGCTGCAGGAAGGACTGCTGCTGGTGCACAACACGCTCGTCGGGATCGGCGTGCGCGATCGCGTGAAGCTCGGCGCGAGCGGCAAGATCATCACCGCGTTCGACGTGGCGCGCACGCTCGCGATCGGCGCGGACTGGGTGAACTCGGCGCGCGGCTTCATGTTCGCGATCGGCTGCATCCAGGCGCAGACCTGCCACACCGGTCGCTGCCCGACCGGCGTGGCGACGCAGGACCCGGTGCGCCAGCGCGCGCTCGTCGTGCCGGACAAGGCCGACCGCGTCCACAACTTCCATCGCAACACGCTGCACGCGCTGCAGGAGCTCGTGCAGGCGGCGGGGCTGTCGCATCCGTCGGAGCTGCGCGCGCATCACATCGTGCAGCGCGTCGCGCCGCACGAGGTCCGGCTGATGTCGCAACTGCTCAAGTATCTGGAGCCGGGCGCGCTGCTCAACGGCGGCCATTGCGGCTTCTCGCTGTACGAAACGTGGTGGCCGCTCGCGCGCAGCGATTCGTTCTCGCCCGGCGAAAGCGTGTATGCGCGCGTCGGCAAAGGCGCGAGCGCGAGCGCGTAGGCCGGATCGGATGACCCGCTGCGGCACGGCGCGTTCGGCTCGCACGCACGCGCCCCGGCCCGGATCGCCGCGAACTTGGATCGCTGCGAACGCGCCGCGTGCGCTCAAAAAAACGCCCCGGACGGGGCGTTTTTTTATCGCCGGCGCGCGCGGCGACGCGTCATTGCGGCACCGTGTCGATGAACGGCTGGCGCTGCGCCAGCTTCGCGAAATGCTTGTCGAGGTTCGGATGGCGCTCGCGCCAGTTGATCTCGGGCATCCGGAACTCGAGGTAGCCGAGCGTGCAGCCAAGCGCGATGTCGGCGAGCGTGTAGTGATTGCCGACGCACCACGCCTTGCCTGCAAGGCCCTGCGACATCGCGACGAGGCCGTCGTCGATCTTGCGCTGCTGGCGCGCGACCCACGCTTCGCTGCGATGCTGCGGCTCGCGCTGCGTGTGCTCGATGCGAATCGCGACCGCCGCGTCGAGCACGCCGTCGCCGAGCGCCTCCCAGCACCGCACCTCGACGCGCTCGCGTCCCGACGGCGGGATCAGCTTGCCGACGGGGGAAAGCGTGTCGACGTATTCGCAGATCACGCGCGAGTCGAACACGGCCGCACCGTCTTCCATCACGAGGCACGGCACCTTGCCGATCGGATTCGACGCATGGATGTTCGTATCCGGCGCCCAGACGTTTTCGAGCTCCAGCTTGTAGTCGATCTTCTTTTCAGCAAGCACGATCCGCGCCTTGCGGACGAACGGGCTGCTGAGCGAACCGATTAATTTCATCATCTGTCTTCTGTCGGGAATGGCGCCCGAGAGTATACGTTGTCGCCGATCATAACCGGCCGTTGCGCGTTCGTTGATAATCGGCCGTCCGGCCTGTGGATGGTTTGCAACAATCAAATCGCGCCGCCGCGCGAGCCGGGCGACGGAGATGAAGCCGCGGTGGCTGCCGCGCGGTTTCGTTTCGATCGAGTCCGCCGGGGTCGCGCGTGATTGGGGCGCAAATTCGCGCGGCCATCTTGCGGCGGCGATCGCGCGCACGCGACGCCCGCCGCGCCGCCGCGATGCATCCGCACGATCGCCGCCCCACCCGCCGCGCGCGCCCCGCGCGACGGCGCTACAATCGCGTGATGAATCAGCCGACCGAACCCGCCATTGCCCTCGACGTCTACCGCCAGCGCCGCGACCGCGTGCTGGCCTCGCTGCGCGCGCAAGGCGGCGGCGTCGCGATCGTGCCCACCGCGCCGGAAGTCCCGCGCAATCGCGACAGCGATTATCCGTACCGGCACGACAGCTACTTCTACTACCTGACGGGCTTCACCGAGCCCGACGCGCTCCTCGTCCTCGACGCATCGGCGGCGGGCGACGCGCCGCGCTCGATCCTGTTCTGCCGCGCGAAGAATCCCGAGCGCGAGATCTGGGAAGGGTTCCATTTCGGCCCCGAAGCCGCGCGCGACGCGTTCGGCTTCGACGCCGCGCTCCCGTACGACGCGCTCGACGCCGAGATGCCGCGCATCATCGCCGACGCGCCCGCGCTGCACACCCGCTTCGGCGCGTCGGCCGCCTTCGACGGCCGCCTGAACGGCTGGCTCGACACGGTGCGCGCGCGTGCGCGCGCAGGCGTCGCCGCGCCGGGCGCCGCGTTCGATCTCGGGCCGCTCCTCGACGACATGCGGCTCGTCAAGGATGCGCACGAGCAGGCGATCATGCGCCGCGCGGCCGACATCTCCGCGCTCGCGCACCGCCGCGCGATGGCCGCGTGCCGTCCCGGCATCCGCGAATACGAGCTCGAGGCCGAGCTGCTCTACACGTTCCGCCGCCACGGCGCGCAGTCGCCCGCGTACGGCTCGATCGTCGCGACGGGCGCGAACGCGTGCGTGCTCCACTATCCGGCCGGCAACGCAATCGTCGACGACGGCGACCTCGTCCTGATCGACGCCGCGTGCGAGCTCGACGGCTATGCGTCCGACATCACCCGCACCTTCCCGGCGAACGGCCGCTTCTCGGGCCCGCAGCGCGCGCTCTACGACATCGTGCTCGCCGCGCAGGAAACCGCGATCGCGGCGACGCGCGCGGGCACGCCGTTCGACGCGCCGCACGACGCGGCGGTGCGCGTGCTCGCGCAGGGCATGCTCGACACGGGGCTCGTGCCGAAGACGCGCTTTGCGAGCGTCGACGACGTGATTGCCGAGCGCGCGTACGCACGCTTTTACATGCACCGCACCGGCCACTGGCTCGGAATGGACGTGCACGATTGCGGCGACTACCGCGAGCGCGGCGCGCCGCGCGACGACGACGGCGCGTTGCCGTCGCGCGTGCTGCATGCGGGCATGGCGCTCACGATCGAGCCGGGCCTGTACGTGCGCCCGGCCGACGACGTGCCGCAGGCGTTCTGGAACATCGGCATCCGGATCGAGGACGACGCGTTCGTCACGTCGACGGGATGCGAGCTGATCACGCGCGGCGTGCCGGTGGCCGCCGACGAGATCGAGGCGCTGATGCGCGACGCGCGGGCGCCGAGCCCGCGCCCGCAGCCGTGATCCGCACCCGCCGCTTCCCGCGCGAATTCCTACGCGGATTCCTGCGCAGCTTCCTATCGAGACCCACGATTCACGAACGATGACGACTGCCGCCTCCACGCCCGCTTTCGACTTCGACATCGCGATCGTCGGCGCCGGGCCGGTCGGGCTCGCGCTCGCCGGCTGGCTCGCGCGCCGCAGCGCGACCCGCGCGCTGTCGGTCGCCCTCATCGACGCGCGCGACCCCGACGCGAGCGCGAACGATCCGCGCGCGATCGCGGTGTCGCAAGGCAGCCGGATGCTGCTCGATACGCTCGGCTGGCCGGCCGACGCGACGCCGATCGAGCACATCCATGTATCGCAGCGCGGCCACTTCGGCCGCACGCTGATCGATCGCGACGAGCACGACCTCGCCGCGCTCGGCTACGTCGTGCGCTACGGCGCGATCGTGCAGGCGCTCGCCCGCGCGGTGCGTGGCACGCCCGCGCACTGGCTCACGTCGACGTCCGCGCATTCGCCGACGCAGGACGCAGACGGCGTGACGATCGCGCTCGATACGCCGCAAGGCGCGCGCACGTTGCGCACGCGCGTGCTCGTCAACGCGGAGGGCGGCCTCTTCAACGATCGCAAGCGCAAGCTGGCCGACAGCGCGCAGAGCCGCGACTATGGGCAGACGGCGCTCGTCGGCACCGTCACGGTGTCGTCGCCGCGGCCGCGCGTCGCGTGGGAGCGCTTCACCGCCGAAGGCCCGCTCGCGCTGCTGCCGCTCGGCGGCCCGCAGCAGGCGGACTACGCGCTCGTCTGGTGCTGCGCGCCGGACGTCGCGCGGCGTCGCGGCGAACTGTCCGACGACGCATTCCTGCACGAGCTCGGCGCGACGTTCGGCTCGCGGCTGGGGCGCTTCACGCGGATCGCGGGGCGCGCGGCCTTCCCGCTCGGACTCGCCGCCGCGCAAACGCTCGTCGAAGGGCGGATCGCGATCGTCGGCAACGCCGCGCAAACATTGCATCCGGTCGCGGGCCAGGGGCTGAACCTCGGGCTGCGCGATGCGCATACGCTCGCCGAGACGCTGTCCGAGCACGGCGCGACGCCGCTCGCGCTCGCGACGTTCAACGCGCGCCGCGCG
Source organism: Burkholderia sp. MSMB1589WGS (assembly GCF_001636105.1). Taxonomy (NCBI): domain Bacteria; kingdom Pseudomonadati; phylum Pseudomonadota; class Betaproteobacteria; order Burkholderiales; family Burkholderiaceae; genus Burkholderia; species Burkholderia sp. MSMB1589WGS. The sequence goes on from NZ_LNJT01000007.1 coordinate 1,349,276, forward strand.
CTCGACAGGCGCATGACGATCGGCGCGACCGACACGCTCGCGCGCCTGTTCGCGATCGATTCGCGGCCGCTCGCGATGCTGCGCGGCGCGGCGCTCACCGCGCTCGAATTCGTGCCGCCGCTGAAGACGGCCCTTGCGCGACAGATGATGTTCGGGCAGCGGCGATAAGCGCGCCGGGCACGCGCACCTGACGCATCGCGGCTACCGCGCTTCGCGGGCACGCACAATGCGTCATCCCGCCTGCACGCAAGATTCATCGACGATTTGACGATTGCCGACAATTACCCAATTCGGCGGCACCGGCGGTTACGGTAAAATACGCGTTTTCCCTTTCGCCTACTCCCCGCCCGCGCCCCGCGCGGGCGCTCCCATTGCGATGCCCGTCCTAGGCTCTCACGTCCTGCGCAACAACCTGTTCGTCGCCCCGATGGCGGGCGTCACGGACCGGCCGTTCCGCCAGCTCTGCAAGCGGCTCGGCGCGGGCTACGCCGTGTCGGAGATGGTCGCGTCGAACGCGCAGTTGTGGAAGAGCGAGAAGACGATGCGCCGCGCGAACCACGCGGGCGAGGTCGAGCCGATCGCGGTGCAGATCGCGGGCGCCGATCCGGCGATGATGGCCGAGGCCGCGCGTCACAACGTTGCAAACGGCGCGCAGATCATCGACATCAACATGGGCTGCCCGGCGAAGAAAGTCTGCAACGTCGCCGCCGGCTCGGCGCTGCTGCAGAACGAGCCGCTCGTGCAGCGGATCGTCGAGGCGGTCGTCGACGCGGTGGGCACGGGCCCTGGGGCCGTGCCCGTCACGCTGAAGATCCGCACCGGCTGGGACCGCGAGCACCGGAACGCCGTCGAGATCGCGAAGCTCGCCGAGGCGGCCGGCATCTCGATGCTGACCGTGCACGGCCGCACCCGCGCCGACCTGTACCGCGGCGACGCCGAATACGACACGATCACGGCCGTGAAGGCCGCCGTGCGCATTCCGGTCGTCGCGAACGGCGACATTACGTCGCCGCAAAAAGCGAAGGCCGTGCTCGATGCGACGGGCGCCGACGCACTGATGATCGGCCGCGCCGCGCAAGGAAGGCCGTGGCTTTTCCGCGAAATCGGTCATTTCCTGCAAAGCGGCGAGCTCCTGCCGCCGCCGCGCATCGACGAGATCCGCCAGGTGATGCACGAGCACCTCGAGGATCACTACGCGTTCTACGGCGAATACACGGGAGTCCGTACTGCGCGCAAGCACATCGGCTGGTACACTCGCGGCCTTTCCGGCGCCAACGGGTTCCGGCACCGGATGAACACGCTCGAAACCACCCGCGAGCAGCTTGCCGCCGTCAACGCATTCTTCGACGCGCAACAGGCGCTGTCCGACCGCCTCGTCTATGTGGACGACGAAGACGGCGGCCGCGGCGAGCCGGACGATTCTAACCAGTTAGCAGCATGAGCAAGCACAACATCGAACAATGTGTCCGCGCCAGCCTGGACGGCTACTTCCGGGATCTCGACGGCTCCAATCCGCATGACGTCTATGAAATGGTGATGTCGTGCGTCGAAAAGCCTATGCTCGAAGTCGTTCTCGTACAGGCGGGCGGCAACCAGTCGCTCGCCGCGGAGTACCTCGGCATCAATCGCAACACGCTGCGCAAGAAGCTGCAGCAGCACGGCCTGCTGTAGGCGGCCGCCCCGTCCCCGTTTTCCTGGCTATTGGTGGTTCCATCATGATCAAGCAAGCGCTCATTTCCGTTTCCGACAAGACCGGCATCGTCGACTTCGCGAAAGCGCTGTCCGGGCTCGGCGTCAAGCTGCTGTCGACGGGCGGCACCGCGAAACTGCTCGCCGACGCGGGCCTGCCCGTCACCGAAGTGGCCGACTACACCGGCTTCCCGGAAATGCTCGATGGGCGAGTGAAGACGCTGCACCCGAAGGTGCACGGCGGCATCCTCGCCCGCCGCGACCTGCCCGAGCACATGCAGGCGCTCGAAGCGCACGGGATTCCGACGATCGACCTGCTCGTCGTGAACCTGTATCCGTTCGTGCAGACGATTGCGAAGGACGACTGCACGCTCGCCGACGCGATCGAGAACATCGACATCGGCGGCCCGACGATGCTGCGCTCGGCGGCAAAGAACCATCGCGACGTGACGGTCGTCGTCGATCCGGCCGACTACGCGGTCGTGCTCGACGAAATGAAGGCGAACGGCAACACGGTGGGCTACAAGACGAATTTCCGCCTCGCGACCAAGGTGTTCGCGCACACCGCGCAGTACGACGGCGCGATCACGAACTACCTGACGAGCCTCGGCGACGATCTGCAGCACGGCTCGCGCAACGCGTACCCGGCGACGCTGAACCTCGCGTTCGACAAGGTGCAGGACCTGCGCTACGGCGAAAATCCGCACCAGAGCGCCGCGTTCTATCGCGACATCGCGACGCCCGCCGGCGCGCTCGCGAACTACCGCCAGTTGCAGGGCAAGGAACTGTCGTACAACAACATCGCCGATTCGGACGCCGCATGGGAATGCGTGAAGACGTTCGACGCGCCCGCATGCGTGATCATCAAGCACGCGAATCCGTGCGGCGTCGCGGTGGGCACGAACGCGGGCGAAGCGTACGCGAAGGCGTTCCAGACCGATCCGACCTCCGCGTTCGGCGGCATCATCGCGTTCAACCGCGAAGTCGACGAAGCCACGGCTCAAGCGGTCGCGAAGCAGTTCGTCGAAGTGCTGATCGCGCCGTCGTTCTCGGATGCGGCGAAGCAGGTGTTCGCGGCGAAGCAGAACGTGCGTCTGCTCGAAATCGCTCTGGGCGAAGGCCATAACGCGTTCGACCTGAAGCGCGTCGGCGGCGGCCTGCTCGTGCAGTCGCTCGATTCGAAGAACGTGCAGCCGCGCGAGCTGCGCGTCGTCACGAAGCGCCACCCGACGCCGAAGGAAATGGACGACCTCCTCTTCGCGTGGCGCGTCGCGAAGTACGTGAAGTCGAACGCGATCGTGTTCTGCGGCAACGGGATGACGCTCGGCGTCGGCGCGGGCCAGATGAGCCGCGTCGATTCGGCGCGCATCGCGAGCATCAAGGCGCAGAACGCGGGCCTCACGCTCGCGGGCTCGGCCGTCGCGTCGGACGCGTTCTTCCCGTTCCGCGACGGCCTCGACGTCGTCGTCGCGGCGGGCGCGACCTGCGTGATCCAGCCGGGCGGCTCGGTGCGCGACGATGAAGTGATCGCCGCCGCCGACGAGCACAACATCGCGATGGTGGTGACGGGCGTGCGCCACTTCCGTCACTGATTCGTACGACGCATCGTTTTCGGCGAAACCCGGCGGTCGCTCACCGCCGGGTTTTTTATCGGCCGCGTGGCGGCGGTGCGTGATGCGGCGATCGTTGGTCGGGCCGAGCCCCGATCGCCGTGAGCGGCGCGCCGCAATCCCGCCCCCGCTTTCGCCGGGTTTCGGCGTCATTCGTGTAGTATCGGTCGCAGTCAGTCTTTCCGTTTCTCCATGCGAATCCTCGGCATCGACCCCGGCTTGCGTGTCACGGGCTTCGGCGTGATCGACGTCAGCGGCCATCGACTCGCGTACGTCGCAAGCGGCGTGATCAAGACGCCCACCGCCGACCTGCCCACGCGGCTCGGCACGATCTACGACGGCATCTCGACGCTGATCCGCGAGCACGCGCCCGATCAGGCTGCGATCGAAAAAGTGTTCGTCAACGTCAACCCGCAATCGACGCTGCTCCTCGGCCAGGCGCGCGGCGCCGCGATCTGTGGGCTCGTGTCGGGCCGCCTGCCCGTGGCCGAGTACACGGCGCTGCAGCTCAAGCAGGCGGTGGTCGGCTACGGCCGCGCGACGAAAGAGCAGATGCAGGAGATGGTCGCACGCCTGCTGAGCCTGTCCGGCCTGCCCGGCACCGACGCGGCCGACGCGCTCGGAATGGCGATCTGCCACGCGCACGGCGGCGACACGCTGAACACGCTCGGCGGCATCGCACCCGCGCTCGCGAAGAAGGGGCTGCGCGTGCGGCGCGGACGGCTCGTCGGGTGACACGCGTTTGCGTGGCGCGCGCCGCCGTGCGCTACACTCGCGCTTTCCGTTCCGTCCCGCACTCGCCATGATCGGTCGCATCGCCGGCACCCTCCTCGAAAAGAATCCTCCGCACCTCCTCGTCGACTGCAACGGCGTCGGCTACGAAGTCGACGTGCCGATGAGCACGTTCTACAACCTGCCGCACACGGGCGAGAAGGTCATGCTGCTGACGCAACTGATCGTCCGCGAGGACGCGCACCTGCTGTACGGCTTTCTTACGCCGCAGGAGCGCTCGACGTTCCGCGAGCTGCTCAAGATCACGGGCGTCGGCGCGCGGATGGCGCTCGCCGTGCTGTCCGGCATGAGCGTCGCGGAGCTGTCGCAAGCGGTCACGCTGCAGGACGCCGCGCGCTTGACCCGCGTGCCGGGCATCGGCAAGAAGACAGCCGAGCGCCTGCTCCTCGAACTGAAGGGCAAGCTCGGTGCCGATCTCGGCCCGCTCGCCGGCGCGGCCTCGCCGTCCGATCACGCGGCCGACATCCTCAACGCGCTCCTCGCGCTCGGCTACTCGGAAAAGGAAGCGCTTGCCGCGATCAAGAACGTGCCGGCCGGCACCGGCGTGTCCGAAGGCATCAAGCTGTCGCTCAAGGCGCTGTCGAAGGCGTAACGGCGCGTCGTCGAAGACAGCTTCGCATGCCGGGCGCCGCGCCGCGACTCGGCCGTTCGGCCAGGTTGGCCGGAGCACGCCGCGCGGTACAATGGCCGCATGATCGAAACCGACAAACTCGCCGCCGAGCGGATCATTGCCGCCACGCCCGCGTCTTCGCACGAAGAGGCTTTCGAACGCGCGCTGCGCCCGCGCCAGCTCGACGAATACGTCGGCCAGGAGAAGGTGCGCGATCAGCTCGAAATCTTCATCGAAGCCGCGAAGCGCCGCGCCGAAGCGCTCGACCACGTGCTGCTGTTCGGCCCGCCGGGCCTCGGCAAGACGACGCTCGCGCACATCATCGCGCGCGAAATGGGCGTGAACCTGCGCCAGACGTCCGGCCCCGTGCTCGAGCGCGCGGGCGATCTCGCCGCGCTCCTCACGAACCTCGAAGCGAACGACGTCCTCTTCATCGACGAGATCCACCGCCTGTCGCCCGTCGTCGAGGAAATCCTGTATCCGGCGCTCGAGGATTACCAGATCGACATCATGATCGGCGAGGGGCCGGCCGCGCGCAGCGTGAAGCTCGACCTGCAGCCGTTCACGCTCGTCGGCGCAACGACGCGCGCGGGCATGCTGACCAATCCGCTGCGCGACCGCTTCGGCATCGTCGCGCGGCTCGAGTTCTACGACGCCGAGCAGTTGTCGCGCATCGTGCGCCGCTCGGCTGCGCTGCTGAACGCACAGATCGATCCGGCCGGCGCGCTCGAAATCGCGAAACGCTCGCGCGGCACGCCGCGGATCGCAAACCGCCTGCTGCGCCGCGTGCGCGACTACGCGGAAGTGAAGGCGGACGGCAACATCACCGCGGCCGTCGCGGACGCCGCGCTCGCGATGCTCGACGTCGATCCGGTCGGCTTCGACCTGATGGACCGCAAGCTGCTCGAGGCGATCCTGCACAAGTTCGACGGCGGGCCGGTCGGCGTCGACAACCTCGCCGCCGCGATCGGCGAGGAACGCGACACGATCGAGGACGTGCTCGAGCCGTACCTCATCCAGCAGGGCTTTCTGCAGCGCACGCCGCGCGGCCGCGTCGCGACGCTCCTCACGTACCGGCATTTCGGGCTCGCCGCGCCCGATGCCGCGAGCCCCGTGCACAATCTCTGGGATACGCCCGAGGCCGGGCGCTGACGCCTCCCCTGCCCCGACGAGCCGACCGATGTCCGCCCCGTTACACGACCGCCCCGCACGCACGCCGCTCGGACGTCCGCTCGTCGAACGCGTGCGAGCGCGCGTCGCGGGCGGCGTCACGCATCTGACGACGGGTAGCGGCGGCCCGTCGCTTGACTACTCGTCGCCGCCGGGCGACCCCGGCCTCTTCGGCCCCGACGCGGTGTGCTGGAAAGTGCACGCCGATTTCACGTCGATGATGACGGGCGGCATCTCCGCGCTGCTACTGCAGGCGCTGCATCCGCTCGCGCTCGCGGGCGTATGGGACCATTCGACGTTCCGCACCGACATCCTCGGCCGCCTGCGCCGCACCGCGACGTTCATCGCCGGCACGACGTACGGCAGCCGCGCCGACGCGCTGAAGCTGATCGAGCGCGTGAAGGCGATCCACGAGACCGTCACCGGCATGGGGCTCGACGGCCGTCCGTATCGCGCGGCCGACCCCGCTCTGCTCACATGGGTGCACGTCGCCGAGGTGTCGAGCTTTCTCGCCGCGCACCTGCGCTACGTGAACCCGCGGCTGCCGGGCGCCGATCAGGACCGCTACTACGCGGAAACCGCGCGCGTCGCCGAGATGCTCGGCGCGACGCACGTCCCGAAGACGCGCGCGGACGTCGCCGCGTACTTCGCCGCGATGCGCGCCGAGCTCGAGGCGAGCGAGCGCACGCGCGAGGTGGTGCGGATACTGATGAACGTGCCCGTCCCGAAACCGGCGATGCGCCCCGCCGCCGCGCTGCTGTTCAACGCCGGCGTCGATCTGCTGCCCGCATGGGCGCAGCACATGCTCGGCCTGTCGTCGCTCGCGCCGGTGCGCCGCGCACTCGTTCGGCCGGGCGTGCGTATCGTCGCGCCCGTGATCCGCTGGGCGCTCGTCAACGGCGTATCGAAGCGCGCGCGCCGGCGCGTCGCCGCCCGGCCCGAGCAGCCGGACCGCAGCGGCACATAGCCAAACCTGTCCAATTCATTTCAAATACCTGTCACATCGATTCGCGATGCTGACGGGTCCGCGCTCGCGCGTCGATCGCGCGCCGCCACCCTCGAACCCTCTTCGATTCCCATCGCCCATGCCGCGTCCGATCTTCCGCCTCGCCGCTGCCGCGTTCCCGTTCGTCGCCGCGCTCGCCGCCTGCGGCGGCGACGGCACCGCGCCCGTTTCCCCGCCTGCCGCCGTCGACGCCGGCGCCGCCGGCCCCGCGCCGGGCAATACGACGAATGCCGGATCGAACGCCGACACCCCGCCGCCGACGCCCGCTCCCGCGCCGGGCAAATGGAGGAACGCGCGCACTGGCGACATGCTAGACGTCGCGCTCGGCGAACTGCATCCGACGCAAGGCGCGCTCGGCTACGACCAGATCCATTACAAGCTCGGCCGCTACGAGCGGCAGCCCGACAGGAAGTTCGACGATTTCTGCGCGGACGAAGGGCTCGGCGGCATCGCGCCGGACGGCTACACCGCGCAATCGACGCTGCGCGACGCGGCGAGCTACGCGTGCGCGACGAGCGCCGGCGCGCGCGATCGCACCGTGCTCAATCCCGTCGTGATCGGGCCGAACGGCGACACGCTGTACGTGACGGACGGCCACCACGGACTGTCGACCTATTACGAGACGCCCGACGGCGGCGCGGCGCTGCGCGTGCACGTCGTCGTCAAGGACAACCTCGGCGACTACTCGGGCCCGGCGTTCTGGCAGCAGATGCAAAGCCGCGGCTACACGCGCCTGAAGGACGGGAACGGCCGGCCGATCGCGCCGGACCAGTTGCCCGCCGGCCTCGGCCTGAAGCTCGGCATGCAGGACGACCGCTACCGGTCGCTCGTCTATTTCACGCGCGACATCGGCTACGCGAAGCCCGCGCAAGCAACCGACTATCTCGAGTTCTACTGGGCCGACTGGCTGCGGCAGCAGCCGGAAACGTTCTCGCTCGCCGGCTACGACCTCGCGCGCGCGGGCGCGACCGATCCCGATCCGGCGAAGGCCGATACGGGCTATCTGAATGCGGTATGGAACGCGTCGGCGCGGATGGTCGCCTCGACCGATCCTGTAATCGACGGCAAGACGGGCGCGGACCTCGGCCGCGCCGACCAGATCAACGGGAGCAAGAAATACAGCAAGGGGGAATTCGACAAGCTGCGCCAGCCGATCACGGCCGACAAGCCGGGCAAGATCGCGTATGCGCTCGATTACCGGTCACGCCACGGGCTGCACTGACGCGGCGCGATGGCCACGTGGCCGCGCCCGCCCATCGGCCGCGCTCACGCGCGCACGCGCCGCCAGCCGCGCTGCGACGCGCCGATCGTCACAGCACCTGCCGATAACCGTCGTCGTCGCTCGCTTCGCTCAGGTGATCGACGTCGGCCCAGCGCACGACGCGCGCGCGGCCATCGTCGTAATCGACGATATTGACGCTCGTATTCAGCAGCGCATGCTTGCGCGGCGCGTCGAGCGGCAAATCGCTCGCGAACCGGTACACGCAGTCGAGCACGCCGCCGTGCGCGACGCAAGCGATGCGCCCGCCCGGATGCGCGGCGACGATCCGCTCGACCTCATGCAGCACGCGATGATAGAACGCGCGGTGTGACTCGCCGCCTTCCGGCTCGAAGCCCGGGTCGCGCGTCTGCCACTGCGCGAACGCGTCGGGAAAGCGCGCCTCGATCTCGGTGCTGTCGTGCCCCTGGAACACACCGTACGCACGCTCGCGAAGCCCCTCCCGCAGCATGAGCGGCAGGCCGAGCGCGTCGGCTGCCGGCTGCGCGGTCTGCCGCGCGCGCGACAAATCGCTCGTATAAATCGCATCGATCCGCGCGCCGGCGAGCGCCTCCCGCGCGAGCCGCCCGGCCAGTCGCCGCGCCTGCGCGAGCCCCGTGTCGGCAAGCGGAATGTCGATGTGGCCTTGAATCCGCTTGATGCGGTTCCAGGCCGTCTCGCCGTGGCGGATGAAGAGGATCTGCGTCGTGGGCATCGGTGCGGTCTCGAATCGAAGCGTCAAGGGCGCATCAGGGGCGTGTCTGCAACCAGAACGTCACGGGGCCGTCGTTGACGAGCGACACCTGCATGTCGGCGCCGAACTCGCCTGTCGCGACGATCGGGTGACGCTCGCGAGCCTGGCGCACGAAATAGTCGAACAGGCGCGCGCCCTCGTCGGGCGGCGCGGCCGGCGTGAAGCTCGGGCGCAGGCCGCTGTTCGTGTCGGCGGCGAGCGTGAACTGCGACACGAGCAGCAGGCCGCCCGCGCGTCCCGCGCCGTCGAGGTTCGACACAGGCAGGTTCATCTTGCCCGCCGCGTCGCTGAACACGCGGTAGCCGAGCACCTTCGCGAGCAGCTTGTCGGCGGCCGCCTCGGTGTCGCCACGCTCCGCGCAGACGAGCGCGAGCAGGCCCGGGCCGATCTCGCCCGTCACACGCTCACCGACGCGCACGTCAGCGCGCTTCACGCGCTGTATCAGCGCGATCATGCGGTGAGCGTCACGCGCGCGAAGCGGCGCTTGCCGACCTGCACGACGAACTCGCCCGCATCGACCTTCAGCGCCTTGTCGGACACCGTCGCGCCGTCAATCTTCACGCCGCCCTGCTCGATGTTGCGCAGCGCCTCGCTCGTCGACGGCACGAGCCCCGCCTGCTTCAGCAACTGGCCGATCGCGAGCGGCGCGCCGGCGAGCGTCACGCTCGGGATGTCGTCGGGCACGCCGCCCTTCGCGCGGTGATTGAAGTCCTCGAGCGCGCGTTCGGCGTCGGTCTGCGAATGGAAGCGCGCGACGATCTCCTGCGCGAGCATCACCTTGAAGTCGCGCGGATTGCGCCCGCCTTCGATTGCGCCGCGGAACTGCGCGATCTCGTCGAGGCTGCGGAAGGACAGGAGCTCGAAGTAGCGCCACATCAGCACGTCCGAGATGCTCATCAGCTTGCCGAACATGTCGTTCGGCTTCTCGCTGATGCCGACGTAGTTGCCCTTCGATTTCGACATCTTCTCGACGCCGTCGAGCCCTTCGAGCAGCGGCATCGTCAGGATGCACTGCTGCTCCTGGCCATACTGCTTCTGCAGTTCGCGGCCGACGAGCAGGTTGAATTTCTGGTCGGTGCCGCCGAGCTCGAGATCGGCGTTCAGCGCGACCGAGTCGTAGCCTTGCATCAGCGGATACAGGAATTCATGGATCGAGATCGGGATGCCGCCCTGGAAGCGCTTCGTGAAATCCTCGCGCTCGAGCATCCGCGCGACCGTGTAGCGCGACGCGAGCTTGATCATCCCGTCCGCGCCGAGCGGCATCGACCATTCGCTGTTGTAGCGGATCTCGGTCTTCTCGCGGTCGAGCACGAGCGCGGCCTGCTCGAAATAGGTCTTCGCGTTCGATTCGATCTGCTCGCGCGTGAGCGGCGGGCGCGTCGCGTTGCGGCCCGACGGATCGCCGATCAGCGACGTGAAATCGCCGATCAGGAAAATCACCGTATGGCCGAGATCCTGCAACTGGCGCATCTTGTTCAGCACGACCGTATGGCCGAGGTGGATGTCGGGCGCCGTCGGATCGAGGCCCAGCTTGATGCGCAGCGGCTTGCCCGTCGCCGCGCTTCTCGCGAGCTTCTGCGCGAACTCTTCCTCGATCAGCAGCTCGTCGACGCCGCGCTTCGTGACGGCGAGCGCGTGGCGGACTTCATCGGTGATCGGGAAGGCGGGCTTGGAAGTGGGATCGGTGCTCATCGGTGCAAGAGGAAGGAATATCGCAAAAAGAGCAATTTTCCCATAAGTTGCGCGCGGACCGCTTAACGGCGCGCCCGCATGCGCGGATAATCGGCGACGACGGCGCGCGGCGGGCCTTCCGCGCGCGCCCCATCTCGATTCCGGAGCAATCAACGTGGCGTCCAATCGCATGCAACCCGGCCATCCCGCGGATGGCGTGTATTTCGGCCTGATGTCGGGCACGAGCATGGACGGCGTCGACGGCGTCGCCGTGCGCTTCGAGGCGGGCAAGCCGCCCGCCGTGCTGTCCGAGGCGTTCGTCGGCTTCGCCGACACGCTGCGCGACGCCCTCTTCGCGCTGCAACAGCCGGGCGACGACGAGATCGAGCGCGAGGCGCTCGCCGCGAACGCGCTCGCCGCGCGCTACGCGGTGTGCTGCCACGAGCTGCTGCGCGCGGCGGGCCTTTCGCCCGACGACGTGCGCGCGCTCGGCGTGCACGGCCAGACGGTGCGCCACCGGCCCGAGCGCGGCTACACGCGGCAGATCAACAACGCGGCGCTGCTCGCCGAGCTGACCCGCATCGACGTGATCGCCGATTTCCGCAGCCGCGACGTCGCCGCGGGCGGCCAGGGCGCGCCGCTCGTGCCGGCATTCCACGCGACGGTGTTCGGCTCGCCCGACGAGACACGCGTCGTCTGCAACCTGGGCGGCATCAGCAACATCACGATCCTGCCCGCCGCGCGCGGCGGGCGGGACGAACGGGGCGACGCGGTGCGCGGCCACGATTGCGGCCCGGCGAACGCGCTGATCGACGCGTGGGCGGGCCGCCACCTGAAGCAGCCGTTCGACGACGGCGGGCGCTTCGCGGCGCGCGGCACGGTCGACGAAGCGCTCCTCGCCGCGCTTCTCGACGAGCCGTACTTCCGGCAGAGCGCGCCGAAAAGCACCGGGCGCGATCTCTTCAACACCGACTGGCTCGACGTGAAGCTCGCCGGTTTTCCGGGCCTCGCGCCGGAGGACGTGCAGGCGACGCTCACCGCGCTGACTGCGGCGAGCGTCGCAGACGAGATCGCGCGGCATGCGGGCGACTGCCGGGCCGTCTACGTGTGCGGCGGCGGCGCGCGCAACCCGGTGCTGCTCGACGCGCTCGCGACGGCGCTCGCGGCGCGCGGGCTCGACGCGCCCGTCGCCACGACGGCCGCGCTCGGCGTGCCGCCGCAGCAGGTCGAATCGCTCGCGTTCGCCTGGCTCGCGTACCGCTTCAACGCGCGCGCGCCGGGCAACGTGTCGGCCGTCACGGGCGCGGCGGGCGAGCGCGTGCTGGGCGCGCTCTACCCGCGCTGAAGCGGCGGCCCGGCCGAAGCCCGCCCGCGCGCACCGCACAGCCCGGCGCGCACGGCGGCGAAGCCGCAGCCCACCGGCACCGGCCGCGTCAGCGGACCGTGCTCGCGTCCTGCCCGAACAACACGCTGCGCGATTGCTGATCGACCGTCGGCGCCGTGTTGATCTCCTTCGCCCGCGCGTAGGCGCGCACGGTGGCCGGCCGTTCGGCGATCCGCGCGAACCAGGCGGCCAGGAACGGAAAATCCTCGAGGCGCTGCCGCTGCCGCTCGTGCGGCACGATCCACGGATAGCTCGCCATGTCGGCGATCGAATACTCGCCGGCGATGTAGTCGCGCCCGTCCGACAGATGCTTGTTCAGCACGCCGTACAGCCGCGACGTTTCCTTCACGTACCGCTCGATCGCGTACGGCAGCGGCTCGGGCGCGTACTGCACGAAGTGATGGTTCTGCCCCGCCATCGGGCCGAGCCCGCCCATCTGCCAGAAGAGCCACTGCAGCGCCTCGTTGCGGCCGCGCAGGTCGGCCGGAATGAAGCGCCCGATCTTGTCCGCGAGATACAGCAGGATCGCGCCGGATTCGAAGATCGACAGCGGCTCGCCGCCGTCGGCGGGCGCAGAGTCGACGAGCGCCGGAATCCGGTTGTTCGGCGCGATGCGCAGGAAATCCGGCTCGAATTGCTCGCCGCGGCCGATGTTCACCGGCATGATCCGGTACGGCAAGCCGGCCTCCTCCAGGAACATCGTGATCTTGTGGCCGTTCGGCGTCGTCCAGTAGTAGAGGTCGATCATCGCGTCAGGCCCCCGCCCCGGACGTGGCGGCGAGCCGTGCGTTCTGCGGGAACAGCACGCGGCGCGCCTCGTCGTCGAACTCCAGCTTGAACGCGTGGCGCGTCTTCAGCGCATCGGCGTGCTGCGCGGCCGGACGCGCATTGATCTCGTCGACGAGACGCTTCACGTTCGGCAACTGCGCCCACGCATCGTCGCCCAGCACGCGCGGGATCGCCTGCGCCCAGCCCCACACCGCCATGTCGGCGATCGTGTAGCGGTCGCCGACCATGTAGCGGCGGCCGGCGAGGCGCTCGTCGACGATGCGCCAGTGGCGCCACGCCTCGAAGTCGTAGCGGTTCGCCGCGTACGCCTTCGGCTCCGGCGCGAAATACTTGAAATGGACCGCCTGCCCGCAGTACGGGCCGATCCCCGTCGCGACGAACATCAGCCACGACAGCAGCTCGCCGCGCGCGGCGGGTGTATCGTCCGACAGGAACCGGCCGGTTTTCTCGGCGAGATACAGCAGGATCGCGTTGCTGTCGAACACGGTCGCGTCGCCGTCGGCGATCGCGGGCGTCTTCGCGTTCGGATTGATCGCCTTGTACGCGTCGCTGTGCTGCTCGCCCTTGCGGGTATCGACAGGCACGAGCTCGTACGGCACGCCAGCCTCCTCGAGGAACAGCGCGACCTTGGCCGGATTCGGCGACGGGTGATAGAAGAATCGGATCATCGACTGGGTCCTCCTTGTCATGCGGGACGGTGAGCGGAGTTGCCAATGTAGCGCACGCACTGAGACAATATGCGTCGATAAATCCCAATTACTTGACCAATCGTCTCATGAGCGATCGACTGAAGGGCCTTCTCGCCCGTTTCGAGCTGCACGCCCGCGTGTTCCACTTCGGCACGCTGCCCGGCGCGTCGACGTTCGACATCTGCGAGGACGGTTTCCACATGCACCTGGTGCGCACGGGCGCCGTCTGCGTGACGGGCGGCGCGCTTGGCCTTCACGCGGTGCCCGAGCCGAGCGCGGTCTTCATCGGGCGGCCCGGCAAGTACCGGATCGAGGCGCGCGGCGACACGCCCGCCGAGGTCTTGTCCGCGACGATCGAGTTCGGGCTCGGCGACGAGAACCCGCTGTTGCGCGGCCTGCCCGATCTGCTCGCGATTCCGCTCGCGTCGATGTCACCACTCGACGGCGTCCAGCAGGCGCTGTTCGCCGAGGCGAGCGCGCCCGCATGCGGGCACGACACGGTGATCAACCGCCTGACCGAAGTGCTCGTCGTGCAATTGCTGCGCTTCGTGATGCGCAACCGGCTGGTGGCGAGCGGATCGCTCGCCGGGCTGTCCGACGCGCGGCTCGCGAAGGCGCTGAATGCGATGCACGCGGACCCGGCCCTGTCATGGCCGCTCGAGCGGATGGCCGCGACCGCCGGCATGTCGCGCTCGCGGTTCGCCGCGCATTTCACGGACACAGTCGGCCTGCCGCCGGGCGAATACCTGCTGCAGTGGCGCGTCGGGCTCGCGAAGACGCTGCTCAGGCGCGGCTATGCGGTCAAGGAAATCGCGCCGGAAGTCGGCTACGGCAGCGCGAGCGCGCTGACGCGCGCGTTCGCGCAATGCACGGGACAAGCGCCAACCGATTGGCTCGCGCGTGCGAGCGACGCGGCCGGCACGATGCAGGAGATCGGCGTGCGTGCGGCATGAGCGAACGAAACGGCGAACGGACGAAAGAACGAAGGCCCTCAATCCGAAGCGCGACGCGCCGGCTTCGTCCGGACACAAAAAAACGGGGTACGAGCCCCGTTTTTGTCGAGTGCGCGTGCGCTCAGACCGAGAACGACGAGCCGCAACCGCAGGTCGAGGTGGCGTTCGGGTTCTTGATGACGAATTGCGCGCCGTTCAGATCGTCCTTGTAGTCGATCTCGGCGCCGACGAGATACTGATAGCTCATGGCATCGACGAGCAGCACGACGCCGTTCTTGTTGAGCACGGTATCGTCCTCGTTGACTTCCTCATCGAACGTGAAGCCATACTGGAAGCCGGAGCAGCCGCCGCCTTGCACGAATACGCGCAGCTTGAGGTCGGGGTTGCCCTCTTCGTCGATCAGTTGCTTGACCTTGTCGGCCGCCGCGTCGGTGAAGACGAACGGAGCCGGCATCTCGGTGGTTGCCGCGGATTCGGTAACAGCGTTCATGCGAACTCTCCAAAAAACCATTGCTTGCTATTGTAGGACCGATCCGTAGATCGTGCTGACGCAGGCGAAATCAAGGTGCGCACCGCCGTTTTTCGCGCATTCGTTGCGCCAACGCAAGCCGCACGCACATAAAAAAACCGCCAGCGTGAAAACTGGCGGTTTTTCTTGCAGCGATGCCGCCCGAGGGCGGCGTGCAGCACGAGCGATTAACGCTTCGAGAACTGCTTGGCGCGGCGCGCCTTGTGCAGACCGACCTTCTTGCGCTCGACTTCACGGGCGTCGCGCGTGACGAAGCCTGCGCTCGACAGAGCCGGCTTCAGCGTCGCGTCGTAGTCGATCAGCGCGCGGGTGATGCCGTGGCGCACTGCGCCCGCCTGACCCGTTTCGCCGCCGCCCGACACGTTCACCTTGATGTCGAACGTCTGCGCGTGGTTCGTGAGTTCCAGCGGCTGACGCACGATCATCAGCGACGTTTCGCGCGAGAAGTAGTCGGAGATGGGCTTGCCGTTGACGACGATGTCGCCCTTGCCAGCCTTGATGAAGACACGAGCGACTGCGCTCTTGCGGCGGCCCGTACCGTAGTTCCAGTTACCGATCATGTGGGCTCCCCTTAGATCTCGAGCGCCTTCGGCTGTTGAGCCGAGTGCGGATGCGTGGCTTCAGCGTAGACCTTCAGCTTCTTGATCATCGCGTAGCCGAGCGGGCCCTTCGGCAGCATGCCCTTGACCGCCTTCTCGAGCGCGCGGCCCGGGAAGCGTTCCTGCATCTTGCCGAACGTCGTTTCATAGATGCCGCCCGGGTAGCCCGAGTGACGGTAATACTTCTTGTCCAGCGTCTTGTTGCCCGTGACTTTCAGCTTGCTCGCGTTGATGACGATGATGAAATCACCGGTGTCGACGTGCGGGGTGAACTCGGGCTTGTGCTTGCCGCGCAGACGGCGTGCCACTTCGCTGGCGACACGGCCGAGAACCTTATCCGTCGCGTCAATCACGTACCATTCGCGCGCCACCTCATGGGCTTTTGCGGAAAACGTCTTCATGATCGATCCAAAATTGATTGCTTATGCCCAAACGTTCTTTCCTGCTTGTCTGCTCTTGGCAGGCGCTTCGTGGCGCGATGCAGGCTCTCCCTGTTCTTTTTCCGTGGGCATGGATGCGGAAAAGCCCTGAATTATAAAGGAATTCGAGCTGCGTGGTCAAAGAAATCCGACGTCCGTCGTTTCGCGACCGCGGTGAAGCGTGCATTGCGGGCGCGAAGCGGCCACCGCCGGCCGTCCAAGCTTGCACTGGACGAAAAAAAGCCCGAACCGCTGGTTCGGGCTTAATCCACCAAAGGAGGAGGGTGGAGGAGACATGCGGAGGTTGCCGCAACGCGACAACCAATGACTCGCATTATACGAACCGGGAGTCGACAGCACAAGAAAAACCGCATGGAGAAATGCACTCTCATAATACGGAAAATTACCCAATCTCCAAGCGATCGGATTTTTCCTTTTAAATCAAAAAGATAACGAATCACCCCTGAACGAATGGACTTTCCGCCTAGAGTAAAACCCCCAAAGATCGGAGGGCGATCGGCGCCGCCCGGACCGGACGCGATACGCGATCGGACGCTGTTTTTGCCCGTCTTGCAGCGCATCAGCCGACTGTTGCGGGCGGGGCTACAATGCCGGATCACAATCGAATCAAGCAACGCTGGAGCTCGCGCATGGAATGCAAAGTAAGCTGGATGGGCCAGGACGGCATGGCATTCGCCGCCCAGACGGGCAGCGGCCACCTCGTCACGATGGATGGCGCGCCCGAAGGCGGCGGGCACAATCTCGCGCCGCGTCCGATGGAGATGGTGCTCGCCGGCACGGGCGGCTGCACGGCCTATGACGTCGTGCTGATCCTCAAGAAGAGCCGCCAGGAAGTCACCGGCTGCTCGGTGACGCTGCAGGCCGAGCGCGCGAGCGAGGACCCGAAGGTGTTCACGAAGGTCCACTTCCACTTCACGGTGACGGGCCGCAACCTGAATCCCGCGACCGTTGAGCGCGCGATCAACCTGTCGCACGACAAGTACTGTTCGGCGTCGATCATGATCGCGAAGACGGCCGAGCTGTCGCACTCGTTCGAGATCGTCGCCGCGTAACGCGCGTCGCCCGCCGCGCGGGTCGAGAAAAGGAAAAAGGCCGGCGCCGCATCGGGCGCCGGCCTTTCCTTTGTCATCGGGCGGCAAAGCGGGCCGATAAGCCGGATTCTGTGCGAACCGCGCGCCCGAAGGCGCGCGGCCCGTGGCAGCCATTCCTCTAGGCGCGCCATTGCTGACGCGCTCAAGCTTCCTACCCGCGAACGAGACGGGGGCACCGTCCTGCATCCGAAGATGCGCGTCCGCCTACTTGGAATTGCTCCGGGTGGAGGTTACCGTGCCGGTCTGCGTCGCCGCAGCCGCGGTGCGCTCTTACCGCACCGTTTCACCCTTGCCTGATCCCGGCTTGCGCCGGGCCATCGGCGGTTTGCTTTCTGTTGCCCTGTTCCGCGTGTCGCCACGGATGGCCGTTAGCCATCACCCTGCCCTGTCGGAGTCCGGACTTTCCTCGCCCTTCGCGGCGAACCGCGAAGGCCGCGACTGCCTGGCCTGCTTTGCGAGCGGGATTCTAGCACCGTAAAGCGGCGCTCGCTCGGGGCGATGGTCCTGGTCTTGTTGCAACGACGGTCCGCGCGGATCGTGCGCCAGTGCATGTGTGGTTGCCGGTCCGGCACGACGATGCTCGCCGTCCATTGGTCGGCCGATGCGGGGCATGTCGGCGCGCGTCACCCCGCGCGCGAACGGCGGCCGCTGCGAAACACCTGCGGATCGTCGTAGAAAGACGGCGATTCGTTCGCCGGCCACCAGCCGGGCACGCCGAGCACCGGCAGCGGCGCGAAGCCGCGGCTCGCGGGCTCGGTCGCGGCGAGCGCCGCCGCGACGCGTTCGTCGAGCGAGGCGCGGCGCGACTCGTCGCACCAGTCGAAATACGCGGCCGGCACGTCGACGATCCACGCATGCGCGGTGCAGCCCTTGTACGGATCGACGAGCTTTTCGAACAACGCATGGCCGACGATCCGCGCGTCGCAGCGCGAACCCCACGCGTCGCGCGACGCGCGCATCAGCGTCGGCCAGTCGAAGCCGCGCAGCGCGGCGGCAAGCGCCGGGTCCGACGTCGCGAAGAGCGCGCCGTTCTCGTCGAGCAGCGTGAGGGCGTCGCGAACGCCGCCGCGCACGGAGCCGACGCCCGTCGCGTCGATCGCCGCGGCCTGGCGCGCGTTGAGCGCCGCCTTGATGCCCGGATACGCGAACCAGACGAGCGCGTTGAAGAAATCGTGCAGGTTGTGGCGGGTCGGGACGGCGCCCGTTTCGGCGATGTGCGTCTCGTACGCGACGCCCGCCGGCAGCGCCGCCTGTTCGACGAAACGAAGCGGCAGGCCGCGGCCCGCCACGAGCCGCCCGGCTCGGGCGTCGTCGTTCAGCATGCGCAGCCATGCCGCTTTGCCCTGCCGTGCCGCGTGCGCCCATCGTCCGCCGCGATCGGCCAACGGCGCGAGCCACGGCGCGGACCAATCGATTCGGTCGAAACAGGTTCCGTCACCGTCGGGATGCGACTCGCGCCAACGGTTCGAAGCACGAGACACACGGGATTCGCGGGATTCGCCCGGATCGCGATCGGCCGCCGAGCAGTCCGGGTGCGCCGGCCCGCGTCCGCCGTGCGGATCACCCGGGCCGAACGGCGCGTCCCCCCGATCGGCAAGACCCGCCGCGTCCGGACGCCGAGGATCGGCCGCGCCGTGCACGCCTGTCGGCCGCGGCGCGCCGCTCATGGCGTCCCAAGCGCCCCGAGCGCTCGTGTCGTCCTGCTCGCTCATCTCGTTGGCACCGAATCCGTCCGCGTGCGGCAACCCGGCCGGCCGCCGCGCCGCGCCGCGAGCGTCAGACGAGCCGCCAGCCGATCGCCTCGCCGCCGCGCAGCGGCACGACGGGGCCGGCGCCCGCGTCGATCTCGCGCGGCAGCTCCCATGTCTCGCGGCGCAACGTCACCGTCTCGGCGCTGCGCGGCAAACCGTAGAAGTCCGCGCCGAAGAAGCTCGCGAAGCCTTCGAGCTTGTCGAGCGCGCCCGCCTGATCGAACGCCTCCGCGTACAGCTCGAGCGCGTGCAGCGCGGTGTAGCAGCCCGCGCAGCCGCACGCTGCCTCTTTCGCGCCCTTCGCGTGCGGCGCGCTGTCGGTGCCGAGGAAGAAGCGCGGATTGCCCGAGCTCGCCGCCTCGACGAGCGCGACCCGATGCGTCTCGCGCTTGAGCACCGGCAGGCAGTAGTAATGCGGGCGGATGCCGCCCAGGAAGATCGCGTTGCGGTTGTACAGCAGGTGGTGCGCGGTGATCGTCGCGCCGATCCGGCCGGACGCCGCATCGGCGTCGCGCACGTAATCGGCCGCGTCCTTCGTCGTGATGTGCTCGAACACCACGTCGAGCCCCGGCAGCGCGCGGCGCAGCGGGGTCATCACGCGGTCGATGAACACCTTCTCGCGGTCGAACAGGTCGATCGACGGATCCGTCACCTCGCCGTGCACGAGAAGCGGCATCCCGACTTCCTGCATCGTCTCGAGCGTCTTCGCACATTTGCCGAGCAGATCGGTCACGCCGGCGTCCGAGTTCGTCGTCGCGCCCGCCGGATACAGCTTCACGCCGTGCACGAAGCCGCTTTCGCGCGCGCGGCGGATCTCGTCGGCGGGCGTGTTGTCGGTCAGGTACAGCGTCATCAGCGGCTCGAACGTCATGCCCGCCGGCAGCGCGGCGAGGATGCGCTCGCGGTACGCCTGCGCTTGAGCGGTCGTCGTGACGGGCGGCTTCAGGTTCGGCATGACGATCGCGCGGCCGAACTGGCGGGCAGTGTGCGGCAGGACGGTCGCGAGCATCGCGCCGTCGCGCAGGTGCAGGTGCCAGTCGTCGGGGCGTGCGAGGGTGAGCGAGGCGGGAGCGGAAGCATTCATGGTGTCGTGGGAATGGCGCGCGGCGAGGAGCGATGCGCGGCGCGCCGGCCGCGCGCGGCGCCGACTGCACTGACGGCAAACCGCAACACGGAACCGCTCGCGCGCGGTTTTCGCCTTTTGCCGCTTGGGGCTCGGTGATATGCTTGAAGCCGACATTGTACCGGTTCCCTCCGGCGTACTCCCCCGCCAGCCTCAGCCGCACCCGCGATATGTGCCAACTCTTCGGAATGAACTGCGCCGAACCAACGGACGTGACGTTCTCGTTTACCGGCTTCGCGGCCCGCGGCGGGCTCACCGATCATCATGCCGACGGCTGGGGCATCGCGTTCTTCGAGGACAAGGCCTGCCGCCTCTTCATCGACCAGCAGTCGTCCGCGACGTCGCCCATCGCCGAGATGGTCAAGCGCTACCCGATCAAGTCGAAGAACACGATCGCGCACATCCGCAAGGCGACGCAGGGGCACATCCTGCTGGAGAACTGCCATCCGTTCATGCGCGAGCTGTGGGGCCGCCACTGGATCTTCGCGCACAACGGCGATCTGCACGACTACACGCCCGATCTCGACGGCAGCGTCTATCAGCCGGTCGGCACGACCGACAGCGAGAAGGCGTTCTGCAAGCTGATGCAGGGCCTGCGCGAAGCGTTTCCGAGCGCGCAGCCGCCGCTGCCCGAGCTGTTCGAGCAGGTCGGCGAGCTCACGCGCGACATCACGCGGCACGGCGTGTTCAATTTCCTGATGTCGAACGGGCAGGCGCTGTTCGCGCACTGCTCGACGCGCCTGCACTACCTCGTGCGGCGCTGGCCGTTCTCGACCGCGCACCTGATCGACGAAGACATCTCGATCGACTTCGCGAAATACACGACGCCGGAAGACCGCGTCGCGGTGATCGCGACGCAGCCGCTCACCGACGACGAAGTGTGGACCGCGCTCGAGCCGGGCGAGCTCGTGATGTTCCAGTGCGGCGACGTCGCGGCGACGATGCGCATCCCGGTGCCGGAAGCCGTGCTCGAGAAGCTGCGCAACCCGGCGCTCGACGCATCCGCGTCGGCGCCGCGCCGGGCGGCCGCGCTCGCGGCGAGCGGCGAGGCCGGCGATCTCGGCGACGATCCGGTCGATTTCTGAGCGACCATCATTGCCTGCCGTCCGCACGACGCTTGAACGGGAACGCGTTCGCCGCCTCGCGCCGCCGTCCGTCCGAGGCCGGCGCGCCCCCATCCGAAGCTGACCAGGACCGCTTGCCGCAATGCGAGCGCGCCGACAAAAAAACGCCCGGCTCTCGCCGGGCGGCCTTCTCTTCGCCTCGCGAGCGACGCCGTGCGCAAGCGCACGACGCCCTCCCCGCGATCAATGCAGGATCTTCGCGAGAAAATCCTTCGCGCGATCCGACTTCGGATTCGCGAAGAACTCTTCCTTGCGGTCGTCCTCGACGATCAAGCCCTTGTCCATGAAGATCACGCGATGGGCGACCTTCTTCGCGAAGCCCATCTCGTGCGTGACGACCATCATCGTCATCCCTTCCTGCGCGAGCTCGACCATCACGTCGAGCACCTCGTTGATCATCTCCGGATCGAGCGCGGAGGTCGGCTCGTCGAACAGCATCGCGATCGGGTCCATCGACAGCGCGCGCGCGATCGCGACGCGCTGCTGCTGGCCGCCCGACAATTGCCCCGGGTACTTGTGCGCATGCGCCTTCAGGCCCACGCGATCGAGCAGCTTCATCCCCTTCTCGGCCGCTTCGTCCTTGTCGCGGCCGAGCACCTTGATCTGCGCGAGCGTCAGGTTCTCCGTGATCGACAGATGCGGAAACAGCTCGAAGTGCTGGAACACCATCCCGACCTTCGAGCGCAGCTTCGACAGGTTCGTCTTCTTGTCGCCGACCGATTGCCCGTTGACGAGAATCTCGCCCTGCTGGAACGGCTCGAGGCCGTTCACGGTCTTGATGAGCGTCGACTTGCCCGAGCCCGACGGCCCGCACACGACCACCACTTCGCCCTTCTTCACTTCCGTCGTGCAATCCGTCAGCACCTGAAACTGGCCGTACCACTTCGACACGTTCTTAATGGAAATCATCTTGTGACCTTTTTCTGGAGACCTTTGACCAATGCGGATGCGGCCGAGCACACGACGAAATAGCATGCGCCCGCGAACAGGATCATCTCGACGCTCGTGCCGTCGCGATCGCCGATGTTCGCGGCCGTGCGGAAGAAATCCGCGAGGCTGATCACGTAGACGAGCGACGTGTCCTGGAACAGCACGATCGCCTGCGTGAGCAGGAGCGGCACCATCGCGCGGAACGCCTGCGGCAGGATCACGAGGCGCATCGCCTGCGCGTAGTTCATGCCGAGCGCGAACGCGGCGTTCACCTGCCCGCGCGGCACCGCCTGGATGCCCGCCCGGATGATCTCCGAATAATACGCGGCTTCGAAAAGCGAAAACGCGACCATCGCCGACGCGAGCCGGATGTCGATCGTCGGCGACAGCCCGAGCACGCCCTGCAGCACCTGCGGCACGATCAGGAAGAACCACAGCAGCACCATCACGAGCGGAATCGAGCGGAACACGGTGACGTAGCCCTGCGCGAACCACGCGAGCGGCTTGACGCCCGACAGGCGCATCAGCGCAAGCAGCGTGCCCCAGACGATCCCGATCACGATCGCGAGCAGCGTGATCTTGAACGTGACGATCGCGCCCGTCCAGAGCGTCGGCAGCGCGCCGGGAATACTACTCCAGTCGAACTGATGCATCACTTGCCTCCGATGTAGCCGGGCAGCCGGGACTTGCTCTCGACCCAGCGCATGAACGCCATCACGATCAGATTGATGACCACGTACGCGAGCGTGACCGCGATGAACGACTCGTAGGTCTGCGCGGTGTAGTCGACGAGCTGCCGCGCCTGCGCGGACAGGTCGAGCAGGCCGATCGTCGACGCGACGGCCGAATTCTTGAAGATGTTCAGGAATTCGGACGTGAGCGGCGGCACGATGATCCGGTATGCGACGGGCAGGAGCACGTAGCGGTACGTCTGCCATTGCGTGAAGCCCATCGCGAGGCCGGCCGCGCGCTGACCCTTCGGCAGCGCGTTGATGCCGGAGCGCACCTGCTCGCAGACGCGCGCGCCCGTGAAGAGGCCAAGACAGACGATCGACGCGGTGAAGAATTGCGTGCCGGGCGGCAACTGCTTGATCCAGGTGCCGATCGACACGGGCAGCAATTCGGGCACGACGAGGTACCAGATGAAGAACTGCACGATGAGCGGGATGTTGCGGAAGATCGATACGTAGACCGTGCCGATCGCCGACAGCCATTTGCTCGGCATGGTGCGCAGCACGCCGAACAGCGACCCGACGACGAGCGCGATCACCCACGCGGCGAGCGACACCTTGATCGTCACCCAGAATCCCGACATCAGCCAGCCGAGATAGGTGGTCGGTTCGCCCGTCGAAACGGGGCTCAGGAAGATGCCCCAGTTCCAGTGGTAAGACATAGCCAGACTCCAACAAAAAGAAACGGAAGAAGCCGTGCCTCTTCCGTTTCGTCAGCGCTTGTTAGCTCGAACGGTTGGCTCGAACGGCCGTCCCGCTCAATCGAGCGCCTTGTCGTTCGGATTCGCGTAGAGCTTCTTCATCTCGTCGGAGAGCGGGAAGTTCAGATTCAGGCCCTTCGGCGGGATCGGATTCTCGAACCACTTCGAGTAGATCTTCGCGGCTTCGCCCGACTTCTCGACCTGCGCGATCGCGTCGTCGACCACCTTCTTGAACGCCGGATCGTCCTTGCGCATCATGCAGCCGTACGCCTCCTGAGACTGCGGCTTGCCGACGATCACCCATTCGCCCGGCTGCTTCGCCTTCGCGCGCTCGCCCGCGAGCAGCGCGTCGTCCATCATGAACGCGACCGCGCGGCCCGTCTCGAGCGTCTGGAACGACTCGCCGTGGTCCTTCGCGCTGATGATGTTCATCCCCATCTGGTTCTTGTTGTTCATCTCGCGCAGCAGACGCTCGGACGTCGTGCCCGCCGTCGTGACGACGGTCTTGCCCTTCAGGTCGGCGAAATCCTTGATGCCCGAGTCCTTCTTCGTCATGAGGCGCGTGCCGATCACGAAGATCGTGTCCGAGAACGCCGCTTGCTTCTGGCGGTCGAGATTGTTCGTCGTCGAGCCGCACTCGATGTCGACCGTGCCGTTCTGCACGAGCGGAATCCGGTTCTGCGACGTCACCGGAATGTTCCTCACCTGCAGGCTGGGCAGATTCAGCTTCTTCTTGACCGCGTCGACGACCTTCATCTGGAAGTCGCGCGAATAGCCGACGACCTGCTGGCTCTGGTCATAGTACGAGAACGGAATCGACGATTCGCGGTGCCCCAGCGCAATCACGCCCGTATCCTTGATTTTTTTCAGCGTGCCCGTTTCCTGGGCGATGGCGCCGCCGGCGAATGTGCTCAGCGCCGCGACCACCAGTATTGCTTTCGGGAATTTCATCGTTGTCATCTCCTTGGCGAAAACCCGCGCCAGTTTATCAAAGTAATTTTTATGAAAGTAATGGTTGTTAACCACACTTCTGACCGGGCGGCATGCGCATTCCAACACGCGTTCGGCGCCCGGATACGCACGCGGGCGGCACCGGATCCGGCGCCGCCCGCGAGTGAATCACGACGCGGCCTCCAGCTTGCGCGTCGCCAATCGAGCCAATCCCGTCGATCAGGGGTACAGGCCGCGCATTTCGCGCGCCATCAGGATGCGCTTGCACGCGACGATGAACGCCGCCGTGCGCACCGACACGCCGTGCTCCTGGGCCACCGCCCACACACCGGCGAACGCCTCGCGCATCACGCGCTCGAGACGATGGTTGATCTCGTCTTCCGTCCAGAAGAAGCTCGAGAAATCCTGCACCCACTCGAAGTACGACACGGTCACGCCTCCCGCGTTCGCGATCACGTCGGGAATCACGAGCACGCCGTTCGCGCTCAGGATGTCGTCCGCGGCCGTCGTCGTCGGGCCGTTCGCGCCTTCGACGATGATCTTCGTGCGGATCTTCGACGCGTTCTTCTCGGTGATCTGGTTTTCCAGCGCGGCCGGAATCAGGATGTCGGTCTCGACGGTCCAGAACTCGTCGTTCGGCATCGGCTCCGCGCCTTCGAAGCCCGCGACGCCGCCCGTCACGCCGACGTGGTCGATCAGCTTGACGGTGTCGACGCCCGCCGGCTGGTAGATCGTGCCCGTGTGATCCTGCACCGCGATCACCTTCGCGCCCGCCTCCTGGAACAGCTTCGCGGCGATCCCGCCGACGTTGCCGAAGCCCTGGACCGCGATGCGCGCGCCTTCGATCTCGACACCCTTCTTCTTCGCGGCCTCGCAGCCGACGACGAACACGCCGCGGCCCGTCGCTTCCCGGCGGCCGAGCGAGCCGCCGAGCGAGATCGGCTTGCCGGTCACGACGCCCGTGGCCGTCTGGCCCTGGTTCATCGAGTACGTGTCCATCATCCACGCCATGATCTGCTCGTTCGTGTTGACGTCAGGCGCGGGGATGTCGGTGTTCGGGCCGATGATGATGCCGATTTCGCTGGTGTAGCGGCGCGTCACGCGCTCGAGCTCGCCGCGCGAGAGCTTGCGCGGATCGACGCGGATGCCGCCCTTCGCGCCGCCGTACGGCACGTTCACGGCCGCGTTCTTCACCGACATCCAGGCGGACAGCGCCATCACCTCGGACAGCGTCACGTCCTGGTGGTAGCGCACGCCGCCCTTGCCCGGGCCGCGCGATACGTTGTGCTGCACGCGATAGCCCTCGAAGTGCGCGACGGTGCCGTTGTCCAGCTCGATCGGCACGTCGACGATCAGGATGCGCTTCGGGCGCTTCAGCGTCTCGATCCAGCGCGACAGCGAGCCGAGGTACGGCGCGACGCGATCGACTTGCTGCAGATAGTTGCCCCAGGGGCCGAGATCGTCCGCGTGCAGGTACGACGGGATGGACTGCGCGACGGACGGGGACTGCGATTGCGAAGACATGGAATCTCCAACGGTCGAAGAATGCGCACATTGTCGAAAAAGCGAATTTCGAAATCCAATGCCGTTTGCTTATTCGATTATGCGTTTCGTGCATGATCGGTCTTTTGCGCGAAAAACTGTGCGTTCGCCGTGCGAACGGCTGCAATCCCGATGCGATTGCGCGGAGCAACTTTCGTGCGCGGGGTGGCGCGCAGCGGTGCGGGCCGCGCCGGGCGCCGAGGCGCCGGCACAGGAACCGCGGCGATTGTCAGGCGGCCGCGCCGAGCTCCTCGCGCACGACGTCCCACAGCGCGCGCACGAGCTTTTGCCGCGGCTCGTCGCCCTGCACCGCGAGCTTGTCCCGGTACAGGCGGATCTCCATCGTCAGCGTGAACGGCTCCGCTGCGCCCTTCGCCGCGCGGCCGAGCTTCACGAGGCGGCCGCTCGCGAGCGCGTCCTCGACCGCGCTGTGCGGCAGAAACGCGACGCCGTGCCCGGCGAGCGCCATCGCCTTCAGCGCTTCGGCCATGTCGGTCTCGTAGACCTTGTCGAGATGGAGCGGCGCGCGCGCGTTCGCGATGATCACTTCGGTCATCCGGCCGAGGTACGCATTGGGCGTGTACGACAGATACGGCACGGGCGCGTCGGCCGTGCCGGGCAGCGCGTAGCGCGCGCGGCCGCCGCGGCCGGGCGCCGAGAACGGGCTGATCGGCTCCGTGCCGAGCGTCAGCATGTCGTAGCGGGCCGGATCGAGCGCGACGGGATGGCTCGGGTGGTGATAGCCCATCACGAGATCGCAGCCGCCCTCGACGAGCGACAGCACCGCATCATGCACATTCAGCGCGCGCAGCCGCGTGTGGACCTGCCCCATCTTCGCCTCGATCCGCTGCAGCCAGCGCGGGAAGTACGTGAGCGACAGCGTGTGCGGCACCGCGAACTCGATCGTCGGCACGGGCGCGCCGACGTGGCCGCGCAGCAGCGTGCGCGCCTCGTGCGCCTGCGACAGCATCGCGAGCGCCTGCTCGTAGAACACCTGGCCCGCCTGCGTGAGGCGGGTCGGATAGACCGAACGATCGATCAGTTCGGTCGCGAGCCACGCTTCGAGCGCCTGGATCCGGCGCGAAAACGCAGGTTGCGACACGTGCCGCAGCTCGGCCGAGCGGCTGAAACTGCGCGTTTCCGCGAGCGACACGAAGTCTTCGAGCCATTTGAGTTCCATGCGTGCCTTTGCTGCGCAAAGCGAGTGCGAGGGAAGAAGCACGCATTTTAACGGTCGGGCGCGCCGATCGCCCCGGTGCGTCGGCGCACGGCGCACGACCCGCGAGGCGGCGAAGCCCGCCGCGGCGTGCGCGCCGGCAAACGGCCCGCGCCCCCCGGACGCATCGCCATACGCTTGATTCTTCACACATTTTGGCGCGGCACCACCCCGCACCAATGCCGCGCGCACGCACAGGCGCAGTGCCGCGCGGCGCTCGCGCGCGCCTGCCGCCGGTGCGCGCGAGCGCCGCGCCGTCGCGCGAGCGCCACTCGCCAGCCGCTTTCATTGCTTTCGCCGCCTTTCCCGCCTGCCTTGCCCGGCGTGCGCTCGCGCCGTTTGAAACAAAAACATGCACCCCATTGGCATGAAGCTTGCGGAACAGCGCACCGGCTCGTCGCCCCATTTCCACCATCCGCCGTCGACCGGCATACGCGAGGCTTCACCGATGGATACTCTGCGCACCTCCCTCCGAAGCGGCAACTGGCGCTCGCTTCTCGCGTGCTTCCTCTACTTCGACACGGGCTTCACCGTCTGGGTGCTGTACGGCCCGCTCGCGCCGTTCATCGGCAAGGACATCACGATGACGGCCGCGCAACAGGGCTTCCTCGTCGCGGTGCCGGTGCTCGCGGCGGCCATCCTGCGCGTCACGCTCGGCAACCTCTACCAGTCCGCCGACGGCCGGCGCATCTCGCTGATGGGCGTGCTGCTGTCCGCGCTGCCCGCCGTCGTGCTGCCGTTCGTGCCCGGCACGCCGTCGTACACGCTGCTCCTCGTGCTCGGCGTGTTCCTCGGGATCGGCGGCGCGAGCTTCGCGGTCGCGCTGCCGATGGCAGGCAGCAGCTATCCGCCGAAGGTGCAGGGCCTCGTGCTCGGTCTCGCCGCCGCGGGCAACATCGGCGCGGTGCTCGACGGCTTCATGTTCCCGCACATCGCGGCCGCGCTCGGCTGGAAATTCTCGACGGCCGCCGCGCTGCCGCTCCTCGCGATCGCGGGCTTCGCGCTCTTCGCGTGGGCCGACGACCGCGGCGAGAAGTCGGGCAACGCGAAACGCGCGTTCGGCGCGTTCGTGCTCACGCTCGTCGGCCTCGTCGCGCTCGTGCTCGCCGTGCATGCGGGCGCGTTCGGCGCGGGCAAGACGGGCGTGCTGCTGCTGCCCGTGATGGGCGCGCTCCTCGCGATCGCCGTGCTGCCCGGCCGCTATCGCGCGGTGCTCGCCGAGCGCGACACGTGGGTCATCATGCTGATCTACAGCATCACGTTCGGCGGCTTCGTCGGGATGTCGTCGTACGTGACGCTGCTTCTCACGACGCTCTATCAGATGCCGAAGATCGAAGCGGGCCTCTTCATGTCGCTGCTCGCGTTCCTCGGCGCGATCGTGCGCCCGTTCGGCGGCCACCTCGCCGACCGCATCACCGGCGTGCGCGCGCTGATGGTGATCCTCGCCGCGATCGCCGCCGCCGACTTCGCGTTCGCGGCCGTGATGCCGCCGCTCGCGGGCGGGATCGCGCTCCTCGTGTGCCTGTACGTCGCGTTCGGCCTCGGCAACGGCTCGACGTTCCAGCTCGTCCCGCACCGCTGGAAGGGCAAGACCGGCCTGCTGTCCGGCATCGTCGGCGCGGCGGGCGGCATCGGCGGCTTCTATCTGCCCGTCGTGATGGGCATCGCGAAGGAAAGCACGGGCAGCTACCAGCTCGGTTTCGCGACGTTCGGCGCGCTCTCGACCTGCGCGCTCGCCGCGCTCGTGATGCTGCGCGCGCAGTGGCTGCGCTGGGCCGCGCCCGAGCTCGCCGCGGCCGAGCCGGCGGCGGGCGCCGGGATGCCGATCGGCGGCGCGGCGCGCGCCGGCGACTGAGATTTTCCGGCGGCGGCGCGCGGCGGCCGGGCGGCCGCGCGCCGATGGTAAAATCCGCGGTTCTCCCCTTCACGTTTGAACCGCGGCCGCGCGCCTCCAGCCCGATCATGTCCGACACCCGTCCCGATATCCTTTTCGCCCTCACCGCGCTCTCGCCGATCGACGGCCGCTACGCCAGCAAGACCGAAGCGCTGCGCGACTGGCTCTCCGAAGCCGCCTTCATGCGCCACCGCGTCACCGTCGAGGTGCACTGGCTGATCGCGCTGTCGCGCGCCGGCTTCGCCGAGGTGCCGCGCTTCCCGGAAGCCGCCGAGCAGTTCCTGCTGCAGCTCGTCGAGCGCTTCACCGCGCACGACGCCGCGCGCATCAAGGAAATCGAGCGCGTGACGAACCATGACGTGAAAGCCGTCGAGTACTGGCTGAAGGAATCCGTCAAGGGCCAGGCCGAGCTCGAGCGCGCGAGCGAATTCATCCATTTCGCGTGCACGTCGGAAGACATCAACAACACGTCGCACGGCATGATGCTCGCCGGCGCGCGCCAGCACGTGATCCTGCCCGCGCTGCGCACGGTGCACGGCCGCCTCGTCGCGCTCGCGCACGCGCACGCCGAGCAGCCGATGCTCTCGCGCACGCATGGCCAGCCGGCCAGCCCGACGACGCTCGGCAAGGAAATCGCGAACGTCGCCGCGCGCCTCGCGCGCGCGATCGAGCGCATCGAGCGGGTCGAAATCCTCGGCAAGATGAACGGCGCGGTCGGCAACTTCAACGCGCACCTGTCCGCATATCCGGAGTTCGACTGGGAAGCGTTCTCGCGCGACGTGATCGAGAACCGCCTGAAGCTCACGTTCAACCCGTACACGATCCAGATCGAGCCGCACGACTACATGGCCGAGCTGTTCGACGCCGTTTCGCGCGCGAACACGATCCTGCTCGACCTCGATCGCGACGTGTGGGGCTACATCTCGGTCGGCTACTTCAAGCAGAAGACGAAGGCGGGCGAGATCGGCTCGTCGACGATGCCGCACAAGGTCAACCCGATCGACTTCGAGAACTCGGAAGGCAACCTCGGCCTCGCGAACGCGACGCTGCGCCACCTCGCCGACAAGCTGCCCGTCTCGCGCTGGCAGCGCGACCTGACCGATTCGACGGTGTTGCGCAACATGGGCGTCGCGCTCGGCTATTCGCTGCTCGCGTACGACGCGCTGATCCGCGGCCTCGACAAGCTCGAAGTGAACCCGCAGCGCCTGAACGAAGACCTCGGCAACTGCTGGGAAGTGCTCGCCGAGCCGGTGCAGACGGTGATGCGCCGCTACGGCATCGAGAACCCGTACGAGCAGTTGAAGGAACTCACGCGCGGCAAGGGCATCACGCGCGACGCGCTGCGGCAGTTCATCGGCACGCTCGCGATTCCCGAGGACGCGAAGGCGCGTCTTCTCGCGATGACGCCCGCGTCGTACATCGGCAAGGCGGTCGAGCTCGCGAAGCGCATCGCGTAACGCGCGTCGTCGACACGATGAAGAAAGGCGCCCTGCAATTCGCAGGGCGCCTTTCTTTTTGCCGCCGCAGCGCGGCGATCGGCGACGGCGGCCGCGCCGCGGCCGCGCGCCGTCACTGTTGCTGTTGCTGCTGTTGCTGCTGCCGCTCGCTGCCGAGCTGGCTCATCACGCGCTCGACGATCTCGTCGGGCGTCAACTCGATGCTGACTTCGATCGCCTCGTCCGGGCCCGGCTCCTCGAGCGTGTCGAGCTGGCTTTGCAGCAGCGACGGATCGAAGAAGTGCCCGGTGCGCGTCTTCAGCCGCTCGCGCAGCACGTCGAACGAACCCTTCAGATAGACGAAGCGCACGTCGCGATCGTTGCCGCGCAGGATGTCGCGGTACGCGCGCTTGAGCGACGAGCACGTGAACACCGCCGTCTCGCCCGCGCGCCGCTTCGCCTCGATGGCCTCGCGGATCGAGCGCAGCCACGGCCAGCGGTCCTCGTCGGTGAGAGCAATCCCGTGGTGCATCTTTTCCTTGTTGGCGGCGCTGTGAAACGCGTCGCCATCGGTATAGCTGCATGACAGGCGTTCCGCGAGCATTTCGCCGATCCGCGACTTGCCCGCGCCCGACACGCCCATTGCGATCAGAATCATTGACTACCCCTTGTTACAGAACCGCGCTCAGCACCAGCGTGAAGGCGAGACCGAGCACCGAGATGATCGTTTCGAGCAGCGTCCACGTCTTGAACGTCTGGCCCACGGTCATCCCGAAATATTCCTTGATCAGCCAGAAGCCGCCGTCGTTCACGTGCGAGAAGATCAGCGAGCCCGAGCCCGTCGCGAGCACGAGCAGCTCCGGCCTCACCGTGACGCCCGAGGCCGCCGCGATCGGCGCGACGATCCCGCACGCGGTCGTCATCGCGACGGTCGCCGAGCCCGTCGCGAGACGGATCAGCGCCGCGACGAACCAGCCGAGCAGAAGCGGCGACAGATGCGCGTGCGTCGCGGTCGCGACGATCTGCTGCGAGATGCCGCTGTCGCGCAGGATACCGCCGAAACCGCCGCCCGCGCCGACGATCAGCGTGATGCCCGCGATCGGCGCGAGGCAATCGCCGCAGAACTTCTGGATCTGCTCGCGATTGAAGCCCTGCAGCTTGCCGAACGTGAAGAAGCTCACGAGCACGGCGATCAGGAGCGCGACGTCCGAATTGCCGGCAAAGCGCAGCAGGCTGTTCGGCAGCGACTTCGGCGCGAACACGAGATCGGCCCAACTGCCGACGAGCATCAACACGACGGGCAGCAGGATCGTGAACAGCGTGATGCCGAAGCCCGGCAGTTCGCGCTGCTCGCCCGGCGCGCGCGTCTCGACGAATTGCGACGCGAGCGGGTTGTGCTCCGGCAGCTTCACGAACTTCGAGATCGTGAGCGCGAACAGCGGCCCCGCGACGATCGCGGTCGGCACGCCGACGATGAGGCCATACGCGATCGTCTTGCCGATGTCGGCGCCGTATTGCTGAACGGCGAGGAGCGCCGCCGGGTGCGGCGGAATCAGCCCGTGCACGACCGACAGGCCCGCGACCATCGGCAGCCCGACGACGAGGAGCGATTTGCCGGTGCGCTTCGCGACGTTGAACGCGATCGGGATCAGGAGCACGAAGCCGACTTCGAAGAACACGGGCAGGCCGACGATGATCGCGACGAACATCATCGCCCAGTGGATGTTCTTCTCGCCGAACCAGTCGATCAGCGTGGTCGCGATCCGCTCGGCACCGCCCGATTCGGCCATCATCTTGCCGAGCATCGTGCCGAGGCCGACGACGATCGCGATGTGGCCGAGCGTGCCGCCCGTGCCCCCCTCGAACGATTTCACGATCTTGTCCATCGGCATGCCGACCACGAGGCCGAGACCGAGCGACACGATGATCAGCACGAGGAACGGATAGACCTTGTAGCGCGCGATCATCAGGATCAGCACCGCGATCGCGATCACGGTGTAAATCAGCAGCATGCTGCCTTGGACAGCCCCCATGTAGCACTCCTCCTTGGGATATATCGGGCCGGACGCGGCTTGCCGCCGCCCGGCTATGCAGAGTTCTCCGAAACGAGGCGGCTCGCCGCCCGTCGGGACGCTGAATTTTACTTTTGTTTATCAGGTCGCGATAGAACCGGTTCCATAAGCAAAAACCCTCGGAAAAACAACCAGATCGATTGTTTCGTCCGAGGGTTTTCCGGGTGCGGCCAAGCGATCGCGCTCAGCGTGCGAGACCGCTCGCCGCCTGCGCGAGGCGCGTGACCTCGGCCCAGTCCTGCGCGGCGAGCGCCGCCTTCGGCGTGAGCCACGAGCCGCCGACGCACACGACGTTCGGCAGCTTCAGGAAGCTCGGCGCGGTCTCGGCGGTGATGCCGCCCGTCGGGCAGAACTTGAGCGCCGGGAACGGGCCGTGGAACGCCTGCAGCATCGGCACGCCGCCCGCCTGCTGCGCGGGGAAGAACTTCACGATCTCGTAGCCGAGCTCGAGCGCGACGATGATGTCGGTCGGCGTCATCACGCCGGGCAGAAGCGGCAGGCCGGCGTCGACGGCCGCCTCGTGCATCTCCTTCGTGAGGCCCGGCGACACGCCGAACTTCGCGCCCGCCTGCTTCGCGAGCGCGCACTGCCCGGGCTTCGTGATCGTGCCGACGCCGACGACGATGTCGTCGGCGAGCTCGCTCGCGCGCTTGATCGCTTCGAGCCCGGCCGCGGTGCGCAGCGTGATTTCGAGCACCTTCACGCCGCCCGCGTGCAACGCGCGCGACACCTGTTCGCCCTGTTCGACCGAATCGAACGCGAGCACCGGAATCACCGGGCCCAGCTTCACGATCTCGCCAATCGTCTTCATCAATGCGACTCCTTTTCGCTTATGCGGTGACGTGCGCCGCTTCGCCCACCAACGCGCCGAACACCGACGCGCCCTGCTCCGCCGGCGCGGCCGCCGCGCGGAACACGCCGAACAGTTCGCGGCCGAAGCCGACTTCGTTTTCCGCCTGATGCGCGGGCTGCGCGATCGCGCGCGCCGCCCATGCTCGATCGTCGATCTCGACGTCGAGCACGCCGGCTTGCGCGTCGATCACGATCGTATCGCCCGTCTGCACCTTGCCGAGCGGGCCGCTCAAGAGCGCCTCGGGCGACACGTGGATCACGGCCGGCACCTTGCCCGACGCGCCCGACATCCGGCCGTCCGTCACGAGCGCGACGCGAAAGCCCTGGTCCTGCAGCACGCCGAGGAGCGGCGTCAGCCGGTGCAGCTCCGGCATCCCGTTCGCGCGCGCGCCCTGGAAGCGCACGACCGCGACGAAATCGCGCTTCAATTCGCCCGCGTCGAACGCGGCCTGCACGGCTTCCTGCGAATCGAACACGATCGCGGGCGCCGTCACCTTGCGGTGCTCCGGCGCGACCGCCGAAATCTTGATCACGCCGCGCCCGAGCCTGCCCTGCATCAGGCGCAGCCCGCCATCCGGCTGGAACGGCGCGGCGATCGGCCGCAGCACCTTGTCGTCGGCGCTCGCGCCGACGCCGTCGACCCACGTCAGCTCGCCGTCGAGCAAGCGCGGCTCCTTCGTGTAGTGCGCGAGCCCCTTGCCCGCGACCGTCGTCACGTCTTCGTGCAGCAGGCCGCCTTCGAGCAGGTTGCGCACGAGGAACGCAATGCCGCCCGCCGCGTGGAAATGGTTCACGTCGGCCTTGCCATTCGGGTAGATCTTCGCGAGGAGCGGCACCGCGGCCGACAGTTCGTCGAAATCGTTCCAGTCGATCAGGATGCCGGCCGCGCGCGCGATCGCTACGAGGTGCAGCGTATGGTTCGTCGAGCCGCCCGTGGCGAGCAGCGCGACGATCCCGTTGACGATCGCGCGCTCGTCGATCACGTGGCCGATCGGCGTGTACTGGCCGCGCTCGGCCGTGAGCTCGAGCACGCGGCGCGCGGCCTCGGCCGTCAGCGCGTCGCGCAGCGGCGTGTGCGGATGGACGAACGCCGAGCCCGGCAGATGCAGCCCCATCACTTCCATCAGCATCTGGTTGCTGTTCGCGGTGCCGTAGAACGTGCAGGTGCCGTGGCCGTGATACGCGGCCGATTCCGCTTCGAGCAGCGCGTCGCGGCCCACCTGGCCCGTCGCGAACTGCTGGCGGATCTTCGCCTTGTCGTCGTTCGACAGGCCGCTCGTCATCGGGCCGGCCGGCACGAAGATCGTCGGCAGATGGCCGAACTGCAGCGCGCCGATCAAGAGGCCCGGCACGATCTTGTCGCAGATGCCGAGACAAAGGGCCGCATCGAACATGTTGTGCGTGAGCGCGACAGCCGTGCTCATCGCGATCACTTCGCGCGAGAACAGCGACAGCTCCATTCCCGCGTTGCCTTGCGTGACGCCGTCGCACATCGCCGGCACGCCGCCCGCGAACTGCGCGACGCCGCCGCGCTCGCGCGCGGCCGCCTTGATGATGTCGGGAAAGCTCTTGTACGGCGCATGCGCGGACAGCATCTCGTTGTACGCCGACACGATGCCGATGTTCGGCTCGCGGATCGCCTTGATCGCGAACTTGTCGCTGCCTTCCAGGCCCGCGAAGCCGTGTGCGAGGTTCGCGCACGACAGCGCGCCGCGCGCCGGGAAGCGGCCTTGCGCGGCGTCGATGCGGGCGAGATAGGCTTGGCGGGTCGGGCGGCTGCGCGCGATCACGCGCTCGGTGACGGACGCAAGAGTGGGGTGCAGCGTGGCCATGCTGGGCGCTCCTCACATGAGCCGGGCGGGGCCGGCAAGCTGGAATCGTGGGGACGTCCGTGTCGTCGGACGAACGGCGCGAGTTTAGTAGAAAAACTACACACCCGCAATCTCGCAGCGCAGCAAAACAATCGGCAACGCATCGCCATAGCCTTTAGATACGGCACATTAACCTAGTGTTAACCCTGATACCTGATGATCGACACATAGTGGCAATCGCTAGAAAATTCTTGTAGATTTTCTACAAGACAATCGTGATACTAGCGTCTGTCCTGTCATTTCACGCGCCTTTTCGCACCATGCTCCCCCGTATCGAGGCGATCCGCGCCCAGCTCCGCCCGTCCGAGCGCAAGCTCGCCGATTTCGTGCTCGCCGCGCCGCGCGAGGTGCTCGATCTGTCGATGACCGAGCTCGCTGCGCGCGCGGGCGCGAGCCAGCCGACGATCGCGCGCTTTTGCCAGGCGCTCGGCTGCAGCGGCTTTCGCGAGTTCAAGATCCGGCTCGCGCAGAGCGTCGCGCCGGGCGTCGCGTCGGTGTATCGCGACGTCGAGCCCGACGAGCGCGCGCCCGGCATCATCGGCAAGGTGTTCGACCGCACGATCGGCGCGCTGATCGAGGTGCGCAACAGCCTGTCGGCGACGAGCGTCGCCGACGCGATCGAGCTGCTCACGCGCGCGTCGCGCATCGAGTTCTACGGCGCCGGCGGCTCGGGCATCGCCGCGCAGGACATCCAGCACAAGTTCTTCCGGCTCGGCGTGCCGAGCGTCGCGTATTCGGACCCGCACACGTTCTCGATGTCGGCGGCGCTCCTCGGCGCGAACGACGTCGTCGTCGCGATCTCGAACACGGGGCGCACGCGCGACATCGTCGACGCCGCGCGCGCGGCGCTCGCGTGCGGCGCGAAGGTGATCTCGATCACGCACAGCCATTCGCCGCTCGCGCAGTTGTCGACGGTGAGCCTCGCGTCGAACGTCGCCGAGGAAACCGACGTGTTCTCGCCAATGACGTCGCGCATGTCGCATCTCGCGATCGGCGACATTCTCGCGGTCGGCGTCGCGCTGCGGCGCGGGCCCGAGCTCGTCGACCGGCTCGGCCGCGCGAAGGAGGCGATCACGCGGCGGCGGATCGGCGACGCGGGCGTGGCAAAGGAAAAAGCAAAGGTGTAAAACGAAGCGCGGCGCGCACCGGAAGACCGACGTGCGCGCGCGTGCGCCCAACCGGCGTTCGTCGATTTCCTGTCAGAGAGGCACATCAAGATGAACAACGTTGCACTCGTATGCGTCGCCGTTCTGGGATGCCTGCTGTTCGGCCTCGGCTTGTCCGTGTCGATGATGCGTTTTCGCGAGCGCACCGGCTCGGGCCATCAGCCGGACCCGGCGAACCGGCTGCACAAGCTCGTCCGTGCGCATGCCAATACGGCCGAATATGCGCCATTCCTCGCGGCGCTGTTTCTCTATCTCGGCGCGCGATCGCCTTCGGCGGCGACCGTGTCGCTGATCGTCGCGGCCACCGTGTGCCGCTGCCTCCTCGTCGTCGGGCTGATCGCATGGCCGACGATGGCGAAGCCCAATCCGGCCCGGTTCGTCGGCGCGCTCGGAACCTACCTGGCCGGACTGGCGCTATGCGCGACGCTGTTGCGTTGAAATGACGCGCGCCCGCGTCAGAACGGCTTGATCACCGCGAGCGCGACGGCGGCGAGCATCCCGAGCACCGGCAGCTCGTTGAACACGCGATACCACTTGTCCGACCGGCGGTTCTCTCCGCGCTCGAACACCTTCAGCAGATGCCCGCAGTACGCGTGATAGACGACGAGCAACAGCACGACCGCGAGCTTCGCGTGCACCCAGCCCTGCCCCTGCCCGATGCCGATCACGAGCCACAGCCACAGCCCGCACGCGAGCGCGGGCACCGCGATGATCGTCATGAAGCGCAACAGCTTGCGCGCCATCGCGAGCAGCCGCCGGACCGCGGCGGGATCGGTTTCCATCGCGAGGTTCACGTAGATGCGCGGCAAATAAAAGAGCCCCGCGAACCACGACGCGATCAGCACGATATGAAAGGTCTTGACCCAGAGCATCGTCATCGATCGTTCTCCTTCGTCACTGACGCCCTTCGCCGTGCCCGAGCACCACGTACTTCAGCGACGTGAGCCCTTCGAGCCCGACCGGGCCGCGTGCGTGCAGCTTGTCGTTCGAGATGCCGATCTCCGCGCCGAGGCCGAACTCGAAGCCGTCGGCAAAGCGTGTCGACGCGTTCACCATCACGCTCGCCGAATCGACTTCGCGCAGGAAGCGCATCGCGCGGTCGTGATCCTCGGTGACGATCGCGTCGGTGTGATGCGAGCCGTACTCGTTGATGTGCTCGATCGCGGCGTCGATGCCGTCGACGATCTTGATCGCGAGCACCGGCGCGAGATATTCGGTGCGCCAGTCTTCCTCGGTCGCGTCGACGAGCGGGCCGACGCCCGCCGCCTCGAGCGCCGCGCGCGCATCGGCGTCGACGCGCAGTTCGACGCCCTTCTCGCGATACAGCCGGCCGAGCGGCGACAGCACCGCGGGCGCGATCCCGCGCGCGACGAGCAGCGTCTCCATCGTGTTGCAGGTGCCGTAGCGGTGCGTCTTCGCGTTGTCGCAGACGGTGAGCGCCTTCGTCACGCTCGCGCGATCGTCGACGTACACGTGGCAGATGCCGTCGAGATGCTTGATCATCGGCACGCGCGCCTCGTTGATCAGCCGCTCGATCAGGCTCTTGCCGCCGCGCGGCACGATCACGTCGACGTAGTCGGTCATCGTGATCAGCTTGCCGACCGCCGCGCGATCGGCCGTCTCGACCACCTGCACCGCGTCCTGCGGCAGCCCCGCCGCGGCGAGCCCTTCGCCGATCAGCCTCGCGAGCGCGGTGTTCGACTCGAGCGCCTCCGAGCCGCCGCGCAGGATCGTCGCGTTGCCGGATTTCAGGCACAGCGCGGCCGCGTCGACCGTCACGTTCGGCCGCGATTCGTAGATGATGCCGATCACGCCGAGCGGCACGCGCATCTGGCCGACCTGGATTCCGCTCGGGCGGTACTTGAGGTTGCTCATCTCGCCGATCGGGTCCGGCAGCGTCGCGACCTGGCGCAACCCCTCGACCATCGTCTTCAGCGCCTTGTCCGACAGCGTCAGGCGATCGACGAACGCCGCGTCGAGGCCCTTGTCCTTCGCGCGCGCGACGTCGCGCGCGTTGGCCGCCTTCAGTGCGTCGGCGTCGCGCTCGATTGCCTGCGCGACAGCTTCGAGCGCGGCGTTCTTCGCCGCGGTGGACGCGCGCGCGATCTCGCGCGAGGCGCGCCGCGCGCGGCGGCCGACGTCCGTCATGTACTGATCGATATCCATCGTGAGACTCGCAATGCAAGCCGCGTCGAGCGGCGAAAAAACGATTGTCGGAAAACGGGGGGCGTCGGGCGCCGCGTCGGCGCTCGCGCGGCCGGTTCACGCCGACCGGTTCACGCCGCCTGATTGTAAGCGCCGGCGCGAAAGCGCGCTCAGGCGGGCCGGCGCGGCGCGTCGCCGCCTGGCCCGGACGCGCGCGCGACGGTCATCGCGAGCTGGAACAGGCCGTCCCACGGATCGGGCGGCGGCTCGCCGCGCGCCGCACCGCGCGACACGGCGGAAAGCCCCTTGACCTGCCGATCGAGCCGCGCGGCGAACGCGAGCGCGTGCTCGAGCGCCGCCTCCGATACGCGCGACAGCGCGGGTCCGACGAGCCGC
Organism: Burkholderia sp. MSMB1589WGS; assembly: GCF_001636105.1. Classification (NCBI taxonomy): domain Bacteria; kingdom Pseudomonadati; phylum Pseudomonadota; class Betaproteobacteria; order Burkholderiales; family Burkholderiaceae; genus Burkholderia; species Burkholderia sp. MSMB1589WGS. The sequence goes on from NZ_LNJT01000007.1 coordinate 1,388,211, forward strand.
TCGCGCGGCCCCCACACGCGGTTCTCGCGCACGAGCACGGCAAGCGGCTTGCCGGCCGCGACGCCGCGCTTGATCCGCAGCAGCGTGCGCAATTCCTCGACGACCGCCCACAGCACGAGCACGAGCGCCTCGCCCTCGCCCTTCAGGCCGTCGATCATCCGCGCAAGCCGCGCGGCGTCGCCCGCGAGCATCGCCTCGTTGAGCTTGAACACGTCGTAGCGCGCGACGTTCAGCACCGCGTCTTGGATCTGCTCGAACGTCAGCGCACCGGCCGGATACAGCAGGCCGAGCTTCTGGATTTCCTGATGCGCGGCGAGCAGATTGCCTTCGACCCGCTCGGCGACGAACGCGAGCGCGCGCCGCCCGTCGTCGCCCGGCGCGACCCGCTGCCCCTGCAGCGCGAGCCGCTGGCCGATCCAGTTCGGCAATTGCGCGCGCTCGACGGGGTCGATCTTCAGCGCGACGCCGCCGTTCGCGAGCGCCGTGAACCACGCGGATTTCTGCGTCGCCGAATCGAGCCGCGGCAGCGTGACGAGCATCAGCACGTCCGGGTTGTCCGCGCCGGCGAGCGTCTTCAGCGCGTCGGCGCCGTCCTTGCCCGGCTTGCCGGACGGAATCCGCAGCTCGACGAGCTGCCGCTCGCCGAACAGCGACATCGCCTGGCTCGCGCCAATCAGCGTGCTCCAGTCGAAGCCGCGCTCGACGGTGTGCACCGAGCGCTCGGTGAAGCCCGCCGCGCGCGCGGCGGCGCGGATCTTGTCGCACGCCTCCTGCGCGAGCAGCGGCTCGTCGCCATAGACGACGTACAGTCCGGCGAGCCCCTTCGAGAGATGCGGCTCCAGCGCGTCAAGTCGCAGTTGCATCGGTTCGAGCGTCGATCGTTGAGGAAGAAAGGAACGCGGCGATCACAGCGGCGGCGGCGGCAGCGGCGCGCGCGGCGCGACGGCCGGCACGCCCTTGCCCGGCTCCGGATGCAGCGTGCGAACGATCGCGAGGCGGCGCATCAGTTGATCGATCGCGTCGTTCTGCATGTCCGCGAACAGGATCTCGGCTTCCTGCGCCTTCGCGTTCGTGTACTGCGCGCTGTACGTCATCGCGCGGTTGAGCGCGATCAGCGAAGGCGGAATCAGCGCGGTGCCATCCTTGGCCAGAAGCGTGTAGTTCAGCGAGTAGTTAAGCTGGTATTCCTGCACCGTGCCGAACCGGTCGAGCGTCAGCGTGCCCTGGCCGCGCGATTCCGCGAGGTTCAGCACCGCGTCCGCCTCGTCGGGCGTCTTGACGATCTTCGTGTCGCTGCCGGCCTCGACGAGGCGCGTGAGCCGCGCCGCCGCGGCGGGCGGCGCGCCGGCGATGAACAAGCGCTTGAACGCGTAGTCCTGCTGCCCGCGCAGCTTGAAACCGCACGCGGACAACAGCATCGCGCTGCCCACGAGCATCAAAAACGATCTGCGGATCACCTTCGCTCCTTGCTGATGCATGCCTGCCCCGCCCGCGCGCGCCGTCAGACGACGACGTTCACGAGACGGCCCGGCACGACAATGATCTTCTTCGCCGGCTTGCCTTCGGCGAATTTCGCGAACATCTCGTCGGCGACGGCCGCCGCCTCGATCGCCTCGCGGCTCGCATCCGTCGCGACCTTCAGCGCGCCGCGCACCTTGCCGTTGATCTGCAGCACGAGCTCGATCTCGGCCTGCTCGAGCGCGGCCTCGTCGACCTTCGGCCACGGCGCGTCGAGGAGCGGCGCGTACTCGTCCGCGTAGCCGAGCGCCTTCCACAGCTCGAACGTGACGTGCGGCACGACCGGATACAGCACGCGCAGCAGCACGCCGTAGGTCTCGCGCTGCACGGCGGGCGTCGCGCCCTTCGCGCCTTCGATCGCGTTCAGCATCTTCATCGCGGCCGACACGACCGTGTTGTACTGCAGCCGCTGGTAGTCGAAATCGGCCTGCTTCAGCACGCCGTGGATCTCGCGGCGCAACGTCCTGTCCGCTTCGGCGAGCTGCGCGGCGTCGAACGACGCGCGCACGGCGAGCGCCTCGCGGTTCGCGAAGCCGAACGCCCACACGCGGCGCAGGAAGCGGCTCGCGCCGTCGACGCCCGCGCCCGACCACTCGAGCTGCTGCTCGGGCGGCGCGGCGAACATCGTGAAAAGGCGCGCGGTGTCGGCGCCGTAATGGTCGATCAGCATCTGCGGATCGACGCCGTTGTTCTTCGACTTCGACATCTTCTCGATGCCGCCCAGCTCGACCGGCTGCCCGTCCGCCTTCAGCACCGCGCCGACGGGGCGCCCCTTGTCGTCGAACGACACGGTGACGTCGGCCGGGTTGTACCAGGTCTTCTTGCCCGCCGCGTCCTCGCGGAAGAACGTCTCGTTGAGCACCATCCCCTGCGTGAGCAGGTTCTTCGCCGGCTCGCCGAACGCGACGAGGCCGAGGTCGCGCATCACCTTCGCCCAGAAGCGCGAGTACAGCAGGTGCAGGATCGCGTGCTCGATGCCGCCGATGTATTGATCCATCGGCATCCAGTAGTCGGTGCGCGCATCGACCATCGTCTCGGCGTCGGGCGCCGCGTAGCGCGAGAAGTACCACGCGGAATCGACGAACGTGTCCATCGTGTCCGTTTCGCGCTTCGCGGCCGCGCCGCACTTCGGGCACGCGCAGTTCAGGAACGCGTCGGATTTGGCGAGCGGGTTGCCCGTGCCGTCCGGCACGAGGTCTTCCGGCAGCACGACGGGCAGGTCCTGCTCCGGCACCGGCACGTCGCCGCAGGACGGGCAATGGATGATCGGAATCGGCGTGCCCCAGTAGCGCTGACGCGAAATGCCCCAGTCGCGCAGCCGGTACGTGATCTGCCTGTCGCCGAAGCCGCCCGCCTTCAGGTCGGCCGCGATCGCGTCGACGGCCGCGTCGTACGCGAGGCCGTCGTACTTGCCGCTGTTCACGCACACGGCGCGCGTCTTGTCGGCGTACCACTCCTGCCACGCGTCGGTCGAGTACGTCTCGCCTTCCGCGGAAATCACCTGCTGGATCGGCAGGCCGTACTTCTTCGCGAACGCGAAGTCGCGCTCGTCGTGCGCGGGCACGCCCATCACCGCGCCCTCGCCGTAGCTCATCAGCACGTAGTTGCCGATCCACACCTCGACGGGCGCGCCCGTGAGCGGATGCGACACCGAAAAACCCGTCGCGACGCCCTTCTTCTCCATCGTCGCGATGTCGGCCTCGGCGACGCCGCCGTGCCTGCATTCGTCGATGAACGCCTGCAGCTCGGGCTTGTCCTGCGCAAGCCGCGCGGCGAGCGGATGCTCGGCCGCGATCGCGCAGAACGTGATGCCCATGATCGTGTCCGCGCGCGTGGTGAACACGCGCAGCAGCTTCTGCTCGCCGTCGAGCGCGTACGGGAAGCCGAAGTTCACGCCGAAGCTCTTGCCGATCCAGTTCTGCTGCATGATCTTCACGCGCTCGGGCCAGCCGAGGCCGTCGAGATCGTTCAGCAGCTCGTCCGCGTACTGCGTGATCCGCATGTAGTACATCGGGATCTCGCGCTTTTCGACGAGCGCGCCCGAGCGCCAGCCGCGCCCGTCGATCACCTGCTCGTTCGCGAGCACGGTCTGGTCGACCGGGTCCCAGTTCACGATGCCCGTCTTCTTGTACGCGATGCCCTTCTCGAGCATCTTCAGGAACAGCCACTGGTTCCACTTGTAGTAGTCGGGCTTGCAGGTCGTGACCTCGCGCGACCAGTCGATCGCGAGGCCCATCGACTGCATCTGCTTCTTCATGTACGCGATGTTCTCGTACGTCCACTGCGCGGGCGGCACGCCGTTGGCCATCGCGGCGTTCTCGGCCGGCATCCCGAACGCGTCCCAGCCCATCGGCATCAGCGTGTTGTAGCCGTTCATCCGCAGATAGCGGTACATCACGTCGTTGATCGTGTAGTTGCGCACGTGGCCCATGTGCAGCTTGCCGGACGGGTAAGGCAGCATCGACACGCAGTAGAACTTCTTGCGGTTCGCGTCTTCCGTCGAGCGGTAGGCATCGGCTGCGCGCCAGTCGCTCTGGGCGGCGGCTTCGACGTCGGCGGGTACGTATCTTTCGTGCATGGTGTGGTTCGGGCTGGGCGTTGAGCGGCGCGCGGCGCGAAGCGCCGGGCACGCGCGCTCGAGTGGATCGAAAGTCGCGCTTCCCCGGCGGCCGGGGCGCGGCGCAGGGAAAACGTCGATTATACCGTCCGCGCCGGCCAGCAACGCCGTCCGAGCGGGCGCGGGCCGCGATCAGCGCGGCGCGGCAGGCGATTGCGGCTGCGATTGCGGCCGCGATTGCGGCCGCGGCTGCTGCGGCGCGGCGCGCGGCGGCGACTGCCGGGCCGGCGGCGGCGCGGGCGCGTCGGTGACGAAGCCGATCCGCGCGACGCCCGCCTGCTGCGCGGCGCCCATCACCTGCGCGATCGTGTCGTAGCGGGTGTCGCGCGCCGCGCGCAGGTGCAGCTCCGGGTCCTTGCCGCCCGCCGCCGCGTCGCGCAGCCGCGCGGCGAGCGCATCGGGCGCGACGGGCGCGTCGTTCCAGTACAGCTTGCCCGCCGTGTCGATCGACACCGTGATCGTCTCGGGCGTCTCGCGCGCGGGCGCCGCCGCGACCTTCGGCAAATCGAGCCGGATCGCGTGCGTCAAGAGCGGCGCGGTAATGATGAAGATGACGAGCAGCACGAGCATCACGTCGATGAGCGGCGTCATGTTGATGTCCGCCATCGGCTGCGACGTGTGCTGATGATCGAGTCCGCCGAACGCCATGCCGCCCTCCTCGCTGGGTGTATCGGATCGACGCCGCCCGTCAGGGCGCGGCGGCCGGGGTTGCGGCCGGCTCGCCGCAGACGAACACGTGCAGATCGCGTGCGAAGCCGTCGAGCTCCTCGACGAGCTGGCGCACGAGCCGCCCGAGGATGTTGTACGCGAGCACGGCCGGAATCGCGACGACCAGGCCGAACGCGGTCATGATGAGCGCCTCGCCGACCGGGCCGGCGACGTTCTCGATCTGCGCCTGCCCGCTCGCCGCGATGCTGCCGAGCGCGTGATAGATCCCCCAGACGGTGCCGAGCAGGCCGACGAACGGCGCGGTGCTGCCGATCGACGCGAGCAGCACCTGGCCGAATTCGAGCCGCCGCTGCGACGCGCGCAGCGCGTGGCGCAGCGCGCGCAGCACCCGCTCTCCGCGCTCGACGCGCGCAAAGAGCGCATGCGGCTCGACGCGCGACGCGGCGTCGGCATCGCGCGCGGCCTCGGCGAGCGGCGCGAACACGCGCTCCTTGTCGGCTGCGCGCAGTGCCGCGACGCCGTCGTCGAGCGTCGCCGCGCGCCAGAACGCGGCGAGCGCTCCGGGCCCCTGGCGCTTCGCGCGCACCAGCACCCACGCCTTCACGATCAGGAAGCACCAGCTCGCGATCGACATCGCGAGCAGCACGTAAGCAACCGCGTGCGTGACGGCGTCGCCGCTCTCGAGGTAATGGAGGATGCCGGTCGGGGTCGCCATCGATGCCCGGAAGTGGCGCTCAGCGCAGGCCGAGCACGTCCTGCATGTCGAAGAAGCCGGTCTCGCGGCCGGCGAGGAAGCGCGCCGCGCGCAGCGCCCCTTGCGCGTACGACACGCGGCTCGCCGATTTGTGCGTGATCTCGATGCGCTCGCCGATGCCGGCGAAGAGCACCGTGTGATCGCCGACGATGTCGCCGCCGCGGATCGCCGAGAAGCCGATCGTCGACGGATCGCGCTCGCCCGTCACGCCGTGGCGGCCGTAGACCGCGCATTCGTCGAGCGAGCGGCCTGTCGCGGCGGCGATCGTCTCGCCCATCATCAGCGCGGTGCCGGACGGCGCATCGACCTTGTGCCGGTGATGCGCCTCGATGATCTCGATGTCGTAGCCTTGCGCGAACTGCTTCGCCGCGAATTCGAGCAGCTTCATCGTGACGTTCACGCCGACGCTCATGTTCGCCGAGAACACGAGCGCGATCCTCTCGCCCGCCGCGCGCAGTTGCGCCTTCTGCGGCTCGCTGAAGCCCGTCGTGCCGATCACGAGCTTCACGTCGTGGCGCAGCGCCGCATCCAGATGCGCGAGCGTGCCCTCGGGGCGCGTGAAGTCGATCAGGCAGTCGGCTTCGGCGCACACGCGCTCGATATCGTCGGTGAGCGCGACCCCGGTCTGTTTGCCGAGGAACGCGCCCGCGTCCTGGCCGAGCTGCGGCGAGCCCGTGCGGTCGAGCGCGCCGGCGAGCGTCGCGTCGGGCGCGGCGAGCACCGCTTCGATCAGCATCCGGCCCATCCGGCCGGACGCACCAGCAATCGCAATCTTCATGGACGACATGCGCTACCTGCTACGAATGAAAGACGGGCGGCGCGCGCCGCCCCGGATTGGTTCGGACTGCCGGATCAGCCGCCCGTTCCCTGCGCGCCGGATGCGGGCGCGGGCGCCGTGAGCGGCTGGTTCGGCAGGCTGTCGGCGCCCTGGGGGCCGACCGGCTGGCTCGCGCCGCCCTGCGTGGCGGCCGGCGGAGGCGGACGATGGAACTGGAACTGCGGCTGGATCGCGGGCGCGGCGCCGGGCGGCAAGCCGCCAGGGGTCGGAGCGTTCGGCGCCGCCTGCGCGGACGGCGAGAAGCGGGCCGCCGCGCCGCTCTGGCCGGACACCTGCGCGGTCGCGCGGTTCGCCGCGCGCGCCGCCTGCGCGTTCGCGTCGCTCTGGTCCGCCGCCTGCGCGGCTTCGGGCGCCGCCGCCGCAACCTCCGGCGCGGACGCGGCGCTCGCGGCCGCAGCCGCCTTGCGCGCCTTCTTGCCGCGACGATCGCCGTCGATGTCGGCGAGCAGATCGAGCTCGGACGGCAGATTGTCGGCGCCTGTCCAGCCCGCGAGGCGGTCGCCCGCGAAATTCACCACGAGATCGCGCTGCTGGACGACCGACGTCGAGCCGCGCTTGAAGTAGAAGATGTAGTCCCAGCGATCCGCATGGAACATGTCGGTCAGAAGCGGCGTGCCGAGCAGCGCGCGCACCTGCTCGCGCGACATGCCGACCTGCAGTTGCGACGCCTTTTCCTGCGACACGAAGTTGCCCTGGACGACGGTGATCCGATACGGCGTAATGCTCTGCGCGATCCGTTGGGTCACGCTGTCGTACGACGAACAGGCGGCCAGTCCGACCACGGCGACGGCTGCGATAACGGTGCTCCGCACGCGGCTCCTCTGAAGTTGCAAAAGCGATCTTGGAATCATGTCCCTCACCGTGCTGGCCCTTGTCCGAGGCCGCGCGAGAATGTCACAGATGACTGAAAAGGCGAAAAGCCGGTACTATTGAAGCCCTGCATTGTACTCTAGGGACGCCTAGCCATGACCAATCCGACCGATCTCAAAAACATCGGGCTCAAGGCCACCCTACCGCGCCTCAAGATCCTCGAAATTTTCCAGCAAAGCCCGGTACGCCACCTGACGGCTGAAGACGTCTATCGCAACCTGCTGCACGAGGAGCTCGACATCGGCCTCGCAACCGTCTACCGCGTGCTCACCCAGTTCGAGCAGGCGGGCCTGCTCTCGCGCAGCAACTTCGAATCCGGCAAGGCCGTGTTCGAGCTGAACGAAGGCTCGCACCACGATCATCTCGTGTGTATCGATTGCGGCCGCGTCGAAGAGTTCTTCGACGCCGAGATCGAAACCCGCCAGCAGGCGATCGCGAAGGAACGCGGCTTCAAGCTGCAGGAGCATTCGCTCGCGATGTACGGCACCTGCACGACGGAAAACTGCCCCTATCGCAAGCACTGAGGCCAGCACTCGGCGCGCGGCCCGAGCGCCGCGCATGCGCAAGGCCCAGCCGGCGCAAGCCAGGCTGGGCCTTTTTGCGTCGCGCCTCGCGTGCGCGTCGAGCGCCAATCCGGCGCGCGTCAGGCGGCGCTTGCGTGCGCGTCGTCCGCGACGAGCCGCCGGTGCGCGTCGAGCGCGATCTCGTCGCAGTTCGGCTGCGCGCCGCCGCGATCGATCACGACGAAATCGCTCACCGCATCGAGCGCGAGGAGCGGATGGTGCCAGACACCCTTCGCATAATTGACGCCTTGCCAGCCCTGCGCGAGAAACGCGCGCATCCGGGTCGGATCGAATTCGCCCGCGGGAGCCACGACGATCGCGTAGCGCGCGACCGCCGCGAGCGGGACGAACGCCTGGCTGCCGAGCGGATGCCGCTCCATCATGTCGACCTCGATCGGCCACGCGCGCGGCTGCGCGCGAAAAAGGCTCACGAGCGGCAGCCCGCCCGCCTCCGTGACGTCGATCGACGCGAGATCGTGGAAGCGCTCCGTCGTCCCGCCGTTGATCAGGAAGCGGCGGGCACCCGCGAGTTCGATCACGTCGCCGAACGGCGCGAACGCTTCCCGCGTCAGGCGCTCGAGGCGCAAGGTATGCAGCGTCTGCATGCGCGCCCCCCGTTACGCGAGCTCGCCCCAGAGGCGCAGCCGCGACACGCCGCCGTCCGGATGAATGTTCAGGCGCACGTGCGTGACGGGGCCGAGCGCGGCGAGCTCCGTCTCGAACGTGTGCACGCTGTCCATCCTGAGCGGCTGCTCGCCGAGCAGCACCGGCCAGAACATCGCCTGCGTGACGAGCGACGCGTCGGTGCCGCCCGCGACGCGCGCCGCCTGCAGCGAGCAGCGGTCCGGGAAATTGCCCTTGAAGTGCGCGGTATCGACTTCGACCCTGCGAATCACGCCGGGCCGCGCGAGCGCGACGATCGCCCAGTCGTTGCCGGGCTCGCGGCGGCGGCGCGTCTCCCAGCCGTCACCCATGTTCGCGCCGCGCCCGGGCATCAGCATCCGCGACGCGGGGCCGAAGTGCTCGTTGTTCGCGGCGACGAGATACGCGCCGTTCTCGATCGCGGCGAGATCGACGAGCTCGCCGCGCGCCGCGCGGCTCCAGTCGCGCTGCGGCTGGCCGTACACGCGCAGCCGCGCGAGCCCGCCGTCCGGATACAGGTTCACGCGCAGGTGCGTATAGGCGCGAGGATTGCTCACGTCGATGTAGTGATGCTGGTTGCCCGCGAGCGTCGTCGCGGGCACGAGCGTCTCCCAGACGGCGTCGTCCGCCGGCGTGTCCGCGTCCGACACGCACGCGTCGATCGACGCGGCGGGCGGGAAATTGCCGGTGAAGTGGCTCGTGTCGAGATCGACGCCGTACACGACGCCCGGCCGCGCGAGCCGCACGACGCAGAAGTCGTGCCCCGTCGTGCGCTTGCGGCGCGTCTCCCAGCCGTCCATCCATTTGCCGTGGTCGTCGTACTTGCCGGGGATGAACACGGCGGGCTCCGGATCGAGCATCCGCTCCTTCGGCGCGAAGAATTCGTCGCTCGCGAAGAGCGCCTTCGCGCCGAGGCGCGGATCGGCGAGATTCATGTAGCGGCGCGTGAACGCGGGCGCGTTCGGATCGATGATCGGGGCGGCCATGTCGTCTCCTGTTGTTGGATGTAGGTCCGAAAAGCGGAAAAACCGAAAACCTGAAAAACGAAGCGCCGGCGCGAACCGCCGCGCCGGCGCGCGACGCCGGGCGGCGCCGCGTCAGAGCGCGTGCGCGCCGCCGTCCGCGATCGCGCCGTTCGGGCTTTCCTCGCCCGCCGGCACGTAGCGCAGCTCTTCGTTCAGCACGCGCTTCGCGCGGGCGCGGTCGATGTCGTGCTCCCACACCGCGACGACGATCGTCGCAACGCAGTTGCCGAGCAGGTTCGTGAGCGCGCGCGCGATGCCGACGAACCAGTCGACGGGCAGGATCAGCACGAGGCCGAGCACGGGCAGCGCGGGGATCGCCGACAGCGTCGCGGCGAGAATCACGATCGCCGAGCCCGGAATCCCGTGCGCGCCCTTCGACGTGACGAGCGACACGAGCAGCACGACGATCAGGTCGTGCATCGACAGCGGCGTGTTGGTCGCCTGCGCGATGAAGAGCACGGCGAGCGTCAGGTAGATCGAGAAGCCGTCGAGGTTGAACGAGTAGCCGGTCGGGATCACGAGGCCGACCGTCGAGTCCTTCACGCCCATCCATTCGAGCTTGCGCATCACCTGCGGCAGCACGGCGTCCGACGACGCGGTGCCGAGCACGATCAGCAGCTCCTCGCGCAGATAGCGGATCAGCTTGAACACCGAGAAGCCCGCAAGCCTCATCACCGCGCCGAGCACGATCGCGACGAACACGACGCAGCTCGCGTAGAACACGATCACGAGCAGGCCGAGCTGCTTGAGCGACGCGACGCCGTACTTGCCGGTCGTGAACGCGATCGCGCCGAGCACGCCGAGCGGCGCGAGCTTGATGATGAAGCCCATCACGCGGAAAAACACCTGCGCGAATTCGTCGATCAGCGTGTTCACGCGCTTCGCCTTGTCGCCGAGCAGCGACAGCGCGGAACCGAACAGCACCGAGAACACGAGGATCTGCAGGATGTCGCCTTTCGCGAACGCATCGAATGCGGTCTCGGGGATGATCTTCAGCAGATAGCCCGCCGTGTCCTTCAGGCTCTGCGCGTTCTTCGCGTAATCGGCGAGCGACGCGGCGTCAAGCGTATGCAGATCGACGTTCATCCCGACACCCGGCTTCGTCAGGTACGCGAGCACGAGGCCGATGCCGAGCGCGAGCGTTGTCATCGCCTCGAAATAGACGACGGCCTTCAGGCCGACGCGGCCGACCTTCTTCAGATCGCCCGCGTTCGCCATGCCGCTCACGACGACGCAGAACACGATCGGCCCGATCACCATCTTGATCAGCTTCAGGAACCCGTCACCCAATGGCCGCAGCGACTGCGCGAAGTGCGGGAAGAAAGCGCCGAGCGCCACGCCGATCAACAGCGCGATGACCACCCGACCAAACAGCGAATTGAGAAACTTCGACACGGCGTTCTCCCGTCACAACGGTTGCGGATTCGTCTGTTCATACTGGTCCGACCAGTATTGTTATGGACGATAGTAGAAAGCCGATATAGTCGAGTCAAGGACGCCAAAAATAGGGATTACCCCGGCTTTTCCGCTGCGATTGCGCAGCCGTGGCGCGCGCCGGATCATCGCTTTCCCGGAGCCGGGGCGCGTGGCGGCGCCGCCGGTTTAGAATGCCGGTCAGACCGCGCAATCGATCCACTGCATGAAGAACGTTCCGCATACCGTCACCGACGCCGCCATCGCCACGATCCGAGACCGGATCGAGCGCGGCTTCTATCCCGTCGGCAGCCTGTTGCCCGCGCAACGTCAATTGTCCGAAGAACTGGAGATCAGCCGCGCGTCGCTGCGCGAGGCGCTGTCGACGCTCGAGGCGCTCGGCATGCTGCGCATCCGTCCCGGCAAGGGCGTGTATGTCGAGAGCGCGCAGGCAAGCGCCGCGCACGCATGGCGCTTCGCCGAGCAATCGTCGCTGCCCGACACCTACCAGATGCGCTATGCGCTCGAAGGCTTCGCCGCGCGAATGGCCGCGCTCGCCGTCAGCGAGCAGGATCTCGCGTGGTTCGAAGAGAACATCGCCGCGCTGCAGGAGGCGCTCGCGAACGACGAGCTCGACAGCGCGTCGCAGCTCGACTTCGATTTCCACATACGGATCGTCAGTCTCGCCGGCAACGCGGCGATCGAGTCGATCCTGCGCGGCAGCGCGGACATCATGAAGGAAAGCCAGCGGATGCCGTTCTACCGGCGCGAGCTCGTGCTGTCGACGTATCGCGAGCATCGCGCGATTCTCGACGCGCTGATCGCGAAGGACCCCGCCGCCGCGGGCGCGGCGATCGAAGCGCACATCTCGAACGCCGCGCAACGCGCGGGCGTGTTCTTTCCGACGCCGAAGCACTGACGCGTCGGGCTCGGCATCGCGTCAGCGCACGGAAATCGCGCACCGCACGAACCGTCCCGCGCCTCGCCACTACTCGCCACTACTCGCCGCCCGACGGCGCGCCGTCGCGCCCGCCCCGCCGCGGCTTCCGATTTCGTGCCGCCTCGCCAGCACATGATCGACGAACGCCCGCGTCGCCGCGCTTCGATACCCGCCCTTGCGCATCAACAGCGCCGCCGTGCGTTGCGGCAGCGACGGCTCGAGCCGGATCGCGCACAAATCGTCACGACGCTCGGCGATCACCGACGGCAGCACCGTCGCAATCCGTCCGCCGCGCACCATCTCCAGCATCGCGCTGATCGAGTTCACCTCGATCGCGACGCGCGGCGTGAGCCCGTTGCGATGGAAGTACTCGTCGACCTTGCTGCGCGTCGCGAACGCGCGGCTCAACAGGATCAGCGGCTCGTCGGCGGCCTCGCCGGGCGAAAGCGGCTTGCGGCGGCGCGCATGCCGATGGTCGCGGCCGACGACAAGCGCGAGCGTCTCGACCCAGAGCGGCGTCGCTTCGATTTCCGGCGACTGCGTCGCGTCGAACGCGATGCCGACGTCGAGCTCGTCGTCGGCCAGGAGCGGCTCGATCTGTTCCTGCGGCAGCTCGCGGATCGTCAGCTTCAGGTTCGGATAGCGCGCATTGAAGCCGTCGATCAGCCAGCCGATCAGATACGCGGAGAAGGTCGGCGTCATCGCGAGCCGCAGCGAGCCGCTCTGCAGATTCTCGACGTCGTGCACCGCGCGACGCCCGGCCTCGAGCTGCTGCAGCGCGGCCCGCGCGTGCCGCGCATACGCGGCGCCGAATTCGGTCAACCGCACGGCGCGAGCCGCGCGGTCGAACAACTGCACGCCGAGCGCGTCCTCAAGCTGCCTGATCTGCTGCGACAGCGTCGGCTGCGACACGTGCAGCGCCTCGGCCGCGCGCGTGAAGTTGCCCTGTTCGGCGACGGCGAGAAAATAGCGGATATGTCGGAGCAGCATCGCGTCCCGGATATTGGTTTTGCCTATGCGAACAATAATAAACCGGTCTTGGACGCTATGAATCGTTTGCCTCATTCTTCGGTCCTCGGCTTTTGCCACCGATCACGGAGCACACGATGCAGGACATCATCGAAGGGTTTCTGAAGTTCCAGCGCGACGCGTTTGCGCCGCGCACGGCGTTGTTCAAGCGCCTCGCCACGAGCCAGCAGCCGCGCGCCCTCTTCATCTCGTGCTCGGACAGCCGCCTCGTGCCCGAACTCGTCACGCAGCGCGAGCCCGGCGACCTGTTCGTGATTCGCAACGCGGGCAACATCGTGCCGTCGTTCGGCCCGCAGCCCGGCGGCGTATCGGCGTCCGTCGAATATGCGGTCGCGGTGCTCGAAGTGGCCGACATCGTCGTGTGCGGCCACTCCGACTGCGGCGCGATGCACGCGATCGCGTCGTGCGCGTGCCTCGACCATCTGCCCGCCGTGCGCGGCTGGCTGCGCTACGCGGACGCCGCGAAATGCGTGAACGAAGCGCGCGAACACGCAAGCGAGCAGGCGCGCGTCGATTCGATGGTGCGAGAAAACGTCGTCGCGCAACTCGCGAACCTCAATACGCATCCGTCGGTGCGGCTCGCGCTCGAGCAAGGGCGCCTCGCGCTGCACGGCTGGGTGTACGACATCGAAACCGGCTCGATCGACGCGCTCGACAGCACAACGGGCCGCTTCGTCGCGCTCGCCGAGCATCCGCACGTGCGCGCGGCGTGATGCACGAAGCCTCGCGCGTCACGCATCGCGCCCGCCATTTCCCTTCGCTTCCCCGATCCCTCACCGCAAGGAGTCCGCATGACCCAATCGCAACATAGCCAGTCCGCACGCGAGGCGCTCGCCGAGCGCATCGTCGACGCGAAGACGCGCAAGAACCTTACGTTCGAGCAGATCAACGAGGGCACCGGCCTGAGCGTCGCGTTCACGACGGCCGCGCTGCTCGGCCAGCATCCGCTGCCCGCCGACGCCGCGCGCGCCGTCGCCGCGAAGCTCGACCTCGACGACGACGCGGTGCGCCTGCTGCAGACGATCCCCGTGCGCGGCAGCATCCCCGGCGGCATCCCGACCGATCCGACGATCTACCGCTTCTACGAAATCGTGCAGGTGTACGGCTCGACGCTGAAGGCGCTGATTCACGAGCAATTCGGCGACGGCATCGTCAGCGCGATCAATTTCAGGCTCGACATCAGGAAGGTCGACGATCCGGAGGGCGGCTCGCGCGCCGTCATCACGCTCGACAGCAAATATCTGCCGACGAAGCCTTTCTGAACGCCGCACCGACACGCGGCCCGACACGCGGCCCGACACGCGGCTCGACCCGGCGGGCGGCTTCGCGCGGCCCGCCGCGCGCATCGCCCGCGGCCGCTCGCTTCGTTCGCTCGAGCCGCTTCAGTCGCTTCGCTCTTTCCACCCCCGTCCTTCTTCGCCACGCGCCTCATGAATTCCGTCACCGCCACCCCGCCCGCGCTGACGCGCGGGATGACGCTGCTGTTCGCATGCGCCTGCGGCATCGTCATCGGCAACCTCTACTATTCGCAGCCGCTCCTCGCGGCGATCGCCGCGAGCTTCGGGCGCAAACCCGCCGAGCTCGGCTATCTCGTCACGCTGACGCAGCTCGGCTACGCGGCGAGCCTCCTCATCGTCGTGCCGCTCGGCGACGTCGTCAATCGCCACACGCTGATCGTGCGGCTGCTGATCGCCAACATCGTCGCGCTCGTCGCGGTCGCGTCGAGTACGAGCTACGGCTTCTTCATCGCGGCGAACATGTGCGTCGGCTTCGTCACGTGCTCGACGCAGTTGCTCGTGCCGTTCGCCGCGTCGCTCGCCGGCGACGCGGCGCGCGGCCGCGCGGTCGGCACCGTGATGAGCGGCCTCCTGCTCGGCATTCTGCTCGCGCGCGTCGCATCTGGCGCGATCGCCGACTGGCTCGGCTGGCGCGCCGTCTACGCGATCGCGTCGCTGATGGTGCTGTTGCTGGCGGGCGTGCTCGCCGCGAAGCTGCCGAAGGATCGCCGCGACGCGCGCATCGACTACGCGGCGCTGATGAAGTCGCTCGCCGCGCTCGTGCGCACGCAGCCGCTGATCGCGCTGCGCTGCGCATATGGCGCGCTCGTATTCGCCTGTTTCAGCCTGCTGTGGACGGGCCTCACGTTTTTGCTCAGCCAGCCGCCGTATGGCTATACGGAAGGCCGGATCGGCCTGTTCGGCATCGTCGGCGCGGTGGGCGCGCTCGCCGCGGCTTCGGCGGGAAGGCTCGTCGACCGCGGGCACGGCAACGCGGCGACCGGCCTGTTCGCCGCGGCGGTGCTCGCGTCGTTCGCGCCGATCGCGGCGGGCGGGCAGTCGCTCGCCGCGCTGATCGTCGGCATCCTGTTGCTCGACGTCGGCGTGCAGGGCCTGCACATCTCGAACCAGAGCGTGATCTACGCGCTCGCCGGCGACGCGCGCAGCCGCGTCACGACGATCTATCTGACGAGCTATTTCATCGGCGGCGCGCTCGGCTCGGGCGCGGCGGGCGCCGCGTTCGGCCTTGACGGCTGGCGCGGCGTCTGCATCGCAGGTGCGATCCTGTCGGGCGGGCTCGTCGCGCTGTGGGGCGCGTCGCAGCGCGTCGGCGCGCGGCGACAGGCCGCGCCATAAGCGGCGGCGACAAAAGCGGGCGGCGACAAAAAAGCCCGGCCGGCAGGCAGCCGGACCGGGCTCGGTCGCGACGCGGGCCGCCGCGAGGCGGCCCGCGCGTGCGGGATCACTTCGCGTTCGCGAGCGCGATCGCCGTATCCAGCATGCGGTTCGAGAAGCCCCACTCGTTGTCGTACCAGCTCGACACCTTGACGAGGCGGCCCGACACCTTCGTGAGCGTCGCGTCGAACGTCGACGAAGCCGGGTTGTGGTTGAAGTCGACCGACACGAGCGGCGCGTCGTTGTAGCCGAGGATGCCCTTCAGCGCACCTTCCGACGCTTCCTTCATGATCGCGTTGACTTCGGCCACCGTCGTGTCGCGCTTCGCGATGAACGACAGGTCGACGATCGACACGTTGATGGTCGGCACGCGGATCGCGTAGCCGTCGAGCTTGCCGTTCAGCTCCGGCAGCACGAGGCCGACGGCCGCCGCCGCCCCCGTCTTCGTCGGGATCTGGCTGTGCGTCGCCGAGCGCGCGCGGCGCAGGTCTTCGTGGTAGACGTCCGTCAGCACCTGGTCGTTCGTGTACGCGTGGATCGTCGTCATCAGGCCGGTTTCGAGGCCGATCTTGTCGTTCAGCGGCTTGACGAGCGGCGCGAGGCAGTTCGTCGTGCACGATGCGTTCGAGATCACGGTGTGCTCGGCCTTCAGCACGTCGTGGTTCACGCCGTAGACGACCGTCGCGTCGACGTCCTTGCCGCCCGGCGCCGAGATGATCACCTTCTTCGCGCCGCCCTTGAGGTGCGCGCTCGCCTTTTCCTTCGACGTGAAGAAGCCCGTGCATTCCAACACGACGTCGACGCCCAGCTCGCCCCACGGCAGCTCGGCCGGGTTGCGGTTCGCGAGCACGCGGATCTTGTCGCCGTTCACGACGAGGTAGTCGCCGTCGACCGACACTTCACCCGGGAACTTGCCGTGCGCGGTGTCGTACTGCGTCAGGTGCGCGTTGGTCTTCGCGTCGCCCAGATCGTTGATCGCAACGATCTCGAGATCGTGCTTCTTGCCGTTTTCGTAGAAAGCGCGCAGCGTGTTGCGGCCGATGCGGCCGTAACCGTTGATTGCAACGCGAATCGTCATGGTGTATCTCCTGATGGCTGAAAAAATACTTCGTGCAGCTTCACGCGCGCCCGGCCGGCGCGGGGCACGGCCGCCCGGGCGTCGATTGGGTTACGCGAGCACCGCCTTCGCCGTTTCGACCACGTGCTCGACGGTGAAGCCGAAATGCTTGAACAGCACGCCAGCCGGGGCCGACTCGCCGAACGTGTCGATGCCGACCACGCCGCCTTCGAGGCCCACGTACTTGCGCCAGAAACCAGTGACGCCCGCTTCGATCGCGACGCGGCGCACGCCGTGCGGCAGCACGCGCTCGCGGTACTCGGCGCTCTGGCGGTCGAACACGTCGGTGGACGGCATCGACACGACGCGCGCGGCGATCCCCTGCCGCGCGAGCGGCTCGACCGCCTTCATCGCGAGCTCGACCTCCGAGCCCGTCGCGATCAGGATGATCTTGCGCGCGACGATCTCTTCGTCCCAGTCGCGCAGCACGTAGCCGCCCTTCTCGACGTTCGCGAGCTGCGCGTCGGTGCGCGCGTTGAACGCGAGGTTCTGGCGGCTGAAGATCAGGCACGACGGATTCTGGTGCGCGACCGCGTGGGTCCACGCGACGGCCGTCTCGACCGTGTCCGCCGGACGCCAGACATCGAGGTTCGGGATCAGGCGCAGGCTCGCGACATGCTCGACCGACTGGTGCGTCGGGCCGTCTTCGCCGAGGCCGATCGAATCGTGCGTGAACACGAAGATCGACGGCACCTTCATCAGCGCGGCGACGCGCAGCGCGTTGCGGCTGTAGTCGGAGAACGTGAGGAACGTGCCGCCGAACGGCTTGTAGCCGCCGTGCAGCACGAGGCCGTTGATCGCGGCGCTCATGCCGAATTCGCGCACGCCGTAGTTGATATGGTTGCCCCACTGGACGCCCGGGCCGTCCGCATTCGCGCGCACCGCCTTCGACGCCTTCCAGTTCGTGAGGTTCGAGCCCGTCAGGTCGGCCGAGCCGCCGAGCAGTTCGGGCAGCACCGCCGCGAGCCCTTCGATCGTCTGCTGCGACGCCTTGCGGGTCGCGACCGTCTCGCCGCGCTCGTTCGCGCCCGCGACGATCGCCGCGGCCTTCGCGGCCCAGTCGGCCGGCAGCTTGCCCGCCATCCGGCGCTCGAACTCGGCCGCCTCGGCCGGATACTTCGCGCGGTATTGCGCGAACGCCGCGTTCCAGTCGCCTTCGCTGCGCTTGCCCGCCTCCTTCGCATCCCACGCCGCGTAGACTTCCTGCGGGATCACGAACGGCGCCCACTTCCAGCCGAGCGCGTCGCGCGTCTTCGCGATCTCGTCTGCGCCGAGCGGCGCGCCGTGCACGTCGTGGCCGCCCGCCTTGGTCGCCGCGCCGTTGCCGATGCGCGTCTTGCAACAGATGAGGGTCGGCTTGTCCGAGCCCTTCGCCTTCGCGATCGCCGCGTCGATCGCGTCGACGTCATGGCCGTGCACGTTCGGAATCACGTTCCAGCCGTACGCCTCGAAGCGCTTCGGCGTGTCGTCGTGGAACCAGTTGACGACGTCGCCGTCGATCGAGATGCCGTTGTCGTCATACAGTGCGATCAGTTTGTTCAGCTTCAGCGTGCCGGCGAGCGAACAGGCCTCGTGCGAGATGCCTTCCATCAGGCAGCCGTCGCCGAGGAACACGTACGTGTGGTGATCGACGATCTTCGCGCCGTCGCGGTTGAACTCGGCGGCCATCAGCGCTTCGCCGAGCGCCATGCCGACCGCGTTCGCTAGGCCCTGGCCGAGCGGGCCCGTCGTCGTCTCGACGCCCGGCGTGATCCCGTATTCCGGGTGGCCCGGCGTTTTCGAATGCAGTTGGCGGAAATTCTTCAGCTCTTCGATCGGCAGATCGTAGCCCGTCAGGTGCAGCAGCGAGTACAGCAGCATCGAGCCGTGGCCGTTCGACAGCACGAAGCGGTCGCGGTCGGCCCAATGCGGGTTCGCCGGATTGTGCTTCAGGTGGCGCGACCACAGCGCGACGCCGATCTCGGCCATGCCCATCGGCATGCCGGGGTGGCCGGAGTTCGCTTGCTGGACGGCGTCCATCGCGAGCGCGCGGATCGCGTTGGCCATCAGGGTGGTGGAGGCGGGAGACGAAGTCGTCATGTCGAGTCCGGAGAACGAGTCGAGAAAACGGGGCACGGGCGGCATCCGAAGCTCGCGGGCCAACCGTTCCCGGCGCGCGGTGCGGCGCCGGCAGGACGCAAAGCGGACGAGCAGACGGACGAGGTTGCAAAGCGGGTCATTTTAGCAGATGCCCTTCGCGCGAGCCTTGTCGGAATCCGCCCGTCCATGCGGTTTCTCGGCCATCTTCCCACCCTCTATAATTCGGACTATCGGAACCGCCCCGCCCAACCCGCGCCCGCCGCCTTGAGCACCACCCTCCTCTTCCACCCGACCCCCGACGTCGCCTACGGCTTCCCAAACGCCCGGCGGCTCGCGCGCATCGAATCCGAGCATCAGCAGATCGAGGTCTGGGACACGGCGCTGCTCGGGCGGCTCTTCACGCTCGACGGCCGGCCGATGACGTCGGTCGGCGACGAGTTCGTCTATCACGAATGCATGACGCATCCGGCCGCGCTCGCGCATCCGGCGCCGAGGAAGGCGCTCGTCCTGGGCGGCGGTGACGGCGGCGCCGCGCGCCAGCTCCTCAGGCATCCATGCATCGAGCGGATCGTCGTCGCGGAGCTCGATGCCGCCGTCGTCGACATGGCGCGCCGCTATCTCGCCGACGTCCACCAGGGCGCGCTCGACGATCCGCGCGTCGAGCTCGTGATCGGCGACGCCGCGCGCTACGTCGGCCACGCGTGCGAGCACTTCGACCTCGTCGTATTCGATCTGACGCCGCCCGACTCGCCCGCGGCGGGCCTCTACACGCCCGAGTTCTACGCGCGCCTGAAGCGCATCCTGACGCCGCAGGGCGCGGTGTCGCTGCATCTCGGCTCGCCGCTCTTTCACGAAGCGCGCATCGCCGCGCTGCTCGCCGGGCTGCGCGCGAGCTTCGCGGTGGTCGCGCCGCTTTGCGCGCACGTGCCGCTGTATGGCTCGCCGTGGTTGATGGCGATCGCGAGCGACGCGCTCGACGCGGCATCGCTGTTCGCGCACGACGTCGAGGCGCGGCTCGCCGAGCGGCGCATCGAAGGCTTGCGCTTCTACGACGCGAAGCTGCATCCCGCACTCTTCACGCTGCCGCACGCGCTGCGCGATACTCTCGGCGTGCATCGCTAAGTTCGGCGAAGCATCCGCCTTTCCCGCAGGAGAACCCGCATGACCGACCCACGGCCGGCCGACGTGCCCTGGTTGACCCCTTATCTGACGGTGCGCAGCGCGCAGGCGTCGATTCAGTTCTTTAGCGACGCGTTCGGCTTCGAGAAGCGCGATTTGATCGACGAAGACGGCGCGATCATGCACGTCGAGATGTCGTACCGCGGCCAGTTGATCGTGATGTTCGCGCCCGAGGGCGCGTTCGGCTCGACGGCGCGCACGCCGCGGCGCGCGGGCGCCGTCGCGCCGCAGTCGTTCTATCTGTACGTCGACGACGTCGATGCGACCTACCGCCGCGCGCTCGACGCGGGCGCGAAATCGCTGACCGCGCCGCAGGACCAGTTCTGGGGCGATCGTTTCGCGCAGATCGAGGATCTCGACGGCTACCGCTGGGCGCTCGCGCGGCGCATCGCCGCATGAGCGGCGCCGCCACGACCGCGGCGGTGCCGCGCTTTTTCGTCGACGCGGCGTTGCGAACCGACGCCACGCTCCCGCTGCCGGTCGACGTCGCGCGTCACGCGCAGGTGCTGCGGCTGCAGCCTGGCGACTTGCTCGCGCTGTTCGACGGCACGGGCGGCCAGTACCGCGCGCGGATCGTCGAGATCGACAGGCGCGGCGCGCTCGCCCGGATCGACGCGTTCGAACCCGTGGAAGCGGAGCCACCGTACCGCGTGACGCTCGCGCAGGGCATCGCCGGCGGCGACAAGATGGACTGGGTGATCGAAAAGGCGGTCGAGCTCGGCGTCGCGGCGGTTGCGCCGCTGTCGACCGCGCGCGGCGTCGTCAAGCTGTCGGGCGAGCGCGCGGACAAGCGCGTGTCGCACTGGCGAGGCGTCGTGCGCGCGTCGTGCGAGCAGTGTGGCCGCAATCGCGTGCCGGATGTCGCGCCGGTGCGCGGCTTCGACGCGTGGCTCGACGCGCTGCCCGCCGCGCCGGCCGAAGGCGAGCTGCGCCTGCTGCTGTCGCCGCGCGCGAGCGTGCCGTTCGCATTGCTGCCCGACGCGCCGCCCGCCGGCGACGTCACGTTGCTGATCGGCCCGGAAGGCGGGCTGTCGCCCGACGAGGAGCGGGCCGCGCGCGCGCGGGGCTTCGCCGCGCTGTCGCTCGGCCCGCGCGTGCTGCGCACCGAGACGGCGGGTGCGGCCGTGCTCGCCGCGCTTGCCGCGCGCTGGGGCGGATGGTGACGCGCCGCGACCGTCAGGCGCGCGTCAGCCGGCCGCGGGCGGCGGCGCGACGGCCGCGATGACGGGGCCAAACCCAAACCGCGATTTTCCCGAAAAATAACGCGTGATGAAAGACTGTTGCCGGGTGAACGCGCGCTTCGGCCACCCGCTTGCCGCGGCGGGCCGCAGACGCAAAAAACCCGCGCGAAGGCGGGCTTTCGACGGGCCGAGCGGCCCGGAATTACGCGAACGAGTAGAAGACGCGGAACGCGACCTTGCGCTCGGCCCAGAATTCCGCCGCTTCGCGGAACACGTCGAGCAGCGTCTCGCGCCCTTCCTTGTCGAACTTGTGCGCGATCGGGAGCGCCTCGAGCACGATCACGAAGCCGGGCTGGGCGCCCGCCTTGTGGACGAGATCCGTCAGGCAATCGTACAGCGCGTCGTAGTTCTTGCCGAAGTGCTTGGGAAACAGGAACGACGTCGCGATCGTCTCCAGCACTTCCTGCTTCGATTGGGCATTCCCGCAGTACGCATACAGGAAATGCTGGCCGAGCTGATTCGCTTCGTCGGCAAGATCCTGCACGCGGAATGCACGGATCGACTGCACGAGATTCGGTCGCACGGTCGCAAAAAGGCTCATAGGCTCCTCGATGGATGAAAGCCCGGGGCTGGCCGCGCCGTCGGGCGCTCCGCCGGCGTGCGCCGTCATGCGCATCTGCATGACGCGCTGGAACAGGTTGCCGTCGCCGGCCGCGAACAGATCCGCCGCAGCCGATGTATCGCGCGCGTAGGTGTTGTCGCTCATGCCGCTCATCCCGAAGTCAATCAACGATACGTTTGAAACTGTTGTAGTGGTCGTCGGTGTAATAACAATTGTCGACGCGCCTCAAGGGACCGCCACAGACGATGCGCCGCGCGCCGCGGTTGCGGGCCCTCGGCGTCGGCACCGTGTACTCGTGGTAATAGCCGCGCCGCATCTTCGGCAAGATCCGTTCGTAGTTGCCGAATACCGCGCCGTCTTTCTCGTACGGATAGGGGCCGCCCGCGGCGATCAGGCTCAGCGTGCTCGCTGCCTCGCGCGGCAATCGGGATGCGGGGAGCGTGTCGACCTGCGCCGCCGCCCCGTTTGCCGCGGCGGCTTCCCGTGCGTATGCGGCGGAAACCAGACTGCCCGGCGAAGCGCCGATGTTGCCTATCGCGACGATCGCGAAGACGGACGCGAGCGCGCCGTTGCGGAGCCACTTGCGTGCCATAAACAAGGGTTCCCGCTGTTAAATCAATAAGTTGACGACCAAGAAAGGCGTAAGCGTAGCGCTAATGCACGCGGGAATCAATGCTCGTTAGGTAAATGAAAGGATAAAACAGCGCCCATCGACGCTATTTTTATCTTTTTTAAGCTAAAAATGGCTTACATGGGTTAAGATTGCCGTGACGACGTCAACTGCGGCGGGTATCTGCCTCCTCGCCGCCTCTTGCGGCCCAAGGGTGGCGTCGTCGGCTTCGGGAAGGCGCTTTCTCCGCCATGCTCGACGGCGCGCCCGCGATGGGCGCGCCTTTTTTTATCGTCGGGCAATTTCGCTCAACGCACCGCGTTCACGTCGGCAACCAGCAGCGCCGTCATGTTGACGATCCGGCGCACGGTTGCCGATTCGGTCAGCACGTGCACGGGCTGCGCGGCGCCGAGCAGGATCGGCCCGATCGCGATGTTGTTGCCGGCCGCCGTCTTCAGCAGGTTGTACGCGATGTTCGCCGCGTCGATGTTCGGCAGCACGAGCAGGTTGGCTTCGCCCTCGAGCGTCGATTCGGGCAGGATCTCCTTGCGCAGCGCCGCGTCGAGCGCGACGTCGCCGTGCATCTCGCCGTCGACGTGCAGTTCCGGCGCGCGTTCGTGCAGGATCGCAAGCGTATCGCGCATCTTCTGCGCGGAAGGCGCGTTGCTCGTGCCGAAGTTCGAGTGCGACAGCAGCGCGACCTTCGGCTCGATGCCGAAGCGGCGCACTTCCTCCGCCGCCATGATCGTGATCTCGGCAAGTTGCTCCGGGGTCGGATCGACGTTCACGTGCGTATCGACGAGGAAGATCTGGCGGCCGGGCAGCACGAGCGCATTCATCGCGCCGTACACGCTGCAGCCGGCGCGCTTGCCGATCACCTGATCGATGAAATGCAGGTGGCGGTGCGTCGTGCTGATCGTGCCGCAGATCATTCCGTCCGCTTCGCCCTTCTTGACGAGCATCGAGCCGATCAGCGTCGTGCGGCGGCGCATCTCCACGCGCGCGAGCTGCTCGCTGATTCCCTTGCGGGCCATCATCTTGAAGTAGGTCTGCCAGAAATCGCGGTAGCGCTCGTCGTGCTCGGTGTTGACGATCGTGAAATCGACGCCCGGCGTGAGACGCAGGCCGTAGCGCTGGATCCGGTGCTCGATCACGCCCGGGCGGCCGATCAGGATCGGCTTCGCGAGCTTCTCGTCGACGACGATCTGCACCGCGCGCAGCACCCGCTCCTCCTCGCCCTCCGCGAACACGACCCGCTTCTTCTCGGCGGGCGCGCCGCGCGCGATCTGGAACACCGGCTTCATCGTCGTGCCGCTGTGGTAGACGAACTGCTGCAGGTGGACCTTGTACGCCTCCATGTCCTCGATCGGACGGGTCGCGACGCCGCCGTCCATCGCCGCCTGCGCGACCGCGGGCGCGATCTTCACGATGAGGCGCGGATCGAACGGCTTCGGAATCAGATATTCGGGACCGAACGACAGATCCTGAATCCCGTATGCGGTCGCGACGATGTCGCTCTGCTCCTGCTGCGCGAGCTTGGCGATCGCATTGACGGCGGCGATCTCCATCTCGCGGGTGATCGTCGTCGCGCCGACGTCGAGCGCGCCGCGGAAGATGAACGGAAAGCACAGGACGTTGTTGACCTGGTTCGGGTAGTCGGTGCGGCCCGTGGCGAGCACGGCGTCCGGGCGCGCCTCGAGCGCGACTTCCGGCAGGATTTCCGGGGTCGGATTCGCAAGCGCGAGAATCAGCGGGCGCTCGGCCATCGTCTTCACCATGTCGGCCTTCAGCACGCCGGCCGCCGACAGGCCGAGGAAGATGTCCGCGCCGCCGATCACTTCGGACAGCGTGCGCGCACCGGTTTCGCGCGCGAAACGCTCCTTGTCCGGGTCCATCAGCTCGGTGCGGCCCTTGTAGACGACGCCCGCCAGGTCCGTCACCGTGATGTTCTCGAGCGGCAGGCCGAGGTCGACGAGCAAATCGAGGCACGCGAGCGCCGCGGCGCCCGCGCCCGACGCGACGAGCTTCACTTCCTTGATGCTCTTGCCGACGACCTTCAGCCCGTTCGTGACCGCCGCCGCGACGACGATCGCGGTGCCGTGCTGGTCGTCGTGGAACACCGGGATCTTCATCCGCTTGCGCGCTTCGCGCTCGACGATGAAGCAGTCCGGCGCCTTGATGTCCTCGAGGTTGATCCCGCCGAACGTCGGTTCGAGCGCGGCGATCACGTCGACGAGCTTGTGCGGATCGGACTCGTTGAGCTCGATGTCGAACACGTCGATCCCGGCGAACTTCTTGAAGAGGACCGCCTTGCCCTCCATCACCGGCTTCGACGCGAGCGGACCGATGTTGCCGAGGCCGAGCACCGCGGTGCCGTTCGTCACGACGCCGACGAGGTTGCTGCGCGCGGTGAAGCGCGCGGCGTTCAGCGGGTTCTCGACGATCTCCTCGCACGCGAACGCGACGCCCGGCGAATAGGCGAGCGCGAGATCGCGCTGGTTGATCATCTGCTTGGTCGATGCGATCGCGATTTTGCCCGGTGTCGGGAATTCGTGGTAATCGAGAGCGGCTTCGCGGAGTTTTTCTTTCGAGGAGGAGGACGAGGTGGACATGTGTCTCTACGGGGGGCTGCGGATTAGAATACCTGTTCGGCGCATTGTAGCGCCAATCCCACACGTAAAATTGTCGATTAGGGTTTGACAGCCGCGACCGAAACGTCACGAATCGGCCGCGCGCGGGCCGCCGCGCCGTCTGGCCGCAGCCCGAAGCGCCTTACAATGAGCGTCATCCCAACGCTCGAACATCCGCGCCCGTGGCCCATCCTCCCCTCTCGGAATTCTCGTTGATCGATCGCTTCTTCGCGCGCCACGCGAAAGGGCCACATGCGCGCGCCGCGCTCGGCATCGGTGACGACTGCGCGCTGCTTGCGCCGCAACCGGGCAAGATGCTGGCGATTTCGACGGACATGCTGGTCGAAGGCCGACACTTCCTCGCCGACGTCGATCCGCGCGCGCTCGGCCACAAGACGCTCGCCGTCAATTTGTCCGACCTGGCCGCGATGGGCGCCGTGCCGCGCGCGTTCACGCTCGCGTGCGCGCTGCCGCGCGCCGACGCCGACTGGCTCGAGGCGTTCTCCGACGGCCTCTTCGCGCTCGCGGACCGCCACGGCTGCGAGCTGATCGGCGGCGACACGACGAGCGGGCCGCTCAACCTGTGCGTCACCGTGTTCGGCGACGTCGCAGCCGACGCCGCGCTGCGCCGCGACGCCGCACGCGACGGCGACGACGTCTGGATATCCGGCGTGCTCGGCGACGCGCGCGCCGGCCTCGGCGTGATCCGCGGCGAATGGCGGGCGGGCGGGCGCGAGACAGCCGCGTTCCGGGCCGCGCTCGAGTGGCCGGAGCCGCGCGTCGCGCTCGGCGTCGCGCTCGCGGGCATCGCGCACGCGGCGCTCGACGTGTCCGACGGCCTCGCGGGTGATCTGCCGCACATCCTCGAGCGCTCGAACGTGCGCGCCGACGTGAACGTCGACGCGGTGCCGCGCTCGGCCGCGCTCGCGGCGCTGCCCGCCGACGTGCAGCGCCGCTGCATGCTCGAAGGCGGCGACGACTACGAGCTGTGCTTCACGGCAGCGCCGTCCGCGCGCACCGCGATCGAGGCGGCCGGCGCGCGCACGGGCGTGGCCGTCACGCGGATCGGTACAATACGCGGCTTGTCCGCGCCGACGGACGCGCGCGCCGTCACGTGGCGCGACGCGTCGGGCGCGCCGCTTTCGCTCACGCTGCACGGTTTCGATCATTTCCATGCCAACTGACCCGACGCCCCGTCCGGCCAACTCCGCCGACCAGCCCGGCCAGGCGCCCTCGCCCGCGCCGCAGCAGGAGCCGCAGAAGATCGCGCGCCGCCGCGCGACCGTGCGGTTCATGTTCTCGCATCCGGTGCACATCGTGTCGCTCGGCTTCGGCAGCGGCCTCGCGCCGTTCATGCCCGGCACCTTCGGCACGATATTCGGCTGGCTCACGTTCGTCGCGCTGAACCGCTACCTGACCGTGCCCGAATGGTGGGCGCTCATCGTCGTCGGCTTCGTCGCCGGCATCTGGATGACGGGCTTCACCGCGAAGAAGATGGGCATCGCCGATCCGGGCCCCGCGGTCTGGGACGAGATCGTCGCGATCTGGCTCGTGATGCTGCTCGTCACGCCGGCGACGTTCGTCGAGCAACTATGGGCGTTCGTCGTGTTCCGCTTCTTCGACATGGTGAAGCCGCCGCCCATCCGCTATTTCGACCGGAATTTGAAAGGCGGCTTCGGCATCATGTTCGACGATCTGATCGCCGCGCTGATGACGCTCTTCGTGATCGCGCTGTGGCGCTCGTTCGCCGCGCAGTGACGCCGCGCGCCCGTCCGTCCCCGCTCGCACCGGAACTTCCCGCATGCCAACCGATTCCGTCGTTCACCAGCTCGCCATCCGCGTCGGCAACATGCTGCGCGACGAGCACCTGACGCTCGCCACAGCCGAGTCCTGCACGGGCGGCATGATCGCGACCGCGATCACCGACATCTCCGGCAGCAGCGGCTGGTTCGAGCGCGGCTTCGTCACCTATTCGAACGCCGCGAAGATCGAGATGATCGGCGTGCCCGCCGATCTGATCGACAAGCACGGCGCGGTCAGCGAGCCCGTCGCGCGCGCGATGGTCGAGGGCGCGCTACGCAACAGCCGCGCGCAGGTCGCGCTCGCCGTCACCGGCGTCGCCGGGCCGGGCGGCGGCTCCGAGCACAAGCCCGTCGGCACCGTGTCGTTCGGCTGGAGCAACCGGCTGCACACGTCGGTCGAGACGCTCGTGTTCAAGGGCGACCGCGAGCAGATCCGCGTGCAGGCGGCCACGCACGCGCTGCGCGGCCTCATCCAACTGCTCGACGAGCAGGAGCGCTGAAGCGAAGCGCCGGCGCTCAGCGATGCGCGTTGATCGCGTCGCGGGTCTGCCCGGCGACGCGCGCGGCCGCGTCGGCGAAGTCGTCGTCGCGGCTCGCGTACAGGATCGCGCGCGACGAGTTGATCATCATGCCCGCGCCGTCGGCCGTGCGGCCCGCGGCGACGGTCGCGGCGACGTCGCCGCCCTGCGCGCCGATGCCGGGAATCAGCAGCGGCATGTCGCCGACGATCCCGCGCACGGCCTCGATCTCCTTCGGAAACGTCGCGCCGACGACGAGCGCGAGCTGGCCCGTCTTCGCATTCCACTTGTTCGCCGCGAGATCGGCGACGACCTGATAGAGCGGCCGCCCGCCCGTTTCGAGAAACTGCAGGTCCGAGCCGCCCGGATTCGACGTGCGGCACAGCACGATCACGCCCTTGTCCTCGTAAGCGAGATACGGCTCGATCGAATCGAAGCCCATGTACGGATTGACCGTGACCGCGTCCGCGCGATAGCGCTCGAATGCCTCGCGCGCGTATTGCTCGGCGGTGCTGCCGATGTCGCCGCGCTTCGCGTCGAGGATCACGGGCAGGCCGGGATGCTGCAGATGGATGTGCGCGATCAGCCGCTCGAGCTGATCTTCCGCGCGATGCGCGGCGAAGTATGCGATCTGCGGCTTGAACGCGCTCGCGAACGGCGCGGTCGCGTCGACGATCTCGCGGCAGAAATCGAAGATCGCATCGGGCTGGTTCTCGAGGCGCGCGGGAAACTTGGTCGGCTCGGGATCGAGACCGACGCACAGCAGCGAATTCGTGCGCTGCCAGGCGGCGCGCAGCGATTCGATGAAGGTAGGCGTGGAAGACATGGCGCTCACTCGCGGCTCGGCGGTTGGGAAGACGCGTATTTTACCTGCGTCGCGACGGGCAATCGGACTGCGGGCGCGCGCCCAGCCCGCCCGCGCTACGCGATCGGGCGCCGCTTCGATTCGCGGGCGGCGGGCGTCGCGCGCGCATCGGTGCGCGCGACGGTGAAGCGAAAGCGCCGCATCAGGCGCTCGCCCGGCGCGAGCAGCGTCATCCCGTGCGCGGCGGCGCCGCCCGGCAGGTTCACCGCATCGATCGGATGATCGACCGGCTCGAAGCAGAAATACGGCTCGCCGGGCGGCGTATACAGCACATAGCAGTCGGCGTCGGCCGTGACCGTCAGCCCGAGCCGGCGCTGCGGCCACGCGATCGTCGCGCCGCCGCCCCAGCCGGTGAAAGCGTGATTGACGAGCGTGTCCGGCAACGGATACGCGATGCCGAAGCGCCACGCGGCGGGCGCGCCGACATGGCGCGACGGCAGCCAGTCGGGCGTCGCCAGCCACAGCCCGCTCGCGGCGGCCGCGAGCTCGGTCGACGCGTCGCGCACGATGAACGGATGCACGCCGAGCCCGAACGGCAGCCGCATCGCGCCCGTGTTCTCGATGCCGAGCGCGATCGTGAGCGTCGCGCCGTCGAGCGCATAGACCTGCGTCGCGCGATACGCATACGGCGCGCCATTGCTGCGATCGAGCGACAGACACAACTGCGTATCGGTCGCATCGTCGAGCCGCCAGTGCGCGAGCCAGCCGTCGCCGTGAATCGGCACCTGCTCGGTCGAGCGGTTGCGCGGCACGCGCACGAGCCGGCCGTCACACTCGAAGCGCCCGCCGCCGATCCGGTTCGAGTACGGCAGCAGCGGATAGCACGCGAGCTCGTTCGGATCGGTGCGCGCGCCGGGCGCATCGCAGCGGCGAAAGATCGGCGTGAGCGCGCCGTCGCCGCGCCAGTCGAAGCGCGTGACGCCGCCGCCCAGGTGCGGCGCGACGTCGAGCCGCAGCAGATCGGTCGAGAGCGTCGCGATCGCCGTTTCGGTGACGCCCGCGCCGCGCGCGATCTGCGACGTCTGCGGCCCCGGGCTCACCAGATGCGCGGCGGCCGCGCGCCGCGCGGTGCGCGTCTGCAAGGTTTGCACCGCGTCGGTGGCCGTGGATCGAGAATGCGTCGCGGTCATGATTGCGTCCTCCTGCTTTCGTCGCGCTTCGTCATCCGCGCGAATGCTATGCCCAGCCGCCGTCGACGACAACGTCCTGCGCGGTGATCATCCGGCTGTCGTCCGCCGCGAGAAAGAGCGCCATCCGCGCGAGGTCGCCCGGCAGCAGCTCGGCGTCGATGCACTGCCCCGCCTTGATCGCCGCGCGGCCCGCGTCGTCGAGCCACAGGCGGCGCTGCTTGTCGGTCATCACCCAGCCCGGCACGAGCGTGTTCACGCGAATGCCGAACGGCCCGAGCTCGCGCGCGAGCGCGCGCGTGAGCCCCTGCACCGCCGCCTTCGCGGTTGCGTAGACCGGATAGCCCGCATTCTTCAGCATCCAGCCAATCGAGCCGAGATTGACGATCGAGCCGCCGCCCAGCCGCTTCATGTCGTCGATCACCGCCTGCGCGGCGAAGAACTGATGGCGCAGGTTCACCGCGATGCTCGCGTCGAACGATTCGGGCGTCACGTCGGCGATCGCGTGGCGCACGTCGTTCGCCGCGTTGTTCACGAGCGCCGCGATCGGGCCGACGCGCGCGCGGATCGCGTCGATCGCGCCGCGCAGCGCGGCGATGTCGGTGAGGTCGCACGCGGCGAACACGGGCGCGTGCGCGGCGTCGGCGAGCCGCGCGGCGAGCGCGCGGCCAGCCTGTTCGTCGAGATCGACGAACGCGACGCGCGCGCCCTGCCGCGCGAAGTGCTCGACGAACGACGCGCCGATGCCCGTCGCGCCGCCCGTGATCAGCACCACGCGTCCGGCGAGGCTCGGGTAGCGCGCGTAACGTTCGTGTTGCGCGTCTTGCGCATCCTGCGCATCCTGCGCGCCGTTCGATTCGCGATGCGAAGCAATGTCGGTCATCTGTTCATTCCCGGAAAAGGGCGATGCGCTCAATCGCGCGCGCCGCGGTTCTTCAACTGGTCGAGCAGCACGGCGGCGAGCAGGATCGCGCCGCGCACCAGGTATTGATAGAACGCATCGATATTGAGCAGGTTCATCACGTTCTCGACAGTGCCCATGATCAACACGCCGATCACGACGCCCGAGATCGACGCGCGCCCGCCCGCGAGCGACACGCCGCCCAGCACGCACGCGGAGATCACGTTCAGCTCGAAGCCCTGCGCGGCGTTCGGCTGGCCCGACGTGATCCGCGACGCGAGGATCACGCCCGCGAGCGCAGTCACCGCGCCCTGGATCAGGAAGATGTAGACGCGCGTGCGCTCGACGTTGATCCCGGCGAGCCGCGACGCCTCCGGATTGCCGCCGATCGCGAGCGTGTTGCGGCCGTACACGGTCTGGTTGAGCAGCACGCCGAACACGACGAAGCACACGAGCGTCACCCAGATCGGCAGCGACACGCCGAAGAACGTGAGCCCGCCCAACGCGATGAACGTCTCCGACGACACGCCCACCGCCTGCCCCTTCGACACGATGAAGCCGAGCCCGCGCACGATCTCCATCGTCGCGAGCGTCGTGATCAGCGCGTTGATTCGCAGATACGCGATCACCGCGCCGTTGACGAAGCCGATGGCCGCGCCCGCCGCGACCGCCGCGGCGACAGCGACGAACGTATTGTCGGTCGCGTTGAGCACCATCGCGCACAGCACGCCGGCGAACGCGACCGTCGAGCCGATCGACAGGTCGAAATCGCGCGACGCGAGGCAGAACATCATCGTGCACGCGACCATCCCGATCTGCGAGATCGACAGCGCGAGCCCGAGCATGTTGTCGATCGAGAAGAAATGATCGACCGTCAGCGACATCGCGACGAACATCGCCGCGAAGATCGCGACGAGACTGTAATCGGCGGCGTGCTGCCGCCAGCGCTGCCGGTCCTCGGCCGGCACGGCCGCCGCGTGCGCCGCGGCTTGTGGAAGGTTCTCTCTCGCTTGCATGTCGTTTGCTCCTCTGCCGGGCGGCGCGGCCGCCCTTCTCTCCAATCCTCGAATTCGCTGTCCCGCGCGTCGCGCAACGTCATCGCGCCGCGCGTTCGTCATGCGGCGTGCGCGGTCGCGCCCTGCGGCAGCGCGAGATTGAGCACCGCCTCCTCGTTCGCTTCGCCGCGCGCGAGCTCGCCCGCGATCCGTCCTTCGCGCATCACGACGATGCGATCCGATACGCCGAGCACCTCCGGCAGCTCGGACGACACCATCACGATCGCGCAGCCGCGCTTCGCGAGCTCGTAGATCACGCCGTAGATCTCGTGCTTCGCACCGACGTCGATGCCGCGCGTCGGCTCGTCGAGGATCACGACCTTCAGATCCGGCTCGGCGAGCCAGCGCGCGAGAATCGCCTTCTGCTGATTGCCGCCCGACAGGAAGCGGATCTTCTGCCGACGGCTGGGCGTCTTGATCTTCAGCAGCTTGATGAAGCGATCGGCCGTCTCGGCCTCGCGCTTGCGGTCGAGAAAGAGTCCCGCGCGCAGCGCGTGGCGGCGACAACTGATGTTGATGTTCTCGGCGACCGACGCGTGCGCGACGATCCCCTCTTCCTTGCGATCCTCGGGGCACAGCACGATCCCGTGGCGGATCGCGTCGCGCGTCGAGCGGATGTCGAGCGGCTCGCCGTCGAGCGTGAGCGCGCCGCCCGTCCTGCGGTCCGCGCCGTAGATCACGCGCATCAGCTCGCTGCGCCCCGCGCCGACGAGCCCGAAGAAGCCGACGATCTCGCCCGCCCGCACGTCGAAGCTCGCGCCGGCGCGCAGCGTGTCTCCCTCGAGCGCGCGCGCCGACAGACGCACGTCGCCGAGTTCGCGCGGCGCGTAGTGATAGATGTCGCTGATCTCGCGGCCGACCATCTGCCGCACGAGCGTCTCGCGCGGCACGTCCGCGAGCGAGGCGTGCGATGCGACCTGCCGGCCGTCGCGAAAGATCGTGCATGCGTCGCAGAGCCGGTAGATCTCGTCCATCCGGTGCGAGATGTAGATGAGCGCGCGGCCGTCGCGACGCAGATCGTCGACGAGCTTGAACAGCACCTCGGTCTCGCGGTGCGACAGCGAGCTCGTCGGCTCGTCGAGCGCGATCACGCGCGCGTTGCGCAGCAGCGCCTTGCAGATCTCGACCATCTGCCGCTGCGCGATCGACAGCCGCCGCAGCTTCGCCTGCGCATCGAGATCGACGCCCATCGCGCCGAGCCGCTCGCGCACGAAGCGCTGCGCGTCGCGCTTCCTGACCCAGCCGAGCGCGCTCGGCAGCCGGCCGAGCAGCAGGTTCTCGGCCACCGTCAGATCGGGCACGTATTGCAGCTCCTGATGGATCACCGCGATGCCCGCCGCGATCGACGCAGCCGCGCTCGGAAAGCGCATCGCCTGCCCGTCGACGAGCACGCCGCCCGAGTCGGGCTGATATTCGCCGCCGAGAATCTTGAGCAGCGTCGACTTGCCCGCGCCGTTCTCGCCCATCAGGCCGTGCACCTGTCCCGCATGCACGTCGAACGAGATGCCGTCGAGCGCGCGCACGCCGGGAAAGACCTTGCCGATATTGTCAAAACGCAGTGCCGCAGCCACGTCGCCTCCGTCTCCTGCCATGCTTGTCGCCCTGTTGCCCCGTCACCTGCCGCACCGCCGCGCGCATCGCCGCCGCGAGCGCCGCGCATCGCGCGACGCCCGCACCGCGAAAACGCTGGCGCGCTTCGCCTACTTCGCCGCGAGCCCCATCGTCTCGCGCACCTGCGCGACGTTCTCGCGCGTCGCGAGCATGCCCGTCGTCAGCGTGAGCGGCGGTGGCGCCTTGCCTTGCGTGATCCACGCGTACATCAGCTCCGACGTCTCTTCGCCGTGGCGTTTCGGGCTGATGATCACGGTGCCGAAGAAGCCCGTCGGCTGCGGCTTCTTGAACTCGTTGAGCGCCGAGTCCGACCCGCCGATGCCGATGCCGATCATGTCGGCCGCCTTGAAGCCGCGCCCCTCGGCCGCGCGCACCGCGCCGAGCACCGCTTCGTCATTGAGACCGTAGGCGACCCAGTGCTTGAACTTCGGATTCTTCGTGAGCGCGATGTTCGCCGCGTTGAATGCGTTTTCGGTGTCGGTCTTCGCCTGCGCCGCGGCGATCACGTTCGCCTTCGGAAAGCCGGCGGCGACGAGCGCGTCGGTCGCGCCCGTCGTGCGGTCATGCGCGGTCGGCAACTGCTCGTACGTGATGTCGATCGCGCCGACTTCGTTCATGTTCCAGCCGCGCTTCCTGATCTCGGCCGCGATCCCGCTGCCGACCTGCTTGCCGATGTCGTATGCGGAGATGCCCATGTGCGGGACCGATTCGATCGGCTTGCCCGCGCCGTCGACGAGCCGGTCGTCGACCGTCATCATCTTCAGGCCGTGCGATTTCGCTTTCGCGACGATGCCCGGCCCGAGCTTCACGTCCGGCGTGCAGATGATGAAGCCCTGCGCCTTCTGCGCGGCGAGATTGTCGATCGCGCTCATCACCTTCTCGCCGGACGGCGCGCCGATCTTCACGAGCGTGAAGCCCTTGTCCTTCGCGGCGAGCTCGGCGAATTTCCATTCGTCCTGGAACCACGGCTCCTCGGGCTGCTTGACGAGGAAGCCGATCTTCACGGGCTCGGCCGCATGCGCGGGCAGGCCCGCCGCCGCGACCGTCGCCGCTGCCGCCAGCGTGATGAACGTTCTGCGTTTCATGTTGCTTGTCTCCTTGTTGTCTCCGTCACCGGAGCCGTCGGCCGCTTCGTCGTCTCGACGCGGCGCGTGCGACCGTCGCGCGCCGCCTTCGCGCGTATGCGTCCCTCGCGGGCGCACCGCGCAAGTGAATCAGTCGTGGTACAGCACCGATCGGCCGCCGTCGATCGTGATGCAGCTCGCGTTGATGAACGGCGCCTCATCCGACGCGAGAAACACCGCGGTCATCGCGACTTCGTCCGGACGCCCGATCCGCTTCATCGGCTGCAACGCGAGCGTCTCGCGGCGCGCGGCCTCGGGATCGGGCTGCGCGCCCCACCAGTCATGCGTCAACTGCGTCTCGATGTAGCCCGGAGCGATCGCGTTCACGCGCACGTTGCGCGGCGCGTATTCGATGCCGAGCGCGCGCGTGAGACCCAGCACGCCGTGCTTCGCGACCGGGTACGGAAAGCAGCCCGGGATGATCTTGAACGCGTGCGTCGACGCGATGTTCACGATGCTGCCGCGCCCGCGCTCGACCATGCCCGGCAGCGCCGCGCGGCAGCCGTTCCAGACGCCGTCGAGATCGATCGCGAAGCAGCGCCGCCAGTCTTCGTCGGTGAGCGCGAGCGGATCGCCGAACACGTTGACGCCGGCGTTGTTGACGAGCACGTCGAGCGGGCCGAATGCGCGCTCCGTGCGCGCGAGCGCCGCCGCGACCGATTCGGCCCGCGCGACGTCCGTCGGCACCGCGAGCACGCGCGCGTCGGCGGCGTCGCGCGCGATCGCGTCGGCGGTCTCGTCCGCGAGCGCCGCGTCGAGCTCCGCAATCGCGACGGCCGCGCCTTCGCGCACGAACGCGCGCGCGATCGCCGCGCCGATGCCGCGCCCCGCGCCCGTCACGAGGGCGACCTTGCCCGCGAGCCGGTTCACCGCGCCACTCCCTTGCGGGCGATCCGCCATCCGTTGGCGAACGCCCGCGCGCGCGCGGCAGTGACGGCGGGCGCCTGCCCGGGCGCATACAGCGCCGAGCCGAGGCCGAAGCCGTTCGCGCCCGCCGCGAGATACGGGCCCATGTTCTCGGGCGTGATCCCGCCCACCGGCACGAGCGGCACGCGCGCGTCGATCACCGCGCGCCACGCCTTCACGGCCGGCGTGCCGAGCTGCTCGGCGGGAAACATCTTCAGCACGTCCGCGCCGTCCGCGAGCGCGGCGAACGCCTCGGTCGGCGTCGCGACGCCGGGCGCGCATCCGATGCCGAGCGTCTTCGCGCGGCGCACGACGTCGCCGTCCGCATGCGGCATCACGATCAGCTCGCCGCCGGCGCGCACGACTTCGTCGACGTATTCGGCGCGCAGCACGGTGCCCGCGCCGACGATCGCGTCGGCGGGCAGCGCGGCGCGCAACGCGGCGATGCTGTCGAACGGATCGGGCGAATTGAGCGGCACCTCGACGATGCGAAAACCCGCGTCGTACAGCGCGGCGCCGTGCGCCGCCGCGTCGGCGGGCGTGACGCCGCGCAGGATCGCGATCATCGGGCACGCGTCGAACGCGCGCATCAGCGCGCGATGCGGCGCATACGGCGCGGGAAAACGCAGTGCTTCGGCATCCATCGACATCTCATTTCCTCCAGCCACTTCGTGTCGAAACGCGCTTCGCGCCTAGTGCGGCGCGAGGGGCGCGGGCGGCGCGTCGCCCGCCGCGCCGACGAGCCCCGCCTGCACCGCGATGCGCCACAGGCCGCGCTCGGACGCGCGCTCGACGATGCGCGCCCCGCCGCAATCGAATTCGGCGAGCGCGCGGCGGTAGCGGTCGCACAACGCGCCGTCGCCGACGAGGCGCGGCGCGAGCGCCGCGAGCGACGCGCGCTGGCCGTCGAGCAGCGCATCGAGCGCATTCAGCTCGTGACCGATCAGCAGTCCGGACAGATAGTCGCCCTGCGCTTGTGGCGCGAGCTGCCCGGTGAGGCCGAGCGTGCGCGTGCTGAACAGCGTCGCGAGCAATCCTTCGCGGCGCTTGCGCCGCGCGATCCGCACGC
Organism: Burkholderia sp. MSMB1589WGS; assembly: GCF_001636105.1. Classification (NCBI taxonomy): domain Bacteria; kingdom Pseudomonadati; phylum Pseudomonadota; class Betaproteobacteria; order Burkholderiales; family Burkholderiaceae; genus Burkholderia; species Burkholderia sp. MSMB1589WGS. The sequence goes on from NZ_LNJT01000007.1 coordinate 1,424,157, forward strand.
CGCGCGCGAATGCGGACCAGTCGGGCGCGTCGCTCGCCCGCATCGTGCGGCCGAGGATCGTGTGCCCGCGCAGCGCGGCGAACAGCTCGCCCGTCATGTAGGTTCGGAACCATTCGATGCGGCCGCCGCGCACCCACGCCCATTTCGCGTGCGTGCCGGGCAGCCCGATCAGCGCGCCCGCGCGTTCGGCCGCAAGCGACGGCTCGGCCGCGAGCGCGCCGACGATCTGCGTTTCCTCGCCACGCATCACGTCCGGCAGCTCGCCCGGTTCGAGCGCGCCCGGCACGATCGCGAACGCAAAGCCGCGCGCGGTATGAAACCGCACGAGACTCGATGCGAACGTGTCGGCGGCGGCCGGCATCGTCACGTAAGGCGCCTCGCGCCAGCCCTGCGCGCTGCCGACCATGCCGGCCGCGAGCGCGGGCACGTGCGGCGCGCGGTCGAGCCATGCGCCGCATGCTTGCTCGAACGCGGCATCGAACGCCTGCGACGGCGACGCGCCCGGCGCATCGGGCAGGCTCATCACGCCCGCGGCGAGCGCGCGCGTGTCGAGCACCGAGCCGTCGGCGGCGAACAGGTACGCGCGCAGCGATGTCGTGCCCCAGTCGAGCCCGATCAGCGCGGGCGTGCTCGCGTGCGCGGTCATCGCTTGATCCGGCGCGTCGCCTGCGGCGCGCTCCAGCCGAGATCGGCCGAAATCGCGCGCGCGCCGCGCTGCACGAGCGGCACGAGCTCGTTCATCCGGTCGAGCGACATATACGGAATCGTGCTCGCGACCGACAGCGCGGCGACGATCGCGCCCGACGCATCGCGCACCGGCGCGGCGACGCAGCGAATCGACGTTTCGTTTTCCTCGAGATCGAACGTGTAGCCGCCCGCCGCATAGTGCGCCATGCGCTGCAGGAACGTGCCGACGTCCGGGCGGCGGTCCGGCTTGAAGTTCACGCCCGCGAGCGCGCGCTTCGATGCGTCGAACAGCGAGCGCCACGTGTCGGGATCGAGGTCGAGCATCATCGCCTTGCCGATTCCCGTCGATGCGAGCGGCATCCGGTGGCCGATCCGCGAGCGCATCTCCAGGCCGCGCGTGCCGGGAATCTTGTCGATGTAGAGCACGTCGTCGCCGTCGCGCACGCCGAGATGGATCGTGTCGAGCGTCGCTTGCGCGAGCGCCTCGAGATGCGGGCGCGCGACCGCCGTGAGCGGCATCTGCTCGAGCGCGATCGTGCCGAGCTCGATCAGCTTCGGGCCGAGCAGATAGCCGCCTTGCACCTGGCGCAAATAGCGCGCCTGCACGAGGCTGCTGACGAGGCGGTGCGTCGTGCTGCGCGTCGTGCCGAGCGCGGCGCCGATCGCGCGCATGTCGCGCGCGCCGCCCGCGACCGCCTCGAGAATCGCGAGCCCGCGCAGCAGCGTTTGCGTGCCCGCCTGCTGCGCGGCGAGATCGAGCGGCGTGCTCGTCGCGCCGATGCTGTCGGCGAGCGACGCGTCGGACGTGTCCGACGCGTCGGGATGGACGGCTGTCGCGCCGTTCAAGGCAAGCGTCATGGGCGTTTTGTTCATGGTGCGATGAACTCCGGCGAACCAGACGCGCGCGCCGACGATTTCCGGCGGCCGCGCATCTGCCGAAGCGTTTCGATGTGCTTCGGATTGTAGGAGGGTGCGCTGCAAGCTCCAATATTTGAATGAAGCTCTCATATATTGGGAATCCAGATCATACTCACAAGCCGGCCGCACGCATGAAAAAACGGGCTGAGCCGATTGCCCGGCTGAGCCCGTTCGATGCGCACCCCGTGCTCGCCGTGGGGTTGGCGATGTGCGGTCTGCTTACTTCTGCGTCGCGCTCTGCGATTGGATGTAGCGCTGCACGTCGGAGAACGACACGCGACCGGTATGGTTCGCGTCGATCTGCCTGAAGTTCTTCGCGACGTAGCCGAGGCCTGCGGCCTTCGCCTGCGCTTCGGTCAGGCCCGTATTGTCGACGTCGGCCGCCGCGAACTGGCGTTGCAGCTTGCGCACCACCTGCGCGTGCAGCGCGGCGCCGGACGTCTGCGTGCCGGCCGTCGGCTTGCGCGCGGCGGGTGGCACGTACGGATCGCCGAGTTGCGCCTGCGTATGGCGATCGGATTGCGCATCGCTCGCAGCTTCCTGCGCGAACGCGGTCTGCGTGAAGAGCGCGAGGCCTGCGACAACGAGCGCGGACCACGCGAATGCCGATTGGATTTTCATGTCAGCTCCGAAGAGAAATGGGATCGTCACGGCCCGCCGCGCGGCGCGTGGGGCGCACGGCGCGGCGGACGCTGCAGCATCGTTCGGCGTCATCGCGCGGCGGGCGTCGCCGCATAGAACGTCGCCAGATCGGCTTTTTCCTGCGGCCGCGACGTATCGTCCAGGTAGACCATGTGCCCGCCCTGGTAGTCCCTGATCGTCAGATTGGGCTGCGCGCCGAGCCGGGCGAGATCGAGCTCCGTCTGGTAGAACGGCGTCGCGATGTCGTGATAGCCGTTCAGCGACAGCACCTTCAGCGCGGGATTGAGCGTGAGCGCCGCGGCCAGATCCGGGATCGTGTCGGGCAGATCGAGGCCGTCGTGGCTCCAGTCCCACGAGGAGATCGCATTGCTCTCCACAGCATAGGCCGATTTCGCCGTGTACTTGAGCACGTTCGGCAAATAGGTGCCGATCGTGTCGGTGAACGGCTTCGTGATGAAGCTGCTCGACGGATCGCCGCCCGACGCGAGCGGACTGTTCGTCGGCACGTTCACGCGCGCGTCGTAGCGGCCGATCAACGTGCCCGGAATCAGCGCGAGCTGATAGCTGTTGTCATACGAAGTCGGCAGCAGGTTGAAGTTCGCGCGCCAGAGCGGCACAGTCGCGCCCGTTGCGTTCGACATCGTCGTGACGAGGCCCGACGACGGCTGCGTGTGGTTCGCGAGATAGGCGTCCACGGCCGGCGAATAGGTGCCTGCCGTCAGCAGACGCATCTCGTCCGCGTACTGCGGCAGGTTCGCCGGGTTCGGATTGTCGAGCTGATAGTACGCGCCGATCGCGCCATAGCTCGGCACGAAGCCCGCGCAGCTCACCGTGCTCGATCCGTTGTTCGAGCTGCCGACGGAATTGCTCGCCATGTCGCAGTTGCTGTTGTAGTTGAGGATCGACGACTGCAGCACGATGCCGTCGAGCTTCACGCCCGCCGTCTCGAGCAGGTTCGCGAGCACGTCGGTGCGCGGCGTGCCGTACGATTCGCCGAACAGGTACTTCGGCGAATCGCTGCGCTGATTCGCCTGCAGATAGCGGATTACGAAATCGCGAAATGCTCCAGCATCCTGATCGACGCCCCAGAACGTCTGGTTCGTGTTCGGCGCGATCGCCTCGGAGAAGCCTGTGCCGATCGCGTCGACGAACACGAGATCGGTCGTGTCGAGAAGCGTTTGCTGGTTGTCGACGAACGGGAACGGCGTCGGGCTGTTCGCGTTCGGATCGCCCGTCACGAGGCGCTTCGGCCCGAACGAGCCGAGATGCAGCCAGACTGTCGACGAGCCGGGGCCGCCGTTGTAGAAGAACGTGACGGGCCGCTTGCCGGGCGGCTGGCTGTCTGCCGTGTACGCGACGTAGAAGAACGACGCTTCTGCGGCGCCGCTTTGCGGGTTGCGCGCGGTCAGGTGGCCCGCGGTCGCGGTGTAGTTGATCGCCTTGCCGTTCACCGTGATCTGATGATGCGTGATCGCCGCGTTCTCGGTCACGGCGGAGGGCGACAGCGAAGCGCTCGCACTCGACGAATAACGGTTGGGATCCCGATAGGGTTTGTCTGCGCCGGACGAGGTGTCGATGCTGGTCGAACTGTCCGCGTTCGCGGCGGCGCTCGCGCTCGAACCGGCGTCATCTCCATTGCACGCTGCGACGAGCAGCGAAGAGAATACTGCGGCTAATAACAGCTTCGTTTTACGTGCTGGCATAGTCGTTTTCCTTCTCTCATGTTGTTTTCCTGAGCAGCCGGATAGGCGCCCCCACCTTGCTCGATCGGCCCGATAAGCCACGGCGTCGGCCAATATACGCGACAAGTTCCGATTTGAAAAATGGCGAAACATTTGAAAGAAACGCGGCTTACTTTATTCTTTCAGGCGCGATTTCCCATTTGAATGGAATCAGCGTGGAATCGGACTTTGGAACGGCGTTTTGTGAATTCCATTGCACCCAAACCCGCAGTCAGACGGATTTTTTATTGCTCGATTCGCACTGCGACGCAGAATTGATCTGGCAATCGAAATAAATCAGGGAATTACCCGAATTCCGGACGTATCGATTTTGAAAGATTTATGGAAAGCGCGAATATCGGGATGATGCGCCGCAAGAAAGCACGCGCCCGGTCGGCAAGCGCGCATGCGGCGAGCGAGCGCGCCGCGGCCGCGCTCACTGCGACGCGGGCAATTCCGCCGCGCCCATCCGCCGCGCGATCACGCCCGCACGCTGCGCGAGGTAAGGCGAGCCGCGGTGCATATCGAAATACTTCGGATTCGGCAGCATCACCGCGAGCCGCGCCGATTGCCAGGCGGAAAGCCGGCTCGCGGGAATCCGGTAGTAGTACTGCGCGGCGGCCTCCGCACCGTACACGCCGCGGCCGAACTCGACCGAGTTCAGGTAGATCTCGAAGATGCGCTCCTTGTCGAGCAGCGTTTCGAGCATCCACGTGATGATGAGCTCCTGCCCCTTGCGGATGTAGCTGCGCTCGCCGGACAGGAACAGATTGCGCGCGAGCTGCTGCGTGATCGTCGAGCCGCCCGACACGATGCGGCCGCGCGCGCGGTTCTTCTCCCACGCCTGCAGGATCGCGTCCACTTCGTAGCCCGAATTGTTCGCGAAATCGGCGTCTTCGGACGCGATCACCGCGCGCTTCAGGTTCCGCGAGATCCTGTCGTATGGCACCCACCGATGCCGGATCGCCGCCGCGGGCTGCGCGCTCGACAAGCGCCACGCGTCCGCGCGCATGAACGCGCTCGAACCCGGATCGAGCACCGACCACATCGCGATCTGCGCGACGTAATAGAGCTGCGTCGCGAGCCACGCGCCCGCAAACACGCCGCCCGCATACGCGAGCCAGCGCGCGACGCCGCGCTTGCGCGCGCGAGTCGCGCCGCGCGCCGGCGCGTAGCCCGGACCGGGCGAAACGGGACTGTTGCGCATCCCGCCTTCGCCTCTCGCGCTCAGTGCGCCGCGGACGCCGCGAGGGCGGCGCGCAGCGCGGCGAGCACAGGCGCGCCGTCGGGCCGCACGCCGCGCCAGAGGTGGAACGATTCCGCCGCCTGCTCGACGAGCATTCCGAGCCCGTCCGACGCGCGCGCGCCGAGCGTCGCCGCATGCTCCATGAAGACGGTCGGACGCGTGCCGTACATCATGTCGTACGCGAGCGTCGCCGGACCGAACGCCGCGGCGTCGCACTCGGGCAGCGCCGCGTCGAGGCTGCCCGCCGTCGCGTTGACGATCACGTCATACGGCTCGCGCGCGACCCGCTCGGGCCCGCCGCCCGCGAGCACGCAGCCCGCGTCGTGCGCCGCTTGCGTGAACTGCCCGACGAGTTCTTCCGCCTTGCTCGCGGTCCGGTTGACGATCGTGAGCGACGCGGGCCCGCGCTCGAGCATCGGCAGCACGACGCCGCGCGCCGCGCCGCCCGCGCCGAGCAGCAGGATTCGCGCGCTCGTCAGGCTCACGCCGAGATTCGTCTCGATGTCGCGCACGAGGCCGACGCCGTCGGTGTTGTCGCCGAAGATGCCGTCTGCGTCGAAGCGCAGCGTGTTGACCGCGCCCGCCGCCGCCGCGCGCGGCGACAGCGTATCGGCAAGCGCATAGGCCTCGAGCTTGAACGGCACGGTGACGTTCACGCCGCGCCCGCCCTGCGCGATGAATTCGCGCACCGCGGCCGAGAAGCCGTCGAGCGGCGCGAGCAGATGCGTGTATTCGATTGCCTCGCCCGTCTGTTCGGCGAAACGCGAATGGATGAACGGCGATTTGCTGTGCGCGATCGGATTGCCGATCACCGCGTAGCGATCGCGCGCGCGCGCTGCCGATTCGACGGTCGTGCTCATTTCGATTGTTCCTCGCCGTTCGCCGGCGATTCGCCATTGCCATTGCCGTCGCCGCTCGCCGCGCCGCCCGCCTCGGCGAGCGCCTCCGCTTCGCTTTCCGCCGATACGTCGGCGGCGTCGAGCAGCACGTCGTCGGCCGCGTCGGCGTCATCGTCGTCGGCCGGCTCGCCGCTCGACACCGTCGGCGCGTCGAGCACGCTCACGAGCCGCACCGACGCCTCGATCGTCAATTCGTCGACCGACATCACGTCGAGCAGCACCCGCGTGCCGCGCGCATGCACGCCGAGCGCGGGCACGTGCAGCAGCAGCGGCACTTCGTCGAGGCGCACGAGATCGCCCTTCACGACGGCCGCGCTCACCTGCTTGCGGCCTTCCTGCTTGATCCAGCGCAGGCACCAGAAATACTCCATCCGGCGCTGGTGATCGGCGTAAGCGGCGTACGTGTCGTCGAAGCCCTGCACGACCGCGTACAGATCCGCGTCCTTCTGCTTGAACGGCGCGGCGAGCTTCGCGGTCACGCCGTGCTGCACGCACGCGAGCAACTGCCACTGGTTGACGAGGTCGACGTAGCGGCGCAGCGGCGACGTGCTCCATGCGTACTGCGGCACGCCGAGCCCCTCGTGCGGCGCGGCGCTCGTCTGCATCCGCGTGCGCTTCGGCCCGCTCGGCATGCCGAACGCGCGCTGCGTCCGGTAGATGCCGGGCACGCTGTGATCGTGCAGGAACGCGCCCCACGTCGAGTTCGCGAGAATCGCGAGCTCGGACACGATCAGATCGAGCGGCGAGCCGCGCCGGCGCGGCGTGATCGACACGTGCTCGCCTTCGACGTAGAAGTTGTAATCGGTGTTGCGCTGCGCTTCGCGCCTGAGCCCGTAGCCCGCGCGCGCGACCTGGCGCCGCTCGAAGAGCGCCTGCGCGAGCGGCCAGAGCACCGCGATGTCGTCCTTGTGCGGATAGTCGCCCGCGCCCGCGGCGAGCGCGTCCTCGGTGACGAGCTCGTCGAGCGTGTTGTGCCGCAGGTTGCTCTTCACGTAGACGAATTCGGCGCGCGTCTCGTTCGCGACGATCTCCTGCGTGTCGCGCTTCACGATGATGTACAGCGACAGCGCCGGACGGTAGTCGCCCTCCTTCAGCGTGAACACGTCGACGACGTCGTCCGGCAGCATCGTGATCTTGTCGCCCGGCATGTAGACGGTCGACAGCCGCGCGCGCGCGATCGCATCGACCGCGTCGCCGCGCGCGACGCCGAGCGCGGGCGCCGCGATGTGCACGCCGATCCGTACGCGTCCGTCGGACAGATGCTCGACGGAGAACGCGTCGTCGATCTCGGTCGTCGTGATGTCGTCGATCGAGAATGCGTTGACGTCCGCGCGCGGCAGGTCGTCGGGCAGCTTGCCGACCGTGACGGACGGAAAGCTCGTGCCGTGCGGGAAGTATTCGGCGAGGAAGCGCGCCTCGTGCAGCGCGCGCGCCGACGGAATGCCGCCGCAGTCGAGCATCAGCCGCGCGCTCGACACGCCGCGCGCGAGCGCCGCCGCGTCGAGCGCCTTGTATTCGATCGAATTCTTGTCCGGCTTCGTCAGCAGGCCGAGCGCCTTGCCCGCGAACGCATCGGGCAGCCTGCCCGCCTTCAGCTCCTCTTCGTAGGCGGCCTGCACGAGCGCCTGCTGGCGCTTGCGCTCGAGCGCGGCGAGCGCCATCTTCAGTTGCTCTTCGGGCGCGCGCTGATACTGGCCGCGTCCCTTGCGGCGAAAATAGACGGGCGCGCCGTGCAGGCGCAGCACGAGCGCCGCGCGTTCGACGGGGCCATAGCTCGCGCCGAAATATTCGTCGGCGAGCGTCGCGTACGCGAATTCCTCGGCGGGCGCACACTCCCACAGAAAGTCCAGGTCGATCTGCTGGGCGGCTTCGTCCGCCTGCTGCATCAGTTCGCCCGCCGCGGGTTTCTCGAATTCGATCAGCACGTCCTTCGCGCGCACCTTCGCGCGCCGGCCGCCCGGCAATTCGACCTGAAACGCGTCGCCCTGGCGCGACAGCACGCTGCCTGCCTTGAAACTGCCCGATTCCTCGAAGAAAACGTTCACTCAGTACTCTCGTCTTTCGTTCAGACTTCCGCGCGCCGCGCTTCGCTTCGGAAGCCGTCGACGCCGCGTGTGGTGTATAGGGTGCCGCGCGCCGGATCTCGCATCCGGCGCCGGGCTATCCGGCGTCGCAAAATGCAAGAACGTCGTCGATATAGTCGGCAAATTCGCTGATCCCGTGATCGCTGCCTTCAATGACGCGGGTTCGCGCGCCTGGATAGCGCGCGAGCATGTCGTGGTAGTCGAGCACTTCGTCGCCCGTCGCCGCGAACAGATAGTAGCGCTCGGGCCGCGAGATCGCCGCGACATGCAGCGCGTTCAGTTCATCCAGATGACGCGGCTCGACGACGATCGTGCCGCCGCCGTGCCACAGCGGCTGCTCGCCGAGATGGCGGCGCAGGTCGCGCTGCGGCTGCGTCGCGGGATTCAGCAGCACCGCGCGCCAGCCGTGCTTTTCCGCTAGCCACGTCGCGTAATAGCCGCCGAGCGAGCTGCCGATCACGGTGACGCCGTGCGCCGGCGCGCCGGCGACTTCCGCCTCGGCGGCAGCGACGGCGTCGAGCGGCGCGACCGACAACGTCGGGCAGCGCCATTCGTCCGCGCGGCCGAGCTCGGCGAGCCGCGCGGCCAGCGCGCGCGCCTTGAACGACTGCGGCGACGAACGAAAGCCGTGCAGATACAGGATCACGCGCCGCTCCGGGCCGGCGCCGCGCCGCCGCGCACGGACAGCGCATCGAGCAGCTTCTGGTGGACGCCGCCGAAGCCGCCGTTGCTCATCACGAGCACGTGGTCGCCCGGCCGCGCCGACGCCGCCACGGCCTTCACGAGCGTGTGCAGGTCGTCGAACGCGCGCGCCTTGTCGCCGAGCGGCGCGAGCGCGTCGCGCAGGTTCCAGCCGAGCGCGTCGCGGCCGGTCGGCGCGCCGTAGCCGAACACGAGATCGGCGTCGGCGAGGCTCGCCGGCAGTTGCGCCTTCATCACGCCGAGCTTCATCGTGTTCGATCGCGGCTCCAGCACCGCGAGGATGCGGGTGTTTTCGCGGCCGATGCGCGCGCGAAGCCCGGCGATCGTCGTTTCGATCGCGGTCGGGTGGTGGGCGAAGTCGTCATAGACGGTCACTCCGTCGACGCTGCCGCGCACCTCCATCCGGCGCTTGACGTTACGGAACGTCGCGAGCGCGGCGGCCGCCTGCGCGGGCGGCACGCCGACGTGACGCGCGGCGGCGATCGCTGCGAGCGCATTCAGCCGGTTGTGCTCGCCCTGCACGTGCCAGCCGACGACGCCGACGCGCTCGCTGCGCCAATACACGGCGAAACGCTCGTCGACCGGCACGCCGTCCTCCGCAGGCAGCGCCTGCCAACCGCCGTCGACGCCGAAACGCTCGACATCGCTCCAGCAGCCGCGCGACAGCACGCGCTCGAGCGCGTCTTCGCGGCCGTTCGTCACGAGCCGGCCGACGCCCGGCACCGTGCGCACCAAATGGTGAAATTGCGTCTCGATCGCCGCGAGATCCGGAAAGATATCAGCATGATCGAATTCGAGATTGTTCAGGATCGCGGTCCGCGGCCGGTAATGGACAAACTTCGAACGCTTGTCGAAGAACGCTGTGTCGTATTCGTCCGCCTCGATCACGAAGAAGCTCGAATCGGTCAGCCTTGCGGACACGCCGAAGTTCAGCGGCACGCCGCCGATCAGGAAGCCCGGATTCAGGCCGGCGTCTTCGAGCATCCATGCGAGCATCGAACTCGTTGTCGTCTTGCCGTGCGTGCCGGCGACAGCGAGCACCCACTTACCCGCGAGCACGTGCTCGCCGAGCCATTGCGGACCGGACACATACGGCAGCCCCCGATCGAGGATTGCCTCCATCAGCGGGTTGCCGCGCGACACCACGTTGCCGATCACGAACAGATCGGGCTTCAAGTCGATCTGTTCGGCGCCGTAGCCCTCGATCAACTGGATGCCCTGCGCCTCGAGCTGCGTGCTCATCGGCGGATAGACGCCCGCGTCGCAGCCGGTCACGGTATGGCCCGCCGCGCGGGCGAGCACGGCGAGACCGCCCATGAAGGTGCCGCAGATGCCGAGAATGTGGATATGCATAGAGCTTCGCGCCGCGTGGGCGTAGTCGAATCGGAGGCCGGCCGCACGTCGCGCCGGTTGCCGGAAAAACATCCGCGGCGCGGCGCGCGCGCCGCCGCGCAAAGGGGGCTATTGTAACTGACACCCCCGACGCGAACGACGGTTGACGCAACCGCCGGGTCGCTCGGCACCGATCTAGTATGATTGCCGGATCATGTCTCGCAAAACCCTACTCGATCCGCGACGCGTACGTGACGAAATCGCGCTCGCCGCGGCACGCCTGATCGCCGAAGACGGGCTCGACTACGCCGGCGCAAAGCGCAAGGCCGCGCGCCAGGTGCTCGGCGACAGCCGAATTGCCGGCGAATGGCTGCCGGATAACGACCAGATCGAAGAAGAACTGCACGAATACCTCGCGCTGTTCCAGAGTGACACGCAGCCGGCCGAACTGCGGCGGCTGCGTGTCATCGCGCTCGCGTGGATGGAGCGGCTCGCGGCGTTCAATCCGTACGTCGCGGGCGCCGTGCTGAACGGCACGGCGAACGCGCATTCCGACATCCATCTGCAGACCTTCTGCGACAACCACAAGGATCTCGCGATCTACCTGCTGAACCAGAACATCCAGTACGACGTATCCGAAACCCGCCACTTCGCGGGGCGCAGCGACGTCGAGACGCTCAGCTTCCTGTGGCGCGAAGCGCGCGGCGCGGAACCCGTCGGCATTCACGTCACACTGTATACGAGCGACGACCTGCGCGGCGCCGTGAAGGCGGACGCCCGCGGCCGTCTGTCACGGGCCGATGCGCAAGCGCTGCGCGCGCTCGTCGGCGCGCCGCCGTCCTCACCAACCGAATCCCGAACCGATGAATAGCAAAGGAATTTTCGCAGGCGTCGTGATCGCGGCCGTCGCGATCGCGGGCGGCCTCGCCGCCGGCCACTGGGCGCGCGGCAACGCGGCGGGCGGCGCGCCAGCGGGGACGCCGGCCGGCGCACCCGCCGCGGGCAACGCGGTCGACACGCTCTGGGCCGCGTCGTATCCGAACGTCGACGGCAAGCCGCAGCGGCTCGCGGCATTCAAGGGCCAGAAACTCGTCGTCAATTTCTGGGCGTCGTGGTGCGGCCCCTGCGTCGAGGAAATGCCCGAGCTCGTGAAGCTGTCGCGGGAATACGAGAAGAAAGGCGTGCATTTCGTCGGAATTGGTGTCGATTCCGAGCAGAACGTGAAGAATTTCCTGAAAAAGGTACCCGTCGATTATCCGATCGTCGTCAGCGGTTACGCGGGTGCAGATCTGGCCCGAAATTTCGGCAATACCGCCGGGGCGCTACCTTTCACCGTCGTCATCGATGAAACCGGTAAGGTTCGCGAGACAAAATTGGGGCAAATCCATCCGGATGAACTGAAACGCACGCTCGACACGCTCTGATCGGGGCCGACCGGCTGCCGGACGTTGACAGAATTTGAAATCTGGTTAGCGGCAAATTGCATGACGTTGGCAGATTCTGGCCGCGCGAACACGCCGATGCGCGCTCGCCGGCACACTCGTCCATTCGGCAAAACTAGACAAATTTCTCTAATTGGCGATAAAGTTCGCGCAATTCCGCAGAAAAAGAAGCGACCTATGACACGATTGCTGGTGCTGCACGGCCCCAACCTGAACCTTCTCGGCACCCGGGAACCGGAGGTGTACGGCCGCGTGACGCTCGAGCAGATCGATCAGGCGCTGGCCGCGCGGGCGCAGGAGGCAGGCGTCGAACTCGAGTCGTTCCAGAGCAACCACGAGGGCGCGCTCGTCGATCGCGTCCAGGCGGCGAGAAGCGACGGCACCGAGTTCATCCTGATCAATCCAGCCGCGTATACGCATACGAGCGTCGCGATCCGGGACGCGCTCGCGGGCGTCGGGATTCCGTTCGTCGAGATTCATCTGTCGAATGTGCACCGGCGCGAGCCGTTCAGGCATCACTCCTATTTCTCCGATCAGGCCGACGGCGTGATTTGCGGCCTCGGCTGGAAAGGCTATCTGTACGCGCTCGAATACGCGCTCGACAAGCTGCAAGGCGCGTCGCGCGGCTGATTTTCAAGAACTCGATTCAGCGCCGGTCCCGAACCGGCGTTTCACGTATTGAAAGGGGAACTCCCGATGGACCTTCGCAAGCTGAAAACTCTGATCGACCTCGTCTCCGAATCCGGCATCTCCGAGCTGGAAGTCACCGAAGGCGAAGGCAAGGTGCGCATCGTCAAGAACGCACCGCCGGTCTATGTACAGCCGTCGGCCGGCTTCGCGCCGCAAGTGAGCGCCCCCGCCCCCGTCCTGACGGTGCCGACCGAAGGCGCGCTTGCCGCGGCACCCGCCGCAGCACCCGCGGCCGCCGCACCGCAAGGCCACGTCGTGACGTCGCCGATGGTCGGCACGTTCTACCGCGCGCCGTCGCCGGGCGCCGATCCGTTCGTCCAGGTCGGCGACACGGTGAAGGAAGGCCAGACGCTCTGCATCATCGAAGCGATGAAGCTGCTGAACGAAATCGAGTCGGACAAGGCCGGCGTCATCAAGGAAATTCTCGTCGAGAACGGCCAGGCCGTCGAATACGGCCAGCCGCTTTTCGTGATCGGCTAAGACCCGCCGCGCGGCGCGCCCGTCAGCGACGCCGCTCCTCTCAAGGCGCGCGCTCGCGCGTCCATCGAAGAGACGAATACTCGCTATGTTTGAAAAAATCCTCATTGCCAACCGCGGGGAAATCGCGCTGCGCATTCAGCGCGCGTGCCGCGAGCTCGGCGTCAAAACGGTAGTCGTCTATTCCGAGGCCGACAAGGAAGCCAAGTACGTGAAGTTAGCCGACGAAGCGGTCTGTATCGGCCCCGCTCCGTCGAATCTGAGCTACCTGAACATGCCGGCCCTGATCAGCGCGGCCGAAGTCACCGACGCCGAGGCGATCCACCCGGGCTACGGCTTCCTGTCGGAGAACGCCGATTTCGCCGAGCGCGTCGAGCAGTCGGGCTTCACGTTCATCGGTCCGCGCCCGGACACGATCCGCATGATGGGCGACAAAGTCACCGCGAAACAGACGATGATCCGCACCGGCGTGCCTTGCGTGCCGGGCTCGGACGGCGCGTTGCCGGACGACCCGAAGGAGATCGTGAAAATTGCACGCTCGATCGGCTATCCGGTGATCATCAAGGCGGCGGGCGGCGGCGGCGGACGCGGGATGCGCGTCGTCCACACCGAGGCGGCGCTCGTGAACGCGGTCAACATGACGCGCGAGGAAGCGGGCCGCGCGTTCGGCAATCCGCAGGTCTACATGGAGAAGTTCCTCGAAAATCCGCGCCACATCGAGATTCAGGTGCTCTCCGATTCGCACAAGAACGCGGTCTGGCTCGGCGAGCGCGACTGCTCGATGCAGCGCCGTCACCAGAAGGTGATCGAGGAAGCGCCCGCGCCCGGCATCGCGCGCCGCCTAATCGACCGGATCGGCGACCGCTGCGCGGACGCGTGCAAGAAGATGGGCTACCTCGGCGCGGGCACGTTCGAGTTCCTCTACGAGAACAACGAGTTCTACTTCATCGAGATGAACACGCGCGTGCAGGTCGAGCATCCGGTGACGGAGCTGATCACAGGCGTCGACATCGTCCAGGAACAGATCAGGATCGCGGCGGGCGAGAAGCTGTCGGTCCGCCAGCGCGACATCCAGTTCCGCGGCCACGCGATCGAATGCCGGATCAACGCCGAAGATCCGTTCAAGTTCACGCCGTCGCCGGGCCGGATCACGTCGTGGCACACGCCGGGCGGCCCCGGCATCCGCGTCGATTCGCACGCGTACAATGGTTATTTCGTTCCGCCCAACTACGATTCGATGATCGGCAAGCTGATCGCCTACGGCGCGACGCGCGAGCAAGCGATCAACCGGATGCGCATCGCGCTGTCGGAAATGGTGGTCGAAGGCATCCTGACCAACATCCCGCTGCATCGCGAACTGATGCTCGACTCGAAATTCGTCGAAGGCGGCCCCAGCATCCACTATCTCGAAAACCGGCTCGCGCAGAAGCTGCAGGCCGCGCCGGAAGAAGCGTGATCATGAGCTATCGGGAACTCGTCGCCGAGCTGCCCCGCGAGCGCGCGGAGGCACTGTCCGACGCGCTCGTCGAGTTGGGCGCGCTGTCGGTGTCCGTGGAAGACGCCGACGCCGACACGCCGGACGAGCAGCCGCTCTTCGGCGAACCGGGCCTCGTGCCCGAGCGCACCGCGTGGCAGCATTCGCGCGTGATCGCGCTCGTCGAGGCGACTCAGGATCCCGCGGTGCTGCTCGCCGCCGCCGCGAACGAAGCCGGCCTCGACGAAACGCCGCGCTTCGAGCTGCGCGAAGTCGAAGAGCAGGACTGGGTGCGGCTCACGCAATCGCAATTCGACCCGATCCACATCGGCGAGAAGATCTGGGTCGTGCCGTCGTGGCACGACGCGCCGGAGCCCGACGCGCTCGTGCTCGAGCTCGATCCGGGCCTCGCGTTCGGCACGGGCAGCCATCCGACGACGCGCCTTTGCATGGAATGGCTCGAGCAGACCGTGCAACCCGGCCAGACGGTGCTCGATTACGGCTGCGGCTCGGGCATTCTCGCGATCCTCGCGAAGAAGTGCGGCGCGGGCAGCGTGACCGGCATCGACATCGATCCGCAAGCGGTCGAAGCGGCGCGCCAGAACAGCGAGCGCAATCGCACCGACGTCGCGTACGGTCTGCCCGGCGACTGCCCCGACGGCGAATTCGACATCGTCGTCGCGAACATCCTGTCGAATCCGCTGAAGCTGATGGCGTCGATGCTTGCGTCGAAGGTGAGGCCGGGCGGGCGCATCGCGCTGTCGGGCGTGCTTGCGCGGCAGGCGGACGAAGTCGCGAGCGTCTACGCCCGCTATATCGATATCGCCGTCTGGCGCGAACACGAAGGTTGGGTATGCCTCGCCGGAACTCGGCGCGAAAGCCATTAGAATAAGCGCTGTCCTTCACTCAGGCCCCGCTGGCTGCCCGGCTGACCATGCTCCTCGCGACGCGCTGCCCTCATTGTGAAACCGTCTTCCGATTGCAGCGGGAACAGCTTGCGCTGCACGACGGTCTCGTGCGCTGCGGCCATTGCCAGCAAGTGTTCGACGCGGCGCGCGCGCTCGTGCCCGCCGAGCCGGAAGCGGCTGCTGCGCAAGCGGCGCCGCGCGCGCCGGAGCAGCAGCCGGCGCTGCAGCGCCTGTTCGACGCGACGTCTCCCGATCGCCGCCCGCTCGAAGCAGGCCATCGCG
Organism: Burkholderia sp. MSMB1589WGS; assembly: GCF_001636105.1. Lineage (NCBI taxonomy): Bacteria > Pseudomonadati > Pseudomonadota > Betaproteobacteria > Burkholderiales > Burkholderiaceae > Burkholderia > Burkholderia sp. MSMB1589WGS. The sequence continues at coordinate 1,439,661 of NZ_LNJT01000007.1, forward strand.
ATTTCACACCAGGCGCCTGGGACATGTGGGGCCCCTGGCTCGACGGCGCGGTCGATCCGAAGCTGCAGATGACGAGCGCGAGCGCCGCAGCCGGCGTCGCGATCGCGGCGCATGCGGGCGCGGACGAAACGCCCGAAACGCAGGCCGCCGCAATGCCCGAAGCCGATCTGCCCACCGCCCGCGCTCGCGAATTTCCTCTTCCGCCGCGCCCGACGCTCGATCGCGACCTCGATCGAAGCGCGACCGCGCAACACGAGCCCGATCCCGCGCGCACATTCGCCCCGCTGCCCGGCGACGCGATCGAACCCATACTCGCATCGCCCGCGGCCGCCGCGCTCGCCGGAATCCCTCACGATCGCGAGCCGCACTTCGGCTCAGCCGCGCCGTCCCGAGCGGATGCCGAGCCGTTCGCCGCGGCGCCCGAGACCGACAACCGCGAGCATTTCGCGATGACCCGCGAAACGCGGACGAACGCCGCGCGCGGCGGCTTCGCGCGCGCGCTCGGCGCGATCGTCGCCCTGGCGCTCGCGGCGCTGCTCGCCGCACAACTCGCGTGGTGGCAGCGCGAAACGATCACGATCTACTGGCCGTCGACCGAGCCGCTCTTCAAAGAGGCGTGCGCGACGCTCGGCTGCACGGTCACGCCGCCGCGCGCGATCGACGGCCTGCGGCTCGATGCATCCGACCTGCGCCAGCTCGACGGCCCGCGCCTTCTCGAGCTGAAGGTGCCGCTCACGAACCGCTACCGCGTCGCGCTTGCCTATCCGTCGATCGAGCTCACGCTGCTCGACGAAGCGAACAACATCACCGCGCGCCGCGTGCTCGCGCCGCGCGACTACGCGCGCCCCGGCACGCGCGTCGAGGCAGGCATGCCCGCCGGCGCGACCCAGACGATGATCGTCCGGATCGACACGGACGACATCGCCGCATCGAACTTCCGCGTGCAGATCTTTTATCCGTAACGCGCCGCAACGCGGCGCGCGGCCTCGGCCTCAACCCTTGCGCCGCATCGGCGCACACACTTGGAGCACGAACATGAGCAAAGTCACGCTGGGCGGCAACCCGATCGACATCGCCGGCACGTTCCCCGCAGCCGGCTCGCAGGCGCCCGATTTCAAGCTGGTCGGCAAGGACCTCGCCGACGTGTCGCTCGCGACCTTCGCGGGCAAGCGCAAGGTGCTGAACATCGTCCCGAGCCTCGACACGCCGACCTGCGCGACGTCGACTCGCAAGTTCAACGAAGCGGCGAGCAAGCTCGACAACACGGTCGTCGTCGTCGTGTCGGCGGACCTGCCGTTCGCCGCGACCCGCTTCTGCACGGCGGAGGGCCTCGCGAACGTCGTCACCGCGTCGACGTTCCGAGGCGGCCGCGCGTTCGCCGACGCATACGGCGTGAACGTGACGAGCGGCCCGCTCGACGGCCTGACCGCGCGCGCAGTCGTCGTGATCGACGAGAACGACAAGGTGACGCACACCGAGCTTGTCGGCGAGATCAAGGACGAGCCGGACTACGACGCCGCGCTCGCCGCACTGAAATAAGCCGCACCGAACGGCCGCGGCGCGCCGCGGCCGCCCTCTCACCTTCTCTACAGGAACGCACACCTTGGCTACGCTGATTTGCGGTTCGATCGCCTACGACAGCATCATGACCTTCGAAGGGCGCTTTCGCGAGCACATCCTGCCCGACCAGGTGCACCTCATCAATCTGAGCTTCCTCGTGCCGACGATGCGTCGCGAATTCGGCGGCTGCGCTGGCAACATCGCGTACGCGCTGAATCTGCTCGGCGGCGACGCACGGATGATGGGCACGCTCGGCGCGGTCGACGCGCAGCCGTACCTCGATCGCATGGATGCGCTCGGCCTGTCGCGCGAACACGTGCGCGTGCTGCCCGACACGTATTCGGCGCAGGCGATGATCACGACCGATCTCGACAACAACCAGATCACCGCATTCCACCCGGGCGCGATGATGCAGTCGCACGTGAATCATGCGGGCGAGGCGAAGGGCATCAAGCTCGCGATCGTCGGCCCGGACGGCTTCCAGGGGATGGTCCAGCATACCGACGAGCTTGCGCAGGCTGGCGTGCCGTTCATCTTCGATCCGGGCCAGGGCTTGCCCCTCTTCGACGGCGCCACCTTGCGCCGCAGCATTGAACTTGCGACTTACATTGCTGTCAACGATTACGAAGCCAAGCTGGTGTGCGACAAGACGGGTTGGTCCGAAGACGAAATCGCCAGCCGGGTTCAGGCGCTCATCATCACGCGCGGCGAGCACGGCGCGACGATCCGTCACCGCGACGGCGAAGAGCAGATTCCGGCCGTGCGCGCGGAACGGGTCATCGATCCGACCGGCTGCGGCGACGCGTTCCGCGGCGGCTTGCTGTACGGGATCGAGCACGGCTTCGACTGGGCGACGACGGGGCGCCTCGCGAGCCTGATGGGCTCGCTGAAGATCGCGCACCAGGGGCCGCAGACGTACGCGCCGACCCGCGCGGAAATCGATTCACGCTTCGAGACCGCGTTCGGCTACAGTCCGAAGTGAATCTTGTTTGGAGAAGATGAAACATGTTGACCAGGAAAACCCTCACGCTCGCCGCGATGCTGACCGCGACGGTGACGCTCGCCGGCTGCTTCACGCCGCCGGGTTCCGCCGACGTCTATAGCGCCGGCCAGGCGCAGCGCGAACAGACCGTGCGGATGGGCACGGTCGAAAGCGTCCGCGCGGTGCGGATTCAGGGCGACGGCGGCGGCAGCGCGCTCGGCACGCTCGGCGGCGGCGCGCTCGGCGCGGTCGCCGGCAGCGCGATCGGCGGCGGCCGCGGCTCGGTGCTGACCGCGATCGCGGGCGGCCTCGCCGGCGCGGTGGCCGGCAATGCGGTCGGCCAGGGCCTCAGTTCGGCGAACGGCGTCGAAATCACCGTGCGCCTCGACAACGGCGACCTGCGCTCGATCACGCAAGCGGCCACGCCCGAAGTGTTCCGCGCGGGCGAACGCGTGCGACTGCTGTCGAGCGGCGGCGTGACCCGCGTCACGCACTGATCGATCGGCGCCGGCGGCCACGTCCGGCATGCCGGAGCACGATGCGGCGCGCGCCGCACGAACGAAAACGCATGCGCATCTTTGCGCATGCGTTTTTTTTATGCGCGCCGTCCGGACACGGGCGGCGCACGGCGGCCGCCATGAAAAAATCCCGCCACCGGCGAGCCGATGACGGGATCTCGATCGAGTAGGACTACTCGATTCAGGACACGACGGTGTCCGCTTTGGCGCAGCGAGTCTTTACGGACGGCTGCCGGTCGGGAACGGCCATGCCGCTGCCGGGTTGAGCGCGGTCTTCACGCCCGATGCCGGAGCAACCGATGCCGTCGACGCCGTCGTCGCCGGCGCAGCCTTCTTCACGACTGCCTTCTTCGGCGCAGCTTTCTTCGCAGCAGCCTTCTTCGCCGGCGCGGCCTTCTTCGCAACAGCCTTCTTGGCGGCAGCCTTCTTCGCCGGTGCGGCCTTCTTCGCCGCGACCTTCTTCACGGCGACTTTCTTCGCAGCGGCTTTCTTCGCCGGCGCCTTCTTCGCGGCAACCTTCTTCGCCGCAACCTTCTTCACGGCGACTTTCTTCGCAGCAGCCTTCTTCGCCGGCGCCTTCTTGGCAGCGACCTTCTTCGCCGCAACCTTCTTCGCTGCGACCTTCTTCGCCGGTGCAGCCTTCTTCGCCGCGACCTTCTTCGCAGCAACCTTCTTCACGGCGACCTTCTTCGCCGCAACCTTCTTCACCGCTGCCTTCTTCGCCGGTGCGGCCTTCTTGGCAGCGACCTTCTTCGCGGCAACCTTCTTGGCGGCCGGCTTCTTCTTGGCAAGTGCCATCATTTTCTCCTTCAGGTTCAGATGAGAGTCAGTTCAAACTACACCCTTCGTCAAAACCCGCTTCCCGCGGACGTTTGTCAGCACGTGCGCTGCGAAGCGGGCTATTCATCGGCGTACGCGGATGACACTTGCTTACGCTAATGAATACGGTATGGCGCGCCGTGCCCCTTGGCACCGCGCGCCAAATCAAGTCGGCAGCCGGCGCGCCCTGCGCCGCCGCCCCTAATCGCTTGATCGAGCCGGCGGCCGCTCGGCCGCCCGCCCTTTCCGGAGGGAAGTTTGCCCATCCCACTGAAGGGTTCGCAAAGTGCCTGTCGTGTACTTGGGCCCTTGAGGCGCCGGACATGCTTTGCATCAGGCGTTCTTGCTCCTAAACCTTGCGCCGGGCTGCGCCCGGCATCCACATCGTTACTCGTCGGCTGCGCGTCGGGTCATTCCCACGACAGCGCACCGCCCGTCTGATACTCGATCACCCGCGTCTCGAAGAAGTTGCGCTCCTTCTTCAAGTCGATCATCTCGCTCATCCACGGGAACGGGTTTTCCTCGTTCGGGAACAGCGGATCGAGGCCGATCTGCTGGCAACGGCGGTTGCTGATGAAGCGCAGGTAGCTCTTGAACATCGACGCGTTCAGGCCCAGCACGCCGCGCGGCATCGTGTCCTCCGCGTAGCGGTACTCGAGATCGACCGCGTGCTTGAACAGCTCGCGGATCTCGGCGCGGAATTCGGCCGTCCACAGGTGCGGGTTCTCGAGCTTGATCTGGTTGATCAGGTCGATCCCGAAGTTGCAGTGCATCGACTCGTCGCGCAGGATGTACTGGTATTGCTCCGCCGCGCCCGTCATCTTGTTCTGACGGCCAAGCGCGAGAATTTGGGTGAAGCCGACATAGAAGAACAGGCCTTCCATGACGCACGCGAACACGATCAGCGACTTCAGCAGCTTCTGATCGGCCTCCAGCGTGCCCGTCGTGAAGGCCGGATCGGTCAGCGTATGGATGAACGGAATCAGGAACTCGTCCTTCGCACGGATCGCCGCGACCTCGTGGTACGCGTTGAAGATCTCGCCTTCGTCGAGGCCGAGCGATTCGACAATATATTGGTACGCGTGCGTGTGGATCGCCTCTTCGAACGCCTGGCGCAGCAGGAACTGCCGGCACTCGGGCGCCGTGATGTGGCGGTACGTGCCGAGCACGATGTTGTTCGCCGCGAGCGAATCGGCCGTCACGAAGAAGCCGAGGTTGCGCTTGACGATCCGGCGCTCGTCTTCCGTCAGGCCGTTCGGGTCCTTCCAGAGCGCGATGTCGCGGGACATGTTGATTTCCTGCGGCATCCAGTGATTCGCGCAGCCGGCCAGGTACTTCTCCCACGCCCACTTGTACTTGAACGGGACGAGCTGGTTGACGTCGGTCTTGCCGTTGATGATGCGCTTGTCGGCGACGTTGACCCGCGCTTCCGAAGCGACGGCGGCCGATGCATTCGGCGCCACGGCGAAATCGCCCGCGAAGATGTCGCGGGCCGACGAAGCTTGATGAGCGGCAGGCACCGCGGCCTGCAATCCGACAGCCATTCCTGCGGGGTCGCGCATCGCGTTGTGCTGCGCTCCGCTCGCGGGAGTTACGGCAGTCTTCTCGTCATCCCAGTTGAGCATAAATTCTCACCATCAATTTAGATCGGTTTTTACCATCTTTTCCTGAGCGATAAAAGGGTTCGCTCATGAAAAATCCTTTTTTCGATTCGCGTTGCAACCTCGATACAACACTTTGAGCAACGCATCGTCGTTCATGCGGAGCGCGATGTGTGCCGCGCGTGATTCGCGAGGAGCGCTCGACGCATCGAACGCGGATCGAAACGCGACGTCGTCGGGGGATGTTTCGATCACTCTTCCCGCTCGCTGCAACGCGCTCGCCGCGTTACAGATTCCTTATCATTTTTTTAGTAGAGAGCGGCGCGCACTTCAACCTTTATCGGTCTTCGTCACGCGCCGCTCGCGCTCGTTTCGCGCTACGCGCGCCGCATCACTGGCACGCTTCGCACTCTTCGAAGCCCGGATCGCCCGGACGCATCGTGCACACCGGGCCGTCCGCCTCGATCGGCGCCGCGCTCATCGCGCCCGACGGCGCATCGCCGCCCGCCGCGCCGAAGCCGCCCGCCGCGCCTTGCGCGCCGCCCGCCGCCCCGCCGCTCGTGCCGCCCGAAGTCGGCACCGCGTTCAGCGCGCCGTGCGCGACCGTCGACTTCTCGACGTGCGTCGCCGCCATCGTGCGCAGGTAGTACGTCGTCTTCAGGCCGCGCAGCCACGCGAGCTTGTAGACCTCGTCGAGCTTCTTGCCCGACGCGCCGCCCATGTAGATGTTCAGCGACTGCGCCTGGTCGATCCACTTCTGACGGCGCGACGCCGCCTCGACGAGCCACTTCGGATCGACTTCGAACGCGGTCGCGTAGATCGCGCGCAGGTCGGCCGGGATGCGGTCGATGCGCGACAGCATGCCGTCGAAGTACTTCAGGTCGGCGACCATCACTTCGTCCCACAGGCCGCGCTCCTTCAGGTCGCGCACGAGGTACTCGTTGACGACCGTGAACTCGCCCGACAGGTTCGACTTCACGTACAGGTTCTGGAAGGTCGGCTCGATGCACGCCGACACGCCGATGATGTTCGAGATCGTCGCCGTCGGCGCGATCGCGACGCAGTTCGAGTTGCGCATCCCGAACGAGTCGATCCGCGCGCGCAGCGCCGGCCAGTCGAGCGTCGCGCTCGTGTCGACTTCGACGTAGCCGCCGCGTGCTTCCGTCAGCAGCTTCAGCGTGTCCTGCGGGAGGATGCCGCGATCCCACAGCGAGCCGCGGTAGCTCGAATAGCGGCCGCGCTCCTCGGCCAGCTCGGTCGACGCCCAGTACGCGTAGTAGCAGACCGCCTCCATCGAGCGGTCGGCGAACTCGACCGCCTCGCCGGAAGCATACGGCGTGCGCAGCAGGTGCAGGCAGTCCTGGAAGCCCATGATGCCGAGGCCGACCGGGCGGTGCTTCAGGTTCGAGTTGCGCGCCTTGGCGACCGCGTAGTAGTTGATGTCGATGACGTTGTCGAGCATGCGCATCGCGACGCTGACCGTGCGCTTGAGCTTCTCCTCGTCGAGTGCGTAGGTGCCGTCGGCCTGCTTCGCGAGGTGCGCGACGAGGTTCACCGAGCCGAGGTTGCAGACGGCGATCTCGGCGTCGCTCGTGTTCAGCGTGATTTCCGTGCACAGGTTCGACGAGTGGACGACGCCGACGTGCTGCTGCGGCGAGCGCACGTTGCACGGGTCCTTGAACGTGATCCACGGGTGGCCCGTCTCGAACAGCATCCCGAGCATCTTGCGCCAGAGCTGCTGCGCCGGGATCTTCTTGAAGAGCTTGATCTCGCCGCGCGCGACCTTTTCTTCGTAGCCGACGTAGGCCGCCTCGAACTCGGCGCCAAACTTGTCGTGCAGGTCCGGGCAAGTCGACGGCGAGAACAGCGTCCAGTCGCCGCCTTCCATTACGCGCTTCATGAACAGGTCGGGAATCCAGTTCGCCGTGTTCATGTCATGCGTGCGGCGACGGTCGTCGCCCGTGTTCTTGCGCAGCTCGAGGAATTCCTCGATGTCGAGGTGCCACGACTCCAGGTACGCGCACACCGCGCCCTTGCGCTTGCCGCCCTGGTTCACAGCGACCGCCGTGTCGTTGACGACCTTCAGGAACGGGACCACGCCTTGCGACTTGCCGTTCGTACCCTTGATATGCGAGCCGAGCGCGCGCACGCGGGTCCAGTCGTTGCCGAGGCCGCCCGCGAATTTCGACAGCAGCGCGTTGTCCTTCAGCGCCTCGTAGATGCCGTCGAGGTCGTCCGCGACCGTCGTCAGGTAACACGACGACAGTTGCGAGCGGCGCGTGCCCGAGTTGAAGAGCGTCGGTGTCGAACTCATGAAATCGAAGCTCGACAGCACGTTGTAAAACTCGATCGCGCGCGCTTCGCGGTCGATCTCGTTCAGCGCGAGGCCCATTGCGACGCGCATGAAGAACGCCTGCGGCATTTCGATGCGGGTGCCGTCGACGTGCAGGAAGTAGCGGTCGTACAGCGTCTGCAGGCCGAGGTAGCCGAACTGCAGGTCGCGGCTCGCGTCGAGCGCGTCGCCCAGGCGCTTCAGGTCGAACTGCAGCAGCTTGTCGTCGAGCAGCTCGGCTTCGACGCCGCGCTTCAGGAACTGCGGGAAGTACTCGGCGTAGCGCGTCGCCATTTCCGCCTGCGTCACCTCCTCGCCGAGGATTTCGCGGCGGATCGTGTGCAGCAGGACGCGGGCCGTGACCTGGCTGTACGCCGGGTCCTTTTCGATCATCGTGCGCGCGGCGAGGATCGACGAATCGTAGACCTGCGTCATCGGCACGCCGTCGTACAGGTTCTTGACCGTTTCCGCGACGATCGGCTCGGGGTTCACTGCGTCGCCCAGGCCTTCGCACGCCGATACGATCAGCGCCCGCAGCGCGTTCAGATCGAGCGCTCGCGTGACGCCGTTGTCCGTCACGTTGATGCCGCCGGCGGCCGACGATTCGACGGCCGCCGCCTCGCCCGCGTGGACGCGCTCGAGGTGGCGCTTCTCGCGATACAGCACGTACGCGCGCGCGACGTTGTGCTCGCCGCCGCGCATCAGCGCGAGCTCGACCTGATCCTGAATGTCTTCAATATGAAACGTGCCGCCGTTCGGGCGGCTGCGCACGAGCGCGCGCACGACGGTTTGCGTCAGTTGCTCGACGAGCTCGCGCACGCGCGCCGACGCCGCGCCCTGGCCGCCGTTGACGGCGAGGAACGCCTTCGTCACCGCGATCGCGATCTTCGACGGTTCGAACGACACCACGCTGCCGTTGCGGCGGATCACCTTGTAGTCGGCGTACGTCGTCTGCAACGCAAGTGCCGGCGCGCCTTGTGCGCCCCCGGCGAGAGGGCGGTTCGCCGCGCTCTCGAATTGGGACGTCGCGTTGTCGGTGGTTTGCATGGGCAAAACTCCTGGTGTTGGGTGATGCGGCAAGGAACCGCGGATTAAAACGAACGGTGCGCCACAAGGTGCGCGGGCGGTAAGACGCGGAAGAAGCGGCGGCGGCGCCGGTCGGGCCCGCGCGATACGCTCGATTCCACACTGGCCTTCATCATGCGTATCGCGCCTCTGGCTGCACTTTTCCACGCGGGTCGCAGCGCGCCGGACCGCCGGCCGGATGCGCCGCACTGAGAATGTCGCGGGCCGGCGGCGACGCCGGGACCGCGGTCGGGAGCGGAAAACGCCCCGATCGACACACTATATGTAGTGCCGAACTGCTCGATTGGCCCCAAGTATAGTGGAGCCTCGCCGAAGCGCCAAAGGAAAAATTTGCTCGCGATCTATTGACAAGCGCGATACGCCGACGCGGCAAGGCACGGCCGGCGAAACAATGCGACGCGCATCAAAAAGACCACGCGCTCAGTGCTTCCGATAGGGAAAGTATCGCGGCGGGAAACCGGCATCGTCAGCGAGACGTTGCCAATCGAAGTGCGGACCGGGATCGGTCTTGCGTCCGGGCGCAACATGCTCGTGGCCCGCGAACGCATCGATCGGGTAATGCGCGGCGAGCGCGCGCGCGAGCGCGGCGAGCGTTGCATACTGCGGCGCGCCGAACGCGACGTCATCCGCGCCTTCGAGTTCGATGCCGACTGAAAAATCGTTACAGCGCTCGCGGCCGAAGAAGCTCGACGCGCCTGCGTGCCACGCGCGCGCGTCGCACGACACGAACTGGATCAGCGTGCCGTCTCGCCTGATCAGGAAATGCGCGGAAACCCGCACGCCGCGCAGATGCGCGGCGTAGTACGGATGCGCGTCGCAGTCGAGACGATTCTGGAACAGTTCGACGATCGCGTCGCCGCCGAACTCGCCGGGCGGCAGGCTGATGTTGTGGATCACGACGAGCGAGACGACCTCGCCGTCGGGCCGCGCTTCGAAATTCGGCGACGGCTCGCGCCGCGCGCCGTCTACCCAGCCGTCGGCGCCGACGGCGAAGCGCCCCGCTTCGCTCATTGCTCGCTGCGGCTGCCCGAATGCGCGGCGTGACGCGCCGCGTGCTCCGGACTGCAGAAATACTCGCCGCCCGCGGCGATGGCGTCGCTCTTCGGCGCATGCACGCCGCATTCCGCGCAGCGAACCATCGGCTCCGGCAGCGCGGCGTCGCGCGCGCGGCCCGCATGTGCCGCGCCGCCCGTGCCGGGCGCGGAATCGGCCGTGCGGCCCGTGCCGCCCGCGAACGGGCCGTCGCCGCGCGCCTGCGCTTGGCGAATCTTTCTCGCGACCCACGAGCTCGCGAAGAACAGCACGATAAGAAGAAGGATTTGTCGCATCGGATTCAGGTGTTCAGACCACGGAACGGTGCAGCAGTACCTCGAGAACGAAGCGGCTGCCGACGTACGCGAGCAGCAACGCGACGAACGACGCGAGCACCCAGCGCGCCGCGCCGCGGCCGCGCCAGCCGGACGTCTTGCGCGCGACGAGGAGCCCGCCGAACATCAGCCAGGACAGGATCGCGAACACGGTCTTGTGATCGAGCTTGAGCGCGCGCGCGTCGATCTGCTCGCTGAACAGGATGCCCGTCGCGAGCGTCAGCGTGAGCAGCACGAAGCCCGCGCCGATCAGGCGGAACAGCAGCTTCTCGAGCGTGAGAAGCGGCGGCAGCGTGTCGAGCCAGCCGGCGACCCAGCCCGACGACTCGCGCAACCCGTCGTGCCGCAGCGCGTGCAGGCGCCGCTCGACCATCAGCATCAGCACCGCGTGGAGCGCCGCGATCGCGAAGAGCCCGTACGCGATGTTCGCGATCAGGAAGTGCACCTTGAAGAGCGGCGCCGCCGCATACGGCAGCACGCGCACGCCGCCGAACGCGAGCGGCAGGAGCGACGCGACGCCCGCGAGCGGCAGCACGAGAAGCCGCATCCCGTCGAGCGGGAAGAAGAAGCTCTCGATCCAGTAGATGCCGGCGCCGAGCCAGAACATCGCCGACAGCGCGAATGCGAAGCCGAACACCATCGCGTCGTGCGGGAAGATCGTCATGTGCAGCAGCACCCCATGCGCGAGCAGCGCGACACCGAGAAGCGCGCGCCCGAGCCCGCCCATCCCGCCCGAAGCAGGTTCGCGCGCGGGCGGGACGGCCGGCACGCTCGCGACGAGCGGACGCGCCGCGCCGGCGCGGCGCGCGCGCCAGCCGGCGGCGGCGAGGCCGCCGTACAGGAGCGCGGTGAGGGCATACAGTACAATATCCATGTTCGAAGTTTACACTAGGCCCCCTACCCGCGACGGCCGGCTTTTTGTCCCACTCGCGCCCGCGGGCCTCACTGTCCATCGCTCCCCATGCTCGACAATCTCACCCAACGGATGGCGCGCGTCGTCAAGACGCTGCGCGGCGAGGCCCGGCTCACCGAGGCAAACACCCAGGAGATGCTCCGCGAAGTGCGGCTCGCGCTCCTCGAGGCCGACGTCGCGCTGCCCGTCGTCCGCGACTTCATCGCGAAGGTCAGGGAAAAGGCGCTCGGCGAGGACGTGGTCGGCAGCCTGTCGCCCGGCCAGGCGCTCGTCGGCGTGGTTCAGAAGGAACTGACCGCTGTGATCGGCGGCGACTACGAAGGCAAGGCGGCCGAGCTGAACCTCGCCGTGACGCCGCCCGCGATCATCCTGATGGCTGGCCTCCAGGGCGCCGGCAAGACGACCACCGTCGGCAAGCTCGCGAAGCTCCTGCGCGAGAAGTACAAGAAGAAGGTGCTCACGGTGTCGTGCGACGTCTATCGCCCCGCCGCGATCGCGCAGTTGAAGACGGTGAGCGAGCAGGTCGGCGCCGACTTCTTCCCGTCGACGCCCGACCAGAAGCCCGTCGACATCGCGAACGCGGCCGTCGACTGGGCCAGGCGCCATTATCACGACGTGCTGCTCGTCGACACCGCGGGCCGCCTCGGCATCGACGAAGCGATGATGCAGGAGATCGCCGCGCTGCACGCGGCGCTCGAGCCGGTCGAGACGCTGTTCGTCGTCGACGCGATGCTCGGCCAGGATGCCGTCAACACCGCGAAGGCGTTCAACGACGCGCTGCCGCTCACGGGCGTCGTGCTCACGAAGCTCGACGGCGACTCGCGCGGCGGCGCTGCGCTGTCGGTGCGCCACGTGACGGGCAAGCCGATCAAGTTCGTCGGCGTCGCCGAGAAGCTCGACGGCCTCGAAGTCTTCCACCCGGACCGAATGGCAAACCGGATCCTCGGGATGGGCGACATCCTCGCGCTCGTCGAGGAAGCGCAGCGCGGCGTCGACATCAAGGCCGCGGAGAAGCTCGCCAACAAGGTGAAGAAAGGCGGTGACTTCGACCTGAACGATTTCCGCGCGCAGATCTCGCAGATGAAGAACATGGGCGGGCTGTCGTCGCTGATGGACAAGCTGCCCGCGCAGTTCCAGCAGGCCGCCGCGGGCGCCGACATGGGCCAGGCCGAAAAGCAGATCCGCCGGATGGAAGGCATCATCAATTCGATGACGCCCGCCGAGCGCGCGAAGCCCGAGATCATCAAGGCGACGCGCAAGCGCCGGATCGCGGCGGGCGCGGGCGTGCCGGTGCAGGAGGTCAACCGGATGCTCAATCAGTACGACCAGATGCGCACGATGATGAAGAAGCTCAAGGGCGGCAACCTGCAGAAGATGATGCGCGGCATAAAGGGCATGATGCCCGGCCTGCGCTGATTCGCCGCGGCGCCGCGCGCGGGTATATGCTGTAGCGCGTGGCGTCGCATTGTTTCATTCTTATTGGTATCCCAGACGAGACCGCTCGCCAGACCTCATGAATCGAGAAGAAGCCCTCCACATTTTCCAACACTCCGAAGAGATCGTCTCCGCTGGCGAAGTCAACGCGTCGATCGGCCGGATGGCCGAGGAGATCCGCGGCCAGATCGGCGAGGAGTTTCCGCTCGTGCTGTCGGTGATGGGCGGTGCGGCGGTGTTCACCGGCATGCTGCTGCCGCACCTCGATTTCCCGCTCGAATTCGACTACATCCACCTGACGCGCTACCGCAACACGACGAAGGGCAGCCCCGAGATGCACTGGCGCGTCGCGCCGCGCGAATCGGTGAAGGACCGCATCGTGCTCGTGCTCGACGACATCCTCGACGAAGGCGAAACGATGGCTGCGATTCGCGACCGCATCCTCGAGATGGGGGCGAAGCGCTTCCTGTCCGCCGTGCTGTGCGAGAAGACGCTCGCGAAGGCGAAGCCGCTGCACCCTGACTTCTGCGGGTTCGCGGTGCCCGACCGCTACGTGTTCGGCTGCGGGATGGATGCGAAGGGCTACTGGCGCAACCTGCCGACGATCCGTGCGCTGACGGCGGACGTCTGACGGACCCATGCGGCGGCCCCGGCTGCCTCGCGCCGGAGACAAAAAAAGCGGCTCGCGCATCGTGCGCGAGCCGCTTTTCCTTATTGGGCGGCACCTGATTTGATTGGGCGCCTGGCCGCGGCGCGCGGCCTCGACCGGTTGCCCCGCCGGTTCGTCATAACTGGCGAACGAACGCGCGGATGCCCGCCATCATCATCTCGACGGCAATCGCGACGAGCACGAGCCCCATCAGCCGCTCGAACGCGATCACGGTGCGCTCGCCGAGCCATTGCTGAATCCGTTCGGCAAGCACGAGCGTAAACGCACAGACGAGCATCGTCACGGTCAGCGCGCCGGCCCATTCGAGCATCTTGCCGGGTGCCTGCGACGTGAGCAGCATCACCGTCGCGAGCGCCGACGGTCCGGCAAGCGCCGGAATCGCGAGCGGCACGATGAACGGCTCGCCGCCCGCGCGCGGATCGTTGCCGAGCGCGCCGTCCGGATGCGGAAAGATCATCCTGAGCGCGATCAGAAACAGCACGATCCCGCCGCCGATCCGCATCGACAGGTCGGTCAGGCTCATCATCCGCAGAAAGCGGTCGCCGACGACCATGAAGAACAGCAGGATCACGAACGCGATCGCGACTTCGCGCAGGATCACCTTCACGCGACGCTCGCGCGGCACGTCCCGCAGCGCCGCGATGACGAGCGGGATGTTGCCGAGCGGATCGGTGATGAGAACGAGGAGCACCGTCGCCGACAGGAAATTCGACTCCACCGCGCTCCTCCGCTTCGTCGACGGCCGGCGATCAGCGAGCGAGCGCCGCGCGGACCTTTTCGGCAACCGCCGTCGCGGCCGAATCGGCGGGCAGCAGCGTCGCTTCGGCGTCGCGGCGGCCCTGATACTCGATCTTGCCGTCCTTCAGGCCGCGCTCGCCGATCACGAGGCGGTGCGGCACGCCGATCAGTTCCCAATCCGCGAACATCACGCCCGGACGCTCGCCGCGATCGTCGAGGATCACGTCGACGCCCGCCGCGACGAGATCCGCGTAGAGCGTGTCGGCCGCTTCGCGCACCGCATCGCTGCGGTCGTAGCCCATCGGGCACAGCACGACTTCGAACGGCGCGATCGCTTCGGGCCAGACAATGCCCTTGTCGTCGAAGTTCTGCTCGATGGCCGCGCCGAGAATCCGCGTGATGCCGATCCCGTAGCAGCCCATCACCATCGGCTGCGTCTTGCCCGATTCGTCGATGAACGTCGCGCCCATCGCGTCCGAGTACTTGGTGCCGAGCTGGAACACGTGGCCGACTTCGATGCCGCGGCAGATGTCGAGCACGCCCTTGCCGTCCGGCGACGGGTCGCCCGCCTTCACGTTGCGGACGTCGGCGATCACGGGCTCCGGCAGATCGCGGCCCCAGTTCACGCCGGCGATGTGGTAGTCGACCTCGTTCGCGCCGACGACGAAATCGCTCATGTTCGCGACCGTGCGATCGGCGACCACGCGCACCGGCTTCTTCGTGCCGATCGGGCCGAGATAGCCGGGCGGCGTGCCGAACCACTCGACGATCTCCGCCTCGGTCGCGAAGCGATAGCCGGCCAGGCCCGGCAGCTTCGCCGTCTTGATCTCGTTCAGATCGTGGTCGCCGCGCAGCATCAGCAACCAGACCGTCGGCTCGGCGCCTTCGTTGTCGGTGGCGAGCACGATCGACTTGATCGTGCGCTCGAGCGGGATGCCCATCAGCTCGGCCACCGCCTCGCACTTCGCCTTGCCGGGCGTCGCGACCTTCTGCATCGCCTCGGCGGGCGCCGCCCGGCTCGCGAGCAGCGGCAGCGCCTCGGCCGCCTCGACGTTCGCCGCGAAGTCGGACGTCGGACAATAGGCGATCGCGTCCTCGCCGGTATCGGCGATCACGTGAAACTCGTGCGAGCCGCTGCCGCCGATCGAGCCGTTGTCGGCCGCGACCGGACGGAACTCGAGGCCGATCCGCGAGAAGATCCGCACGTACGCGTCGTACATCTTCTTGTACGACTCCTTGAGGCTTTCGTGATCCTTGTCGAACGAGTATGCGTCCTTCATGATGAATTCGCGGCCGCGCATCACGCCGAAGCGCGGACGGATCTCGTCGCGGAATTTCGTCTGGATCTGATAGAAGTTCACCGGCATCTGCCGGTAGCTCTTGATCTGGTTGCGCGCGATGTCGGTGACGACTTCCTCGTGCGTCGGCCCGATCACGAATTCGTTCTGCTTGCGATCCTTGAAGCGCAGCAGTTCGGGACCGTACTGCTCCCAGCGCCCCGACTCCTGCCACAGCTCGGCGGGCTGCACGGCGGGCATCAGCAGCTCGATCGCGCCGGCCCGGTTCATCTCCTCGCGCACGATCGCCTCGACCTTGCGGATCGAGCGCAAGCCGACCGGCAAATAGTTATAGATGCCGCCGGCGACGCGGCGGATCATGCCGGCTCGCACCATCAGCTTGTGGCTGACGATCTCGGCGTCGGCGGGGGCTTCCTTCAGGGTGCCGATAAAGAAACGGGAGGCTCTCATGCGAACGGTTCCATTAGCGGCGGCCAACGCGGGCCGCCCGAAAAAAGTCTAAAGGTGAATTAACGGCTGCGCCCCGCGGTATGCGGCGCAGATGACATACCAGACAAATCGGGGACAGTGTAGTTGACGCGCCCCGCCCGGATTCGCTCCGTTCCGGTGCGCAACGCCCGTTATCTGTTTATAATCAAAGCAATTTTAAAGGATTCGAAGGTGGTTGTATGCTGGATCGTGAAGGCTTTCGCCCGAACGTCGGCATCATCCTCTTGAACGCGCACAACGAGGTGTTTTGGGGCAAGCGGCTCCGCGAGCATTCCTGGCAGTTTCCGCAAGGGGGCATCAAGTATGGCGAGACCCCGATGCAGGCGATGTACAGGGAACTGCACGAGGAAACCGGGCTGCTGCCGGAACACGTCAAGATCATCGGCCGCACTCGCGACTGGTTGCGTTATGAGGTGCCAGACAAGTTCATCAAGCGCGAAGTGCGCGGCCATTATCGCGGCCAGAAGCAGATCTGGTTCCTGCTGCGAATGGTCGGCCGCGATTGCGATATCTGCCTGCGGGCGACGGATCATCCGGAGTTCGACGCGTGGCGCTGGAACGAATACTGGGTACCGCTCGACGCCGTGATCGAGTTCAAGCGGGATGTGTATCAGTTGGCGTTGACCGAACTGTCGCGTTTCCTGCGCCGCCCGGCGCAGCGTTCCGACAAGTCGCGCGGTCCGCGCGCGCCGCGCTATCCGCGCGTCGCGAACGGGCACGCGGCCACGGAGACACCGGCAGCGATCGACACGTCGGCAGTCTGTTCGGAAGTCGAGCCGGGCGCGAGCGCGCTCGACGAAATCCCTCCCCGCCTGATTCTGCGCGACTGACGCGCAGGCTCGTTCGACGGGAATGAAAACGCATGACCAGGCGCGGCATTGAAGGATGCCGCGCCTTTTTTACGAGGCACCCATATTGAAAGCGATTGCTCTTGCCGCCGCGTCGATTGCCGCGGCCGCCGCGCTGGCCGGCTGCGCCCATTCGAACACCCCGTCCAACAAGGACGATAGCGAGTTCGTCTACTTGCTCGACCGTCAGCCGCAATGGACTGAAAACAAGGTCGAGAAGCTGCCGCCACTGCCGCAAACGAGCGATCTGCTGCCGTTCAACGTGTCGCAGAACACGCCGCTCAAGTTCTTCGTCGATTCGAAGTCGCTCGACGTCGGCACCGATGGCGTCGTTCGCTACGTCGTCGTCGTGACGAGTCCGGCGGGCGCGCGCAACGTCAATTACGAAGGCATTCGCTGCGACACCTACGAATGGCGCCAGTACGCGGGCCTGAACGCCGACCACGACGGCTGGGACCGCACGATCGAGACCGACTGGCAGCGGATCGAGAACGGCGAGCTGAATGCGTACCACGCCGCGCTCTATCAGGACTTCTTCTGCGCGAACAAGATGCCGGCGGCCAAGCGTCCGACGATCATCGAGAACATCCGCTACAACCGCACGCAGCTCAATCAGATCCGCTGATCGGGTGCGGCAGGCTGCGCCCGTCGCTCAGACGCAGCCTGCCGGCGACCGGAGGCGAATACGTCACAACGCGCGGGCTTTTGCCATTTGCTTCCGCTTCGAGCGACACGCAACGCGACACGCCGCCGTCAGACGAGCACGAGATTGTCTCGATGGATCAACTCGGGCTCGAGAAGGTAGCCGAGCACCGCTTCGATCTCGCCGCTCGGCTTGCGCTGGATCAGCTTCGCTTCGGCACTGCTGTAATTGGTGATCCCGCGCGCGACTTCGCGGCCGGTATCGTCGACGCACGCAATCACTTCGCCGCGCGCGAACACGCCCTGCACGGCGACGACGCCGATCGGCAACAGGCTCTTGCCGCCCGCCGTCAGCTTGTCGACCGCACCCGCATCGATGACGACGTGGCCACGCACCTGCAGGTGGTCTGCCATCCACTGCTTGCGCGCCGCCATGCGCGCAGTGCGCGCGATCAGTTGCGTGCCAATCGCCTCGCCCGACGCGAGCCGCACGAGCACGTCGCGCTCGCGGCCGCTCGCGATCACCGTGTTCGCGCCGCTGTGCGCGGCGCGCTTCGCCGCGAGAATCTTCGTCAGCATGCCGCCGCGGCCGATGCTCGAGCCCGCGCCGCCCGCCATCGCTTCGAGCTCCGGCGCGCCGGCGCTCGCCTCGGCGACGAGCGTCGCGCCTGGGTCCTTGCGCGGGTCGGCCGTGAACAACCCCTGCTGGTCGGTCAGGATGATGAGCGCGTCGCCCTCGATCAGGTTCGCGACGAGCGCGCCGAGCGTATCGTTGTCGCCGAACTTGATTTCGTCGGTGACGACGGTGTCGTTCTCGTTGATGATCGGCACGACGCCGAGCCGCAGCAGCGTGAGGAGCGTCGAGCGCGCATTCAGGTAGCGTTCGCGGTCGGCAAGATCCGCGTGCGTGAGGAGAATCTGCGCGGTGCGAATCCCGTGCTCGGCGAAACGGCTTTCGTACACCTGCGCGAGACCCATTTGCCCGACGGCCGCGGCAGCTTGCAGTTCGTCGATCTCGCGCGGCCGTTTGCTCCAGCCGAGGCGCTGCATCCCTTCCGCGATCGCGCCCGAGCTGACGAGCACCACTTCCTTGCTCGCGCTGCGCAGCGCGGCGATCTGGGCGGCCCATCGGCCGATAGCGTCATGATCGAGCCCGCGGCCGTCGTTGGTCACGAGGCTCGAGCCGACTTTCACTACCAAGCGCTTCGAATCGGCGATGATCGAACGCATCGTGCGCTGTCTCCTTGAGTGATGCGCGATTGAATCCCGTGCGCCGGGCAAATCGCTCGGCGCCGTTTGCGACGGACGAGGCGCTCAGGGCGCGTCGGCTTCGCGCTCGTGCGGCTCGCCAACTGCGGGCGGCGCGTCGCGAAAGCGCACGTCCGACGCCAGATCCTCCGCGAGCTCGGCGCGATGCGCTTCCGAATGCGCGACGAGATAGTCGTAGATCGCGTAGACAAGGCCTTCGCAGCCCTGCCCCGTCAGCGCCGAAATCTCGAACACGGGGCCCGTCCAGCCGAAGCGCTCGATGAAATCGGCGACGCGCGCGCCGCGCCCGTCCTCCGGCACCATGTCGAGCTTGTTCAGCACGAGCCAGCGCGGCTTCTCGTACAACGATTCGTCGTACTTGCGCAACTCGCCGACGATCGCCTTCGCCTCCGCAACGGGATCGACGCTCTCATCGAACGGCGCGAGATCGACGAGATGC
This sequence comes from Burkholderia sp. MSMB1589WGS, assembly GCF_001636105.1. NCBI lineage: Bacteria > Pseudomonadati > Pseudomonadota > Betaproteobacteria > Burkholderiales > Burkholderiaceae > Burkholderia > Burkholderia sp. MSMB1589WGS. The sequence goes on from NZ_LNJT01000007.1 coordinate 1,458,666, forward strand.
AGCAGCAGCCCCGTGCGCTGCAGATGCCGCAGGAACTGGTGGCCGAGACCCGCGCCTTCCGCCGCGCCTTCGATCAGGCCCGGAATGTCGGCGATCACGAAGCTCTTGCCCGGCCCGACGCGCACCACGCCGAGATTCGGCGCGAGCGTCGTGAACGGATAATCGGCGATCTTCGGCTTCGCGTTCGACACCGACGAAATGAACGTCGACTTGCCCGCGTTCGGCATCCCGAGAAGGCCGACGTCCGCAAGCACCTTCAGTTCGAGCTTCAGCATGCGCCGCTCGCCCGGCTTGCCGTCCGTCTTCTGGCGCGGCGCGCGGTTCGTGCTCGACTTGAAATGCAGGTTGCCGAGGCCGCCCGCGCCGCCCTTCGCGACGAGCACCTTCTGGTCGTGCTCGGTCAGATCGGCGATCAGCTCGCCCGTATCCATGTCGTTGATGACGGTGCCGACCGGCATGCGCAGCGTGATGTCGTCGCCGCCCTTGCCGTAGCAATCCGAGCCGCGGCCGTTCTCGCCGTTGCGCGCCATGTGCTTCTTCGCGTACCGGTAGTCGATCAGCGTATTGATGTTGCGATCCGCGATCACGTACACGCTGCCGCCGCGGCCGCCGTCTCCGCCGTCCGGTCCGCCGAACGGAACGAATTTCTCGCGGCGCATCGACGCGCTGCCATCGCCCCCGTCCCCGGCGATGACCTCGATTCGCGCTTCGTCAATGAACTTCATCCGTCACTCCGTCCAGTATGTGCTGCCATTCCTGCTATTGTGCCGCGCGACGCCGCGCTTGACCAATCGGCCGAACGGCCGATGCGCGCCGAATGCTTGCGCGCAGGACGCGCGCAAAATAAAAAAGGCCCCGCTGCTACCGCGGGGCCTTTTTTGGCTACGAAGCCCGTCGCGCCTGAGCTCAGGCAGCGGCCGGAACGACGACGACCGTGTGCTTCTTGTCGGCGCCCTTCGTCGTGAACTTCACATGGCCGTCGACCAGCGCGAAGAGCGTGTGGTCCTTGCCCATGCCGACGTTTTCGCCCGCGTGCATGCGCGTGCCGCGTTGACGCACGATGATGCCGCCCGCGTTGATCGCCTGACCGCCATACACCTTGACGCCGAGGCGCTTCGACTCGGAGTCGCGGCCGTTCCGGGACGAGCCGCCTGCTTTTTTGTGTGCCATCTGATTGCTCCTTTACCGAGGGAGGCGCTTACGCGTTGATCGCGTCGATGCGCAGCTCGGTGTAGTTCTGGCGGTGGCCGCCGTGCTTTTGGTAGTGCTTCCGGCGACGCATCTTGAAGATGGTGACCTTGGCATGACGACCGTGAGATACGACGGTAGCCTTGACGGAAGCCCCACTGACCAGCGGCGTACCGAACTTGATCGATTCGCCTTCGCCCACTGCGAGAACCTGGTCGAGCGTGATTTCTGCGTCAATGTCTGCCGGTATCTGTTCTACTTTCAGTTTTTCGCCAACAGCAACCTTGTACTGCTTGCCGCCGGTTTTTATGACCGCGTACATTGAAAACCTCACTCTGGATCCATTTTTCCGTGCACCGTGCGCGGAAAACGCGTGATTATACATAGAGTTAGCGCCTCAGTCAAAGCTCATCCGCGCCTGTTATGTCCGACCGTGGCGCGGACATCGGCCGAACGGCCGAAAAACGCGCGATGAGGTCGCACGACGGCCCGGCTCGACGGCGATTCGCCTTATAATCCGCGGCACTACCCATTTCCATCATCATGTCGTCGACTGCCACCCCCTCCCTCAGCGCCGCCCACTTGCTCGCCCCGATCGCAAGCGACATGGAGCAGGTGAATCGCGTCATTCGGCAAAGCCTCGCGTCCGACGTGCTGCTGATCAACCAGATCGCCGAGTACATCATCGGCGCGGGCGGCAAACGGCTGCGGCCGGCGCTTCTTCTGCTCGTCGCGGGCGCGCTCGGCGAAAACACGAACCAGAAGCACGTGCTCGCGGCCGTCGTCGAATTCATCCACACGGCGACGCTGCTGCACGACGACGTCGTCGACGAATCCGAGCTGCGGCGCGGCCGCAAGACCGCGAACGCGCTGTTCGGCAACGCGGCGAGCGTGCTCGTCGGCGACTACCTCTATTCGCGCTCGTTCGAGATGATGGTGGGCGTCGGCAAGATGCGCGTGATGGAGATTCTGTCCGAGGCGACGACGATCATCTCCGAAGGCGAAGTGCTGCAGTTGCTGAACATGCACGACGCCGATGTCGACGAAGCCCGCTACATGCAGGTGATCCGCTACAAGACCGCGAAGCTGTTCGAGGCCGCCGCGCGGCTCGGCGCGGTGCTCGCGGGCGCCGACGCGCCGACGGAAGCCGCCGCCGCCGAGTACGGCCGCCGGATCGGCACCGCGTTCCAGATCATGGACGACTGGCTCGACTATGCGGGCACCGCCGAATCGATGGGCAAGAACGCCGGCGACGATCTGCGCGAAGGCAAGCCGACGCTGCCGCTCATCTATCTGATCGAACGCGGCACGCCCGAGCAGTCGACGCTCGCGCGCGAAGCGATCGAGCACGGCGGCACCGACCGCTTCGACACGATCTTCGACGCGATCACGCGTTCGGGCGCCCTCGACCATACGCTCGAATGCGCTCGCCAGGAGGCTCAGGCGGCGGCCGCGGCAATTTCTTCATTTCCCGCTTCCGTTTTCAAAGAGAGCCTGCTAGAATTATGTTTTTACTCGACGTCGCGTCAGTCTTGATCTAGACCGAAGCGACGAATCAGTACGAATCGAGTACAAATCGGGGTGTAGCTTAGCCTGGTAGAGCGCTACGTTCGGGACGTAGAGGCCGGAGGTTCGAATCCTCTCACCCCGACCAATCTAACTTGTTGATTGGTTGGAAAAATCAGCAAGATCAATGGCTTACGGAGCGGTAGCAGCCGGTGTAACATACACCTACTGTTCCGTAAGCTATGACAAATCATCTCCTCAAGCGCGGCACCCGGTATTACATCCGCCGCAAAATTCCACTTGATCTAATCTCGCACTATCGCGGCCGCAAAGAGATAGTCAAAGCTCTTGGCACGTCCGAACCCGCCAAAGCGCGCGAGCGCGTCCGGGAGGAAAGTTACCGGCTCGATCAAGAATTTGCCGCGCTTCGACAGCCGACCGGAGATGTGCCGCAAACCGTCGAACTGCGGGAACTCATTCTTGATCCCGTTACGTCCGAGAGTGTACCGACTGGCCGCACCGCAAAAGTTGACCCGCGCCGCCCCGGCTCTTACGTCATCTGCGACTGCGACGGCGAGCAAGTGGCCGTGCTGTGGCCCAAAGATGCCGACGACGCCTACCACAAGCAGCGCCTCAAGCACGCCCGCACATTCGCACACGGGGTCTTGATCGCCCGCGCGTCCGGTACACCTTCCGCGCTGACAGCCTCCGTACCTCCGCAGATAGCATCCTCAGAAACACGCGGCGGCGCGTCATCGGGTCATCTTGCCGCGCTCGTTGAGAAATGGGCCGGGGAGCGCAAGCCCGAGTCTCGAACGGTACGCAAGGCGGAATTGATCGTAGAGCGGTTCTACTCACATGTGGGGCGCGTCCCGGTCGCGGGGATCACACGCGCACATGTCATCGCCTTTAAGGACAAGCTTCTCGAAACCGGTCAAACACCTGTCAACACAAACAAGCAACTAGAACTGCTCGGGACGCTGCTGAACTACGCAAAAGATAATCTGCTGGTCTCGGAGAACGCCGCCCATCGCGTCCGTGTTCAGGTCAAAGGCACTGTGAGAGGCAAAACCCGCATCTCGTTCGATGTACCCGCCCTCACCGCGATCTTTTCCAGTCCCGTCTACACACGGAATTTGCGCCCGGTTGGCGGCGCGGGAGAGGCAGCGTATTGGTTGCCGCTACTTGGCTTGTTCACAGGCGCACGGCTAGAGGAACTGGCCCAATTGCGCCCCGACGACATTTACACCGAGAGTTACCACACCTCAAACAGCAGCGTGAAATCTTCCGCCGTGCTGCGCATCACGGATGCCGGGGATGGCCAGACCGTCAAAAACGCGGGCAGCGTGCGACGCATTCCCATCCACCCGGAACTACTTGCGCGCGGGTTCGTAGAGTATGTGCACGCCCAGCGCGGAAAGCCTCGCATTTTCTCAGCACTCGTCGCCAACAAGCACGGGGAGGAGTCCGCGCAATGGTCAAAGTGGTTCGGTAAATACCTGCGCGGGGTCTGCAAGATCACCGATTCGCGTATGGTCTACCATTCGTTCCGTCACGGCTTCAAGGACATGTGCCGCGACTCCGGCGTGCCGAAAGAGGTTGCGGACGCATTGCAAGGACACAACGATGGCGATGCGTCGGGTGGGTATGGCGCTGAATTTTACCCGCTCCGCCCGCTCGTAGAGGCTATGGGCCGTATCCGTGTCCCCGGCCTAACCCTCCCCGCGCCGCCGCCAAGCCTTCCGGTAGCCGACCCGCAAACACTCTGATAAATTCGTCAGACGGTAATTGATGGGCGGCAGGCACACTGCCGTCCGCTTTCTGCGGAGCGCGCCGAATGGCTTCAGTGACTATCGACATGGGTTCTGGGAAGCGCGCTACGCTAACCAGTGCGGGAAACTCAACCGGAATGCGCCCATCGGTCGGTCAACGTAGCGCCGTCTCGGCATTGATGCTGCACTGGCCGAAGTATTCGGGGCTGACGACAGGTGCAGCGGGATACCTTCGGGAACTGGGGATTGGTGCATTCCATAGCGATCCAGTCGCTGCGCTTAGGTCCGCCATAGAGGACGGGCGGGTATCGGTGTCCATCGATCAACCCGTGGCCCGTGGTGGTTCTGCCGGAGGTTCGCCCTCAACCCCGCCATTTCCACGGGCTAACAGGCTCGCCAGCGTGCCGGGGGTGACCGCGTTGCCAGTAGACAAGCCGCTCCCGAGTTGGGCGACGCCCAGCAATGTGACGGCGGACGAACTGATAAGCTATCTGGAAAGCGTTGTCGCTGGTGCTGGTAGTAGCTTGGCCAGTAATGATATCGGAGGTGCGTCGTCGCTTCTTGGTGAGGCCGCTCCGTTCGAACTTGCTGCCGATGTGCCAGACGACGGGAGTTTTATTTTGGCGGGCACGCCTAACACGGGGCCGGCGGGGTCGTGGTATACGAATCCCGGCTCGGGGCAAATGCGTTTATTCGGAAATAACGGCCTACCCGCCGTAGACTTTGATTTCGATCACGACCACGGGCAGGGGATACCTCATGCGCACAATTGGGATGACGTGGGCGGGGGATTCCCGGTTCGTGGTCCCGGCGTGAGCTTCTCTCCGCTGCCCTGAGAGCTAACTAACAACCGACTGCCGCTATGAAAAATTACCACGACGCCGAATTCATCGGTTGCGAGTATTCGCGTTCCGCTTCCGCCCTTTCGTTGAGCTTCGAGTGTGCAGACGGAAAAATGTCGAAATTGCTGCTATCCGGCGTCCGGGCGGTGCGCATTAACGACTTCACCCGTCAAAACGTTGTGGCGCGGCTTCTGGTTTCCCCGAAATACCAATTCACGTTGGATGAGGTTGCAACCTACGTAAATTGGGCGAGCAGCCAGCACGACTACCGGGCGCAAGCTAGTGCCGAGAAAATTCAGGCGGTTCACGCTGACATTGCATCAGGAAAGTGTCTGCTGTTCGTGATGGAGCAATCCGCCGGTGCCGAGGCTGTCGTGTTGTGCGACACCCTGCAAGAGACGCCGCTATAAATGCGTGCCCTCACGCCGCACAGGCCCGCTTGACCGTAGCCGTACTCACGCCGAAGCGCTCCGCCGTTGCCGAGATGGTTGCGCCGTTCTCGGCCCGCCAGCCCTTAATCTCGGCGTAGTCGGCGGCGCGCTGGCGTCCGGTGTACTTCCCTTCGGCCTTGGCAATCGCTACGCCTCGCCGCTGCATCTCCACCCGGTTCTTGTAGTCTGCTTCGCCCTGCGCGGCCATGAATGCCAGTACAGCGTCTCGCGTGGCTTTCTCAATCGGGTCCGTCGCGCCGCCATCGAATACCATGCCGTTCAACGTGCATTCGACGCGAACGCCCATATCCATCAAGCGGCGCATCGTGCGGTGCAATTCGTCGTATCGGCGGCTGATCCGGTCGAGCCAGCGGACAATCAGCACGCCGCCGTGCCGCAAGTCGTGTTCTACGCGTTGCCATTGCTGGCGTTGATCCGGCGCGACGTGATACCCGCTCACGCCTTCGTCAACGAACACGTCTTTTTCCTTGACCCCGTGCGCTTTCGCGTCGGCGTACTGGCTGACTGCTGATTGTCCGTCCGTGGTGGAAATGCGCCCGTAGTAGAGTTTCCGCATGGCTCGCTAGCTCAATTAAATTGATAGCTCAATGGTAGCTACTGGCTCACACACGGTCAATCCTATTGAGCCATATTTTCAATGACTCACGTTTGGCTCAGTCAGGTATACCCTATTGATCCGATTCGGACACTGTTTCCGCCCGGCGTTCCGAATGAGCACGCAATACGACTCACGGCGAATTATTTTCGACGTGGGGCGGCGCTTTCCGTAGATTACGGCGGTTCGTATTCGCCCAACTTTCCGCAGACTTTTTACGTCGGTTTTCGCGGCCGTCCGGGGCGCTTCGGCGGGTCCACTTGCCGGGGTACCATCCAATCCGGTGCGCTCCCTGTTGCCAGCGTCATAACCTGTATCGCCGTCATTTGATCGGGGCGTGTCGGCAATCCCTCGAAGACCTGCCGCAACCTCTGGTTACGCCCTTGTGGATGACTGTTGTCGCGCGGCTCGTCGACCCTTGGCAATGCGCGCGGCTTGCCTTTCTTCCCGCCCGTCTGTGGCTGCATCCAAACCGGCCATGCCGCTATGCCGGGTCGCGTGTCCCGCCAACACGCATACACGATGCTCCGCCATACCGTCGCCTCTCTCCAGCGGTATTCCTGCACGCGCCATGCAGCCCGAATATCCTCGCGGCGCGCCCACGGGTGGGTGTCAGCGGCTTCGGCGGCTCTTTTGGTTCGGTCGGCTTGCTGGCGCATGGCGTCCTGTACGGCCATTTCAGCCAACCATTTATGCTCATTCGCCCGCCATTCCATCCATTTCCAATATGTGTGATTCCGTGCGTTCGCACCCTTCGGCCATTCGGCTTTCTCGGGCGGCATCTTCCCGGCAAAGTGTTTCCGCCACGACGCCTTATCTGCCATGCGCTTCTGTACGGACCATTGCTGCTGTAGGCTGTCTATCGCGATCATGCAGCCCCATAGCCCATCGTGCGGGTTCCGTAACCACTGCTGTACCGCGCTCTTTGCCAGCCGATTCGCAGCGCCCATTACAACCGTTGCTGGCGGCTCGGTCGGTATCGCCGCGCCGCCCCAGTCCTCCCGATGCCATTGCAGCCACTTTTCAGCCCGCAACCTTTTGCCTACCGATCGCATCTACTTACTCGCCCCGGCCCATCAACCCGCGATGCTCGATATGACCCGCGCTTTTTCTATCGCCAACTATCTTGCATTCATCCATTCATCAACCTCGTTGCGTGCACAAGCAATTTCGACCCGTATATGCCGATCATCGCCCACGAGTACGCATCCATTAATCGGCACTTGCCCCCCAGCAGCCTTTTCGAAGGGCTCTGCGCGCGCAACAGAGGTATCCCCGAAAGGCCCCTATTTTGCTGGGGGGATGTTTAAATTGCGCGGCCTTTGCCCCGTGACACCGACAGTTCAACGGCGAAATATCCCTATCTGCAAAAAACCCGCCGATTCGCGAAAACCCGGGCCGTTGTGCGCGCGCACGCGAGTATGCGCGTAGCCCATATACTGGCAAATCAGATTATCCCGCCACCGACAACCGGTCTGGCCGATGGCGGCGAAGTGCTGTCATGGATTTATGGCATGCCGCAAATCCGTATTGAGCACGCTAAACAATGTGCGCAATTCGTCTTTCGTCTTGTCGCTCAACATTGCAAATGCTTCGCTCCCGTCGCCATGCATAAAATCAGTCAATACCGCCACCTGATTCAAGATACGAGTAATGCGAGACTGCGGCGCGGGTTGCCACGTTCGCCTAAATTTTTCAGCCATGCAGCGCCTCCGGGCAATTCTCCGCTCTGTGTTCATGAAGCGCGCTGCGAACTGCGGTGAGCGTAACGCCGTAAAGGTCGAAGATCGCTTTTTGCTCGTCCAAATCCAAACCGGAAAATAACGCTACGCCGTCCTTGGCTGAAAGCAACCTCGATAAAGCAGACAGGTTATCGACACCGACGAGCGCGATATCGACCAGGGTAGGTTCCGAGAGTTCTGAACAAGCGGGGGTTTGATGCATGTCGGGCCTCCTATGAAAACGTAAGACCCGCTCTCCCATCGCCAAATGGGCGGGCGGGCACAAGGCAGGGTTGGCGAACCGGCATAGGAGGCAACCGGCAGACCCGAAGGTCTCCCTGCCAAGGCCCACCCATTGATCGCATAGGCGCGCAAAGGCATGCAGACGAAAAAGCCGCACATGCGGCGGCTCGTCCGCCTCCTAATAATCGGGTCGCCAAACCCGGCCACGGTGTCTCCGTGACGGCCTCAACAGTAGCCAAATTTTGGGGTATGGTCAAATTGAGCGGAAATCTGCTACACTCTAACGTTCCAGCGGCTACGTGCTCAATTGTAACCTATTGATTTGATTGGGTGAACTAGGTTCGAATCCTCTCACCCCGACCAGATTTGTAAAAAACCGCGCACGCAATGCGCGGTTTTTTTTGCGCGGCGACGGTGCCGCCCCGCCGCACGGGCAATGCGGCGCCGTACACGAACCGGCCGCGCCCCTCTGCTATAGTCTTTTTCATTCCTGTCATTCACCGACTCTGCGACGCGTGGACCAAATTCCCTTATGGGCGCAAATCAGCGCCGTCTTTCTGCTTCTCCTCTGCTCCAGCTTCTTCTCCATTTCTGAAACCGCGATGATGGCGCTCAACCGCCATCGGCTCAAACATCTCGCGGGCCGCGGCGCGCTCGGCGCAAAAACGACCCAGCGCCTCCTCGCGCGGACCGATCAATTGCTGAGCGTGATCCTGATCGGCAACAACCTGTTCAACACGATCATCCCGGTGCTGACGACGTCGATCGCGCTGCGCACGTTCGGCCACGACAACTTCGTGCTGTCGATCGCGACCGGCATCGTCGCCTTCCTCATCATCGTGTTCGCGGAGATCACACCGAAGATCGTCGGCGCGACGTTCCCGGAGCGGATCGCGTTGCCGGCGAGCGTCGTGATCGCGCCGCTGATGCGCGTGATGATGCCCGTCGTGTGGTTCGTCAACACGCTCGCGGGATCGATCCTCGCCGCGTTGCGGATCAACACGAAGGCCGGCCGCGACCAGCGGCTGTCGACCGAGGAGCTGCGCTCGCTCGTGCTCGAATCGGGCAGCTTCATGCCGACCAAGCACCGCAGCATCCTGCTCAACCTGTTCGATCTCGAGAACATCACCGTCGACGACGTGATGATTCCGCGCCGCCAGATCGAGGCGCTCAACATCCTTGCACCGCTCGACGACGTGCTGCACCAGCTCGAGACCTGCTATCACAATCGGCTCGTCGTCTACGAGGGCGACATCGACCGCGTGCTCGGCGTGCTGCACGTGCGCAAGACGCTCGCCGCGCTCCACAACCAGGATTTCGATCGCGAGACGCTGCGCGCGCTGCTCGCGGAGCCGTACTACGTGCCGTCCGGCACGCCGGTGTTCCAGCAGTTGCAATACTTCCAGGAAAGCCGACACCGCACGGCGCTCGTCGTCAACGAATACGGCGAGCTGCAGGGGCTCGTCACGCCGGAAGACATCATCGAGGAGCTGATCGGCGAATTCACGACGACCATGCCGCGCAGCGAAAACTCGAAAAGCGGCTGGGACGCGAACGGCGAATGCATCGTCGCGGCCAGCATGCCGCTGCGCGAATTGAACCGCTGGCTGCACCTCGGCCTGCCGACCAACGGGCCCAAGACGCTCAATGGCCTGATCCTCGAAGAGCTCGAGGAAATTCCCGAGGACGATGTCTGCCTGAAGATCGGCGACGTGATGATCGAAGTGATGCGCACCGAAGATCAGGGTGTGCGCACGGTCAAGCTGTTCAAGCCGCGCACGCCGCGCGGAGGGCGTGCGCCCGGCGCGTGACGCGCGGCGCGGTTGGCCGATCGGCCGACTGTCGGCCGCCCGCTCGACGCGCGATGATCGTTTCATCGTGTCGAGCAGGCGGCCGCGAGGCCGGTTCCGATGTCCGCAACGCCCTCCAACCCTTCTTTTCCTTCCATGCGGCAGGCGGCCTCCGGCGCCGCGGCGATCGCGCCACCCCGGCCACGCAATCCCGAGCTCGCCGACGACGCGCCCGCGGTCGGCATCGTCGCCGACATGCTGCGCGCGGCGCACGAGCGCGACGCGTCCGACATCCATGTCGAGCCCCGCGAATCCGGCTGGCGCGTGCGCCTGCGGATCGACGGCGTGCTGCACGAATTCGCGCGGCCGCCGGCTCATTTGCGCGACGCATGCGTGACGCGAATCAAGGTGCTCGCGCGGATGGACATCGCCGAACGCCGCGTGCCGCAGGACGGCCGGCTGCGGCTCGCGCTCGCGCCGGGGCGCGCGGGCGATTACCGCGTCAGCTCGCTGCCGACGCTGCATGGCGAGAAGCTCGTGCTGCGGCGTCTGGAGACGCTGCCCGCCGATCTGTCGCTCGCCGCGCTCGGCTTCGACGCGGCTCAGGCGCGCGGCGTCGAAGCGGCGATCGGCGCGCCGCACGGCCTCGTCCTTGTCACGGGACCGACGGGCAGCGGCAAAACGCTGTCGCTGTATTGCTTCCTGCAGATGCTGAACGACGTGTCGCGCAACGTCTGCACGGTCGAGGATCCGGCCGAGATCGAGCTCGACGGGATCAATCAGGTCGGCGTGCGCGAGAAGGCGGGCCTGACCTTCGCGGTCGCGCTGCGCGCGTTCCTGCGCCAGGACCCCGACGTCATCATGGTCGGCGAGATACGCGATGCGCAGACCGCCGACGTCGCGCTGAAGGCCGCGCAGACGGGGCACCTCGTGCTGTCGACGCTGCACACGAACGACGCGCCCGCTGCGGTGGCTCGCCTGCTCGACATCGGCGTCGCACCGTACAACCTCGCCGCCGCACTGCGGCTCGTGACGGCGCAGCGTCTCGTGCGGCGCCTGTGTCCCGCTTGCCGCGCGCCGTCGGACGCATCGCCCGCTGTACTGCGCGCCGCGGGATTCGACGCCGCGCCGATCGACGCCGGCTGGCGCCCGTATACCGCGAAAGGATGCGCCGCGTGTCATGGAATCGGTTATCGGGGGCGCATCGGCATCCATCAGGTGATGCCGCTGTCCGTCGAGTTGCGCAATCTGATCGTCGCGCGCGCAAGCAGTGCCGAACTCGCGCAACAAGCGCGCGCCGAAGGCATGACGAGCCTGCGCGATGCGGCGCTCGCCCGCGTTCGCGACGGCACGACGAGCTGGAGCGAAGCGCTCGGCGCAACGGAGGCGACATGAACACGCGTAGCCCGGCCATGCCGACCGAAGCCCGGTACCGTTGGGCGGGCGTGACGATCGACGGCGCGCGACGCCGCGGCATGCTGGTCGCCGTCAATCCGTCCGCCGCGCGCGCGGCGCTCAAGCGCACGGGCATCACTGTGCTGCACCTCGAAGCGCGCGGCACAGCGCCGCAGCCCACCGCGCGGGCGAGCGAGGTCACGCGTTTCGCACGGCAGCTCGCGGGGCTCTTGCACGCGGGGCTCGCGCTCGCGCCGTCGCTCGAGTTGCTCGCGCAAGCGACGCGGCGAAGCGAAATGCCTCGCATTGCGGCGGGCCTCGCGCGCGAGATCGTCGCAGGACAGCAGTTCTCCGCCGCACTGCGCCGCTATCCGCGCCAGTTCGACTCGTTTTTCTGCCAACTGGTCGCGGTCGGCGAGACTGCGGGAGCGCTCGCCGCCGTGCTCGCACGGCTCGCAGACGATCGCGAGCGCGCAGCCGCGCAATATGCACGCGTCAGAGGAGCGCTCGCTTACCCGGTCGCCGTGCTGCTGTTCGCGCTCGCGATCACCGCGGCGTTGCTGATCTGGGTCGTGCCGACGTTCGAACAGATCTTCGCGGGTTTCGGCGCCACGCTGCCTGCGCCGACCCGTTTCATTCTGGCGCTGTCGGCCAGCGTGACGCGCTGGAGCGCGCCTGCCGCCGCGGCCACGCTGCTCGCCGGCGTTGCCGTTCGCCACGCGGCGCGCCGTTCCGCAACTGCACGCGTTGCGCTTGCGCAGGCGCTGCTGCGCGCGCCGCTCGTCGGACCGCTTGCGCAGACGCTCGCCGCCGCCCGATGGAGCCGCGCGCTCGGCACGCTGCTCGCCGCCGGCACGCCGCTCACCGACGCGTTCGCCGCACTGTCGAACGCGACCGGCAACCCACGTTTCGATCTCGCGACGGCCGGCATCGCCGCACGTCTGCAGCACGGCGAACGGCTCGCCCGCGCGATGCGCGCCGAAGGCTGCTTTCCCGACGACCTCGTCCAGCCAATCGCCGTCGCCGAGGAATCAGGCACGCTGGACACGATGCTCATCGACGTCGCGACGCTCTGCGACCGCCGCATCGACGAACAAATCGGCGTGCTTGCGAACCTGTGCGAACCCGTCGTGATCGTCGTGCTGGGCGCGCTGATCGGCGCACTCGTCGTCGCGATGTACTTGCCGATCGTCCAGCTCGGCAACGTGGTGTAGCATCGCAGCCGAATCCGACTCCATTCGCGATGCCAACCGCCTCGATGACGCCCAATCCGTTCTTTACCGGCCCTCCCGAACACGCGGCAGCAGCCGGGCCGCTCGCCGCGTTCGCGGCGCTCCCCACGGGCATGCAGCTTGCGTTCGCAATCGTGCTCGGTCTCGTCGTCGGCAGCTTCATCAACGTCGTCGTCCATCGGCTGCCGATCATGATGAAGCGCGCGTGGCTCGCCGAAATCGCCGAAGCGACGGGCGAGCCGTCCGTCGACGACGGCTTGCCGGCGCGCTACGACCTCTGCGTGCCGCGCAGCGCGTGCCCGCATTGCGGCCATGTGCTGAGCGCGTGGGAGAACGTGCCGGTCCTCAGCTATATCGCGTTGCGCGGCCGCTGCCGGCGCTGCCATGCGCCGATCGGCGCGCGCTATCCGCTCATCGAGCTCGCGAGCGGCGCGCTCGCCGCCGGCGCGCTCGCGCTCTTCGGGCCGAGCGGCGCCGCGCTCGCCGCGTTCGGCCTGTGCGCGGCACTCCTTGCGATGAGCGCGATCGACATGCAAACCGGCTTCCTCCCCGATTCGCTGACGCTGCCGCTCCTGTGGGCGGGACTGTGCGTCAATCTGTGGGACACGTTTGCGAGCCTTCGCGCCGCGGTGGTCGGCGCAATCGCTGGCTATCTGTTTCTCTGGTGCATTCTGTGGCTCTTCAAATTGCTGCGCGGCATCGAAGGTATCGGCTATGGCGACCTGAAGCTCCTCGCCGCGCTCGGCGCATGGCTCGGCTGGGAAGCCTTGCCGCAAGTCGTGCTGATCGCCGCGGTCGCCGGCGCCGCAGTCGGTCTCGTCGCAACCTGGCGTGGCCGCATGCGCTTCGAGGAGCCGCTGCCGTTCGGCCCGTTCCTTGCGGCGGGAGGCGCCGCGACCCTCTTTTTCGGCACGCCGTTCTACCTGCTGCTCGGAGGCTGAACCATGTTCTCGGTGGGATTGACGGGTGGAATCGGCAGCGGCAAGACGACCGTTGCCAATCTGTTCGGCGAGCTCGGCGTGACGATCGTCGATGCCGATCTGATCGCGCACCGCATCACCGCGCCGCAGGGCCTCGCGATGCCGTTCATCACGCGCGAATTCGGCGCGGAATTCGTCGCGGCCGACGGTTCGCTCGATCGCGAGAAGATGCGCGCGCTGATCTTCAGCGACGAATCCGCGCGCAAGCGGCTCGAAGCGATCACGCATCCGCTGATCCGCGAAGAAACCGAGCGCGAGGCGGGCGCGGCGCAAGGCGCGTACGTCGTCTTTGTCGTGCCGTTGCTGGTCGAGTCGGGAACGTGGAAGACGCGAGTCGACCGAGTGCTCGTCGTCGATTGCGACGTCGAGACGCAAATCGCGCGCGTGATGTCCCGCAACGGCTTCGCCCGCGAGCAGGTGGAAGCGATCGTCGCGCGACAGGCGTCGCGCGACGCGCGTCTCGCCGCCGCGGACGACGTGATCGTCAACGACCATGCGTCCGTCGGCAAGCTCGCGGCCGAAGTCGCCGCACTGCACCAACGCTATCTCGGATATGCGGCCGCCGCGCAAAATTGACGCGCTTGCGGCACGCATGTTGCGTCCGGCGCACGAAACCGCGCAGCGTGTCGCGCCCCCTGAAAAATGGCGCGATTGCTAGGGTAGACGGTGGGCATTAGAATGTCCCTGCAATTTTGGTCACCCCCAACGCAAGAGGCGAGCGCGCTTGATTCTTTACGAGTATCCGTTCAACGAGCGAATCCGCACGCTGTTGCGTCTCGAAGATTTGTTCGAACGCTTTACGTTCTTCGTGGCTCAAGAGGACGCGAGAGAGCATCATGTCGCGCTGACGACGCTGTTCGAAATCGCCGAAGTCGCGGGCCGCGCAGATCTGAAATCGGATCTGATGAAGGAACTCGAACGCCAGCGCCAGACGCTCGCGCCGTTTCGCGGCAATCCCGGCATCGAGCAGAACGCGCTCGAAGCAGTGCTCGGCGAAATCGAGCAGACGCTCGCGAACCTCGCGCAAATGCAGGGCAAGACCGGCCAGCATCTGATCGACAACGAGTGGCTCGCGAGCATCCGTAGCCGCGCGGTCATTCCCGGCGGCACCTGCAAATTCGATCTCCCGTCGTACTACGCGTGGCAGCAGTGGCCTGCCGGGCAGCGCCGCCAGGACATCGCGAAGTGGGCGATGCCGCTCCTGCCGCTGCGCGACGCGGCGATGATCGTGCTGCGCCTCGCGCGCGAATCCGGGCAAGCATCGAAGGTGATGGCGATGCAGGGCAGCTATCAGCAGATGCTGTCCGGGCGCACGTACCAGTTGATGCAGGTGCGCGTGCCGCACGAGCTGCGCGTGATTCCCGAAGCGAGTGCGAACAAATATATGCTGTGGGTGCGCTTCACCGCGCAGGACGGCGACGTGCGGCCGCGCGCGGTCGACATCGACGTGCCGTTCCAGCTCACGCTCTGCAATCTGTAACGGCGGCCTTGCGCCGCATCGATGATCTCCGTATGGCTACTGTCGTGAAATGCCCGTCCTGCGGCAAGGAAGTGCGCTGGACGCCCGAAAACCGTTTTCGCCCATTCTGCTCCGCCCGCTGCAAACAGCTCGATCTCGGTGCTTGGGCGGCCGAGAAATACCGGATCGGCGGAACCGACGACGAAGCACCGTCCGACGACGCCGGCAATCGGGAAGGCGGCGACCGCGGCTGACCCCGCCCGTCGCGGTGGGCTCCCCGGCCGAATGCGGCCGGGGAGCGAAGGCTCCGCGCACGTTTATTGCGGCGCGGCGCCTTGCTCGCGCGCGAGCAAATCGAGCACCGGCAGCGCGGCGGGCAGCAGCGGCGCGACGTCGACGGGCAGATGCCGCCAGACGAACGCCTGCCCTTCGCGGCTGTGCGGCTCGCCCGTCCAGCCCGTCACCTTGCAGAAGTACAGACGAACGTACGCGTGCGGATAATCGTGCTCGAGCGTATGCCAGCGATGGCATTCGGTCACGAAGATGCCCAGTTCCTCGTGCAGTTCCCGGGCAAGCGCCTCCTCGACGCTCTCGCCCGCCTCGAGCTTGCCGCCCGGGAATTCCCAGTATCCCTCGTAAGGCTTGCCGGGCAGCCGCTGCGCGAGCAGGTAGCGGCCGTCCGGCTGCACCAGCACGCCGACCGCCACCTCGGTCACCTTGCGGCCCGCGCCGGCGGGCGCCGCCGCGTTCGTGACTTCGATACTCATACGTTCTCCTTGCGGCCCGCGCGATCGCGCGCGAACTGCCATGCGACCCGGCCGGAGCGCGAGCCGCGCTCGAGCGCCCAGACGAGCGCGTCGCCGCGCGCCGCGTCGACTTCGGCGTCGTCGCAGCCGAAATGCCTGAGCCAGTGGCCGACGATCGCCAGATAGTCGTCCTGCTTGAACGGATAGAAGCTGACCCAGAGGCCGAAGCGCTCCGACAGCGAGATCTTCTCCTCGACGACCTCGCCCGGGTGGATCTCGCCGTCCGGCAGATGCTTGTACGTCTCGTTGTCGCTCATGTACTCGGGCAGCAGATGGCGGCGGTTCGACGTCGCGTAGATCAGCACGTTGTCGGACTGCGCGGCGACCGACCCGTCGAGCGCGACCTTCAGCGCCTTGTAACCCGATTCGCCTTCTTCGAACGACAGATCGTCGCAGAACACGATGAAACGCTCGGGGCGCGCCGAGATCAGCTCGACGATGTCGCCCAGGTCGTGCAGATCGTCCTTGTCGACTTCGATGAGCCGCAGGCCGTCGGCCGCGTACGCGTTCAGGCACGCCTTGATCAGCGACGACTTGCCGGTGCCGCGCGCGCCCGTCAGCAGCACGTTGTTCGCGGGCTTGCCGTTCACGAACTGGCGCGTGTTCTGCTCGATCAGCGCTTTCTGGCGATCGATGTTCTGCAAATCGTCGAGCTGGATCGTCGAACGCGCGGCGACGGGCTGCAGATAGCCGCGCCCCTGGCGCTTGCGCCAGCGGAACGCGGACGCGGCAGCCCAGTCGACCGCCGCCGCAGCCGGCGGGAGAATCGCTTCGAGGCGCCCAAGCAACGCTTCGGCGCGGGTGAGGAACTGCTCGAGTGGATCCATGATGTCGCGCCCCGGCCGCTTACGAACGATAGTCGGCGTTGATGCTGACGTAATCGTGCGACAAATCGCAAGTCCAGATCGTCGCTTGCGCATCGCCGCGGCCGAGCAGCACGCGAACCGCGATCTCGCTTTGCTTCATCACGCGCTGGCCGTCCTCCTCGAGATACGCGGGATTGCGGCCGCCCGCCTTCGCGACGAGCACGTCGTCGAGATACAGGTCGATCTTGCCGACGTCGAGGTCCGCGACGCCCGCGTAGCCGATCGCCGCGAGAATCCGGCCGAGATTCGGGTCCGACGCGTAGAACGCCGTCTTCACGAGCGGCGAATGGCCGATCGCATACGCGATCTGGCGGCACTCCGCAGTGCTCGCGCCGCCTTCGACCGTCACCGTGATGAATTTCGTCGCGCCTTCGCCGTCGCGCACGATCAGTTGTGCAAGCGTCTGCGCGACGGCCGTCACCGCGTCGCGCAACGCCGCATACGCGGGCGAATCGGCCGACGCGATCTCGGGCAGGCTCGCGCGGCCGGACGCGATCAGGATGAACGAGTCGTTCGTCGACGTATCGCCGTCGATCGTGATGCAGTTGAACGAACGGTCGGCCACTTCCCTCACGAGCGCGTCGAGCACGGGCTGCGCGACCTTCGCGTCGAACGCGAGGAAGCCGAGCATCGTCGCCATGTTCGGCTTGATCATCCCGGCGCCCTTACTGATGCCCGTCAGCGTGATCGTGTGGCCGTCGATCGTCACCTGGCGCGACGCCGCCTTCGCCAGCGTGTCGGTCGTCATGATCGCCTGCGCGGCGTCGTGCCAGTTCGCGGCCGCGCGGTTCGCGAGCGCGGCGGGCAGGCCGGCCTTCAGGCGGTCGATCGGCAGCGGCTCAAGGATCACGCCCGTCGAGAACGGCAGCACCTGCTCGGGGGCGATGCCCGCGAGGCGCGCGAGCGCCGCGCACGTCTCGCGCGCATGCGCGAGGCCCGGCTCGCCCGTGCCCGCGTTCGCGTTGCCCGTGTTGACGACGAGCGCGCGAATGCCGGCGCCGCCCGCGCGCACCTTCGCCAGATGCTCGCGGCAGACCGTCACGGGCGCCGCGCAGAAGCGGTTCTCGGTGAACACGCCCGACACGGTCGCGCCTTCGTCGACGGAGACGACGAGCACGTCCTTTCGGTTCGGCTTGCGAATGTTCGCCTCCGCCCAGCCGAGCGTCACGCCGGCGACGGGATGCAATTGCGCGGGATCGATCGAGGGAAAATTGACAGCCATCTGAAGCACCTGCCCGAAGGAAAATGCCGGCGTTCGAGCCGGCATCGATTGGATTGAAGAACCGGCGGCCGCTCGCGCGCCGCCGCGCATCACACCTCAAAAAATCTTGCGCACAGACGACGCGGCGCGCTCATCGCGCGCCGCCTTCGATCACGTCAGCTCAGCTTGCCGTGACAGTGCTTGTACTTCTTGCCACTGCCGCACGGGCACGGATCGTTGCGGCCGACCCGCGGCACTTCGCCCCCTGGGCCGCTGTGGCTCATCGCGTGGCCGACCATCTCGGCCGTCGCGTCCGCGACCACCGCGCCACCCGCCGTCGCCGCGGCGGCGGCCGCGAAATCGGCGTGCTGGAACTCGACGTTGCCGAGCTGGCCGCCCTGCTCCTCGATCTGCTCGGCCGCCTCCTCGAGCTGCTCGGGCGACTGGATCTGCACGTTCATCACGATCCGCGTGACTTCCTGCTTCACCGCGTCGAGCATCGCCGCGAACAGTTCGAACGCCTCGCGCTTGTATTCCTGCTTCGGGTTCTTCTGCGCATAGCCGCGCAGGTGGATGCCCTGACGCAGATGATCGAGCGCCGCGAGGTGCTCGCGCCACAGGCGGTCGAGCGTCTGCAGCATGATCGAGCGCTCGAACGCGCTGAACGATTCGCGGCCGACCAGCGCGACCTTCGCCTCGTAGTGCTCGTCGGCGGCCGTCGTGACGGCGTCGAGAATCTCGTCCGCGTTGATCGACGACGACTCGTTCACCATTTCCTGGATCGCGAGGTCGAGCTGCCAGTCGTTGCGCAGCGTCTCTTCGAGCTCGGGCAAATCCCACTGCTCCTCGATGCTGCCCGCCGGCACGAACTGGCGGACCACTTCCGAGATCACGCCGTGACGCATCGCGCCGATCGTTTCAGCGATGTCGTGCGCTTCGAGCAGTTCGTTGCGCTGCTGGTAGATCACCTTGCGCTGATCGTTCGACACGTCGTCGTATTCGAGCAGTTGCTTGCGGATGTCGAAGTTGCGCGCCTCGACCTTGCGCTGCGCCGATTCGATCGAACGCGTGACGATGCCCGCTTCGATCGCCTCGCCCTCCGGCATCTTCAGGCGATCCATGATCGCGCGCACGCGGTCGCCCGCGAAGATGCGCAGCAGCGGGTCCTCGAGCGACAGGTAGAAGCGCGACGAGCCCGGATCGCCCTGACGGCCCGCGCGGCCGCGCAACTGATTGTCGATCCGGCGCGACTCGTGACGCTCGGTGCCGATGATGTGAAGGCCGCCCGCGGCCTTCACCTGCTCGTGCAGCGTTTCCCATTCGTCGTGCAGCGTCTGGATGCGGCGCGCCTGCTCGTCGGCCGGAATCGACTCGTCGGCCTCGATGAACGCCGCCTGCTTCTCGACGTTGCCGCCGAGCACGATGTCGGTGCCGCGGCCCGCCATGTTCGTCGCGATCGTGACGCGCTTCGGCCGGCCGGCCTCGGCGACGATCGCCGCTTCGCGCGCGTGCTGCTTCGCGTTCAGCACCTCGTGCGGCAGGCCCGCCTGCTTGAGCAGATGCGACAGCAGCTCCGAGTTCTCGATCGACGTCGTGCCGACGAGCACGGGCTGGCCGCGCTCGTGGCACTCGCGGATGTCGCGGATCACCGCGTCGTAGCGCTCCTTCGCGGTCTTGTAGATCTGATCCTGCTTGTCGATCCGCTTCGGCGGCCGGTTGGTCGGGATCACGACCGTCTCGAGGCCGTAGATCTCGTTGAATTCGTATGCCTCGGTATCCGCCGTGCCCGTCATGCCCGCGAGCTTCGCGTACATCCGGAAGTAGTTCTGGAACGTGATCGACGCGAGCGTCTGGTTCTCGCTCTGGATCTTCACGTGCTCCTTCGCC
The DNA here is from genome assembly GCF_001636105.1 of Burkholderia sp. MSMB1589WGS. Taxonomy (NCBI): domain Bacteria; kingdom Pseudomonadati; phylum Pseudomonadota; class Betaproteobacteria; order Burkholderiales; family Burkholderiaceae; genus Burkholderia; species Burkholderia sp. MSMB1589WGS. The sequence continues at coordinate 1,478,601 of NZ_LNJT01000007.1, forward strand.
TCGACCGCCTGGTGCAGGCCGTCGGACCAGCGGCGGCCCGGCATCAGGCGGCCCGTGAATTCGTCGACGATGATCACTTCGCCGTTCTGCACGACGTAGTGCTGATCGCGATGGAACAGCGTGTGAGCGCGCAACGCCGCGTACACGTGGTGCATCAGCGTGATGTTCTGCGGCGCGTAGAGGCTCTCGCCGTCGCCGATCAAGCCCCATTCGGAGAGCAACCGCTCGGCCTTCTCGTGGCCCGACTCGGTCAGGAACACCTGGCGGCCCTTCTCGTCGAGCGTGTAGTCGCCCGGCTTCTCGACGCCCGTGCCGTCCGCCTTCTCCTCGCCGATCTGGCGCTCGAGGAGCGGCGGCAGCGCGTTCATCCGCACGTACAGCTCGGTGTGGTCCTCCGCCTGGCCCGAGATGATGAGCGGCGTGCGCGCCTCGTCGATCAGGATCGAGTCGACTTCGTCGACGACCGCGAAGTTGAGCGGCCGCTGCACGCGCGAATCGGTCTCGTAGACCATGTTGTCGCGCAGGTAGTCGAAACCGAATTCGTTGTTCGTGCCGTACGTGATGTCGGCCGCGTACGCCGCCTGCTTCTGGTCGTGCTCCATCCCCGACAGGTTGATGCCGACGGAAAGCCCGAGGAAGTTGTAGAGGCGGCCCATCCACTCGGCGTCGCGCTGCGCGAGGTAATCGTTGACCGTCACGACGTGCACGCCGCGGCCGGCGAGCGCGTTCAGATACGCGGCGAGCGTCGCGACGAGCGTCTTGCCCTCGCCCGTGCGCATTTCGGCGATCTTGCCGTAATGCAGCACCATCCCGCCGATCATCTGCACGTCGAAGTGGCGCATCTTCAGCACGCGGCGGCTCGCCTCGCGGCACACGGCGAACGCTTCGGGCAGGAGCTTGTCGAGCGACTCGCCCGCCGCGATGCGCTGACGGAACTCCCCTGTCTTGCCGCGCAACTGGTCGTCCGTCAGCTTTTCGATCTGCGTTTCGAGCGCGTTGATCGTCGCGACGGCCTTTTGGTATTGCTTGACGAGCCGCTGATTGCGGCTGCCAAAAATTTTCTGAAGAAAACCGGTTGTCATCGGATCGGGTGTGCGTCGGTGCAACGGCCCCGGAGCGGTGAACGCCCTCCCCGGCGCGCCGAGCCTCGGCGGCTTAGCGTAGAAGTGAATTCAAACGTTGAATTTTAGCACGCGCACCAAGGCGCGCCGGTGTCGGCGGCGGCAGCCGCCGTGGGGCGCGGCTGGGCCGGGCATGCAGCCGAAGTTCACCGGCGAACGGGCGGCGGAGCGCGAATCTCGGGCGCTCGAAAGCGCGGCGCATCGAAAGGCGGCGCGGGCGATCGGCTCACGCCGGTGATCCCGCGCCTGGCGTCGGTGTTCGGGGTCGGAAGACGGGCCGCAGCCGTAGCCGTAGCCGACAAACGATACCCGCGGCCGCCAAACGACATCGCGGTACAATCGTCGCATCGCTCCACCATCCGGTCGCCCGTCATGCGCCCAATCACGCCGCGCTGCCGACTTTCCTCATGAACCGACCGCCGAAGCAGCTATTTCGCCCCAACGACTGGTCGCGGCCGCGAGCGGCTGCCGACGTCCTCCAGCGCACCGACGCGTTCGCCGCGCTGCGCGCGGGCGTCGAGCAGGTCGCGGCGCTGAAGCGGGATCTGGTCGCGCTGCTCCCCGACTACCTGGCGAACCACGTCGAGCCTGGCTTCATCAAGGACGGCACGCTCACGCTGTTCGCCGCGCACAATGCGCTTGCCGCCCGGTTGCGGCAAGTCGAGCCGCGGCTGCTGTCCGATCTTCAGGCGCGCGGATGGGCGATCGCCACGCTGAAAGTGCGCGTGCGCCCGCAGCCCGCGCCCGAGCCGCCGCGCGTGAAGCAGGCGCGGATGTCGGCAGCCGGCACCGACGCGCTGCGCCAGCTCGCCGATGCGCTCGAGCCGTCGCCGCTGCAAAGCGCGCTGGCGCGCATGGCCGCGCGCCACACGAAAACGCCTCGCTGATCCTTCTCGCCACGCGGAAGCCGTGCCCGCACGTACCGCACGGCGCATCCGCAGCCGACCGCCGGACCGTCCCCGTGCGCGAGTGCGAGTGCCGATGCGCGATTCATTGTGACGCACGCGCGGCACCGGCGATGCCAGCCCGAAATGCCGGCTCTCACTGCCCGAGACCAGGTTGCACGGCAACCGGGTCGCCAGGAATCCTCTGTCGAACACGGTAATGGTGTGGTCCGGCACGCGCGGGATGAGTTGGCGTGCCGAGATCTTCTCGTTGACGTCGCAAGGGCCAAATTCCGTATCGCGCGCCAGGTGGGTAGGAATGGCCGTCAGCGTGACCGCGCGCGGTTGGGGATAGCTGTCCACCCGGTCATGCGTGGCCGCAGATGCCCCGAAATGCTCGCGGTTGGCGGCGCTGTCGGCCGTGCGCAGCGTGTGCCGTCCATCGCGAGCCGCGACAGCCCGTTGACGTAGAACCCGTCAACGATCTCGCTGATCGACTGATGCCGGTGCAACGCCAGCGCGATCACCAGCCACACCACCTGAAAGGCGGGTGCGATTCAACCAGCGGGCGGAGGTCGTCGGTCGGCATGGCGATGAAAGTTAACATCGCCACGTCATGTTTACAACCGGTTGGCGCAAACAAAAATGCCGTTCAGTCGGTTAACTGAACGGCATTAGGCCCGCAGGCCACCTTCTTGTCGCCGTCTCGCGTGCGCAATGCGTCAGCGCATCACGCGAACGCTGTCTGCGCGTCGAAGCCGAAGCCCGTCGGCGCCGCCTTCGGATCGTCGAACGTGACGATCTCATAGGCTTCCTCGTGCGCGAGCAGCTCGCGCAGCAACGCGTTGTTCAATCCGTGGCCCGACTTGTACGCGGTGTACGACGCGAGGAGCGGATGGCCAATCACGTACAGATCGCCGATCGCGTCGAGCATCTTGTGCTTGACGAACTCGTCGTCGTAGCGCAGCCCGTCGTTGTTGAGGATCCGGTACTCGTCGAGCACGATCGCGTTGTCCATGCTGCCGCCGCGCGCCAGCCCGAGCTCGCGCATCATCTCGACTTCGTGCGCGAAGCCGAACGTGCGCGCGCGCGCGATCTCGCGCACGTACGAGGTGTTCGCGAAATCGACCTCGAGCTCCTGGCCCGTCTTGTCGACGGCCGGATGACGGAAATCGATCGTGAACTTCAGCTTGAAGCCGAAGTACGGATCAAGACGCGCGAACTTGTCGCCGTCGCGAATCTCGACAGGCTTCGTCACCTTGATGAACTTCTTCGCCGCATTCTGCTCTTCGATGCCGGCCGACTGGATCAGGAACACGAACGTCGCCGCGCTGCCGTCCATGATCGGGATTTCCTCTGCCGTCACGTCGACGTACAGGTTGTCGATGCCGAGGCCCGCGCACGCCGACATCAAATGCTCGACCGTCGACACGCGCACGCCATCCTTCTGCAGCACGGACGCGAGCCGCGTGTCGCCGATCGACAGCGCCGAAGCGGGAATGTCGACGGGCGTCGGCAGATCGACGCGCGAGAACACGATGCCCGTGTCGGGCGCCGCAGGGCGAAGCGTCAGTTCGACCTTGCGGCCCGAGTGCACGCCGATGCCGACGGTCTTGACGATCGATTTGATGGTGCGCTGCTTCAACATGGTCACTGTCTTCTTGATTGAGAATATCAATCAGGAGTTTTATTCGATAGGTGGGATTATAGCGTAAATCCCTATTTCGCGTCGTGATGATCGACGTTTCAAACTGTTTCGGCGCATTACCCTGCGGAAATGCGAGACGGGCCGACGCCCGGAACGGAGGCGTTCCCGGTCGTCGACCCGTGTTACAACCGCGTGTCGGGCACGCCGCGGCGTTGCCCAAAGGCAACGCCGCACGCGTCGTTCAGCGCGTCAAACTGGCCAGCACGCTGGCCGCATCGCTCACTTCGAACTTGCCCGGCGCTTCGACGAACAGCGTCTTGACCACGCCGTCGTCGACCACCATCGCGTAGCGTCGGGAACGAATCCCCATGCCGCGCGCGGACAGGTCCTGCGTCAGTCCCAGCGCATGAGTGAAAGCCGCGCTGCCGTCCGCCATCATGCGCACCTTGCCCGCGGTGTGCAGATCGCGTCCCCAAGCGCCCATCACGAATGCGTCGTTGACGGCAACGCACCAGATCTCGTCGATGCCCGCCGAGCGCAACGGCTCGGCATGCGCGACGTAGCCCGGCACATGCTGCGCCGAACAGGTCGGCGTGAACGCGCCCGGCAATCCGAAGATCACCACGCGCTTTCCCGCCGCCTGCTCGCGCACGCCAAAGGCGTTCGGCCCCAGCGTGCAGCCCGCGCGCGCGTCGTCGAGATACTCGAAGAGCTGCGCGTCGGGCAGCGTGTCGCCCACTTGAATCATGCCTGGTCCTTCATAGCGATACGGTCGTTCGCGACAGACGACGCGGCCCGGCCCGGCGTCGCGAAGCGACGCGGCCTGTCGTCAGCCGTTTCATCCGTCACGTCGGCTCGTGCCGCGCGCGAAACCGCGCGGCGCGAAGCCTCGCGCGCGTCAGTCGGCCTGCTTGCGCAGGAATGCCGGAATGTCGTACGTGTCGACACCCTTCTCCTGCAGCGCCTGCACGTGCGACGCCGCCGTCTCGCGCGAGTTGCGCCACACGGCCGGCGTATCGAACGCGCCGTAGTCGCCCGTGCTCACGTGATGCGAAGCCGCGTAGCCCTGCGGCGCCGCGCTGATCGGCTGATTGTCCGTGCCGGTGCGCAGCAGCGTCATCGGCGCGGACTGCTGCTTCTTCGCCGCGCGGCCGAGGCCTGTCGCGACGACGGTCACGCGCAGCGCGTCGCCCATCGCGTCGTCGTACACGGCGCCGAAGATCACGGTCGCGTCGTCGGCCGCGTAGCTCTTGATCGTATTCATCACTTCGCGCGTTTCCGACAGACGCAGCGAGCGGCTCGACGTGATGTTGACGAGCACGCCGCGCGCGCCCGACAGATCGACGCCTTCGAGCAGCGGGCTCGCGACCGCCTGCTCGGCCGCCAGGCGCGCGCGATCGACGCCGGCAACCGTCGCCGTGCCCATCATCGCCTTGCCCTGCTCGCCCATCACCGTCTTCACGTCTTCGAAGTCGACGTTCACGAGGCCGTCGACGTTGATGATCTCGGCGATGCCCGCCACCGCGTTGTTGAGCACGTCGTCAGCGCACTGGAAGCACTTGTCCATCTCGGCGTCGTCGCCCATCACCTCGAACAGCTTGTCGTTCAGGACGACGATCAGCGAATCGACGTGATCCTCCAGTTGCTGCGAACCGGCTTCCGCGACGCGCATCCGCTTGCCGCCTTCGAACTCGAACGGCTTGCTCACGACACCGACGGTCAGAATGCCCATCTCCTTCGCGATCTGCGCGACGACGGGCGCGGCTCCGGTGCCGGTGCCGCCGCCCATGCCGGCCGTGATGAACACCATGTGCGCGCCGCGCAGCGCGTCGGCGATCCGCTCGCGCGCCTCCTCGGCCGCCGCACGGCCCATCTCCGGCTTCGCGCCGGCGCCGAGGCCGGTGTTGCCGAGCTGGATCACGGACGGCGCGCGCGCGCGCGACAGCGCCTGCGCGTCGGTGTTCATCACGATGAAATCGACGCCCTGCACGCCCTTGTTGATCATGTGCTGCACCGCGTTGCCACCTGCGCCGCCAACGCCGATCACCTTGATGATCGTGCCGTTGGTTTCGGTTTCCAGCATTTCGAATTCCATTGTTGCCTCCGTCAAGAAAAGAACCGCTACTCGGCCGTTATTCGGCGGAAGATCGGGCAACCCTCCGTCGCGCGCCGGCCGCCGGCACCGGCGCGAATGTCGAAAACAGTCAGAAATTGCTCAGGAACCACTCCTTCATCCGCGAGAAGATCTGCCCCGCGGAACCGGATTGCACGGCGACCTTGCGGCCGCGCATCCGTTGAGCGCTGCCCTCGACGAGCAGCCCCATCGCCGTCGAATAGCGCGGATTGCGCACGACGTCCGAGAGCCCGCCCGCGTATTCCGGCGCGCCGATGCGCACCGGCTTCAGGAAAATGTCTTCGCCCAGCTCGACCATGCCGGGCATCATCGCAGCCCCGCCCGTGAGCACGACACCGGAACTGAGTAACTCTTCGTAACCGGACTCGCGCACGACTTGCTGCACGAGCGAGAACAGTTCCTCGACGCGCGGCTCGACGACGGCCGCGAGCGCCTGCCGCGACAGCGTGCGCGGGCCGCGTTCGCCCAGGCCCGGCACCTCGACCATCTCGTCCGGATCGGCGAGCGCCTGCTTCGCGATCCCGTAGCCGACCTTGATGTCTTCGGCGTCGGGCGTCGGCGTGCGCAGCGCCATCGCGATGTCGCTCGTGATCTGGTCGCCCGCGATCGGAATCACCGCCGTGTGGCGAATCGCGCCTTCGGCGAAGATCGCGATGTCGGTCGTGCCGCCGCCGATGTCGACGAGCACGACGCCCAAGTCCTTCTCGTCCTCCGTCAGCACCGCGAGCGACGACGCGAGCGGCTGCAGGATCAGGTCGTTCACTTCGAGCCCGCAGCGGCGCACGCACTTGACGATGTTCTGCGCGGCGCTCACCGCGCCCGTCACGATGTGCACCTTCACCTCGAGGCGGATGCCGCTCATGCCGATCGGCTCACGCACGTCCTCCTGGCCGTCGATGATGAATTCCTGCGTGAGGATGTGCAGCACCTGCTGGTCGGTCGGGATGTTGATCGCCTTCGCGGTTTCGATCACGCGCGCGACGTCGGTCTGCGTGACCTCCTTCTCCTTGATCGCAACCATCCCGCTCGAGTTGAAGCTGCGGATGTGACTGCCGGCGATGCCGGTGAAGACGTTGGTGATCTTGCAGTCGGCCATCAGCTCGGCTTCCTCGAGCGCGCGCTGGATCGATTGGACGGTGGCCTCGATGTTCACCACCACGCCCTTCTTCAGCCCCTTCGACTCGCTCTGGCCGAGGCCGATGACCTCATAGTGGCCCTCGCCCTTCAGCTCGGCGACGACGGCCACCACCTTCGACGTGCCGATGTCGAGGGCAACCAGCAGATCCTTGTAGTCTTTGCTCATAGAGTGCTCTTGCGTGTGATGTCGTGTTACTTCTTGCCCTTGTCGGTGTCGGCCAGGAACCGCATGCCCACCGCGCGGATCGCGAATCCGTTCGGATAGCGAAGATCCGCGTATTCGATGTCGCCGCCCCAGCGCTGCGTGACCGAGGGCCACGCGGCGACGAGGCGCTGGATCCGGTCGGGCAGCGTGTCGCTGTTGCGCTCGCGGCCGAGCTCGACCTGCATGCCGTTCGACAGCTTCACCGTCCATGCGTAGCGCGGCGACAGCGTCACTTCCTCCGGGCTCGCGTGGATCGGCGCAAACCATTTCGCGAAGTCGCGATAGCGCGCGACGACTTCCTTCGCGCTGCCCTCGGGGCCGTCGAACGACGGCAGCTCCGCGTCGAGCTCGCCCTGGTTCGCCGTGAAGAGCTCGCCGTCGACGCTCACGAGCTGATCGTTGCCCCACGTCCCGAGCGGCCTGTACTCCTCGAGCGTCACGGCGAGCGCGTTCGGCCACACCCGGCGCACGCTCGCGTGGCGCACCCACGGCATCTGCTCGAACGCGACGCGCGCGAGATCGAGATCGACCGTGAAGAAGTTGCCCTTCAGCCGCCCGACGACGCCCGCGCGCACGGTCGGCGCGTTGATGTGCTCGGTGTCGCCGTCGATCCGGATTTCGCGCAGCGCGAACGCCGGGCGCTGGATCAGCCAGTAGCAGCCGGCCGCCGCCAACACGAGCAGCAGCAGCGCGTACAACGCGCTGGCGGCAAGGTTGAGCTGGCGAACGTTATTCCACATGGTTCAGGTCCGGTCCTGCATCAATCGAGCGTGAGCGACAGCACTTTCACCACCAGCTCCGAATAACTGATGCCGACCGCGCGCGCCGCCTTCGGCGGCAGCGAGTGATCGGTCATCCCCGGCGCGGTGTTCACTTCGAGGAAATACGGGTTGCCGGCGGCGTCGAGCATGAAATCCGCGCGGCCCCAGTCCGCGCAGCCGAGCACGTCGAACGCGCGGCGCGCGACGCGCTTGAATTCGGCTTCCCTTGCCGCGTCGAGGCCGCACGGAATCAGGTACTGCGTGTCGTTCGCGACGTATTTCGCGTGATAGTCGTAGAACTCGCCCGCGGGCACGATCTTGATGAGCGGCAGATCGAGATCCCCGGCGATGCACGCGGTGTACTCGCCGCCGCCCTCGATGCTCTTCTCGACGATCACGATCTTGTCGTGCTTCGCCGCCTCTTCCAGTGCGGCGGGCAACGCATCGGCGCTTTTCACCTTCTCGACCGCGACGCTCGAGCCCTCGCTCGCCGGCTTCACGAAGAGCGGCACGCCGAGCTTCGCGACGATGTCCTGCGCGCGCGCCGCGTAGTCGTCGCCGCGCATGACCGTCTCGAACGGCGGCGTCGGCACGCCCGTCTGCTGCCAGACGAGCTTCGTGCGGAACTTGTCGAGCCCGAGCGCCGAGCCGAGCACGCCGCTGCCCGTGTAGCGGATGCCGTAGAAATCGAGCGCGCCCTGGATCTGGCCGTTCTCGCCGTAGCCGCCGTGCAGCGCGTTGAACGCGCGCACGAAGCCTTCGTCCTTGAGCGCCGCGAGCGGCCGCTGCGCCGGATCGAACGGATGCGCGTCGATGCCCGCGTCGCGCAGGCCCTGCAGCACCAGCCGGCCGGAGTTCAGCGACACCTCGCGCTCGGAGGATTCCCCGCCGAGCAGCACCGCCACCTTGCCGAAACGTTTCGGATCGATCCCGCTCATCTCATCCCTTCTGTTGCGTGTTCTGCGCAAGCTTGCCCGGCACCCCGCCGATCGAGCCCGCGCCCATCGTGATCACCACGTCGCCGGCGCGCGCGAGCTTCGCGAGCGCGTCCGGCACCTCGTCGACCGCCGCGACGAACATCGGCTCGACCTTGCCCGCCGCGCGCAGCGCGCGCGACAGCGCATCGCCGTTCGCGGTCGAAATCGGCGCCTCGCCCGCCGCGTACACCTCGGTCAGGACGAGCGCGTCGACCGTCGACAGCACGTTGACGAAATCGTCGAAGCAGTCGCGCGTGCGCGTGTAGCGGTGCGGCTGGAACGCCAGCACGAGCCGGCGGCCCGGGAACGCGCCGCGCGCCGCCGCGATCGTCGCCGCCATCTCGACCGGGTGATGGCCGTAGTCGTCGATCAGCGTGTACGCGCCGCCGCCCGCCGCCGCGATCTCGCCGTAGCGCTGGAAGCGCCGGCCGACGCCGTTGAATTCCGCGAGCGCCTGCTGGATCGCCGCGTCGGCGACGTCGAGATCGGTCGCGATCGCGATCGCGGCGAGCGCGTTCTGCACGTTGTGCAGGCCGGGCAGGTTCAGGACGACGGGCAGCGGCTCGCGCCCGTCGCGCAGCACCGTGAAATGCATCCGGCCGTCGCGTGCCTCGACGTTCTCCGCGCGCACCTGCGCGTCCGCGGAGAAGCCGTAGCGCACGACGGGCTTCGAGATCAGCGGCACGATCTGCCGCACGTTCGCGTCGTCGATGCACACCACTGCGCTGCCGTAGAACGGCAGCCGCTGCGTGAATTCGATGAACGCCTGCTTGAGCCGCGCGAAGTCGTGGCCGTAGGTGTCCATGTGATCGGCGTCGATGTTCGTGATGACCTCGATCACCGGATACAGGTTCAGGAACGACGCGTCCGACTCGTCGGCTTCCGCGACGATGAAGTCGCCCGTGCCGAGCCGCGCGTTCGCGCCGGCGCTCGTGAGGCGCCCGCCGATCACGAACGTCGGATCGAGCCCGCCCGCGGCGAGCACGCTCGCGACGAGGCTCGTCGTCGTCGTCTTGCCGTGCGTGCCGGCGATCGCGATCCCCTGCTTCAGGCGCATCAGCTCCGCAAGCATCACCGCGCGCGGCACGATCGGCACGCGCAGGCGGCGCGCGGCGAGCACTTCCGGGTTGTCCGAGCGCACCGCGGTCGACACGACCACAGCGTTCGCGCCTTCGATGTTCGCCGCATCGTGGCCGATCGACACGCGCGCGCCGAGCGCCTCGAGGCGCTCGGTCACCGCGTTGCGCGCGAGATCGGAGCCGCTCACCTTGTAGCCCAGGTTCACGAGCACTTCGGCGATGCCGCTCATGCCCGCGCCGCCGATCCCGACGAAATGAATGTGTTTGACGATGTGTTTCATTGCTTTCCTTCCAGGTTCGCGCTCGCCACCGCTGCGCACACGCGCGCGACTTCGTCGGTGGCGTCCGGCTTCGCGAGCGAGCGCGAACGTTCGGCCATCGCCGCGAGCGATTCCCGCGACTGGCCGCGCAGCCAGTCGGCGAGCAGCTCGGCCGACAGGTCGCGTTGTTGCACGAGCACCGCCGCGCCTTGCCCGGCAAGGAACTCGGCGTTGGTCGTCTGATGATCGTCGACCGCGTGCGGGAACGGCACGAACAGCGCCGCAACCCCGACCGCCGCGATCTCCGCGACCGTCATCGCGCCCGAGCGGCAGATCACGAGGTCCGCGTTCGCATACGCGGACGCCATGTCGTCGATGAACGGCACGAGCGCGACGTCGCTGCCGCAGGAAAGGCCCGCGGCTTCGTAGTTCTCCTTGAGCGTATCGATGTGCTTCGCGCCCGCCTGATGCACGACCTGCGGCCGCTCGTCAGGCGCGAGGCGCGCAAGCGCGCGCGGCACGACTTCGTTCAGCGCGGCCGCGCCGAGACTGCCGCCGACGACGAGCAGCTTCAGCTTCCCGCTGCGCGCCGCATAGCGTGCCTGGGGCGGTTCCGTGCGCGCAAGTTCCGCGCGAATCGGATTGCCCGTCCATTCGGCGTTCGGCAACGCGCCCGGGAACGCGACGAGCACGCGTTTCGCGAGCTTCGCGAGCACCTTGTTCGTCAGGCCGGCGATCGAGTTCTGCTCGTGCAGCACGAGCGGGCGGCCCGTCAGCACGGTCACGAGGCCGGCCGGAAACGTGATGTAGCCGCCCATGCCGAGCACGACGTCGGGCTTCACGCGGCGCAGCGCGCGCAGGCTCTGCGCGCACGCGCGCAGCAGATTGAACGGCAGCGCGAGCTTCGTCTTCAGGCCCTTGCCGCGCAGCCCGCCGAAGCGCACGTATTCCATCGGAATCCCGTGCTTCGGCACGAGCGTCGCTTCCATGCCGGCCGGATTGCCAAGCCACACGACGCGCCAGCCCTGCGCCTCCATCCGGTGCGCGACCGCGAGCCCGGGGAACACGTGCCCCCCGGTGCCGCCCGCCGTCACCATCAGCGTGCGCTGCGTCGAGGTCATACCTTCCCTCCCCGCATCAGCACCCGGTTCTCGTAATCGACGCGCAAGAGCACCGCGAGCGCCACGCAGTTCAGCAGAATGCCCGAGCCGCCGTAGCTCACGAGCGGCAGCGTGAGGCCCTTGGTCGGCAGAAGGCCGAGGTTCACGCCCATGTTGATGAACGCCTGCGCGCCGAACCAGATGCCGACGCCCTTCGCCATCAGCCCCGCGAACGTGCGGTCGAGCGCGAGCGCCTGGCGGCCGATCTCGAACGCGCGGCGCACGATCCAGTAGAACAGCAGGATCACGACGAGCACGCCGATGAAGCCGAGCTCCTCGCCGATCACGGCGAGAATGAAGTCGGTATGCGCTTCCGGCAGGTAGTTGAGCTTTTCGACGCTGCCGCCCAGGCCGACGCCGAACCACTCGCCGCGCCCGAACGCGATCAGCGAGTGCGTGAGCTGGTACGCCTTGCCCTGCGCGTAGCGCTCGTCCCACGGATCGAGATACGCGAAGATCCGCTCGCGCCGCCACGGCGACAGCCACACGAGCATCGTGAAGGTGCCGACCGCCGTCGCGACAAGACCGCCGAACAGCTTGCCGTTCACGCCGCCGAGGAACAGCACGCCCATCGCGATCGCGGCGATCACCATGAACGCGCCCATGTCCGGCTCGAGCAGCAGCAGCGCGCCGACCAAGCCGACCGCGCACGCCATCGGCAAAAAGCCCTTCGCGAAGCTCTGCATGTACTCCTGCTTGCGGACCGTGTAGTTCGCCGCGTAGATCGTCACCGCGAGCTTCATGATTTCCGACGGCTGCATGTTCGTGATGCCGAGCGGAATCCAGCGGCGCGCGCCGTTCACGCCCTTGCCGACGTGCGGGATCAGCACGATCACGAGGCCGACGAGCGCGATCAGGAAGAGATGCGGCGCGTACTTGTCCCACGTCGACACCGGCACGCGGAACGTGATCACCGCCGCGACGAACGCGACGACGAGCGACACGCAGTGGCGCAGCAGGAACGCGTAATCGTGATACGACGCGTATTTCGGCGAATCCGGCATCGCGATCGACGCCGAGTACACCATCACGACGCCGAGCCCGAGGAGCGCGATCGACACCCACAGCAGCGAGTAGTCGAAGTCGAGCATCCGCGAGCGGGTCGGACGCGCGCCGTTGACGACGCTCGCGAGGCCGCCCGCCGTGGCGCGCGCGCCCGAGGCCGCCCGCGCGGCGGTGCGCGGCGCGGCGCCGCCGCCCGCGTCACGGGCGCCGTTGAAGCGGGAAACGAGGCGATCGGACCAGCTCATAGCGTCGTTCCTTTTTCCAAAGCGATGTCTTCGACCGCGCTGTGGAACACGTCGGCCCGATGTGCGTAATTGCGGAACATGTCGAGGCTCGCGCATGCGGGCGACAGCAGCACCGCGTCGCCCGGCTGCGCGAGCGCGCTCGCCGCGCGCACCGCGGCTTCGAGCGTCGCGTGATCGGCAAGCGGCACGCCCGTGTCGGCGAGCGCTTCGCGAAGCGCGGGCGCGTCGCGGCCGATCAGCATCACCGCGCGGCACCAGCGCGCGACGGGCGCCGCGAGCGGCTCGAAATCCTGGCCCTTGCCGTCGCCGCCTGCGATCAGCACCGTGCGCTGCGCGAGCCCGTCGAGCGCCGCCACCGTCGCGCCGACGTTCGTGCCCTTGCTGTCGTCCACATAATCGACGCCGTCGAGCGTCGCGATCACCTCGACGCGGTGCGGCTCGCCGCGGTATTCGCGCAGGCCGTGCAACAGCGGCGCGGCCGGCAGGTCAATTGCGCGCGCAAGCGCGTAAGCCGCGAGCGCGTTCGCCGCGTTGTGCAGCCCGCGGATGCGCAACGCGTCGGCGGGCATCAGGCGCTTGAGCGCGATGTCGGGCGAATGCGCCGCTTCCTGCTTGCGGCGGCGCGACGGCGTGGCGGGCGCATCGGCCGCGTCGCGATCGACCGCCTCGACGAGCCATGCAATGCCGTTTTCGCGCAGCAGGCCGTAATCGCCATCGGCGCTCGGCTCGTTCAGGCCGAACGTGATCGCGCGCGGCGCGTCGGCGGCCGCGGCGGGCGGCGCGAACTTCATCACCTCGGCATCGTCGCGGTTGAGCACGCGCACGGTGCGCGGCCCGAAGATCCGGCCCTTCGCGGCCGCATACGCGGCGAAGCCGCCGTGCCAGTCGAGATGGTCCTGCGAGATGTTGAGGATCGTCGCCGCGTCGGGCGCGAACGTGTGCGCGGTGTCGAGCTGGAAGCTCGACAGCTCGAGCACCCACACGTCCGGCAGCGCGGCCGCGTCGATCGCCTCGGTCAGCCTGTCGAGCATCGACGGGCTGATGTTGCCCGCGACCGCGACCTTCCTGCCCGCGCGCTCGCACAAGAGCCCCGCGAGGCTCGTCGTCGTCGTCTTGCCGTTCGTGCCGGTGATCGCGATCACCTTCGGCGCGTAGCCGTTCGCGCCGAGCGTCGCGAGCGCCTGCGCGAAGAACTCGAGCTCGCCCCACACGGGAATGCCCCGCGCGCGCGCGGCGGCGACGAGCGGCGCGAGATCTTCCGCGAGCGGCGACAGACCGGGGCTCAGCGCGACAAGCTCGATCCCGCCGTCGATGAGCGCCGGCGAAAACGCGCCGCCGACGAATTCGGCGTCAATGCCCGCCGCCGTCAACGCGGCAAGGTTGGGCGGCGTCTCGCGCGTATCGGCGACGCGCAGCCGGCACCCGTGCCTCGCGCACCACCGCGCGATCGCGAGGCCCGATTCGCCGAGCCCCAGCACGAGCACCATCGGCCGCTGCCGATCTCCGAACATCTCGCCAAACATCCTTACCTTCCCTTTACCGCAGCTTGAGGGTGGACAAACCGAACAGGCACAGCATCAACGTGATGATCCAGAAACGCACCACCACCTGCGTTTCCTTCCAGCCCGACAATTCGAAATGGTGATGCAGCGGCGCCATCTTGAAGATGCGCCGCCCTTCGCCGTAACGCTTTTTCGTGTACTTGAACCACGTGACTTGCAGCATCACCGACAACGTTTCCGCGACGAAGATGCCGCCCATGATGAACAGCACGATTTCCTGCCGCACGATCACCGCGACGGTGCCGAGCGCGCCGCCCAGCGCGAGCGCGCCGACGTCGCCCATGAACACCTGCGCCGGGTGCGTGTTGTACCAGAGGAACGCGAGCCCCGCGCCGCCCATCGCCGAGCAGAAGATCAGCAGCTCGCCCGCGCCCGGAATATGCGGAAACAGCAGATATTTCGAATAGACCGCGCTGCCCATCACGTACGCGAACACGCCGAGCGACGCGCCGACGAGCACGACCGGCATGATCACGAGGCCGTCGAGGCCGTCGGTCAGGTTCACCGCGTTGCTCGCGCCGACGATCACGAAATACGTGAGCGCGATGAAGCCCCAGACGCCGAGCGGATAGCTGATCGACTTCAGGAACGGCAGCATCAGGTCCGCGCGCGCGGGCAACCCCATCGACAGGCCGCTTCGCACCCAGGCCATGAACAGGTCGAACACGCGGACGTTGCTCGCCTCGGACACGCTGAACGCGAGATAGACGGCCGCGAACAGGCCGATCACCGATTGCCAGAAATACTTTTCGCGCGACGACATGCCGCGCGGGTCCTTGTAGACGACCTTGCGATAATCGTCGACCCAGCCGATCACGCCGAAGCCGAACGTGACGAGCATCACGATCCAGATGAAGCGGTTCGTCAGATCGCCCCAGAGCAGCGTCGCGACCGCGATGCCGATCAGGATCAGCACGCCGCCCATCGTCGGCGTGCCCGATTTCACGAGATGCGTCTGCGGGCCGTCCTTGCGCACCGCCTGACCGACCTTCATCTGCGTGAGCTTGCGAATCACCCACGGACCGCAGACGAGACCGATCACGAGCGCCGTGATGGTGGCCATCACCGCCCGGAACGTCAGGTACGTGAACAAGCGCAAAAAGCTTGCGTCACCTTGCAGCCATTGCGCCAGCGCCAGCAGCATGCTTACTTCCTTCCTCAGTGTGCGCCGGGCGCTGCGCCCGACGCGGTTTCGTTCGCGAGCGCGTCGACCACGCGCTCCATCTTCATGAACCGCGAGCCCTTCACGAGCAGCGTCGCGTGCGCGCCGAAGTTCGCGGCGACGAGCGCGGCGACGAGCGCCGCCGCGTCGTCGAAATGCCGCGCGGCCGCGCCGTACGCTTCGCACGCGGGCAGCGTCGCCGCGCCGAGCGCGAACAACGCGTCGATCCCGCGCTCGCGCGCGTACGCGCCGATCTCGCGATGGAACGCCGGACCTTCGTCGCCGACCTCGCCCATCTCGCCAATCACGAGCACGCGCGGCGCCGATTGCGCGGCGAGCACGTCGATCGCGGCGCGCATCGAATCGGGGTTCGCGTTGTAGGTGTCGTCGATCATCGTCGCGCCCGCGAGCGAGCCGAGCGCTGCGCGCGCCACCTGCAGCCGCCCCTTCACCGGCGCGAACGCCTCGAGCCCCGCCTTGACCGCCGCGAGCGGCACGCCGGCCGCGAGCGCGGCCGCCGTCGCGGCGAGCGCGTTGCGCGCGTTGTGCTCGCCGAGCGCGTTGAGCCGCACGTCGATGCGGCCGGCGGGCGTCTCGATCGCGAGCCTGCTGCCGTCGAGCGCGCCCGTCACCGCGGCGGGCGCGTCGCTGCCGGCGCCGTGCAGCGCGAAATCGACGATCCGGTTGCCGGTCGCCGCGACGCGCCAGATGCCCGCGTACTCGTCGTCGGCCGGAAACACCGCGACGCCGTCCGGCCCGAGCGCGTGGATGACGGCCGCGTGCTCGAGCGCGACCGCCTCGACCGTCGCCATGAATTCCTGATGCTCGCGCTGCGCGTTGTTGACGAGCGCAACCGTCGGCGCGGCGATTTTCGCGAGCGTGTCGGTCTCGCCTGGATGATTCATCCCAAGCTCGACGACCGCGAGCCGGTGCGCGGCGGTGAGGCGCAGCAGCGTGAGCGGCAGGCCGACGTCGTTGTTGAAGTTGCCCGCGGTCGCAAGGCGCGCGGGCTCGCCGACCGCCGCCGCGAAGATCGACGCGATCATTTCCTTCACGGTCGTCTTGCCGTTGCTGCCCGTCACCGCGACCATCGGCATCGAAAAGCGCATCCGCCAGCCATGCGCGAGCGCGCCAAGCGCGGCGCGCGTATCCGCGACCTTCAGCGCGGGCAGATTCCACTCGGCCGGGCTGCGCGACACGAGCGCGGCGCTTGCGCCGCGCTCGGCGACGTCGCCGACGAAGTCGTGCGCGTCGAAGCGCTCGCCCTTCAGCGCGACGAACAGATCGCCCGGGCCCGCCGAACGGCTATCCGTCGACACCCGCTCGAACGACGCGCGCTCATCGCCGAGCACGGTCGCGCCAGGGATCATCGCGGCGGCTTCGCACAAGGTCAGCATCGTCATTCGCCGCCTCCGCGTGTCTGTGTCGTGCGCGCGGCGAGCGCGAGGCGCGCGTGGTCCTGATCAGAGAACGCGCGCTTCTTGCCCATGATTTCCTGCGTCGACTCGTGCCCCTTGCCGGCGAGCAGCACGACGTCCTCGCGCGCGGCGCCGCGCACCGCCTGCAGGATCGCGCTCGCGCGGTCCTCGACGCGGCGCGCGTTCGCGGCGTCCCGCATGCCGGCGACGATCTGGTCGATGATCTTCTGCGGGTCCTCGCTGCGCGGGTTGTCGCTCGTCACGACGACCTTGTCCGCGAGCCGCTCGGCGATCGCGCCCATCAGCGGGCGCTTGGTCGCATCGCGGTCGCCGCCGCAGCCGAACATGCAGACGAGCTCGCCGCCGCGCGCCTGCGCGATCGGGCGCAGCGCGTCGAGCGTCTTCTCGAGCGCGTCCGGCGTGTGCGCGTAATCGACGACGACGAGCGGCTCGTCGTTCTGCAGCCGGCCGCCCAGCCGCTGCATCCGGCCGTTGACCGATTCGAGCTTCTCGATTTCGGCGAGCGCCGCGTCGAACGGCACGTCGGCCGCGAGCAGCGTGCCGAGCACCGCGAGCAGATTGCTCACGTTGAACGTGCCGAGCGTGCCGACTTCGACGTCCGCTTCGCCCCACGGCGAAGTCAGACGAAACGCGGTGCCCGTCGCGGTCGCGCGGACGTTCGTCGCGACGAGTTCGCGATCGGCGTCCGCTGCTTGCCGCCGCGCGTCGATGCCGTACGCGATCGTCCGCACGCGGCCGGCGAGATTCGCGAGCAGACGGCGGCCGACCGGATCGTCGCGATTGACGATCGCGCAGCGCAGCCCGCGCCAGGCGAAGAGCTTCGCCTTCGCCGCCTCGTAGGCATCGAACGTGCGGTGGTAATCGAGGTGATCCTGCGTGAGGTTCGTGAACACCGCGACGTCGAACGCTGTGCCGTTCACGCGCCCCTGATGCAGCGCGTGCGACGACACCTCCATCGCGACCGCCTGCGCGCCCGCGCCGCGCAACTGCGCGAGGCTGCGCTGCAGTTGCGGCGCGTCGGGCGTCGTGAAGCCCGTGTGAACCAGTTGACCGGGCAACCCGCTACCGAGCGTACCGATCACCGCGCACGGCTCGCGCAGTGCGGTGAGCGCGGCCGCGATCCATTGCGTGCATGACGTCTTGCCATTCGTGCCGGTCACGCCGACCGCGAACATCGCGTCGCTCGGATCGCCGTACCAGCCGCTCGCGATGTCGCCCGCGAGCGCGTCGAGCGCGGGCACGGCAAGCGACGTCGCGGGGTCGAGGCCGCCGGCCGGGAAGCCCTCGGGCTGGTACAGCACGGCTGCCGCGCCGCGCGCGAGCGCGTCGGCAATGAACGGACGATTGTCCGCGCCGTCCACCGCATAGGCGACGAACACGTCGCCCGCTCGCAGGCTGCGCGTGTCGGCGTGCAATTGCGCGCCGGATGCGGCATGCGCGCGCAGCCACGCGAGCGCGGCTGCGATCTGTTGGTGCGCCGGATGAGAACTGCGCGCGGCGCTCATCGAACTACTCCAGGACGGTTGTGTGTCGTGCTCGACACGATCATGTGTTTCGCCGGCGCATTCGCGGCCAGCTTCTGCGGGGCGGCGGCGTTCGCCGTATCGTCCGACACGACGAGCTGCTTGACCGGCATGTTGGGCGGCACGTTCAGCGCGCGCAGCGTATCGCCGACAATCGCGGAGAACACGGGGCCTGACACCTGGCCGCCGAAGTGGCCGCCCGTCGTGGGCTCGTCGACCGACACGGCGACGACGATGCGCGGATTCGGCATCGGCGCCATCCCGACGAACGACGCGCGATACTTCTTGTGATCATAGCCGCGGCCGACCTGCTTGTAAGCGGTGCCGCTCTTGCCGCCGACGCGATAGCCGGGCACCGCCGCGTTCGGCGACGTGCCCTGCGGCGACACGACGGATTCGAGCATCGCGCGCACTTCGCGGGCCGTTGTCGGCGCGAAGACGCGCGGGCCGGTCGCGGGCTGCGCGTCGTTCGTCTTGAAGATCGTGACGGGCATCAGCTCGCCGTCGTGCGCGATCGCGGTGTACGCGCGCGCGAGCTGGAACAGCGACACCGACAGGCCGTAGCCGTACGACATCGTCGCCTGCTCGATGCGCCGCCAGTTCTTCCACGGGCGCAGCCGGCCCGCCGCCGCGCCGGGAAACCCGACCTTCGGCGCCTGCCCGAGCCCGATGCCTGTATACATATTCCACATTTCCTCGGGCTTCATCGTCATCGCGATCTTCGTCGCGCCGATGTTGCTCGATTTCTGGATCACGCCGCCGACGGTCAGCGTGCCGAAGCCCGAATCGTCGGTGATCGGCGCGCCGTCGAGCACGAAATGGCCGTTGCCCGTCTCGACGAGCGTGTTCGGCGTCACGCGATGCAGATCGAGTGCGAGCGACACCGTAAACGGCTTCATGATCGAGCCCGGCTCGAACACGTCGGTCAGCACGCGGTTGCGCAACTGCTCGCCCGTCAGGTGCGAGCGGTCGTTCGGGTTGTACGTCGGATAATTGACGAGCGACAGCACCTCGCCCGTCTGCACGTCGATCACCATCGCCGCGCCCGCCTTCGCGTGGAATTTCTCGACGGCCGCCTTCAGATTCGTATACGTGATGTACTGGATCTTGCTGTCGATCGACAGGTCGACGTCGGTGCCGTTGTGCGGCGGCAACTGCGCGTCGACGTCCTCGACGATGTGCCCGACGCGATCCTTGATCACGTGGCGGCTGCCCGGCGTGCCGACGAGCAGCTTCTGGTCGGCGAGCTCGACGCCCTCCTGCCCCTCGTCCTCGACGTTCGTGAAGCCGATCAGGTGCGCGGTGATCTCGCCTTCCGGGTAGAAGCGCTTGTATTCGCCGCGCTGATAGACGCCGGGAATGTCGAGCTTCGCGACCTGTTCGGCGACGTCGAGCGGCACCTGGCGCTTCACGTAGACGAACGTCTTGTCCTCCGACAGCTTCGCCTTCAGCTCCTTCGTCGTCATCCCGAGCAGCTTGCCGAGCGCGTCGAGCTTGTCCGCGCCGAGGTCGTCGGGCACGTCGGCCGGAATCGCCCAGATCGCGCGCACGGGCAGGCTCGTCGCGAGCACGAGACCGTTGCGGTCGAGAATCTTGCCGCGCGTCGCCGGCAACTCGAGCGTGCGCTGATAGCGGCTTTCACCCTGCTTCTGATAGAACGCGTTGCCGGGGCCCTGAATCCAGAACGCGCGCATCGCGAGCGCGACGAACGCGATGAACAGCATGAACACGACGAGCTTCGAGCGCCACATCGGCAGATGGACCGACAGCACCGGGCTCGATGCGAACTTCACGCCTTGCGTGCGCTTCGAAGCGGGCTTCATCGCACGCCTCCCTTCGGCGCGGCGGACGCCGGCAGCGGCGCGTCGACCGCCTTCGCCGCGCCGGGCGAAAGCGTCAGGTATTGCGTGCGCCCCGTCGTGATCGACTGCATCTTCATCGAGCTCGTCGCGAGCTGCTCGATGCGCGACGTCTTCGACAGCGCGCTCTGCTGATACTGAAGCTGCGCATAGTCCTGCTGGAGCTGATGCTCCTGCGATTGCGCGCGCTGCAATTGAATGAAGATCTGCCGCTGCTGGTTCGTCGAATTGACGACCGACAGCGCGCATCCCATCACGATGATCAGCAGGAAGATATTGAGGCGGCTCATGGCGCGATGCGCTCCGCGATGCGCATCACCGCCGAACGGGCACGCGGATTGGCCGCGACTTCCGCGTCGCTCGGGAACATGCGGCCGAGCAGCTTGAGCGGCGGGCTGGGCAGGTCGACCGCGCGGATCGGCAGGCGGCGGTCGACCGCAGGCGCGCTTGCGTGCGTCTGCAGGAATCGCTTGACGATCCGGTCCTCGAGCGAATGAAAGCTGATGACCACCAGCCGGCCCCCTTGCTCCAACGACGACAGTGCTGCCTCTAGAACGACTTGCAGGTCCGCAAGCTCTTGATTGACGTGAATCCGTATAGCTTGAAAGGTGCGGGTTGCCGGATCCTTGCCCTTCTCACGGGTCTTGACGACGTGACCCACGATTTGGGCAAGCTCGCCCGTGCTGTCGAGAGGCCCGAGACGGTCGGACTCCGCCCGGCGAGCAACAATCGCCTTTGCAATCTGAAAAGCAAACCGTTCTTCCCCATAATCTCGTATCACCTCCGTCAATTCCTGCACCGACGCCCGGGCGAGCCACTCGGCCGCCGATTCGCCGCGCGTCGGGTCCATCCGCATGTCGAGCGGCCCGTTCGCGCGAAAGCTGAAGCCGCGCGCCGGATCGTCCACCTGCGGCGACGACACGCCCAGATCCAGCAGCACGCCCGACACCCGTGCCACCCCGCGCGCGTCGAGTGCGCCTTTCATCGCCGCGAAGCTGTCGTGGACGATCTCGAACCGCGCATCCGCGATGCCCTTCGCCGTCTCGATCGCGCGCGGATCCTTGTCGAACGCGATCAGGCGCCCAGCCTCGCTCAAGCGCGCGAGCACTGCGCGGCTATGACCGCCACGCCCGAACGTGCCGTCGACGTACACGCCGTCGGGCCGCGTCACGAGCGCATCGACCGCTTCATCCAACAGCACCGTGCGATGCTGCAATTCGTTTCCCATCGCGGGCGTCTTCCTCACCGCAATCAGAACGTGAAATTCTTCAGCGCCTCGGGCATGCCCTGCGCCATCGCCGCCTGCTCCTTCGCGGTGTAGGTCTGCGCGTCCCACAGCTCGAAGTGACTTCCCATTCCCAGCAACATGACTTCCTTTTCCAGCCCGGCTGCCATCCGCAGCTCGGGAGACACCAGAATCCGGCCCGCGCCGTCGAGATCGACGTCCATCGCGTTGCCGAGAAAAATGCGGCGCCACCAATGCGCATCCATCGGCAACGCGGCGATCTTCGTGCGGAACACCTCCCACTCGGGGCGCGGAAACAGCAACAGGCAGCCGTCCGGGTGCTTGGTCACAGTCACCCGTCCTTCTGCCTGTCCTTGCAGCGCTTCGCGATAGCGGGACGGCACCGACATCCGTCCTTTCGCATCGAGCGTCAGCGCCGACGCCCCTTGGAACACTTTTCCGCTCTCCCGATCAGGGCACCGAAGTACCCGCACAATGCTGAGAATCTAGCCGGAAAAGCCCGGCAAATCACACAAAAATACACTTTCTCACACTGTCTCCCACTTTAGAGGAACGCCTATGGGCGGTCAAGGGAGCCGGCCGTTTTTTTGACGAATTTTGTTAGTTAGAACAAGGACTTACGCTCGCCTCCTCAAGCTGACCCTCATAGCAAAAAACGTTATAAATGAATGAGCTAGTGCATCTTGTGAAAGTGGTACATGAAAAGCGCGCCCCAGGTAGGCGCGGCGGCAGGCATTTCGGAGGGGGGAAAGCGCGGGGAGAGAAGCGGGTTTCCGTCGTCAGCCTGGACGCCGCGAATGCGGCCGTCCCGGCGCGTGTCTCACAGATAGTATGCAGTGCTTGTCATGACTTTGGACGCGGCGCGCATCAGCATGCGCGCCGGCATCGGCAGTTCGATGCCGCCCGCGTCGGTCGCCGTCTTGCCGTGCTTGACCTCGTCGGCACGCATCTGCTCGACGATCGCGCGCGACTCGACGTCGGCGGCCGGCAACTCCGACAGATGGCTGTCGAGGTGACTTTCGACCTGCCGCTCCGTCTCGGCCATGAAGCCCAGGCTCACCTTGTCGCCGAGACGTCCGGCAACGACGCCGATCGCGAGCGCGCCCGCATACCACAGCGGATTGAGCAGGCTCGGCCGCGAATCGAGATCCTTCAGACGATGCGCGGTCCACGCGAGATGGTCCTCCTCCTCGCGCGCCGCATGCTCGAACATCTCCTTCAGCCCGGCCGAAGACGTCGTGAGCTTCTGCGCCTGATAGAGCGCCTGCGCGCAGACTTCGCCGACGTGATTCACCCGCATCAGCCCGGCCGCATGCTTACGCTCGGCGGCGGAAAGCTCGGCAGGCGCCGCGGCGGCGGGCACGGGCACCGGGCGGCTCATCCGGCTCACGCCCGTGATCGAGCGCAGCCCCCGGTCAAATTCAGTGATCAACTCGTCAAACACCATCGCGTTTCTCCGTGCGGGCACCTTGCACGCAGTAAGGAATTCGTAACAATTTTATTGCGGCTACCTACGACGGTAGCGCTCGAAAATAGCGGTTAACCCGTGATTTTAACCATTGTTGCATAAAGGAAACATGGGAGACGCGCGTATCGCTCTTTCTCTTTGTCCCAAAAAGTCCTTTTGCTACATTACGAGCGGCTTCATTCGAAGTTCACGCGGGTATCGCCATCAAAAACAATCATCGGCCCGCCACAATAAATTTGTCATCCTTGGAGATCTTTTAATGAAAAAGTCGCTTCTCGCGCTCGTCGCGCTGAGCGCGTTTGCTGGCGCGGCTCACGCGCAAAGCAGCGTGACGCTGTACGGCATTATCGACGAAGGCTTCAACATCAACACCAACGCAGGCGGCAAGCACCTGTACAACCTGTCGAGCGGCGTCATGCAGGGTAGCCGCTGGGGCCTGCGCGGCACGGAAGACCTGGGCGGCGGCCTGAAGGCTCTGTTCGTCCTCGAAAACGGCTTCGACGTGAACTCGGGCAAACTGAACCAGGGCGGCCTCGAATTCGGCCGTCAGGCGTACGTCGGCCTGTCGAGCGGCTTCGGCACCGTCACGCTCGGCCGTCAGTACGACTCCGTCGTCGACTTCGTCGGCCCGCTGGAAGTGGGCGACCAGTGGGGCGGCTACATCGCCGCTCACCCGGGCGATCTCGACAACTTCAACAACGCGTATCGCGTAAACAACGCAGTCAAGTTCACGAGCGCGAACTACGGCGGCTTCACGTTCGGCGGCCTGTACAGCTTCGGCGGCGTTGCCGGCGACTTCAGCCGCAACCAGACCTGGTCGCTCGGCGCAGGCTACACGAACGGCCCGCTCGTGCTGGGCGTCGGCTACCTGAATGCGCGCACGCCGTCGACCGCGGGTGGCCTGTTCGGCAACAACACGACGTCGAGCACGCCGGCTGCCGTGACGACCCCGGTCTATGCAGGCTACGCGTCGGCCCACACGTACCAGGTGATCGGTGCGGGCGGCGCCTATTCGTTCGGCGCGGCGACGATCGGCGCCACGTACTCGAACATCAAGTTCATGAACTTCGCGAGCACGGTGTTCCCGAACCAGACCGCGACGTTCAACAACGCGGAAATCAACTTCAAGTATCAGTTGACCCCGACGCTGCTCGCCGGCGTGGCGTATGACTACACGCAAGGCAGCAAGATCGCCGGCTCGTCCGCGGCCAAGTATCACCAGGGCTCGGTCGGCGTCGACTACTTCCTGTCGAAGCGCACCGATGTCTACGCGATCGGCGTGTACCAGCACGCTTCGGGCAACGTAATCGAAGCCGACGGCAACACGGTCGGCCCGGCGACCGCCGCGATCAACGGCCTGACGCCGTCGTCGAACCGCAACCAGTTCGCGGCGCGCATCGGCATCCGCCACAAGTTCTAATAAGCAGGTAACACTCGGCAGTCACTTGAAAGGCGCCCTCGGGCGCCTTTTTTATCGCCTCGACTGCTGGAAAGAGCGGCTCGGCAGGAGCCGGCGGCCCTTTCGGACAAGAACGATCCGGATCGCGGCCAGCGAGCGGTCGCGCCCGCATCGAGCGCCCGCCGCTTCGAGCCAGACGACGAAGCCCGCCCGAAACAACGGCAACGGCGACGGCCGCGCTCGTTACGCCTTGCCGTCGCGCAACTCGCGCCGCAAGATCTTGCCGACGTTGGTCTTCGGCAGATCGGCGCGGAATTCGACGTACTTCGGCCGCTTGTAGCCGGTGAGCCGGTCCTTGCAGTACGCGATCAGGTCCTTGTCGGTGAGCGCCGGGTCCTTCCTGACGACGAAGAGCTTCACCGCCTCTCCCGAATGCTCGTCGGGCACGCCGACCGCCGCGACTTCGAACACGCCCGGGTGCGACGCGACGACATCCTCGACCTCGTTCGGGTAGACGTTGAAGCCTGACACGAGAATCATGTCCTTCTTCCGGTCGACGATTTTCACGTAGCCGCGCGCGTCCATCACACCGACGTCACCCGTCTTGAAGAAGCCGTCCGGCATCATGACCTTCTCGGTTTCGTCCGGGCGGTTCCAGTAGCCCGCCATCACCTGCGGGCCGCGAATGCAGATCTCGCCCGGCTGGCCGAGCGGCACGTCGTCGCCCGCGTCGTCGCGGATCGCGATCTCGGTCGACGGCAGCGGCAGGCCGATCGTGCCGCTATAGTCGGTCGCCGTGACCGGATTGCAAGTGGCGACGGGCGACGTCTCCGACAAGCCGTAGCCCTCGACGATCGGCGTCTTCGTCTTGTCGTACCAGCGCTTCGCGACGCTTTCCTGGATCGCCATCCCGCCGCCGTTCGCGACCGCGAGCTTCGAGAAGTCGAGCTGATCGAAGTCCGGATGGTTGAGCAGCGCGTTGTAGAGCGTGTTGACGGCCGGAATCGTGATGATCGGGTAGCCCTTCAGCTCCTTGATCATGCCGGCGATGTCGCGCGGATTCGGAATCAGGATCCCCGTGCCGCCCGTGCGCAGCGTCAGCAGCCCGCAGACGGTCAACGCGAACACGTGGTAGAGCGGCAACGCGATCACGGTGATGAACTGCTTCACTTCCGGGCGCTTCGAGTACGCCGGCTCGTGCCAGGCCTGCGCCTGAAGCACGTTCGACACGATGTTGCGATGAAGCAGCGTCGCGCCCTTCGCGACGCCCGTCGTGCCGCCCGTGTACTGGAGGAAGGCGACATCGTCGGGCGCGGGCTTTGCCGGCTTGAGCGTCTGCCGGCCGCCCGCGGCGAGCGCCGCGTTGAAGCGCGTGTACGAAGGCAGGCTCCACGCCGGCACCATCTTCTTCACGCGACGCACGATGTAGTTGACGAGGATGCCCTTCAGGCCGAGCAGATCGCCCATCGCGGCGACGACGACATGCTTGACCGACGTCTTCGCGATCACCGACTGCAGCGTCGTCGCGAAATTCTCGAGGATCACGATCGCCTCGGCGCCGCTGTCCTTCAGTTGATGCTCGAGCTCGCGCGGCGTGTAGAGCGGATTGACGTTGACGACCGTGTAGCCCGCGCGCAGCACGGCGGCGATCGTCACCGGATACTGAAGCACGTTCGGCATCATGATCGCAACCCGCGCGCCGCGCGGCAGGCCGCGGGACTGCAGCCACGCGCCGAGCTTGCGCGAGAGCGTATCCAGCTCGCCGTACGTGATCGCCTTGCCCATGCAGATGAACGCCTGCCGATCCCGATAAAGGCCGAAGCTCTCTTCGAGCAGATCGGGAACGGACGAATACTGGGACGCGTCGATTTCAGCCGGGACACCGGGCGGGTACGATTTCAGCCAAATTTTATCCATGCGGCGCGTCTCCTCACTGATTTTCGAATGGTCGTGCTAAAAATTGGCATCGTAACGGGTCGGCCCGGTCCAGACAACCGTGTTAGACACTCCTTTCCACTTTGCGTAACGATGCCGTGAGGGACGTCGTCGAATTGCGTCATCCCCGTTCGACCTCGACCAGGCAGTCGTAGAAGGTTGCACCGCGCCCAAGATCGGTCAGGGCCTGGCTCGTCACCTCGTTCGCGTTGCGCCCGTCCGGCGCAAGCTTTTTCCACCAGATCGACAAGCCGACGACGAGCCCTTCGCGCGCGCGATCAGTCACGCGGGCCTTTGCCCGCAGCGAACCGCGATCGTTGAAGATGCGCACTGCGTCGCCGTCGGCGATGTCGCGTCGCGCGGCATCGGCCGGATGAATGTCGAGGTGCGGCTCTCCCTCCGCCGTGCGCAGGCTCGCGACGTTGACGAACGTACTGTTCAGGAAATGGCGGGCGGGCGGCGAGATCATCGCGAGCGGATAGCGGGCGGCCAGTTCCGGCGAGCCGTCCGTCGACTCGTGCGGCGGCAGGTAGTCCGGCAATGGATCGAGCCCCATGTCGACGAGGCGTTCGCTGTAGAACTCGCACTTTCCAGACGGCGTCCGAAAGCCGCCGTTCGCGAACGGCGCGTCGGCAAGTTTCAACTTGAGCCAGCCCGCCTGTTTGAGCGTGTCCCAGTCGCTTTGCAGCGACACATCGTGCCAGCGCAACGACGCGCGAGCGAGCGTTTCGTCATCGTCGTACAGCGCCGGCTCGTCGAGCCCCATGTCGCGCGCAATGCCGCGGAAAATTTCGGTGTTCGGCCGAGCCTCGCCGACCGGCGCAATCGACGGCAGATTCGCCATCACGTAGGTATGTCCGTACGATTTATGGACGTCGAGATGCTCGAGCTGCGTCGTCGCGGGCAGCAGAATATCTGCGTAATCGGCGGTATCTGTCTTGAAATGCTCGAGAACGACCGTGAACAGGTCCTCTCGCTCGAAGCCGGCCGCGACCTTCGCTGAATCGGGTGCGACCGCAACCGGATTCGAGTTGTATACGACGATCGCTTCGATCTTCGGCCCGAATTCCCGATCGCCAGGATGCAGCAACGCGTCGCCAATTGCATTCATGTTGATCGAACGCGGCAGCTTGCTCGGCCAGCCCGGCAGCAGATCAGGACGGCCAATGGCGGCGGCGTCGACGGGCGCCCACTCGGACGACGACAAGAGCAAGCCGCCGGCGCGGTCGCGCCATGCGCCCGTGAGCGCCGGCAGACAGGCAATCGCGCGGACGGCGTTGCCGCCGCCGCGCACGCGCTGCATGCCGTAATTGAGGCGGATCGAAGCCTTTCGCGTGCGTCCGTAGAGGCGCGCCAGTTCTACGATTTCCGCAACCGTCACGCCGCAGATTTCGGCCACCCGCTCAGGCGGATAACTCAGTGCGCGCGCTTTCAGCGCGTCGAAGCCGAGCGTGTAGGCGCGGATGTAGTCCTGATCGACGAGGTCTTCGTCGATTAATACGTGCATGATGCCGAGCGCAAACGCGCCGTCCGTGCCCGGCTTCAGCGCGATGTGCTGATGGCATTTTTCCGCTGTCAGCGATCGATACGGATCGATCGCGATCAGGCGCGCGCCGCGACGCTTCGCTTCTTGAGCGCGCGTCCAGAAATGCAGATTGGAGGCAATCGGATTCGCGCCCCAGATCAGGATCAGTTCGCTTTCCTCGAAGAATTCGAAGTGCATCCCGACGTTGGCGCCGTACGTGTAGCGCAGCCCTGCCGCGCCGGCCGCCGAGCAGATCGTTCTTTCAAGGCGCGATGCGCCGAGCTTGTTGAAGAAGCGTTGGGCGATGCTCTCGCCCTGAATGAGCCCCATCGTTCCGGCATAGCTGTAGGGAATGATGGCTTCCGGCGCCCGACGAGCAACTTCCAATAGGCGCTCCGCCACCACTCTGTTCGCCTCGTCCCAACTGATCGGCTCGAATCGGCCTTCCCCTTTCCTGCCGACTCGCTTGAGCGGCACCGTGAGCCGCTCCGGGTGATGCACGCGATCCGCGTATCTGCTCACCTTGGTACAAAGCACGCCTTGAGTCGGCGGATGATCGGGGTCGCCAGCGACCTTGATGGCTCTGCCGTTTTCGACCGTGACGCGAATTGCGCACGTATCGGGACAATCGTGCGGACAAACTGCGCGGGCGAATTGTGCAGGGGGAGTCATGTTTGTACGCCGTTTTTTTATCGATTCGGCGATTTTACCGCTTGGCAGATATGGAAAGTTTCGAGTCGGAACGAAGGCGGCGAAGCGGTCGCGCTTGCTGCGCGCCATCCATGAGAGAGCGCAATGCGCGCGTTGTTTTTTGTTGAGGCGGGGGGTAAAAGGCGAAACCCCCGCCTGTGAGGGACGGGGGTTTCAAGAGGAGGAGCCTGACGATTACCTACTTTCACACGGGGATCCGCACTATCATCGGCGTGGAGTCGTTTCACGGTCCTGTTCGGGATGGGAAGGGGTGGGACCGACTCGCTATGGTCATCAGGCAAAGAGGGTTGTTGCGTTGCTTGGCAGCGCAACCAATCTTGGAAGAAGCAGTAATTTTGGGTTGTGAGGTTGTATCTCACACATACGCGGTACTTCAACCGCTGTACGTCGAGTGCCTTGCACTCGACGCTCGATATCCGTAAGCGCTGAAGCGCTAACGGCTATCGAGACAGACTTGTTATAGGATCAAGCCTTACGGGCAATTAGTATCGGTTAGCTGAACGCATTACTGCGCTTACACACCCGACCTATCAACGTCCTGGTCTCGAACGACCCTTCAAGGGGATCAAGTCCCCGGGGAAGTCTCATCTTAAGGCGAGTTTCCCGCTTAGATGCTTTCAGCGGTTATCTCTTCCGAACATAGCTACCCGGCGATGCGACTGGCGTCACAACCGGTACACCAGAGGTTCGTCCACTCCGGTCCTCTCGTACTAGGAGCAGCCCCCTTCAAACTTCCAACGCCCACGGCAGATAGGGACCAAACTGTCTCACGACGTTTTAAACCCAGCTCACGTACCTCTTTAAATGGCGAACAGCCATACCCTTGGGACCGGCTACAGCCCCAGGATGAGATGAGCCGACATCGAGGTGCCAAACACCGCCGTCGATATGAACTCTTGGGCGGTATCAGCCTGTTATCCCCAGAGTACCTTTTATCCGTTGAGCGATGGCCCTTCCATACAGAACCACCGGATCACTATGACCTGCTTTCGCACCTGCTCGACTTGTCGGTCTCGCAGTTAAGCACGCTTATGCCATTGCACTATCAGCACGATTTCCGACCGTACCTAGCGTACCTTCGTACTCCTCCGTTACGCTTTGGGAGGAGACCGCCCCAGTCAAACTGCCTACCATGCACTGTCCCCGACCCGGATCACGGGCCAAGGTTAGAACCTCAAACAAACCAGGGTGGTATTTCAAGGACGGCTCCACCGAAACTAGCGTTCCGGTTTCATAGCCTCCCACCTATCCTACACAGATCGGTTCAAAGTCCAATGCAAAGCTACAGTAAAGGTTCATGGGGTCTTTCCGTCTAGCCGCGGGTAGATTGCATCATCACAAACACTTCAACTTCGCTGAGTCTCGGGAGGAGACAGTGTGGCCATCGTTACGCCATTCGTGCAGGTCGGAACTTACCCGACAAGGAATTTCGCTACCTTAGGACCGTTATAGTTACGGCCGCCGTTTACCGGGACTTCAATCAAGAGCTTGCACCCCATCATTTAATCTTCCGGCACCGGGCAGGCGTCACACCCTATACGTCCACTTTCGTGTTTGCAGAGTGCTGTGTTTTTATTAAACAGTCGCAGCCACCAGTTTATTGCAACCCCTTCACCCTCTGCGCGCAGGCGCATCAAGCTACCAGGGCGTACCTTATCCCGAAGTTACGGTACCAATTTGCCGAGTTCCTTCTCCCGAGTTCTCTCAAGCGCCTTAGAATACTCATCTCGCCCACCTGTGTCGGTTTGCGGTACGGTCATCGTTAGACTGAAGCTTAGAGGCTTTTCTTGGAACCACTTCCAATTGCTTCGCTCCCGAAGGAGCTCGCGCCACACCCTTGAATCCTGCGCCCGGATTTGCCTAAGCGCCTTCTCCAATGCAGCGACCGGGACTTCCAACACCCGGACAACCTTCCGCGATCCGTCCCCCCATCGCATCTAACGACGGTGCAGGAATATTGACCTGCTTCCCATCAGCTACGCATTTCTGCCTCGCCTTAGGGGCCGACTCACCCTACGCCGATGAACGTTGCGTAGGAAACCTTGGGCTTACGGCGAGGGGGCCTTTCACCCCCTTTATCGCTACTCATGTCAGCATTCGCACTTCCGATACCTCCAGCACACCTTACAGTGCACCTTCGCAGGCTTACGGAACGCTCTCCTACCATGCGAGCAAAGCTCGCATCCGCAGCTTCGGTATATGGCTTAGCCCCGTTACATCTTCCGCGCAGGACGACTCGATCAGTGAGCTATTACGCTTTCTTTAAAGGGTGGCTGCTTCTAAGCCAACCTCCTGACTGTTTTAGCCTTCCCACTTCGTTTCCCACTTAGCCATATTTGGGGACCTTAGCTGGCGGTCTGGGTTGTTTCCCTCTTGACACCGGACGTTAGCACCCGATGTCTGTCTCCCGTGATTGCACTCTTCGGTATTCGGAGTTTGCTATGGCGGGGTAATCTGCAATAGACCCCCCAACCATGACAGTGCTCTACCCCCGAAGGTGAGACACGAGGCACTACCTAAATAGTTTTCGGAGAGAACCAGCTATTTCCAGGTTTGTTTAGCCTTTCACCCCTATCCACAGCTCATCCCCTAACTTTTCAACGTTAGTGGGTTCGGACCTCCAGTACGTGTTACCGCACCTTCATCCTGGCCATGGATAGATCACCTGGTTTCGGGTCTACGCCCAGCAACTGAACGCCCTATTCGGACTCGCTTTCGCTACGCCTGCCCTATTCGGTTAAGCTTGCTACTGAACGTAAGTCGCTGACCCATTATACAAAAGGTACGCCGTCACCCCCGAAGAGGCTCCGACTGTTTGTATGCATGCGGTTTCAGGATCTATTTCACTCCCCTCCCGGGGTTCTTTTCGCCTTTCCCTCACGGTACTGGTTCACTATCGGTCGATCACGAGTATTTAGCCTTGGAGGATGGTCCCCCCATCTTCAGACAGGATTTCACGTGTCCCGCCCTACTTGTCGTACACCTAGTTCTTTCATACTGTTTTCGCCTACAGGGCTATCACCTGCTATGGCCGCACTTTCCAGAGCGTTCGGCTAACAATACAAATAAAGAGTACAGGCTCTTCCCATTTCGCTCGCCACTACTTTGGGAATCTCGGTTGATTTCTTTTCCTGCGGTTACTTAGATGTTTCAGTTCACCGCGTTCGCCTCACATGACCTATGTATTCAGTCATGGATACTCCAAAAGGAGTGGGTTTCCCCATTCGGACATCTACGGATCAAAGCTCGTTTGCCAGCTCCCCGTAGCTTTTCGCAGGCTACCGCGTCCTTCATCGCCTGTGATCGCCAAGGCATCCACCACATGCACTTGTTCGCTTGACCCTATAACGAGTCTGTCTCATGTCGGCCATCGTTAGCGCTTTAGCGCTTACGATGGCCCCATCCCCGAATGGGGATGACAGCCGCTACAGGTTGAGTTCTCGCGTTGTGCCGTATTCCAATTTGATGTCGACCAGTGTTAGCGCTTTAGCGCTTACTCTGGTCCCACTCCCGTAGGGAGCCGAACATGAAGTTCGAATCATCTTGAGATACATCGATACAATCACAACCCGGATAACTTCCACGTCCATCTCAAAGACGCTTCCGCTATCCAAATTACTTGCTTCTTCCAGATTGTTAAAGAACGACAGCCGATACAGTTGCCTGCATCACTCTGACTGGCTCAATCGCCAATGACAAAGATTCGACTCAAGTCGAACGCTTGTCATTGAAGATTGTGGTGGAGGCAGACGGGATCGAACCGACGACCCCCTGCTTGCAAAGCAGGTGCTCTCCCAGCTGAGCTATGCCCCCGTACAGAGACACTCAGGTTCCCTTCTCGCCAGACAATTGGTGGGTCTGGTTGGATTCGAACCAACGACCCCCGCCTTATCAAGACGGTGCTCTAACCGACTGAGCTACAGACCCCTGAGTCTGTCCTGATTCACAGCCGATAAGCGTGAGCGCTCAACTTCGCGGATTTAAGCTCGAGAAAGGAGGTGATCCAGCCGCACCTTCCGATACGGCTACCTTGTTACGACTTCACCCCAGTCATGAATCCTACCGTGGTGACCGTCCTCCTTGCGGTTAGACTAGCCACTTCTGGTAAAACCCACTCCCATGGTGTGACGGGCGGTGTGTACAAGACCCGGGAACGTATTCACCGCGGCATGCTGATCCGCGATTACTAGCGATTCCAGCTTCATGCACTCGAGTTGCAGAGTGCAATCCGGACTACGATCGGTTTTCTGGGATTGGCTCCCCCTCGCGGGTTGGCGACCCTCTGTTCCGACCATTGTATGACGTGTGAAGCCCTACCCATAAGGGCCATGAGGACTTGACGTCATCCCCACCTTCCTCCGGTTTGTCACCGGCAGTCTCCTTAGAGTGCTCTTGCGTAGCAACTAAGGACAAGGGTTGCGCTCGTTGCGGGACTTAACCCAACATCTCACGACACGAGCTGACGACAGCCATGCAGCACCTGTGCGCCGGTTCTCTTTCGAGCACTCCCGCCTCTCAGCAGGATTCCGACCATGTCAAGGGTAGGTAAGGTTTTTCGCGTTGCATCGAATTAATCCACATCATCCACCGCTTGTGCGGGTCCCCGTCAATTCCTTTGAGTTTTAATCTTGCGACCGTACTCCCCAGGCGGTCAACTTCACGCGTTAGCTACGTTACTAAGGAAATGAATCCCCAACAACTAGTTGACATCGTTTAGGGCGTGGACTACCAGGGTATCTAATCCTGTTTGCTCCCCACGCTTTCGTGCATGAGCGTCAGTATTGGCCCAGGGGGCTGCCTTCGCCATCGGTATTCCTCCACATCTCTACGCATTTCACTGCTACACGTGGAATTCTACCCCCCTCTGCCATACTCTAGCCCGCCAGTCACCAATGCAGTTCCCAGGTTGAGCCCGGGGATTTCACATCGGTCTTAGCGAACCGCCTGCGCACGCTTTACGCCCAGTAATTCCGATTAACGCTCGCACCCTACGTATTACCGCGGCTGCTGGCACGTAGTTAGCCGGTGCTTATTCTTCCGGTACCGTCATCCACCCCGGTTATTCGCCAGAATGATTTCTTTCCGGACAAAAGTGCTTTACAACCCGAAGGCCTTCTTCACACACGCGGCATTGCTGGATCAGGCTTGCGCCCATTGTCCAAAATTCCCCACTGCTGCCTCCCGTAGGAGTCTGGGCCGTGTCTCAGTCCCAGTGTGGCTGGTCGTCCTCTCAGACCAGCTACTGATCGTCGCCTTGGTAGGCCTTTACCCCACCAACTAGCTAATCAGCCATCGGCCAACCCTATAGCGCGAGGCCCGAAGGTCCCCCGCTTTCATCCTCAGATCGTATGCGGTATTAATCCGGCTTTCGCCGGGCTATCCCCCACTACAGGACATGTTCCGATGTATTACTCACCCGTTCGCCACTCGCCGCCAGACCGAAGTCCGCGCTGCCGTTCGACTTGCATGTGTAAGGCATGCCGCCAGCGTTCAATCTGAGCCAGGATCAAACTCTTCAGTTCAATGCCTGTTACTGTTTTCGGTTGTTTCCAACCGGTCGCTCACTCAAAGCTGACAGGTCGTGAATTGCTTCACAAACCTGACTTACTTTAGTGTGAGACTCTTGATACTTTTGCTCGCGATCCGAAGATCGTCCGCCACATCAAGCGCCCACACTTATCGGCTGTTCATTGTTAAAGAGCACATCTGCGAGAAGATTTCACTACTTGACACCGTCTTCTCAGCAGCGCTGCGTTGTTAGCAGCAGAGAAATGAAATTATGATCACTTATTCGCAGCGCGTCAACAACTTTTTTACCTCCACGCCACCGAAACTGCGTCATCGCCGTCTCGCGCTCCCGTTCGTCCTCGCGGTCGACCGGACTGCCCGAGCTCAAGACTTCCCACTCCCCCCTTCGCGCCGCGTTCGCCGCAGCGCGAAAGAGGCGTGATTCTAGACACATCCCCTCCCTCGCGCAAGCTCTTTTTGAGAGAAAATTTTTGTGACTCGAGTTCGGGCACGCAACAGGCCCAAAACTCGAGAGACGCAATCACCTTTATCAGACACGCGCCGCACGCCAAGAAACATAGAAAGCGCGCGGCACTTTGCTCTTCCGTGTTCAGCGGTGCTTGAAGACGGGCTTGCGCTTCTCGACAAACGCCGCCATCCCTTCCTTCTGATCTTCGGTTGCAAACGCCGAATGGAACAAGCGGCGCTCGAAGTGCACGCCCTCGGACAAGGTCGTCTCGTACGCGCGGTTCACCGCCTCCTTCACCATCATCACGGCAGGCAGCGAGAACCCGGCGATCGTCGCCGCCGCGGCGATCGCCTCGTCCAGCAGTTTGTCCGCCGGCAATATCCGCGACACCAAACCCGCACGCTCAGCCTCCTCCGCATCCATGAAGCGAGCGGTCAAGCACATGTCCATCGCCTTCGCCTTCGACACCGCGCGCGGCAAACGCTGCGTGCCGCCCGCCCCCGGCAACACGCCGAGCTTGATTTCGGGCTGGCCGAACTTCGCCGTATCGGCCGCAAA
Organism: Burkholderia sp. MSMB1589WGS; assembly: GCF_001636105.1. Taxonomy (NCBI): domain Bacteria; kingdom Pseudomonadati; phylum Pseudomonadota; class Betaproteobacteria; order Burkholderiales; family Burkholderiaceae; genus Burkholderia; species Burkholderia sp. MSMB1589WGS. The sequence continues at coordinate 1,513,581 of NZ_LNJT01000007.1, forward strand.
AATGATGTCGCACATCATCGCGAGCTCGCAGCCGCCGCCCAACGCGAAACCCGCCACCGCAGCAATGATCGGCTTGCGGATCTGACGCACCGTCTCCCAGTTGCGCGTGATGTAGTCGCCCTTGAAAACATCCATATACGAATAGGTCGCCATCATCCCAATGTCGGCGCCGGCTGCGAACGCCTTCTCGCTGCCCGTCAGCACGATCGCACCGATGTCCTCGTCCGCCTCGAATGCCTTGAGCGCCAAGCCAAGTTCATCCATCAGCGCGTCGTTCAGCGCGTTCAGCGCCTTCGGACGGTTCAGCGTAATCAGCCCCACCCGGCCTCGCGTCTCCACCAGGATGTTTTCGTAAGCCATCTGCTTCTCCTCGATCAATGAAACATGAAATGCCGCACACGCACGGACGATTTGATGCTAACATTTTTCGACCAACCGGTCGGTTAATTAATAACCTCCGCCTTCCTCAACGTTCACCAAGCCTGCCGCCATGACCCATCCTCTGTTCACGAAGCATGAAGACACGCTGAAGCACGCGCTCTCCACGATCGAAACGCGCGGCTACTGGAGCCCGTTCGCCGAGATGCCGAGCCCCAAAGTGTACGGGGAAAGCGCCAACGCAGACGGCGAAGCAGCATTCAAAGCCCGACTCGACAAACCTTTCGAACTCGATCAGCCCGCCTCGGGCGGAACGGTCGGCGCCGAGCGCTCGCCATACGGTTTTGCGCTCGGCATCCGCTACCCGAAATCGTCGCCCGACGAACTGATCGCCGCCGCCGCGCAGGCACAGAGCGCGTGGCGCAAGGCCGGGCCGTCCGCCTGGGCTGGCGTGTGCCTCGAAATCCTCGCCCGGCTGAATCGTGCGAGCTTCGAAATCGCGTACAGCGTGATGCACACCACCGGACAGGCGTTCATGATGGCGTTCCAGGCGGGCGGGCCGCATGCGCAGGACCGCGCGCTCGAAGCCGTCGCCTACGCATGGCAGGAACTGCAGCGCATCCCCGCCAACGCGCACTGGGAAAAGCCGCAGGGCAAGAACCCGCCGCTCGCGATGCACAAGCGCTACATGATCGTGCCGCGCGGCGCGGGGCTCGTGCTCGGTTGCTGCACGTTTCCGACCTGGAACGGCTATCCGGGCCTGTTCGCCGATCTCGCGACCGGCAACACGGTCATCGTCAAGCCGCATCCGGGCGCGATCCTGCCGCTCGCGATCACCGTGCGCATCGCGCGCGACGTGCTGCGCGAAGCCGGCTTCGATCCGAACGTCGTCACGCTGCTCGCGACCGAAGGAAACGACGGTGCGCTCGTCCAGGAGCTCGCGCGCCGTCCGGAAATCAAGCTGATCGATTTCACCGGCAGTTCGCAAAACGGCACCTGGCTCGAACGCAACGCGCATCAGGCGCAGGTGTATACGGAGAAGGCGGGCGTCAACCAGATCGTGATCGATTCCGTCGACGATCTGAAAGCCGCCGTCAAGAACATCGCGTTCTCGCTCGCGCTCTACTCCGGCCAGATGTGCACCGCACCGCAAAACATCTATGTCCCACGCAACGGCATCCGCACCGCGGAAGGGCACGTCGGCTTCGACGACGTCGCGCAGGCCATCGCCGGCGCCGTGCAGAAGCTGACGGGCGACCCGGCACGGTCGGTCGATCTCATCGGCGCACTTCAGAACGAAGGCGTCGCGGCCCGCATCGACGACGCGCGCAAGCTCGGCCGCATTCTCGCCGACAGCCAGGCCCTCGAGCATCCGGCATTCAAGGATACACGCGTGCGCACGCCGCTCGTGCTGCAGCTCGACGTCGCGGATCGCGCAAAGTACACGCAGGAATGGTTCGGTCCGATCTCGTTCGTCATCGCGACCGATTCGACCGCGCAATCGCTCGATCTCGCCGGCTCGATCGCGGCCGAGCACGGCGCGCTCACGCTGTCCGTCTATAGCACGGACGACGCCGTCGTCGAAGCGGCGCACGAAGCGGCGGTACGCGGCGGCGTCGCGCTGTCGATCAATCTGACGGGCGGCGTGTTCGTCAATCAATCGGCGGCGTTCTCCGACTTCCACGGCACGGGCGCCAATCCGGCCGCGAACGCGTCGCTCGCCGACGCCGCGTTCGTCGCGAACCGCTTCCGCGTCGTGCAGAGCAGGCACCATGTTGCGCCGAGGGCCGTTCCTGCGGTAGCAGGCCAAACAGCATAGCCCGTTCGGCCGAGCTGCCGATCACGCGATCGTTCACTACCATGAATGAACCCGCCCGCTCGCGGGTTCACCTTTGCCGGAATTCGACATGACCGAAGCATTCCTGTGTGACGCAATCCGCACGCCCATCGGCCGCTACGGCGGCGCGCTGGCCCCGGTGCGGGCCGACGATCTCGGCGCGGTGCCGCTCAAGGCGCTCGTCGAGCGCAACCGCGACGTCGACTGGGCCGCCGTCGACGATGTCGTCTACGGCTGCGCGAACCAGGCCGGCGAGGACAACCGCAACGTCGCGCGCATGTCGCTGCTGCTCGCCGGCCTGCCCCACGCCGTGCCCGGCGCGACGGTCAACCGCCTCTGCGGCTCCGGGATGGACGCGATCGGCATCGCCGCGCGCGCGATCAAGGCGGGCGAGGCGGACCTGATGATCGCGGGCGGCGTCGAGAGCATGAGCCGCGCGCCGTTCGTCATGGGCAAGGCGACGAGCGCGTTCTCGCGGCAGGCCGAGATCTTCGATACGACGATCGGCTGGCGCTTCGTCAATCCGCTGATGAAACAGCAGTACGGCATCGATTCGATGCCGGAGACGGCCGAGCACGTCGCGGCCGACTACCGCGTGAGCCGCGCCGACCAGGACGCGTTCGCGCTGCGCAGCCAGCAGAAGGCGGCGCGCGCGGAGGCCGACGGCACGCTCGCGCAGGAGATCGTGCCGGTGACGATCGCGCAGAAGAAGGGCGAGCCGCTCGTCGTGGCGCGCGACGAGCATCCGCGCGAGACGACGCTCGACGCGCTCGCGAAGCTCAAGGGCGTCGTGCGGGCGGACGGCACGGTGACGGCGGGCAACGCGTCGGGCGTGAACGACGGCGCATGCGCGCTGCTCGTCGCGAGCGAGGCGGCCGCGCGGCGTCACGGCCTCGCGCCGCGCGCGCGCGTGCTGGGGATCGCGACGGCGGGCGTCGAGCCGCGGGTGATGGGGATCGGCCCGGCGCCGGCGACGCAGAAGCTGCTCGCGCGGCTCGGGATGACGCTCGCGCAGTTCGACGTGATCGAGCTGAACGAGGCGTTCGCGTCGCAAGGGCTGGCGGTGCTGCGGCTGCTGGGCGTCGCGGACGACGATCCGCGCGTGAATCCGAACGGCGGCGCGATCGCGCTCGGGCATCCGCTCGGCGCGTCGGGCGCGCGGCTCGTGACGACCGCGACGTATCAACTGCATCGCACGGGCGGCCGCTTCGCGCTCTGCACGATGTGCATCGGCGTCGGGCAAGGCATCGCGATCGCGATCGAACGCGTATAAGGCTGGCCAGCAGGCGAAGGACGCATCCCGTTGATTTCGAAGATATAAGGAGACAGCCGATGTCCTACCAAGCGATTCGCATCGAAATCGATCCCGCGGCGCGGATAGCGACGATCACGCTCGACCGCCCCGACAAGCTCAACAGCTTCACGCGCGACATGCATCGCGAGTTGCAATCGGCGCTCGACGACGTGCAGGCCGCCAACGCGCGCGCATTGATTCTCGCCGGCGCGGGACGCGGCTTCTGCGCGGGCCAGGATCTTGCCGACCTCGATTTCACGCCGGGGGAGATGACCGATCTCGGCGACATGATCGACGCGCATTTCAATCCGCTCATTCGCCGCCTGCAAGCGCTGCCGCTGCCCGTCATCGCTGCCGTAAACGGCACCGCGGCGGGTGCGGGCGCCAATCTCGCGTTCGCCTGCGATCTCGTCATCGCGGCGAAATCGAGCAGTTTCATTCAGTCGTTCGTGAAGATCGGCCTCGTCCCGGATTCCGGTGGCACGTGGTTCCTGCCGCAGCGCGTAGGCTTCGCCCGCGCGCTCGGCCTCGCGCTCACGGGCGACAAACTCGGCGCCGAACAGGCCGAGCGTTGGGGGCTCGTGTGGCGCGTCGTCGACGATGCCGAACTCACGGATACCGCCTTGCAGCTCGCCCGACAACTCGCGCAGCAGCCGACGCGCGCGATCGCGGCAATCAAGCAAGCGATGCGGGCGGGCGTCACCAATACGCTCGACCAGCAGCTCGATCTTGAACGCGATTTTCAGCGCGAGCTCGGGCAATCGTACGACTACGCGGAAGGCGTGCGCGCGTTCATCGAAAAGCGCGCCCCGCGCTTCGAAGGACGCTGAGATGGCCGAACGCTCCCCAACGGCAGCCGCCGAACGCTCCGCCGAAGCGCTCGCCCGCGCAACCGCCAATGCAATGTACGCCGCGGACGCCTGCAGCCGCGGCCTCGGCATCGAGCTGCTCGAAGTGCGGCCGGGCTACGCGCGCACGCGCATGCCGGTGCGCACCGATTTCCTGAACGGCCACCAGATCTGCCACGGCGGACTCATCTTCACGCTCGCGGATTCGACGTTCGCGTTCGCGTGCAACTCGTACAACGTCAACACGGTCGCAGCCGGCTGCTCGATCGAATTCCTGCAGCCGGTGGCAGGCGGCGACGTGCTCACCGCGGAAGCGACGGAGCAGACGCTGAACGGCCGGCACGGCATCTACGATATCCGCGTAACGAACCGGGCAGGAGAAACCGTCGCGATGTTCCGCGGCAAATCGACCCAAATCAAAGGGACGGTGATCCCTGTAGACCGTTAGCGTCCACGTACGCTCACATAAATATATTGGAGACATCATGGCAACCTCGCTTCCGCTCGAACCGATCGAACGGGCGAGCCGCGACGAACTGCTCGCGCTTCAGCTCGACCGCCTGAAATGGTCACTCGCGCACGCATACGAGAATTCGCCCGTCTATCGGCGCAAGTTCGACGAGGCGGGCGTGCATCCGACCGATCTGAAAACGCTCGCGGATCTGAGCCGCTTTCCGTTCACGACGAAGAACGACCTGCGCGACAACTATCCGTTCGGCATGTTCGCCGTGCCGCAGGAGCGCATCTCGCGCATCCATGCTTCGTCGGGCACGACGGGCAAGCCGACCGTGGTCGGCTACACGGCGCAAGACATCGACACGTGGGCCAGTCTCGTCGCCCGCTCGATCCGCGCGGCGGGCGCGCGGCCAGGCGACAAGGTCCACGTGAGCTACGGCTACGGCCTCTTCACGGGCGGTCTCGGCGCGCATTACGGCGCGGAGCGGGCCGGGCTGACGGTGATTCCGTTCGGTGGCGGCCAGACCGAAAAGCAGGTGCAACTGATCCAGGACTTCCAGCCCGACATCATCATGGTGACACCCAGCTACATGTTGTCGATCGCCGACGAGATGGAGCGCCAACACCTTGATCCCGCCCAGTGCTCGCTGCGGATCGGCATCTTCGGCGCGGAACCGTGGACCAACGACATGCGCGTCGCGATCGAGAAGCGCATGGGCATCGACGCCGTCGATATCTACGGGCTCTCCGAAGTGATCGGCCCGGGCGTCGCGTCGGAGTGTGTCGAAACGAAGGACGGCCCGACGATCTGGGAAGATCACTTCTACCCCGAAATCATCGATCCCGACACCGGCAAAGTGCTGCCGGACGGCGAGTTCGGCGAGCTCGTGTTCACGTCGCTCACGAAGGAGGCAATGCCGATCGTCCGTTATCGGACCCGCGACCTCACGCGCCTGCTGCCCGGCACCGCGCGCACGATGCGCCGGATGGAAAAGATCACCGGCCGTTCGGACGACATGATGATCGTGCGCGGCGTGAACGTGTTTCCGACCCAGCTCGAAGAGCAATTGCTCAAGCAGCGTGCGCTCGCGCCGCACTATCAGGTCGTCCTGACGAAGGACGGGCCGCTCGACGTGCTGACGCTCAACGTCGAGCCCTGCCCGGAGACAGCGCCGGATGCGGCCGCGATCGACGCCGCACGCCGCGGGCTCGCTCACGACATCAAGTCGCTGATCGGCGTGACGGCGATCATCAACGTGTTGCCCGTCAACGGCATTGAGCGCTCGGTTGGCAAGGCGAGGCGAATCGTCGACAAGCGACGCCCGTGACACTTCGCGCATAGCGGCGGACGGCGGTACGCGCCCCGCCCCACCGCCGATCACCCGCAAACAAAGCGCACCGCCCGGCATGCGGACGAACGCGGCGCGCAATCTGCCGCCGACCCAACGCTGCAATGCTCAAGGCGGTCACGCGGTCACGCTCACGCGCCCGGCGCGCGCACGCACACACTCACGAGCCGATCATGAATTCGGGAAGAGCAGCCACATCCGTCCGGTCTGCTTCATCCGGCCGGCCTGGTCGCCCGCATCGTCGCCGAGCCCCCAGAAGTAGTCTGCCCGCACGCCGCCCTTGATCGCCGTCCCGACGTCCTGCGCGAACACGAGGCGATTGAGCGGCGCATTCGTCATCGGACGCGTCGTCTGCAGGAACACCGGCGTGCCGAGCGGGATCGACGACGGATCGACCGCGATCGAGCGCTCCGGCGTGAGCGGCACGCCGAGCGCGCCGACCGGGCCGTCCGCTCCGCCGTGCGGCACGTCCTCCTGGGACGGCATCTCGCGGAAAAACACGAATCGCGGATTCGTGTCGAGCAGCGCATCGACCCGCGACGGATTTGCGCGCGCCCACGCCTTGATTCCTTGCATCGTCGCCTGCCCGGCGCCGAGTTCGCCATGATCGAGCAGCCACTTGCCGATCGAGCGGTACGGCTGGTTGTTCGTGCCGCCGTAGCCGACCCGCATCACTGCGCCGTCGTCGAGGACGACGCGGCCCGAGCCCTGCACCTGCAGGAAGAACGCCTCGATCGGATCGTCGACCCAGACGAGCTCGTTGCCGTTCAGCGCGCCCGAGCGCATGAGCTGCCCGCGCGCCGGCATCGACGCGCCCGCGCGGTAGCCGGCGGGCCAGCGGTAGAGCGCGTACTGATACGGGCCGCGCCGCACCCGCGAGCCGTGCAGCAGCGGCTCGTAATAGCCGGTCACGAGGCCGTCGAGCGTGCCGTCGTTGTTCGCGAACTGGAATGGCGTGAAGTACGTCTCGAAGAAAGTGCGGGCGCTGCCGACGTCGAGATCGTCGAGCCGCAAGGCGGCCGCGCACGCGCGCTGCCAGTTCGCCTGCCGCGCGAGGCGCGCACAATTCTGGCGCAGCGCGATCGTCGCGCCGATCAGGCTATCGTCCTGCCAGCCGGGCACCTGCTGCCACGCGACGGGCGTGAGCCGCGCAGCCGCGATCTGCCCTGGTACGATCGCGGCACCCGTGGGCCGCGACGCCTGCCGCACCGGCGTGCCGCCGCATGCGGCAAGAAGCGCCGCCACCGCGGCGGCGGCCGCCCACCCGGCAAGCCGCCGGCCAAAACCCATACAATGTCCGTTGTTGATGGAAACCGCCATGTCCGATCTGCTCGACCAATACCCGATGCTCATCTTTGCGCTGGAAGCGTTGCTGGCGCTCGCCCTACTCATCTTCATCGTCGTCTGGACGGCTTCAGGCAAGAAGAAGCCGTCCAGCCGGCACGACAAGCCCCAGCGCTGACAGCAGCGCCCCAATCTTCCGCGACCCGGCCGCGCCGCGCGCTCAATGCAGCGTGCGCGGCATGTGCAGCGCGAATTCGTCGACGGGCGCCTCGAAGCGCTCGCCGTCCTCCGCGACGCAAAAATACGCGCCGCGCATCGTGCCGACAGGCGTCGCGATCACGGCCCAACTCGTGTACTCGAACTGCTCGCCCGGCTGCAGCAGCGGCTGGTGGCCGACGACGCCGAGCCCCTTCACCTCCTGAACCTGGCTCTCGCTGTCCGTGATGATCCAGTGCCGGGCGATCAATTGCGCCGCGACCTGGCCCGTATTGCGGATCGTCAGCGTGTACGCGAATGCGTATTGACGGCGTTCGGGGTCGGATTGTTCCGGCAGATAGCTGGTCTTCACCGACACGCTGAATCGATACTGGCTCATGGTGGTCCCGTCGAGGTCGCCCGCCGCAGCCGCTGCCGAGGCGCCCGCCCCGCGCGGCCGACGCGCCGCTTTGGTTCGGCATTCTGCTTGATGAGGCCCCGGCCCGCAACCGGGCGCCGCGCGCCGCGGCGGTAGAATGACGTTTTTCCGTATCGCACCGCTCCCCACGCACTTTCCGCTCATGACGCAATTCCGCATCGCCCCCAGCATTCTGTCGGCCGACTTCGCGCGGCTCGGCGAAGAAGTCCGCAACGTCGTCGCCGCCGGCGCCGACTGGATCCACTTCGACGTGATGGACAACCACTACGTGCCGAACCTGACGATCGGCCCGCTCGTCTGCGAGGCGATCCGTCCGCACGTGCAAGTGCCGATCGACGTGCATCTGATGGTGCGCCCGGTCGACCGGATCGTGCCGGATTTCGCGAAGGCGGGCGCGAACCTGATCAGCTTCCATCCGGAAGCGTCGGACCACATCGACCGCACGCTCGGCCTGATCCGCGATCACGGCTGCAAGGCGGGCCTCGTGTTCAATCCGGCGACGCCGCTCAACTACCTCGACCACGTGATGGACCGCGTCGACCTCGTGCTGATCATGTCGGTGAATCCGGGCTTCGGCGGCCAGTCGTTCATTCCCGAGGCACTCAACAAGCTGCGCGACGCCCGCGCGCGCATCGACGCGCATGCCGCGCGCACCGGCCGCGAGATCCATCTGGAGATCGACGGCGGCGTGAAGGCCGACAACATCGCGGAGATCGCGGCAGCGGGCGCGGACACGTTCGTCGCGGGCTCGGCGATCTTCGGCAAGCCCGACTATCGCCAGGTGATCGGCGAGATGCGCGACGCGCTCGCAGCCGTCGAGCGCGCGTGAGCACGGTGCCGACGTCGCCCCTCATCGACGCGCCGCGCATCGAAGCGGCGCTCATCGACCTCGACGGCACGATGGTCGATACCGCAGACGATTTCGCGGCCGGCCTGAACGCGATGCTCGCGCAGCTCGACGCGCAGGAAACGACGCGCGAGGAGGTGATGCGCTACGTCGGCAAGGGCTCGGAGAACCTGATCCGGTGCGTGCTGACGCCGCGCTTTTCCGCAGACGACGCGAACGCGCGCTTCGACGAGGCGCTCGCGCTCTATCAAGCCGAATACGCGAAGATCAACGGCCGCCACACGCGGCTCTACCCGGACGTCGACGCAGGCTTGCGGGCGATGCGCGATGCGGGCGTCAAGCTCGCATGCGTGACGAACAAGCCGCACCGGTTCGCGGTCGAGCTGCTCGCGCAGTACGAACTCGCCGGCTACTTCCGCGCGGTGTTCGGTGGCGATAGCGTGCCGCGCAAGAAGCCCGATCCGGCGCCGATGCTCGCCGCGTGCGACGCGCTCGGCGTCGCGCCGCGCGCGACGGTCGCGATCGGCGATTCGGAGAACGACGCGCTCGCGGGCCGCGCGGCCGGGATGGCGACGCTGACGGTGCCGTACGGCTATAACCACGGCAACGCTATACAAACGATCGAATCGGATGGTATAGTCGATTCGCTTCTCGCCGCCGCGCAGCTCATCGCCGCGCACAATTCGGCGAACTCAGCGGCAAGATCAGCCACCTGACTTTTTCTTCCATCCGCATGTTTCTAAACAAAAAACGGAGTCTGAGCAGCATCGACCGGGGAGCCTGGCCCTGGCGTCGCTGGTCGCGCCAACCTCGATGAGGTACGCTGAAGCTCGTCTTCAGCCCCGTTTTTTGTTTCGCTGCGCGTCCGCGCCCCCGATCGTCGTCCAACCCGTCGGCCCTGCCGCTGTCGAACGCTTCGCGTTCGGGCTGCTTGCCGGCACGCGACGCACGATCGCCAGGCACAGCATCCGCCGGTTCGTCCGATCCGCCCCGCGAGGGGCCGTGCTCCGGGCGCGAGCGCAGCGCCACGCTATCCCCGGCGCGCCGCGCCGATCGTCCCGACGACAGGACCGGAACATGACCGAACTCGAATTCCAATCGCTCGCCAACGAGGGCTACAACCGCATTCCGCTCATCGCCGAAGCGCTGGCCGACCTCGAAACGCCGCTTTCGCTGTATCTGAAGCTCGCGCAGCCCGAACGCGGCGGCGCCAACTCGTTCCTGCTCGAATCGGTCGTGGGCGGCGAGCGCTTCGGGCGCTACTCGTTCATCGGCCTGCCCGCGCACACGCTCGTGCGCACGAAGAACGGCGCGTCGGAGATCGTGACGGACGGCCAGGTCGTCGAGACCCACGACGGCGACCCGTTCGCATTCATCGCGAAGTTCCAGAGCCGCTTCAAGGTCGCGCAGCGCCCCGGCCTGCCGCGCTTCTGCGGCGGCCTCGCCGGCTACTTCGGCTACGACGCGGTGCGCTACATCGAGAAAAAGCTCGCGCACACTGCGCCGCGCGACGATCTCGGCCTGCCCGACATCCAGTTGCTGCTGACCGAGGAAGTCGCCGTCATCGACAATCTCGCCGGCAAGCTCTACCTGATCGTCTACGCCGATCCGACGAAGCCCGAGGCATACACGAAGGCCAGGCAGCGGCTGCGCGAGCTCAAGCACCGGCTGCGCGCGAGCGTCGTGCCGCCCGTCACGTCGGCGAGCGTGCGCACCGAGATCTATCGGGAGTTCAAGAAGGAAGATTATCTGGCCGCCGTGCGCCAGGCGAAGGAATACATCGCGGCGGGCGAGCTGATGCAGATCCAGGTCGGCCAGCGCCTCACGAAGCCGTATCGCGACAACCCGCTGTCGCTGTACCGCGCGCTGCGCTCGCTGAATCCGTCGCCGTACATGTATTACTACAACCTCGGCGACTTCCACGTCGTCGGCGCGTCGCCGGAGATCCTCGTGCGCCAGGAGAAGCGCGGCGGCGACCAGATCGTGACGATCCGCCCGCTCGCCGGCACGCGGCCGCGCGGCAACACGCCCGAGCGCGACGCCGAGCTCGCGACCGAGCTGCTCAGCGATCCGAAGGAAATCGCCGAGCACGTGATGCTGATCGACCTCGCGCGCAACGACGTCGGCCGCATCGCGGAAATCGGCTCGGTTCAAGTGACCGACAAGATGGTGATCGAGAAATACTCGCACGTGCAGCACATCGTGAGCTCGGTCGAAGGCAAGCTGAAGCCCGGCATGACGAACTACGACGTGCTGCGCGCGACGTTCCCGGCCGGCACGCTGTCCGGCGCGCCGAAGGTGCGCGCGATGGAGCTGATCGACGAGCTCGAGCCGGTGAAGCGCGGGCTCTACGGCGGCGCGGTCGGCTATCTGTCGTTCTCGGGCGAGATGGATCTCGCGATCGCGATCCGCACGGGCCTCATCCACAACGGCAATCTGTACGTGCAGGCGGCGGCGGGCGTCGTTGCCGACTCGGTGCCCGAATCCGAATGGCAGGAAACCGAGAACAAGGCGCGCGCGGTGCTGCGCGCGGCCGAACAGGTGCAAGACGGCCTCGATTCCGATTTCTGACCGGAGACTGACCATGCTGCTCATGATCGACAACTACGATTCGTTCACCTACAACCTGGTCCAGTACTTCGGCGAGCTCGGCGAGGACGTGCGCACCTATCGCAACGACGAGATCACGCTCGACGAAATCGCGCGCCTGAATCCCGACACGATCTGCCTGTCGCCCGGCCCGAGCAATCCGCAGCACGCGGGGATCACGCTCGACGTACTGCGCAAGTTCGCCGGCAAGAAGCCGATCCTCGGCGTGTGCCTCGGCCATCAGGCGATCGGCGAGGCGTTCGGCGGCCGCGTCGTGCGCGCGAAGACCATCATGCACGGCAAGGTAAGCCGGATCGAGACCGACTGCCGCGGCGTGTTCGCCGATCTGCCGAAGCATTTCGACGTGACACGCTATCATTCGCTTGCGGTCGAGCGCGAATCGCTGCCCGATTGCCTGGAGATCTCGGCGTGGACCGACGACGGCGAGATCATGGGCGTGCGCCACAAGACGCTGCCCATCGAAGGCGTCCAGTTCCACCCGGAATCGATCCTGTCGGAGCACGGCCACGCGCTCCTCGAGAATTTCCTCAAGGAAGCGCGGCAAGCGGCCGCTCATTCAGCCTGACGACGGCGGACCGAATCATGACGATCACTCCCCAGGAAGCGCTGCAGCGCACGATCGAGCACCGCGAGATCTTCCACGACGAAATGCTGCACCTGATGCGGCTCATCATGCGCGGCGACATGTCGCCCGTGATGGCGGCCGCGATCATCACCGGCCTGCGCGTGAAGAAGGAGACGATCGGCGAGATCGCCGCCGCCGCGACGGTGATGCGCGAGTTCGCGCGCCACGTCGAGGTGGAGGACAACGCGAATTTCGTCGACATCGTCGGCACGGGCGGCGACGGCTCGCACACGTTCAACATCTCGACCGCGACGATGTTCGTCGCGGCGGCGGCGGGCGCGAAGGTCGCGAAGCACGGCAACCGCGGCGTGTCGAGCAAGTCCGGCAGCGCCGACGTGCTCGAGGCGCTCGGCGTGAACATCGACCTGCAGCCCGATCAGGTGGCCGCGTCGATCGCCGCAACGGGGATGGGCTTCATGTTCGCACCGAACCATCATCCGGCGATGCGCAACATCGCGCCCGTGCGCCGCGAGCTCGGCGTGCGGACGATCTTCAACATCCTCGGGCCGCTCACCAACCCGGCCGACGCGCCGAACCAGTTGATGGGCGTGTTCCACCCGGATCTCGTCGGCATCCAGGTGCGCGTGATGCAGCGGCTCGGCGCGCGGCACGTGCTGGTCGTCTACGGCAAGGACGGGATGGACGAGGTGTCGCTCGGCGCGGCGACGCTCGTCGGCGAGCTGCGCGACGGCGAAGTGCGCGAGTACGAAATCCATCCGGAGGACTTCGGGATGCAGATGGTGTCGAACCGCACGCTGAAGGTCGAGAACGCCGACGAATCCCGCGTGATGCTGCTCGAAGCGCTCGGCAACAAGCCGGGCGTCGCGCGCGAGATCGTCACGCTGAACGCGGGCACCGCGCTCTATTCGGCGAACGTCGCGGGCTCGATCGCCGACGGCATCCAGCTCGCGCGCGAAGCGATCGCGAGCGGCCGCGCCCGCGAGAAGGTCGACGAGCTCGTGCGCTTCACGCAGCAGTTCAAGCGCTGATCCGGCGCCTCGCGCCTTGACCGAATCCGAAACCGAATCCAGCACGCAGGACACCCATGAGCGACATCCTCGACAAAATCATCGCCGTCAAGCGCGAAGAGATCGCCGCCGCGCTCAAGAGCGCGCCGCTCGAAGAACTGAAACTGCAGGCGTCGGCGCGCGATTCGCGCGACTTCGTCGGCGCGCTGCGCAGCAAGCACGCGGCAGGACGCGCCGCCGTCATCGCCGAGGTGAAGAAGGCGAGCCCGTCGAAGGGCGTGCTGCGCGAGCACTTCGTACCGGCCGACATCGCCCGCTCGTACGCGGAGCACGGCGCCGCATGCCTGTCGGTGCTGACCGACGAGCAGTTCTTCCAGGGCAGCGCGCGCTATCTCGAAGAGGCGCGCGCCGCGTGCAGCCTGCCCGTGCTGCGCAAGGACTTCATCGTCGACGCGTATCAGGTGCTCGAAGCGCGCGCGATGGGCGCGGACGCGATCCTGCTGATCGCCGCCGCGCTCGACACGCCGCTGATGCAGGATCTCGAGGCGTACGCGCATTCGCTCGGGCTCGCGGTGCTCGTCGAGGTGCACAACCGCGACGAGCTGAACGCGGCGCTCGAGCTGAACACGCCGCTCGTCGGCATCAACAACCGCAACCTGCGCACGTTCGAGACGACGATCGACACGACGCTCGGCATGCTCGACGCGATTCCGGACGACCGGATCGTCGTCACCGAGTCGGGCATCCTGTCGCGCGCGGACGTCGAGCGGATGGATGCGGCGGGCGTGCATACCTTCCTCGTCGGTGAAGCGTTCATGCGCGCCGAGAATCCGGGCGCGGAACTCGCGCGGATGTTTTTCTGAGCAGCGCGCGATGGCGATCGAACAGGAAATCAAGCTCGCGCTGCCCGCCGCGCAAGTCGACGCGGCGCGGCGCTTTCTCGATGCCCGCGCCGGCGCCAACGGCCGCGAGATCACGCTCGTGAACGTCTACTTCGACACGCCGACGCTCGCGCTCGCGCGCGCGAAGAGCGCGCTGCGGCTGCGGTATGCGCCGCAGGGCTGGCTGCAGACATTCAAGACGGCCGGCGTAGCCGAACGCGGGCTGCATCGCCGCCATGAGTGGGAGATGCCTGTCGCGGGCGAGGCGCTCGAGATCGACGCGCTCTGCGCCGCATGCGACGTGCCGAGCGCCGCCGACGCGCTGCGCGCCGCCGCGCCGGAGCTCATCGCGCTCTTTCGCACCGACTTCTCGCGCACGCTGTGGCGCATCGAGCACGCGGGCGCGACGATCGAGGCGGCGCTCGATCGCGGCGAAGTCGTCGCGCAAGTGGACGGCGACGTGCGCCGCGAGCCGATCTGCGAGATCGAGCTCGAACTCGTCAACGGAGACGCGGGCGCACTCGCGACGCTCGCCGGCGAAGTCGCCGCGGCGCTGCCGGGCATCGCGCCGGACAACCTGAGCAAGGCGCAGCGCGGCTATCGGCTGCGCGGCGGCGACCTGCGCGCCGACTGACCGATCTTTTTCCGCATGACCAAGCCCTCTTCGTCTCGCCCGATGCAACAACCCTCGCTGTTCGACGATCACGCTCCACCCGCGCCGCCCGCCACCAAAGGCGGCGCATCCACGACCACCCTCGAATCGCAATTCGATGCGCTGCCGCCCGACTGGCGCGCGATCGTCGAGCCGTTCGTCGCGAGCGACGCGTATGCGCCGCTCTGCCGTTTCGTCGACGGCGAGCGCGCGGCCGGCAAGGCGATTTATCCGGCCGACGTGTTCCGCGCGCTGCGGCTCACGCACCCGGACGACGTGAAGGTCGTGATTCTCGGCCAGGACCCGTATCACGGCGAGGATCGCGGCATCCCGCAGGCGCACGGGCTCGCGTTCTCGGTGCCGCCCGGCGTGCGGCCGCCGCCGTCGCTGCGCAACATCTTCAAGGAAATCTCGGCCGACTTCGGCTACGAGCCGCCCCGCCACGGCTGTCTGGACACGTGGGCGCGCCAGGGCGTGCTGCTCCTCAACACGGTGCTGACGGTCGAGCGCTCGTCGGCCGCGAGTCACGCGAAGCGCGGCTGGGAGAAATGCACCGATACGCTGATCCACGAACTCGCGACGCGCCACCGTCACCTCGTGTTCATGCTGTGGGGCGCGCACGCGCAGGCGAAGCGCGCGCTGTTCGATCCGCGCGAGCATTGCGTGCTCGAAGCGCCGCATCCGTCGCCGCTGTCCGCGCATCGCGGCTTCCTCGGCTGCCGTCATTTCGCGCTCGCGAACGACTACCTCGTGCAGCACGGGCGCGCGCCGATCGACTGGCGGCTGCCCGACGAGGCCGAGACGCTCGCTTGACGCCCGTGCACGGCGGGCGCGCGCGGCGCCGTGCGCGATCCCGTTCACGCCGCGCGACGAACGTCCGTCGAGCTCACGCGCCCCGGCCGATATCCGGCGCATCGCAGGCACAAACAAAAGCGCCGCGAACCTTCCGGTCCGCGGCGCTTTTTTCAGTTTTTTTCAGGCTATCGCGCAATGACGCTCAAACCGCCGCGATCGCCTCGCGAGCGTTCGCGAGCGCTTCGTTCGCCGCATCCGGCCCGAGCGCAAGGCCTTCCGCGTAGACGAACGTCACGTCGGTCATGCCGATGAAGCCGAGGAACGTCTTCAGGAACGGCGTCTGGCTGTCGGTCGGCATGCCCACGTGCTTGCCGCCGCGCGCCGACACCACGTACACCTTCTTGCCCTTGATCAGCCCTTCCGGTCCTTGCGCCGTGTAGCGGAACGTGACGCCCGCGCGGGCGATCCAGTCGAAGTACGTCTTCAGTTGCGACGACACGCCGAAGTTGTACATCGGCGCGCCGATCACGATCACGTCGGCCGAGCGCAGTTCGTCGATCAGCGTGTCGCTCTTCGCAACGATCGCGTTCTGCTCGGCGCTGCGCTGGTCGGCCGGCGTGAAGAACGCGCCCAGCACCGCGTCGTCGAGGTGCGGCAGCGCGTCGGCGAGCAGGCTGCGAACCTTGACGGTCGCGCCGGGGTTGGCTTGTTGCAGCCTGGCCGTCAGTTCGTCGGCGAGCATCGTCGACTGGGCGCCTTGCGAGCGGGCGGCGGAATTGATCTGGAGAATGGTCGTCATGTCGGGCTCCGGGTTTGGTTTGCGCCAAGTGCAGCGCGAGTGACGCCATTGTGCGGATCGTCGCCGCCGCGAAAAAGCGGCGGCCGGGTGACGGATTGTTGCAATAGCGAAACAATCCGCACCCGGTTCGGCGCGATTAACGACCGCCGCGC
The DNA here is from genome assembly GCF_001636105.1 of Burkholderia sp. MSMB1589WGS. Taxonomy (NCBI): domain Bacteria; kingdom Pseudomonadati; phylum Pseudomonadota; class Betaproteobacteria; order Burkholderiales; family Burkholderiaceae; genus Burkholderia; species Burkholderia sp. MSMB1589WGS. Next base: position 1,529,990 of record NZ_LNJT01000007.1, read on the forward strand.
GCCGCCGGCAGCCCGAGCCACGCGCCGCGGTGGGCGCGCGCCGCCGCGGGTTTCGGCTGTGCGGTCAGCTTGTAGCGCGCGACGTCCGGGCCGTCGAGCTTGAGTTGCGCGACGCGCAGCTCGTCGCGCCGGAACGCGTGGATTTCGACCTTGTCGCCGGCCCGGTAGCGCGCGAGCAGCGCGTCGAGGTTCGAGCCCGTCACGCGCAACCCGTCGATCGCGACGAGCGCGTCGCCCGCGGACAGCCCCGCCCGGTGCGCGGCGCCGCCTTCGTAGACGGCCGCGAGCGTGCATTCCGCGCCGCCCCGGGTGCGCGCGCCGAGCGTCGGCTTCGGGGGCGCATCGGCCGGGCCGTTCGCACCCGTGTCCGGCGCGAGCGTCACGCCGAACGGCTCGAAGAGCTCGGCGAGCGGCAGCTCGCGCGTGCCGGCCACCGCATCGTCGAAGAGGCGGCCGAGATCGACGCCCGTCGCCTCGGCGATCAGCGCCTTCACGTCGTCCTCGCCGACGCCGTGCGGCTTGCCGTGATAGAAGTCGCGCCCGAAGCGCTGCCACAGAAGCCGCATCACGTCGTCGAGCGACTTGCGGTGGCGGGTCTGCGCGCGGATCGCCAGATCGAACGCGAGCGCGACGAGCGAGCCCTTCGTGTAATAGCTGACGACCGCGTTCGTCGCGTTCTCGTCCTGCCGGTAATACTTGATCCATGCGTCGAACGAGCTTTCGGCGACGCTCTGCTTGAGCCGGCCGGCGCCGCGCTGCACGCCGGCGATCGTGCGGCCGACGAGCGCGAAATAGTCGTCCTGCGAGATGAGGCCGCTGCGCACGAGCATCAGGTCATCGTAGTACGACGTGAAGCCCTCGAAGAGCCACAGCAGCGACGTGTAGTTCTCCCGCGACAGGTCGTACGGCGCGAACGCGGCCGGCTTGATCCGCTTCACGTTCCACGTGTGGAAGTACTCGTGGCTGCACAGGCCGAGATACGTCCGATAGCCTTCCGTCTGCGCCGCGCCCCCCTTCACCGGCAGATCCGCGCGATTGCAGACGAGCGCCGTCGACGCGCGGTGTTCGAGCCCGCCGTAGCCGTCGCTGACCGCCTGCGTCATGAACACGTAGCGCGGCATCGGCGCGCGCTTCGTCTTCGGCTCGAACAGCGCGATCTGCGCTTCGCACACGCGCTTCAGGTCGGCCGCAAGCCGTTCGAGATCGAGCCCGGTCACGCGGCCCGCGATCGCGACGTCGTGCGGCACGCCGTGCGCGTCGAACGACGCGAGCGCGAATTCGCCGAGCGTGACCGGATGGTCGATCAGCTCGTCGTAGTTCTGCGCGCGGTAAGCGCCGAAGCCGTAACGCTTCGTGCCGCGCGCCTCCGGCAGCGCGGTCGCGACCCGCCAGCGCCGGTACGCGTCGCCCGCCGGGCGCTCGATCGTCACCTCGCATGGCACGCCCTCGTGCCCGAGCGGCGCGAGAAACACGCTCGTGCCGTTGAAGAAGCCGCCCGTGTCGTCCAGATGCGCGGCGCGCACCGACAGGTCCCACGCGTAGACGTCGTAGCGCAGCGTGATCGGCCCGGGCGCCGGCGCGGCCTGCCAGGTCTGCTTGTCGAGCTTGCCGATCCGCAGCTTGCGGCCCGCGTCGTTGAACGCGCGCAGCGTCACGATGTTGCGCGCGAACTCGCGCACCATGTAGCTGCCCGGAATCCATACGGGCAGCGAAAAGCGCTGGCCCGCCGGGTCCGGATCGGCGAGCGTGAGCGTCACTTCGAACAGGTGCGCGGCGGGATCTTTCGGAACGATCGTGTAGCGAATCGGCTTCATCGTCGGAATCGGTCGGGGCGAGGGAGAAACGGGAACAGGAACGAAAACGGATACGAAAAGAGGCGCCGGCTACACGCCGGCGCCTCTTTCGCGATGCAGGAAACGCCGCGTCACTTGACGCTGGCGAGCGCCTGATTCAGTTCGTCGGCGGACACGGCGCCCGGCAGGCGCGTACCGTCGGCGAGGAACACGGTCGGCGTGCCCGTCACGTTCATGCCGCGGCCGAGCGCGAGATTCTTGTCGAGCGCGGTCGTGTCGCAGTTCGCCGCAGCCGCGGGCGCGCGATGCTCGAGCATCCATGCCTGCCAGCTCTTCACGCGGTCGCTCGCGCACCAGATCGACTTCGACTTCGCCGTCGAATCGGACGACAGCACCGGATACAGGAACGTGTAGACGGTCACGTTGTCGACCGATTGCAGCGTCGTCTCGAGCTTCTTGCAGTACGGGCAGTTCGGATCGGAGAACACCGCGATCCTGCGCGCGCCGTTGCCCTTCACGACCTTGATCGCGTTCGAAAGCGGCAGGCTCGCGAAATCGATCTTGTTGATCTCGGCGAGACGCTCGGCCGTCAGGTTCTTGTGCGTCTTCGTGTTGACGAGCTCGCCGAGCAGCACGTAATTGCCCGACGCGTCGCTATAGACGATCTGCGAGCCGAGATTGACCTCGTACCAACCCTCAATCGGCGACTTCGTCACGCTCTTGATCGGGGCGTCGGCGCCGAGGCGCGATTGCAGCGTGGCCTTCAGCTTGTCGGTGGCCTGGTCGGCCTGCGCGGTGCAGCCGAGCGTCGCCGTCGCGGCGGCGAGCGCCAGCGTGGCGATACGAATCGTTTTTTTCATGCAAATCATCCTTCAAAGCGTGCGTGCATCGTCACAGTGTACGACTGACTGTGGCCGGGCAGTGTCCGACCGCCGCGCCGCGCAAAGGTTCGCGGCGCCATCAGCCGAGCGCCGACGCAACCAGCCAGCGCTTGACGAGCGGCTGCGCGCCGACGAGCGCCATCCCCGCGTTGCGCACGACGCGCGCGAGCGCGCCCGGCAGCGAGAAGAGCCGCTGCAGGCCGTCGGTCGCGATCATCAGCGCGCGGATGTCCTCGCGCCGCGCGCGCTCGTAGCGGCGCAGCAGCACGGTGTCGCCGAGATCGCGGAACGCTTCGCGGTTCGCGAGGGTATCGGCGAGCGCGGCGACGTCGCGCAGCCCGAGGTTCATCCCCTGGCCCGCGAGCGGGTGAATCAGATGCGCGGCGTCGCCGACGAGCGCGACGCGCGGCGCGATCAGCCGGTCGACCGTCTGCAGCGCGAGCGGGAAGCCCTGCGCGGGCGTCACGCACTCGAGCGCGCCGAGGCGGTTCATCGTCACGCGCTCGACCTCGGCCGCGAGTTGCGCCGGATCGAGCGCGAGCAGTTCGTCGGCGTGCGCGGTGTGCGCGGACCAGACGAGCGACACGTGGCCGTCCGGCAGCGGCAGCAGCGCGATGATCTCGCCGTCGCGGAACCATTGATACGCGGTCTCGCGATGCGGCTGCGCCGCCTTGAAGTTCGCGACGACACCCGTCTGCCGGTAATCGCGCCGCTCGACCTTCGAGCCGATCTGCGAGCGCACCCACGAATGCGCGCCGTCCGCGCCGACGACGAGATCGCATTCGATCACGTCGCCGTTCGCGAGCGCGAGCGTCGCGGCGTCCGGCTTCACGTCGAGGCCCTGCGCGCGCGCGTCGAACCACGTGAGGTTCGGCTGGAAGCGCAGCGCGGCGTCGAGCGCGCATTCGATCAGCGACGATTCGCCGATCCACGCGAGCTGCGACACCGCCGCCTGGAACGCGGAGAAGTGCAGCTCGGCGTGCGCGTCGCCATAGACGCGCATGTCGTAGACGGGCGCGAGCCGGCCGTGGTCGAGCGCCTGCCACACGCGCAGCCGCTCGAGCAGCGCCTGCGAGCTCGCGGACAGCGCGTAGATGCGGGAGTCGAATGCAAGATCGGCAGGACGCGGGACGGCCGGCTGCGCGAGCAGCGCGGTCTTGTGGCCGGCCTGAGTCAGCGCGAGCGCGGCCGTCTTGCCGACGAGGCCGCCGCCGACGACGGCGACGTCGAAGGTCTGGTGATAGGCAGTCATGGCGGGAATTATAGCCGGGAGGGGCATGCCGCTTCGCTCGGGGAATTTGCGGTAAATCAGGGTGCGCGACGCGGCGACGCATGCGCCGGGCCGGTTTCGCGGCGGCCGTCCGATGCGGGTTTTCACGCAAGGACGAATGCCGCGCGGCGCGCCGGTCGCGCCGCCCGTCCGCGGCGATGTAACCGGTGCGCGAGCGCCGCGGCACGCGTTCGGCACCGCGCATTACGCACCACACGTTTCCTTACAAACGCACACCGCTTGTCATGCGCACGGCCGCTACAGTGAGCCGACGCAACCACAGGAGATGTCGATGAAACGGATCGCGGCTCTCGCCGCCCTCGCGGTCGTGCTGGGCAGCGTGCTCACAGGATGCATCGTGGTGCCGGAAGGCGGCTACTATCATCATCGCGACTACTACCGGTATTGATCCGGTATTGATGCGGTGCGCCGATCGGCGCCGGCCGCGAATCGGCGGCTCGTCGCTCGCGGCTCGCGGCTCGCGTCGCCGGTCCCGCCCCGCGCGATCGGCGGCGCCCGGCCCCAAGTGCGTTCCATCCCACTGAACGCTTGGCTGATTCCGCTCATCGCGTGCTATCGTTTCAATGACGACACGCCCCTTCCGCGAGCGTCGAAGAAACAGGTCTCAACCACCTTCGTGAGCACGGCCATGAGCGACCTGCGCCACCATCTCAATCAACAGGACCGAGTGGAGCTGCTCTGCTGGCTCGTCGTCGGAAATCTCGGCGCCTTTTACCTGAACGAGAGCTGGCCCGGTGCAGCCTTTCAGGTCCAGTCCGCGCACAAATGGCTCGATCGGCATGCGCGCGAGGCCGATTGGCTGACGCTCGCGAAGCTGTCGCTCATCGCGCTCGACATCGCGAAAAAGCACGCGGACTTCGTCAACGCGCCGTGGGCGCGCGATGCGGTAGAGGAAATCATCGACACCGACGATCTGAACTACGAAGCCCGCCTCGCGCAACTCGTGCTCGACGACTGCCGCGCGGCGCTCGCCGATCGGCGGATCGCCGACTAGCTCGGCCGGCGGCGGGCAGTCCCGCGTCCGTCCGAATCGCGCCCCCGAACGCGCTACAATTCATGCTTTCGTGGACGAAGCTCGTGCAAAATCGTCGGGCGACGCCCGATCCGGCCTTTGTCCCGCCCCCGGATTTTGTCCAGCGACGGCCGCGCGCGGCTTCACCGGCGCACTCGACACGGCTCGCGGACCAGCCGTAACCCATTGAATCCCGAAGGAACCCATGAGCCTCAAATGCGGCATCGTCGGCTTGCCCAACGTCGGCAAGTCCACCCTGTTCAACGCGCTGACGAAGGCCGGCATCGCCGCCGAGAATTATCCGTTCTGCACGATCGAGCCGAACGTCGGCGTCGTCGAAGTGCCTGACGCGCGTCTGAAGGCGCTCTCCGAAATCATCAAGCCCGAGCGCGTCGTGCCGGCCGTCGTCGAGTTCGTCGACATCGCGGGCCTCGTCGCCGGCGCGAGCAAGGGCGAAGGCCTCGGCAACCAGTTCCTCGCGAACATCCGCGAAACCGACGCGATCACCCACGTCGTGCGCTGCTTCGAGGACGAGAACGTCATCCACGTCGCCGGCAAGGTGAGCCCGCTCGACGACATCGAAGTCATCAACACCGAACTCGCGCTCGCCGACCTCGGCACCGTCGAGAAGGCGCTCGCCCGCTATTCGAAGGCGGCGAAATCGGGCAACGACAAGGAAGCGGCGAAGCTCGTCGCGGTGCTCGAGAAGGCGCGCGCGCGCCTCGATCAGGGCAAGGCCGTGCGCGGCCTCGATCTGTCCGACGACGAACAGGCGCTCCTCAAGCCGTTCTGCCTGATCACCGCAAAGCCGGCAATGTACGTCGCGAACGTGAAGGAAGACGGCTTCGAGAACAATCCGCACCTCGACGCGGTGCGCAAGTACGCGGAAAGCGAGAAGTCGCCGGTGGTCGCGGTGTGCGCGGCGATCGAGGCGGAAATCGCCGACCTCGACGATGCCGACAAGGAAGCGTTCCTCGCCGACATGGGCATGGACGAACCGGGCCTCGACCGCGTGATCCGCGCGGGCTTCAAGCTGCTCGGGCTGCAGACGTACTTCACCGCGGGCGTGAAGGAAGTGCGCGCATGGACGATCCACATCGGCGACACCGCGCCGCAAGCGGCGGGCGTGATCCACACGGATTTCGAGCGCGGCTTCATTCGCGCGCAGACGATCGCGTACGAAGACTTCATCTCGTACAAGGGCGAGCAAGGCGCGAAGGAAGCGGGCAAGATGCGCGCGGAAGGCAAGGAATACGTCGTGCACGACGGCGACGTGATGAACTTCCTGTTCAACGTCTGACGTTTTTTTCTGATCTCAAGAGCGCTCAGTAGCGCTCGGTGGACTGAGTGAGTCCTTTTAAATCAAGGGCTTGCCAAAAAATACGGTCTGCTGAGCGTTCCTATTGTTCATCGAGTTCTGAAAAATTCGGGGGTAGCGTTGGGGGGTACTCGTGTTCAACCGTGGGGGTACTTTTCCCCGCAGTGGAGTCCAACGATGCCCGAGAATCTACTCACCGACGCCAAGATCAAGGCGGTCAAACCTATTGATCGAGACTGGAAACTTTCAGACGGCGGGGGCTTGTTCCTGCTGATCAAGCCAACCGGCGGCAAGCTCTGGCGGCGGAAATACCGCCTGCAAGGCAAGGAAAACCTCTTTGCCATCGGCAGCTTTCCCCAAGTAGGTCTTGCAGAGGCGCGCGCTGCCCGAGAACAGGCGCGCGCACTCGTCAAGCAAGGCATCCACCCGGCCCATGAGCGACAACGGGTCAAACAAAGCAACCTGGACGCGCTGGAAGAACGCAAGCGCGCCCGTGCAAGCTCGTTCGCCAAGGTGGCCCAGGCATACTTGGCCGAGATCAAGCCAGTCTTCGCGCCTAGCTCCTACCGCACGAAAGAGTCCCGCATCAGGAAGTACCTTTCGCCCAAGTTCGACGGGATGCCGATGAGCGACATTGGTGTCAAGCAGATTCGCCCGTTGCTTGAGGAATGCAAGTCCCACGGTGCCTGGGCGGCCATTCACGTCAAAGGCGATCTGTCGGCGATCTTTGAGTTCGCGGTGGTGCGTGGTTTGGTCGAGGCCAATCCAATTCCCAGCCTACGCGGGTTGCTACGCGTGCCGGTCAGCGAAAGTAAGGCGGCGATGGTGCGCGAGCAGATTCAGTCGTTCTATCTGGCCTTGCGCGGCTACAGGGGCTACCCCGAAACCGCGCTGTGCCTGCGGCTCATTGCGCTGACCGCTTGCCGTCCTGGGGAAGCGGCTGATGCCGAATGGGACGAGTTCGACTTTGAGGATGCACTGTGGCGTAGGCCTGCGGCCAAGATGAAGGCGCGCCGAGATCATGTCAGCCCGCTATCTACGCAGGCCGTTGCAAGCACTGAAAGACTTGCAGCGCATCACTGGAGGTCAGCGCTATCTGTTTCCACACCGGAGCGGCAAGGGCTTCACCACGCCCAACCGACTCACCTACGCGATGCGCGACATGAATCTGGGCCGGGGCACGACGCCGCATTGCTGGCGGACGACCTTTTCGACCTGGGCCAACGAGAACGGATACCGGCCTGATGCGATTGAGCGGCAGCTTGCCCATGTGGAAAGCAACAAGGTTCGGGCAACCTATAACAAGGCGCTGTTGCTGGATCAGCGGCGGACGCTGTTGCAGGCCTGGGCGAACTATCTGAGTGCGGCGGAGGACAGCGGTATGGCATTGGCGGGATGTTGCCGTAGTTAGTGGGCAGGAGCAGCCCTTTCCCTTTGCTGGGTAGCGCCGTTGTCCCTTGGGGGCCGTTCCCTTGCCGTTTGCCTTTGCCGAGGGCTGGACGCTGGAAACAGGGGTAATTAAGAGGAAAAAGGGGTAATCCGAAACTTAATTGCCTATTTCTTTGGCACTCAGGCTCCGCCCCTTCTTTCTGGCCAGCCATGCCGGCCCCGCAAGGCTCTTATTGCCTCTTCTGCGTTCAGGAAACGGGGTAGTCAAACGATGATAATGAGGTATTTTTCGACACAATGCCCCATTTAATGACTATGATTACCCCATTTACACAGCCTGAGTTTACACTTTCATGCACTCGCTCACACCCGAGTACCTCGCCGCGCTTCGGTTCGATGGCACCCAGGCGGCCACGTTGCGCACACTGGGCGAGTACCAGGGCAAGCAGCAGCTATACGCCGCGCAGTCGCCAGAAGTCCTCAAGGGCCTACGGCAGATCGCGGTGGTCGAGTCCACCGAGTCATCCAACCGGCTGGAAGGTGTTGTCGTCGCGCCCTCGCGGTTGAAGTCTCTGGTTATCCGCAACGCAACACCAAAGAGTCGCTCGGAACAGGAGATCGCTGGCTATCGCGACGCCCTAGCGCTGATCCACGAGTCCGCCACGCACATGTCCTTCAACGAGGGCGTAGTGCTGCAATTGCACACCCTGCTGTACCGCTATATGCCGCAGGCGGGCGGGCGCTGGAAAGCCACCAACAACGACATCATCGAGCGCCATCCGGACGGCACGTCGCGGCTGCGCTTCCAGCCGGTCGCTGCGCACCTGACGCCCATGGCCATGGCCGATCTGGCCCGGTACTACGCGACCGCACTGGATCAGCACCTGGTCGATCCCCTGGTGCTGGTGCCACTGGCGATGCTCGACTTTCTGTGCATCCACCCCTTCCCGGATGGTAACGGCCGCATGTCCCGCTTGCTGACCTTGCTGCTGCTCTACCACTTCGACTATGCCGTGGGCCGCTACATCAGCCTGGAACGCATCTTCGAGGAAACCAAGGAAGGGTATTACGAGACGCTGGAAGCCAGCTCGCAGGGCTGGCATCAGGGGCAGCACGACGTCAAGCCCTGGCTCGATTACTTCTGGGGAGCCTTGCTACGGGCCTACCGCGAGTTTGAGGAGCGCGTCGGTACCATCGAGCGCGGTCGCGGTAGCAAAGGCGACCGGGTGCGCGCAGAAGTCTTGGGACGCACCCTGCCGTTTTCGATTTCCGAGATTGAAGAAGCTTGCCCGGGCGTAAGCCGGGACATGGTGCGGCTGGTGCTGCGGGCGATGAAATCGGAGCAGTTGATCAAATCAACGGGCAAGGGGCGTGGTGCGAAATGGAAGCGCATCGGCGCAGGCGGTAGCGGTAGCACGCTCAACGAAGATCAATAGAGGACGAGACGATGGACGTTTTCTCACTCAGAAGCCAGTTAATCGCGGACTACAGCAAGTTTGCGCGTTCCTTCACGTCCATACGAGCGGAAGACATTCAGACCGGCGTTCATGCGGCATATGCTGACGGCCGTTACTGGCCGGAGCCACTGATACAGATCAATCCACGCTATCGGCAGGGGCGCTCGGCGCAGCAGCTTGCCGCGACGAACGAGCTTTTGCCGACAACGGCTGCATTGTTTCCCATCGACCTCTACACCCACCAGGAACAGGCGATCGCTTTCTCCGCTCGGGGCGAGAGTTACGTGGTGACCACGGGAACCGGCTCGGGCAAGTCGTTGTGCTTCTTCATCCCGATCGTGGATGCGGTGTTACGCGCCAAGGCCCACGATAGCGCGCCTAGAACACGCGCCATTGTGATCTACCCGATGAACGCGCTGGCCAACAGTCAGCGTGAAGAGTTGATCAAGTTCGTCGGCAACGATGGTCCGGTAACCTTTGCGCGCTATACCGGCCAGGAAAGCAAGGAAGAACGCGATCGGATCAGGGACAATCCCCCCGATATTCTGCTGACCAACTTCATGATGCTGGAAATGCTCATGACCCGGCAGAATGAGACCGACAGTCGGGTGATCACCAACTGTGCCGGCCTGCAGTTTCTGGTGCTGGATGAACTGCATACCTATCGTGGACGACAAGGCGCTGACGTGGCCATGTTGGTGAGGCGTGTTCGAGAACGGCTGGCGCCGGAGCATCTGCAGTGCATCGGTACGTCAGCCACGATGGCCTCGGGCGGCAGCCAGGAAGGTCGCAATCAAAAAGTCGCTTCCGTTGCCTCCACTTTGTTCGCAACCCAGATCTCCCCCTTCAATGTCGTCACCGAAGATCTGGAACGGGCTACCGAGCCATCCGAAACTGCTGATTCGGTCAAACCGCAATTGGGCACCGCCATTGACGCGGGCGTTCCCTCACATGCCGATGATGCCACGCTGCAGCAGCATCCCTTAGCGATCTGGGTGGAAACACGCCTTGGCATCACGCGCGAACAAGGGGGGAAATGGGTTCGCGCCAATCCGCTGACCTTTGCCAAGGCCACCGAGCTCCTGGCCAAAGAGTCGGGCCGGGACGAGGTGGCTGTGGGTGCCATGCTGCGCGCCATGCTGCTGCTGGCAGCCCAGCCCGAAAAGCAGCGCAGTGCCGACGGACAGGGCAGCGAAAAAGCGTTCTTCGCTTTTCGTCTCCACCAGTTCATAGCGGTGCTGGCGTCGTGTTCACTACCCTTGACGCTCCTGGAACACGTCCGGTCGAGTTGGAGGGACAACAATTTCTGCCTGGAGACGAGCAAAAAAGGCTGTACTCCACGCACTTCTGCCGAGATTGTGGGCAGGAGTACCATCCGGTCAGGATGCGCCGGGACGATACAGGTTGGGAGGTGCTAGCCCGTGACATCGACGATATGCCGAAAATGCGGGATGACGACACGGACGCCTCCGAAGTCGAAGAGGATGCCATCGGCGAACGGCTGGGCTTCCTGCTGCCCCTGAACGCCAACGATCCCATCGAATTCACGGGCAAGGTGGAGGACTATCCAGAGTCGTGGATTGAGACCACACGGCATGGTGAGGTGAGATTCAAGCGCACTCATCAGCGCTTGGAGGCCGAGCAACTGTCGATTCAAGGCAATGGCAAAGTCGGGCGAGGCCAGGAGGCCTGGTTCTTGCCCGGCAAGTTCCGTTACTGCCTGCGTTGCCGTACGGTGCATGGCGCTCAGGGCAAGGACGGCAACCGTCTTTCGGCACTGTCTGCGGAAGGGCGAAGCTCGGCGACTACGTTGCTGACTACCAGTGCGCTGCGCTGGATGCACGGCCAGCCATCCATTGGTTCCGACAAACGAAAACTGCTGGGCTTCACCGACAACCGCCAGGACGCAGCGCTTCAGGCGGGCCATTTCAATGACTTCACCTTCGTCAGCTTGTTGCGCGGCGCCATCTATCGAGCGCTGGTACAGGCGGGCACAACGGGTTTGAGCGACAGTGAGCTGGGGGCGGCCGTACGTGCTGCCCTAGGCTTCGATCAGCCACTGAGTGCGACGGAAACCCCGGAAGCAAGCCACCGTGGTGAGTGGATGCAGGAGCCGCAATCGGTCGGCCGGAACCTGGCTGATGCGGAGGAAGCTTTGCGCTTCGTGCTCGCGTACCGAGCCTGGTTCGACCAGCGTCGCGGTTGGCGCTACACCAATCCCAACCTGGAAGAACTGGGATTGTTGGAAGTGGACTACTCCGGCCTGCGGGCATTCTGCAGTGAGGCGGTGCGTTTCGACAAAGGGCCTGACCTGCTGCGAAACGCGACGCCGCTGGCCCGTGAAAAGGCCTTTCGCTGCCTCTTCGATTACATGCGCAAAGGACTGGCGGTGGATGCCGCCGCCCTCGATCCCAGCCTGTTGCAGCAGCGTAAGGACGAAGCCTTGCGCTTGCTGTGCAATCCATGGGGCATTGGTCGGGAAGAGCGCCTGCTCGGCTGGCGCTGGCTATTTCTTCAGCCTCCCAATGCGAATGCATTGCGCGGCAAAGATGAAGAACTGGTGCTGCGCGGCGGGCTGCAGACGGTCCTGGGCAAGAGTCTGCGCAACTCGGCAGCATGGGAGCAGTCGGCGGCGGCCAACTTGCGGCGTGCCGACTATCAGACCTTGCTAAATGCCATGATCCGCGCCGCACAAGAGGATGGTTTCATTCGCAGGGATGAACACACTCTGTTCAACGTGCCAGGCTTCCGGCTCAATGCTGGCCGGGTGCAATTTCATCTGGGCGACACGTCCGGCACGCGGCCGAACGCTTTCTTCAAACAGCAATACCAAGCCATCGCCTCGATACTCGGACAACGCGATCGCTTCCTGTTCGGGCTGGAAGCGCGCGAACATACTGCCCAGGTCGATGGTGAACTGCGTGCACTGCGCGAAAGCCGCTTTCGCTTCGGCAGCAGCGAGCGAGACGCATTGAAAGACGGCGAACTGCACGATATCGCGCACAAGCAGGGCGAACCTACACGCTTCTTGCCCTTGATGTTCTGCTCACCGACCATGGAGTTGGGCGTGGACATCTCGGCGCTCAATGCCGTATACCTGCGCAATGTGCCCCCCACACCAGCCAACTATGTGCAGCGCGCCGGTCGCGCCGGTCGCAGTGGCCAGGCGGCGCTGGTAATGACCTACTACGCCGCGCGCAGCCCGCACGATCAGTATTTCTTCCGTGAGCCCACCGCCATGGTGCATGGCGTGGTCAAAGCGCCGTTGCTGGATCTGGCCAACCAGGATCTGATTCAGAGCCATCTTCAGGCTGTCTGGCTGGCCGCTAGCCGCAAGGAGCTCGACAGCTCGATTTCCAACATCGTCGATCCTGGCGTGCCGCAACTGCCCGTGCGGGCGCACATCGTCGGAGCCTTGGGTCAGGAAGGGGTGACAACCGAGGCGACCCGGCAAGCCATCAACGTGCTGCGCATGGTGGAGGAACACCTGACGCCAGAGCGGCTCCGTGGTTCACCGACTGCCAGGCCTATGCCGAGGCGGCCATTGCATCGGCACCGGAAGCCTTCCATCGTGCCTTCAATCGCTGGCGAGATCTATTCACTTCGGCGGAACGGCAGAAGCGCCTGGCCAATGAAACCTTGAACAACTACGCCATTACCGATAAGCGCGAGCGCGATGACGCCAAGCGCCGTTGGCGGCAGGCGTCCGATCAGATCGAGTTGCTCCTGCACGGCCGCGACTCCTTCTCCAGCGATTTCTACACCTACCGTTATCTGGCCACCGAGGGCTTTCTGCCGGGCTACAACTTTCCGCGGCTGCCGTTGATGGCCTACGTCCCCGGCCGGGCCGATGTGCGGGGCGGCAATACCTTCCTCCAGCGTCCACGCTTTCTGGCACTTTCCGAGTTCGGGCCTCGCAGCTTGGTGTATCACGAAGGCCGCGCCTACAGGGTAGTACGCGCTCGCATTGCATTGTCGTCCGATGATCCCGGCGGCGCCGGCGGCACGCTCAGTACCCAGTCGGTACGCATCTGCTCGAACTGCGGCGGCGCGCATTTCGAATCCTATTGGAACGACTGCCATGCCTGTGGCCAATCGCTGTTGGATGCGCTGAAGATCAACAGCCTGTATCGCATCGACAACGTTGATACCGAGCCCACCGAACGCATCACTGCCAATGACGAGGAACGACAGCGCCAAGCCTTCGAACTGCAGACCACCTTCCGCTGGGCGATCCGCAATCGCAACGTCGACGTGCGCACCGTGCTGGCCAAAGACGGTGACGGAGGAATATGCACTCTACGCTACGGTGCCGGTGCCACCATTACTCGCATCAACAAGGGATTGCGCCGGCGCCGAGAACCGAATGACTTCGGCTTCTTCATCAACTCTCGGACAGGGTGGTGGGAGGGAGAGGAGCGCCGTTCGGCCAACACCGCCAACGAAGGGGATCGTCTGCCGCCGCAACGCGTGGTTCCTTACGTCCAGGATCACAAGAACGCCCTGCTGCTGCAACCTTGTGGCTCCTGGGACGAACAGACCTTCGTCACTCTGCAGCATGCGCTCAAGCGCGGTATTGAAGCGGCTTTCCAGCTCGAAGAGGCCGAATTGCTGGCCGAGGCGTTACCCGATCTTCGCCATCGCAACGGTGTGCTGTTCTATGAAGCGACCGAAGGCGGCGCTGGCGTGCTTACCCGGCTGGTCAATGATCCATTGGCGCTGCAACAGGCTGCACGCCATGCGTTGCGCATCATGCACTACGACGTACCGGTTGACGGTGGTGAATGGCCGGCCCTTGAGAGCCGCCAGGAACAGCCTGATATCCGCTGTGTCGCGGGTTGCTACCGTCGCCTGCTGTCCTATTACAACCAGCCCGACCACGAACTGATTGATCGGCGCAACGCCGAGGCGGTTCGCATTCTCTGGCGCCTGGCCCAGGTCGAAGCCATTGCCCAGCAGCAAGAGGCCGAGCCGTTTCTACCCGCCGAGCCGGAAGCCTTGTCTGGCTGGGCAGGCCAATGGCATCAGGCGGTGGCTATGCATCTGCCCAGTGGCCCGCATCCGGCGAGCGTGGAAATCGAAGGCCTCGCCTTGCTGCACTGGCCCGACCATTACGCCGCCATCGCCCTGCCCGATACCCCGCGCGATTTGCAGGCCGCCTGGGAAGACCGCGGCTACACCTTTATCCGCTTCCCTGCCGACGCCGATGCCTGGCCGATGCTGTTCCAGCGTTTGGGCCGTCTGCTGAGACTATGAGAACCATCGAGATGTCTATTCCTCAATACACCCCGGGCTCCCTGATACATGCGCGCGGGCGCGAATGGATCGTGCAGCCCGGCAGCGTTCCCCCATTGTTGCGTTTGCGGCCCTTGTCCGGCACTGAAGAGGACGGCGCACTGATCCACATTGACCTGGAACCCAGCATCGAATCCGCTCACTTCCCGCCACCCGATCCCTCGCTGGAGGGCAGTCAGGGCGAAGCCATCCTGCTCTCCGATTCGCTGCGCTTGGCATTGCGTCGCGGAGCCGGTCCTTTCCGCAGCTTCGGCAACATCGCGGTAGAGCCGCGTACCTATCAACTGGTGCCGCTGTTGATGGCGTTGCGTCTTGATCCGGTGCGCCTGCTGATCGCCGACGACGTGGGGATCGGCAAGACCATCGAGGCCGCCCTGATCGCGCGCGAGCTGCAGGATCGCGGCGAGATCCAGCGTATGGCCATCTTGTGTCCGCCGCACCTTGTCGAACAGTGGCTGCGCGAACTCAACGACCGCTTTCACCTGCACGCGGTAGCTGTCACCGCGACCAGTGCAGCCCGATTGGAGCGCGGCATCCCGGTCGGTGAATCGTTGTTCCAGGTGCACCCAGTCACCGTCGTCAGTCTCGACTACATCAAGTCCGAGCGCCATCGTCACGACTTCATCCGTGCCTGCCCGGAGTTCGTTATCGTCGACGAAGCACACACCTGCGTCAGCGCGGGCCAAGCTCGGCAACTGCGCTTCGAGTTGTTGCGTGCGCTGGCAGCCAACAACGCGCGCCACCTGGTTCTGCTCACCGCCACCCCTCACAGCGGCGACCAGGATACGTTCTACAGCTTGCTGGGGCTGCTGAAACCGGAGTTCGCTGCGCTGGCGACCGCCAGCGGCGATACCAAGGAAAGGCTGCGCGATCAGTTGGCGTTGCACTTCGTGCAGCGGCGGCGCCCCGACATCGACGAATGGCAGGACGGCAGCATCTTCCCCCGGCGCGAAACTGCCGAGCTGACCTATCGCCTTGGAGGCCCGTGGGAAAACTTCTTTCAGGACGTGCTCGACTACTGTCGTGAAGTGGTACAACGCGCGGGTGGGGACGAGCGGAGTCAGCGACTCAGCTTCTGGGGCACCCTGGCCTTGATGCGCTGCGTCGCCAGCAGCCCGGCCGCGGCCGTACAGGCGCTGCGCACCCGCTTGCTGGCCGAACAGGTGGAACAGGCGCCTGAAGATATCCTCGGCCCGCTGTTCGATGACGCGGAAGATGCGCTCAGCGAAGACGATGTGGTGCCAGCCGCTGACACCGGCGATCCTGCCCTGCTCGACCTGTTGAACAAGGCCGAAACACTGGCCGGTGAAGAGAGCGATCCCAAACTGCGTCTGCTCGGCAGCCATCTTAAGCAGCTTATCGACGATGGCTTCAATCCCGTGGTGTTCTGCCGCTACATCGCCACCGCCCGCTACCTGCATAACCATCTGACAGGCAGATTCCGCGGTGTCACCGTGGAAGTGGTGACGGGTGAATTCCCGGCCGAAGAGCGGGAGCGTCGTGTCGATGCCCTGGGCGAAGCCGAGCGTCGCCTGCTGATTGCCACTGACTGCCTGTCCGAAGGCATCAACCTGCAGGAAAACCTCGATGCCGTCGTCCATTACGACCTGTCCTGGAACCCCACGCGCCACGAGCAGCGTGAAGGCCGGGTTGATCGTTTCGGCCAGACCAGCCCCAGGGTGCGCGCCACCCTGATCTATGGCGCCAATAACCCGGTGGATGGTGCCGTACTGCAGGTTATCTTGCGCAAGGCGGAAAAGATCCGTCAGGAACTGGGCGTGCCAGTGCCACTGCCCGACGACGACCACACCCTCACCCAGGCGCTGATGAAGGCCGTGATGCTGCGCAGCGAACGTGCAGGCGGCCCGCAACGCTCCTTTGATTTCGATGACTACGAGGAAAGCCGGGCACTCGATGTCCGCTGGACCGGCCTGGCCGAAAAAGCTAAGAAGAACCGCACCGTATTCGCCCAGCGCCGCTTGCGGCCTGCTGACATACTGCCGGAATGGGAGCGCATGCGTGCCGTGCTTGGCAGCGGCGAAGACGTCAAGCGTTTTACCACCCAAGCCATGGCGCGTCTGGGGGCGGGATTGTCGCCGCGCGCCCGTGGAACCGCCGCGCCCATCAGCGCTTGCCCGCAACGCTGCGGGAGCGGCTGGCAGCCGAAGGCGTGGATGGCGATTTGCGCATCGACTTCAACCAGCCCCCTGCGCCGCGCTGCCGTTTCATCCACCGCAGCCACCCGTTGATCGCTACCCTGGCCGACGAACTGCTGGAGCGTTCCTTGGCGGGGAAAACCCATGACGGCCAGCAACTGGCCACGCTGGGCCGGATCGGCGTCTGGCGCAGCCAGGCGGTGCAGAGCGTCACCTCGGTGCTGTTGCTACGCCTGCAGCACCAGATCAGCACCGTCCGCGATGGCCGTAACCATACCTTGCTGGTCGAAGAGGCCCTGCCCGTGGCCTGGCAAGGCCGTACCGATCCAGTTGAAATTCATGGTGATCAATTGCTTGCCTGGCTGGAGGCGCCAGCCCAAGGCAATCTGCCGGACGTGGTGCGTCGGCGCGAAATGCACAACCTGCTGGAGACGCTGCAGCAGCGCCAGGAGCAACTGCAACGCCTCGCCGATACCCAGGCCGAAAGACTGCTGGCAGATCACCGGCGCGTGCGCGAAGCCGCCGATGCACGGGGCCGCTATGAAGTCCGCGCACTCAAGCCGGTGGACGTCATTGCCGCCTATGTCCTGATGCCTGGAGGTGCTGTATGAGCCGTCGCAAGGATGCTGTGCTGCAGTTCGATGCGATCGCCATCGAAGGCGGACTGCTGCCGGCGGAGTGGCTGGCCAAGGTGGCCGCCCTGCAGGTCGCACACCAGGCCCCCACGGACTATGGCGTTCCAAAGGGCCTGAATCTGCGCGATGAACTGGGGCGCTACTGGCGTATCGCAGAGGCGCACTGGAACGATTTCGCCGCCGCCCGCGCGGGTGCGAGCAACGCCCATGCATTGACACAACGCTTCGTCACTCAACTGCTGCGCGAAGTGCTCGGCGTCACCGATATCGTTGCAGGCATCGAGCCGCAAATTCTGGATGAGCGCAGCTATCCACTCACGGCCACCGCTTGCGATGGACGGTTGCCGCTGGTGGTCGCTCCCTACCACCAGCGCCTGGAAGAGCGCGATCGCAGCTTTGGAGATGGCGGGCGCCAGCGCAGCGCCTTCGGCTTGTTGCAGGACTACCTCAATGCGGCCAACACCGCGTTGTGGGGCATCGCGAGCAATGGATTGTCGCTGCGGTTGGCGCGCGACAATGCCAGCCTGACCCGCCCGGCCTGGATCGAAGCCGATCTGGATCGCATCTTTACCGAGCAGCGTTTCGCTGACTTCTCACTGTTGTGGCTGCTGATCCACGCCAGTCGCTTCGGCCAAGGCCAACAACTGCCGCAGCAATGCGCATTGGAAGCCTGGTACGCCGCCAGCCGGGAGCAGGGCACCCGTGCCCGCGAAAAACTGCGTGTCGGTGTGGAGGACGCGCTCCAGACCCTGGGTCAAGGCTTCCTGTCCGAAGCCGCCAATGGCGCCTTGCGTCAGCGCCTGGCGAGCGGCGAACTCACGCCCGACGACTACTTCCAGCAACTACTGCGCCTGGTCTACCGGCTCATCTTCCTGCTGACCATTGAGGAGCGTGGTCTGCTGCACCCGGATCAAGCCGCCCCCGAAGCTATTCGTCTGTATCAGGACGGCTACAGCCTGCGTCGCCTGCGCGAACGCACCCGCCGCCGCCGTAGCTGGGATCGCCATACCGACCTCTGGCAGGGACTCAAACCAGTTTTTGCAGGGCTGGCCAGTGGGCAGCCGCTGCTGGCGCTGCCGGCACTGGGCGGTTTGTTCGCGATCGATCAATGCCCTGATTTGGATCACGCAGACCTGAACAACAGTGCCCTGCTGGCCGCGACTCACCGGCTGGCCTGGATACCTGATGGCAGTAGTCTCACCCGCATCAACTGGCGTGACATGGGGCCGGAAGAACTGGGGAGCGTCTATGAAAGCCTGCTGGAACTGGTGCCCCAGGTCGCCCAGGATGGCCGTGTGTTCCGCTTTGCCAATGCCGAGCAAAGCCAGGGCAATGCCCGCAAGACCAGCGGCAGTTACTACACGCCCGACCCTCTGGTACAGGAATTGCTGAACTCCGCGCTGGAGCCGGTCATCCGCCAGCGCATAGCGGGTGCCAGCGATCAGCAGGCCGTACTCCTGTCCATTACCGTTTGTGATCCGGCCTGCGGTAGCGGCCACTTCCTGCTCGCCGCTGCAAGGCGATTGGCCAACCACCTGGCGCAATTGCGCGCTCAGGGCACGCCCAGCGGCGACGACTACCGTCAGGCGCTGCGCGACGTCATTGGCCACTGCATCTACGGCGTGGATTTGAACCCGCTTGCGCTGGAACTGGCGCGCATGTCCCTGTGGCTGGAAGCCATGACGCCCGACAAGCCCTTGGGCTTTCTCGATCACCACCTGCAATGCGGCGATGCCCTGCTCGGCATCCTCGACCCAGCCACGCTCGACCTGGGCCTCCCGGATGCCGCCTTCACTCCCTTGAGCGGCGACGACAAGACCCTGACCAGTGTCCTGAAAAAACAGAACAAGCGGGAACGGGAAAGCTGGCAGCGTGCTCTGCAAAGCGGCGATCTGTTTCGTGAGGAACAACTGGCTGCCCGCACCGGTGCACTGGAGCAACTGACCGACGACGACCTGGGCCAGGTAGCCGCCAAGCAGGCTCGCTGGCAGCAGGCCCGCGCAGCCGCCCGGCGGAGCCGCCTTGCCCGTCTGGCCGACCTGTATATGGGCGCCTTCCTACTGTCCAAGACTGGCGACTGCCTGCTGCCCACTTCGCGCCACCTATGGGCGGTGGCCAACAACGAAGTGGAGCCAACTTTGGCCGACGCGGAAACGGTTGCTCGGGCCGCTTGTGCTCAGGCTCGGGTGCTGCACTGGTGGATAGCCTTCCCTCACATCGCCGAACATGGTGGGTTCAGCGTGATGCTGGGCAACCCGCCGTGGGAACGCATCAAGTTGCAAGAAGAGGAGTTCTTCGCCAACCGCCACGGCGATATCGCCAACGCTAGGAACAAGGCCGAACGCAGTCAACGCATCCAGTGGCTGAGTGAAGGAACGTTGGCCAGCAATTTGGATCCGAATGGGCATCGCTCTGAACTGGCGTGCGAAAGCGAACGTCGCATGTACCAAGAGTTCATCACTACCCGCCGCACCGCTGAGGCCACCAGCGCCTTCGTTCACGTCAAGCGCAGCGAGGGAGGACGCTATCCTATGACCGGTGTCGGCGACGTCAACACATATGCGCTGTTTGCCGAGACCTTCGCGCAACTGGTGGGGCAGCAGGGGCGCACGGGGCTGATCGTGCCCACTGGCATCGCTACCGACGATTCCACCAAGGCGTTCTTCTCCACTATCAGCCAATCTGGGCGACTGGTCAGCCTGTTCGACTTTGAGAACGTTGAAGGGGTGTTCCCCGGCGTGCATCGCAGTTACAAATTCTGCCTAATGACTCTGGGCAAAGCGGACGCTGCGCGATTTGTCTGCTTTGCCACTCAGGTTAGCCACTTAGCCGATTCCCACCGCCACTTCACCCTGAGCCCGCAGGAGTTCGCCCAGATCAATCCCAACACCAGTACCTGCCCGGTGTTTCGCAGCCAACGCGACGCGGAACTGACGAAAAAACTCTATCGCATGGCGCCGGTGTTGATTCGCGAAGCGCACGTGGACGAAAACGGCGATATTGTGGAACCGGAAGCCAACCCCTGGGGTATGCGCTTCCAAACCATGTTCCATATGTCCAATGACAGCCGTTTGTTCCGAGACGATGATTCACCGGATCGCTTGCCCCTGTACGAAGCCAAGATGATCCACCAGTTCGACCATCGCTGGGTCAGCTACGTGGGCGATCCCTCCCGTAAGGATGATTTGGCCACGGTGGGCTTGAGCAAGGCGCAAAAAGCCGATGCGGGCTTCACCCTGCGCCCGCGCTATTGGGTCGAGCAGTGTGAAGTGCTGGCTCGCATCGCTCGCGTCCCTCGCGCCGTCAGCAAAGCTTGGTTGGCCGGGCACCAGGCTGGCTCTCCAAGCGAGCGGCGCAGTGCACTGGATGCCCTGTGGCTGGCGCTGGCCCAGTGGATCACCGGCGAACTCTTCCGACGTGACGCTGGCTCTGTCAATCCTGACGGTAGCTACAACGATGCCTGGAAACTGCATACCACCCCGCGTGTGGAACATACCTTGGTCAGCAATTACCTTGCCTGCGCTGCGGCTCTGCGCGACAACGGAATCACCGGCAAAAAGGCCATCACTGAATTTGTGAAATGGGCACAGCAGGACAACAGCCTGCCGCTCACCGACCGCGAACTCGCGATTCTGCAAGGTATCGCCGCGCTAACCGCCGCAGATACCCGCGACAACGCCCTGCATACCGAACTCGACACCTGGATGGATCGCCGCAGTCCTCGCTGGTTGGTGGGCTGGCGGGATATTTGCCGTGCCACGGACGAGCGCACCGTAATCGCTTTGGTGATTCCGCGGGCTGGCGTAGGGCACACCATGCCATTGTGGCTATCACCAGAATCGCCCAAGAAACAAGCGGCGTTGCTTGGATGCTTGAATTCGCTCGTCCTCGATTACGTTGCGCGGCAAAAAGTCGGGGGAACACATCTCACCTATGGCTACACCAAGCAGCTTCCTGTGTTGCCTCCCGATAGCTACACCGAAGCCGATCTGGCCTTTATCGTCCCGCGCGTACTGGAACTGACCTACACCGCCCACGACTTGGCTGACTGGGCTGCCGACCTTGGCTATACCGGCTCACCCTTCCCTTGGCGCCCCGAACGCCGTGCCCATCTGCGTGCCGAACTCGATGCTTACTACGCCAGGCTCTACGGTCTCACCGGGGAAGAACTGCGCTACATCCTCGATCCCGCCGACGTGGCCGGCGAAGACTACCCTAGCGAAACCTTCCGCGTACTCCGAAATAATGAGCTGCGGGATCTCGGGGAGTACAGGGAGGAGTCGTCAGCTACGCCCCTTCGATTGGCCAGTGTCGATGGCGAAACCCGTCGCGACTACGTGCAGTACCGAACCCAGCATCTGGTGTTGGAAGCCTTCAAGCGGGGTATCCAGGTAGAAGACGCATTGCCTGTTCAGGGTGAAGTCATGGTTCGGCACGTCGTAGACCGCGCATCCCTGCCTGATGGATTCTTGACACGACCACAACAGGATGAAGTCGCTGAGACGGGGGTGGCCCTGGCCGCCTTGCTCAAGGCTGCGGAAGCCCCATGGCCAGTGTGCCATGTACGCCTTGCTGCCGTCTTGGCGCTTGAGCCCAGGCTGATGACGCCTTTGCTGGACGCGCAGGATGCTCTGGATTGGCAACGTCTGATAGGCGAAGAAGCCAGGCCGCTCTCCGGAGCGGTGTTGAGCTTCACACCGCGTGCAAATCAGGCTTGGGGCAGAGCTGTGCGTTTCCTGCGAAGCAATGGCTACCTGGTTGAAGATCTGGCGGCGGGAACTTGGGCCAAAGGTGCCGAACTGGATGTTCCTGCTGCCGAATGGGCCGAAGGGCGCGCCCGGATGGTTCTTGCTTTCCTGCAAGCGCGAGGACAGGACTTCGATCGTGTCATTCGTGAGTTGCCTGACGAGATAGGGGGATGGATTGAAACCGCAGCCTGACATGTTCCAGCAACAGCTATGCATCACTCCGCCGGCACAGATGCATGAGCCACGTCTATGGGTGAAGCGGCTGGTGATATGGGAAAAGCCTGGAGAGCAGCCTTTGCGGGATGTCTCATTACGCCCAGGCCTGAATATCGTCTGGACGCCGGACGACAATGGCATCGGCCATGGTGGAGGCAAGACCTTGTTCTGCAGGCTGCTGCGCTATTGCCTGGGCGAGGACAAGTTTACTCCCGAAGATCAACGGGACGGAATCGGTTCTGCATTTCCCAACGGATGGGTTGGAATGGAGGTCGTGCTGGATGGCACCTGTTGGGCCGTTCTTCGGCCATTGGGCATCCGGAGGCGGCACTTCGCCGTATCGGGCGGCAATCTCGACGAGCTTGTCCTCAGCGAAATGCAGGCCACGAGCCTGTCTCCACTGCTCAACGCCATCGAAGAGAATCTCCTGACACCAGGCGTCAGGGATCTGATCTCTGGCAAAAAAGAAGGGCATCAGGCTTGGCAGATTGCCTTGGCGCTGTTGAGCAGGGACCAGGAATGCAGATTCGACCATGTCCTTGAATGGCGATCCTCGCTATCCGACTCGGAATCGCCGGCGCGTGGACTGAACCGAACCGAGAGACTGGAAGCACTGCGCGCCCTGTTGAACGCCATCGATCCATCCGAGCAGACGCTACGTGTCGACATTGCTGCCATGAGCGAGTCAAGTCGAAGCCAGGAGCAGGAAATAGGCCATCGCGCCTGGGAAATCCGCAAGCTCAGAAAGCAGCTTCTGGAAGTGCTTGGCGTCACAGACGATGAACTTGCGCAAGGCGCTCTGGGCGTCGAAATTCTGCGTCGGGCGGCGCAGGAACGGTTGGCAGCGGAAACTCCGTCCAACAGTTCGGGCGCAACTCCGGATATTGATTCCGTGCGGCAGGCGCACGAAAGCGCCCAGGCGGAGGTGGCAAGAATCCAGGCTGATATCGGAAAACAAGAGGCTGTGATACCTGCCATCGAGCGCGCGATATCCGCGATCAAGGGCGAACATCCAACCTTGGTCTACTCACTCAAGGAAGCAGAGAATTATCCCTGTCCCATCTGCGAGGTGCCGATTGACCGCGTGCTGGCGAGCCAATGCGGGTTGTCACATAAGGTTCCAGATCTGGAGGCCTGCAAGGCCCGGTTGGAGAGCGGTAGGAAAACGCTCAAGGATGAACAAGGGCGCCTCGAATCTGCCCAATCCCTACTGAAACAGTTGCGGCCTGGATTGGCATTAGCAAAACAGGATGCGGCGCGCAAGGAGCAGCGCTACCAGAATCTGCTGAAACTTCGCGAGCAACGCGATGGGGCGTGGTATGCCGCGCGCAAGGCAGTGGACGACGTCGAGCGCTTGGCCGCGCTACTCGAACAGCAACAATCTGCCGAAGCCCGCCTGGACAGGCACCAGACCGACATTGAGCAAGCACGGGAGCGAATCGGAGCACTGCAAAACCAGAATGCAACGGCTTTCTCGAAGCTTGCCCAGAAGTTCGACCCGATCATCAGGCGTCTGGTCGGACCTGAAGCCAGTGGCGAAATCCGATTGACCGGAAACGGGCTGAGCCTGATTGTCCAGATGGGCGGAGATCGTTCGACATCGGCCATCGACTCGCTGAAGGTCGTGGCCTTCGATCTCGCGACCCTATGCATGAGCATCGAAGGTGACACCAGACTCCCGGCTTTTCTGCTTCATGACAGCCCGCGAGAAGCCGATTTGGGGCTCGCGCTGTACCACGGCCTGTTTCATCTTGTGCATGAACTGGAGGGGCTCGGGTCAGCTCCCCTGTTTCAGTACATCGTAACGACAACAACGCCACCGCCACAAGCATACGCACAGGCGCCTTGGGTCGCCATACAACTGCGGGGCTCTCCTGCTTCTGCCCGTCTCTTGAAACGAGATCTTTGAGGGGCAAGCATGATTCCATGCGAAATGAAGCTGCCTACCCTTGTCGTGAAAGCCTTGACCGACAGCGGCTACGATTTACTCTCCACAGCCGAAGACGGCTGGTTTCTGGCTGGAATCAGTGGAACTCCCATTCGTGTGGCAGTGCGTGTATCTGAACAGGGGGTCTTGTTCGCGGCGCCGGAACCCAACGCTATAGCTCGTATCGGCCTGATGCCCGTAACACAGCAGCTACCACGCGGTATGGCCAGTGCAGGTCTGGCTGCAGATGCCCCTCAACTTTATGACGTGCTACGCGTTCTCCATTCCTTGCAAACGCACCCGGCCTCGGTCTTGTCTGCCAAGATGGAAACGCGACTGGCTGCGATCCCGACTACGGAGCGTACCGACGAAGTACGCCAACGCATAGGGCAGGACGTCTTTCGTGAAGCCTTGCTGGAACTATGGGATGGACGTTGCGCACTGTCGGGCTGTGACTTGCCACTCTCTCTGCTGCGGGCCAGCCATGCCAAACCCTGGTCGTTGGCTGACAATAGCGAAAAGCTCGATCCGTTCAACGGCTTGCTATTGACCGTTCACTACGATGCGTTGTTCGACCAAGGCCTGATCACATTTGGCGACGACGGGGGGCTGCTGATCTCATCGTCGCTGTCACGGGACGCGCAGCAGATTCTGCACCTGGACAGCTTTACGCGTTTGCGTTTCATTCTGCCCGGACATATCGAGTATCTAAGTTTTCACCGCAGGAATGTTGCCAAGCTGTAACTGGCATTTAACGCCGCAGCCTACCTTCCACAGTACACGCTGGTAATCTGCGTCCTCTCGTGTCCCAACTCGCGGCTGATGGCCTGCCGCGCCTGCGTGTCTAGCGTGCGCTGCGCCGGCGTCGGGGACCGAGCTGCAGGCCCGCCTGCGGCCGGAGCCTTCCAGCCCGTCAGCGCTTCATAGCGATCCTGCGCGTACCGATGCCGCAGACCGTGCATGTTGCTCAGGCCCGCCGCCTTGCATTGCCCGTCGTAGGTGTGGCGCTGCTGAATGTAGTTCTTGTGCGCCGGGATCAGCGAGCCCGCGCCGGCCAGTTGGTGCGCCAGATCGAGCACGCGCCGCTGCTCGGCCGTCGTGATCGGCACGGTACGCTCGCACCCGCCCTTGGTCCAACTCCCCTTGAGCGCGATATGGTCGCCCCGGTCGGCATAGACGGGCTGGAACTTGATGGACTCTTCCCGCCGCAGCCCGAAAGCCTGCTGCAATTGCAGGCTCATCCGCACATGCGCATCGCGCACGCCGTCGAATGCATCCCCCAGCGTCTTTGACTTGTCGGCGTTGGTCACATGCTGCCGCTCAGGGATGCCGAGGCGGGCATTGTCGGCGGGAATGATGCCGGCCTTGCCTACCTTCTCGGCCCACCAGCGCAGATGAGCCATGCGGTTTTTCAGGGTACCGGTGGACAGGCCCTCGGCCTGCCAGCGCTCCACCAGGGTATCGACGTGCTTGCCCTTGAGCGAGCCGGCGCGCATTTGCCTAAAACCGGCCTCGCGCAGTTGGCGGCTAACCAGCGTCAGGGCACGAAGCCGGTCGGCCTGGGTGGCGTGGCTGCCGTCGCGGTTGCGCTGGCAAAGCTGGCGCAGCGTATAGGTCAAATCATCCATCGCATTTCTCCTGTTCAGGTGACGAGATGGCAAGGCTGAGTGGTACATCGGTAAGTGTTGTTGCCGACTCGCCAGGGCGAGACTCCCGAAGGACAAGGGCCGGGTGCTCAGTTCACCCATTGCCTCAGCTGAGGCGCCCGCCGTGCTTCCTGGAGGAAGGCCGGGCGGGAGGTACTGCGGGACAAAACAAAGCCAATGGCAGTGACAAAAACCTCCTGCGTAAAAGTGAGTGGGATGGAGCGCGGACGGCCCTGGGCATTGCGCTCAGAAAAAGACCGCGAGGAAACATGCGCCATGGGCGCGCAGGAACAGCAGACGAGCGCCGAAGCGCGGGAACAAAAAAGCTCTGCTCCGTGGGTAGGAGCGGCATGCGGGAGAGCCTGGGCATGCCTGGGGAGGGTTCCGCCCTGGATAGGGTGACGCTTGCAGGAACCAGCGTCTTTGGGGTTGCCGATGTACTAAGCCCATCGGTCTTGGTGTCGTTCAGGCCCAGTGTAGATGGGCATCGTCACGCATGCCGCAAACAATAGGAACGTGCCCAAGCCCATATTTCGCGCAGGGGCCGGGGGGCCGTCACTGCGGTGTGCAGTGACGGCCCGTCTCGCAGCGTTAGTTGTGCAACGGGTGCGGCAGGCGCGCATATCCTCTGCTTGCGGCGCTGACGCGGCCTTCGCCTTGTCGGCTGCCTGTGCAGGAGCGGCATGGGTGCGCCATGCCACTCCTGCACAGGCAGCTTGTCTGCAAAGCCGATCCAGCACACTTTGGTGAGGTCCGCAGGCCACTAACGGTGAAGGTGGAGCGTGCCTAGGCAGGCTGGGGTCGCCATCCCTTGGCCTGCATCACCCGTGCAGCAAGGTCTCCGGCTTTCAGCGGAGCGTTCAGCCTCTGGCGGATGTTGGCGATGTGCGCCAGCGCAGTTTCACGCGATGCCGGTTGCGTGGGCGGTTCCGGGCGGGCCTCGGTACGCAGCGCAGGTTGGCTCGCGACAGGTTGGGGGGCGGGAACCTCTTCCCTGCGGCCTGCCCACAAGCGAAACTCGCCTGCAAACACGCGCTTCACCAGGGCGAAGAAGTAGGCGACGACGTTGCGCACAGTGCCGCTCTGGCTACGGGCCTGCAATTCGTCCAGTACGTCTTGGCGCTGCTGTGGCGGCAACCTCCGTAGAGCAGACAGCACGTCTTTTTGCTGGTCTGCTTGGACGTTGGTCAGGCAGGGCGGCAAGGCCACCGGCCGTGATGCGGAATCGCCATCCTCATGCGCGCGTGTGCGGTACGTACGTTCCTTTTTATACAAATACGTCTTATACGTACTGCCTTGCTCGGGCGTCATCTGGCGTGCATGTTCGGTCTGCTGTGGAACTGCCATGTTGCTAGCGGAATCGCCGGATGCCAATACTTGGTCTGCCTTCTGGCTCACTGGCGATGGCGGCGTAGGCGGTGGGTCATCGTCATCACGGCGCTGTTCGTGGATAGCAGCAGGAGCCGCCTTGGGTGCCTGCGCAAGCGTTGCCTGGATGTGCAGGGCGACACGATCCACCTGATTGTTTTCGTGGCCGATGGAGGCTTGCAGAAGCTGCGCGAGACTGCCGTCAAGCGTGCATGCCTGCTGGAAGTCCAGGGCGCTTTCGTGAACCTGATACAACTCGCTGAGAACATGGCCGGTCAGAGGATCGCGGTGCTGGCCTACGAGGCT
Source organism: Burkholderia sp. MSMB1589WGS (assembly GCF_001636105.1). Classification (NCBI taxonomy): domain Bacteria; kingdom Pseudomonadati; phylum Pseudomonadota; class Betaproteobacteria; order Burkholderiales; family Burkholderiaceae; genus Burkholderia; species Burkholderia sp. MSMB1589WGS. The sequence continues at coordinate 1,557,428 of NZ_LNJT01000007.1, forward strand.
GATCCATCCCGTAAGCCGAAGCACGATGAGGACACGCCGGGCCGTCTCGTACCCGGCCCGCTGCCCCAGCGGGGTAGAGGTGAGGTAGCGACGCAACTGCCCTAAGTTCGCCAGCGGGCTAATACCCTCTGCAGAGCGCAGCATACGCAAAACCTGCCAGCCATTGCGCTCCAGCGGCGTGAGGCGGGCATCGAGCATGAGCGAGGCCGGCGTGGCGAACAAGGCATCTTGCCCCTGCGGGTTGTGGTGGGTGTGACGGTCTGCCATGAGATATCTCCAAGGTATGGGCCACAGCGGCCCGTTCCCCTGCATCTCATCGCGTGCCATCCCGGACGTCAGCCAACAATGCGGTCTGCGCCATAACCGTTTTGATTTGGCTGGAACAGTGTTGGCATCGTCATCAGGACTGGTCTATGATCCCGATACCCCCTTGGGGGTACAACTGGGGGTACTTCCAGCGATTCCCGCGAAGGCCGTGACGCGCTTTCCCCGTGAAACCTAGCGTTTATGGGCCTTTGCCGACGGATCAACGTTTAAACGTGTGATCAACGTCTGAGCCGCAGCGCCCGGCGGCGCGGGCAGCGGATGCAATCGCCCGCCGCCCGCGCCCGCCGGGCCGTTCCTCCCGAGCCGTTCGTCCTCTTCGCCGCATTTCAACCGCCGCCCGGGCATATCATGCCCGCTGGCCCGCCGCCGCCGCGCGTCGCATTCGTACAAGCCACCCGACGCAAGCGCGTATAGAGTCTGCGTTCGACACCGGCTCTTCGACTCCACTCGGCATGGCGAACCATCCCTTCACTCTCGAAAAAGACGGCTTCATCGTCACGACGCTCGACGCCGCGATGGCCGCCGCGCAGAAGAACAGTCTCTGGTACATGACATTCGGCCTCGCATGCTGCGCGGTCGAGATGATGCACGCGGCGGGCGCGCGCTACGACATGGACCGCTTCGGGATGATCCCGCGCGCGTCGCCGCGCCAGTGCGACCTGATGATCGTCGCCGGCACGCTGACCAACAAGATGGCGCCCGCGATGCGCCGCGTCTACGACCAGATGGCCGAGCCGCGCTACGTCGTGTCGATGGGCTCGTGCGCGAACGGCGGCGGCTATTACCACTACAGCTATTCGGTCGTGCGCGGCTGCGACCGCATCGTGCCCGTCGACATCTACGTGCCCGGCTGTCCGCCGACCGCCGAGGCGCTCGTCTACGGCCTGATGCAACTGCAGCGCAAAGTCGCCGAGCGCAGCACGCACAGCCGGCCTAAACTGTTCGCGCGATCCTGACCGACGACGATCCATGCCCGCCTATCGACGACTCCACGCACCTCACCCACGCCTGCGCGACATCGTGAACTGCTATTTCGTGGAAGTCGCGCGCGCGGGCCCGATGCTGTATCCGGCCACGCCGAGCGCGTCGATCACGGTGTTCGCGAGCGGCGCGAGCGTGCATCCGGGCGGCGTCGCGCATACGGAGACGCTGATGTGCCGCCCGCAGCGCAGCGCGGTCTGGGCAACGCTGCTGCCGGGAACGACTTACGTGAGCGTCGTGTTCCGGCCGGGACAGATCCGGCGCGTGATGCCGCGCGGCGCGACCGCCGCATACGACGACGGATCGCCGCTCGAAGCCGTGTTTGCCCGCGCGGCGGTGCGCGCGCTCGTCGACGGCGTGCGCCGCGCGCCGACGCTCGACCGTGCGGTCGCGGCGCTGGAAGACTGGCTGACGATGCAGGCGCATGTTGCCGAAGAACGCGACAGCGGCGGCATCCGGCTGCCGCCGGCATGCGTGGACGCGCCGCGCGACGCGCTCGCCGCGCAGCTCGGCCGCGGCCCGCGCCAGCTCGAACGCCTGTTCGTCGACACGTTCGGCGCATCGCAACGCGACATGCGCTCGCTGCTGCGCTACGCGCGCACGCTGTCGCGCCTGATCGCCGCCGATTTCTCGCTGCCCGCGCTGAGCGGCATGGCGATCGACTGCGGCTATTACGACCACGCGCAAATGACGCGCGACTTCCGGCGCTACGCGGGCATGGCGCCCGTACAGCTCGCCGCCGCGGTGCGCGACGCGCCACAAGCGTCGATGGCGATGTATCGCTACGAGCACGCGGACAAGCGGATTCTGCTCGACGCGTGACGCGCATTCGGCGGACCGCAGCCGGTATCGCCGCACACCGCTCGATGCCGCCCTTCGGGCCGAAGCGCCCGCGTGCCGGCGTTGCGTCACCGCAGATTCGCGGACACCTGCGAGGCGGCGGGCGTCGGCTCGTCGCCGCCGCGCGCGCGCCGGTTCATCCGCGACGCGGCGACGACGGCGAGCGCGAGCACCGCGGTCGCGCCGACCTCCATCCGGTGATCCTCGCGCAGCAGCATCACGACGAGCACGCCGCAGATGAACAGGATCACCGCCCACGTGAGCCACGGGAAGCACCACATCCGCAGCGGCAGGCGCTCGCCCGTCGCATCGAGCGTCGAGCGCATCCGCAGTTGCGAGATCGCGATCACGAGATAGACGAGCAGCGCGATTGCGCCCGATGTCGCGAGCAGGAAGCCGAATACCTGTTCGGGCATCACGTAGTTCGCGATCACCGTGATGAAGCCGAACGCGGTCGACGCGAGCACGGCCGCGCGCGGCGTGCCGCTTGCGTCGGTACGGCGCAAGCGCGCGGGCGCGTCGCCGCGCGTCGACAGCGAGAAGATCATCCGCGACGCCGTATAGAGCGCCGAATTCAGGCAGCTCGCGACCGACACCAGCACGATCACGTCGATGATCGCCTTCGCGTGCGGCACGCCGATCAGCTCCATCGCGCGCTGATACGAGCCGTGCGTGGGCAGGAGCGCGTCGTTCCACGGCACGATCGCCGCGACGACGAAGATCGAGCCGAGATAGAACAGCGAGATCCGCCAGATCACCGAGTTCGTCGCGCGGACGATCTGGCGCTCCGGGTGCTCGGATTCGGCCGCGGCGATCGTGACGATCTCGGTGCCGAGGAACGAGAACATCGTCGTCAGCATCGCGGCGAGCACCGCGCCGACACCGTTCGGCATGAAGCCGCCCGCATTCACGAGGCGCGCCGCGCCCGACACGTTCGAGCCCGGCAGCAGGCCGGCGATCGCCGCGCCGCCGATCGCGAGGAACACGACGATCGCGACCACCTTGATGAGCGCGAACCAGAATTCGAATTCGCCGTAATTCTTGACCGAGAAAAGATTCGTGACAGTGAGCACCGACGTGATGCCGAGCGCGAAGATCCACGTCGCGACGCCGGGAAACCACGCATTGAGGATCGTCGCGGCGGCCGTCGCCTCGATCGGGATCACGAGCACCCAGAACCACCAGTAGAGCCAGCCGATCGTGAAGCCCGCCCAATGGCCGATCGCGCGATCGGCATAGGTCGAGAACGAACCGCTGTCCGGCTGCGCCACCGCCATCTCGCCGAGCATCCGCATCACGAGCACGACGAGCAGCCCCGCGATCGCGTACGCGATCAGCGCGGCCGGCCCGGCCTCCGCGATCGCATGCCCCGAACCGACGAACAACCCGGCGCCGATCACGCCCGCGATCGACAGCATCGTGACGTGACGCTGCTTCAGGCCGGTTCCGAGGCCTGTCTGACTTTCTTTCATGTCTCCCTCCAAAAAAACGGTTCCGGTGTGACCGGGCATCGCGTGAAGGCGGCGCGGGGGCTTTGTTGTTATCGAACCGTGCACGGCGCGACGGGCGGCGCGCGTCAGCCGGACGTCATGCCTGCGGCCATCCGGACAAGCGCGCCACGCGAGATCTGCGAGACTGCGTTCGCCATGCGCCGCGCATGGCGGCGCGCCTGTCGTCGGCATCGTGACCGGCCGCCTTCGAAGCGAAGCAGTGTAAGCATCAAACGGTTCGCGACTAAGAACCAATTCGCGATTTTCAATGGAACCACTTGCCGGATCGGCGAACGTGCGGCGCGGCGCGCGGCCTGTTCGGCGCGATCGCGCGGCCCGCCTATTCGCCCGGCGCGCGAACGAGCGCCGGCGTGCGCCCCGTGACCGCGACGATCGCGAACGCGATCGCATTCGCCGCGGCGCTCGCGAGAATCGGCACCAGGTAGCCGCCGCCCGCGTCGTAGACGAAACCCGCGGCGGCGGGACCAATCAGCGTGCCGAACGCGACGCTCGTGTAGAGCACGCCGATGATCCCGCTCACGTTGCGCCCGCCGAAGCTGTCCATCACGACGGCGGGCAGCACCGCGACCCAGCCGCCGTAGAACACGCCGAACACGAGCGCGAACGCGGCGAGCGCCGCGAAATCCCGCGCGCCCGCCCACCCGACGAGCGCGATCGCCATGCCGGCGAACATCGCGAGCAGCGACGCGCGGCGGCCGAGCCGGTCGGCCAGGCCGCCGAGGAAGAACCGGCCCGCCGTGCTGCCGACGCCGATCGCGCCGAGCAACAGCACGGCCGCCGCGGGCTTCACGCCGTGATCGACCGCGTACGGAACGAGATGCACGAACGGCACGAACACGCCGAACGAGCAGACGAGGCACGCCGCATAAAGGCTCGCGAACGCGCGCGACCGGATCGCTTCTCCGACCGTCGCGCCGGCCGTCGCACCGGCCGGCATCGACACCCGCACCGCGCGCGCAGCCGTCACCCCGGCCGCCGGCGCGGTCGCATCGGAAACGGGATCGCCGTCGGGCCGCAGTCCGCGCCCGCGCGGATCGCTCTCGATCAGCAGCGACATTCCCGCGCCGAATGCGGCCGCGAGCGCCGCGAGCGCGAAATACGCGCCGCGCCAGCCGACGTGCGCGATCAGCGCGGACGCGAGCGGCGGCATCGCGAGCGTGCCGACGCCGATTCCCGCCACCGCGAGCCCCGAAGCGAAGCCGCGCCGGCGCACGAACCAGCGCTGCACGGCGCCGACGGCGGGCACGTACGCGCAGCCGACGCCGAAGCCGACGCCGAGCCCATACGCGACGTAGACCTGAAGCAGCGTGCGCGCGGCGCCTGCGGCGGCGAGCCCCGCCGCGGTCAGCAGCATGCCGGCGACCGCGAGCCGCCGCGAGCCGAAGCGATCCGCGAGCGGACCGCTCACGACGCCGAAGCCGAAATACAGAAAACCGGCGAGCGAGAATACGAGCGCGATCGCACCGCGCGAAGCAGCGAATTCGCGCTGCAAAGGCTCGACGAACGCGCTGAACGTGTATGCGCTGCCGAAGCCGACGAACGTCACGGCGAAGGCGGCGGCGACCACATACCAGCCGTAGAAGACGCGCGAAGCGCGCGGGCGGTTCATCACGATGGGTCCTCTCAGGTCCGTTCCGGCACTGCGTCGAGCCCTGCGGCTCGTCTCCCGGATATAGTTGAACTACGCGTGTGAAATGATGACGAACCGCGCGATCGCTCGGCAACCAGCCCGCCTATCGCGCCGCCGCGTCGCACCGCAACGGCCGCGCGCGCAGCGCCGCCTCGACTTCCGCCATCTTGCGCGGAGAATCCGCGAGCACCGCGTCGAGCCCGAGGCACGCGGCCGCGCGGTAATCGTCGGCGTCGTTCACCGCGATCGCGAGGATTCGCACGTTCGCACGCCGCCTGAAGCACGCGACGGTCGCGGGCGTCCACAGCGTCGCCGTCACGCTCGATACGCCTTCGCCTAGCGTGAAGCGCTCGCTCACCGTCAAGTTCCGATGCATTTCGAAGCCGGCCCATACGGGCGCATAGGACGCATTAGGCGCATCGGGCGCGCGTTCGCACGCGCCGCCGAGCAGCACGTTCACGAGCCGCCCGCGGGTCGCATCGCGCGATTCGAAGAGCCGCGCGTGCGGATACGACGCGAACGCGGCCTGATAAGCGGCGTCGGTCGAATAGATCGTCACGCGCGGCCATGCGGCCTCGCTCGTCAGCACGTCCGCGACGGCCTTCGCCTGCGGCGCGGCGGGCACCGCCTTCATGTCGAGCACGATCGGCATCGCGGGCGGAATCGCGCGCAGCGCGTCGCGCAGCGTCGGGATGCCGGCGGCGCGCGTGCGATACGGATACTGCCCGCTCGCGTCGCGGAAATGCCAGCCGGCGTTCATCCGCGCGAGCTGCGCGGCCGTGTAGCCGGCAACCGGGCCGCTCGACTGCGTGAGCGCCGACAGATCGGCGGGCCGGTACAGCACCGGGACGCCGTCGCGGCTCAATTGAACGGTCAGCCAGATCGCGTCCGCGCGATTGGCGATCGCCGCGCGAATCGCGTCGAGCGTGTTCTCCGGCGCGTCGGCCGCGCCGCCGCGATGCGCGACGATGCGCGGCAGCGTCGCCGGCGCTTCGCCAACCGGGCCGCCGCCCGCACAGGCGGCAAGCCCGAGCGCGACGCCCGCGAGCGCCGCCCGCCGTCCGATGATGTCGATCAGTCGATTCATCTGTTTCGTTCCTCCGTCGAAATACACTCCATCTCCTGGTTTGACGATGCGCGGCGGATTTTCTTCAGCGCTTCGCCGCAGTTAAGATGCCGTCGGGCCGCCTGGCCCATCGACCACGACAAACGAGAGAGACCATGCACATTTCGCTGCCTCGAGCGGCGCGGCGCATTGCCGTCGCGCTCGCGATCGCGGCGCTGCCGCTCGCCCCCGCATTCGCCTACTCGCCGGGCGCGCCCGCCGGCGGCGGCGAAGCCGACCTCGACCGCCACGATACGTACCACAACCGCGACGGAGAGACCGTGCACGCGCCGGCGCATTCGAAATCGGGCCGCGTCCCCGAAGGCGCGACGGCCCGCTGCCGCGACGGCGCGTACAGCTTCAGCCGGCATCGGCGCGGCACGTGCTCGGGGCACGGCGGCGTCGCCGCGTGGCGCTAGCCGGCGGCGGCGACCCGGCCGACGCCGCCGCGAAGCGGAGCAAGCTCCGCCCGATCGGCATCGCTCCCGCCGGTGCGCGTTCGATGCAACGCCGAATCCGACGACGGCCGACATCGTATCGATATCGACGCGGCCGCGGCGCGTCGTCCCGACGCCGGCGCAGCCAGCCCGCGGCGCGCCGAGTACAATGTCGGCTTGCGCCGCGCAACCGCGGCACCGCCGCCGGCGTCGGGACGATGCGCCGCGGCCGCTTCCACGAACCGAATCCGCACGTCGCCGCCGCCGGCCCAGCCGGCGCGCGGCCGCGTGAATTTCCACTCTTTCAATCACGCAGATGGCCCAATACGTTTTCACGATGAACCGGGTCGGCAAGATCGTGCCGCCCAAGCGCCAGATCCTGAAGGACATCTCGCTGTCGTTCTTCCCCGGCGCGAAGATCGGCGTGCTCGGTCTGAACGGCTCGGGCAAGTCGACGCTGATCAAGATCATGGCGGGCGTCGACAAGGACATCGAAGGCGAAGCCACGCCGATGCCGAACCTGAACATCGGCTACCTGCCGCAGGAGCCGCAGCTCGATCCGCAGAAGACGGTGCGCGAAGCCGTCGAGGAAGGGCTCGGCGACCTGTTCCAGGCGCACAGGAAGCTCGACGAAATCTACGCGGCATACGCGGAGCCGGACGCCGATTTCGACGCGCTCGCCGCCGAGCAGGCGAAATACGAGGCGATCCTCGCCGCGAGCGACGGCGGCAGCCCCGAGCAGCAGCTCGAAGTGGCCGCCGACGCGCTGCGCCTGCCGCCGTGGGACGCGAAGATCGAGCACCTGTCGGGCGGCGAGAAGCGCCGTGTCGCGCTGTGCAAGCTGCTGCTCGAAAAGCCCGACATGCTGCTGCTCGACGAGCCGACCAACCACCTCGACGCCGAATCGGTCGAATGGCTCGAGCAGTTCCTGACGCGCTTCCCGGGCACCGTCGTCGCGGTCACGCACGATCGCTACTTCCTCGACAACGCGGCCGAATGGATTCTCGAGCTCGACCGCGGCCACGGCATTCCGTGGAAGGGCAACTACAGCAGTTGGCTCGACCAGAAGGAAGATCGCCTGAAGCAGGAAGAAGCGGCGGAATCGGCGCGCCAGAAGGCGATCAAGAAGGAACTGGAGTGGGTGCGCCAGAACCCGAAGGGCCGCCAGGCGAAGTCGAAGGCGCGTATCGCGCGCTTCGAGGAGCTGAGCAGCCAGGAATATCAGAAGCGCAACGAGACGCAGGAAATCTTCATCCCGGTCGGCGACCGTCTCGGCAATGAAGTGGTCGAGTTCAAGAACGTCAGCAAGGCGTACGGCGATCGCCTCTTGATCGACAACCTGAGCTTCAAGATTCCGGCGGGTGCAATCGTCGGCATCATCGGGCCGAACGGCGCGGGCAAGTCGACGCTGTTCCGGATGCTCACGGGCAAGGAGCAGCCGGATTCGGGCGAGATCGTGCAGGGCCCGACGGTGAAGCTCGCGTACGTCGACCAGAGCCGCGACGCGCTCGACGGCAGCAAGACCGTGTTCGAGGAAATCTCCGGCGGCGCGGACGTGCTGACGGTCGGCAAGTACGAAACGCCGTCGCGCGCGTACATCGGCCGCTTCAACTTCAAGGGCGGCGATCAGCAGAAGAACGTCGGCAACCTGTCGGGCGGCGAGCGCGGCCGGCTGCATCTCGCGAAGACGCTGATCGCGGGCGGCAACATGCTGCTGCTCGACGAGCCGTCGAACGATCTCGACGTCGAGACGCTGCGCGCGCTCGAAGACGCGCTGCTCGAATTCGCGGGCTCGGTGATGGTGATCTCGCATGACCGCTGGTTCCTCGACCGGATCGCGACGCACATCCTCGCGTTCGAAGGCGATTCGCAGGTCGTGTTCTTCGACGGCAACTACCAGGAGTACGAAGCCGACAAGCGCGCGCGCCTCGGCGAGGAAGCGGCGAAGCCGAAGCGTCTGCGCTACAAGCCGATCAGCCGGTAACGGCCGGCGCGCGGCGCGCGCGCCAAGTCCGCCGCGCAGCCGTCCCGCTCCGACGCGCCGACGCTTCGCCGCGTCGTCAGCCGGGCACGCCCAGCTCGCGCAGCCGCGCCTGAGTCGCTTCGGCGCTCGTGTGGTGAATCCCGTGCCAGCCGAGCGCGGTCGCGGCCGCGGCGTTCGTCGCGTTGTCGTCGATGAAGACGAGCTCGTGCGGCGCGACGCCCGGCACGTGCGGCACGATCCGCGCGTGCATCTCGCGGTAGATCGCCGGATCGGGCTTCACGAGCTTCACGCGGCCGGACACGACGATGTCCTTGAAGCGCCGCAGCACCGGAAAGTTCTCCCACGCATACGGAAACGTCTGCGCGGACCAGTTCGTGAGCCCGAAGAGCGGCACGCCGTGCGCGTCGAGCCTGTCGACGAGCGCGGCGCCGCCCGCGAGCTCGCCGCCGATCATCTCGTGCCAGCGCGCGTAGAACGCACGGATCAGCGCCTCGTGCTCGGGGAACTGCGCGACGCGCTCGTCGGTTCCCGCCTCGATCGTCTGGCCGCCGTCCTGCCTGACCACCCAGTCCGTCCCGCACACGTGCGTGAGGAACCAGCGCCGCTCGGCTTCATCGGGAATCAGTTGCCTGTACAGATACTCGGGACTCCAGTCGATCAGCACGCCGCCGAAATCGAACACGACTGCCTTGATGGTCATGCGAACTCCGTGGCGAGCACGTCGTCGAGCGGCCGCGGCGCGACGCCGTTGCCCGAAAACGAACAGTTGTTCCAGATGAAATTGTGATGCGCGACGACTTGTGCCGCGCTCAGGTGCGCGCGGTCATTCGTCGTATGCAGGTCGGAGACGACCGTCGTCCGGTAGCCGAGGAGCGCCGCGCGGCGCGCCGCCGAATCGACGCAGAACTCCGACGCGTAGCCGCAGATCACGACCGCGTCGACGCCGTGCGCGCCGAGCTGCGCGGCGAGCGGCGTGTCGTGGAAAGCGTCGCTCTCGCGCTTGCGGATTCGCCAGTCGGCACCCGCGCACACGAGATCCGCGTGCAGTTGCCAGCCGGGCGTGCCGGGCACGACGTCGTCGTCCGCGCCGCCGTCGTGCTGCACGAAGCACACGGGCGCGCCCGCCGCGCGCGCCGCCGCCGTCAGCCGGTTGATGCCCGCGACGACCTCGTCCAGCCGATACGCGGGCTTCGCCCGCTGCAACAGCCCGCGCTGCATGTCCACCACGATCACCGCCGCCTTCGCCATGCGTCGCCCTCCGTTTTTATCGCTCGATCATTCGTCCCGCCTGTCGCGCCGCTGCCGCGCCGTCGCCGGCGGACCGGCATCGGGCGGCGTCGGCGGCCGCGCGCCCGTCAGATCGGCTGCGTGCGCGCGTCGAGCCACGCCTTCGCGTCGCCCGACACGTGCTTGCCGACCCGCTCGCGCACCGTCGCATGATACGCGTTCAGCCACGCGCGCTCGCCGTCGTCGAGGAGCGCGGGCAGCACGCAGCGCGTGTCGATCGGGCAGAGCGTCAGCGTCTCGAATTCGAGGAAGTCGCCGAACTCGGTCCGGCCCGCCGCGCGGTTCACGACGAGATTCTCGATCCGCACGCCCCACTTGCCTGGCCGGTACACGCCCGGCTCGATCGACGTGATCATCCCCTCTTCCATCGCCGTGTACGGCTCGGCGGACGCATAGTGCGAGATCACCTGCGGCCCCTCGTGGACGTTCAGGAAATAGCCGACGCCGTGCCCCGTGCCGTGCCCGTAGTCGAGCCCGGCCGCCCACATCGGCGCGCGCGCGATCGCATCGAGCATCGGCGAGCGGATGCCGCGCGGAAAGCGCGCGCGCGACAGCGCCATCATCGCCTTCAGCACGATCGTGAAATCACGCCGATGCGCGTCGCCGATCGCGCCGACCGGCACGACGCGCGTGATGTCGGTCGTCCCGCTCAGATACTGGCCGCCCGAATCGACGAGCAGCAGGCCGTCGCCTTCGATCGTCGCGTGCGCGGCGCGCGTCGCGCGATAGTGCGGCATCGCGCCGTTCGCGTTGAAGCCCGCGATCGTCGCGAAGCTCGGCGACACGTAGCCCGGCCGGCGCGCGCGCGCGGCCGTGAGCTGCTCGTCGATCGTCAGCTCGGTGATCGTCTCGCGGCCGAGCGCGCGCTCGAACCATGCGAAGAATTCGGCGAGCGCCGCGCCGTCGTGCTCCATCGTCGCGCGCACGTGCTCGATCTCGGCGGGCGTCTTGCGCGACTTCGCGAACGTCGACGGATTCACCGCCTCGATCACGCGCACCTGCTGCGGCACCGCCTGCAGCAGCCCGTACGTCACGCGGCGCGGATCGATCAGCAGCCCCGCGCCCTCGGGCAGCGCGGCGAGCGCCGCGGCCGCGGCGTCATACGGCTTCACGTCGACGCCGTCCCGCGCGAGCGACGTCGCAAGCTCGGCCGACACCTTGCCGTCGGCGACGAACAGCGTCGCGCGCTCGAGGCCGACGAGCGCATGCGCGACGAACACCGGGTTGTAGTTGACGTCGGCGCCGCGCAGGTTGAAGAGCCACGCGAGATCGTCGAGCGTCGACACGAAGTGCCACTGCGCGCCCTGCTCCTGCATCGCGCGGCGCACCTGCGCGAGCTTGCCCGCGCGGGCCGTGTCGGCCTGCGGCGCCGCGTGCTCGAACACCGCGTCGTCGGGCAGCGACGGGCGCTGCGGCCAGATCGCGTCGAGCAGGTCGAGATCGGTGCGCAGCACGATGCCGCGCGGCGTGAGCGCCGACGTCAGCGCGCGCGCCGCCGCGACGCCGAGCACCGCGCCGTCGACGCCGACCGTCGTGCCCTCGGGCACGTGCTCGGCGAGCCATTCGACGTGCGGCTGCGTCTGCTGGCCGCCCGCCATCTTCATCAGTGCGACGCCCGTGCCCGCGAGCTGCGCCTCGGCCTGCACCCAGTAGCGGCTGTCGACCCAGAGGCCCGCGAAATCGGCGGTCACGACGAGCGTGCCGACCGAGCCGGTGAAGCCCGACAGCCATTGACGCGCCTGCCAGCGCTCGGGCAAATATTCGGACAAATGGGGATCGGCGGACGGCACCACGTAGGCGGTCAGATCCTCGCGCGCCATCGCGCCGCGCAACAGGGCAAGACGCGCCGGCACGGGCGACGGATCGGGAAGTCGGGCATTCATGATTTCACCTGCAAACGTTCAGCGGCGGGCCGACAGGCCCACCGTCACGGCAACGGCGAAAAGCGCGGCGGCAGTGCAGACCGGCCATTCGAGCGTCTCGCCATCGTAAAAGAGTCCTGCGACATTGCCTGCCATCTTCGCGGCCGCGGCGCCGAGCACGCCCGCCGCGACCGCGAGCCACAGCGACGCGCGGCTCAGCCGCCGCAGCGGATTGAGCGCCGAGCCGAGCAGGCCGACGGCAAAGCCCAGCACGACGATTCCAAACCAGTTCATTCCACGCCTCTTTCGCTGTCGGACTCGCCCCGTCGGCGCGAACGGCGTGCGACGTCCTCCATATCATCGACGCCGCGCGGGCGCGTCGGCTCGCAGGACGGGTTCCGGCCACGCAAACCGCCGATCGACGCATGATGCACCGGCGGCGCAACGTCCGGTGCGATCCGGCACGGCCGCGGCACTGCTCGTTGCGGCCGCATCGACACGCCGGCGCGCCGAGCCGCCTGTTCGACGCCGCGCCCGCGTATCGCCCACGTATCGCGAGCCATCGCGCGGGCCATCATTTTCGCACCGTTTGGGGGTCGATTTTCAAAAAGGCGCGGCATGGCGTCGCGCCTGGCGAACGGCCCGCCGCGACGGCGGGCGGCTCCGCCCCCGCGCGGCGCCCTTGCCGAGCGCGGCCGACGCGGCCCGCCGGGCCCGCGTGCGGGTGCGGAGGCGGCGCGCGGCCGCACGGATCGCGTGGACGGGCCGCGAACGGGCCGCGATATGCGCCGACCATCGATTTGTCGTCGAAACGCTATAATATGGGACTAAACGATAGCCTCTTGGACATGCAGCTCCTCACGATCGGAATCAACCACCACACTGCGCCTGTCGCCTTGCGCGAACGCGTGGCGTTTCCGCTCGAACAGATCAAGCCCGCACTCTCGACGTTCAAGAGCGTCTTCCTCGGCCATCCGGCGCCGAACGCGCCCGAAGCGGCGATCCTCTCGACCTGCAACCGCACCGAGCTGTACTGCGCGACCAACGATCGCGCGGCGCGCGACGCGGCGATCCGCTGGATGTCCGACTATCACCGGATTCCCGCCGACGAGCTCGCGCCGCACGTGTACGCGCTGCCGCAATCCGAGGCGGTGCGACACGCGTTTCGCGTCGCGTCCGGGCTCGATTCGATGGTGCTCGGCGAAACGCAGATCCTCGGCCAGATGAAGAACGCGGTGCGCACCGCGTCCGAGGCAGGCTCGCTCGGCACCTACCTGAACCAGTTGTTCCAGCGCACGTTCGCGGTCGCGAAGGAAGTGCGCGGCACGACCGAGATCGGCGCGCAGTCGGTGTCGATGGCGGCTGCGGCCGTGCGGCTCGCGCAGCGGATCTTCGAGCAGGTCGCGCAGCAGCGCGTGCTGTTCATCGGCGCGGGCGAGATGATCGAGCTCTGTGCGACGCACTTCGCCGCGCAAGGCCCGCGCGAGCTCGTCGTCGCGAACCGCACCGCCGAGCGCGGCGCGAAGCTCGCCGAGCGCTTCGGCGGCCGCGCGATGCCGCTCGCCGATCTGCCCGCGCGGATGCACGAGTTCGACATCATCGTGTCGTGCACGGCGTCGACGCTGCCGATCATCGGCCTCGGCGCCGTCGAGCGCGCGGTGAAGGCGCGCCGCCACCGGCCGATCTTCATGGTCGACCTCGCGGTGCCGCGCGACATCGAGCCCGAAGTCGGCAAGCTGAAGGACGTGTTCCTCTATACCGTCGACGATCTCGGCGCGATCGTGCGCGAAGGCAACGCGTCGCGGCAGGCCGCGGTCGCGCAGGCCGAGGCGATCATCGAGACGCGCGTGCAGAACTTCATGCAGTGGCTCGACGCGCGCAGCATCGTGCCCGTGATCCGCCACATGCACACGCAAGCCGACGCGCTGCGCCGCGCGGAAGTCGAGCGCGCGCACAAGATGCTCGCGCGCGGCGACGATCCGGCCGCCGTGCTCGACGCGCTGTCGCAGGCGCTCACCAACAAGCTGATTCACGGCCCGACGAGCGCGCTCAACCGCGCGAACGGCGCCGACCGCGATTCGCTGATCGAGCTGATGCGCGGCTTCTACCAGCACGCGCCGCGCTCGTCGGACCGTTAGCGGCGCCCGGCCTGCCCGTCCCCTCCTTCCCCTTTTCGAATTCCTCCCTGGGAGCATCGCTCCGCACCATGAAGACGAGCATGCAAAGCAAGCTCGACCAGCTCACAACCCGGCTGGCCGAACTGAACGACCTGTTGAGCCGCGAGAACGTCACCGCGGACCTCGACCAGTATCGCAAGCTGACGCGCGAGCACGCGGAGATCGGCCCTGTCGTCGAGCATTACGCGCAGTGGCGCCAGGCGCGCGCCGATGAGCTCGCCGCGCAGGAACTGCTCGCCGACGCCTCGATGCGCGACTTCGCCGAGGACGAGCTGCGCGGCGCGCGCGACCGGATGAGCCGCCTCGCGGCCGAGCTGCAGACGATGCTGCTGCCGAAGGACCCGAACGACGAGCGCAACATCTTCGTCGAAATCCGCGCGGGCACGGGCGGCGACGAATCGGCCCTCTTCGCGGGCGACCTGCTGCGGATGTACCTGCGCTACGCGGAGCGGCAGCGCTGGCAGGTCGAGATGATGTCGGAGAGCCCGTCGGACCTCGGCGGCTACAAGGAAGTGATCGTGCGGATCGCGGGCTATGGCGCGTACTCGCGCCTGAAGTTCGAATCGGGCGGCCACCGCGTGCAGCGCGTGCCCGCGACCGAAACGCAGGGCCGCATCCACACGTCCGCGTGCACGGTCGCGGTGATGCCCGAGGCCGACGAGATCGGCGAAGTCGAGATCAATCCGGCCGATCTGCGGATCGACACGTTCCGCGCGTCGGGCGCGGGCGGCCAGCACATCAACAAGACCGATTCGGCGGTGCGCGTCACGCACATTCCGACGGGGATCGTCGTCGAGTGCCAGGACGACCGCTCGCAGCACAAGAACAAGGATCGCGCGCTGAAGGTGCTCGCCGCGCGGATCAAGGACAAGCAGTATCACGAGCAGCACGCGAAGGAAGCGGCCACGCGCAAGAGCCTGATCGGCTCGGGCGACCGCTCCGAGCGGATTCGCACGTACAACTTCCCGCAGGGCCGGATGACCGATCATCGGATCAACCTGACGCTGTACAAGCTCGAGCAGATCATGGACGGCGACCTCGACGAGCTGATCGCCGCGCTCGTCAGCGAGCATCAGGCCGAGCTGCTCGCGTCGCTCGGCGACGCCGAATGACGACGCCCGCCACCGCCGCCGAGCTGCTGCGCGCGTCGCCGCTCGATGCGCTCGACGCGCGGGTCCTGCTCGCGCACGCGCTCGGCTGGACCCGCACGCAGCTCATCACGCGCGCCGACGAGCCGCTCGACGCGGCGGCGATCGAGCGCTATCTTGCGCTCGAAGCGCGCCGCGCGGCGGGCGAGCCCATCGCGCAGCTCACCGGCGCGCGCGAGTTCTTCGGCCTCGAATTCGACGTCACGCCGGACGTGCTGATCCCGCGCCCGGAAACGGAGCTGCTCGTCGAGACGGCGCTCGACGCGATCGACGGCATCGCGTCGCCGTGCGTGCTCGATCTCGGCACGGGCAGCGGCGCGATCGCGGTGTCGATCGCGTCCGGGCGGCCCGACGCGCGCGTGTGGGCGCTCGACCGGTCGGCCACCGCGCTCGACGTCGCGCGCCGCAACGCGCGCAAGCTGCTCGATCCGGCGCGCCCGGGCGGCCCGCTGCGGTTTCTCGAAAGCGACTGGTACGCGGCGCTCGATCCCGGCCTGCGCTTTCACGTCGTCGTCAGCAACCCGCCGTACATCGCGCGGCACGATCCGCACCTCGCCGAGGGCGACCTGCGCTTCGAGCCGCGCGGCGCGCTCACCGACGAGCGCGACGGGCTCGCCGCGATCCGCGCGATCGTTGCGGGCGCGCATGCGTTCGTCGCGCCGGGCGGCGCGCTGTGGATCGAACACGGTTACGATCAGGCCGCCGCGGTGCGCGCGCTCCTCGGCGCGGCGGGCTTCGCCGACGTCGAATCGCTCGCGGATCTCGCGTCGATCGAGCGCGCGACGGGCGGCCGCCTGCCCGGCTGACGCGGCGCCCGGCGCCCGCCAGCCCAGGGGAAATCCAGTATCATTTCTCATTCACGCCCAGCTACAGCAAGGTCAGTCATGGACACCCAACAACGCATCAAGCAAATCGTCGACGAAAACCCGGTCGTGCTCTTCATGAAAGGCACCGCGCAATTCCCGATGTGCGGCTTCTCGGGCCGCGCCGTCCAGGTGCTGAAGGCGTGCGGCGTCGACCAGTTCAAGACGGTCAACGTCCTCGAAGACGAGGAGATCCGCCAGGGCATCAAGGAATTCTCGAACTGGCCGACGATCCCGCAGCTTTACGTGAAGGGCGAATTCGTCGGCGGCTCGGACATCATGATGGAGATGTACCAGTCGGGCGAGCTGCAGCAGCTCTTCACCGCCTGATCGCGCCCCTCCGATGGAGCCCCGCCCGGCGCCGCCGCGGCGCCTGATCGTCGCGATCACGGGCGCCACCGGCGCGATCTACGGCGTGCGCATGCTCGACATGCTGCGCGCCTCGGGCGGCGTCGAAACGCACCTGCTGATCTCGAGCGCCGGCTGGCTCAACATCCAGCACGAACTGCAGTTGCCGAAGGACGACGTGCTGGCGCGCGCCGACGTCGTCCATTCGGTGCGCAACGTCGGCGCGAGCATCGCGTCCGGCTCGTTCGCGACCGACGGCATGATCGTCGCGCCGTGCTCGATGAGGACGCTCGCGAGCATCGCGCACGGGCTGTCCGACAATCTCATCACCCGCGCCGCCGACGTCGCGCTGAAGGAGCGCCGCCGGCTCGTGCTGCTCGTGCGCGAAACGCCGTTCAACCTCGCGCATCTGCGCAACATGACGGCCGTCACCGAGATGGGCGGCGTGATCTTCCCGCCGCTGCCCGCGTTCTACGCGATGCCGAAGACGATCGATGAGATGGTCGACCATACGGTCGCGCGCGTGCTCGACATGTTCGCGCTCGGCGCGCCGCTCACCGCGCCCTGGCAGGGGCTGCGCGAGCACGGCTGACGCCGTCGCGTCCCGGCCGGGACGGCGGCGTTTCCGTTCCGCGTCGGCTTGCTCGCCGACTCCATCGTTCTGTCCGTGGTCTCCGTTCCTGCGCAGTCGCGCCTCGCTACGTCGCGCCGCGGCAAGGAATCGGGAACCGCACCGCTGCGGTCGCACGATTAACAACAAAATAGATACAATCAAATCCATTTTTCGCATTTATCAATGATCGGTGCGAGCCTATAGTCGTAGGCAATATCATTTCGCAGCAGTCCCGATCATCATGAACCGCCTTCCGTCCCTTTATCTGTCGCACGGCGCGCCGACGCTGCCGATCGACCCGGCGCTGCCGTCGGGCGCGTTCACCGCGCTCGGCGGCGAACTGCCGCGCCCGCGCGCGGTGCTGATGTTGTCCGCGCACTGGCTCACGCAGCAGCCCGCCGTCAGCACCGCCGAGCGGCCCGAGACGATCCACGATTTCTACGGCTTTCCGCGCGCGCTCTATGAAATCCGCTATCCGGCGCCCGGCGCGCCCGACGTCGCGGCCCGCGCGGCTGCGCTGCTGGGCGACGCGGGCATCGAGACCGCCGCCACGCCGCACGGCCTCGACCACGGCGCATGGGTGCCGATGCTGCTGATGTTCCCGCACGCCGACGTGCCCGTCGCGCAGTTGTCGATCCAGCCACGCGCCGATGCCGCGCACCACTTTCGCGTCGGCCGCGCGCTGCGGCCGCTGCGCGACGACGGCGTGATGGTGATCGGCTCGGGCCAGATCACGCACAACCTGCGCGCGGCGGATTTCTCGGCCGCGCCCGGGGACGCGGACCCGCGCGTCGCCGAATTCACCGGCTGGTTCGAGGAAAAGCTCGCCGCACGCGACGTCGACGCGCTCCTCGACTACCGCCGCCAGGCGCCGCACGCGGCGCTGATGCATCCGACCGACGAGCACCTGTTGCCTGTGTTCGCGGCGCTCGGCGCGGCGGACGACGACTATCGGCTGAGGGTCCAGTCGCTCGGCACGTATCAGCGCGTGCTCGCGATGACGAACTACGTGTTCGACTCGGCGGCCTGACAGGCGCGAGAGCGTCCCAAAACAACGAAGCCCGCCCGGGACATCCCGGGCGGGCTTCGTTCGGAAGATTCGGCCTCCGCCGCCGGCGATCGCGGGCGACGGATCGCGCGATTACGCGCCGACTCCTTCGAGGATCTCGTCGCGCGACTCGCGCTCGTCGAGATACTCGGTGCGATAGCCGGTGCTCACGCCCCAGTAATAGAACACGAGCGCGATCGCCGCGACGACCAGCATGTCCCAGCCGTAAGGCAGCATGCCGTGGCCGCCGAACTCCTTGCTGCCGATGAGCGACAGCACGGCCATCGTCGGCAGGTACGCGACGAGCCACCACGCGGCCTTCAGGTCGCGGCCCCAGCCCTGCCAGCCGGCCTTGCCCTGGTAATAGAAGTAGACGGGCAGCGCGACGATCATCAGCAGGATGATCTCCCCCGTCAGCGGCCACTTCGCCCAGTACAGGATCAGCGACGCGCAGACGAACGCGAACGGCGCGATCAGCTTCATGCACGGAATCGACAGCGGACGCTCGAGGTCCGTCGCCGCGCGGCGCAGCGCCATCAGGCTGATCGGGCCCGTCAGGTACGAAATCACGGTCGCGACCGAGATCACCGCCGCGAGCGAGCTCCAGCCGCGGAAGAAGAACAGGAAGACGAACGACACGATCAGGTTGAACCACATCGCGGGACGCGGCACGCCGTACAGCGGATGCACGCTGCCGAAGATCTTCGGCATCGTGTTGTTGCGTTCCATCGCATAGATCATGCGGGTCGTCGTCGCCATGTAGGTCGTGCCGGTGCCGCTCGGGCTCACGAACGCGTCGACGTACAGCAGGATCGCGAGCCAGTTCAGGTTCAGCGCGATCGCGAGCTCCGCGAACGGCGACGCGAAGTTGAAATGCGTCCAGCCCTTCGCGACGTCGACCGGGTTCACCGCGCCGATGTACGCCACTTGCAGCAGCACGTAGATCACGAGCGCGATCAGGATCGACGAGATCACCGCGAACGGCACGCTGCGCGACGGGTTGCGCGCTTCGCCGGCGAGGTTCACGGGGCTCTGGAAGCCGTTGAACGCGAACACGATGCCGCTCGTCGCGACCGCCGTCAGCACGGCCGACCAGCCGTACGGCGCGAAGCTCGCCGAACCGCCCGCCGTGCCGAGGTTCTCGCCGTGGAAGCTCGACAGCAGCAGGCCCGCGATCGTGAGGCCGGGAATCAGGAACTTGAAGATCGTGATCGCGGTGTTCGCACGCGCGAAGAGCTTCACGCCCCAGTAATTGAGCAGGAAGTAGATGACGACGAGGACGGCGGACAGCAGCAGCCCCGGTGTCGTGAGCTCACCGTTGACGAAGAGCGCGTGCGCCCACGCATAGGGCCACGTGCTCATGTACTGGATCGACGCCTCGGCCTCGATCGGAATCACCGAGACGATCGCGATCCAGTTCGCCCACGCGCTGATGAAGCCGACGAGCGAGCCGTGCGAGTAGCGCGCATAGCGCACCATGCCGCCCGATTCGGGGAACATCGCGCCGAGTTCGGCGTACGTGAGCGCAATGGCGAGAATCACGACCGCGCCGATGATCCACGCGCAGATGGCGGCGGGCCCGGCGATCTTGGCGGCCTTCCATGCGCCGAACAGCCAGCCCGATCCGATGATCGAACCCAGCCCTGTCAGCATCAAGGCGAACGGACCGATGTTCCGTTGAATAGAACTCTTCACAACCTCTCCTATGTCTCAACAAGCAAGGTCGGCACGCCGCCCGGGATCGAGCCGGACGGCACCGCGCATGCATTCTTGGGGGGACAGGTTGCCCGATCGGGAGCAACCCATCCGCGCGCGGCGCGTAGTTTAACGGTTGCACCGGGCAATGAACGCAAAATTCGATCATCCCCTACAAAAAATCCGTGACATTAGCAAGCTTTGTAAGCTCTAATGTTGGGTTATCTAAGAAAAACCCTGAGACATGATCGAAGACGATTGACCGTCGAATCGAATAGTCGTATAAACGGTCTGGCAGGATTTCAAGCGGCGAGTGAATAGGTTCTTTCGTAGTTCGCCCATCAACGGTACTCCGGTTGGTCCCATTACCCCCTTCCTTGATTTTCATGCGCTCCCCGGGCTTTGGCCCTGTTTTACATTTTTAGGAACAAGTTATGGCAATCGGTACCGTCAAGTGGTTCAACGACGCCAAGGGTTTTGGTTTCATCACGCCGGAAGGCGGTGGCGAAGATCTCTTCGCGCACTTCTCTGAAATCCGCGTCGACGGCTTCAAGACGCTGCAAGAGAACCAGAAGGTCGAGTTCGAAGAGAAGATCGGCCCGAAGGGTAAGCAGGCAGCGAACATCAAGCCGCTGTAAGCGCAGCGCGAGATTTCGCAGCACAGTGAAAAGCCCCGCTTCGGCGGGGCTTTGTTTTGTCCGGCGCGCGACGCGTCAGCCGCCGTACACGCGCTGCGCATGAATGCCGAGGCCCGTCGCGACGCTCGCAAGGCGATCGCCGTACACCGGCTGCGCATCCGGGAACGCCGCCGCGAGCGCGCCCGACAGGAACGCGAGCCCCGTCGAGCCACCCGTGAAATACAGCGCGCCGACGTCGGGCGGCGCGATCCCCGCGAGCCGCACCGTCTCGCGGGCGGCATCGACGATCCGCGCCGTCTCGTCGCGGCTCGCGTCGATCAGTTGATCCGCGTCGAACGCGATCAGCAGATCCTCCTCGACATCGTTCAGATCGATCATCGTCTCGCCGCCCGCCGACACGCCGATCTTCGCCTCCTCCGCGCGCGCGGCGAGCGCGTGGCCGAGCCGCTGCACGACGACGCGCAGCAGGCGATCGAAATGGCGTGCGTCCGCGTACAGGTGCTTCATCAGCTTGAGCTCGCCGATGCGCTTCGGCGTGTAGACGGTATTGATCAGGTGCCAGGTCGCGAGATCGAAATAGACCCGGTTCGGCAGCTCGCGGCCCTCCGGATCGAGCGCGCGGTAGCCGAACGCGGACAGCACCGCCGACAGCTCGACGCGCCGGTCATAATCGGTGCCCGCGATGTGCACGCCGTGATGCGCGAGCACGTCGCCCTTGCGCTCGAGCCGGCGCATCCGCTCGGGGCCGACCCGCACGAGCGAGAAGTCCGACGTGCCGCCGCCGATGTCCGCGACGAGCACGAGCCGCTCGGCGTCCTGCCGCGATTCGTAATCGAATGCGGCCGCGATCGGCTCGTACTGGAACTGCACGTCGGCCAGCCCGACCGCGTGCGCGGCCGCCTCGAGCTGCTGCTGCGCGAGGCGGTCGGCGCGCGGATCGTCGTCGACGAAAAACACCGGGCGGCCGAGCACCGCGCGGCCGATCGCGCCGCCCGCGCACGCCTCGGCCTTCTGCTTCAGATGCATCAGGAACAGCGCGATCACGTCGGTGTACGCGATCGCGGAGCCGTCGCCGAGATCGGTCGTCGTTTCCGCGAGCGGCGAGCCGAGGATGCTCTTCATCGAGCGCATCAGGCGGCCGTCGAAACCGTCGATGTACGACGCGAGCGCCGCGCGGCCGTACTCGCGGGCCCCTTCGTCGGTATTGAAGAAGATGGCGGTGGGCAGCGTCAGATGCTCGCCCTCGACGGGAGCGAGCCGCATCCCGGTCGCGCCGCCGCCGCGCGGCAGCGCGACCGCGGAATTGGACGTGCCGAAGTCGATCGCGCAATAAGTCATGGGCGGGCCGCCGGACAGCGGTGGGAAACGGAAGGACCGGCTTTTTATCACGAAACCGCCGCGCGTCACAACCGGGGCGCGAACGGATGCGGGCGAGGCTCGGGGCGTGGGTGAACGGCCGACGCAGGCGGGACGGCGCAGGGCGGTGCGGACGGGCGCGGCGGGGAAGGATCGAAGGGGCGGGAAGGCTCCGCCGCGTATCGGCTTTGGAAGCCGCGCGGCGGCCCGGCGCGCTCGTCACCGAGGGCCGCGATCGACGCAATCGCCCCCCATCGGCAACGCGCCGCGCGCGCCGGACATGCGTTTCGTTACGTCAAGCCACCGACGAGAACGGCTTTTGCCACGCATCCGCGTAGACGACCTCGCCGATCGGATGGCGGGTGCGCGGCGCGCGTTCGCGCTCGCGCAGCACCGGCTCGAGCTTGTCGGCGTCGCCGTAGTGGCCAACCGAGATGATCGCGAGCGGCTCGACGTCGGCGGGAATCGCGAATGCGTCGCGGAACGCCTTCACGTCGAAGCCGCTCATCTGGTGCGCGGCAAGACCGAGCGCGTGCGCCTGCAGCACGAGCGACATCGCAGCCGCGCCGGCGTCGTAGAGCGCCGTCGGACTCGGCTCGCCCTTCGACGTGAGCGTGTGCGCGGTCACGGCGATCAGCACGGGCGCGGGCGCGTTCCAGCCCTGGTTGAACGGCACGAGCGTCGAGAACGCGCGCTTGAACGCGACCTCGTCCTTGCTGCGGTCGAACACGATGAAGCGCCACGGCTGCGCGTTGTATGCGGACGGCGCCCAGCGCGCCGCTTCGAGCACCGCATGCAGATGCTCGGCGCTGACGGGCTCGCTCGAATACGCGCGCGGACTCCAGCGGCCGGCGATCAGTTCATGAATCGAAACAGAAGTGGGAGCGGGTTTGACGGACATGCGTTTCCTCACCAATTTTTAAAAAAGGGCTCGGTCGCCCGGAACAGATACGCCAGCATAACCGCTTGTCGGCAAACTTGCCGGACCGGACGCGCAAATGCAAATCGGCGTTTGCGCAAAGGGAGGCCGGGCGCGGCTCGCCGGCCCGCGCTCCGGGCGCGGCGCGGCCGCGCCGATCACGCGACGCTCGCCGATACCCGCGCCGCCCCGCGATTGATCCGCAACACGATCAGCGCGCCGACGACGCACAGCCCACCCGAGATCATCGACGCGACCGTATACGTGCCGAGGCTCGCGCGCAGCATGCCGGCGCCGAGCGCCGCGAACGCCGCGCCGAGCTGGTGGCCCGCGACGATCCAGCCGAACACGACGGGCGCCGCGTCCTTGCCGTACACGTCGGTCGCGAGGCGCACGGTGGGCGGCACGGTCGCGATCCAGTCGAGCCCGTAGAACACCGCGAAGAGCGGCAGCCCGAAGAAATCGATGCCGAACGCGTGCGGCAGATAGATCAGCGACAGCCCGCGCAGCCCGTAATACCAGAACAGCAGCACGCGGCTGTCGTAGCGGTCGGACAGCCAGCCGGACATCGTCGTGCCGACCAGGTCGAACACGCCCATCGCCGCGAGCAGCGACGCGCCCTGCACTTCCGTCATCCCGTAGTCGCCGCACATCGCGATCAGGTGCGTGCCGACGTAGCCGTTCGTGCTCGCGCCGCAAATGAAGAAGCTGAAGAACAGCAGCCAGAAGTCCCGCGTCTTCGACGCGGTCGCGAGCGTGCCGAACGCGACCGCGATCGGGTTGCGCTTCGCGCCGTCGTCCGCGCGCGGCGCGTTCGCGGGCTCGCCGTACGGGCGCAGCCCCACGTCGGACGGCCGCTCCGGCAGCAGCAGCGCGACGAGCGGCACCGCGATCGCCACCGCCGCCGCCACCGTCAGCACGACGGGCCGCCATCCGTGGTGTTGCGCGATCGCCGCGAGCATCGGCAGGAACACGAGCTGGCCCGTCGCGGAGCTCGCGGTCAGCAGCCCCATCACGAGGCCGCGCCGCGCGACGAACCAGCGCGCGACGAACGTCGCCGACAGCGTGAGCGCCGCCACGCCCGTCGCGCCGCCCACCATCACGCCCCAGACGAGCACCATCTGCCACGTCGCCGTCATCATCGACGACAACGCGACGCCCGCGCCCATCACCACGAGCGCGGCGAGAATCGTCGGCCGCACGCCGAAGCGCTGCATCGCCGCGGCCGCGAACGGTCCGGTCAGCCCGTAGAGCGCGATGTTCACCGAGATCGCGAGCGAGATCGACGCGCGGCTCCAGCCGAACTCGTGCTCGAGCGGCACCATCAGCACGCTCGGCGTCGCGCGCGTGCCCGCCGCCGCGAGAAGAATCAGGAACACCACTGCCGCCGCGAGCCAGCCGTAATGGAAACGCCCGCCTATCCGCTTTGCCGCCCAGTTCATTCGTTTCACTCCTGACGCCGGCCGCGCCGAGCCCGTCGGCGCGCCGGTGGTTGAGGGGAAGATGCGCCGATCATTGTTACCGATCAGTCACAAGTGGTTGCGATCCTAGTGACTGCTCGGTAACATGTCAAGCATTCAATTTCGCAGTCGGGATCGAACATGGCCACCACCGTCGCCAAAACTGCCGCCAAGAGCGCCGCCCAACCGGCCGGCCGCCGCACGCGCGGCACCCAGGTCGCGGGCGCGCAGGCGCAGCAGCACCTGCTCCGCGCCGCCGAGGAGCTGTTCTATCAGGAAGGCATTCGCGCGGTAGGCGTCGATGCGGTCGTCGAGCGCGCGGGCGTCAACAAGATGAGCCTTTACCGACAGTTCGCGTCGAAGGACGAACTCGTGCTCGCATACCTCGATCGAATGGACGCATGCTTCTTCGAGCGCCTCGACACGAGCGTCGCCAAGCATCCGGGCGATCCGAAGGCGCAGCTCGTCCAGTATTTCGACGACCTCGCGCAGCGCGCGTCGCAGCCGGGCTACCGAGGCTGTCCGTTCGTCAACGTCGCGACCGAATTTCCGGATCTCGATCATCCGGCGCGGCGCGCGGTCGCCGACAACAAGGATCGGCTGATGGCGCGGCTCGTCGCGCTGTCGGAAGCGGCGCGCGCGCGCGAGCCGCGGGCGCTCGCCGGCGCGCTCGCGCTGCTGATCGAGGGCATTTACGCGGCGAGCCAGACGTACCGGCCGGGCGCGTCCCCGATAGGCGGCGCGCCGGGTGTCGCGCGGCAGTTGATCGACGCGGCGTGCGCGTGACGCGCCGCCCCGGCCCGCTAAAATCGCGGCTTGATCGCCACGCCGTTTCCGCCATGACCGAAGTCTCTCCGCCCGACGCCGACATCCTCGCCGCCACCCGCCACTGGCTGACGCGCGCGGTGATCGGGCTCAATCTGTGCCCGTTTGCGAAAAGCGTCCACGTGAAGCGGCAGATCCGCTACGCGATCAGCCGCGCGACGTCGCTCGAAGCGGCGCTGACGGATCTCGAAAGCGAGCTGCGCCGCCTCGACGCCGCCGATCCCGACGAAATCGACACGACGCTCCTGATCTTTCCGAACACGTTCGACGATTTCCTCGACTACAACGACGCGCTGTGGTTCGCCGATCGCCTTCTGCAACAGTTGCGCCTCGACGGCACGCTGCAGATCGCGAGCTTCCATCCGCACTATCGGTTCGACGGCACCGAGCCCGACGACATCGAGAACTACACGAACCGCGCGCCGTATCCGATCCTGCACTTGCTGCGCGAGGCGAGCATCGAGCGCGCCGCCGACGCGTTCCCGGACGCGGCCGACATCTACGAACGCAATCAGGCGACGATGCGCCGCCTCGGCCACGCGGGCTGGCGCGACTGGATGGCGCAGCCCTGCGAAGGCGAAAGCGAAGACAAGAACGAAGGCAAGGAAGAAACGCGGTAGCGCGAAGCGCGAAGGCACGCCGCCGAACGCTTTCGCTTCGCGCGCAGCGAATGGCGCGTCACGCGCCGGAGATCACGCGCGCGGCTGCCCGGAATCCGCCGCGGCCGGCTCGGCGTGCGCATCGCCCGCCGTCCGCGCATCGGGCGCGAAGAAGCGCTCGCGCAGCTCCGCGAGCCCGAACATGTCGAGGATCTCGCCGAGCCGCTCGTTCGGCTTGCGTCGCGGCAGGTTCTTGTATTGCGCGATGATGAGTTCGTTCTTCATCGAATGCTCCCAGCCGACGAGCTCGGTCACGCTCACCTGATAGCCGTGCGCCTCGAGCTGCAGGCAGCGCAGCACGTTCGTGATCTGGCTGCCGAACTCGCGCGTGTGCAACGGATGCCGCCACACTTCGGCCAGCGCGCTCGCGAGCGACTTCCCCTTGTTCCTGCGCAGCACGCCCGCGACTTCCGCCTGGCAGCACGGCACGAGCACGATGTGCCGCGCGCGCTTCGCGAGCGCGAAGCGGATCGCGTCGTCGGTCGCGGTGTCGCACGCATGCAGCGCAGTGACGACATCGACCGTTTCCGGCAATTTCGGCGACGCGATCGAATCGGCCACCGACAGATTCAGGAACGACATCCCGCCGAAGCCGAGCCGCGCGGCCAGCTCGGTCGAGCGCGCGACGAGCTCCTCGCGCGTTTCGATACCGTAGATGTGCGAGCCGGCGTGCGGACGCTCCTTGAAGAACAGGTCGTACAGGATGAAGCCGAGATACGACTTGCCCGCGCCGTGATCGACGAGCGTCACGCCGCCCTTTTCCCGCGCGACGTCCGCGAGCAGCGGCTCGATGAACTGGAACAGGTGATACACCTGCTTCAGCTTGCGGCGGCTGTCCTGGTTCATCTTGCCGTCGCGCGTCAGGATGTGCAGTTCCTTCAGCAGTTCGATCGACTGGTTCGGGCGGATTTCGTAGGTCTTGGTCGACATCGGGAAGCGGGCCGGCGCGGCCACCCGGACCGGGGGTCGGGCGGCGGTGGGCGGCGTCAAGGCGTGCATGGAAGCGTCACAGTTTACCGAAAACCATCCGGGCCGCCCCGGCGAGCGTGCGGCGCGCGGCCCGCTAGTTGCGGGCGGCGAGCCGCCAGAGCGACGTCGTCTCCGCCGCGCGCGCACGATGCAGCGGGTCCGCGGGGTCCGACGCCTTCGGATGCGCGGGCTTCACGTCGTCGCGACCGACGACGACGAGGCCCGCCGCCTCGATCCAGCCGAGCAATTCCTCGCGCGTGCGCAGGCCGAGATGCTCGGCGAAGTCCGACAGGATCAGCCAGCCTTCGCCGCCCGGCGCGAGATGCGCGACGAGCCCGGCGAGAAAGCCCTTCAGCATCCGGCTGTCCGGATCATAGACCGCATATTCGAGCGGCGAGCTGGGCCGCGCGGGCACCCACGGCGGATTGCAGACGACGAGCGGCGCGCGCCCGTCGGGAAACAGATCGGCTTCGACGACCTCGACCCGCGATGCGTAGCCGAGCCGCGCGACGTTCCGAGCCGCGCACGCGAGCGCGCGCTTGTCCTGATCGGTCGCGACGACGCGCTCGACGCCGCGCGACGCGAGCACCGCCGCCAGCACGCCGGTGCCGGCGCCGATATCGAACGCAAGCGATGTCGACGGCAGCGGCGCGCGCGCGACGAGCTCGACGTACTCGCCGCGCACGGGCGAGAACACGCCGTAGTGCGGATGAATCCGCTCGCCGCCGAGCGCGGCGATCGGCACCCCCTTCTTGCGCCATTCGTGCGCGCCGACGATGCCGAGCAGCTCGCGCAGCGACGCGATCGAGCGCTCGCCGCCCGCGCCGTACGCCTCCTCGCACGCGGCGCGCAGATCCGGCGCGCGGCGCAGCGCGATCGAATAATCGGCTTCGAGCGGAATCAGCAGCATGCCGAGCGTGCGGGCGCGCTGCGCCTGCGCCATCCGGTGGAGGTTGAACGCGTCGACGGGCGTCGCGGCGGGCTTGTTGACCTTCTTGGGCTTGCGCTCGACGCGGCGCGCGAGCGCCTGCAGCAGTTGGCGCGCGTTCTGGAAATCGCCTTGCCAGACGAGCGCCGTGCCTTCGCACGCGAGGCGATACGCGACGTCGGCCGTCGTGCGGTCGTTGGCCACGACCGCGCGGCGCGGTGGCGGCGAGCCGGCTTCCGAGCGCCAGCGGACTACGTGCTCGACGCCGTCGGCGTCGGTCCAATGAAATTCGGGAAAGGCAGTCACGAGGAATCGGGAATCGTTGAGTCGACGGGCGGCGCGACGCGCCGCGGACGACACAGTACCGCGCTTTGCGCCGGCCGGCAAAAAAGCGCCGGGCGCGCGCTGGCGACGTGCGGGTTTTTTGCGCGGCCAAGGTCGCCACATCGATCGCCGCTCGTCGAGCGCCGCGCCGCACATGCCGCCCGCAGCGTCCGCTTTCGTCAGACCTTCGCCGGCGCGGCGCCGGTGCGGCGCTTCGGCGTCAACGCATGCGCGAAGCGCACGAACGGCGCTTCGCAGAGCCGATGGCTCGCCCACGACAGCGCGATCGCCGGCAGGACCGGCAACGCCATGTAGAAGCTAAGCGGCAGGTCCGTGATCCCGTATCGTTCGCACGCCCACAGCAACAGATACAGCGGAATGCCGTGCAGCAGATAGATCGAGTAGCTGATCTCGCCGAGCCACGCGAAGAGCCTCAGCCGAATCTTCAATACAGTTGCTAGCGCAACGAAAATCGCGATGCCGAACACGTAGCCGAACGACGCCGACATGTGCACGAAGTCGCCGTGCCGCCAGTTCGCCGCCGCCATCAACAGCGAGATCGCGACGATGAAGAGCGCGAGCGCGACGGTCGCCGCGCGATACGTGAGCGGCCGGCGGCCGCGCATCCATTCGAACGTCTGCGACGGCGTCTCATACGCTTGCCTGAAGCACGCGCCCCAGAACATGATCGCGAGGTGATAGAGCATCCCCTTGTACTGGCCGAGCGCGCTCGCCGGAACGATCTTGAGCGCCGACGTGACGACGAAGAGCACGCACAGCCCCCCGCAAACGGCGCACAGGTCGCGCATGCGATGCAGCGCGCCGGCGCGAAACAGCAGCACGCACAGCACGTAGAAGTACAGCTCCGTTTCGAGCGTCCAGTAGTGCCCCATCACCGGATCGCGGCCAAACGCAGTCGGGATCATCGTCACGTTCGCGAGCAGGCCGGACGCGTCCATTCGCAGCCCGAACAATAGCCAGTACACGAGATAGCCGAGCGGCAGCGACAGCCAGAATGCCGGATAGAGCCGAAAGAAACGGCGCACGACGAAGCGGCGCGTGCCCTGCGAAGGCGCGCCGCGCAGGCTGGTCGGAATCAGCATCCCGCTGATGCAAAAGAAGATGACGACGCCGATGCGCCCGAAATTCACCGAGCGCTGCACCGCGTCCAGCACGTGCTGCGAGGCTGCGAGCCTGTCGAACAGCTCCGCGTAGTGCGTCCACATGACGAACAGCACGGCGACGGCGCGCATTGCATCGACGTGCGCGAAACGGCTCGGGCTGGTGGAATCGGACATGGCTGGATCGATCGTACGGCTGGCGCTGCGCGCGAAACGGCGACGCGCGCAGACTCGACGCATGCGTGCGCGCCGAGCGGCATCGCCGCCTCGTCACCACACCGTACCGCGCGGCGCGCGCGCTTTCCGTGCGGCACCGCACGCAGCGGCGCGCGACCAGCGGGATCGATCAG
This sequence comes from Burkholderia sp. MSMB1589WGS, assembly GCF_001636105.1. Lineage (NCBI taxonomy): Bacteria > Pseudomonadati > Pseudomonadota > Betaproteobacteria > Burkholderiales > Burkholderiaceae > Burkholderia > Burkholderia sp. MSMB1589WGS. The sequence goes on from NZ_LNJT01000007.1 coordinate 1,586,833, forward strand.
CCGGGCGACGTCGTGTGCGGCCCGGTAAACGCTCCGCTCGGCGCAGAAGGCGCGGACGCATGCCCGCATGACGAACCGCGTCGCGCGCGAGATACGCATCGCCATGCGCGCGCCTCGGCGCACGCTCCTCCGCTCGTCAGCGAATCACGACTGCCGAAAGGCGCGGTCGTCCGCGAATCTCGCGTCACGCTCGCTCAATCGCCACCGCCATACCCGCCCGACGACGCCGGCAGACTGAGCGTGCCCGAATCGGTGAAGCGCACGCTGCCGAACATTCCGCCCGCGAGCTTGCCGCGCAGCACGTAGGGCAGCTTGCCGGATGCCGTCACGTCCGCGAGCCCGAACGCCTGCCGCGCGGCCGAGAACGCGGACACCGTGACCGGTACGCTCAGCACCTGTTCGCCGAAGCGCGGCACCGAGCCCCGCGCGTCGCTCACGCCGCTCGCGAACGGCCGGCCGTTCAGTTCGAGATCGAGCGCGACGCCGTCGTAGTCGATCTGCGCGTCGTTCGGATTCTGCAGCCGCAGCTTCACGTCGAAGCGCATTTCGAGCCCCTGCCCGACGAGCGGCTCGATACCGACGACGCTCACGCGCACGGGATCATGCGCGGTCAGCGCCGCGCATCCGCCGAGCGCGAGCAGCACGGTGAGCGTGGCAAACAATAGTCCAGCGAACGAGCGGGAGCGGTACCAGACATGCATCGACGACGATCCTCGAAACAGGGCGCGGGAGCCGCCATTTTAACCAGCGCCCGCACGACGCCCGCGGAACCGCCCGCGTGCCGCCCGGCACGCAACTCCCACCTTTCGTAGTTCGCCGAGCGACTTCCCGCATGCCCCGTGCGCGCACTACGAACATTCAATTAGCACCATTCGCGGATTAAACATTCCGAAAATGAAATTGGAGGAAGAAATCGAAAAGCCGCCTCTCATCAAATTTTTTTTGATTCCTTTACGTTAATCCATCAAGTATATTGAGCCATCTTTCGAATTGCCTGACATTCCTTAAAGCAGCTTGACGAAGCTGACGTTCCGCCTGGAGAGGGGCGGATGGCCTTCGCCACGCCACATGGGAATGTACAGGCGACGAAGGCCGCCGGGCGCGCGTTCCGCCGCACCGGCCATCATTCACAAACCAGAATCAAAAGGGGGCACCCAATCATGATTAACTTCACGTAAGAATCCTGCAGTCTTTTCAAATATAACCGGGGTAATTCATTTCGCTGTCGATTGACGGCGGAGGCGAACTATTGCCCGTCGAATTCATGCAGGACCGGACGATTTCTTTTCAATTCGAGGTTCAGTATGTGGATAAACAATCGTAGATTGCGATATCTGTCCCTGCTCGGCGCGCTCGCGCTCGCCGCCTGCGGCGGCGACGACGGCGGCACCGGCTCGGCCGTGTCGCTCGGCGCCGCGCACAGCCCGTCGAACGGCGCGAACGGCAACGCAGCCGCGCCCGCCAACGCGGTCGACAAGAGCACGAAGCCCGTCGAAATGCCCGACACCGTCGTGCCCGTCAACTACAAGCTCTGGTTCCGCCCGAACGCGGACCTGAATCAATTCAGCGGCCGCGCGGATGTCGAGATCAAGGTGCTCAAGCCCGTCAACGCGATCGTCGTCGCGGGCCACCGGATCCAGTTCACGAACGGCAAGACCACGCTGCAGCCCGGCAACGTGCAGTTGGTCGCGACGCCGCAGGACAAGGGCGACTTCTATCAGTTGCGTCCCGCGAGCGGCCAGATCGCCCCGGGCAACTATTCGCTGCATATGGAGTGGCAAGGGATCATCAACTTCAAGTCATACGACGACCCCGTCAATCACACGGGCGGCAGTTGCGGCAACGATCCGTATCCGGGCTGCTCGGCGGCCGAAGGAATCTTCCGCGTCGACCTGAAGAGCACCGACGGCACGACGAGCGGCGCGATCCTCACGCAGGGCGAAACGAACCTGTCGCGTCAATGGTTCCCGGGCTGGGACGAGCCCGCGTTCCGGCCGACCTATGAAGTGACGGCCGAAGTGCCGCAGGCATGGCGCGTCGTGTCGAATGCGGCCGAATTGCCGTCGGCGAACGTCGGCGGCGGCTACAAGCTGGTGTCATTCGAGAAGACGCCGCCGATGCCGTCGTATCTGCTGTTCTTCGGCGGCGGCCTGTTCGACGTGCTCGAAGACGACTTCTCGAGCCCGCTGCCGGACGGCCGCGGCCTGCATCTGCGCATCTTCACGCCGCCCGGCATGCGCGAATGGGCACGCCCCGCGATGCAGCGCACCAAGCAGGCGCTCGATTACTACTATCGCTACACCGGCATTACGCTGCCGCTCAAGAAGTTCGACACGGTCGCCGCGAACGACGCGTTCAAGGACCAGAAGGGCCTGAACTTCGGCGGCATGGAGAACTGGGGCTCGATTCTCGAGTTCGCCGACGACATCCTGCCCGAACCGGGCAAGCCGATGTCGCGCTACGGCAACCAGGTGCTCACGCACGAAGTCGCGCACCAATGGTTCGGCGATCTCGTGACGACCGACTGGTGGGACGACGTTTGGCTGAACGAATCGTTCGCGCGCTTCTTCGAAACGAAGACGACGATCCAGTTCTTCCCGGACGAGTTCAACTGGCTCGATCACGTCAGGTCCAAGTATCGCGTGATCAACAAGGACATCAGCACGGACGCGTTCCCGATTCAGCCGAACTTCAACGGCTGGGCGTCGAACGACTTCGTCGTGAGCGCGAGTTCCTTCGTCTATAACAAGGGCGGCATGGTGCTGAAGATGCTCGAGGGCTATCTCGGCGAACAGACGCTGCGCAAGGGCCTCCAGCAGTATCTGAACGACTATGCGTTCGGAAACGGCACGCCGAAGCGGCTGTGGGATGCGCTCTCCGCCGCGAGCGGCCAGCAGGTCGGCCCGATCGGCGACAGCTTCGTGCGCCAGACGGGCGTGCCGCTGCTGACGCTCGACACGCAATGCGATCTGACGAAGAACCAGAATGTCGTGACGCTCAAGCAGTCGCCGTTCCCGAACAAGAACAAGTATCCGGGCGCGCAGTGGACGATCCCCGTCACGCTCGCGTTCGGCGACGGCCTCGTCAATCGCAAGACGCTCGCGCTGAAGGATACGCAGACACAGATCCGCCTCGACGGCTGCTCGGCCGTCGTCGCGAATCCGAGCGGGTTCGACTACTACGTGACGAACTACAGCGATGCCGCGTGGAGCGCGCTCCTCACGCAGATCAATGCGTCGACGGACCCAGTGCTGCTGCTGAACCTGAAGAGCGAGGCCGCGCTGCTCGTCGCGTCGAATCTCGCGCCGCCTTCCCGCGAGACGAGCATCTCGTCGATCAATTCGCCGGCCGCGATGAAGCTGCGTCAGGTGCCGTCGATCCTCGAGACGCCGAAGGAACGCCCGCAACTGCGTTACCAGGGCGAGTTCACGCCGCGGCAACAGCGGACGGAATAAGCGGTTCGCGAACGTCGCCGCTCGACTCCGCCGCCGCGGCGTGCATACGGCGGCGGAGAAGCGGCAAGGCTATGATTCGCGATGCGAAGCAAATCATGCGGGCCTCCGATCGGAGGCCCGTTTTTATCTTCGCTGTCCCGTCGAAATCGACGTTCGAACGACGCCTCGAAACGATGTCCGTACTCGGTCATTTCAAATAATCGGTAATCGGGCGTACACAATACCCTCATTCGGCGCGCCGAATCTTTAAAGCATTTGACAATTTCCTGGACGAAAAGCAAATCCAATCGGTCCACCGCCTGCTCGCCAACCACACTTCCGGCGTGGCGCAAACGGCTTCTCGATCTCGTCCGCAGCCCGCCCCACCTGATCTCGAATCATTCGATCTTTATAAGCATTTCATCGTGTTTTTCAGGCGCGCTTTAAACGCCGATTAAACGGACGAACTGCACCTCGTTGATGAGTACGCTACCGAACTTAACAGTTCAAACCGACCTTCGATAATTGCGTCACGACAACGCGAGCATCGAAACATGCCGCCGCGTCTTAGTGAATTCGCTGAACCCGCGCAATCGCATTCGCTCGATCGCGCGACGCGCCGCACGGCAGGCGCGCCGCAACCGGTCGACGCGCGTTGCCTGCGGCTCGGCGCCGTTCGTCGACGATCGAATCGCGATGCCCGACGACGAACGAACGTTGCTATTCATCCAAGAGCAAGTTCGGGGGGCCGATTGACGACGAAGGCAGAGGAACACAGCGTGGATCACGCATCCGGCGCATCGCGATCCGAATCGACGATGCGCCGAGCGCAAGGACGACTCGGTCATCGGGCGTCGCGGACGGATCGGCGCGCCGCGCATCGATCCGCTCACCGCGACGAGCGATGACCGAAGACCGGATTGATTTGCAGCGCTGCGTGAACGGCGTCGCAGATCTGCCCCGCCAGATGGGCCATCTGGCAATTACTTGGAGAAAGGCAATGCAAGAGCTCAACCAGCAAGAGATCGATCTCGTCGGCGGCGCAACGGTGGGCGGCGGCCTGATCGGCGGCCTCACGGGCCTGATCGGCGCTTACGGCGGCGCGCTGTACGACCTCGGCGCGAACCTGACGGGCGACCTCGTCGGCTTCGCGACGGGCGTGGTCCAGATCGGCGAAACGCTGGTCGGCGGCACGCTCGGCAACCTCGCGAGCATCATCACGGGCCCGAAGGCGTAACACCACCACATCGATGATCGATTGAGCGCCGGCAGATCCCTCTCTTCTTGTCTCGGCCGCTCGATGGATTTTCCAGCCACCTGCACATCATTCGGAGATTCACTATGCAAGAACTCAATCAACAAGAAATCGCCATGGTCGGCGGCGCTTCGCTCCTGACCAACCTGGTTGGCGCGATCGGCAACGAAGTGCTGCTGCTCGGCCAATCGGCCTACAATTTCGGCGCGAACCTGACCGACAGCGCAGGCGCGATCCTGACGCACACGGTCGACGGCATCGCCGGCGCGCTGACCAGCACGGTCGGCATCATCCAGGGCGTGCTGACGGGCAACTGATCGCGTCGCCACGCGACGACTATCGCAGCCGACGCGCCGAACGATCCTCCGGCGTCGACGGCTTAGTTAGTCATGCTGAGTGCGTGTCCGGCCCCGTCGCCGGGCACGCATGCCGAACGATTTCACCTTGCCTGCGCCGCCACACGCCATATCCGGCGCATGCGCGATCCGCAGCCCGCGGACACCGCGCCCGACATCCCCAAGCCGATCGCTTTCCGCTCGAATCGTCCGGCGCGCTGGGGGAAAGATTTCAAATATCGTCAAAACGTAGACCAACGCGCTTTCCTGTTCGACCAGGCTCCGATACCTTCTGATGCGACGCCAACGAATTCGAATCGTCCGCATCCGAGGCCAGGGCCGCCGCGCTTTTCAGCGAGTGGCCGCCGCGGACGATTCGTCGATGAAACGCCGAACGCCGCCTGCGCATCGCGGCTCCGTTCGCCGGGACATCGTCACGACATCCATGACGAGCCAGACATGCACGAATCGACTCGAGCACGAATCGAAGTCACAGCGCGCAGCGCGCGCCCCATCGACGCGGCGCGCGCACCCGCCGGCCGCGGCGCGCGAACCGCCTGAGCACGGCGCGCCCCCGCTTCGCGACGATCTACACGTTACTTTCGGCAGTCCTCCATGACGCCCAACACTCCACTCTTTCGCACGGCCGCCCAGGAAGCGCAGCGCACGCAGACGCTCGGCGAGATCGTGCTGATCCGCCCCGTGACGTTCGCTGTGCTTGCGAGCGCGGCCGCGAGCATGGCGCTTGGCGTGATCCTGCTCTTCACGTTCGGCACCTATACGCGGCGCACGACGGTCGACGGCGTGCTCACGCCGGACACGGGCCTCGTCAAGGTCTATGCGCAGCAGACGGGCGTCGTGCTGAAGAAGAACGTCGTCGAAGGGCAGCACGTGACGCGAGGACAGGTGCTCTATACCGTATCGACCGACCTGCAGAGCGCGGCCGCGGGACAGACGCAGGCCGCGCTCATCGAGCAGGCGCAGCAACGCAAGACATCGCTGCAACAGGAACTCGACAAGACCCGTCGCCTGCAACAGGACGAGCGCGACACGCTGCAATCGAAGATCGCGAGCCTGCGCGCGGAACTCGCAGGCATCGACGATCAGATCGCCGCGCAACGCACGCGCACGTCGATCGCGGCCGACGCCGCGTCGCGCTACGCCGGCCTGCTCGCTCAGGACTACATCTCGAAGGATCAGGCGCAACAGCGCCAGGCCGATCTGCTCGATCAGCGCTCGAAGCTGAACAGCCTGATGCGCGACCGCGCGAGCGCGTCGCAGGCGCTGAAGGAGGCACTCAACGATCTGTCGGGGCTGTCGCTCAAGCAGCAGAACCAGTTGTCGCAGATCGACCGCAGCGTGATCGACGTCGATCGCACGCTGATCGAAAGCGAAGCGAAGCGCGAGTTCGTCGTCACCGCACCGGAAACGGGCACCGCGACCGCGGTGATCGCCGAGCCGGGCCAGACGGCCGACACGTCGCATCCGCTCGCGAGCATCGTGCCGACGGGCGCGCACTGGCAGGCGTATCTGTTCGTGCCCAGTGCGGCGGTCGGCTTCGTGCACGTCGGCGATCGCGTGCTCGTGCGCTATCAGGCGTATCCGTATCAGAAGTTCGGCCAGTACGAAGCGAGCGTCGTGTCGATCGCGCGCACCGCGCTGTCGGCGGCCGAGCTCGCGACGAGCGGCGGGCCCGCCGCGCAGACGGCGAGCGGCACGTACTACCGGATCACGGTCGCGCTGAAGTCGCAAAGCGTGATGGCATATGGCCGGGCGCAGCCGCTGCAGGCCGGCATGGCGCTGCAGGCCGACGTCCTGCAGGAACGCCGCCGCCTGTACGAATGGGTGCTCGAACCTCTTTACAGCCTGACGGGCAAACTCTGACGCGCTCCAAGCCTATGTCACTCCTCGATCGTCTCTCGTTCGGCATCGGCAGCAAGCTGCCGATGATCCTGCAGACCGAAGCGGCCGAATGCGGCCTCGCCTGTCTCGCGATGGTTGCCGGCTTTCACGGCCATCACGTCGACCTCGCAACGATGCGCGCGCGCTTCCCCGTGTCGCTGAAGGGCGCGGGCCTCGGCCGCGTGATCGACATCGCGCAGCGTCTCGACCTCGGCACGCGCGCGCTGAAGCTCGATCTCGACCAGCTCGGCCAGTTGCGCGTGCCCTGCATGCTGCACTGGAACTTCAACCATTTCGTCGTGCTGAAGGAGATCAGCGGCAAGCACGTGATCATTCACGATCCGGCGCAGGGCGTGCGCAAGCTGTCGTTCGACGAAGCGTCGCGCTCGTTCACGGGCGTCGCGCTCGAGCTGTGGCCGACGGGCAGCTTCAAGCCGCGCGAGGCTGCGCCCGCCGTGAAGCTGCGCCAGTTGCTCGGCCCCGTGTCCGGGCTGTCGCGCTCGCTCGGCCAGATCCTCGTGCTCGCGATCGCGCTCGAAGTGTTCACGCTCGTCTCGCCGTTCTTCCTGCAATGGGTGATCGACGAAGTGATCGTCAGCGCCGATCGCGACCTGCTGACCGTGCTCGCGCTCGGCTTCGGCCTGTTGCTGCTGATGCAACAGGCGACGAGCGCGATCCGGGCGTGGGCGCTGATGTATCTCGGCACGACGCTCAACGTGCAGTGGCGCGCGAACGTGTTCACGCACCTGCTGAATCTGCCGGTTCAATATTTCGAGCGCCGCCATCTCGGCGACGTCGTGTCGCGCTTCGGCTCGATCGACACGATCCAGCAGACGATGACGACATCGTTCCTGTCCGCGGTGATCGACGGCCTGATGACGATCGTCACGCTCGCGATGATGTTCGTCTACAGCCGCACGCTCGCGTTCGTCGCGCTCGGCACGATGGCGCTGTACGCGCTGCTGCGCTGGCTCTGGTACCGGCCGCTGCGCCGCGCGACGGAAGACCAGATCATTCACACCGCGAAGCAGCAGAGCCACTTCCTCGAAACGGTGCGCGGCGTGAAGACGATCAAGCTGTTCAATCGCCAGACCGAGCGCCGTTCGAGCTGGCTCACGCTGCTCGTCGAGCAGATCAACGCGGGCCTTCACGCGCAGAAGCTGCAACTGCTGTATCAGCAATTGAACGGCCTGCTGTTCGGCCTCGAAGGGCTCGTCATCATCTGGCTTGGCGCGCGGCTCGTGATGGACGGCGAATTCACGGTCGGCGTGCTGATGGCGTTCAACGCGTACAAGGGGCAGTTCGACAGCCGCGTCGGCAGCCTGATCGACAAGTTTTTCGAAGTGAAGGTGCTGCAGCTTCAGGGCGAGCGGCTCTCCGACATCGTGTTCGCAAAGGGCGAATCCGACGCGGGCGTGCGCCACGTGCCGGGCGAAGCGGAGAATCTTTCCGCGAGCATCGAAGCCGACAACCTCATGTTCCGCTACGCCGAAGGCGAGCCGGCCGTGCTCGACGGCGTATCGCTGAAGATCGAGCCTGGCGAGTCGGTCGCGCTGATCGGCGCGTCGGGCTGCGGCAAGACGACGCTCGTCAACGTGCTGCTCGGCATCCTCGAGCCGACGGGCGGCAAGATCAGGATCGGCGGCGTCGACGTCGAGCGCCTCGGGCTCGAACGGCTGCGCTCGCTCGTCGGCACCGTGCTGCAGGACGACGTGCTGTTCGCGGGCTCGATCGCCGACAACATCAGCTTCTTCGATCCGGACGCCGATCCGAAGTGGGTCGCCGAATGCGCGCAGCTCGCGGCCGTGCACGCGGACATCGTCGCGATGCCGATGGGCTACAACACGCTCGTCGGCGACATGGGCACGGTGCTGTCGGGCGGGCAGAAGCAGCGCGTGCTGCTCGCGCGTGCGCTCTACAAGCGGCCGAAGATCCTCGTGCTCGACGAAGCGACGAGCCACCTCGATCTGCAGCGCGAGCGGCAGGTGAACGCCGCGGTCGGCGCGCTGAAGATGACGCGCGTGATCGTCGCGCACCGGCCGGAGACGATCGCGTCCGCGTCTCGGGTGATCATGCTCGACGCGGGCAAGGTCGCGCTCGACAAGCCGACGGCCGCGCTCGCCGCAGCGCCGAGGCCGGCCGCGACGCCCGCTCCGGCCGCCGCTCCCACGCCGGCTGCGACGCAACCGATCACGGGGCGATGATCGCGATGAAGCCAGCACGCACTCTCGTCATGGTCGGCGCGCTCGCGCTCTTCGCGTCGCATGCGGCGCACGCGCAATGGCTCGATATTTACGGAACCCGAAAGAATGTGTCCGCTTCGCCCGCCGCACCTCTGCTGAAGAACGCGACATGCCAGCCCGAAGCGGCGAGCCGTCCGATCGAGCTCGAAGACGCGATCCTGCAGGCGATCTGCGCGAACCCGCAGGCGCGGCGCGCGTGGGCGGACGCACGCGCGCAGGCGGCGCAGGTCGGCGTGAAAGAAGCCGCCTATCTGCCGACGCTGAATGCCACAGGCGGCATCCAGCGCAATTGGCAAACGACTACCTACGAAGTCAGTAACGGCATCGAATCGGCATCGGTGGATCAATCGCAGATTCAGACGAGCCGCTATGGCGCGCTGAACCTGAGCTGGGTGCTGTTCGATTTCGGCAAGCGCAGCGCGGCGCTCAGGCAGGCGCGCGAACTCCTCGCCGCCGCCAACGCGACGCAGGACGACACGTTGCAGACGATCCTCTTCAACGCCGCGCAAGCGTATTACAACTTGCGCGACGCGCAGGCGGCCGTCGACGCGGCACGCACGACCGAACGCGTCGCGCAGGACAGCCTCACCGCGGCGAAGGCGAAGCACGACGCCGGCGCCGGCACACTGAGCGATCGGCTACAGGCGCAGACGAGCTACCGCCGCGCGGTGCTCGACCGCGTGAGCGCCGAGGGCGACGTGCGAAACGCGACGGGCGCGCTCGCGGCCGCAATGGGGCTCGACGCGAACACGCCGCTGCAGATCGCGACCGCCGAGCCGCCCGTCGACCGCAACGAATTCGCGGAAGGCATCGCGCAATTGATCGACGAAGCGAAGCGGCAGCATCCGAAGCTCGTCGCCGCGCGCGCGAAGCTCGACGCGGCGCGCGCGAACATCGACGCGGTGCGCGCGCAGGGCCGCCCGACCATCTCGTTGACCGGCAGCCTCAGCCGCAACAGTCCCTCCTATCAGCAGCAGCCCGACCTCCAGACCACGGCAAGCCACGGCAGCATGATCGGCGTGCAGGTGACGATTCCGCTCTTCGAGGGCTTCGCGTCGGGCTACCGCGTCGCGGCCGCGCAGGCGCAGGCCGACGCGCAGGAAGCCGATGTGCGGAACACCGAGTTGAACGTATCGCTCGACGTATGGAAGAGCTACCAGAGCCTGCAGACCGACACCGCAAATCTCGACAACTCGAAGGACCTGCTCGGCGACGCGCAGCGCTCGCTCGACATCGCCCGTGGCCGCTACAAGGCGGGCGTCGGCACGTTCACGGAGCTGCTCAATGCGCAGACGGCGCTCGCCGACGCGCAGAAGCAACGCGTGCAGGCGATATCGAAATGGCGGACTGCGCGGCTCAAGCTCGCGGCGAGCCTCGGCAGCATCGGCCTGTGGTCCGCGCATTGAAAGAACGTGAATGCGGCGGCGGCGTCGCGTTCACGCCCGGAATGACGAAGCGACTGCCGGATGCCGAGACGCGCGCCGCGATTCGACATCGGCGCGGAAAAACGCAAGATTGAAAGGCCGGCGAGAGATGCTGACCGAAAGCGCGACGCGTTCGCGTCACGCGCATCACGTCACGGCTGGCGGTTCTGCGTCGCGGAAGTCGGACACGCCGGATCTTTGCCCCAGTGGTTTTCACACACGCGCCAGCGGCACAGTTGATCCTCGAAGAAACCACGCTCGCTGCACTCCTTCACGCGCGCAGCAAGCGATGCATCGGCCGATGCGGTTGCGGTTGCCGCCGCCGCCGCGGCCTTCTTCGGCGTCGCGTTTGCGCTCGACTTCGCCGCATCGGCGGACTTCGCCGCGTCGGCCGGCTTCGTGCGCGCGACGAGCGCGGCGAGCAGATCGGCGTCGGGATCGTCCTTCCCGTTCTTCTTCGCAGCGGCCTCGCGGCGCGGCTTTCTCGCTTGCGCGGCTTCCGCGGTCTGGGTCTTTTCGTGGCGCTTGCGCGCCGCGGCCTCCGCCTTCGCGTGCGCCGCGTCCTGCTTGTCCTGTTTCGCGGCGGCGCTCTTCGCCTCGCTCTTCTCCCCGCGTTTCGCCGGCTTCGCTGCTGCAACCGCAGCCGCGGCCGCCGTCGCGCCCGCGATGGCCCCGGTCGTCGACACGTCGGACGCGCCGTTCGCGAGCGCGCGCGACAGGCGGCTCTCGCCGCCCGCCGAAGCGGCAGCGGCCGGCTTCGCATCGCTCGCGACACTGTCGTCATTGACGATCGTCGCAGGCTGCGGCGCCGATGCCTGCGCAACCTGCGCCGCGCTCGCCGGCACGGCGTGGCTCGCGCCCGCCGCCGCGACGGCGGGCGCCGACGCCGACGCGACTTCGGCCGATTCAGCGGAAGGCTGCTGCAATCGCCATGCGCCCCACCCGGCTACCGCGACGACGGCGAGCGCGACAAGCGCGATCGGCCCTTTGCGCGAACGCGGCGCGTTTTCGGTCTGGGGGGAGACGCGGCCTTCAAGATTCGCGAGAATACGCGAGTTGTTCGCGCCGCTCTCTTTGCCGGCATCGGAAGAAAGCAGGCTAGGCGGGGCTTTCGAATTCGAATCGTCCGGCGCGCTCATTCAGTGTCTCGTTGAATCCTGGTTTAATTCGCCGCAATAATATTGTCCCGGCCTACGCGGAAGCAGGCCTGATTCTAAGATCAAGCATTGCAAATTACAATCGATTCCATATTCCGGGGTTTTCTTTGATCGCCGTCGTTCTAGTCGCCTATTTCGCCGTCGCCGTCCTCGCTGCGGCGCTGCTGTTATTGCCGGCAGTGCGCGCGACGGTATTCGATTCGGTCGCCCAATTTCATGGCCGAATCAGCCGGCGCGCATCCGATCGCGCGGCCCGTGCGCGCGAACGTCTTGCGCAATCGGCAAAAATGTCGCGCTCGACTTTAAGCGACATGCAAAATTTACTAGTGCGGCGGCGCTTGCTGATTGCGACCACGACAGGTATTCTTGCGACGCCTCCATTGATTGCTATCGCGTTGCGCGGTCGGCAACTATTCCAATACGACGATACATTGCGCGTCCCGGACGAGAAAATCGCCGCGCTTTTAAAAGGCGAGCAGCTCGTTCCGCCGCTGCCGCTGCCGCCCGAAGTCTTCGCCACCCGCGAGGTCGAGCAGGTCAGGCCCGCGCTGAAGGACGCAAGCCGCGATTGGAACTTGCTCGACACCGATTTCAGAACGCGCCTGCTGCTCGTCTACAAGATCATGCGCGAGCAGCACGGCTATGAAATGGCGCTGCTCGAAGGCTACCGCAGCCCCGAGCGGCAAAACCGATTGGCGCAAATGGGCGGCAACGTCACCAATGCGGCGGCGTTTCAGAGTTATCACCAATACGGACTGGCGGCTGACAACGCGTTCCTGCGCGACGGCAAGCTCGTCATCTCGGAAAAAGATCCGTGGGCCATGCGAGGCTATCAGTTGTACGGACAAGTCGCCGAAGAGGTCGGCTTGACCTGGGGTGGCCGATGGAAAATGATGGACCTCGGACACGTCGAATACCATAAGCCCGGCTTCAAGCTCGGGCGCTCGTCCGCTCGATGAAGGACGAGCAGTGAATAATGAGGGCGGCATGGGGCTACCAGACATCGCGACGGGATCACAATCCGGCATTCATTCGATCGACGCGCGACGCTCGATGGGCGCACCGCGCGCGAGCATGCCGTCGCACGTCCCGCTACGGCGGCCCTTCTTCTCTCCAGACGCAGTCGCGACAACGTGACGTCACCCGACGCCGTCACGCTTGTCGATGCGCGCCCATCGCGCGGCGCACACGTTTCGCGCCGTCACCCCATCGCTGAATCGAATCTGAATCGCACCGGAACCTGAACGTCCTATGCAACGCTTCCTCAACGTGTTGACTCACCCTCGCACGCTCACGATCGTCGGCTTCGCCGCGCTCGCGGCGGTTCTGTTCATCGCGGCCGATGCGCTACAGATCGGCCTCGTATGGGCGGCCGTCGCGCTCGCCGCCGCGCTCGCGCTCTGGCTCGCGACGAAGCTCTGGCGCCGCTGGCGCGTGCGCCGCGCGAACCGCCAGCTCGGCGACATCCTCGAGCAGCAGGCCGAAACCGGCAAGGTATCCGCCGCCGTGGCCGAGCCCGCGAAGCGGGCGGACCTCGACGTGCTGCGCACCCGCCTCGCCGACACGGTGAAGACGATCAAGACTTCGAAGATCGGCCAGGTGTCGGGCGGCTCCGCGTTGTACGAACTGCCGTGGTACATCGTGATCGGCAACCCGGCCGCGGGCAAGAGCAGCGCCGTCATCAACTCGGGGCTGCAGTTTCCGTTCGCAGACAAGAACAGCGCGGTGATCCACGGCATCGGCGGCACGCGCAACTGCGACTGGTTCTTCACGACGGAAGGCATCCTGCTCGACACCGCGGGCCGCTATTCGGTGCACGAGGAAGATCGCAGCGAATGGCTCGGCTTCCTCGATCTGCTCAAGCGCCATCGCCCGAAGGCGCCGATCAACGGGATCATCGTGACGGCGAGCATCGCCGAGCTGACGGGCAACCGCCCCGAATTCGCGATCAATCTCGCGAAGAACCTGCGCCAGCGCGTGCAGGAGCTCACCGAGAAGCTCGAAGTGTTCGCGCCCGTCTACGTGATGTTCACGAAAGCCGATCTGATCACGGGCTTCACCGAATTCTTCAGCAGCAACGATCGCCAGGAATACGACCGCGTGTGGGGCGCGACGCTGCCGTACGAGCCGGACGAGAAGCGCGACGTCGTCGCGCTGTTCGATCAGCGCTTCGAAGAACTGTACGACGGGCTGAAGGAAATCAGCGTCGCGCAACTGTCGATCAGCCGCGGCAACAAGCTTTCGCCCGGCCAACTGAGCTTCCCGCTCGAATTCTCGACGATCAAGCCCGCGCTGCGCTCGTTCCTCGCGACGCTGTTCGAGGACAACCCGTTCCAGTACAAGCCGATCTTCCGAGGTTTCTACTTCACGAGCGCGCTGCAGGAAGGCGAAACGAACAGCGCGGCCGCGCAGCGGATCGCGAATCGCTTCGGCCTCGATTCGCAAAGCCTGCCGAAACCGCACAGCGCGTTCTCGAAGAACGGCTTCTTCCTGCGCGACCTGTTCTCGAAGGTGATCTTCGCGGACCGCCAGACGGTGCGCCAGTTCGCGAGCCCGACGAAGACGCGCATGCGCTACGCGACGTTCTTCGGCTTCGTCGCGGCGCTCGCGCTCGCGCTCGGCGGCTGGACCTGGTCGACGATCGGCAACCAGCAGCTCGTCTCGAACGTGCAGGCCGACCTCGACAACGTGACCCGTCTGCAGCAGAACCGCAACGACCTGCAGTCGCGCCTGCAGGCGATGGACATCCTCGAGGACCGGATCGAGCAGCTCGAGCAGTTCCGCCGCGACAAGCCGCTGTCCGTGTCGCTCGGCCTGTATCAGGGCAATCGGCTCGAGCAGCATCTGTTGACCGAATACTACAACGGCGTGCGGCAAATCCTGCTCGCCCCCGTGTCGGATAATCTCGCGTCGTTCCTGAAGGACGTGAACGCGCATCCGGACCAGCTCGCGCCGATGACGCGCGCGCCCGAATCGGGCGCGACGCCGGCGGGCCCGATGCCGGTGTCGACGAATCCCGCGGCGCCGGGCGCGGCCCCCTCCTCCTCCGCCGCGCAGGGCCAGCAGCAGGGCGGCCTCTATAACGACGCGTCGCCGACCAACGTCGAGGACGCGTACAACGCGCTGAAGACCTACCTGATGCTGTCCGACAAGCGGCACGTCGAACAGGCGCACCTGACCGACCAGGTCGCGCGCTTCTGGCGCGGCTGGCTCGAGACGAATCGCGGCAACATGCCGCGCGACGAGATGATCAAGAGCGCGGAGCGGATGATCACGTTCTACCTGTCGCGCGTGTCCGACAACGACTGGCCGATGATCGAGGCGAATCTCGCGCTCGTCGACCAGACCCGCGAGAACCTGCGCCACGTCGTGCGCGGAATGCCGGCCCGCCAGCGCGTGTATGAAGAGATCAAGGCGCGCGCGTCGACCCGCTTCGCGCCGATGACGATCGCGCGCATCGTCGGCGAAGGCAACACGGGCCTCGTCGCGGGCAGCTACGCGATCCCCGGCACGTTCACGCGCGAGGCGTGGTTCCAGTACGTGCAGCCGGCGATCCGCGACGCCGCGACGAAGGAGCTGCAGGCGAAGGACTGGGTGCTGAACACCGCATCGGCCGACGACCTGACGCTCGAGGGCAGCCCCGAGCAGATCCAGAAGACGCTCGTCGCGATGTACAAGACCGAATACGCGCAGCACTGGCAGAAGTTCATGCAGGGCATCGCGGTGCAGGGCTTCGGCAACTTCACGCAGGCGGTCGACGCGATGAACAAGCTCGGCGACCCGCAGGATTCGCCGATCCGCAAGGTGCTCGAGACCGCGTACGACCAGACGTCGTGGGACAACCCGTCGCTCGCGAACGCGACGATCAAGAAGGCGCAGACGGGCGTCGTGAACTGGGTCAAGCGGTGGTTCACGCGCCAGCCGGGCGGCCAGATCGCGGCGAACGTCGACATCAACGGCAATCCCGCCGACGTGCCGATGGGCCCGATCGGCCAGGAGTTCGTCGGGCTCGGCCGGATCGTCGCGACGCGCGACGGCACGTCGATGCTCAAGGGCTACATGGACACGCTGTCGAAGGCCCGCACGCGCTTCAACGTGATCAAGAACCAGGGCGACCCCGGCCCCGGCGCGCGTCAGTTGATGCAGCAGACGCTCGACGGCAACGGCTCGGAGCTCGCCGATTCGCTGAAGTTCGTCGACGAGCAGATGCTGACGGGCCTGACCGATTCGCAACGCAAGGCGCTGCGTCCGCTCCTCGTGCGGCCGCTGATGCAGGCGTTCGCGGTCGTGATCCAGCCGGCGAGCGTCGAGGTGAACAAGGTGTGGAACGCGCAGGTGTACCAGCCGTTCCAGAACTCGCTCGCGAACAAGTATCCGTTTGCGGCGGGCGCGAAGGTGGAAGCGGGCGCGGGCGAGATCGCGCAGGTGTTCGGCCCCGACGGCTCGATCGCGAAGTTCGTCGGCACGACGCTCGGGCCGCTCGCGGTGCGCCGCGGCGACACGCTGTCCGCGCGCACCTGGGGCGACATGGGCCTCGTGCTCACGCCGGACTTCACGAGCGGCTTCGCGCGCTGGGTCGCGCCGCTCGCGGGCGGCGCGGCGACGAGCGCAGGCGCGTCGTCCGAGCCGCAGACCGTGTTCCAGGTGTTGCCGCAGCCGAGCAGCGGCACGACCGAGTACACGATCGCGATCGACGGCCAGCAACTGCGCTACCGCAACACGCCGCCGCAATGGATGAACTTCGTGTGGCCGAACCCGCAGGGCTCGCCCGGCGCGACGCTGTCCGCGACGACATTCGACGGCCGCACGGTGCAGCTCGTCAACGAGCCGGGCCGCTACGGCCTCGAGAAACTGATCAACTCGGCGCAGCGCAAGCGCCGTCCGGACGGCACGTTCGATCTGACGTGGACGCAAGGCAACGTCAGCGTGTCGGTGACGATGCGCATCATCAGCACGTCGCAACCGACGGGCGGCGGCGGCGATCAGCCGCAGCAGCAGAGCCTGCGCGGCCTGCGCCTGCCGTCGTCGGTCGCCGACGCGAGCGCGGGCGGCGCGGCCAATGCAACGGCGCAGCCCGGCTCGGGCGCCGCGGCCGCGGCCCCGCAGGCCGCCGTCGCGACGGCTTCCGCATCGAACGCACAGGGGGCGCAATGACGCAAACGGTCCAGGCCCAGATCGCCTACTTCGGCAAGATCCCGTCGCGCGGCGACTTCGTGAAGAGCGCGCACAACCCGCAGTTGCTGCAGACGCTCGACCACTGGATCGCGCGCGCGATGGAGCTCCTCGCCGACGACCCGCGCTGGAAGATCGTCTACGAAAGCGCGAAGCCGATGCACTTCGCGTTTCTCGGCTCGAAGAGCCGGCTCGCGATCGCGGGCCACATGATCGCGAGCCACGACGCATCGAACCGGCGCTTCCCGTTCCTCGCCGCGACGGCGCTCGAAGTCGAGCGGCCGCTCACGTTCCTTGCGCGCAGCCCGCTCGCGTTCGCGCGGCTCTGGTCGCGCGCCGCCGCGCAGATGCAGTCGCTCCTCGGCCCGCAGGAGCCGCCCGGCGCGCTGCAGGCGCTCGGCGACACGCAGGTGCCGATCGACACGGGCGGCCCGGGCAGCGCGCACGACGGCACGTTCAACGATTTCATCGAGCACCAGACCCTCTTCGGCCTCGAGCAGATGCTGCTCGCGAGCGGCCATCCGGTGAAGCTGCGCGGCGCGATGCTCGCGCTCGGCTCGCTGCTGCGCCCGGTGATGCAAAGCGGCACGTCGCACATCGAGCGCGGGCTCACGCTGCCGCTGCCGACCGATCCGTTCTACCGGAGCCTCGTCGCCGCGTTCTGGCTCGAGCTCGTCGCGCCGTTCGTGTCGCGCGCCGACTTCGAGCTCGCGATCTTCATCGGCACGATCGCCGAGCGCGAGCGGCTCATCATCGGCTTCAACGGCGCGTCCGCGAAGACCCTGCACAGCGTGGTCGATCCCCAGACTTACGCCGAACACAACATCGACATCGACGATCCGGAATGGATCGACGCACATGCGCAAAACGACCATGGGATCAGCAAGCTCGTCAGTTATCTCGATCAACCGCAACTGTCGCTGCGCGTGTGCATCGACACGTTCCGCGAAGCATTCGCCGGAGCGTGATGCGATGACGAAGCCGCGCCTCTCCTCCCGTCCCGCTTCCCGTTTCGCACTCGTGCTCGCCGCGCTCGCGCTCGGCGGCACGCTGGGCGGCGCCGCGCGCGCCGACAACGTCGGCCCCGCAACCGTCACGCCGATCGACGCGGGCGGCGTGCCCGTGAAAGCAACGCCGCTCGCCGCGCCCGCCGCGGTGGCAAACGGCGCGGCCGCGCACGCGGGCGCGGCCGTGGCGTCGCCGCCGCCGGCGAATGCGACGCCGGGCCAGGTCGTCGCCGGCGGCAAGGTCGCCGACGAAGCGACGAAGGCCGCCGTGCTGCAGCGCCTGCGCGACACGTACGGCGCCGCGAACGTCGTCGACCAGATCGAAGTCGGCGACGTCGCGACGCCGCCGAACTGGTCAGCGAACGTCCAGAAGCTGATCGGCCCGCAACTGAAGCAGATCAGCAAGGGACAGTTGAAGATCGACGGCACGCAGATCGACGTGAAGGGCGAAGTGCGCAACGAAGCGCAGCGGCAGCAGCTCGCGAGCGACATGGCGAACGCGCTGAACCCGACCTACACGATCAAGAACGGGTTGCGCGTGAGCGCGTCCGAGCAGGGTCTCCTCGACCAGACGCTCGCGAACCGCACGATCGAGTTCGAGACCGGCAGCGCGACGCTCACGCCGCAAGGCCGCGCGATTCTCGACCAGATGGCGGCCGCGCTCGCGAAGATGTCGAACCGGACGGTCGAGATCATCGGCCACACCGACAATTCGGGCAATCGCACGTCGAACATCGCGCTCAGCCAGGCGCGCGCGGATGCGGTGAAGGGCTATCTGGTGGCGAAGGGCATCGCGTCGCAGCAACTGACGACGACGGGCGTCGGCCCCGACCAGCCGATCGCGTCGAACGACTCGGCCGACGGGCGCGCGCGCAACCGCCGGATCGAATTCCGCGCGGGGCAGTAAGCGGCGCGCCGCCCGCACGCCCCACATCGACGACATCCGCGATATCGATGCCATCGCCGTCATCGGCGCATCGTCGATACGGAAATGCAAAAAGAAAATACAAGAAAGCGACGGATGATCCCTCGGGACCTCTCCGTCGCTTTTTTTCGCGGCCGGCCGACGCGGGCCGGCCTGCGCTCACGCGTTGTCGTCCGGCTTCAGGCCGAGCAGCTCGCGGATATGCGCGAGCGAGCCGTCGTCCTTGACGACCGACGCGAGCCATTGATGCAGCGGCATGTCCGCCCACTCGGCCGCCTTGTCGGCGAGGTACGCGACCGGGCTGTGCGGCTCGGTCCCGCGGAAATACTTCGCGACCGCGCGCAACTGCTCGACCGCCTGCGCACGATTCTGGATGCCGGCGATCACGAGCGGCGCGGGCGCGGACGGCGCGTGTGCGTGTCTCTGCACGGGGTCCTCCGAATGAAGCGGCGTCTTGAAGCTCGGCTCCGCGCGCTCTTGCGACGCGCCCGGCGCATTCGGCGCGACGGCCTGCGGCTGCGCGTCGGCCGAGTAGCCCTGCTCCTTCGCGAAGCGCTCGGCGAGCCGGTAGACGGTGTCGTACGCGTCGCGCGCCTGCCGAAAGCTCGGCGCCGCGTCGCCCGCGCGCTGGCCGAGTTCCTGCTCGAGCGCGTCGAGCGCCGCCTGGAACGTTTTCAGCTCGCCGAGCAGCCGCGCATAGAACGCGACGGACGTCATCCGCTTCGACGCCTCGATCTGCTCGACCGACGGCTTGCCGCGCGCGATCTCGCTCGCCTGCTCGGGATCGCGCCGGATCGCCTGCGCGACGTGTTGCGCGACGTCCCAGTCGAGCTCGCTGAACGCGTTCGACGCGCCGTCGGTGAGCGGCACCGCGCGCAGCAGCTCGACCGTGCGCCCGGCGAGCCACGCGATGTTGCCGAGCCGGTACTCGGCGTCGTCGCCGTCGGGCAGCGGGTGCACGTGATCCCAGAATTGCCGGCAAAGGCTCGTGAGCAGTGCGTAGCCCTGCGTGAGCCCGCCGATGCCATCCTCGAGCGCGAGCGCCTCGGTCAGCCACACCGCGAGCCGCAGATCCTTGGTGCGCTCGCGCAACAGCGCGCTCGATTGCTCGACGACGAAGCTCCAGTCCGCTTCCTTGATGTCGGTGATCCATTCGCCCTGGTCGAGCGACGGATCGTCGAACTTGCGCGCGTGCTGAATCGCGTCGAATTCGGCGGAGAAGAGGAGATCGTCGCCGCACGGCGACGCTTCGCTGATCGGCGTCAGCAGCTCGGAGAGGTTGATCGGCATGGTCGAATGCTATGTCAGTGCGTTGCGGCGTCCATCGTTGCGTGAAGATACGCGCGGCGCGTGACGCGCGCGCCGCGCGCCGGCCTTACTCGACCGTGTACTCGAACTCGCCCGTCTCGGCCGCGCGCGCGGCGATCCGCGCGATCGCCGCGCCGTCGGCGATGCGCGACAGCACGTGCTCGGCAATCTCCGGCAGCAGCGTGCCGTTCAGGATGTGATCGACGTTGCGCGCGCCCGAATCGACTTCGGTGCAGCGCGCGAGCACGGCGTCGACGAGCGACTCGTCCCATTCGAACGCGGCCTTGTGGTTCGCTTCGATCCGGCGGCGAATCCGTTCGAGCTTCAGCTCGATGATCTCGGCGAGCACGTCGTCGGAGATCGGATAGTACGGAATCACCTTCATCCGGCCGAGGAACGCGGGCTTGAAGGTCTTGTAGAGCTGCGGGCGCAGCGTCTCGGCGAGCGTCTCGGCGTCGGGCAGCTCTTCCGGCGCCTTGTTCAGGCACACCTGCATCACCGCCGACGAGCCGACGTTCGACGTCAGGATGATCAGCGTATTGCGGAAGTCGATCTCGCGGCCTTCGGCGTCGTCCATCGCGCCCTTGTCGAACACCTGGAAGAACATCTCGAGCACGTCCGGATGCGCCTTCTCGACTTCGTCGAGCAGCACGACCGAATACGGATTGCGGCGCACCGCTTCCGTCAGCACGCCGCCCTCGCCGTAGCCGACGTAGCCGGGCGGCGAGCCCTTCAGGCCCGACACGCTGTGCGCCTCCTGATACTCGCTCATGTTGATCGTGATCATCTTGCGTTCGCCGCCGTACAGCACGTCGGCGAGCGCGAGCGCGGTCTCGGTCTTGCCGACGCCCGACGGCCCGACGAACATGAACACGCCGCGCGGCTTGTTCGGGTCCTCGAGGTTCGCGGTCGCGGTGCGCACGCGCTGCGCGATCGCATCGAGCGCGTGGTCCTGGCCGATCACGCGCGCGCCGAGCAGCTCGCGCAGATTGAGCACGGTCTCGATCTCGTCCTTCACCATCCGGCCGAGCGGAATGCCCGTCCACGACGCGACGATTTCCGCGACGACATGGCCGTCGACCTGCAGCGGCACCATCGGCCGGTTGCCCTGCAGCGCGCGCAATGCGCCGACACGCTCGGCGAGTTTCGCGCGCGTCGCGTCGACGTCGGCCGGCCGGCCGTCGGCGGACGGCTCGCGCGCGGCGTCGAGCTCGGCGCGCAGCGCGCCGATTTCGGTCACGAGCGCGCGCTCCTCTTCATAGCGCGCCTCGTCGTCGGCAAGCGCCTTCAGATCGGCTTCGCGCGCGTCGCGCAACTCGGCGAGGCGCTCATCGTGCACGGCGCCGCTCGCGGCCTCACGCTCGAGCGCCGCGATCTCCGCGTCGATCCGCTCGATGCGCTTTTTCGCATCGTCGATCGCGGCAGGCGTCGCGCTGTGCGCGAGCGCGACCTTCGCGCACGCGGTGTCGAGCACGCTGATCGCCTTGTCCGGCAGTTGGCGGCCGCTGATGTAGCGATGCGACAGCCGCACCGCCTCGGTGATCGCGTCGTCGAGAATCCGCACGCTGAAGTGCTGTTCCATCAGCCCCGCCATCCCGCGCAGCATCGCGGCGGCGAGCGGCTCGCTCGGCTCCTCGATCTTCACGACCTGGAAGCGCCGCGCGAGCGCCGCGTCCTTTTCGAAGTACTTCTTGTATTCGCTCCACGTCGTCGCCGCGATCGTGCGCAGCTCGCCGCGCGCGAGCGCCGGCTTCAGCAGGTTCGCCGCGTCGTTCTGGCCCGCCTGCCCGCCCGCGCCGATGATCGTGTGCGCTTCGTCGATGAAGAGAATGATCGGATGCGCGCTCTTCTTCACTTCGTCGATCACGCTCTTCAGGCGATTCTCGAACTCGCCCTTCACGCTCGCGCCCGCCTGCAGGAGGCCCATGTCGAGCACGTGCAGCGCGACGCCGCGAAGCGGCGGCGGCACGTCGTCGGCCGCGATCCGCAGCGCGAGCCCTTCGACGACGGCCGTCTTGCCGACGCCCGCCTCGCCCGTCATGATCGGATTGTTCTGCCGGCGGCGCATCAGGATGTCGATTGCCTGGCGAATCTCCGCGTCGCGGCCGATCACCGGGTCGATCCTGCCTTCGCGCGCGCGCTGCGTGAGGTTCGTCGTGTACGTGTCGAGCGCCGGCGTCTTCGACGGGCCGCGCGGCGCGCCGCCCGACGCGGCCGCACCGTCCGGCGCCGCCCCGTCGGCATCGGCCTGCCGCGGCTCGGCTTCGGCCGAGCCCGCGACGATCTCGTCGAACTTGTGCTTCAGATCGTCGACGCGCACGCGCGCGAACTGCGACGACATCCGCTGCGCGAACTGCGCGAGATCCGGCCCCGTCAGCAGCGCAAGCAGCAGATGGCCCGAGCGAATCCGGCCGATCTGCGAATCGAGCGACGCGATGAGCCACGCCTGCTCGAACAGCTCGGTCAGATGCACCGAGAACACCGGCGTGCGCGTGTTGCCCGTCTTCAGTCCTTCGAGCTCGCGTTCGAGATCCGCGCGCAGCGCGTGCGGATCGACGCCGCTCGCGCGCAGCACGAGGGGCACGTCGCCGGTCGATTCGTCGAGCAGCGCGAGAAACAGGTGTTCGAGATCCACTTCGTAGTGACCGCGTGCGAAGCAGTGGCTGGCGGCGCGCTCGGCGGCCTTCCGGCACACCGGATTCAGTTTCGCGATCAGGGTCTTCAGGGGCGTGCTCATCGGTTACGGTCCACTCAGGTTCGATCGTTGTTATCAATGAATGACGTGCAGCTCGTAGCGCGCGTCGGCGCGATCGCGCTCGGCTTCGCGCGTACAGAGGAACGCATCCCAGCCGAGCCGCGCGCCCGCGCCGAGGACGCTCGCGCCGACTTCCGTGCGGCGCAGCACGAGCGACACCTCGTATTCGAGCGTCACGCCGGCGAGCAGCGTCAGCATCCGCTCGAGCGCGATCGCGCGCTCCTCGCCGGGCAGGAACGCTTCGTAGTCGCGCTTCGACAGCGGGCCGACGACGAGCCGCGCGCGCATGTCGCGCTGCCACACGCGTTCGCCGACGAGCGCCGTCGCGCCGAGCGTCACGTTCACGTCGCCGAGCACGCTCAGTTGATCGGACGGCACGTCGTACCACTTGCCGACGAACTGCTCGATGCGAATCGGCACGCAGAAATACTCGGACAGCGTGCGCTGCAGATACGCGGCCGATACCGGCCGATGCCGCGCGGCGAGCGCGTAGCCGGCGATCGCTTCGTCGAGCAGCACGCCGCGGCCCTGCTGCACGGTCGAGCGCGCATCGTCGTTCGACACGCCCGCGAGCGCGAGCAAGAGCGGCAGATAGCGCTCGTCGCGGTCGAGCTCGTAATGCAGCGGCAGCCGGTACTTCTTCCACGCCGAGTAGAACAGCGCGGTCGCGCGGTTCGAGAAGACGTCGAAGAACGCGCGCGCGGCGTGATCGCGCTTCAACTGCTCGCGCGCGATGATCTGCTCGGTGTAATGCAGCGGCAGCGCGCCCTGGCCGCCCAGCAGCCCGAAGAACGCCGGCGTGAGCTCCACGCGCGACAGCGCGCCCGCCTCCACCGCCGCGTTGCGCTGCGAATCGTCCTTCAGCGCGTCGCCCGCTTCGTCGTACGACTGCGCGCGCTCGATCTCGCTCGGCGGAAAGCCGAGCGACAGCGTATTGCGAAAGCCGATCCGCCGCGCGACGATCTCGCCCGGCCGTCTTGCCGCATGGCGCTGCGGATGGCGCTTCGCGAACCAGGTCTCGAGCAGCCGCACCGCCTGGAAGAATTCGAAGCGATGCGGCTCGTCGAGCAGCCGCTCGACTACGCCAGGATCGATTCGCCGCTGCGCGGTTTGCATCGCATGATCTCCTCGCCGGTGCGCCTGGACACGACGATCAGTTGAACAAAGCTGTTGAGGTGCACGTACAGCCCGAAGAAGGCGTCGATCATCCGCACGAAGGTCGCGAGGCTCGAGCCGACGAAATGCTCGTCGTCGATCGCGAGCCGGATCTCGACGCCGCGCACGAACGTCGCAAACGGCTTGCCCGGCAGCCACTGCACGGCGCTCCTCTGCTCGATGCCGACGATTCCGTCGATGTGGCGCGTCGACACCGCGGAGCGTCTCAGATCGTACAGCACGAGCACCTCCTTCAGCGCGGCGAGCCCTTCTTCGGCAAGCGACACGTGATTGAGCGCGAGATGCGACACGAGTCGCCAGTGCGCGGCGTGGCCGCGCTCGAAGCGCGCGCTCGGCGTGGGCCGGCGCAGCAGTGCGATCGGGCCGCGCTGAGCATCGCCTTCGATGAACAGATCGCCGCCGTCGAGCCCCGTCGCGAGCGCGGCCGGCAAGTCGCGGTTCGTGCAGGTGAGGTCGAGGCTCAGCGTGTCGGTTTGCGGCGCGCCCGGCTCGAAATCGACGTCGACGACCGAAATCTCGGTTTCGTAACCGGGGCTCTTGCGCGCGACGTCGTCGTTGCGGCGCGCGAACCAGTAGTGGCCGGCCTGCCCCGTCTCGCCGTGATGCAACGAATAGAACGGCCGGAATTCCACGACCGTTTCGCGATCCGCGCGCTGCCGCACGAGGTGCACCGAATCGATCGAATACACCTCGTACGCGAACGCGCGGCGCGCGTCGCCGATCACCGGATACGATACCGCCCGATGGTCGATCCGGATCGGCTCGCCGTGCTGGCGGAACAGGTTGACGACCGGCGTGCAGAAAAGCCGGAAGTGGCTCGCACTCAGCAAGTCGAGCAGCCGCGCGACGTGCGAATCGCTGCGCACGTCGCGCAGCGCGATATGCAGCGTCAGTTGCCGGCAACGCCCGGCGCGCTGCGTGAGCGCGCTCAGGTCGAAGTCGACGAAGTTGAATTTGTCCGGGAATGCGAAGTATTCGGTCAGCAGCCGATAGGCCGGGTGCGAGCGGGCCGGATAGTCGATCAGCGCGTCGGCCTCGTCGAATCCCGCGTGTTCGAACGGCGTCTTGCCGAGCGCGATCCAGCGGCCGCTGCGATCGGGTTCGACATAGCACGCAAGCGCGTGCGCGAACAGGCAATCGGTCAGCGCGGCGACGAACGACTGCTCGCCGTGCAGATGCGCGCGCAGCTTGCCGAGCTTCAGCGCCGCGAGGTCGAGCTGCGGCGACGTCGATTCGAACGCGATCGAGATCACGCCCGTCGCGTTGCCGGGCAGCATGGCGGCGGCGGGCGCCGCGGCGATCGATCCGTGGCGCGCCTCGGCAAGCCGGATCGGCGCGAGCGTCACGTCGTACGCCGTGCGGAACCGGCACTGCACGCCGCGGATCGCGCGGCTCTTCAACTCGGTGCCGCGCTCGACGACCTGCGGCCCGGTCAGTTCGGCGAACGCATGCGACGCGCCGAACTGCGCGATCGAGCATGAGGGGAACGGCCGCAGATAATGCGGATAGAGGACTTCGACGAGCGCTTCGGTGAATTCGGGATACTCGTCGTCGAGCTTCTTGTTGATCCGCGCGCCGAGCAGCGCGAACGATTCGATCATTCGCTCGACATGCGGATCCTCGCAATGCTCGCCCGCCTGCGACAGACGCGCGGCGATCTTCGGGTATCGGTTTGCGAATTCGGGCGAATAGCGCCGCAGAAACGACAGTTCGCGTTCGTAATACGGCAACAACTCTTCCATCGACGATCCCCGAAACCTTGATGCTCTCGTGCCGGGCTTCTCGTTGCCGCGCGGCGCCCGGCGGCTCACGCGCTACGGCTCACACCTTGGCGGCGCGCGAACGCGTCACCGAATATTGCAACGTCGACGGCTGCAGCATCGCATCGAAGGTCACCGGCTCCTCGGCGGGATGCACGACGAGCAGCGCCTGGATCGCGAAATAGAGCGCGCTCGTCGACTGCTCGTTCAGCTCGAACGTCACCGACACCTGCTGCAGCCTCGGCTCGTGCCGCGCGATCGCCTGCTGAATCGACTTGCAGATGAACGTGCGGTCGTAGTGGCTCGCTAGGCTCAGGCCGGCGAAATCGTTCAGCCCGTAGGTCAGCACCGAGCGCCGGCATTCCGGCAGCGCGGCGAGATCTTCTTCGGTCAGCGCGATGCGCGTGTTGAGGATCGCCTCGACGTCGCGCGCGACCGTGGTCTTCAGCTCTTCCAGCGACAATTGCCGCATCGCGGCTGGCGCCGGCACATGCGGTTCGTCGTCGAACAGCTTGTCGAGGAAGCTCGGTTCGAAGCGTTTCATCGGGCTCCAAGCAAAACGGGGCACGCACCGTGCCCCGTTCCCGCGTCGAACTTAGACCGCGTAGGTCTTGTCGTTCTTCGTGAGGCTCCAGGCGCCCTGCGTGTTGCCGCCCTGGTTGCCGCCGATCTTCTGCTGAGTCTGCTTCCACTGGACCGCCGCGTACTTCAGCGAGAAGGTCTCGATCGGCAGGCCTTCGTTCTGCACGCTCGGCGCGATGCTCGAGATGATCACGTACTTCAGCTTGATCTCGAGATACTTGACGCGCTCGCCTTCGCCGTCGGCGCGCAGGAAATCGATCGTCACCTCGTCGAACGTGGTGCCGCCCGACGCGTGCTGATACAGCAACGGGCTCGACGAATCGATTTCCTTCGTGAACACCATGTCGCCGTGTTCGCAACGCGTTGCCGTATGGCCGCCTGCGGTCGACGCGGTTGCCGAACGCGGCTGAACGATCGAGTGATCCCAGGATTTCAGTTCGATCCAGCCGGCGTGGTCCTTGTCCGCGGACTCGCCTTTGATGGCCGGATTACCGAACTTCAGATGCATGTGTAACATGGTCTTTCGACTCCCCAAAGAGGTGGTTTTAACGTCCTACCCGGGCGGCCCGCCCGGGCGATCTCAGCTCGCTCATGAATTTGCCGGTTTGGGCAGATCAGCGACAAGGCGCAGAGAAATCGACAACTCGTCGAGCTGGAAGTGCGGACGCAAGAACGCGACCGAACGATACGCACCCGGCTTGCCCGGAATCTCTGACACTTGTACGGAGGCCTCGCGCAGCGGGAACTGCGCTTTCTGTTCCTGGGTCGCGTCGTCGTCGAGCAGCACGTACTGCGAGATCCAGCGATTGAGGAACGTTTCGACGTTCTGCGCGGACGCGAAGCTGCCGATCTTGTCGCGCATCATCGCCTTCAGGTAATGCGCGATGCGCGATACCGAGAAGATGTACTGCAGTTGAGCAGACAGGACGGCGTTCGCATTGGCGCTGTCGGTGCTGTATTTCTTGGGTTTCTGCACCGACTGCGCGGCGAAGAACGCGGCGTAATCGGAATTCTTGCAATGCACGAGCGGGATGAAGCCGAGGTCGCTCAGCTCCTTCTCGCGGCGGTCGGTGATCGCGATCTCGGTCGGGCACTTGAGCGCGATTTCGCCGTCATCGGTCTTGAACGTGTGCGTCGGCAGATCCTCGACGAGGCCGCCGCCTTCGACGCCGCGAATCGCCGCACACCAGCCGAAGTCGTCGAACGCGGCCGTCAGGCGCGCGGCGAACGCCCACGACGCATTGCACCACAGGTACTTGTTGTGATCGGTGCCGTCGACGTCCTCGACGAAGTTGAAGCCCTCCGCGATCGCGCCGTCCTTCGGATTGAACGGCAGGCGGCCGAGGAAGCGCGGCAGCGTGAGGCCGACGTAGCGCGAATCCTCGGAATCGCGGAACGACTTCCACTTCGCGTATTCGACGGTGTCGAACACCTTGCCGAGATCGCGCGGCTTGCCCAGATCGGCGAACGATTCGAGGCCGAGCAGCTCGGGCGCCGCCGACGCGACGAACGGCGCGTGCGCGGCCGCCGCGACATGCGACATCTGCTCGACGAAGTACAGGTCTTCCGGCTGGCGCGAGATCTCGTAATCGCCCACCAGCACGCCGAACGGCGAGCCGCCGAACGTGCCGAACTCTTCTTCGTAGACCTTCTTGAAGAGCGCGCTCTGGTCGAACTCGGTCGCGTTCTTGAAGTCGCGCACGAGATCGCGCTTCGGCGCGTGCAGTGCCTTGATCTTGATCGTCGAACCGGTGTTGCTTTCCTTCACCAGATAGTCGAGCCCGCGCCACGTGCTTTCGAGACGCTGGAACTCCGCCGCGTGCATCACGGCCGAGAGCTGCGACGAAATCAGGCGGTCGAGCTCCGCGACGCGCGCGTCGATCGTCGCCGACAGGTTGTCCGACACGACCACCGTGCCGTCGAGCACCTGATGGACGAGTTCGCCGATCAGGTCCTTCGCGCGCGCATGCTCGGATTCGGATTTAGCGACCTTGCTCTTCTCGACGATCTCGTCGAGCAGCGAGGATTGCGCGCCGACTTGAGCGCCGGTCGATTGGGCCGCAGCCGTTTGCTGGTTCATTTCACCACCCCGTTACTCATTCACCCTGCTTGTCGCCGCCGTCCGCGCTCTTCTTCAGCGCTTCGAGCTGCTGCGTGTTCGACAGCACTTCGCTCAGCAGGTCTTCGAGCTTGTCGTTGCCGGCCAGCTTGTTGCGCAGGTCGGCGAGCTTCGAGCGCGCCTCGAGCAGGCGCCGCAACGGCTCGACCTGCCCGACGACCTCGTCCGGATTGAAATCGTTGATCGAGCGGAACTTCAGATCGACCGCGAACTTGCCGCCCGCCTCGCTCAGGCGGTTCTCCACCTGGAACGTGGCGCGCGGCTCGATCGCCTTCATCACGTCGTCGAAGTTGTCGCGGTCGATGTTGACGAACTTGCGATCGCGCAGCTTCGGCTGCTCGACTTCCGATTGCCCCGCCAGATCGCCGACGACTCCGACGACGAACGGCAGTTCCTTGATCTCGATCGCATCGCCCCGTTCGACCTCGTACGTCAGTTGGACGCGGGGCGGCCGCACTTTCTGCAAGCGCTTTTGAATGCTTTCTTTCTTCGCCATCGACGGCTCCCGGTTAGTGTGTGGATCGAGCGCGGCTTAACGCAGTGCGCTGAACGGATCGCCGCCTGCCGCCTTCGCGGGCGCCGACGTGGTGGCGGGCGTCGCGGGGGTGGCGGGCGGCGTGGCAGGCGTGGCCGCCGCCGTCGCATTCTCGGCGGGCGCGGCCTCGTGCACCGGCTTCGCGCGGCGGACGATGCGGCGCTTCTTCACGACGGGCTTCGTCGCCTGCTGCTCCGGCGGGAACAGCGCGGCCTCGCCGAGCGTGTCGCGCAGTTGCTTCGCGAGCGCTTGCGCGTCGGACTTCGCGTCGCCGGCGAGCGACGCATCCTGGCGCAGCTCGCCGAGCGATTCGGTCGCGATGCGCAGGCCCGCGACGGCGAGCACGCTCTTCGCCTGACGGTCAGTCTTGTCGCGCTGCAACGCTTCCTGCGCGGCGACGATTGCCTGGCCGTAGTGACCTTGCTGGAACTGGATCTGCGCGATCCGGGCCCAGGGCTCCTCACGCGTCGGATCGGACTTCGCGAGTTGCTGGTAAAGGCCGATTGCGCGCTCCTGATCGCCCGCCTTCGCCACCGCGTCGGCGTCGGCCAACGACTTGTTGAACGCTTCGGCCGTCGGCGGCGTCGGCTGCGATGCGCAACCGGCGATGATGCCGCAGGCCAGCACTACCCCAGAAAGTTTTGCGAAGAGACGGTCTTTCATCATTTATATCCCCGGCGCGGGAGTTTTAAATCGTTGAGAATTCGTGATTTTGCTTTGCCACAAGCGCGCGGGTATAGTACCGATCAATTTTTCATAATTCAATCTTCGCGTGAAGAGCGGCCGTTTTAAAAGCAGTGCAGCGCGCCGCCTGACGCGTCGCGCAAACTCCGGGGATCACACGTGTACCGCTTCCATTGCAATTATTGCCGCAAAAGAATTCGACTTCGCCCAATCGGCGGAAAATTTTTCCGAATAAGACAGCATTGACGGCAGCCATCCGGCATTTGAAGCCACGACATTTTTGCGCTGCCAAATCGGCAAAGTAACTGATAGTTTTGACAGGGAGCAATGGGCGCCACGCCCGGAAAAATCGATGAATCCGCATGTGACTCGTTACGCGCTGCCGCTCGCCGCCTGCATCCTGCTCGGCGGCTGCGCCGCCGCCGTGCCGCTCCTCGGTTCGGCGGGCAGCGCCGCGCTGCAGATGGTGGGCGTCGGCAAGCCCGACGTACCCGATTCGCAGAAGCCGCCGCGCAATCTCGGCCTCACGCTCTATGCGGCGCAGAACCTCAACGCCGCGAACGACAACCGTCCGCTCGCGCTCGTCGTGCGCCTCTACGCACTGAAAGACCCGACGTCGTTCCAGCAGGCGCCGTTCGACAGCTTCACCGATCCGGCGAAAGAGAAGACCGCGCTCGGCGCCGATCTGCTGAGCGTGCGCGAAATCACGCTGATTCCGGGACAGCGCTACAACGCAACCGAAAAGGTGTCGCGCGAAGCGCAGGCATTCGGCATCGTCGCGCTTTTTCGCGACCCGGCGCTACAGCGCTGGAAGCTGACTTTCGATCCTGCGAAGTCCGAGAAATCCGGCATAATTATCGGCCTGCACAACTGCGCGATGACCGTGACGGGCGGCACCGTCCTGCCTTCGCAGCAAGGCATGCCGGCGCAGCGGCTCGATTTGCTGTCATCGGTGAATTGCGGGTGAAATTCGAGATGACGCTAAAAAGTCATTTAACAAGGATTAACGATTCGCTTGCAGATCGCGACGCGAATTGACCGACCAACGGCCCAATCACATTTAAGCGGATTTGACATGAGTTATTCGGCCAAGGTGCTCTGGGGGGAAGGCCTCTTTCTGAGGCCGCAGCACTTTCAGCGGCAGGACGCGTACCACGAAGCGCGCCTCTTCGAATCGATTCAGGCGATCCAGCCGTACAACTGGGGCGTGCGCTCGGTGCGGTTCGACCGCGACGCGCTCGGCAGCAACGTGCTGCGCGCGAGCGAACTGTCGCTCGTGTTCCCGGACGGCGCGCTCTACTCCGCGCCGCAGGCCGACGAATTGCCGCCGCCCATCGCGCTCGACACGCTGCCCGAAGGCAGCAACGAATTCACGTTCTACCTCGCATTGCACCCGCTGCGCGAGGCCGGCTCGAACTACGCGGATAACCGCGACGCCGGCTTCGTGTCGCGCTTCGTCAGCGAGCAGGCGCGCGTCGCCGATCACTTCACCGACGCCGCCGAAGCCGACATCACGTTCCTGAAGACGAACGTGAAGCTGATTGCGCACAGCGAGCCGCGCGACCAACTGCTGTCGATCCCGCTCGTGCGCGTGCGCCGCACCGCGACGTCCGGCTTCGAGATCGACGACAACTTCGTGCCGCCGTGCCTCGCGATCGAGGCGTCGCCGATCCTGCATCAGCGCCTGCGGCAACTGATCGACGCGCTGCAGGCGAAGGTGAACGCGCTATACGGCTTCCATCGCGAGCCGACGAAGAACATCATCGAATTCCGCTCGGGCGACATCGCATCGTTCTGGCTGCTGCACACGGCGAGCGCCGCGTTCGCCGCGCTCGCGCACCTGCATCAGCATTCGGCGCTGCATCCGGAGCGGCTGTTCCAGGAACTGCTGCGCCTCGCCGGCCAATTGATGACGTTCTCGAAGGGCTATGTGCTCGCCGATCTGCCCGCGTATCGGCACGACGATCCGGGCCCCGGCTTCGCGCGTCTCGACTCGATCCTGCGCGATCTGCTCGAAACCGTGATCTCGACGCGCTACTTCGCGATCACGCTCGAGGAAGTGCGGCCGTCGTTCCATGTCGGGCGGCTCGATTCCGGCAAGATCGACGACAAGACCGCGTTCTATCTCGCGGTATCGGCCGACATGCCGTCGGTCGAGCTCGTCGATGCCGTGCCCGCGCGCTTCAAGGTGGGCGCGCCAGACGACGTCGACAAGCTCGTGCTGTCCGCGATGCCGGGCGTGCGCCTTGCGTATACGCCGCAGGTACCGCCCGCGATTCCCGTGCGCCCCGGCGCATGCTATTTCGCACTCGATGCGCGCAGCCCGCTCTATGAACGGATGCTGCAGGCCCAGTCGGCGATGATCTATGCGCCGTCCGGAATCAATGATCTGAAATTCGAACTGATCGCCGTCACGTCATGAGTTACGCGCCCTCCCTCTTCGGCGGCAACACGCCGCCTCCCGCGCCGCAAACGGTGTCGTCGACCGACGCCGGCTTCCAGGCGCGCTCGCTCGTCGATCTGCTGTACGACGGCTTCTTCATGCTGTTCCTGCTGAAGAATGGCCGCGAGCCGAACGACGCGTCGGAATTCGGCACGCGCATTCAGGAATTCCTGAGCGAATTCGAGCGCGGCGCGAAGAAGCTCAACATCGCCGCCGAGGATGTCTATGCGGCGAAGTTCGCGTTTTGCGCGGCGATCGACGAATCGGTGCTGTCGTCGCAATTCAAGATTCGCGCGGACTGGGAACGCCGGCCGCTGCAGCTCGTGCTGTTCGGCGAACAGCTCGCGGGCGAGAAGTTCTATCAGTACCTCGAAGAATGCCGTGCGCAGGGCGCGGCGCGACTGCAGTCGCTCGAGGTGTTCCACATGTGCCTGCTGCTCGGCTTCCAGGGCAAGTATCTGCTCGAAGGGCAGGAGAAGCTTGCGTATCTGACCGCTCGGCTCGGCGACGAGATCGCGAACATGAAAGGCAAGCGCGCGCCATTCGCACCGCATTGGCCGCTGCCGGATCAGATCGCGCACCGGCTCAAGCGCGAAGTGCCGCTGTGGGCGATCGGGGCGGTGTTCGCGCTCGTAGGATTGCTTGCGTTCGTCGGGCTCAATACGTATCTGAAAAACAGTACCGTGCGGGCGCTTGCGCCTTATTCGCAAGTCATCAAGGTTGGGCCGGAGTCGGCCAATTTGACGATTTCGTTGCCTTGAGTGTGCGAAGCCCGGTGGATGCCGGGCTTTTGTGGTTCATCGAGAATCACCGGCGAACGACGGAATCGCCGATCGACATACGCGTTTCGTCGCGCCGTTGTGCCGTTGTGCCGTTGTGCCATCGACATGACATCGCGAACGGCGCATACCACTCAGGTCGGATGTTCGATTCAATGCGAAAAAGCCTGTCCTGATTTTTCAATCCTTGAATTCCACCGACCGCTTCGCCCGCTCGTCGACCGATAGCGAAAATACGTCCGGCCGAGCGTAATGCCCAACGACGTCGAAGTCATATCGGGCGCGAACCAGGTCGTCCGTATCGATTTCGGCGACGACGAGCCCCGCTTGCCCTCTTAGCGGCCCGGCCAGCACGTCGCCGAGTGGACCGACGATGACGCTGCCGCCGTTGATGAGCGGCCGATCCCGCCCCACAAAATTGTGCGTATCGTGCACATACCGCACGATAATTTCTGAAATGAAACTGTATGAATATACAGGCATACTTGCGAAATTTAGAAATTTCGCTAGAATGGGCCCACCATGATTGACTACAAGACGCCCGGACAACTCATTGAAGCCCTGCTCGCCGAGCGCGGATGGACGCAACGGCTACTCGCCGCCGTACTAGACATTAGCGAGTCGACGACGAACAAGCTTATCTCCGGCAAACAGGCCGTCTCTGCTGAGATCGCGATCGTATTGGAGGAGGTGTTTGAGGTTCCGGCGGAACAGTTCCTTGCCCTTCAGAAAGACTACGACCTCGCCCGCGCCCGCTTGGTCTCACGCCCGGACCCCGGAAGAGCAACACGCGCGGAGGTATTTCGTGGTTTGCCTGTCGCCGAAATGATTAAACGCCGCTGGCTGGACGCAACAGACGTCAAGGACATCCCGGCGGTCGAAAGTTCCTTGGCAAAGTTCTTTGGCGTTCCTACGGTCAACGACATTGAATTTTTGCCGCACGCAGCAAAGAAAACCGCAGTCGGCGGAGATACGACTCCGGCCCAACTTGCTTGGCTGTACCGCGTTCGTCAAATCGCAAGTGAGCTTCTCGTCGGCCAGTTTTCGGTTTTTGGCGTACGCCGTGCAATTGATCGACTCAAACAGCTTGTGCTGTCGGTCGAAGAAACCCGAAAGGTTCCGCGCATTCTCGCCGAGGCAGGAATTCGGTTCGTCATAGTGGAATCGCTGCCGAGCGCGAAGATCGATGGAGTTTGCTTTTGGCTGGACGATCAGTCGCCGGTTATCGGCATGTCGTTCCGGCACGACCGAATTGACAATTTTTGGTTTGTCCTGCGGCATGAGCTTGAGCATGTTCTGAGGGGGCATGGCAAAGATCGAATCGAGATCGACGCGGAGTTGGAGGGAAGCAAAGCAGGCGCTGGGCCAGACATTCCCGAACAAGAAAGGCAGGCCAATCTTGCGGCCTCCGAGTTCTGCGTACCAGCGAAGTCCATGGAAGCGTTTATTGCTCGCAAAGCACCTTTTTTCGCTGAACGAGATATTCGCAGCTTGGCCGCTGCCTTAAAGATTCACCCCGGCCTTGTCGCCGGGCAGTTGCAACACCGGACTGGTCGTTACGATAGATTTCGCGACCACTTGGTGAAGGTTCGTTCCGTGGTCACGCCGGGGGCTGCTGTGGACGGTTGGGGAGACGTAGCGCCGGTGGGCATTTGAAAGGAATTCACATGCAGACGCGTGCACAGCAGTATCAAGCCATCATTCGTTGGTATCGAGAAGAGACCGGCGAACAATCAGTCGATATGCATGAGGTAGCTCGTTTCGCTATTAGCAAGGGAGTCACACCGCCAACGCCTAAGACGCCTGAGGCATTGTTGGCGGAGAAACTCTCCGCTGCTGCGCGCGAAGAAACTGCCGTCGACGATGAAACGGGTAGGCCGTACCGCGTCAATTTCGCGGTTACACAACGTAGCGGGAAGGACCAATTGACGTTGTGGCATACGCTGGACGACGCGCCGCGTCACGTGGCGCACAAGGGGCTGATGCAACGGCGTGAACAGATGGTCGGTGATGCGGTCTCTCTGGTCGACGATGCAGATCACTGGAATCGTGTGCATGCAACGGACGAGCCCATCCAGATCCCGCTCGACTTCGAATTTGACGTCATGTTGCGCCGTAACGCGCCGCCCGACGAAGATCAGAAAGCCGCTTAGGCCGTACTTTCCGAATCGCTGCTCTCAGCTCTGACCGCCTTACGGCGGTCAGCTTGTTTCTACACGCTGCACCCGCGTCCTGGCATCAAGTCGCCTGCTCGGCGGTGCGGCGAATACGCATAATCGTCTGGCGGCTCGTTCCAAGCTGCCGAGCGATTGCCGCGATACTCTCGCCCATCCCAAGACGGCGCAACGCATCTGATTTCTGCGCCTCAGACAGAGCCGATGGCCGCCCCATCCGCTTTCATTGTTCGTCGGGGGTACGGCATACCCCCAAATTGCCAAAGTCATACCCCAAATCTTACCCCCAATTTTCGGGGATGCCCCGGCCTCTCACGGGACGTCCCGAAACAAAAACCCGCGTCAGCGCTAGGCTGGACGCGGGTTTTGGGACTTCCGGGTACTACTTGAAACTAGTGTTTGGTGCCGGCTGCAGGACTCGAACCCGCCACCTGAT
This sequence comes from Burkholderia sp. MSMB1589WGS, assembly GCF_001636105.1. NCBI lineage: Bacteria > Pseudomonadati > Pseudomonadota > Betaproteobacteria > Burkholderiales > Burkholderiaceae > Burkholderia > Burkholderia sp. MSMB1589WGS. Next base: position 1,622,438 of record NZ_LNJT01000007.1, read on the forward strand.
GATTACAAGGCGGAATGTGTACCGAGAGGATGTTGCGCTTCGAACCCTTGTCGGCTAAAGGCTCTCCCACTCCGGTGTTGCCTTGCTTTCATACAGGTGTTGCGTTTGGTGCGTAAAACTTGGTGCCGCGTGTCTGACTCGAACAGACGACCTACCGCTTACCTTACCACTACGGCTTTCGCCGCCCAATGTTTGTGGTCTGGACTATCCCTTAGCCATGGCTGTCGCTTTAGGCTCCCCCCGTCTAGTCTCTACACCTTCTCGCCGACGGCAAGCTTGGCTCGGGATTGGCATAGTCCTAACGGACCTTAGCTTTCCCCGAGTTTGAGGGGTTCTACTCCCACCGTTTCCGATGAGGCACTCGAATCTTCAAGGCGGGTGCTCTACCAACTGAGCTAACACGGCACAATAAAACATTATAGCGCAATACTCTTAGACGTCGGGCGCCCAGATAGAAACTACATCAACCGCCCTCTCGCCCTCGCAAGCCTCAGGTTCGCGCAAGTTCGTCGTGCAACTTAGCCTGTCCCGCGTCCCCTCGGGTGGAGACTGACGACATTGCGGCCAGTCATCTTTTTCCCCCTGATTTTGTCGCAGGTTCGGTAGCACCCGGCGCAAACCCTGGTCTTGCCATCCCGGGCACAGATTGTCAGCACGCGAGGAACCGACATAGCAGCGTCCGCGACGACGTAAATGGAAGCGGCTCGCCGAGCCTGACAAACGCATGCTGGTTCAAACATTCTTCACGCGGCCGGCCGTTGACGCTATCGATGTGCGCGTTTTCCACCGGCTTGCCCGGATGGATAAACTGCAGCTTGGCCTCATGTTCGTGCGCTTCGGACGGGGGAAGGTCACGGCGCCACGGTCGCCTCAAGCGCATCGAGCGATTTCCGCAAACGCGCGATATCGTCAAGGATGTCGCGTTTCAGAACCTCTCGCGGGTCTTCGTCATCTTTACCTCCTGCGCCATGGGCGCCCCGTCTTATTCTGATAACATTGAACTCACGGATGAGGTCAAACTCGACCTTGCTGAGGTGCTTCTTCGCTACGTCCTGTTCACCCTTGTCGTCCGGCAGTCGCAGGACAATCAACGAACTTAGCAAAGCCGCAGACCCAGCTCTAAACGCTTCAACGGGGTCACCACCATCGCCCAAGCCTCCAAAAACGAAAAAACCATCTTTCCGTAGTGAGCGCAAAAGTTGCAGAGCGCTCCCGTATTCTTCCATCGGATTTGCTCGACCCGACAAGGTCGCGCGGTGCGCCCATAGCTTCAGAATCGTCTCGCATGCCTCGCGTTGCGCCGCTGCACCGAGGGGAGAATCACCCTCGCCCTCGGCCTTCACAATCAATTCCGCGATGTAATGCAACAGCCAGACCGTAAGCGTGTCATGACCGCCGTGGTCTTCCATCTCCTTGACCAGAAGCTTTCCAAGCACCAACGTATCCTGTGGCATCGCGGATGTCACCTTGGCTCGTGACGAGGATGTACCGGACGAAGTACGCGCTTTCGCCTTTGTCGCTTTCGCTGTACCTGTGCTCTTCATATTCCTTCCGATATGTTTTGACCTTGATAAGCAAGTCGGATTGCTCTTGGAGCAACACTTCTTGAATAGCATGATGTCTGCAATGCAGACGCTTACCACTGGCGCGGACGAACTCAGCTTCGTCTCGTCGAGCTCGGTCTGGAACCACGTCAGCCCATTGCTCCGCGTAGAAGATAAGTTCCGAAGTAGACCTTTGCTTCCAGCCGAAAATATATTCTGTGCTGGGTACCAGATTGAGTGCCTTTTGAGTGTCTGCTCCCGGCTGCATGAAATGCGGGGACATACCGTCGGCAAGACTATCTTTGGAATCGAGGCCGGACCGCCCTTCCGTCTGCGCCAGCCATCCCTTAAGCTTGAACGGCGGGCTATCGATTCCGTCATCGCGGTCATCGGCGCATGGCAGGTAGTGTCCATGGACATCTCCTGATGACTGCAGCGCTCGCAGCAGCGCCGGCGCTGTTGCCGGGCTCACGAGGCATGACGTCACACGCACCGACTCGTGCAAATTAGCCCAGTAGCAGTCGTAATCCGCGTGCACAACACACCAACCGTGTGGAGCCCTTAGGCCAAGAAGCGCGACGAGCTCGGACACCGAGGGCTCGTGAACCCACTTTCCGCTACTCTGCGCCGGTAACCAGAGCCTTTCTTCCAGCGGTTTGGGGCTTCTCAGGTCGGACAGCCACAGTGTCGGGGCAAAGGTGATTGTGCTAGCAATTTCCTCGGCTAAGCCATCGTTGTCGTAATCGCTCGTAGCGAGGGGATGTGACTTCAATAGTTCTCCGGCTGCGCACCACATCGCGTGCCACTCCAGGTGCGTATGGAAGCGCTCGACCCGTGGCAACTCCCCATGGCTATGGTGCATTGCATACGGATTGCGCTTGAACTTTTCCCTTCGGGTCTCTTCATCCCACCTCCACGGATTGGAAGTTACCCCCCACCTGTCAACAATCCACCGTTCCGCCTCACTGGTAAAGTCCGTGAGCGAGATGTCTGCGAATATGCGGGCCATGCAGGGGTACCAGTACCGGAGGGTATCCATTGCGTCGAACTGAAAACGGCGCTCGTCGACCTTCGCCGCCTTGTGTTCATCGTGGTCCAAATGTCGCGGCCGCCGCTTCCTTCTTAAGTTTGAGCTATCGACCTCAGAAAGAGCTTTCTTTTGGTCCTTCGTCAGTGTGAGGACTCCAGCTTCTGCCAATGCCGTAACGCCCTGTTTCGCGAAAACTCGGACGAGCAAATGCGGAAACTCGTGGTCGTCTAGAATCGAAAGCATACGGCTAGCATATCGAACCGCGTATCCCGGCCTGTCCTTGCAGGCGCGGGACACAGCAATCGTCAACCAAAGGCGCGCAGCAAGCCAGTAAAAAGGGGCGCCCTCGGCCCGAAAGCTGGGTTCAGAAGCAACATCGTAGCGAGACATGAGCGCATCTATCACGCTCGATTGTTGAAGCCAGAAGAGGCTGCGCACAGCATGAGCGGTGCGCCATCTGATAGCAAGGTCGGCGTCGCTGAGGTACGCATAGAGCAGTCTTGCGAAGGCCTCGTCGACCAGCTCCGGAATATCAGCGGAGTCGAGGTGGTCCTCCTTACGCACCCGCACCGAGAGGCGTTTGACATAACGACAGACGACACTGGCAACATCATTGACAGATATCAAGCCGGCGATGATTTCAATCAGGTCATAAATCCTGCTCGCATCGAACTCTTCAATGTCCTCGGCCAGGCCGGTCAGGATAGCTGGATAAACACTTTCCCCGGAGATGCAATCTTCATCAATCAGTGTTGTCAGTAAGGGCTTGGCACGCATCGAGACCATAAACATCATCAGCTTCGCCGATATCACCGCGGGCAAACTGGTAGCACACCAGTCACGAACTGCCATTGACGCTGCAAACCACTCGACGACGGCATCGGTAAGCGCCTCAATCTCTTCGTATCTTGCGTCTTCCGCGAGAGCTAGTTCCTGAAGATGTGAAAGGTGGAAGCAGCGCTGATTTTCCGGTACGAGCGCACGAACGCGTGCGAACAATTCGCGGCCAATAAAATAGAGAGAGTGCTCATCTCTAGCCTTTTCAGACGCCGCCTCGGCAAACGCCGCAATCGCAGCAGCAGACCTAAAGTCCCGGTTCGCCCAATCGAGGCTGTCCAAGAAGCTACGTATCTTATGGTCCTGCTTTTTTTCATCCCCAGTAGATTCCCTCTCACCTGTATCCAAAAACGCCGTTAAAGGCCTCACAAACTCACTGCGACAAGCTAGGTACGTCGCCCACCGACGACGTCTTTCGGTCGGCACCCCTCCAACAATGAGGGCGTCAACATTCGGTCTCGGATTGGGATTGCGAGCAAGTGCCTCGCACTCCGCTAGTATTTCGAGAACTGTCAGACGAGCGGCATCATCAAGCGCTGACGCCGCGCGCACGACTTCCGAGACAAGGCGTTCGGGCGCGCTGTTGGGGAGATAGCTACAAGCGGCCGCATATTGGGCTGGAATCGAGCCGGTCTTAACGCCTGCAATCAAAACTTCGCACAACGCTTCAGAGATGCTGGCCAAGCCTTCATCGTCCCAGCGTGCCGCCGCCGCCAACGCGACGGGCGCGTTTAAATAGCTCAGTCCTCGCGAGAGCTGCGCCCACGGAAAGTGCTCATAGTCGCGAAGGCGAAATGCGACCACGGTCCCGAAAGAGGCCAAGCCCATTGCCATACTGCGGGATTCTGCAGGTGCAAGCGCTCGGGAGGCCACGTTTGAGAGCTTTTCAAAAATTCCGAGCAATCGCATTTCACTGACGTCGACGTCTTCAAGAACGAGTACTGCCTTACTGAATAGACTCCCAGACGTTTCTGGACTGCAATTTAAGAGAAGCCTCGATAGCTCCAAGAGCGACGAAGCCTTCTCCGAAGAGGACGTCCTCAAGTCGGTTATCTTGGGCAAACAGTCGTCGGCAAACCTCGTTAGCGCGCCGTGTGACTCTGAGCGCCACGTGAAAGGCTGAAGTACTCGTGCTTCTCGGCTCCCGAATGTCGCCTGACTTGTTGCAATCAACTCTGTGGCAACTTCGAACAACTCTCGAATGTGCTCGTCACCGACAGCGAGGAGCGCACTGACCGACTGAGCTAACTGGTAGTGCATGCCACGCGCGCCGTTCCGCGATGAAGAGTAACCCGCATACTCGACGCGCTTCATCCATTCGACCTTTGCCGCTCCGGCGAAATCCTCCACTCGCCCTGTCTTCACGTATCTTGCGCGAGCCTGGTAGAAGGGAAGGTGAACGGAGAAGAACCCGACGATGTCGGAGCGCTTCTGATGGTCCTGATAGGAGATGTCGCTGTCAGAACTCCAGCCCGTCGCTGGGTCAGTCTCAACGTCAAGTAGTTCACTGGCGGTCAATGTCCTGCCGTCGAGCTCCGCAAGAAGACATTGGGCCCTCAGCAGTTCGTCGATTCTCGAGTGATTCGACAGCTCGATGTGCCTCCAGCGTGGGAGGCCACTTGCCGCAATGTCAGCAAGCACTGGACGGACCACCTCTATGCTCTTGCCGACACGGACGAGCGCCTCACAGAGCCTAAGCGAATCTTCCCGAAGACACACACCTCTCGCTCTCTGCGCTTCACCGTCCGTTTTGAGTCTTCCGCGTACTCGAAGTCGATTCATCTGTGCGGCGGCGGCGGCTAAGTGCACCTTGCGTCCCGCTTGTGCAAGCAAACTGGCGAGGCAGACTCTCGCTTCCGACGGCATACGAGGCTCGGCCAGCAGCATTTCAACCGAGTTAAAGTCACCGTTCCCGAGCAGGCTTGTCACAAACTCTCTGAAGACCTCGTCTCGATGTTGACGTCGCCGTCGGAGTCGCTTCAGCACTGCTTCAAGTCCGCCCCTAGCAGCTTCCGCGCGATAGAAAGCGGCGACGTCAAGCGTGGTCATATGCTGCGAATGCTGTCTGTAGCCGCGATGCCCAGCGTGCTTAGACTGCCACGCAAAAAATAGTCGACGCGAACGCTCGACTTGGACAAACAGATTAGTTCTAGCATCTTCAGCCATCAAATGACAGAGGACGGGTCCGTTCGCCTCAGCATACCTCTCGTCTGACAGCACCAGTCTGTCCAGCGACTCGCGAGCATGCCGGGTCGACAAGTCCGGATTGAGTGCCAAGGCTTTCGCTATCGCATCGCTAGTTCTAAGTGCCTCTGCACCGACCAGCAGGATATACATACTCTCAACCGGACTGCCGCTCCGGCCACACACACGAAGCGCGCCCCGCATCCTCTCCAGATGACATAGCCGTCGCTCTACCGGGTCCGCAAACAACGTCGCCTCTGGCTCCTCAGTCGCTACACGCAAGGCATCCGCTTCTCTATCGGCAGCAATTAGTGCCTGTACAACGTGGCGGCAGGCGTAGGCGTTACATCTTTCGTTCGTCAGGAAGTGCTCGGCAATCCTCTCCCGCACCCGCTGCTGTTCCGCCTCTCCGCGCTCCGCCACGAAGTCCTCAAAGTCTTCATCCGAGAACGAGACGCACCCGTCCTTTATGACAATCGTACGGCCTAAGTCCTCACACAAGTCAGTGGTTCTCGTCAAATCACTGCCGATGGTATGCGCTAACTCAACCAACGGAACGGGGCGAGGGAGTGATATAAGTGCTGCGCAGAGTGCTGAGATAGAACCCGAGTCGCCTCCTTTCTTCCAAGCAGTGTCGACAGCCTGCTCAAATATTTCGCTGAGCCCTTTTCCGCCGGGGAGCAGGAACTGAATTGCCTCACCAGGGTCCGTCGAGAGCTCGAATGCATACGCCTGAACGCGCGGAACACCACGCGTTAGGGCGTGAAACTCCTTTACCCAATTCGCGTCCGGCGTTGCAATGTGCGCACGGACGTTGGCTAGAGTCTCATCGAGGCTAAAGGGCGCAATTTGCAGTTCAGAGAAATTTGGCGGAAGTTCAAGCTCGGTAAGCCGAGCAGTTCGTGCGGATACGAGAAACCGGACGTTGCTAGGTAGGTCGCCAATTGAGGCCAGCTCACGTACAAAGCAATGTTCCCCGCGGCGCTTCGCAACTGCGACCGCGTTGTCAGCGGCATCTATGGCAACAACCAGCAGAGCTTCCGGATTACTTTCGAAAAGAACATCGGCGCCAAGGTCGAGTCGGTTTTTGAAGGCCCTTACTGGGCTCCCCCTTTCCGAGATGCGAAGCAAGCGAGGAACTCGAAGCCTAATCGCTATTTCGTTCGAAAGTTGGGTGAAGGCTTCAAGAGGCCGATGTCGCGGAGCGCTTTCGTCGAGGTAGCTACCCCCGCCGTAGCAGTCGTATTGAATGCATACGCTGCCGGACGGAAGCATCTTCGAGATTTGGCTGATAGTTGTCGTCTTGCCGCAACCCGCTCCACCATGTAAAGCAATTCTTTGCGTTCCGCCGACAAGTTTCGATACGATTTCCAGCGCCACCGCACGCTCAACAGCACTAGAGACGGGCGTTACACGGTTTGGGCACGGGTATAGCGCGTAGTCCGTGCCAACGTCGAGACGGGACAGAATTGTCTCTTCTGTGATGGGTTCTCGGCTTGACTCCGGAAGCATCGCGTCGCTTATAAAGCGATGCAATTCCAGATGTGACGGGCGGGTCTCACCCTCAATAAGGCGGTCGAGAACTTCAATTGCTTTCCGCTCTTGCTCGAACAATGAGCCCGCGCCACATTCCGAGAAGTCGAGCAACGACGCAAACGAAGAAAACTGTTTTTCGGTAAGACCGGCCGCCGTGCGCAATGTCTTTCTATTCGCTTTTGCGCCAAGCGCTGCACTCGAGTCCTGCGCTTTGCACATGCCAAGCGCCATAAGAACGTCGATGTCGACGCGCTGATTGCTGACAAGCCTGATGCTGTATGAGAGGCTAGGGTTCTTATCAAGGCGAATAGACTCAGCGGCTTGATAGGCCTCCGCAAGCTTCCGCATCACAGAGTTGTTACCTGTCTTCGCGCTGTTACTCGTTAGACGCGACACAGTCCACTGCGAATTCGGACTGGCGGATGAATATTTCAGTTGCGCGAACTCAGCCCATTTTGCTTCGCTAAGGCTGCGCCCGCCCGACATGAGGCACACGTCTACTGCAGTCCATGTTCCATCCGAGATGGAAGCATCCTCGTTTGGGACGCCCTCAACAGTGATTGCTTGATACCGTGTCCCGGGCTCAAGCAAGGAAAGAGCCTTGCGAAGCGCCCAAAGTTCGTGGAATCGGTCTCCGGCATTAGAAGCACGAGCACCCGCAATGTCCATCTCGGCAATTTTCACCATGAGGTCTTCTCTTCTTCCTGAATCCAGCGCTAGAGCGAGAGACATCTGCTGCAGCGCGCTTCGCGTAATAGACTGCGCGTTTGGTACAGAGCGGCCACCCAGACAGCCACCTGGCCTGGTTGCGTCATTCGTGAAATGTCGTTGTGGTCAATCTTCTCCACACGGGTGGCAAACCCTCAGAGGTGGACTGACTCGGTCGCGTCAAGACGAGTCACGGCAACACCCGTGAGCCCCCTGGATATCTTTGCAGCCAAACCACGACACCGCGTACGACCTGCTCGGCGGTAAGTTGAGCATCGCGTGCCTGCTCAGGGAGCAAATCGGGTGGGCCGCCTGGAAAATCTGCCAGCATACGTCCGGCGTGAATACGCTGCCTCGCAACAATCAATGAGCTTGCGCGCAATTGCGTCGGCTTGTCCAAAATCGCCGCCTCGTTTCCATAGCCTGCGCTCGTAACGAGCTCTTCCAAGCGCCACTTGTTAGGGCTACCCTCAAAGCTCTTTGAACACATCACACCAAGATTCAGCGCCCGCGCATGCGTGACCACAAACGTCAGTGCGCCCTCGATGAGGGCCGCCGCGAGCACTGTAGCCGTCACAGGCGACGTTTGCGTACTCGCTTGACGCAGTTCGCCCACCATCTGCGACCACCAGAGTCTGAACCGTCCGTAACCGAGCGTCTCGAGCGCCTCGGCAAATGCCTCGAACGGTTCGGCGGACCGCGGACGACCATCGTTGCGTCTTGCGATAACGTCCTTTACTGCGGGATAGGCGCGCTCGCGCGATTCATTGCGACGGCTTTGGTGAAGACAGCGTTGCTGCCCGCGCGGCGCTGCAAAGCCTTCCCGGGCTCGGGCATACCGCAGGATGCCGTCTTGCTCGACCAAAATGCCGTTCAATACCATCATCGTGACGGCGACTTGCATGTCATTTCGTGGAATCTGTCGAGCAATTCCCCGTTCGACGATGACACTGCGCTCTAGTCTCGCATTTTGTGCGCCGTTTGTACGCGCACTTTCGTGCATCTGGTCAAAGACGAAATCGAACGCCGCGACGTTGCGATAGTCTGGTTCTTCAGAAATTCCGAAGGCCAGCCACATAACGGTATCGTTCGGATGCGGCATAAGCCGTGAAGCACCGATGCCTTGATTAGGGTCGACGACCTGTGACAACACGTCCGAGATTTCACCCGGCTGCAAACCTACAGTACGGCCAGCTTCGAGAAGCTCTTCGTAGGTCAATCCCGGGTCCGTAGGTGCAACAAATATGCTGCACTCCAAACAAGCCTTTAAGAAAGCAATCAAACGATGTCGCTCTTGGAAAGTATGCATGGTGAAACCGATTACGCCCAAAAAGAGGAGTGCTGCGATTCTTGCGATGCGCCCAAGCCCTTAGCTGCGGCACAGTCGTATCCGCGACTGCGTGTCGGCCTGTCCAAAACCCGATTTTCCTCACCCTAGAAATTGAGACGGCGCTTGGCCGCGTCTACGTCAAACTCACGTGCCATTTGCCGCCATGCGTCAGCGATGCGTTGACATAGACGCTTTGCTCGCCGCCACCTGTCCGGCAGTTGTTTTGCACGGGCGGTCCACTGCTCTGCCAGCTCCACTTCCTGTGCACCACCGTCCAAGATGCCACGACTGGTCGTGCCCCTACTGTTAAATACCTCCATCGATAGCCCGTCTTCGATTACCTTTGAATGGAGTTCCTCGAGCGCGCGCGCTACTTCGTCCGACGGCCAGCGTCCATCCGCTGAGCACGGTGTGTGGAAAAGTACGGCGCCGACATACTGGTCCGCAATCGCCGCTCTGTCTTCCTCCTCGGCTAACTGGCGCGCACGTGATATCCAATCCATCATTGCTTCATATTGGATACGATTCGTAGCATCGACACCAGGTGGCGTTCTCCACGACCTAAGTACACGCCAAGCAACAGTCGCTCGTCGTTCGACCTCGGGAGTTATCGGGTCTCTATCTCCTTCCGCATCGACCGACTTTGCTGGCCGAAATGCGTCACACAGCATTGCCACGAAGCTTTCTGGCCTATCGGCCATCGTTCTATGGAAGGTGAGTTGCTCTCCGTCACGCAGTTCGACAAGCAGCACGGGAAGAAAACTGTGCTCCACTGCCCTAAGCCTGTCATGAGGTACATTAGGCTGCTCCCGGAGCCACCTAACGGTTTCCTTGACGTTGTAGCCCAGCAAGCTGTCAATATGACCGGGCTGTTGGAGTTCACGAACAGCGGCCTCTAGAACAACTATCGCCATTTCGACGCTTAGCTTCTTTAAACTCTGATTGACGAGTTCAACAGCGCGACGGCATTCGACCAGCTTACGCGCGATTTCGTCATTCATCGTCTGGTCACCAGAGCGAAGATAGACGCTGCGTGCGGCCCAGTAACGTGCCGCCGCAGTGGCCGGCATTTCGGCCACTACTTTTAGAACATTCTGCTCGTCCGGAAAGTCCGCCATGCAGAGACCGAGCGACCAGTCGGGCCATCTACGTGAGTGGCTGGCACTCTGCAATACATGTAGCCAATCCTCACGTCGAAGTCCGTATCGCGTTGCACACAATATGGCTACACCGCGCGCATCTCGATGGGAACCTCTCTCGAACCAGACGTCAAGCAGCCCGAGCAATACGTCGGCGTTATCGACACTGGTCGCCGCCTGCTGTGCCACCAGATAAGGCTGCCGCGCGTTTACATATAGCTCGTCTATAGCCGGAACACCCATCTTGACCAGCCCTTGCATCGCCTCGTTCCGCAGTTTGTCAGCCTTGACCTGCGCTGCCTCGATATCAATGTCGACATTTGGCAAGTCAGGTAGGTATTCATCGAAAAGCCACTGAATCTCGGCGACCTCCGAGGCCGGCCGGAACAACTGGCCGACTGCTTCAAGTTCGTCAACGTCCTGTCCGGCAATCGCCCATACGGCGTTTGAAAAGCGACGATGCTTCGCGACAAGCTGGCGTATTGTTGACCATACCGCGTCTCTAACAGGCGCAGACAGCTGGTCATCACGAGCGGAAACGGAAAACTGTTCGCGAAGCGCCTGTCGATAATTCGGCGATAGCAGCGGATAACTATCGAGCAGGTCTACCTGACGCTCAACGTGGCCACGGCTAAGCTGAAGAGCAAACTCTGCATACGCTCCATGGGCTTCCTGGATAGCTCCGTCAGTAAGACGCTGACGAGTCGAGCGCCCAAAATCTTTCCAGACTGGTTCGTAAGACGGGAACGAAGTGTCCGAATGTTTCGGCAGTAGGGCGCAGATAAGGCGCCATGCTACCGCTGGGAATTCCTCTGCCAACATGTGCAACGCATCCATCCGCTGCGTGAGGGGTGCGCTTGTACACGGGCTCCAAGCCAAGAAAATCGAACGCAGGCTGTTTGATGGCCTGTTTACGACCCTCCCGTCGGACTCGAAGGCGGTCAGTTGCGCAAGTATCCGCACCACCCGCGAAAGGTACGAGGGCTCCCAGGCAAGACATTCGAGAGCTGACATCAGCCCGGAATGAAGCACTGGACCAAAAAATCCTTTGTCCTCGAAGAGCGGCGCCAGCGTCGGTCCAGAGCCCTGGAGGGCTTCCTCCAGGGCTTCAACGAAAGGGACCGGCGCGGCCTCCGCCATAATCGGAAGGTTTTCAGACAGTGCGGCGAAGAACCTCGGCTCGTCTCGGAACAAGGCGATTTTTCCGACAAGCCTGTCGACAAACGCTTGGCATCCACCGAAAGCGTGCGCAATTTGCTTGCGGTCAAGCACATCTTTGAACACGGAGATTCTGAGGATTGTCTCCAGAAGACCTTCGCGGAGCCAAGAAGAATGGTCAACGCGTAGAGCTTCCATCGGGAGCGAAACCGGCCCATCCCATGCCCTGACCTCGCTCACGCTCACCTGCGAAAAAACCGCTTCGATAGCTTGCTCTAACATGCGCAGCATTTCGGAGGAGATGCTTCTCGCGGTCAGCGCGAAGGCGACGGTCGGTGCGACGAGCGAAAGGATGCTGCCCGCGCGCTCCAAAAACGGAGGGTCGCTATCCATGTAGCGGAGCACTCCTTGCGCAAACGACGGATATTCGACGCCGCTCAGCGACTCCAATATCTTGGTGTCTCCTTCAGTGTGCTCATCCCAGCGAGACGCAAAAACAGCCGGGATGGTTTTCGAAATCTGCTCGATGGCGCACCACTCGGGCAACTGGCTTAGTGAGTCGCTTTCGTGCTTATTCCAGACAGACCACACCGAAATGCTCGCACCACAAGCACGCGCGTCTTGCTCCGCTCGCTCCGGCGGCATGCCCATGGAGTTCTGAAGCGCGTCTGCAAAATCACGTCTCAGAGCCCTCTTGATGACAATCGGCTTGTTGCTTGGTGAGGCATAGCCGATGGCATTAACAACGTAGTGGCCTACGTTGGCCAAGCTCAGTGCAGCCTCGTTCGCCGGCGGCAGAAGCACGGTAATAGGCAGTTGGTTCGCGCGCACGGGCTGAAGCGCTAATGCCCTCGCAGCTTGGGACGAGGACACGACCAGACAGTTGGCGAGTACCTTAGACGCACCGTCTTGGTCTTCGCTTTGTGCGAGATAAGCATACAGATAGGCGGCTGTCTCAGCGGCCGAATCTGTGAGAAGCGTTAGTGTTTCGCCGCTTCGCGGCTTAAAGAAAGTGTCAAGTTCGCTGCCGGACCTTCCCGCCGTCACGAGCTGTTTGGTAATCGGTGGTCTGTGGCCGTTTGACCAGTCTCGCCAATATGTGTCGAGTGATACACCGAATACGCCGGCCCCGATTTGAAGATGTTCCGCGCACCATGCTTCAACAGCAGGGCATTTTTCAATCCACTGCGCCAAGGCCGGCGCGTCAATGACTTTGACATAGCTCCAAGGATTGTTCGGCAGACTTGCAATTTCCTGCTCCAGCTTGTCTGGATTAGACAACTTGCGCAAGGTAACTGCAACATACACGGTGTTGGCTTTCAGCCAGCCCGAAGGCATGCTCCGTTTAAAGGACTTTTTTATATCAGAGATTATTTTCTGGCGACTCGCTGCTTGCGTGCTCAACTCCCATAAGGAGTTGAAGTTCGGCTCCCCCGCATTCGCCTTGAGCTGCACGTACCCATCCCAACCGGGAAGGTTGTTAGCTGTGCCAGAATGGAAGCTCATCGACACCAGCCGGTCTGGTACCCAACAGTAGATGAGGCGCCGAATGAGCTCCCCTAGAAGGGTCGGCCCCTGTTCAGAAAGTGCAAACCGCTCCAGGTTTTCTACTTTTACCGTAGCCATATGTCGAATGCAAACAAGCTGGACATGGCGACGCCAATTCAACCTTGCATGGCTTGGCGTAACCTGAATTGTTATTCACGAATGTGGCCCGCGCGGGCGTCGCTCGAACGAGCACCTCCCGCGTAGGTCAAACTCACACATTGAAGCTCTATTTCTGCTGCACTATCGCATTCTCGCCAACGTAATTGTGCATGTTGCCTACGGCCCTCACCATCGCACGTGTTTGGAGCGAAACCGACATGCGCGCAGGTCCAAATAGCGACGTGAATCCAGTCACATCTCCTGCTGCGGCAAAATCGACTTTTGGGGAGCCTCAGGATGGTCGCCAAGAAGGGCCTGGACCTGTGACCAAGCTTCCTTGGTCGCATGCTTTTTCTGGTGGAAATCAGTCGCGACCGCATTCGAAAGCCGAACGAGCCCTTCAGCGGCCGTCCCGAGTCGTCCCGCCAGTGTCTGCATCTGCAATCGGAGCCAGTTCCGCGACGCGGGGACAACGAGCGCGACGCAAAGCATTCCTAGCACGGCCAGCCACAACTCACGCGGCACATTCGTTGCTGCTTTTTTTACGCCAGATGACGCGAACCGTGTGATTTGGACCAAGGCCCTCAATCCGAGGCTGCCTAAGAACCCTTAACAAAATGAACGAAGGGGCTGTTAACCCTCGATGAATGCTGTTAACCTTTTCATTGTTTCGACGACGAAAAGGACATGGCCAAACCGATACTCGACGACGAATTGTGGGCACTCATCGAACCATTGCTGCCCCCTCCCAAACTACGGCGAGCCCGTTATCCGGGGCGCAAGCCGCTCGACAATCGTGCGGTGCTCACCGGCATTCTCTTCGTCTTACAAACAGGCCTGCGCTGGGACCTGCTACCTCGCGAGATGGGTTGCGGCAGCGGCATGAGTTGCTGGCGTCGCCTACGTGACTGGCAAGCCGCAGGCGTCTGGGAGCAGTTGCACGAGGTACTGCTTGCGCGATTGCGTGCAGCCGACCAAATCGACTGGTCTCGCGTCATCGTCGATTCCTCTTCAATCCGCGCTGTGGGCTCAGGTCAAAAACAGGACCGAATCCCACAGACCGCGCGCGACCCGGTTCAAAGCACCATCTCATCACCGAAGCTCAGGGCATCCCGCTCGCGGTGATTCTGACCGGCGCCAACCGCAACGACGTCACTCAACTTCAAGCGCTGGTCGAGGCAATTCCGCCAATCGGCGGCAAGCGTGGCAGACCACTATCGAAGCCTCGGGTCGTTCAGGGCGACAGAGGCTACGACCACGATAAATACCGACGTCCACTGCATGCCGCCGGCATTGCAACCGAAATCGCTCGACGTGGTCAGCCTCATGGTAGTGGGCTAGGCAAAACACGCTGGGTTGTGGAGCGAACCATCTCGTGGCTTCACAACTTCCGCCGACTGCGCATCCGCTTCGAACAGCTCGCTTTCATCCACGAAGCTTTCCTCAGAATCGCCTGCTGCATCATATGCTGGCGACACCTTCAAAAGTCATTCTGTTAACACCTCTAAGGTGTATCCGCTAACCTGAAGGGTTACCTGGACTGCCGCCGCACGTGAATATGCGCGGAGGGTCGCAAAAACAGCTAAGGGCACAACCTTTCCGTCCATACCGGCTATGTCTTTGTCAGCTGTGGCAATGGTTGCTTCAATCCTACGTTGCAAAAGCATATATGGGACGTCCTTCGGGTCCCGATATTTCACGTCGTCAGGTACGCCACCGACGTCAACGAAATTGATAAGCCTGCGCAGGTGCGCCCAATGTGCAACTACGTCTTCGCGTCTCGCACCCTTGCCGACCACTACGGCGAAGTTCTTTTCGACCTCACGCTCAAGGAAGGTCGGCGCCCACGCAACCACGGTTTCGACTTCAAGTACCTCTAGGAGGTCGGAGCGTCCCAGTGGATTCTTGCGCTTGGTGGTCGCCCAGATTAGTTCCTTGATGATGACGTTGGCGTCGAGTATTAAATTGACCTGGAATAGCGACGCGAGTTGTGCGAATGGTCCGCCTTCTTCATATAGCTTCCGATATTCCTTCAGCGCATCCGACCGAATCTGACTGTCTGACATACTATCTTTTCCCCACGCTGAGCAGCGCGATTGTGGCAACTGCACAAAAGATGTTCGGCACTAACGTTGATACCGTTTGCTTAGAAGGCGATGGTTGCATTTCATCGCGGCGCATTCGCTGAATCGCCTCCGCTCCAGCGCGCTCGCAGCGCCTCGTAAAGCTGAGCCGGTCCCAGCAAAATCTCTGTCAGACCTTCCTGCACACGTTCCGAACCAAGTGCCTGCGTACTCATTGCGCTATGTGCATCGAACGCGTCCATGATTGCATGCACGAGTGCTTTCCGCAGGTCCGGTGAGTTCGCGAACTGTTCCTTGCTGTTACTCATCGCCTGCTGTATGAGCGTGTCATTTTCCAGCAGCTTGCCCTTCAGGACGCCGTTCACATATACGAGTTGGTCGTCATCCGACAGTTCGCCGTCGAAGAGGCCGTTGACCTTCTGGATAATTTGTTCCAGAAGTGCCTTTTCCCTCTCCTGAACGGCGCCGCTGCCTACGGCATCCATAGGCGGCAACTTCGGCGTTTCACCCTGACCGAGGGTCAATGTTTGCCGGCCGATGTTTCTCAGGTTGTGGTGCGTCAACACGACCTTCGACAGGTCGACAGTATCGCGTTCGCGGCCGAATTCCAGCAATGGGAGCAGGCGCTTGTAGAACAGAAAGCGCTTTTCAATATCCGTGTTGCCGTAGTCGAAGATTTGCGACAGGAACGCATAGAGACGCGTGAACGCACCCATGTCATTCTTGAATAGCACCAGCGCTTCCAGCGTGTCTCTGGCGGCCTGAGCCGCCTTGTCGTCATGCTGCGCTTCGGCCGTTATCTTGTCTTGCTGCGCAGCCTTGTACCGTTTGAGGAGTCTGTCTGCGACGGGCGCAATCGCTGCGCTCAATTGCGCCTGCGTCCCCTTCGGGTCCATTTCAACCTTGGCCACGCGGTCGACCTCGAAGTCGTCATAGTGGCCGCTTGCGTCAAGCTTGGCGCGCAGGTCAAAGACGTGGTGCGGGTCGGTGGTAGCTTCGAGCTCGGCGGTCTCGTAGTAGGTCTTGAACGCCTTCAGAACCTCGGCGGCATCATTGACAAAATCGAGGATGTAGGTCGTATCCTTGCCGGGGTGGGCGCGGTTCAGACGAGAGAGCGTTTGCACCGCCTGAATACCGCCGAGCATCTTGTCCACATACATGCCGCACAGCAAGGGCTGGTCGAAACCCGTCTGGAATTTGTTGGCCACCAGCAGCAGGTGATAGTCCGGTTCGGCAAATGCATCGCGGATATCACGCCCCTTCAGGCCAGGATTCAGTTCCTTACTGGTTTCCGTAACGGGCGTCGGAAAGCTCTCCGCGTCGTCGATTTCCCCGGAGAACGCAACCAGTACCCCGAGCGGGTAGTTCTGCTTTTCGATGTACGCGCGAATCGCCTTTTGCCAGCGCACGGCCTCCTTCCGACTACCGACGACGACCATTGCCTTTGCCCTGCCGTCCAGCAGCGGCTGCACGTTCTCGCGATAGTGCTCAACGACGATGCGCACCTTCTGCGAAATGTTGTACGGATGCAGGCGGACCCATTGCATGATGCCTTTCATCGCAGCACTGCGTTCAACCTCCTTCTCGTCGTATTCCTGGCCGTTGTTGGCGAGCCGGAACGCAAGCTTGTAGGTCGTGTAGTTCTTCAGCACGTCAAGGATGAAGCCCTCCTCGATGGCCTGACGCATGCTGTAGACATGGAACGGCTGCGGCAGCCCGTCAGCGCCGGGACGACCGAACAGCTCGAGCGTCTTCTGCTTGGGTGTCGCGGTAAACGCTACGTAGGTCAGCCCTTCGCGGCCGGTGCGTGCGCCCATCTGCGCGGCAAGTAGCACCTCGGTATCAATTTCCCCTCCATCTTGCAGTTCTGCCCATTCCTCGGCCGACAGCAACTGTTTGAGCTTGGCCGCCGCCTCGCCGGTCTGCGAGCTGTGGGCCTCGTCGGCAATTACCGCAAAGCGCTTGCCTTCCGTTGCCGCCAGTTCTTGCACTGCCTGCAAGGCAAACGGGAAGGTCTGGATGGTGCAGACGATGATTTTCTTGCCGTCCTTCAGCGCCTGCGACAACTGTGCGCTCTTGCTGCCATGTTCATTCGTGACGGTCGCGACCACGCCGGTGGTCCGCTCGAAGTCAAAGATGGCTTCCTGTAGCTGCGCATCCAGCACAGTACGGTCGGAGACCACCAGCACACTGTCGAACAGCTTTGCATGTTGGTCGTTGTGCAGGTCGGCGAGAAAGTGGGCAGTCCAGGCGATTGAGTTGGTCTTGCCCGAGCCTGCGGAGTGCTGAATCAGAAAACGCTGGCCAGGTCCCTGGGCCAGCACATCGGCAACCAGCCTGCGTGTCGCGTCGAGCTGGTGATATCGCGGGAAGATGACGCTCTTGAGCTGCTTCTTGTCATCGCGCTTGCCAATCAGGTAGCGGTGCAGGATGTTGAGCCAGCTGTCACGCGCCCACACTTCTTCCCACAGATAGGCAGTGGCGAACCCGTCCAGATTCGGTGCGTTGCCTGCGGCGCCGGCATTGCCCCGGTTGAATGGCAGGAAGTAGGTGGCCGTGCCGGCCAGCCGGGTGGTCATCATGACCTCGGTCTGGCTGACGGCGAAATGCACAAGCGCCCCGCCGGGAAAGCTGAGAAGGGGCTCGACCTGTCCGCCCTTCGGCTGCGGATTTCGGTCAAAGCGGTACTGGTCCACCGCGTCCTGCACGCCCTGCGTGAAGTCCGATTTCAGTTCGGCGGTCGCGACCGCGATACCGTTGACAAACAGGACAAGGTCGAGCGCATCCTGCGGCTGGTTCAGCGAATGCCGCACCTGGCGCACCACGCGCAGGCGGTTGGCGGCATAGTGCTGCTGGATAACCGGGTTGATTGCCAGCACGGGCTTGAACTGCACGAGCGAGAGCGGCTCTTTCAGGCCCAACATCTCGACGCCCCGGCGCAGCACATCGAGCGTACCGCGCTCGTTCAGGCTCTTGCGCACCCGTTCAGCCAGACGCTCGTGAAGCGCGGGACCGTAAGTCTTGCTCAGGCGCTGCCAGGTGTCGGGCTGGGTGGTCTCAATCCAGGCCAGCAGGTCAGGCAGGAAGAGCGCGTTGGTACGGTCGTAGTGCGCGGCGTCGCCTTCAGCGTAGAGCCATCCATTGGTCGCGAGGGACTGGCAGATTTCGGCTTCGAAATGATGTTCCTGGTGCAGGTTGCTCATGGATGGCCCCGGTGCGTTCGATATTCTTCTTGGGTAAGGAGTATGGTGTGTCCGTTCAGCCTTCGGTGTAACTGCGTTCCAGTAGTGGTTTCGCGCGTTCCAGGTCGGCCTGCGTGCGGAGCGTCAGTTCCACGTCGCCGGTGCCCCAGTGACCGATTTCACTGACGTCGCGGCTGAAGCCGTCCTCCAGCGTAACCGACGCCGGGTCGAGCTTCAGCGTAACCAGCAGGCGGTTCGGATAGGCAATGACGCAGGCGAAATTCTTCAGGCGCCGGAAGGCCGTGTAGAGCTTCAGGCGTTTTTCCTGCACGTCGTCGCCCAAGGCGGTCAGATAGCTGGTTGTCTGCGCGTACAGGTCGCGAATCTCGGTGGACGCGGTGGCAAGCTGGTCGTCCAGCGACTTGTCCTTGCCGCTCGGCTTCGGCCTATCCGGCTCGGCGGGCAGCTCGGCCGACGCAGGCTTGACCGCTGTGGCATCCGGGATGCTTTGGGCGTTGACCAGTTCGAGCAGCAGCAGGTCGTCGCCGAACAGCTTGTAGCGAAGCAACTCGATATTGCGCGGAATCTGCTGGACGGCATGTTCGTCGTAGTGCGTGAAATCGGCGGCGATGCACAACAGGCGCGTACCGGTCCATTCGATTTGTTCGGCGACATCCTTGCCGAGTTTTTCCATCACGAGCCACCGGAACTCGGCCTGATGGTCGAGCAGCCAGTCCAGATAAAACAGCCCCTGGTTGATGACGTTCTCGTTGCTGTGACGCTTGTACTCGATGATGACTGGACAGCCATTTTCGTCCAGCCCCAGCGAATCAATGCGGCCTCGGTGGGTCTTGCCGGTCGCGTATTCGCTGGCGAGAAAGCGCACGCCGAGGAAGGTCGGCATGTTCGCTTCTATAAGGCTTTGCAAATGCTTCTCGAGTTTTGCGGCTTGGCTCGGAAGCTCTTTCGCGGTGTCGTTCGAGAGTCGAAAGAGCTGAATGTCACTCATGCGGCCAGCTCCTCGGGCACCGCGTTGCGCACGTCGATTTTGCCGGTGACGGCTGCAGCAATCAGGGCACTGCGGCGTTCTTTGAGGAGGTCGATGCTACGCCGCCCCTCGACATCAAGAGCATCGAGTTTCATGCACTCAGCTTCAACAAACGCAACAATATCCGACTGCTCATTGACCGGAGGAACAGGGACAACAAATGACCTTATCTGTTCCGGGCTGATATGAGGCACGCTGACGCCAGTCATTTCTGGCGCACAATGATGAAAAAAATATCCTGCTCGGAACAGATAATAAAGGTAATCTGCATCGAGCTTGGTATTGGGGCGAATAGTTGCGACGCGTTGAAGAAGCAGGCACGGAGTGTCATTTTCAGAAACGCGGGCGACGCGCAGCCCTTCAGAAATCCATGGGCGGTCCATACCAAGCACGATATCTCCCGGCCGAAGTTCATACGCATCCAGTTCATCGTCGGCAACGCGGTTCCAATACACCACCTCGTTCCACCTCAGTGTGCCGACACCTACATTCACCCCGCGCAGCAAACTAACGTCGGCATCGTCAAGCGAAAATCCGGCCGATGGAAAGGCAAAGCCAGAGAGTACATTGCAGTCGTATCCAACCTTCGAGACCTCCCAATGCGCCGGCACCTCCCCCAGCCACGCCACGCCGGAATCTTTCATCGGCGCGTCGGGGTTGAGGCCACGGGTGACGGCATGCGAGATGGTGGCCTGGCGCTTTTCTGCCAGCAGAATAAGGAGCTTTTCCTGCTCGGCAATCAGCGCGTCAATCTTGCTGGTCTCGCGGTCGAGAAAATCCAAAATTGACGAGAGTTCGTCGCCTGGAGGAAGAGCAATCTTAATCGAGCCGATAGTGTCGGTATTAAGGTTGAGTTGGGTTCCCCACTTGCCTAGCCCGCTGTAGCAAAGTCCTGCCTCGAAAATTCGAAAAAGAAAGTGAGGCGGAACATTAAGATTTGGAAAGTACACAAAGCCGTCGTGTATACACGCTTTGATTGCAGCAATGCACGGCTTGCCCACGGTTCCTGCGATACTTACGAATAGGTCGCCGGGGTGCAACTTTACGCTCAGGTTTGCACCTATTTCCGAAAGTCGCTGCGTTGTTTCGGTTAATACGCCGTTGGACGCCGAGACATCGGCTATTCGGACCCAAGCATACTCTCCTTCGTCGTCGAAATATTTGGGGTCGTCGATAGGTCGTGGTGAGGCACCTCGCTGTACCGGGGAGAGCCGCTTTATGGACAGCACTTCCCAGTGGCTCGGAACTTCGCCCAGCCACTCAACAGCGGTGTCCTTGTACTGACGATAAGTCGGCAAGCTCATTCCGCCAGCTCCTCGAGCATTTTCATGATGTTCGCCGACACCGCCTTCAGTTCCTCGTCAATCGTGTGCAGGTCGCGCGGCGGCTCGAACACATAGAAGTGGCGGTTGAACGGAATCTCGAAGCCCACCTTGCTCTTCTCGTCATCAATCCAGGCGTCCGGCGCATGGGGCAATACTTCCCGCGAGAAATAAGCGCCGATATCCTCGGACAGCGGCACGTTCTCGGTATCGCGCAACGCGCTGTCCGCCTGCGGCTTGCCTTTCTGCTTGCCCTTGACGCCGAGCGCGACATTGCCCTGCTCATCGCGCAGCGGCCGCTCCACCGTAATCGTTGTGTAGCCGAAGTCCTCGTTCCGGAAAACCCGCGAAATCGGCACGGACTTCACCTTCCCCCCGGCTGGCACATCTGGCGTATTGCTGCCTGCTGGCACGACCCAGCGACCAACCTCCGCGCCTTCGGCATCAAACACCGTCGTGAGTTCGGCTTCGACGAAATCACCGAACAGGCGCGTGACCGAATCGATGTGGTCGTCGGACATTTCCCGGCGCTTACTACCCAGGCTCTTTCGCATCTTCTGCCAGAAGCTGGACGCATCAATCAGCTGCACATAACCCTTGCGCCTTTCGGGCTTCCTGTTCGACAGAATCCATACATAGGTCGCAATACCCGTGTTGTAGAACATGTCCGTCGGCAGGCCAACGATGGCCTCCACCAGGTCGTTCTCCAGCACGTACCGGCGGATTTCCGATTCACCTGAACCGGCGCCGCCAGTGAACAGCGGTGAACCATTCAGCACGATGCCGAAGCGGCTGCCGCCATCCTGCGCCGGACGCATCTTGCTGACGAGGTGCAGCAGGAACAGCATCGAGCCATCCGAAACGCGTGGCAGGCCTGGACCGAAGCGGCCGTCGAAGCCTTTCTGCTCGTGCTCCGTACGCACAGCCTTCTCGACCTTCTTCCACTCGACGCCGAATGGCGGATTGGAGAGCATGTAGTCGAACCTGCGCCCGCCGTGGCCGTCGTCCGACAGCGTGTTGCCAGCGATGATGTTCACGACGTCCTGCCCCTTGATGAGCATGTCCGCCTTACAGATGGCGTAGGACTCGTCGTTGAGCTCCTGACCGAACATGGTCAGCCGCGCGGCCGGATTGTGCTCGAGCAGATATTCGCCCGCGATTGACAGCATGCCCCCGGTACCGGCTGTGGGGTCATAGATGGTCCGCACCACGGCGTTGCTGGGCGTCAGGACGTCGTCATCCTCGATAAAAATCAGGTTCACCATCAAACGGATGACTTCACGCGGAGTGAAGTGCTCTCCTGCAGTCTCGTTCGAGATTTCCGCGAATTTTCGAATCAGCTCCTCAAAGACCAGCCCCATCTGGTTGTTATCGACCACATTCGGATGCAGGTCGATGTTTGCGAACTTTTCGGTGACGAGATAGAGCAGGTTGGCCTTGGCAAGCCGTTCGACCTGCATGTAGAAGTCAAAGCGTTCGAAGATGTCCCGCGCAGCAGGCGAGAAGGCTTGAACGTAGGCGTAAAGGTTCTGGCGGATATTGTCCTGGTCGCCTAGCAGCTTGACCAGGTCAAGGGGAGAGGTGTTGTAAAACGACTGGCCGGCCTTTCGAGTGAGAAACGGGTCGGGATTCAAGCCAGCCTGCGTTTTGGCGTCAAACTCCGCGAGAACCGCAGCCTTGGTGGTTTCCAGGACGCAATCGAGACGGCGAAGTACTGTAAACGGCAGGATGACCCGGCCATACTCGGACTGCTTGTAGTCGCCGCGTAGCAGGTCGGCGACCGACCAGATAAATGAGGATAGGGCCTGATGATTCATTCTTGGTGCCTTATGCGCGCTGCTTAGAGTAGGTAAGCCAACTAACCGATGCCAACCGCCACGCGAGATTGACGATTTAACGGCTAACAACTGGCCGATTTTACCCCTCACGGTCGCACGCGGAGGGAACCACAAGGCGGCCGCCGTGGGAGTTCTGTCGCAGTAGTTCGACCGAGGAGAGAAAAATGTCGCAAACATCACACGTCCTCATACGGCGGGATTCGCGCGTGCCGTACTTTCGTAGGTCAATCCCCGAAGCCCTCCGCAGCCAGTTTGGCCGCCGGGAATTCATTTGCTCCCTGCGGACAACGGAAACGGCGGAGGCAGAAAGGCGGGCCGGCGCCTTGCTCGCAAAGACAGAGGAGTTGCTCCGATATGCCCGACGCGCGTCAAGGGCGGCCCAAGACGGCTCCGTCGAGTTGGGGATGATATTCGACCGTTACCGAGAAATGACGTGCTGCGACGGAAACGCCCTTGCGTATCCAGATGCCGGAGAGGAACTGCCGCCGCTCCCGCTCGCCGACGCGAGTAATACGCGTTCATGTAACCAGCGGTTTCGATACGCGTTCCACCCCTCGATGTCTGCTCGCCTGTTGGGACGTTACCGGGCACGTGTGCTGTCAGATGACGATGCATGGCGCCAAACGCTCGCGCCGAGTGACTTGCACGTGGCTAGGGCGGACCTCGTACAGCGCGAGCAGGCGCTCATCGACGACATCGCACTCGACAACGTCAACAATGCGTGGAAAGGCGCAGCTGAACTGCTGAAACTCGAGGGAGTCGACTCGACGCTCGCGTCGATGGCGGCAATGCAGTCGTTCGTCGACCGCTATCTGCGCAACGAGCTCGACCTCATTCGAATTCGAATCGCCCGACTCAACGGTGCCGACATCCCAACTCCTCAATGACCGCCAGGCGCCTTGGACGAGGACGAATGGGCCGTCATGCAGGCAACGTGGGCAGCGGCACGGGTTCCGAAACCTGCCAGCAGATACGAGGCCGCCCTTGCCGTCAAACGGCTGCGCGAGCGCACTCACGACAAGAGCCCATGCGATTTGACACTAGCCGATGCGATGCTTTTCAGGACCTCGCTTCTTTCATACCTGTCGCGCGGGCGGGCGAAGTCGAGCCTCTCGCTCGTGCGGTCAATCCTCAAAACGGCGGCTGCGGAAAACCGCGTCCCCCTCAACGTGAGCATGGCATTCGAGTCGGTGAAAATTGAAGTTTCCGAAAAATCTGTTCACTCGTTCCAACCTTTTTCCGTTAGCCAGCTTCAAGCATTTTTTGACGGCCCTGTGCATTCCCGCGGACTGCGCCCCGCAAAGGGCGGCCGCGACGCCGCTTTCTGGGTGCCGTTGCTGGCACTGTTTGAAGGTATGCGCCTCGAGGAAGCCGGCAGTCTGGTATGTGGAGCATTGAGCACGCGTTCGGACCGATACTGGTTGCGTATAGGGCGAAGCAAAACGGATGCGGGACTTCGCGAAATACCCTTGCACCGCGAGCTCGAATGGCTCGGGTTCGTTGAATACTTCGTGGAGCAACGGACTAGCCGAAGCGCAACCGAACCCCTCTTTCTGGGGCTGCGCTACGGGAGCAAAGAGAACCAAACGCATATGTTCT
The DNA here is from genome assembly GCF_001636105.1 of Burkholderia sp. MSMB1589WGS. Taxonomy (NCBI): domain Bacteria; kingdom Pseudomonadati; phylum Pseudomonadota; class Betaproteobacteria; order Burkholderiales; family Burkholderiaceae; genus Burkholderia; species Burkholderia sp. MSMB1589WGS. The sequence goes on from NZ_LNJT01000007.1 coordinate 1,646,624, forward strand.
CGACTTGGGTCAATGAATACATTGATAAGCATGTCGTAGACGACCCTGCATATGTATTTCACTCCTTCCGGAACAGCTTCGAGGACGCCGCGACTGCTGCCGGTGTTCCTGAGGATGTGCGTCGAGCCCTCATGGGGCATGCACAGGTCGCGATGACGCGCCGTTATGGCAAGAAAGATGGGCGGAACCGGCGCATCTTCCCTGACCAAGCGCTCATTGAGGCAATCGACAAAGTCTGCTACCAGGGACTTGATTTGTCGCGGGTGATTCGTGCAGAAACTGAGTCACTTTCTGAAAAACGTTGAGTATGATTTCTCGAGTACCTTGTCGCCGGTTGACGAACAGGGGGCTGAGGTGGGGGCGAGTGAACAATGCCAAATCCGGGCACAGCCGCGCGACTTGCAGACGAGCTGTCTCGCTTTCTTATCCATGTAGAGTCGTAGTGACCTCAAGACGAGGCGCACTGGAGAAAGGAGGGGGTAAATGACTCTCGAAGACCGCATCGTCCGCTCAATCCGGCAACGCAAAAGCATCGTCATTTTGTGCTCCGAGGTCGCCCCGTTTGGTAGCACCGCACAAGTCGGCCGGGTACTTGCGAAACTTGTTGCCAATGGTGCGCTCGTGCGTGTTAGCAAAGGCGTGTACGCCAAAACGCGCGTCAATAAATTTACAGGCAAGCTGTCGCCTGCGGCGCCATTTGAGACCATCGCAGCAGAAGTCTTCAAAAAGCTGAACATCGAAGTTCAGCCCGGACGACTCACGCGTGAGTACAACACTGGGACAACAACTCAAATTCCAATGAACGGCGTGGTCAGCACGGGCGCGCGCCGGATACGCCGTAAAATTCAAGTCGGCAGCAAAACCGTAGTGTATGAGAGAAAGAACGGACGAGCGGATGGCTGACACGACGACACCGCGTGCATCGAACTGCGGAGTCAAAAAGGGCTGCACAGTTCACGCTGTGTAGCCCCTTCTCTCTCGCGTAACGTCTGCCGCGCACACGCCATGTGGTTACGTTTCCTGCGGCAGGTCGTTCTCATTGAAGGACGTAAGCACATCCTTCGGCAACAAGCCCAGCTTCTGGTATTCCGCCATGCCGCTGGCCATCTTGGCATGAATGGAGCAACTGGTAACGCCGTGGGTTTTGCGCTGGCAATGTGTCGCGATGCTTACGGCAACGCGATGAGCGGGCAGTGCCGATGCGCAGCTACGGCTTCCTTGCAGCTGCAACTAAGGTCCTGACCGCTTTGCAGGAGTTTGGTGAGGCCAAGGGTGACGTGCGCGCGAAATGAAGCTGCAGGAAATGCTCAAGGCAGCGTTCGCGGAAACGGAGGCGCTGCCCGCTTTTGACAATGACAAGTGCCTTTCCGTCTGGAGTGCACCGGGCTCTCACCCGTGCCGGCCCCATGCCGGCAACTGTTTGTCGTCCAGGCTTACAAAAAACTTGAACACAACAAAGGGGGACAGGCGTGAGTTGTACAAAAAATCAGGCTGTATGCACGAACATGTACTCCCCGCTGCGCCTTGCGTGACAAGGCTTTCGCGGTACTGTACTTTCTGCAAAAAATACAGCAATTGTGGGGCCGGATTACCCCGGAATGTTCTCAAATTTGATGAGAAGTGGTGAGAAAGGTGTCACCACGCACGTGCGTATCACAGGTCGTCGAAATTGACCTTCACTGCATGACCTACGGACTTCAGACGAGACTCCAGCAGCGACTCGCCACCGCCTAGGAAGCCCTCCCAATCCCACACGTATGCGCAGTCCATCGGCTCCGGGTCGTCGGCTATTACGGGGCGCGTGCTGCCTTCAATGCGGCGCCGGAAAAAGGTCCGCGCGGGCTCTGGTATTTCGCGCAGTCGCACGTAGCGCAGTCCGTCGCTAATGTGCACCGGAACGTCCGGCAGTGCGGGACGCGGCGGCATCTCGTCGGCATTGCCGCCAAGCGCAGCGGCGATGCTGCGCGCGACGAGGTCCCAAATCGATGCTGACCAGCGCGGGTACGCACGCACATGCCCCGTGCCTACGCTACCAATGGGCGATTCGGTCAGCCTGGCCTCATAGTCCGCGTGCACTCCATCGGCAACGCGACCTATGTCTGCCGTTGCTATCACGCGGCGACCTGACTCACGTCCGTCCGGCCACAGTTCTACGGTCACGCGCAGCATTATTTGCCTCCAATCATCTGCTTGGTTCGAGCAGTTTGCGCACAATAGCTACTGCGTCATCGCCCGGGGTGCAATACACGGGCTCGGTGTCCCATCGCGAACCCGGGCCGACTACCGTGGCGCTCGCGCATCCATCGCGGACATAACCATCGAGCCGCACCAGCGGCGTCACGTCGCGCCCGTCCTTGCGTCCGATAAACGCCGTAAAGCTGGTGCCGCTAAGCGGAGGTGTGCTGTATCGCTCCTCGCACAGCTCGAGCACCCGCAGCGTTTCTCCCAGCACGGAAAAGGGTGGTCGGTCGTCCGGCACAGCGCTGCCCTCAATGTCGCACAAATGCGTGAGTGCATTGACGTCACCGTCGTACTCGCCGTCGTAAATGGAAATTGTCAGCATCGGCTCATCCTCGGTTTGTATTCTTCCGTGCTTAGCACGACGGCTCACACATGCATTGCGGCCAATTTCGTTTTCAGTTCCGCGAGCACGCCCGGCGCGCTTATGCCGAGCACGGGGTCGGTCCGAATCAAATTCTCCCTGCACCACGACGGCCAATGCAGCCAATCATCGTCAAGAGCCAGCCACGCCTTCGGTTTGCGGCGAAGTACATCGCTCCAGATTTGCATGCCGCGCGGCGCAGCCGCGAACTCTGCCGGGTCCATCCTCGAGTGATACGTCGCGCCAACCACCCTTGCCTGCAGCCCGTGCGTCAGCCGGCGTGCCACACGGTGGATACTCCTGCGGTAGCGCCGCACCCAGCTTGTCGACAGCACTATGCGCGCGTCCGGGTACGGCTCAAGCGTTTGCTCGAGCAGTTGGCAGTGCTCAAAGAGACGGTGGCCTGGTGCGTCCAGCAGAACGGGGCCACGCCGGTGGAGCAAATACACGGACTCGTGGTGGTGAACGCCATCGAAATCAAGCATGAGCAGGCGCCCGTCCGACGCGGCGCGGGTACGCTCATTCGCACCCCCGGCAGGCGAGCAAAGCCGCAAGCACGCGTTCCGCGAGCTGTACCGCTGCATCGGCCGCAATCGGCGGCTCCGCCGGCACCCCTGTCAGGCTCCATTCGTTCAGCGTCAGCGCTTGACGGGCTTCGTCCTGCGTCAACTGTAACGCCGTCGCTGCACGCTCAACGACTGCTCGCGCGAACGCGTCGGGCTGGTCCATTGCTCCAATGTCGTCCGCGCTCACACTGAACCGCATGACTTCGTACATTGCCTCATAAGCGCAGCGAACACGTACCACTGCTTCCGCGGTTGTTCGACGGGCCACGTGCATGTACTCGTTGAAGTGCAAATTCAGCAGCTCTAGCTCGAGCTGCTCGCCGGACACATGCATGTATTCCTCAAAGGCCTGGCCCTGGCGGACTTTCGCGGCGGCAATGTACTGCTCCGCCACGTCCCACTCAACCACTGGCTCCCCGTCCGGTCCCGGCGTTGTCGGCAGCTGGCCCTCATCGAGCAATCTACGCACGTAGCTGCGTCTTACAAAAAGCCTCTGAGCCAATTCCGCAATCGTCATATGCATGTTGGCACCAATTTTTAATGTTATGCGGTCGTTAAATGACGCCCTTTCCACGAGAGTCAGGAGGTCGGAAGCTAACCGCATTGAATTCATGACGCAGTGCAGTCTCGAACGCGCGACGCGCAGTAGTAACCACGTCGTCGCCAATCACGTACGAGATTGCTGGGAATTCCGCGACCGACTGCGCAGTTCGCACGCTCGCGTACGCAAGCCTCCCCTCGCATCGCACGTCAATTCGAAATGTGGCTATTGCGCGAGCGTCGCCCGTTGCATGATTGGACAACTCGTGCACGAAAATCGTGAAGCGGTCCGACACCGGATATGGGCCACGTGGCGTCGGAGAGGCAAGGGCCAGTAGCGCACGCTGCCACGTCGACCCTTCGCATTCCATTGAAGTCCCATCGCACACTATGCTTAAGCTATCGCCACTGCAGTCACCCAGATACACCGCGACGTCCGTCTGCACCGAAGCGCTACGTTGCGACAAACCCAAGGCATCGCACATCGCTAATCCTCTCGCCTCTCGATTCGCCTCATGGCGAGTTCTTACTAACGTGCTCGTACACAACTCTCCTGCTACCCACCTGAATCCGCCGGGTTATACGCCGTCGGCCAGTGGTCCAGCTTGGCTAGCACGCGAGTCAACTGCGACTGGCTTCCCACTCCCGACACCTCCGAGCGGAGAATGACAACGCTTTTACGCCTGCGGATGGAGCGCACGACACGAGTTTCCAGTTTCATCTTGTCGTCAGTCGACAGACCCATTGATTGATGGAACCATCGGCAGCGATATCTCCTCGCTGCCACATGAACTTCCGACCCGCTAAACGCAAGCAGTCCAAAACATGTGTGCTTTAAAGCGAGTCTCCCCGCCGCATACGTTGCATGAAGTCCGCGAAAGCCGGGTGGTACTCTCTGCTAGCCAGATAGAGCAGCACGGAGAGACCTATTTCCGAAGCAGAATGCGATGGGTCCACCCGCATGCGCGCGATTTTTACCGCCCGCTGGCCGGTCGCAACAGCTTCCCCGCGTACCCGTCCTACGGCGTCAACGGACACAGTAAAGCGTGCGGCCGCATTTTGCACACTTGCTCGCTCGCGCTCGACGAAGCAAGTAACATGCGCTACACGGTCTCGCTTTGTCGATGGTGCGCGCCTAATTTCTGCTTCCGGACCGCCATCTGATAAGAGGTGAGCGCTTTCATATCGGTATAGAGCGTGATATGCGTCCGCCCAGATGTCTGGAGCACCACCGTGCTGTATGCAACGGGTGTAAAGCTCCTGCGCCCACCGTAAGTTGGAGCCGAACCGACCGACACACACGCAAATAGCGATGTCCTCGCCCTGCCGAAACGTTGTGTGGTCTACTGCATAAACAGACATTCCTGCTCCTCTTGCATCGCGACCAATTGGCCACAGCTTCCCTCAGTACCGCCAGCGTGCTTATTCCGGTGACGTCCTGATGTAGGGCTTCCGTCGGCGTTTGCGTCCGGGTTCGGCAACGAAGCGTGGTCTCCGGCTACCGTCTTCGAAATCCATTTGCCAGTGACGTCGACTCAGCTTTCCAGCCCATGCCTAGCGCACCACAGCAGCCACACAGCGTGCGCCGCCGACGAAAACGCGCTGGGCCCCTCAAGAACGTAAAGAGTGTCCGAGCGCGTAAGGCCAAACTGTCCTGCTGGGTTAGACGATTCGATTGCGGAACTCGTCCCCATAAATGTGTTGTCCTGCGACCGACGAAATGACAGGACCCAGTAGCCGTCGTTACGATGCGCCAGTCAAAAAGTTCTACTCTCCACCGGATTGACACGGGGCGGACCATGTGCGCGACCATTACTCGATTGCCTGTTGCGGAGACGCGCACACGACCGGCGCTTCCTCTGCATGGACGCCTAGACGCGACTGCGTAGCCGATGCTGACGGACAAAGATGCGAGAGCGGTCGTGTCTTCAAAGCTGCCTCCGTGACGCAGTAAAGATGTTCAGAAACGCTCGCCGGCCGTTCTTCCCATTTTGTGGTTTCAGCGTGGCCCGAATCGACGCCGCGCCAAACACGGGCTGAGCGGAACACATCGAGGCAAGAAAAACGTCATTTTAGGTCGAAATATGACGTTTGCGCTATATTTTATACGTTTGCGCTATGTACGCAAGCGCGCATCGCCGGAAGACTGTCGTCTTTCATATCTTCCGGTTACTCATGCAGCTAGTGGAGGCCTTCGGGCAAGTCGTGCGCGCGGCCCGCGAGCGTCAGAAATTGACCCAGTCCCAGTTGGCAGAACGAGCAGGCTTGCATTGGACAGCCGTTAGCCACATTGAACGGGGCACTAGACCCGCGCATCTTGTTACGCTGGAGTCCGTATCGACCGGGCTTGGCATCCCGCTGTCCAAACTGATTCATCGGGCGGAAGAGCTGCAGGCTGAAGACAACAAGGAAGCGAAGTAGGGCACACCAAGCTATCTAAGGGATGTTTTTCCGTCTAGTGGAAAGCGACTTTAGGATGGTGACGGCGACGTTCGTCGCCTGATTGAATCGCCATAGTGCAAACAAGCTCGCAACAGGGCCCTAGCGTGTTGCCGGAAATAGGCACTTCATTTATTTGGCACAGTCATCGAAACGTCGTCACGCTCCCGGCCCCCTTGCTGCTACAGGAGCAATCCTTTGCTTCAAAACATCCTGCCGCCACCGCAGTAAGTCTCGGTCCAACAGTTGGGCGCGCGGCGGAAGCAGCCAAGGGCGGTGTCTTGCTCGCAGGATGATTGTCCGGATGGAAACGCCAAGGACGTCAGCGAGTTCGTTGGGGCCAAGGTAGTGAGGTGTTTGATGAGGAAAGGATGGAGTCATCCGGCCTGTAGGACAGCCGTTTTAGCCCAATCAAGGTGCTCCCCGTGCAGCAGCGATACCATAATCGACACTTAAATGGCGCGCCGTCTGCCCTGGACCTACAAACAAAGGTCGATTTGCTACAGCCCTCTCAAGGCTTGTCGCGACGCAGCGTCAAGACCTCCGCACTATCAGGAAACGCGCTGACTGTCCGCAACGAGTCGCCGATGGCCTTGTATTCCTTCCAGAAGCGCTCGAGGGCTGCCATACCGCCCGACGCCATGACCGCTTGGATGCAGGCCGCGTGAGATGCGACCAATGCGCGCACCTGACCTTCGAGTTCCATGACGTGTTCTGATTTCACATCAAGCTTTTCAGCCAAAGTCAGGGCGCGCACGGCATGTGGGTTGAGCGTCGTACGTAAGTGCGTCTGCCGCGCCTGGGCCTGCTGAATTAGCTTCATACGTTCGGCGTCGCGGGTGAATGCCGATGCATTGCGCAGCGAAGGGTGGCGCCTCGCGACTTCGCGAACCGTGATATCGACGTCCGAAGCAAGCAGATTATCCAGAATCCCAGCAAGCTGGGTGTTATCGTCGTCGGCTCGTGGTTTCATGCGAACACGTCCTCCTCCGGTTCAGAGTAATCTCGACCTTCAGGAAACACGATTTCACCGGGCTGTGCGCTAAGTGCGGCGTCGACTCCCGCAATGAGTTCGTCTGCGTGCGCAATCTGGTTCTTGCGACCAATCGAGTTCGCCGGCTTCGCCGCAGCCTTATTCCGCATCACGGAGAGCTTGCCACGCAGCTCCTCCAACGTAATGCGATGCTCTGGAAGACCGCTAGGAACATAGCGTTTGCATTTGTGGAAGCACTTCAGATGCCGCACACAGGGATTCACCGCAAAGCTGGTGGTACAGAAGCCGTAAGGGGTCGCGTGGAATCCGTCTGACGTCGCTGCCAAATACGTGAACGCCGCCTCGTCACCGTGCTCCTGCTGGATTTTTTTGAACGATTCGGCAACGTGACTAAGCCCAGCAAAGCCTGACAGAACCATTTTTGCCACCGTCTCCTGGACGCTGCCCGGCGCGATGATGGTTTGGGCGCCTTTCGGCAACTCAACGAAGGAGAGTTGCTCGCTCAGGCTCCGGTGGTCGTACTCGTGACTTTGTACCACTGTCGTCCTGCCGAAGTGATGCGTGATGACAGTGTCTGGGATGTTGAGCCGGAAGAATTCCGTGTTCATCAAATGTCGCAGCGAGTGCGGGTTTATTTTCAGGCTCTCGAGGTCTGGCGCTTTCCCATATCGGGTGAAGATAGTGCTCGTCCCGTCACCTCGATAGCACAGGAACGCATAGAAGGAGGACTCTGCTGCGACCTCGATGTCTGCGTCGGTTGAGATGACCGCCGGCAATTCGCCAGTCCCTCGAAAGAGGACGAGAAATAGGAGGTCTGCCACCGACAGCTCTTCGCCGCTCGAAGTCTTGAATTGCCGTGAACCTTCAGGATAGCGCTTCAGATGGGCGCGCAGAACCGCCGTTGCTGCTAATGCACCCTCGACAGCTTCAACAACGATACGTTGGAATTGCTCAGGCACGAACTGATGGTCTTCCACGAGCAAGTCGGGCCGCCCCTCATTCCGCTTTTCACCAAAGTAGCGCAGTCGAAGTGTACGGCTAACTCCGCCAATGTCGCCGGCATCTTTGCCGGTTACAACATCCACGTGAGTCTCCCAGCGTAGGCAATCTGCTGGCAGCATCAGCACTTCGTTAATCCTCAGGCCGGTAAACAAAAGCAACCGAATAGCGTAGAAGCGGATGCGGTCCTGGTGCCCAACAGGAGCTTCCTGGAAGACGATGCGAACCAATTCATGCAGCGATTTCGGGTCGGGCAGCTTTTCCGAGTAGCGACGTTCATCCAAGTAAGATTGAAGGCGCGTCGCAGCCTTCGCGCGGACTTCGGCTGCAAGCGGGATATTCTCGGACAGCATGTTCTCGTTTATTGCAGTTGCAAGTACGCTGAGCGTCGCCACCACCTTGTCATCCCACTCCTTGAGCGCCATGAATCGATTGAAGTCATCGGTGTTCAAATCCCAAGGAGCCTTGCGCACCACAGAGAAGAATTTGCGCCAGACCGACGTTTCGTGTCGAACACTCCGTGCCACCATGTGTTGCTTGCAGCGGTAGGCAATGAGCGCCTTAATGAACTCTTGAACGTCGTGGCTCAGCACCTCTCCCTCAGGTAAATGAGCAAGGGCCCAGCCAGCCTCGATGGCCGCCTCGCGCAGGTCGGCGTCAATTGCGAAACCATTTGTACGCGCGGCGAATCGCGCGTGGCTGTCGGTCAGCAAACGTAGGTCCCAGTCATCGGCTTTGTGAACGCTACCGTCTTTGGCAACGGGTATCGCCCACGTCATGCCCTTCGACTCTACGAAGCGGCGCATACGCGCGATGAAGTCAACGTAACTGGTGGGCGGGCCGCCCGACGATTTACTCAAAAGTGAGCGCTTAGCCATGAGCGGCTCCGAGAATCCGTCGAGAATCATCCAGCGCGCGTTGCGCGCCGGCCAGGGCCTTCATCATTTGAAGGTAGGAGGGACTTGCCTCGTCACGGGCTTTCACAAATACGATGACTTGCTCTCGCATCCCAGCTATCGCCTCCATGTGCGCCGCTGGATTCAATGCTGGGATGTACTTGTGACAGCCATAGCAGGAGATGACGGGGTCGTAATTACACGCACTTTGCTTAGTACGACAACGTCCAATGCCGGCGATGAGCCTGTCGCCCACTATGCCGCCGATTTGTTGTTCTTCGGCAACACAACTGAGTTCTTCCACGGTTATGAACTCACCGAATGCCATCGAAATCATGTTGTCGTAGAGCTTCGACGCCCCTAGCGCTGCGTTAATCAGGTTACCCTGGTGGCGGCTCGCCTGAACGTAGGAGGTCGCGGCGTCTAGGCCTGAGTGCCCCAAGAACCATCGGATGCTTGTCCGACTATGGCCGGCGTCCGCCAAAGCCTGGGCTGACGAATGTCTTAGCTTGTTGACATTGAAGTCGACCTTCACTCCGACCTCCGCGCAGACTCGCCGAACCTTTGACCAAAGTTCGTCGCCGTTACCCGATGAGAAGAGGCGAGTTCGTCCGGCGCGCTTTGCATATTCCAGCAGCAAGACAACTGGCCGCGCCCATTCAGGCTTCACTTGGCGCACCATTTCGCAATTGACAGTCTCCTCGTCCTTCTGCTTCGCGGCATGAAGCGACACCAAGCAAACCGGGTCGCCTGATGCATCCAACAAGCTGTGAACGTGCTCCAGCTTGATTGACAGCAGTTGAACCGGACGCATTCCGTGTTGGAACGCAAGTGCCAATGCGGCCAGCCCTTCGGCTTGCTGCTCTAGTAAATTTGGCTCGTGGGCTCGACTGTCCAAGGCCCTGATCAACTCCGCCTGTCGGGCAACGTCGACTAGCGCTTGCCTGCGTCGAATTTTTCGGCGCTGTTCTCCGAGGGTCGCGTTGGCTCTCGTGTCCAGTCCTTTGACCAAGTCTTCGTGGCGCGCTCCCCATGCCCCCAACAACGATTTGATAGCAAGTCTCAGAATCGTCTTGGCCGCTTTCGCCGTGTCAATATCGTGTACGCATTCGTCCCAGGTCTCCTGCACGCGCTGCGGCCCTTCCTCAAGCAATCGAACGTAAAGCGGCCAGTTAATCAGGAGCGAGCGCGTGAATTTATACACCGAGGAAGGAGAGCGCTCGACCTGCGTAAGCATCACCAACTTTTGCTGCAGTCCTCGCATCGCTTCCGATGGGAACTGGAACTCCTGCTTTCTTCCCTGCACCGACAAGGTCCACACTTCAGCGCCCGCTTCTAGGAAGACCTCCTCATCTGCGTACTTGTCATAGACCCTAAAGAATCTGGGAGAAGCCGGCCACACCCACCTCAAGACACCGGAGACGTCACGCGTTGGTACGCGAATAGCTTCTTTGCCCCTGCGCCCGTTCATACGGTCATCCCTCTCAGAACGTCCACGCGTTTGTCGAATACATCGGTCCACGACTTCATCAAGTCATCCTCGATGGCGGCTCGCGCATACCGGGCGGGCATCTCAGATGTGATTGACCAACCGAAGAACGCCCTCATACGCTGGAAGGCCAGCTCTCGGTCCGGTTCCACTGCGATGAACAACCCATATCGCACGGTTGCGCACGTATGGCGCAGGTCATGCGGTGAGATGCGTTTTTTTCCACCGGTTCGCTCGGTGAATCGTTGCAGGGCCGCCGGCGGAATTGCAGCGGAGAGCTGAGCCAGCAATTTATTGACGCTTTCTTCCGACAGCTCAACGCCGTCTTCGGCCGTGAGAAGGAAGCGTGTCTCACCGTCGTCGCGGCGATGCTCGGCTACATACGTCTCAATAAGACTGGCAAGGTCCACAGATATGGGAACTTGTCGATGAGACTCGGCGGTCTTGATGCCCGGTCTCGATGAACGTCGGTCCTCGTCATCGGTTGTTGTTACGTCCAACCAGTATTTGACCCCACCAGATTGTCGGTCGAGGTCGTGCTTCAACGAGTCAACTGTTAGCAGGAGTGCCTCTCCACGCCGTAGGCCACAAAGAAGCAGCAGGAGCACGACTAACCAGTTGCGCACTTGGATAGCGAAGCTCGCGAATGGATTCCGGCTTGCGCCTGGCTCAGCGACGGCCAGAAGCTCGCTCAAGGTCACGTCAGGTAATGCTCGAGTGAACTTAAGCCGACCGCGTTTGGGGTCACGAATACGACCTGTACCGGTCATTGCAGAGACGACCGAACGCCATTCCTCGCGCCCCACCGCCCAGTAGCGGGAGAAGTGGAGGATGAACATCCGGACGGCATCCCAGCACTGAACGTCAGCAAACGTATACTTCTTGTTCGAGGTCAATTCGACATAGAAGTCAGTGACCATTACGTGAACACGCGAAGCATTGGCGTCACCGAGAGCGATATCGAGTGCCTCGGTGCCGAACCTGTCGTCGCAGTACAGATAAAGCCTGTCTAGATGCCGCAACCGGGTCAGTTGCGTGTTTTCAGCCCAATTCTTTCCGGTATTAGCTAACGACCAGACCGTCGACCAGAAGCGCGGCCGACCAAAGCGTGAAGGGGATGTAACGACGTAGGGTGGGTTAGCTCCAGTCGGGACGACGCTCATGTCCGTCTCTACAAACCGCAGCTTTGAAGGAGGCGAACGGCCTCAGAGAAGTCGACCCGTGCGAGGTGCATTGCGAGGTCCACGGCACCGCCGCCACCCTTGCGCTCGCGCGTATCCCAAAACTTTGGACCGGTCAGGAGAAGTTCGAACTCGTGGCTGCCGTAGCGGGCATGCCATCGACTGGAGAGAGGGGATTTGAGCGCGATGTAAGACATATCGCGCTTTGCGTGGTCAGCGAGTGCCGTGAGCACGTCGACCGCAGGAAGCTCTCGCCAACGCAAGAGTAGAGACTTATCCACAGGCATTTCCTCCCCCGGACCCCCTCCTTGCTACTCGCCTATCAAAGATAGGCTGAAACAGCAAAACCGCAGAGGGATGCTACCGTCGGGGGGCAGGAAACGCAACAGCAGCTCTTGGTACACATTTAAATCAACTGCTCTACCAGATGAGCTAAGCCGGCGTTGGGCCAGAAATTCTACCTCATTTCACGATCTTGAGGCGAGGCCGGCTGCCTTTCGCTCCATCGCCGTCACCATCGGACTTCGGCAGTTCGTCCGCCGGTTCGCCGGCCTCGGGCACCGCCTCGGCCGGAACGACGTGAGCACCGGCATCGTCACCCGCTTCCTCCGCAGCAAGCGCGCCGCCGCCCTCGGCATCGCCGGAATCCGCGGCGACATCGACCTGAAACGCCATCCCCTGCCCGTTCTCGCGCGCATAGATCGCGAGCACGTTCGCGACGGGCACCTCGATCTTGTGCGCCTTGCCCGAGAATCGCGCGGTGAACTCGATCCATTCGTTGCCCATCTGCAGTTGGCTCGTCGCCTCGAAGCTGATGTTCAACACGATCTCGCCGTCGCGCACGAACTGGCGCGGCACGCGCGTCGACTTGTCGACCCGCACCGCGATGTGGGGCGTATACCCGTTATCCGTGCACCACTCATACAGCGCGCGCAGCAAATACGGCTTCGTGGAAATCTCTTGCATCGCCATCCTCGAACGAAAACGGACGCGGCAGCGCAATGCCGCCGCATCCGCTCCCCAGTCACATACAGCTTAACGACGCATGACCTTTTCGGACGGCGTCAGCGCTTCGATATAGGCAGGACGGCTGAAAATCCGCTCTGCGTACTTCATCAGCGGCGCGGCGTTCTTCGACAGCTCGATCCCGTAGTGGTCGAGACGCCACAGGAGCGGCGCGATCGCGACGTCGAGCATCGAGAACTCCTCGCCAAGCATGTATTTGTTCTTCAGGAAGATCGGCGCGAGCTGCGTCAGGCGATCGCGGATCGCGAGGCGCGCCTTCTCGTGGCTCTTCTCGGCGGCCTTGCCTTTCTCGTTCTCGAGCGTGCTCACGTGCACGAACAGCTCCTTCTCGAAGTTGAGCAGGAACAGGCGCGCGCGCGCGCGCTGCACCGGGTCGGCCGGCATCAGTTGCGGGTGCGGGAAGCGCTCGTCGATATACTCGTTGATGATGTTCGATTCGTACAGGATCAGATCGCGTTCGACGAGAATCGGCACCTGTCCGTACGGATTCATCACCGCGATGTCTTCCGGTTTGTTGAACAGGTCGACGTCGCGAATCTCGAAATCCATGCCCTTTTCGAACAGCACCAGCCGGCAACGCTGGGAGAACGGACAAGTCGTGCCGGAATACAGAACCATCATGTTTGCGTTTCCTCAAAAAGCCGAGGGCCAGCGCGCGGAAAAACCCCTTGCAGGCTCTTCCTTGCGCTGGCCCCACGCCAGTCTCGGCGTGATTACTTGATATCTTTCCAGTAGGCGGCATTGAGCCGCCATGCGAGGAACGTCAGGACACCAAGGAACAGCAGCACCCACACGCCGAGGCGCTTGCGGGTCTGCTGCGCCGGCTCGGACATCCAGTTCAGGTACGCGACCAGATCGCCGACGGCGGCATCGTAATCCGCCGGCGCGAGCGTCCCGGGCGTCACCTGCTGGAACCCGACGAGCTTGCGCACTTTCTCGCCCGTTTCCTCGTCCGTCTTTTCCTCGAATTTTGCATTGCGCTCCCCCTGAAGCTGCCACAGCACATGAGGCATGCCGACGTTCGGGAACACGGCGTTGTTCCAGCCCGTCGGGCGCGTATCGTCGCGGTAAAAAGTGCGCAGATACGTGTAGAGCCAATCACGGCTGCGGGCGCGCGCTTCGACGGAAAGATCCGGCGGCGCTACGCCGAGCCAGGTCTTCGCGTCTTCCGGCCGCATCGCAACGGTCATCGTGTTGCCGACCTTGTCGGTCGCGAACAGGAGATTCTTCTCGATCTCCTTCTGCGGGATGCCGAGATCCGTCAGCCGGTTGTAGCGCATCAGGTTCGCACTATGGCAATTCAGGCAATAGTTTACAAACAATTGCGCGCCATGCTGCAAGGAGACGAGATTCTCCGTGTTATCGGGTGCCCGGTCGAGCGGAAATTCCCCCTCTTCGGCCCGCACGGATACGCTCGTCAGCAGACATGCCGACACAATAAACATTGCGAGCGTCGAAAGCAATTTCTTCATACGAACTCCCTCTCGCTCACGTCAATGGGATTTGAACCGCACGCGTTCGGGCGGCTGCTTGAAGGTGCCGAGCGTCGTCCAGAACGGCATGCCGAGGAAGAACGCGAAGTACACGAGCGCGCACACCTGCGCGATCAGCGTCGCGGCGGGCGAAGGCGGTCGCGTGCCGAGGAACGCGAGCGTCAAAAACACGATGACGAAGATTCCGAAGAACACCTTGTGGAAGAACGGCCGGTAGCGGATCGATTTCACCGGGCTGCGGTCGAGCCACGGCAGGAAGAACAGCGTGACGACGGCCCCGCCCATCACGACGACGCCCCAGAACTTCGATTCGGTGAAGTACATGAAAACGACGAGCGCCGCGGCGAGCACGGGCAACGCGATCTTCCACTTGCCGCGCGCGCGAGCGAGCGCGAGGAGGCCGAGCGCCGCGATCACGATCATCAGCACGATCTTGAACGGGTCGGTCGTCGCGCGCAGCATCGCGTAGAACGCGGTGAAGTACCAGACGGGCGCGATCTCGGGCGGCGTCTGCAGCGGGTTCGCCGGGATGAAGTTGTTCGCTTCGAGGAAGTAGCCGCCCATCTCCGGCATGAAGAACACGATCAGCGCGAACACCATCAGGAACACGCAGACGCCGAAGAAGTCGTGCACCGAGTAGTACGGGTGGAACGGAATGCCGTCGAGCGGCACGCCCTTCTCGTCCTTCTTCTCCTTGATCTCGATGCCGTCCGGGTTGTTCGACCCCACTTCGTGCAGCGCGATCAGGTGCGCGACGACGAGCAGCAGCAGCACGAGCGGAATCGCGATCACGTGGAACGCGAAGAAGCGGTTCAGCGTGACGTCGGAGACGACGTAGTCGCCGCGAATCCACAGTGACAGATCCGGGCCGATGAACGGGATCGCCGAAAAAAGGTTCACGATCACCTGCGCGCCCCAGAACGACATCTGGCCCCACGGCAGCAGGTAGCCGAAGAACGCCTCGGCCATCAGGCACAGGAAGATCGCGCAGCCGAAGATCCACACGAGCTCGCGCGGCTTGCGGTACGAGCCGTACAGCAGGCCGCGGAACATGTGAAGGTAGACGACGACGAAGAACATCGACGCGCCCGTCGAGTGCATGTAGCGGATGAGCCAGCCCCACGGCACCTCGCGCATGATGTACTCGACCGACGCGAACGCGAGCGCCGAATCGGGCTTGTAGTTCATCGTCAGGAAGATGCCGGTGACGATCTGGTTGACGAGCACGAGCAGCGCGAGCGACCCGAAGAAATACCAGGCGTTGAAGTTCTTCGGCGCGTAGTATTCGGAAAGATGCTGCTTCCAGGTGGAAGTGAGGGGAAAGCGCCGGTCGACCCAGCCGAGCAAGCCTGTTGTGGAGATCTCTTTGTTATCGGTCGCCATTTACGCTTCTCCTTTCTCGTCCTTGCCGATCACGATCGTCGTGGCCGACGTGAACATGTAAGGCGGAACGTCCAGATTCTGCGGGGCCGGCTTGTTCTTGAAGACCCGTCCAGCGAGGTCGTAGGTCGAGCCGTGGCACGGGCACAGAAAGCCGCCCGGCCAATCGTCGGGAAGGTTCGGCTGCGGCCCCGGCGTGAAGCGCTGGCTCGGCGTGCAGCCGAGGTGCGTGCACACCGCCATCACGACGAGAATGTTCTTGTGGTCGGCTCTCGACCGGTATTCGTTCGCGCAATACTCGGGCAACGGCATCGAGTACGTCGATTTCGACAGCGGATCGGCGACTTCCTTGTCCGCCTTGACGACGTCGGCGAGCATCGCATCGGTGCGATTCAGCACCCACACGGGCTTGCCGCGCCAGGGAACCGTGAGCATCTCGCCCGGCTTGAGCGCGCTGATGTCGACTTCGACCGGCGCGCCGGCCGCCTTGGCCCTGGTGGACGGCGCCAACGACGCCGCGAAAGGTATCACGGTTGCGACGCCACCGACGCCGCCCGCAACCGATGTCGCAATCAGCCATGTCCGGCGGCTGCTGTCGACGTGTTCCTCTTCTTTGTCTCGCATCCCACGCCCCAATTCCGAGTTGGATATCCGTCACGACATTTCACACCGCCGCTAGTTTGCTCGAATGGAGTCGGCATTTACAAGACCCGGACGTTAAATACCTCCTGAAGCTATTATTAATCAAGGGTTTCCCCGAGCTATCGAGATTCCCGTTCCGATAATTTGCGAAATGTACGCCGCATCGCATTTTGTTTAGGATGCAGTGCGACAATTTGCTCGATTAAACCGGGTTATGAATATCGATAAAGATATGCTCGAGGTCAAAACGCTCCGATAAATGCTGACCGAGCGCCTGGATGCCGAAACGCTCGGTTGCATGGTGCCCCGCCGCAACGAATGCAACGCCGCTCTCGGCCGCCGCATGCGTCACGTGCTCGGACACCTCGCCCGTCAGGAACACGTCGGCGCCCGCGTCGATCGCCGCGTCGAAGTAGCTCTGCGCGCCGCCCGTGCACCACGCGACGCGGCGCAGTTGCTGGTCCGAATCGCCGAGCACGAGCGGCGTGCGGCCGAGCGTATTCTCGACCTTCGCGGCGAAGTGCTCGAGCGTGACGGGCATCGACAGCGTCGCGAGCCAGCCGAGGTCCTGGTCGCCGAAATGCGCGTCACCGATGAGGCCGAGGCGCTCGCCGAGCTGCGCGTTGTTGCCGAGTTCGGGATGCGCGTCGAGCGGCAAGTGGAACGCGAACAGGTTCAGGTCGTTCGCGAGCAGGCGCTTCAGGCGCTGGTACTTGCGGCCCGTGATTTGCGGCGCCTCGTTGCGCCAGAAGTAGCCGTGATGGACGAGCACCGCGTCCGCACCCCATTCGAGGGCGCGATCGAGAAATGCGAGCGAAGCCGTCACGCCGGTGGCGATTTTTTCAATCTTTCGACGGCCCTCCACCTGGAGGCCGTTCGGGCTGTAGTCCTTGAACCGCCCGATTTCGAGGGTATTGTTCAAGTACAATTCAAGTTCGATCCGATCCATATAAACCTCTAGTATCTTCAAATGCTTAGACGCTTCTGGCTGTTCTTCGCCCAAGCGGTGACGGTGCTGCTCGCACTGATGTTCATCGTGGCGACGCTCAAGCCGCAATGGCTCCAACGGCAGGGCCAACTCGGCAAACAGCTCGCGGCGCCGATCGTCGCGCTGCGGGAAGTCGCGCCCGGCGTCGGCGGCGCGCCTGCTCAATCCTCGTATGCGGACGCCGCGCAAAAGGCGATGCCCGCCGTCGTCAATGTGTTCTCCAGCAAGGACGGTTCGCTGCCGCCCGATCCGCGCGCGAAGGATCCGCTCTTTCGCTATTTCTTCGGCGATCGCAACGCGCGCCGGCAGCAGGAGGAGCCCGCGGCCAACCTGGGGTCGGGCGTCATCGTAAGCTCGGAGGGTTACATTCTAACGAACCAGCACGTCGTCGACGGCGCGGACCAGATCGAAGTCGCGCTCGCCGACGGCCGCACGGCCACCGCGAAGGTGATCGGCAGCGATCCGGAAACCGATCTCGCGGTGCTCAAGATCAACATGACGAACCTGCCGACGATCACGCTCGGCCGCTCGGACCAGGCGCGGATCGGCGACGTCGTGCTCGCGATCGGCAACCCGTTCGGCGTCGGCCAGACGGTCACGATGGGGATCATCAGCGCGCTCGGGCGCAACCACCTCGGCATCAACACGTTCGAGAACTTCATCCAGACCGACGCGCCGATCAACCCGGGCAACTCGGGCGGCGCGCTCGTCGACGTGAACGGCAACCTGCTCGGCATCAACACGGCGATCTACTCGCGCTCGGGCGGCTCGCTCGGCATCGGCTTCGCGATTCCTGTGTCGACCGCGCGTAACGTGCTCGAGAGCATCATCACGACGGGCACCGTCACGCGCGGCTGGATCGGCGTCGAGCCGCAGGACGTGACGCCCGAGATCGCCGAATCATTCAGCCTCGCGCAAAAATCGGGCGCGATCGTTGCGGGCGTGCTGCAGGGCGGCCCGGCCGACAAGGCGGGAATCAAGCCGGGCGACATTCTCGTGTCGATCGACGGCGAGGAAATCACCGACACGACGAAGCTGCTGAACGTCGTCGCGCAGATCAAGCCCGGCACGCCGGCGAAGGTGCACGTCGTGCGCAAGGGCAAGGAGCTCGACGTGACGGTCGTGATCGGCAAGCGGCCGCCGCCGCCGAAGCAGGCGCTCGACGAGCAGAACAGCGACGAGGAGGAGTGAGCGCCGGCGAGACCGGCAGGCACCAATCCCGGTCGCCCGCCGACGCCCGCCAATGACGCCCGTCAGTTCGCCGCGGCCTTACTCTCGTCCTCATCCTTCGCGGGCGGCTTCACGAAAAGCCGTGCCGCGATGATCCCGGCCTCGTACAGCAGCACGAGCGGCAGCGCGAGCATCAGTTGCGAGAACACGTCGGGCGGCGTCACGACGGCCGCGACGACGAACGCGCCGACGATCACGTATGGCCGGATTTCCTTGAGCTTGCGCACGGTCAGCACGCCCATCCGCACAAGCAGCACGACGACGATCGGCACCTCGAACGTCACGCCGAACGCGACGAACATCCCGAGCACGAAGCTCAGGTAATTGTCGATGTCGGTCGACATCTCGGCGCCGAGCGGCGCGTTGTAGTGCGCCATCACGCGGAAGATCGTCGGAAACACGAGGAAGTACGCGAACGCCATCCCGCAGAGGAACAGCACGTAGCTGCTGCCGACGAGCGGCAGGACGAGCTTCTTCTCGTGCTGATAGAGCCCCGGAGCCACGAACGCCCAGATCTGGTACAGCACGACCGGCAGCGCGATCACGAGCGCGACGAGCATCGTCACCTTCATCGGCACGAAGAACGAGCCGGTGACGTCGGTCACGATCATCTTGCCGCCCTTCGGCAGGTTCTCCATCAGCGGCCGCGCGAGCAGCCGGAAGATGTCGGGCGCCCAGTAGACGAGCCCGAGGAACACGACGATCACGGCCGCGCCCGCCCGGATGATGCGGTCGCGCAGCTCGACGAGATGGGAGATGAAGGTTTCTTCCGGACCTTCGTCCGGATTGTGCTGGGGGTCGCTCACACCGGCCCTCGGTTGAAATGACTAGCGCGAATCATCGATCAGAAGAAACGCGCGGGACGGCGCAGGCTCGACGGCTGATGCCGCGCAACACGCGCGGCGCCCGACTGCACCTGCGTGCGACGCAACGTTGCGCGCTTGTACCAGACGGGCGTCGCCGTCTTCTTTACGCGCCAGTTGCGGCGCTTCGCCGGCGCAGCGGCGACAGTGCGCCACGGCGCTCCGTCGGACACCGCGGCCAGGCCGCCGGACGCGTCGGCGGCAGCCGGATCGCCCGACGACACCACCGAATTCCACGCGGCGTTCAGATCGCGCTCGTGCTCGCGCAGGTTGTCGTGGATCGTGTTCTCGACGTTGTGCGCAGCCTGCTCGAAATCGCTCTTCATCGTGCGCAGCGCATCGAGTTCGATCTCGCGCGAGACTTCCGCCTTCACGTCGTTGATGTAGCGCTGCGCGCGCCCGAACAGCGCGCCCGCCGTGCGCGCGACGCGCGGCAGCCGCTCGGGGCCGAGCACGACGAGCGCGACGACGCCGATCAGCGCCATCTTCGAAAGACCGAGATCGAGCATCGCGACGCTCCGTCAGTTTCCGCGCGTCACGCCTTGTTCGAATCCGACGAACGCGCCGCATCCTTCGCGTCGACGTTCACCGAGCCCGAGCGCGGCAGTTGCTGCGGGTCGGCGGGCGTTTCGCTCTCCTTCATGCCGTCCTTGAAACCCTTGACCGCACTGCCGAGATCGTTGCCGATGTTGCGCAGCTTCTTCGTGCCGAACACCAGCGCGACGATCAGCAACACGATCAGCCAGTGCCAAATACTCAATCCGCCCATGATGAAACTCTCCTAAACCTCGCCGGTCTCGCGGCGCAAATCGCCGGCCCGTGCCGGCTTCGTTCGGATGACGGGCCACCCGCCATCTCATCCCATCCGGCGCCACGGACGCGGCCCGGCCAGAATATGCGCGTGCAGGTGATAGACCTCCTGCCCGCCGCCCGGCCCGGTATTGATCACCGTCCGGAACCCGGTTTCGCCGCCCGTATACGCGCAGCCCAACTGCTCGGCGAGCCGCGCGACGAGAACCATCATTCTACCAAGCAGCGGCGCGTCGTCCGCGGTGACGGCGGACAGCGTCGCCATATGCTTGCGCGGTATCACGAGCACGTGCGTGTCGGCCGCGGGCCGGATGTCACGGAAGGCGACGAACTCGTCGTCCTCGTGCACTTTCGTGCTCGGAATCTCGCCTGCCGCGATCTTGCAGAACAGGCAGTTCGGGTCGTGACTCATCGCGCTCCCCGACGCGTTCCCCGCGGCGTCAGAACCACGCCTGCGGATCGAGCGTCTTGTTGTCGTTCAGGTACAGCCAGCCTTTGATGATACGGTACAGCGTCCAGATCCACACCGCGCCCAGCACGATGAAGCCGATCCCGACGAACAGCAGCGCAAAGCCGATCAGATACGCGATCAGCGCGCGCCAGAACGTGCGGATCTGCCATTCGAAATGCGCCTGATACGCGGTGCCGACCGCATCGTCGCGCTTCACGTAGTTGATGATGATCGCGACGATGCCCGTGATGCCGCCCGTCAGCCAGTGAATCGCGTACAGCAGATAGAGGATGTGCGTCAGCGTGCGCAACGATTGCTGGCGTTCGCTCTCGGTCGCGCCCTGGTACGACGGCGGAAATTGGTTCGGCGACTCCGGCATGATGCTATTCCCCTTTGATGACAAATCTGGCGCGGCGTGCGGCCGCATCGGCTCACCCGCCGTTTTCCTCGCGCTCGCGGCGCTTGCGCAGCGCCTTTTCCTCGATGCCCGACATCCCTTCACGGCGTTCGAGCTCGGCGATCACGTCGGCTGGGCTCAGGTCGAAATGCGACAGCGCGACGAGGCAGTGGAACCACAGGTCCGCAACCTCGCCGACGAGCGCGGACGGCGCGCCGCCCTGGCGCACGTCCTTCGCGGCGAGCACGACTTCCGTCGCTTCCTCGCCGATCTTCTTCAGGACCGCGTCGTCGCCCTTGTCAAAGAGGCGCGACACGTACGATTGCTCGGGATCGCCGCCCTTGCGGCTGTCGATCACGGCGGCCAGGCGCAGCAGCGTGTCTTCGGTCGTCGATTGCGTCATTTGTAGATATGTTCGGGATCTTTGAGCACCGGATCGACCGCGACCCATTCGCCGTCGTCGACGGTGCCCTCGAATTTCTGGAAAAAGCACGAGCGCCGGCCCGTGTGGCACGCGATGCCTTCGACCTGCTCGACCTTCAGCAGCACGACGTCCTCGTCGCAGTCGAGGCGCACCTCGCGCACGTGCTGCACGTGGCCCGATTCCTCGCCCTTGAACCACAGGCGCTGCCGCGAGCGCGAGTAGTACACCGCGCGCTTCAGCTCGATCGTCTTCGCCAGCGCATCGCGGTTCATCCACGCGAACATCAGCACGTCGTTCGTCGCCGCGTCCTGCGCGATCACCGGCACGAGGCCGTTCGCGTCCCAGCGGACCTTGCCCAGCCAGTCGCCCGGCTTCGCTCGTTCGTTCATCACAACCTCACTGCAATGCCGCGCGCGGCCATGAAACGCTTCGCCTCGCCGACCGTGTGCTCGCCGTAGTGGAAGATGCTCGCGGCGAGCACGGCGTCCGCGTGGCCTTCGGTGATGCCGGCCGCGAGGTGCTCGAGCGAGCCGACGCCGCCCGACGCGATCACGGGTACGGGCACCGCGTCCGACACCGCGCGCGTGAGCGCGAGATCGAAGCCCGCCTTCGTGCCGTCGCGGTCCATGCTCGTCAGCAGGATCTCGCCCGCGCCGAGCTCGGCCATCTTGCGCGCCCATTCGACCGCGTCGAGGCCCGTGTCCTTGCGGCCGCCGTGCGTGAAGACTTCCCAGCGCGGCGGCTCACCGTCGGCCGACACGCGCTTCGCGTCGATCGCGACGACGATGCACTGCGAGCCGTACTTGTCCGCGGCGTCGCGCACGAGCTGCGGATTGGCGACCGCCGACGAGTTCATGCTGACCTTGTCCGCGCCGGCGTTCAGCAGGCGCCGCACGTCTTCGACCGCACGCACGCCGCCGCCCACCGTGAGCGGAATGAACACCTGCGACGCGACCGCCTCGATGATCGGCAGGATCAGGTCGCGGCCGTCCGACGTCGCGGTGATGTCGAGGAACGTGAGTTCGTCGGCGCCTTGTTCGTCGTAGCGCCGAGCGATCTCGACGGGGTCTCCCGCGTCGCGCAGTTCGACGAAATTGACGCCCTTGACGACGCGCCCGGCGGTCACGTCGAGACAGGGGATGATGCGTTTAGCTAGAGCCATGATGTTGCGCGGCATGCCGCGGGTAATGCCGCCCGCGCGAGCGGACGGCTTGGCGAAAAGGCGTCGTGCCGAGACGGCGCGTCAGGCGTCGTCGAGCTCGCCGTTCAGTTCGTCCGCACGCTTTTGCGCGGCGGCGAAATCGAGGTCGCCCGAGTAGATCGCCCGGCCGCAGATCACGCCTTCGATGCCCTCGTCTTCCACTTCGCAGAGCTTCTCGATGTCGACGATGTTCGACAGGCCGCCGCTCGCGATCACCGGAATGCCGACCGCCTGCGCGAGCTTCACTGTCGCCTCGATGTTGATGCCCTGCAGCATCCCGTCGCGGCCGATGTCCGTGTAGACGATCGACTCGACGCCGTAGTCCTCGAACTTCTGCGCGAGATCGATCACTTCGTGGCCCGTGAGCTTGCTCCAGCCGTCGGTGGCGACCTTGCCGTCCTTCGCGTCGAGGCCGACGATGATGTTGCCCGCGAACGCGCTGCACGCGTCGCGCAGGAAGCCCGGGTCCTTCACCGCCGCCGTGCCGATGATCACGTACGACAGGCCCGCGTCGAGATACTTCTCGATCGTCTCGAGGCTGCGGATGCCGCCGCCGAGCTGCACGGGGATTTCGTCGCCGACTTCGCCGAGGATCGCCTCGATCGCCTCGAGATTCTTCGGCTTGCCGGCGAACGCGCCGTTCAGGTCGACGAGATGCAGGCGCCGCGCCCCGAGATCGACCCATTTACGGGCCATCGCCGCGGGATCCTCGGAAAAAATCGTTGCCTGGTCCATATCGCCTTGTTTGAGGCGCACACACTGACCGTCTTTAAGATCGATGGCCGGAATCAGCAGCATAGCAATCGGGTGTTGTCAGGGAAAAATGAAGAGATCAAAAGGCGTGCGCCGGCCCATCCGGCGCGATGCCGTCTCGCTAGTTTAGTACAACTCTTTCTGCGTATCCGCTCGCGAAGCCCGTGCGGCGGGCGTTTTGCGCGCGCCGGGTGTGGCTCTCGCGCCACGTTCAGGGGTTCCAGTGGACAAAATTCCGGTACAGCCGCAGCCCCACTTCGGCGCTCTTTTCCGGGTGAAATTGGGTCGCGAAGAGGTTGTCGCGCGCGACCGCGGACGTGAAGACGTCGCCGTACCGGGTTTCGCCCGCGGTGTGCGCCGGGTTGTCCGGCACCACGTAATAGCTGTGCACGAAATAGAAATACGCATCGTCCGGCACGCCTTCCCATAACGGGTGCGGCTGCGTCTGATGCACCCGGTTCCAGCCCATCTGCGGCACCTTGAAGCGCGAGCCGTCGTCCTGCAGCCGGCCTTCGAGGTCGAACCGCAGCACCTTGCCGGGCAGCAGGCCGAGGCCCTTCGTGTCGCCTTCGGCGCTCCAGTCGAACAGCATCTGCTCGCCGACGCACACGCCGAGGAGCGGCTTCGTGCGCGACGCCTCGACCACCGCCTCCTGCAGCCCGGACTCGCCGAGGCACCGCATGCAGTCGGGCATCGCGCCCTGGCCCGGCAGCACCACGCGGTCCGCCGCGCGGATCGCTTCGGGCCTGTCGACGATCTTCACGTCGGCCGAGGGCTCCGCCTTCATGAGCGCCTGCGCGACCGAGCGCAGGTTGCCCATTCCATAATCCACAATCGCAATCGAAGTTTTCATGTCAGTGCAGGCAACAATGCCTTCAGTCCGTCGACGATGAATTCCACCGCCAGCGCCGACAGCATCAATCCCATCAGACGCGTGACGATGTTGATGCCGGTGCGGCCGATCCAGTGCGCGATCGGCTCGGCGAGCCGCATCGCAAAGAAACAGATGAGCGCGAGCGCCACGCCGATCGCGACGAGCCCGAGCCGGTCGTACCAGTGCCGGGCGTTCGCCGCGTAGACGATCGCCGTGCTGATCGAGCCCGGCCCCGTCAGGAGCGGAATCGCGAGCGGCACGACGGCCACGCTGTTCTTCGACTCCGCCTCGTCGCGCTCCTCGGGCGTCGACCGGGTATTGCCGATCTGCGCGTTCAGCATCGAGATCGCCATCAGCAGCATGATGATCCCGCCGCCGACTTCGAGCGAGCCCACCGAGATTCCAAAGAAATCGATGATCTGCTGGCCGAGCAGCGTCGTCACCGCGATCACGCAGAACACCGAGACCGCCGCGATGCGGATCGTGCGCCGCCGCTCGGCTTCCGCCTGCTGGGCGGTGAGGCTCAGAAAAAACGGCACAGCGCCGAGCGGATTGATCAGCGCGAGCAGGGAAATGAACGATTTGAGCAGATCCATCGCAAGCCGGCGCAGCCGCCGCGGCCAGTGGGGTCGCAATAAGGTCGTTTCGGCTCCGGCCGGAAATCAGAGGCTGCCCTTCGTCGACGGAATCTGCCCCGCCGCGCGCTCGTCAAGCTCCACCGCCATCCTGAGCGCGCGGCCGAACGCCTTGAACACGGTCTCGAGCTGATGGTGCGCATTGACGCCGCGCAGGTTGTCGATATGCAACGTCACGCCCGCATGATTGACGAAGCCGCGGAAGAACTCGATCGACAGGTCGACGTCGAACGTGCCGATCCGCGCGCGCGTGAACGGCACGTGGAATTCGAGGCCCGGACGCCCGGAGAAGTCGATCACGACGCGCGACAGCGCCTCGTCCAGCGGCACGTACGAATGGCCGTAGCGGCGGATGCCCTTCTTGTCCCCGACTGCCTTTGCAACGGCCTGGCCGAGCGTGATGCCGACGTCCTCGACCGTATGGTGGTCGTCGATGTGCGTATCGCCATGCGCTTCGATGTCGAGATCGACGAGACCATGGCGCGCGATCTGATCGAGCATATGGTCGAGGAACGGGACGCCCGTCGCAAGCTTCTGCTTGCCGGTGCCGTCGAGGTCGAGCTTCACACGGATCTGCGTTTCGCTGGTGTTGCGAACGACTTCCGCCACGCGCATGGTGATTCCTTGCATTGACTGAGGTAAATGGGGGACGGGAAAGACGGCGCCCCGGCGTGGCCCGTCAGGGCAGCGCCAGCTTCAGTGCGGCCAGCAGGCGCGCGTTTTCTTCGGGAGACCCAACCGTTACGCGCACGCAATTGGCGAGCAATGGGTGCATTTTACTCACGTTTTTGATCAATACCCGCTCGGTCAAAAGGATGTCGAACACGGCGGCCGCGTCCGGCACCCGCACGAGCAGGAAATTGCCCGCGCTCGGGAACACGGTCGCGCCCGGCAGCGCGCCGATCGCGTGCGCGAGCGTGGTGCGCGCGTCGCGTAGCTGCGCGGCCTGCGCGTCGAGCACGTCGAGCCGCTCGAGCAGAAACCCGGCCGCCGCCTGCGTCAGCACGTTCACGTTGTACGGCGGGCGCACCTTGTCGAACTGCGCGAGCCACGCGGGCAGCCCGGCCAGATAGCCCAGGCGGATGCCCGCGAGGCCGAGCTTCGACATCGTGCGCATCACGACGACGTTGTCGAACTCCGCCGCGCGCGGCAGCCAGCTACGCTGCGCGAACGGCTGGTACGCCTCGTCGATCACGACGAGGCTCGTGTTGGCCGCCGCGACGATCCGCTCGATGTCCTCGTCCGGATACAGCGTGCCCGTCGGGTTGTTCGGGTACGCGAGATAGACGAGCGCAGGCCGGTGCTCGGCGATCGCCGCGAGCATCGCGTCGATGTCGAGCGTCAGGTCCGCGCGAAGCGGCACGCCGACGAACTCGAGCTGCGCGAACTTCGCCGACAGCTCGTACATCACGAAGCCCGGCACCGGCGCGAGCACCTTCGCGCCCGGCTTCGCGCACGCCATCGCGAGCATGCTGATGATCTCGTCCGAGCCGTTGCCGAGCAGCACGTCGCATGCGGCGGGCACGCCCATCACGGCGCGCAGCCGGTCGATCAGCGCGGCGGGACGCGGCGCCGGATAGCGGTTCAGCGCGACTTGCGCGAGCCGCTCGCCGAGCTCGGCCGCGAGCGGCGCCGGCAGCGAATACGGGTTCTCCATCGCGTCGAGCTTCACGAAGCCCGTCGCGTCCGGCACCGGGTAGCTCGTCATCGCGAGCACGTCGCGGCGGATGATGTCTTCTGGCGTAGTCATGGTGGCAACGGCGCGCGGGCGCCGGCATGGCCCTGGCCGAGGCGCTCGCGCGGCGCATCGGTCGCGCCGCGCGAGCCGCCTCGCCAGGCAGTCTCGGGTTGTCGTCTTTTTGGGCTGGTCTCGTCTCGCGCAACCTGCGCGCTGGCTTACCGTTAGCCTTTCTGGCGGTCGCCCGCCCCTTTCATCCGATACTCGGCGCTCTTCGCGTGCGCCTGCAATCCCTCGCCGTACGCGAGCTCGGACGCGATCTCGCCGAGCGTGTGCGCGCCTTCGGCGCTCACCTCGATCACGCTCGAGCGCTTGAAGAAATCGTACACGCCGAGCGGCGACGAGAAGCGCGCGGTGCGCGACGTCGGCAGCACGTGATTCGGGCCCGCGCAGTAGTCGCCCAGGCTCTCGCTCGTGTAGCGGCCGAGGAAGATCGCGCCCGCGTGGCGGATCTGCTTGCCCCATTGGTGCGGCTCGAGCGCGGAGATCTCGAGGTGCTCGGGCGCGATGTCGTTCGCGATCTTGCACGCCTCGGCCATGTCGCGCACCTTGACGAGCGCGCCGCGCCCTTCGAGCGATGCGCGGATCACGTCCTCGCGCGGCATCGTCGGCAGCAACTCGTCGATCGCCCTCTCGACGCGCTCGATGAACGCGTCGTCCGGGCACAGCAGGATCGATTGCGCGAGCTCGTCGTGCTCGGCCTGCGAGAACAGGTCCATCGCGACCCACGACGGATCGGTCGTGCCGTCGCACAGCACGAGGATCTCGGACGGCCCGGCGATCATGTCGATGCCGACCGTGCCGAACACGCGGCGCTTCGCCGATGCGACATACGCGTTGCCCGGCCCGCAGATCTTGTCGACGGCGGGCACCGTTTGCGTGCCATACGCGAGCGCGGCCACCGCCTGCGCGCCGCCGATCGTGAACACGCGATCGACGCCGCCCAACAGCGCCGCGGCGAGCACGAGATCGTTCTTCACGCCGTCCGGCGTCGGCACGACCATCACGATCTCGCCGACGCCCGCGACGCGCGCCGGAATCGCGTTCATCAGCACCGACGACGGATACGCCGCCTTGCCGCCCGGCACGTACAGGCCGACGCGATCAAGCGGCGTCACCTTCTGGCCGAGCACGGTGCCGTCGGCCTCGGTGTACTGCCAGCTATGGCTGCCGCACTCGATCTTCTGCTTCTCGTGGTAGCCGCGCACGCGCGCGGCCGCCGCCTCGAGCGCCGCGCGACGCTTCGGCTCGAGGCCCTCGAGCGCCGCTTCCAGCTCGCCCTGCGGCAGCTCGAGCGCCGCGACGCTTGCCGCGTTCAGCCGGTCGAAGCGATTCGTGTAGTCGAGCACCGCGGCGTCGCCGCGCGCCTTCACGTCCGCGAGAATCTGCCCGACCGAGCGCTCGATCGCGTCGTCTTCGCTCGCCTCGAACGCGAGCACCGCGCGCAGTTCGGCCGCGAAGCCTTCGCTTGCCGAATCGAGTTTGCGTATCTTGATAGCCATGCTGTCATCCGTTCCGGTAATGCGCCGAAAACCGTCTGGGTCAAGCGCCGCTACGCTGCGACGCGCGTTCGAACGCGTCGAGGAACGGCTTCAGCGCGGCGCGCTTCAGCTTCAGCGCGGCCTGGTTCACGACGAGGCGTGACGAGATCGGCATGATCTCCTCGACCTCGACCAGATTGTTCGCCTTCAGCGTGCCGCCCGAGCTGACGAGGTCGACGATCGCGTCGGCCAGGCCGACGAGCGGCGCAAGCTCCATCGAGCCGTACAGCTTGATCAGGTCGACGTGCACGCCCTTCGCGGCGAAGTGCTCGCGCGCCGTTTCGACGTACTTCGTCGCGACGCGCAGCCGCGCGCCCTGGCGCACCGCGTTCGCGTAATCGAAGCCCGCGGGCACCGCGACCGACATCCGGCAGCGCGCAATGTTCAGATCGATCGGCTGATACAGCCCGCCGCCGCCGTGCTCGAGCAGCACGTCCTTGCCGGCGACGCCGAAATCGGCCGCGCCGTACTCGACATAGGTCGGCACGTCGGTCGCGCGCACGACGATCACGCGCAGGTTCGGATCGGTGGTCGGCAGGATCAGCTTGCGCGAGGTCTCCGGGTCCTCGGCGACCGTCACGCCCGCCGCCGCGAGGAGCGGCACGGTTTCCTCGAAGATACGCCCTTTCGACAACGCCAGCGTCAGCGGTGCGGTCATGCTTCGCTCCCTGAAATGCGGCGCACGTTCGCGCCGACGGCCGTCAGCTTCGTCTCCATCCGGTCGTAGCCGCGGTCCAAATGATAGATGCGGTCGACGAGCGTCTCGCCTTCCGCGCAAAGGCCGGCGATCACGAGGCTCGCCGACGCGCGCAGGTCGGTCGCCATCACGCTCGCGCCCGAGAGCGTCGGCACGCCTGTGACGAGCGCCGTGTTGCCGTCGACCGCGATGTTCGCGCCGAGGCGGTTCAGCTCCTGCACGTGCATGAAGCGGTTCTCGAAGATCGTCTCGGTCACGTGCGCGGCGCCCTGTGCGACCGCGTTCAGCGCCATGAACTGCGCCTGCATGTCGGTCGGAAACGCCGGGTATTCGGACGTGCGGATCGCGACCGCGCTCGGCCGGCGGTCCATCCGCACGCGCAGCGTGTCGATGCCTTCGTCGATCGTCGCGCCCGCTTCGCGCAGCTTGTCGATCACCGCGTCGAGGATGTGCGCGCGCATGCCCGTCAGCGTCACGTCGCCGCCCGCCGCCGCGACCGCGCACAGGAACGTGCCCGCCTCGATCCGGTCGGGAATCACCGCGTGCGTCGCGCCGTGCAGGCGCTCGACGCCCTGGATCACGAGCCGGTCGGTGCCGATGCCGTCGATCTTCGCGCCCATCGCGACGAGCAGATGCGCGAGGTCCGTCACTTCCGGCTCGCGCGCGGCGTTCTCGATCACCGTCTCGCCGTCGGCGAGCGTCGCCGCCATCAGCAGGTTCTCGGTGCCCGTCACGGTGATCATGTCGGTGACGATGCGCGCGCCCGCAAGGCGCTTCGCGCGCGCCTCGATGTAGCCGTGCTCGATGTGGATCTCGGCGCCCATCGCCTGCAGGCCCTTGATGTGCTGGTCGACGGGCCGCGCGCCGATCGCGCAGCCGCCCGGCAGCGACACCCTCGCGTAGCCGAAGCGCGCGAGCAGCGGGCCGAGCACGAGGATCGACGCGCGCATCGTCTTCACGAGCTCGTACGGCGCAACCGGATTGTCGACGCGCGATGCGTCGAGCACGACGCGCGCGCCGTCCGTCTCCTCGCGCATGCCCATCTGGCCGAGCAGCGCGAGCGTCGTGCGCACGTCCTTCAGGTTCGGCACGTTATCGAGGCGCACGGGCTCGGCGCTCAGCAGGCCCGCGCAGAGGATCGGCAGCGCGGCGTTCTTCGCGCCCGACACGGCGATCTCGCCGGCGAGGCGCCGGCCGCCGTCGATCGCGAGCTTGTCCGTGCCATGCGCGTGCGCTTCCCGATTGCCGGCCGGGGTTGCCGTGGCGACGCGCTCGACGGCGTCGCGTTCGTTGACGGTGACTTGCACTGACTGTTTCCGTTTATGCGTTCTGCCATTCGGCGGGCGTCAGCGTCTTCATGCTGAGCGCGTGGATTTCCTGCTTCATGCGATCGCCGAGCGCCGCATAGACGAGCTGATGCCGCTGGATCGGCCGCTTGCCCTCGAACGCGGGCGACACGATCGTCGCGAAGAAATGCTGGCCGTCGCCTTCGACTTCCAGATGCGTGCAGGCAAGGCCCGCCTCGATGTATTGCTTGACTAGTTCGGGAGTCGGCAACATGAAATGCTCCTGTCAGTACGCGCGGGGCCGCCCGGCGCGCGCGGCGACGCGGCGCGCGGCCGTCGTTTCATATCAATGACGCAGTTTGTAGCCGGTGGCGAGGAGCCGCATCGCGATCAGCGCGAGCAGCACGAAGAAGCCGGCGACGACCGAAAGGCTCGCGAGCGGATTCACGTCGGCAATGCCGAAGAACCCGTAGCGGAAGCCGTCGATCATGTAGAAGAACGGGTTGAGCCGCGACACCTCGCGCCACACGGGCGGCAGCGAATGCGTCGAATAGAACACGCCCGACAGGAACGTGAGCGGCATGATGAGGAAGTTCTGGAACGCGGCGAGCTGATCGAACTTCTCGGCCCAGATCCCGGCGATCAGGCCGAGCGTGCCGAGGATCGCCGAGCCGAACAGCGCGAACGCGACGATGTAGACGGGCGCGGCGAAGCTCATCGGAATGAACCAGATCGTAACGACGAACACGCCCGCGCCGACCGCGAGCCCGCGCACGACGGACGCGAGCACGTAAGCGCCGAAGATGTCCGCGTGCGACAGCGGCGGCAGCAGCATGAACACGAGATTGCCCGTGATCTTCGACTGGATCAGCGACGACGAGCTGTTCGCGAACGCGTTCTGCAGCACGCTCATCATCACGAGGCCGGGCACGAGGAAGCTCACGTACTCGACGCCCGGATACACGTCGACGCGGCCCGTCAGCGCATGCCCGAAGATCGTCAGATAGAGGAGCGCGGTGACGACGGGCGCGAGCACCGTCTGGAACGACACCTTCCAGAACCGCAGGATTTCCTTGTAGAACAGCGTGCGAAACCCGCTCATGCCAACCCCTCGATCACATCGGCGCCGTTCATCACCTGCACGAACACATCCTCCAGATCGGCCTTGCGGATCTCGATCTCGTCGAAGCCGCAGCCGGCCGCGCGGCATAGCGACAGAATCCGCTCGACCTCGTCGTAATCGGTGATCCGCAGCAGATGCTCGGGCGCCGCGGCGGGCGCGGGCTCGGCCTCGAGCGCGCGCAGCTCGGCGGGCAGCGCGCCGCGCGACAGCCGCACGAACAGTTGCAGCCCCGAGAAACGCTGCAGCAGCGTGCGCGTGCGGTCGAGCGCGACGACTTCGCCGCGCCGGAGCATCGCGATGCGGTCGCAGAGCGATTCGGCTTCCTCGAGATAGTGGGTGGTCAGCACGATCGTGTGGCCTTCGCGGTTGAGTCGCGAGATGAACTTCCACAGCGTCTGGCGCAGTTCGACGTCGACGCCCGCCGTCGGCTCGTCGAGCACGATCACGGGCGGCCGGTGCACGAGCGCCTGCGCGACGAGCACGCGCCGCTTCATCCCGCCCGACAGCGCGCGCATGTTCGCGTCGGCCTTGTCGGTGAGATCGAGGTTCGCCATCACTTCGTCGATCCAGTCGTCGTTGCGGTGCAGCCCGAAGTAGCCGGACTGGATGCGCAGCGTCTCGCGCACCGTGAAGAACGGATCGAACACGAGTTCCTGCGGGACGACGCCGAGCGCGCGCCGCGCCGCCCGGAAATCCTTGACGACGTCGTGGCCGCGCACCGCGATGGTGCCTTCGTCGGCGCGCGCGAGGCCGGCGAGAATGCTGATGAGTGTGGTCTTGCCTGCGCCGTTCGGGCCGAGCAGACCGAAAAACTCGCCTTCCTCGACCGACAGGCTGACGCCCTTGAGCGCCTGAAGCGACTTGTAGCGCTTCTTGACGTGACGGATTTCTATGGCTGACATGACTGAGCGCGGCACGACGGCCGCAGCGCCTTCTTTATGCTCGATGCGAAAGGGGAAATGGGGACCGTTCGGCAGTCCCGCAAAACGGTTGATTATAGGGCAAACCGGCCAGGCCGGCCGGCGTGGGGAACCCGGAGTCGACGCCCGGACGCGCGACGCGCGCCGCGAATGCGTCGAGCCGCGCTTTGCGCGCATCGGTCACGCCCGGCCCGGCTGGCGGCGGGCGCGCGCCCTGTCGATCAACGGAACGGAGCGGGCTCGCAAACGGCGCGGCGGCCGCAGGCGGGCCCGGACGCGGGCGTCAATGTCGCCCGGAGAGAAGTGTATCGACGCCGTACGCCTGCGCGAGGCTCGCGAGCTTCGGCGGCAGGTTGACGATGTCGAGCGTCACCCCGCGCGCCCGCGCGGCGCGCTGCCACGCGAGCAGCACCGCGAGCGCCGACGAATCGAACTGCGCGAGCGCGCCGCAGTCGACGGCGGTCGCGCCCGCGTCGATGCGCGCGAGCCCTTGCGCGAGCGCGGCCTTCGCGCTCGCGTGGGTCAGCGTCGCGCCGGAGTCGAAGCGGCTCACGATGCCTGCTTGCCCGAGGCAAGCTGCTGGTTGCGCTCGGTCAGGAACTGGATCAGGCCGTCGACGCCGCTTTGCTGGATCTTCTCGCTGAACTGCTGCTGGTAGGTCTGGATCAGCCAGGCGCCCAGCACGTTCAGGTCATAGACGCGCCAGCCCTGCGTCGTCTTGTACAGACGGTAGTCGATCTGCACCGGCTGGCCGTTGTTCATCGCGACCGTGCGCACGACGACGTCGGTGGCGTCCGCATCGGCGCGGAACGGCGGGTACTGGATCTGCTGGTCCGGCTTCAGTTGCGCGAGCGCGCCCGAATAGGTGCGGATCAGCAGTTGCTTGAACTGCTCGATCACCTGCTGCTGCTGGGCGGGCGTCGCGGTGCGCCAGTTGCGGCCCATCGCGAGTTGCGTCGTGCGGCGGAAATCGGTGTACGGCAGGATGTCCCTGTTGACGATCGTCATGATGCGGGCGGTGTCGCCCTGCTTGATCGTCTGCGCGCGCACCTCGTCGAGCACCTGCTGCGTCGCGGACTTGATGAGCGCCTGCGGGTTCGACTGGTCGACTTCCGCATGCGCGACGGCCGCGCCGAACGAGAACAGCGCGGCAAAAACGGGGATCAGGAACAGTTTCTTCATAGGTATGACCTGCTTGTGTGAGTCGATGCCAGACTTGGAACCCTCGGCCGCCGCGCAAGTTCGCGCCGGCCGCCGTCAGAATCGTTTCCGGCTGTAACCGATGTAAGTGCCGGATCAGTGCAGCCGGATGCTCGGCAGACGAATGCCGCCCGGCGACGGCGGCACGACCTGCTGCGCGGGCACGTTGGTCGCGCTGCCCGGATTCGGCGCCGAGGCCGTTGCCGGCGTGCCCGACCCCGCCGCGGCAGGCGCCGCGCCGGAGGCCGCCGATGCCGCGGCCGCGCCGCTCGCGGGCGCCGCGGCGCCCTCTTCCGGCATCTCGTAATTCGGCGGCGGCGCTTCGTTGCCGTAATCCGGCAGGTTCGACTGCGCGCCCGTGCTGCCGCCGATCAGCGCCTGGCGGCGCTGCAGGTACGCATTGCGCACGAACGAATACTTGTCGATCGCGGCCGCCTCGAGCACGTCGCCCGCGCCCAGCAGGTTCGCGCGCGTGTTCACGAGGTTCAGGCCGAACAGGCCCCAGCTCACGCTGTCGGGCCGCACGTAGGTGAGCGGGTTGCCCGCGTAGTCGACGGCGAGGCCCGCCGTATCGCGCACCGTGCTCGGGCCGAGCAGCGGCAGCACGAGGTATGGGCCGCTCGGCACGCCGTAGTGGCCGAGCGTCACGCCGAAGTCGTTCGCGTGCTTCGGCAGCTTCGCGAGCGTCGCGACGTCGAACAGGCCGCCCACGCCGAACACCGTGTTGATCACGACGCGCATGATGTCGCCGACGCCGTCGGCGATCTTCAACTGCACGAGGTTGTTCGCGGCGATGTAGACGTCGCCGATGTTCGAGAAGAAGTTCGTCACGCTGTCGCGCATCGGCTGCGGCACCGCCCACTGGTAGCCGCGCGCGACCGGCTTGAGCGCGTACTGGTCGACCTTGTCGTTGAACGTGTACATCGTCCGGTTGAAGCCTTCGAACGGATCGCCCTTCGTCGGCGTCTGGACCGTCGCGCAACCGCTCAATGCCGCGGCGGCCGAGATCGCCAGCACCGCGCGGCTGATGCGGATCGTCTGCATGATGTTCTTCCCCTCGCTTCTGCTCTCGTATGCCGCTTGCGCGGCGTTCACTGTGCCGCCGCGCCCGACGCCGCCGGCGCGGGCGCAGGCGCCGGCGCGCCCGATGCGGCGGCGGCCGGCTTCGCGCCGCCCGCGTCCGCGGCCTTGCTGTACAGGAACTGGCCGATCAGGTTCTCGAGCACGATCGCCGACTGCGTCATCGTGATCGTATCGCCCGCCTTCAGCATTTCCGTGTCGCCGCCCGGATCGAGGCCGATGTACTGCTCGCCGAGCAGGCCCGACGTCAGGATCTTCGCAGACGAATCCTTCGGAAACGGGTATTGCTTGTCGAGATCGATCGTGACGAGCGCCTGGTAGGTGTTCGTGTCGAAGCCGATCGTCTTCACCCGCCCGACCACGACGCCCGCGCTCTTGACGGCCGCGCGCGGCTTCAGGCCGCCGATGTTGTCGAACTTCATCTTCACCGCGTAAGTCGGCTGAAACGACAGCGAGCTCATGTTGCCGACCTTCAGCGCGAGAAACAGCAACGCGAGAAAGCCCAGCACCACGAAGAGGCCGACCCAGAAGTCGAGTGCAATCTTTTTCATCGTCATCCCAGAAAAGGCTTAGCTGAACATCAACGCGGTCAGCAGGAAATCGAGGCCGAGTATGGCAAGCGACGCGTACACGACAGTCTTGGTCGTCGCGTGCGACACGCCCTCGGGCGTCGGCTTCGCTTCGTAACCCTGAAACAGCGCGATAAACGTGACGGCGAAGCCGAACACGACGCTCTTGAGCACGCCGTTGCCGACGTCGGCCCACACTTCGACGCCGCCTTGCATCTGCGACCAGAACGCGCCGGGATCGACGCCGATCAGCAGCACGCCGACGATGTAGCCGCCGAGCACGCCCACCGCGCTGAAGATCGCCGCGAGCAGCGGCATCGCGATGACGCCCGCCCACATCCGCGGCGCGATCACGTTCTTCAGCGGATCGACGGCCATCATCTCGAGCGCGGTCAGTTGCTCGCCCGCCTTCATCAGGCCGATCTCGGCCGTGAGCGACGTGCCCGCGCGGCCCGCGAACAGCAGCGCCGACACGACGGGGCCGAGCTCGCGCACGAGCGACAGCGCGACGAGCAGGCCCAACGCCTGCTCGGAGCCGTAGCGGTTCAGCGTGTAGTAGCCCTGCAGGCCGAGCACGAAGCCGACGAACAGGCCCGACACGGCGATGATCACGAACGAATAATTGCCGAGGAAGTGGATCTGCTTCGTGACGAGCCGCGGCCGCCGCAACAGCGAAAAGAATTCGAGCACGACGCGCAAGAACATCCGGGTCGCATAGCCCGTGCGCCCGAGTCCGCCGATCACGAAACGCCCGATCGCGCTGATCATCTGCGCCCTCCGCCAAGTCCGAAGTCCGCCGCAAGCGGCTGGCTCATGTAGTGAAATTTGAACGGGCCGTCCGGCGCGCCGTCGATGAACTGGCGCACGCTCGGATCGGTCGACGCGCGCAGCGCGTCGGGCGTGCCCTCGGCCAGCACGCCGCCGTTCGCCAGGAAGTACACGTAATCCGCGATCGCGAACGATTCCGGCACGTCGTGCGTGACGAGAATCGACGTCGCGCCGAGCGCGTGGTTCAGCGTGCGGATCAGGTTTGCGGTGATGCCGAGCGAAATCGGGTCGAGGCCCGCGAACGGCTCGTCGTACATGATGAGCTGCGGGTCGAGCGCGATCGCGCGCGCGAGCGCGATGCGCCGCGCCATCCCGCCCGACACCTCGGACGGCATCAGGTCGCGCGCGCCGCGCAGGCCGACCGCGTTGAGCTTCATCAGCACGAGATCGCGGATCAGCTCTTCGGGCAGGTCGGTATGCTCGCGCAGCGCGAACGCGACGTTGTCGAACACCGACATGTCGGTGAAGAGCGCGCCGAACTGGAACAGCATGCCCATCTTGCGGCGCAGCGCGTACAGCCCGTCGCGCGTCTGCGCGCCGATGTCGGCGCCGTCGAACAGCACCTGGCCGCGGCGCGCGCGCACGAGCCCGCCGATCAGGCGCAGCACGGTGGTCTTGCCGCAGCCGGAACCGCCCATCACCGCGACCACCCGGCCGCGCGCGAAGCGCATGTTCAGGTTCGACAGGACGAGACGCTCGCCGTAGCCGAAATCGACGTCGCGAAGCTCTAGCAGGGACTCGGAGGAGGAGCTCACGGAGCTGACAATCCTTATACGCAGAACGCCGAATTATAGGGCCTGCATCGGAATGATGTCGTCAAGGCCGCTCACGCGCTCCAGTCAGAGATTGTCAAATTATCATGCGAAATTTTGCTGCATTGCAATAATCGCCGCCCGATAATCGTCCGCGCCCGTGATTGCACTGACGACGGCCGCGCTGCCGACGCCCGCCGCCAGCACCGCGCCGAGCGTGTCCACGGCGATTCCGCCGATCGCGACGAGCGGCGCCTGCGGACCCGCAAAGCGCGCGTAGCGCGCGAGCCGCGTGAGGCCCTGCGGCGGTGCGGCAACCGCTTTCGTCGCGGTCGCGAACACCGGGCCGAGCGCGAGGTAGCTCGGCTGCAATTGCAGCGCGACAAGCATTTCGTAGTAGCCGTGGCTCGACAGGCCGAGCCGCACGCCCGCCTGCGCGATCGCGCAAAGGTCGGCGGTCTCCAGATCCTCCTGGCCGAGGTGGATGCCGTACGCGCCCGCGTCGAGCGCGAGCCGCCAGTGATCGTTGATGAACACGCGCGCGTCCGGATGGCGGCGGCCCGCGGCGACAGCCCGCGCGACCTCCGCGCGCAGCGCGTCGGGCGACGCGTCCTTCACGCGCAACTGCGCGGTCCGCACGCCGCAGTCGAGCACGCGCTCGACCCATTCGGCGCTCGGCAGCACCGGATACAGGCCGAGCCGCTGCGGGCACGGCGCAAACGCAGGCTCGGGCGCGGCGGGCACGCCGAGCACGCGCGGAAAGCGCGCCGGCTCGACGGGCCACGGATCGTCGCCGCGCGCCTCGTCGTCGTCGCGCCACGCGAGCGCGAGCACGAGCGCGTCGGGCGCGGCGAAGCCGCAATCGAGAAAGGCGGCGAGCGCCGCGATCCAGTCGTCGGCGAGCGGCGCGCGCGAGGCGAGCGCATGGCGCGCCGCGCCCGTGTGGAGCGTCGCCGACACGTCGTCGATGACGATCGCCTGCGCACCCGCCGCGGTCAGCCGCGCGAGGTGCGCGCCGTGCGCGCCGGCTTCGCCCGCGGTCGCGACCCACAGGTCGCCCGCACGCGGATGCTCGGGCGGCGCGAGACAGATTCGCGTGCGCGCATCGGGCCGCGGCCACACGCCGAGCGTCGCGCGAATCCGCTCGGCGGCTTCGGTGAGCTCGTCGGCGGGAGGCCAGAACGCGTCGGGCAGCGCGGCGCTCATGCATGGCTCCCGTCCTGGTGCCAGAACGGCATGCCGACGACGGGCGTGCTCGCGTGCGCGCTCTCGCGCGCATCCATCGGCCCCGCGAGATAGGCCGCGCGCCCCGCCTCGACGCCCCGCGCGAACGCGCGCGCCATGATTTCCGGATGCGTCGCCTGCGACACGGCCGTGTTCAGCAGCACGCCGTCGAAGCCCCACTCCATCACCTGGCACGCATGCGACGGCACGCCGAGCCCCGCGTCGACGATGAGCGGCACGTCCGGCAGCCGCTCGCGCAGCACGCGCAGCCCGTACGGGTTCACGACGCCCTTGCCGGTGCCGATCGGCGCGCCCCACGGCATCAGCGCCTCGCAGCCGGCGTCGAGCAGGCGCCGGCCCATCACGAGATCCTCGGTGCAGTACGGCAGCACCTTGAAGCCGTCCTTCACGAGCAGCGTCGCCGCCTCGATCAAGCCGATCGGGTCCGGCTGCAACGTGTAGTCGTCGCCGATCAGCTCGAGCTTGATCCAGTCGGTCCCGAACACCTCGCGCGCCATCTGTGCCGTCGTCACCGCCTCGGCCACCGTCTGGCAGCCGGCCGTGTTCGGCAACAGCGGCACGTCGTGGCGCTTGAGCAGGTCGAAGAAGCCGGCCTCGGCCCCGCCGGCGTTCATCTGGCGCCGCAGCGCGACCGTCACCATGCCCGGCCGCGCGGCCGCGATCGAATCGGACAGCGATTGCAGCGACGGATAGCGCGACGTGCCGAGCAGCACGCGGCTCGCGAAGGTTTGGCCGTGCAGCGTGAGCGTATCGGCGGAAGAAAGAGGCTTCATCGGAAGATCCTGTGGAAACGGGGGCGGGGGCGATGCTCGCGCGTCGGCGCGTCAGCCGCCCGCGACCGGATGCACGATGTCGAGCTTGTCGCCTGCGGCGAGTGCGCGCGCCGCATGCTGCGTGCGCGCGACGAACGCGCCGTTGACCGCGACCGCGAACGGCGGACGCGCGCCGTATGCGGCGAGCGCGTCGGCGAGCGTCGCGCCGTCGGGCAGCGAGAGCGTCTGTTGGTTGACCTGGATGTCCATGATGGCTGTCGATGTCGATGGATCGGATTTGACCGGATCGCCGGGCGGCTCACGCGCTCGCGTGCGCCGCCCGGTGCTGCAGCAGCGCCGGCCAGCGCGCGTCGCGCCGCCACGCGGCGAACGTGTCGGCGTCCTTCACGGTGCGCTCGACGAGCGCCTGCGCGAAGCGGGCCGCGGCATCGGCGATTTCCGGCGCGATCATGAAACCGTGCCGGTACAGGCCGTTGACCGCGAGCGTCGCGCCGCCGTCCCAGACGAGCGCCGGACGATGGTCGGGCAGCGTCGGCCGGCACTGCGCATTCAGTTCGAGAATACGCGCTTCGCCGAACGCCGGATGCACCGAGAACGCGGCGCTCAGCAGCTCGAGCGCGGAGCGCACGCTGACGGGCGACATGTCCTCGCCTTCGATCTCGGTCGCGCCGATCACGTAAAGATCGTTCTCCTTCGGCGCGACGTAGAGCGGATAGCGCGGATGCAGCAGCCGCACCGGGCGCGTCAAGCCGATGCCAGGCGCATGCACGCGCGCGACTTCGCCGCGGATCCCGCGCAGCGCCGGCATCTGCGCTTTCGCGCCGAGCCCGCGGCAGTCGATCGTGATGCGCGCGGCAGGCGCGGCGTCGGGCGCGACGGCGACGTTCCAGTGCGCGTCGACGCCGCGCTCGGCGAGGCCCGCGGCGAGCGCGTGCAGCACCTGGCGGTTGTCGAGCTGGCCTTCGCGCGGCAGCAGCAGGCCGTGCGCGAAGCGTCCGGCGAGCGCTGGCTCGGCCGCGTCGACCTGTGCGCCCGCGAGCGTGACGAGGCCGCCGTCGAGCAGCTCGGCGCTCGCATTCGCGCGCACGCGGCGCTCGAAGAGCGGCGCTTCCGCCCGGTCCGCGTGGTGCCAGACGACGAGCGTGCCGTTGCGCTGGAAGAACACGGGCTCCGGCAGCTCGGCGAGCCAGCCCGGCCACCGATCGAGCGACGCGACGCCGAGATCGGTGATGAAGCGCTCGGCGCTCGCGGCTTCGGCGAGCGGCGCGAGCATCGCGGCCGCGATCCACGCGGCCGAGCCTGAGCCCGCCGCGTCGCCGCGCTCGTAGAGCGACACGCGGTGCCCCGCGCCCGCGAGGCGCCACGCGATCAGACGGCCGACGAGGCCGCCGCCCAGCACCGCGAAATCGGGTTCAGACGCACGCATGTTCATCGCATCCGTCCGCCGTGTTCGTCACCGGGGAGCGGCTCGCAGCGGGAGCCAGGGAAGCCGCCGCGGCCGACGGCTCGCAGCGACGCAAAAGAGCTGAAGATTGCACGGTCATCGATACCTTCCGCCACGCGCGAAGTTGCGCACTCAAAAGGACGAAACCGGCGACTGAGGCCGGCCGGGACCGTGATGCGCGCGGCTCGCCGAAACGGCGGCGGCGGGCATGGCCCGGCGGGATCGGAAACTTCCCGCGCCGGTATTACCCGGATCGGGTGCGAAGGGTCTCTCTCAGCCTCGCCGCGCATCCGGCCCTGCCGATCCGGCAGGCCGGGGCGCGCAGCAAAGCACCCCTGTTTCGTCGGCGGTCATTAGACCATAAAAGCGGAAACGGCCGCAAACCTCGCGCTGCGGCAAATTCGCCCGCCGCGCGGCGGCGCTGGCACAATGCCGCTGGAACCGGCGCATGGGCGACATCGTCGCCGCGCGCCGAGCCAGTGCCGTTCCCGGCGTTAAGCGCCGTTTAAGGCATGCTCGCCAGAATCCGCGGCACGCATGCCGCGCGCGGCGCCGAACGCACGCGCCGGGCGCGGCGCGCGCGTTGGCCCGGCGTTGCCGGCCTCATATCAGGAAGCTCATGACTCAATCGATGCAAGCCCTCGCCCTCGTCCCGGACGACCCGACGCAATCCCGATCCCCGGTCTCCACGTGGAGCCTCATCAAGCCCTACTGGGTCTCCGAGGAATGGAAGGTCGCGTGGGGACTGCTCGTCACGATCGTCGCGATCAACCTCACGCTCGTGTGGATCAACGTGCGGATCAACTCGTGGAGCGCGTCGTTCTACAACGCGCTGCAATCGAAGGACGTGCGCGACTTCCCGAGCCTGCTGATGACGTTCGCCGTGCTCGCGTTCGCGTTCATCATCCTCGCGGTGTACAGCCTGTATCTGCGGCAGATGCTCGGCTTCCGCTGGCGGCAGTGGCTCACGACGCGCTTCCTGAACGAATGGCTCGGCGATCGCAACTTCTACCGGATCGAGCGCGACCGGCTCGCCGACAACCCCGACCAGCGGATCGCGGACGACTTGCAGTCGCTCGCGTC
This sequence comes from Burkholderia sp. MSMB1589WGS, assembly GCF_001636105.1. NCBI lineage: Bacteria > Pseudomonadati > Pseudomonadota > Betaproteobacteria > Burkholderiales > Burkholderiaceae > Burkholderia > Burkholderia sp. MSMB1589WGS. The sequence goes on from NZ_LNJT01000007.1 coordinate 1,687,776, forward strand.
GACGACGCTGTCGCTGTCGCTCGACCTGCTGTCGACGGTCGTCACGCTGATCTCGTTCGCGACGATCCTCTGGTCGATCGCCGGCGCGGCGACGATCTCGCTCGGCGGCCACGCGATCACGATCCCCGGCTACATGGTGTGGGTCGCGATGATCTACGCGATCGCGGGCTCGTACGTGATGCACCGCTTCGGCCATCCGCTCGTGTCGATCAACTACCAGCAGCAGCGCGTCGAGGCGGACTTCCGCTTCAGCCTGATCCGCATCCGCGAGAACGCCGAGCAGATCGCGTTCTACAACGGCGAGCCCGTCGAGACCTCGCACGAGCAGAACCTGTTCCAGCGTATCCGCGAAAACTGGTGGCGCGTGATGCGCTACACGAAGCGGCTCACGTTCGTGCTGAACTTCTATGCGCAGCTCGCGAGCCTCTTTCCGATCGCGGTCGCCGCGCCGCGCTACTTCGCGGGCGCGTTCACGTTCGGCGTGCTGATCCAGATCAGCCGCGCGTTCGGCACCGTCAGCGATTCGTTCTCGTGGTTCATCAACAGTTACGGCACGCTCGCCGAGTGGCGCGCGACCGTCAACCGTCTGCGCGAGTTCAAGCGCGTGATGGGCGCGTCGCATCTGAAGGAATCGATGTCGCCCGCGACCGAGCGCGGCGGCATCAACCTGCACTACGTCGACGCGCAGCAGATCACGACGTCGGGCCTGAAGCTCGCGCTGCCGAACGGCGCGGCGCTCGCGTCGATCGGCGACGTCGCGATCGAGCCCGGCTCGCGCTGGCTCGTGCGCGGGCCGTCCGGCTCCGGCAAGAGCACGCTGATGCGCGCGCTCGCGGGCCTCTGGCCGTTCGGCGACGGCGCGATCGACGCGCCCGTCGCCGCGCGGATGATGTTCGTTCCGCAGCAGAGCTATTTGCCGATCGGCACGCTGAAGGCAGCGCTCGCGTATCCGTCGGCCGTCGACGCGTTCAGCGACGACGCATGCCGCGACGCGTTGCGCGCGTGCGGTCTCGCCGACTACGCCGAGCGGCTCGGCGAGACGGGCCACTGGACGCGCACCCTGTCGCCCGGCGAGCAGCAGCGCCTCGCGGGCGCGCGCGTGCTGCTGCACAAGCCCGACTACCTGTTCCTCGACGAGGCGACGAGCGCGCTCGACGCGGACAACGAGGCGCGCCTCTACCGGCTCTTCGACGAACGGCTGCCGAAGGCGGCGATCGTCAGCATCGCGCATCGCGAATCGGTCGCGTCGTTCCATCAGCAGACGCTCGACGTGCGCCGCGACGAAGCGCGCGTGGCCGCGTGAGCGCCGCGCACGCGCGGGTCGCGCTGATCACGGGCGCGGGCTCGGGGATCGGCGCGGCGCTCGCAGCGAGGCTCGCCGCACCCGGCGCCGCGCTGATGCTGCACGCGCGCGGCGCTGACGAAGCCGCGCGCGAGCGGCTCGCCGCCGTCGCCGACCGATGCCGCGCAGCGGGCGCCGCATGCGCGACGTTCGTCGCGGATCTCGCCTGTGCCGGCGCGGCTACGCGGCTCGTCGGCGCGACGCTCGACGCATTCGGCGCGCTCGATCACGTTGCCGCGAATGCGGGCTACGCGGTGCGTCAGCCGCTCGCGGGCCTTGCGCCCGATGCGCTCGCCGCGTCGTTCGCGGCGATGCCGGGCGCGTTCGCGGCGCTCGTGGACGCCGCGCGGCCGGCGCTCGTTCGATCGTCTCGCGCGCGGATCGTCGCGGTCAGCTCGTTCGTCGCGCACCGCTATCGCGCCGACATGCCGTTCGCGGCGACAGCCGCCGCGAAGGCCGCGCTCGAATCGCTCGTGAAGACGGCGGCCGCCGAGCTCGCGCCGCGGCACGTGACGGTCAACGCGGTCGCCCCCGGCTACACGCGCAAGGACCGCGGGCCGAGCAAGGCGAACGCGGCCGCGTGGCGGCGCGCGAACGAGGCGACGCCGCTCGGCCGCATCGCGGAGCCGGACGACGTTGCCGCGCTGATCGCGTTTCTGCTCTCCGACGAAGCGCGCCACGTCACCGGGCAGGTGATTCGCGTCGACGGCGGGCTGACGCTCGGTTGACGCCCGGCCGAACGCGCCGGCCGATTGACGAAATGGTTCGTACGGCCGCTTCGGCTTCGGCATTCCACACGCGACGCGTCCCCAACCGCGCGCCGCAACCGCATCGCGATGCGCGGCGCGCGTCCGATGCCGCGGCCGCTCCGATCACATTTTTTTCCGCCGTCGCCGCGCTCGTACAATAGCCCGCATCGCGCGCGACGAACGCGCGACGACGACGAAAGCGAGAGGAGCGGCGCGCATGCAGGCATTCCAGTGGTTTCACGAGCTGTCGGCGCGCGAGCGGCGCACGCTCTACGCGGGCTTCGGCGGCTATGCCGTCGACGCGTTCGACTTCATGATCTACTCGTTCCTGATTCCGTCGCTGATCGCCGCGTGGGGGATGTCGAAAAGCGAAGCGGGCATGATCGCGACGAGCTCGCTGATCTCGTCCGCGGTGGGCGGCTGGCTCGCCGGCATCCTCGCCGACCGCTACGGCCGCGTGCGCGTGCTGCAATGGACGATCGCGACGTTCGCGCTGTTCACGTTTCTGTCCGGCTTCACGCATTCGTTCTGGCAACTGCTCGCCACGCGCACGCTGCAAGGCTTCGGCTTCGGCGGCGAATGGTCGGTCGTCACGATCATGATGGCCGAGACGATCCGCTCGCCCGAGCATCGCGCGAAGGCGGTCGGCACCGTGCAGAGCAGTTGGTCGTTCGGCTGGGCGGCGGCCGCCGTGCTGTACTGGGCGTTCTTCGCGCTGCTGCCCGAGCCGCACGCGTGGCGCGCGTGCTTCTGGATCGGCATCGTCCCCGCGCTGTGGATTCTCTACATCCGCCGCAACGTGAGCGACCCCGACATCTACGTCGCCGCCCGCCGCGCGCGCGAGCGCGGCGTCGACCGCGCGCACTTCCTGCAGATCTTCGATCGCGCGCACCTGAAGACGACGCTCTTCGGCAGCGCGCTCTGCACCGGCATGCTCGGCGGCTACTACGCGATCACGACCTGGCTGCCGACCTATCTGAAGACGGTCCGGCATCTATCCGTATTCAACACGAGCGGCTATCTGATCGTGCTGATCGCCGGGTCGTTCTGCGGCTATCTGGTCGGCGCGCTCCTGTCCGACCGGATCGGGCGGCGCGCATCGTTCGTGCTGTTCGCGGTCGGCTCGTTCACGCTCGGCATGGCGTACACGATGCTGCCGATCACCGATGCCGCGATGCTGCTGCTCGGCTTTCCGCTCGGCATCGTCGTGCAGGGCATCTTCGCGGGCATCGGCGCATACTTGTCGGAGCTGTATCCGGGCGCGATCCGCGGCTCGGGCCAGGGCTTCTGCTACAACCTCGGCCGCGGGATCGGCTCGTTCTTTCCGATTCTCGTCGGCTCGCTGTCGCAATCGATGTCGCTCGTGAAGGCGATCGGCCTCGTCGCGGGCGGCGGCTACCTGCTCGTGATCGTCGCGGTGCTCGCGCTGCCCGAGACGAGGGGCAAGTCGCTCGTCGAGCACGCCGGCGCCGCGCATTGAGCGCGCATCGCTTCGAACCGACATGCATACGATCGTTCTCGGCGCCGGCGTGATCGGCGTCGCCACCGCGTTCCACCTGCGCGAGGCGGGCTTCGACGTCACCGTGATCGAGCGCGAGGCCGACGTCGCGCTCGCGACGAGCCGCGGCAACGCCGGCATCATCGCGCCCGGCTACGTGACGCCGTGGGCCGCGCCCGGCATGCCCGCGAAGATCCTCAAGTACCTGTTCGAGCCGGCGTCGCCGCTCGTGTTCCGGCCGACGCTCGACCCCGCGCAATGGCGCTGGATCGCGCGCTGGCTGCGCGAATGCGAGCTCGCGCGGTTCCGCGTGAACAAGCAGCGGATGCAGCGCGTCGCGTACTACAGCCGCAGTTGCCTGCACGCGTTCCGCAGCCGCCACCCGTTCGACTATGGCGCGAGCCAGGGCTATCTGCAGCTCTTTCGCAGCGCGTTCGACGTCGAGTTCGCGCAGCCCGCGCTCGCGGTGCTGCGCGACGCGGGAATCGCGCATCGCGAGGTGAGCGCCGACGAATGCGCGCGCATCGAGCCCGGCCTGCGCTGGGCGAACGTGCGGCCCGTCGGCGGGCTCCATCTGCCCGACGACGAAGCGGGCGACTGCGCGCGCTTCACGCGCCAGTTGCGCGCGATCTGCGAGGCGAACGGCGTGCGGTTCCGCTTCGGCACCGATGTACGCGCGCTGCAGATCGAGCGCGCTCGCGCGTGCGGCGTGACGATCGCCCGCGCGGACGCGTCGTCCCCGCAGCCGGGGCGGCGCGCGCACGAAGAGCTGCACGAAGAGCTGCACGAAGAGCGGCTCGCGGCGGACGCGATCGTCGTCGCGCTCGGCGTCGACAGTGCGGCACTGCTCGCGCGTGTGGACATACGCGTGCCGCTCTATCCGGTCAAAGGCTATTCGGCGACGCTGCCGATCGCCGACGCCGAAAAAGCGCCGCGCGCCGCCTTGATGGACGAATCGCTGAAGACCGCGATCACGCGCTTCGGGCCGACGCTGCGCGTCGCGGGCACGGCCGAGCTCGGCGACCGCCGCGCGACGCTGCGTGCGCAGGCGCTGCGCACGCTGATGAAGGTGCTCGACGACTGGTTCCCGCATGCGGCGCGCGCCGGCGACGCGCAGTTCTGGGTCGGCCGCCGGCCGATGACGCCGGACGGCGCGCCGCTGCTCGGCCCGTCCGGCATCGACGGCTTGTGGCTGAACGTCGGCCACGGCTCGACCGGTTGGGCGATGTCGATGGGATCGGGGAAGGTGGTGGCGGATCTCGTCGCCGGGCGCGAGCCGGAGATCGATCTCGACGGACTGACGCTCGCGCGGTACGGCAGCGGGCGGTAGGCGCACGGCGTGCGCGATGGGCGCGTGTCGCCGAATGGGCCGCCGATGAAGCCGCGATGCGCGGGCTCGACGATGCCGCAGCCGCGTCGTACGCAGTAAGCAATCCGCCCGCGTGGCTCGGGCGGCGCTTACTTCGGCAGCGCCGCTGCCGCGAGCACCCGATGCTCGGCGCCCATGCGCGTGAGGACGCTCTCGTAGAGCGTGAGCGTTTCGAACCGCAACGCAAGCGGCGTGCGGCGCTCGGCGCCGTTCGCGCCGTCGATCGTCACGCGATGCGCGTCGCGAGGCAACCGCGCGATCGTCACATGCGGCCTGAACGCGCGGCTGTCGGGCGGCAGGCCGAGCGCGCGCAGCGCGCCGCCCACCCGCTCGCCGAGCGCAAGCAATGGCGGCTGCGGCGCGAGCTCCGCGACGACGAGCCGCGCATGCGCGGTGCTCGGCCAGCAGACGACGCGCTCGACATCGGCGGGCGGCACCGCGCCGGCCGCCGCAAGCTCGGCGATGCGCGCGCCGAGCTGCGCGCTCTTCGTCCGCTCGATCGCGCCGAGGAACGCGATCGTCACGTGCAGTTGGTCGCGCGGCGTGCGCCGCGCGCCGGCGGCGACGGGCAGCGCGGCAAGCGCGTCGCGCGACGCCCGATCGAGCGTCAGCGCGACGAAGCAGCGCAACCGGTCGCTCGCCATCGTCATCGCGCGGAGCCGGCCGTCCCCGCGGCCCGAGCCGCGTCGACGCCCGAAGCGCGCCCCGCCGCGAGCCTGTCGCCTTGCGGCAGCGGCCCGTGCTCGCCCCACACGTCGTCCGGGAGCACCTTCGCGAGCGCGGGAATCGTCCTGCGGGTGAACACCGGATCGGCCACGCCCGCCGCGCGCTGACGCTGGTAATCGCACCACGCGGCGAGCGCGTACTTGCCGAGCATCAGAATCGCGATCAGGTTGATGAGCGCCATCAGCCCCATGCTGGTATCGGCCATCGCCCACACGAGCGGCAGTTGCCCGACGCTGCCGAACATCACCATCCCGAGCACTGCGAGCCGGAACACGAAGAGCGCGCCGCGCCGGCTCGTGACGAATCCGACGTTGCCTTCCGCATACGCGTAGTTGCCGATCACCGAAGAAAACGCGAGGAAAAAGATCGCCACCGCCATGTAGATGCCTCCCCAGTCGCCGACGTGGCTCGAAATCGCGCGCTGCGTGAGCGCCGCGCCTTCCATCGACGTGCCCGGCTCGTACTGCCCCGACAACAGGATCACGAACGCGGTCGCGCTGCAGATCACGATCGTGTCGACGAACACGCCGAGCATCTGGATCAGCCCCTGCGTGACCGGATGCCGCGTGCTCGCGGTCGCGGCCGCGTTCGGCGCGCTACCCATCCCGGCCTCGTTCGAGAACAGGCCCCGCTTCACGCCGATCGACACCGCCTGGCTCACCGCGTAGCCGGTCAGGCCGCCCGCCGCCTGCTCGAGGCCGAACGCGCTCTTCACGATCAGCGCGATCATGTCCGGCACGAGCGCGATGTGCGTCGCGACCGCGTAGCCCGCGAGCGCGAGATAGCCGATCGCCATCACGGGCACGATCACCTGCGCAACGTGCGCGATCCGGCGAATCCCGCCGAAGATGATCGGCGCCGTCAGCGCGACGAGCGCGAGCCCGACCGCGGCGCGGCTCACGCCGAACGACGTGTTGAATGCCTCGGCGATCGCGTTCGCCTGCACCGCGTTGAACACGAAGCCGAACACGAGGATCAGCGACAGCGAGAACAGCACGCCGAAGCCGCGCGAGCGCAACCCGATCTGGATGTAGTACGCGGGACCGCCGCGATACGTGCCGTCATGATGCGACACCTTGAAGATTTGCGCGAGCGTCGCCTCGACGAACGCGGACGACATCCCGACGAGCGCCGTCGCCCACATCCAGAAGATCGCGCCTGGGCCGCCCACCGTCATCGCGACCGCGACGCCCGCGATGTTGCCCGTGCCGACGCGACTCGCGAGCCCGGTCGCGAACGCCTGGAACGACGAGATGCTGCCAGGTTCGCCCTTGCTGCCGACGAGGCGCATGCTGAGAAACAGCGCGCGCAACTGGATCATCCTGAAGCGCAGCGTGAACCACGCGCCGGCGCCGAGCAGCAGCGCGATCAGCACGTAATTCCAGAGAATGGCGTTGATCCCGTCGATCATCGCGTGCGCAAAGCCTTCCATCCATCATCTCCTGATTTAGGGTCGAATTATGTATTGATTCCGGTCACGGCCGGCCAAGGGCCGACATGATATGACAGGTTGCACCGACTCTTACAAAATGAAATTTTTCGGGAGAAAAATGAAAGGATGCCGCCGAGGGCGACGCGTGCCGCACGATGCTCGCGATGCGCGCCGCGGCAAAGCGTCCGCGCACAAAAAAACCGGGCGCCCGCAGGACGCCCGGTTCGTCGAAACGACGTTCTGGCGAATGCCGCCCGCTCAGCGCGGCAACTCCGAGCTGCCCATCAGGTACGCGTCGACCGAGCGCGCGCACTGGCGGCCTTCGCGGATCGCCCAGACGACAAGCGACTGGCCGCGGCGCATGTCGCCCGCCGCGAACACCTTGTCGACCGACGTGTAGTACGCGCGATCGCCCTCGGTGCCCGCACGCGCGTTGCCGCGCGCGTCCTTCGCGACGCCGAACGCGTCGAGCACGGGCGCGGCCGGCTGCGTGAAGCCCATCGCGAGCAGCACGAGATCGGCCTTGATCTCGAACTCCGAATCCGGCACTTCCTGCATCTTGCCGTCGACCCACGCGACGCGCACCGCGATCAGCTTCTCGACCTTGCCGTTCCTGCCTTCGAAACGCTTCGTCGCGACCGCCCAGTCGCGCTCGCAGCCTTCCTCATGCGACGACGACGTGCGCAGCTTGATCGGCCAGTATGGCCACACGAGCGGCTTGTTCTCCGCCTCGGGCGGCTGCGGCAGCAGCTCGAACTGCGTGACGTGCTTCGCGCAGTGACGGTTCGACGTGCCGACGCAGTCCGAGCCCGTGTCGCCGCCGCCGATCACGACGACGTGCTTGCCCTTCGCGAGCAGTTGATCGGCCACCTTGTCGCCCGCGTTCACGCGGTTCTGCTGCGGCAGGAACTCCATCGCGAAATGGATGCCGGCGAGCTCGCGGCCCGGCACCGGCAAATCGCGCGGCGTCTCCGAGCCGCCCGCGATCACGACCGCGTCGAATTCGTCCTTCAGCGTCTCGGGCGAAATCGTCTCCTTCGCCATGTTGCCGATCGTCTCGGGCAGCGGATCGCGGCCGATGAACACGCTCGTGCGGAACGTCACGCCTTCCGCTTCCATCTGGCGCATCCGGCGGTCGATCAGCCACTTCTCGAGCTTGAAGTCGGGAATCCCATAGCGCAGCAGGCCGCCGATCCGGTCGTTCTTCTCGAACACCGTCACGTCGTGGCCCGCGCGCGCGAGCTGCTGCGCGGCGGCGAGGCCCGCGGGGCCGGAGCCTACCACCGCGACCTTCTTGCCCGTCTTGTGCGCGGCGGGCTGCGGCTCGACCCAGCCTTGCGCCCACGCCTTGTCGATGATCGCGTGCTCGATCGACTTGATGCCGACCGGATCGTCGTTGATCCCGAGCGTGCACGCCGCCTCGCACGGCGCCGGGCAGATGCGGCCCGTGAACTCGGGGAAGTTGTTCGTCGAGTGCAGCACGTCGATCGCCTGCCGCCAGTCCTGGCGATACACGAGATCGTTGAAGTCCGGAATGATGTTGTTGACGGGACAGCCGTTGTTGCAGAACGGAATGCCGCAATCCATGCAGCGCGCGCCCTGGATCTTCGCGTCCTCGTCGGTCAACGCCGCGACGAATTCCTTGTAGTGCTTCACGCGCGTGAGCGGCGCTTCGTACGCCTCGTGACGGCGCTCGTACTCCAGAAAACCGGTGATCTTGCCCATGAGGTTCTCTTCTGAATCTGTTGAATCGGGTAAGGGGGACCCGCGCCCGCCGCGTCGGACGGGCGCGTTCGCTATGTCGTCGAGCCGCGTTGCGTCAGGCGGCGAGCACCTCGCCCGCTTTCTTCGCGCCGATTTCGCCGAGCGCGCGCTTGTATTCGTGCGGGAACACCTTCACGAACTGGCGGCGCGCCGCATCCCAGTTCTCGAGCAGCGACTTCGCGCGCGGCGAGCCGGTGAACTGGAAGTGGCGCTCGACGAGCCCCTTGAGCAGCGCTTCGTCCGTCGCGCCGCCATGCCAGAGCGCGGGATCGACCGTGCGCTCCTGCTCGGCCTGCTGCAGCACAGGATCGAGCGCGACCATCGACTTGTTGCACTTCGCGGAGAACGTGCCTTCCGGGTCGTACACGTACGCGAGCCCGCCCGACATGCCGGCCGCGAAGTTGCGGCCCGTCTCGCCGAGCACGACGACCGTGCCGCCCGTCATGTATTCGCAGCCGTGATCGCCCGTGCCCTCGACGACCGCCGTCGCCCCCGAGTTGCGCACGCAGAAGCGCTCGCCCGCGACGCCGCGGAAGAACGCCTCGCCTTCGAGCGCGCCGTACATCACCGTGTTGCCGCAGATGATGTTCTCCTCGGACTTGCCGCGGAAATCGTTGGTCGGGCGGATGATGATCCGGCCGCCCGACAGGCCCTTGCCGACGTAGTCGTTGCCGTCGCCGACGAGGTCGAGCGTCACGCCCTTCGCGAGGAACGCGCCGAAGCTCTGGCCCGCCGTGCCCTTCAACTGGATGTGGACCGCGTCGTCGGCAAGGCCGTCGTGGCCGTGCTTCTTCGCGATCGCGCCGGAGAGCATCGCGCCGACCGTGCGGTTCACGTTGCGCACCGGCTGGATGAACGACACGTGCTCGCCGCTCTCGATCGCGGCCTTCGCCTTCTCGATCAGCACGTGGTCGAGCGCACGCTCGAGGCCGTGCTCCTGCGATTCGACGTGACGGTGCGCGATGCCCTCGCAGCCTTCCGGCTGGTAGAACACGCGCGAGAAGTCGAGGCCCTTCGCCTTCCAGTGCGCGACGCCGCGGCGCATGTCGAGCAGATCGGCGCGGCCGACGAGATCGTCGAACTTCGCGATGCCAAGCTGCGCCATGATCTCGCGCGCCTCCTCGGCGACGAAGAAGAAGTAGTTGACGACGTGCTCGGGCTGGCCCGAGAACTTCGCGCGCAGCACCGGGTCCTGCGTCGCGACGCCGACCGGGCACGTGTTCAGATGGCACTTGCGCATCATGATGCAGCCTTCGACGACGAGCGGCGCCGTCGCGAAGCCGAATTCGTCCGCGCCGAGCAGCGCGCCGATCACGATGTCGCGGCCCGTCTTCATCTGGCCGTCGGCCTGCACGCGGATGCGCCCGCGCAGGCGGTTCAGCACGAGCGTCTGCTGCGTCTCGGCGAGGCCGAGCTCCCACGGCGTGCCCGCGTGCTTGACCGACGACAGCGGCGATGCGCCCGTGCCGCCGTCGTGGCCCGCGATCACGACGTGATCGGCCTTCGCCTTCGCGACGCCCGCCGCGACCGTGCCGACGCCCACTTCCGACACGAGCTTCACCGAGATGCTCGCGGCCGGATTGACGTTCTTCAGGTCGTGGATCAGTTGCGCGAGATCCTCGATCGAGTAGATATCGTGGTGCGGCGGCGGCGAGATGAGGCCAACGCCCGGCACCGAGTAGCGCAGCTTGCCGATGTATTCGGACACCTTGTGGCCCGGCAACTGGCCGCCTTCGCCCGGCTTCGCGCCCTGCGCCATCTTGATCTGGATCTGGTCGGCCGACGCGAGATACTCGGCCGTCACGCCGAAGCGGCCCGACGCGACCTGCTTGATCTTCGAGCGCAGCGAATCGCCCTCCTTCAGCGGGATGTCGCGCACGATCTCGTCGCCGATCACCGACTTCAGCGTGTCGCCGACCTTGATCGGAATGCCGCGCAGCTCGTTGCGATAGCGGTTCTCGTCCTCGCCGCCTTCGCCCGTGTTCGACTTGCCGCCGATCCGGTTCATCGCGATCGCGAGCGTCGTGTGCGCCTCGGTGCTGATCGAGCCGAGCGACATCGCGCCCGTCGCGAAGCGCTTGACGATCTCCTTCGCCGGCTCGACTTCGTCGATCGGAATCGCCTTCATCGGATCGACCTTGAATTCGAACAGGCCGCGCAGCGTCATGTGGCGCTTCGTCTGATCGTTGATCAGGTGCGCATATTCCTTGTACGTCTGGTACGAATTGCCGCGCGTCGCGTGCTGCAGCTTCGCGATCGAATCGGGCGTCCACATGTGGTCTTCGCCACGCACGCGGAACGCATACTCGCCGCCCGCGTCGAGCATGTCGGCGAGGACCGGGTTGTCGCCGAACGCGTCGCGGTGCAGGCGGATCGCTTCCTCGGCCACTTCGAACAGGCCGATGCCGCCCACCTTCGACGCCGTGCCCTTGAAGTACTTCTCGACGAGATCGGTCGCGAGGCCGAGCGCCTCGAAGATCTGCGCGCCGGTGTACGACATGTACGTGGAGATGCCCATCTTCGACATCACCTTCTGCAGCCCCTTGCCGACCGCCTTCGTGAAGTTGTAGATCGCCTTCTCCGGCGACAGGTCGCCCGGCAGCCCCTGCGCCATCTTCGCGAGCGTTTCCATCGCCAGGTACGGATGCACGGCCTCCGCGCCGTAGCCGGCGAGCAGCGCGAAGTGGTGCGTCTCGCGCGCGGAGCCCGTCTCGACGACGAGGCCCGTGCTCGTGCGCAGGCCCTGCTGCACGAGGTGCGTGTGGATCGCCGACGTCGCGAGGAGCGCCGGGATCGCGACGTTCTCGGCGTCCGTCTTGCGGTCGGACACGATCAGGATGTTGTAGCCCGACTTCACCGCGTCGACGGCTTCCGCGCACAGCGAAGCGAGGCGCGCCTCGATGCCTTCCTTGTTCCAGGCGACCGGATAGCAGATGTTCAGCTCGTAGGCGCTGAACTTGCCGCCCGTGTAGCGATCGATCGAGCGGATCTTCGCGATGTCCTTGAAGTCGAGCACGGGCTGCGACACTTCGAGGCGCATCGGCGGGTTGATGTTGTTCGTGTCGAGCAGGTTCGGCTTCGGGCCGATGAACGACACGAGCGACATCACCATGTTCTCGCGGATCGGGTCGATCGGCGGATTCGTGACCTGCGCGAACAGTTGCTTGAAGTAGTGATAGAGCGTCTTGTTCTTGTTCGACATGACGGCGAGCGGCGAATCGTTGCCCATCGAGCCGACCGCCTCCTCGCCCTGCTGCGCCATCGGCGCCATCAGGAACTTCAGGTCTTCCTGCGTATAGCCGAACGCCTGCTGGCGGTCGAGCAGCGCGGCCGACGAGCGGCGCTCGGCGGCGACGTCCTCGTCCTCCGGCTCGATCTCGTCGAGCTTGATGCGCACCGCGTCGATCCAGCTCTTGTACGGCTTCGCGTTCGCGAGGTTGTCCTTCAGCTCCTTGTCGTCGATGATCCGGCCGTGCTCCATGTCGATCAGGAACATCTTGCCCGGCTGCAGACGCCACTTCTTGACGATCTTCGATTCGGGAATCGGCAGCACGCCGGCTTCCGACGCCATGATCACGAGATCGTCGTCGGTGATGACGTAGCGCGCCGGGCGCAGACCGTTGCGGTCGAGCGTCGCGCCGATCTGGCGGCCGTCGGTGAACGCGATCGCGGCAGGGCCGTCCCACGGCTCCATCATCGCGGCGTGGTATTCGTAGAACGCGCGGCGGTTGTCGTCCATCAGCGTGTGCTGCTCCCACGCTTCGGGAATCATCATCATCACCGCGTGCACGAGCGGGTAGCCCGCCATCACGAGCAGTTCGAGGCAGTTGTCGAACGATGCGGTATCGGACTGGCCCGGATAGATCAGCGGCCACAGTTTCGGCAGGTCGTCGCCGAGCACGTGCGACGCGATCGCGCCGGTGCGCGCGTTCAGCCAGTTGACGTTGCCCTTGACCGTGTTGATTTCGCCGTTGTGCGCGATCATCCGGTACGGGTGCGCGAGCTCCCACGCGGGGAACGTGTTCGTCGAGAAACGCTGGTGCACGAGCGCGAGCGCCGACACGACGCGCTCGTCCTGCAGATCGCGGTAGTACACGCCGACCTGGCCCGCGAGCAGCAGGCCCTTGTAGACGACCGTGCGCGCCGACATCGACGGCACGAAGTATTCCTTGCCGTGCTTGAGCTTGAGCGCCTGGATCCGGTGGCTCGCCGTCTTGCGGATCACGTAGAGCTTGCGCTCGAGCGCGTCCGTCACCATCACGTCCTTGCCGCGGCCGATGAAGATCTGGCGGATCACGGGCTCGCTCCCCTTCACCGTGGGGGAGATCGGCATCGCGTGGTCGACCGGCACGTCGCGCCAGCCGAGCACGACCTGGCCTTCCGCCTTCACCGTGCGCTCGAGCTCCTGCTCGCACGCGATCCGAGATGCGCTTTCCTTCGGCAGGAAGATCATCCCGACCCCATATTCGCCGGCGGGCGGCAGCGTCACGTCCTGCTTCGCCATCTCCTCGCGGTAGAACGCGTCCGGAATCTGGATCAGGATGCCCGCGCCGTCGCCCATCAGCGGATCGGCGCCGACCGCGCCGCGGTGATCGAGGTTCTCGAGGATCTTCAGACCCTGCTCGATGATTTCGTGGCTCTTCTTGCCCTTGATGTGAGCGACGAAGCCGACGCCGCAGGCGTCGTGCTCGTTTTGCGGGTCGTACAGACCTTGCGCGGCGGGAAGCGCGCTCTTCGGCTGCTGGTGGTCGATCATGGGGACACCGTCGGAAAGGGGGCCTCGCGGCCGTTGAAACCATTTGCTTGTTGCCCGTCGTCCCCCTTCGTGTGGATCGCGACGTGGCCGGCCGGGCAGGAGCGGGTGGGCCTGCGACTGCCGGAATTCGGAATATACGCGACGAATCAAGGGAATAGCAAATAAATCCCAATGGTCGAACCCCAATTACAAACTTGGTGCACGATCACTTCTTTTTATTGGGGCCGCATCAAAATGGAGCAAAAACAAGCGGCATCCCCGGATGCCGCCTCGCGTCCGCCGCCGGCGCGCTCACTGCTGGATGGGCGGCGTGTTCTCGCGCACCTTGCGGGGCCGCCCGCGCGGCAGCGGCGACACGCGCCGGTTCGCCGTGCGCGCCGCCCATTCGCGGTAGGTCTCGCCGCCCAGCACCCAGCCCTTCAGCGTCGCCTGCTGGAGCTGGTCGGCCTGACGCTCGTCGAGCGGCTGCTCGCACAGCTCCTTGTACGCGCGCTGCCGCTCGAACGGCGTGTTGCCGAGCGCCCAGTAGAGCGGGTGGTCGGTGATCAGGCTGTCGACGGTGAGGCCGACGTGGTGCCGATAGCTCGACCAGCGGTACGCGTCCGCGCTCGTCACGAGCTGCGCGCGCACGGGGCTCATCTCGACGACGCGGCTCGCGAGCAGGAAATAGCGCTCGCCCTCGATGACGGTCGCGCGATAACGCCCTTCCCACAGCGTGCCGCGCCGCGAGTAGCGCCGGTTGAAATGCGCGACGTAGCGCCGGCCGACGGCCTGCATCGCCTTCGGCAGGCTCGCCTCGTCGCTCGGCGTCACGAGGAGCTGGACCTGGCGCGGCAGCAGCACGTATGCATGCACCGCCAGATGATGATCGCGCGCCGCCGCCTTCAGGCAGTCGATGAATAGTTCGTAATCCTGGTCGTCGACGAACGCCGGTTGCTGATCGAGGCCGCGTAAAATCACGTGCTGCGGCTGATCGGGAACGTAAAGTCGTGCTAGCCGTGCCATGCTGAATGTCCGTTTGATCGCGTTAGGAAATACCCGAAGGCCCGTACAAGTGCATCCGCGCCAAAGCCCGCCGCGGCGCGGGAATACGCACGGTCGTGCGAATTCTAGGGAAAACGTTCTAGCTTACAACTCTGTCCTGTTTGAAACGCCGTAGTCATAATGAGCACGCCTTTAATCGGAGGAGACTAAGGATGAAACAAAAAATGGCCATTACGGGGGCCGCTGCGCTCGCTTTCGCGGCAGCCGCAACGGCAGCGCACGCGCAATCCGCAGGCAGCTTCTACGTGACGAACGGCTGGTTCCATCTCGCCCCACAGGACAGCAGCGATCCGCTCAAGGTCATGAACGTGGGCGGCACGCCGGTCAATCATGAGGTGCCCAACACGGGCGCGGGCATCGACAATGCGGACACCATCGGCTTCGCCGCCGGCTACTTCCTGACGGATCACATCGCCACTGAATTGGTCGCCGGGATCCCGCCAAGGTTCAATCTGAACGGCAAAGGCTCGCTCGAACAGTTCGGCGTGCTCGGTCATGCTTACCAATGGAGCCCGGCGCTCCTCCTCAAGTACTACTTCAATGACGCGAAGGCGAAATTCCGGCCCTACGTCGGCATCGGCGCCTCGTACATCTGGTTCACCGGCGCGAAGATCACGAACACCGCATTCGAGCGCGGCGCGCTCGGCGGCCCGACGAGCGTGACGACCAGCAATCAGTGGGCGCCCGTCATCAACGCGGGCTTCACTTACAACTTCACCGATCACTGGTTCGGCGGGCTGTCGGTGTCGTACATCCCCGTCAGCCTGACGGCCACGCTGACGACGCAGCGCCCAACGCTGATCGGCACGCTCACGCAGACTTCGCAAGCGAAGATCACGCTGAATCCGATCGTGACCTACCTGAACATCGGCTACCGTTTCTAAGCGTAGTCGAATATTTGGGGAATGGTTAATTCCGCTGCAATTTGTAGCGGAATTTTCTTGAGGTTACGAGGTGGCTGTCGCCTCCTGCTCCGGCGGGCTCTCGCCGGAGCGATTTCGTTCGCGCGCGGCGCGCAAAACGCCGGTTTCATCCTTCCCGATCGGCGAAGTCCGCGCCGATCAGGTCGATCCGGTCCGTGCAAATGAGGTCCACGCCCCAATCCGCGAGCTCGCGCGCCCGGGCGGGTTCGTTTACCGTGTACGCAAGAATGCGCAGCCCCGACGCTTTCACGTCGCGCACGAGCGCCTCGTTGAATTGCGCGTGATGCGCGTGCAGCGACACACAGCCGAGCCGCTGCGTCTCCTCCAGCCAGTCCGCCGGAATTTCCTCGTACAGCACCCCGCGCGGCAGCGCCGGCGCGGCCTCGCGCGCCGCGCCGAGCGCCACCGCCGAAAACGACGACAACAGCGGCGGCACGGCGGCGTCGCGCCAAAGCTCGGCCGCCTGAGCCGCGACGACGCGGCCCGTTTCCTCGTCGCGCTCAGGGCACGGCTTGATCTCGACGTTCGCCGCGAGGCCGAGCGCGAGGCAGCGCGCCGCCGCCTGCGCGAGCGTCGGCATCCGCTCGCCCGAGAAGCGCGCGTCGTACCACGCGCCGGCGTCGAGCGCGGCGAGCGCCGCGTAGCGCATGTCGCACGCGGCGCCCGCGCCGTTCGACGTGCGCTCGACCGTGTCGTCGTGCAGCAGGAACGCGACGCCGTCCGCCGACAGCTTCGCGTCGAATTCGACCATCTTGTGCCCGTAGCGCGCGCCCGCATCGAGCGCGGCGAGCGTGTTCTCGGGGGCCAGCGCGCCGCCGCCGCGGTGCGCGACCACGCGCGGATAAGGCCAGGTTCGCAGGATCGTCATCGCAATCTCGTCGGAAACGGTGAGCCGGGGGCTCGGGGATTCGAATCAGCCGGCGCGCTTGCCCGTCGCCGGATCGAAGAAATGCAGATGCTGCGCGGGCAGCGCGACGGGCAGCGTCTCGCCGCGCGACGGGCGCATCGCGTGCGGCAACCGCACCGCGACGTCGCGCGCGCCCCAGCGGCCGTGCGCGAGATTGTCCGCACCGAGCAGCTCGCACGAATCGACGGCGAGCGTCGCGAGCGCCGCGCCGGGCTGCGGCGTCATGTGCTCGGGCCGCACGCCGAGGACCCATTCGCGCCCGGGCGCGATCTCGCGGCCCGCGCCCGCCGCGCCCGCGACCGGCAGCCGGGGGCCGTCGGCGACGTCAAACGTCGCGCCGTCTTCCGACAGCCGCCCGTGCAGCAGGTTCATCGCCGGCGAGCCGATGAAACTCGCGACGAACGTCGTCGCCGGTTTCTCGTACACGTCGACGGGCGCGCCGATCTGCTCCGCATAGCCGCGATTCATCACGATCACGCGCTGCGCGAGCGTCATCGCCTCGATCTGGTCGTGCGTCACGTAGACGCTCGTCGTCGCGAGGCGCGCGTGCAGCCGCTGGATTTCGAGACGCATCTGCACGCGCAGCTTCGCGTCGAGATTCGACAGCGGCTCGTCGAACAGGAACACCGACGGCTCGCGGACGATCGCGCGCCCCATCGCGACGCGCTGCCGCTGGCCGCCCGACAGCTCGCGCGGGCGCCGCGCGAGGAGCGGCCCGAGCTCGAGGATCTGCGCGGCCGCCTGCACGCGCGCGTCGATCAGCGCGCGTTCGACGCCGCGGATCTTGAGCCCGTAGCCCATGTTCTGCGCGACCGTCATGTGCGGATACAGCGCGTAGTTCTGGAACACCATCGCAATGTCGCGATCCTTCGGCTCGAGCGCGTTGACGACCCGCCCGCCGATCGCGATCTCGCCTTCCGTCACCGTCTCGAGGCCGGCGATCATCCGCAGCAGCGTCGATTTCCCGCAGCCCGACGGCCCGACGAGCACGACGAACTCGCCGTCGGCGATGTCGACGTCGATCCCGTGCAGCACGTACTGCGCGCCGTCGTAACTTTTCCTGACGCCCTTCAAGCTCAGCGCGGCCATGCTTGGACTTCCTCCAGGTTGCGTTTCATTTTTCCGAATCGACGAGACCGCGCACGAACCAGCGCTGCATCGCGAGCACGACGACGAGCGGCGGCAGCATCGCGACGAGCGTCGCCGCCATCACGAGATGCCACTCGGTCGCGGCGTCGCCGCTCGCGATCATCGACTTGATGCCGACCACGGCCGTCGTCAGCGACGCGTCGGTCGTGATCAGGATCGGCCAAAGATACTGGTTCCAGCCGTAGATGAACGTGATCACGAAGAGCGCGGCGATGCTCGTCTTCGACAGCGGCAGCACGACGTCCCAGAAGAAGCGCAGCGGCCCCGCGCCGTCGATGCGCGCGGCGTCGACGAGCTCGTCGGGCAGCGTCATGAAGAACTGCCGGAACAGGAAGGTCGCCGTCGCCGACGCGATGAGGGGCAGCGTGAGGCCCGCGTAGCTGTTCGTCAGATGCAGCGTCGACACCACCTGCACGGTCGGGAAGATCCGCACCTCGACGGGCAGCATCAGCGTGACGAAGATCAGCCAGAACGCCGTATTGCGCAACGGAAAGCGGAAATAGACGATCGCGTACGCGGACAGGATCGACACCGCGATCTTGCCCGCCGCGATCACGAGCGCCATCACGATGCTGTTGACGAGCAGCGTGCCGAACGGCGTCGTCATCCCGCCGCTGCCGCGCCGCCAGATCGCGGCGACGTTCTCGACGAGATGCGTGCTCGGCACGAGCGACAGCGGCACCGTGAACACTTCGCGCGCGTTCATCGTCGCCGCGCAGAACCCGACGTACACAGGAAACACGATGACCGCGATGCCCGCGATCAGCACCGCGTGGCAGAACAGGTCGAAACCCTTGCGATTCTCGATCATGCGTATTGCACCCTGCGCTCGACGAAGCGGAACTGGACGACCGTCAGCGCGACGACGATCACCATCAGCACGACCGATTGCGCGCCCGAACTGCCGATGTCGAGCCCCTGGAAGCCTTCCGCATAGATCTTGTAGATCAGCGTCTTCGTGCTTTGGCCGGGGCCGCCCGCGGTTGCGGCGTCGATCACCGGGAACGTGTCGAAGAACGCGTAGACGAGATTGACGACGAGCAGGAAGAAGCTCGTCGGTGACAAAAGCGGCAGCGCGATGTGAAAGAAGCGTCGCACGGGGCCCGCGCCGTCGATCGCGGCCGCCTCGATCAGCGAACGCGGAATCGCCTGCAGTCCTGCGTAAAAGAACAGGAAGTTGTAGCTGACCTGCTTCCACACCGACGCGATCACGACGAGCAGCAGCGCCTCGCCGCCGTTGAGCGCGTGATTCCAGACGATGCCGAAGCGCGCGAGCGCATACGTGATCACGCCGATGCTCGGATTGAACAGGAACGCCCACAGCACCGCGGCGATCGTCGGCGCGACCGCGTACGGCCAGATGAGGAGCGTGCGGTACGCGCGAGCGCCGCGGATCACGCGGTCGGCGCACGCGGCGAGCAGCAGCGACACGGCGAGCCCGCAGACGGTCACGCTCGCGCTGAACACGAGCGTCGTCCTGAACGAATCGATGTAGAGCGGATCGGCAAACAGACGCGTGAAATTCGCGAAGCCGACGAACTCGCTCGACGTGCCGAACGCGTCCTGCATTTGCGTCGACTGCCAGAGCGCGACGCCCGCCGGCCAGAGAAAGAAGATCGCGGTGATCGCGAGCTGCGGCGCGACGAGCAGGTACGGCAACGCGCTCGCGCCGAAACGGGGATGGGGTGTCATCGGCAGGATTCCGAACGGATGGACGTCAGACGAATGTGCCGGGCGCGGCTGCCGGCGCGACCCGTTCTCGCGCGCGGTTTCGCGAGCGAACGGGCGGCGCCGGCGAGAACGCGCGCCGGTGGCGCAAGCTCAGCCGCCCGACTTCTCGAAGCGGCGCAGCAACTCGTCGCCGCGCGCGGCGGCGGAATCGAGCGCCGCCTTCGGCGTCTTCTTCTGCGCCCACACCTGCTCGAGCTCCTCGTCGACGATCGTGCGGATCTGCGGCATGTTGCCGAGCCGCAGCCCCTTCGTGTACGGCAGCGGCGGCTTGTTCATCATCTGCTTGATCGCCGTGTCCGTGCCCGGATGCTTCGCGTAGAAGCCCTGCTCGCGCGCGAGATCATACGCGGCCGTCGTCACCGGCAGATAGCCCGTGTCCTCGTGCCACTTCGCGGCGACCGCGGGCGAGCTCAGATACGCGAGGAACTTCGCGACGCCCTTGTACGTGCCCGGGTCCTTGCCCGCGAGCACCCACAGGCTCGCGCCGCCGATGATCGCGTTCTGCGGCGCGCCCTTCACGCTCGCGTCGTAGGGCATCATCCCGGTGCCGAAGTCGAACTTCGCATACTTGTGGATCGTCGCGAGCGCGCCCGACGACGTCGTCATGATCGCGCAGTCGCCGCTGTAGAACTTCGCGGTCGCCTCGTCCTTGCGGCCGACATATGTGAACGTGCCGTCCTTCGCCATGTCCTGCAGGAACCGGATGTGCGCGATCTGCTGCGGCTTGTTGAAGTCGAGCGTCGCGTCGGCGCCGTCGAAGCCGTTGTTGCGCGTCGCGAACGGCAGGCCATGCCACGCACTGTAGTTCTCGAGCTGAATCCAGCCCTGCCAGCCCGTCGTGTAGCCGCACGCGTAACCCGCCTTCTTCAGCTTTTCCGCGTCGGCCTTCACGTCGGCCCACGTCTTCGGCGGCTGGTCCGGATCGAGGCCCGCCTTCCTGAACGCGTCCTTGTTGTAATACAGCACGGGCGTCGAGCTATTGAACGGCATCGACACGAGGCGGCCCGTCTTCGCGTCGCTGTAGTAGCTCGCGATCGTCGGCACGAACGCCTTCTCGTCGAGCGGCACGCCCGCCTGGCGGAACACGTCGGACACGGGCAGCACCGCCTTCTTCGCCTGCATCATCGTGGCCGTGCCCACTTCGTACACCTGCAGGATCGCCGGCGCGTCGCCGCTGCGGTACGCGGCGATGCCCGCCGCGAGCGCCTGGTCGTAGGTGCCCTTGAAGACCGGCACGATCTTGTAGTCGCTTTGCGACGCGTTGAACTGCGCGGCGATCTCGTTCACGCGCTCGCCGAGCGCCGCCTCCATCGCATGCCAGAACTGGATCTCGGTGGCGGCGCACGCCGCCTGCTGCGCGCCGAACCAAAGCGCGCCCCCGAACGCGAGCGAGCGAACCAGCGTCTTGTATTTCATCGACCCCTCTCCTTTTCTCCTCGGTCCGGGCAACACGCGCCGAACGCGGCAAGCCGGACAGTCTAGTTTTCGTCCATGACAAACAAGCGTTGATACTCTTTCAGTGCGAAGCGATCGGTCATGCCGGCGATGTAGTGCGCGACGAGGCGCGGCTGGTGCGCGACGTCCGCCGCCTGATAGTCGGGCGGCAGCAGGCGCGGGTCGCTCGTGAACGCGTTGAAGAGGCCGGCGACGACCCGCTGCGCCTTGCTCGCCATCCGCATCACGCGGTAGTGGCGGTACAGGTTCTTGAACAGGAAGCGCTTGAGCGCCGCCGCCTGCGCGGCGATCGGCTCGCCATGCGCAACGAGGGGCGGCGCCGCGCGCACGTCGTCGAGCGACGCCGGCGCGTGGCGCGCGAGATTGCGCGTCGTCGCGTCGATCAGATCGACGATCAGCGTGTTGATGATCCGGCGCACCGTCTCGTGCACGAGACGGCGACCTTCGAGATGCGGATACTCGGCGAGCGCGGCCTCGTAATGGCGCTGCCACAGCTCGACCTCGGCGAGCTGCTCGATCGTGATGAGGCCCGAGCGCAGGCCGTCGTCGACGTCGTGATTGTTGTATGCGATTTCGTCCGCGATGTTCGCGAGTTGCGCCTCGAGCGACGGCTGGCGGCCCTGCAGGAATCGCTCGCCGAGCTCGCCGAGCTTGCGCGCGTTCTCGCGCGAGCAGTGCTTGAGGATGCCTTCGCGCGTCTCGAAGCACAGGTTCAGCCCGTTGAACGCGCCGTAATGCTCCTCGAGCTCGTCGACGACGGCAAGGCTCTGCAGGTTGTGCTCGAAGCCGCCGTAGTCGCGCATGCACGCGTTGAGCGCATCCTGCCCCGCATGGCCGAACGGCGTATGGCCGAGATCGTGCGCGAGCGAGATCGCTTCGACGAGGTCTTCGTTCAGGCGCAGGTTGCGCGCGACGGACCGGGCGATCTGCGCGACTTCGAGGCTGTGCGTGAGACGCGTGCGGAACAGGTCGCCCTCGTGGTTCACGAAGACCTGCGTCTTGTATTCGAGGCGCCTGAATGCGGTGGAATGCACGATGCGGTCGCGATCGCGCTGGAATTCGGTGCGCGCCGCGGGCGGCGGCTCGGGATGGCGCCGGCCGCGCGATTGCGACGCGTGCGCCGCGTACGGCGCGAGATGCGCTTCGAGCGCGGCGGTGGTCGGCGCGGGGGCGGGGATCGCCTGCTCGCCGCCCGCGCGCGCGGGTCGCGCGTCGCGGGTTTCACGCGGGATGCTGCCGCCGGGTATTTCGCTCACCGTGTCGTGTCCTCCACGTCAATTGCGCCGGATCGGCCCGTATCGCGCTTACCGGATGGTTGCCGCCAGTGTTGCGAAGACGGCGTCGTCCGGCGCCGGGGTCATGATCGTCTCGCCGAAGCGCTTGAGCAGTATGAACTTGATCGCGCCCGCCTCGGCCTTCTTGTCGACGCGCATCAGCTCGACGTAGCGCGCATCGCCGAGATCCGGCGCGCGCGTCGGCAGGCGCGCGGCCTCGACGACGCGGCGCAGCCGCGCGCGCGACGCTTCGTCGAGATGGCCGACGCGCACCGACAGATCGGCCGCCATCACCATTCCGCAGCCGACCGCCTCGCCGTGCAGCCACTCGCCGTAGCCGAGCCCCGCCTCGATCGCGTGCCCGAACGTATGGCCGAAATTGAGGATCGCGCGCAGGCCGCCCTCGCGCTCGTCCGCCGCGACGACGCCCGCCTTGATCTCGCACGAGCGCTTGACCGCATGCGCGAGCGCATCGGGATCGCGGCGGTTCAGCGCGCCGACGTTCGCTTCGATCCAGTCGAAGAATGCGGCGTCGGCGATCGCGCCCGTCTTGATGATCTCGGCGACGCCCGCGGCAAGCTCGCGATCGGGCAGCGTCGACAGCGCGGCGATGTCGGCGATCACCGCCTGCGGCTGATAGAACGCGCCGATCATGTTCTTGCCGAGCGGGTGGTTGATGCCCGTCTTGCCGCCGACCGACGAATCGACCTGCGACAAGAGCGTCGTCGGCACCTGGATGAACGGCACGCCGCGCATGTAGCATGCGGCCGCGAAGCCCGTCATGTCGCCGATCACGCCGCCGCCCAGCGCGACGAGCGTCGTCTTGCGATCGGCGTGCTGCTCGAGCAGGCCGTCGAAGATCAGATTGAGGGTTTCCCAGTTCTTGTACGCTTCTCCGTCGGGCAGGACGACGGTCGACACGCGCTTGCCGAGCGGCGCGAGCGCCGCGCGCAGCGTGTCGCCGTAGAGCGGATCGACGGTGGCGTTCGTGACGATCGTGACGGACGCGCCGGCGATGTGCGGCGCGAAAAGCTCGGTGCGCCCGATCAGACCGGCGCCGATGTGGATCGGATAGGCGCGCTCGCCCAGGTCGACATTGACGGTAATCATGCTTGTAGTGGCTTGGCGACGATGCCCGCCATTTCGAGCTGCATCAGCACCATGTTGACGAGCCCGTTGACGGACGGCCGCCCGGTTTCGATGACGAAGTGCGCGCATTCGCGGTAGAGCGGATCGCGCGCGTCGTACAGCGCCTCGAGCTTGGCTTTCGGATCGTCGGTTTGCAACAACGGGCGGTTCTTGTCCTTGCGGGTGCGCAGCCAGAGATCGTGCGGATTCGCGCGCAGATAGACGACAAGGCCGCGTTCGTGAAGCAGCTTGCGATTCTCGGGGCGCAGGATCGCGCCGCCGCCCGTCGCGAGCACGACGTTCTCGCGTTGCGTAAGCTCGGCGATCATCTGCGCCTCGCGGTCGCGGAAGCCGGACTCGCCCTCGAGTTCGAAGATGACTGGAATGCGCGCGCCGGTGCGCGCCTCGATCTCGTGATCCGAATCGAAGAAGGGTCTGTCGAGCCGGCGCGCGACCGCCCGGCCCACGGTGGTCTTACCCGCCCCCATGAGCCCGACGAAAATTACGTTCACGTGTGGGTCCCGCGCTTGCAACGGCTTCCTCTGCTTCAATGAGTGTGTCGCGCAGCTTACTGGCAAAGCGCCCGCCTTGTCGAGCCTGGCTCCCACGGGGTTCAGGGCCCGATCACGACGGTCGGCGTGATGTACACGACGAGCTCGCTGCGCTGCGCGCGCTGCGCACGATGCCTGAAAAGCGCGCCCAACACCGGTATTTTGCCCAAGAGCGGCACCCGAGTCACATCGTCGCGGTCGTCGCTCTCGAAAATCCCGCCGATCGACACCGTTCCGCCGTTTTCGACCTCGACGCGCGTCTGCACATGCTTCGTATGGATCGCGGGGCCGGATGCGGTTTCCTCGCCGACGCTGTCCTTCGCGATGTCGAGATCGAGGATCACGCGCCCGTCGGGCGTGATCTGCGGCTCGACTTCGAGCTTCAAGGTCGCGCGCCGGAACTGGACACCCGATACGCCGTTGCCGACCTTCGCCTGATACGGCAGCTCGGCGCCCTGCTCGACGATCGCCTTGGTCCGGTCGGCCGTCACGACGCGCGGGCTCGATACGATCTGGCCCCGGCCCTGAGTCTCGAGCGCGCTCAGTTCGACATCGAGCAAGCGGCTCGCACGCGCGGCAAACAGCGTGAGACCGGCCGTCGCCGCGTCGAAGCCGCCGATCGGCCTTGCGGTGAGGTCGGCCAGCGTGCCGTTGCGGCCCGCGACGATGCCCGTCGCGCGGTCGCCCGCGTCGGGCGCGCGCAGCGCGAGACGCGCGCCGAGATTGCGCGAGAATCCGCGATCGCCCTCGACGATCCGCGCTTCGATCAACACCTGCCGCGACGGCGTGTCGAGCTTGCCGATCAGATCGGCGATCTGCGCGAGACGCCCGGACAGATCGGTGACGAACAGCAGATTCGTCCGAGGATCGGCGAGCACCGAGCCGCGCTTCGACAGGATCCGCTGGCCGGCCGAGCCTGCGAGCAGGCGCTGCACGTCGGCTGCGCGCGCGTAGCGGAGCACGAAGCTGCGGCTCGCGAGCGGCTCGAGCTGAGCGGCGCGCGCGTGCGCATCGAAACGCTGGCGCTCGCGTTCGGCGAGTTCCGCGACGGGCGCGACCCATATCACGCTGCCGCGCCGCGCCATCGCGAGGCCGTGGGCGTCCAGCAGCGCATCGAACGCACTGCGCCAGGGCACATTGTTCAGACGCAACGACACCGTGCCGCGCACCCGCTCGCTGACCACTATATTGAGGCCGGTGAAGCGAGCGAATGCATCGAAGACCGCTGCGAGGCTCGCCTGTTGCAGATTGAGGGAGATCGCGCGGTCGTCGCCGGATTCGGCTGCGGCCTCGGTTTTGGCACCGGCGTTGGCGTTGGCCGCCGTGACTTCAGTATCCGGCCGCGGCGCACGATGCTCGTCGCTCATGCGTTGCCCCGGCGAGAGCGGGACGGGCGGCCCCTCCAGTGCCGCATCCTCCGCTTGCAGCGGCGCCGATGCCGCTCCGCTCGACGTTCCGGCGTCGGCCGACGCCGAATCGGACGGCTCCGCCGCCCCGACTGCCGGCAGGCGTTCGTGCGCGGCGTCGCCGGCGAATCCATCCGCCAGTGCACCGTCGCCGCCCGCATCCGGCGGCGACGCTCCGGCAACCGAGCCACGCTCGAAATCGATTCGCCACCGCGACGCAACCGCCTCGGGCAACGGCGCGCGCCCCGCCGCACCGACCGAAGCGGACGTCGACCAACCGGCGGGCGCGCCCGCGGGCAACGGCGGCAGCGACGCGACCGCCTCGCCCGATGCTGCGATCGCGCAGCCCAGCATGAATCGAACGAATCCGCGCATCATCCTGTCGCCCCGCCCACGGTCATCAGGCGACGCCCGCCGCCATGTGTCGCGAGCGTCACGCCGCCCGCCCGGATTCGGGCGATGCGCGCGCCGTCGACCATCTGCCCCGGCGCAACCGACCACGCATCGCTGCCGCGCTCGAACAGCGCGAGCCCGCTGCGCCGGTCGCGCATCACGCCAACGAGCCGCGCGGCGTCGGCCGCATCGTCGATTGCCAGCATCGGCATCGCGGAGAAAGGATCGGCGACAGGCACTTCGCGCCCGCCGGCGCGCCGCTGCCCATCGGGCTCGCCTCCGGGTAACGCCGGCCAGACGTCGAGCCGGGCGTCCAGCATGGTCGCGCCGTCGTCGCGCTTGACGCTCGATGTTGCCGGCACCACGAGCGCAGGCAACGCAGCGAGCCCGGACAGGAAGCGGCATAGCGCATCGAAGTCGCCTTCCGCACTGAAGGCGAACGCGTAGACGGCGCCATCGTCGCGCCGCTCGCCCGCGCGTTCGCCTTCTAGCCGTTCGAGCTTGCGCACCCGCAGCCCGCTCGCGCCCGCGTGGCCGGCAAGCCGCATCGCGAAATCGGAGGGCGTCTGCCGCTCGGCCAGCGAGCGTCCAGCGCCCGCCCGCGACGCCGGCCGACTGGACGGCGCGGCAAGGAGCAGCCGTGCGCGCGCCTCGCGCGATGCGACCGCTTCGAGCGCCGTCCGGCTTCGCTCGACGCCGCCCCAGTCGGCGTCGCGGCCCGCATACACGCCGCAGACGAACACGCCGCACGCGAGCGCCGCGCGTGCCGCGGCTCGCCAGCCGGCGCCCGATGCGCGGCACGAATCGGCCCATCGTGCCCACACGCGCCAACCTGCCATTCGTTCGACCGACATGTTCACGCGCCCTCCCGCACAGCCGCCGGCGCGCGCGCCGCCACGCTCGCGACGCGGCCCCGGTCGCCGGCGGGCCAACGAATCCGCACCGTGAACGAGAGCGACCGGCCGCCACCCGCCTCTCGCCCCCACGAAGTCCGCGCGGCCTGCAAACCCGCGACCTCCATCGTCCAGCCGCGCTGCGCGGCATCGAGATCGCGCAGCCATCGCTCGGCCGATGCCGGATCGAGCGCGCTCGCTTCGAGCAACGCATCGCGCCCGTCGCAGCGGATCGACCGCAGCCGCACGCCGTCGTAGCGCAGTTGCCGCAGTGCGTCGAACAGATCGACTGTCCGCTGGCGCGGCCCGGCGCGCTCGGCGGCCAGCGCCGCGCGTTCGCGCTCGGCGTCGCGCAGCCGCGCGGCCTGCTCCGCGGCTTTCAGTTGCGGCGCCCACGCGGCGAGCCGGCGCTCCATCAGCGCACGCTGGGCATCGAAGCGTGCACGCTCGAACGTGCGCCCGATACGCCAAAGCGCGACGCCCGCGAACCCCGCGCAAGCGGCGGCCGCCAGTTCGCCGAGGACGCGCCGCCGCGCCCGGCGCGCGTCGCGCGCGCGGTACGGCAACAGATTGAAGCCGCCAAGCCAGGCGCGCAGGAGCCGCGCGTCGCGCGGCGACGCGCCGCTCGCGACGCCGGGCGTCATTCGAACACCCCGCGCAGCGCAAGCCCGAACGCGACCGCGAAACCCGGCGAATGGGCGAACCCGTCGTCGACCGCGCCGAGCGGACCGCACGCCGCGCATTCGAACGGCAATACGATGCAGCCGAGAAGATCGCCGACGTCGGCAAGCGAAATCTGCGCGCCGCCCAACCATTCCGGGTCGCCCGCGACGAACGCGCAGCGCGGCGCGCCAGCCCGCGCAAGCTCGCGCAGCGCGTCGGCAAGATCTGCGTGCTCGGGCGCCGGATAGCGAATCTGCGCGGCAACCGCATCGGCCGACACGAGCCAGCCGTGCACGCCGCTCTCGCCGATCCAGACGCCGAGATACGGCTCGCCGCCGTCGACCTCGCGCGCGGCGACATGGCGTATCGCCCGCAAGGCGGCGGGCGGCTCGCCGTCGATCGCGACGAGTTCGACGCCCGCCGCCGCAGCCGCCTCGATCCGCACGTCGAGATGCACGTGCGCCGCAGTCGCAAACGCAACCTCCGGCGAAGCGCCCGCGTCGTTCACGCACCAGTCGACTGCGAGCGCATCCCGCGCGAGCCCGGTCAGCCGCTCGGCCGCCGCTCGCACCGCGGGCTCGACGGCTGCCGCGGCGTCCGCCCGCTGCCACGCGAGCGTCGCGGTCGAGAACGCGCCTTCCGGCAGCGCCATCACGCCCGCCATCGTCCACCGCGCAAACCCCGCCGGCCGCACCTGCGGCGCGCGGCCAAGCGCCGCCGTCATCGCGGCCGCCACGGCTGCCCAGTCGGCGTCGGCCGGCTCGTCGAACGCGCCGGCCGGCAAAGGCTCCGCGTCGAGCGCCTCGAGCCGGACCGTGCCGCCCCGGATGCGCCGGCTCAGCACCGCGATCCGCACCGCGCGCCGGTTCACGTCGATCCCCGCCGCGAAGCGCCGGCCGACCGACCACCACGAACGTCCTTGCATCTCAGTCCTCCATCAGCGCGCCTCCCGTCGAGGCACGATATGGAGCCCATTTTGCGAAGCCGGCCAGCGCGCCGGGAGTCTGCCGAACGGCCAACGCGTGCGCCGCCGGGCCGCCGGCGCGCTACAGTAAGTCATCGGCGCGCCGCCCGGCCGGGACGCGCCGGTTCCCGCCCGGAACCCTTCCGGAGTCCGGCAAAACCGGGCGGCTATAATCGCGGGACTGTTTTTCTGGTGTGTCTATGCAATCTACGAATCCTACGTCCCCGCCCGAGCCGCGCCGCCGCCCGCTGTGGCAGAAGCTCGTGCTCGGCGTAGCAGGCGTGTGCGTGGCGCTCGCAGTCTGCGCCGGGCTCGTGCTCGGCTACGCGCTCGTCGTCGCGTCGCCGAACATGCCGTCGCTCGACGCGCTGACCGACTACCGCCCGAAGGTGCCGCTGCGCATCTACACGGCCGATCACGTGCTGATCGGCGAATTCGGCGAGGAACGCCGGGACATCGTCCGCTTGCAGGACGTGCCCGATTCGCTGAAGAAAGCGGTGCTCGCGATCGAGGACGCGCGCTTCTACGAACACGGCGGCGTCGACCTGACGGGCATCATCCGCGCCGGCATCGTCGCGCTGACGAACGGCCACGCAACTCAGGGCGCGAGCACGATCACGATGCAGGTCGCGCGCAATTTCTTCCTGTCGAGCGAGAAGACGTACACGCGCAAGATCTACGAGATGCTGCTCGCGTACCGGATCGAGCGCGCGCTCACGAAAGATCAGATTCTCGAGGTCTACATGAATCAGATCTACCTGGGTCAGCGCGCTTACGGCTTCGCCGCCGCCGCGCATGCGTACTTCAACAAGGATCTGAAGGACATCACGCTCGCCGAGGCCGCGATGCTCGCGGGGCTGCCGAAAGCGCCGTCCGCGTACAACCCGGTCGCGAATCCGAAGCGCGCGAAGGTCCGGCAGCAATATATCCTGCAGCGGATGCTCGAGCTGAACTTCATCACGCGCGAGCAGTACGACGAGGCGCTCGCCGAGCCGCTCGTCGTCAAGAGCCCGAGCCGCGAATACAGCGTGCACGCGGAATACGTCGCCGAAATGGTGCGGCAAATGATGTATGCGCAGTACAAGGACGAGGCTTACACGCGCGGGCTGAACGTCGTCACGACGATCGATTCCGCGGACCAGACGCTCGCGTACCGCGCGCTGCGCAAGGGCCTGATGACGTACGACCGACGCCACGGCTATCGCGGCCCCGAAGGTTTCATCGAACTGCCCGCGAACGAAGACGACCGCGAGCAGGCGATCGACGACGCGCTCGTCGATCATCCGGACAACGGCGAGCTGATCGCGGCCGTCGTCACCGAAGCGAGCGCGCGCCAGATCCGCGTCGTGTTCCCGAACGGCAGCGACGCGACGGTGAGCGGCGACGATCTGCGGTTCGCCGCGAGCTCGCTGTCCGCGAACGCGCAGCCGAACAAGCGGATCCGCCCCGGCGCGATCGTGCGCGTGTTCAGGAACGATGACGGCTCATGGGCGATCGGGCAACTGCCGCAAATCGAAGGCGCGTTCATTTCGATCGTCCCGCAGGACGGCGCGATCCGCTCGCTGATCGGCGGCTTCGATTTCAACAAGAACAAGTTCAACCACGTGACACAGGCGTGGCGGCAGCCGGGCTCGTCGTTCAAGCCGTTCATCTATTCGGCGTCGCTCGACAAGGGGCTCGGCCCCGCGACGATCATCAACGACGGCCCGCTCTACTTCAGCGCCGCCGAAACGGGCGGCCAGCCGTGGGAGCCGAAAAACTACGGCGGCGGCTTCGAGGGCCCGATGTCGATGCGCGTCGCGCTGCAGCGCTCGCGCAACCTGGTGTCGATCCGCATCCTGAACCACATCGGCCCGAAATACGCGCAGCAATACATCACGCGCTTCGGCTTCGACGCGGACCGCCATCCGGCCTATCTGCCGATGGCGCTCGGCGCGGGCCTCGTCACGCCGCTGCAGATGGCGGGCGCGTTCTCGGTGTTCGCGAACGGCGGCTACCGGATCAATCCGTATCTGATCGCCGAAGTGACCGATCCGAGCGGCAACATCGTCGCGCGCGCGCAGCCGCTCGTCGCCGAGCAGAACGCGCCGCGCGCGATCGACGCGCGCAACGCGTATGTGATGAACAGCCTGTTGCAGAGCGTCGCGCAGCGCGGCACGGGCGCGCGCTCGAACGTGCTGAAACGCACCGATCTCGCCGGCAAGACCGGCACGACGAACGACTCGCGCGACGCGTGGTTCGGCGGCTATCAGCACACGCTCGCGGCGATCGCGTGGATCGGCTACGACAGCCCGCGCAGCCTCGGCGATCGAGAAACCGGCGGCGGCCTCGCGCTGCCCGTGTGGATCGACTACATGGGGCCCGCGCTCAAGAACGTGCAGGAATACAAGATGCCGGCGCCCGACGGCGTCACCACGCTCGGCGGCGAGTTGTACTTCGACCAGTTCACGCCGGGCCGCGGCTTCGTCTCGGCAGTCGGCGTGAACCTGCCGGCCGCGCCGCCCGCCTCCGCAAGCGCCGTGCCCGGGCACGTCGACGAGCAGGAAAAGCAGGACATCATGAATCTGTTCCGCGGCGGCAACTGAGCGTCGTTCGTGTAAAAGACAAAAGCGGCCTTCCGGCCGCTTTTGTCATAGGTTGCTCGACTCGGCCGCGCTCGCGCGCGATGCGCGCCTTCGCCGGCCGCCGAAGCGCGCATCACGCGCCGAACGCGATCGGCATGCCCGCCTGCTGCGTCGCGTAGCCCGTCAGCGCCGCGAAGAACTCTTCGCCGCTGCGCGTATCGCGCCATGCGCCGTCGACGAACCGATAATGGAACCCCCCCGCCTTCGCGGCGATCCACACTTCCTTCATCGGCGGCTGCAGGTTCACGATGATCTTCGAGCCGTTCTCGAACGTGAGCGTGAGCACGCTGCCGTTGCGCTCGAGATCGATGTCGGCGTCGCCGTCGTTGGCGGCGTCGACCGAGCGCTCGACGGCCGCCAGCACAGCTTCGGCCTGGGTCAGGTAATCGGTATCGGACATGCTAAACTCTATCGATTCAATTGTTTAGGGACGGTCATGCGTATCGTTTTGCAGATGAGCGCGATTGTAGCGGCTTTGGCGCTCGCGGGCTGCGGCCAGCGCGGGCCGCTGTACATGCCGGTCGTGCCGCCGCTTCCGCCCAAGCCGACTGAACAGACGCAGCCGCCGCCGTCGGACGTGACGCCCGACGCGGAAACGGCTTCGGCGCGCGACGACGGCGCCTCGGGCGCCGCCGGCGCGCCGCTCACGCTGTCGCCCGACCTGTCGACGCAACGCTCGCCGAAGGCGGCGGCTGCGTCCGGCGCTTCCTCCGCCCAATGATCGATCCTGCATGACTCAAGCTGCATTCGACTACGTCGACGGCACGCTCCACGCCGAGCGCGTGTCCGCCGCCGACCTCGCCGAGCGTTTCGGCACCCCGCTTTTCGTCTATTCGCGCGCCGCGCTCACCGCGGCCTACGAGGCCTACGCGAAGGCCTGCGCCGGCCGCCGCGCGTCGATTCACGTCGCCGTGAAGGCGAACAGCAACCTCGGCGTGCTGAACGTGTTCGCGCGCCTCGGCGCGGGCTTCGACATCGTGTCGGGCGGCGAGCTCGCACGCGTGCTCGCGGCAGGCGGCCGTGCGCAGAACGTCGTGTTCTCGGGCGTCGGCAAGAACGCCGACGAAATGCGCATCGCGCTCGAAGCGGGCGTCAAATGCTTCAACGTCGAATCGATTCCGGAGCTCGACCGGCTGAACGCCGTCGCGGCGTCGCTCGGCAAGCGCGCGCCCGTGTCGCTGCGGGTGAATCCGGACGTCGATCCGAAAACGCACCCTTACATCTCGACGGGGCTGAAGGCGAACAAGTTCGGCATCGCGTTCGATGACGCGCGCGCGACGTACCGCGCGGCGGCCGCGCTGCCGAACCTCGAAGTCGTCGGCATCGATTGCCACATTGGCTCGCAGATCACCGAGCTGAGCCCGTACCTCGACGCAATCGACAAGCTGCTCGACCTCGTCGAGCAGATCGAGGCGGACGGCGTGAAGATCGGTCACGTCGACGTCGGCGGCGGGCTCGGCATCACGTACGACGACGAAACGCCGCCCGACATCGGCGCTTACGTGCGCGCGATGCTCGAGCGCATCGACGCGCGCGGCCACGGCCATCGCGAAATCTGGTTCGAGCCGGGCCGCTCGCTGACGGGCAACGCCGGCATTCTGCTCACGCGCGTCGAATTCCTGAAGCAGGGCGAAGAGAAGAACTTCGCGATCGTCGACGCGGCGATGAACGACCTTGCGCGCCCCGCGATGTACCAGGCGTTTCACGCGATCGAGCCGGTGACGCCGCGCACGGACGTCGCGGCCGCCGTGTACGACGTCGTCGGCCCCGTCTGCGAGAGCGGCGACTGGCTCGGGCGCGGGCGCTCGCTCGCGATCGCGCCGGGCGATCTGCTCGCGATCCGCTCGGCGGGCGCGTACGGCTTCACGATGAGCTCGAACTACAATACGCGGCCGCGCGCGGCGGAAGTGATCGTCGACGGCGCGAACGCGCATCTGGTGCGACCGCGCGAGACGGTCGAAAGCCTGTTCGAACGCGAAGCGGTCCTGCCCGACGGCCGGTAATCGCAGGCAAACGGCGCGCTTGCGCGGCGAACCAGCAAGTCGGCAAGCCCCGATCGAGAAAGGCGATGTCCGAACGAACGGACATCGCCTTTTTGTTTGCCCGTCGCGCAGTACGACCCGTGCGGCCGGTACGGCCCGAGTCTCGGGCATGTCGTTCGGATCGCGCGCGCCGCGCGATCGCCCCACACACTCGCGCTACGACGCGCGCCCGCCCGCCCCCGCACCGCCCCAGCGCTGCCGCGCCCACACGAGCGCGCGCCAGCCGAGCAGCACGAGCACGATCGCGCCATACAGCTTCGGCAGCACGAGATCGTGCTTGCCCGCCTTCATCCACCAGAAATGCAGGATGGCGAACGTCGCAATCGCATAGATCGCCTTGTGCAGCGTCTGCCAGTGCCGGCCGAGCCGCCTCGCGATCGCGCGCGGCGACGTCGCGGCGAGCGGAATCAGCAGCACGAACGCGGCGAAGCCGACCGTGATGAACGGACGCTTCACGACGTCCTTCGCGATCTCCATCACGTCGAACCATTTGTCGAACCAGATGTAGGTCGTGAAGTGCAGCACCGCGTAGAAGAACGCGTAGAGCCCGAGCATGCGCCGCAGCCGCAGCAGCGCGTTGATGCCCGTCAGCCTGCGCAGCGGCGTGACGGCGAGCGTGATGCACAGGAACACGAGCGTCCAGAGTCCCGTCGAGCGCGTGACGAATTCGATCGGATTCGCGCCGAGCTGGTCCGTCATGCCGAAGAACACGATGCGCGCGAGCGGATACAGCGCCGCGACGAACACGGCGATCTTCACGGGCGCGAGCCAGCGCGGCGCGCCGCCCGCGCGGCCAGCGTTCCGTTGCGGCGCGCGGCCGCGCGCGCCGGCACCCGCGGTCGTCCCGGCAAATGTCGAGGGTTGCATGTCGTTCTCCATTCGCCGCACTCAAAAGTATTTCTTCAGATCCATGCCGCGATACATCGACGCGACCCAATCGCCGTAGCCGTTGAACATCAGCGTCTTGCGCTTCGGCGTGAAGAAGCCGTCCTCGCCGATGCGCCGCTCGGTCGCCTGGCTCCAGCGAGGGTGATCGACGTTCGGATTGACGTTCGAATAGAAGCCGTATTCGTTCGGTGCGTACGTGTTCCAGCTCGTCGGCGGCTGCCGGTCGACGAAGCGGATCTTCACGATCGACTTCGCGCTCTTGAAGCCGTACTTCCACGGCACGATCACCCGCACGGGCGCGCCATTCTGGTTCGGCAGCACCTGCCCGTAGACGCCCATCGTGAGCAGCGTCAGCGGATTCATCGCCTCGTCCATCCGCAGGCCCTCAGAATACGGCCAGTCGAGGATCGGCGCGGACAGCCCCGGCATTTGCGACGGGTCCGCGAGCGTGACGAACTGCACATATTTCGCGTTGCCGGTCGGCTCGACGCGCCGGATGAGCTCCGCAAGCGGAAAGCCGATCCACGGAATCACCATCGACCAGCCCTCGACGCAGCGCAGCCGGTACACGCGCTCTTCGAGCGGCGCGAGCCTCAACAGCTCGTCGATGTCGTAGACCTTCGGATTCCTGATCTCGCCCTCGACCGACACGCGCCACGGATGCGGCCGCAGCGTGCCGGCGTTGCGCGACGGATCGCCCTTGCCGGTGCCGAATTCGTAGAAGTTGTTGTAGGTCGTGATGTCCTTGAACGACGTCACCTTCTCGGGGACGACGAACTTCGGATTGGTCGGCGCAGCGAGCTTGCGCGCCTTCGCGTCCGGCGACGCGTAGGCGGCAAGCGCGAGCCGGTGCGCGCCGACGAGCCCGCCCGCCGCGGCGGCGCCCGCCGCCTGCAGGATGCGGCGGCGGTTCTCGAACACCGCTTGCGGCGTGATTTCGCTGCGCGGGATGTCGTCGCCGGCAAGCGACGCGCGCAGCGTTTTCCTGATCAACATGTCGATGCTCCGTTCTGCCAGTCTGGACGCTCACGTCCCGACAAACCTTGGACTCCGTTCCGCGCCGGCCGTTTCGGCCGCGTAGCGCCGAATGGCCCGCGCAAGAAAAAACCGCCGGGCACGCAGTGCGTCGGCGGTTATTAGTCGTTCGAACGACGCGGATCTTACAGCTTGCCGTAACTGTGCAAGCCGGACAGGAACATGTTGACGCCGAGGAACGCGAACGTCGTGACGAGAAGGCCCGTCAGCGCCCACCACGCGGCAACCGTGCCGCGCAGCCCTTTCATCAGACGCATGTGCAGCCACGCCGCGTAGTTCAGCCACACGATGAGCGCCCAGGTTTCCTTCGGGTCCCAGCTCCAGTAGCCGCCCCACGCCTCGGCCGCCCACAGCGCGCCGAGGATCGTCGCGATCGTGAAGAACGCGAAGCCGACCGCGATCGACTTGTACATCAAATCGTCGAGTACCTCGAGCGCCGGCAGGCGATCGGCGAGCACGCCGCGCTCCTTCGCCAGATACGCAACCGCGACCATCGCGGACAGCGCGAAGCTCCCGTAGCCGATGAAGTTCGCGGGCACGTGGATCTTCATCCACCAGCTCTGCAGCGCGGGCACGAGCGGCTGGATCTGCTGCGCGTCGCGCGCGATCGAATACCACATCAGGAAGCCGACCGCCGCGCTGATCACGAGCAGCACGAACGCGCCGAGCGCGCGCGTGCCGTAATGCCCTTCGTAGTACAGATAGAGGAGCGCGGTGATGAGGCTGAACAGCACGAAGACTTCGTACAGGTTCGACACCGGGATGTGGCCGACGTCCGAGCCGATCAGATACGACTCGTACCAGCGCACCATCAGCCCGGTGAAGCCCATCAGCACGGCGATCCACGTGAGCCGCTGGCCGATCGCGCCGCCCGTCTCGGAGCGCGACAGCATGCCGATCCAGTAGAAAAGGGTCGCGAGCACGAAGAGCGCGCTCATCCACAGGATCGCCGACTGGCTCGACAGGAAATACTTGAGCAGGAACGCCGAATCGGCGCGCGCGAGGTCGCCGTGATAGAGCTGCAGCGACAAGAGCGACAGCGCGGCGATCGCCGCCATCAAGAGCCGCGCGGGCTTCCAGCGCCAGCCGAGCACGACGAGCGCGGGCACGGTGCCGATCAGCACGGCCTTGTCGTAGTAGTCCATGTGCGCGTGGTACTGCGCGAGCGCGAAGCCTGCGCCCGTCACGAGCGCCAGCGCGAACAGCCAGTCGACGAGCGACAGGCGGCGCAGGAACGGCCGGTCGTCGAAACGCGGCGGCTCGGCCGCGTCGGAAGCGCGCGGCGCGCGGGATAACGAAACTTGGGTCAGATCCATGATGTTACCGAGTCGAGTCCTTGGTGCCGGCGCCATCGGACGCGCGGGAGACAGGCGGCGCGCCGAGGGCGGTCCCGGCCGCATCGCGCGTCTGCACGAATTCCTTTTCGAAGTCGAACGTCTTGCGCGCGGTGGACATCGCCATCAGCACGCTGACGCCCGCGCCCGTATCCTTGAGCCAGAACCAGAGGCGTCGCTCGCGCACGTAGAACATCGCGAAGATGCCGGCGACGAGCAGCAGGCTGCCAAGATACACCAGATTCTTGCCCGGCGCGCGCGTCAACTGGAACACCGACGCCTGCACCTGCCTGAACGAATCAAGCTGCAGATAAACGGGCGCGCCGTACAGGAAACTGTCCGACAGCGCGTTGATCGCGTTCTGCACGAAGCGCACCGTGTCCTGCGCCTGCTCGACGGGCGGCTCGCCCGCGCGCTCGCGCGCAACCTGCCAGACCTCCCACATCGAACCCTCGAGCATCCGCAGCAGCAGCGCGGCGGCCTTTTCCTTCTCGTCCTTCGGCACCGAGCGGTCGATGAACGTCGCGACCGCCTGGAAGCCGCCGATCGGATTGCCGTCCGGGCCGCGGCCGATGCTGCCGTCCGCGCCGGCGAACAGGGTCAGGACGCGCCGCGCGCTGTCCTCGAGCCGGTCGCGCAGCGCGGCGTCGCCCGTGCCGAGCGAATGCTGCGCGAAGCGGCGCGCCGCCTCGTCGCGCACGGCCGGATCTTCGAGCGCCGCGCGCAGCCGCATCCATTCGCCGACGGTGTCGCGGCTGTCGGCCGGAATCCGCAGATAGCGGAACGGATCGTTCGGGCTCGCGCGCACGCCGGCGAGGAACACGCGCTCGCCGCCCATGTCGACGGGCAGCATGTAGTTGTTGAATTCGCGCGCCTGGCCGTCCTTGCCGCGCACCTTGTACTGGACCGACGGCCCGATGTTGTGCAGCTCGACGGGCTTCGACGTCTTCGCGCCGGAGCCGAGCCGCTCGTCGAAGATCTCCTTGATCGAACGGTTCGCCGCGACGCCGCGCGCGTCGGTCTTGCCGTTCGCGTCGGTGATGTTCTCGACATTGATCGCGCGGAAATCGGCGAACTCGACAGTCTCGCCGTCGGCGCCCGCCGCCGCGAGCGGCACCGAATTGCCGATCGTGCCCTTGAACGGGAAGGTCGCCGCGCTCGCGCCCGTCATCGGATACGCGGTCATTTCCATCAGCGAGCCGCCGTCCTGGAAGCTCGACTGATAGATCGACACGCCCTTGTACGTAAACGGCTTGTTGACCTCGACGCGCGCGGGAATCCGCTTGCCGGTCTCGCGATCGACGACGACGATGTCGCTCGCGAAGAGCTTCGGCATGCCGGTCGAGTAATAGTCGACGATGAATTTCTCGAGCTGGATCGAGAACGGCAGATCCTGGATCAGCGAGCCCGTCGGCTGATTGAGGATCGCGGTCGACACGTACTGGCCCTCCGGCACCCATGCGTAGCCGCGGAACGTCGGGTTCGACGCGGACAGCCGATGCTCAGGCCCGATCTCGCTGATCGTCGCGCTCGTGTTGACGGGGCTCTTGCCGAGCGCCCACATCTGGAATTTGATCGGCAGGTTGCTGTCGAGCAGGCCACCCACGCAGATCACGACGATCGCGACGTGCGCGGCGATGTAGCCGAACTTCGTCATCGCGCCGCGCTTCGCGGCGACGAGCGTCGCGCCGTCCGCTTCGCGCACGACGTGCCGGTACCCCGCCTTCGCGACGAACGCCGCGACAGTCCGCGTCGCGCGCGCGCGGTCGCCCGCGACCGCGAACTCGGCCTTGTGGTGGAACGCGCGCAGGCTGCCTTCGCGGACCTTGTCCTTCCAGCTCTTCGCATCGGCGAGCATCTTCGGCGCGTTGCGGATCACGCACAGCGAGATCGACACGACGAGGAAGATCAGGATCAGCATGAACCACCACGCGCTGTAGACCGTATAGAGGCTCAGCGAGCGGAAGATGTCGGCCCAGAACGGGCCGAACTGATTGACGTAGTTAGGGTACGGATCGTCCTGCGTGAGGACCGTGCCAATGATGCTCGCAATCGACAGGACGACGAGCAGCGCGATCGCAAAACGCATCGAGCTCAACAGCTCGACCGCGCGCCTGACCGCGGACTGTCCCGCTCTCGACTGCAACCCCGACGTGGTAACGCTCATTCAAACTCCAACTCACAGCAAAAAAGGGCAAGGCGGCCGTTCTTCGACGGCGCCCCACCCTTTTCTTGTTCTAGCGGCCGCCGCACGGGCGGCCGGCTCGTTCATCCGGCTCGTGAACCGGACGCGGCTCAGTGCAGGCCGGCGATGTAATCGGCAACGGCCTTGACCTCGCTGTCCGTCAGCCGCAACGCGATCTGATGCATCGCGTCGTTGCTGCGCGTGCCCTGCTGGAATGCGGTCAACTGCGCGACCGTGTAGTCGGCCCATTGCCCCGACAGCCGCGGATACTGAACCGGAATCCCCTGCCCCGTCGGCCCGTGGCAGCTCGCGCAGGCGGGCACGCCCTTCTCGGCGACGCCGCCGCGATAGATCTTCTGCCCGACCGGCACGGTGGCCGCGTTGCGCGCGGCGCCCGGCTTCGCCGACTGCGACCCGTAATAGGCGGCGACGTTGCGCGCGTCCTGATCGTTCAGTGCGCTCGCGAATCCGACCATCACGGAATTGACGCGCACCGGCCCCTTCGCGCCCGGCTGCGCCTTGAAATCGTGCAACTGCTTGACGAGATAATCGGGGTGCTGGCCGGCGAGCTTCGGGAACGAACCCGTCACGCTGTTGCCGTCGACGCCGTGGCATGCCGCGCATACCTGCGCCGCGATTGCCTTGCCCCGGTCGAGATCCGGCTTCGCCGCATCCGCCGCCTTTGCCTCCGCCATGAAACCAACGAGCCCTGCCACCGCGAACTGAAGCACCACCAAAGACTTGCTCAGTCGATTCATTCGCACACCTTGTTTCGTCTTGTGGGAGTAGTGAGGTTCTGCAAAAAACGACGGCGCCCAGTCTACCGTAGAAGCGCGCTCCGAAGCCTCCACCGCCTGCGGCAAATGCGTCGTATTGTACAATACGCCGATGAAAGCCTTGATGCCCATCAGGGCTACCTCGGGGCTCCCCGCCTTCCACCGCGCGGCTTGCGCCGCCCGTCGCCGTCCTGTCCCGCCCATGGCCTTCCTGCTCCATCAAGCCCGCTTCTTCACGACCGTCAACCATCTGCGCGACCTGCCGCCGACCGTGCAGCCCGAAATCGCGTTCGCAGGCCGCTCGAATGCCGGCAAATCGACGGCGATCAACGTGCTTTGCAATCAGAAACGGCTCGCTTTCGCGTCGAAGACGCCGGGGCGCACGCAGCACATCAATTATTTCTCGGTCGGCCCGGCGGCGGAGCCCGTTGCGCACCTCGTCGACCTGCCGGGCTACGGCTACGCGGAAGTGCCCGGCGCCGCGAAGGCGCACTGGGAGCAACTGCTGTCGACGTACCTGCAGACCCGCCCGCAGCTCTGCGGGATGATCCTGATGATGGACGCCCGCCGGCCGCTCACCGAGCTCGATCGGCGGATGATCGAATGGTTCGCGCCGACCGGCAAGCCGATTCACTCGCTGCTGACGAAGTGCGACAAATTGACGCGCCAAGAGAGCATCAACGCGCTGCGCGCGACGCAAAAGAGCCTCGACGCGTTTCGGGACGCCGGCTCTGCCGGCAAGCTGACCGTGCAGCTTTTCTCGGCGCTCAAGCGCACGGGCCTCGACGACGCGCACGCGCTGATCGAGAGCTGGGTGCGGCCCGCGGCCGCCGACGAAGATCGCGAGGCTGTAGCAGAATGACGATCGCGCGGCGTGCTGCGTGACGACGTAACTGCGCGCTGCACGTCCCACCTGACGGATGCGGACGTCGCGATTCGGGCTGCCCATAAAAAAACCCGCCGTTCAACGGCGGGTTAAACAGCCTAATCGAAAAACGACAGGCACCCGCTCAGGGAGGAGAAGCGGGGAGCATTACGCAGTGCGCTTTGCTCGATCGCTATCATATACCATTGTCTCAAAAGTTTACCGAAGGGAACTGTAAGGTTTCGTCGGACACCAATCCCAGCCATTCCGCCATGAGTATCCATCCCCTGCACCGCCCGCGCCGCATGCGTCGCGACGATTTCTCGCGCCGCCTGATGCGCGAAAATATCCTCACCACGAACGACCTGATCTATCCCGTGTTCGTCGTCGAAGGCACGAACGTGCGCCAGCCGGTGCCGTCGATGCCGGGCGTCGAGCGCGTGTCGGTCGATCTGCTGATGGGCGTCGCCGAGCAGTGTGTCGAGCTCGGCGTGCCGGTCCTGTCGCTCTTTCCGGCGATCGAGCCGTCGCTGAAGACGCCCGACGGCCGCGAGGCGACGAATCCCGAAGGGCTGATTCCGCGCGCGGTGCGCGAGCTGAAGCAGCGCTTTCCCGAGCTCGGCGTGCTGACCGACGTCGCGCTCGATCCGTACACGAGCCACGGCCAGGACGGCGTGCTCGACGAAGCCGGCTACGTGCTCAACGACGAGACGGTCGAGATCCTCGTCGAGCAGGCGCGCGCGCAGGCGGAAGCGGGCGTCGACATCGTCGCGCCGTCAGACATGATGGACGGGCGCATCGGCGCGGTGCGCGAGATGCTCGAGAGCGAAGGCCACATCTACACGCGGATCATGGCGTACTCGGCGAAGTATGCGTCCGCGTTCTACGGCCCGTTCCGCGACGCGGTCGGCTCCGCGTCGAATCTCGGCAAGGGCAACAAGATGACCTACCAGATGGATCCCTCGAACAGCGATGAGGCGTTGCGCGAAGTGCGCCTCGACATCGACGAGGGCGCGGACATGGTGATGGTGAAGCCCGGCATGCCGTATCTCGACATCGTGCGCCGCGTGAAGGACGAATTCCGCTTCCCGACCTACGTCTATCAGGTCAGCGGCGAATACGCGATGCTGAAGGCCGCCGCGCAGAACGGCTGGCTCGATCACGACAAGGTCGTGCTCGAATCGCTGCTCGCGTTCAAGCGCGCGGGCGCGGATGGCATTCTCACGTACTTCGCGCTCGATGCGGCGCGATTGCTGCGCGCGCAGAAGTAATCACGCCGGCATACGTTCCGCGAGCATCGCGGGGCGCGCCGCACGTGAAAGCGAAAACGGCGAGGCCCGAAGCCTCGCCGTCTTTATTTGCGCTCAATCGATTCGCCGCCGCGCAAACGCGCGCCGCACGTTCGCGCGCGGCATCGGCGGCGTCCGCGTCGCGCCGTCACGGCGCCGACAACGCGGTCGGCAACGACATCCGATCGAGACTGCGCAGGAAGCGATCGGCCGACTGATAGCCGACGACGCGCCCGCGCTCCTGCCCGTTCGAATCGAACATGATGATGCCCGGCGGCCCAAACAGGCCGAAACGCTTCAGGAGCGCCTGCTCGTCGGGCGTGTTCGCGGTCACGTCCGCGCGCACGAGGCGCATCTGCGAAAACCGCGCGCCGACGCGCGCGTCGGTGAACGTCAGATGCTCCATCTCCTTGCAGCTCACGCACCAGTCCGCATAGAAGTCGAGCAGCACCGGCCGGGTCGACGTCTTCACGATCTCGTCGAGCTCGGCTATCGAGCGCACCGGCGCGAACGCCGGCCCTTCATACGCAGCCGCGCCGGCGTTGGCGACGCCGTTGCTCGGCGCCGCACGCGCCGCGAGCACGGCAAGCGGGCGCAGCGGATCGGTCGAGCCCGCCGCGAGACCGACGAGAAGCGTCGCCGCCCAGATCGCGAGCGCGGCGCCGAGCCCGCGCCCGAGCCGGCGCCAGATCGACGACGAGCCCGAATGCGGCGTGAAGAGCCCGAGCGCGGCGGCGGCGATCAGCAGCCACAACGCGCCCAGACCGAGCTGCGACGCGGCGTTCAGCGCCGGCCAGACGATCCACAGCGCGGCGGCGAGCAACACGACGCCGAAAAATACCTTCACGCCGTCCATCCATGCGCCGGCGCGGGGCAGCAGCGTGCCTGCACCGATACCGATGACGAGAAGCGGCACGCCGAGGCCGATTCCCATCGAGAAGAGCGCGGCGCCGCCGAGGAATGCGTTGCCCGTATGTGCGATGAACGCGAGGACGGCAAAGAGCGGCGCGGTCATGCAGGCGCCGACGACGAGCGCGGACAGCGCGCCCATCGTCGCGACGGCCACGAAGCGTCCGCCCTTGCGGGGCCCGGTCGTCTGCGCGGCGCCGCTCTGCCAGCGCTGCGGCAGCGCGATGTCGATGCCGCCGATCAGCAGCAGCGCGAACACGGTGAGCAGCAGCGCGAACGCGCCGAGCACCCACGGATTCTGCAGCCACGCGCCGAGGCTCTGCCCGACGAGCGCGGCCGCGACGCCGAGCGCCGTATAAACGAGCGCCATGCCGATCACATAGGTGAGCGACAGCGCGAACGCGCGCGCGCGCGTCGCATGCGCACCTTCGCCGACGATGATCGCCGACAGGATCGGGATCATCGGATACGAGCACGGCAAC
Organism: Burkholderia sp. MSMB1589WGS; assembly: GCF_001636105.1. Classification (NCBI taxonomy): domain Bacteria; kingdom Pseudomonadati; phylum Pseudomonadota; class Betaproteobacteria; order Burkholderiales; family Burkholderiaceae; genus Burkholderia; species Burkholderia sp. MSMB1589WGS. Next base: position 1,730,322 of record NZ_LNJT01000007.1, read on the forward strand.
AGGCTCAGCACCATGCCGGCCACGAAATAGAGCGCGATGATCGTCAGGAATCCGTGGCCTTCGAGCAGCGAGCGCGCGTAGTCGGCGCTCGTCACGCGTTCGTACCAACTGCCGCCGTCGGCCGCGGGCGAATCGGCGCCGGCGGCCGCCGCGACGGGCGCCGCGCCCGCTGCGCCGAGCGCCGCGCCGTCGATTCGCGCGACATGCTCGGCGGGCGGATAGCAGATCCCTTCGTCCGCGCAGCCCTGCGACGTCACCGCGAGCTCGAACGGCCCCGACGCCTGCTTGATCGGCAGGTGGATCGTCAGATCGCCGCGGTAGGTTTCGACGTTCTTCTGGAACGTCGGATCGAACTTCACGTGCCCGGCCGGCAACTGCGGCTCGCCGAGCGTGGCCGAGCCGCTTTTCACCGCAAACGCGAAGCGCTCGCGATACATGTAATAGCCGTCGGCGATCTTGAAATGGATGTCGACCTGGCCCGGCACCTCGCTCGCGCTGAATTTGAACGCGACCGCGGGATCGAGGAAATCGTCCGCCGCGCGCGCCGCGAACGACGTGCCGAACAGCGCGCCGAGCATCGCGACGACGGCGATCAGGAAGCGAAGGAACTGCGTGTGAGGCGGAATACGGTTAAACATGAAATAGACGCTGAGTTTCGGTGGCGACCCAATGGCCGTATGCGGCGGTCGCCGTCGCCTGCCACGAGACGATCTCCGGGACGTCGTACGGATGGTGCGACTGGATGTACCGCTCGAGCTCCAGCGCGCGCACCGCGCTCGTCTTGAACAACAACTGGATCTCATCGGCCGTCTCGACCTTGCCCTGCCAATGGTAGCTCGAACGGATCGCGCCGAGCTCGGATACGCACGCGGCGAGCCGGGCCGACAGCGCGCCGTCCGCGAGCGCGCGGGCAACGGCGGCGTCGGGCACGGTCGTCAACATCATCACGATCACCATTCGCGCCTCCGCCTCGTCGTTCAAACGTCATATCGTATCGCACGTCGGGCAAGCGCGCAGTTCGCGCATCCGCGTCAATCCGACGCACGAAATCGGTCAACGAAAAACAAAAAGGGCCAAGCATCGCTTGGCCCTTCGTGCTACGCGCGGGAAGACGCTTATTCGGCTTCCTGGACGTTTTCGGTCTCTTCGACTTCCGGACGGTCGAGCAGTTCGACGAGCGCCATCGGTGCGTTGTCGCCGACGCGGAAACCGAACTTCAGGATGCGCAGGTAGCCGCCCGGACGGTTCGCGAAGCGCGGGCCGAGGACGTCGAACAGCTTCGCGACGGAATCGCGATCGCGCAGGCGGTTGAACGCCAGGCGGCGGTTCGCGAGCGACGGCTTCTTGCCGAGCGTGATGAGGGGCTCGACGACCTTACGGAGTTCCTTCGCCTTCGGCAGCGTCGTCTTGATGACTTCGTGCTCGATCAGCGAGTTGGACATGTTGCGGAGCATAGCCAGACGGTGGCTGCTCGTGCGGTTCAGTTTCCGCAGACCATGACGGTGACGCATTTCAGTTTCCTTGATTCAAAGTTTTGATCCAGCTCTTCTATCGCGCGAGACGAGCAGGCGCACGGGCCGGTACGGAAAAAAGCAAGATGCGGATTTTAAAGGAAAATCCGCATCTTGACCAGTTACTGCGATAACCGGGATTACTTGTCGAGGCCAGCCGGCGGCCAGTTCTCGAGCTTCATGCCCAGCGTGAGACCGCGCGAAGCGAGCACTTCCTTGATCTCGTTGAGCGACTTGCGGCCGAGGTTCGGCGTCTTCAGCAACTCGTTTTCCGTGCGCTGGATCAGGTCGCCGATGTAGTAGATGTTCTCGGCCTTCAGGCAGTTCGCCGAACGGACGGTCAGCTCGAGGTCGTCGACCGGGCGCAACAGGATCGGATCGATCTGCGGCGCGCGCGACGGCGCTTCCGCGGCCGTTTCCGTGCCTTCCAGCGCCGCGAACACGGACAACTGGTCGACGAGGATGCGTGCCGACTGGCGGATCGCTTCTTCCGGCGTGATGACGCCGCTCGTTTCGATGTTCATCACGAGCTTGTCGAGGTCGGTGCGCTGTTCGACACGCGCGCTCTCGACCGCATAGCTCACGCGGCGAACCGGCGAAAACGATGCGTCGAGGACGATGCGGCCGATGATCTTCGCCGTTTCGTCGCCATAGCGGCGCACGTTGCCCGGCACATAGCCGCGGCCCTTCTCGACCTTGATCTGCACGTCGAGCTTGCCGCCCTTCGACAGATGCGCGATCACGTGATTCGGGTTGATGACTTCGCAATCGTGGGCCAGCTCGATATCGCCGGCCGTCACGACGCCTTCGCCTTCCTTGCGCAGCGTCACCGTGACTTCGTCGCGGTTATGCAGTTTGAACACCACGCCCTTCAGGTTCAGCAGCAGGTTGACGACGTCCTCTTGCACACCATCAAGCGTCGAATATTCGTGCACGACGCCGGCGATCGTCACTTCGGTCGGCGCGTAGCCGACCATCGACGACAGCAGCACACGGCGAAGCGCATTGCCCAAGGTGTGGCCGTAACCGCGTTCGAACGGCTCCATGACCACCTTCGCGTGGTTCTCGCCCAGCGATTCCACGGCGATGATCTTGGGTTTCAACAAACTGGTTTGCATAGGTTTTCCTTTTCAATACCCTCGGCTCGTTACACCGATAAGGCTGACCGGTAACAACCTGAAAATGAACAGCCGAGGTCCTGCCTTGCGGGACGCAATAAGCAGGTTACCTCGGCCATCAATCGGATTAACGCGAATACAATTCGACGATCAGGCTTTCGTTGATGTCGCCCGCGATGTCGGCGCGCTCCGGCATTTGCTTGAACGTGCCTTCGAACTTCTTCGCATCGACCGCAACCCAGCTCGGCATGCCGCCTTGCTCAGCCAGCGACAGCGCTTCGACGATACGCGCTTGCTTCTTCGCCTTTTCACGGATCGAGACCACGTCGCCGGCCTTCACTTGCTGCGACGGAATGTTCGCGACGATGCCGTTGACGGTGATCGCCTTGTGGCTCACGAGCTGGCGCGCTTCAGCGCGGGTCGAGCCGAAGCCCATGCGGTATACGACGTTGTCGAGACGCGACTCGAGCAGTTGCAGCAGGTTTTCACCCGTGTTGCCCTTGCGGCGGTCGGCTTCGGCGAAGTAGCGGCGGAACTGACGTTCGAGCACGCCGTAAATGCGCTTGACCTTCTGCTTTTCGCGCAATTGCGTGCCGTAGTCCGACGTGCGCGCACCCGAGATGCGGCCATGCTGACCGGGCTTGCTGTCGAGCTTGCACTTGTCGGCGAGCGAGCGGCGCGCGCTCTTCAGGAACAGATCGGTGCCTTCACGGCGGGACAGCTTGGCCTTAGGGCCGATATAACGTGCCACGTTGCATTCCTCTATCTATCGATCACGCGGATCGAGATCCGCGCTAGTCCGCACCCTTTGGGGCGAACGGTGGGCTTAGTCAATCAAATGCGCAACAAAAAGCGCGGCCCGTCGACGCAAAGCGGCGACAGGCAAGGCGCCAACGCATCGTTAGATGCGGCGACGCTTCGGCGGACGGCAGCCGTTGTGCGGGATCGGCGTCACGTCGGAGATCGCCGTGATCTTGATGCCGAGGCCGTGCAGCGCGCGCACTGCCGACTCGCGGCCCGGGCCGGGACCCTTGATCCGCACTTCCAGATTCTTCACGCCATATTCCATCGCGACGCGGCCGGCCGACTCGGCAGCCACCTGTGCGGCGAACGGCGTCGATTTGCGCGAGCCCTTGAAGCCCTGGCCGCCCGACGTCGCCCACGCCAGCGCATTGCCTTGGCGATCGGTGATCGTGATGATCGTGTTGTTGAACGACGCATGAACGTGAACCACGCCTTCAGCGACGTTCTTCTTGACCTTTTTGCGAACGCGTTGCGCCGCGGTATTGGAAGCCTTAGCCATTACGTTTTCCTGTAACTGTCAGCTTATTTCTTCAGCGCTTGCGCTGCACGACGCGGACCCTTGCGGGTACGGGCGTTCGTACGCGTACGCTGGCCGCGCAGGGGCAGACCCTTGCGATGGCGGACGCCGCGGTAGCAGCCGAGATCCATCAGGCGCTTGATGTTCATCGTCACTTCACGGCGCAGATCGCCTTCGACGACAAACTTGCCCACTTCTTCACGCAGCTTTTCGAGGTCTGCGTCGGTCAGGTCCTTGACCTTCTTCGAAAACGCCACACCGGATGCCACGCAGATGCTGCGCGCGCGCGTGCGGCCGATACCGAAAATCGCCGTCAGGCCGATTTCGGTATGCTGGTGATTCGGGATGTTAACCCCTGCGATACGAGCCATTGTTTTTCCTCAAACAAAAAGCGCAAACAAACGCGCAGTCAGCCTTGGCGCTGCTTGTGACGCGGATCCGAGCTGCAGATCACGCGAACCACGCCTTTGCGCTTGATGATCTTGCAATTGCGGCAAATGCGCTTAACCGATGCCATCACTTTCATGATATTACCCTTTTTCCAAATCACTTCGCCCGGAACACGATCCGCGCACGAGACAGATCGTAAGGCGTCAATTCAACCGTCACCTTGTCGCCGGGAAGGATACGGATGTAGTGCATCCGCATCTTTCCGGAGATATGTCCCAATACGACATGGCCGTTTTCCAGCTTCACCCGGAAGGTCGCATTCGGAAGGTTTTCGATCACCTCACCCTGCATCTGGATTACATCGTCTTTGGCCATAAGTCCTTTTTAACGCATTGGGATGTTGCCGCCCTTGAAATTGGCTTTCTTGAGCAGCGACTCATACTGTTGCGACATAACGTACGACTGCACCTGCGCCATGAAGTCCATCGTGACGACGACAATGATCAGCAGCGACGTTCCACCAAAATAAAACGGCACGTTCCAGCGCAGCACCAGGAACTCCGGCAGCAGACACACGAAGACGATGTAGACCGCACCGGCCAGCGTGAGACGCGTGAGGATCCGGTCGATGTACCGCGCGGTCTGGTCGCCCGGACGGATGCCCGGCACGAACGCGCCGCTCTTCTTCAGGTTGTCTGCGGTTTCCCTGCTGTTGAACACCAGCGCGGTGTAGAAGAAGCAGAAAAACACGATTGCCAGCGTGTACAGCAGCACATAGACCGGCTGGCCCGGCTTCAGCGCTTCCGCGACGTTGTGCAGCGTGTCGGACAGCCATCCCTTGCGCTCGCCCGAGCTGAACCAGCTCAAGATCGTCGCCGGGAACAGGATGATCGACGATGCGAAGATCGGCGGAATCACGCCCGACATGTTCAGCTTCAGCGGCAGGTGGGACGACTGCCCGCCGTAGATCTTGTTGCCGACCTGGCGCTTCGCGTAGTTCACGAGGATCTTGCGCTGACCGCGTTCGATGAACACGACCAGGTAAGTCACCGCGGCAATCAGAACGACGATGATGATCGCCGAAATGATGCTCATCGAACCCGTGCGCACCAGTTCGAACAGCCCACCGACGGCATTCGGGAACCCTGCTGCGATCCCGCCGAAGATGATGATCGAAATGCCGTTGCCGAGACCGCGCTCGGTGATCTGCTCGCCGAGCCACATCAGGAACATCGTGCCCGTCACCAGCGTGACGACCGTCGTCAGACGGAACACCGCGCCCGGATCGGTCACGAGCCCCGGCTGGTTCTCCAGCGCGGCCGCGATGCCGAAAGCCTGGAACGTCGCGAGCACCACGGTGAAATACCGCGTGTACTGCGTGATCTTCCGCTGTCCAGCCTGCCCTTCCTTCTTCAGCGCCTCGAGCTGCGGCGACACGATCGCCATCAATTGCATGATGATCGACGCCGAGATGTACGGCATGATCCCCAGCGCGAAGATCGTGAAGCGCGACAGCGCGCCACCCGAGAACATGTTGAACATGCCCAGGATGCCGCCCGCCTGGCTCTGGAACAGCTTCGCCAGTTGATCCGGGTCGATGCCCGGCACCGGGATGTGCGCGCCGATGCGATAGACGATCAGCGCCAGCAGCAAGAACATTGCACGCCGGCGCAGATCGCCGAACTTCGCCGTGCTTCGACCGGGTTTTGCGAGACTCGGGCTGTTAGCCAAGTATCTTCTCCGATGCAAATGCTAGTGACGGCACGCGTTGCGTGTCACTCGGCAAACGAACCGCCGGCCGCTTCGATCGCGGCGCGCGCACCCTTCGTCGCACCGAGACCCTTGACGACGATCTTGCGCTTGATCTCGCCCGTCGCGATGATCTTCGCGCTCTTCGTCAGTTCGCCGACGAGGCCGGCTTGCTTCAGAGCGAGCAGATCGACTTCGTCGACCGGCAGCTTCTCGATGTCGCCAAGGCGCACTTCACCGACGAATTCCTTCGTCAGCGACGTGAAGCCGCGCTTCGGCAGACGACGCTGCAGCGGCATCTGACCGCCTTCGAAGCCGACCTTGTGGAAGCCGCCCGAACGCGATTTCTGACCCTTGTGACCACGGCCGGCCGTCTTACCGAGGCCGGAACCGATGCCGCGGCCAACGCGACGCTTCGCATGCTTCGCGCCTTCCGCCGGCTTCAGGTTATTCAATTCCATATCAACTCCTTGATCCGTAGTCGGCCGCTTAACCGATGACCTTGACAAGGTACGAGACCTTGTTGATCATCCCGCGCACCGCCGGCGTATCCTGCAGCTCGCTGACCGAGTTGAGACGGCGCAGACCCAGACCGCGCACGGTGGCGCGGTGCGATTCGCGGGTCCCAATCAGGCTCTTCACGAGCTGAACCTTGACAGTTTTTTCAGACATGGTGACCACCTGGGCTTAGCCCAAAATTTCTTCGACGGACTTGCCGCGCTTCGCCGCGATGTCAGCCGGGGTCGACTGCTTGCGCAGGCCGTCCAGCGTCGCACGAACGAGGTTGTACGGGTTCGTCGAGCCGTGGCTCTTCGCGACGACGTTCTGCACGCCCATCACGTCGAACACCGCGCGCATCGGGCCGCCGGCGATCACGCCGGTACCGTCCTTCGCCGGAGCGAGGAGGACCGTCGATGCGCCGTGCTTGCCGTGCACTTCGTGCTGCAGCGTACCGTTCTTCAGCGGCACCTTGAACATGTTGCGGCGGGCCTGCTCCATCGCCTTCTGAACGGCGACGGGCACTTCCTTCGCCTTGCCCTTGCCCATGCCGACGCGGCCATCGCCATCGCCGACCACGGTCAGCGCGGCGAAGCCGAGAATCCGGCCCCCCTTCACGACCTTGGTCACGCGATTGACCGAAATCATTTTTTCGCGAAGGCCGTCGTCGCGCTCGTCAGCCTGAACTTTCGCTTGCATCTTTGCCATGACGATTCCTTCCTTAGAACTTGAGCCCAGCTTCGCGAGCTGCCTCGGCCAGCGCCTTCACGCGGCCGTGGTAGCGGAAGCCCGAGCGGTCGAAGGCGACGGATTCGATGCCGGCGGCCTTGGCCTTCTCGGCGATACGCTTGCCGATCAGCGTGGCGGCGGCGACGTTGCCGCCCTTGCCCGACTTGTCGGCGAGCTGCGCACGAACTTCGGCTTCGAGCGTCGACGCGCTGGCCAGCACCTTGGTGCCGCAGGGCGAGAACACCTGTGCGTAGATGTGCGTGTTCGTGCGATGCACGGCGAGACGCGCGACCTGCAACTCGGCGATCTTGATACGCGTCTGGCGAGCGCGGCGCAGGCGAGATTGAGTCTTATCCATGATTGCGCACCCTTACTTCTTCTTCGTTTCTTTGAGGATCACAACCTCGTCGGCATAGCGCACGCCCTTGCCCTTGTACGGCTCGGGCGGACGGTAGCCGCGGACTTCCGCAGCCACTTGGCCGACTTTCTGCTTGTCGATCCCCTTGATCACGATTTCGGTTTGCGTCGGGGTTTCAGCCTTGATGCCTTCCGGCATCTGGTGCACCACCGGGTGCGAGAAACCCAGCGACAGGTTCAGCTTGTCGCCTTGCGCCTGCGCACGATAACCGACGCCCACCAGCGTCAGCTTGCGCTCGAAACCCTTGGTCACGCCGTGCACGGCATTCGCGATGATCGCGCGCATCGTGCCCGACAGTGCATTTGCTTCGCGGCTGTCGTCGACCGGCGACAGATTCAGCGTGCCGTCGTTGTTCGCCACGTTCACGAGCGAATTGACCGCTTGCGTGATGGTGCCCAGCGGGCCCTTGACGATGATCGCACCGTCGGCCAGCTTGACTTCCGCGCCTTGCAGCGCGATCGGGCTCTTACCTACTCGAGACATGTTCCTCTCTCCTTTCGGTTAAGCGACGTAGCAGATGACTTCGCCGCCGACGCCCGTAGCGCGCGCCTTGCGGTCGGTCATCACGCCCTTCGGCGTCGACACGATAGCCACACCGAGGCCATTCATGACCTGCGGAATCTCGTTGCGGCCGCGGTACACGCGCAGGCCCGGCTTCGACACGCGCTCGAGGCGCTCGATGACCGGACGGCCTGCGTAGTACTTCAGCGCGATGTTCAGTTCGGCCTTCGCGCCATCCGCCTTCACGGCGAAATCGTCGATATAGCCTTCGTCCTTCAGGACCTGCGCGATCGCAACCTTGACCTTCGACGAGGGCATCGACACCGAAACCTTCTCGACCATCTGCGCGTTGCGGATGCGAGTCAGCATATCGGCGATAGGATCACTCATGCTCATTTATGTTTCTCCTATTACCAGCTCGCCTTGGTCAGGCCAGGAATCTCGCCACGGAATGCGATTTCACGAATCTTGTTGCGCGCGAGGCCGAACTTGCGGAACGTGCCGCGCGGACGGCCCGTGATCGCGCAGCGGTTACGCTTGCGGGTCGGGTTCGCGTTGCGGGGCAGTTGTTGCAGTTCCAGGCGAGCGGCGTAACGCTCTTCGTCGGACTTGCTCGCGTCGTCGATGATCGCCTTCAGTTCAGCACGCTTCGGAGCGTACTTTTGCGCAAGGCGAGCGCGCTTCTTTTCACGTTCGATCAGTGCCAGTTTAGCCACGGTAACCTCAGTTTCTGAACGGGAACTTGAAGCTGGCGAGCAGAGCCTTCGCTTCGTCGTCGGTCTTCGCAGTCGTCGTGATGCTGATGTTCAGCCCACGCAGCGCGTCGATCTTGTCGTAATCGATTTCGGGGAAAATGATCTGCTCTTTCACACCGATGTTGTAGTTGCCGCGACCGTCGAAAGCACGACCCGACACGCCGCGGAAGTCGCGCACGCGGGGCAGGGCAACCGTCACGAAACGATCGAGGAATTCGTACATCGCACGGCCGCGCAGCGTGACCATCGCGCCGATCGGATAGCCCTGGCGAATCTTGAAGCCCGCGATTGCCTTGCGAGCCTTCGTCACGACGGGCTTCTGGCCTGCGATCTTCGTCAGATCGCCGACGGCGTTCTCGATGACCTTCTTGTCGGCGACCGCTTCGCCAAGACCCATGTTCAGGGTGATCTTGGTGATGCGCGGCACTTCCATGACCGACTTGTAGCCGAACTTCTCGATCAGGCCGGGAACAACCTTCTCTTTGTAAAACTCTTGAAAACGTGCCATTTTTCTACTCCGCAGCGTCAGGCGCTCAGCACGGCACCGGTCGTCTTCAGGAAGCGAACCTTCTTGCCATCCTCGACCTTGATGCCAACACGCGAAGCCTTGCCGTTCGCGTCGACCAGTGCGACGTTCGAAATATGCAGCGGCATCGTCTTCGCTTCCACGCCGCCCGTCGTACCCTTCATCGGGTTCGGCTTCACATGCTTCTTGACGAGGTTGATGCCCTCGACCGTCACATGCTCGGCGCCCACGGCCAGCACGACACCGCGCTTGCCCTTGTCCTTGCCGGTGATGACGATCACTTCGTCACCCTTGCGAATCTTGTTCATCGCGACTCCTTACAGCACTTCCGGCGCCAGCGACACGATCTTCATGAATCGTTCGCTACGCAGCTCACGCGTGACCGGCCCGAAGATACGGGTGCCGATCGGCTCGAGCTTGTTATTCAAAAGCACAGCGGCGTTGCCGTCGAACTTGATCAGCGAGCCGTCTTGACGACGAACGCCCTTGGCGGTGCGGACCACCACGGCGTTGTAGATTTCGCCTTTCTTCACGCGCCCGCGCGGCGTTGCCTCTTTGACGCTCACCTTGATGATGTCGCCAATGCTGGCATAACGACGCTTCGAGCCGCCGAGCACCTTGATGCACATGACTTCACGCGCACCCGTGTTGTCGGCCACTTCAAGCCGAGATTCGGTCTGGATCATGGTTTGTCTTTCCCAACTTAATCCGGATACGCCACCATGGCGCATACGGTCAGTCTTGGTCCCGTCAGCCAATCGGCTGCTTGGGTTGGAACAGCAGCGACGGCTAACGAAACCCGCCATCGCAAATCGGTGAATCCTTCGGAGCAGGCCTGACGCCCGTCCGCTTCCCCCACCAGTTACTTCGCCCGCGACGGGGCTCCCATAAAGAGGGAAGACCGGGATTATAACAAATAATCCCGGTCACGCAAGCAAAAACTTTGCGATTTCAAGTACTTCACCTGCTGAAGCACTTTTTACTGCCGGTCCCGCTTAGATCACGCGGGCTGCCTCGACGAGACGCGACACCGCCCAGGCCTTCGTCTTCGAAACAGGACGGGTTTCCTGAATTTCGACGAGATCGCCTTCGTTGTAGGTGTTCGCTTCATCGTGCGCGTGGTACTTCTTCGAACGCACGACATACTTGCCGTAGATCGGGTGCTTGACGCGGTGCTCGACCAGCACGGTGACGGTCTTGTCCATCTTGTTGCTGACGACCTTACCGACGAGCGTCCGCTTCAGCGAGGTTTTCACGCTATCGTTCATTTCTGGTTCGCCTTCTGAGTCAGGACGGTCCGCACACGCGCGATATCGCGACGAACCTTCTTCAACTGGCTCGTGTTCGTGAGCTGCTGGGTCGCGAGTTGCATGCGCAGGCCGAATTGCGCCTTCAACAGGTCCGACAGCTCCTTGTTGAGCGCGGCCTGATCTTTCTGGAGAAGTTCGGAAGCCTTCATGTTTTCTCCTTAGGCGCCGAGCTGACGCACGATGAACGTCGTCTTCAGCGGCAGCTTCGCTGCGGCCAGACGGAACGCCTCACGCGCCAGTTCTTCGGTTACGCCATCCATTTCATACAGCATCTTGCCCGGCTGAATCTCGGCGACGTAGTACTCAGGGTTACCCTTACCGTTACCCATCCGCACTTCGGCCGGCTTCTGCGAAATCGGCTTGTCCGGGAAGATCCGAATCCAGATGCGGCCGCCGCGCTTGATGTGACGCGTCATCGCACGACGCGCCGCCTCGATCTGACGCGCGGTCAGACGGCCGCGACCGACAGCCTTCAGGCCGAACTCACCGAACGACACGGCGTTGCCGCGCGTGGCGATACCGGTGTTGCGCCCCTTCTGCTCTTTGCGATACTTCCTGCGTTTCGGTTGCAGCATCGTTATTCTCCAGTCTTGCCGTCTTCCGGCTTGCCGGCGCCACGGCGCGGACCGCCACGGCGAGCGCCCGGAGCGCCGCCTTCGCCGTCACGGCGCGGACGACGGTCGCCCGGACGCGCATTGCGACGCGGACGCTTGTCTTCGGTCACTTCCTCGACCACCGGCGCATCGTTGCGGCCGAGCGTGTCGCCCTTGTACACCCACACCTTGACGCCGATGACACCGTACGTCGTCTTCGCTTCCGAAGTCGCGTAATCGATGTCGGCGCGCAGCGTGTGCAGCGGCACGCGGCCTTCGCGATACCACTCGGTACGCGCGATTTCGATGCCGTTCAGACGGCCTGCGCTCATGATCTTGATGCCCTGGGCACCCAGACGCATCGCGTTCTGCATCGCGCGCTTCATCGCGCGGCGGAACATGATCCGGCGCTCAAGCTGCTGCGTGATCGAATCGGCGATCAGTTGCGCATCGGTTTCCGGCTTGCGGATCTCTTCGATGTTGACGTGAACCGGCACGCCCATGCGGCGTTGCAGTTCCGTCTTCAGCAGCTCGATATCCTCGCCCTTCTTGCCGATGACGACGCCCGGACGCGAGCTGAAAATCGTGATGCGCGCGTTCTTCGCCGGACGCTCGATGACGACGCGGCCGACCGAAGCGTTCTTCAGCTTCTTCTTCAGATACTCACGAACACCGATGTCTTCCTGCAGCATCGCCGCGAAATTGTTGTTGTTCGCGTACCAGCGCGAAGCCCAATTACGGCTGACAGCCAGGCGGAAGCCAGTCGGATGAATTTTCTGTCCCATCGTATGGCTCCTTAATTCCCGACCGTCACAGTGATGTGACAGGATTGCTTCTCGATGCGGTTGCCGCGGCCTTTCGCGCGCGCGGTGAAACGCTTGAGCGACGCGGCCTTGTCGACGTAGATGCTCTTGATCTTGAGCTCGTCGATATCGGCGCCTTCGTTGTGCTCCGCATTCGCGATCGCCGACAGCACGACCTTCTTCACGATGCCAGCCGCCTTCTTCGGCGAGAACGTCAGAACGTTCAGCGCCTTGTCGACCGGCAAACCGCGGATCTGGTCAGCCACAAGGCGCGTCTTCTGCGCCGAGATGCGGGCACCGCGATGAATTGCTTTCACTTCCATCTTGATAGCCCCTTATTTCTTGGCCTTCTTGTCGGCCGCGTGACCCTTGAACGTACGGGTCAGTGCGAACTCGCCAAGCTTGTGGCCGACCATGTTTTCCGAGATGTACACCGGAACGTGTTGACGGCCGTTGTGCACAGCGATCGTCAGACCGATGAAATCCGGGAGAATCGTCGAGCGACGCGACCAGGTCTTGATCGGCTTCTTGTCGCGCGAAGCTGCAGCCGCCTCAACTTTCTTCAGCAAATGGGCGTCGCAGAACGGACCTTTTTTAACAGAACGTGCCATTGCCTACTCCTTAACGCTTGTGACGGCGCTGGACGATCATCGTCGTCGTGCGCTTGTTGCGACGCGTACGGAAGCCCTTCGTCGGCGTGCCCCACGGGCTCACCGGGTCGCGGCCCGCAGCAGTACGGCCCTCACCACCACCGTGCGGGTGGTCGATCGGGTTCATTGCGACGCCACGCACCGTCGGGCGGATACCGCGCCAGCGGTTCGCACCGGCCTTGCCGATCTGGCGCAGGCTGTGCTCTTCGTTACCGACTTCGCCGATCGTCGCGCGGCACTCGATATGCACGCGGCGGATTTCGCCCGAACGCAGACGAACCTGCGCGTAGACGCCTTCGCGCGCCAGCAGCATTGCCGACGTACCGGCCGAACGCGCCATTTGCGCGCCCTTGCCCGGCAGCATTTCGATGCAGTGGATCGTCGTGCCGACCGGAATGTTGCGGATCGGCAGCGTGTTGCCTGCGCGGATCGGCGCTTCCGAGCCCGACATGAGCTGCTGGCCCACCGTCACGCCCTTCGGCGCGATGATGTAGCGGCGCTCGCCATCTGCGTACAGCACCAGCGCGATGTTCGCGCTGCGGTTCGGGTCGTACTCGAGACGCTCGACCTTCGCCGGAATGCCGTCCTTCGTGCGACGGAAATCGATCACGCGGTAGTGCTGCTTGTGACCGCCACCCTGGTGACGCGTCGTGATGCGACCGTTGTTGTTGCGACCGGCCTTGGAGCTCTGCGTGTCGAGCAGCGCGGCGTGCGGCTTGCCCTTGTGCAGGTCCTTGTTGACGATCTTGACCATCGCGCGGCGACCCGGCGACGTCGGCTTGACTTTGACGATTGCCATGATTACTTGGCCTCCGCTTCAAAGTTGATTTCCTGGCCGGGCTTCAGGCAGACATATGCCTTCTTCACGTCCTTGCGACGGCCCATCGAACGGCCGAAACGCTTCTGCTTGCCCTTCTGGACCAGCACGTTGACGGAATCAACTTCAACCTTGAACAGCAGCTCGACAGCCGCCTTCACTTCCTGCTTCGTGGCATCCGGCGCGACTTCGAACACGACTTGCTCGTTCTTGTCGGCAACCAGCGTCGCCTTTTCGGAGATCACCGGTGCGAGCAGGACCTGCATCAAACGATGATCGTTCTTGCGAATCTCGCTCATGACAGCAACTCCTCGATCTGGGCGACCGCAGCCTTCGTGACCAGCACTTTCTTGAAGTAGATCAGCGACAGCGGGTCAGCGTAGCGCGGCTCGACAACCGCCACGTGGGGCAGGTTGCGCGACGCGAGGTACAGGTTTTCGTCGACCGTGTCGGTGATGACGAGCACGGATTCGAGACCCATGGCCTTGAACTTGTCGGCCAGCAGCTTGGTCTTCGGCGCTTCGAGAACGATGTCCTCGACGACCGACAGACGGCCTTCGCGGGCCAACTGCGAGAAGATCGAGCAGAGACCTGCGCGATGCATCTTCTTGTTGACCTTGTGCGAGAAGTTTTCGTCCGGCGAGTTCGGAAAAATCCGACCACCGCCACGCCACAACGGGCTCGACGACATACCGGCACGAGCGCGGCCCGTACCCTTCTGGCGCCACGGCTTCTTCGTCGTGTGCTTGACTTGCTCGCGATCCTTCTGAGCGCGGTTGCCCTGGCGAGCGTTCGCCTGGTAAGCAACGACGACCTGGTGGATCAGCGCTTCGTTGTAGTCACGGCCGAACACGACGTCCGACGCATTGACCACCGCACCTTCCTGACCATTCGAATTCAGGAGCTTGAGTTCCATTATTTCGCCCCCTTCACGGCACGCGTCTTCACGGCCGGCGTCACGAAAACCTTGCCGCCCTTCGCACCCGGAACTGCGCCCTTGACGAGCAGCAGCTTGCGGTCGGCGTCGATGCGAGCGATTTCGAGGTTCTGAACCGTCACCGTCTCGTCACCCATGTGACCCGTCATGCGCTTGCCCGGAAACACGCGCCCCGGATCCTGCGCCATACCGATCGAGCCCGGCACGTTGTGCGAGCGCGAGTTACCGTGCGACGCACGGCCGGAGCCGAAGTTGTAGCGCTTGATCGTGCCCGCGTAGCCCTTACCGATCGACACGCCTTGCACGTCGACCTTCTGGCCCACTTCGAACAGATCCGGACCGATCACGGCGCCGTTCGACAACTCGGCGGCCTTGTCGGCTGCGATGCGGAATTCCTTGAGGATTTCACCGGCCTGGACACCGGCTTTGGCGAGATGACCTGCCAGCGGCTTCGTCACGCGCGATGCGCGGCGGGAGCCGAATGCAACCTGCACGGCCGTGTAGCCGTCGGTTTCAACAGTCTTGATCTGCGTCACGCGGTTGTCCGACACGTCGAGCACGGTGACGGGGATCGAATCCCCTTCCGCCGTGAAGATACGGGTCATGCCAACCTTGCGACCTACGAGTCCAAGGCTCATCGTTTTCTCCATTCCCGACTGCGATTGGTCGGGGCTAATTTACAAAACGCCGCAACCTGAAGAGGCTCAGGCCGACGGCTTTTTACGCAAATACGCGAAAAGCCCAACATTATAGCGAGGCCCCTCGTTTTCTGCAAGCAATCAAAGACTTAGCGCCACCCGGCAAGCCGGACGGCGCTGGAAGCCTTACTGCAGCTTGATTTCCACGTCGACGCCGGCCGGCAGGTCGAGCTTCATCAGCGCGTCGACCGTCTTGTCGGTCGGATCGACGATGTCCATCAGGCGCTGGTGGGTGCGGATTTCGAGCTGGTCGCGCGACGTCTTGTTGACGTGCGGCGAACGCAGGATGTCAAAACGCTGGATGCGCGTCGGCAGCGGCACCGGGCCACGGACGATTGCGCCAGTCCGCTTCGCGGTATCGACGATTTCGGCAGCCGATTGATCGATCAGACGATAGTCGAAAGCCTTCAGGCGAATGCGGATTTTCTGTTGCTGCATGACAATTCCTTGAAAAGAGCGAGGCGGTGTTGCGCCGCCAGATCAGATAAAGAACGTGGGACCGGGCGCCTGCGGAGAGCAAGGCACCCGGTCCCGATCGATACTTCTACTGCCAAATGACGGATTCTACACGAATCCGGAGACCGTCGATATTACTCGATGATCTTGGCGACGACGCCGGCGCCGACGGTACGGCCGCCTTCACGGATGGCGAAGCGCAGACCTTCTTCCATCGCGATCGGCGCAATCAGCTTCACCGTGATCGACACGTTGTCGCCCGGCATCACCATTTCCTTGTCCTTCGGCAGCTCGATCGAGCCCGTCACGTCCGTCGTGCGGAAGTAGAACTGCGGACGGTAGTTGTTGAAGAACGGCGTGTGACGGCCGCCTTCGTCCTTGCTCAGCACGTACACTTCAGCCGTGAAGTGCGTGTGCGGCGTGATCGAACCCGGCTTCGCCAGCACCTGGCCGCGCTCCACGTCTTCGCGCTTCGTGCCGCGCAGCAGGATACCGACGTTGTCGCCCGCCTGACCCTGGTCCAGCAGCTTGCGGAACATTTCCACGCCCGTGCAGGTCGTCTTCGCCGTCGGCTTGATGCCGACGATTTCGATTTCCTCACCGACCTTGATCACGCCACGCTCGACGCGCCCCGTCACCACCGTGCCGCGACCCGAGATCGAGAACACGTCTTCCACCGGCATCAGGAACGCACCGTCGACCGCGCGCTCCGGCGTCGGGATGTACGTGTCCAGCGCGTCCGCCAGGTTCATGATCGCCACTTCGCCCAGCTCGCCCTTGTCGCCTTCCAGCGCCAGCTTCGCCGAACCCTTGATGATCGGCGTGTCGTCGCCCGGGAAGTCATACTTCGACAGCAGTTCGCGCACTTCCATTTCGACCAGCTCGAGCAGCTCGGCGTCGTCCACCATGTCGCACTTGTTCAGGAACACGATGATGTACGGCACGCCGACCTGACGCGCCAGCAGGATGTGCTCACGCGTTTGCGGCATCGGGCCGTCCGCGGCCGAGCACACCAGGATCGCGCCGTCCATCTGCGCGGCGCCCGTGATCATGTTCTTCACGTAGTCGGCGTGGCCCGGGCAGTCGACGTGCGCGTAGTGGCGGTTCGCCGTTTCGTACTCGATGTGCGCCGTGTTGATCGTGATGCCGCGCGCCTTTTCTTCCGGCGCCGCGTCGATTTCGTCGTACTTCTTCGCCTCGCCGCCGAACTTCGCCGACAGCACCGTCGCGATCGCTGCCGTCAGCGTCGTCTTGCCGTGGTCAACGTGACCAATCGTACCAACGTTCACGTGCGGCTTGGTCCGCTCAAACTTCTCTTTTGCCATGATTCTCTTCTTTCAAAAAATAATCAGTTGGTAGATGCAGCTTACTTCGACTTCGCGCTGATGATCGCGTCGGCAACGTTCTTCGGAGCTTCGGCGTAGTGCTTGAACTCCATCGTGTACGTTGCACGGCCTTGCGTCAGCGAACGCAGCGACGTCGAATAGCCGAACATTTCCGACAGCGGCACTTCCGCGCGAACGATCTTGCCGCCGCCGACCATGTCTTCCATGCCCTGAACGATGCCGCGACGGCCCGACAGGTCGCCCATCACGTTGCCCATGTAGTCTTCCGGCGTTTCGACTTCGACCGCCATCATCGGCTCGAGCACCACCGGATTCGCACGGCGCATCGCTTCCTTGAACGCCATCGAACCGGCCATGCGGAACGCGTTTTCGTTCGAGTCGACGTCGTGGTACGAACCGAACGTCAGGTGCACCTTCACGTCGACGACCGGGAAGCCCGCCAGCACGCCCGCCTTCAGCGTGTCCTGGATGCCCTTGTCGACGGCCGGGATGTACTCGCGCGGAATCACGCCGCCCTTGATCTCGTCGAAGAACTCGTAGCCCTTGCCCTGCTCGTTCGGCTCGAGCGTGATGACCGCATGGCCGTACTGGCCGCGACCACCCGACTGCTTGACGAACTTGCCGTCGACGTCCTTCGCCGTCGAGCGGATCGTTTCGCGGTACGCGACCTGCGGCTTGCCGACGGTTGCTTCGACGCCGAATTCACGCTTCATCCGGTCGACCAGAATTTCGAGATGGAGCTCGCCCATGCCCGAAATGATCGTCTGGCCCGACTCTTCGTCGGTCTGCACGCGGAACGACGGATCTTCCTGCGCGAGACGGTTCAGCGCGAGGCCCATCTTTTCCTGGTCGGCCTTCGTCTTCGGCTCGACGGCCTGCGAGATCACCGGCTCCGGGAACACCATGCGCTCAAGCACGATCGGATGCGCCGGATCGCACAGCGTGTCGCCCGTGGTCGCTTCCTTCAGGCCAACCGCCGCAGCGATGTCGCCCGCGCGAACTTCCTTGATTTCCTCACGCTGGTTCGCATGCATCTGCAGAATACGGCCGAGGCGCTCTTTCTTGCCCTTGGTCGAGTTCAGCAGCGTGTCGCCCGAATTCACGACGCCCGAATACACGCGGAAGAAGATCAACTGGCCGACGAACGGGTCGGTCATGATCTTGAACGCGAGCGACGAGAACTTTTCTTCGTCGGAAGCACGGCGCTCGGCCGCTTCGCCGCTTTCGAGCTCGCCCTTGACGGGCGGGATATCGACCGGCGACGGCAGGAAGTCGATCACGGCGTCGAGCATGCGCTGCACGCCCTTGTTCTTGAACGCGGTACCGCACAGCATCGGCTGGATTTCGCACGCGATCGTACGGTCGCGCAGCGCCTTGACGATGTCGGCTTCCGGCAGATCGCCTTCTTCCAGGTACTTGTTCATCAGGTCTTCGCTGGCTTCCGCCGCCGCTTCGACCATCTTTTCACGCCATTCCTGGCAGGTGTCGGCGAGCTCGGCCGGGATGTCGACGTAGTCGAACTTCGTGCCTTGCGACGCTTCGTCCCAAATGATCGCCTTCATCTTCAGCAGGTCGACGACGCCCTTGAAGTTCTCTTCCGCGCCGATCGGCACCACGACCGGAACAGGATTCGCCTTCAGACGCAGCTTGAGCTGGTCGTAGACCTTGAAGAAGTTCGCGCCGGTACGGTCCATCTTGTTGACGAACGCGAGACGCGGCACCTTGTACTTGTTCGCCTGACGCCACACCGTTTCCGACTGCGGCTGCACGCCGCCCACCGCGCAGTACACCATGCACGCGCCGTCGAGCACGCGCATCGAGCGCTCGACTTCGATCGTGAAGTCGACGTGGCCCGGGGTGTCGATGATGTTGATGCGGTGTTCCGGGTAGTTGTTGCCCATGCCCTTCCAGAACGCCGTGGTAGCAGCGGACGTGATCGTGATGCCACGCTCCTGTTCCTGCTCCATCCAGTCCATCGTCGCTGCGCCGTCGTGAACTTCACCGATCTTGTGGTTCACGCCGGTGTAAAACAGAATGCGCTCGGTCGTCGTCGTCTTGCCGGCGTCGATGTGAGCGCTAATACCGATGTTGCGGTAGCGCTCGATAGGAGTCTTACGAGCCACTTTGATCCTCTATTGGTTGGCACGATGCGACCCTTGTCGCAGCGCGCCTCAACACAAACGGGCGAGGCGCTCGAAAAAGCGCACCCGCCCGGAATTTTTCCGCTAAAGCCCAGCCTGGCGCTTAGAAACGGAAGTGCGAGAACGCACGGTTGGCTTCCGCCATCCGGTGAACTTCGTCGCGCTTCTTCATCGCGCCGCCGCGGCCTTCAGCCGCTTCGGAGAGTTCACCAGCAAGGCGAAGCGCCATCGACTTCTCGCTACGCTTCTTCGCAGCCTCGCGCAACCAGCGCATCGCCAATGCCATACGACGCGACGGGCGCACTTCGACCGGAACCTGATAGTTCGCACCACCAACGCGACGGCTCTTCACTTCGACCACCGGCTTCACGTTGTTGAGCGCGACCGTGAACACTTCCAGCGGGTCCTTGCCACCCTTGGTCTGGATTTGTTCGAATGCGCCATAAACGATGCGCTCAGCCACCGACTTCTTGCCGGACAGCATCAGCATGTTCATGAACTTGGCTACATCCACGTTGCCGTACTTCGGATCCGGCAACACTTCCCGCTTGGGGACTTCGCGACGACGCGGCATGATTCTTCCTTTACCTGTTCAGTTGGAGCTCGAAAGCCCCGCGGCCACCAACTAACCCGATCACATCTGCTCGACTAACCAGCTTGGCCGGGTGACCACTTACTCGACAGCACCGGCAATCCGGCACCACCGCCTTAACCGCCCGAAGGCGATCTCCATTCAGAGGCAGCTTACTTCGCAGCCTTCGCACGCTTCGCGCCGTACTTCGAGCGAGCCTGCTTACGGTCCTTGACGCCCTGCGTATCCAGCGAGCCGCGAACCATGTGGTAACGCACACCCGGCAAGTCCTTCACACGGCCGCCGCGGATCAGCACAACCGAGTGCTCCTGCAGGTTGTGGCCTTCACCGCCGATGTACGAAATCACTTCGAAGCCGTTCGTCAGACGAACCTTGGCAACCTTACGGAGTGCCGAGTTCGGCTTCTTCGGCGTCGTCGTGTACACACGGGTGCACACGCCGCGACGCTGGGGGCAGTCCTGCAAGGCCGGGCTCTTGCTCTTCGTCGTTTCCGACGCACGGCCTTTGCGAACCAGTTGATTGATGGTTGGCATTGTTTATTCCTGAAATTGACCAAAATCGACACGCCGAACTCGGGCAAAGCGAAATCCGACGTGCGTGACGCTCCGGAACGCGTGCGCGACGCCCGGGCTTGCGCCCAGGAACCAACCCACCAAGAACCGGAACCCGGCATGATATTCTGAAAATCCCAAGCGAGTCAACAGCTTGCGTGATTTTTGGTGCCAGAATCTGAAGGCGAGCGGCCCGGTCAGGCCGCTTCGACGACCTCGAGAATCTCGTCGCCGAAGCGATCGAGCTTGCGCGCGCCGATTCCGGGGATATGGCGCAGATCGTCGATCGATTCCGGCGCGTTGCGCGCGATCTCCGCGAGCGTCGCGTCGTGGAAGATCACGTATGCGGGCACGCCGTCGCTCTTCGCCGTTTCCGCGCGCCACGCGCGCAGGCGCTCCCAGCACGCGCGCTCGCGCGCGCTCATGCCGGTCGTCGGATCGACGCGCGCGCCACTACGGCCAGACGACTGTCGAGTGCGCGCCGGCTTCACGTAGCGGCGCAGCGTGACCTTCTCCTCGCCCTTGAGCACCGGCTTGCTCGCTTCCGTCAGCACGAGCGCGCCGAAGCCGCCGTGGTCGACGGCCAGATAGCCGAACGCGACGAGTTGCCGGAAGATCGCGCGCCATTCGGCTTCGGACAATTCGGCGCCGATGCCGAACGTGCTGAGACTATCGTGGCCGCGCTGCTGGACCTTCTCGGTGCGCGCGCCGCGCAGCACTTCGATCAGATGGCTCGCGCCGAAATTGAAGCCGCTCGCGCGCTGCGCGCGGAATACGCACGACAGCGCCATCTGCGCCTCGCGCGTCGCGTCCCATGTCGCCGGCGGCTCGAGGCAGGTGTCGCAATTGCCGCACGGGCCGCTCGTCTCGCCGAAATACGCGAGGAGGCGCACCCGGCGGCACGACGCCGTCTCGCACAGCCCGAGCAGCGCGTCGAGCTTCGACGTCTGAACGCGCTTGTGCGTGTCGTCGGCCTCCGATTCGTCGATCATCTTGCGCTGCTGCACGACGTCGCCGAGCCCGTACGCCATCCATGCGTTCGCCGGCAGGCCGTCGCGGCCCGCGCGCCCGGTCTCCTGGTAGTAGCCTTCGACGCTCTTCGGCAGATCCAGGTGCGCGACGAAGCGCACGTCCGGCTTGTCGATGCCCATGCCGAACGCGATCGTCGCGCACATCACGACCCCTTCTTCGCGCTGGAACATCTCCTGGTGCTTCTGCCGGATCTCGAACTCCATTCCCGCGTGATACGGCAGCGCGCGAACCCCTTGCGCCTTCAGCCATTCGGCCGTCTCCTCGACCTTGCGGCGCGACAGGCAGTAGACGACGCCCGCGTCGGTCGTGCCGTCCGCATTCGTGTGCTCCGCGCGAATGAAGTCGAGCAATTGCGAGCGCGCGTTATCCTTTTCGACGATCCGGTAGCGGATGTTCGGCCGATCGAAGCTCGACACGAAAATTCGCGCGTCGTCGAGCGCCAGACGATGGACGATCTCGTCGCGCGTGATCGCGTCGGCGGTCGCGGTCAGCGCGATTCGCGGCACGTCCGGGAAGCGC
The DNA here is from genome assembly GCF_001636105.1 of Burkholderia sp. MSMB1589WGS. NCBI lineage: Bacteria > Pseudomonadati > Pseudomonadota > Betaproteobacteria > Burkholderiales > Burkholderiaceae > Burkholderia > Burkholderia sp. MSMB1589WGS. The sequence continues at coordinate 1,752,283 of NZ_LNJT01000007.1, forward strand.
TCGTGCAGCACCGACAACTGGATGTACTCGGGCCGGAAATCGTGCCCCCACTGCGACACGCAGTGCGCCTCGTCGATCGCGAAGAGGCCGATGCGCGCGCGCTCGAGCAGATCGAGGAAGCGCGGCGTCATCAGCCGCTCGGGCGCGACGTAGAGCAGATCGATGTCGCCGTCGCGCAACGCGCGTTCGGTCGCGGCCGCCTCGGCGCCCGACAGCGTCGAGTTCAAATACGCGGCGCGCACGCCGACTTCGGACAGCGCGGCGACCTGATCCTGCATCAGCGCGATGAGCGGCGACACGACGATGCCCGCGCCGCGGCCCGCCTCGCTGCGCACGAGCGCCGGGATCTGGTAGCAGAGCGACTTGCCGCCGCCCGTGGGCATCAGCACGAGACAATCGCCGCCCGCCGCAACGTGCTCGACGATCTCGCCCTGTTGACCTCGGAAGGCGGGATAGCCGAAGACTTCGTTGAGAATTTCGAGCGCGCGGGACATGGATCTGGAGATGGATGGACTGCGAAAAGAGCCGGTGAGCGGAATTTTACCAACGTCGCCGCCGCGAAAGGTGGACGAAGGTCGCACGTTGTCCGTTCGGCCGGCTCGCGGCCGCGCGGTGCGCACAAAAAAAACCGCCCGGTCGAAACCGGGCGGCGTCATCGACTGGCAGGCAAAGCGGCTCGCGCCGCTTCGCTTACTCCGCCGGGTGCTGCGGCTCTTCGGCGGGCGTGCCCGGCGTGCCGAACTCGAACGCTTCTTCCGCTGCGATCTGGTCGAAGCGCTCGCGATCGGATTGCTCCTTCGCCTTGCGCGCCTTGTGGAACGCGAGACCCGTACCGGCCGGGATCAGACGGCCGACGATCACGTTTTCCTTCAGGCCGCGCAGGTCGTCGCGCTTGCCCATGATCGCCGCCTCGGTCAGCACGCGGGTCGTTTCCTGGAACGATGCCGCGGAGATGAACGAATCGGTCGACAGCGACGCCTTCGTGATACCCAGCAGGATGTTCTCGTACGTCGCCGGGCGCTTGTCTTCCGCGATCATGCGATCGTTCTCGTCCAGCATATCCGAACGCTCGACCTGCTCGCCCGGAATGAAGCGCGTGTCGCCGTTGTCGACGATCTGCACGCGGCGCAGCATCTGACGCACGATCACTTCGATGTGCTTGTCGTTGATCTTCACGCCCTGCAGACGGTACACGTCCTGCACTTCGTCGACGATATAGCGCGACAGCGCCTCGATCCCCTGCAGACGCAGGATGTCGTGCGGATCGGCCGGGCCGTCCACGATCATTTCGCCCTTGTTGACGACCTGGGCATCGTGGACCAGCACCTGCTTTTCCTTCGCGATCAGGAACTCGTGCTGGTTGCCCTCGAGATCCGTGATGACGAGACGCTGCTTGCCCTTCGTGTCCTTGCCGAACGACGTCGTGCCGGTGACTTCCGCGAGAATGCCCGCATCCTTCGGCGAACGCGCCTCGAACAGTTCCGCCACCCGCGGCAGACCGCCGGTAATGTCACGCGTCTTCTGCGCTTCGGTCGGGATACGTGCGAGCACTTCACCCACCTGCACCTGCTGGCCGTCCTTCACGGTGATCAGCGCGCCGACCTGGAAGCCGATCTGCACCGCGTGCTCCGTGCCGGGGATCTTCACTTCCTCGCCGTTCGCATCGAGCAGCTTCACCTGCGGACGAACGCTCTTCGACGCCTGCGAGCCGCGCCGCTTCACGTCGATCACGACGAGCGTCGACAGGCCGGTCACGTCGTCGATCTGCTTGGCGACCGTCACGCCTTCCTCGACGTTCTCGAACTTCACCGTACCGCCGTACTCGGTGATGATCGGGCGCGTCAGCGGGTCCCACGTGGCGAGTTGCGTGCCTGCCTTGATGCTTGCGCCGTCGAGCTGCAGCAGCGTCGCGCCGTACGGCACCTTGTGACGCTCGCGCTCGCGGCCGATGTCGTCGGTGATCATCGCTTCACCCGAACGGGAAATGACGATCTGCTCGCCCTTCGCGTTGGTGACGTAGCGCATCGTGGACGTGAAGCGCACGATACCGTTGCTCTTCGCTTCGACCGACGAAGCCACCGCCGCACGCGACGCCGCACCACCGATGTGGAACGTACGCATCGTCAACTGCGTGCCCGGTTCGCCGATCGACTGCGCCGCGATCACGCCGACTGCTTCGCCGACGTTCACGAGCGAGCCGCGGCCGAGGTCGCGGCCGTAGCACGATGCGCACAGGCCATAACGCGTTTCGCAGGTCAGCGGCGTGCGCACGCGCACTTCGTCGATGCCGAGGCGTTCGATTTCCTCGACCGCCGTTTCGTCGAGCAGCGTGCCCGATTCGTACAGCGTTTCCTGCGTTTCCGGATTCACGACGTCCGCAACCGCGACGCGGCCGAGGATACGGTCGCGCAGCGCTTCGACGACTTCACCGCCTTCGACCAGCGCCTTCATCGCGACGCCGTTGCTCGTGCCGCAATCGTCCTCGACCACCACCAGATCCTGCGTGACGTCGACGAGACGACGCGTCAGATAACCCGAGTTCGCGGTCTTCAGTGCCGTATCAGCCAGACCCTTACGCGCGCCGTGGGTCGAGATGAAGTACTGCAACACGTTCAGGCCTTCGCGGAAGTTCGCGGTAATCGGCGTCTCGATAATCGAGCCGTCCGGCTTCGCCATCAGGCCGCGCATACCGGCCAACTGGCGAATCTGCACCGCCGAGCCCCGGGCGCCCGAGTCGGCCATCATGTAGATCGAGTTGAACGATTCCTGGCGCGTCTCGTTGCCGTCGCGATCGATCACCGGCTCCGTCGACAGTTGCTCCATCATCGCCTTGCCGACCGCTTCCGACGTCGCCGACCAGATGTCGACCACGTTGTTGTAGCGTTCCTGCGCGGTGACGAGACCCGACATGTACTGGCGGTCGTACTCCTTCACCTTCTTCGCGGCGTCGCCGACGATCTGTTCCTTCTGCGTCGGCACGAGCATGTCGTCGACGCAGATCGAGATGCCGGCGCGCGTCGCGAGACGGAAGCCCGACTGCATCAACTGGTCGGCGAACACGACGGTCGCGCGCAGGCCGCACTTGCGGAACGCGGTGTTGATCAGGCGCGAGATTTCCTTCTTCTTCAGCGGCTTGTTCAGCACCGAGAACGGCAGGCCCGGCGGCAGGATTTCCGACAGGATCGAGCGGCCGACGGTCGTCGCGTACAGCGAGATCTTCGGCACGAATTCCGGCGCGCCTTCGGACGTGTCCTCGTTGCGGACCATTTCGGTGATCCGCACGTTCACGCGCGATGCAAGCTCGACTTCCTTGTTCTCGTACGCGCGGATCACTTCCGACACGCCGGTGAACGTGAGGCCTTCGCCCTTGCCGTTGATCGCTTCGCGGGTCGCGTAGTACAGGCCCAGCACGATATCCTGCGACGGCACGATCGACGGATCGCCGTTCGCCGGGAACAGCACGTTGTTCGACGCGAGCATCAGCGTGCGCGCTTCCATCTGCGCTTCGAGCGACAGCGGCACGTGAACGGCCATCTGGTCACCGTCGAAGTCGGCGTTGAACGCCGCGCAGACGAGCGGGTGCAACTGGATCGCCTTGCCTTCGATCAGCACGGGCTCGAACGCCTGGATGCCGAGACGGTGCAGCGTCGGCGCGCGGTTCAGCATCACCGGGTGCTCGCGGATCACCTCTTCGAGGATGTCCCACACCACCGGCGTCTGGTTCTCGACCTCCTTCTTCGCCGCCTTGATGGTCGTAGCTACCCCCATCACTTCCAGCTTGTTGAAGATGAACGGCTTGAACAGTTCGAGCGCCATCAGCTTCGGCAGACCGCACTGGTGCAGCTTCAGCGTCGGGCCGACCACGATCACCGAACGGCCCGAATAGTCGACGCGCTTGCCGAGCAGGTTCTGACGGAAACGGCCGCCCTTGCCCTTGATCATGTCGGCGAGCGACTTCAGCGGACGCTTGTTCGCGCCCGTCATTGCCTTGCCGCGGCGGCCGTTGTCGAGCAGCGAGTCGACGGCTTCCTGCAGCATCCGCTTTTCGTTGCGGACGATGATTTCCGGCGCCTTCAGCTCGAGCAGACGCTTCAGCCGATTGTTCCGGTTGATCACGCGGCGGTACAGGTCGTTCAGATCCGACGTCGCGAAACGGCCGCCGTCGAGCGGCACGAGCGGACGCAGCTCCGGCGGCAGCACCGGCAGCACTTCGAGGATCATCCAGTCGGGCTTGATGCCCGAGCGCTGGAACGCCTCGAGCACCTTCAGGCGCTTCGCGTACTTCTTGATCTTCGCTTCCGAGCCGGTGTTCTTCAGCTCGGTGCGCAGCGTCTCGACCTGCTCGTCGATGTTGATCGAACGCAGCAGCTCGCGCACGCCTTCCGCGCCCATCTCGGCACGGAATTCGTCGCCGTATTCCTCGACCTTGTTGTAGTAATCCTCTTCGGTCATGATCTGACGCGCCTTCAGCGGCGTCATGCCCGGATCGATCACCACGTAAGCTTCGAAGTACAGCACGCGCTCGATGTCGCGCAGCGTCATGTCCAGCACCATGCCCAGACGCGACGGCAGCGACTTCAGGAACCAGATGTGCGCGACCGGCGACGCGAGCTCGATGTGGCCCATCCGCTCACGACGCACCTTCGCGAGCGTCACTTCGACGCCGCACTTCTCGCAGATCACGCCGCGATGCTTCAGGCGCTTGTACTTGCCGCACAGGCACTCGTAGTCCTTGGTCGGGCCGAAGATCTTCGCGCAGAACAGACCGTCGCGCTCGGGCTTGAACGTGCGGTAGTTGATCGTCTCCGGCTTCTTCACTTCGCCGAACGACCACGAACGGATCTTGTCCGGCGAGGCCAGACCGATCTTGATCGCGTCAAAAATTTCTTCTTGTTGGACTTGCTTGAATAGATCGAGCAAAGCTTTCATCGCTTCTCTCCAGTAGTCCTTTTAGTTCCGGTCCAGGTCGATGTCGATACCGAGCGACCGGATTTCCTTCACCAACACGTTGAACGACTCGGGCATGCCGGCATCGATGACATGGTCGCCCTTGACCAGGTTTTCATAAACCTTGGTCCGGCCGGTCACGTCGTCCGACTTCACCGTCAGCATTTCCTGCAGCACGTACGAAGCGCCATACGCTTCGAGCGCCCACACTTCCATTTCACCGAAACGCTGGCCGCCGAACTGCGCCTTGCCGCCGAGCGGCTGCTGCGTGACGAGCGAGTACGGGCCCGTCGAGCGCGCGTGCATCTTGTCGTCGACGAGGTGGTGCAGCTTCAGGTAGTGCATGTAGCCGAGCGTCACGCGGCGCTCGAACGGCTCGCCCGTGCGGCCGTCGTACAGGCGCACCTGATTCTTCGACGGGTTCATGTCGAGCTGTTCGGCGATGTCGTCCGGGAACGCGAGGTCGAGCATCTTCGACATTTCTTCCTCGGTCGCACCGTCGAACACCGGCGTCGCGAACGGCACGCCTTCGCGCAGGTTCTTCGCGAGCTCGAGGATCTCGTCGTCGGTGAAGCTTTCCAGATCTTCCGCGCGGCCCGACTCGTTGTAGATCTTCGTCAGGAACACGCGCAGCTCCTCGATCTTCGCCTGACGTTGCAGCATTTCGCCGATACGCCAGCCGAGGCCCTTCGCGGCCCAGCCGAGATGCACTTCCAGAACCTGACCCACGTTCATCCGCGACGGCACGCCGAGCGGGTTCAGCACGACGTCGGCCGGACGGCCGTCGGCCATGTACGGCATGTCTTCGACCGGAACGATCTTCGACACGACGCCCTTGTTACCGTGACGGCCGGCCATCTTGTCGCCGGGCTGCAGACGGCGCTTCACCGCGAGGTACACCTTGACCATCTTCAGCACGCCCGGCGGCAGTTCGTCGCCTTGCGTGAGCTTCTTGCGCTTCTCTTCGAACGCGAGGTCGAACTGGTGGCGCTTCTCTTCGATCGAGTTCTTGATCGCTTCGAGCTGGGCGGCCGCTTCGTCGTCCGCCAGGCGGATGTCGAACCAGTGATAGTGGTCGAGGTCTTCCAGGTAGGCCTGGTCGATCTTCGTGCCCTTCGCGAGCTTCTTCGGACCGCCGTTCGCGACCTTGCCCACGAGCATGCGCGCGAGACGCTGGAACGCGTCGCCTTCGACGATGCGGAGCTGGTCGTTCAGGTCGAGACGGTAGCGCTTCAGTTCGTCGTCGATGATCTGTTGCGCGCGCTTGTCGCGCTGGATGCCTTCACGCGTGAAGACCTGGACGTCGATCACCGTGCCGCTCATGCCCGACGGCACGCGCAGCGACGTGTCCTTCACGTCCGACGCCTTCTCGCCGAAGATCGCGCGCAGCAGCTTCTCTTCCGGCGTGAGCTGGGTTTCGCCCTTCGGCGTGACCTTGCCGACCAGCACGTCGCCCGCTTCGACTTCCGCGCCGATGTACACGATGCCCGATTCGTCGAGACGGCCGAGCTGGACTTCCGCGAGGTTCGAGATGTCGCGCGTGATTTCTTCCGGCCCGAGCTTCGTGTCGCGAGCGACCACGTTCAGCTCTTCGATGTGGATCGACGTGTAGCGATCGTCCGCGACGACACGCTCCGAGATCAGGATCGAATCCTCGAAGTTGTAGCCGTTCCACGGCATGAACGCGATCAGCATGTTCTGGCCGAGCGCGAGCTCGCCCAGGTCCGTCGACGCGCCGTCGGCCAGCACGTCGCCGCGCGAGACCTTGTCGCCCATCTTCACGATCGGACGCTGGTTGATGTTCGTGTTCTGGTTCGAACGCGTGTACTTGATCAGGTTGTAGATGTCGACGCCGACTTCGCCCGCGGCCGCTTCGTCATCGTTCACGCGAATGACGATACGGCCCGCGTCGACATAGTCGACGACGCCGCCGCGCAGCGCCTGCACCGTCGTGCCCGAGTCGACCGCCACGGTGCGCTCGATGCCGGTGCCGACGACGGGCTTCTCCGGACGCAGACACGGCACGGCCTGACGCTGCATGTTCGAGCCCATCAGCGCACGGTTCGCATCGTCGTGCTCGAGGAACGGGATCAGCGAGGCCGCAACCGACACGATCTGCGACGGCGCGACATCCATGTACTGGATGCGGTCCGGCGTGACCATCATCGTTTCGCCGGCTTCACGCGACGACACCAGTTCGTCGACGAGCGTGCCGTCTTCGCCGATCGCGGCATTCGCCTGCGCGATCATGTAGCGGCCTTCCTCGATCGCCGACAGATAATCGATCTGGTCGGTCACCTTGCTGTCGGCGACCTTGCGGTACGGCGTCTCGAGGAAGCCGTATTCGTTCAGGTGCGCATACAGTGCGAGCGAGTTGATGAGACCGATGTTCGGGCCTTCCGGCGTTTCGATCGGGCACACGCGGCCGTAGTGGGTCGGGTGCACGTCGCGGACTTCGAAGCCCGCGCGCTCGCGCGTGAGACCACCCGGGCCCAGTGCGGAAACACGGCGCTTGTGCGTGATTTCCGACAGCGGGTTGGTCTGGTCCATGAACTGCGACAACTGCGACGAACCGAAGAACTCGCGAATCGCCGACGAAATCGGCTTCGAGTTGATCAGGTCGTGCGGCATCAGGTTTTCGCTTTCGGCCTGGCCGAGGCGCTCCTTCACCGCGCGCTCGACGCGCACGAGGCCCGCGCGGAACTGGTTTTCCGCCAGTTCGCCGACGCAGCGCACGCGCCGGTTGCCGAGGTGGTCGATGTCGTCCACTTCGCCCTTGCCGTTGCGCAGCTCGACGAGGATCTTGATCGTCGCGAGGATGTCGTCGTCCTGCAGCGTCATCGGGCCGGTGATTTCGTCACGGCCGACGCGGCGGTTGAACTTCATGCGGCCGACCTTCGACAGGTCGTACGCATCTTCACTGTAGAACAGGCGGTTGAAGAGCGCCTCGACGGCTTCTTCCGTCGGCGGCTCGCCCGGGCGCATCATCCGGTAGATCGCGATGCGCGCGGCCGTCCTGTCGACGGTTTCGTCGACACGCAGCGTCGACGAGATGTACGGCCCCTGGTCCAGATCGTTCGTATAGAGCGTCTGGATTTCCTTGATCTTCGCCTCGCGCAGCTTCTCGAGCACGCCTTCCGTGATCTCGTCGTTCGCGTTCGCGATCACTTCGCCCGTGTCGCCGTCGACGACGTTCTTCGCCAGCACGCGGCCGAGCAGATAGTCTTCGGGCACCGAGATGTACTTGGTCTTCGCGGTTTCGAGATCGCGAATGTGCTTTGCGTTGATCCGCTTGTCCTTCTGGACGATGACCTTGCCTTCGCGATCGGTGATGTCGAAGCGGGCCACTTCACCGCGCAGGCGCTCGGGCACGAACTCCATCTGCGCGCCTTCGTCCATCAGCGTGAAGTTGTCGAAGACGAAGAAGTTCGCGAGGATCAGCTCCGGCGTGAGGCCGATCGCCTTCAGCAGGATCGTGACCGGCATCTTGCGACGACGGTCGACGCGGAAGTACAGCACGTCCTTCGGATCGAATTCGAAGTCGAGCCACGAACCGCGGTACGGAATGATCCGCGCGGAGAACAGCAGCTTGCCCGAGCTGTGCGTCTTGCCCTTGTCGTGCTCGAAGAACACGCCGGGCGAACGGTGCAACTGCGACACGATCACGCGCTCGGTGCCGTTGATGACGAACGAACCGGTCGGCGTCATGAGCGGAATTTCGCCCATGTACACTTCCTGTTCCTTCACTTCCTTGACGACGGGCTTGTTCGGCGACTCCTTGTCGAGGAGCACGAGGCGCACCTTCGCGCGCAATGCCGAGCAATAGGTCAGGCCGCGCTGCTGGCATTCCTTGATGTTGAATGCCGGCGACGACAACGCATAGCTCACGAACTCGAGACGAGCGAAGCCGTTATGCGAGACGATGGGAAACACCGATGTGAAGGCGGCCTGCAACCCCTCGGACTTGCGTTGCGCGGGCAGCACATCGGCTTGCAGAAATGTGCTGAATGATTCAAGCTGGGTGGCCAGCAGGAAAGGCACTTGGTGAACGATGGAGCGCTTCGCGAAACTCTTGCGAATACGCTTCTTCTCGGTGAAGGAATATTGCATACGATCTCCGAATCACGACGGGCGCTATCGAGGCGGGATACCTGGACGTGTCAAACCCGAGTGTTCACCGACTGAGACCCGATGGCCGTCCGACGGCACGAGCCGAGAAGCTTGGTGGTTGGCCGCTACCAACCGCTGGCTGACGGCAGCGGATGCCTGTGTTGCCCGCTGCCCGACCAAACTTGCCTTCTGCAGTCGCTTCAGAAGACAAAGAGAATCGCCGATCGTCGGTGGATGGGCGGTTTTCTTTGGCTTCTGTGGGCGCTCGTCCGACCTCTTCAAAGAGTGTCAAAACACTGCCTCCACAAAGCACAAAAAGGCCGGCGGTGAAAAACCGCCAGCCTTCGCACAGCGCGCGTGAACTTACTTGAGTTCGACCTTCGCGCCCGCGTCTTCCAGCTTCTTCTTGGCTTCTTCTGCAGAAGCCTTGTCGACGCCTTCCTTGACGGGCTTCGGTGCGCCGTCGACGAGGTCCTTCGCTTCCTTCAGGCCCAGGCCCGTGATTTCGCGAACGGCCTTGATGACCGAAACCTTGTTGCTGCCCGCTTCAGCCAGAACGACCGTGAACTCGGTCTTCTCTTCAGCAGCAGCAGCGGCGCCGCCGGCTGCCGGGCCCGCGACTGCAACAGCAGCAGCCGACACGCCAAACTTCTCTTCGAACGCCTTGACCAGCTCGTTCAGTTCCAGAACGGTCATCCCTTCGACTGCTGCCAGGATGTCTTCTTTTGCGATTGCCATTTGAAATACTCCTAAATTGAATTCGGATACAGCCAGCGATCAGTGACGCTGATGTGCGTTCGCTTAAGCAGCTTCCGCTTGCTTCTTCTCGGCGAGCGCAGCCAGTGCGCGCGCGAAGCCCGAAACAGGCGCCTGCATGACGAACAGCAGCTTCGAGAGCAGTTCTTCGCGGCTCGGGATGCTGGCGAGCGCTTGCACGCCAGCCTTGTCCATCACCTTGCCATCGAACGAACCAGCCTTGATGACCAACTTGTCATTGCTCTTGCTGAAGTCGTTGACGACCTTTGCAGCAGCAATGGCATCTTCCGAGATGCCGTAGATCAGGGGGCCAGTCATCTGCTCTGCCAGCGGAGCAAACGGCGTACCTTCGACGGCGCGGCGCGCCAGCGTGTTCTTCAGAACGCGCAGGTAAACCTTCTGCTCACGCGCTTTCGCGCGCAGCGTGGTCAGATCGCCAACCGCAATTCCACGATACTCAGCGAGCACAACGGTCTGGGCCTTCGCGACTTGCGCGGCGACCTCAGCAACGACGGCTTGCTTGTCTTCTCTATTAAGCGGCACGGTTAGCCTCCAGAAACGATGCGCTTCGCATGACGCGTCACGCACCTCGTTCAACAACGGCGTCCGACTCGTTAGGAGTATTTCCGCTGAAAACCGTCGATTGCTCGCCGATCTCCCGCTTCACCACTGCAAAACTTTTTCGGGTTCGCCATCTGCGTTGGCTTGCATTAAGGGATCGCCCGACTGCTGCTTTCCCACCAACGGTCTTTGATAACCGGCCATTCGACGATGCTTCTTCGAACGACCGCCCAAAGCCCTTTTGGGCCGCTTCTCACCGAAGCGGCCCGGATACTTCGCTTACTGCGCAGCCAGCGAGCCGTGGTCGACGCGAACGCCGACGCCCATCGTGCTCGACAGCGCGATCTTGCGCAGGTACACACCCTTGCTCGTTGCCGGCTTCGCCTTCTGCAGCGCTTCGATCAGCGCGGACAGGTTCGTGCGCAGCGCGGTCGGCTCGAACGACGCACGGCCGATCGTCGCGTGGATGATACCGGCCTTGTCGACGCGGAACTGCACTTGACCCGCCTTCGCGTTCTTCACCGCGGTCGCGACATCCGGCGTGACCGTGCCGACCTTCGGGTTCGGCATCAGGCCGCGCGGGCCGAGGATCTGACCGAGCGTACCGACGATACGCATCGTGTCCGGCGAAGCGATCACGATGTCGAAGTCCATTTGACCGGCCTTGATCTGCTCGGCGAGATCTTCCATGCCGACCACTTCGGCGCCTGCGGCGCGCGCTTGCTCGGCCTTCTCGCCTTGCGCGAACACGGCGACACGAACCGACTTGCCGGTACCGGCCGGCAGCACGACCGAACCGCGAACGACCTGGTCCGACTTCTTCGCATCGATGCCGAGTTGAACTGCGACGTCGATCGACTCGTCGAACTTCGCGCTCGCGCATTCCTTCACGAGAGCGAGTGCGTCGTCGATCGGATACAGCTTCTGACGATCGACCTTAGCAGCAAATGCCTGACGGCGCTTCGAGATCTTGGCCATTTACACGCCCTCCACAGTGATGCCCATCGAGCGTGCGCTACCAGCGATGGTGCGAACGGCCGCGTCGAGATCAGCCGCCGTAAGATCCGGCATCTTGGTCTTCGCGATTTCTTCCGCTTGTGCGCGGGTGATCTTGCCGACCTTGTCGGTGTGGGGCTTGCTCGAGCCCTTGTCGACCTTCGCGGCCTTCTTGATCAGAACCGTCGCGGGCGGCGTCTTCATCACGAACGTGAAGCTCTTGTCCGCGTATGCCGTGATGACGACCGGCACCGGAAGGCCCGGCTCCATGCCTTGAGTCTGTGCGTTGAACGCCTTGCAGAACTCCATGATGTTCAGGCCGCGCTGGCCCAGCGCCGGACCGACGGGGGGCGACGGGTTGGCTTTACCTGCAGGAATCTGCAGCTTGATAAAGCCGACAATCTTCTTTGCCATTTGAAACCTCGTTGGAACGCATGAAAGCGTTCGGTGAGTGATAACGCGGGTTCGTCCTGAGACTACTGGCGCTCCTCAACGGCCAATTAACGCGGGCCGTAAGCGCGAAGGTGGGCAGCTCCCGGAGCTGCCCACCTGAACTTGCTCAAACCTTTTCGACCTGGCCGAATTCCAATTCGACCGGCGTCGCGCGACCAAAGATAGTGACCGACACGCGAACTCTCGATTTTTCGTAGTTCACTTCCTCGACCGTGCCGTTGAAGTCCGTGAACGGGCCTTCCTTCACGCGCACCATCTCGCCGACTTCGAACAGGGTCTTCGGGCGCGGCTTCTCCACGCCTTCCTGCATCTGCGACATGATCTTTTCGACTTCCCGCGGGGAAATCGGGCTCGGGCGATTGCGCGCCCCGCCGACGAAACCGGTGACCTTCGCGGTGTTTTTCACGAGGTGCCACGTTTCGTCCGTCATTTCCATTTCGACCAGCACATAGCCGGGAAAGAAACGACGCTCGGTCACTGCCTTGTGACCGCCCTTGACTTCAACCACTTCCTCGGTCGGAACCAGGATCTGGCCGAACTTGTCCTGCATGCCGGCACGCTCGATGCGCTCCTGAAGCGCACGTTGCACGCTCTTCTCCATACCGGAGTAGGCGTGCACGACGTACCAACGCTTTCCGCTCGGGGATGCCGGAGTATCGCTCATATCATTTCCAACCCAGAATCACCGAGAAAATCGCCCATTCGATGGATTTATCGCTTATCCAGAGAAAGAGCGCCATGACCAGCACAAAACCGAAGACGACGAGCGTGGTTTGCGTGGCTTCCTTGCGCGTGGGCCAAACGACTTTGCGCACCTCGCGATACGAATCCTTCGCAAAAGCAATGAAGCCCTTGCCAGGAAGCGACACCAGCGCAACGCCCACACCGGCGATCACCCCCACTGCCAAAGCAGCGCCGCGGATATACCACTCCTTGCCACCGAGCAAGAAGAAGCCCGCAAATCCGGCCAAGACCAACAATACACCCAGGGCCAGCATCAGCTTATCGCCGGAGGTATTAACAGTTTCGACGGAAGGATTCGCCATAACACTCTAAAACAAACGCCACGCAGAAGAACGTGGCTTATGTGGCAGGGGCAGAGGGAATCGAACCCCCAACCTTCGGTTTTGGAGACCGACGCTCTGCCAGTTGAGCTATACCCCTAGACCATGTTGGGATCGGCTAACGCCGATCCCCAAACTGTCGATCAGCGAGTAACTGGCTTACTCGATGATCTTGGCGACGACGCCTGCGCCGACGGTACGGCCGCCTTCACGGATGGCGAAGCGCAGACCTTCTTCCATCGCGATCGGCGCAATCAGCTTCACCGTGATCGACACGTTGTCGCCCGGCATCACCATTTCCTTGTCCTTCGGCAGCTCGATCGAGCCCGTCACGTCCGTCGTGCGGAAGTAGAACTGCGGACGGTAGTTGTTAAAGAACGGCGTGTGACGGCCGCCTTCGTCCTTGCTCAGCACGTACACTTCAGCCGTGAAGTGCGTGTGCGGCGTGATCGAACCCGGCTTCGCCAGCACCTGGCCGCGCTCCACGTCTTCGCGCTTCGTGCCGCGCAGCAGGATACCGACGTTGTCGCCCGCCTGACCCTGGTCCAGCAGCTTGCGGAACATTTCCACGCCCGTGCAGGTCGTCTTCGCCGTCGGCTTGATGCCGACGATTTCGATTTCCTCACCGACCTTGATCACGCCACGCTCGACGCGCCCCGTCACCACCGTGCCGCGACCCGAGATCGAGAACACGTCTTCCACCGGCATCAGGAACGCACCGTCGACCGCGCGCTCCGGCGTCGGGATGTACGTGTCCAGCGCATCCGCCAGGTTCATGATCGCCACTTCGCCCAGCTCGCCCTTGTCGCCTTCCAGCGCCAGCTTCGCCGAACCCTTGATGATCGGCGTGTCGTCGCCCGGGAAGTCATACTTCGACAGCAGTTCGCGCACTTCCATTTCGACCAGCTCGAGCAGCTCGGCGTCGTCCACCATGTCGCACTTGTTCAGGAACACGATGATGTACGGCACGCCGACCTGACGCGCCAGCAGGATGTGCTCACGCGTTTGCGGCATCGGGCCGTCCGCGGCCGAGCACACCAGGATCGCGCCGTCCATCTGCGCGGCGCCCGTGATCATGTTCTTCACGTAGTCGGCGTGGCCCGGGCAGTCGACGTGCGCGTAGTGACGGTTCGCCGTTTCGTACTCGATGTGCGCCGTGTTGATCGTGATGCCGCGCGCCTTTTCTTCCGGCGCCGCGTCGATTTCGTCGTACTTCTTCGCCTCGCCGCCGAACTTCGCCGACAGCACCGTCGCGATCGCTGCCGTCAGCGTCGTCTTGCCGTGGTCAACGTGACCAATCGTACCAACGTTCACGTGCGGCTTGGTCCGCTCAAACTTTTCCTTGGCCATTTTCAACTCCCGAAAGGAATTTCACATGTTGCGCCGCGCGCAAACAGACACTGACTACCTGCTGGTGCCCATGGGCAGGATCGAACTGCCGACCTCTCCCTTACCAAGGGAGTGCTCTACCACTGAGCCACATGGGCGCTTTATGCCTCAACTGCCTGGACTGGAGCGGGTGAAGGGAATCGAACCCTCGTCGTAAGCTTGGAAGGCTTCTGCTCTACCATTGAGCTACACCCGCAAGGGCCAGCAACAATTCCCTGTACCGCTCTGTGCTATGTCTTGGTGGAGGAGGTTGGATTCGAACCAACGTAGGCGTAAGCCAACAGATTTACAGTCTGCCCCCTTTAGCCACTCGGGCACCCCTCCGTAGAGAACTGACGATTATGGGGGTACATCGAATTCGTGTCAAGCGCTTCGTTGAAATTATTTTGCGTCTTCTTCGACCGCGCTGACGTCGTCCGATCTGCGCCGCCGCTTTTCAGTTGTCATCTCCTCGGCAACAGGGCCAAGCTTGTGCGCTACTGAATCGAACGGGACGTCTGGTACCACCTTTCCTTTCGTCGCTTCCGTCTGCCCGGTGAAAACGCGCCGGAAAATGGAAGTCCTGAATCATACGGTGTTGGAGGAACGCCGCCAAGTGCCAAACGGCGGTCGTGCGCGAAAAAAGAAGTCACCGGGGATGCGAAGGTCGAATCAAAGATCCGGCCCCGAATGCGAATCGTCGCTAGCAGGGTTGATCAGGGATGTCAGCACACGGTTTCATGGCGCAGATGAGCGACGTTCAACGCGCAATAGCTCTGCGACGCTCGAGCCTGGGTCGCGCAGCGGGTTGCCAGGCGACGTCCTCGGTCACGTCGAGGTTGCCGGAGGCAATTCGGAGACGGCGCGGCATCTTCATTTGTTGTCGCTCGCGCGAGCTGGTGATTCGATTGTCTTCGTGCGATCGTGCCCGTCAGCCTTCGGCAAATCGATCACGGAAGCATTCCGAATGCTTGGCTTGACGGAAATTTGAGACGCCCTTTTCTTTCTTTCCGCGGCAACGATCGTGTGCCGTGAGTACGCGTTCAGTTCAAGATCAGATCGGCATTGTTCGCCGGCATTCCGCCAAAGACAAGAGAGCGGAGATAGGTTGTCAGATTACCAAGAGCACTCAGCCTTGATGGGCCATTCATTTTCCGCAGCTTTAGCCGCGGGCGAGGCCGCTCACAACTCGTTCAACTCGAAAACGCAGTTCTTGTGAATGGAAGCGTTCGATTACGGAGACTCGCGCCAGTGACATGTCATGCCAGAGCATACTGGTGAACTGAATCCCGACGAGTAAAAGGCGAAACCCCCGCCTGTGAGGGACGGGGGTTTCAAGAGGAGGAGCCTGACGATTACCTACTTTCACACGGGGATCCGCACTATCATCGGCGTGGAGTCGTTTCACGGTCCTGTTCGGGATGGGAAGGGGTGGGACCGACTCGCTATGGTCATCAGGCAAAGAGGGTTGTTGCGTTGCTTGGCAGCGCAACCAATCTTGGAAGAAGCAGTAATTTTGGGTTGTGAGGTTGTATCTCACACATACGCGGTACTTCAACCGCTGTACGTCGAGTGCCTTGCACTCGACGCTCGATATCCGTAAGCGCTGAAGCGCTAACGGCTATCGAGACAGACTTGTTATAGGATCAAGCCTTACGGGCAATTAGTATCGGTTAGCTGAACGCATTACTGCGCTTACACACCCGACCTATCAACGTCCTGGTCTCGAACGACCCTTCAAGGGGATCAAGTCCCCGGGGAAGTCTCATCTTAAGGCGAGTTTCCCGCTTAGATGCTTTCAGCGGTTATCTCTTCCGAACATAGCTACCCGGCGATGCGACTGGCGTCACAACCGGTACACCAGAGGTTCGTCCACTCCGGTCCTCTCGTACTAGGAGCAGCCCCCTTCAAACTTCCAACGCCCACGGCAGATAGGGACCAAACTGTCTCACGACGTTTTAAACCCAGCTCACGTACCTCTTTAAATGGCGAACAGCCATACCCTTGGGACCGGCTACAGCCCCAGGATGAGATGAGCCGACATCGAGGTGCCAAACACCGCCGTCGATATGAACTCTTGGGCGGTATCAGCCTGTTATCCCCAGAGTACCTTTTATCCGTTGAGCGATGGCCCTTCCATACAGAACCACCGGATCACTATGACCTGCTTTCGCACCTGCTCGACTTGTCGGTCTCGCAGTTAAGCACGCTTATGCCATTGCACTATCAGCACGATTTCCGACCGTACCTAGCGTACCTTCGTACTCCTCCGTTACGCTTTGGGAGGAGACCGCCCCAGTCAAACTGCCTACCATGCACTGTCCCCGACCCGGATCACGGGCCAAGGTTAGAACCTCAAACAAACCAGGGTGGTATTTCAAGGACGGCTCCACCGAAACTAGCGTTCCGGTTTCATAGCCTCCCACCTATCCTACACAGATCGGTTCAAAGTCCAATGCAAAGCTACAGTAAAGGTTCATGGGGTCTTTCCGTCTAGCCGCGGGTAGATTGCATCATCACAAACACTTCAACTTCGCTGAGTCTCGGGAGGAGACAGTGTGGCCATCGTTACGCCATTCGTGCAGGTCGGAACTTACCCGACAAGGAATTTCGCTACCTTAGGACCGTTATAGTTACGGCCGCCGTTTACCGGGACTTCAATCAAGAGCTTGCACCCCATCATTTAATCTTCCGGCACCGGGCAGGCGTCACACCCTATACGTCCACTTTCGTGTTTGCAGAGTGCTGTGTTTTTATTAAACAGTCGCAGCCACCAGTTTATTGCAACCCCTTCACCCTCTGCGCGCAGGCGCATCAAGCTACCAGGGCGTACCTTATCCCGAAGTTACGGTACCAATTTGCCGAGTTCCTTCTCCCGAGTTCTCTCAAGCGCCTTAGAATACTCATCTCGCCCACCTGTGTCGGTTTGCGGTACGGTCATCGTTAGACTGAAGCTTAGAGGCTTTTCTTGGAACCACTTCCAATTGCTTCGCTCCCGAAGGAGCTCGCGCCACACCCTTGAATCCTGCGCCCGGATTTGCCTAAGCGCCTTCTCCAATGCAGCGACCGGGACTTCCAACACCCGGACAACCTTCCGCGATCCGTCCCCCCATCGCATCTAACGACGGTGCAGGAATATTGACCTGCTTCCCATCAGCTACGCATTTCTGCCTCGCCTTAGGGGCCGACTCACCCTACGCCGATGAACGTTGCGTAGGAAACCTTGGGCTTACGGCGAGGGGGCCTTTCACCCCCTTTATCGCTACTCATGTCAGCATTCGCACTTCCGATACCTCCAGCACACCTTACAGTGCACCTTCGCAGGCTTACGGAACGCTCTCCTACCATGCGAGCAAAGCTCGCATCCGCAGCTTCGGTATATGGCTTAGCCCCGTTACATCTTCCGCGCAGGACGACTCGATCAGTGAGCTATTACGCTTTCTTTAAAGGGTGGCTGCTTCTAAGCCAACCTCCTGACTGTTTTAGCCTTCCCACTTCGTTTCCCACTTAGCCATATTTGGGGACCTTAGCTGGCGGTCTGGGTTGTTTCCCTCTTGACACCGGACGTTAGCACCCGATGTCTGTCTCCCGTGATTGCACTCTTCGGTATTCGGAGTTTGCTATGGCGGGGTAATCTGCAATAGACCCCCCAACCATGACAGTGCTCTACCCCCGAAGGTGAGACACGAGGCACTACCTAAATAGTTTTCGGAGAGAACCAGCTATTTCCAGGTTTGTTTAGCCTTTCACCCCTATCCACAGCTCATCCCCTAACTTTTCAACGTTAGTGGGTTCGGACCTCCAGTACGTGTTACCGCACCTTCATCCTGGCCATGGATAGATCACCTGGTTTCGGGTCTACGCCCAGCAACTGAACGCCCTATTCGGACTCGCTTTCGCTACGCCTGCCCTATTCGGTTAAGCTTGCTACTGAACGTAAGTCGCTGACCCATTATACAAAAGGTACGCCGTCACCCCCGAAGAGGCTCCGACTGTTTGTATGCATGCGGTTTCAGGATCTATTTCACTCCCCTCCCGGGGTTCTTTTCGCCTTTCCCTCACGGTACTGGTTCACTATCGGTCGATCACGAGTATTTAGCCTTGGAGGATGGTCCCCCCATCTTCAGACAGGATTTCACGTGTCCCGCCCTACTTGTCGTACACCTAGTTCTTTCATACTGTTTTCGCCTACAGGGCTATCACCTGCTATGGCCGCACTTTCCAGAGCGTTCGGCTAACAATACAAATAAAGAGTACAGGCTCTTCCCATTTCGCTCGCCACTACTTTGGGAATCTCGGTTGATTTCTTTTCCTGCGGTTACTTAGATGTTTCAGTTCACCGCGTTCGCCTCACATGACCTATGTATTCAGTCATGGATACTCCAAAAGGAGTGGGTTTCCCCATTCGGACATCTACGGATCAAAGCTCGTTTGCCAGCTCCCCGTAGCTTTTCGCAGGCTACCGCGTCCTTCATCGCCTGTGATCGCCAAGGCATCCACCACATGCACTTGTTCGCTTGACCCTATAACGAGTCTGTCTCATGTCGGCCATCGTTAGCGCTTTAGCGCTTACGATGGCCCCATCCCCGAATGGGGATGACAGCCGCTACAGGTTGAGTTCTCGCGTTGTGCCGTATTCCAATTTGATGTCGACCAGTGTTAGCGCTTTAGCGCTTACTCTGGTCCCACTCCCGTAGGGAGCCGAACATGAAGTTCGAATCATCTTGAGATACATCGATACAATCACAACCCGGATAACTTCCACGTCCATCTCAAAGACGCTTCCGCTATCCAAATTACTTGCTTCTTCCAGATTGTTAAAGAACGACAGCCGATACAGTTGCCTGCATCACTCTGACTGGCTCAATCGCCAATGACAAAGATTCGACTCAAGTCGAACGCTTGTCATTGAAGATTGTGGTGGAGGCAGACGGGATCGAACCGACGACCCCCTGCTTGCAAAGCAGGTGCTCTCCCAGCTGAGCTATGCCCCCGTACAGAGACACTCAGGTTCCCTTCTCGCCAGACAATTGGTGGGTCTGGTTGGATTCGAACCAACGACCCCCGCCTTATCAAGACGGTGCTCTAACCGACTGAGCTACAGACCCCTGAGTCTGTCCTGATTCACAGCCGATAAGCGTGAGCGCTCAACTTCGCGGATTTAAGCTCGAGAAAGGAGGTGATCCAGCCGCACCTTCCGATACGGCTACCTTGTTACGACTTCACCCCAGTCATGAATCCTACCGTGGTGACCGTCCTCCTTGCGGTTAGACTAGCCACTTCTGGTAAAACCCACTCCCATGGTGTGACGGGCGGTGTGTACAAGACCCGGGAACGTATTCACCGCGGCATGCTGATCCGCGATTACTAGCGATTCCAGCTTCATGCACTCGAGTTGCAGAGTGCAATCCGGACTACGATCGGTTTTCTGGGATTGGCTCCCCCTCGCGGGTTGGCGACCCTCTGTTCCGACCATTGTATGACGTGTGAAGCCCTACCCATAAGGGCCATGAGGACTTGACGTCATCCCCACCTTCCTCCGGTTTGTCACCGGCAGTCTCCTTAGAGTGCTCTTGCGTAGCAACTAAGGACAAGGGTTGCGCTCGTTGCGGGACTTAACCCAACATCTCACGACACGAGCTGACGACAGCCATGCAGCACCTGTGCGCCGGTTCTCTTTCGAGCACTCCCGCCTCTCAGCAGGATTCCGACCATGTCAAGGGTAGGTAAGGTTTTTCGCGTTGCATCGAATTAATCCACATCATCCACCGCTTGTGCGGGTCCCCGTCAATTCCTTTGAGTTTTAATCTTGCGACCGTACTCCCCAGGCGGTCAACTTCACGCGTTAGCTACGTTACTAAGGAAATGAATCCCCAACAACTAGTTGACATCGTTTAGGGCGTGGACTACCAGGGTATCTAATCCTGTTTGCTCCCCACGCTTTCGTGCATGAGCGTCAGTATTGGCCCAGGGGGCTGCCTTCGCCATCGGTATTCCTCCACATCTCTACGCATTTCACTGCTACACGTGGAATTCTACCCCCCTCTGCCATACTCTAGCCCGCCAGTCACCAATGCAGTTCCCAGGTTGAGCCCGGGGATTTCACATCGGTCTTAGCGAACCGCCTGCGCACGCTTTACGCCCAGTAATTCCGATTAACGCTCGCACCCTACGTATTACCGCGGCTGCTGGCACGTAGTTAGCCGGTGCTTATTCTTCCGGTACCGTCATCCACCCCGGTTATTCGCCAGAATGATTTCTTTCCGGACAAAAGTGCTTTACAACCCGAAGGCCTTCTTCACACACGCGGCATTGCTGGATCAGGCTTGCGCCCATTGTCCAAAATTCCCCACTGCTGCCTCCCGTAGGAGTCTGGGCCGTGTCTCAGTCCCAGTGTGGCTGGTCGTCCTCTCAGACCAGCTACTGATCGTCGCCTTGGTAGGCCTTTACCCCACCAACTAGCTAATCAGCCATCGGCCAACCCTATAGCGCGAGGCCCGAAGGTCCCCCGCTTTCATCCTCAGATCGTATGCGGTATTAATCCGGCTTTCGCCGGGCTATCCCCCACTACAGGACATGTTCCGATGTATTACTCACCCGTTCGCCACTCGCCGCCAGACCGAAGTCCGCGCTGCCGTTCGACTTGCATGTGTAAGGCATGCCGCCAGCGTTCAATCTGAGCCAGGATCAAACTCTTCAGTTCAATGCCTGTTACTGTTTTCGGTTGTTTCCAACCGGTCGCTCACTCAAAGCTGACAGGTCGTGAATTGCTTCACAAACCTGACTTACTTTAGTGTGAGACTCTTGATACTTTTGCTCGCGATCCGAAGATCGTCCGCCACATCAAGCGCCCACACTTATCGGCTGTTCATTGTTAAAGAGCACATCTGCGAGAAGATTTCACTACTTGACACCGTCTTCTCAGCAGCGCTGCGTTGTTAGCAGCAGAGAAATGAAATTATGATCACTTATTCGCAGCGCGTCAACAACTTTTTTACCTCCACGCCACCGAAACTGCGTCATCGCCGTCTCGCGCTCCCGTTCGTCCTCGCGGTCGACCGGACTGCCCGAGCTCAAGACTTCCCACTCCCCCCTTCGCGCCGCGTTCGCCGTAGCGCGAAAGAGGCGTGATTCTAGACACATCCCCTCCCTCGCGCAAGCTCTTTTTGAGGGTCCCGTTAAATTTCTTGCGTGGCCGCCGCATGCCACGTCCACGCCGCGCGTTCAGCGGCGCCCGGCCGCAGCCACCAACCGGTCCAGCGGCACCGCGTCGGCCATCGCCGCATACCCTCCGTCGCTCGGATGGATGTCGTCTCCGCTGTTATAGCGGCGCAGCAATTCCGACGGCTTCGCCGGATCGCGCAGCGCAGCGTCGAAGTCCACGACGCCGTCGAACGCGCCCGAGGTTCGAATCCACTCGTTGACCTCGCGGCGGATCGCTTCGCGCGCCGGAGGCAACGACGCCGGCGTCAGCGTCGCGCCGAATACCGCGATGCCGCGCGCATGCGCAGCCGCAATCACGCGGCGGTAGCCTCCGATCAACGATTGCGCGTCGACCTGCGTATGCGGCGCGTCACAATCGAGCCCCGAACGTGCGGGCATCGCCGCGAAATTGATGTCGTTGATGCCGATCAGCAGCACCGCGGCCTTCACGCCGGCGCGCGTCAGCACGTCGCGCTCGAAGCGGCGCTCGAGCGCGATGCCGTAACAGCGCGAATCGCTCAGCAGCCGGTTCCCGCTGATGCCGAGATTCACCACGCCAATGTCGCGCGCGCCCGCGCGTTCGAGCCGGGCCGCCAGCGCGTCCGGCCAGCGGCGATTGCGGTTCAGACTCGAGCGCAAGCCGTCGGTGATCGAATCGCCGACGGCCGCGATCGCCGCCGCGCCCGACCGCGGCGCCTCCACCGCCAACTCGGCGATCCATGCGGATTGCGTGAAGCGCGTCCGGAATGCGTCGGGTGCAGCGTCACTCGTGTGGTTACCCGGCGTCGACACGTAATTGACCTGATTCGACACGCGGTGCCAGACGGTCATCGTCTGGTGATCTCCCATATATAGGCTGAGCGTGTACGGCTCGCCAGCCGTTACGTCGTATGCAACGGGATCGCTTTCCCGCTCCTGCCCGGGCGGCACTTCCATCTCGCGACGGCCGCCGAAAGTCACCGCCGTCGAGCTGCCCGCCGCGACCGCCGCACCGCCCGTCGTCCGGCCGATGCTCATCTCGTCGATCACGAGCGGCGTCTTGCCGTACGCGTTGCTTACGCGGACGCGGATCGCCCCGCCCGCGAGCGTCGGATAGACGATCTGGCGGATCGTACGGCCCGCGACGTCCGGCGCGCGGTACAACGGCGGCGGCGCAGCGAGATCCGGGATCGGCTGCAGCGCCGTCGCCCAGGACGCGACCCAGCGCGTCGGCTGCGCGGCACTCGCCGTCGGCGATGCAGCCAGCGCGAAACAGCACGAAAGAGCAGAGAGCCAACGTCGGAACGTCATTCGATACTCCTCACGGCAAAGCTTCGGATTTTGCCTGAACTCGGTTTGTACGCTCCGTTCGGTCGCGGGAACGCGGTTGTCGACGCTTGTCGGAGCGGCTCTCTGCTTTCGGTTCGCCACTCCTACTTCTCAATTTCCAATCGTCGGTCGTCGACAGTAAGTCTATCTATCTGTCTGGCGAATCCGGATTCCGGAGATGGGGGCCAGCCATCCGCCCCAAAGCACGCACGGCTCGCTCATGCGCGGCACAACCGTCGCGTCCGCGGCAAATCGTCGTCGCCCCAACTGCGAATCTCGCCCATCCGCTAAAATGATCTATTAACCGACCGGTCGGTTGGTTTATACTGCGTGAACATTCCACCTGGACGAGAACATCGCCATGTACACGCAATCCCTCGACATCCCCGGCAGCGTCGCGCCGCTCGATGCCGCCGCCGATTCGCCCGAACAGGCCGGATTCGATGCCGTCATCGCCGCCGACGGCAAGATCGAACCGCAGGACTGGATGCCCGACGCGTACCGCAAGACGCTCGTGCGGCAGATTTCGCAGCACGCGCACTCGGAAGTCGTCGGCATGCTGCCGGAAGGCAACTGGATCACGCGCGCGCCCAGCCTCAAACGCAAGGCGATCCTGCTCGCGAAGGTCCAGGACGAAGCCGGTCACGGCCTCTATCTCTATAGCGCCGTGGAAACGCTCGGCGTGTCGCGCGACGCGCTGATCGACGCGCTTCACGCCGGCAAGGCCAAGTACTCGAGCATCTTCAATTACCCGACCCTCACGTGGGCGGACGTCGGCGTGATCGGCTGGCTCGTCGACGGCGCCGCGATCATGAACCAGATCCCCCTCTGCCGCTGCACGTATGGCCCGTATGCGCGCGCGATGATCCGCGTCTGCAAGGAGGAATCGTTCCATCAGCGGCAAGGCTTCGACGCGCTGCTCGCGATGATGAAGGGCACCGGCGCGCAGCGCGCGATGGTGCAGGACGCAGTGAACCGCTGGTGGTGGCCCGTGCTGATGATGTTCGGCCCGCCCGACGCCGATTCCGTCCATAGCAACCAGTCGGCCAAATGGGGGATCAAGCGGATCTCGAACGACGATCTTCGACAGAAGTTCGTCGACGCGATAGTCGAGCAGGCGAAGGTGCTCGGCGTCACGCTGCCCGATCCGGACCTCAAGTGGAACGACGCGCGCGGCCATTTCGACTACGGCGCGCTCGATTGGGACGAATTCCGGCGCGTCGTCAACGGCGACGGCCCATGCAACAAGGAGCGCCTCGCCACCCGCGTGAAGGCGCACGAGAACGGCGCGTGGGTTCGCGAAGCCGCGCTCGCGCACGAGGAAAAGCGCCGCCGCCGCGCGCAGCAACAAGCGGCATGACCGGCATGGCGCGCGAAAAGCGCGGCCGCCGCGGTCCGTATTCAGGAGATTCAGGAGAAAGCGATGAACAAGGAATGGCCAATCTGGGAAGTCTTCGTGCGCAGCAAGCAGGGGCTCGACCACAAGCACTGCGGAAGCCTGCACGCGGCCGACGCGTCGATGGCGCTGCGCATGGCGCGCGATGTCTACACGCGCCGCCAGGAAGGCGTGAGCATCTGGGTCGTGCCGTCGGCGGCGATCACCGCGTCCGATCCGAACGAGAAGGCCGAGATGTTCGAGCCGGCGGGCGACAAGATCTATCGCCATCCGACGTTCTACACGCTGCCCGACGAAGTCAACCACATGTGAGCGGCACGCCATGACGACGACCCCACAACATCTCGCGTACGTGCTGCGCCTCGCCGACAACGCGCTGATCCTCGGTCAGCGCAACGCCGAATGGTGCGGGCACGGCCCGGTGCTCGAGGAAGACATCGCGCTTACGAACATGAGCCTCGACCTGATCGGCCAGGCGCGCCTGCTGTATTCGCACGCGGCCGAGCTCGAGCGGCAGCTCACCGGCGCCGCGCGGACCGAGGACGACTACGCGTACTTCCGCACCGAGCGAGAATTCGCGAACTACACGTTCGTCGAGCTGCCGCACTACGGCCCGCTCTGCGGCGCCGCGCACGCCGAGCTCGACTATGCGGTGACCGTCGTGCGCAATTTCCTCTATGCGACGCTGATGCTGCACGCGTGGACCGCGCTCGAGACGTCGGGCGACGCACAGCTCGCAGCGATCGCGGCGAAATCGGTGAAGGAAACGCGCTATCACGAGCACCACGCGCGCGAATGGCTGATCCGCTTCGGCGACGGCACCGACGAATCGCATCGCCGCGCGCAGGCCGCACTCGACTATCTGATGCCGTACACGAGCGAATTCTTCGCGACAGATGCGATCGACGACGCGGCAGCCGCGGCCGGCATCGGCCCGGCGAGCGCGTCGATCGAGCCGGCGTGGCGCGCCGATATCGAGGCGGCGCTCGCCGAGGCGACGCTCGCGCTGCCCACGGCCGGCCAGTACGTGCCGACCGGCAAGCGCGGCGAGCACTCGGAGCACATGGGCTATCTGCTCGCCGAGCTGCAGAGCGTCGCGCGCCAGCACCCCGGCGCGAGCTGGTAAGCCCGGGCACGACGAACGACGGAGCCAGACGATGTCCGCCCTCCCCGCACCCGCCCTCGGCCAGCCGGCCGCCGCCGGCAACCGTCCGGGCCAGCGCCCCGGCGACGGCCGCGCCGCCGCGCCCGGCGACGATCGGCTCGTCGAACGAGCGTGGAACGCGCTCGAAGCGGTGCCCGATCCGGAGATCCCGGTCGTGTCGATCCGCGAGCTCGGCATCCTGCGCGACGTGCGGCGCGCCGCCGACGGCCCCCTCGAAGTCGTGATCACGCCGACTTACTCCGGCTGCCCGGCGATGCAGCAGATCGCCGAAGACATCGACGCCGCGCTCCGGCAGGCGGGCATCGCGCCGCACCGGATCGTGACCGTGCTCGCGCCCGCATGGACGACCGACTGGATCACCGCCGACGCCCGCGAGAAGCTCCGCGCGTACGGCATCGCGCCGCCCGCCGGCTCATGCGGCGGGGCGGGCGGCGCAGACGCCGCGGCGCCGCGCGTCGTCCGCTTCGCGCCGAAGCCGGCCGCCGTGCCCGCCGTGCCCGCCGCGCCCGTCTGCCCGCGCTGCGGCTCCGCGCACACCGAGCGGCTCGCGCAGTTCGCGTCGACCGCATGCAAGGCGCTCTATCGCTGCATCGACTGCCGCGAACCCTTCGACTACTTCAAACCTTATTGATATGGCGACTCCGCAATTCCATCCGCTGCGCATTCGCGACGTGCGGCCCGAGACCGCCGACGCCGTCACGGTGTCGTTCGAGGTGCCGCCCGAGCTGCGCGACGCGTACCGCTTCACGCAAGGCCAGTTCGTCACGCTGAAGGCGCATGTCGACGGCGAGGAAACCCGCCGCTCGTATTCGATCTGCGTCGGCACGACCGACTACGACCGTAACGGCGAGTTGCGCATCGGCATCAAGCGCGTGCGCGGCGGCCGCTTCTCGAACTTCGCGTTCGATACGCTCAAGCCCGGCCACACGATCGACGTGATGACGCCGGACGGCCGCTTTTTCACGCACCTGAACGCCGAGCACGGCAAGCAGTACGTCGCGTTCGCGGGCGGCTCGGGGATCACGCCCGTGCTCGCGATCGTCAAGACGACGCTTGAGCTCGAGCCGCGCAGCACGTTCACGCTGATCTACGGCAACCGCAGCGTCGATTCGATCATGTTCGCCGAGGATCTCGAGGACCTGAAGAACCGCTTCATGCAGCGGTTCGTCCTCTACCACGTGCTGTCCGACGACGTGCAGGACGTCGAGCTGTTCAACGGCGTGCTCGATCAGGCGAAATGCGTGGCATTCCTCGATTCGCTCGTGCCCGCCGCGACCATCGACGAGGCGTTCATCTGCGGCCCGGCGCCGATGATGGACGCCGCCGAAGCCGCGCTCGCCGAGGCCGGCGTGCCGCGCGAGCGGGTGCACGTCGAGCGCTTCGGCACGCCGCTGCCGCAGGCGGGCGCGCCCGCCGTCGAGATCACCGACGACACGCCCGCCGCCGACCTCGAAATCGTGCTCGACGGCAAGAAGCGCAAGCTGCGCCTGCCCTACGAAGGCGTGAGCCTCCTCGACGTCGGGCTGCACGCGGGCCTCGCGTTGCCATACGCGTGCAAGGGCGGCGTCTGCTGCACGTGCCGCGCGAAGGTGCTCGAAGGCGAAGTGCGGATGGAGAAGAACTACACGCTGGAGCCGCAGGAGATCGCCGACGGATTCGTGCTTACCTGCCAGTGCCATCCGGTCAGCGACAGGATCGTTGTCAGCTACGACGAACGGTAAGCGGCGTCTTGCCGCGCGGTTACGCGCCGCCCGCCATCTCGCTTACACTAGGGGCCGCCTGCAGGCCGGACGCGCGCCGGCTTCCCGGCGGCTTTTCTCATGTTGACGACAGGCCAATGAGCACCATCCACGTGACCATGGGCGGCTCCGCCGCCGCTTCTCTTCGCATCGCGCTCGCCGACGCGGGCCGCGACGAAAGCGTCGTCGGGCTGTTCGACGATCTGTCGGTCGGCCCGCTGCGCGGCGCGGACGACACGCCGGACGTGCGCGCCGCGTTCTGGGAGCGCGCGATCGGCGATGTGCAGCAGGACTGGATCGCCGGGCTCGGCGACGACTTCGCGAAGCTCGAGACGCTCGCGGCCGGCACGGGCCAGGTCGTCGTCTGGCACGCGCACAGCGTCGCCGATCAGTTGATGCTGCGGCGCGTCGCCTACCACCTGCGCAATGCGCCGCAGCGCCTCAACGAGGTGCGGCTGTCGAGCGCGGACATCGACGATCCGCAGTCGTGGGTGCGGTTGCGCGCCGACCAGGCGACGGCCACCGGCATCTTTTCGCCCGCCCGGTTGCTCGCGAAACTGCCGGAGGCGGCGCCGATCTCGGTGCTGCGGATCAGCCGGCTCGCGCTCGAATGGCAGGAAGCGAAGCAGACGAACGCCGAGCTGCGCTACTGGATCTGCAACACGTTCAAGAGCGGCCATTACGCGGACATCGACGCGCTCGTGCTCGAGCACGCGCCCGACGAATGGGGCCCCGCCGCGCGCACGGTCGGCGCCGTGATGGCGTTCGCCGACCACGGGCACCTGTTCGTCGGCGACGTGATCGCGTTCTGGCGCTGCCGCGAGCTCGCGGCGGCCGGCCGCATCGAGCTGCAAGGCGACGCCCGATCGATCGACGACCTGAGAACGGCGACGCTGCGCACGACGCCCGCCATCGCCCTCCCCCGCTAACCCGCCCCCGCTTCACGCACCGAACACGCACCGAATCACATGGCCCGCACCCGCGCCCCCGACCACGAATCCCAGCGCGAGCAGATCCTCGATCTCGCCGCCGCCAAGTTTGCGCAGACGAGCTACCCGAGCACGTCGATGACCGACCTCGCGAACGCGAGCGGCACGTCGAAGGCGCGCCTCTATCACTATTACGAAGGCAAGGAAGCGATCCTCTTCGACCTGCTCGACCGCTACACGAAGCGGCTGATGCTGATCATCGCCGAGGTCGAGGGCGCGAGCCAGCGGCGCGGGCTCACCGAGCGCGAGGCGTTCGCTGAGCTCGTGCGCGCGTTCCTTGCCGAATACGAGACGTCGCACAGCCGCCATGTTGCGCTGCTGAACGACGTGAAGTACCTCGAGGACACGCAGCGCCAGATCATCCTCGACCGCCAGCGCGACATCGTCGCCGCGTTCTCGCGCCAGCTCGCGCGCGCGTATCCGGAACGGATCTCGAAGGACAACCAGACGCCCGTGACGATGATGGTGTTCGGGATGATCAACTGGACGTTCACGTGGCTGAAGCCGGGCGGCCGCCTCGGCTATCGCGATTTCGCCGAGCAGGTGATCGGCATGATCGAGCGCGGGCTCGGTAGCTGAATCGTCTGATTTATTGCAGAGCAGCAAGCGTTGCGCCAGCGTAACAGTGCGATGCTTTGCTCACATCCTTGTCAAGGATCATTTAAATATCAATAAAATCAAATACTTACACTCAGCAATCGGTAAGTTTAGAGCTTGACCTCGACTCAAATATCCGGGTTTTCCCCAATCTCCGCACGGCCGTTCGGTTAAAATTGCGCTGCAATGCACAAATCAATGTGCGGTCTTTTTGAGGAACCTACGATGAACAAGCCAGACCTTCGCCCTGCCGAGTCGGTCGGCATCGCCGGTCCCGCGCCAGTTCTCGTTCGGGAACTGGCTTCCGGCGACCGCCAGCAACTGCTCACCCATTTTCTCGCGCTCGACGAGGACGATCGGCTGCTGCGCTTCGGCCAGGCGGTGCCCGATCACGTAATCGAGAACTACGTGCGCACGATCGACTTCGGCCGCGACACCGTGTTCGGCGTGTTCGATCACGCGCTCGAATTGATCGGCGTCGGCCATCTCGCATACTTGCCCGCGGAAGGCGACAAACGCACCGCCGAATTCGGCGTGTCGGTGCTCGAACGCGCGCGCGGCCAGGGCGTCGGCTCGAAGCTGTTCGAGCGCGCCGCGATCCGCAGCCGCAACACGCACGTGACGACGCTCTACATGCACTGCCTGTCGCGCAACGCGACGATGATGCACATCGCGAAGAAATCGGGAATGCGCATCGAGTACGCGTACGGCGAAGCCGATGCGTATCTGTCGCTGCCGCCCGCCGATCACTCGACGATCATCGCCGAGATGATGCAGGAGCAGGCGGCCGTGTTCGACTACGCGCTCAAGCGCCAGGCGCGCCGCGCGACGCAGATCTTCGAATCGCTGCTGCCCGCAGGCCTCACCGCGTAAGCGCTTCGCCACGCACGAACGAGAACGGGCGGCCCACGACGGGACGCCCGTTCTTTTTTGGCCATTCGGCCGATGCCGGCCGCTCGGCCGACGCGCCACATCCGCATTCAGCGGATCGGCAGCGCGGTCGTCTCCTTGAAGCGTTCGAGCGAGAAGCTCGTCTTCACGTCGATCACCGACGGATGGTGCAGCAACTGCTCCTGCATGAAGCGCGAGAAATGCGCCATGTCCTCGACCTGCACGCGCAGCAGATAATCCATGTCGCCTGTCATCGCGTGGCACGCGACGACTTCCGGCCACGCCTGCACCGCCGCGCGGAACAGCTCGGCATGCGTCGCGCCGGCGCGCGCGGACGTCTCGTCGCCGCGCGCGGACGCAACGCCGCCGCGCTTCTCCAGCCGCACGCTCACGTACGCGAGCAGATCCAGCCCGAGCTTCTGCGGATCGAGAAGCGCGACGTAGCCGGTGATCACGCCCATCTCCTCGAGCCGGCGGATCCGCCGAAGACAGGGGCTCGGCGACAGATTCACCCGCTCGGCGATGTCCTGGTTCGACAAACGCCCATTCTCCTGAAGAATCGAAAGAATGCGCCGGTCAATCGCATCCAATTCCACGCGCGCCATTTCCTGTCTCCCTGCTTGTTCGTGTGGACGAGAAATTGCGCAAGCGTAGCGTTGCACGACCAAGTTCGCAAGTTTCCACCCGGCCCGCCCCGCTACACTTTGCCGCAGACACTCATCAAGACGCATGCCCCGCCGGGGGCTAGGAGACGCCATGCAAATCCCCACCTGGGACAATCCCGTCGGCACCGACGGCTTCGAATTCATCGAATACACCGCCCCCGATCCGAAAGCGCTCGGCCAACTGTTCGAGCGGATGGGCTTCACCGCGGTCGCGCGCCACCGCCACAAGGACGTGACGCTATACCGCCAGGGCGACATCAACTTCATCATCAACGCGGAACCGGATTCGTTCGCGCAGCGCTTCGCGCGGCTGCACGGGCCGTCGATCTGCGCGATCGCGTTCCGCGTGCAGGACGCCGCGAAGGCATACCGGCACGCGCTCGAGCTCGGCGCGTGGGGCTTCGACAACAAGACGGGGCCGATGGAGCTGAACATCCCGGCGATCAAGGGCATCGGCGACTCGCTGATCTATTTCGTCGACCGCTGGCGCGGCAAGAACGGCGCGAAGCCGGGCGCGATCGGCGACATCAGCATCTATGACGTCGACTTCGAGCCGATTCCGGGCGCCGATCCGAATCCGGTCGGCCACGGCCTCACGTACATCGACCACCTGACGCACAACGTCCACCGCGGCCGCATGCAGGAATGGGCGGAGTTCTACGAGCGCCTGTTCAACTTCCGCGAAGTCCGCTACTTCGACATCGAGGGCAAGGTGACGGGCGTGAAATCGAAGGCGATGACGTCGCCGTGCGGCAAGATCCGGATTCCGATCAACGAGGAAGGCTCGGACACGGCCGGCCAGATCCAGGAATACCTCGACGCGTATCGCGGCGAAGGCATCCAGCACATCGCGCTCGGCGCAGCCGACATCTACAAGGCGGTCGACGGGCTGTGCGCGAAGGGCGTGACGCTGCTCGACACGATCGACACGTACTACGAGCTCGTCGACCGCCGCGTGCCGAACCACGGCGAGCCGCTCGACGAGCTCAGGAAGCGCAAGATCCTGATCGACGGCGCGCACGACGATCTGCTGCTGCAGATCTTCACCGAGAACCAGATCGGGCCGATCTTCTTCGAGATCATCCAGCGCAAGGGCAATCAGGGCTTCGGCGAAGGCAACTTCAAGGCGCTGTTCGAATCGATCGAGCTCGACCAGATCCGCCGTGGCGTCGTGCAGGACAAGGCGTAAGCGCGGCGCGCGGGGGCCGCACATGGCCCGATGGACGGCGCGATGAGCGGTCCCGCAAAAGAAACGGGCGGGAATCTTCGGGATTCCCGCCCTTTCGCAATGGCGTTGCCGACCGTCACGCGACGGACCGGCGATCGCCCGCCGCGGCTTACTTTTGCGTCGCGCCGCGCCCGTTCGTCACGACGCTCGCGAACGCCGGCGCATCCACGCCGGCCGTCGCCGCAAGCTGCAGCATCCGGGTGCTCGCCGTCGCCAGCACGCCCGCACCTTCCGAGCGCGCCGGGCCGCTCATCGCGAAAAACGCGGCCGACACCATCAGGAAATTCTGGATATTTCGAGTCTTCATTGCATTGCACCTCCATTGCAACCGTCCGGCGCGCGATGCGCGGCGCGGGCACGAACCCGCGCCGCCCGCGCAACCGGACAGGGCCCTAGAGCCTAACGGCAAACGCGTCGCGGGGCGCGCCGTTTTACATGCTTTTACAGCCTGTAACGCATTGATTCCTCACGTTTTCGGGTCGCACACCGGCTTTTTTTGACACGCGGCGGCGGGTTTTTCCCAGTGCTACCATCGAACGAAACCCGCCAATATTCGGGCCGACCGACGCGTCCACAAGACGCCGACGCGCCGATAGTTTTGGCGATCCCTAACCGGGTGAGGAGACACTGCATGAACGCCCCGCTAGACGCAGGCCAGCGCGCATCGCTCGAAGCCGCGCTGCAATCCGTCACGCTAGACGACAAATACACGCTCGAGCGCGGCCGCGCGTACATGAGCGGCATCCAGGCGCTCGTGCGCCTGCCGATGCTCCAGCAGGAACGCGACCGCGCGGCGGGCCTCAATACCGCCGGCTTCATTTCCGGCTACCGCGGCTCGCCGCTCGGCGGGCTCGACCTGTCGCTGTGGAAGGCGAAGCAGCATCTCGCCGCGCACCGGATCGTGTTCCAGCCCGGCCTCAACGAAGACCTCGCGGCGACGGCCGTCTGGGGCACCCAGCAAGTCAATCTGTATCCGGGCGCGAAGCATGACGGCGTGTTCGCGATGTGGTACGGCAAGGGCCCGGGCGTCGACCGCACGGGCGACGTGTTCAAGCACGCGAACTCGGCCGGCTCCGCGCCGCACGGCGGCGTGCTCGTGCTCGCGGGCGACGACCACGCGGCGAAATCGTCGACGCTCGCGCACCAGTCGGAGCACGTCTTCAAGGCGTGCGGGCTGCCCGTGCTGTTTCCGTCGAACGTGCAGGAATATCTCGACTTCGGGCTGCACGGCTGGGCGATGAGCCGCTATTCGGGCCTCTGGGTCGCGCTCAAGTGCGTGACGGACGTCGTCGAATCGTCGGCTTCCGTCGACATCGATCCGCATCGCACGCAGATCATGCTGCCGACCGATTTCGTGATGCCCGACGGCGGCCTGAACATCCGCTGGCCCGATCCGCCGCTCGTGCAGGAAGCGCGCCTCCTCGATTACAAGTGGTACGCGGCGCTCGCTTACGTGCGCGCGAACAAGCTCGACCGCATCGAGATCGATTCGCCGCACGCGCGCTTCGGCATCGTCACGGGCGGCAAAGCGTATCTCGACGTGCGCCAGGCGCTCGTCGACCTCGGCCTCGACGACGAAACCTGCGCGCGGATCGGCATTCGCCTCTACAAGGTCGGCTGCGTGTGGCCGCTCGAAGCGCAAGGCGCGCAGGCGTTCGCGCGCGGGCTCGACGAGATCCTCGTCGTCGAGGAAAAGCGCCAGATTCTCGAATACGCGATCAAGGAAGAGCTGTACAACTGGCCGGACGGCCAGCGCCCGCGCGTGTTCGGCAAGTTCGACGAAAAGGACGGCGCGGGCGGCGAATGGTCGGTGCCGATGGGCAACTGGCTGCTGCCCGCGCATTACGAGCTGTCGCCTGCGATCATCGCGAAGGCGATCGCGACGCGCCTTGACAAGTTCGAGCTGCCGTCCGACGTGCGCGCGCGGATCGCCGCGCGCATCGCGGTGATCGAAGCGAAGGAGACCGCGCTCGCGAAGCCGCACGTGAGCACAGAACGCAAGCCGTGGTTCTGCTCGGGCTGCCCGCACAACACATCGACGACCGTGCCCGAAGGCTCGCGCGCGATCGCGGGCATCGGCTGCCACTACATGACGGTCTGGATGGACCGCAACACGAGCACGTTCAGCCAGATGGGCGGCGAAGGCGTGGCGTGGGTCGGCCAGGCGCCGTTCACCGACGAGAAGCACGTGTTCGCGAACCTCGGCGACGGCACCTACTTCCACTCGGGCCTCCTCGCGATTCGCGCGGCGATCGCGTCGAAGGCGAACATCACCTACAAGATCCTCTATAACGATGCGGTCGCGATGACGGGCGGCCAGCCGGTCGACGGCGTGCTGACGGTGCCGCAGATCACGCACCAGCTCGCGGCGGAAGGCGCGAGGAAGATCGTGATCGTCACCGACGAGCCGCAGAAATACGATGGCCGCACGTCGCTGCTCGCGCCGGGCGTGACGATCCACCATCGCGACCAGCTCGACGACGTCCAGCGCACGCTGCGCGAGATCGAGGGCACGACGATCCTGATCTACGACCAGACCTGCGCGACCGAGAAGCGCCGCCGCCGCAAGCGCGGCGCGTATCCGGACCCGGCGAAGCGCGTCGTGATCAACGAAGCAGTGTGCGAAGGCTGCGGCGACTGCTCGGTGCAGTCGAACTGCCTGTCGGTCGAGCCGCTCGAGACCGGGTTCGGCACGAAGCGGCAGATCAACCAGTCGACTTGCAACAAGGACTTTTCGTGCCTGAAGGGCTTCTGCCCGAGCTTCGTGACCGTCGAAGGCGGGAAGCTGCGCAAGCCGAAGGCGGTGTCGGTCGACGCGAGCGCGCTGCTGCCGGTTCCCGAGCCTGCGCTGCCCGCGATCGGCCGCGCGTACGGCGTGCTCGTCACGGGCGTCGGCGGCACGGGCGTCGTGACGATCGGCGCGCTGCTCGGGATGGCCGCGCACCTCGAAGGCAAGGGCGTGACGGTGCTCGACGTGACGGGCCTCGCGCAAAAGGGCGGCGCCGTGATGAGCCACGTGCAGATCTCGCACGCGCCCGCCGACATCCACGCGACCCGCATCGCGATGGGCGAAGCCGATCTCGTGATCGGCTGCGACGCGATCGTCACGGCGGGCGACGAATGCACGTCGCGGATGCGCCACGGCGCGACGCGCGTCGTCGTCAACAGCGCGAAGACGCCGACCGCCGAGTTCATCAAGAATCCGAAGTGGACGTTCCCCGGCGCGAGCGCCGAGCTCGACATCCGCGCGGCGGCGGGCGACGCGGTCGATCTCGTCGACGCGAACCACTTCGCGGTCGCGCTGCTCGGCGACGCGATCTACACGAACCCGTTCGTGCTCGGCTACGCGTGGCAGCGCGGCTGGCTGCCGCTCGCGTACGCGTCGCTCGTGCGCGCGATCGAGCTGAACGGCGTGCAGGTCGAGCAGAACCGCGCGGCATTCGAATGGGGCCGCCGCGCCGCGTTCGATCCGGCGAGCGTGCGCGCCGCCGCGGCAGGCGATGCGCAAGCCGGCGCAACGGTGATTTCGCTGCGCAGCACGAACCACGCGATCGACGCGCTGGTCGCGACGCGCGTCGAGCATCTGAGCGCGTACCAGAACGCCGCTTACGCGGCGCGCTTCTCGGCCGTCGTGGGCAAGGTGCGCGAGGCCGAGCGCGCGCTCGGCGCGGACACCGCGCAGGAACCGCTCACCGACGCGGTCGCGCGCAATCTGTACAAGCTGATGGCTTACAAGGACGAGTACGAGGTCGCGCGGCTGCATGCCGATCCGGCGTTCGTCGCGAAGCTCGCCGAACAGTTCGAAGGCGACTGGAAGCTCAGGTTCCATCTCGCGCCGCCCCTTTTCGCGAAGAAGGACGCGCACGGCCGCCTCGTGAAGAAGCCGTACGGGCCGTGGATGATGCCGGCGTTCCGCGTGCTCGCGAAGCTGAAGTTCCTGCGCGGCACCGCGTTCGACGCGTTCGGCCGCACCGAGGAGCGGCGCACCGAGCGCGCGCTGATCGGCGAATACGAGACGCTCGTGCAGGAGCTGATCGGCAGCCGCCTCACGCACGACACGCTGCCGCTCGCGGTCGAGCTCGCGAGCCTGCCGGACGGCATTCGCGGCTACGGGCACGTGAAGGAGCACAACCTGCGCGCGGTGCGCGCGAAGTGGGCGCAATTGCTCGCGCAGTGGCGCTCGCCGGAGGGCGGGCAAACGCGCAACGTCGCGTGACGGATCGCGCGCGGGGCCGTTCGCCGAGAAAAAGAAACAAGGCGGCCGCCCGACTGAACCGCCCGCAAGTTGAGCCCCCACTTTGGGATACGGTTCGGCCGAGCGGCCGCCTTTTGCCGCGCGCCACCGCGCGCCGCCGGCTGGAACGGCCCGCGGCGCGCGCTTTCGCGCGTTACTTCATCTGAACGTTCGCCGCGGCGACGGCCGTCATGTTGATGATCCGGCGCACGGTCGCGGCCGGCGTCAGGATGTGCACGGGCTTCGCCGCGCCCAGCAGGAACGGGCCCACGGTCACGCCTTCGCCGCCGACCATCTTCAGCAGGTTGTACGCGATGTTCGCCGCCTCAACGTTCGGCATGATCAAGAGGTTCGCCTCGCCCGTGAGCGTCGTGCCCGGGAACGCGGCCTTGCGGACCACTTCGGACAGCGCCGCGTCGCCGTGCATTTCGCCGTCGACTTCAAGGTCCGGCGCGCGCTCGACGATCAGCTTGCGCGCTTCCGCCATCCGGCGCGACGACGCCGACGGCGCGCTGCCGAAGTTCGAGTTCGACAGCAGCGCCGCCTTCGGCGTGATGCCGAAGCGCTCGATCTCGGCCGCGGCCTGGATCGTCATGTCGGCGAGCTGCTCGGCGCTCGGCTCTTCGTTCACGTAGGTGTCGCACATGAACAGGTTGCGGCCCGGCAGCATCAGCAGGTTCATCGCGGCGAAGTGCTCGGCGCCCTTCGCGCGGCCCAGCACCTGCTCGATGAACTTCAGGTGGCTGTGATACGTGTCGATCATCCCGCAGATCATGCCGTCCGCGTCGCCGAGGTGCACGAGCATCGCGCCAATCAGCGTGTTGAACTTGCGCAGCGCGGCCTTCGCGACCTCCGGCGTCACGCCGTCGCGCGCGCCGATCTCGTGATACGCCTGCCAGCACTGCTGGTAGCGCGGATCGTCTTCCGGATTGACGACTTCGAAGTCGACGCCGCCGACGAGCTTCGAACCGATCTTCTTCAACCGCATCTCGACGACCGACGGCCGGCCGACGATGATCGGCTTCGCGATCTTCTCCTGCAGCACGAATTGCGCGGCGCGCAGCACACGCTCGTCCTCGCCCTCGGCGAACACGATGCGCGCGGTCTTCGTCTTCGCGGTCGCGAACACGGGGCGCATCACCATGCCGGTGCGATAGACGGTCGTGCCGAGCTGCTCGCGGTACGCGTCCATGTCGGCGATCGGGCGGGTGGCCACGCCCGAATCCATCGCGGCCTGCGCGACGGCGGGCGCGATCTTGATGATGAGGCGCGGATCGAACGGCTTCGGAATCAGGTATTCCGGGCCGAATTCGAGCGAATGGCCTTCATACGCCTTCGCGACTTCCTCGCTCTGGTCGGTTTCCTGCGCGAGCCCGGCGATCGCGCGCACGCACGCGAGCTTCATCTCCTCGGTGATCGTCGTCGCGCCGACGTCGAGCGCGCCGCGGAAGATGAACGGGAAGCACAGGACGTTGTTGACCTGGTTCGGATAATCGGAGCGGCCCGTCGCGACGATCGCGTCCGGACGCACCGCCTTCGCGTCTTCCGGGCGGATTTCCGGCTCCGGGTTCGCGAGCGCGAGGATGAGCGGCCGGTCCGCCATCGTCTTCACCATGTCCGGCTTCAGCACGCCCGCGCTCGAGCAGCCGAGGAACACGTCCGCATCGCGAATCGCGTCGGCGAGCGTGCGCGCGTCGGTCGCCGCCGCGTAGCGCTGCTTCGACGGATCGAGATTGCCGCGCCCTTCATAGATCACGCCCTTCGAATCGGCGACGAGCACGTTCGATTTGGACAGGCCGAGCTTCACGAGCAGGTCGAGACACGCGATCGCCGCCGCGCCCGCGCCCGAGCAGACGAGCTTCACGCCCGACAGATCCTTGCCGACCACCTTCAGGCCGTTCAGGATCGCCGCCGACGCGATGATCGCGGTGCCGTGCTGGTCGTCGTGGAAGACGGGAATCTTCATCCGCTCGCGCAGCTTCTGCTCGATGTAGAAGCACTCGGGCGCCTTGATGTCCTCGAGGTTGATGCCGCCGAGCGTCGGCTCGAGCATCGCGATCGCCTCGACGAGCTTGTCCGGATCGGACTCGGCGAGCTCGATGTCGAACACGTCGATGCCCGCGAATTTCTTGAACAGGCACCCCTTGCCTTCCATCACGGGCTTCGCGGCAAGCGGGCCGATGTTGCCGAGGCCGAGCACCGCGGTGCCGTTCGTCACGACGCCGACCAGGTTGCCGCGCGACGTGTACTTCTGCGCGTCGAGCGGATCGGCGTAGATTGCATCGCACGCGGCCGCGACGCCGGGCGAATACGCGAGCGACAGATCGAACTGGTTCGACAGCGGCTTCGTGGGCGTGACCGAAATCTTGCCGGGTTTCGGATTCTGGTGATAAGCGAGAGCGCTTTGCTTCAGTTGTTCATCCATGATTGACCTGCGAGAGACATGCGTAATTTTGAAGACTCAGTACCGAGCACCGGAAGCCGCGGATGCGGAAATCGAGGGGATGGTCGACTGCGGCGTCCGTCGCGCGCCGGATTGGCGCGGCTTCGAACCTTGGCGGGTGGCAAGCGGGGAGTACAAAGCACCGAGCGAATCTTAGAGGGTCGCTTAGTGTACACCCCGCGCAGGCGCGCCAGTTGCTGCGGCGCGGCAGCCCCAGGGCTTCCGCATGAAGAGGCATGTCAGGCAAGGCCGAGGATGGAGTCACGCATAGCGGTATCCCATGCGGCGAGGTTACGGATGTTCTTCAGGCTCACCTTCTTGGGCTGCCGACTCTGAGCCAGCCGGGCGAGATTGAGTGTGATCTTGCGCAGACTGGCCATGTTGCGGGCGGCCAGGGTGTCGCGGATCAGGCTGGCATCCTCGCCCCACGAGACATCGAGGACCCAGTGCAGTTGGTTTTCGATGCCCCAATGAGCACGGATGACCGGAGCCATCTCAGTTGCTTTCACCGCTTTCGAGCTGATGTAGTAACAGCGCTCGGTCGTCACTTTCTCGCCAATCTGGCGTGTGCGCTCAAGCATCACCAGCCGCTGGAGACCCGCCCAGTGCTGTCCTGTCCCGCTCAGCCACGCCACATCATCGCTGACCCGGCAAACCCGGGTCTCCAGCCGCCCGTGGCCTTTGTCATGTTCGGTGTGCTCCCAGTACGAGCTTTCGAGCTTGCCGTCCTGGGCAGCCGCAAACCACTGGCGCACGCCTTCGGCCAGTCGCGGCTGATTGTCCTTGACCGCCAGAACGTAGTCGGCCCCGGCCTCCACGATCGTGCGTGCGATCTCGTGCTGCGTGCCGATCGCGTCGATCGTTATCGTCGCGCCCTGCAAATCGAGCGCGGCCAGCAATTCCGGGATCGCCGTGATCTCATTGCTCTTATCGGCCGTGCTCACTTGCCCGAGGCTCAAGCCGTTGTTCGAGCACCATGCCGACACCAAATGCAGCGCCGCATGCGTGCCGCTACGGTTGCCGCGCACCGCCTTGCCGTCAATCGCCACATGCTGGCCAGCCAGCGCCGGACACAGTTGCCCGACCCAGTCGATGAAGCAGCGCTCAAACGCTTTCGCACTGAGCGCACCGAATACCCGGCGAAACGTATCGGGCGACGGCACGCCGTTCTCATACGCCAGATGGCTACGCAGCCAAGCAAGCTGCGTGCGGCCCCACAGTGTCATCGTTTCCCAGTCCTCCACGCCGCACAGCACCGCGCACAGCGCCGCAAACAGGACTTCCTCCAGCGGATAACGGCAGGCGCGGCAGCGCGGGTCTCGCAGTTCGGCAAACGCGTCCATGATCGTTGGCATCTCTCGTCCGGCAAAAATCGAGAGTAAACCTGAGACGCCAAATGTTTACAACAACCTTTTCCGCTCTCAGCCTTGATTCATGGGGGCCTTCATGCGGAAGCCCTGGCGGCAGCCCGTCGTTTCGGCGTACTGCCTTTCATCGCCGCAAGCCGGCGGAAAATCCGCGCGCGCGCCACGCTCGCCCGGGCCTCGCGAGGCGGCCGTCCGGGCGCGGAAAATCTGCCGCCGCCGCGCCGCCGGGCGTCTCGAAAAACCCGCAAATCGGGTAAAATAGCGGGCTACGCGCGCAGCGAAGCGGCTCGACGCCGGCGGTCATCGCCCATGTCGGCCCGCCCCCGGCCCTCGCGGCGGGAATCACGCGAGCTGCGCCACCGGGCCCGCGCCCGCCCCTCGCTCATCACCAAGGAACGCCCTCATGACAGGCTTCGATCGTCAGACGATCTCCGACACGACCGCCAAAATGCTGCTCGAAGTGCAAGCGGTGCACTTCAACGCCGACAAGCCCTTCATCTTCACGTCCGGATGGGCGAGCCCCGTCTACATCGACTGCCGCAAGCTGATCTCGTTTCCGCGCGTGCGCCGCGGCCTGATGGAAATGGCCGAGGCGACGATCCTGCGCGACGTCGGCTTCGAGCAGATCGATGCGGTCGCGGGCGGCGAAACCGCCGGCATCCCGTTCGCTGCGTGGATCGCCGACCGGATGATGCTGCCGATGCAGTACGTGCGCAAAAAGCCGAAGGGCTTCGGCCGCAACGCGCAGATCGAGGGTTATCTGCAAGAAGGCTCGCGCGTGCTGCTCGTCGAGGACCTGACGACCGACAGCCGCAGCAAGATCAACTTCGTCAATGCGCTGCGCACCGCGGGCGCGAAGGTGAACCACTGCTTCGTGCTGTTCCACTACGACATCTTCAAGGAAAGCGTGTCGGTGCTGAAGGACATCGACGTCGACCTGCACGCGCTCGCGACCTGGTGGGACGTGCTGCGCGTCGCGAAGGCGTCGGGCTACTTCGAGACGAAGACGCTCGACGAAGTCGAGAAATTCCTGCACTCGCCGGCCGAGTGGTCGGCCGCGCACGGCGGCGCGACGGGCGCGCAGGAGTAACGCGCCCCGCATCGCCCACGCTCGCTCGGCCCGCCCGGCCGACGCAACGAACCGCCCGCCGTCGTCGACCGCGGGCGGTTTTTTTTCGCACGCGCAGGCGGCGGTGGCGGGGCCGCGCGCGCCGGCCGGCCGTCGGGGCGCTGCCGCGGCCCTGTCGCCGGTCCTATGCGCCGGTCCGTCGCGCGAAGTTGACGCGACCGCGTCCGCCATGCGTCCCCTAATGCTAGACTTCCCCCTCATATTCGGGTTCGAGCATCACATCTCGACCACGATCGGCGCCGGGTCGCCCCGGCACAACTGACGGGAGAAGGGCCATATGCGTGTGGGTCGCCGAGTCGTGCCGCGAGGTTCGTCCCGTCGTCTGCTCTCGCTCGCCCTCGCCTGCGTTTCCGTTCTCGCGCCGACCGGCGGCTCGCACGCGCTCGCCGAAGACGCATTCACGCTGACGAGCGACGATCTGCGCCCCGGCGGCCGGGTCGGCGCGCCGCACGTGTTCAATCAAGGCGACTGCAAGGGCGGCAACCGCTCGCCGCAGCTCGCGTGGCGCAACCCGCCGCCCGGCACGAAGGGCTTCGCCGTCACGATGTTCGATCCCGACGCGCCCGGCCGCGGCTGGTGGCACTGGGCGGTCGCCGGGATTCCGGCGAGCGTCTCGAGCCTGCCCGCCGACGCGAGCGCATCCGGCTTCCTGCGCAAGCTCGGCGCGGCCGAGGCGCGCAACGACTTCGGCGTCGACGGCTACGGCGGCCCGTGCCCGCCGCCCGGCAAGCCGCACCGCTACGTGATCACCGTCTACGCGCTGAAGGCAACCGACCTGCGCGTCGCGACAGGCCGCCCTGCGCAGATGTTCGACCACGAGATCGGCACCGAGTCGATCGGCTCCGCGCAGCTCGTCGTCACATACGGCCGCTAGTCTGCGGCGAGGCGCTGCGCTGCGAACAGTCATCGTCCGCCGCGCTGCCCGCCCCAGCGCGCGCGGCTTCGTCGTCTCGTCGTCGTCTCATCTTGGAGAAACAGACATGTCGAATCTCGTCATCGTTTATCACAGCGGCTACGGCCACACGAAAAAGCTCGCCGAATCGGTGCTCGCAGGCGCGCGGGAAGCCGGCGCGAACGCGCGACTCGTCGCCGTCGGCGATCTCGACGACGCCGGCTGGGCCGCGCTCGACGCGGCCGACGCGATCGTCTTCGGCGCGCCGACCTACATGGGCGGCCCGTCGGCCGACTTCAAGAAGTTCGCCGACGCGACGTCGAAGGCATGGTTCGGCCAGGCATGGAAGGACAAGATCGCGGCGGGCTTCACGAACTCCGCATCGATGAACGGCGACAAGTTCTCGACGATTCAATATTTCGTCACGCTCGCGATGCAGCATGGGATGGTGTGGGTCGGCACGGGCCTGCTGCCCGCGAACACGAAGGCGGCGACTCGCAACGACATCAACTACGCGGGCGGCTTCACGGGCCTGCTCGCGCAATCGCCATCCGACGCGTCGCCGGACGAGGCGCCCTCGGATGGCGATCTCGACACCGCGAAGGCGTTCGGCGCGCGCGTCGCGGCGGCGACTGCCCGCTGGCTCGCCGGCAACGGCAAGTGAAATCGCCGCACGATCCAGCCCTTTGCCGGATCGTGCGGCGACACGGGCTTTTTTCGGCCGAACCGGTTACGGCGTCGCGCATCACGTCTTAAAATGATCGCTTTTCCGCGGCCGCACGCCGCGCCGCCCCGATCCAGCGAGAGCGAGATGAGCACGAAAGTTTTTGTCGACGGCCAGGAAGGCACGACCGGTCTGAAGATCTTCGAATATCTGTCCGCGCGCAGCGACATCGAGATCCTGCGCATCGACGAAGCGAAGCGCAAGGACATCGACGAGCGCCGCCGCCTCATCAACGCATCGGACGTCACGTTCCTGTGCCTGCCCGACGTCGCGTCGCGCGAATCGGCGACGCTCGTCGAGAACCCGAACACGACGCTGATCGACGCGAGCACCGCGTTCCGCACGAGCGCCGACTGGGCGTACGGCCTCCCCGAGCTGAACCGCGCGCAGCGCGAGCGCATCCGCGCCGCGAAGCGCATCGCGGTGCCGGGCTGCCACGCGTCGGCGTTCGTGCTCGCGATGCGTCCGCTCGTCGACGCGGGCGTCGTCGCGCCGGACTTCGCCGCGCACAGCTACTCGATCACGGGCTATAGCGGCGGCGGCAAGAAGATGATCGCCGATTACGAAGCGGGCGGCGCGAAGCTCGCGAGCCCGCGTCCTTACGCGCTCGGCCTCGCGCACAAGCATCTGCCGGAGATGGCCGCGCACACGGGCCTCGCGAGCACGCCGATCTTCACGCCGATCGTCGGGCCGTTCTACAAGGGCCTTGCCGTCACCACGTACTTCACGCCGAGCCAGCTCGCGAAGCGCGTGACGCCGCACGACGTGCAGCGCGTGCTCGCCGAGCATTACGCGGGCGAGGCGTTCGTGCGCGTCGCGCCGTACGACGCGGCCGAGAATCTCGACGACGGTTTCTTCGACGTGCAGGCGAACAACGGCACGAACCGCGTCGACCTGTTCGTGTTCGGCACCGCGGAGCGCTTCGTCACCGTCGCACGGCTCGACAACCTCGGCAAGGGCGCGTCGGGCGCCGCGATCCAGTGCATGAACCTCAACATCGGCGCGCCCGAAAACACGGGGCTCGCGCGCTGAACGACGCAGGGCTTGCAGTGCGAGAGAAGCCGGCCCGGGTGGCC
Source organism: Burkholderia sp. MSMB1589WGS (assembly GCF_001636105.1). Lineage (NCBI taxonomy): Bacteria > Pseudomonadati > Pseudomonadota > Betaproteobacteria > Burkholderiales > Burkholderiaceae > Burkholderia > Burkholderia sp. MSMB1589WGS. The sequence continues at coordinate 1,795,584 of NZ_LNJT01000007.1, forward strand.
GGCTTTTTCATTGCATAGAATGGAAAACGAAAGTTATTTAAATATTGTCACGGCGCTAACAGATATTTACAAACTTTCATTTCCATCCAAAAATAAATCCCGGAATTTCCAAAAGCATCGTGATTATCCCGAATAGGGATTTACCCGATACGCGCGCTTTAAACGAATGATCCAGTGCGCGATCCCGCGCACAAAACCCTGTAAAAACAAGAGTCTCCCTGTCCGCCCGGACAAATTTCAAACGCCCGTCTCGTTTTAATTCACCGCCTCCGGCCACTCATTTCGGGAGCCCGAATACAGTCAATTGTTTAAATCGCCCGGGTTAGACGGTTCCGTCAATTGACAGCGGAAAACGACGCGGCCAAATTAGCCCAACACAATTAAACACATTGGAGACAGAGGCATGTCGGACGCCTTTTCGAAAGGGGTGGCAATGGCCATAGCCCTCGCCCCTTTGCTTGCCGCTTGTAGTGGAGGGGGCGGCGGCACCCCGGCTCCCATCGACGCGCCGCAATGCTCGGGCTCGAGCTGCGGCGTTCAGGGTCCGCCCAGCTCGAGCGCGGGCAACACGTCGCTCTGTCCCGCGAACGCGGACATCGGCAGCAGCACGTATCTCGGCGGCGCCGGCGGCGGCGAGGTCGTGAGCGTGAACATCAACGCGGCCACGATGACGTACACGCTCAAGTGGCTCGAGTCTCCGATTCCGCTCGCCACCGGCACGGTCACGCCGACCCGCGCCGGCACGACGATCACGGGCAGCGTCGCGCATCCGCCCGCGGGCACGCTGCCGACCGCCGAGCAGACGCGCTGCGCGTTCGTGCTGATGCCGGGCAGCGGCACGGCGCCCGCGACGAACTCGACGTACTCGACCGCGGCTGACTTCAACCAGGAGAACCCGCCGATGATCCTGATCGGCTTCGGCGTCGCGGGCGGCGGCATTCCGGGCGCGACGATCCAGTACAGCGGCCTCACGATCATCCCGGGCGTGCTGCAGAACATCGGCCAGGTGCCGCAGCGCCATTTCGACTTCTATCCGTTCCTCGGCTTCGCGAGCACGACGACCGATCTGTCGAAGCTGCCGGGCACGTACAACGCGCTCCTCTACCACACGGTGCCGTCGAGCAACTACGCGGCGAAGGCGACCAACTCGAACGAGACGTTCGATGCGAACGGCGCGTGCACGTCGACGAGCGCGTCGGGCTGCATGACGACCGGCAATCCGTGGACGGCGAGCGGCAACGGCTACTTCAACAGCACGCAGGCGCCGCAGATCCTGCCGCAGACGCAGTTGCCGCTCATTGGCGCGACCGGCAAGTCGGCTGTCGCGCACATGGTGCTCGGCCAGTTGAACGGCGCGACCGTGCCCGTCGTCGTGCGCACGGGCAACGTGAACCTCGGCACGCCGCCGCTGCATCTCGACGCGCAAGTCGACGACGAATCGGGCATCGCGGTGCTCGGGCTCGCGAAAGCGATCGCGTCGGGCGGCATCGACGGCGGCTACGCGGGCGCGGACTCGAACTTCAAGTACACGGCGACGGTGATCAAGGGCACGACGGCCACGTTCGTGAACCCGGGCACGCAGCAGGCGGAAACGGGCTTCACGCTCGACTACGGCCAATCGACGCCGGGCCTGCTCGGCGTCACGACGGCCGACACGTCGGCGCCGGGCTTCGTGATCGCGAGCGGCGGGCTCTATGCGGCGCTGATCCAGGGCACCGTCAACGGCGGGATCACGCAGAGCTCGGCGATCGCCGGCCAGACGCCGTCCGCGCCGTATTTCGGCGTCGGCGCGCAGGTCAGCAAGTAACGAGACCCGCACGCGCGGCCGGCGCGCATTGCGCCGGCCGCGCCGCAGCGGGCGAGATCGAGAGCGGCCGACAGGGAGCCGGCCGCCGGATAAAGACAATTGTGGAGTTTGGAGGAGCAACATGAAGCAGCAGAACCTGATCCTGGCGATGGCCTGCGCCGCGCCCTTTATCTCGGCGTGCAGCGGCGGCGGTGGCGGCGGCGAATCGCAGCCGCTCGTCGAGGCGGCGCTCTGCCCGTCGTCGGTCGACTACAACACTGTCTACACGGGCGGCGGCGGCGACGGCGAGCTCGTCAAGCTGCAGATCGACACGACGAAGATGACCTGGCAAATCACCTTCGTCGAATCGCCGGTTCCGAAGACGACGGGCACCGCCGCGCCGACGCGCGCCGGCACGACGCAAAGCGGCACGCTCACGCAGGAAACGCTGCTGCCGACGCAAAAGCTCAACAACTGCGCATTTCGCCTGAACGGCGCGAGCCTCGATCCGAATCGGCCGGCGCGCATCTTCCTCGGCATGGGCATCGTCGGCGGCACGATTCCGGGCGCGGAAATCCAGTATGGCGGCCTGCTCGGCCAGGGCGCGATTCCCGACACGAAGTTCCCGTACTACCCGTTCATCGCGTTCTCGTCGCTCGAGACGAACATCGCGAATCTCGCCGGCACGTATAGCCAGCTCGGCTACGGCCAGGTCCCGTCGCAAAATTTCGCGCCGACGACGATCGACGCGAAGGTGACGATCAACCCCGACGGCACGTGGAGCCGCTGCGACACGACGGGCATCTACGCGGGCGCCTGCCGGCAGCCGGGCACGAACCTCGCGCAGTCGGCGGACGGCACGGGCGCGTTCGAGACCGATCACTACCAGGGCCAGGTGAAGCCGACGCTCGCGACGATTCCGCAGGCGAAGGGCTTCGTCATCGTCGGCAAGCTGCGCAACCAGCTCGTGCCGGTCATGATCCGCACCGGCGTCGCGAACCCGAACCCGACGCCCGACGCGAACGGCGTGCCGGGGCTCACCGCCGACGACGAATCGGGCATCTCGATCCTCGCGCCGCAGACGGCGATTGCGGTCGGCTCGCAAAACGGCGAGTACATCGGCGTCGACAGCCAGTTCGACTACCGGACGACCGCACTCGTCAACGCGCAGGCGACGCTCCTCGATCCGTTCCAGGCGTCGCAGGCGTCGCTCGCGACGGCGCTGAACCTCGACTACGCGCAAGCGGTGCCGGGCACGGTCACGTCGACGCACGTCGGCGCGAGCAGCACGACGCCGACCGGCAAGTTCATCTTCACGGGCGGGGTATTCGGCTTCCTCGACATGTCCAACTCGTCGTCGCCGTACTTCACGGTCGGCGCGTTCGTGCAGTAACCGACGCTCGGGAGGCCTCATGAAAAAAGCACTCTGCGCGGCGCTCGGCGTCGCGGCGCTGACGCCGCTCGCCGCGCACGCGCAAAGCGCGGGCAGCAACGTCGTCACGCTCGGCTGGTTTCACGTGATGCCGCAGCAAAGCAGCACGCCGCTCACGACGAACGTCGCGCCGACGCCGATCAACACGCCGCTGCGGCTGCCGCCGACGTTCACGTCGGCGGGCACCGGCCTGTCGACGAGCGGCGCGGACACGGTCGGCCTGACCGTCAGCCACTTCCTGACCGATCACATCGCGGTCACGTCGGTGGCGGGCGTGCCGCCCGTCTTCAAGGTGTCCGGCCACGGCACGATCACGCCGCCCGGCCCGGCCGGCGCGCTCGGCACGCAGAACATCGGGCTCGGCCCGGTCAATCCGATCGTCAAGAGCGTGCGGCAGTGGAGCCCCGCCGTCGTGTTCCAGTACTACTTCGCGCAGGCGAGCGCGAAGTTCCGGCCGTTCGTCGGCGTCGGCGTGTCGTACAACTGGTTCAGCGATCTGCAACTGAACACGAACTTCATCAAGCAGACGCAGGACAACCTCGGCGCGATCCTCGCCGCGGGCGCGGGCAAGCCGGGGGTCACGCAGGTGTCGGCGAAGGCGTCGTCGTCGTGGCAGCCGGTATTCAATGCGGGCCTCACGTACAACATCACCGATCACTGGGGGCTCGTCGCGTCGGTCACGTACATCCCGCTGAAGACGACGTCGACAGTGACGATCAAGGCGGCCGACGGCACGACGCTCGCCGAGTCGAAATCGGACCTGAAGGCCGATCCGATCATCAGCTACGTGGCGGTGTCGTACAAGTTCTGACGACGAAGGGCCGCCCGCGCGGCTTGGCTCCGGGTTCGCGCGGGCAAAAAAAAGCCCGCCTGAAGAGGCGGGCTGAATCCATATCAGAGGAGACATGGAGGAGACGGTTCGGACTATACAGGTTTGTTTGACGCAATGCAACATTTCCTTCGAGAAAATACGGATTTTCCCTCGAATGCTGGTTCTAATTCGCCGGCATTTCTGCTTCGCCGCCTAATCGCCGGCTTCTTTCCGCCTCCAGCACGGCAACGAGCCGCTCGCGCAGCAGCTCGACCGGCCGCATCAGCCGGCCCGGCAGCACGCCGTGCACGAGCCACACGTTGATCCCCGGCTCGACATCCGCCGTGTCGACGATCCGCAGCGCACCGCGGTGCGGACTGCGCGCGAGCGCCGCCGCCGACGCGATGCCGAGCCCCGCGCCGCGCGCGACGAGCGAGAGCTGCAAATCCGAGCCGAACGCTTCGACCGCGACGTCGAACGGCAGCCCGGCTGCGCTGAACGCGCGGCTCAGCGCCGAGCGCATCCCGCAGCCATCCTGGCTCAGCACCCACGGGTAGCGCGCGAGCGCGTCGAGCGGCAGCGGCCCCGGCGGCAACGCGAAGTCGCGCGCAGCGACGAGCACCGTCGGCTGCACGCCGAGCAGCGTCGACACGAGCGTTTCCGGCATCGGAAAGCTCGCCGGCATCATCACCGCGGCGGCGTCGAGCGCCGCACGCTCGACGTTTTGCAGCAGCGCCGGCGACCAGCCGGCCGTGATCCGCAGCGTGAGGCGCGGAAACGCGTCGCGCAGCCGGTCGATCGGCCCTTCGAGCGCGAGCTCCGACAGAAACGGCGGCACGCCGATCCGCAGTTCGCCCGCCGGCTCGCTGCCGGGCGAGGCGACGGCGAGCAGCTCGTCGACCGAGCGCAGCACGTTGCGCGCGAGCGCATAGACTTCGCGGCCCGCCGCGGTAGGCTTGAGCGGCTTGCTCTGCCGATCGAGGAGCGGCACGCCAAGCGTCGTCTCGAGGTTCTGCACGCGCCGCGTGAGGCCGGGCTGCGTCAGATGGAGCCTGGTCGCGGCGGCCACCATCGAGCCGCTGTCGACGACCGCCACGAAGGCTTGAAGATCACGCGTATTCAAAACAAACTCGCATAATCATATTAAACATATTTCAATTGTCGCATAACCTGCGCGTCTCTACGATGAGGGCTCGTTCATTTCCGAGACCCTTCCGATGAACCGCCCCGCCGATCTTCGCGCCGGCCCGGCCGCCGGGCGACCGCGCGCCGCCCCTGTCCCCGCGCCCACGCTCACGCCCGCACTCACCGTGTTCTTCTCGGCGACGGTCGGCGTGATCGTGCTCAATCTGTTCGCCGCGCAGCCGCTGACGGGGCCGATCGCGGCCGAGCTGCGGCTGCCCGCGGGCCTGACCGGGCTCGTTGCGATGCTGCCGCAGCTCGGCTACGCGGCAGGCCTCGTGCTGCTCGTGCCGCTCATCGACCTGCTCGAAAACCGCCGGCTCATCGTGACGACGCTCGCCGTCTGCGCGGCGACGCTCGCGCTACCCGCCGTCACGCGCTCCGGCGCCGTGTATCTGGCCGCGGTGTTCGTCGCCGGCGCGGCGTCGAGCGTGATCCAGATGCTCGTGCCGTTGGCGGCGTCGATGGCGCCCGACGAAAATCGCGGCCGCGCGGTCGGCAACGTGATGAGCGGCCTGATGCTCGGCATCCTGCTGTCGCGGCCGCTCGCGAGCCTGATCGCCGGCGCGGCGGGCTGGCGCGCGTTCTACGGCGCGGCCGCCGCCGCCGACATCGCGATCGCCGCGGTGCTCGCCGCGAGGCTGCCGCGGCGAGCACCGTCGCTGCCGACCCGCTATGCGGCGCTGCTTCGGTCGCTCTGGACGCTCGCGGCGACCGAGCGCGTACTGCAGCGGCGCGCGCTGTCCGCGGCGCTGTCGATGGGCGCGTTCAGCGCGTTCTGGACCGCGATCGGTCTGCGCCTCGCCGCTGCGCCCTTCGATCTCGGCTTGCACGGAATCGCGATGTTCGCGTTCGCCGGCGCGACGGGCGCGATCGTCACGCCGTTCGCCGGCTTGGCCGGCGACCGCGGCCGGGAGCGCGGCGCATTGCGCGGCGCGCACGTGGCGATGCTCGCCGCGTTGGCTGCGCTCGGCGTCGCGGGCGCGGGCTGGGCCGGGTTCGACGCGGCCGCGCATCCGGCGCTCGCGCTCGCGCTGCTCGTCACCGGCGCGGCGGCGCTCGATGCGGGCGTCGTCGCCGATCAGACGCTCGGCCGCCGCGCGATCAACCTGCTGAATCCCGCCGCGTGCGGGCGGCTCAACGGGCTCTTTGTCGGGCTGTTCTTCGTCGGCGGCTCGCTCGGCGCCGTGCTCGCCGGCGCGGCGTGGGCATGGGCGGGCTGGGGCGCGGTGTGCGCGGTGGGCCTCGCGTTTGCGGGCGCCGCGTTCGCGCTGGACTGGATCGGCTCGCGCGAACAGGCGACGCGCTGAAACGAAGAAGCCCCGCGCCGTAGCCGACGCGGGGCGTTTCGTTCTTTCATGCGGCGCTTCGCCGGCCCGCGCCCGCTCAGTGCCGCACAAGCGCCATCATCGCGCCGAAGCCGACGAACAGGCCGCCCGTCAGCCGGTTGAACGCCTTCGCGACATTCGCGCTGCGCAGCGTCACGCCGATCCGCGTGCCGAACGAGGCATAGACGATATACCAGCTCACCTCGATCACCGCGAACGTCGCGACAAGGATGCCGAACTGCGGCAGCGTCGGCGTGGACGCGTCGATGAACTGCGGCAGCAGCGCGGCGGCGAACAGGATCGCCTTCGGATTGCTGCCCGCGACGAGAAAACCGTTGCGAAAGAGCGCCCAGCGCGACACCGAGGCGACTGCGTCCGCACGGCCCGCGTGCGGCGCGACGTCGGCCGCGCCCGCCGCGGATTGCCCGTCGACGCGCGCGCGCCACGCCTTCACGCCGAGGTAGATCAGATACGCGGCGCCCGCGAAGCGCAGCGCGTCGAACATCGCGGGCCACGCCTCGAGAAATACGCCGAGGCCCGCGGCGGATACCGACAGCATCGCGACGAGCGCCGTCATGCAGCCCGCCATCGTCGCCGTCGAACGCCGCAGCCCGTGACGCGCACCGTGCGTCATCACGAGCAGCATGTTCGGACCGGGAATCGCCGACACGACGAACACCGTCGCGACGAACAGCCACCACGTATGCAGATTCATTGCCGCCCCGCTTTCGAAAATGAAATAGAAATGTCAATTATGCCGGGGAACGCGGGCCGCTGTCAGCCGCGGGGCAGCCGCGCGACGCATGCCGCATCACGCGCGCATCATCGCCCCGCACGGCGCGCCGCGACCTGGCCGAGCACCGCGAAATCCTTGTCGCCGTGGCCGTGCGCGACCGCTTCGATCAGGCTGTCGCGCACGACGCTCGCGACGGGCAGCGGCACCGACAGCGCGTCGCCCGCCTCGAGCGCGAGCCGCACGTCCTTCAGGCCGAGCCGCGCCTTGAAAAGCGCCGGCTCGTAGCGCGACTCGGCGATCATCGCGCCGTAGCCTTGATAAACGGGGCCGGGAAACACGCTGTTGGTGATCACGTCGAGATAGTCGTTCATCGCGACGCCGTGCGCGGCGAGGAGCGCCCCCGCCTCGCCCATCGTCTCGATGGCCGACGCGATCGTGAAGTTCGCCGCGATCTTCACCGCGTTCGCGTGCTGCGGCAGCGAGCCGAGCCGCCACGTCTTCTGGCCAATCGCGTCGAACGCGGGCTGCATCCGGTCGATCGCCTCCGCAGGCCCGGCCGCGATGATCGTGAGGCGCGCGGCTGCCGCGACGTGCGGGCGCCCCATCACGGGCGCCGCGACGTAGTGGATCGCCCGCTGCGCGTGCGCGTGCGCGAGCTGCTCGGCGAGCGCGACCGAAATTGTCGCCATGTTCACGTGAATGAGGCCGCGCGGCGCGTGCTCGAGGAGCGCCGCGTCGAACACCTCGCGCGCGGCCGCGTCGTCGGCGAGCATCGAGAACACCGCGTCGCCCGCGAACGCTTCGGCGACCGTCGCGACGTGCTGCGCGCCCAGCGCGACGAGCGGCGCGACACGTTCGGCCGAGCGGCTCCACACCCGAACGCGATGCCCCGCCTTCAGCAGATTCGCCGCGATCGCGCTGCCCATCTCGCCCGCGCCGATAAATCCGATGTCCATGTCGTGCTCCTTGTATTCGTCTTATTCGTCGAAAGCACGAGTAGAGCACAGGCGCGCGACATTTGCCGTTTCGCGGCAGCCATCGCGCGCGACGTGCGACAAGCGTGCGGCGGTGCGATACTGGGCCGATGGTCACCGTGACTTTCCGCTTCTACGAGGAGCTGAACGATTTCCTCGCGCGGCCGCTGCGCCGCCGCGAGTTCGAGCGCGCGTGCATGCGCGGCGCGAGCGTCAAGCACGCAATCGAGGCGCTCGGCGTTCCGCACACCGAAGTCGAGCTGATTCTCGTCAACGGCGAATCGGCGCCGTTCAGCCGCGCGCTCGAAGATGGCGACCGCGTCGCCGTCTACCCGACCTTCGAAGCGATCGACATCCGCCCGCTGCTGCGCGTGCGCGCCGCGCCGCTGCGCGTCACGCGCTTCATCGCCGACGCGCATCTCGGCGGGCTCGCGCAATTGCTGCGGCTGGCGGGCTTCGACACGCTGTACGACAACCACTACCCGGACGACCTGATCGAGGCAATTGCCGCGCGCGAAGCGCGGATCGTCCTCACGCGCGACCGCGAGTTGCTCAAGCGCCGCACGATCACGCACGGCTGCTACGTGCGCGCGCTGAAGCCGCAGGCGCAACTGCGCGAACTGTTCGACCGGCTCGATCTCGCCGGGGCCGCGCAACCGTTCCGGCTGTGCCTGTCGTGCAACGCGCCGCTGCGGCGCATCGATCCCGCCGAGGCCGAAGGCCGCGCGCCGCAAGGCGTGCTGCAGCGTCACACGCGCTTCGTCACCTGCGACGTCTGCCGTCGCGTGTTCTGGGAGGGCTCGCACTGGCGGCGCATGCGCGCGCTGATCGACCACGTGTCGCCGCCGAAGCCGCCGCACGCGTGACGCGTGCATCGGGCGCGGATCACGCGCGCAAAAAAACAAACCCCGCGTTCGCGAGAACGCGGGGTTTGTCGTCACGAACCGACGGCGACGCATGCGCCGCCGCCGACAGGCGCTTACTGCTGCGCGCCCTTGCCGTTCGTGCCGGCTGCCGACGCGGCTTCCGCCTTCGCCTTGGCCTTCGCCGAGCCGTGCTTCATCAGCTCGTGCTTCGCCTTGCTCTTGCCTTGCTTCGCAGCCGAAGCTGCCGCCGGTGCCGACGCTGCCGGTGCCGACGCTTGCGCGAACACGGAAGCCGAAGCGAATGCGATAGCGGCGGTTGCCACCGAAGCGATGATCTTCTTCATTGTTTTTCCTTGAATATCCAAACGGAAATATCCGGTTAATGACGATGCGTTGGAGCGCATCCGACGCCGGTGTTGTTCGAGATTCACGGCTCGCGCCTTACGTGACGTAAGGCTTTTGTCGGCATGAATGCTCGTGCGCCGGCTCTATAACGCAGCGCGTGCGCGCCGCGTTGACACGCCGTGCGCGTCTTTCGAGGTGATTCGAATATCGGCTCGAAAGATCAAATAGATAGCATGATCGGCAAATGATCTTTCAGATCTCGGTCAAATGCCGCGCATTGTTTTTTTGCGTGCGATTCGATGAGCGAGCGTGAATCGTGCAATTCGCACGGTCGACGTCGACAGAGACCGCGTGCCTTCATGCATGATACGGTGACGCACGACGCGATCACATTCGCCCGGCATTCGATTCGCTCGCGATACGCGCGACCTCGAATGGGCCGCGGCGAACGCTCGCAAGCGGTACGACGAGCCCGATCGAAAACAATTTTTAACACAAACGACGCGCATGCCTTGTTAGGCTCGCGACACGATCGGATTTTTCCTCTATCGTTTCGGCGCGCCGCCGTTCGCGCGACGTCGCGCATCGGACCGACGCGAAACGCATGGAATCCGGATGCGTTTTTGCCGAACGACTCACCTTGGATCGCCCATGAAATCGACTCAGATTCTCGCTAGCTGCGCGCTCGCCGGCACCGTGGCTGCGCTCGCCGGCTGCGCAGGCTCGCCCGCGAACGGCCCGCAGGCCGAATCGCCCAGCGGCCGGATCATCTACGTCGCATCGCCGCGCAGCCCGCGCGATGTTGAAAGCTGCCTGACGAGCCGCGTGCCGCAGGCGCGCGTCGCGCAACGCAACCCGACGACGGTCCTGATTGGCCCGTACTCGGCCGATTCGGACTGGACCGTCACGCTTGCACCCACCGCATCGTCCGGCACGAACATCGGCGTCTATCGCCCGCGCAGCGGCGACGGAGATCCGGAGGAGTCGGAACTGCGCTTCCACATCGCGCGCTGCGCGGTCTGATGCGCATCGCGCATCGCCGCAAGCGAGCGGCGCGCGATCGATGCCTTCACTGCGTCGCGGCTGCGCGCCGCGCACTTCGCCACGTCGCGCAGGTCACGAGCAGCAGCAGCAGCACGCCGATCAGCGCGAACGGCGCCTGCGGGCGCCAGTCGTACAGTGCGGTGCCGACGAGCGGTGCCACGATCATGCTGAGCCCCTGCGCGGCCGACATCGTGCCCGCACACGCGCCCTGCTCGCGCGCATCGACCGCCGCGCTCGCGAGCGCGCCCCAGCGCAGCCATTGCAGCGGCGCGATGCGCGGCAGCCGCGCAACCGCCGACTGCATCACGATCAGGCCGAGCCCCGCGCAGCCAAGCGCATAGCCGACGACGACCGCCGCGTGCCGCGCGTCGACGTGCAACCAATCGATCACGTAAAACCCGAGCGCGCTGTTCGCGATCGCGATGACGCTGTACAGCGCGAATGCGCTGAGCCACGGCCGCCGGATCCGCGCGTCGGTCATCTTGAGCCGCTGCGGCGCACCGCGCACCTCGCGCGGCCGCGCGTCGTCGAGACGGCCGAGCCCCGGCAGGCCCGCGAGCGGCAATAGCGCGAACACGGCGAGCGTCGCGGCGAGATCGTAACGGCCTATCCAGCCGGCGAGCGGCGGCGCGATCACCATGCCGATCGCGGTTCGCATCGCCGGCACGCGGCCGCGAATGTCCGCGGCGCGTCCCCAGCGACGCGCAGTCGCGATCCAGACGACTCCGACGACGGCGATGACCGCGCCGATATGCGACGCCTGCAGATGCAGCATCCGCGCGAGCGGCGCCGCGAGCGCGACGAACGCGTAGTTGCCCGCCATCATCGTGAAGTTCGCGATGAGGAGCGGCGTCAGCGGCAAGCCGGCGCGCTCGGCGGCGGCCGGGGTTTCAACGGAAGTCGTGGACATGAGGCTCCTGTTCGTTCGATGAATGGATGGCGCAACGCGCGCGCGGACGCGTCAACGCCGCGCAACGTGAGCGGCGACGAGCGCCGCTTCGGTCGCGTCCCAGCCGAGACAGGGATCGGTAATCGAGCAGCCGTAGCGCAGCACGCCGGCCCCATCGTCGAGCGACTGCCGCCCTTCTTCGAGAAAACTCTCGAGCATCACGCCGCGAATCGAGCGATTGCCGGCGCAGATCTGGTCGACGACGTCGTCGAGCACCGCGACCTGCCGCGCATGCTGCTTGTCGCAGTTCGCATGCGAGCAATCGACGACGACGTTCGTCGTCAGCCGGTTCGCGCGCAGCGCGTGCTCGGCCGCCGCGACGCTCGCGGCATCGTAGTTCGGGCCGTCGCGGCCGCCTCGCAGCACGAGGTGCGCGTATGGATTGCCATCGGTATGCAGCACGACCGGATAGCCTTCGCCGTGCAAGCCGACCGTTCTTGAATCCGACCGGCATCGGCAGCCCCGACGCCATCTCGCGATGCACCTGCGATTCGGACGTGCGCGCGCCGATCGCCGCCCAGCTCACGAGATCGCCGAGGTAGTGCGGCGTGACGAGATCGAGCGCCTCGATCGCGGCCGGCAGCCCGAGCGCGTTCACTTCGCACAGCAGCCGGCGTGCGGTCGCGAGCCTTTCGTCGATCCGATGGCTGCCGTCGAGGCGCGGATCGTTGATGAGCCCCTTCCAGCCGACCGTCGTGCGCGGTTTTTCGAAATACACGCGCATCACGACGCAGAACACGTCCCGCACCGCATCCGCGAGGCGCGCGAGATGCAGCGCGTAGTCGAGCGCTGCCTGCGGATCGTGGATCGAGCACGGTCCGACGATCGCGAGCCAGCGCGGATCGCGCTGCTCGAGAATCGCCTGCACTTGCCGTCGGCCAGCGTCGACGGTCGTCTGGATGGCAGCCGAGAGCGGATAGCGGCGGCGCAGCGCGGCGGGCGTCGGCAGCCGCATGCCGACCCGCTGCCGCGCGACGCTCGCGCGCGCCCCGGCCACGCCGCCGTTCGGGTACAGGGTGCTGTTTTGTTCGTCGGCACGATCGGCTTCGTCGGACTCGTCGGGCCGCACATCGCGAGACTTCTCGTCGGCGACGATCACCGCTACTACCTGCCGGGCGGCATGCTCGCGGGCGCAATCATGCTGTCGGGCGCGTCGATCCTCAGCAAAACGCTCATCAGCGGCCTCGTGCTGCCGGTCGGCATCATCACCGCGCTCGTCGGCGTGCCGCTTTTCATGACGCTGATCAGTCGGCGCAGACGCGATGGCTGAGTTGCGAATCGACCGTCTGAGCGTCGCGTATGGCCGCCGCGCGATCCTAGACGAACTCACGCTGCGCCCGATCGAGCCGGGCTGTATGGTGGCGGTGCTGGGGCCGAACGGCGTCGGCAAATCGACGCTGCTGCGCGCAATCGCGCGGCTCGTGCGCGCACGCGGCTCGGTCTCGCTCGATCGCGTCGACCTGCTGCGCGGCTCGCGGCGCGAGCACATGCGGCGCGTCGGCTATCTCCCGCAAACACTGCCCCAGGCGTCGACGCTCCTCGTCTACGAGGCAGTCAGCGGCGCGCTGCGCGCGACGTGCGGCGGGCTGTCGAGCGCCGAGCACGACGCGCGGCTGCAGGCGGTGTTCGAGCAGTTACGCCTGCACCGGCTCGCGATGAAGCCGCTCGACAGCCTGTCGGGCGGCCAGCGCCAGATGGTCGGCCTCGCGCAGGTACTGGTGCGGCACACGCCGCTCCTGCTGCTCGACGGGCCGACGAGCGCGCTCGACCTGCGCTGGCAATTGCTCGCGCTGGAAGCGATGCGCGACGCGGCAAGCCGCCGCGCGGCGATCGTCGTCGTCGCGATGCACGATCTGAATCTCGCATCGCGCTTCTGCGACCGGATGGTGCTGCTCGGGCCGGACGGCGTGCTGGCGGATGGCTTGCCGTTCGAAGTGCTCGAACCGGCGCGCTTGCGGCGCGCGTATGCGGTCGATGCGCGGGTCGAACGCACTTCGGAGGGGGAGCACCTCGTACTCGTCGAGCGGGCGGTTCCTGGCGTCGATTACGAGACGACGGGCCGGTAAGCGCGGCCGCGTTGTCCGGGCTTTTCATCGGCATGCGCGCGGCGGAGATGCGCGCATGCACGCTTCGCTCTCTTCGGCGTCTTTTCCTTGTGCATATCGATTCGCATCTCCGCTGCGGATCGCGCTGCTTGGCGACGGAAGCAATCTACATTCAGCCGCGCAACGTCACGTTTTCCGCCAGCCCGTTTCTGTGCGCCTCCGTGAACGTTCGATGGCTGCGAGCTCGCTCGAATCCGAATCGACGCGACGACGCATCGGCACGCCTTTCTCCATCCAGTCGATTCGAACCGAACACAGTTCTCATCAACCCTGCCAATGCGGCTTTGTTCGATTCGACTCGTCGACTGCTTTCGGCGTCGACACAAGCGCCGTCGGCCGTTTTGTCTCCAATTCTTTTAATTATACGTAGTAGAAGTTAACAAAAGCGGCTCTTTCCTGTGGACAACCCGGGTTTTCCCTGACGGATCAGAGCGGCATCAATTCCATAACTGTATCGGCTGTGCGTGAATATCCGCCGCGAGCAAAGGACAACTTCGATGCGTCCGGAAGCAAGGTCGGTTTTATCAAGATTTGGTCCACAGGCTGGGCGACGAGTTATCCCAAGGATTTCCAGGGCTGGGCGTGGATAACTCTTGTTCTTCGCACGCAGGCCCAATGTTTTCCTGTGTTTGCATTCGCTTTTACAGCCGCTTCAAGTCGACGCGCACGAACCCGGCATTCAGTCGAACGAGCCCGAAAAGCGGAGCCGAATCAGCGCTCCCAGCGCTTGCCGAACGACACCGTCGCTTCGCACATGCAGCCGATCAACACGCCGACTATCCCGATGAACGTGACCGTAGTCCCGAGCGACGAGAGCGCCGACGCATCGGGCGCGCGAATCTCGACGCCGAACGCCGCGAGCAACCCGAACAGCATCGCGCCGGCGCACGCGATCGCATAACCGCGCATCAGCTTCGGATAGCGCGCGTGGCGCGGCCCGAATGCGCGAAAGAGCGCATAGCCGAAACAGAACCAGTAGACGGCCGCAGGCAACCCGGTAGACGCAACCCAACCGCTGTCGATCGTCATGATCGGACTCCGTGAATGTCGTCGTTCGGATGGCGCGTGCGATCGGGGTATCGTGCACGACGCTGCGTGCTCGCGCGCCCATAGTTTCTTTTACTAAAATTAAGACAAATACAGGAACATCCACTCGCGAACAGCCACTAGCATAGCGCCAAATACCAGACTCCGACCGGGGGGCATCTGTTCATGCATGCTGGAGACAACGCTCGATGCATCCACCGATTCGCCGCGCGAACCGATACGCGCGCACCACGCCCGCCATCGCCGCCGAGCGCCGACCGCGCCGCGCGACGTCATGCACCGCTTCACCGCGTGTTGTTCGCCCTATCTTCCACTTGAGTCACGCCGGCTCGCGCAAGCGGGACGTCCGCACCGCGCGCGCCTGAAGCGCTGCCCGCGCGCCTTCGCGCAGCCGATTCACATCCTGCTCGCCGTCCTCGAGACGACGCGAGGCATACGCACGGCGCCGACGCATGCGTTGCCGATTTCACAAACTCAAAGGAGACATCCCGATGCAGAAAGGAAGTACGGAAACCGACCTACACCGAGGGCTCGGACAACGACAGATGCGCCTGATCGCGCTCGGCGCCGCGATCGGCGTCGGCCTTTTCCTCGGCTCGGCCAATGCGATCAAGATGGCGGGGCCCGGGATCATCCTGTCGTACATCATCGGCGGCGCCGTGATCTTCGTGATCATGCGCGCGCTCGGCGAGATGGCCGTGCACGAGCCGGTCGCCGGCTCGTTCAGCCGCTACGCGCGCAACTACCTCGGGCCGCTCGCTGGCTACCTGACGGGCTGGAACTACTGGTTCCTCTGGCTCGTCACCTGCATCGCCGAAATCACGGCGGTCGGCATCTACATGGGCATCTGGTTCCCGGACGTGCCGCGCTGGATCTGGGCGCTCGCCGCGCTGGCCGCGATGGGCTCGGTGAACCTGCTCACCGTGAAGGCATACGGCGAGTTCGAATTCTGGTTTGCGCTGATCAAGGTGGTGACGATCGTCGTGATGATCGCGGCCGGCATCGCGATGATCGCCTTCGGCATCGGCAATCACGGCGTGCCGATTGGCATCTTGAACCTCTGGGCGCACGGCGGCTTCTTCCCGAACGGTGCGCAGGGCGTGCTGATGTCGATGCAGATGGTGATGTTCGCGTACCTCGGCGTCGAGATGATCGGGCTGACGGCGGGTGAAGCGGAGAATCCGCAGAAGACGATTCCAGGCGCGATCAATTCGGTGTTCTGGCGCATCCTGCTCTTCTACGGCGGCGCCCTCTTCGTGATTCTGTCGATCTACCCGTGGAACGAGATCGGCACGCAAGGCAGCCCGTTCGTGATGACGTTCGAGCGGCTCGGCATCAGGACGGCCGCGGGCATCATCAACTTCGTCGTGCTGACGGCGGCGCTTTCGTCGTGCAACGGCGGCATCTTCAGCACGGGGCGCATGCTGTACAACCTCGCGAAGCAGGGCCACGCGCCGCGCACGTTCGGCGAGGCGACGGCAAGCGGCGTGCCGCGCCGGGCGATTCTTGTTTCGATGGTGGCGCTGCTGGTGGGCGTGCTGCTCAACTACCTGGTGCCGGAGAAGGTGTTCGTCTGGGTGACGTCGATTTCGACGTTCGGGGCGATCTGGACGTGGGGCGTCATTCTCGTCACGCAGATGAAGTTTCGCGCGAGCCTCGCGCCGGCGGAGGAGCGCGCGCTGCGGTTCCGGATGCCGTTCTGGCCGTATGGGTCCTGGGTGGCGCTCGCGTTTCTCGTGCTCGTGGTCGGGTTGATGGCTTATTTTCCGGACACGCGGGTCGCGCTTTATGTCGGGCCGGCTTGGCTCGTGTTGCTCGTGGTGCTGTATTACGCGTTGAAGCTCGAACCGGAGGGTGGGAAGGCGGCGGGGTTGGAGCGCAGGTATGGGCGCGGTTGATTGATTCGCGAAGGAGAGCGGCGCGAAGTGGTTTGCGATGGCCGGTTGCGTGGGCTGCTGTGCGGTTCGGCGCGCTGCTCTGTTGAGTGTTTTGAGGAGGTCTTAGCCGGCCAAATCGAGTAGGGTGAGGGGTTACCCCCTCAGCCCTCTCACACCACCGTACGTGCGGTTCCGCATACGGCGGTTCAGTTAATGCTCTGGAGGCGATCCACCGTCCGACGGATCGAGACCAGTCCCCGTGCATCGAAGTAGGCATTGGGTAACGCCTGCTTCAAATGGTGAGAACCGGCGTTCCACCAAGGTCCTCGCCCGTTCACGCTCGATTTCCATGCCCGCTCCGGGCGTAGGCCCAGTGCGATCATGTTGCGCTCTCGGGTTCGGGGGCGCTTCCACTGCCGCCAGATCAGGCAGCGCAAACGCCTTCGCAACCATCCGTCCAGCCCCTCCAGCCGCTTGTGCTGCTGGCTGAGCCGGAAGTAATTTGCCCACCCCCGTAGGACCGGGTTGAGCTTCCGGATCGTCTGCTCAAGGGACCCGCTTCTTCCCTTCAACGTCAGATCCCGCACCCGCGTCATCAATCGCTTGATGCTTTCCGGTGCAATCCGGATCTGTGCTTGACCCAACCTCACCGCCACCCGGTATCCCAGGAACTTCCGCGTGCTCGGCCGCGCCACCGCACTCTTGGCCTCGTTCACGCGCAGCTTCAAGACCTTCTCGAGATAGGCCCTGATTCTCGCCATGACGCGCTGTCCTGCTTGTTGGCTGCCAACGTAGATGTTGCAGTCGTCAGCGTACCGGCAGAACGCCAGCCCTCGGCTCTCCAGCCTCCGATCCAGATCACTCAGCAATATATTCGACAGTAGCGGGGACAGCGGGCCGCCTTGCGGCGTGCCCTCCGTCCTCGCACGCGTCACGCCGTGCGCCATCATCCCCGCTTCGAGGAAGCGGCGAATCAGCTTCAGCGTCACTTTGTCTTTTACATGCCTCGCAACCCGGCCCATCAGCACATCATGGTTGACTCGATCGAAGAACTTCTCCAAATCGATATCGACCACCCAATGCCGACCACCCTGAACATAGGCTTGCGCCTGACGCACCGCGTCCAACGCACTCTTGCCCGGTCGGAATCCGTAACTACTCGCCGAGAACGTCGGCTCCAAGATCGGTTGCAATACTTGGTGCAGCGCTTGCTGGATCAGTCGGTCCACCACGCTTGGCACGCCCAGCGTCCTCACCCCGCCTTGCGGCTTCGGTATGTCCGCCCGGCGTACCGCCTGCGGTACGTACCGCCCTTCCAGCAGCGCCTGCTTCACACTCGGCCAGTGCATCTTGAGCCAGTCACCAAGGCCTTCCACGCTCAGCCCATCTACCCCGGCTGAACCCTGGTTCCTCAGCACCCGGCGGTATGCTCGCCTCATGTTGCCGCGTTCCACGACGCGCTCCATCAGCGCGTCGCCCTCCGATTTCGTTTGCCCAGATGTCGCCGTGCCCGTCTCCGCACCCCGCACGCAGCCCGGTGGCTTCCGGCCACCCCTCGCGTGCTCGGCCACTGTCTCCAGCGCTTCTGCATCCATAACAGGCTTCGAGATCATCCGTCCTACTCTCGGCATTCACTGTTCCGGCCTTCGGTCCCGGTCCTCTTCGGCTCTCCGCCTTCGCCTTGACCTACTATGCCTTCTGCTGACTTCTGCTTCCGCGTCCCGCCGCCTCTCGACCTCGGTAGCTGGCCTTACCGCGCCAGCACAGAAACAGATCTCCCCGGGTATTGCGCACTCACCTTCACGCTTATGCCTGTCGGATCTACGTAACAACGTCGGTGCAAGTTTCGGGCTTCGGTGAATTGGGACACCTTACCCAGTCGCTACGCCTCATATCCGCTTCCTGTTCGTCAGGCCAGCGCTTTGCCTCCCAGCTTCCTTCAGACTCCCAGTCACCCGGGAAACCCTTGCCTTCGGCTAACTCTTCCCCTTGCCGGGCGAGTAGAGGACTTTCACCTCCCAGTGAGTGCGCCCTGCCGGGCGCACACAAAAAAAGGGCTTGGCCATTCGGCCAAGCCCTTTGAATTCTTTGGTGGAGCGGAGGAGGATCGAACTCCCGACCTTCGCATTGCGAACGCGACGCTCTCCCAGCTGAGCTACCGCCCCTCACCAACAGCCGATGATAATACATCACATCATCAGCACTTGACAACAGATTTGCGCCGATTATTTCGACGGCGCGCCGGCCAGCACCCACTGAACGACCGAGCGCACGTCGGCATCGCTCATCCGCGGGTGCGCGGGCATCGGGATCGCGCCCCACACGCCCGAGCCGCCGTCCTTCACCTTCTTCGCAAGCTTCGGCACCGCCTGCTGATCGCTCTTGTATCGCTCGGCGATCTGCCGGAACGACGGCCCGACGAGCTTCCGGTCCACCGCGTGGCAGCCCATGCACGCGTTGCTGCGCGCGACCCTCAGGCCATCGCCGACATCCGCACGCGCCGGCGCGGCCACCATCGCGCCGCCAAGCACCACAATCGAAGCAACGGCACCGCCCATCATCCTTTTCACGTACTTCGCCACCATCACGGCGTCCCCGCCTTCGGATTGCCCGGATGCACGTTCGTCGAATTGGAGACCGGCGCGGGCGTCTGCAGCGGCGTCGCGGTGACGCTCGAATCCGGCACCGCGCCGACCGTCGCGCCTTCGGCGGCCGTCGCGGGCGCGGCGGCCGCCGACGCGCCGCTCGCGGGCGTCGCCGCCGTCAGCGCCTGGGCTTCCTGCGGCTTGATGTACTGGAACACCTTGACGACCTTCTCGACGCCCGGCACACGGCTCGCGACGTCCGCGCCGCGGCTGCCTTCGTCGGTCGTCACGAGACCCATCAGATAAACGTTGCCGCGCTCGCACACCACCTTGTAGTTGTTCGCGGAGATGCCCTTCTCGGCGATCATCGCGGTCTTCACGCGGCCTTCGAGATACGAGTCGTTCGCCCGGTCCGACAGCGAACTCGCCGGCCCGACCCCGAGCTCGTTGACGATCGCGTTCACGTTGTTGATCCCGCGGACGATCTCTTCGGCGCGCTGCTTCGCGGCGTCGCTCGGCACTTCGCCCGTCAGCAGCACGCGGCGGTTGAACACCGTCACGTTCACGTGCGAGCCGTCCGGCAGCCCGTTGTTCATCTGCGTCAGCGCCTTCACCTGGATCTCGCGATCCTCGGTCTGCGCGCCGAGCGTGCGGCGATCGGTCGCGACGAGCGCGCCGCCGCCCGCCGCCGCGCCGGCAACTGCCAGCACGCAGCCTTGCAGCGTTGCGGCCAGGCCGGCCGACAGGCCGATCACGAGCGTAGTTCTGACTAGCGTCTGTCTGACGCGGCTGTTACTCATCGACGGCTCTCCTTCGAATCAATCCTCGCCCAGCAGCATCGCGTCGATGCCGTCGCACAGGCAATGGATGGTCAGCAGATGGACTTCCTGGATGCGCACCGCCCGCTCGGACGGCACGCAGATCTGAATATCGGTGTCGGCAAGCGACGCGCCCAGGCGTCCTCCACCGTTGCCCGTCAGCGCGATGACGATCATCTCGCGCTCGCGCGCCTCCTCCACGGCGGCCAGCACGCGCGGCGATTCGCCGAGCGGATCGAGCACGAGCAGCACATCGCCCATCTGGCCGAGCGTGCGCACTTGTTGCGCGAAGATCTGATCTCCGTCGCCCCCGGTGCCGGAGCGGCTCGCATCGGTGTGGAGCGCGAGCCCGGGCAGGCCGGGACGCTCGCGCTCGAATCCGCCGATCAGCGCGGCGGCCAGCCGCTCGCTCGCGGCGGCCGACGGGCCGTCGCCGCATGCGACGATCTTGTTGCCGTTCGCGAGCGCCATGAACATCGCGTCGACGGCCGCCGCGATCGGCAGGGACAGCGCGTCAAGCGCTTCGTGAACGAGCGCGGCGCTGTCGCGGATATGTTGCTGAATACGTTCGACTGACATCGATTCCTAATCGGGTACTGCGCGCGTGGTCTGCGTCGCGCGGCATCGTGAGTGCGGCGAGTTTACCGCACTCCGCCCCCGCCGCCCGAGCGTCGCCGCATCTCCTTACATCTCGACACAAGCTAAGCGGGTTCGTCGGCGCGAAACGCGTCGCGCAGCCACTCGAGCCGGCCGCCCTCGAACGCGACGACGTCGAAGCGGCACGCGCTCGCGCCGCCCGTGCGCGCCCAGAACGCATGCGCCGCGTGCAGGAGCCGCATGCGCTTGCGCGCGCCGATGCTCGCCGCCGCACCGCCATAGCGGCCGCTCGTGCGCGCGCGCACTTCGACGAATACGAGCGTGCCGTCGCGCTCGCGCATCACGAGGTCGATTTCACCGCCGCGCACGGTCACGTTGCGCGCGACGAGCGCGAGCCCAGCGCGCTCGAGGAAGCGCTGCGCGCGCGTCTCGAACGCGGCGCCGACGACGCGCCCAGACCCGGCCGCCTTCGAAAAGCTGTTGCGCGGCGCGGCTTCGGCATCGCCCGCCTCCTGCCGCGACGCGCGCGCGTGGCACAATGCGGGGCTTCTTCCGTTTGCGCCGCGTGCGGGCGCCTTTCGTGTCATGACTTCCCTCCTCGATCTCGCGCAGGCGCAGCACTATCCGACGGGCGCCCTCTACGTCGTCGCGACGCCGATCGGCAACGCCGCCGACATCACGCTGCGCGCGCTGCACGTGCTCGCGCTCGCCGACCGCATCGCCGCCGAGGACACCCGCAACACGGGCCAACTGCTCGCGCGCTACGGAATCTCGAAGCCGCTCGTCGCCGTGCACGAGCACAACGAGCGCGCGGCCGCCGCGAAGCTGATCGATCACCTGCGCGCAGGCGAGCGGATCGCGTATGTGTCGGACGCCGGCACGCCCGGCATTTCCGACCCCGGCGCGAAACTCGTCGACGCCGTGCGCGCCGCCGGCTTCGGCGTGATCCCGCTGCCGGGCGCGAACGCGGCCGCCGCTGCGCTCAGCGTGGCGGGCGCCTGGGCGGGCGCATTCACGTTCGCGGGCTTTCTGCCGCCGAAGCCGAAGCAGCGCGACGCGGCGCTCCAGCCGCTGAAGACGCATCCATACGCACTTGTGTTCTACGAAGCGCCGCACCGGATCGTCGAGACGGTCGAGGCGCTCGCGGCGACGCTCGGCGGCGACCGCCGGCTGCTGATCGCGCGCGAGCTCACCAAGCTACACGAGGAGCTGTTCGAGGGCACGCTGGCCGAAGGGCCAACGTGGCTGCGCGCGGACGCGAACCGGCAGCGCGGCGAGTTCGTGCTCGTCGTCGAGGGCGCGCCGCAGGACGAGCGCGACGATGACGAACGCGCGCACGACGCGCTGCTCAAGCTGCTGCTCGACGAAGTGCCGGTCAAGAGTGCGGCGAAGCTCGCGGCGGCGCTGACGGGCGCGTCGCGCAACGCGCTCTATGCGCGCGCGCTCGCGCTGAAGAAAGAAGAAGAGGAGTAAGGATTCGCCGCACAAGCGAAAGGGGCCGCATGAAGCGGCCCCTTTCGCATGCGTTCGATCGTCGTCCGGGCGGCCGATGCGCCGCCCTTGCCGCGATTACTTCGTGAGGTTCGACGCGAGCGTCTCGTCGCGCGCGACGCGCGCCTCTTCGGGCGACAGCCCCTGGATCTTCACGCGCGCAGTGCCCGCGTGGACGAGGCCGATCACCTTCGCCGCTGCATATGACAGATCGAGGATCCGGCCGCGCGAGAACGGTCCGCGATCGTTGATCTTCACGACAACAGACTTGCCATTCGCCTGGTTCGTCACGCGCACGTATGACGCGAGCGGTAGCGTGCGGTGCGCGGCCGTGAGCTCGTTCATGTTGAAGCGTTCGCCGTTCGCGGTGCGGCGGCCGTGAAAGCCCTTGCCGTACCACGATGCGCGCCCCGTCTGGCGGAAATCCGAAACGTCCGCGGCGTCGATCGGCTTCGCGTCCGCAAGCGACGGACGCGATGCGTCCTGCGAGCCGGCGGCGGGCATCGAAGCGAGCGCCGTGTCGAAGTTCAGCGGCGCGCCCGCCGATTCCTTATTGTTGTTGGCCGCGCCTGACGCGGCCGTGCGCAGCGCGTCCTTCGCCGCGGCGCCTTTCGCCTGTTCGGAAGTCGGTGCGTTCGGCGGCACCGCGCAGCCCGTCAGCGCGAAAAATACAGCTAGAGTCCCGAGGTGTCTCGGTAATCGAAATCTCATCGACGTGTCGCCTGCTTGTACGGATCGCGTCGCCACGAATGCGATCCGGACGGACATGCATGCCCCAGTCGCGCTCGCGCGCGGGCGGCTTGCATCTGGCGCGGCTCACGTTCTGCCGCAACCGGTCCTGATTAGCTTTCACGTCTGGCGCAACCTGTCCCCGGCAGCCTGACCAGACCCCACATGCCGCCAATCGAACATGGCTTCCACGTTCGTGCGCATCGTGAACTCAAACGCGCAGGAACGGCGGCATAGGCCTCATCCGGCGTCGCGGCAGCAGGGCCGCAGCGGGCGCGTTGCGCCCGGCCGGACAAGACGTGAGCACCGACGAATCGGCACTGGATGCACCGCCGGACAACCGGCGGCTCTTGCATTGACGGCGTCACGGAAACCGGAAGAAAACAGGTTCCGAACGCCCACTGACGGCGTGGTCTTCCACGCACACTGGGCCGCATTATACATAAACGAAAACAGTCGCCTCAAAAACGACCGCTTCCGATGATTGATTCTCTCTATGATCGAAACAATCGACATTGAACCGGTGCGCGCGGCGGGCGATCCATCGGCCCAGTACAATCGGGGCTTTTAGCCGCCGCTCGCGCCATGAAAGTCACGCTCATTCCGGTCACGCCGTTCCAGCAGAACTGCTCGCTGCTCGTTTGCGAGAAGACAGGGCGCGCCGCCGTCGTCGATCCCGGCGGCGATCTCGAACTGATCGAGCAGGAAGTTGCCCGGCAGAGCGTGCAGGTCGAGAAGGTGCTGCTCACGCACGGTCACGTCGACCATTGCGCGGGCGCGAAGCGGCTCGCCGCGCATTACGGCGTGCCGATCGAGGGGCCGCACGAGGACGAGCGCTTCTGGATCGAGAAGCTGCCGATGCAAAGCGAACGCTTCGGCTTTCCGGCCGCCGAAGCGTTCGAGCCGGACCGCTGGCTCGACGATGGCGATACCGTGACGTTCGGCGAAGAGACGCTCGAGGTCTATCATTGCCCAGGACACACGCCGGGCCACGTCGTGTTCTTCAGCCGCGCGCATCGGCTCGCGATCGTCGGCGACGTGCTGTTCGCCGGCTCGATCGGCCGCACCGACTTCCCTCGCGGCAACCACGCGGACCTGATCCGCTCGATCCGCGAAAAGCTCTGGCCGCTCGGCGACGACGTCACGTTCGTGCCCGGCCACGGCCCCGTGTCGACGTTCGGCAACGAGCGCCGCACGAATCCGTTCGTCGCAGACGGGGTGGCGGGATGAGCGCCGCGCCGATGCCGATCCGCGAAATCTACGTGAGCACCGACGTCGAGGCGGACGGCCCGATCCCGGGCCCGCATTCGATGCTGAGCTTCGCGTCCGCCGCGTTCACCGAGGACAAGCAGTTGATCGCGACCTTCTCCGCGAATCTCGAGCTGCTGCCGGGCGCGGCGGCTCACCCGGTGCAGGATGCCTGGTGGAAGACGCAGCCCGAAGCGTGGGCCGCATGCCGTCGCGATTTGCAGGCGCCGGAGGCGGCGCTCGCCGCGTACGTCGAATGGGTCGAGGCGCTGCCCGGCAAGCCCGTGTTCGTCGCGATGCCGGCGGGCTTCGATTTCACGTTCATGTTCTGGTACATGATGCGCTTCACCGGGCGCTGCCCGTTCTCGTGGTCGGCACTCGACATCAAGACGCTCGCGTTCGCGATCACGGGCCTGCCGTACCGGAAGGCGATCAAGCCGCGCTTCCCGAAGCACTGGTTCGACGACCATCCGCACACGCACATCGCGCTCGACGACGCGATCGAGCAAGGCGCGCTCTTCTGCAACATGCTCGCCGACCTGCGCGCGCTGCAGACGGCGAAGGCGTCGGCGCCGCCCGTCGAAGAAGCTGACGAATCAGCACAAAATGCCGCCGACGGCCCGAGAAATTAGCGAATATCGCTCGTTTCAACGGCCTCAGATTGCCTTTCTTTTCACCCGCCTCTACCATTGCCAAATGATGTAGCCGCTTTGGAGGCGCAGGTGACCCTCGATACCTTTTCGCAAAAAATCCTTCGCCTGTTGCAGCTCGACGCGCGCCGCTCCGTGCAGGAGATCTCCGATCAGGTCGGCCTCTCCAGCACGCCGTGCTGGCGCCGCATCAAGGATATGGAGCAGTCCGGCGTGATCCAGCGCTACACCGCCCTCCTCGATCGCGAGAAGCTCGGGCTCCATATCTGCGCGCTCGCGCACGTTCACCTGACCCGCCACAACGAAGGCGGCGTCGAGCAGTTCGAGCGGGAGATCGCGACCTGCCCCGAGGTGACCGAGTGCTACAGCACGACGGGCGAGGCCGATTACATCCTCAAGATCGTCGCCCCGGACATCAAGGCCTACGACATCTTCCTGCACGAGCGGATCTTCAAGATTCCTGCCGTTTCGCAGGTGCGCACGAGCGTCGTGCTGCGCGAGATCAAGTTCGATACGCAGTTGCCGCTCTGACGCGGGCTCAGTCGGGTTCGAGCAGGTTCAGGCGGCTTCGGCGCCGCCCGCGCCGCGTCGCGCTCGACCCGATCAGAACGGCCGGCCGACCGCCGCCGCGTCGCTCGACACGAGCGCGCGCGAAATGCTGAGGCGTCGCGCGCCGAACAGCCGCTTCAATGCTTCGATGTCCAAACGAGCGGCCGGATCGTGGTCGCCCTCCCGATCCCCGCTTGCGCCCGGCGCAAGCGTGATGTCGATTTCGAGCCCCGTGCTCAGGTAGTGCAGGTTGATCGTGCTCGCCTTCAGCCCCGCCTTCTCGAGCGCCGTCTCGATCTGCCCTTCGATCCGATCGCGCGGCGGCAGGTCGAGCACCGTGCGGCGCGCAACGTCGTGCTCGGGGTCGACGTGAATCAGCGCGTCGAGCACGCGCCGGTCGGTGAGCGCGCGCGCGCGCACGGCCTCCGCGATGTAGTGCCCCTCGGAGACGGACATCATCGGATCGACGAGGATATGCGCATCGACGAGCGCCGAATCGCCCATCTTGCGCGTGCGCAATTCGTGCACGTCGCGCACGCCGGGCGTCGATACGATGAGCGCGCGGATCTCGGCCGACGCGTTCTCGTCGAGCGCGCGATCCGACAGATCCTGCAGCGCGTCCCAGCCGAACGTCCAGCCCATCCGCGCGACCATGAAGCCGACGATCGCCGCGGCAATCGGGTCGAGAAGACGCACGCCGGCAAGACTGCCGACGATGCCGATCGCGACGACGAGCGACGACGCGGCGTCCGAACGCGCATGCCATGCATTCGCAACGAGCATCGCCGAGCGCACGCGCTGCGCCTCGCGCAGCATGTAGCGGAACAGCCCCTCCTTCGACAGCAGCACGACCACCGCGACCGCGAGCGCGCTCGCGTGGACGGGCGGGATGTTTTCGAGATGCACGAGCCGGTCGCCCGCGCGCCACAACATCCCGACGCCGACCGCGATCAGGATTGCGCCGAGAAAGAATGAAGCAACCGTTTCATAACGGCTGTGGCCGTAATTGTGGTCGGCGTCCGGTTTTGCGCCGCTATGCCGGTTGGCGAGCAGTACCACAAAATCGGAAACCAGATCCGACAAAGAGTGGACGCCATCGGCAATCAAAGCCTGGGAATGCGCAATAACACCGACGACCACCTGCAGCGTCGCCAGAATCACGTTGAGGACGATGCTGACGAATGTACTCTTGCGGGCGACGACCTGTTTTTCCGACGCCAGGTCGTCATTTGAAAACGTAGACATGAAATATCGAATGCGGCAAAGGACACCGCAATTCTATCAAGCCGGACTTGAAAGCGCGCGACGCGGGCTCAAAAAAAACAAGCAAAATCAACTGCTTATGGAAACGCAACGCATTTTCATTTAGCATCAACATGACACTTTTATGACAAATGCCGGGCGCGGCGCCCGGCATTCAAAACACAAAAGGCCACGTTCTCCTCGAAAGGGCGTGGCCTTTTGTGTTTGGCGGGCAGGTTGCGCTCAGATTGCGAATTGCTCGCGATTCTTGCCGGCGATCCAGCGAGGAGGCTTCCCGCGGCCTGACCAGGTCGCGCCGGATTCCGGGTCGCGGTATTTCGCCGCGACACCGGCGCGGGGACGACCCGCCTTTCCAGCTTTGCCACGCCCGAGACCGAGTTCTGCGAGCGTGAAACCGTAATCGGCGATCTTTTGCTTGACGTCGCCCAATACCTCCGCGTATTCGCGCGACTTGGCTTCTTCGATCTGCTTCTCCAGCTTCTCTCGCTGAGCGAGAAGGTCCTTGTAAGAAGACATAAATTCCCTTTTATCTGACCAAATGGCGCCGATCTTGAGCCGGCTTGCCATCTTAACTAACGATGCCTCGGATAATTGGATCAAAGGTTAGCACAAAAAAGAATTCAGTGAATACCGCATCGCAGAAAATAAATGTTGTACTTTGTGATTTGATTGTTCAAATTGACCAGCATCCGCTTCATTTGCAATTATCGCCAGTCTTACAAGTGGATTGGCAAAATTCAGGACATATTTTAAGCTCGCAAACTGCGCAATTGATCCGAACAATCGAAATTGGAAGTTTTCATGAAACGAAAGGTTCCGTTGATTGAAAGCATGGACGCCGTCTTATCTCGTTTAATACGCTCACAATGTGCGGAATCGCTCATAATCGGCACAACCGCTTTACGTGAGCGAAACGGCGGCGACCTCGCGCAGCGCCGCGGACAACGCTTCGGCATCCATTTTCGGCGCGTCGAACGGCGTGCGGCGCCTGCGCCCGTTCAAGCGCCAGTCCGCGCCGTAACGGTCGACGCCGAGCAGCTCGAGCCCCGCGCGCCGCTCCGGCGACGCGTCGTACTCGTCCCATAGCGCGCGCTCGTCGTCACAGCCGACGGGCGCGAGCGCGTCCAGCTCGGTTGCGTCGAGCCATCCCATCCGCCCGAATCCGCCGATATAGCGCAGCCGCTCGCACGCGAGCGCCCAGAACGTGAAGTCGCCGAGCGCGAGATAGCGCTCGCCGTCCGGGTGATAGCGCAGATAGCGCGCGGTCACGTGCGGATCGGCGCCAGCCGGCTCGAAGCGGCCGACGAGCGTGGCGCGCTCCGCCTCGAGCACGCTGTCCGCCGCGCCCGCCGCGTCGCCCAAGCCGTCGACGACGAGAAACCCGGCGCGCGGATCGGCCGCGAGATTGCGCGTATGCTCGGCGAGCCCGCTCACGAGCACGATCGGCCGGTGCCGCGCGTCGACCGCGTACGGCACCACGGTCGGATACGGATAGCCTTCGGGCGCGCGCGCGTGCGTCGCGAGCGTGCCGAGCGCATTGCGGTGAAGCAAATGAAGCGGTAAGGCGGCGGAAATGTTCACGTGCGCAATCCTTGCTTGCAAGAGCGAAACGTTGGTCGCGCCGGCGCAACCGTCCGCGCCGGGCGCACGTCAAGCATGCGCCCGGCGGCATCTCGTGCGCAACCCGGCAGCGCAAGCGAGATGCTCCGCGCTCCGCTAGAATCGGCGCTGTTTTCGTTAAGTGTCGCGTAAGCTTTGCAAGCTGTTCGCAACCGCTCTCCCTTCCTTCGCCCAGCTTCCCCGTGCCCGACCAGTCACCCGATCTCGCTTCGCCCGCCTCCGGCCATCGCCGGCTTCCCGCCTCCACCCGTCAGCGCGCGAGAGCGGCAACGATGGCGCTCTTCTTCGTCGCAGGCATGATGTATGCCTCGTGGGGCGTGCACGTGCCGACGGTGCGCGACAAGTTCGCGCTGTCGCCCGCGCTGCTGTCGTTCGCACTCCTCGCGGTCGCGATCGGCTCAATCGTCGCGATGACGACCAACGCGCGCTGGATCGCGCGCGTCGGATCGCGCACCGCGTGCCTCGCGGGCGGCCTCGCGATGTCCGCGTGCGGCGCGCTGATCCTCGTCGTGCCGACCTACCCGCTGCTGCTCGCGGTGCTCGCGCTGTTCGGCTTCTCGATGGCGACGCTCGACGTCGCGATGAACGCCGAGGCAAGCGCCGTCGAATCGGCATTCGGCAAGCCGATCATGTCGATGCTGCACGGGATGTTCAGCGTCGGGGGGATGGCGGGCGCGGCGGCGGGCGGCGCGCTGCTGTCGGCCGGCATGGCGAGCGCCGTGCATCTCGCGCTCGCCGCGCTCGTGAGCGCGCTCGTGCTCGGGCTCGCGTGCCCGGCCGTGCTGCCGCACGCGCCGCACGCGGCCGCCGCGCACGGCGGCCCGCGCGCGAACCGCTGGCGCTCGCCTGCGCTGTGGGCGCTCGGTGCGATCGCACTCGTCGCGTTGATCGCCGAAGGCGCGATGTACGACTGGGCGACTGTTTACATGCGCGACGTCGTCCTGGCGTCGCCGGCGTTCTCGAGCGCCGCCTATGCGGCGTTCTCGGGCGGCATGGCCGCCGCGCGCTTCGCGGGCGATGCGGTCCGCGCACGTTTCGGCGCGCCGCAGCTCGTCTGCGCGAGCGCGACGCTCGCATGCGTCGGCATGATCGGCGCGCTCGCGCTGCCGTATCCTGTCGTCGCGCTCATCGGCTTCACGCTGATGGGCCTCGGCCTCGCCAACATGATGCCCGTGCTGTTCGCCGCCGCCGCGCGGGTCGAAGGCATCCATGCGGCCGAAGGGCTCGCGCACGTCGCGGGGCTCGCGTACTTCGGGATGCTGTTCGGGCCGGTTGCGATCGGCGCGGTCGCGCAGGCGGCCAACCTGTCGGTCGGGCTGTCGATTGTTGCGCTGTGCGCGGCGCTCGTCGCAATCGTCGCGCCGAAGGCGTTGAGCCGGCTGAAGATCTGACCCGGCAATCGGCGAGCCCGCGAGGCGACGCCCCGGCGCAGCGGCGGAACGGCGTTCAATCGGCCATCGGCCGCCGCGCGCATCGCGCGCTTTCCGCATCGACAAAAAACGAGGCGCGCATGCCTTCGGGCATGCGCGCCTCGCCCCCTCCGTCGGCCGCTCAGGCGGTTACATCTTCACTTCGTCCAGGAACGACTTCTTGCCGTTCTTGTAGTCGTACAGCGAAATCACGCCGTGTTGCAGGTCGCCCTTCGAATCGAAGGTCGTCGTGCCGATCACGCCGGTGTAGTTCGTCTTCGGCATCGCCGCGACGATCTTCGCCGGGTCCGTCGAGTTCGCGCGCTTCATCGCGTCGGCGATGATGTATACCGCGTCATACGTGAACGGCGCGTAGATCTGGATCGGCTGGCCGAAGCGCTTCTCGTACTTCGCCCTGAACGCCGCGCCGCCCGGCATTTTTTCCAGCGACGCGCCCGCTTCCGAGCACACGACGTTGTCGGTCGCATCGCCCGCGAGGTCCGCGAGCTTTTCCGTGCAGACGCCGTCGCCCGCGAAGATCTTCGCGCGCAGGCCGAGCTGCTTCGCCTGCTTCGCGAACGGGCCGCCCGTCGCGTCCATGCCGCCGTACATCACGGCATCCGGATTTTCACCCTTGATCTTCGTCAGGATCGCGCGGAAATCGACCGCCTTGTCGTTCGTCGCGTCATGCGACACCACCTTCAGGCCGAGCGCCTTCGCCTTCTTCTCGAACTCGTTCGCAAGACCCTGCCCGTAGGCCGTCGAATCGTCGACGACGGCGACGCTCTTGATTCCCTTCGAGCGCGCGTAGTTCGCGAGCGCCGGGCCCTGCTGCGCATCGGTCGCGACGACGCGGTAGGTCGTCTTGAAGCCTTGCTGCGTGTACGCCGGATTCGTCGCCGACGGCGAGATCTGCACGATGCCCGCATCGCTGTAGATCTTCGAGGCCGGGATCGACGTGCCCGAGTTCAGGTGGCCGACGACCGCGACGACCTTGTCGTCGACGAGCTTCTGCGCGACTTGCGTTGCGGTGCGCGGGTCGGCCGCGTCGTCCTGTGCGTCGAGCTGGAGCGTCACCTTCTGGCCGCCGATCATGAGACCCTTTGCGTTGATCTCCTCGACCGCGAGGCGCGCACCATTTTCGTTGTCCTTACCAAGGTGGGCGATCCCGCCCGTCAACGGTGCGACATGGCCGATCTTGACGACCTGGTCGGCGGCAGCGTTCGTGGCGGCTGCAGCCAACAGCATAGCCGCCGCGCTGATCGGCAGCAGCTTTTGCATCTTGATATTCATGTAAGTCTCCAGTTTCAATCCCAAGAAAACACTTTCACCGACGCCCCGCACCGATCCCCGTGCTCGACAAAAATCACTGGGCATTCGCCGGCTGCATTGCTTTATCCACCTGCACCAATTAAGCGCGCGATGCACCGCATGCGGGGCGGCCTTCACGTGCTTGCGCGCAAGTGTAGGTGATCAAATTTATCAGTAGGATATTTTTAGAGAACTGGGATGACTACCGATGTCGCCTTTTTTCAAAGCCGGGATCGCCGGCCGCAAACCCGCTCCACATAAGGGTTTGCGCCTATTCGGATGAAGAATGAATGCGGAAAATGAAAGGCATGCTTAATGATTGGGAAAGCGATTTTAATCATGTTTTTAATCAATGCTTTCCGGCTGAAATAATTCGGCAAGCAGAACGTATCGACAATGCGGCCGGCGTGCTTTTTTGTCGCGCCGGCCAATTCGTCAGGCTACCGAAATACCCTGGCGGGAAAGGGTCGCGTGCCATTCGGCGTCGAGCGCGTCGATCAATTGAGCGGCCGTTTGCGCTCCATCGCGGTGCTTGCCGAGCGGCGCCCCCTGACCGGACCACAACGACAAATACTCGGCGTCGCCCGCACACGCGGCGGCTTGCCGCAACTCCTGCGTCAACGCGTTTTGCACCGGATAGGGCGCGACCGAATCGAGTCGCTCGGTCAGTTGCGCCATCAGCGCATTGCGGATGCCGCGCGCATGACGGCCCGTGATCGCGCGCGTGACGGATGTCGACGTATCGTCGCTCGCGAGCAGACGCGCTTTCCAGCACGCCGGAATCGCGCTTTCCGCGCACGTGAGGAACGCGGTGCCGAGCTGCGCCGCCTGCGCGCCGAGCGCAAGCGCGGCGGCGATCCCGCGCCCGTCCATGATGCCGCCCGCCGCGAGCACCGGCAGCTCCGTCGCGTCGACGAGCTGCGGCACGAGCGCCATCGTGCCGACGAGCGCGTCTTCGGCCGAGCCGACGAACGTGCCGCGATGGCCGCCCGCTTCCGCGCCTTGCGCGCAGATCGCGTCGGCGCCCGCCGCCCGCCACGCGAGCCCTTCGGCGACATGCGTCGCGGTGCCGATCACATACGTGCCCACGGCCTGCAGCCGCGCGACATCGTCTTTATCGAGCACGCCGAACGTGAAGCTCGCGGCCGGCACGCGCGCATCGACGAGCGCGTCGAGCTGCGCGCGGAAGTCGGGCGCGTAGCGCGCCGGCGGCGCGCCGGGCGGCAGCCCGAACTGCGCGCGCAGCGGATCGATCGCACCGAGCGCACGGCGCACGACCGCGTCGTCCGGATGCGCGTCGGGCAGCACGAACAGATTCACGGCGAACGGGCGGCGCGTCGCTGCGCGCACCGCGGCGATCTCGGCGGCCAGCTTGTCCGGCGCGAACGACGCGCCGCCCAGACTGCCGAGCGCGCCGGCGTTGGAAGCGGCCGCGACGAGCGCGGGCGTCGTCGCGCCGACCATCGGCGCCTGCACGAGCGGCAGGCGCAAATCGAAACGGGCGGCGAACGGAGTCGGAGCGATACGGGAAGTCATGGCGAATCCTCGAATGGATGGGAGGCCGGGATGCGGAGGCGGTCATGCAAAAAGACGGGCGGAATCGAATACTCGACGAACCGACTCTACGCGCACGCGCGATGCGTGAAAAATGAATAATCCAGATCGGTCCGTTCGCGCGGCGAGAAGGCTCGTGGGGGGGGCGTGGGGCCCGCCGATTCGGCCGCCGCGCGCGCCGCGCGAGCCGTTTCGCCGCGCTGCAACGACGCGGGTTTGATGGCACACTGGGCGCCGCATCCCCATTCACCGTCAGGACCTTCACCGGTCTTGCTTTGCCAGGAGATCAGCATGGCTTCGCAATGGATCGACATCCCCGCCGGCAACGACACGTTCGGCGGCTACCTCGCGCTGCCCAAGCGCGGCAAGGGCCCGGCCATCGTCATCATCCAGGAGATCTTCGGCGTGAACGGCCACATCCGTTCGATTGCCGATCAGTACGCGGCCGACGGCTACGTCGCCCTCGCGCCCGACGTGTTCTGGCGCACGCAGCCGCGCGTCGAGCTCGGCTACGAAGGCGCCGACCGCGACAAGGGCATCGAGCTGCTGCAGAAGACGGACGTCGCGCAGGCGGTCGCAGACATCGGCGCGGCCGCGGCGGCGCTGCGCGCGCGCCCCGAGGTCGAGGGCAAGCTGGCCGCGATCGGTTATTGCTTCGGCGGGCGTCTCGCGTATCTCGCGGCGGCGCAGCGGCACGTCGACGTCGCGGTCGCGTATTACGGCGGCGGCATTCAGAATCACGTCGACGTCGCGGCGAAGGTCACGCAGCCGATCCTGTTCCACTACGCGGGCCACGACCAGTCGATTCCGCCCGACGCGGTCGACACGGTGAAGGCCGCGTTCGCCGGCCGCGCGAACGCCAAATTCCACCTGTATCCGGACGCGCAGCACGGCTTCAACTGCCCGGACCGCGCATCGTACGGCCAGCGCGCAGCGGCGCTCGCGCACGGCCGCACGCTGACTTTCCTCGCCGAACACCTGTAAGCTGCCGGCAATCGCCGCGCCCGCGCATCGCGCGGGCGCGCGCCGTGTCACCGCTCTCGCATTTCGAATCGTTCGCCGCTCGTCACCACGGGGGATGACTGTGCAGTCCGACTATCTGTGCCACGACGCGATCGGGCTCGCGCAGCTCGTCGCGCAGCGCGAAGTCAGCGCGCGCGAGCTGCTCGACGCCGCGATCGGCCGCGCGCAAGCGCTCAATCCGGCGCTCAACGCGATCGTGCTGAACGACTACGCGGCCGCGCGCGATCGCGCGACGAGCGGCGCGCTCAACGGCCCGCTCGCCGGCGTGCCGTATCTCGTCAAGGATCTCGGCTCCGCGGTGGGCGGGCTGCCGCTGTCGCTCGGCAGCCGCCACTATCGTCACTACGTGCCGGCCGAAGATTCGCCGCTCATCGCGCGAACGAGGGCGGCCGGGCTCAACATCTTCGGCAAGACCAACACGTCCGAGCTCGGGCAGATGCCGTACACCGAATCGGCGCTGTTCGGCGTGTGCCGCAACCCGTGGAATCTCGATCACACGCCGGGCGGCTCGAGCGGCGGCGCGGCGGCGGCCGTCGCCGCGGGCATCGTGCCGCTCGCGCATGCGTCCGACGGCGGCGGCTCGATCCGGATTCCCGCGTCGTGCTGCGGCCTGTTCGGCTTCAAGCCGTCGCGCGATCCGGCGCTTGCGCCGTGGCCCGTGCCGGGTGAGATCGTCGTCGAGCACGCGGTCTCGCGCAGCGTGCGCGACAGCGCGCTCCTCCTCGACATCACCACCGGGCGGATTGCGCCGGGCGCACTCGACGGTGCGGGCGCGCCCGGCACGTATCTCGGCGCGCTCGACGCGCCGCCGCCCGCGCTGAAGATCGGCTACGTGACGGACCCGATGCTCGCGCCGGCGCTGTCGGCTGACGTGCGCGACGCGCTCGATCACACCGCGTCGCTTGCCGCGTCGCTCGGGCACAACGTCGAGCCGGTAGCGTTCAACCTCGACTTCGCGCAGATCGGCGAGGTATTCCTGACGATCTGGGCGGCGATCGCCGACGAGCTCGTGCTCGGCGCGGAGCGCATCACTGGGCGCAAGCCGGCGCGCGCCGAATTCGAGCCGGCGACGTGGGCGATGGCGCAGGTCGGCCGCCGGCTCGCGCGCGAGCGGCTGCCGCACATGCTCGAGCTGCAGCGGCAGATCACCGCGCGCGTCGCGGGCCTCGTGTCGCGCTATGACGTGATCCTGTGCGCGACGCTCGCCGCGCCGCCGATCAAGATCGGCGCAATGCAGCCGACGCCGTTCGAGACGCGGCAGATGGAGCTGCTCGGCGTGCTGCCGATGAAGCCGCTCCTCAAGCGCATGCTCGCGGAAGCGTCGCAGCAGGCGTTCGCGTGGGCGGGCTGCACGGAGCTCTTCAACCTGACCGGGCAGCCGGCGATGTCGGTGCCGCTGCACTGGACCGCGCGCGGGCTGCCGGTCGGCGTTCAGTTCGTCGCGCGGCACGGCGACGATGCGCGCCTGTTCACGCTCGCGCGTCAGCTCGAGCTCGCGCAGCCGTGGTTCGACAAGCGACCGCCGCTCGCGCACGCGCAGGCGTGAGCGGCGGGCGATGAGCGACGAATGCGGCGCGCAGCCGCACGGGCCGCGCCGGCCGGCGTCAGAGCCCCAGCCGCTCGCAGACGATCTTCGTCGCCGCCGCGCCGTTGAGCGTGTAGAAGTGCAGACCGGGCACGCCCGCGTCGACGAGCCGCCGGCAAAGCCCCGTGACGACGTCCGCGCCGAACGCGCGGATCGAGTCCTTGTCGTCGCCGAAGCTTTCGAGCCGGCGCGCGATCCAGCGCGGCACTTCCGCGCCGCACATCTCGGAGAAGCGCATCAACTGCGAGAAGTTCGTGATCGGCATGATGCCCGGCACGACCGGCACGTCGACGCCGAGCTTCGCCGCGTCTTCGACGAAGCGGAAATACGCGTCCGCGTTGTAGAAGTACTGCGTGATCGCGGCGTTCGCGCCCGCCTTCACCTTGCGCGCGAAGTTCTCTAGATCGGCCTTCGGCGAGCGCGCCTGCGGGTGATACTCGGGATACGCGGCCACTTCGATCCGGAACCAGTCGCCGTGCTCGGCGCGGATGAAGCTGACGAGCTCGGACGCATAGCGCAGCTCGCCCACCTCGCCCATGCCGGACGGCAGATCGCCGCGCAGCGCGACGATGTGGCGGATGCCGTGCGAGCGGTACTGGTCGAGAATCGCGCGCAGGCTGTCCTTCGACGAGCCGATGCACGACAGATGCGGCGCGGCCTCGAGCCCCGCTTTCTGCATGTCGAGCACGGTGTCGAGCGTGCCTTGCTGCGTCGAGCCGCCCGCGCCGAACGTGACGGACACGAATTTCGGCTTGAGCGGCGCGAGCTGCGCGCGCGTCGCGCGCAGCTTGTCGACGCCTTCCGCCGTCTTCGGCGGAAAGAATTCAAAGGAAAGTTCGATCGGGTTCATGATTCAGGTGTCCCCCCGTCAGCCGATATTGCGCTGACCGAAGATCAGGGCGGACAGCAGCCACGACACGATGCTGTACAGGATCGAACCGAAGAACGCGGACCAGAATCCCGACACTTCGAAGCCCTTCAGCAGCGACGCCGCGAGCCAGAAGCACAGCGCGTTCACGACGAGGATGAAGAGGCCGAGTGTGACGATCGTCACGGGCAGCGTGAGCAGGATCAGGACCGGCCGGATCACCGCATTGATGAGACCCAGCACGACCGCGACGACGAGCGCCGTGCCGAAGCTCTTGATGTGGATCGACGGCACGAGGTACGTGATGATCAAGAGCGCGAGCGCGTTGATGATCCAGGTCAGGATGACGGTCATGGGTTGCTCCTTCTGCGGTTGACGATCCGGCCGGGCGCGGCCGCCCCGGAAGATGAGAACGCGCGACGCGTCGGGCGGCGCACTTCGCCCGCCGACGCGCCGCGCGCGGCGGACGTCAGGCGAGCGGCCGCCCGGCGCCCGCGCGCCGGGTACGGATCAAGATATCAGTAACGATAGTGATCCGGCTTGAACGGGCCCGCCTTCGACACGCCGATGTACGCCGCCTGATCGTCCGACAGCTCGGAGAGCTGCGCGCCGATGCGCGCGAGGTGCAGGCGCGCGACCTTTTCGTCGAGGTGCTTCGGCAGCACGTACACCTTGTTGCCGTACTCGCCGCCGCGCGTGAACAGCTCGATCTGCGCGAGGGTCTGGTTCGTGAACGAGTTCGACATCACGAACGACGGGTGGCCCGTCGCGCAGCCGAGGTTCACGAGGCGGCCTTCAGCCAGCAGGATCACGCGCTTGCCGTCCGGGAAGATGATGTGGTCGACCTGCGGCTTGATGTTCTCCCACTGGTACTGGCGGGTCGACGCGACGTCGATTTCCGAATCGAAGTGGCCGATGTTGCAGACGATCGCGTTGTGGCGCATCGCCTTCATGTGATCGTGGTTGATCACGTGGTAGTTGCCGGTCGCCGTCACGAAGATGTCGGCCTTGTCGGCCGCGTATTCCATCGTCACGACGCGGTAGCCTTCCATCGCCGCCTGCAGCGCGCAGATCGGATCGATTTCCGTCACCCACACCGTAGCGCCCAGGCCGCGCAGCGACTGCGCGCAGCCCTTGCCCACGTCGCCGTAGCCCGCGACCACCGCGATCTTGCCCGCGATCATCACGTCGGTCGCGCGCTTGATGCCGTCGACGAGCGACTCGCGGCAGCCGTACAGGTTGTCGAACTTCGACTTCGTCACCGAATCGTTCACGTTGAACGCCGGGAACGGCAGGCGGCCGTCCTTTTCCATCTGGTACAGGCGGTGCACGCCCGTCGTCGTCTCCTCGGTCACGCCCTTGATGTGCGCGAGGCGCTTCGAGTACCAGTTGCCGTCGGCCTCGAGGTGGCGCTCGATCGACTTGAAGAGCGCGACTTCTTCCTCGTTGGTCGGCGTCGCGATCACCGAGCGGTCCTTCTCGGCCTTCGAGCCGAGGATGAGGAGCAGCGTCGCATCGCCGCCGTCGTCGAGGATCATGTTCGCGAACTCGCCGTTCGGCCATTCGAAGATGCGGTGCGAGAACTCCCAGTATTCGTCGAGCGATTCGCCCTTGAACGCGAAGACGGGCGTGCCGGCTTCGACGATCGCGGCGGCCGCGTGATCCTGCGTCGAGAAGATGTTGCACGACGCCCAGCGGACGTCCGCGCCGAGCGCCTTCAGCGTCTCGATCAGCACGCCCGTCTGGATCGTCATGTGCAGCGAGCCGGCGATGCGCGCGCCTTTCAGCGGCTGCTGCGCCTTGTATTCGTCGCGGATCTGCACGAGGCCGGGCATCTCGGTCTCGGCGATGTTCAGTTCCTTGCGGCCCCAGCCGGCCAACGCGATATCGGCGACGACGTAATCTTGTGCGGATTGGGAATCGATGACAGCGGCGTTCATCACGCCCTCCTTTCTAAAAAAAGTTCTAGAAAATTGTGACGTGAGCGCCGTTCAAGTAAGCGGCCGACATCGGCGGGAACGATCGCCGCTAAGCGACGATGCTGCGCCGACACACCGCTCGGTTGACCATTTCCGAGCCTGGCGGGCGAGGCCCGTCGCAACGCTCCTCGGAAACGAGGTGGGATTGTAGCAAATCGAGACGAAATTTTCCTGTCGGGCGGGGCCGGCCGCTCCCGTGCGGCATTTTGCCCGCTTCGCCGGCGCGCGCGGTTCAGCCGCGCCTCGCGCGCGAGGCCGCCGCGCGGCCGCTCAGCTCTCCGTGCCGACCCACGCCTGCTCGCGCAGCTTCGCGCGCAGCCGCGCGACCGCCTGGCTGTGCAGTTGGCACACGCGCGACTCGCTCACCTCGAGCACCGCGCCGATCTCGCGCAGGTTCAGCCCGCGCTCGTAGTACAGCGACATCAGCAGCTTCTCGCGCTCCGGCAGGTGCTCGATCGCATCGACGAGCGCGTCGCGCAGATGCTCGTCGAGCAGCGCCGACAGCGGATCGCTGTGATCGGCGCGGTAGCGGTCGAGAAACGGCTCGTCGTCGGCCGAGCGGTCGAAGTCCTCGTAGTAGACGAGCTGGCTGCCGTGCAGGTCCTGCAGCATCGACTGGTACTCGTCGAGCGGCATCTGCAGGTGCGCGGCGATCTCCGTCTCGTTCGCCGAGCGGCCGAGCCGCTGCTCGACCTGATGCACCGCGTGCTCGACCTCGCGCGAGGTCTTGCGCAGGCTGCGCGGCAGCCAGTCGTTGCTGCGCAGCTCGTCGAGCATCGCGCCGCGGATGCGCTGCGTCGCATAGGTCTCGAACTGCGCCCCCTGGTCTTCCTTGTAGCGGCTCGCCGCGTCGAGCAGGCCGATCATGCCGGCCTGGATCAGGTCGTCGAGGTCCACGCTCGCCGGCATCTTCGCGACGAGCTGCAGGCCGAGGCGACGCACGAGCGGCGCATATTGCGTCAGCACTTCGTCCTGGGAAATCTTGCCTTGAGCGTTATACATCATGCCCTCTCTTCGTCGTGGCGTTCAGGCGGCATGAGCCGCGCCTCGTTCAAACGCCGAACTTCCCGTCCGGACCCGGCCGATGCCCGGACTCGGGCGCATCGGCCAATACAGCAGATCGGCGGCGATCTGCCGGTAATCGCGCGCCGCCGCCGCCGACGGGAACGCGTCCACCACCGTGTGCGCGAGCCCGCGCGCGCGCTCGATCAGCGCATCGGCGGCGACGCAACCGGCGTTCGACAGCGACACGCACAGATACCGGCTCGCGACGCCCGCGAGGTTCTCGTAGGCGGCTCTCGCGTCGGCCGCGCTCTGCACGTGATTGATCAGCACGCGAAACTGCGCGAGCGCGTGCGCGTAGTGCAGCCGCTTCATGCACGCGTACGCCTCGGTGATCGCCGACGCCGACACGCGCGTGACGATGAGCACGTCGTGCGCGTCGCGCGCGAGCGCGGAGAACGCGCCGCTCGCGTCGAGCTGCGCGTCGACCAGCACGATGTCCGCCGCGCCGTCGCCGAGCGTCTCGAGCTGCGCATCGCTGTAGCCGACGCGCGCGAGCCGCGACGCCTCGCACACCGCGAAGCCGAGCTCGTGCCGCACCGGCTCGCCGTCGCGCAGCCACGAGCCGCACAGCGTCGCCGTGATCGAGCGGACGTTCGCGCGCTCGTCGACGACGAGCACGTCCTTGCCGAGCGCGGCGAGCGCCGCGGCGAGATTGGCGACCGTCGACGTGCAGCCGACGCCCGACGGTCCGCCCGTCACCGCGACGACGCGCGACGCGCGTCCGGCGAGCAGGCGCCGCAATCCTTCTGCCTGGTCGGCGATGCGCTTATCCAAAGCGGACCTCGTGCAGTTCGTTGCCGGTGCGCGGGCTCAACGCGGACAGCATCGCCGGCAGGTCGTCGTCGTGCGGCACGAACGGCGAATCCTCGCGCGGCGCGCAGAACGCGCTCTTGAGCAGGAATTTCTTCGTCGCGACGTACAGGTTCTCGGGCACCTTCTGGCCGGTCGACACGTAGTGGACCGGCAGCTTGTAGCGGATCACCGTGTCGAGCACGCCGCCCAGGTTGCTCGCCTCGTCGAGCTTCGTCAGGATGCAGCCCGCGAGATCGGGCAGGGCCGCTTCAGACTGGCCGGCCGCGCTGCGATACGCCTGCACGACTTCGTTGAGCGTGTCGCCGTGGCTCGTCGCGTTCAGCAGCAGCAGGCGCTGCACCGGCGTGTCCGCGCCGTGCAGCATCGCGATCTGGTCGGACACCGTGCGGTCGCGCTGGCTCATGCCGATCGTGTCGATCAGCACCATGTGCTTGTTGCGCAGCTCGGCAAGCGCGAGCTGCAGATCGCCGCCGTCCTTCACCGCATGCACCGGCACGCCGAGGATCTTGCCGAAGATGCGCAGTTGCTCGTGGCCGCCGATCCGGTAGCTGTCCGTCGTGAGCAGCGCGACCTTGCTCGCGCCGAAGCGCATCACGCAGCGCGCCGCGAGCTTCGCGGTCGTCGTCGTCTTGCCGACGCCCGTCGGGCCCATCAGCGCGAACACGCCGCCGCGCTCCATCAGCGCATCCTCGCTGTCGAGCACGGGCAGGTTCGCCGCGAGCACCGACTGCGCCCAGTCGGCCGCTGCGTCGAGCGTGTCGTAGCCCGCGCCTTCCGGCAGGTTGTCGACGATCATCCGCACGAGCTGCGCGGAGAAGCCCGCCGCGAACAGGTATTTCGTCAGCGCGCCGTGCACCGGGTTGCGGCGCTGGCGCTCGTTCCACATCAGGCCCGCGAACTGCTCTTCCATCAGCTCGCGCAGCGAGCCGAGCTCCTGCATCACCGTATCGTTGACGATGCGCTCGATGCGCGCCTTCACCGCGTCTGCGACGGCGGTTGCCGCATCCTCCGGGAGGCGCAGCGCCGGCTTCGCCGCCGAAGGTTCGTCGGGCGGCAGCCGGCGCGCGGCATGGCGCACGATGTCGAGCGCCCATTCGGGCGCTTCGTCGGCTACCGCGCGCTCGCGCGGCGCGTGCGTTGCGCGCGCCGCGGCGCGCGGCCGCGCAACGAGCTCGTCGTGCTGCTTCGTCAGCCGCTTCGCGTGCTCGACGAGCCACGGCGCGGGCTCGGACGGCGCGGCGGGCTGGGCGGGCATGGAGACGGCGGGCTGCGCGTCGCCGTCGGCCGATGTGTCGACGCTCGCGCCGAACACCGACGAGAACACGTCGGGCATGCCGCCCGCCGCGTACGGATTCGCGGCCGCGCGCAACGTCGGCGCCGAGGCCGACGCGCCGGACGCGGCAGCGCTCGGCACGACGACCGATGCGGCGGGCGACGCGAACGACGGCCCCGAAGGCGCATGCGGCTGGGCCGCGCCGTGCGCGGCAGCCTCGGCCGCGCGGCGCGTCGAGATGTCGGCGAGCTCGGCGGCGGGCAGCGCGACGATCTCGACGCGCCCGTCTTCGAGCGTCCGGTTGGACAGTACCGCCGCGTCGGCACCCATCGCTTCGCGCACGAGGCGCAGCGCGTCGCGGCTCGTCGGACCAATGAATTTGCGAATGTTCAAGCGGTACCCCCAATGACGTTAACGACCTTGATCGTGCGCGTGTCCGGCACTTCGGCGTAGGACAGCACTTTCAATTGCGGCAGGCTGCGGCGCAGGAAGCGCGCGAGCATCGCGCGCAGCGCGTGCTGGACGAGCAGCACGGGCGGCAGCCCCATGTTCTGTTGGCGCAACATCGCGTCTTGCGTGCCGACGAGCAGCGTGTGCGCGAGCCCCGGCTCGAGGCCCGGATTCGCACCCGTGGCGAGCGCCTGCGACAGCACGCGCTCGAGATTCGCGTCGAGCCCCATCACCTGCATCTCGCCCGCGCCCGGATACCACTGCTGCGTGATCGCGCGGCCGAGCGAAAGACGCACGGCGGCCGTGAGGTCGTACGGATCGGTGATGCGGCCCGCCTGCTCGGACACGGCCTCGATGATCGTGCGCATGTCGCGGATCGGCACGCCTTCGTCGAGCAGGCTCTGCAGCACCTTCTGCAGCGTCGTGAGCGAGATCGTCTTCGGCACCAGATCCTCGACGAGCGACGGCGCGTCCTTGCCGGTGCGCTCGATGAGCGCCTGCACTTCCTGGCGGCCGAGCAGCTCGGCCGCGTGCTGGACGACGAGATGATTCAGATGCGTCGCGACGACGGTGCTCGCGTCGACGACCGTGTAGCCGTACACCTGCGCCTGCTCGCGCAGCGCCGTGTCGATCCACACGGCGGGCAGCCCGAACGCCGGGTCCTGCGTCGGCGCGCCCGGCAGCGCGGCCGTAACCTGGCCCGGGTTGATCGCGAGCCACTGGCCCGGATACGCTTCGCCCGTGCCGACCGCGACGCCCTTGAGCGCGATCCGGTACGCGTTCGGGCGCAGCTCGAGGTTGTCGCGGATATGGATGACGGGCGGCAAAAAGCCGATTTCCTGCGCGAATTTCTTGCGGATGCTCTTGATCCGCTTGAGCAGCTCGCCGTCGGCGTTCCTGTCGACGAGCGGAATCAGCCGGTAGCCGACTTCGAGGCCGAGCGGATCGATGAGCGTCACGTCTTCCCATGTCGCCTCGTGGCTGTCGGCCGGCAGCGCCGCGGGCGGCGCGATCTCGGCGACCATGCCCGCCGCCTTCTTCGCGGCCTCGCGCCGGGTCATCGTGCGCGACAGCCAGATCGCGCCGCCGCCGAGCAGCAGGAACGCGAAATGCGGCATGTTCGGGATGAGGCCCATCAGCACGATGATCGAGCCCGTGATCATCAGCACGCGCGGGTTCGTGAAAAGCTGCGTCGTGAGCTGCGTGCCGATGTCCTCGTCGGTCGCGACGCGCGAGACGATCACGCCGGCCGCGGTCGAGATCACGAGCGACGGGATCTGCGCGACGAGGCCGTCGCCGATCGTGAGCAGCGTGTAGTTCTTGCCCGCCGCGGCGAAGCTCATGTCGTGCTGGAGAATCCCGACGATGAGGCCGCCGATCACGTTGATCGCCATGATGATGAGGCCCGCGATCGCGTCGCCGCGCACGAACTTCGACGCGCCGTCCATCGACCCGTAGAACTCCGCCTCCTGCGCGACCGCCCGGCGGCGCTTCTTCGCCTGCTCTTCGTTGATGAGGCCGGCGTTCAGGTCGGCGTCGATCGCCATCTGCTTGCCGGGCATCGCGTCGAGCGTGAAGCGCGCGGACACTTCGGCGATCCGGCCCGCGCCCTTCGTGATCACCATGAAGTTGATGATCATCAGGATCACGAACACGACGATGCCGACCGCGAAGTTGCCGCCGACGAGGAAGTGGCCGAACGCCTCGATCACCTGGCCGGCCGCGTCGGGGCCCGTGTGGCCTTCGAGCAGCACGATGCGCGTCGACGCGACGTTCAGCGACAGGCGCAGGAGCGTCGAGAACAGCAGCACGCTCGGGAACGCTGCGAAGTCGAGCGGCTTCATCGTGTACATGCTGACGAGCAGCACCATCACCGACAGCGCGATGTTGAACGTGAAGAACAGATCGAGCAGCAGCGGCGGCAGCGGCAGGATCATCATCCCGAGAATCATGCAGATGAGGATCGGGCCCGCGAGCGCGCGCAGGTTCGTGCCCGCGAAAAGCTGCGCGCGCTTGCCGAGGAGGCCGGCCGGCATGTTCATGCGGCACCTCCGGCGGCGCGGCCGCCGAGCGCGTCCTCGGCCTCTTCGCGCTCGTCTTGCGGCGCGACGTGCGCGCCCTTGTCGAGTTCCGCCGGCACGTCGAGATCGACGGGCGTCTCGGGCGCGATCCCGCCTTCGGCGTGAAAGCGCTTCAACTGATACACCCACGCGAGCACTTCGGCGACGGCCGAATACAGCGTGCCAGGAATCTCGCGCTCGAGATCGACGTTGTGATAGAGCGCACGCGCGAGCGGCGGCGCTTCGAGGAGCGGCACGCGGTGCTCGGCCGCGAGCTC
Organism: Burkholderia sp. MSMB1589WGS; assembly: GCF_001636105.1. Classification (NCBI taxonomy): domain Bacteria; kingdom Pseudomonadati; phylum Pseudomonadota; class Betaproteobacteria; order Burkholderiales; family Burkholderiaceae; genus Burkholderia; species Burkholderia sp. MSMB1589WGS. The sequence goes on from NZ_LNJT01000007.1 coordinate 1,839,284, forward strand.
GCGGATCCGCGCGGCGACGAGGTTCACGCCCTTCGCGACGACCTTCGGCGCGCGCATCTCGCCGTCCGTGTACTTGAGCGCGACCGCGAAGCGCGTCGGGTTCGTGACGACGACGTCGGCCGTCGGCACGTTCGCCATCATCCGGCGGCGCGCCATCGCGCGCTGCTGCTGGCGAATCCGCCCCTTCACGTGCGGATCGCCTTCGTTCTCGCGGTGTTCGCGCTTCACTTCTTCCTTCGTCATGCGCAGCTTCTTGTTGTACTGCCAGAGTTGGTACGGCACGTCGAGGCCCGCGACGACGAGCATCCCCGCCACCGTCATCCCGCAGCACACGGCGACGAGATGCAGCGCGCCGGCGAGCGCCGCATCGAGCGGCTGGGTCGCGAGGCCGAGCAATTCGTCCTTGCTGCGCCAGATCGCGATGCCGCCGATCCCGCCGACGACGAGCGTCTTCGCAATCGACATCCCGAGCTGGATCGGACCTTGAATCGAGAAAATGCGGCCGAGGCCCGTGACCGGGTTCAGGCGATCGAACTTCAGCTCGAACGTCTTCGTCGACACGAGCCAGCCGCCGAGCGCCATCGGCGCGGCGAGCGCCGCGACGCCGGTGAGCGCGAGCACGGGCGCGAGCGCGTAGAGCCCTTCGAGGCTCAGCGTGCCCGCGTGCGACAGCATCCGGTTCGTGTCGAACGCGGCTGCGCGATCGAACGAGAACGCGGCGCGCATCATCGTGCGCAGGTGCTCGCCGATCGGGCCCGACAGCATCCACGCGCCATAGAAGCCTGCCGACAGCAGCGCGAACGAAGCCAGCTCGCGCGAGCGCGCGACCTGCCCCTCCTCGCGCGCCTTCTCGCGGCGCTTGGGCGTGGCGGCTTCTGTCCGGTCGAGATCGCTGTCCTCAGCCACGCGGGCCTCCAGATGGCGCGGCGGGATGCCGCTTTCCAGTGACACCGATTATTCCCGCGGCGGTCAACGGGCGATCGGTCGAGGAAAGCGGGAAAACCGGGGTATTTCTTCGAATCGGTTGCGGGGGAGAACGGCGGGTGTAAGGGGGTCTTGGGGGCGCGATCGGGCAGCGATCGGGGAGCGGGAGCGGAGGCCGGAAGCGCGAAGCGGACAGCGGCCTGCTCGCCGAGGCTCCCGCCGCCTGACGCGCCGCGCGCGGCCCCGCGGCTTTCGTCGTCTCGATGCAAAAAGGGGCGCGATTTTTCTCGCGCCCCTTTTGCCGTCAGTCGCCGCGCGCGGGCCCCAGGAACGGGACACCCGCGCGCGCCGCGTCACAACGCGACATACGGCGGCGGACCGCCGCTGCCCGTCATGTCCATCCCGAAGTACAGCGTCTTGCCGAAGAAGTGCGGCAAGCCGAAGTCGAGCATCCGCGTGTTGCCGAACGGGCCGCCCAGGTTCGGCACCGCCGATCCGTACGACGAAAACAGCGAGCTCGCGTTGCCGATCGAGATCGACGGCGAAGCCTGCGCGCCGTTCAGGCCGACGACGGTGGCCGTCGTCGTTTGCATGCTCGACGGGCAGTAGAACGACGAATTGTTGCCGCACACGGGCAGCGAGACCGCCGTGCTGCCGCCCGTATCGAAGAAGTACGCGTTCGAGCCGGTGTCGAAGAACGCCTGCGTGATCGCGCGGCCGAGCAGCGTGCCCGTCAGATCGCCCGCGGTCGTCGACGTGAGCTTCGTCACGCCCGCCGGCAGCGCGTTGTTCGACTGCGTGTTGATTCCGAACGTCAGCGTGCCCGTCGCGCTGCCGCCCGACGGCGGGTTCATCGCGACGATCACGCCGTTGTTGTCGCCCGCAAAGCTCGGCACCGGATTGGCGACCTGCTTCGCGAGCGGCACCGTCGTGACCTGGCAGCTCGTGTTGCCGTTCGGGCACGCGTAGTAGTTGCTGTAGAGCGTCGACGTCGTGCAATTCGAGCCGCAGTCGTACGGCGCGGGTCCGATCCCGAGAATGCCGTTCGCGCCGAGGTCTGCCGCGGTGTTCGACGGCGAGTTGCCGTTCGAGCACGACGTCGGCACGCCGGACGAGCCGAGGTCGCCGATGATCTGGACCGGCAGCGAGCTCGCCTGCTCGCCTGCGATCTTCACGTCGGCGGTGCGCACGGTGCCCCACGTGTAGCTCGTCACGAACTTGCCGCACTCGACGAGCGCGCCGCCGCTCACGCTCGACACGGGCAGGCTGCCGAGCACGCCCGACGCGGCGGTGTTGACGATCCGCAGCCCGTACGACGCGGTGTCGACGAGCACGTTGCCGATCGTCTGGCACGTCGACGTGCCGGGCGCGCAGATCGTCACGCTGACGGTCGGCATATTGATGATGGTCGCGACGCCCGTGCTGACGGTGATCGCCGCCTGGTTCGACGCGAGCGGCGTGCCGCCGGAACCGCCGTTCGAGCCGCCGCCCGCGGACGTGTTGCCGCCGCCGGAGCCGGTGTTCGCCGACGCGTTCGAGCCGCCGTCGCCGCCGCCGCACGCGGCGACGAGCGCGACCGTGGCTGCGGCGAGGCTCAGCGCGCCGAGCCAGCGAGTCAGAGTGTGTTGGAAGCGCAAGATCTGTCCCCTCCCGGCGCGATCACTGGATGTCGTTGATGGAGAAGCCGGCAGGCAGCGCCTGCGGCAGCCATGCCTGACCGGAATACGAGCCCATGTGGCCGCCCGTGTGGATGACGAGCCCGCTCGTGTCGATCGCGGCGGGCGCGCGCGGCCCGTGCGCGGCGCGCGACGCCTTCACGCCTGCCTCGTACTGCGAAAAATAGGTGCCGAGCAGGTCGGACAGGTTCGGCGCGACCGGGCCCTGCCACGACAGCGCGAACACGGTGCCCGCCGTCGACACGTATTCGCGCACGACCGTGCCCGAGCCGAGCGTCGTTTCGCGCACCGTGTAGCCGGCGGCGGCTGTCGATGCGCCGCCCGCCGCGCGGATGCTGCGCTGCATCGAATGCACCGTCGCGGCGGTGTCCGCGGCGGGCGGGGTCATCGGCGCGCCGCCGAGGCCTGCGTGGGCGGGCGCGGCAAGCCACGCGCACATGAAGCCGGCCGCCGTCGCGGCGATCCGGCAGAATCGACTCGATCTCACTCCATTCCTCCTCGAATTCAGGCTCTGTATTCGGGCAGCGTAGGTCCGACGGACACACGCCGCTCATTATCGACAATCGAAAGTGAAAAGAAAGCCCTCGAGAGCCTGCAGATCAGGAGCGTAGTATGCCTGCAGCTTATGTCAAAAACCTATCGGCATTAATCTCGATAATTTTTAATTATTGCAAAACAATTCGACTCAAAATCCCAGACTCGCCAACAGATCGTCGACTTGCGCCTGATCCTGCACAACGTCTGTCTTTCCTTCCGGATTGATCTGCGGCCCATTGAGCAGCGATTCCGGCGTCATCGCGCCGCCCGCCTGCTCGGCGGCGAGCGCGGCGGCCGTCGCGGCGAACTGCTCGCGGCGCTCGGGCGCGATGTTCTCCACCAGCACGTTCAACAGTTGCTGCTCGATCAGGTAGACCATGTCCATGATCTTCTTGATCACCTGGCCCGTCAGATCCTGGAAGTCCTGCGCGAGCATGATCTCGAGCAGTTGCGCGTTGGTCGCGCCCGTCGCGTCCGGCAGCGCGCGCAGGAACTCGCGCGTGTCGTCCATCAGGCCGCGCACTTCCGCGCGCTCGATCGGCGTTTCATACCACTTCGCCCAGCGCGCGTCGAGCGCCGCGGCGTCCTGCTGCAGGCGCTCCTGCACGGGCTTCGCGATCTCGATCGCGGTCAGCACGCGCTCGGCCGCCTGCTCGGTCATCGCGACGACGTAGCGCAGCCGATCGCGAGCATCCGGCACGACTTCCGCTGCCTTCTCGACGTGCTTGTCGAGCCCCAGCTCGCGCATCGAGTCGCGCAGCGTGCGCGTCAACTGGCCGATGCGCGCGAGAATACGGTCGCTCGCCAGATCGGCGGCGTCGGCAAGGCGTTCGTCGGCGCTCGCGCCGGCAACCGCCACATCAATCGGCTCGTTCACGTCAGCTCCCCGCTTTCGCCATCTTTTCCAGAATCTTGTTGAGCTTCTCGTCGAGGGTCGCCGCCGTGAACGGCTTCACGACGTAGCCGCTCGCGCCCGCCTGCGCGGCCGCGATGATGTTCTCCTTCTTCGATTCGGCCGTCACCATCAGCACCGGCAGATGCGTGAGCGACGCGTCCGCGCGGATCTCCTTCAACATCGCGAGACCGTCGAGGTTCGGCATGTTCCAGTCGGAGATCACGAAGTCGTAGCCGCCGCCGCGCAGCCTCGCGAGGCCCGCCAGACCGTCCTCCGCCTCGTCGACGTTCGAATAGCCCAGCTCTTTCAGCAAGTTGCGGACGATCCGGCGCATCGTCGGAAAATCGTCCACCACCAGAATCTTCATGCTCTTGTCCATCGTCTGTTCCTTTCCTGATTCATGTCCTGTAACGGTGGCGCCTGGGGCCTGTCCACGCTGATGGCGTGGCCGGCGTTACACGCGCTGCACGCGATCGCCCATCGACGCGAGGCGCGCCATGATACGGCGACTCATGTCGGAAAGGGGCGCGACGTCGTCGACGCCGCCCATCGCGATCGCCTCGCGCGGCATGCCGAACACGACGCAGCTCGCCTCGTCCTGCGCGAATGTATACGCGCCCGCCTTTTTCATTTCAAGCAGTCCGGCCGCGCCGTCGCGGCCCATCCCCGTCAGGATCACGCCGAGCGCGTTCTTGCCCGCGTGCTGCGCGGCCGAGCGGAACAGCACGTCGACCGACGGGCGATGACGGTTGACGGGCGGATCGTCCGACAGGTGCGCGATGTAGTTCGCGCCGCTTCTCGCGAGCAGCAGGTGCGCGTGGCCGGGCGCGATGTACGCGTGGCCCGGCAGCACGCGCTCGCCGTGCTCCGCCTCCTTCACCGAGATCCGGCACAGCCCGTTCAGGCGCTGCGCGAACGAGCGCGTGAAACCGGGCGGCATGTGCTGCGCGATCAGCACGGCGGGCGCGTCGGGCGGCAGCGGCGTCAGCACTTCGCGGATCGCCTCGGTGCCGCCCGTCGACGCGCCGACGATGATCAGCTTCTCGGTACTGACGAGCGGGTTGTTGATGAGCGGCGCGACGGCGCCCGCGTGGCCGTGCGCGGCCGCGGCGGCAGCCGGATGCGGCTGCGGATTCTGCCGCACGCGCGCGCGCGATGCCGCGCGCACCTTGTCGGCCAGCTTTTCCGCGTAGTCGAGCATCCCGTCGCGAATCCCGACGCGCGGCTTCGTCACGAAGTCGACCGCGCCCAGCTCGAGCGCGCGCAGCGTGATCTCCGAGCCGCGCTCGGTCAGCGACGACACCATCACGACCGGCATCGGCCGCAGGCGCATCAGCTTTTCGAGAAAGTCGAGGCCGTCCATCCGCGGCATTTCGACGTCGAGCGTCAGCACGTCCGGGTTGTGCTGCTTGATCAGCTCTCGCGCCACGAGCGGATCGGGCGCCGTCGCGCACACCTCCATGTCGGGCTGGCTGTTGATGATTTCGGTCATCAGGCTGCGGATCAGCGCCGAATCGTCGACGCACAGCACTTTGATTTTCTTCTGCACAGCGTTCAAGCCTCCTGCTTTCTTGTGGCGGGCTGCGTGGCCCGCGTACCGAACAATTCGATGCGAGGCTTCGCCTGAGCCTTCGGCGCGGGCGTGCCGAACAGCTCGACGCGCGGCCGCGCGCGGGCGGCGCGCTCGCCGCGCGGGCCGGCCGCCTCGCGCGCGAGCGCGGCTTCCCGCTCGGCGACGTCGGGCGCCTGCACGCGCAGCTTCTTGACCATCGCCTGCCCCGTGTGCGGCATGAACGCGACCTTGCGCGGATGCACGCCCTGCAGATCCTCCGCGGTGATGCGGATGCGCTCGAGCGCCAGATAGCGGCGCGCGAAATCGGCGTTGCGATCGCCGATGTTGATCGTCGTCATCCCGGCGAGCACGGCCGCGCCGCCGAACACCTTCGCTTCGAAGCGCTCGCGGCGGCCGCCCGCCTTGATCAACTCGTTGATCAGCACTTCCATCGCATACGCGCCGTAGCGCATCGATTCGGACGCGGCGGCGGACGGGTCCGCGCCGTCGTCCGGCAGCATGAAGTGGTTCATCCCGCCGATCCGCGCGATCGGATCGTGCAGGCACGCGGCGACGCACGAACCGAGCACGGTGACGAGGACCATGTCCTCGTGCGTCGTGTAGAACTCGTTCGGCAGCAGCTTCACGCCGCGGCGGTGAAAGTGCGCGTCGAAATAGAGATTGGTCGCGATCGGCAGCCCGCTCATCGGAGTTCCGCCTCCGCCGCCGCGACGCGCGCGCGCACGCGCGGCGCGGCCGGCTGCCCGTCGCGCGTCAGCTCGTAGACCGTCTGCCCGCGCAGGCGAAACGCCTGCGTCACATACGTGAAGTTCTCCGAATGGCCGGCGAACAGCAGGCCGCCCGGCTTCATCAGCGGCTCGAAGCGCGCGAGCACCTGCGATTGCGTCGGCTTGTCGAAGTAGATCATCACGTTGCGGCAGAAGATCGCGTCGAACGGCTTCGTGAGGCCGTAGTCGGCGTCGGTCAGGTTCAATTGCCCGAAGCGGATCATCGCGCGCAGCTCGGGGCGCACCTTCACGCGGCCCGCCTGCGCGCCCGTGCCTTTCAGAAAGAAGCGCTTGAGCCGCTCGGGCGACAGGTGCTTGACCTGCTCGAACGCGTAGACCCCCGCTTCGGCCTTCGCGAGCACCTGCGTATCGAGATCGGTCGCGAGCACGCTCGCCGAGCGCGCGGCCGATTCGCCGAGCGCCTCGACGAGCGTCATCGCGATCGAATACGGCTCTTCGCCCGTCGACGCCGCCGAGCACCACACCGACACCGGCTGCTCGCGGCGCTTGACGAATTCGGCGAGGATCGGAAAGTGATGCGATTCGCGGAAGAACGCGGTCAGGTTCGTTGTCAGCGAGTTCGTGAACGCTTCCCATTCGGACGGGTCGTTTTCACGTTCGAGCAGCTCGAGGTAATCGCAAAAGCGGTCGAGCCCACGCGCGCGCAGCCGCCGCGCGAGGCGGCTGTACGCCATGTCGCGCTTGTGCTCGGACAGCGAGATGCCCGCGCGCCGATGGATCAGCGCGCGGATCTTCGCGAAATCGGCAGACGTGAATTCGAAGTCCCGCGCAGCGTCGCCCGACCGCTCTTGCGGTTCGAGTGCGTCGAGACGAGTGGCGGCGCGTGCGGGCGTCATGGCTCAGAAGGTTTCCCAGTCGTCGCCGGAAGCGGCAGACACGGCCGCGGGCTTCGGCTCGCCCGACAGCACCGGGCGCTTGAGCGCGAAGGACGACGCGGGGGCCGGGGCGGCTTGCGGCGCGGCGGCGCCGGCCGCGTTCGTTGCCGGGCGCGCGGCGCCGCCGGGCTTCGCGAGCTTCGGCGCATAGGCGGACGACGCCGGCGATGCGGCGGAAGTCTTCGCGGAATGCGGCGCGGCGGCATGCGCCGCACGCTCGCCGTGTGCGGCAGCCGGCGCGACGGCCGCCGACACCCGCGACGATCCGGACACGCCGGCAGTTGCGGTCGCGCTCGCGGCATGCTGCCCGCTCGACGCGCTCGCGCGGGCATTCACGTTCGAACGCACGCCCGAAGCCGCCGACGACGAAGCAGCCGACGACGAAGCAGCCGACGAATCCGGCGCCGCCGCTGACGCGATCCCGCCTTCGACGCGCCACGCCGACACGATCTGCTTCATCTGCCGCGTCTGATCCTCGAGCGACGCGGCCGCAGCGGCGGCTTCCTCGACGAGCGCTGCGTTCTGCTGCGTGACGGCGTCCATCTGGCCGACCGCGCGGTTCACCTGGACGATGCCCGTCGACTGCTCTTCGGACGCCGCGCTGATCTCGCCCATGATGTCGGTCACGCGGCGCACCGCCTGGACGATCTCGGCCATCGTCGTGCCTGCGCGCTCGACGAGCGCGGAGCCGCTTTGCACCTTGTGCGCGGAATCGCCGATCAACTGCTTGATTTCCTTCGCGGCCGTCGCGCTCCTCTGCGCGAGCGAGCGCACCTCGCCCGCGACGACCGCGAAGCCGCGGCCCTGCTCGCCCGCGCGCGCGGCCTCGACGGCCGCGTTCAGCGCGAGGATGTTGGTCTGGAACGCGATCCCTTCGATCGTGCCGATGATGTCGGCCACCTTCGTCGAGCTCGTCGCGATGTCCTGCATCGTCGTGACGACCTGGCCGACGACCTCGCCGCCCTGCGTCGCGATGTCGGACGCGTTGACCGCGAGCTGGCTCGCCTGCCGCGCGTTCTCCGCGTTCTGGCGCACGGTGCCCGTCAGTTGCTCCATGCTCGATGCGGTTTCCTGCAGTGACGCCGCCTGCGATTCGGTGCGCGCGGACAGGTCCGCGTTGCCGCTCGAGATCTCGCGCGCGCCGACGTCGACCGCCTGCGCACCGCGATGCACGGCCTTCACCATGTCGGCGACGGCCGCCTGCATCCGGCCGATGCCCTGGAACAGCCGGCCGATTTCGTTGTTGCCGGCGGCCTGCGCCGCCGGCGTGAGGTCGCCCGCCGCGATCCGCTCGAACTGCGCGATCGCGACGTTCAGCGGCTGCACGATGAGCCCGCGCAGCGCGAAGCGGATGCCGATCACCATCATGAACGCGGCGACGATGCCCGCCGCGATCAGCGCGATCATCAGCGAGATGCGCGCCTGCGTCGCGTCGAAGCGCGATTCCGCGCGCGTCGAATACGCGGCGACCACCGCGGCCGCCGCCTTGTCGTACGCGACGAACATCGGGCTGATCTTCGTGTCGGCGATCGCGTGATACGCGGCGAGGTCGCCCGCGCCCGCGGCGGCGAATTCCGGCTCGACGCCTTCCTTCGCGAGCGTCGCGTAGCGCGCGGCGAGCTCGTCGGTCAGCGCCGGGTCGACGCCCTCCTTCGACGCGGCCGCATACGCCTGCCAGTTCTGCGTCGACTTCGCGTACAGCTCCTGCGCGCGCGCGAGCACCTTCTTCGCCTCGTCGGCGTTGCCGGCCTCGGACAGCGTCTTGAAGCGGTCGAGCGCGACGCGCGCGCGCAGCAGGTACGACGACGCGTCGTCGAGCGTGTGGATCGTCGGCAGATCGCCGTGCGCGATCGCGTCGAGCGAGCGGCTCGCGTGATTGAGCGCATACAGCCCGAGCCCGCCGACCAGCGCGGCGACGAGCACCAGCATGCATCCGACGGCCGTGAGCGTCGTGCGGATCGACCAGTTGTGCAGCATCGTCAGCTCCCCGTAATTCCGTTGCCTGCGTCGAGCCCGCTTATGCGCCGAGCGTCTCGATCAGCGCCATCTCCTTGCTCGTCATCAGCTTCTCGATGTCCATCAGGATCAGCATCCGGCCATCGACCGTGCCGAGCCCCGTCAGGTACTCGGTCGTCAGCACGCCGCCGAATTCCGGCGCGGGCATGATCTGCTCGGTCGACAGCGTGAGCACGTCGGACACGCCGTCGACCACCATCCCGACGACGCGATGCGCGACGTTCAGGATGATCACGACGGTCTGATGGTCGTAGTCGACACGGCCGAGGTGGAACTTGATCCGCATGTCGACGATCGGCACGATGATGCCGCGCAGGTTGATCACGCCCTTGATGAACTCGGGCGCGTTCGCGATCCGCGTGACGCTGTCGTAGCCGCGGATTTCCTGCACTTTCAGGATATCGATGCCGTATTCCTCGTCGCCGAGCGTGAAGACGAGGAATTCCTGGCCCGCCGCGTCGCCCTGCTCGGCGTCGCGGCGGCTGGCCGCGTTCGGCGCGGCCGGATGATTCGTTTGGACTTCGGACACGTTAGCCCCCAGGTCGATGGATCACGTAAATTAGGACACCGCGAGCGCGGCGCTCGCGTGCGAGCCGTGCGTCGTGCGGGTCTCGCGATTGAGCGCCGCGACGTCGACGATCAGCGCGACGCTGCCGTCGCCGAGAATCGTCGCGGCCGAAATGCCGTACACCTTGCGGTAGTTCGTCTCGAGGTTCTTGACGACCACCTGCTGCTGGCCGACCAGCTCGTCGATCAGCATCGCGAAGCGGCGGCCTTCCGTCTGCATGATCGTGACGATGCCCTGCGTCGGATCGGTGCGCGCGTCGTCGACCGAGAACACCTCGTGCAGCGCGACGAGCGGCAGGTATTCGCCGCGCACGCGCACGACGCGCTCGCCGTTGCCGATCGTGTAGATGTCGTCGGCCGCCGGCTGCAGCGACTCCATCACGAAGTTCAGCGGCAGGATGAAGATCTCGCTGCCCACCTTCACCGACATCCCGTCGAGAATCGCGAGCGTGAGCGGCAGCACGATCCGCGTCGTCGTGCCGCGACCGGCCTGCGACGAAATTTCGACGTGCCCGCCCATCGACTGGATGTTGCGCTTGACGACGTCCATCCCGACGCCGCGGCCCGACACGTCGGTCACGACTTCGGCGGTCGAGAAGCCCGGCGCGAAGATCAGGTTCCACACTTCTTCGTCGCTGATGTTCTCGGAGATCTGCATCCCCTGCTTGGCCGCCTTCGCGAGGATCTTGTCGCGGCTCAGGCCCGCGCCGTCGTCGCTGACCTCGATCACGATGTTGCCGCCGTGGTGCGCGGCCGACAGCACGAGCTGGCCGACCGCGTCCTTGCCTGCCGCGCGGCGCGCCTCGACGGTCTCGATCCCGTGATCGAGGCTGTTGCGCACGAGGTGCGTCAGCGGATCGATGATCCGTTCGATGAGACTCTTGTCGAGCTCGGTCGCCTGGCCGAACGTGACGAGCTCGACCTGCTTGCCGAGCTTGCCCGCGAGATCGCGCACGAGCCGCGGGAAGCGGCTGAACACGTAATCCATCGGCATCATCCGGATCGACATCACCGCTTCCTGCAGATCGCGCGCGTTGCGCTCGAGCTGCGCCATCCCGTTGTACAGGCGGTCGTGCAGCGCCGGATCGAACGCGCTCGTCGTCTCGGCGAGCATCGCCTGCGTGATCACGAGCTCGCCGACGAGGTTGATCAACTGGTCGACCTTCTCCACGCCGACGCGAATCGAGCTGCCCTCCGCGCTCGCGGCGGCGGCCGGGCGCGGCTTGCGGTCGTCGTGATGCTGCGCGGCGGCGGATGCCGCGGCCGGCGCCGGCGTGGCGGGCGTGGCGGCGGATGCGCTCGGTGCGGCGACTGGCGCGGCCGGCCGCGCTTCGGCGACGAGCGCCGCTGCCGGCCGGGCCGCCGCCGGTTCCGGCGCGGCTTCAATGGCCGCGGCTTCATGGGCGGTTTCGTGGGCGGCTTCCTCCCGCTGCTGCGCCACCGGCGTCGCGGCGTCCGCCGCCTGCGCGGCGTCCGCGCCCGGCGCAGCGCCGCGGCCGATCGCGATCTGGCTTTCGTCGATCACGAAGCAGCACACGGCGACGATGTCGTCCGACGACACGTCGGTCTCGAGCCACAGCGTGAGCGCGTCGCCCGTCTTCGTGCGGCCGACGATCCGCCCGAGATTGCCGAGCTCCTCGGTCAGCAGTTCCTGGTCCTTGTCGCCGACGCCCGTCAGCGTGATCTTCAGATGCGGGCCGTCGCCGCCGCCCGTAGCGCCAGGCGCGCCGGGCACCGGGTGCGCGGCCTCGACCGCCTGCTCGACGACGTGCTCGGGCGCGCCGCACACGTCCATCGTCGACGCGGCCGGCCCGGCCGTGACGACGGGCGCGGCCGATTGAGCGGCGGCCGGCGCCGCGGCGGGCGCCGCCTGCGCGCCGCTCGCCGACGCCTTCAGCCGCTCGAGCTTCGCGCAGATCGCGGCCGCGGCGGCCGCATCGGGCTCGGCGCTCGCGCGGTAGTCGGCGAGCTGGTCGGACAGCACGTCCTTCGTCTCGAGGAACGCGTCGACCATCTCCTTCGTCAGCGTGAGCTCATGATTGCGCGCGCGATCGAGCAGCGATTCGAGGATGTGCGTCGTTTCCGTGAGCGCGGTGAAGCCGAACGTCGCGGCGCCGCCCTTGATCGAATGCGCGGCGCGGAAGATAGCCGCCAGATCCTCGGGATCGGGCGACGCGACGTCCAGGTTCAGCAGCAGTTGCTCCATCTGCGCGAGCAACTCGTCGGCTTCGTCGAAGAACGTCTGATAGAACTGTGTGATATCGAGAGTCATGCCGGTTCACCGCATAAAAACGTCGTGTTCGTCACGAAAGGCTCGACGACGCCGAAAGCGCCGCGACGAGCTCGATCAGCGCGTCCGGATCGAGCGGCTTTTCGATCCAGCCGGTCGCGCCCGCCGCGCGCGCCGCATCCTTGAACGCGTCGCCGTTCTCGGTCGTCAGGACGAGAATCGGCGTCGCTTCGTAGGCCGACTGCGAGCGCAGCGCCGCGATCAGCTCGAGGCCATTCTTCTTCGGCATGTAGTGATCGGTCAGCACCAGGTCGAAAGGCGTGGCCATCGCGACATCGAGCCCGACTTCGCCGTCCGAGGCGACGGTCACGTCGTAGCCCGCTTCGCCGAGCGTCGCGCTGAGCAGCGTGCGCATCGTGGCGGAGTCGTCGATGGCGAGAATGGTTCGGATCATGTCGTGTCTCGAATGCGTGTCTCGAATGCGTCAGGGTTTCCTCGCGGCGGGGGCCGACGCGCCCGGCAACGCGGGCGCGTCGGCCGCGCCGGGCGGCGTGATCTGCTGCGCGAGCCGCGCCGAGCCGGCCGCGTCGGACGACAGCGTCGTCGTCGTCGCGTCGTCGCGCATCAGCGCGAGCTCGGACTTGCGGTTCAGCACGATGATGCTGATCCGGCGGTTCTCCGGATCGAGCGGGTCCGCCTTGTTCAGGTTCTGCGTCGACGCGAGGCCGAGCACGCGCAGCACCTTCGCTTCGTCCATGCCGCCCGCGATCAGCTCGCGGCGCGACGCGTTCGCGCGGTCGGCGGACAGCTCCCAGTTGCTGTAGCCCTTCTCGCCGCCCGCATACGGCACGGCGTCGGTGTGGCCCTGGACGATGATGCGGTTCGGCACGTCGTTGAGCGTCTTGCCGATCTCGCGCAGGATGTCGCGCATGTACGGCTCGACGGCGTTGCTCGACATCGCGAACATCGGCCGCTTCTGCGTGTCGACGATCTCGATGCGCAGCCCCATCAGCGTCGAATCGATGCGGATCTGCTGCTTGAACTGGCGCAGCGTCGGATTCGCCTCGATGGCCGCCATCAGCTTTACCTGCAGGTCGTGCAGCCGAACCTGCTCGCGGCGCTCGAGCGAGCCCTGCGCCTGCGCAAGCGCGTCGTCTTCGCTCTTCTTCGCGACGCGGTCGGCGAGATGCGTGGAGCCGTCGGTGAGGCGCGTCGCGCCGGCTTCGACGCTCGAGATGTCGCGGCCGCCGCCCTTGACGATGCTCGAATCGTCGGCGCTACGGTCGCCGCTGCCGAAGATCGCGGCCTTCAGCGGCGTGTTGAAGTAGTCGGCGATCCCCTTCAACTGCACGGGCGTCACCGCGGACAGCAGCCACATCAACAGAAAGAACGCCATCATCGCGGTCATGAAGTCCGCGTACGCGAGCTTCCATGCACCACCGTGGTGCCCCTTCTTCTGCTGGCTCACCCGCTTGACGATGATCGCCTGATCCTTGCCCTTGCTCATGTCGGTGCCCTCGCGCTCACTTCGCCTTCACGCGGCGCACGTGCTCTTCGAGTTCGGCGAACGACGGGCGCTCGGTCGAGAACAGCACCTTGCGGCCGAACTCGACGGCGATCGCGGGCGCATAGCCGTTCAGGCTCGCGAGAATCGTCACCTTGATGCACTGGAACATCTTGGTCGACTCGGCGACGCGCTGCTCCGCGAGGCTCGACAGCGGGCCGATCAGGCCGTACGACAGCAGGATGCCGAGGAACGTGCCGACGAGCGCCTGCGCGATCATCGCGCCCAGCACCGCGGGCGGCTTGTCGGCGGACGCCATCGTGTGGACGACGCCCATCACTGCGGCGACGATCCCGAACGCCGGCATCGCGTCGCCGACGCGCATCAGCGCGTGCGCCGGACCTTCGCCTTCGGCGTGGTGCGTCTCGATCTCCTCGTCCATCAGGCTTTCGATCTCGAACGCGTTCATGTTGCCGCCCACCATCAGGCGCAGGTAGTCGGTCAGGAATTCGACGATGTGATGGTCGGCGAGGATCTTCGGATACTGGGTGAAGATCGGGCTCTTCTCGGGTTCGTCGATGTCCGCCTCGAGCGTGAGCGTGCCTTCCTTGCGCGCCTTCGCGAGCAACACGTACAGGAGCGCCATCAGCTCCATGTAGATGTCCTTGTTGTACTTCGAGCCCTTGAGCAGCGTGGGCAGCACGCGCAGCGTCGCCTTGATCGTCTTGATGCCGTTGCCGATGATGAACGCGCCGACGCCCGCGCCGACGATCATCAGGATCTCGACCGGTTGCACGAGCGCGCCCAGGTGCCCGCCCGCCAGCGCATAGCCGCCGAACACGGACAACAAGGTCACGAGAGTTCCCACGAAAATCAGCACTGCCTGTCCCTCACGAATGAGCAGCCGGGAGGCCGCCGTTAAGTGGTTTACGGCAGTCGCAACGAAAACTTTGGGAAACCGCCCCGGAGAGGCTCGACGGTGTAAACCAGCAGACGGGACAATGACGGAGGCAGGCCGCCCGATGCACGGCCGGCGCGGCCCGGCGAAGAAGCTTACGCGGCGATTGCGGCGTGGTCGGCCCGCGCGGCGGCCTTGCGGGTCCTGCCCGCGCGCGACGGCGGCTGGCAAAGGCCGCACACGTAGCCGTGGTGTGGGTCGTGCGCGTGTGCGACAAAGTGTCCGCCGCAACGGGTGCACGGCGTCGTCTCCAGCATCCCGGAATCGAAGAAGCGCACGAGCGTCCACGCGCGCGTGAGGCTCAGCACCGCCTCGTCGTCGGACAGCCCGACGTGCTCGAGATACAGCCGGTATGCCTTGACGATCGACTGGATCGAATCGCAGCCGCCGTGCTCGCGCATGAAGCGGTAGACGTTGTAGAACAGCGACGAATGGATGTTCGGCTGCCACGTCATGAACCAGTCGGTCGAGAACGGCAGCATTCCCTTCGGCGGCGACACGCCCTTCAGTTCCTTGTAGAGCTTGATCAGGCGATCGCGCGACAGGTTCGTCTCGGCTTCGAGCAGTTGCAGCCGCGCGCCCAGCTCGATCAGCTCGATCGCCAGGGTGATCTCCTTGACTTCGACCACTACGCTCTTGGACGCCATCGTCGCTCTCCGCCATTTACCCAAACAAAACAATCAGATTTCCCGCTTCCACTTATGCAGCAATGCGCCCGGGCGCGGCGCGCGGCTTTCCGTTCAGCGGAAGCTTTCGACCGGCTGGCCGGCCATCAGGATCGCCGAATGCGCGTGAGCGACGGCGGAATTGCGGCCCTTGTCGGCGAGCGACGACAGGAGCGCGTGGTCGTCGAAGCGGAAACGGCAGAGCATCTGGTTCGATGCGGCGAGCTTGACCGTCTGGGCGAGCGTCAGGTTCACGAGCACGTCGGCGAGTTCCCCCGAAATCCCCATGCGGAACATGCCCATGACCTTGTCCTCGCGCAACAGCCGCTGGGCGAGCAGCAGGTAAGACAGGTTGACTTCGTTGATCTCGGCGAGCATTTCGCTGGTTGCGCTCATGATTCGATTCCCCCGTAAGAAATCCTTGGCCAATCGGTAATGCCAGTGAAAACGTTTGCTCGATCTACCCACCGAGAAGGGGGCAATCGGCTTGTTTATATTCTTACGGGCATTTTGGCCAATCGTCGGGGGAGCCGCTATCAGTGAAGGGGAATGCGCTTTGCCGGAATTGTCTGTAAACCGTGTAGGAATTTTTCCGACAAAGGGTGGGAATGGCCCGCAAACGCCCGTCTGGCCGAAAGTCCCGCCAATCAAGGCCGGGAAAACACCATCTTCAGGCGCGACGGCAGCGGGCCGACGGAATTCGCGCCATTGCGGCGCGCGGCTTTCGCATCCCTTTTCTGCCACATCCTAGTCATTCGGCCGGGCGTTTTCTAGGGTTTTTGCGTATTTCATCCTGTAACAAGGGTTAAGCGTTTGAAAAATCGCTCGATACCGCGCGGGCGATCCCGATAATGAATCGGAACGCCCGGTCCGGCGACGTTCGCCGCGCACCGCCCCGTCTGCCTGCACGCAGGCGCTCACCGCTTACCGGAGCGAAGCTCGCACCGCCCCCCCGGCGAGTTCCGCCCTCTTCGCAACGGAGAAACGCTCATGCGCATTGCCCAAATCGCCCCGCTCTACGAAGCCGTTCCGCCCAAACTCTATGGGGGCACCGAGCGGGTCGTGTCCTACCTGACCGAGGCGCTCGTCGAAATGGGGCACGACGTCACGCTGTTCGCGAGCGGGGATTCCGTCACGTCGGCGCGCCTCGAAGCCGCATGGCCGCGCGCGCTGCGCCTCGATCCGTCGATCCGCGATGCGATGGCGCCCCATATGCGCCTGCTCGAGCAGGTCGCGCGCGCCGCGCACACGTTCGACATCCTGCATTTCCACCTCGACTATCTGCCGTTCCCGCTGCTGTCGCGCCTCGACGCGCCGTTCGTCACGACGCTGCACGGCCGCCTCGACCTGCCGGAGCTGCAGCCCGTATTCGACGCGTTCCCGAACGCGCCCGTCGTGTCGATCTCGGATTCGCAGCGCACGCCACTGCCGCAGGCCGGCTGGGCGGGCACCGTCTATCACGGGCTGCCCGACACGCTGCTCACGCCGCAGGCCGGCCGCCAGCCCGAGTATCTCGCGTTCCTCGGCCGCATCTGCCCGGAAAAGCGCGTCGACACCGCGATCCGGATCGCCGCGCAAAGCGGCCTGCCGCTCAAGATTGCCGCGAAAGTCGACAAGGTCGACGAGGATTATTTCAAGGCCGAGATCGAACCGCTCCTCGATTCCGCGCACGTCGAGTTCATCGGCGAGATCAACGAAGCGCAGAAGCCCGCGTTCCTGTCGGGCGCGAAGGCGCTGCTGTTCCCGATCGACTGGCCCGAGCCGTTCGGCCTCGTGATGATCGAGGCGATGGCGTGCGGCACGCCCGTCGTCGCGTTCAACCGCGGCTCCGTGCCGGAAGTCATCGACGACGGCCTCACGGGCTTCATCGTCGAGGACGTGCAGGGTGCCGTGGGCGCGCTGCACCGGATCGACGAATTGTCACGCGATGCAATCCGCGCGCAATTCGAGCAACGTTTCAGCTCGCATGCAATGGCGCGGCGCTATATCGACATCTATGAAACGCTGCGCGACGCATCCAAGCAGCCGCAATGGCGACGCGTAGCGGCGGGTTAACCCTTTGGCCGGCGTCATTGCAGAAATGACGCGTCCATTACGTTTTGCATAGCAGAAAGCCGCATCGGGAAATGCGGCTTTCTTTTTGCCAGGCGCCGGATAATCAGCCGATCAAAAAGCGCTCGCGGTTTTTGCCGACGATCCAATGCGGGGGCTTCCCGCGGCCGCTCCATGTGCTGCCTGACTTCGGATCGCGGTACTTGGGGGGCAGCGGCCCCTTCTTCGGCGGACGGCCGCGCCGTGCCCGCTCGGCAAATCCCAAGTCCTGCGCCGTGAGCCCGTACTCGGCGATCTTGCCTTGCAGTTCGGCGACCACGGCCGCGATCTCCTGACGACGCACTTCTTCGGCCTGGGCCTGCAGCTCCACGATCTGCGCCTTGATTTTCGCGTACTGAGACATTTCAACTCCCTATATCATGATCCGCCTGGCAATTCCCAGCCTAGACACAAAGGTTCTATTGCGCAATCAGAATTGCTACGAAATCTGCGGAAACCATTTCGTCTGATAAATTTTAAAATTCAATTACAATACGTCCTGCAATGCGGCCTTATTCTAATAAAAACGCCGATCGATCAATCTCAATTTGACAATCGTTGACCCTTCGGAGACCATAGAATTTCCTATAATCCAGTCGGCATTCGTGGATGCGTCCCTGCTTTTCACGGCGCAATCCGTTTTCGATTTTCACGACCAGGAACTACTCCAATGAAATTACCTCAGCGTCTCGCAGCGGAAGTGTTCGGCACGTTCTGGCTCGTCCTCGGCGGCTGTGGCAGCGCCGTTCTGGCGGCCGCTTTTCCGGGCCTCGGCATCGGCTTTGCCGGAGTCGCATTGGCATTCGGCCTGACCGTTCTGACGATGGCGTTCGCGATCGGCCACGTTTCCGGGTGTCACCTGAATCCGGCCGTGAGCGTCGGCCTGACGGTGGCGGGACGTTTCCCGGCCCGCGATCTCGTGCCGTACATCGTCGCGCAGGTCGTCGGCGCCACGCTCGGCGCATTCGTGCTGTATCTGATCGCGACCGGCAAGCCGGGCTTCGACGTCGTCGGCAGCGGCTTCGCGACGAACGGCTATGACGCGCGCTCGCCCGGCCATTACTCGCTCGGGGCCGCGTTCATCTGCGAAGTCGTGCTGACGGGCTTCTTCCTGTTCGTGATCCTCGGCTCGACCGACAAGCGCGCGCCGGCCGGCTTCGCGCCGATCGCGATCGGCCTGTGCCTCACGCTGATCCACCTGATCTCGATCCCGGTGACGAACACGTCGGTGAACCCGGCGCGCTCGACGGGCCCGGCGCTCTTCGTCGGCGGCGAGGCGATCGGCCAACTGTGGCTGTTCTGGGTGGCGCCCATCATCGGCGCGGCGATCGCGGGCGTCGTGTATCCGCTCGTCGCGGGGCGCGACGAAAGCTGATGACGGCGCGGCCGGACTCGCGCCGGCCGCCGGCGACGGGACAAAAGCGAAAACGGGCGCCGCGGCGCCCGTTTTCGTTGCGGATGCGGCTGGCCGCGCGTGCCGGCGAGATCGGCGCGGCGCTCAGTGCGTGGTGGAATCCTCGAGCGCGAACAGCGCGCGCAGATGACGCGCGACGCCCGCTTCGAAGTTGTTGCCGATTCGCGGCACCTTCGGCAGGCGCACGACGAGATCGGGATTCGCATTGTTCATCATGAACGGATGCCCGGCCGTCTCGAGCAGATCGATATCGTTCATGTTGTCGCCGAACGCGACGCAGTGCGCGGGATCGACGCCGAGCCGCTCGAGCACGACACGCAGCGCACGCCCCTTCGATACGTTCGCGGTCATCACCTCGAGGCAGTCAGGCAGCGAATACGTGACGTACAGCGCACCGCCGAACTGGCGCGCGAGGCTGTCCGACACGATGGCCAGATCCTCGGGCTCGCCGATGTACAGCACCTTCGCGATGTCCGCGCCGTCGTGCGACAGCATGTCGATGACGTCGTAGCGAAATCCGGAATCCTGATGGAATGCGAGCAGATGCGGCGCGTCTCGGTCGATCAGCCAGCCGTCGTTCGTGAACAGATTGACGATCACGCGGCCGTGCGTGCCGACGAGCTCGGGCCGCACCAGTTGCCGCACCGCGTCGGCGGGCACGTCCTGCGCGTGGATCCGCGTGTCGTCCGGCGCGTGCACGCGCGCGCCGTTCGATGTGATCAGGTAAGGGCGAATGCCTAGTACGTCCCGAATGCCGGCGACGTCCGCGTAGTGGCGCCCGGTTGCGATCACGAAGGGCACGCCGCCTTCCGCGAGCCGCCGCACGGTATCGATCGTATAAGGATCGAGCTGGTGGTCGCTGTTGAGCAGGGTTCCGTCGAGATCGGTGGCGATGACTTTATACATGGCGGACGTTGGAGGATGCGGGTGACACGGGAGGGAGCGGACATTCTATCGTCGGACGAAGAATGCCGCTCGCGGCGGGCCGTTCTCGCCCGCAGCCCGCCCCGATCGCGTTCAGCGCGGCGCCGCGAGCCCGAGCCGCGCCGCTTCCCGTTGGGCGAGCCGCAGCGCGCCGTGCGCGGAATCGGCTTGCGGCGCGACGAGCCGCGCGCGGTGCGGTTCGGGCACCGCACTCGCAAGCGCCTCCGCCAGCCCGCCGCACAACGCGACGGGTAGCGCCGCCGCCGGATCGAGCGCGTCGATCATCCTCGCGATCTCGATGCCCGCCTGCTCGATCCAGCGCGCGGCCGCCGGGTGGTCGCGATGGGCGAGCACGATCGGCGCGAGCCCCGCATATGCGGTTTGATTCGCTTCGCACGACCAGACGACGAGCGCATCGCGGCCGGACGCGCCCGTGTGCGCGACGAGCGCCCGGGCGAGCGCGTCGAGCGGTGCACGGCCGTCGAGCGCCTGCTGCGCGTACGACAGCGCGCGCAAGCCGAGCCACGCGCCGCTCGCCTCGTCGCCGGAAGGAAAGCCGTATCCGCCCGCAATCCGGCATGCGCCCGACGCATCGAGCGCGGCCGCGATGCTGCCCGTGCCGAGCGCGACGATCACGCCCGGCCCGCCGCCGTGCGCGCCGACGACGGTCGTATACGCATCGCTTTCGACCACGAATGCGGCAAGCGGCGCGCTCGCGCGGAATGCGTTCAGCCACTCGCGATGATTCACGCCGGCGAGCCCGCAGCCGAGCACGCAATGCCGCCAGTCGAACGCGACGCCAGCGCGCGCGCAAGCGTCCGCGCTGGCAGCCTCGATCGAGCGCCACGCGGCCTCGATGCCGAGCGCGAGCCCGGAAGGCCCGGCGCTGCCCTGCGCACGCTCGCGCCCGCGCGCATCGGCGAGCACCGCGCGCGTGCCGGTGCCGCCGCCGTCGATGCCGATCAGAAAAATGTCGTTGCCCATCGCGTGCTTCAGTTCAGTTGATTCGACGAAATGCCGTTGATGCAAGAAGCTTAACCGCAACGGCTCGCCGCGCCCATCGGCCGAACGGCCAGGCTTGCGCGCCCCCGCCGATCCGTTATGCTGACGCGACCAGATCGACGGGACATGCGAGATGCCGAAGCAGGAACGCTGCAGTTGGGTAAAAACCGAAGCGGACGCTCACTATCACGATACCGAATGGGGCGTGCCGTCGCACGACGACCGGCATCTATTCGAAATGCTCTTGCTCGAAGGCGCGCAAGCAGGCCTGTCTTGGTCGACGATCTTGAACAAGCGCGCCGGCTACCGCGCGGCGTTTGCCGACTTCGACGTCGACAAGGTCGCCCGCTTCACGCCGAAGCGGATCGACGAACTGGTGCTCGATGCGAGCATCGTGCGCAACCGCGCGAAGATCGAGGCGGCCGTCGCCAACGCGCGCGCGGTCCAGCAGATTCGCGCGGAGCACGGCTCGCTCGCCGCGTTCCTGTGGTCGTTCGTCGATCATGCGCCGCTGCAGAACGCGTGGGCGTCGTACCGCGACGCGCCGGCGTCGACCGAGCGCTCGGACGCGCTCAGCAAGGCGCTCAAGCGCTACGGCTGCAAGTTCGTCGGCTCGACGATCTGCTATGCGCTGATGCAGGCGACGGGCATGGTCAACGATCACGAAAGAACCTGCCCGTGCCACACGCGCTGCGCGGCGCTCGGCGAAAAGGCCAGCAGAAAGAGAAAGCCGGCCGCCTGATCCGACAGCCCCGCTCCGCCGCGGCAATCGGCGTCGCCCGGCGAGCGACCGAATTCGAATGACGTCGCGCTCGGCCAGCGCGACGTGACACTGTGCGCGTCGATCGACAACCCGAGGAGCCGGCGCTATCGGGAATTCCAGTCCAGTACGCGGATTACGCGAAGCCCGGCGATCCGCGCACGATGCGCATCACCGCGAAGATCAATTTCCAGCGGATCGAATGCTGGCCGCGCCAAGGCGTCAAAGGACAGCGGCGCGACGCGTGCGAGCAACGGCGCGCATTCGCTTGTGGCGCCTCGCCCTACCCCAGGGCGCCTCACCGGCGGCCACAAAACAAAACGGCGGCGCGGCTTCTTACGAAGCGGCACCGCCGTCGAGGCGAAGCGAACGAAGCTTAGTGGAGCTTCTTCGGCAGCATCTGGCTGCGCAGGCGCTTGTGCAGGCGCTTCACCGCAGCCGCCTTCTTGCGCTTGCGCACGGCGGTCGGCTTTTCGTATGCCTGGCGCTCGCGCAGCTCGGCGATCAGGCCGTTCTTCTCGATGGCGCGGCGGAAGCGGCGAATCGCCACTTCGAACGGCTCGTTTTCTTTCAAAAGAATCGTCGTCATGTCGTTCCTAATTTGCTTGATACGGTCAAAAACGTAGCGGCCAAGCGCCACGCACCGGCCTTCCGGGCGTTTCCACGAACGGGCGAAACGAGCGGGTAGCGGCCTCGGAGGCCGGAAAAGAGAGGCGGAATGCACCGCGAAACGCTCGGCAACCAACACCAGGCGCCGCGTTTGACTGCCAGCAGACATGCCCTACGCATGGGCGTAAACGGCAAAGGCGTGACAGAAATCTCAATTCAGCCCGCCATCATAACAGGTAAACATCGGCTCGACCACTAGTTTACCGCTTTCTGATCGAAAACCCGCGTCCGCGCCGCTGCGCGGCCCGCCGGACGGCGCCTCCAGCCGCGTACGCGAACGGGAGCATCCAACGTTTGCTCACCGAACGATCAGCGCAAATCGGCACGATCGGCACAAAAATTCGGGCCGAATCTCACTATGTCCCTCAAGTTTTTTTTGCATGCGCCGAAATCCAGCACAAGGCGGCCGGCAAAGAACGAGTGCTTCCGCCCACGCCAATAGTGGCATTGATGGGCTATACGGCTCAATTAGGAGATTTTCATGCTCGGAATCAACAGCAACATCAACTCGTTGGTCGCGCAACAGAACCTCAACGGCTCGCAAAGCGCCCTGTCCCAGGCGATCACCCGCCTGTCGTCGGGCAAGCGCATCAACAGCGCAGCGGACGACGCAGCCGGCCTCGCGATCGCCACCCGGATGCAAACGCAGATCAACGGCCTGAACCAGGGCGTGTCGAACGCGAACGACGGCGTGTCGATCCTGCAAACGGCATCGAGCGGCCTGTCTGCGCTGACCAACAGCCTTCAGCGTATCCGCCAGCTCGCGGTGCAAGCTTCGAACGGCCCGCTGAGCTCGAGCGACGCGGCAGCGTTGCAAAAGGAAGTTGCCGTTCAGATCGCTGAAGTGAACCGCGTCGCTTCGCAGACGAACTACAACGGCAAGAACATTCTCGACGGCTCGGCCGGCACGCTGAGCTTCCAGGTCGGTGCGAACGTCGGCCAGACGGTCAGCGTGGACCTGACGCAAAGCATGTCGGCCGCGAAGATCGGCGGCGGCATGGTTCAGTCGGGCCAGACGCTCGGCACGATCAAGGTCGCGGTCGATTCGTCCGGCGCGGCCTGGACGCCGGGAACCAGCACCGGCCAGGAAACGACGCAGATCAACGTCCTGTCGGACGGCAAGGGCGGCTTTACGTTCACCGATCAGAACAACCAGGCGCTGAGCGCCGGAGCCGTCACCTCGCTGTTCGGATCAACGACCGCCGGTACGGGCACTTCGTCTGCCCCGGCGTTCCAGACGCTGACGCTTGCCGCCGCCGGGACCAGTTCGCTGAGCGCGGCCGATCAGGCGGCCGCGACGGCAATGGTCGCGCAGATCAACGCCGTCAACCAGCCGCAGACGGTTTCGAATCTGGACATCAGCACGCAGACGGGCGCATACCAAGCGATGGTGTCGATCGACAACGCGCTCTCGACGGTGAACAACCTGCAAGCGACGCTCGGTGCGGCCCAGAACCGCTTCACCGCGATCGCGACGACGCAGCAAGCTGGCTCGAACAACCTGTCGCAGGCGCAATCGCAAATCCAGAACGCGGACTTCGCCCAGGAAACCGCGAACCTGTCGCGCGCGCAAGTGCTCCAGCAAGCCGGCATCTCGGTGCTCGCGCAAGCGAACTCGCTGCCGCAGCAAGTGCTGAAGCTCCTGCAATAACGTGTACCGAACGACGGGCCGCGCTGTCCGGCGGCCCGCCTTTGTGCGGCGGCGCAACACCCTCGTGGCCGCCGCACGTTTTTGTTATCTGACTCTTCCGAATTTCGCGATTTTCGCCCGCCATATCCGGCGGCGAAGGGAGCCACCCGATGTCCACGCCCGTCACCAGCACGACGCAGCAGCAAACCAATTCGGCGTTGCAGCAAGCAGCGCAGTCGATCATCAGCGGCTCGACGGGCAACTCGTCGATGGACGTCAACTCGCTCGTCACCGCGCTCGTCAACGCGAAGACGGCGGGACAAACCGCGGCGCTGTCGACGGCGGTCTCCACCGACCAGACGACGCTTTCCGCGCTCGGCACGCTGAAGGCCGCGCTCACCGCGCTGCAAGCGGGGATCGGCTCGCTCAGCGACGGCACGCTCACCCAGAAATTCACCGCCACGGCGACGGGCACCGGCCTCTCCGCGACGACGGGCGCGGGCGCGGTGGCCGGCAGCTATTCGGTCGCCGTCACGCAGATCGCCACGTCGCAGACGCTGTCTTCCGGCGCATTCAATGCGACGCAGCAGCTCGGCACCGGCACGCTGACGCTGAGCGTCGGCGGCAAATCGACGTCGATCTCGATCGATTCGACGAACAACACGCTTTCCGGCATCGCCGCCGCGATCAACTCCGCGTCGAACAACCCCGGCGTGACGGCGACGATCGTCACGGGCACCGACGGCGCGCACCTCGTGCTGCGCTCGGCGACCACGGGCGCAGCCAACGTGATCAACGTCGGCGTGAGCAACCTGTCCGGCGACAACGGGCTGTCGAGCCTCGCCGTCACGTCGACGGCGAGCACGACGGGCGGCCAGTCGACGATCCAGTCGGGCGGTAGCGTCGCATGGACGCAAAGCACCTCCGCTCAGGACGCCGAATTCACGGTGGGCGGTATCGCCGCGTCGAGCGCGAGCAACGCGGTGTCGGGCGCAATCGCCGGCGTCACGCTGAACCTCACGCAAGCCGCCGTCGGCACCACGCAGACGCTCAACGTCTCCACCGACACGACCGCGCAGGCCGCCGCGATCACGAACGTCGTCAACCTGTACAACACGGTCGTCACGACGATGTCGTCGCTATCGTCGCTGTCGGGCGCGGGCACCAGCTCGCAAAGCGCGGGGCCGCTCCTTGGCGACTCCACGCTCAACATGATCCGCAACTCGCTCGCGCGCGTGGTCGGCGCGGGCGTCACGACGGGCGGCTCGACCGTGTCGCTCGCGTCGATCGGCATCACGTTCGCCGACGGCTCGTCGTCCGCGCAAACGGACGGCACGCTGACCATCGATACGGCGAAGCTCAACGCGGCGCTGCAAAACAGCCCGTCGACCGTCGCCGCCCTCTTCAACTCGACGAACGGCGTCGGCGCGACGCTCAACAGCACGATTCAGAACTACGTGCAGACGGGCGGCGTCTTCGATACGCGCTCGAACGCGCTCAACCAGGACCTGAAGAGCCTCGCGCAGCAGCAGACGCAACTTGCATCGTACGCGTCGCAGTTGACGTCGCAATACAACGCGCAGTTCACCGCGCTCAACACGCTGATGGCGCAGATGAACAGCAACTCGAACTACCTGACGCAACTGTTCGGCGGCAGCAACAGCTCGGGCGCGATGGCGAACAACAAGTAACGAATCGAATGCGATGGAGAAGCCTGATATGGATCAGATGTCGTTGATCGAACACGTGCTGTCGATCACCCGCGAAATCGATCACGCGGTGCAGATGGCCGACTGGACCGAAGCCGCGCGCCTGACCGAAGAGCGCTCGCCGTATCTGATGTCGATCTCGGCCGAGCAGACGCCCGCGTCGCTCGCGCTCGTGCGCCAAATCCAGGCGATCGACACGGCGCTCCTCGCGAACGCGAAGGCGGCGCAGGCCGAGCTGCAGGTTGAATACCGCGCCGCGATGGACCGGTTGGGCAAGGCGGGCGCCTATCAGGCGGCCGCGCAATTCTGAGCCTCAGGATTCCCCCCACACAACAATAAATCACGCGTTTCGACGCGTGCTCGTTCTACTCCCACCCGCCGCAAGGCGGGTTTTTTTTAAGGCGTGCGTACGCACGCGATTCGCCAGTCGGCAATCGCTTCCGGCTTGGAATCGCGCCGCGCAGCCCGATTGAGCCAGCAGATCGCACTCGCTCAACAAAGCGAACTCGCTCATCGTGGCGATGACAAGTTCAGGCGCGCTGCCAGCATGGCAAATCAGCATTAGCCAGTTCAGTTCGCAGTTTTGCGGCCCGCTCACGCGGGTCGCGTCAGGCCGGCAGCGCGTCACCCGCTCAAACTTCGTCGGAGTGAATTTCATCGCCCGACGCCGTAGCGTCTCGCGGATGAGACAGGCACATCAGCTCAGTTAGCCGTTTGAATGAGCAGAGTCGCCTGCCCCGTGTTGTCGCCACAAGCGTCGTCACTGACATAGGCAATATATGTCGAGGTATTCCCAGGGACGTCGACGACCGTTGGCTGGGTAATGGTGGTGCCCCATCGGTTATTTCCAAACCCGCCTTGCAGCATCACGGAATTGATCAAGCAGCCGTTGGTCAGTACGCCAGCGGAGCACCTCATATTGTTTGAGCCAATCGAAATGACATATCTTCCCGGTGCAAGCGTGAGCAGTGCTGGCGTGCCGCCAGAAACATTGCTAGTGTTCGAAAGACAATTGCGCTTCGCATCGACCACAACGGTGGCCGATGCTTCGCAGACGAAAGGAATGATGGACGCAAGCACGCCTGCGACAATTTTTTTGCGCATAAATGAGTTCTCTCATGAAATATTCAAGTTAATAAAAATGGACCGCAGCCCATGCACGACACATGAGAAAGCAAACACAGCATCGGCCTTCGTCATGCGTCAGGGCAATTCAGATGAAGAAATTTTCGTTACACCAGATGGAATCGAGAGTTCGTGGTAGTAACTTCCGCCCGGGATGGAATTGGCATAGCCATCGAGCGTGACTGTTCTATAGAGTTCCCAATTCGCCATTGCGGAACAGGAAGCCGAGGCCGTCATTGCGCCGATCAGCAGCTTCATTCGATTACGCATATACCCACGCAATAGCTCGTTGTCGAATCAGAAATACGCTGAACCTCCAACCCGCGCAGATGATTTAACGACCTCAATATTGAAAAATTGAGCGTGCTTCTCACGACCGGCGAACGCTGTTGACGCGGAACAACGAATGACGAAAGGCAACCGCTTGACAAACCTTCCGCCGGCGTGGATCACTGACACCTTTCGCAACGCGAAGGCCCCCCCATGACCGCCGCAACCTGGCTCGCCTTCGCCGGCGCGAGCATCGTCCTCCTGATGATTCCCGGCCCGACGATCCTGCTCGTGATCGGCGATTCGCTCGCGAACCGCAACCGCTCGTCGTGGAGCACCGTCGCCGGCGTCGCGGCGGGCGACACCACCGCGATGACGATCTCGCTCGCCGGCGCGGGCGCCTTGCTCGCGATGTCGGCGGCCGCGTTCACCGCGCTCAAGCTCGTCGGCGGCGGCTATCTGATCTATCTCGGGATTCGTTCGATCCTGCACGCGCGCCGCGTCGGCGCGACGGAAGTCAGCGTCGAGCGCCACTCGGCGAAGCGGCGCTTCCTGTCCGCGTGGGCCGTCACCGCGCTGAATCCGAAGAGCATCGTGTTCTTCGTCGCGTTCGTTCCGCAGTTCATCTCGCCGCACGAGACGTTCGCGCGGCAATGCGCAGTCCTGCTGCCGACCTTCGTCTGCCTCGCGTCGATCAACGCGGCCTGCTATGCGCGCATCGCGCGTTTCGCCGCCGCACGGCTGACGGGCGCAGCCGCGCAGCGGCGCTTCGGCTACGGCGGCGGCACCGCGCTGATCGGCGCGGGCGCGTTGACGCTCGGGATGTCGCGAAGCTGACGCTTCGCATGTGGCGTGCCGTTCGCAGCCGGATTTCCGCTGAACGTCAGCCGAGATCGAGCGCCGCGGTCAGATCGCCCGGCGGCTGCGCGTCGCGCGCCGCGAACGCGCGCTCGCGCGCGAGCACGCCGTCGAGCGGCACGAGCCCGTGCACGCGCGAGATGAAGCGCAGGATCGAGTTCGTGTCGTACAGCGTGTGATCGACGTAGCCCTTCTTCGCGAACGGCGAGATCACCATCGCGGGAATCCGCGAGCCCGGCCCCCAGCGGTCGCCCTTCGGCGGCGACACCGGGTCCCACCAGCCGCCGTTCTCGTCGACCGTCAGGATCACGACCGTGTGCGCCCACTGCGGGCCGCGCATGATGTGGTCGATCACCGTCGCGATGTGCCGATCGCCCGACTCGACGTCCGCGTAGCCCGCGTGCATGTTCAGGTTGCCCTGCGGCTTGTAGAACGTGACGGTCGGCAGGCGGCCCGCGTCGATGTCGGCGATCAGGTGGTTCGTCGACGGATCGTCGCCGAGGCCCGCGTCGCGCAGGTGGCGCCGCCGCGCGTCAGTGCCCGGCGCGTAGTTCGCGAAGTAGTTGAACGGCTGATGGTGATACTGAAAGTCCGGCACCGGGCCCGTGTCGCGATGCTCGAGCGCGTACTGCCACGCGCCGCCGTACCACGCCCAGTCGACGCCCTTCTCCGACAGGCGATCGCCGATCGTCGCGTAATGCTGCGGCGGCAGCACGCGCGGGTTCGACGGGTCCGCATACGCCGGGTTGCCGTCGGCGGGCGGCCGCGCGCTGCTCGGCTGATACGGCGGCGCCATCGTGTTCACCGCGTAGCCGTCCGGCGTGAAGAGGCCGTCGTTCTCGAATTTCGGCGGGCCGTCGAGCGCCGACGCGGGCGAATCCGCCGCGAGCTTCAGCCGCGCGCCGGCCGGATCGTCGCCTTCGACAATGGATACGAGATGCTTCGCCGGGCTCGTGTGCACGTCCGGATAGAGCGGCGCCTGCGCGGAGATCAGGAAGATGTGGTTCAGCCACGAGCCGCCGAACGCGGCCATGAAGAAGTTGTCGCAGAGCGTGTACCGGCGCGCGAGATTCCAGAGCCGCAGCGTTTCGGCCGAATTGCGGTAATGCCCCATCACGAGCCCGCCCGAATCGGCCCACGCGGCGAATTGATCGTTGCGGCCGCCGTTGATCTGCATCTGGTTCTGATAGAAGCGGTGCCACAAATCGCGCGTGATCACGCCGTTCGGCAACGGCTTGCCTTGCGCGTCGGGAATCACGAACGGCGCGTTCGGCAGCCCGGTGATGTCGTGCTCGCCGATCATGTAGCGCTTGCCGTCGACGACCTGCGCCTGCGGCACGAGGCCGCCCCAGATTCTCGGCAGCGTCGGCAGCGGCGTCCTGCCGTCGCGGTCGAACTGCGCGTAGCGTTCGGGCGATACCGCGCCAAGCGGCTGCTGCACGCCGGGGAAGTCGCCGAACAGGTTCGCGAAGCTGCGGTTCTCCGCATAGATCACCACGATGTTGCGCACTTCGCGGCGCAGCGCGGCGTCGAGCCGCAGATCGGCCGCCGAGCGCGGCGCGGCGGTCTCGCAGCCGGCGAGCGCGACGCTCGCGCCGAGCGCGGCGATGCCGCCGAGCACGCGGCGGCGGTCGGGGTCCTCGGGAAGGTCGGTCGACGGGGGATGCTTGTCAGTCACTTCTGCTCCTCGATCTTCTGGTTGGTCGTGCGGTCCATCAATGTCCGCCGATTGGCCGAATCGGCCTGGCCGCGCATTGTCACGAAAACGCCACAATCGCGACTATAGCGTGCCGCTCGCACGAAACCTTGCTTGATCGATGCATGAACAGAAAAACGAAACATCGATGCGCGATGTCGCGGCAAGCGCGGACCGAGCCGGCGCCGTCGCTCCAAAGAAAAACGGCCCGGGCCGGGCCGTTTTGAGTCGATCGCTCGAAACCTTCGCTCAATCGGTTCCGTACTTCGGCGAATGCGGGCCGTACAGCAGGCCGTTCGGCTGGCCGGCGGACAGCATCCGGCCGCTCGTGAGCCCCGCCACGTCGACCGCGTCGTCGCTCAGCGTGTGCGCGATCTGCTTGACGGCCGCCTGCGCGAGCGTCGCGATCAACCCGAAGCCGCTGAAATCCACGTTGGAGCCGAGTTCCTTGCCGGTCGCGCGCCCGCTGCCCTGCCACAGCAGGTCGCCCGTGCGCAGATCGACGAGCTTCGCGGACGCCGACACGACCGTCGTGCTGTCGAGCACCGTGTAGGCGGAGCCGTACTGCGTGACCGTCGTGTACAGCGCCGCGTCCGCGCCGAAGATGTCGCGCAGCTTCGCGGGCGAAACGGTCTGGATGTCGGCGGCGTTCGTCAGGCCGTTCTGCTTGAACGTCTCTTCCATCACGGCGACGGGCACGACGTAGTAGCCCGCTTCGGCGACGGGCCGCGTCATCTGCGACAGCAAGCCGTACGTCGCCTTCACGTCCGACGTGTCGTTCTGCGGCGGCAGCAGCAGGATCGCGCGCGGCTGGCTCTTCTTGAACGCCGTGTAGTCGACGTGCTTCGCGGGCGCCGCGCACGCGGCGAGCAGCGCCAGCACGGACGCGGCCGACAGGAGTCTTGCGGAAATGAACTTGAACATGGCAGCCCTTATTGTTGTTGTGCTTGTACTTGCGTTTGCGCCGGCGCTTGCGGCTTCGATTGCGGCGCCGCGGCTTTCTTCTTCAACAGGAAATCCATGAACGGCGACGATTCGGGAAACGACGCCTTCTCGGCCTGGAACGCCTGCTCGGCCTGCTGCTCCTTGCCGACGCTCGCGTACAGCATGCCGAGATGCGCCTCGAAGCCGGGCGGCGGACGGTTGCCCTTCGCGCGAATCTGCTGCAGCGCCTTCTCGAGCGCGTCGATCTGGTCTTCGGGGCTCTTTTGCCCCTTGAAGTATTCGTAGACTTGCGGCTGATAGCCGTCCCATTGATAGAGCGGCTTCGGCTGATTCGCCGCGCAGCCTGCGAGCAGCACGCCCGCGGCCGCGGCCGGCAGCCAGACTCCCGTCTTGAAGGTCTTCTTCATTGTTGTCGTTGTCGATGGAAACGATGGATGAACGAATTCGTCCGCGCCGTGCGGCGCGCTTACTTGCCTGACGCGAGCGCGCCCGCGTCGACCTGCTCGACGAGGTGATTGACCGCGTCCTGGATCGCGAGGTCGAGCACCTTGCCGTTGAGCGTCGAGTCATAGCCGGCCGTGCCGCCGAAGCCGATGATCTCGCGGTTCGACAGGCTGTATTCGCCCGCGCCCTGGCTCGACAGCACGACTTCCGACGTCGTCGTGTCGACGATGTTCAGGTTCACCTTCGCGTATGCGATCTGGCTCTTGCCGCGGCCGAGAATGCCGAACAGTTGCTGATCGCCGACTTCCTTGCGGCCGAACTCGGTGACGTCGCCCGTCACGACATAGTTCGCGCCCTTCACCGCCTGCGCCTTCTTCATGAACGCGGCTTCCTGCTTGATCTCGTCGAGGTTCTCGCGATCGAGCACGTTGAAGCGGCGGCTCTGCTGGAGCTGCGTGACGAGGATCGTCTTCGCCTGGCCGCCCAGGCGGTCGACGCCGTCGGTGAAGATGCCGCGCATGTAGCTCGAACGGTTGTCGAACTTGCCGACCGCGATGCCGACCGGCTTGCCCGCGAACGGCTTCTGCGCGCTCGCCGACGCGGGCACGGGCAGCGTGCGCGACGCCTCGGTCGCGCAACCGCTCAATGCGACGATGGCCGATGCCGCGAGGCACGCCAGAACTGTCTTCGAAGTTTTCAAACGATGGTCCCTCCTTGGAGATCGCTAAACATGCCGTGTCGACGGCGTCGCATCGCGCAAGCAACACGCGATGCGACGCCGTACGTCAGATGAGGAATCGAATGGGAGGCGCGAATGACGCGAATGGAGCGGATTCGCGCGCGGCGGCCGGCGGTTGCGGCCGCGCGCCGGCGCGTCCGTGCGGGCGCGCGACGCGGCGTCGCGTGCGGCCTGACGGCGCCGAGCCCGCACGCGCGACGCGAGGATTCGATGCGGCCGCAACCTTTCGCCGCCCCCCGATGCCTGAACGAAGCCAGGCGCAAACTTTTCTTATGTGCTGCCACTAAGCTCTCACAACACGCGATTATTGTCGTAGTGCGCAACGATAACGGCAACCATGCACGCGCGACAACAAAAAAGTGCCGAATGTCGAGCGACCGCAACAGCACGCGCCTGTCGCGCATTTCGCCGATGCGATTCGATCCGTACATTTCGCGATGTCGACCGTGCAGACCCACTTGGCACGCGCAGACCGCACGAATTCGCCATTCGACGGGCGCCGCCCCCTGGGCAACGGCGACGGCCGCCTGTACGCTCGATTTCGACAAACGGCCGAGATGGGGTGGTGCGACAATTTCCCCATCCCGCACTCGAAAGCGGCAATCCACACGATTGCCGCCGATTGCTTCGGCACGCGCATCGATTGCGCGCGTTCACCGAATTCCCTTAACCGATTCATTGCCAAGCGACCTTATCGACATGCCTTTCGTCACTATCGATGGCCAACCCCTGCACTATCAGATCAGGGGCTCCGGCGCGCCCGTGCTGTTCGGGCACAGCTACCTGTGGGATTCGTCGATGTGGGAGCCGCAGCTCGAAGCGCTCTCGAAGTCGTATCGCGTGATCGCGCCGGACCTGTGGGGACATGGCCAATCCGGCCCGCTGCCCGACGGCACGAACGACCTCGACGATCTTGCGATGCAGATGTGCGCGCTCCTCGATCATCTCGGCATCGACACCTGCTCGATCGTCGGGCTGTCGGTGGGCGGCATGTGGGCGGTGCCGCTCGCGCATCGCGCGCCGCAACGGATCGACCGTCTCGTGCTGATGGACACCTACGTCGGCGTCGAGCCCGACGCGACGCGCAACAAATATTTCCAGATGCTCGCGGCCATCGACGCGCAAGGCGCGATTCCCGCGCCGCTGCTCGACGCGATCGTGCCGATCTTCTTCCGCCCCGGCATCGATCTCGCGAGCGAGCTGCCTGCGGGCTTCCGGCGCGCGCTGCAGGCGTTCACGGCCGAAAGGCTGCGCGACTCGGTGATTCCGCTCGGCAAGATCACGTTCGGCCGCGAAGACGCGCGCGCGAAACTCAGCGCGCTGCCGGCTGAGCGCACGCTCGTGATGTGCGGCGCGAACGACGTCGCGCGGCCGCCCGAGGAAGCCGACGAAATCGCGGCGCTGATCGGCAGCGAAAAGGTGTTCGTGCCGAAAGCCGGGCATATTTCGAATCTCGAGAATCCGGCATTCGTCACGCAGGCGTTGATCGATTGGCTCGCGCGCGGCGGCGACTGAACCCGATGCGCTGCACCGCGGCTCGTTCGTCTCCGGGCGCATGCGACATGCCGAACCCGACGATGCCGGGCGACGCGTCGGCGCCGCTGAAAAAATGCGTCGCGCGCCGCCCCGAGGAATCGGATCACGCAACCTTGAACTTCCCGACCGCCTCGGCGAGTTCGACCGCCTGAGTCTGCAGCGCCGAAGCGGCCGCGGCCGACTGCTCGACGAGCGCCGCGTTCTGCTGAACCATCTCGTCGAGCTGCGCCACCGCGCGATTCACTTCCTGGATGCCGCGCGTCTGCTCGTCGGCGGCGTTCGAGATCTCGCGCATGATCGTCGTCACGTTCGAAACCGTGCCGACGATGTCGTTCATCGTCTGCCCCGCCTGCTGGACGAGCGTCGCGCCCGTCGCGACGCTCGACACGCTCGAGTCGATCAGCGCCTTGATCTCCTTCGCCGCCTGCGCGCTGCGCTGCGCGAGCGAGCGCACCTCGCCCGCGACGACCGCGAAGCCGCGCCCCTCCTCGCCCGCGCGCGCCGCCTCGACGGCCGCGTTCAGCGCGAGGATGTTGGTCTGAAACGCGATGCCGTCGATCACGCCGATGATGTCGCTGATCTTGCCGGACGCGCCCTCGATCTCGTGCATTGTCGACACGACGTCGGACACGACCGTGCCGCCGCGCGACGCGACGCTCGCCGCGTTCGTCGCGATGTCGTTGGCCTGGCGCGCGGCGCCCGCCGACTGCGTGACCGTCGACGTGATCTCCTCGATCGACGCGGCCGTCTGCTCCAGGCTCGCCGCCGCCGATTCCGTGCGCCGCGACAGATCGTGATTGCCCGACGCGATCTCGCCCGCCGCATGCCGCACCGAATCGCTCGCGTCGCGGATCACGCGCATCACGTCCTGCAGCTTGCCGACGAACGCGTTGAACGAGCGCGCGATCTGCGCCACTTCGTCGCGGCCGGCATCGGGCAGGCGCTGCGTCAGATCTCCCGTGCCCGAGCCGATCGATTCCATTGCGTCGCGAATGCGCGCGAGCCCCCGGAACGCGACGCCCGTGATCGCGCCGACGATCAGCGCGGCGGCGGCGACGAGCGCGACGAGCGTGCCGATCGACACGAGCAGCAGCGAATGCATGCCGGCCATCGCATCGGATTTGTCGAGCGCGACGACAGTCAGCCAGTCGGTGCCCGGCACCGCGCGCGCGCGCATCAGCTTCGCCGCGCCCGCGACGTGCGCGTCGATCGGCGCGGCGTTCTCGTCGGACGACGACGCGGCGAGCGCGTCGATGCTCAGGTCGTCCGCGAGATCGGTGACGGGCTTGAGGGTGAGCTTCGGATCGGCATGCGCGACGATGTGGCCGCCGCGGTCGACGAGCATCCCGAAGCTGCCGGGCGTCGGATGGATCGCCTTGACGTTCGCGATCACGCTGTCCATCGCGACGTCGCCGGACACGACGCCCTTCAGCGCGCCGTCGCGCACGATCGGCGCGGCGAACGCGACGACGAGCTTGCCCGTGCCGACGTCGACGTAAGGCGGCGTGACGACCGGCTTGCCCGCCTGCGCAGCCTGCTTGTACCACGGGCGGCCGGTCGGATCGTAGTCGGGCGGAATGCCGGTCGGGTCCGAGAATTTCGCGGTCTTGTCCGCGTAGCCGACATAGACGTTCGTGAATCCGCCGGCGGCGGCGATCTGCTTGAGCGAAGGGATCGGGTCGGGCGAGATCGCGGCGTCTTCGACCGACACGATCATCTGCGTCTTCGACGCAACCCAGTCGGCGATGCCGGTTTCGTGGCCGGTCAGCACCGCGCTGAGGTTCTGGCTGATGGACTCGCGGTTGTAGCGATTGGCGACGAAATAGTTGAGCGCCGTGTTGATGACGAGCGAACCGATGACGATGGCAAGGCACGCGACGAGAATGCGGGACCGGATCGAGGAGAGCATGAGGAGCGGTGGGTGTGGAGCGGACCTATTGGTTTACGGCTGCGGGAACGGGCGACTTGACCCGAGGAAGGCGCGGCGTCAGGGTTTTTGCTCTAGGGTTTACGCGAAGTGCGCGAGCGTTTTTGTCTGATGTGATGCGACGCCTTTGCCGGCACCGGCCTCCGGCGGGCGGCGGGCGCGGCCGAAAGCGTTCGCCGGCCAACTCTCCGTTATCGCGCGGTCAACCGCGCGGCGGCGTCAGCGGAATCGACATCTCATGCCGGAACAGATTCCCCGGATCCACCGCCTGCTTCGTCGCGATCAGCCGCGCGGCCTTGTCGCCGTAGTACAGTTCGAGCCACCGCGGATCGATCTGCGCCGGATCGCGCTCGAGATACTTCATGTCGATGTCCGGGTAGTTGATGTAGCAGCCTTCGTAGCGGCCGCTCGCGTCGCGATATGGCTTGCCGCCCTGATCCGCGTGCACCGCGGAGAACAGGTCGTGCAGCCATTCGACGTGGAATGCGTCTTCGTCGGGATTCGTCCAGTAAGTCTGATACTGCGACTTCAACAGCGATTGCCGCTGACAGACCGACGTCGGATTCGCGCCTTCGTCGTTCGCGTTCACGCAGCCCCCGTACGAATCGATCTGCACGAGCGTCTGATTCAGACGCGGATCGTCCGCGGTATTCAGATATCGCCACAGCGCGTCGATCTCGGTGTCGCCGAAATTGCCGATCTGGTACGCCGACTTGTACTTGCCGCGCCGGTTCGCGCCCGAACCGTTGATCGTCTGCGTCAGATACAGCCAATCCATCTTCAGCGCGCTCCGTGTCGCGTGCGCCAGGCGCGCCCCGGCGAGCGGATGGCCGAGCGCCGGCAGATTCGGCGCGACGAACCGATCCCAGATGACAGGCATCCGGCCCGCGGCCGCATTCATCGTGTCGACGAAATCGATGAACGGCGCATCCGCCGCACCGCCGACCACGCCGTCCTTGCCCGTGTACTGGATCGCGAGCACGATCGGCCCGGTCGAGCGATGCTGCAGCTTCAGGAGCGTGAACAGCCCGCCGTTCGCGAGCGCCGGATCCGCGGCGTTCCAGTTCGCGTCGTTGCGGCTGAACCAGTCCCAGTAGGCCCGGATGAATTGGCCGAAGCTCGCCTGCGTGAAGTCCGACCAGTCGTAGGCGAGCGGCAGCCAATACGCGGTGCGCGGCGCGTCGGGCAGCGCGTTGAAATAGTAGTTCAGGATGATGCCGAAATTGCCGCCGCCTCCGCCGCGGCACGCGATGAAGAGCGCCCGGTCCGTCGGGTCGGCGCTGCCGAGATGCACGTGCTTCGCGTCGAGCGCGCCGCCGCCGGAGGCGGGCGTCAGGATGTCGACGCCCGTCAGCCAGTCGACAGTCAGCCCGTGCATGCGCGACAGCAGCCCGTACCCGCCGCCGACGATATGACCGCCCGCGCCGACCGAGTAGCACGAACCGCCGGGCAGCGTCTTGCCCGTGGTCTTGTACAGGCCGACATAGCCGTCCCAGTTCTGGCTGCCCGCTGCGACGCGAACCCGATAGCGCGCCGAGCCGGCGGCATCGAACGGCGACGCGATCTGCCCGCGCGGATCGAAATCGAAACCCGACATCAGGCCGAGATCGACGATCGCGAGCGGCCGCCCGACGTCGTCCGGCAGCCGGTTCGCGACGAAGCCTTCGTAGCAGTGCCCGCCGCTGCGCACCGTGATCCGGCAGGCTTTTGCGAGCGCGTCGCGCGACGCCTCGATCACGTCGTCCGCCGTGCGGCAGACATAGATCGCCGCCGCGCCGGCCTTGGCCGTCGGCGGCCAACGCAGGTTGAAGCCCTTTTGAAGCGTCGAATAACGAGGATCGGCACCATCGACGTACACATAGGACATCGGAACCTCCGGCGAACGTGTCGCATGCTTCGAAGCCGAGCTGACGGCCGCGCAACCCGGGCGAACACGCACGATGCGAATCGCCGCGACAATCGAGGCGCGGGACGGCCACCGAACGGTCTCGAATCCGATGGCCGCGATGCTTCATTCGTGCCGCCAACCGCGGCGGATCGCGAAAACAGCAAGCCGATTCACGCGAAATTCAGGTCGATCACCTGATAGAACGCGTTGGCGGTATCGGCGACGTCCCACGTCGCGAGCAGCACGTGATAGCCGGTGCGAGCGGGCAGATTGAATTCGTGAATCGTGTCGCCTCTGGGAATCAGCTCCCGGTCTGCGTCCGGCCCCCAGTACGGCTGATACGTGTTCAGATAGACCTTCAGCGGATCGGGCTCGAAATGCGCGCGCGCGAGCCGCGCGTGGGTGTCCCATCCGGGCTTGGTGATCCAGTACGTCCAGCGCCGCGTCTTGTGCGGCATCGAATACGACCACGTGATTTGCAGCGACTGCCCCGAGCGCACCGCATGCTTCTGCCAATGTGCGACGGAATCGGGTTCGTTGAGTTGCGCACGGGCATCCGCCGTGCGCCCGCCGCTCGCGATTTCGCCGTCGCGAGGCGGCACGCCGTTGGCGACATCGTCCGGCGCGTCCGGATCTCTCAGCCCACCTTGTGTCGCGGGAAAGAATTTGCCGCCTTCCAGCTCGTTGACCTGCCCGAAGTCGAGCTTGCCTGCTTCGTAGAGATACACGGCGCGCGATTCGGGCGTGATGACGCGACCGTGCCGCGGAGAAATTGACGAGGACCTCGTTGCGCTTCTCGAATCGGTAGTGCTCATTTCGCCTCCTTTGCTGCAAACATGCCGGACATCGGCAAGACCGACGTTTGGAAGCTATTCGCGATACCAATGAAATTGATGCTAGGTTCTCCATTCGAATGACGCCAATAAATTTATCGAGAACCCCCTTTCTGTCGTTTTATATTTTTCATTAGAGAAATTGAATCAAGATCCGTGTATGGGGCGATCAATAAAGGATTCCCCCGGCCGCCGATCCGGCACTCGGAGCGTATGGTGATTACATAGATTCATGAAAAATTACAAATTTAGAAACATTGCGCCCGAAGCCGAGGGTGCGGCGCGGCGCGCGATCAGGCGAGCGCGGCGTGAGCCCGATGCCGCGTTGCACGTTGCGCCCACGAGCAGGGTTGTCGGCGGTCAAGTCGCCGATTCGGCACGGACGCGATTCGTGTTCGGCGGAAGATGGAGATCGCGGTTGTCGCGCTACTTGAACGTGGGTCCCGCGCCTTCGCTCTGCCGAGAACAGGCGGCGACGAGTTCCTGCACGGCGTAAGTGTCCTTCACGCCCCCGAGGCTATCCAGGATGCACGTGTGATACGCGCGGTCGCGCGGCAGCAACATCGCCCAATTCCGGTAGAGCTGATCGCACGCATTGCGCATGAAGCCCGTCGCGGTCGGGTTCCGGCTTCCCCGCAACGCGTTGAGAATGCACTGGTTATACCCCTGCTCTTCGTTGAACGCGGCCGCCGAAAGCGGGCTGAGGATGGCGACGAGCAACAGACTCCTGGCGGTCAGATGCATGGTTTTCACCTTGAGGACTACGTTGGGTGTAGGCGTCGGGTTGCTTGGCGACATGGTGACGTGTCCGCGCTGCGGCGGAATTTTCGCGATCGTGAGCGTCAAGAGCGGACTCGACATGACGTTCGGCGTATGCGCCGCGTGAAGCGCGAGGCGACATTTCGGAAGCTGCGCACGGCGCGGTATTTACGCATCGACGTAGACAGCGCAGGCCTTGCGATTGGCTTCGACGAACGGCTCTCGCGCATCGCGCGTGTCCACCAGGAGGGCCAGAAGGCGTTCGTCGAGCCGGGCGGGCCATTCGCGCAGTATCCGGTTCGCGTCGTGCTCGGTTTCGCCGACGCCGATCGCGAACTCGTACGCGATCGACTACTACGCTATCTGCAGCGCTGAGTTCGCGCCTATACCCGCACCGACGTTGTACGGTGACCGGGGTTGCGCAAGCCATAAACGGCCCGTTAATGCCCGAATTCCAACTGGGGGCTTGTCAACAGCAACTATCCTGGCAATTCTCTTTCACTTCAAGATTCTATCATCGGAAATAACGGGGCATGTGTGTCGCAAATTTTATGTACACGCGACGTTACTCGGGAAATGACAACGACTATGCCAGCGTTACCAATCGGTCGAATTTCAAGCCTTTCATCTTCTACCCCGCTACTCGTGGTTGATTGATATATCCCCGCGCTCAATAGGCGATCGGTGTGGTAAAAAAATGGCCGCATACGATTACAACAACACCGGGCCAAAATGAACTCCGAACAACTCGCCTACAACGTGCTCAACCGCATTACGCTGACTTGGGCAGCACTGACGATCGAGGCCCGACTCCTCATCGCCATTGCACTCGCTGCGATCGGTGTCGCCTTTCGATCGAGTCGCCGACGCGCGCAATTACATAGGCAAAGAGAACTCGATCCGATCAAGCGGGTGATCTACAACCCCAAGCAGTTCCGGCGCCCCCGCCAGCGATAAATAGGAACCGATTTAACCCATACCGATACCCTGCTAGACTCCAGTCTTAGGAATAAGCCAATTTATTAGCAATTTCCCAAGTTCGAGAGAAGTATCTAGGAAAATACTAAGTCGGCCAAGGGAAATGTTACGATGACTGCAGAACTGCTCGACGCCGCCCAACGGACTCAAGGGAGCCTATCCGCATTCGCGGAGCAGCTCGGGGTCGCGCCGTCGAAGTTGTCGGAATGGCAAGTACAAGCCCGATGCGACGCATATCGCCCAGCTTGCATAACTGACGGGGCTGCCGGTATTCGAGACGCTCGCGGCGATCGAAACGACGCTCGAAGCCGATCGGGCGTCAGTATGGATTCGTGCTTTGGGGAATCTGCGTGCGGCGGGTGTAGCGGCGACTGTGGTGCTTGGCGCTACCGCCGTGGTGAGCTTGACTTCAAAACCGGCTGACGCGGCTGAAAAAGCCGAAGAAAACAAAGACTTGGCGCGCCCGGCTGGGATCGAACCAGCAACCCCTGCCTTCGGAGGGCAGTACTCTATCCATTGAGCTACGGGCGCTTACGGATGCGTTGCGACCCTAGATGTTCGCAACGCGTAGCAAGATTGCGAGGATACCTTGTTTCCGCTGGGCCGTCCACTGCGGCCCAGCATCCGCCCAGGGCTTCCGCATGAAGGCCCCCATGAATCAAGGCTGAGAGCGGAAAAGGTTGTTGTAAACATTTGGCGTCTCAGGTTTACTCTCGATTTTTGCCGGACGAGAGATGGCATCGATCATGGACGCGTTTGCCGAACTGCGGGACCCGCGCTGCCGCGCCTGCCGTTATCCGTTGCAGGAAATCCTGTTTGGCGCCCTGTGCGCGGTTTTATGCGGCGTCGAGGACTGGGAGACGATGACACTGTGGGGCCGCACGCAGCTTGCTTGGCTGCGTAGCCATCTGGCGTATGAGAACGGCGTGCCGTCGCCCGATACGTTCCGGCGGGTATTCGGCGCGCTCAGTGCGAAAGCGTTTGAGCGCTGCTTCATCGACTGGGTCGGGCAACTGTGTCCGGCGCTGGCTGGCCAGCATGTGGCGATTGACGGCAAGGCGGTGCGCGGCAACCGTAGCGGCACGCATGCGGCGCTGCATTTGGTGTCGGCATGGTGCTCGAACAACGGCTTGAGCCTCGGGCAAGTGAGCACGGCCGATAAGAGCAATGAGATCACGGCGATCCCGGAATTGCTGGCCGCGCTCGATTTGCAGGGCGCGACGATAACGATCGACGCGATCGGCACGCAGCACGAGATCGCACGCACGATCGTGGAGGCCGGGGCCGACTACGTTCTGGCGGTCAAGGACAATCAGCCGCGACTGGCCGAAGGCGTGCGCCAGTGGTTTGCGGCTGCCCAGGACGGCAAGCTCGAAAGCTCGTACTGGGAGCACACCGAACATGACAAAGGCCACGGGCGGCTGGAGACCCGGGTTTGCCGGGTCAGCGATGATGTGGCGTGGCTGAGCGGGACAGGACAGCACTGGGCGGGTCTCCAGCGGCTGGTGATGCTCGAGCGCACACGCCAGATTGGCGAGAAAGTGACGACCGAGCGCTGTTACTACATCAGCTCGAAAGCGGTGAAAGCAACTGAGATGGCTCCGGTCATCCGTGCTCATTGGGGCATCGAAAACCAACTGCACTGGGTCCTCGATGTCTCGTGGGGCGAGGATGCCAGCCTGATCCGCGACACCCTGGCCGCCCGCAACATGGCCAGTCTGCGCAAGATCACACTCAATCTCGCCCGGCTGGCTCAGAGTCGGCAGCCCAAGAAGGTGAGCCTGAAGAACATCCGTAACCTCGCCGCATGGGATACCGCTATGCGTGACTCCATCCTCGGCCTTGCCTGACATGCCTCTTCATGCGGAAGCCCTGAGCATCCGCCCAGGGCTTCCGCATGAAAGCCCTTGTCATTGAAGGCCGAGAATGGAACTTCGCAGATCGGGATCCCAGGCGGCGAGGTTGCGGATGTTTTTGAGGCTGACCTTCTTGGGCTGCTGTTGTTGAGCCAGCCGGGCCAGATTGAGGGTCATTTTGCGCAAGGTCGCCATGTTGCGGGCGGCGATCTTGTCGCGGATCAGGCAGGCATCTTCGGCCCACGAGACATCGAGCACCCAGTGCAGTTGGTTCTCGATGCCCCAATGAGCCCGGATCAGTTGCATCATTTCCGCCGCCTTGGCCGGTTTCGAGCTGATGTAGTAGCGCTGCTCGGTCGTGAGCTTCTCGCCGATATGGGGTGTGCTCTCGACCATCACCAGCCGCTTGATGCCGGCCCACTCCCGGCCCAGTGCCGACACAGCCAGTCCACGTCCTCGCCGACGCGGCAGATTCGGGTTTCGACGCGGCCGTGCGCCTTGTCATGCTCGACTTGCTCCCAGTAGGAGTGCTCCAACTGGTCCTGCCGGGCCGCGGCGAACCACCGACGCATCCCTTCGGCCAGCTTCGGCGGTTCTCCTTGACCGCCAGCACGTAGTCCGCCTTGGCCTCGACGAGGGTTCGCGCAATCTCGTGCTGGGTGCCCATTGCATCGATGCTCACCGTCGCGCCGGTCAACTCCAGCGCCTTCAGCAATTCCGGAATCGCCGTCAGCTCGCTGCTCTTATCGGCCGTGCTCACTTGCGCCAAGCTCAATCCGTTATTCGGGCACCACGCCGAGACCAGATGCAGCGCCGATGCCTCGCGGCTGCGGCTGCCTCGCACGCTCTTGCCGTCGATCGCCACGTGCTGGCCGGCAAGGCTCGGGCATAAGCCGCTGATCGAGGCAATCTCTCGGGCAAAAGTCGAGCGTAAACCTCAGCCGATTCTTGTTTACACCCCCCTGTTTATCGAGGCCTTCATACGAAAGCCCTGCAGCATCCGCCCCGCCGCCTTCTGGCATCGCCCCGCCAAGCACCCCAAGCCCCGACGTGCGGGTAAACACGCGCCGGCCGATCGCTCGCCGCCATGTAAACGTTCCGTCGTCTATAATCGACCGAGCTTCACCCCCAGCCATTCATTGCCGTACCGCTCACAATTCCTATTCACGGAGACGAGGCAAGCATGAGCGAAGCATCCCACGGAGCCCCCATCAAAACCCCCGGGCAACTCATCGCAGTTATCATCGCTTCATTCGTCATCCCGATCGCGATCATCGTCCTGTTCGCCACCTACGCCAATCACGCGTTCCGCACGGGCGCCGGCACCGACGGCCTGTCCGACGAAGCCATCGCGAAACGCATCGCCCCCATCGCGCAGGTCGACATCAAGGACGCGAATGCGCCGCGCGTCTACAAATCAGGCGAGGAAGTCTACAAGGCCGTCTGTGTAACCTGCCACGGCACCGGCGCGGCCGGCGCGCCGAAGTTCGGCGACACCGCCGCCTGGGCGCCGCGCATCGCCGCCGGCTACGACGAAGTCCTGCACCTCGCGCTGACCGGCAAGGGTGCAATGCCGCCGCGCGGCGGCACGAACCCCGACGACTATAGCGACTACGAAATCGCGCGCGCAGTCGTCTATATGGCAAATCAGGGCGGCGCGAAGTTCGCCGAACCGGCACAGCCCGCCGCAAACGCGGCCCCCGCCTCGGGCGCGTCCGCGCCGGGCGCATCCGATGCGACGGCCGCCAACGCGCAGGCCGCCGCCGCAATGGCCGCGATCGCCGCGTTGCCGAAATCCGGCGAAGCGCCCGCGGCCGGTGCAAACGCGGAAAACTCGGCGTCGGCCGGCAAGGCGCTGTACGAATCGACGTGCCAGGCCTGTCACGCCACCGGCGTGCTGAACGCGCCGAAGTTCGGCAACAAGGCCGACTGGGCGCCGCGCCTGAAGGATTCGATGGATACCGTCTACAACTACGCGCTGCACGGCAAGGGCGCGATGCCGCCGAAGGGCGGCTCGAGCGCGTCGGACGCCGACGTGAAGGCGGCGGTCGATTACATGGTCAACGCCGCCAAGTAACAACACGCGCGCCACCACAACGAACGAAAAACCCCCGCGTTGCGCAAGCATCGCGGGGGTTTCTGCTTTGTCGGGGCCGGCAATCGGAGAGCAGCCTCGGAAGGCAGCCGCGCATCGGCCAATTCGCCCGTCGAGCTGGCTGGCCAATGGGCCGAACGCAACGCACCGAACGACATCATCCGCCATCGCACCGCGCGCCGGCCCGTGTCACTTCTGCAGCAACGCCTTCAGGCTCGCGAGCCGATCCTTCGGCGTCATCGGCGCCTCTTCCGGCGTCGGCGGCGGCGCTTCGTCGAGCCCCATCTCGGCGATGAAGCGCGACTGCTCGCAGACAATCGTCTCGCGCGCCCGCTTGCGCTTCTTGCACCAGTTCAGATGCAGGCTGCGCTGCGCGCGCGTGATCGCGACGTACATCAGCCGGCGCTCTTCCTCGATCCGCTCGTCGTCGATCGGGCCGTCGTCGCTGCCGCCGCTGTGCGGCATGATCCCTTCCTCGACGCCGACGAGAAACACGTGCGGATACTCGAGCCCCTTCGACGCGTGCACGGTCGACAGCCGCACCGCGTCCGGGTCCTCTTCCTTGCCTTCGAGCATCGACATCAGCGCGACCGTCTGGATCAGCCCGAGCAGGTTCTTGCCTGTATCGGCGAGGCCGTCCGCGTTGTGGAAGCCTTCGGCCTCGCCGTCGACCGCCTCGCCCGGCTCCGGCTTCGTCCCCTTGCGCTTCAGCCATTCGAGGAATTCGAGCACGTTCTGCCACTTCGTCTGCGCCTGCCGTTCGTCGTACGCGTCGTACAGATACGCTTCGTAGTGGATCGCGTCCATCATGTCGTCGAGGACGACGGTCGCGGGCTCCTTGTCCGCGCGATCGGTCAGCCGCTGGATGAAATCGCAGAAGATCCGCAGCGGCTCGATCTGCCGCGCGGACAGCCGCGCCTCGATCCCGCCCATGTACACCGCCTCGAACAGCGACACCTTCGCCTGCCCCGCGAACGCGCCGAGCGCCTCGAGCGTCGTGTTGCCGATCCCGCGGCGCGGCGTCGTGACCGCGCGAATGAACGCGGGATCGTCGTCGGCGTTCGCGATCAGGCGCAGGTACGCGCACAGATCCTTGATCTCGGCCTTGTCGAAGAACGACTGGCCGCCCGACAGCACGTACGGAATCCGCTCGCGCCGCAGCACCTGCTCGAAGATGCGCGCCTGGAAGTTGCCGCGATACAGGATCGCGTAATCGCGAAACTGCGTGCGCCGCTCGAACTTGTGCGCGGACAGGCGAAACACGACCGATTCGGCCTCGTGTTCCTCATCGTTGCACGGCGTG
Organism: Burkholderia sp. MSMB1589WGS; assembly: GCF_001636105.1. NCBI lineage: Bacteria > Pseudomonadati > Pseudomonadota > Betaproteobacteria > Burkholderiales > Burkholderiaceae > Burkholderia > Burkholderia sp. MSMB1589WGS. The sequence continues at coordinate 1,883,943 of NZ_LNJT01000007.1, forward strand.
ACGGTGATCGAATCGCCCATCCCGTGCTCGGACCACAGCTTCTTCTCGAACAGCTTCGGATTGTTCGCGATCACGTTGTTCGCGGCCGTCAGAATCCGCACCGTCGACCGGTAGTTCTGCTCGAGCTTGACCAGGTGCAGCTTCGGGAAATCCTTGCCGAGCTGCGCGAGGTTTTCGAGCGTCGCGCCGCGCCAGCCGTAGATCGCCTGGTCGTCGTCGCCCACGGCCGTGAACGCCGCGCGCGGCCCCGCGAGCAGCTTCAGCAGCTCGTACTGGCACGCGTTGGTGTCCTGGTATTCGTCGATCAGCAGATAGCGCAGCTTGTTCTGCCAGCGGTCGCGCACCGGCTCGTTTCTCGCGAACAGCTCGGTCGGCAGGCGGATCAGGTCGTCGAAATCGACCGCCTGGTACGCGTGCAGCGTCGCGACGTAGTTCCGGTAGACGAGCGCGGCCTGGTGCTCGTCCTCGTTCGCCGCGATCGTCATCGCCTCCTCGGGCGTGACGAGGCCGTTCTTCCACAGCGAGATGATCGTCTGGATCTTGCGGATCAGGCCCTTGTCGGTCGTGCCGATCTGCTCCTGGATCATCCCGAAACAGTCGTCCGAATCCATGATCGAGAACTGCGGCTTCAGGCCGACGTGCTCGGCCTCCTGCCGCAGGATCTGCACGCCGAGCGAATGGAACGTGCACACCGTCAACTGGTTGACGGGCACCTTGCGGCCTTCCTTGCCGGGCGTCGTGAGCGTCTTGCCCTCGAGGAGCTTGCCGACGCGCTCGCGCATTTCGGCGGCGGCCTTGTTCGTGAACGTGACGGCGGCGATGTGGCGCGGCTCGAAGCCTTTTGCCTCGATCAGGTGCGCGATCTTCTGCGTGATGACGCGCGTCTTGCCGCTGCCCGCGCCGGCGAGCACGAGGCAGGGACCGTCGAGATAGCGCACCGCTTCGCTTTGAGCGGGATTCAGGCCTGCGGACATGATTGCGGATGGTGTTGCGGTTGACGGCGGCGAAGCCGGAAGGCGCCGCGAGCGAAGCGCGGCCGGCGTGCGCAAGGCCGCGCCCGGCGCGGCGAACGGCGTCGCGGGACGCGCATGTTAACACGGCGGCGGCCGGCGATTCTCTCGCAAATGTGAAACAACGGTCACGTTGGCCATTCGGACGGTGCGCGTCGGGCGTTCGCGCGACAGCGACGCCTGCCGGCGACGCGACGTTCGCCCGGACGGACGGCCGCTCCGCGTCTTCGCATCGCGAGGCGCTCTGGTAGCATGCTCCTTTTACCGGACGCCCTCGCGATGCTCGCGCTGAAGCTCACGCTGGTCCCGCTGTTTCTGCTGCTCGTGTCGATGTCGGGCAGATGGTGGGGGCCATCGATCGCGGGCTGGCTCGCCGGGCTGCCGGTCGTCGCCGGTCCGATCCTCTTTCTCGTCGCCGTCGAGCGCGGCCCAACGTTCGGCGCGCATGCGGCGCTGCTGTCGCTGTCCGCAATCGCCGCGTCCGAGGCGTTCAACTTCGCGTATGCGTGGACCTGCCGCCGGCATCGGTGGCCGCTCGCGCTCGCGGCCGGCCTCGCCGCCTGGGGCGCCGCAGCCAGCGCGCTCGCGCGACTGCCCGCGACGCCGCTCGCCGCAATGGCCGTCGCGCTCGCGGCGACATGCTTCGGTCAGTCCTGCCTGCCGCGCGGCGCGGCGGTCGTGCCGCGCGCGCCGTTGTCGCGCGCCGATCTGGCCGGCCGGCTCGCTGCGGGCGCGATGCTCGCGTTTGCCGTCACGTCGCTGTCCGGCGCGCTCGGCGCCGCCTGGAGCGGCCTCCTCGCCGTGTTTCCGCTCCTCGGCAGCGTGCTGTCGGTATCGTCGCACCGCGCGCACGGGCCGGACTTCGTCGTCCACCTGCTGCGCGGGATGGTGCTCGGCCGCTTCTCGTTCGCGGCGTTCTGCCTGTGCGCCGCGCTCGCGCTGCCGCATCAGTCGGCCATTCCGGCGTTTGCCGAAGCCGCCGCGCTGGCGATCGTCGTGCAGGGCATGACGAGGCGGTTCGCGGGGCAACGCGCCCGGCCGCCCGCGCTCGCGCGGGCCGCGACGCCCGACTGAACAATCGCGCGCCGCTATCATGAGCGCGCGCGCCCGACCTCGACGCCCATCCTCACGGAACGCCATATGGGATACCACTTCGCCACCGCCGCACTCGGCCCGTTGCTGCTCGCACAAGGCCGCCGCGTCAGGCGGGTGACACCGCGCCTCGCCGAAGCCGACGGGCCGCGCAGCGGCGTCGACGGCGCCGGGCCGCCGCTGCGCCTGCTCGTGCTCGGCGATTCGGCCGCTGCGGGCGTCGGTGTCCCGACCCAGTCCGACGCGCTCGTCGGGCAGCTCGTGCGCGCGCTCGCGCCGTTCCATCGCGTCGAGTGGCGGCTGCTCGCGCGCACCGGCGCGACGACGCGGGATCTGCTCGACTGGCTCGATGCCGAGCCGGACGCGCACGTCGACGCGGTCGTCACGTCGCTCGGCGTCAACGATGTGACGGACGGCGTGCCGCCCCCGCGCTGGCGCGACACGCAGGCGGCGCTCGTCGAGCGGCTGACGACGCGCTTCGGCGCCGCGCACGTGATCCTGACCGCGGTGCCGCCGATGCATCGTCTTCCGGCGCTGCCGCAGCCGCTCAGGTGGTATCTCGGGCTGCGCGCGGGGCGCCTGAACGCCGTGCTGTCGCGCTGGGCCGCCGGGCAGCCCGCTTGCGAGTTCCTGCGGGTCGACATGCCGCTCACGCGCGACGCCATGGCGTCGGACGGTTTTCATCCGGGCGCGCGGGCCTGTGCGGCGTGGGCCGAGCAGGCCGCCGCGGCAATCAGGCGGCGGTTGGCGGGGGCGGCGCCGTTGCAGGCGGCGGGCGGCTGACGCACTCCGGCGAACGCGTTTCAGCCTCCGGCTCACGAACCGGCAATCCGTCGACAATCGCCGGCCGATCGACGGAATGCGGGCGCACGCCTTGTCCGTTCGGCCAGCGTCGCCGTCAAACCGTTCCGCCCCCCATTCGGCATGCCACAATAGGCATCCGTCGCCGTGCGGCGTCCGAGCCGCGGCGCCCCCGTTTCGCAAGCAGACAGGATCGTTCATGTCGTCAATGCTCAAGATTGGTTTGATGGGTTTCGGTTTTGCAGGCGCGACGTTCCACGCGCCCGTCATCGCGCACAGCGGCCGCACGCAGCTTGCCGCGATCGCGACCGGCCAGCCGGACCGCGCGGCCGCCGCGTATCCGGGCGCCGTCGTCGTGGCGGATCTCGACGCGCTCGTCGCGCGCGAGGATGTCGAGTGCGTCGTGATCGCGACGCCGAACGACACGCATGTCGAGCTGGCGAAGCGGGCGCTCGAAGCGGGCAAGCACGTGGTCGTCGACAAGCCGGTCACGCTGTCGGCCGCCGATGCGCTCGTGCTCGCGCGTCTCGCGGCCGCGTGCGGCCGCGTGTTCGCTCCGTTCCACAACCGCCGCTGGGACGGCGATTTCCTGACCGTGCGCCGGCTCGTCGAAAGCGGCGAGCTCGGCCGCATCGCCTATTTCGAATCGCACTTCGACCGCTTCCGCCCGCACGTGCGCACGCGCTGGCGCGAGGAAGCGGCGCGCGGCGGCGGGCTGCTGTTCGATCTCGGCCCGCACCTGATCGATCAGGCGCTCGCGCTGTTCGGCGCGCCGGACACGGTGAGCGCGACGGTGAAGACCCGCCGCGACGGCGGCGACGCGCCCGACTTCGTCCACCTGCAGCTCGGCTATCCGGACAAGGACGTCGTGCTGCACGCGAGCGCGCTCGCGGCGATCGAGCCCGCGCGCTTCACCGTGCTCGGCACGCAGGCCGGCTATCAGAAGCACGGGCTCGACACGCAGGAGGATCAACTGAAGGCGGGCCTCACGCCGGACGATGTCGAATTCGGCGGCGGCAACCCGCCGGGTGTGCTGCGCGGCCTCAACGGCGAACTCGAAGTCGAGCGGCCTGTGCCGACGCTCGACGGCCAATACGCGGAGTTCTATCGCGCGCTCGCCGCGTCGATTCACGACGGCGCGCCGTTCCCCATCGCGCCGCAGGACGCCGTCGACGTGATGACGATCATCGAGCTCGCGATGCGCAGCGAACGCGAAGGCCGGCGTCTGCCGTTCGTGCGCGAAGTGGCCTGAGCAGGCGGCGGCGCGATCGTGCCCTTCGCGTCCGGGCCTTGATCGCCGACAAACGGTTACAAACAATTCGGAAACGAACGTCATCTCGGTGCCGGTCTGAGCCGTTCGTCCCTTTACTGTCCGGCATCGACAATCAGGAGAATGTAATGCAACGGTTGATCCGCGCGGCGGCATGCTGCGTCCTCGTCTCGTCGCTCGCGGCATGTGTGGTCGCGCCGCAGCGCCCGGCGCCTGCGCCTGCGCCCCGCCCCAGTCCGCAAGTGGTCGGCTACGAGCGGATGCAGCAAATCCAGGGCCGCATCGACAACCTGAGCCATCGCATCGACGCGCGCGTGAACGCCGGCTACTATCCGCCGCCGCAAGGCGCCGGGCTCCATCGCCGGCTCGACGTGATCCGCCAGGAATCAACCGACATGGCCGCCCAGCATGGCGGCGGCCTGTCCGCCGACGAGCAGCGCGTACTCAATCAGGAACTCGACGTGGCCGCGCGCGCGATCGGCGAGTAAGCGTCCGGCGGTCTCCGGGCCGCCTGTCAGACGATACTTCGACGCGCGGCTTCGGCGCCCTTTTCGCCCAGGCCGCGCGCGCCGAGGGAATGCTTCGCGATTCCGCCCCCGGCCCGCTCACCGCTCACGACGAACGAGCGCCCCATCCCATCCGCAGCCCGCGCCGCCAACGCCGGACGCGCCGCCGCTTGCCTTAAAGCGACAGCGATTTGCCCAAATTGACAACCCATTCGCGCTCGCGTACATTCGCCCGCACGCGTCGGGAGAGCGTGCGGCCGCCGTCCGTTGATCGAAAGGCAAGCCGCGCCGCCGAAGGGGCACACCCGCAAACTCTCAGGCAAAAGGACCGACCGCGTCGAAGAACCCGTCTGGCCACATGCGTCGGACGACGTTTTTCGCACTCTGGAGAGCGGCAGTAGCCGCGTGCGCGCAACGCGACGCACGGGCAGGCTGCCCACCGAAGGGGCGCGCGCGAGCCGGATCGAGTCCGTCGCGCAATCTCTCAGGTATCGAGGACAGAGGGGCATGCACGCATCGCAGGCGGCTTCATGCGCCGGCGGTTCGCCGAGTTGCCGTTTTGTTTTCGCGCCCGGGCTTCAAGCCCGGCCGTCTTGCCTGGGACCCCGATGACCGTTCTCAAAATCACCCCGCTTCACGCCGCGCATCGCGCCCTCAACGCCCGCATGGTCGATTTCGGCGGCTGGGACATGCCCGTCAACTACGGCTCGCAGATCGAAGAGCACCAGGCGGTGCGCACCGATGCCGGCATGTTCGACGTGTCGCACATGTGCGTCGTCGATTTCACGGGCCCGCGCGTGCGCGCGTTCTTCGAGCACGCGCTCGCGAACAACGTCGCGAAGCTGCAAACGCCCGGCAAGGCGCTCTATTCGTGCCTGCTGAACCCGCAAGGCGGCGTCATCGACGATCTGATCGTCTACTACTTCACCGAGGATTTCTTCCGCGTCGTCGTGAATGCCGGCACCGCCGACAAGGACGTCGCGTGGTTCAACCAGCTCAACGAGCAAGGCGACTTCGGCCTCACGATCGCGCCGCGCCGCGACTTCGCGATCGTCGCCGCCCAGGGCCCGAACGCGCGCGCGAAGGTGTGGGACACGATCCCCGCCGCGCGCGCCGCGACGAGCGAGCTCAAGCCGTTCAACGCCGCGCAGGTCGCAGGCACGCCGTTCGGCGACCTCACCGTCGCGCGCACCGGCTACACCGGCGAGGACGGCTTCGAGATCATCGTCCCGGCGACGCACGTCGAAGCGCTGTGGAACGCGCTCGCCGAGCGCGGCGTGCGCCCGTGCGGGCTCGGCGCGCGCGACACGCTGCGCCTCGAAGCCGGCATGAATCTGTACGGCCAGGACATGGACGAGACGGTGTCGCCCCTCGACGCCGGTCTCGCGTGGACGGTCGATCTCGCCACGCCACGCGCGTTCGTCGGCCGCGACGCGCTCGAAGCGAACGGCTCGCGCGCCGCGTTCGCCGGCCTCATCCTGCAAAAGGAGAACGGCCGCGCGGGCGGCGTGCTGCGCGCGCACCAGAAGGTCGTGACGCCGCACGGCGAAGGCGAGATCACGAGCGGCACGTTCTCGCCGACGATGCAGGAATCGATCGCGTTCGCGCGCGTGCCGAAGGACGTCGCAATCGGCGACACGGTGCACGTGCAGATCCGCGACAAGCAACTCCCCGCGCGCGTGGTAAAACTGCCGTTCGTGCGCAACGGCAAGGTGCTCGCGGTCTGACGCGAAGCAACCGGCGCGCCCGCGCGCGAATCGAGACTCACATTCAAACGCTTGCAAGCATTCAATCTCAGGAGCATCCGATGAGCAACGTCCCGGCCGATCTGAAATACACCGATGAACACGAGTGGGTGCGCACCGAAGCCGACGGCACGCTGACGGTCGGCATCACCGATCACGCGCAGAGCACGCTCGGCGACATCGTCTTCCTCGAACTGCCGGAAGTCGGCAAGACCGTGTCGGCGGGCGACGCCGTCGGCGTCGTCGAGTCGGTGAAGGCGGCGTCCGACATCTACTCGCCGGTATCGGGCGAAGTCGTCGAAGTGAACGCGGCGATCGTCGACACGCCGGACGAAGTCAACAGCGACGCGTACGCGAGCTGGCTCTTCAAGATCAAGCTCGCCGACGGCGCGTCGTCCGACAAGCTGATCGACGCAGCGGCCTACAGCAAGCTGATCGACTAACAACCATTCACGAACCGCGCGGCGCGTGGGCCGGCTGGCCCCGCCCCGCATGGGACCGCCACGGGGCTGGAGCAAGCGCTGAAGCGCTCACTCCAGCCAGCCGCGCCATGGGATCAGAGTAAGCGCTAAAGCGCTAACTCTGATCGACACAGGACCACCATGAAGCTCGAACACCCGGACCGCCTGATGAACCGCACGCCCCTCTCGCTCGCCGCGCTCGAAACGCACGACGCGTTTGCCGAACGCCACATCGGCCCCGATGCCGCCAGCCAGCAGGCAATGCTCGACACGCTCGGCTTCGCGTCGCGCGCCGACCTGATCGACGCCGTGATCCCCGCGCCGATCCGCCGCGAGGAGACGCTGCCGCTCGGCCCGTTCGCGCAACCGAAGAGCGAGGCGGAAGCGCTCGCCGCGCTGCGCGCGCTCGCGGACAAGAACCAGGTGTTCCGCTCCTACATCGGCCAGGGCTACTACGACACGCACACCCCGGCCGTCATCCTGCGCAACGTGCTCGAAAACCCGGCGTGGTACACCGCGTACACGCCGTACCAGCCTGAAATCTCGCAGGGCCGCCTCGAAGCGCTGCTGAACTTCCAGCAGATGATCGCCGACCTGACAGGCCTCGCAATCGCGAATGCGTCGCTGCTCGACGAGGCGACGGCCGCAGCCGAGGCGATGACGCTGCTGCAACGCGTCGGCAAGCCGCAGTCGAATGTGTTCTACGTCGCCGACGACGTGCTGCCGCAAACGCTCGAAGTAGTGAAAACGCGCGCGAAGCCGGCCGGCATCGAAGTGAAGACGGGCCCGGCCGCCGACGCCGCGGGCGCGAACGCGTTCGGCGTGCTGCTGCAATATCCGGGCGCGAACGGCGATGTGCGCGACTATCGCGCGCTCGCCGAAGCGATCCACGCCGCGGGCGGCCACGTCGTCGTCGCGGCCGACATCCTCGCGCTCACCGTGCTCACGCCGCCCGGCGAATGGGGCGCGGACGTCGCGGTCGGCAACACGCAGCGCTTCGGCGTGCCGATGGGCTTCGGCGGCCCGCACGCCGCATACCTGGCGGTGCGCGACGAATTCAAGCGGCAGATGCCGGGCCGCCTCGTCGGCGTGACCGTCGACGCGCAGGGCAAGTCCGCGCTGCGCCTCGCGCTGCAAACGCGCGAGCAGCACATCCGCCGCGAGAAGGCGACGTCGAACGTCTGCACCGCGCAGGCGCTCCTCGCGATCATGGCGAGCATGTACGCGGTCTATCACGGCCCGCGCGGCCTGAAGACGATCGCGCTGCGCGTGAACCGCATCGCGGCGCTCCTCGCCGCGGGCGTGAAGCAGCTCGGCTACGCAACCGTCAACGACACGTTCTTCGACACGCTGACGATCGACGCCGGCGCGCGCACCGCGCAGATCCACGCGCTCGCGAACGCGAAGCGCATCAACCTGCGCCGCGTGAGCGACACGCGCGTCGGCATCTCGGTCGACGAAACGACGACCCGCACCGATCTCGCCGACCTGCTCGCCATCTTCGCGCAGGCGGCAGGCGCGACGGCGCCCGACGTCGCCGCGCTCGACGCGGCCCTGCCGGGCGCGGCCGTGCTGCCCGCCGGCCTCGAGCGCACGAGCGCGTACCTCACGCACCACGTGTTCAACCGCCACCATTCGGAAACGGAAATGCTGCGCTACCTGCGCAGCCTGTCGGACAAGGATCTCGCGCTCGACCGCTCGATGATCCCGCTCGGCTCGTGCACGATGAAGCTGAACGCGACATCGGAAATGCTGCCCGTCACGTGGCCCGAGTTCGGCCAGATCCACCCGTTCGCGCCCGCCGAGCAGACGGCCGGCTATCGCGAGATGATCGACCAGCTCGAGCAGATGCTCGTCGCGGCGACGGGCTACGCGGCCGTGTCGCTGCAGCCGAACGCCGGTTCGCAGGGCGAGTACGCGGGCCTCCTCGTCATCCGCGCGTATCACGAGTCGCGCGGCGAGAGCCATCGCAACGTCTGCCTGATCCCGGCTTCCGCGCACGGCACGAACCCGGCGTCCGCGCACATGGCGGGCATGAAGGTCGTCGTCGTCGCGTGCGACGCGCAGGGCAACGTCGACATCGCCGATCTGAAGGCGAAGGCCGAGCAGCATGCGAACGACCTCGCGGCGATCATGATCACGTATCCGTCGACGCACGGCGTGTTCGAGCAGAACGTCCGCGAGATCTGCGAGATCGTGCATGCGCACGGCGGCCAAGTGTACGTCGACGGCGCGAACATGAACGCGATGGTCGGCCTGACCGCGCCCGGCCAGTTCGGCGGCGACGTGTCGCACCTGAACCTGCACAAGACCTTCTGCATCCCGCACGGCGGCGGCGGCCCCGGCGTCGGCCCGGTCGCGGTCGGCCCGCACCTCGCGAAGTTCCTGCCGAACCAGCGCTCGACGGGCTACGCGCGCGGCGAAGAAGGCATCGGCGCGGTGTCGGCCGCCCCGTACGGCTCGGCGTCGATCCTGCCGATCTCGTGGATGTACATCGCGATGATGGGCGCGAAGAACCTGACCGCCGCGACCGAAACCGCGATCCTCAACGCGAACTACATCGCGAAGCGCCTCGCGCCGCACTACCCGGTGCTGTACTCGGGCCCGGGCGGGCTGGTCGCGCACGAGTGCATTCTGGATCTGCGCCCGATCAAGGATTCGAGCGGCATCACCGTCGATGACGTCGCGAAGCGCCTGATGGATTACGGCTTCCACGCGCCGACGATGAGCTTCCCGGTGCCCGGCACGCTGATGGTCGAGCCGACCGAATCGGAATCGCAGGAGGAACTGGACCGCTTCGTCGCGGCGATGATCGCGATCCGCGACGAAATCCGCGCGGTCGAGGAGGGCCGCGCCGACCGCGAGGACAATCCGCTGCGTCACGCGCCGCACACGGCGGCCGTCGTCACCGCGAACGAATGGCCGCACGCGTACTCGCGCGAGCAAGCCGCGTTCCCGGTCGCGTCGCTCACGACGAACAAGTACTGGCCGCCCGTCGGCCGTGCGGACAACGCATATGGCGACCGCAACCTGTTCTGCTCCTGCGTGCCGGTATCGGATTACGCCTGACGCGCCGGCGCGGCCCGCGCGCCGCGCCGCCCTTCCTTCACCGACGACGCGCCGTCCGCAATACTTTGTTGCGGACGGCGCGCGTGTTCGCATTCGCCCGCAAGTCCGGCTAACATCTCACACCGCGATCCAGCCAACAAAGGAGTTCTGCATGGTGCGTCAGACGTTTCCGGGCCGCGCGCAGGCGATGCGGCGGCGCTTGAGCGCGCTCGCGCCGGCGCTCGTCGCCGCCGCCGCGCTGGCGGCGGCCGGCCCCGCGCGGGCGGCGATGAATTTCTGCGCCGCCCCCGCGCTGCAAAGCAGCGAGGCGACGCATGCCGAACCGGGCGTGCAGGCGCTCATCAAGAGCGTCGACGCGCACCTGAACGACGAGCCGAAGGCGCTGCCGCGCGTGCACACCGAGGGCACGCTGCCGCACGAGGGCATTTACGACCAGAGCGCCGAGGCGCTCAACGACCTGGAACTGATGCGCAACGCGGCGCTCGCGTGGCGCGTGACGAACCAGAGCCGCTATCTGGCGCTCGTCGACCGCTTTCTGTCGACGTGGGTGAACACGTACCGCCCGAGCTTCAATCCGATCGACGAGACGCGCTTCGAGAGCCTGATCCTCGCGTACGACATGACGGCGAGCGCGCTGCCCGTGAAGACGCGCAACGCGACGGCCGCGTTCATCGCGTCGCTCGGCAACGGCTACGTGCAGGAGATCGACGCGCAGAAGCGCCCGCTCAAGGGCACGTGGCGCAATAACTGGCAAAGCCACCGGATCAAGCTGATCGCGCTCGCCGCATTCACGCTCGGCGACCGCAAGATGATGAACGCCGCGCAGCGGCTCTTCATCGAGCATCTCGCCGACAACATCGAGCCCGACGGCACGACGTACGATTTTCTCGAGCGCGACGCGCTGCACTATGCGGTCTACGATCTGCAGCCGCTCGTCACGGCCGCGCTCGCCGCGCGGCGCTTCAACCGCAACTGGCTGCGCGAGCGCGCGCCGAACGGCGCGACGCTCGCCGCCGCGCTCGACTGGCTCGCGCCGTACGCGCGCGGCGAGAAGACGCACGAGGAATTCGTCCACTCGCCGGTGCCGTTCGACGCGAAGCGCCGCGAGGCGGGCCTGCCCGGCTACTCGGGCGCGTGGGAGCCGAAGAACGCGACCGAGCTGTTCCATCTCGCCGCGCGCCTCGACGGCCGCTACACGGGCATCGCCCAACAACTGTCGCCGATGCCGCCGGCGTGGCTGGCCGCGTGCCTGCCGTTGCCGGCGCGGTGATCCCCTCATACATCCGGTCATTCAGGAAACGAAATGGCAGTCAGCGTGTTCGATCTTTTCAAAATCGGTATCGGCCCGTCGAGTTCGCACACGGTCGGGCCGATGCGCGCCGCGCTGATGTTCGCGCAAGGGCTCGAGCGAGACGCGCTGCTCGCCGCGACCGCGAGCGTGAAGGTCGAGCTGTACGGCTCGCTCGGCGCGACCGGCAAGGGCCACGGCACCGACCGCGGCGTGATGCTCGGCCTGATGGGCGACGCGCCCGACACCGTCGATCCGTCGACAATCGCCGCGCGGCTCGATGCGGTGCGCGACTCGAAGGCGCTTGCGCTGCTCGGCACGCATCCGGTGCCGTTCGTGCCGAAGGAGCACATCGCGTTCTACCGGCAGGCGCTGCCCGAGCATCCCAATGCGATGAAGCTGCGCGCGACCGACGCGACGGGCGCGGTGCTGCGCGAGGCGACGTATCTGTCGGTGGGCGGCGGCTTCGTCGTCACCGCGGGCGCGGCGAACACGAAGGTGCTCGCCGCCGCCGAGCAGATGCCGCATTCGTTCCGCACGGGCGCCGAGCTGCTCGCGCTCACCGCGTCGACCGGCAAGTCGATCGCGCAGTTGATGTGGGAGAACGAGCGCGCGTGGCACACCGACGAGGAAACGCGCACGGGGCTTATGAAGATCTGGGACGTGATGCAGTCGTGCGTCGCGCGCGGCTGCGGAATCGGCAATCCGGACGCCGACGGCAACCTGCCCGGCCCGTTCCAGGTCAAGCGCCGCGCGCCGCAGCTCTACCGCGCGCTGACGGGCAATCCGGAACGCGCGCTGCAGGACCCGCTGTCGATGATCGACTGGATCAACCTGTACGCGATCGCGGTCAACGAGGAGAACGCGGCGGGCGGGCGCGTCGTCACCGCGCCGACCAACGGCGCGGCGGGCATCATCCCGGCCGTCCTCCATTACTACACGCGCTTCACGCCGGGCGCGAACGAGCAAGGCGTGGCCGACTTCCTGATGACCGCGGCGGCGATCGGCATCCTCTACAAGCTCAACGCGTCGATCTCGGGCGCCGAAGTCGGCTGCCAGGGCGAAGTCGGCGTCGCGTGCTCGATGGCGGCGGGCGCGCTCGCCGCGGTGCTGGGCGGCACGCCGCAGCAGGTGGAGAACGCCGCCGAGATCGGGATGGAGCACAACCTCGGCCTCACCTGCGATCCGGTCGGCGGGATGGTGCAGATTCCGTGCATCGAGCGCAACGCGATGGCGTCGGTGAAGGCCGTCAACGCCGCGCGGATGGCGCTGCGCGGCGACGGCAGCCACTACGTGTCGCTCGACTCCGTGATCAAGACGATGCGCGAAACCGGCGCGGACATGAAAACGAAATACAAGGAGACCTCGCGCGGCGGGTTGGCGGTGAACATCGTCGAGTGCTGAGTGCTGACGCGCGGGCGCGGCGCGCGAACATCGCTGCCGTGCAGCACGCGCCCGCGCCTTCCGCCGCCCCTTCAACCGGCGTAAGCTGTACGTCCCGCCACGAAGGGAGCCCGTCTTACATGTCGATTTCCCCGGACCGAGAGCAGCGCGCCGCCACCGGCGCACGCCTGCTCGTCGACGCCCTGCTCGCGAATCACGTCGAGCGCGTGTTCTGTGTTCCCGGCGAGAGCTTTCTCGCCGTCCTCGATTCCCTCGCCGACGAGACCGAACGCATCCAGACCGTCGTCTGCCGGCACGAAGCCGCCGCCGCGAACATGGCGGAGGCGCTCGGTAAGCTGACCGGCCGGCCCGGCGTCGCGTTCGTCACGCGCGGCCCCGGCGCGACGCACGCGTCGATCGGCGTGCATACCGCGTTCCAGGATTCGACGCCGATGATCCTCTTCATCGGCCAGTGCGCGCGCGAGCATCTCGATCGCGAGGCGTTCCAGGAAATCGACTATCGGCGGATGTTCGGCCAGCTCGCGAAGTGGGTCGCGCAGATCGACGATCCGCGCCGCGTCCCCGAATACCTGAGCCATGCGTTTCACGTCGCGATGTCGGGCCGGCCCGGCCCCGTCGTGCTCGCGCTGCCCGAGGACGTGCTGTCCGAGCCGTGCGCGGCGCAACCCGTCGCGCCCGCGGCGAAGCGCATCGCCGCCGCGCCGTCCGCCGCGCAGATGAGCGAGCTGCGCGAGCGGCTCGCGCGCGCTCGGCGGCCGCTCGTGATCGCGGGCGGCAGCGGCTGGACGCCCGACGCGTGCGCGGATCTGCGCACCTTCGTCGAGCGCTGGCAATTGCCGGTCGCGTGCGCGTTCCGCTATCAGGACACGTTCGACAACGAGCATCTGCAGTACGCGGGCGACGTCGGCCTCGGCGTGAACCCCGAGCTCGCGCGCCGCATCCGCGAAGCAGATCTGCTGTTCGCGCTCGGCCCGCGCCTCGGCGAAGCGACGACGGGCGGCTACACGCTGATCGACATTCCGAAGCCGAAGCAGGTGCTCGTTCATGTGCATCAGGGCGCGGACGAGCTGGGGCGCGTCTATGCGGCCGATCTGCCGATCGCCTCCGGCATGCCCGAGATCGCCGCGCAGCTCGCCGCGCTCGAGCCGCCGGCGTCGCCCGCGTGGGCGGGCAGCGCCGCCGACGCGCATCGCGCGTACCTCGACTGGCGCGCGCCGCGGCCGATGCCGGGCGACGTGCAGCTCGGCGACCTGATGCGGCAATTGCGCGAACGGCTGCCGCACGACGCGATCGTCACGAACGGCGCCGGCAACTACGCGGCATGGCTGCATCGCCACTTCGCATACCGGCACTTCCGCTCGCAGCTCGCGCCGACGAGCGGCGCGATGGGCTACGGCGTGCCGGCCGCGCTCGCCGCGAAATCGCTGTATCCGCAGCGCACGGTCGTCGCGCTCGCGGGCGACGGCTGCTTCATGATGGCGGGCAACGAGCTCGCGACCGCGATCCAGTACGGGCTCGCGATCATCGTGCTCGTCGTGAACAACGGCCATTTCGGCACGATCCGCATGCATCAGGAGCGCAACTATCCGGGGCGGGTGCACGGCACCGGGCTCACGAACCCGGATTTCGCCGCGTATGCGCGCGCGTTCGGCGCGCACGGCGAGACCGTCGAGCGCACCGCCGATTTCTTGCCCGCGCTCGACCGCGCGCTCGCGAGCGGCCTGCCCGCGCTGATCGAGATCCGCGTGCCGCAGGACGCGTGCACGCCCGCTGCGACGCTCGAGCAGGTGCGCGAGCAAGGGCTGCGCGCGCGGCGCGCCTGACGGCACGGCCGATGAGCGCTCCTTCGCGATGACGACGACATTCGACGAGACCGTGCTGTCGCCCGCCGACGCGCTCGCGTACCCCGGCACGCTGCTCGCGCCGGACGGACGGCTCGTCGCGCCCTACGATCTCGAATGCGCGGGCGCCGACGCGCGCGGCTACGTCGGCGCGGCGGCCCGCGCCGGGCTGTTGCATGCGGCAAGCCGCCCGTTCACGCTCGATTACGCGACGTTGTCGACGGTTCACGTGATCAACGGCATGGGCGTCGCGCTCGGCGATTCGGTGATCGGGCTGACCGCGCTCGCGGCGATCGAGGCGCGCCATCCGCACGTGCGCTTCGTGCTGTACCGGCCCGCGCGCGCGCCCGCGTATGTCGACGCGCTTTACCGGCTCGCGGCCGACACGATCGCGCCGATCCGCGCGCTGCCGTGGCCCGCCGCCGGCCTGCCGGCGCGCGACACGCGCATTGACCTCGGCAATCACCTGTACTGGCCCGCATTCGCGGCGCTGCCGATGATCGACTTCTTCCTCGCGTCGCTCGGCGTGCCGCCCGAGTCGATCGCGGCCGACGCGAAATGCAACCGCTGGCTTGCGCGATTGACGCTGCCCGCGCTGCCGCCCGAATGGCGCGGCCGGCCGTACGCGCTGTTCTGCCCGCAGGCGAGCACGCCGCTGCGCAGCATCCCGGCGGCGCGGCGCGCGGCGCTCGTCGAGCGGCTCGCGCGGACCTATCGGCTGCCCGTGCTCGGCTTCGGGCCGATCGATCATCCGGACTATGTCGACGTGAGCGGCCACTCCGCCGATACCGCGCATTTCGTCAGTTGGGTCGGGCAGGCGAGCGTCGCGCTCTGCGCGGACACGTCGGCCGTGCACATCGCGGCCGGGTTCGACGTGCCGACGCTCGCGTGCTTTTCGAGCATCGCGCCCGAGCTGCGGGTGCGCGACTATCCGTTTTGCACGGCAATCGAGCTCGATGTGCCCGAGATGCTGCGCAATCGCCACAAAAGCGAGGCAGCGGACGATATCGCGCAAGTCGACGCCGCGTATCGGCGAATCGACTGGGACACGATCGCGTGGCCGCAGCCGCGGGGGTGAGCGTCGGCGCGGCTGAGCGGCCGATTTCGCCGGCGCGCCGTTCGCCGCCTCAGCAGGCGAGCGCGTCGCGCAGCGTCTCCGACGGCCGCGCGCCGAACATCCGCCGATAGTCGGTCGCGAACTGGCTCAGGTGCCAGAACCCCCACGCGGCCGCCACGTCCTGCACCGAATCCGCCGCGCGCCCGCGCAGGTCGCGCCGCACGCCGTTCAGCCGCAGCGCGCGCAGATAGGTCGCGGGCGCCATCCCGAGCACGTCCTGAAAACAGTATTGCAGCGTGCGCCGGCTCACGTGCAGTTGCTCGCACAGCTCCGGCACGCCGACGGGCCGCGAGCGGTGCGCGAGCACGTAGTCGCGCGCGGCCACGACGATCTTGCGGCGCCGCGACGAATGCTCGACCGTCGCGGCGGCGGCGGGCGACGCGCACAGATCGAACAGCGCCGCGAGCACCTCCGCCTGCAGATCGTTGCGCGCGCAGTCGGACAGCGGCGCGAGCGCCGCGCTCATCGCGTCCGCGTCGTCGAGACGCTGCGCGAGCAGCGCGCACAGCCGCGTGAGCCGCGCCTCGCCGACGCGCACGACGGGCACGAGCGGCAATCGCTCGTCGAGCCCGCAGCGCTCGACCTCCTCCGCATAGCGGCGCAGCACCGCGCCGCGCACGACGACGCCGTAGATCGAGAATTGCGCGGGCGTCAGCAGCTCGAATTCGACGTTGCCAGGCCGGAACGCGAGCGCGTCGGCGGCGATCGGCCGCGCGTCGATGCGCGCCGCGCCGTCGCGCGCGACCGGAATGCCGAACCAGTACGCATCGCCGCGCACCTCGCATGCCTGCCGCAGCGTGTGGCTCGTCGTCTCGCGGAACACCTTCATCGTGTCGAGCGGCAGCTCGGTCAGCGTGCCGACGAAGCGGCCCGCCGCGAGCTGGTCGTAGGTCTGGCGCCAGCCGATCAGGTTGCGCGCCTGCTCGTCGGCGTCGTGCGCGACGCTGACGACCGCGCGCCCGGCCGCGCCGCCGTCGCCGTCCGCGCTGCGCCCCGTGTCCTCCGCCGTCGTCTCGGCGCCGGCGTGCCCGTAATCCATCGCGCCTCCTTTTGCGTCGCTGAAGCTGAAACGATCCGCCCGAATACGCAATTCCCGTGCCGAAGCGTACCCCCGCCAAAATCGCCCGCGTCGGTGCGACGCTGTGCCGCGCCTGAACAACCGGCGCGCGGCGGGTGTTCAACGACGGCGCAGTCCGCCGCGCGCAGCCGCGCCGCGCGCGCGCCGAGCCCCGCGCCGGCGCGCCGATGCACCGCGGTGCGGCCCGCTGGCACGGTTTTGGCGTAACGATCGGTGTCGCGCACGTCGCGCGGCGCATCACCGATACCGACATGCGAGGAGCAACGATGAATCACGCGGACATGCAACATCTGAACATCGAATTCCCGTACCGCAAGCAGTACGGGAATTTCATCGGCGGCGAATGGGTCGCCCCAGTCGGCGGCGAGTATTTCGACAACGTCTCGCCCGTCACTGGCCGGCCGTTCACCGCGATCCCTCGCTCGCGCGCAGCCGACGTCGAGCTCGCGCTCGACGCCGCGCACGCGGCGAAGGCGGGCTGGGCCGCGACGGGCGCGGCCGAGCGCGCGAACGTGCTGCTGAAGATCGCCGACCGGATGGAGGCGAACCTCACGCGCCTCGCTGTCGCCGAGACGATCGACAACGGCAAGCCGCTGCGCGAGACCACCGCGGCCGACGTGCCGCTCGCGATCGACCACTTCCGCTACTTCGCGGGCTGCATCCGCGCGCAGGAAGGCTCGATCGCCGACATCGGCGACGACATGGTCGCCTATCACTTCCACGAGCCGCTCGGCGTCGTCGGCCAGATCATCCCGTGGAACTTCCCATTGCTGATGGCCGCGTGGAAGCTCGCGCCCGCGCTCGCGGCCGGCAACTGCGTCGTGCTCAAGCCCGCCGAGCAGACGCCCGCGTCGATCCTCGTGTTCGCCGAGCTGATCCAGGATCTGCTGCCGCCCGGCGTGCTCAACATCGTCAACGGCTTCGGGCTCGAGGCGGGCAAGCCGCTCGCGTCGAGCAAGCGGATCGCGAAGATCGCGTTCACGGGCGAGACGTCGACGGGCCGCCTCATCATGCAGTACGCGAGCGAGAACCTGATCCCCGTCACGCTCGAGCTCGGCGGCAAGAGCCCGAACATCTTCTTCGCCGACGTGATGGACCGCGACGACAGCTACTTCGACAAGGCGCTCGAAGGCTTCGCGATGTTCGCTCTGAACCAGGGCGAGGTCTGCACGTGCCCGTCGCGCGCGCTCGTCGAGGAGAGCATCTACGATCGCTTCATCGAGCGTGCGTTGAAGCGCGTCGAGGCGATCAAGCAGGGCCATCCGCTCGACGCGCAGACGATGATCGGCGCGCAGGCGTCGGCCGAGCAGCTCGAGAAGATCCTGTCGTACATCGACATCGGCCGCGGCGAAGGCGCGCAGTGCCTGACGGGCGGCGAGCGCAACGTGCTCGGCGGCGAGCTCGCCGAAGGCTATTACGTGAAGCCGACCGTGTTCCGCGGCCACAACAAGATGCGCATCTTCCAGGAAGAGATCTTCGGGCCGGTGCTCGCGGTGACGACGTTCCAGACCGAGGAGGAAGCGCTCGAGATCGCGAACGACACGCTGTACGGCCTCGGCGCGGGCGTCTGGACGCGCGACGGCAACCGCGCATACCGCGTCGGCCGCGGCATCCAGGCGGGCCGCGTGTGGACGAACTGCTATCACGCGTATCCGGCGCACGCGGCGTTCGGCGGCTACAAGCAGTCGGGCATCGGCCGCGAGACGCACAAGATGATGCTCGACCACTACCAGCAGACGAAAAACCTGCTCGTCAGCTACGGCGAGAAGCCGCTCGGGTTCTTCTGATCCCGCGCGGAAGCGGCGCGGGCGGCAGTCGCTCGCGCGCCGCATGATCGGCTTGGCCTGGCCCGGCGGACTCGCGTGTCGATGCGGTTCCGTCGGGCCTTTTTGCGCTTGCGTCGATTCTGCCTTGACGCTTCTGCCGGCCCTTCCGTCATTGGCCCTTCTTCCGCCATCGGCTCTTCAGCCGTTGCGTCGTCCGTCACCGCATCGTTCGTCGGCCACGCGATCGCCGCGCCAAGCCGGCGTGCGGCCGCCGCCCCCTTTCAACCGCACTCGCGATCGAGCGTCAGCGCACGACGATCGCGCGAGCGCGCCGGCCCGGACGCCGGCTCGCCGTGCGCGCGGGTCCGGCTCAGGAACGCGAACGCGGCGAGCGCGCACAGCAGCGTGACGGCCGTCAGCCCTTCGAGCAGGCTGCCGAACGCGGCCGCATAGCTTTGCCGCAGCGCATCGCGCGCGACGCCCGGCAGCAGCGCGGCCGCATGCGCGAGGTCGCCCGTCGCGAGCCGCGCGGCGGCCTCGTGCACGGCGGCGGGCGCGGCGAGCGGCGCCGCCGCGTCGCGCACGTGCGATTGCGCGAACGTCGCGAGCATCGCATTGACGATCGCGAGCGCGATCCCCTCGCCCGCGACGCGCGTCGTGCTGAAAATGCCCGTCGCCATTCCGGCGCGCTCCTTCGGCACGACGCTCACCGACAAACCGTCCATCAGACCCCACGGCATCCCCGCGCCGAGCCCGATCGCGAGCATCGGCGCGATCGCCGCCGCGCCCGCGCCGGCGTGCAGCGCGCGGCCGAGCCACCCGAGGCCCGCGGCCGCGATCACGAGCCCGATGCCCGAGATCACGCCCGCAGACATCCAGCGCGTGAGCGCCGCCGCGAGCATCGGCACGACGAGCATCGGCGCGGACAGCGCGAGCATCAGCCAGCCGGCGTCGATTTCGCTGAAGCCGTCGATGCCGATGAAGCGCAGCGGCAGCACGACGAGCAGCACGACGTAGCAGCAGCAGGTCGCAACCGGCAGCACCTGCACGCCGACGAAGCGCGGGTAGCGAAACAGCGACAGGTCGAGCATCGGCCGCGCGACGCGCGCCTCGATCGCCGCGAACGCGATCGCGCAGAGCGCCGCGCCCGCGAGCAGCGCCGCGACGAGCGGGCTCGCCCAGCCGCTTGCCTGCGCCTGGATCACGCCGAACGTGAAGCACGACAGCATCGCGGTGAACGCGAGCGTGCCCGCCCAGTCGAGACGCTGCGCATTCGGATCGCGCGACTCGCGCATCCGCGGCACGCCGAACGCGAGCGACAGCGCGCCGGCCACGGTGCCCGTCGCGAAGATCGCGCGCCAGCCGAAGCGCTCGATCAGCACGCCCGCGAGCACCGGACCGAACGCGAGCCCGAGCCCGAACGTCGTGCCGAGCACGCTGAACGCGCGGGTGCGCGCGGCGCCGTCGAACTCCTGGGCGAGCGCGGCCGTGCCGCCCGCCAGCGCCGCGGCGGCCGCAACGCCTTGCGCGGCGCGCAGCAGATCGACGGCGACGATCGACGGCGCGAAGCCGAGCGCGAGCGAGCACGCGGTGAAGCCGCCGACGCCCGCCGCGAACACGCGCTTGCGGCCGAACTGGTCGGCGAGCGCGCCCGCCGCCATCAGCAGGCTGCCGAACGTCAGCATGAACGCGTTCGTGATCCAGTTCATCGCGACCGGGCCGCCGCCGAGATCGCGGCCGATCGCGGGCGTCGCGACCGCGCCGCCCGAGAAGCTGAGCGGCAGCGCGAGCGCGGCGAGGCAGACGGCCGCGAGTATCGCGAGCCGCTCAGCGGAAAAAGATCGGTCCATCATCGTCGCTCCGTTCAAAAAGCGCCGGTCGTCGCGCCGCGGTTTCATCTGCGGCGGCGAACCCTCCGGCCGAGCGACGAACGATAATCCGGATTCAATCGACGAAAAACAACGCAAGATTCCGTATATTGCGGAGCTGAATTCCGCAATATCGACCAACGAAGGGAAACGGAGCGATATGGACAACCTGAACGGCATCGTCGCGTTCGTCCGCACGGCGGAGACGCTCAGCTTCGTCGCGGCGGGACGCAAGCTCGGCGTGTCGGCGTCGGCGGTCGGCAAGACGATCGCGAAGCTCGAGCGCACGCTCGGCGTGCGGCTCTTCCACCGGACGACGCGCAAGGTCACGCTGACCGACGAAGGACGCCATTTCCACGAACGCTGCCACCGCGCGCTCGAAGAGCTGCGCGACGCGCAGGCGAGCGTGTCGCAGAGCGCGCAGACGCCGCGCGGCCGGCTGCGCGTGAGCCTGCCCGTGATCGGCTACCGGTTCCTGCTGCCTGTCCTGCCGGAATTCAAGCGCCGCTATCCGGACGTCGAGCTGGATCTCGATTTCAACGACCGGCTGGTCGACGTCGTCGAAGGCGGCTTCGACGCGGTGATCCGCAGCGGCGCGCTCAGCGATTCGAGCCTGATGTCACGCCGTCTCGGACCGTTCAGCTTTCTGCTGTGCGCGTCGCCCGCGTATCTCGCGCAGGCGGGCGCGCCGCGCACGCTGCGCGAGCTCGACGCGCACGCATGCGTGCGCTACCGCTTCCCGACGACGGGCAAGCTGCAGCCGTGGGGGCTGCTGCCCGACGGCAGCGAACCGCCGAACCTGCACACCGCGATGACATGCAACAACATGGAGGCGCTGCGCGCGGCGGTGATGTCGGGGTTCGGCATCGGCTACATGCCGGATTTCCTCGCGCGCGACGCGCTCGCCGACGGCGCGCTCGCGACCGTGCTCGACGCATACCGGATCGGCCCCGGGCAGTTCTCGATCCTGTGGCCGTCGAACCGGCAGTTGTCGCCGAAGGTGAGGGTGTTCGTCGATTTCGTTTGCGAGCGGCTGTTTCGCGACGCGTGAGCGCCGGACCTCGGCCCCCCGAACGCGTATTGCGTGACACATCGGCTGCCCGCCGGCTCGAAAATACTCGTCCGATTTTCGGTTGCCGCCCGCGCGCGACGCGCGTTATCGTCGTCGCATTGCATCCGCTGGAGCCCGCCATGCGCATCGCCGACCCGCGGCTCGCCGACGTCTGTTACCGCGCGCTCGTCGACCGCTCGCCCGAGTATGCGGGCATGTTCTTCGTCGGCGTGAAGACGACGTCGGTGTTCTGCATCTCGACCTGCCGCGCGCGCAAGCCGAAGCGCGAGAACGTCGAGTTCTTCACGACGTTCGACGACGCGCTCGCGGCCGGCTATCGCCCGTGCAAGATCTGCCGGCCGACGCGCCCGGCGAGCGAGCCGCCCGCCGCCGTCGCACGGGCGCTCGCGCTCGTCGGCGCGCATCCGCACGAGCGGATTTCCGACGACGCGCTGCGCGCGCACGGCATCGGCCCCGAAAGCCTGCGCCGCTGGTTCGCGCGGCACTACGGGATGACGTTCCACGCGTACCAGCGGATGCTCAGGATCGACGCCGCGCGGCAGACGATGCGCGACGGCGCGCGCGCGACCGACGCCGCATTCGACGCCGGCTACGGCTCGCTGAGCGGCTTCGCGCACACGTTCAGGAAAATTTTCGGAGATACGCCGATGCAAGGCGCCCATGCGAACACGATCGTCACCGCCCGCTTCACGACGCCGCTCGGCCCGATGTTCGTCGGCGCGACGGACAACGGCGTCTGCCTGCTCGAATTCGTCGATCGGCGCACGCTCGCCGCCGAATTCGCCGATCTCGAGCGCCTGCTCGGCGCGCGCGTGCTCGTCGGCGAGAACCGGCACACGCGGCAGGCGCAACAGGAGATCGCCGAATATTTCGCGGGCGCGCGGCAGCGCTTCGACGTCGCGCTCGACGCGCCCGGCACCGCGTTCCAGCGCGCCGCATGGCGGCAGTTGCTGACCGTGCCCTATGCGCGCACCGCGTCGTATCAGGAGCAGGCGCGCAAGCTCGGCAGCCCGCTCGCGGTGCGTGCAGTCGCCGCGGCGAACGGCGCGAACCGCATCTCGATCATCGTGCCGTGCCACCGGATCATCGGCAAGGACGGGGCGCTGACCGGCTATGGCGGCGGCCTCGAGCGCAAGCGGTGGCTGCTGGAACACGAGCGCCGGCATGCGGACGTGCCCCTCGAGGCGGCTGAATCGGGCCGGTCGGGCCAATTCGCGTGACGGGCGCGCGGCGTCGCGCCATCGCCGGCCGCGCCGCAACGCGCCGAAACCGGCTCACTCCGCCGCCAGACGCTCCGCTTCCGTCCGCGCGGCGGGCAGCAGCGCATCGCTGTCGTCCTTGAGCCCGACGCCCGTGAGCCCGAGCCGCCGCGCATGCGTCAGCAGATAGTGCAGCTTGTGCGCGGCCGCGTCGTACGGCAGCCCTTCGGGCCGCACGTTCGAGACGCAGTTGCGCTGCGCGTCGTGGCAGCCGACCTTCGGCGCATACGTCAGATACACGCCGAGGCTGTCCGGCGAGCTCAAGCCCGGCCGCTCGCCGATCAGCATCGCGACGAGGCGCGCGCCGAGCAGCTCGCCGATCTCGTCGCCGAGCGCGACGCGCGCCTGCCGCGCGACGACGACGGGCCCGATCCGCCAGCCCTCGAGCTTCGGCCGCACCGCGTTCAGGAGCGGCAGCGCCTGCTTCGCGGCCGCGAACGCCGACAGCCCGTCGGCGACGACGAACACGACGTCCGGCGCTTCGCCGAGCGCCGCGCCGCACCCGGCGAGCAGCGCGCGGCTGTCGTCGGACAGTTTGCGGCCGAGGTCCGGCCGCCGCAGGTAATGCTGCCGGTCCGGCGCGGCGCTCTGCACGCCGAGCGTCGGCAGCCCGGCCGCTTCGATGTCGCGGCGCAGCGCATCGGCGTCGAGCGGCTGATGGACGGCATCGCGCGCCTGCGCATGCGACAGGTTGAACGCGAGCAGCGGCGCGGTCGGCAAGCTGTTGCCCGCGCGGCCGAGCGCGATCCGCGCGTTCGTGAACGACTTCAGTTGCCCCCACGGGTTCTTTTCGACCGCGTCGCTCATGCTGAAAACCCCATCCAGTCGTTCGCGCCGGCGAGCAGCGGCACGCGCGCCGACGCGGCGCGCAGCGCGCCGTGCGCATCCGTGATCTCCATCGTTTCCAGCCACTCCTCGAACTCGGGCGCGCGGCGCAGGCCGAGCACCTCGCGCACGTAGAGCTGATCGTGAAACGACGTGCTCTGGTAGTTCAGCATCACGTCGTCCGCGCCGGGAATGCCCATGATGAAGTTGATGCCCGCCGCGCCGAGCAGCGTCAGCAGGTTGTCCATGTCGTCCTGATCGGCCTGCGCGTGGTTCGTGTAGCAGATGTCGCAGCCCATCGGCACGCCGAGCAGCTTGCCGCAGAAGTGATCCTCGAGCCCCGCGCGGATGATCTGCTTGCCGTCGTACAGATATTCGGGGCCGATGAAGCCGACCACCGTGTTGACGAGAAACGGCTCGAACGCGCGCGCGACCGCATACGCGCGCACTTCGCAGGTCTGCTGATCGACGCCGTGATGCGCGTTCGCCGACAGCGCGCTGCCCTGGCCCGTCTCGAAGTACATCAGGTTGTCGCCGACCGTGCCGCGCTTGAGCGTCAGCGCCGCATCGCGCGCCTCGGCGAGCAGCGCGAGCGAAACGCCGAAGCTCGCGTTCGCCTGCTCGGTGCCCGCGATCGACTGGAACACGAGATCGACGGGCGCGCCCTTCTCGATCGCCGCGATCGTGTTCGTCACGTGCGTGAGCACGCACGATTGCGTCGGCACGCGGTAGCGCTCGCGGAACGCGTCGATCATCGCGAGCAGCTTCGTGATCGCGGCGAGGCTGTCCGTCGCCGGGTTGATGCCGATCATCGCGTCGCCGCAGCCGTACATCAGCCCGTCGAGCATCGATGCGGCGATGCCCTTCACGTCGTCGGTCGGATGGTTCGGCTGCAGCCGCACCGACATCCGCCCCGGCAGCCCGACCGTGTTCCGGAAGCGCGTGACGACGCGGCGCTTTCTCGCCGCCGCGATCAGGTCCTGATTGCGCATCAGCTTCGACACCGCCGCGACCATCTCCGGCGTGAGGCCGGGCGCGATCCGCTCGAGCGCGGCCGCATCGGCTGCGCTCGACAGCAGCCAGTTGCGGAAATCGCCGACCGTCAGGTGCGAGATCTCGGCGAATGCGTCGCGCGAATGCGTGTCGACGACGAGGCGCGTGACCTCGTCGTCTTCGTAGGGAATCACCGCCTCGTTCAGGAACGCGTCAAGCGGCACGCTCGCGAGCGCCATCTTCGCGGCGACGCGCTCCTCCTCGGTCGCGGCCGCGACGCCCGCGAGCTGGTCGCCGGAACGCAAAGGGCTCGCCTTCGCGAGCAGCGTCTTCAGGTCCGCGAAGCGGTAGGTGCGCGGACCGATCGTCTCCGTATATCGCATCTGGACTCCTTGTCGTCGCGGCCGCGCACCGCCCTCCGGCGCGCGGCACGCGCTTTTCACTCCTCCAGCAGCGCGTCGGCGGGTGCGGCCGCGCGCTGCGCGCGCGTCGCGAGGAAGTAGCCGTACCCGAGCGCGACGAACGCGACGAAGATCGACGCGACAAGCGCGTTGAAGTACACCATCGTGCCGAGGCACACGAGCGCCGCGACGAGCGCGAACGCCGGGAAGAACGGATACAGCGGCGCGCGGAACGGGCGCGCCATCCGCGGCTGCGCGCGGCGCAGCTTGAAGAGCGCCGCCATGCTCACGATGTACATCACGATAGCGCCGAACACGGACATCGTCACGATGTTCGCGGTGAGCGTCTGGCCGCCGAACTGGATCAGCTCGTCGCTGTAGATCGCGACGATGCCGACCACACCGCCCGCGAGGATCGCGCGATAAGGCGTCTTGAAGCGCGGATGCACCTTCGCGAGCCATTCGGGCAGGTAGCCTTCGCGGGCGAGCGCGAAGATCTGGCGCGAATAGCCGAGGATGATTCCGTGGAACGACGCGACGAGGCCGAACAGGCCGAGCCACACGAGCATGTGCATCCAGCCGCTGTTCGCGCCGACGATGTACTTCATCGCCTGCGGCAGCGGATCGTTGATGTTCGCGAGCTTGGTCCAGTCACCCGCGCCGCCCGCGAACACCATCACGCCGATCGCGAGAACGACGAGCGTCAGGATGCCGGCGACGTATGCGATCGGGATCGAGCGCTTCGGGTTCTTCGCTTCCTCGGCCGCCATCGCGACGCCCTCGATCGCGAGGAAGAACCAGATCGCGAACGGGATCGCCGCGAACATGCCGTGGAACGCGCCCGCGCTGAAGTGATCCGCGCCCGCCCAGCCGCCCTTCATGAAGTTGCTCCACGCGAAGCCCGGCGACACGACGCCCATGAACACGAGCAGCTCGAAGATCGCGAGCAGCGTGACGACGAGCTCGAACGTCGCGGCGATCTGCACGCCGACGATGTTCAGCGCCATGAACACGAGATACGCGCCCATCGCCGCGTGCTTCGGCTCGAGGCCGGGAAACTGCACGTGCAGGTACGCGCCGATCGCGAGCGCGATCGCGGGCGGCGCGAACACGAATTCGACAAGCGTCGCGACACCCGCGAGATAGCCGCCCGCGGGACCGAACGCGCGGCGCGCGTACGCGAACGGGCCGCCCGCGTGCGGGATCGACGTCGTGAGCTCGGTGAAGCTGAAGATGAAGGTCGTGTACATCGCCGCGACGAACAGCGCGGTGACGACGAAGCCGAGCGTGCCCGCGCTCGCCCAGCCGTAACTCCAGCCGAAGTACTCGCCCGAAATCACGAGACCGACCGCGATCCCCCACAGTTGCCACGTGCCGAGCGTCTGCTGAAGCGCCGGCCGCGCTGCGCCGCCGCCCGCGTCGGGGCGGCCATTCGACTCTGTCTGCATGAATCTCTCCTCGAAGGGGCGGAGCCCGGCGCCGAGATAGGCCCGCCCCGCCACTGAGAATCGATGCTAGTGAGTCATTAATCGACGTGTTATCGAAAATCGGCAAACGTCCGCGCTTTCATTTCGCATACGGAAATATTTTCGGCGGCTGGCGCGCGCGCGTGCGGTCCGTCCGCCTTTCGCCATTCATCCGCTTCGACTGCTTCGACTGCCTCGGGCGCGTGGCGCGACAGCGAACTTATGTCGCCCGGCACACAGATCGCCGTCGCGCGCGCCCCTACATTGTCCGTACGCAGCAAGCGTACCGCGCGCCGCCTTCGAGCGGCGCGCGGCTTACCCACGAAAGACCATTCCAATGACCGAGAGACCATGCGGGACTCCTATCTCGATACCGCTCGGGGTGCGGGCATCATCCTCGTCGTATACGGCCACGTGCTGCGCGGCCTGTTCGCGGCCGGCCTCGTGCCGGCCGGCTGGCCGAGCGCCCTGCTCGCCGCGGCCGACTATACGATCTACACGTTCCACATGCCGCTCTTCTTCCTGCTGTCGGGGCTGCATGTGCCGAAGTCGCTGCAGCGCGCGGGCGACGTCTTCCTGCTCGCGAAGCTGCGCACGATCGTCTATCCGTACTTCGTCTGGTCGCTGCTGCAAGGCGCGGTGCAGATCGCGCTGTCGTCACACGGCATGAATCACGCGTTCACGCCGCGCGATCTGCTCGCGATCGGCTGGCGGCCGTTCGGGCAGTTCTGGTTCCTGTACGCGCTTTTCACCTGCATGCTGATTGCATGGGGGACGTCGATCGTCGCGCCGCGCATGCGGGCGCGCGGCGGTGCGAACGGCGAGCGAACGCGCGCGCTGCGCGCCATGCCCGCCATGCCCGTCGCACTCGCCGCGCTCGCGATCGGCGGGCTCGCCATCGTCGCGTTCGTCGCCGGCTCCGTGACGCAGTGGGGCATCGTGTCGATGACGCTCGCGTACTTCCCGTTCTTCGCGCTCGGAATGCTGATCGGCAACCCGTTGCCCGCACTCGTCGAACGCGCGTCGAACGGGCTCGCGCTCGTCGCCATCGCGGTGACGTTCGCGGCATCGTCGGCATTCGCGCACCGCTTCGGCGAG
Organism: Burkholderia sp. MSMB1589WGS; assembly: GCF_001636105.1. Classification (NCBI taxonomy): domain Bacteria; kingdom Pseudomonadati; phylum Pseudomonadota; class Betaproteobacteria; order Burkholderiales; family Burkholderiaceae; genus Burkholderia; species Burkholderia sp. MSMB1589WGS. Next base: position 1,911,373 of record NZ_LNJT01000007.1, read on the forward strand.
CCGGACAGCATCTGGGCGCTGCCCGCCGCGCTATCGGGCAGCGCGCTCGTGCTGCTCGTCGCGTATCGCGCGACACGGCGCGGCGATACGGCGCAGCGTTCGCCAGCGCGTCGCCCGTCATGGCTCGAATACGTCGGCTTCGCGTCGATGCCGATCTATCTCGCGCACATTCTCGCGACAGCCGCGACGCGCATCGCGCTCGTCAGGCTCGGCATCGTCGAAGTCGGCGTGCAGCTCGCGCTCGGCACGCTCGCGGGCATCGTCGGCCCGATGCTGCTGTACGCGCTCGCGCTGCGCACGGGAGTCGCGCGGCTCGCCGGCTTCCCGCCGCTGCCGGCCGGCTGCGCGATGATGCCCGACAAAGGCCGGATCGGCAGCGCGGATGCGGCTTGAGCGCCGGAGCAGTCATCAGGAACGCTAACCGTTCCGCTCGCGCCGAGAATCCGGGACGAGATGCCGGAACGAGCCGTCGCCGTATGCGCGCTCGACCTTCGACACGACGACGTGATAGCCGTCGTACCAGCGGCGGAACTGGCGCTTCGCATCGAGATGCTTCGGATGCGCAGCGAACGCACGCAGCGTTTGCTCGTCGCGCCAGTAGTAGCTCGCGTTGAACATCAGGCCGTCGGCCGAGCGCCACGATTCCATGCCGACGAAACCGGGCAGGCTCGCCGCGACCGCGTCGATCGTCTCGGTCAATTGCCGGAATTCGTCGTCGATTTGACCGAGGCGGTAAATGAATGCGGCGATATACATCGTTCGGTATCCTGTCGATTGTGCGCACGCGCGTTGTCGAGGTGTGTGAGTCGCTCAGGAGAGCCGCGACCTCGTCGCGAGGCGCACCGCGAGCAGCACTAAGAGCGCGGCCAGGCCGGCCGACGCCGCGCGATGCCCGATGAAGCCCCGCACCGCATGGCCCGCCGCGCCGAGCAGCGCATGAAACGCGACGCTGATCGCGGCGAGCGCGCAACCAAGCGCCGCCAGTTGGCCGGTGACCGACGCGCCGTGACGATCGACGAATTGCGGCAGAAACACGATGAAGAACAGCAGCGCCTTCGGATTCGACAGGCTGTTCAGCATCGCGCGCACGCCAACCGACCATAGCGACCGCTCCTTCGAGGCGACCTTGCCGAGCAAGCCCGGACGGCGCACCGCGCGGTACGCCATCCACAACAGGTAGGCCGCGCCCGCATAGCGGATCAGATCGAACGAAGGCGGCCACGCGGCCACGGCAGCCGCGACACCCGCCGCCGTCAGCGCGGTGAGCACGAGATCGGCCGCGCCGATGCCGAGCGCCGCGGCAACGCCGCCGCGCAGCCCGTGCGCCGCGCCGTGCGCGATCACGAAGGCCATGTTCGGCCCCGGCGACATCAGCAGCACCAACACGGCCGCGGCGAAAAGCGACAAAGTGGATATCTGGATCATGTCGGCGAAGGTTTGCGTGAACGACACGTGCAGCGTAATCTGGTCGCCCGATACAAACAAAGAATTGTTCTAGATACAACGCGATGGCCGAATCACGCTACCAGACGATCGTCGACGACTTCGCCGCGCGCATCCGCGCAGGCACGCTCGCGCCCGGCGCGCAATTGCCGACGGTGCGCGCATTGACGAAGCAGCACGGCATCGCGCTCGCAACGGCGTCGCGCGTGTACGCCGAGCTCGCGGAAGCGGGCCTCGTCGTCGGCGAGACCGGACGCGGCACGTTCGTGCGCGACACGTCGCTGCCGCGCGGGCTCGGCCTCGAGCAGCAGCCGGCGAAGGCGGGTGCGATCGATCTGACATTCAACTATCCGTCGCTGCCGGGCCAGGTCGAGCTGCTGCGCGGCGGCCTGCGCAACCTCGCGGCGTCCGGCGATCTCGACGCGCTCCTGCATTCGGCGCCGCAGGGCGGCCGCCGGCACGAGCGGCAGACCGTCGCGCGGCACCTGCGCAATCGCGGCATCCGCGTGCCGGCCGAGCAGGTACTGATCGTCAACGGCGCGCAGCAGGGGCTCGCGGTCACGCTGATGGCGACGATGAAGCCGGGCGAACTGCTCGCGATCGACGCGCTGACCTATCCCGGCATGAAGGCGCTCGCGCACGCGCACCGGATCGCGCTCGCACCGCTGCCGCTGTCGGCCGCGCAGGATCTCGATCTCGACCGGCTCGATGCGCTTTGCAGGAAGCGGCCGGTGCGCGCGGTCTACACGATGCCGACGCTGCACAACCCGCTCGGCTCCGTGATGTCCGCGGCGAATCGCGCGCGTCTTGCCGAGCTCGCCGAGCGTCACGATCTGCTCGTCATCGAGGACGGCGCCTACGCGTTTCTCGCCGAGCCCGCGCCGAAGCCCGTGTTCACGCATGCGCCCGAGCGCACGGTCTACGTGTCGGGGCTGTCGAAGAGCGTCGCATCGGGCTTGCGGCTAGGCTTCGTCGCCGCGCCGGAACGGCTCGTGCCGGCGCTCGAGCGCGCGATTCGCGTGTCGACGTGGAATACGCCGTCGCTGACGGTCGCGCTTGCCTGCCAGTGGATCGACGGCGGAATCGTCGACACGCTCGAGGACCGCAAGCGCAAGGACGCGCGGCGGCGGCAGACGCTCGCGCGGCGGATCTTGCGTGACGGCGACGTCGTCTCGCATCCGTGCGCGTACTATCTTTGGCTCACGATGCCCGAAGAATTGCGCGCGGACCGCGTCGCGGGGCAGCTCGAACGCGACGGCGTGCTCGTGACGACGGCCGAGCCGTTCTCGACCGCGGCGAGTGCGCCGCATGCGCTGCGGATCGCGCTCGGCTCGATCGCGCTGGAGTCTCTCGAAGACGCGTTGCGCAAGGTGCGGCGCGCGGTGCTTGGCTGACGGCTCGCGCCGAGCACCGCGCGGACGCACTGTCACATGCGGTCACACGCGGCTCGGCGGCATCACTCCTGCTTGCCGCGCTGATTGAACCAGCGGTCGAGCAGCTTGCCCGCCGCCTCGCGGCCGCCGAGGCCGAACGACAGCGCGACCGCAACCGCGATCGCGCCGAGCACGAGGCCGAACGCGAGCTGCACGATCTCGTTCGCGATGCCCATCGCGCGCAAGCCCATCGCGAACACGAGGCCGAGGATCGCGAACTGCGCGATACGCGACAGCAGGCGGCTGTGCTCGTTGTCGGCCTGCTCGATTACGCGGCGCGCGAGGCCCGCGAGCCAGAAGCCGATCACGAGGATCACGCCGCCCATCAGCACGTGCCCGCCGAACTCGATGAACAGCGTGACGACATCGCGCACCTGCGTGAAGCCGAGCCGGTTCGCGGCTTCGACGGTCGCGAACAGCATCGCGAAGAACACGATCAGCCGGCCGGCGAGCACCGAAGGCTGCAGCATTCCGGTGAACACGCGTTCGACGCCGAGCATCGTGGGCAGGCCGTCGACGCCCGCGGCGACGAGCAGCTTCTGCACGAGCGCACCGACGAAGCGCGCGACGTAGAACGTGACGAGCACGATCACGACCGCCGCGACGATGTCGGGCACCGCGTTGAGGAACTGACCGAGCAGGTCGGTCGCGGGCCGCGAGATCGCCTCGATCTTCAGCGCGTCGAGCGCGGAGATCAGCGTCGGCACGAACACGAAGATGAAGACGACCGTGCCGACGAGATTCGAAATCTTCACGGGCGTCGGGCTCTCAACGCTTTGCGTGAGCCGGTCGGCGCCCGCCGCGACGAGCAGGTTCGTGACGAGCCCGCGCAGGATGCGCGCGACGAGCCAGCCGACGAAGCCGATCACGGCCGCGGCGAACACGTTCGGCACGATCGCGAGGATCTTGTCGATCATCCCCTGCACGGGCGACAGCAGGCCGTTCAGATCGAACGCGGCGAGAATCGCCGGAATGAACATCAGGATCACGAGCCAGAACAGCACGTCGCCGAGATACGAGCTCATCGGCCGCATCCCCGCCGTCTCCGACAGCTTGCTGTCGATCTTGCTCGCCTTCAGCGTCTTGTCGGCGAGGCTGCGCAGCAGCGACGCGATCAGCCATGCGACGAGCGTGAGCGCCGCGCCGCCGATGAGGTTCGGCAGATAGTTGATGATCTTCGTGACGAGCAGCGAGAACGGATTCGAGATCGCGTAGAGGTTCAGCACGTTGAAGATGCCGACCGCGGTCACGAGCAGGATGAGCCAGAACAGGCCACCCGCGATGATGCGCTCCACCTGCGCGCCCTGGCCCGTGCTTTCGGCGATGCGCGCATCGACCTTCAGCGCGCCCAGCAGGCGGCGCACGCCCGCCCGGACGATCACGGCGATCAGCCAGCCGATGACCAGAATGCCGAGCGCGCCGGCGATCTTGGGCAGATAAACGCCGAGCGTGCTCTGCATCGACGTCAGGAAACTGGATGAATCCATATGTTCTCTCCCGAAAAGCGTGATGTTGCGTTGGACCTCGACGAACAACCTGCGGACTCCGAAGAAAACCGGGCTCCGCAGCCGGCGACCTTACACGGGGAACGATGACGGCTTCAATCGTGCTTCACTGTACTCGAACTTTAATCTGAGGGATCGATCCTGCTAACAAAAATCGTGCGCCAGCATGGTGCGGCGACGGCCCGCGCATGCGCGCGGATCGATGCCATTCGTTGGCGTAATGAAGGGTTCGCGCGCGCGGAGGCGCGGTTCGCGTCGGCGAACCGCAAGCATGCAACGAATCGGCCGATTGATGAGGAATGGAAGAATGTGAACCGATGTCGTTCGCCGCTCGCATGCGATGCGCCGATATGTTGTGCGAGCGCAAACGACGCGGCCCTGAATCCGAATGCCGGCCCGGTACTTGCTGGGCGATTCGCCGCGCCGATGCGCGGCGCATGGCCGCGCGTCTCCCTGTGCTGCTGCGGCGCGGCCGCGGTCCTGCGCGAGTGCCCGGCCGGCGCGCGGCCGGGCGTCGCAGGTCATCCGCGCTGCGACGAGACGGCCGCCCCGCACTGCGGGCAGAAGCGCGCCGACGCATCGAGCGGCGCGCGGCATGCGCCGCATGCAGGCGGCGTCTGCGATGCGCCGCATTGCGCGCAGAACTTCGCATCCGCGCCGTTGATCGCGCCGCACTTCGCGCACGCGGCGCTCTGCGCGGGCGCGCTCGCTTCGCCGCGCAGCGGCGCGCCGTCACGCGCGCGATCCCAACCGCCGCCGCGCGGCGCATCCTGACGGCCCCAGCCCTGGCTACCGTAGCCGCCGTGGCCATGACCGCCATGACCGCCGCGATCGTCGTAGCCGCGGTCATGGCCGTGCCCGCCGCCCGCCCCGCCGTCATGACGGCCGCGCCGGCCGCCGCCTCCGTGATGCCGCCCGCCGACGATCCACCTGAGCCAATCCATCGCCGCCTCCGTTCATTGACCGCGGCGCAGCAGCCGCAAGCCATTGCCGACGACGATGAGGCTCGCGCCCGCGTCGGCGAACACCGCCATCCACATCGTGCCCATCCCCGCGACGGTGAGGCCGACGAACACCGCCTTCACGGCGAGCGCGAACGTGATGTTCTGCACGAGCACGCGATGCGTCGCGCGCGACAGCCGCACGAACGCCGGGATCTTCCGCAGATCGTCGTCCATCAGCGCGACGTCAGCCGTCTCGATCGCGGTGTCGGTACCCATCGCGCCCATCGCAAAACCGATGTCGGCGCGCGCGAGCGCCGGCGCGTCGTTGATCCCGTCGCCGACCATGCCCACCGCGCGGCCGCCCGCCGCAAGCTCTTCGACGGCGGCGAGCTTGTCCTGCGGCAACTGGTTGCCGCGTGCGTCGTCGATGCCGACCTGCTGCGCGATCGCTTGCGCGGTGTGCGGGTTGTCGCCCGTCAGCATCGCGGTCTTGATGCCGAGCGCGTGCAGCTCCGCGAGCGCCGCGCGGCTCGTGTCCTTCACCGTGTCGGCGACCGCGAAGAGACCGAGCACGCGCGTGCCGTCGATCAGCATCACGACCGTCTTGCCCTGCCGCTCCAGCTCGTCGAGGCGCGCTTCGAGCGCCGGCGTGCAGCACTCGAGCTCCTCGACGAGGCGATGATTGCCGAGCCAGTACGGCGTGCCGCCGATCGTGCCGCGCACGCCGCGGCCGGGAATCGCCTCGAAGTAGGCGACGTCGAGGAATGACGCGTTCTTCGCGCGGCCGGCGCCGTCCAGGCCGCCCAGGCCGGCTTCGGCCGCGTTCGCCACCGCGACCGCCTGCGAAACCGGGTGGTCCGAGCGCGCGGCGAGGCTCGCGGCGAGCCGTCGCACGCGCGCGGCGTCGACATCGGCCGCGCGCCCCTCGAAATCGGTCTGCACCGGCTTGCCGCGCGTGATCGTGCCCGTCTTGTCGAGCGCGAGCCACGCGAGCCGGCGCCCCTGCTCGAGGTACACGCCGCCCTTCACAAGAATCCCGCGCCGCGCGGCCGCCGCGAGCCCCGACACGATCGTGACGGGCGTCGAGATCACGAGCGCGCACGGGCACGCGATCACGAGCAGCACGAGCGCGCGGTAGATCCAGTCGCGCCACGCGCCGTCGAGCACGAGCGGCGGCGCGATCGCGACAATGAGCGCGATCGCGAACACGATCGGCGTGTAGACGCGCGCGAAGGTGTCGACGAAACGCTGCGTCGGCGCCTTCGCGCCCTGCGCCTCCTCGACCGCGTGGATGATCCGCGCGAGCGTCGTGTTGCTCGCAACCGCCGTCACCCGATATTCGAACGAGCCGGCCTCGTTGATCGTGCCCGCGTACACCGCGTCGCCTACGGCCTTCTCGACGGGCAGGCTCTCGCCCGTGATCGGCGCCTGGTTGACGCTCGAGCGGCCGGCGACGATCTCGCCGTCGAGACCGATCCGCTCGCCGGGCTTCACGCGCACGACCGCACCGAGCGCGACCTGCGCCGCGTCGACCGGCCGCCACGTGCCGTCGGGCTGCTTGACCGTCGCGGTGTCGGGCGCAAGGCGCATCAGGCTCTGGATCGCGTTGCGCGCGCGATCGAGCGAACGCGCCTCGATCAGCTCGGCGACGGTGAAGAGCACCATCACCATCGCGGCCTCGGGCCACTGGCCGAGCGCCATCGCGCCCGTCACCGCGATGCTCATCAGCGCATTGATGTTCAGGTTGCCGTTGGTGAGCGCGATCCAGCCCTTGCGGTACGTGCCGAGGCCGCAGGTCGCGACCGCGGCGAGCGCGAGCGCGCCGGCGAGCCACACCGGCAGTTGCAGCCACGTGGCCGCCTCCGACGCGGCCGCCGCGACGCCCGCGACCGCGAGCGGCCACCACGGGCGCGGCGCATCGGCCGGCGCGGATGCAGCGGGCCGGCCCGACGCGCCGGCATCCGCCTGCTCGGGCGTCATGCCGAGCGAGCGAATCGCGCGGGCGATGCCCGCCTCCGCGCCCGGCGCGTGCTCGACCGTCAGCATCCGCTGCATCAGATTGAATTCGAGCGCCGTGACTTCGGACATTCCGCCGAGCTTCTTGCGGATCAGCGTCTCCTCGGTCGGGCAGTCCATCTGCATGATCCGGAACGCCGAGCGCGCGCGGCCGTCGGCGGCCTTTCGCGCGCCGGGCAGCGGCGCGAACGCGACCGGCGCGGGTGCGCAGCACGCCGCGCCGGCGTGGTCGTGGTCGTGACCGTGTTCGTGCGGATGGTCGCCGTTCGCGTGCGAACCGGGAACCTGTCCGTGGCCGCGCGAATCGCCATCGCATAATTGACCGGCGTGACGTGCCTGCGTTTCGGCGTCGCCATGCGGATGATCGTGCGAGCAGCAGCCGTCGGCGCGCGCCGAAACGCGCGCATCGTTCAAATGCGCGCTGTCGCGATCGGATTCGGGCGTTCGCGGCCGGCTTTCGGCCCGGGTGGCCTCGGTCATGGCAACCTCCTGAGTGATTGACGGTGTACAGTTAACACCTTGAAGTCACTACAAGGTCAACTCTTTTGTAAGGAGATTCGAATGAAAATCGGCGAACTGGCGAAAGCGGCGCGGTGCACGCCCGAGACGATTCGTTTCTACGAAAAAGAGGGGCTGATGCCCGACGCGGAACGGACCGATTCCAACTACCGCAACTACACCGACGCGCACGTCGAGCGGCTGCGCTTCATCCGGAACTGCCGCGCGCTCGACATGACGCACGACGAGATCCGCGCACTGCTGCGCTTCACCGACGATCCGGCGGATCGCTGCGATTCGGTCAACGCGCTGCTCGACGAGCACATTGGTCACGTCAACACGCGGCTAGCCGAACTGCAGCACTTGCGCACACAGTTGATCGAATTGCGCGAGCGGTGCCAGGGCGAGCACGCGGTCGAGGATTGCGGGATCGTACATGGCCTCGCGTCGATGGAAACGCCGGACATGCCGGGCAAGCGCACGCACGTCGGCTGACGCGCCGCCGCGGGATGCCCTGCCGGCAGGCGTTGCACGACTTTCGCCCTTTTATATCTAGTTATATAATAACTAGAAATTAATTAACTATTCATGCAATGGCTCGCGCGATGGCTCCACCCGCCTCTCGATACTCTCCGCTCGCGCTCGTCGTGCTCGCGATGCTCACCGAAGCGCCGATGCACACGTACCGAATCCAGCAGCTCGTGAAGCTGCGCGGCAAGGACGAGGTGGTCAACGTCAAGCAGCGCAACAGCCTCTACCAGACGATCGAGCGTCTGCAGCGCGATGCGCTGATCGCCGTGCGCGAGACCGAGCGCGACGGCGCGTTTCCGGAGCGCACGGTCTACGAGATCACCGATGCCGGCCGCGACACGGCGCGCATGTGGCTGCGCGAGCAGCTCGCTCAGCCGGCGCGCGAATATCCGTCGTTTCCGGCCGCGCTGTCGGTGCTGCCGCTGCTGTCCGCGGACGATGCCCGCCGCCAGCTCGAAGCGCGCGCCGCCGCGCTCGAAGCCGAGCTGGCCCGCCTCGACGAAGCACAGGACGCCGCGCTCGCGATGCAAATTCCGCGGCTCTTCCTGCTCGACGGCGAGCTGACGCGGGTGACGCTGGAAGCCGAGCTCGACTGGGTGCGCAGCATCGTCGAACATCTGAAGGTGGGCGCGCTCACGTGGAGCGAGGCTTGGCTGCGCGAGGTCGCCGCGCGGTTCGCGCAGGCGGATTCGTCGGATTCAGACTGAACGGGCCGGCGGCTCCTCCGATCTGCGGCAACATCCGTGCGAACGACATGCCGGTGCGTACTGCCCGCCCCCGAATCGCGCCGCGAGCGCGCCACAACAACGACAACAACTACAACACCTTCCCTGGATTCAAAATCCCGAGCGGATCGAGCGCCGCCTTCATCGTCCGCATCACGCCGATCTCGGCGGCGCTGCGCGAATACCCGAGAAACGGCCGCTTGAGCACGCCGATCCCGTGCTCGGCCGATATCGATCCGCCCCGCTCGCGCACGATCTCGTAGACGGCACGCTCGACGCGATCCGCGCCATGCACGGGCAAATCGGCAAGGGACACGCCGACGTGCACGTTGCCGTCGCCGACATGCCCGAAGCACAGGCACACCGCATGCGGCCAGTGCGCGCGAAGCGCGGCATCGCAGCGCATGGCGAACGCGCCCAGTTCGGCGACGGGCAGGCTCACGTCGAAATTGAGCAGATGCGGCAACGTGTCGATCGCGAGCCCTTCGCGCAGCGTCCACATGTCGCGCGCCTGCCGCTCCGACGCGGCAAGCGCCGCATCGGTCACGAGGCCGGCGTCGGAGCACGCGCCGAGGCATTGCTCGAGCGCATCGCGCGCGTCCGCCTGCGGACCGTTCGCCATGCATTCGATCAGCACCACGAAATCGCCGTCCGCATCGAACGGCGCCGTCACGCCCGGCGTGTTCGCGGCGACGTAACGATAGAACGCGGGCCACATCGCCTCGAAGCTGACGACGCCCGGCAGCGCTGCGCGTACGTCGCGCCAGAGCCGCACGAGCGCGTCGTAGTCGGGCACGCGGCAGAGCGCCGTCGCGGACTGCGCGAGCGGCGGATGCAGCCGCAGCACCGCACGCGTGACGACGCCGAGCGTCCCCTCGCTGCCGATGAAGAGCTGCTTCACGTCATAGCCGGCGTTGTTCTTCAGCATCCGGTTCAGCGACGTGACGATCGTTCCGTCGGCGAGCACGGCCTCGATGCCGAGCGTCTGCTCGCGCATCATCCCGAAGCGGATCGCGCGCGTGCCGCCCGCGTTGGTCGCGAGCATCCCGCCGATCTGGCACGAGCCGCGCGCGCCGAAATCGACGCCGAACGAGAAGCCGGCCGCTTCCGCCGCGTCGTGCACCGCCTGCAGCGTCGTACCCGCGCGCACGGTGATCGTGCCGGCCGCCGCGTCGAGGTCCTCGATTCCCGCGAAGCGCTCCATCGACAGCACCACCTCGCCGCCGAGCGCGACGCCGCCGCGTGCGAGCCCCGTCAATCCGCCTTGCGGCACGACGGGCTGCCGCAGCCGCGTGCAGAGCGCGAGCGCGCGCGATACGTCGTCGACGGAACGCGGCCGCACGAGCGCGAGCGGACGCACGCCGGGCGCTTCGTTGTATGCGGTGAAGTAGCGCGGCTCGATCGCGGCGGAGCGCGTGACGAGCGCGTCGCCGAGCGCCGCGACGAGTGCCGATTCGATCGCGTGCGCGGCCACATCGGATGTATCCGCGGTGCCGGATGCATCCGCAACACCGTCAACTCCGAATGCATCGCCGCACGCGACGGTTCCCGCCACGCCCGCCGCATCGCGCGTCGTCCGCTCGCTCATCGCGCCGCCTCCGTCATTTCGTCGAGATGTCGATATCGCCGAAATACTTGCGGCCGAACGCCTTCACGGTGCCGTCCGCCTTCAGCTTGTCGATCGCGGCATTCAGGCGCGCCTTCAATGCATCGTCGCCCTTGCGCAGCCCGAATGCGATCCCGCTTCCGAGGATCTTGTCGTCGCGCACCGGTTGCCCGACGAACGCGAAGCCCTTCGCGTCCGGCCGCGACAGGAAACCGCGCTGGCCCGCGGGCGCAAGCACGAGCGTGCCGTCGAGGCGGCCCGCCATGAGGTCCGCATACACCTGATTCTGGTCCTGATACGCGACGACCTGCACACCCGCGCCCGCCCAGTGCGCATTCGCATACGTCTCCTGAATCGAGCCCTGCAGCACGCCGATCCGCCGGCCCCTCAACGATTCCGGCGTCGGCGCGAGGCCGCTGTCCGCGCGCGCGATCAGTTGCGTCGGCACGCGATAGATCACCGTCGTGAAGTCGATCGCCTGGCGGCGCTGGTCGGTCGCGTTCATCGCCGAATTGATCGCGTCGAACTTGCGGCCCTGCAGCGCCGGGATCAGCCCGTCGAACGACGTCTCGACCCATTTGCACGCGAGCTTCGCCTCCTTGCAGACGGCGTTGCCGACGTCGATGTCGAAGCCTTGCAGCTCGCCGTTCGCCGCCTTCGATTCGAACGGCGGATATTGCGCCTCGAGACCGAAGCGCAGCGTCGGCGCAGCGTCGGCGCGCGCCGCGCCGGAACCCGCGGCGGCGCCCAATGCGCATGCGAGCGCGAACCAGAATTGCAGTCGTTTCATCGATGATTCTCCTTGAGGTCGGGTCTTGTCCGGTCGCCGGCGCAGCGCGCGCGTCGGAGCGTCAGAGGCTGCGCAGACGGCGCGCGCCTTCGATCAGCGTCGCGTCGTCCTTCGAAAAGCTGAGACGGATGCAGCCGGTGTTCGCGCCGTCCGCGTAGAACGCGGACAGCGGGATCGTCGCGACGCGCGCGTCGCGAATCGCGCGCAGCACGAAGTCCGCATCCGCTTCGTCGGAAAAGTGCCGAAAGCGCGCGAGCATGAAAAACGAGCCCTCGCTCGGCAGCAGCTCGAAACGCGAGTCGGCGAGCTCGCGCGCGAGCAAGTCGCGCTTGCGCTCGTAGAACGCGCCGAGCTCGAGATAGCTCGACGGTTCGGCGAGCGCTTCGGCGAACGCATGCTGCATCGGCGTGTCGGCCGCGAACGTCATGAACTGATGGACCTTGCGCAGCTCACGCGTGAGCCCGGCTGGCGCGAGGCAGTAGCCAACGCGCCAGCCCGTCGCGTGATACGACTTGCCGAACGACGACACGATCACGCTGCGCTCGGCGAGCGCGCGATGGCGCGCCATGCTGTGATGGCGCGCGCCGTCGAATACGACGTGCTCGTACACCTCGTCGGACAGCACCACGATGTCGGTGCCCGCGGTGAGCTGCGCGAGGCGCGCGATGTCGGCGTCGCCGAGGATCGTCGCGGTCGGGTTGTGCGGCGTGTTGACGATCAGCATCCGCGTGCGCGGCGTGATCTTCGCGGCCACCTCGTCCCAGTTCACGCGAAAGCCGTCGGACGACAGCTTGATCGCCACAGGCGTCGCGCCCTGCAGCCGGACGATCGGTGCGTAGCTGTCGAACGACGGCTCGAAGTAGATCACCTCGTCGCCCGGGTGGACGAGCGCGCTGATCGTTGCGTAGAGCCCCTCGCTCGCGCTCGCGACGACGGTGATTTCGGAGTCCGGATCGTAGCGCCCGCCGTACAGGCGCTCGGTCTTGACGGCGAGCGCCTCGCGCAGCGCGGCGACGCCCGCCATCGGCGCGTACTGGTTGTGCCCGTCGCGCATCGCGCGGGCGACGCGCTCGACGAGCGCCGGATCGGGCGCGAAGTTCGGCGCGCCCTGCGACAGATTCAACGCCTGGTGCTCGGCGGCGTGCATGCCGATGACCGTGAAGATCGTCGTGCCAACGTCGGGCAGCTTCGAACGGGGCGCGGCGGCGCTCTGCATGAATCCTCCTTGGCTCGTGGACGGGCGCGCCGGTCAACGCCGGCGCGCGGGGCAACGATGCGGATTTGGCCCGAGCCAATATCCGGCGGCAATCGAAAGTTCGTCATGGCATGCATGAGAAAAATTCATGGCTCATGACGGCGGCGCGCCTGGAGGGAATTGAGGACGATGCGGATACAGGAGTCGATCGGGCGTTCAGCCGCTGGATGGTCTACAGCGCCGCCGCACGACGCGCCCGGCGGCCCGGCGACTTGGCGGCTCTGCGTTGGCAAGACGGCTGCCGGCGATCACCGGCGCGCCTCGCGCCACAATTGGCATCCCGGCATCCCGGCATCGACAGCAAAAACGTCAAAAACGCCCGATTCACCCGCCCCTCGCCGAGGCCATGAGATACGCATCCACCGCCCGATGCAGCTCGCCGCGCAACTGCGCGACATCGACCTTCGCGCCCTGCGTCAGCAGCGATTGCGACACCCACCCGTAGCACAGCGCATGCGCGACGCGCGCCGTCACGTCGAGCCGCGCATCGGCCGGCGCATCGCTCGCGCCGGCGAGCGCATCGCGCCATAGTGCGACGTAATCGTCGTAATGCCGGCGATACGCGTCGATCGGCGAAACCTTGCGCTCGATCGTGAACATCGCCGCCCACACGCGCGCGTCCTGCTCGACCGCGTCGACCTGCGCGTCGACGAGCGCGGCCGCGACAGCCCGGCAGCCCGCGCCTCGCCGCGCATCGACGACCGCGCGCATGCGCGCCGCGAGCGCCTTCACGTAATGGTGGATCGCGAGCGCGGCGAGACTCTCCTTGTCGCCGAAATACTCGTAGAACGTGCCGACGCTCACGCCCGCGACCGCGGCGATCTCGCGGATCGTCGCCTTCGCGTAGCCGCGCTCGAGCAAAACCCGAACAAAGGCCTGCTGCAGCGCCTCCGAGCTCGCGCGCGCGCGACGCTGCCGCGGGCGGCGGCGCAAGGCCGGCTGCGGCTGCGCGATCGACTTGTCGGGAGACGCCGAAACCTGAACATGTCGCGAAGTCATCTTTGCTAACCTGATCGAGCCGAACAACGACAAGGAGACGCCCATCATGGCCTGGTCGACGCACGAGGTGAGCAACCAGTTCGACGAATTGACCGACTATAACCTCTTCGCCACCGACCCGGCGCTGGGCGAAGCGCTCGACCGCGCGGGCGCGGCGTGGGCCGCGCCTCGGCTCGACGCGTTCGGCGCACGGCTCGGCGCGCGCGACACCGCGCAGCAGGCCGAGGACGCGAACCGCCACGTGCCCGAGCTGAACGCGTTCGACCGCCGCGGCCGCCGGATCGACCGCGTCGATTTCCATCCGAGCTGGCACGCGCTCCTCGGCCTCTATCGCGAACAGGGCCTGATCTCGCTTGCGTTTCGCGAATCGCGCGCGGGCCGCTGGGCGGCGAACGCAGCGGGCTTCTACCTGCACGGCCAGATCGAGGCGGGCACGCTGTGCCCGGCGACGATGACGCAGGCGAGCATTCCCGTCCTGCAAAAGGAGCCCGCGCTGTGGGCGCAGTTGAAAGACAAGCTCTACAGCGACATCCACGATCCGCGCGACGCGCCGATCGACGCAAAGCAGTCGATCATGATCGGCATGGGCATGACCGAAAAGCAGGGCGGCTCGGACGTGCGCGCGAACACGACGCTCGCCGTGCCCGTCGGCGCGGGCGGCCGCGGCGGCGAGCATCTGCTGCACGGCCACAAGTGGTTCTTCTCCGCGCCGATGTGCGACGCGCATCTCGTCGTCGCGCGCACCGAAGCGGGCGGCCCGTCGTGCTTCTACGTGCCGCGCTGGCGGCCCGACGGCACGAAGAACGCGGTGCGGGTCCAGCGGCTGAAGAACAAGGTCGGCAACCGCAGCAACTCGAGCAGCGAAGTCGAACTCGACGACGCGTGGGGCGTGATGCTCGGCGAAGAAGGCCGCGGCATTCCGACGATCATCGAGATGGCGACCTACACGCGCCTGAACTGCGTGCTCGGCAGCGCGGCGATCCTGCGCCAGGGGCTCGTGCAGGCGATCGCGTACGCGCGGCAGCGTCACGCGTTCGGCCGCGCGCTCGCCGAGCAGCCGCTGATGCGCGGGGTGCTCGCCGATCTCGCGCTCGAAAGCGAAGCGGCGCTCGCGCTCGCGATGCGGCTCGCGCAGGCGTTCGAGCGCGGCGAGCCGGCGTGGATGCGCATCGTCACGCCGGCCGCGAAATTCTGGGTCTGCAAGCGCGCGGTCGAGGCAGCGGGCGAAGTGATGGAAGTGTTCGGCGGCAACGGCTATGTCGACGACGGCCCGATCGCGCGGCTGTTTCGCGAAGCGCCCGTCAATTCGATCTGGGAAGGCTCGGGCAATGTGATGTGCCTCGACGTGATGCGCGCGATCTCGCGCGAGCCGGACGCGGCGCACGCGCTCGTCGACGAACTGCACGCGCTCGGCGGCCACGACGCGCGGATTCGCGCGGAGCTCGACGCGTTGCGCGCGCTGCTCGGCACGCCGCCCGACGCGCTCGAAGCGCTCGGCCGCGTGCTCGCGCAGCGCATCGCACTCGTCGCGCAGGCGTGTCTGCTGATCGACGCGGCGCCCGCCGCCGTCAGCGGCGGCTTCATCGCGACGCGCTTCGGCGAGCCGGCGTGGGGCCGCGTGACGGGTGCGCTCGATGCGCGGCGCGTCGACGTCGCCGCGCTGTTGCACCGCGCGTACGCCGCGTGACCGCACGCCGCCCGCCGAGCCGCCTCGACCCGAACGATCGCCCGCAGCACGAACGGAGCACGACGCCATGAACCTGATTGCCGCACTCGAGCGCGCCGCGCGCGCGACGCCCGACAAGCCGTTCCTGCGCGACGACGGCGCGACGATCACCTATCGGCAGATGCAGCAGCGCTCGCGGCGCGCGGCCGACGTGCTCGCGTCGTTCGGCATCGCGCCGGGCGAGCGAGTCGCCGCGATGTGCCTGAACACGCCCGCGTTCTTCGATCTGCTGCTCGGCGCATGGCGCATCGGCGCGGTCGTCGTGCCGGTCAATCACAAGCTGCAGGCGCCGGAGGTCGATCACATCCTGCGGCACAGCGCAAGCCGCGCGGTGCTGTTCGACGCGGCGCTCGCGCCCGTGCTCGCGAAAGTCGAGCACGGCGCGCGCCGCCTCGTGACCGAAGGCGAAGCAAACGGCGCCGCGCCATTCGACCGCCTCGTCGCCGACGCGGCCGGCCTCGCGTCGGGCGCGCCCGCCGACGCGGCGCTCGCCGAAATCCTCTACACGTCGGGCACGACGGGACGCCCGAAGGGCTGCATGCACAGCCACCACACGGTCGCGCTCGCCGCCGCGACGAGCGCGCTCGCGCTATCGATGACGGAGCGCGAACGCACGCTGATGGCGATGCCGGTCTGGCACGCGTCGCCGCTCAACAACTGGTTCGGCGGCACGCTGTACGTGGGCGGCACCGTCGTGCTGATGCGCGAATATCATCCGCTGCGCTTTTTGCAGACGGTCGAGGCCGAGCAGGCGACGCTGTACTTCGGCGCGCCGGTGTCGTACACGCTGCCGCTCGAGACGATCGCCGATTTCGCGTCGTTCGACCTGACGAGCGTGCGCGCGTGGCTGTACGGCGGCGGGCCGATCGGCGCGGCGCTCGCGCGCCGGCTGATGCATGCGTACCGCAGCGAGGCGTTCTATCAGGTGTACGGCATGACCGAGACGGGGCCCGCCGGCACCGTGCTGTACCCGTTCGAACAGACCATGAAGGCCGGCTCGATCGGCCGTCAGGGCACACCCGGCGTCGACGTGCGGGTCGTCACCGCATCGGGGGACGACGCGCGGCCGAACGAAATCGGCGAGATCCTGTTGCGCGCCGACAGCGTGATGCTCGGCTATCTCGACGACCCCGGCGCGACGCGCGCCGCGTTCGACGACGACGGCTGGTACCGCAGCGGCGACGTCGCGCGCGTTGACGCCGACGGTTATCTGTTCGTCGTCGACCGGATCAAGGACATGATCGTGACGGGCGGCGAGAACGTCTATTCGAAGGAAGTCGAGGACGTGCTGACCGCGCATCCGGCCGTCTCCGAGGCCGCCGTGATCGGCCGCGCGCATCCGCAATGGGGCGAGACCGTGGTCGCGCACGTCGTGCTGCGCGCGCCCGGCGGCGCGAGCGGCGCAGGCGGCGCTGAAGCCGCGGTCGATGCCGACGCGCTGCGCGCGTTCTGCGAGACGCGCCTCGCCGCGTACAAGATCCCGCGCGAATACGTGTTCGCCGAGCGCCTGCCGCGCACGCCGACGGGCAAGCTTCAGAAGTACCTGCTGCGCGCGGGCGGCGGCGCATGACGCGGCGGCCGCCGCGCATTGCCTGCTTGGGCCCGCGTCCGCCGAACCGCGAAAACCGCGAAATCGCCCCAAAAAACAAAACCCTGGCTCCGCCAGCGCGGCCCCGGGGTTCGTCGATATCGACATCGAAGCGCGCCGCGAACGCCGCTACGCGACGCCCGCGTCACGCCGCGCGGCGCTTACTTGCCGCCGATGCTCTTCAGGGGCTTCCACTCGCCCTTCTCGACCTTGTACATCGTGATGCCGCCGTTCTTCAGGTCGCCCTTCGCGTCATACGCGATGTGCGTCGACGTGACGCCCGCCATGTCGGTCTTCGCGAGCAGCGGCAGGTACTTCGCCGGATCGGTCGAGTTCGCCTTCTTCATCGCGTTGAACATCGCCATCGCGCCGTCATACGCGTACGGCGAGTACGTCTGCACGTCTTCGCCGAAGCGCTTCTTGTACTTGTCCGCGTACGTCTTGCCGCCGGGCATTTCGGCAAGCGGCAGGCCGGCGAGCGAAGCGATCGAGCCTTCGGCCGCGTCGCCCGCGATCTTCAGGAAAGTCGGCGTGTGCACCATCTCGCCGCCCATCAGCGGCGCCGTCACGCCGAGCGACTTCATCTGCTTGGCCATCGGCGCGGCCTGCGAATCCGCGCCGCCGTAGTAGACGAGATCCGGCTTCGACGCCTTCAGCTTCGTCAGGATCGCCTTGAAGTCGACGGCTTTGTCGTTCGTGAATTCACGATCGACGATCGTCGCGCCCGACGCCTTCGCCGCCTTCTCGAACTGGTCGGCGAGACCCTGGCCGTACGCGGTGCGGTCGTCAACGATCGCGATCTTCTTCATGCCGAGATCCTTCACCGCGAACGTGCCCGCGACCGAGCCTTGCTGCGTGTCGGACGTCATCATCCGGAAGGTGGTCTTGTAGCCCTGCGTCGTGTACTCGGGCGCCGTCGCCATCGCGATCTGCGGGATGCCCGCGTTCGCGTAGATGCGCGAGGCGGGAATCGTCGTGCCCGAGTTGAAGTGACCGAGCATGCCCTTGATGCCGTCGTCGACGAGCTTCTGCGCGACCGTCGTGCCGGTGCGCGGGTCGGCCTGGTCGTCCTGCGTGTCGAGCACGAACTTCACCGGCTTGCCGCCGATCGTCGGCTTCGTCGCGTTGATGTCCTCGATCGCGAGCACGATCCCGTTCTGCATATCCTTGCCGTAGTGCGCCTGCGCGCCCGTCATCGGCGCCGCGAAGCCGATCTTGACATCATCCGCGTGCGCCGTCCCCGCGAGCGACATGACCGCGACAAACGTCGCGCCTGCCAGCTTTTTCATCGTGTGTTGCATATCTTCTCCTAGTACCAGGGTAAATGGAGCGACTTCGGGTTCGCCTTGCCGCTTCCGTTTCTTGAGGCGAAGGGCAAGGATTGCTCAGCCAATCGTCATCAAATTCGCATTGCCGCCTGCCGCCGCGGTGTTCACGCTCACCGAGCGCTCGGTGAGGAGCCGCTCAAGCGCGTAGTCCTCGTCGCCGCCGTTCTCGAACGCGCCCGCCGCGACGCCCTGCACCGACACGATCGGTCCTGGGCGCTGCGCGACTTCCTTCACGAGCGCGAGCAGCTCGTCGCTGTCGCCTTCGAACAGCACCGCGTCGAACGCCGCGTCCGCCTGCTTCCTCACGCCCGCCTGCGCCTTCAGCGATGCCGGCAGCGCCGCGGCGAGCGCCTCGCCCGCCGCGCCCGCGAAGAGCGCGCGGTTGCCCGTGGCGAGCACCGCCGCGAACTGCGCGCGCGCGCCGCTCGCCGTCGCCGCGATGCACAGCACCGTGCCGCGCGCGCCGAGCGTATACGTATTGCGCTCGCCCGTCGGCCCCGAGAGCACGGCGGTTGCGCCCGCGAGCACGTGCGACAGGTAGCCGTCGCAGCGCGCGGCAAGCGCCGGCTCGCGCTGCTCGATCAGCCAGTCGCGCAGCGCGGTCAACGCGGCGGACGGATTATCGCGCGTCTCGCCTTCCTGCGGCGTGTCGGCGACGAGCGACGCCTCGAGCGAGCGCGGCAGCCCGGCCGGGCGCGTCGCGAGCAGGCGCGGCAGATAGAGCGCGCCGCCCGCCTTCGGCCCCGTGCCCGACAGCCCTTCGCCGCCGAACGGCTGCACGCCGACCACCGCGCCGATCACGTTGCGGTTCACGTAGATGTTGCCGACGTGCGCGTGCGAGATCACGTGCGCGATCGTCTCGTCGATCCGCGTGTGGATGCCGAGCGTCAAGCCGTAGCCCGTCGCGCGGATCTGCTCGAGCAGCTTGTCGAGGCCGCTGCGGCGATAGCGCACGACGTGCAGCACCGGGCCGAACACTTCGCGCTTGAGCTCGTCGACGTTGCCGATCTCGATGATCGTCGGCGGCACGAACGTGCCTTGCGCGCACGCGTCCGGCATCGCGAGCTGCGTGACCGCGTGCCCCTTGTCCTTCATCGCCGCGATGTGCGCGTCGATCGTGCGCTTCGCGTCGGCGTCGATCACCGGGCCGACGTCCGCCGACAGCCGGTCCGGATTGCCGAGCGCGAGCTCGCGCATCGCGCCCTTGA
Organism: Burkholderia sp. MSMB1589WGS; assembly: GCF_001636105.1. NCBI lineage: Bacteria > Pseudomonadati > Pseudomonadota > Betaproteobacteria > Burkholderiales > Burkholderiaceae > Burkholderia > Burkholderia sp. MSMB1589WGS. Next base: position 1,930,968 of record NZ_LNJT01000007.1, read on the forward strand.
GCATCGTCAGCGTGCGGTCCGCGACGTCGTCCTGCAGACAGAGAACGCGCAGCGCCGAACAGCGTTGACCGGCCGAGTCGAACGACGACTGCAGCACGTCGGCGACGACCTGCTCGGCGAGCGCCGACGAATCGACGATCATCGCGTTCTGGCCGCCCGTCTCGGCGATCAGCGGGATCGGCTTGCCGTCCGGATCGAGGCGCGACGACAGCGTCTTGTTGATGAGGCGCGCGACTTCGGTCGAGCCGGTGAACATCACCGCGCGCGTGCGGGAGTCCGCCACGAGCGCCGCGCCGACCGTCTCGCCGTTGCCCGGCAGCAGTTGCACCGCGCCCGCCGGCACGCCGGCGTCGCGCAGCAGGCGCACCGCCTGCGCGGCGATGAGGGGCGTCTGCTCGGCCGGCTTCGCGAGCACCGTGTTGCCCGCCGCGAGCGCGGCCGCCACCTGGCCCATGAAGATCGCGAGCGGGAAGTTCCACGGGCTGATGCAGACGACGGGGCCGAGCGGGCGATGCGTGTCGTTCGAGAACTCGTCGCGGATCTGCGCCGAGTAGTAGCGCAGGAAATCGACCGCCTCGCGGATCTCGGCGATCGCGTTCGGCAGCGACTTGCCCGCCTCGCGCACGATCAGGCCCATCAGCGTGTGCATCTGCGCTTCGAGAAGATCCGCCGCGCGCGCGAGGCAATCGGCGCGCGCGTCGACGGGCGTCGCCTGCCAGATCGGCGCGGCCGCGACCGCGTGCGCGAGCGCCGCGCCCACCTCTTCGGGCGTCGCCTCGCTGACCGTGCCGACGATGTCGCGCAGATCGGCCGGATTGCGCACGTCGCGCGGCGCGGCGTGCTCGAGCGCGTCGTCGGCGAGCATCGGCGCGGCGCGCCACGGATGATGCGCGCTCGCGAGCAGCGCCGACGACAGCGACGCGAGCCGGTGCTCGTTCGACAGATCGAGGCCCATCGAATTGACGCGCGACGCGCCGTACAGCTCGCGCGGCAGCGGAATCTTCTCGTGCGGCGCGCCGAGCGGCACGACCTTCGCGGCTTCGTCGAGCGGATCGGCGACCAGCTCCTTCACCGACACGGTCTTGTCGGCAATGCGGTTCACGAACGACGTGTTCGCGCCGTTTTCCAGCAGGCGGCGCACGAGGTACGCGAGCAGCGTCTCGTGCGTGCCGACGGGCGCATACACGCGGCACGGGCGGTTCAGCTTGTCGCGGCCGGTGACTTCCTCGTACAGCGGCTCGCCCATCCCGTGCAGGCACTGGAATTCGTACTGGCCGGGGTAGTAGTTCTGGCCCGCGAGGTGATAGATCGCGGCGAGCGTGTAAGCATTGTGCGTCGCGAACTGCGGATAGACGGCGTCGGGCGCGGCGAGCAGCTTCTTCGCGCACGCGAGGTACGACACGTCCGTGTAGATCTTGCGCGTGTAGACCGGATAGCCTTCGAGGCCGTCCACTTGCGCGCGCTTGATCTCGGTATCCCAGTACGCGCCCTTCACGAGGCGGATCATCAGGCGATGGCGGCTGCGGCGCGCGAGGTCGACGAGGTAGTCGATCACGAACGGGCAGCGCTTCTGGTACGCCTGCACGACGAAGCCGATGCCGTTCCAGCCGGCGAGCTCCGGATCGAAGCACAGCGCCTCGAGCAGATCGAGCGACGGCTCGAGCCGGTCCGCCTCCTCGGCATCGATGTTCAGGCCGATGTCGTAGCGGCGCGCGAGCAGCGCGAGCGAGCGCACGCGCGGCAGCAGCTCGACCATCGTGCGTTCCTGCTGCGAGCGCGAGTAGCGCGCGTGCAGCGCCGACAGCTTGATCGAGATGCCCGGGCCTTCGTAGATGCCGCGGCCGCCCGCCGCCTTGCCGATCGCGTGGATCGCCTGCTCGTACGACGCGTAGTAGCGCAGCGCGTCCTCTTCGGTCGTCGCCGCCTCGCCGAGCATGTCGTACGAGTAGCGGAAGCCGCGCGCCTCGTACTTGCGGCTGTTCGCGAGCGCTTCGGAGATCGTCTCGCCCGTGACGAACTGCTCGCCCATCAGGCGCATCGCCATGTCGACGCCCTTCCTGATGAGCGGCTCGCCGCCCTTGCCGATCAGCCGCGTGAGCGCCGACGACAGGCCCGCTTCGCTGTTCGTCGTGACGAGCTTGCCCGTGATCATCAGGCCCCAGGTGGCCGCGTTGACGAACAGCGACGGCGCGTGGCCGACGTGCGAGCGCCAGTCGCCCTTGCTGATCTTGTCGCGGATCAGCGCGTCGCGGGTCGCGCGGTCGGGAATCCGCAGCAGCGCCTCGGCGAGGCACATCAGCGCGACGCCTTCCTGGCTCGACAGCGAGAATTCGTGGATCAGCCCCTCGACGCCGCCGCCCGAGCTCTTCTCGCGCAGCGCCTCGACGAGGCCCGCCGCCATCGACTGGACGTCCGGCGCCAGGCTCGCGGGCAGCCGCGCCTCGCCGATCAGGAACGGCACGCACTCGGGCTCCGGGCGGCGGTACGCGGCCGTGATCGCCGCGCGCAGCACCGATTGCGGCTGCACGTTCTGCGCGAATTCGAGGAACGGGTGCGGCGCGCCGTCTTCGTCGCCGTCGGCGTGGCTGTCGGACAGGTCGGCGGCGCCCGTGTGGCCAGACAGCTCCGGCGGAAGCTGACCGTGCTCGATCCGCTCGAGATACGCGAAGATCGCCTGCTTGATCAGCCAGTGAGGAGTGCGCTCGAGCCGCGACGCCGCGTCCTTCAGACGCGAGCGGAGCAGATCGTCGACTTTGACGCCCAGTGTGGTGCTTGCCATGATTTTCTTCTAGCGCCGGCCCGATGCCGGCCAAGGACTTTAAAAGATCGCAAAATCGTAAGGCACCCAATAAAAAGGTGCAACCAAATCGCATACCTGGTTGCACCCGATTAATTTCCTTTTATATCAATGTGTTACGCAAAAAGACAGATCACACGCACCACTTTGATCGATCGGTATTTTCCCTGATCCTGTCAGTTTTACCGGCTCGATTTCCGTGGCAATCTGGCGTGATATCGGATGCGCGTGCGCCTGCTGCCCGCGGACGCGAAGGAGAACGCAGATGGACGGATGGGTAGTGATCGGCATCGTGCTCGCCGCGTGGATCGCGGGCGCGATCGTATTCGTGCACCGCGCGTCGGGGGTATTCTTCCAGGCGCTCGGGTGCGCGCACGGCGCGAAAAAGGGCAAGCGCCGCCCGCGGCTTTCCGGCCTGCGTGAAGCGCACGAATGACGCATCAGCGTCAGATGTCGAGCGGATCGACCTCGACGCTCCAGCGCAGCACGCCCTTCTGCTCGCGCAACAGCGGCTGCCACGCGCGCAGCGTGTGCTGAAGCGCCGCGCGCGACGCGCTCTCGATCAACAGTTGCGCCCGGTGGACGTTCGCCACCTTGACGATCGTCATCGGCACCGCGTCGTAGACCGTCACGCGGTCCGCGCCCGAGAGCGCCGAAAACGCGTCGGCCGCCTGCTGCAGGAACGCGAGCGCCGCGTCGAGCGTGCGCCCCTCGGCGCGCAAGAGCGCCTGATAGACGAACGGCGGCAGATGCGCGTCGCGGCGCTCGCCGAGCGTCGCGCCGGCGAACCCCACGTAATCCTGCCGCGCAAGCGCGTGATAGAGCGCGTGGCGCGGGTAGCGCGTCTGGATCAGCACCTCGCCCGGCAGCCCCGCGCGCCCCGCGCGGCCGCTCACCTGCATCAGTTGCGCGAATAGCCGCTCGCTCGCGCGGAAATCGTGCGAGAAGAGCGCGGTATCCGCGTTCAGCACGCCGACGAGCGACACCCGCTGGAAATCGTGCCCCTTCGCGATCATCTGCGTGCCGACGAGGATGTCGACCTCGCCCGCGTGCACGTCCGAGAAGAGCGCCTGCGCGCTGCCCTTGCGGCGCGTGCTGTCCGCGTCGATGCGCAGGATCCGCGCGCCCGGCACGGCGTGCGCGAGCGTCTCCTCGACGCGCTGCGTGCCGCGGCCGAGCGGCGCGATATCGACGTTCCCGCATTCCGGGCACGACCGCGGAATCCGTGCCTCCCAGCCGCAGTGGTGGCAGCGCACCGCATGCTCGGGCTTGTGCATCACGACGTACGCGCTGCATCGCGGGCAACCGGCGACCCAGCCGCACGCGTCGCACGCGAGCGCGGGCGCATAGCCGCGCCGGTTCAGGAACACGAGGCTCTGCTCGCCGCGCTCGAGCCGCGCCTTCAACGCGGCAACGAGCGGCCCCGACAGCCCGCCCATCGACGCCCGGCCGCGCCGCCGCTCCTCCTCGAGATCGACGAGCCGCACCGTCGGCAGCGCTGCGTCGGCGACCGCGCGCTTCGTCAGCGTGAGCCGCCGGTAGCGGCCCTGCTCGGCCTGCCACCAGGTTTCGAGCGACGGCGTGGCCGAGCCGAGCACGACCGGAATCGCGAGCTGCTTCGCACGCCACACCGCAAGATCGCGCGCCGAATAGCGCAACCCTTCCTGCTGCTTGTAGGCCGGCTCGTGCTCCTCGTCGACGACGATCATCGCGAGCGCCGGCAGCGACGCGAGCACCGCGAGCCGCGTGCCGAGCACGATCCGCGCGCGGCCGGTATGCGCGGCGAGCCAGTGGCGCGCGCGCTCGCCTTCGGCGAGGCCGCTATGCAGCGTGACGATCGCGTCGGCGGGCAGCGTCGCCGCGAAGCGCGCGCGGAACGCCGCCTCGAACTGCGGCGTCAGGTTGATCTCGGGCACGAGAACGAGCGCCTGCGCGTCGGGCTGCCGCCCGAGCAGCACGGCGAGCGCGCGCAGATACACCTCGGTCTTGCCGCTGCCCGTCACGCCGTGCAGCAGGAACGGCGCGAAGCCGTCCGCCGACGCGATCGCGTCGAGCGCCTCGGCCTGCTGATCGGTCAGTTGCGGCGGTGACGCAAGCGCGCGCCATCCGGCCGCCGGCGTCGAGTTGTCCACAAGCTGCGCGTCGGCGTGCGTGATCGCAATCTCGTCGCATGCGATCCAGCCTTTCGCCTGCCACGCGTCGAGCACCGCGACGGCCTTCGGGTGCAGCGCGCGAACCTCGGCAAGCGACAGCGCGGGCGCGTCGGCGAGCGCCTGCGCGAGCCGGCGCAGCGCCGCGCCGCGCGCGGGCAGCGCGTCCGGCAGCGCGGCGCGCCCGGCGTCGAGCAGCCGGTAGCGCAGCTCGGGCGCGAGCAGGCGCCCCCAGCGCGGCACGTCGCGCAGCGCCTGCGGCAGCGCGGGCAATGCAACTTCGCCGAGCCCGCGCTGGTAGTAGTCGGCCGCGAACGCGACGAGGTCGAGCCACGGCCGCGACAGCGGAGGCAGCTCCGCGCAGACCGCGTCGACCGCCTTCAGCTTGCCCGCCGGCACGTCCGTGTGAGCGGTCACTTCGCACACGAGTCCGACTGCGCTGCGCCGGCCGAACGGCACCTGCACGAGCATCCCCGGCGCGGCCGGGACGTTGCCGCGATAGCGATAATCGAACAGCGTCGGCAGCGGATGATCGAGCGCGACGCGCACGAACGCGTCAGCCATCGGCGCGACACCGCCGAATGCCGGTAGACCCGGCAGGCCAGACATCCGCGACGCCCGCGAAGTTAAAGTGAAACATCACTTTCGGCGCTAAGTTTTGGATTCTCATTAAGAATCGCGGCGCGACCGCCGATCCTGTGGATAACTTTGTTGAGAACTCGCTCTTGACTACCGCGAAAAGGCGCTGCGTCCGGCCATCCACTGCCTTTTCGCGATTCGGCGAGCCAGCCGGAAAGCCTTATCCCACAAGGCTGCTATCCAATTTCCGCCGTCATAGCGCGGCCCGCTCGCCGATACCGCCCTCTACCGCGCTGCAACGTGGAAAATGTGCATAAGTCAAGTCTTGACAAGCATGAGAGCGCCATTGGGCGGGCGCTTGCGCCCTGTTTAGTCGCGTTTGCGCAAACTTGCCCCGTCGCGTCGCAGCATCGAACGGCTTGCGATTACGATCCAGAGCCGCTACGGATCGCTCGGCTATGGCGATGCACTTCGTCGACGAGTTCCGCGACGTGCTCGGGCGGCGTGAACTGCGAGATGCCGTGGCCGAGGTTGAACACGTGGCCCGGATGGTTGCCGTAGCTGTCGAGCACCGCGCGCGCCTCGGCGCGGATCGCCTCGGGCGGCGCGAACAGGATCGTCGGGTCGAGGTTGCCCTGCAGCGCGACGCGCCCCGCGACGCGCTCGCGCGCGCGGCCGAGGCTGACCGTCCAGTCGAGGCCGACCGCGTCGACGCCCGTTGCCGCCAGATCCTCGAGCCAGAGCCCGCCGCCCTTCGTGAACGCGATCGCCGGCACGCGCGCGCCGTCGTGCTCGCGCTTCAACTGCGCGACGACGCGCCGGATGTAGTCGAGCGAGAAGCGCTGATACGCGCCGTCGGCAAGCGCGCCGCCCCAGGTATCGAAGATCATCACGGCCTGCGCGCCGGCCTCGATCTGCGCGTTCAGGTAGGCGGCCACCGCCTGCGCGTTGACGTCGAGGATCCGTTGCATCAGGTCGGGCCGCGAATACGCCATCGACTTCACGGTGCGGAAATCGTCCGAGCCGCCGCCTTCGACCATGTAGCACGCGAGCGTCCACGGGCTGCCGGAGAAACCGATCAGCGGCACGCGCTGGCGGCCTTCGCCATCGGTGAGCGCGCGGCGAATCTCGCGCACCGCGTCGGTCACATAACCGAGCGTCGCGCCGATGTCCGGCACCGCGAGCTTTGCGACGTCGGCCTCGGTGCGCACCGGATGCGCGAACCTCGGCCCCTCGCCCGCGGCGAAATCGAGGCCGAGTCCCATCGCGTCGGGGATCGTCAGGATGTCGGAGAACAGGATCGCGGCGTCGAGCGGGAAGCGCTCGAGCGGCTGCAGCGTCACTTCGGTCGCGTAATCAGGATGCTTCGCGAGCCCGAGGAAGCTGCCCGCGCGCGCGCGCGTCGCGTTGTATTCGGGCAGGTAGCGGCCCGCCTGGCGCATCAGCCAGATCGGCGTGTAGTCGGTCGGCTCGCGCAGCAGCGCGCGCAGGAAGGTGTCGTTGATGAGAGTCTGGGCCACGATGAATGCGACGAAGCGAAACGCAAAGGAGCATTCTACCGGACGCGGCGCGCCGCCCGGCGCTCGCGGCCATATGACGCTCGCCGGCCGTCCGTTATGATCCGGCGTTCGGACCAGCCCCACGTATCGAGGAGACACGATGAAAATGAAGAAGACGTTGCTCGCGCTCGCCTGCTGCGCGGGCGTCGCCCACGCGCAAACCCTGCCGCAGCCCGCCGCGCCCGCGTCGCGGCTCGACGACGTGCTCGCGCGCGGCGCGCTGCGCGTCTGCACGACGGGCGACTACAAGCCGTACACGTACCGGCGCGAGGACGGCGCGTTCGAAGGCATCGACATCGACATGGCGGCCTCGCTCGCGAAATCGCTCGGCGTGAAGACGGAGTTCGTGAAGACCACGTGGCCGACGCTCATCAGCGACTTCGTCGCGAAGTGCGACATCGCGGTGGGCGGCATCTCGACGACGCTCGAGCGGCAGAAGCGCGCGTTCTTCACGCAGCCGTACGTGACCGATGGCAAGACGCCGATCGTGCGCTGCGCGGACGTCGAGCGCTACCAGACGATCGCGCAGATCGACCAGCCGCAAACACGCGTGATCGTGAACCCGGGCGGCACGAACGAGCGTTTTGCGAAGCAGCATTTCACGCACGCGAAGATCGCCGTCTTTCCGGACAACGTGACGATCTTCAAGCAGATCCTCGCGGGAAGCGCGGACGTGATGGTCACGGACGCGTCCGAGACGCTGCTGCAGCAAAAGCTGAATCCCGGCCTCTGCTCGGTGCATCCGGACAAGCCGTTCCAGTTCGGCGAGAAAGCGTACATGGTGCCGCGCGGCGACGTCGTGTTCCAGCAGTACGTCGATCAGTGGCTGCATCTCGCGCGCGAGACAGGCGAGCTTCAGGCAATCTCGGACAAGTGGCTCAAATAGCGTGGCGGCGCCTTCGCGATCGCCGCGCCAGCGAGCGACGGATGCACGGGCTCGCCGAGCACCGTCGTGCCGGCGAGCAGCGGATTGACGGGTACGATCCGATAATCGTTTTGCCGCAGGTAAGCAGCGACTTCATAACTGGACCGATAAGGTTTATCCGAAAGGCCGACTACCGCGATTACCCGATCGCGTTTCAAAATCTTTCTCAGAACTTCGTCAGTCGATATCGCTGTCATTTCAATGCATGTTTGATGGCGCCCGACAGCCTCGTCAGCCGGGGCAGGCCCATCGCAAAAGGGGCCTGGGCGGGCTCGAAAATACTTTTTTCATTACGGTAAAAATGACTTTATGCGTTTCTTTAAAAACAGTAAAAAGTCCCGCGAAGCCTTATCCGGCGTGGGTTACAACCTGAAACACTTTGTTACCGCGTGGGTGGGGTAATTCGCCCAAAATGCCTCTCACGGTTTCAACACGGATGCGGTCTCGTGTGCAGCGTGTGAGCGGACACAAGCACGAATGACGAGCCCGTCGGTCTCGTACCGAATCCCTGTTCAGGGGCATCCTTGTTGGAGTCGTCGTCGGCCCACGCCGATGCGTTCCATCTTTGGTCTCCTCGCGCTAACCCCGTAGCGTGTGGTTTTTAGCGGGCTCATCAGCCCGCTTTTTTTCGTCCATCGAAAACGTGCGCGGCACGTCAAGCCGTCTTCTGCACGCTCAATCCAAGTTCGTCGATCATCCTCTCGCGCATCACGAACTTCTGCACCTTCCCCGTCACGGTCATCGGGAGCTCGTCGACGAAGCGCACGTAGCGCGGCACCTTGTAGTGCGCGATCTGGCCGCGGCAAAACTCGCGCAGCTCATCGTCCGTCATCACCTCGCCCGCGCGCAGCACGATCCACGCGCACACTTCCTCGCCGTACTTCGAATCGGGAACGCCGAACACCTGCACGCTCTGAATCTTCGGATGCCGAAACAGGAACTCCTCGATCTCGCGCGGATAGACGTTCTCGCCGCCGCGGATCAGCATGTCCTTCAGGCGCCCGACGATGTTGCAGAAGCCCTCTTCGTCGAGCGTCGCCAAGTCGCCCGTGCGCATCCAGCCGTCGACGACGGCTTCGCGCGTCCTCGCTTCGTCGTCCCAATAGCCGAGCATCACCGAATAGCCGCGCGTGCACAGCTCGCCCGTCTCGCCGACAGGCACGATCGCGCCCGTCGCGTCGACGATCTTCGCCTCCAGATGCGGCTGGATACGGCCGACCGTCGTCGTGCGCTTCTCGAGCGAATCCGTCGTCGAGCTCTGGAACGACACGGGGCTCGTCTCCGTCATCCCGTAAGCGATCGTCACCTCGGACATGTGCATCTTCGCGACGACCCGCTTCATCGTCTCGATCGGGCACGGCGAGCCCGCCATGATGCCCGTGCGCAGCGTGCCCAGGTCGAAGCGGTCGAAATCCGGATGATCGAGCTCGGCGATGAACATTGTCGGCACGCCCTGCAGCGCGGTGCAGCGCTCGTCGGACACCGCCGCGAGCGTCGCGCCCGGCTCGAACGCCGCGCCGGGAAACACCATCTTCGCGCCCGCCGACACGCACGCGAGCACCGACAGCACCATCCCGAAGCAGTGATAGAGCGGCACCGGAATGCACATCGCGTCGGCCTCGGTGAGCCGCATCACGCGCGCGATCGAGCGCGCGTTGTTGACGACGTTGCGGTGCGTGAGCGTCGCGCCCTTCGGGCTGCCCGTCGTGCCGCTCGTGAACTGGATGTTGATCGGATCGCGGCAGTCGAGCGTCGCGCCGATCGCATCGAGCCGCGCGGAATCGAGCGCCGCCCGTCCGCGCGCGAGCACGTCGGCGAAGCTCAGCATGCCCGCGGGCGCCACGTCGCTCATCGTCACGACCGTGCGCAGGCTCGGCACGCGCGCCGCGTGCAGCGCGCCGCCCGCGTGCGTCGTCGCGAGTTCCGGCGCGATCTCTGCGATCATCTCGGTGTACGCGGACGTCTTGAAGCGCTCGGCCGCGATCAGCAGCTTGCAGCCGACCTTGTTCAGCGCGTATTCGAGCTCGGCAAGCCGATAGGCGGGATTGACGTTGACGAGCACCGCGCCGATGCGCGCGGTCGCGAATTGCGTGAGCAGCCATTCGGCGCGGTTCGGAGACCAGATGCCGACCCGGTCGCCGCGCGCGACGCCGAGCTCGATCAGCGCGGTCGCGAGCGCGTCGACTTCGCCCGCGAACTCGCGCCACGTCCATCGAACGCCCTGCTCGCGGAACACGACCGCCGCACGGTCGGGAAAGCGCGCGACCGTATCGAGCAGAAACTGCCCGATCGTCGCTTCGCTCAATGGGACGTCCGCCGTGCCGCGTACGTACGAAAGCCCCCGCTGCGGCGCGATCAGCGCGCCGACGCCCGAATCTGCTGCCATGAGAGTGTCTCCGCCATTGGAACGTTCTACGAACGTTTCGTCGTTTTGAATGCGTTTCTGTAAATTATTCTGCCATCCGCTTACGACACTCTGACATCAAGTGTTACCCGCAGTGCGGGCGTGCCCGCGGAAACAAAAAAGGCAGCCCGAGGGCTGCCCTTCCGATGCAATCGCTACGCAATTGCGATGCAAGGCGTGAACCGGACGCGTGCGGCGGGCACGCGAACGCTTCAGTGCTTGCCGCGGATCTTCGCGAGACGCTGGATCGCTTCGAGTTGCGCCATCGCGGTTGCGAGTTCCGACTGCGCCTTTGCGAGATCGATGTCCGATTTCGCGTTCTGCAGCGTTTCCTCAGCGCGCTTTCTCGCTTCCTCGGCCTTTGCCGCGTCGAGATCCTTGCCGCGGATCGCCGTGTCCGCGAGCACCGTCACGGCGCCCGGTTGCACTTCGAGAATGCCGCCCGCGACGAACACGAACTCTTCGTCGCCGCTTTCCGCCTCGATGCGCACCGCACCGGGACGAATCCGCGTGATGAGCGGCGTGTGACCCGGCAGGATGCCCAGCTCGCCGGCTTCGCCCGGCAGCGCGACGAACTTCGCCTGGCCCGAGAAGATCTGCTCTTCCGCGCTGACGACGTCTACTTTGATGGTTGCCATCTCGACTCCTGTCGACGGGAGTCAGCGCTTTAGCGCTGCCCCCCGTCCCATGCCGCGGTTGGCAAGAGTTGGCGCTTCAGCCGCTTACTCTTGCCCAGCGGCGGTCGATCGGAGCGAGCGCTTTAGCGCTGACTCCGATCCCACGCACGGCGGGTTGAGCGTGTTGCGGTTGGCGCGAGCCCGCCGTAAAGCGGATCGGTCAGACCCATTCGCTTTACTTCGGCCGGCACGCGCCAGCGTGCTACTCACTCGAACCCTTACTGGATCTTCTTGGCCTTCTCGAAGGCTTCGTCGATCGTGCCGACCATGTAGAACGCCTGTTCCGGCAGGTGGTCGCACTCGCCGTCGACGATCATCTTGAAGCCGCGGATCGTTTCCTTCAGCGGCACGTACTTGCCCGGCGAGCCCGTGAACACTTCGGCGACGTGGAACGGCTGAGACAGGAAACGCTGGATCTTCCGTGCACGCGCGACCGACAGCTTGTCTTCCGGCGACAGTTCGTCCATGCCCAGAATCGCGATGATGTCGCGCAGTTCCTTGTAGCGCTGCAGCGTCTGCTGAACGCGACGCGTGATCGAGTAGTGCTCTTCGCCGATCACGTTCGGGTCGATCTGGCGCGACGTCGAGTCGAGCGGGTCGACCGCCGGGTAGATACCCAGCGAAGCGATGTCACGCGACAGCACGACCGTTGCGTCCAGGTGGCCGAAGGTCGTAGCCGGCGACGGGTCGGTCAAGTCATCCGCAGGGACGTACACGGCCTGGACCGACGTAATCGAGCCCTTCTTGGTCGACGTGATGCGCTCTTGCAGCTTGCCCATTTCTTCAGCCAGCGTCGGCTGATAGCCCACCGCCGACGGCATACGGCCGAGCAGTGCCGACACTTCGGTGCCGGCCAGCGTGAAACGGTAGATGTTGTCGACGAAGAACAGCACGTCGAGGCCTTCGTCGCGGAAGTGCTCGGCCATCGTGAGGCCCGTCAGCGCGACGCGCAGACGGTTGCCCGGCGGCTCGTTCATCTGGCCGTACACCAGCGCGACCTTGTCGAGAACGTTCGAGTCCTTCATTTCGTGGTAGAAGTCGTTCCCTTCACGGGTACGCTCGCCCACGCCCGCGAACACGGAGTAACCGCCGTGCTCCTTCGCGATGTTGTTGATGAGCTCCATCATGTTGACGGTCTTGCCCACGCCCGCACCGCCGAACAGCCCCACCTTGCCGCCCTTTGCGAACGGGCAGATCAGGTCGATGACCTTGATGCCCGTTTCGAGCAGCTCGGTCGACGGCGACAGTTCGTCGAACGCCGGCGCCTTCTGGTGGATCGAACGCTTGTGTTCGCTGACGATCGGGCCCGCCTCGTCGATCGGACGGCCGAGCACGTCCATGATGCGCCCGAGGGTCGGCTTGCCGACCGGCACCGAGATCGGGTTGCCCGTATTCTTCACCACGACGCCGCGGCGCAGGCCGTCGGAGGCACCCAGACAGATGGTGCGGACCACGCCGTCGCCCAGTTGCTGCTGGACTTCGAGCGTCAGTTCCGAGCCTTCCAGAATGAGCGCGTCGTAGATCTTCGGCATGCTCTCGCGCGGGAATTCCACGTCGATAACGGCGCCGATGCACTGTACGATCTTGCCTTCTACCAAAGCAGCAGTACTCATCGCTTTTCCTTTCAATACCTGATTCTTTACTCGCGCAAAGGCGCAGTTTCGAGACGCAGCAGGCGTCGCGCGTTCCGCGTTACACCGCGGCGGCGCCGCCGACGATCTCCGACAGTTCCTTCGTGATCGCAGCCTGGCGGCTCTTGTTGTACGACAGTTGAAGCTCGCTGATCACCGTCTTCGCGTTGTCCGAAGCAGCCTTCATCGCGACCATCCGCGCCGACTGCTCCGACGCCATGTTTTCCGCGACCGCCTGGTACACCAGCGCCTCGACGTAACGCACGAGCAGCTCGTCGACCACCGCCTGCGCGTCCGGCTCGTAGATGTAGTCCCACGACGTGGCCGGCATGCCGTCGCTGCTGTCGAAATGTTCGGTCGACAGCGGCAGCAGTTGCTCGATCACCGCTTCCTGCTTCATCGTGTTGATGAAGCGCGTGTACGCGAGATAAACGGCTGACAGCTTGCCTTCCGAATACAGATCGAGCTGCACCTTCACCGCACCGATCAGCTTGTCGAGGTGCGGCGTGTCGCCGAGATGCACGACCTGCGAGATCACCTTCGCGCCGAAACGGTTCAGGAAGCCGAGGCCCTTGCTGCCGATCGCGGTGGCTTCGAGCTTCTGGCCCTTGTCGTCGAGCTCCTTGAACTTCTGCATCGACGCACGCAGCACATTCGTGTTCAGACCGCCGCACAGACCCTTGTCGGTCGTGACGAGGATGATGCCCGCGGTCTTCGCGCCGTCGTTCGCCACCATGAACGGGTGGCGGTACTCCGGGGTCGAGCGGCTCATGTGCGCGGCGATGGCGCGGACCTTGTCGGCATACGGGCGAGCAGCGCGCATGCGTTCCTGAGCGCGGCGCATCTTCGATGCCGCCACCATCTCCATCGCCTTCGTGATCTTGCGCGTGTTCTGCACGCTCTTGATCTTGCCGCGAATTTCCTTCATTCCAGCCATTGCTTGCTCCTTGACCGAAGCGGGGCGAGCGCTTTATGCGACCCGCGCCACTTCAAGGTGTCCCTCGCGGATCAATAGGCACCCGACTTCTTGAAGTCCTTGATCGCGGCGTGCAGCGCGCTCTCGTCGTCCTTCGACAAGTCCTTCGTGTCTTCGATGCGCTTGATGAGGTCAGCGTGGCTCGTCTTCAGATACTCGCGCAGGCCCTTCTCGAACGGCAGGACGTCCTTGACGTCGAGATCGTCGAGATAGCCGTTGTTCGCCGAGAAGAGCGACACGGCCAGCTCCCACACCTGCAGCGGCTGGTATTGCGGCTGCTTCAGCAGTTCCGTCACGCGGCGGCCGCGCTCGAGCTGCTTGCGGGTCGCTTCGTCGAGGTCCGACGCGAACTGCGCGAACGCGGCCAGTTCGCGGTACTGCGCGAGGTCGGTACGGATACCGCCCGACAGCTTCTTCACGACCTTCGTCTGCGCGGCGCCGCCGACTCGCGACACCGACACGCCCGCGTTGATCGCCGGACGGATGCCCGCGTTGAACAGGTCGGTTTCCAGGAAGATCTGGCCATCGGTGATCGAGATCACGTTCGTCGGAACGAACGCGGTCACGTCGCCCGCTTGCGTTTCGATGACGGGCAGCGCCGTCAGCGAGCCGCTCTTGCCCTTCACTTCGCCGTTCGTGAACTTCTCGACGTACTCTTCCGACACGCGAGCCGCGCGCTCGAGCAGACGCGAATGCAGATAGAACACGTCGCCCGGGTACGCTTCACGGCCCGGCGGGCGGCGTAGCAGCAGCGAGATCTGGCGATACGCCCAAGCCTGCTTGGTCAAGTCGTCGTAAATGATGAGGGCGTCCTGGCCGCGATCGCGGAAGTATTCGCCCATCGTGCAGCCGGCGTACGGCGCGAGGTACTGCATCGCAGCCGATTCCGACGCCGACGCAGCGACGACGATCGTATATTCGAGCGCGCCGGTTTCCTCGAGCTTGCGCACCACGTTCATGATCGACGAAGCCTTCTGGCCGATCGCGACGTAGATGCAGACGAGGTCCTTGCCCTTCTGGTTGATGATCGTGTCGATCGCCACCGCGGTCTTGCCGCACTGACGGTCGCCGATGATCAGCTCGCGCTGGCCGCGGCCGATCGGCACCATCGAGTCGATCGACTTCAGGCCCGTCTGCACCGGCTGCGACACCGACTTACGCCAGATCACGCCCGGCGCGATCTTTTCGATCGCGTCGGTCAGCTTCGCGTTGACCGGGCCCTTGCCGTCGATCGGGTTGCCGAGCGCATCGACCACGCGGCCGACGAGTTCCGGACCGACCGGGACTTCGAGAATGCGGCCCGTCGTCTTGACGATGTCGCCTTCGGAGATGTGTTCGTATTCGCCGAGAATCACCGCACCGACCGAGTCGCGCTCGAGGTTCAGCGCAAGACCGAACGTGTTGCCCGGGAATTCGAGCATTTCGCCCTGCATCACGTCGGACAAACCGTGAATGCGCACGATGCCGTCGGTCACGGAGATCACGGTGCCCTGGTTGCGAACGTCCGCGCTCGCTTCAAGGCCCTGGATCCGGCTCTTGATCAGCTCGCTGATCTCAGAGGGATTGAGTTGCATTATTCGCTCCTGATATTCAATTCTGTTGCGTGCCGGCCGCGTAGACGCTCAGGCGGTCAAAGCCACCTGCATGCCGGCGAGCCGCGCGCGGACCGAGGTATCGAGCACTTCGTCGCCAACCGTCACGCGCACGCCGCCGATCAGCGACGCGTCGACTTCGACCGTCGGCTTCAGCTTGCGCTTGAATCTGCGCTCGAGGTTTTCGACGAGTTCGGTGAGCTGCGCGCCTTCCAGCGGAAACGCGCTGACGATCAGCGCATCCGCCGCGCCTTCGCGCGCATTCTTCAGCTCGTCGAACTGCGCGGAGATTTCCGGCAGCAGCGCGATACGATGATTTTCGACCAGCATCCCCACGAAGTTCTTCGCTTCCGCGCTGGTCGCGAGCGGTGCCTTCACCGCGGCGAGCAGCAGCTCGCTGACTTGCGCGCGACTCACCTTCGGACTCGACGCGACAGACAGCACTTCGGGCAGGTGCGCAACCTGAGCCAGCTCTTGCACGAGCGTGGACCAGGCGGCGATGTCACCACCCTCGGCCACGCGGAACAGCGCTTCTGCGTAAGGGCGGGCGATGGTTGCAAGTTCGGCCATGATCAGAGCTCGGCTTTCAGTTGATTCAGCAGTTCGGCGTGGGCCGTATGATCGACTTCGCGCTTCAGGATCTGCTCGGCGCCCTTCACGGCCAGCGAGGCGACTTCGCCGCGCAGCGTTTCACGGGCCTTCACGATTTGCTGATCGGCATCCGCCTTCGCCTGGGCGATGATGCGGGCCGCTTCGGCCTGGGCGTTCGCCTTGATTTCTTCGGCGACCGCCTGCGCGCGCTTTTCGGCTTCGGCGATGCGCTGCTGGCCATCGCTACGAGCCTGCGCGAGTTCCTGGTCGACGCGCTTGTGCGCCGCTGCGAGTTCCGCCTGCCCCTTTTCCGCAGCCGAGAGGCCATCGGCAATTTTCTTCGAGCGCTCGTCGAGGGCGTTGATCAACGGCGGCCACACGAACTTCATCGTGAACCACGCGAGGATCAGGAACACGACCATTTGCGCAAACAGGGTTGCGTTGAGATTCACGGTGTTTCCTTAATCTGCTATTCCGGAAAAATGAAACGACGAGGAGCGCACCGAAAAAAGCTTTCGAGTCGCGCTCACTTTCCGTTCCGCCCTGCGCCGGCAAGCCTGGCGCATTGGTATTTCCGAGGAACCCTTAGCTCGCGAGCTTCGACAGGAGCGGGTTCGCGAATGCAAACAGCATGGCCACACCCACGCCAATCAGGAACGCCGCATCGATCAGACCCGCCAGCAGGAACATCTTCGTTTGCAGCGGATTGATCAGTTCCGGCTGACGTGCGCAAGCTTCGATGTACTTGCCGCCCATCAGGCCGATACCGATACAGGCGCCGATTGCACCCAGGCCGATGATGATACCGATACCGATGGCGGTCAGACCTTGGATGTTGGCGATGAAAGCTTGCATGATCACTCCTTTGTGAAAAGACTTGGAACTGGAATTAAAAAAACTGAAAACAAACCTGCTTGATTGTCCGGCACGCCTAGTGCGACTCGTGCGCCTGACCGAGATACACCAAGGTCAGCATCATGAAAATGAACGCTTGCAGCAGAACAATCAGAATGTGGAAGATCGCCCAGATACTGCCTGCGAGGACATGACCGATGAAGCCGAGTATCGTTGCGTCCGCGCCGAAGCCCCACATGCTGCCGAGAAGGGCGATCAGCAGGAACAGCAACTCACCCGCGTACATGTTGCCGAACAGCCGCATGCCGAGCGACACGGTCTTCGCGACATATTCGACGATGTTCAACGCAAGGTTCGGAATCCACAGCAGCGGATGCGCACCGAACGGGGCCGACAGGAGCTCGTGCGCGAAACCGCCCGGGCCCTTGATCTTGAGGCTGTAGTAGATCATCAGCACGAACACGCCGAGCGCGATGCCGAGCGTGCCGTTCAGATCGGCTGTCGGCACGATGCGATGATGCGAAATGACTTGCGACAGGCCCAGCAAGCCGATCACGCGGCCCGGCAGGTCAACGGGGAGGAAGTCGAGCGAGTTCATCAGCGCGACCCAGATGAACACGGTCAGCGCGAGCGGCGCGATAAAGGTACGATTGCCGTGAACGACCGCCTTCGACTGGTCCTCGACCATTTCGACGATCATTTCGATCAGGCACTGGAAGCGTCCCGGCACGCCCGGCGTTGCCTTGCGCGCGGCCAGACGCAGGATGAGGATGGTGATGAGGCCGCAGACGATCGACCAGAACAGCGTGTCGAGATTCCAGACGTGGATATCGAAAATCGACGTCTGATGCGCGGTGGAAAGGTTTTGCAGGTGGTGCGCAATATACTCGGACGGGTCCAGAGCACGCGTTCCTTCGCTAGCTGCCATAATCGTTGATGTCACCCAAATTGTCGAAAATCGGTTTATCCGCTTCGCCGCAACAGTTCATTGCGGGAACGGGCCTACGCGGGAACTGTCGAATTCACGCGCGGCACTTGATGCCTTATCGCCAGGCGAGCGCAATCCAGTACGTCTTCAACACCAGCAGATACGTGACGAGCAACGGCACCCAATGCGCGCCGGGATACCCCCATGCGACAGCAACGAACATCGCAATCGTCGCGCCCATCTTGAGTACTTCGCCAATCACCCAGCCCATCACGGTATCCGCGCCTTTTTGCTTCAGACGCGCCGCGAACAATGCACTCGGCACCCAGCCGATCGCTCCGCCCAGAAATGCCGATTGAGCAGCGGCACCCGGCGACTTCGAAAACAGCCACCACGCCAGCGTTGCAACCAGGGACAAGACCATTTGCGCCATCACCACCCGGTAAGGCGTGACGCGCGATGGCCGATTCACTTCGGGGCCGAACAGCGCTTGCGCCTCGGCCCGTGTGAGCGGAACGATGTCATCGTCCTGCTGCTCGGCATCCCAATCGTCCGAGGCGGATTTCCGCCGCCCGACGGCCCCCGAAACGGTGCGTTGCGCTGCTCGCCGATCTTCGTGCCTTTTATCCGGCGCTCGATCCGCCATCGCAGTTGGTCCGCTCAATTCCTGTACGGCCCCAAAGCTTTCCGAAAGCTTTCAGGGGTGCCTAACTAACAAATCCGGGCGATTGTAAGCGATAGTTGCAGGCGGTTCAAGGCTTTAGACGCGACAAAAATCCGTATGAAACGCCGGTTCATGATGCGAAAAGTTCGTGAATTTTTGGCGTTCGATGATAGTTGTAAGGTGTGTATTTTCGGTCGCCCGAACCACGCGAAACGCCCCCTGCCCCGCCCCGTTCCGGTGCGCGCCGCTGCTCAAAAATAATGCAGCAGCAGCGCGCCGAGCACGGCGCTCGCGATGCCGAACGGGATGCTCGCGAGATGGAACGGCAACCACATCCCGCGCGCGCGGGATAGCCGGATCGCGATCAGGTTGGCGAGCGAGCCGATCGCGACGCCGAAGCCGCCGACGCTCACGCCGAACGCGAGCGCACGCCAGTCGCGCGTGAACTCCGACAGCAGGATCGCGGCCGGCACGTTGCTGATCGCCTGCGACAACAGCGCCCCCGCCGCATACGCGCGCAGCGGCGTGTCGAGCCCGACGCCGGCGATCGTCCGATGGACGGCCGGCAGCGACGCCACGCTGCGCAGCACGATGAACATCAGCACAAAGATCAGCAGCAAGAGCCAGTCGATCTTCAGCACCGCGTCGCGCCGCACTGCCAGGTAGACCGCCGCGACCGCGAGCACGCCGCCAAGCGCATGATGCGCGTCCGCGAGCAGCACGAAGCCCGCGAACATCACGACGGTCGCGAACGCGTGTGCGCGATCGACCGGCCGCTCGGCGCGGTCCTTCGACAGATCGAGCGGACGGCCGTCGAACGCGAAGGCGATCATCGCAAGCAGCAGCGCCATCAGCACGAGCGCGAGCGGCCCGAGCGCGATCACGAAGCGGCCGAACGAGACGCCGCTCAATTGCCACAGAAACAGATTTTGCGGATTGCCGAGCGGCGTCGCGATCGCGCCCGCGTTCACGGCGAACGCGATGTAGATCACGAGGCGCTTGAACGGCAACGGCGTCAGCTCGCGCAGCGACAACACGAGCGGAATCACGACGAAGAGCGCCACGTCGTTCGTGAGCCACACGGACAGCGCTGCGGCGAACACGACGAGCAGCGCGGCGAGCGCGCGCTCGGACCGCACGCGATGGACGATGCGGTGCGCAAGCCACATCAGGAAGCCCGATAGCTCGAGCGCCTTCGTCAGCATCAGCAGGCCGGCGAGCGTCGCGACGGTCTGCCAGTCGACGAGCCGCACGAGCGCGGCCGCCGATTGGGGACGGACGAACTGCAGCGCAATCAGCGCCGCGACGAGAATCGACAGAACCGGCTCGCGCCGGACAAACGCGATGATCCGCGCGGGCGCGCAGCCGCCGACCGAATTCGACACGCCGCGTTACACGGCGACGTCGCCGCGCAGTCGCGCGAGGATGCCTTCGAGCGCGTCGAGGTCGCCGAAATCAATCGTCAACTGGCCTCGCCCTCGGCGACCGACCTTGATCTTCACGTTCGACGCGAGCAGGTCCGACAGCTCTTCTTCGAGGCGCCGCGTGTCGCGGCCGCCATCGTCCTTCGCCCGCGCCTTCACCGCCGGCTCAGCCTTCGTCGTGTGCGTGACAAGCTTTTCCGTCTCGCGCACCGACATCCGCTTGTTGACGACCTGATGCGCGAGCGTGATCTGCGTCGCCGCGTCGACCGCGAGCAGCGCGCGCGCGTGGCCCATGTCGAGATCGCCCGCAAGCAGCATCGTCTGCACGGGCATCGCGAGATTCAGCAGACGCAGCAGGTTCGACACCGCGCTGCGCGAGCGGCCGACCGATTCTGCCGCCTGCTCGTGCGTGAAATCGAACTCGTCGAGCAGACGCTGGATGCCGTGCGCCTCTTCAAGCGGGTTCAGGTCCTCGCGCTGGATGTTCTCGATCAGCGCCATTGCGGCCGCGGCCTGATCGGATACGTCCTTCACGAGCACCGGCACTTCTTCGAGGCCAGCGAGACGTGCCGCACGGAAACGGCGCTCGCCCGCGATGATCTCGTATTTGTCTGATGAAATTGGGCGCACGAGGATCGGCTGCATGACGCCCTGCGCGCGAATGCTCGCGGCAAGCTCCTGCAGGCTGCCCTCGTCCATTCGGGTACGCGGCTGGTACTTGCCGGCCTGCAGCTTGCCGAGCGCGAGCACGTTCGGCGCACCCTCGATCTTCACCGCTTCGGTGATGTCGGCGCTGCCGCCAAGCAGCGCTTCAAGGCCACGTCCCAAACCCTTTTTCTTCGCTACCGCATTCATGTTCTGTTCCCTCGATTCTTGTCTGGAAGGCGGGCTCAAAGCGCGCGCACCCGCTCGATCATTTCCGCGCCGAACTGGATATACGCTTGCGCGCCGCGCGAACCGCGATCGAACACGACGCCGGGAAGTCCATAGCTGGGCGCTTCCGCGAGACGCACGTTGCGCGGAATCACCGCGTCGAACACCTTGTCGCCGAAGTGCGCCTTCAACTGGTCGGAAACCTGTTGCTGCAGCGTGATCCGCGGATCGAACATCACGCGCAGCAGGCCGATCACCTTCAGGTCGCGATTCAGGTTCGCATGCACCTGCTTGATCGTGTTGACGAGGTCGGACAGCCCCTCGAGCGCGAAGTACTCGCATTGCATCGGGATCACGACGCCGTGCGCCGCGCACAGCCCGTTCAGCGTCAGCAGCGACAGTGCGGGCGGACAATCGATCAGCACGAAATCGTAATCGTCCGCGACTTTCGCGAGCGCGGCCTTCAACTGGCGCTCGCGATTCTCCACACTCACCAGCTCGATTTCCGCACCGGCGAGCTCGCGATTCGCCGGAAGCACGTCGTACTTCACCGCTTCGGGGCGCACGCGCGCATCCGCAACGGTCACGCCGTCGACCAGCACCTCATAGACCGTCGACTCGCACTCCGCCTTGTCGATGCCGCTGCCCATCGTGGCATTGCCCTGCGGGTCCAGATCGATCAGCAGCACGCGTTGCCCCTGCGCCGCGAGGCTCGCGGCGAGATTGACCGTCGTCGTCGTCTTGCCGACGCCGCCCTTCTGGTTCGCCACGCAGAAGATCTTTGCCATCGTTGGTGTATTCCTTCTCTTCAAATGGTCCGGGCGCCCCGCGGCGCGCCGATTAAATTGCTTCGTCGAGCTCGACTTCGATCAAATGCCGTTCCGCATCGAGCGACGGGACCGTTAGACGGATCATCTGTTTGACGCGCGTGCCATCGGGCAGGCGACCGATTTCTTCATCGGGACGCACGCCCTTCATCGCCCAGATCGACCCGCCCGGCGCAACGAGGTGCCGGGCAAGTGTAACGAAGTCCGCCAGATCCGCGAATGCCCGCGACACGATCACATCGAATTTCCCCGGGACTTCGACCCCAGGGCGCAGCGTCTCGACGCGCCCCGTCACGACGGACAGATTGCCGAGCTTCAGCTCGGCCTTTGCCTGATTCTGGAATGCGGATTTTTTCTGGACGATGTCGTTCAGCGCCACCTGCCATCCGGGCAGCGCGATCGCGAGCACGATGCCTGGCAGACCGCCGCCGGAACCGACGTCCAGCGCGGACACCGCTGTACCGCACGCGCCGAGATGCGGAATGATCGACAGCGAATCGAGGATGTGCTGAATCAGCATCTGCCGCGGATCGCGGATCGCGGTGAGGTTGTAGACCGCGTTCCACTTGGCGAGCAGCGCGACGTAATCGAGTAGCGCGCCGCGCTGCGCATCGCTCAATGCGACACCCAGCGCTTCCGCGCCATCCGACAGCAATGCTTGCAGCGTTTCCCGGCTGGCAATCGGGGCTTGACGACGTTGTGCCGTCATTGCTGCGTCGCGGCGTTGTTGGTTTCCGCGTCGGCGTTCGGCGCTCCATCCGCGCCCTTTCGCCGGCCCAACCCGCGCTTCTTCAGATGCACCATCAGCAGCGAGATTGCAGCGGGTGTCATGCCCGAGATCCGCGACGCCTGCCCGATCGTTTCCGGGCGGAACTGGTTCAGCTTCTGACTGACTTCGAACGATAGGCCGCGCACTTCCGTATAGTCGATCCCGTCAGGCAACCGCGTGTTTTCGTTCGCGCCGTTCCGTTCGATTTCACCGGCCTGGCGCTCGATATAGCCTTGGTACTTGATGCCGATCTCGATCTGCTCCTTGATCTGCGCGAGCAGGAGTCCGTCTTCGGCCAACGGTTCGGACGGGCCATACTCGCCGCCGCGCAAGCCGCACACGCCGTCGTAGCTGACGCCCGGCCGGCGCAGCAGTTCGGCGAGACTGTATTCGTGATCGATCGGCTTGCCGAGCAGTGCAGTCGCTTCGTCGGCCGGCAACGTCTTCGGCGTCACCCAAGTCGTGCGCAACCGTTCGGTTTCACGTGAAACAGCGTCACGCTTTCGATTGAACGCATCCCAACGGACGTCGTCAACGATGCCCAGTTCGCGCCCGATTTCGGTCAGCCGCATGTCCGCGTTGTCTTCGCGAAGGCTCAGCCGGTACTCGGCACGGCTCGTGAACATTCGATAAGGCTCAGATACGCCGCGCGTCACCAGATCGTCGACGAGCACGCCAAGATACGCCTGGTCTCGCCGCGGACACCACGCCTCTTTTTCTTGCGCATAACGGCCCGCATTGATGCCGGCGAGCAGCCCCTGCGCGGCGGCTTCTTCATAGCCGGTTGTGCCGTTGATCTGGCCCGCAAAGAACAGGCCGTGGATCGCCTTGGTTTCCAGCGACGATTTCAGCGCGCGCGGGTCGAAATAATCGTATTCGATCGCATAGCCCGGACGCAGGATGTGCGCCTGTTCCAGACCGCGCATCGAATGCACGAGCGCGAGCTGCACGTCGAACGGCAGGCTGGTCGAAATGCCGTTCGGATAGAACTCGTTGGTCGTCAGCCCTTCTGGCTCGAGGAAAATCTGATGCGAGTCTTTCGACGCAAAGCGATGGATCTTGTCTTCGATCGACGGGCAATAGCGGGGCCCGACGCCTTCGATAACGCCCCTGTACATCGGCGAACGATCAAGACCGCTGCGGATGATGTCGTGCGTACGCTCGTTGGTATGCGTGACCCAACACGGCAGTTGTTGCGGATGCTGCTCGGCTCGGCCAAGGAACGAGAACACCGGGATCGGATCGAGATCGCCCGGCTGTTCCTCCAGCTTCGAGAAGTCGATCGTCCGGCCGTCGATGCGCGGCGGCGTTCCCGTCTTCAGCCGCCCTTGCGGCAGCTTCAGCTCCTTCAGCCGCGACGACAGGGATACGGCCGCCGGATCGCCGGCACGGCCGCCCGTATAATGATTGAGCCCGACATGGATCTTGCCGTCCAGGAACGTGCCGGCCGTCAACACGACCGCACGCGCCCGGAATCGCACGCCGACTTGCGTGACCGCACCGACTACTCGATCCCCCTCCACCATCAGATCATCAACGGCTTGCTGGAACAGCCAGAGATTCGGCTGATTCTCCAGACGATGGCGGATAGCCTGCTTATATAGCACGCGGTCCGCCTGGGCACGCGTCGCACGGACCGCTGGCCCCTTCGACGAGTTCAGGATGCGGAACTGTATGCCGCCTTCGTCGGTGGCGGCAGCCATCGCGCCGCCAAGCGCGTCGACCTCCTTGACCAGATGGCCCTTGCCGATCCCGCCGATCGACGGGTTGCAGCTCATCTGCCCAAGGGTTTCGATGTTGTGCGTCAGCAGGAGCGTCTTTGCGCCCATGCGTGCGGAGGCCAACGCAGCCTCCGTACCGGCATGGCCGCCGCCAACGACGATGACGTCAAATTCAACGGGATAAAGCATTGCGGACTTCGTGCAGGACGGTGCACGAACCTATCAGAGAAATGTATGGGCCGAATTATAGCGGGTTCGGTTTTGGCCCGAATCTCGTTCGAATGGCCGACCAACAAAAAACGGCGTGTTTCACGTGAAACACGCCGTTCAGTCAGAGCTGGCGAAGCCGCCGCTAAACCGCTTTCTTCGCGAGCCCGAGGTAGGTTTCGATTACCCGGGGATTCTGCGCAAGCTCGCCCGCCGGGCCTTCCAGCGCAACCTCACCGGTCTCCAGCACATACCCATAGTCCGAAATCTGCAACGCCGCTCGAGCGTTTTGCTCGATCAGCAGCGTCGCGACGCCGGTTCCACGCAGCGCGCTGATGATATGAAAAATCTCCTTCACGATCAGCGGCGCAAGCCCGAGGCTCGGTTCGTCGAGCATCAGCAAATCGGGTTTGCCCATCAGCGCGCGCCCGACAGCCAGCATCTGCCGCTCACCGCCCGATAGCGTCCCCGCCGCCTGCTTGCGCCGCTCCTTCAGCCGCGGGAACAGCGAGAAAACCGGCTCGAGCTGGTCCAGGAAGTTCGAGTCGCCGGCCATCTTCCGCCGGTACGCCCCCAAAACAAGGTTGTCCTCGACCGACATCGTGCCGAACAGCTCACGCTTTTCGGGCACGAGGCACATGCCGAGCGCGACGCGCTGCTCGATCGGCAACGAGCCCACGTCGTCGCCGCGATAGCGGACCGTACCGGCCGCGTGGCCATTGGTCGGCAACGCCCCCATCACCGCATTGAGCAGCGTCGACTTTCCCGCCCCGTTCGGGCCGATCACTGTGACGATCCTCCCCGCTTCGACCGTCAGCGCCGCGCGATGCAGCGCCTCGACCTTGCCGTAGCGCACCGACAGATCCCTCACCGCCAGAATTGGCGTCATCTCCCGATCCGTCATCACTCCACCCCGCCGAGATAAGCTTCCAGCACTGCCGGGTCCTTCTGCACATCCTGCGGCAGACCTTCGGCGATTCGCGTGCCAAATTCCATCACTACCAGCCGGTCGGTCAGATTCATTACGAAGTCCATGTCGTGCTCGACGAGCAGCACACTCATGCCTTCCGCCTTTAGCTTGCGCAATAGTTCGGCCAACTGCTGCTTTTCCTGATAACGCAGGCCGGCCGCAGGTTCGTCAAGCAGCAACAATGTCGGATCGCTGCACAGCGCACGGGCGATCTCGAGAATCCGCTGCTGGCCGAGCGCAAGACTGCCTGCCTCGTCATACATGTGCGCATCGAGGCCGACGCGCCGAATCTGCTTCGCCGCTTCCGCCATCAGCCGCGTTTCCTCATGCGCGTTCAGCCGGACGATACTGCGCCAGATGCCAGCCGAGCCGCGCAGATGCGCGCCGATCGCGACGTTTTCCAGCACGGTCATTCCAGGCAGCAGCTTCACGTGCTGGAATGTGCGGCCGATACCCCGCTTCACGATTTCACGTGAAACAAGTTCGTCGATCCGCTCGCCGCGGAACGTGATTGCGCCGCTCGTCGGCTGCAGCACGCCGGTCACGAGATTGAACGTCGTCGACTTGCCCGCGCCGTTCGGGCCGATCAGGCCGACGATCTGCCCGGCCAGCACGCCGAAGCTCACATCGTTCACCGCGACGAGCCCGCCGAACTGCTTGCGCACGTTGTCGACGACGAGCAGCGCCTCGCCTGCCTGCGGCCGGGCGCGCTGCGGCAGCGGCTCCGCCTGGTCCGGCGCCCGGGCGGCGGGCTCGCGCGGAAAGAGCTTCGCGACGAAAGGCCAGACGCCCTGCCGCGCGTACTGCAACAGCAACACCATCAGCACACCGAACACGATGATCTCGAAGTTGCCTTCCGCGCCGAGCAGCTTCGGCAACAGCGTTTGCAGATAATCCTGCAGCACTGTGACGATCGCAGCGCCGAGCAACGCGCCCCATACGTGCGCGACGCCGCCTACCACCGCCATGAACAGGAACTCGATCCCATGATTGAGCCCGAACGGCGTCGGATTCACCGCACGCTGCAGATGCGCGTACAGAAAGCCCGAAATCGACGCGAGCACCGCCGCATGGACGAAGATCGCCACTCGCATCCATCCGGTGTTCACGCCCATCGCCTCGGCCATCAGGCTGCCGCCGCGCAGCGCGCGAATTGCGCGGCCGGGCCTGCTATTAAGCAGATTCTGAACAGACACAACCGCCGCGAGCACGACGATCCAGATCAGGTAATAGAGACTGCGTCCTGTATCCAACGCTTGACCGAACACGGCAAGCGCGGGAATGCCGTTGATTCCGTCGTACTTGCCGAGCCAGTCGAGATTGCCGAACAGGAAGAACAGCGCGAGCCCCCACGCGATCGTTCCAAGCGGCAGGAAGTGTCCGGAGAGGCGCATCGTGACGGCGCCCAGCACGAGCGCGACAAGCGCCGTCAGCACGACGCCCGCGATCAGTCCGAGCCACGGCGACGCGCCGTGCGCCGTCGTCAGATAGGCGGTCGCGTACGCGCCGATACCGACGAACGCCGCCTGCCCGAAGCTCGTCATCCCGCCGATTCCAGTCAACAACACGAGCCCGACCGCGACGATCGCATAGAGCCCGATGTAGTTCAGCAGCGTGATCCAGTACTCGGGCACGCGCGCCGCGCCAGGCAACGCCGGCAGCGCGAACAGCACGACGAGGAACAGCCAGAACGCCTTGTTGCGCAAGATCGCTTTCATCGCGTCACGCCTCCTCATCTTCCGTTTGCGGCGCCGCAAGGCTGCGCCACAGCAGCACCGGTACGATCAGCGTGAAAACGATCACCTCCTTGTACGCGCTCGCCCAGAACGACGAATACGACTCCAGCACGCCGACGAGAAGCGATCCGGCCGCGGCCAGCGGATAACTGACGAGCCCGCCGATGATCGCGCCGACAAAGCCTTTCAGGCCGATCAGGAAGCCGGAATCGTAGTAGATCGTCGTCAGCGGCCCGACCAGCACGCCCGACAACGCACCGAGCCCGGCCGCGAGCGTGAACGCGAGCCGCCCGGCCTCGGTCGTGCCGATGCCGACGAGCTGCGCGCCGAGACGGTTCACCGACGTCGCACGCAGCGCCTTGCCGGGCAGCGTGCGCTCGAAAACCAGATAGAGCCCGGCGATCAGCACGAACGCGGTGCCGACCACCCAGACGCCCTGCATCGAAATCGACAGGCTGCCGAGCGCGAGCGACGCGTCCGAGAACGCGGCCGTGCGCGAGCCCTCCGCGCCGAACATGACGAGGCCGAGCCCGACCAACACGAAATGCACGGCAACCGATACGATCAGCAACAGCAGCGTC
This sequence comes from Burkholderia sp. MSMB1589WGS, assembly GCF_001636105.1. Lineage (NCBI taxonomy): Bacteria > Pseudomonadati > Pseudomonadota > Betaproteobacteria > Burkholderiales > Burkholderiaceae > Burkholderia > Burkholderia sp. MSMB1589WGS. Next base: position 1,958,404 of record NZ_LNJT01000007.1, read on the forward strand.
GTGCCTTCGGCGATCGGCTGATACGCGAGCCGGTAGATGAATGGCCCGAGCGGCACGACGATCGCGAGCGTGAGCGCGATCTGCGCAATCATCGGCAACGGCTGCGCGGCAACGCTTCTCGTCACCGCGTAGATCGCAAGCGGCAGCAGCACATAGCGGCTCGCGAGCGTCGTCAGCGTGCGGGCGAGCCGGTGACGACGCGCGCGATACCGGATCAGCCCGCCCACTTCGAGCACGAAGCAAGCGATGCCCGCAACGAACAGCAGCCAGCAGGTTGCCGGAAACTTCTGCGCCTGTAGCGCGGCCAGCGTCAGCGCGCCGTAGGTGACGAATTCGCCCTGGGGGATGAAGATCACGCGCGTGACGGAGAAAACGAGCACGAGCGCGAGCGACAGCAGCGCGTAGATCGCGCCCGTCGTGATGCCGTCCTGCGCGAGAATTGCCGCGATGGAGAAATCCATGTGGTTTCTTCGGTTGAGAATGCGTCGACGGAAAAAACGGAAATATGGCCTGCGGAGCGTGGCCGTCGTGAAACGGCCCGGCGCGGGGCGCGCGCGCGATGCATCGCACGCGCCCTATCAGCCGACGCTCAATCGGCCTGCAGCTTCCACTTGTCGCCGACGATCTGCACGATCACGCGCGCGCGCGTATCGAAGCCGTTGTGATCCGCCGGCGTCGTGTTGATCACGCCGTGCGACACCGGCAGGTCCTTCACGTTCTCGAGCGCGCTGCGCAGCGCCTCGTGGAACGCCGGCGTGCCGGGCTGCGCCTTCTTCAGCGCGTCCGGAATCGCGCGCTGGAGCATCAGCCCCGCGTCCCATACATGACCGCCGAACGTCGACACCGCGCCCGCGCCATACGCCTTCTCATACGCGGCCTTATACGCGAGCGCCGGCCGCTTCGCCGGACTCGAATCGGGCAATTGATCGGCGACGAGTACGGGCCCCGCCGGCAGCAGCTCGCCGTCGCAGTCCTTGCCGCACACGCGCAGGAAATCGTTGTTCGCGACGCCATGCGTCTGATAGACCTTGCCCGTGTAGCCGCGCTCCTTCAGCGTCTTCGCGGGCAGCGCCGCAGGCGTGCCCGCGCCCGCGATCAGCACCGCGTCGGGGCGCGCGCCCAGCGTCTTCAGCACCTGGCCCGTCACCGACGCGTCGGTGCGGTTGTAGCGCTCGTTCGCGACGATCTTGAGCCCATTCGCCGCCGCGGCCGCGCTGAACACGTCATACCAGCCGTCGCCGTACGCGTCCGCGAAACCGATGAAGCCGACCGTCTTCACGCTGTGCTTCGCCATGTAGCCGGCGAGCGCATCAGCCATCAGGCGATCGTTTTGCGGCGTCTTGAACACCCAGGCGCGCTTTGCGTCCATCGGCGCAATGATGTGCGCGCCCGCGGCGAGCGAAATCGTCGGCGTCTTGCCCTGCGCAACGACGTCGATCATCGCGAGCGCGTTCGGCGTGATCGACGAGCCGACGATCGCGTCGACATGATCCTCGTCGATCAGCTTGCGCACGTTCTGCACCGCGCGACTCGTGTCCGACGCGTCGTCGAGCACGATGTACTCGACGCGCTTGCCGCCGATCTCCTTCGGCAGCAGCGCGACCGTGTTCTTCTCGGGGATGCCGAGCGACGCGGCGGCGCCTGTCGCTGACACCGTGACGCCGATCTTCACCTGCGCCGACGCGAGCCCGGCGGTACATAAGCAGCCGGCCGCGAACGCGGCCTCGATCCATCGATTCATTTTCATTGTGTGTCTCCAAACGCTGCGCGAAACGCGATCGAGCAGCCGTTGCAACACGGCGCACCGATCGAACCTGCGCGCCGCCGCGGCCGGTTTCACGCGCAACGGTGACCCGGCGCGGGGCGCGTTCTTCTTGCTGTTGCGCTCCCCTGCGCGTGCGCATCGCACGCGCCCTTCTGCTGCTCCTGCTGCGATCTTCCGGCCGACGCCGCCCGTGTCGCGCTCACAAAAAAGCGCGGCCGACCGCACGCGCCCTCGCCCCGCTTTACCCTCGGCCCCGCGCAAGCCTGCGCTTCGCGCCGACGATCCCGGCCATCATGCGAGTGGTTCGTCGAGGCCAACGCGCCCGCCGAACGACGTGCGCGACACGTTGCGAGCCGCGGGCACGCCAGACGCGCCACGCGTCGACGCAACCGGAACCGCTCGCGCCAAAAGCGGCGCGGCACCGCGCGCATGCTCGCCGAGCGTCGGCATCTTGCCGGCGTCATATGCACCTTCACGCGCGCGCTTGAATGCCGGCTCGAACGGCTTGCTGAAATTTGAATCGGGAAGAAACTGATCGTCGATAAGGATCGGGCCAGCGAGCCGACGCGTGCCGTTGCAGCCCTCCCCGCATACACGCAGGAAACCGTTGATCGTGATGCCTTGCGCGCGCGGCTGAACCTCGCCCGCGTCGCCGCGCACCCGCGGCGTGTCCAGTGTCTTGCGTGGCAGCGCGCTGCGGAATTCCGTCAGCGAGTTCAAGTTGCGCGCCTCGTTGAAACCAACGAACGCAACCGTCTTCATGTCGCGCATCGCGAAGCCGTGCCTGGCGATCGCGCTCGATAGCGGAATATCGTTTTGCCCTGCTTCGACGCCCCAGGCGCGCTTCGCATCGAACGGCCCGGCGCCCAAAGCAGCTACCGCCGACGAAATCGCCCGAACCGGCAACCGCGCGGCAATGCCGGCCAGCGCGAACGAACACAGGGAGACGGAGACGGTCGAGCCGATCCGCACATCGGCTTGATTTTCGCCCGCGAGCTTGTGGGCGTTGCTTGCTGCGTGCGTCGAATCGGCCGCATCGCCGAGAGCGACCGAGCCCGCTGCCCGCCCGCCGGTTTCGCTCGGCGGCAGCGCGATCGCATTCGTTTCGCAGAGGCCTGGCGGCGCAGCGAAGCAAGCGGCGGAAGCTGTGGACCAGGCGGCGAGATCGATCCGGGCGGCCGCGAACGCGACGCCCGAAACGGCCGCCCATGCGGTCGCCGCACCGATTCCCCAAAACCGCCACGCCCCTATCATCGAGTTCGTCTCCGTGTCTCGCGCTCGGCCAATCCCTGACCAACGGGTCGGGGAACGGCGAGTGTAGCGGACGCGTTGCGCGTGCGACAACCGGGTTAGCCCGCAGCAGCATGGGCCAGCCGATGCAAGCGAGCAGCCATCGAAGGCGGCGTGACGAACGGCTTCAACGAAGACGGCCTGGTGCGCGGCCGCGAACGCGCAAATAAAAAGCGCTGTTGGAATGAATCCAACAGCGCTTTGGGTCGGGCACTCTGTGCCTCGAATGTCTCCTCGTTCTCCACCTGCAAATTCGTTTCGCGGTGCATCAGAACTGAAACGAAGGTTAATGCAAGCTCGCCGGGCGCGACAACCTAGCATTTACCCCTATGGTGCATCGCCGCACGAAATTGGGGCATATCATCGGCCACGTCGAGCCGGACTGAGCCGGACCTAGCCTGGCATTCGCCGTGCGCATTGCATCGGATTCCCAACGATCATTGCGCACCGCACGATCGCCCAGGTCGGGTCGCTCACGACGCCCGCAGCAGCCGCACTCGCGCGATCGCCTCGCCGACGATTCCACGCCGGAACGCGAGCACGCATGCGATGAAGATGAGGCCCGTGACGATCGTCGCGGATTCGCCGAGCGAGCGGAACCAGTCGATGTGCGTGACCGATGCGAGCCAGCCGCCGATGTCGCCCAGCCGATCTTCGAGCGCGACGATCAACGCCGCGCCGACGAGCGGGCCGAACAGCGTGCCCATGCCGCCCACGAGCGTCATCAGCACGACGAGGCCCGACATCGTCCAGTACGCGTCGCTCAGCGTCTCGAAGCCGAGCACGACGACCTTCAGCGCGCCGGCGAGCCCCGCGAGCGCAGCCGACAGGATGAACGCGAGCAGCTTGAAGCGATCGGTATCGTAGCCGAGCGACGTCGCGCGCGGCTCGTTCTCCTTGATCGCGACGAGCACCTGCCCGAACGGCGAATGCACGATGCGCACGATGAAGAAGCACGCGCCCGCGACGACGCCGAGCACGACGTAATAAAGCGCGAGATCCGACGACAGATCGACGAGCCCGAACAGCCGCCCGCGCGGCACGCCCTGCAGGCCGTCCTCGCCGTGCGTGAACGGCGCTTGCAGATAGATGAAGTACACCATCTGCGCGAACGCGAGCGTGATCATCGCGAAATAAATGCCCTGCCGCCGGATCGCGAACAGGCCGACGACGAGGCCGAGCAGCGTCGCCGCCGCGATGCCGGCCAGCACGCCGAGTTCGGGCGTCGCGCCGAGCGACTGCATCGCGTAGCCCGTCACGTAGCCCGCGGTCGCGAGAAACATCGCGTGGCCGAACGACAACAGACCCGTGAAGCCGATCAGCAGGTTGAACGCGGCCGCGAAGAGCGCGAAGCACAGCACCTTCATCACGAACACCGGATACGCACCGACGAACGGCGCGACGAGCAGGCCGGCCAGCAGCAGCCCGTAGAGCGCTTTTCTCTGCATCATCTTTCCTTGCCGAATAAACCTGCCGGGCGAATCAGCAGCACGACCGCCATGATCACGAAGACGACCGTCGCCGATGCTTCCGGATAGAACACGCGCGTCAAGCCCTCGATCACGCCGAGCATCAGGCCCGTCACGATCGAGCCGAGAATCGAGCCCATGCCGCCGATCACGACGACCGCGAACACGGTGATGATCATCGGCTGCCCCATCAGCGGCGACACCTGGATCACGGGCGCCGCGAGCACGCCGGCGAACGCGGCAAGCGCGACGCCGAAGCCGTAGGTCAGCGTGACCATCATCGGCACGTTGACGCCGAACGCCTCGACGAGCTTCGGATTCTCGGTGCCCGCGCGCAGGTACGCGCCAAGCCGTGTCTTCTCGATCACGAACCACGTCGCGAGACACACCGCGAGCGACGCGACGACCACCCACGCGCGATAGTTCGGCAGGAACATGAAGCCGACGTTGGTCGCGCCCGCGAGCAGCTCGGGCACGTCGTACGGTTGCCCGGACGAGCCGTAGATCGCGCGGAACACGCCTTCGACGACGAGCGTGAGCCCGAACGTCAGCAGCAGCCCGTACAGGTGATCGAGCTTGTAGAGCCAGCGCAGCATCGAGCGCTCGATCAGGACCCCGAACAGACCGACGACGACGGGCGCGAGCACGAGCATCGCCCAGTACGGCAGGCCGAGATACGTGAGCCCCATCCATGCGAGCATCGCGCCCAGCATGAAGAGCGCCCCGTGCGCGAAGTTGATCACGTTGAGCAGCCCGAATATCACTGCGAGCCCGAGGCTCAGGATCGCGTAGAACGAGCCGTTGACGAGTCCGAGCAACAACTGGCTCAGCATCGCCGACATCGGAATGCCGAAGATGTCCATCGAATCTGCCGTCAGTCAGTATCAGGTCAAAATCGTTGCGTATGCAACCAAATGGGCGCGACGGCCGCGTTCGGGCGCGCCGTCGCGCGTGCATTCGCCGCGCGCCGCGGCGTGCGCGGCGCCGGCATGACGCGGCGTCACTTCCAGAGCGCGCAGCGCGTCTCCTGCTTCGTCGTGAACGCCTGCTCGCCCGGAATCGTCGCGACGACCTTGTAGTAGTCCCACGGCTCCTTCGATTCGGACGGTTTCTTCACTTCCATCAGATACATGTCGTGAATCATGCTGCCGTCCGTGCGGATGTAGCCCTTCGCGAAGAAGTCGTCGATCTTCATCTTCTTGAGCTGCGCCATCACCTTGTCGGAATCGGTCGAGCCCGCCGCCTGCACCGCCTTCAGGTAGGTCGTCACCGACGAATAATCGGCCGCCTGCAGGCTCGACGGCATCTTCTTCATCTTCGCGAAATAGCGCTGCGCCCACTGCCGCGACGCCGGATCGCGATTCCAGTACCAACTGTCCGTCAGCACGAGGCCCTGCGTCGTCTCGAGGCCGAGCGCGTGGACGTCGTTGATGAACATCAGCAGCGCGGCGAGCTTCATCGTCTTCGTGATGCCGAATTCCTTCGCCGCCTTGATCGCGTTCACCGTGTCGCCGCCCGCGTTCGCGAGGCCGAGGATCTGCGCCTTCGACGATTGCGCCTGCAACAGGAACGACGAGAAGTCCGACGCCGACAGCGGGTGCCGCACTTCGCCGAGCACCTTGCCGCCGTTCGCCTTGACGACGTCCGCGGTGTTCTTCTCGAGCGCCTTGCCGAACGCGTAATCGGCGGTCAGGAAGAACCACGTCTTGCCGCCCTGCTTCACCACCGCCGAGCCCGTGCCCTTCGCGAGCGCCATCGTGTCGTACGCGTAGTGGACCGTGTACGGCGTGCACTGCTCGTTCGTCAGCGTGTCCGCGCCCGCGCCGATGTTGATGTAGACCTTCTTCTTCTCGGCCGCGACCTGGTTCATCGACAGCGCGGTCGCCGAGTTCGTGCCGCCGACGAGCAGATCGAGCCCGCCGCGGTCCATCCATTCGCGCGCCTTCGACGCGGCGATGTCCGCCTTGTTCTGGTGATCGGCGTACACGACCTCGATCGGCTTGCCGTTGACCTTGCCGCCGAAGTCGGCCACCGCCATCTTGATCGCCTCGAGGCCGCCCTGCCCGTCGATGTCGGCGTAGAGGCCGGACATATCGGTGATGAAGCCGATCTTCACGGTGTCCGCAGCCTGCGCGGCGCCGACCGACCACGCGGCGGCGGCGGCGAGACAGGCGTGCGCAAGGGTCTTCACTTTCATTGGCGTCTCCTGGTGTAGTGCGTTGTGGTTGTCAGGTTATGTACATCGGGGGACCGGCAAAGCGGCGCTATACGCCGAGCAGATCGTGCAGCACAGGCATCTTCCCTTCGAGCTCGGTCGCGCCGAAATGCTCGACGATGCGGCCGTGCTCCATCACGTAAAAGCGATCCGCGAGCGGCGCCGCGAAACGGAAATTCTGCTCGACCATCACGATCGTGTAGCCGCGCGCCTTCAGCGTGACGATCATTTTCGCGAGCGCCTGCACGATCACGGGCGCGAGGCCCTCGGAGATTTCGTCGAGCAACAGCAGGTTCGCGCCCGTGCGCAGGACCCGCGCAACCGCGAGCATCTGCTGCTCGCCGCCCGACAGCCGCGTGCCCTGGCTGCTGCGCCGCGACGCGAGATTCGGGAACATCTCGTAAATGTCCTCGAGCGACATCGCGCTCTTGCGATCGCCGAGCACGGGCGGCAGCAGCAGGTTCTCTTCGCACGACAGGCTCGAGAAGATCCCGCGCTCCTCCGGGCAATAGCCGACGCCGTAATGCGCGATCTTGTGCGTCGGCAGATCGATCGTCTCGTGGCCCGCGATCCTGATCGAGCCCTGGCGACGGCCCGTGAGACCCATGATCGCGCGCAGCGTCGTCGTGCGGCCCGCACCGTTGCGGCCGAGCAGCGTGACGACCTCGCCGCGGTGCACGGTCAGATCGACGCCGTGCAGGATGTGCGATTCGCCGTACCACGCTTCGAGCCCCGCGATCGCGAGCGCGGGCGTGCCGCTTTCGACGCTGTTCAACTCGCGCTCTTCCCGTTCGCTGTGGTTCATGCGTGCGCCCCCGCGAGGGCCGCGTCCGCGCTGCCCATGTACGCCTCGACGACGAGCGGATTCTTCGACACCTCCGCATACGTGCCTTCCGCGAGCACTTCGCCACGCTGCAGGACAGTGATCGTATCGGAGATGCCCGCGATCACGTTCATGTTGTGCTCGACCATCAGGATCGTGCGGCCGTTCGCGACCTTCTTGATGAGCGCCGTCACGCGGTCGACGTCCTCGTGGCCCATGCCCTGCGTCGGCTCGTCGAGCAGCATCAGCTCGGGCTCCATCGCGAGCGTCGTCGCGATCTCGAGCGCGCGCTTGCGGCCGTAGGCGAGCTCGACCGTCGGCACGTGCGCGAAATCGGAAAGGCCGACCTGCGTGAGCAGATCCATTGCGCGATCGTCGAGACGCTTGAGCGAGCGCTCGCTGCGCCAGAAATGAAACGCAGTGCCGAGCGAGCGCTGCAGGCCGATGCGCACGTTCTGCAACGCGCTCAGATGCGGAAACACCGCGGAGATCTGGAACGACCGGATCACGCCGCGCCGCGCGATCTGCGCGGGGCGCTCGTCGGTGATGTCGATGCCGTTGTAGACGATCTGGCCCGACGTCGGCTTCAGGAATTTAGTCAGGAGATTGAAACAAGTGGTCTTGCCGGCGCCGTTCGGTCCGATCAGCGCATGAATCGAACCGCGCCGCACGCGCAGGTTCACGCCGCTGACCGCGGTGAAGCCCTTGAATTCCTTCGTGAGTCCGCGTGTTTCGAGAATCGTGTCGCCGAGAATCATGTTCCCTTCCTACGAAGTGAGGCGAAGCGCTGAGAGATCTCGCGCAAGCGGCCACGATGCATTCAGCGGATGAGAGGCTGCCCCCGAGCTTTGTATCTTTGCGCCGAGGCCGGTCTCCTCGCGCAAGTCGCAGATTCAGACTGCGTGTCATTGTCGCGCCGTTGGTGCAGTGCATTCATCGGGATTTGCACTTATAGGGCGCGACAGCCGCGAGCATTTTTTACTCGGTTTTTTTGTTTTGTAGATCAATGCGCTCGCTTATTCGCGCACTGCGGTCCGGTTCGCGCGGAATCGTTTCCGACCGCGCGCAAACCCTGGCGCCACATGCATTTTTTTGCGCGGGCGGCGAAAAGGCCCGCGACGAAAAACGCGTTCCGGTACAAATCGGAAAACCGCCGTCGCGATCGAGTACGCACGAGATCGCTCGCTTCGCTTTTGGGTTAACCCTCGGCTGTTTTTGATTCCGATTCTTTGCCGATTCTTTCAACGGATCGTGTCACTTTTACGTCGGCAGCGCTGCCTCGCCACGCGCGGCCACGCCGTGCTCCGGCGCGCCGCGGCGATCCGCGCGAATCATGTCGCTCGCCCGCTCGGCGATCATCAGCGTCGGCGAGTTCGTGTTGCCCGACGTGATCGTCGGCATCACCGATGCATCGACGATCCGCAGCCCCGTCACGCCGCGCACGCGCAGGCGGCTGTCGACGACCGCGTCCGGATCGTCCGCGCGCCCCATCCGGCACGTGCCGACCGGATGGAAGATCGTCGTGCCGACCGCGCCCGCCGCGGCGATCAGCTCCGCCTCGCTCAGATACTGGGCGCCCGGCAGGATTTCTTCGGGCGCATAGCGTGCGAGCGCGGGCGCCGAGGCGATCCGGCGCGTCAGGCGCAGCGCATTCGCCGCGACGTGCCGATCGTGATCGGTCGACAGATAGTTCGGCGCGATCGACGGCGCGCGCGCCGGGTCCGGCGACACCGCATGAATGCTGCCGCGCGACGTCGGCCGCAGATGGCAGACCGACGCGGTGAATGCGTTGAAGCGATGCAGCGGCTCGCCGAAGCGCTCGAGCGACAGCGGCTGCACGTGATATTCGAGATCGGGCCGCGTGAGCGCCGGATCGTTCGGATCCGATTTCGCAAACGCACCCAGTTGCGACGGCGCCATCGACATCGGCCCACGCCGCATCAGCGCGTACTGCGCGCCGATCCACAGCTTGCCCCACCAGTGCGCGGACAGCGTGTTCAGCGTGCGCACGCCGCGCACGCGAAACGCTATCCGCAACTGCAAGTGATCCTGAAGGTTTTCGCCGACGCCGCGCACGTCCGCGACGACGCCGATGCCGAGCGCCTGCAGCCGGCCGCCGTCGCCGATGCCGGACAATTCGAGCAACTGCGGCGAATTCACCGCGCCCGACGCAACCAGCACTTCCGCGCGCGCACGCGCGACGAACGGCGCGCCGCCGACGAGATACTCGACCCCCGCGCAGCGCTTGCCGTCGAACAAGAGCCGCTCGGCTTGCGCGCCGGTGATCACGGTGAGATTCGGCCGCGCGAGCGCGGGGCGCAGGAACGCCTTCGACGCGTTCCAGCGGATGCCGCGCTTCTGATTGACCTCGAAATAGCCGACGCCCGTGTTGTCGCCGCGGTTGAAATCGTCGGTGGCCGGAATGCCCGTCTGCTGCGCGGCCTGCGAGAACGCCTCGAGAATCTCCCAGCGCAGCCGCTGCTTCTCGACGCGCCACATGCCGCCCGCGCCGTGCATGTCGGTCGCACCCGCGTGGTGATCCTCGCTGCGCCTGAAGATCGGCAGCACGCTGTCCCACGACCAGCCCGCGTCGCCCGTCGCGCGCGCCCAGTCGTCGTAATCGCCGCGCTGGCCGCGCATGTAGATCATCCCGTTGATCGACGACGAGCCGCCCAGCACGCGCCCTCGCGGATACGACAGCGCGCGGCCGTTCAGGCCCGCTTCGGGCTCGGTCTTGTAGAGCCAGTCGGTGCGCGGATTGCCGATGCAGTACAGATAGCCGACCGGGATGTGGATCCAGTGATAGTCGTCCTTGCCGCCGGCTTCGAGCAGCAGCACGGTCACGTCCGGGTCTTCGGTGAGCCGGTTCGCGAGCACGCAGCCGGCCGTGCCGGCGCCGACGATCACATAATCGAATTCGCCTTCGAGCGTACGTTCGGTAGCCACGGTCTGCCGTCTCCTCAATTCGGGTGCGGCGATCTCTCTCGCGGACCGCCGTCGTGCGCCTCGGCGCCAGGCCGCGCATCGAGAGCCGATGCGCGCCGTTAAAGCATAGACCGCGCGGCCCCGTTGCGGGGGCCGCGCGGCGTCGTCAGAACGTCGAACGCGTGCGCGTCACTTCGCGACGGGCATCGTGAACTCCGCGCCCTTCGCGATGCTGTCCGGCCAGCGCTGCATCACGCTCTTGTAGCGCGTGTAGAAGCGCACGCCCTCCGCGCCGTACGCGTGGTGATCGCCGAACAGCGAGCGCTTCCAGCCGCCGAACGAATGCCACGCCATCGGCACCGGAATCGGCACGTTGATGCCGACCATCCCGACCTGGATCTTCCGCGCGAACGCGCGCGCGATGCCGCCGTCGGACGTGAAGCACGACACGCCGTTCGCGAACTCGTGCGCGTTGACGAGCGCGACCGCGCTCGCGAAATCCGGCACCCGCACGACGGCCAGCACCGGCCCGAAGATTTCCTCGCGGTAGATCGACATGCCAGTCGTCACGTCGTCGAACAGCGTGCCGCCGAGAAAGAAGCCGCGCTCGCATCCTTCGACGACGTGGTCGCGCCCGTCGACGACGAGCTTCGCGCCCGCGGCGACCCCCGCGTCGATGTACGCGGACACCTTCGCGCGATGCGCGGCCGTCACGAGCGGCCCCATTTCGACGTCGGGTTCCATCCCGTTGCCGATCTTCAGTGTCCTCGCGCGCGCGGCGAGCCGCTCGACGAGCGCATCGGCGACGCCGCCCACCGCAACCGCGACCGAGATCGCCATGCAGCGCTCGCCCGCCGAACCGTACGCGGCGCCGACGAGCGCGTCGACGGCCTGATCCAGGTTCGCGTCCGGCATCACGACGAGATGGTTCTTCGCGCCGCCCAGCGCCTGCACGCGCTTGCCGCGCCGCGCGGCTTCGGTATGAATATATTCGGCGATCGGCGTCGAGCCGACGAACGACAGCGCGGCCACGTCGGGATGCGCGATCAGCGCGTCGACGGCTGTCTTGTCGCCGTGCACGACGTTGAACACGCCGTCGGGCAGCCCCGCTTCCTTCAGCAGCTCGGCGAGCCGGATCGACGCCGACGGATCGCGCTCGGACGGCTTCAGCACGAACGTGTTGCCGCACGCGATCGCGACCGGAAACATCCAGCACGGCACCATCATCGGAAAGTTGAACGGCGTGATCCCCGCGACGACGCCGAGCGGCTGCCGCAGGTTCCAGTTGTCGATGCCGCCGCCGATCTGGTCGGTGAAGTCGGTCTTCAGCAGATTCGGAATCCCGCATGCGAACTCGACGACCTCGATCCCGCGCATCACTTCGCCCTTCGCGTCCGAGAACACCTTGCCGTGCTCGCGGGTGATCAGCTCGGCGAGCTCGTCGTGATGGCGATCGAGCAGCTCCTTGAACTTGAACATCACACGCGCACGCTTGAGCGGCGACGTCTCGCTCCACGCGGGGAACGCCGCGGCCGCGGCTGCGACGGCCGCCTCGACTTCCGCGACGGTCGCGAGCGGCACACGCGCCGTCACCTTGCCGAGCGCCGGGTCGAACACGTCGCCGTAGCGGTCGCTCGCGCCGTCGAGCGCGCGGCCGCCGATGAAATGGGTCAGTGCGCGCACGCGCGAATCGTTCGAATGGGTGCTGCCGGTCATGTCGTCCTCCGTGTTTGCCGTTGCCGCTTTCCGTCGGGCACGCGCATCGCGTGCTTCGGAAACGAAGCGTACCCGCGAGCCCGGCGCCCGATCCAATGAGTTATGCTCAATTGCGTTATAAGCCGCGCTAATATTGCTCGATGGACCTGACTCTGCTCCGCGCGTTCGTCGCGGTCGCGCGCGAGGGCAACCTCACGCGCGCGGCGGCGCAACTGCATCTGACGCAGCCCGCCGTCAGCCTGCAGATCAAGAATCTGCAGGACCTGCTCGGCGTCGCCCTGTTCGCGCGCACATCGCGCGGGCTCGTGCTCACGCGCGACGGTCAGGCGCTGCTGCCGCACGCGGAACGCGCGCTCGACGCGGCGGCCGACGTGAAGCGCGCCGCCGCCGCGCTCAGGCACGAGGTGCGCGGCCGGCTGCGGATCGGCACGATCCTCGACCCCGAATTCCTGCGGCTCGGCGGCTTCCTGAAGCGGCTCGTCGAGGCGCACCCGCGGATCGAGACGGCGCTGCGGCACGGCATGTCCGGCTGGGTGCTCGAGCAGGTCCGCGCGCGCGAGCTCGACGTCGGCTACTACATCGGCCGGCCGGAGGAGGACGATCCGCGCGACGCCGAGCGCTTCCACACGGTGACGCTCACGCAGTTCCGCTATCGGGTGCTCGCGCCCGCCGGCTGGAAGGAGCGCGTGCAGCGCGCGCGCACGTGGCGCGAGCTCGCGGCGCTGCCGTGGATCTGGACGCCCGCCGCGTCCGCGCACCAGCGGCTCCTGTCGCGCCGCTTCGCCGACGCGGGCGCGCAGCCCGTCAAGGTCGCGGAGGTCGATCAGGAGACGTCGATGCTCGATCTCGTCAAATCGGGCGTCGGCCTGACGCTCGCGCGCGACTCGATCGCGCTGCGGGAGGCGCACGCGCACGCGCTCACGATCGTCGAGCACATCGCGGTGCCCGCCGAGCTCACGTTCCTCACGCTCGCCGAGCGCCGCGACGAACCGGCGATCGCCGCCGCGTTGCGCCTCATCGACGAGCAATGGGCGATATGAGCGCCGCTGATGATGGTCGGCGCGGCGGCTCGCACGCATAGGGGAGCGGGAAAAAGCAACGATGCGCGCCCGCACGGCCGGCGCGCGGCCGGCCTTTTCGCATCGCGTCAAAATCGCTCGCGCCCCGATAGAATCGGAGTTTCTGGATGGTTTGTCCGGACCCGCAAACGCTCTTCACAGGAGACCCGCATGGCCCGCAACATCGAGATCAAAGCCCGCGCGCGCGAATTCGAACAACTGCGCGAACGGGCCGCCGAGCTGGCGACCGAGGCGCCGCTCTTCTACCGGCAGCAGGATTTCTTCTACGACGTGCCGCGCGGCCGCCTGAAGCTGCGCCGCTTCGAGGACGGCACGCCCGCCGAGCTGATCTTCTACCAGCGCGACGATCAGGACGGCCCGAAGGCGTCGTACTACACGCGCAGCCCGGTGACGAACCCGGACGCGATGCACGCGCTCCTCGCGACGGCGCTCACGACCCGCGGCATCGTGACGAAGGAGCGGCACGTCTATCTGGCGGGCCGCACGCGGATCCACCTCGACCGCGTCGACGGCCTGGGCGACTTCGTCGAGCTGGAAGTCGTGCTCGGGCCCGAAGACGACGAGGACGGCGGCCACGCGGAAGCGCACGCGGTGTTCGCGAAGCTCGGCGTGCCGAGCGACGATCTCGTCGCGGTAGCGTACGTCGATCTGCTCAACGCGCAGGCCGAGCCCACCGCGTAATGCGCGCCTGCGCGCGTCACGCGGCGGGCGCGCTCGACGCCAGATGGCCGAGCGGCAGCGGCCCGTTGCGCTTGAACGTCGTGAGCACGATGTTCGAGCGAACGCTGTCGACGCCCGGCACCCGCATCAGCTTCTTCATCACGAACGACGACAGCGCATTCAGATCCGGCGCGACGATCCTGAGCAGATAATCGGCGTCGCCGACCACCGCGTGGCATTCGAGCACTTCCGGCAGCACGTCGATCTGCTGCTGGAACTGCTCGATGATCGAATCGCCGTGATGCTTGAGCTTCAGGCTCGTGAACGCGGTGACGCCAAGCCCGAGCCGCTCGGGCCGCAGCACGACGCGGTAGCCGTCGATCACGCCCGCCGCCTCGAGCCGCTGCAGCCGCCGGCCGATCTGCGACGGCGAAAGCGGCACCTCTTCGCCCAGTTGCTGATGCGTCGCGCGGCCGAAGCGCTGCAGCACGTCGAGCAGCGCCAAATCGAAGTGATCGAGTTCCAGCATGAGGATTCTCCGCGTAGTTGTGCATTTTGATGCATGATTATCGCATTTATAGGCCAATATACGCCTACTTTGCGTCCAATCCGCGCGAACCCCGCTCTACACTTGCATGCATCCTCACCACTGATGCGAAGCAAGGCGTACACCATGTCCACCGTCGTCACCGCGAAACTGAAGGAACAGTTCGACGCGGGCCTCGAAACCCGCGCCGATTTCACCATCGATCAGCCGCTCGCCCGCTACGGCGGCGTCGACCATGCGATGTGGAAACAGTTGTATACGCGGCAGGCGGCGCTGCTGCGCGGCCGCGCGTGCGACGCGTTCATCGACGGCCTCGCGCGCATCGGTCTCGCGCCCGGGCGCGTGCCGTCATTCGCCGACGTGAACCGCCGGCTCGAGCCCGCGACCGGCTGGCGCATCGTCGCGGTGCCGGGCCTCGTGCCGGACGCCATCTTCTTCGAGCATCTCGCGAACCGGCGGTTTCCGGTCACCTGGTGGATGCGTCGCCCGGATCAGCTCGATTATCTACAGGAGCCGGACTGCTTCCACGATCTGTTCGGCCACGTGCCGCTCCTGATCGATCCCGTATTCGCCGACTACATGCACGCATACGGCCGCGCGGCGCTCGGCGTTGCCCGCGATCCGCGCGCGCTCGCGCTTCTCGCGCGCCTCTATTGGTATACGGTCGAATTCGGCCTGATCCGCGGCGCGCGCGGCGAAAACGGGTTGCGGATCTACGGCGCGGGCATCGTGTCGAGCAAGGGCGAGACGCTCTACAGCCTCGAAAGCGCGTCGCCGAACCGGATCGGCTTCGATCTCGAGCGCGTGATGCGGACCCGCTACCGGATCGACACGTTCCAGAAGACCTACTTCGTGATCGACGATTTCGCGCAGCTCTTCGCGCTCGCCGACGTCGACGCGCGCGCGCTCGCCGCGCGGCTCGCCGACGCGCCCGAGCATGCGGCGGGCGCCGTGCTTGACGGCGATCATGTGCTTACGCGCGGCACGGGCGAAGGCTGGGCAACCGACACAGACGCTTGACGAACAATTATGAAAGAATGGCCGATACGGCGCCCCGCCGCGCGAACGGGCACGGCCGCGCCGCCATCGGACGAGGTATGAAAATGATTCACAAGCTCACATCGGAAGAACGCAAGACGCAACTCGCAAGCCTGCCTCACTGGACCGCCGTTCCCGGCCGCGACGCGATCCAGCGCAGCCTTCGCTTCGCCGATTTCAACGAAGCATTCGGCTTCATGACGCGCGTCGCGATCAAGGCGCAGGAAATGGATCACCATCCCGAGTGGTTCAACGTCTACAGCCGCGTCGACGTCACGCTGTCGACGCACGACGCCAATGGTCTCACCGAGCGCGACATCAAGCTCGCGCATTTCATCGACGAAGTGGGCAAGCACGCGAAGGCTGCGTGATTACCCTGATGAGGATTCGATTTCGAATCGTCAACGTATCGCTTTCCGTAAGCGTTTTCTATGCTGAATAAAGCGAAAGCCTTCAGCTTTCCAAGCCGTTGTTAAGTAGAACGTAAGCGTCCCATGCGTTGCGCGCTTCAGGGTCCAATCCTTCCAGTTGCAGCGCACTTTGGCGCTGTACAATCAGCAACGCATACGGTTTGGAAAGCGCGCTAGCCTCTTCGCAGAGTTCGAGTTCGTCGCCGCTCGACGGCGAGCGGGCCCGCCAGAAATTGATCGCGGCTTCGAGTTCATGGATCGAGATGTCGGACATGATCGAAAGGTTCGTTGCTGGCCGTCCCGCTCGTTGCCGGGCCCCCGACGTTTTCGTGGAAACGGCGTCGTGCTGTCCCGCGTGCCTGAACCGCCAACCCATTGTACTTGAGCGAATCTCATGCGACTCCTTCTGATCGAAGACGACCGCCCCATCGCACGCGGCATTCAAAGCAGCCTCGAACAAGCCGGCTTCACGGTCGACATGGTTCACGACGGCATCTTTGCCGAGCAGGCGCTCGCGCAAAACCGCCACGAACTCGTGATCCTCGACCTCGGCCTGCCCGGCATCGACGGCATGACACTCCTGTCGCGCTTCCGCCAGACCAACCGCCACACGCCCGTCATCGTGCTGACCGCGCGCGACGAGCTGAACGATCGCGTGCAGGGCCTCAATTCGGGCGCCGACGACTACATGCTCAAGCCGTTCGAGCCCGCCGAGCTCGAAGCGCGGATTCGCGCGGTGATGCGCCGCAGCGGCCCGCACAGCGACATGCCGCGCCCGGAAGTGTCGCTCGGCGGCGTGCGCCTGTCGGGCGTCGATCGCCGCATCTTCAACGACGACAAGCCGCTCGAGCTTTCGCCGCGCGAATTCGCGGTGCTCGAAATGCTGCTGCTGCGCCACGGCCGCGTCGTCAGCAAGGCGCAACTGCAGGATCACCTGACGCACTTCGGCGGCGATCTCGGCGACACCGCGATCGAAGTCTACGTGCACCGGGTGCGCAAGAAGCTCGAGCAGTGCCGTGTCGAGATCGTCACGGTGCGCGGCTTCGGCTATCTGCTGCAGGAAATACGCCAGACCGCGAGCGTCTGACGGTCTGACGCCGCATGCTCGACCCGCGCCGCTTCGCGAAGCGGCGCTTATTCTTTTCTTTCGCGCGATGTCCCCTGATCCGGCTGTGACCAGCCTGCGCCGCACGCTGCTGCGGCGCCTAGCCGCGCCGCTGTCGATGCTCGCGCTGATGAGCGGCCTCATTGCGTACTGGCTCGCGTGGCAATACACGCAGCACGTCGTCGACCGCTCGCTCGCCGATCTCGCAGCGGCAATCTCGAAGCAGATCCAGATCGCCGGCCCCGACGCGCCGTTCACGGTGCCGCCGCTCGCGCAGGCGATGTTCTCCGATCCGACCGAACAGTTGATCTACCGGATCAGCGACGGCGAGCACGAACTCGCCGGCGATCCGAAGCTGCCGCTGCAGGGCGCGAGCGTGCGCCGGATGCACGTCGCGTACGTGTTCGAGGCCGAATACGACAACCAGGCGGTGCGCGTCGCGCAGGTGCGGGTCGAGCAGACGGAAAGCGGCAATCCGATGATCGTCGAGGTCGCGCAGCCGGTGCGCTACCGCTACCGGATCGCGGCGGAATTCCTGATCGCGATCATGATGCCGCTGCTGTTGCTGCTGCTCGCCGGCTGGGGGATCGTGTGGCGCGTCGTCAATCAGCAGCTCGGCCCGCTCACGCATCTCGCCGATTCGCTGAACCGGCAGACTCACACGTCGCTCGAGCCCGTCGACGAAACCGAGGTGCCGCTCGAGATCCGGCCGCTCACGAGCGCGATGAACGCGCTGCTCGGCCGCCTGAAGACCGCGCTCGATGCGCAGCGCAAATTCATCGCCGACGCCGCGCACCAGCTCCGCACGCCGCTCACCGCCATCAAGCTGCACGCGGAGCAGGCGGCCGTCGCGCGCGATCCGCAGCAGGCGCTGACCGCGGTGCGCGAGTTGCGCTCGGCGGCCGACCGCGCGGTGCGGCTGTCGAATCAATTGCTGTCGCTCGCGCGCGCGGAGCCGGGCGAGCAGGCCGCCCGCTTCGTCGACGTCGATCTCGCCGGCCTCGCGTTCGAAACCGGCGCCGAATGGGTGCCGCGCGCGCTCGCCGCGCACGTCGACCTCGGCTTTCAACGCGGCGACGGCCGCGCCGACGACGAGCCGCTCGTCGTGCGCGGCAATCCGGTGCTGCTGCGCGAAGTGATCGCGAACCTGCTCGACAATGCGTTGAAGTACGTGCCGCTCGCGCGGCCGCAAGGCGCGCGGATCACGGTGGACGTCTCGCGGATCGCGCTCGACGACGGCAAGGCGGCGGCCGAGATCGTCGTCGAGGACAACGGCTCGGGCGTGAGCGCCGCGCAGCAGGCGGACCTGTTCAAGCGCTTCTTCCGCGGCGACGCGCAGAGCGGCAACGGCGTCGAGACGGGCGCGGGCCTCGGCCTCGCGATCGTCCACGACATCATCGCGATGCACGGCGGCACGGTATCGTATGCGGACGCGCCCGAAGGCGGCTCGCGCTTCGTCGTGCGCGTGCCGCTCGCGGACAAGCCGTCCGCGCCGGCGCCGCATCCGTCCGAATCGCCGACCGCTTCGGTCTGAAGCAATCGCAGCGTGCGCGGCTTGCGCCCGCACGCTGCGGCGCGACGCAACTCGACGCGCACGGTCGAGCCGCAAACGCACCGCGCTATCGCGCCGTCTTTCTTCGCAATCCGGAACGTCGACGCGAGGCTTGAAGGCCGCACTCGCGGCAATCGGCGCCGCGCCGAACGGCGCGCGCCGCCAGGCGTCACTTCTTCTTTTTCTTGTCCTTGCCGCCCTTCTTCGCCTTCCTCTTTTTCTTGCCTTCGCCGTCTTCCGACGTTGCAAGCAGCGTGCCCCGGCACGTCGCCGTGCCGCAACGGCACGCGTATTCGCGCTTGAGCTTCTTCGTCAGGCGCGCATCGATCACGAGCCCGTAGTCGTAGAACAGTTCTTCCTGCTCGTCGATGTCGCGCAGCGCATGGATGTACACGCGCCCGCCCACCTCCTCGGCTTCGCAGTTCGGCGCGCACGAATGGTTGATCCAGCGCGCGCTGTTGCCGTCGATCTTGCCGTCGATCACGCCGCCCTCTTCGAGCGCGAAGTAGAACGTGTGATTCGGATCGTTCGGGTCGTGCGGATGGCGGCGCAGCGCCTCTTTCCACGAGATCCGCTCGCCCTTGTATTCGACTACGCGCTCCCCCGCCTTGATCGGTGCCGCGGCGAATACGCCCTTGCCGTGAACGCCCGAGCGGCGTACCACGATCCTGCGTGAACTCATCGAACGAATCCTTTGAAGACGACTTGGAACTGAAACGATCGCGCCGCGCATTGCGCGCCGGTCGCGCGGCTTCGTCCGTCGCGCCGCGTGCGGCGTGGGATGCCGCGCGCGGCGCCGGGTGCGAATCACCCGAATCCTACACGGTAGGGATTGCTTCGTTCAACATCGAATGGCCGCTCGATGCGCGAAGTCGCGCGAAATCCGCCCGAATCGCCAACTTTCGGCCGCATCGACAATCGAATCGGCATGCGCGGCGCTCAACGCTGGCTGAACGACACGTCGCCGAACAACGCCTTGTGCTCGCGCGGCTGCGAACGCCAGTACTGCGGCGGCGCACTGACCGTCGCACCGAGTTGCGCGGCCGCATGCCACGGCCAGCGCGGATCGTAGAGCATCGCGCGCGCCATCGCGACGAAATCCGCGTCGCCCGCTTCGATCACGCGATTTGCGTGCTCGGGATCGGAGATGAGGCCAACGGCGATCGTCGGCAGCTCCACCGCGCGCTTGACCGCCTGCGCGAACGGCACCTGATAGCCGGGCGACACCGGAATATTCTGAAGCGGCGACACGCCGCCCGACGATACGTCGACCCAGTCGCAACCGCGCCGCTTCAGTTCGCGCGCGAACGCGATCGTATCGTCGAGCTCCCAGCCGCCCGCCACCCAATCGGTCGCGGACACGCGCACGCCAACCGGACGATCGTCCGGAAACGCCGCGCGCACCGCGTCGAACACTTCGAGCGGAAAGCGCATCCGGTTTTCGAGCGAGCCGCCGTACGAATCGGCGCGACGGTTCGCGAGCGGCGACAGGAACTGATGCAGCAGATAGCCGTGCGCCGCATGGACTTCGAGCGCGTCGATGCCGAGACGCGCCGCGCGCTTCGCGGATTCGACGAACGCGCGACGAACGCGCTCGAGCCCCGCCGCGTCGAGCGCGAGCGGCGACGGCTCGTGCTCCCGATGCGCAACGGCGGAAGGCGCAAGCGGCTGCCAGCCGCCCCGGTCGACGGGAATCAGTTGTCCGCCGTTCCACGGCACGTCGCTCGACGCCTTGCGGCCCGCGTGCGACAACTGCATCGCGACGCGAATCGGCGAATGCTTGCGGACCGCCGCGAGCACGGGTTCGAACGCGGCTTCCGTCGCGTCGTTCCACAAGCCGAGATCCGCAGGCGAAATGCGGCCGTCGGGCTCGACCGCCGTCGCTTCGATGCAAAGCAGCCCCGCCCCGGACAACGCGAAGTGACCGAGATGAATCATGTGCCATGCGCGCGCCTCGCCGTTTTCGGCCGAATACTGGCACATCGGCGAAATCACGATGCGATTGGGAAGCGTCACGCCGCGCAGCGTGAACGAAGAAAACAACGCACTCATGGCAGCCGCCCTCACGAACGAGTCGAGCGGCCGAGGTTAGCATGCAGCGCAAAAGCTTGCCGCGGACGCGACGGCGCGGGCATGGAAATGGAATTCGGTGGAAACGGCCAGCGCCAGCGATCGACAGCGAACCCGATGCCGTTTTCGTTTCGGACGAGCGCGGCCGCCCTGTTGCGCTATCGCCCTACAGCCCGACGAAATCGAGCCACTCGCCGAACATCCCGCGCGCCGCGCATTCGAGCGTCGGACCGAGTTGCGCGGTCTGTTCGCGCAATCGTTTCGCGTCGGTGCCGGGCGTCGCCGCGATCTCGCCCGCATGGCCGATCAGCCAGGGCTCGAAGCGGTCCGCGCGGATCTCCGGATGGCATTGGAGCGCGAGCACGTGCGTGCCCCACGAGAAAGCCTGGTTGCGGCACGCCGGCGTCGACGCGAGATGAATCGCGCCCGCAGGCAGATCGAACGTGTCGCCGTGCCAATGCAGCATCGACGTGATCGCACCGTCGACGTGGCGCAGCGGCGACGCGCGCCCGGCATCCGTCAGCGTGAGCGGGGTCCAGCCGAGCTCCTTCGCCGCGGCCGGATACACGCGCGCGCCGAGCGCCCGCGCGATCAACTGCGCGCCGAGGCAGACGCCAAGCGTCGGCAAGCCGGCTTCGATCCGCTTGCCGACGAGCGCCGCGAGCGGCGCCGTCGTCGGATACAGATCGTCGTCGTAGGCACTGACCGGTCCGCCGAGCACGACGAGCAGCGACGGTTCGAGCGCGTCGAGCACCTCGACGCGGGAGGCGCCGACATCGACGTACCGCACGCGCCGGCCGCGCTCGCCGAGCACCTGCTCGAAACTCCCGAGGTCCTCGAAATGCACGTGGCGAATCGCGACGACTTCAGCGTTCATCAGCGCCTCCGGGCACGGCCGAGCGTTCGCTCGACGCGCATCACGCCTGCGCGAAGAGTTTCCAGGTCTTCTTCTGCGTCAGGGCATCCGCTTCCTCGTGCACCGCGCAATCGAGACGCAGATCGCTGTCCGCCATCGCCAGATCGAGCAGCGAGCAGCGGTACGTCGGCTTGCGCGCCGCCTTGCCCGGCTGGAAATGCTTGCACGTCACGCACATGCGGTGCGGCGGAATGTCGCCGTTGACCTGCAGCTCGCGCAGCGTCTTCAGCAGCGCGCGATACAGCACGCCCTGCTCGTCGCCGCCGAGCGTGCCGACCGCCTTCGACAGGAAGTCCGGCCACTGCAGCGCCTTCTTCGCCGCCGTGCGGCCGCGCGCGCTCAGACGCACCGCGAGCGCGCGGCCGTCGTCGAGTGCGCGACGCTTCTCGACAAGCCCCTTGTGCTCGAGCGTGCTCACCGCGTCGCTCGTCGTCGCGGCGGTCAACTGCGTTTCGCGCGCAATCTCGCCCAAACGCATCGGCCCTTTGCGCTGGAGCAGCAGCACGAGGATTTCACCCTGCGTCGGCGTCAACCCCGCGCCTTCCGCCCAATCCCATGCCTGGCTCCGCATAGCCGTGCTCAACCGCAACAGGCTGTGGGTCACTCGCCCCGCAGCCTGGTTCCCGTAAACACCTTCGCTCATAGTCTTTTCGCTGTTGCCGGCCGTCTTTCGAAGGCGGCCGTTTGTGGGGAGATCAGGTCTCGATCTCTGTCTCAAAAGGGCGCACCCGGGCGAGCGCGTCCGACATGTTCGCCGCGAGGCACACGCCGCGAACCTGCACGCGGTTTCAGCACCCCCGTCGGCGCCGACCACCGCGAAGCCGACATTCTAAGCGAGAGCGGAAAATCGCACAGCTAAGTTATCCCGCCAAACCTGTGGATAACCACCGAATAACCACAGGAACGGACTGTGCGCCGTTTCTTGACAACCTGCCGCACAGGCGAGCCGAAAAAAATTCCGTCCCGGCGCGTCCGCCGGAATTCCGGCGCGATCCGCATCGTTGTCAATGTCACAGGTCTTTGACTTTGTGGCGAAATATCAAGTTATCCACAGAATCGGCGGAGGCTTGTTAACTACTACTACGTTTACATACGTATACGTCGAGGTAAACCTGAACCGGTGCTCGTCGAGTGCGAGGATTTGCAAAACTATTTTTCACTCGCGCCACCGCAGGCACTGCTGGCGAACCGTTTCGTTCAGTGATTTTTCCTGCTTGAAGATCGTCCGCAGCCACGACGCGTCGTTCACGCGCGCCTTCGCGAGCGCGCCGATCTCGTCGAGCGCCGCGCGCGAGCCGAGCGCAGCCGCATGCGGCGCAATGCGATCGAGCGTGTCGAGGATGTCCTCGGCGATCGTCCGGCGTTCTCCCGTCTGCGGATTCACGCAAGTGCCCTCGAGCCCGAAGCGGCACGCTTCGAAACGGTTGAACGTGTAGACGAGATAGTCGTCCTCCGACAGCTTGAGCGGCCGGTCGATCAGCAGATAGCGCGCGAGCGTCTGGATGTAGCACGCGATCGCGGCCGCGCGGTCGACCGACAGCGGCGTGTCCATCACGCGCACCTCGATCGTTCCGTAGCCGGGCTTCGGGCGGATGTCCCAGTAGAAGTCCTTCATGCTGTTGACGACGCCCGTGTTCACCATCTTCGTGAAGTATTCCTCGAAGCCGTGCCAGGTGAGCACGAACGGCGCGCGGCCCGACAACGGAAACGCGAACACGGAATTGAGGCGTGCCGAATGAAATCCGGTGTCGACGTTCTGCACGTATGGCGAGGACGCCGAAAGCGCAATGAAATGCGGAATGAAGCGCGACAGCGAGTGCAGCAGGAACAACGCGCTGTCGGCGTCCGGACAGCCGATGTGCACGTGCTGGCCGAACACCGTGAACTGCTTCGCGAGGTAGCCGTACAGCTCGGAGATGTACTGGAAGCGCGGCGCGTCGAAGATCTGCCGCTCGCTCCATTGCTGGAACGCGTGCGTGCCGCCGCCGCAGAGGCCGACGTTGAGCTGGTCGGCCGCGTTGACGAGCGTGTCGCGGATGGCGTGCAGTTCGCCCAATGCCTGATCGTGCGTTCTGCATATGCCCGTCGACAGCTCGATCATGCTTTCGGTGATCTCCGGCGTGATGTTGCCGGGAAATTTCGCATCCTTGATGAGCCGCATCAGATCGGACGACGCTTTAGTCAGATCGTAGTTGTGCGTATTGACGATCTGGATTTCGAGCTCGATGCCGAACGTGAACGGTTCGGAATTGACGAAGGTTTCGAGTGCCATGGCGTGGTTCCGGATAACGGGGCGGTAAGCGTCGGGCGCGCGGATCAGCTCGCGTCGCGCCGCTCGCCGACGGCCGACAGGCTGCGATAGACGACAGGCGGCCCGATCAATTGCAGCACGACGATCGAGCACATGATGACCGCGCGCAGGCGCGGATCGAAATTCGGGTAGAGCTGGTAGGTGTCGTCGACGAGCAGGTACGCGAGCGCCGACATCGGCACGAGCGAGAAGCCGAGCGCGACGCCCTGCTTCACGCCGAGGCCGCTCGGCTTCGCGAACGCGAGCACGCCGACGAGCTTCGCGACAAAGCGTGTCGCGATCAGCGCGCCCGCGACGAGCCCGCCCGCGACGACGTCCTGCCATTCGAACGACGTGAGCGTCAGCACGAACAGGATCACAGTGAGAAGCCAGCCGGCCGTGCCGAAATGCTCGGGCCACAACTGCGGACGCGCTTCGAGATTCTTCACGATGATGCCGGCGAGCAGCAGCGTGAGCATCGTCGACAGCTTGAGCACCTGCGCGACCGCAATCGCCAGCACGACGAGGCCGAACAGCGCGACGAACGAATGCTCGTCGCGCATCGTCGCGGCGACGTGCCTGAACAGATAATTGCATGCGCGAGCGAACAGATACGCGACGATGAACGAGCCGGCGAGCAGATAGATCGGTTGCAGGATCGTCGCGAACACGTTGCCGTACGCTTCCTGATGCAGCCAGCTCGTGACGAGCTTCGTCAGCACGACCGCGTAGACGCTGTTCAGCGCGGACAGCGTGATGAGCCGCTGCGACACCTGCCCTTCCGCGCGCAATTCCGTCTTCAACTGGATCACCATCGCGGGCGACGTCGAGATCGCGATCGCCGCGAGCACGAGCGCGATCATCCCCGGCACCTTGAGCAGCAGCAGCACCGCGAGCACGAGCACGAACGTGAGCGTCGCCTCCGCGAGACTCGACGCGATGAGCCACGGGTTGCGGCGGATCCAGCGCAGGTCGAGCCGGCTGCCGAGCTCGAACAGCAGCAGGCCGAGCGCGACGTTGACGAGGAGCCGCGACGTGTCGTCGGTGCTCGCGTCGATCACGCCGAAGCCGAACGAGCCGGCGATGAGGCCGATCACCGCATAGCCCGTGATGCGCGGCAGGCGCCATGCGCGATAGCAGAGCTCGCCGCAGAGGCCGGCGGCGAAGAGCGCGAAGCCGGCCCAGAAAATCGCATCCGGGACGAGCGGCCAGTTGGGTAGAAACGAGAACGCTGACTTCATCGTGGTGACTTCTCCTTTGGAAGGCAACCTCCGGCGACGCGGATCGAGCGAGTCGAGCGAATGATGCGCGCTGGATGAGGGGTTGCCCTGTCGTTCGTTGTTCTGTACGACCGTTAGGACATGGGGTAAGCCCGCGTCGCTGAAAAGGGTGCGGTCAGTCGGGCTTGCGGCCGATCCGGGTCGGCCTGACGTGTGCGAATGGACAGCGCGATCTCAAATTCTCAGATTCGAATTCGAGCCGGCCGTTCCGTTGATGCCATCGTGGCGCTGCGCCACGACATGCGTGAAGGAAACCGATTGTGCCACAGGTCTTCCGGTCCGGATGGAAATCGGGCAGACGGTGGCCGATTGCAGGAGGCTAACCTCTTTATCTTGAGGTAAACCTGTATACATATGTAGTAAGAGTTAACAAGGCGGCCGATTTTCTGTGGATAACCCGCGTTTACGTCGGCGGATCATGTACTTGCGGACCGCATAACCGGATGCACAGCCTGTTTGCCCGCACAGAGTTTCGATGAGCAACTTTTTCGGGTCTGTGCGGCTGTGCGAAGTTACCCCGTTTACGTCCACATCGGTTGCACAGCGGTTGAGCGGGAAATTCGCGCGGTTATCCACAGGGCTGCGTGGATAACCGGCTGGCGCGTCTGTGATGGCCGTCGCCGCGAGCGGCTCAGGCGACGCGGCCGTGCCGCAATGCGCGAACGAGGAAGCGGGCCGGGTCGATCGCTTCGGCGAGTTCGCGTTCGAGCGGCCACGGCTCCCCTTCGATCTGCGCGGCGATCAGCTCGGCGCCGAGCGTCGCCCAGACGAGCCCGCGCGAGCCGTAGCCGAATGCGCCGTAGAGGCCTGTCGCGCGCGGCACGTCGCGCAGTCTCGCGCCCGCCAGCGCGGCCGCATCGCGAGCGGCCGCCGCTTCGTCGCCGAGCTCGCCGACGAGCGGCAATCGGTCGCTCGCGACGCAGCGAAAGCCGACGCGGCCCGTGAGCGCGAGCGTATCGGGCGCGTTCGCGGAAAATGCCGGCAGCAGCCGTTCGAGCCGCTCGAGGTTTTCGCGATGGCCGGCTTCGCGCAGCGCCGCATCCGTGTCGTCCGGCTCGTAGGTCGCGCCCGTCAGCGTGACGCCGTTCGCGAGCGGCAAGACGTAGCCGTCGCCGATCACGGGCAGCGGCACGGCGGGCGCGCTGCCCGGCGGCAGCAGCGTCAACTGGCCACGCACGCGCTGCGTCGGCGCGTGCCGCAGGCCGGCGACGCGCGCGGCATCGGCCGCATTCGCGACGATGACGACGCTCGCCTGCGCAATCGTCGCGCCCGATGCGTCGAGCGCGCGCCAGCGGCCGTCGCCGCCGCGCTCGAGCCGCGCGACTTCGACGCCGACGATACGCGAAAGCCTGTCGCCCGCCGCCGCGCACTGCGCGGCCGCGAGCGCGGCGGGGCTGATCGAGCCGCCTTGCGGAAACAGCCAGCCGCCGTGCGCGACGTCGGTTCGCAACAGCGCTTGCGCGTCATCGCGCGACAGCGTCGATGCGAGCTCGGCCGGCACGCCGAGCGCGTCGATGCTCTCGCGCATCCGCGCGAATTCGTCGTCCGATGTCGCGAGCTGCACGAGGCCATGCGCGCTGCGCGCGAACGCGTGGCCGGCGCGCTCGAGCGCGCGCCAGCGATTCAGCGCGTGCAGGAAGCCGGCGCGCGACAGACGGGCCGCGAGGTTGTCGTCGCGCGCGATCATCGGGTGGAACACGCCGGCGGGGTTGCCTGACGCCTCGCTCGCGATCCGTTCGCGGCGCTCGATCAGCGTCACGTGCCAGCCGCGCGCGGCGAGCCGTTCGACGAGCGCGCATCCGGCGAGCCCCGCGCCGATCACGATGGCATCGCGCGTGCCGACGTCGAGCGCGCGCGGCGGCTCATGGCGCCGCACGCGCCAGCGCGGCGCGAACTCGCCGACGAGCATCGCGCGCTTGCCGGCGAAGCCCTTGACTTTCCGATGCGCGAAACCCGCTTCGTCGAGCGCGCGCTTGACGGCGCCCGAGCTCGTGTAGGTCGCGAACGTCGCGTGGTCGTCGGCGAGCTTCGCGAGCGACTTGAAGATCGCGGGCGACCACAAATCCGCGTTCTTCGACGGCGCGAAGCCGTCGAGATAGAACGCGTCCGCGCGCAGCGCGAGATTGCGCAGCACGTCGAGCGCGTCGCCGAACACGAGCGTGAGCGTGACGCGCCCATCGTCGAATTCGAGGCGATGCACGCCCGGCGTCAGCGGGGGCCATGCGTTCGCGAGCGCGTCGACGAGCGGCTCGATGGTTGTATATGCAACGATATGCGCGGCCGCGCGACGCAGATCGCCGCGCGCGAACGGATGCTTTTCGACCGACACGAAGTGAAGCCGCTCGCCGTGCGACGGATCAGCGCGCCATGCGGCCCATGTCGCAAGAAAGTTGCAGCCGGTGCCGAAACCCGTCTCGACGATCGTGAAAGTTCGCTTGTTCCGCCAGCGTTCGGGCAGGCCGTTGCCGCGGATGAACACGTGATCGGCCTGGGCGAGCGCGCCGGCCGCGCTGTGGTAGATGTCGCCGTAGAGGGGCGAGACGACGGTGCCGTCTTCGCGAAAGACGAGCGTCGCCGGAACGATTCGATCGGTCATGCGAAACAAAAAAGAAGGCGGCGAAAATGCGGCGAACCGCCGCGAAAGCCCCGTCCCGCCTGGCGTTGGCAAAATCCAACGAAACCGCGTGCGGGCTTCGGCCGAGCCGCGGCAAAGCCGGCTCGCGCGGCGCGAAAGCCGCGCGGAACGCGGCTAACTCGACAAAATTCGCTCGAAAATCTTTGAAACCCTTGTCGTTATTGGGTTTGCGCTGCGCTATCATAGCAAGCGCCGTATCGCGGAGCTGCCAGGAGGCAAACCCGACGGTGCGTTGCGCGGTGCAATACTTTGCGCCGTGCCGTTGCCACACACTATAGACGGCACGGTTCGCGCACGTATAATCGGCGCGTTCGCGCTGTTCGTGTCAACCTAACCTGGAAAGGAACCTTAATGAACAAACAGGAACTGATCGACGCCGTCGCCGCCCAAACGGGCGCCAGCAAGGCTCAAACCGGCGAAACGCTGGACACGCTCCTCGAAGTGATCAAGAAGGCTGTGTCGAAAGGCGACTCAGTTCAACTGATCGGCTTTGGCAGCTTCGGTTCGGGCAAGCGCGCAGCGCGCACCGGCCGTAACCCCAAGACGGGCGAGACCATCAAGATCCCGGCAGCCAAGACGGTCAAGTTCACGGCTGGCAAGGCGTTCAAGGACGCAGTGAACAAGCGCTGAAACGAGCTGTTCGCGAACAAAAAACCCGCTGGAAGCAGCGGGTTTTTTCTTTTCGGCGCGGCTTTTTTGCCACGCCGCATCGCCTTTTTCAATCTTTGACGATCAGTGGCGGTGGACGATTTCGGCGTCGTCGCCGCGGTCGTGATCATGATCGTGGTGGTCATGGTCGTGGTCGTGGTCGTGGTCATGATCGTCGACGTCCCACGCCGGGAACGGATCCGCGTAGCTCGTCCACGCGTCCTTGCCTTGCGCGTACTCCGCGTCGGTGAGCAGGCACGCGTCGAACTTCGCGCGCCACGCCGCCGCGTCGAGCCCGACGCCGATCAGCACGAACTCCTGCCGGCGATCGCCGATCGAGGTGTCGGCGAGGTCGCCGTGCCAGTCCGCGACGATCTCGTCGTACAGCGCGTCGCCCTCCTCCGGCCATTCGGCGCGATCCTGCGCCGCCCACCAGTGCCCGGCCGGACCGTGCCGGCACACGCCGCCCGCCTGCGACAGCGAGCCCGCGATGTCGTTGCGCGTCGCGAGCCAGAAGAATCCCTTGCTGCGCAGCACGCCTTTCCATTCTTCGTGCAGGAGCGCCCAGAGCCGCTCCGGATGGAATGGCCGGCGCGCGCGATAGACGAAGTGGCCGATGCCGTATTCGTCGGCCTCGCTGTGCATGTGGCCATCGCCTTGATCGCATTCGTCCTCATCGTCGCCGTGCCGATGCTCGAGCGACGCGAGCCAGCCCGGCGCGTTCGCGGCCGCGTCGAAATCGAAGCGGCCGGTGTTGACCACTTCGGCGAGCGGCACGTCGCCGAAGCGGCTCACGATCTGCCGCGCGCGCGGATTCAGGTTCGCGAGGATCCGCTGCAGGCGCGCGAGTGCGTCGGCGTCGACGAGATCCGCCTTGTTGATGACGAGCACGTCGCAGAATTCGATCTGCTCGATCAGCAGTTCGACGAGCGTGCGGTCGTCCTCGGCGGTGGCGGCGAGGCCGTGCTCCGCGAGCGCGTCATCGCGCGCGTAGTCGCGCAGGAAGTTGAACGCGTCGACGACGGTGACCATCGTGTCGAGGCGTGCGACGTCCTCGAGCGACGAGCCGTCGTCGTCGACGAACGTGAAGGTCTCGGCGATCGGCATCGGCTCGGCGATGCCCGTCGATTCGATCAGGATCGCGTCGAAGCGGTTTTCGGCCGCGAGGCGGCGGATCTCGACGAGCAGATCGTCGCGCAGCGTGCAGCAGATGCATCCGTTCGACATCTCGACGAGATGCTCCTCGACGTGCGACAACTCGGCCGCGTCGCGCACGAGCGTCGCGTCGACGCTGACGGCGCCGAGATCGTTGACGATCACGGCGACCTTCAGGCCGTCGCGATTCGCGAGGATGTGATTGAGCAGCGTGGTCTTGCCGGCGCCGAGGAAGCCGGACAGCACGGTGACGGGCAACGGCTGGTTCATTGCGGTGCGCACCAACGAAAAAAGCGGGAAGCGAGCCGCCGCGCCCCGGGGACGGGGGCGCCGGCGGGAAAGCCGCATTGTGCATCAAATATGGACAGACGGCCGCGCGCGGCCCGGCGCGCTAGCGCTGCGCGCTTTGCGTATCCTGCGTGGCGGGCGCGGGCATCAGCTTCCATCGAACGAGAATGTCGGCGATCTGCCGCGCGTACTTGTCGCGCAGCGAAGGCGTTTCCGAATGGTACGCGCCGACCGCCTGCCACGTGTTGCCGTACTTGTCCATCTTGCTGCGCAGATGCCAGGCGGCAATATAGACGCTCTTGCACGGCTCCATCAGCGTGTTCTTCGTGATCCCGTAGCGGGACAGCGTCGGCAGATGGATCGAGTTGATCTGCATGAGGCCGTAGTCGGTCGATCCGTTCGCGTTCTTGTTGAGCGCCTCCGGACGATTATGCGATTCCTGCCACGCGATCGCGCGCAGGATCAGCGGGTTCACCTTCTGGTACTTTGCGGCTTCGTCGTAACAGTCGGCGCGAGCCGGCGCGCTGGCGAACCATGCGCCGGCGGCGAACATCGCGATAATGACGAATCGCTTCCCCATCTGGAAATGAACCGGTGAATTGTTTTACGCTTCGCAGAAGGCCGGGAAAACCCGCACGCGCTTTTCGCGCGATGCCGCTCCGGCCGCCCGTATCATACCTGCAACCGAACGGTTCGCCACGCGGGGAGGCCACTCGGTTGGTTCGGACTACGGCGTTTGCCAAGCACGTTTATACCGCATTATCGTGCCGGCGCTGGTCGAAACTTCGCGTGCGAAAACTTACGTGCGGCATACGCGCCCGATTTTTTTATGGCGTAAGTGAGACAGTTCCCGGTTCAATGTGATATTTCGGACATGAAAAACTGCTAATGTCTGCTTTTTTGATCCTGACCTTACGTAATACCATCGGAAACGGTCGCCGCCGGCATCGATCCATCACTCCATGACAAGAACTCGCTTTGCTTTGCGGCGCGTCGCAACGGCGCTCGTCGTCGCCGGAATTGTCGCCGCGCAGGCCGCTCACGCTCAGGTCACGCTCAATTTCGTCAATGCGGACATCGACCAGGTCGCGAAGGCGATCGGCGCCGCGACGGGCAAGACGATCATCGTCGACCCGCGCGTCAAGGGACAGTTGAACCTCGTCGCCGAACGCCCCGTGCCGGAAGACCAGGCGTTGAAGACGCTGCAGTCCGCGCTCCGGATGCAAGGTTTCGCGCTCGTCCAGGATCACGGCGTCCTGAAGGTCGTGCCGGAAGCCGACGCGAAGCTGCAGGGCGTGCCGACCTACATCGGCAACGCGCCGCAGGCGCGCGGCGACCAGGTCGTCACGCAAGTGTTCGAGCTGCGCAACGAATCGGCCAACAACTTGCTTCCGGTGCTGCGCCCGCTGATCTCGCCGAACAACACGATCACCGCGTATCCGGCCAACAACACGATCGTCATCACCGATTACGCGGACAACGTGCGCCGGATCGCGCAGATCATCGCGGGCGTCGACAGCGCGGCGGGCTCGCAGGTCGCCGTCGTGCCGCTGAAGAACGCGAATGCGATCGACATCGCCGCGCAACTCACGAAGCTGCTCGATCCGGGCGCGATCGGCAACACCGACGCGACGCTGAAAGTCACCGTGCAGGCCGATCCGCGGACCAACGCGCTGCTGTTGCGCGCGTCGAACGCGCAGCGCCTCGCCGCGGCGAAGAAGATCGCGCAGCAGCTCGACGCGCCGAGCGGCGTGCCGGGCAACATGCACGTCGTGCCGCTGCGCAACGCCGAAGCGGTGAAGCTCGCGAAGACGCTGCGCGGGATGCTCGGCAAGGGCGGCGAGAGCGGCTCGTCGGCGAGCTCGAACGACGCGAATGCGTTCAATCAGGGCGGCTCGCAGAGCGGCTCGAACTTCTCGACGGGCACGTCGGGCACCCCGCCGCTGCCGTCGGGGCTGTCGTCGTCGAGCACGTCGGGCGGCACGGGCGGCACGATGGGCGGCGGCGGGCTCGGCAACGCCGGCCTGCTGGGCGGCGACAAGGACAAGAGCGACGAGAATCAGCCGGGCGGCATGATCCAGGCCGACGCGGCGACGAACTCGCTCATCATCACCGCGTCGGACCCGGTATACCGGAACCTGCGCGCGGTGATCGACCAGCTCGATTTCCGGCGTGCGCAGGTGTATATCGAGGCGCTCATCGTCGAGCTGAACTCGAATACGGCCGGCAATCTCGGTATCCAGTGGCAGGTGGCGAGCGGCGCGCTGCTCGCCGGCACGAATCTCGCGGCCACCGCCGGCACCATTACGGGCAACAGCATCATCAACCTGACGGCTGGAAATGGCACGTCCACCGGAGCCGGGGTGGCCGCCAATCTCACCAGCCTCAACCAGGGGCTCAACGTCGGCTGGCTGCACAACATGTTCGGCGTGCAGGGGCTCGGCGCGCTGCTGCAGTACTTCGCAGGCGTGAGCGACGCGAACGTGCTGTCGACGCCGAACCTGATCACGCTCGACAACGAAGAGGCGAAAATCGTCGTCGGCGAGAACGTGCCGATCCCGACGGGCTCGTATTCGAACCTGACGAGCGGCACCACGAACAATGCGTTCAACACATACGATCGGCGAGACGTCGGCCTCACGCTGCACGTGAAGCCGCAAATCACCGACGGCGGCATCCTGAAGCTGCAGCTCTACACCGAGGATTCGGCGGTGGAGACTTCGACGCAAAATGCCGTGACGGGGCCGTCTTTCACCAAGCGTTCGATCCAGTCGACGATTCTCGCGGACAACGGCGAAATCATCGTGCTGGGCGGGTTGATGCAGGACAGTTACCAGGTTGCCAACAGCAAGGTGCCGCTTCTCGGCGACATTCCCTGGCTCGGGCAGTTGTTCCGTTCGGAAAGCAAGCAGCGGAAGAAGACGAACCTGATGGTGTTCCTGCGCCCGGTGATCATCAATGACCGCGAGACCGCGCAGGCGGTGACGGCGAATCGTTACGACTATATCCAGGGCGTGACGGGCTCGTACAAATCGGACAACAACGTCATCCGCGACAAGGACGACCCGGTCGTCCCGCCGATGCCGCTCGGCCCGAGCCAGGGCGGTTCGCCCGCGATGAACCTGTTCGATCTCGACAAGATGCGCCGTCAACAGCTCGCGCCGCCCGCGCCCGCCAGCGCGCCCGCGGCGGCGAGCAACGCCGGCAGCGCATCGCCGGGAGCCCGTCCGTGACGCAGGCGCTCGCGCAAGGCACTCAGGATCAGCCGGCCGCCGGCGCGCCGTCGCCGCTCGCCGCGCGGCTGTTGCCGTACGGCTTCGCGAAGTCCGGCCAGATCCTGATCGCGCACCAGCACGCGGACACGCTCGAAGTGTGGATCAGCGAGCGCACGAGCCCGGCCGCGCTCGCCGAGGTCGCGCGCAACTTCGGCGCGATCTCGTTGCAGCGCGTACCGGCCGACGAGCTCGCGCAGGCGATCAACCACGCGTACGCGCGCCAGGACGGCAGCGCCGCGCAGATCGTCGGCGAGGTCGAGGGCGAGGTCGATCTGTCGCGGCTGATGCAGGACATCCCCGAGGTCGAGGATCTGCTCGAATCGGAGGACGACGCGCCGATCATCCGGATGATCAACGCGCTGCTCACGCAAGCGGCGCGCGAGCAGGCGTCGGACATCCACATCGAGCCGTTCGAGAATGCGTCGGTGGTGCGCTTTCGCGTCGACGGCACGCTGCGCGACGTCGTGCGGCCGAAGAAAGCACTGCACGGCGCGCTGATCTCGCGGATCAAGATCATGGCGCAGCTCGACATCGCCGAGAAGCGCCTGCCGCAGGACGGCCGGATCACGCTGCGCGTGGGCGGGCGGCCCGTCGATGTGCGGGTGTCGACGCTGCCGACCGGGCACGGCGAGCGCGCGGTGCTGCGTCTGCTGGAGAAGGATGCGCAGCGGCTGAACCTCGAAGCGCTCGGCATGGGCCGTGACACGCTCGTGCAGTTCGACAAGCTGATCTCGCGCCCGCACGGCATCGTGCTCGTCACGGGGCCGACCGGCTCGGGCAAGACGACGACGCTGTACGCGTCGATGTCGCGGCTCGAGACCGCGACGACCAACATCATGACCGTCGAGGACCCGATCGAATACGATCTGTCCGGCATCGGCCAGACGCAGGTGAACGAGCGGATCGGGATGACGTTCGCGCGCGCGCTGCGCTCGATCCTGCGCCAGGACCCGGACATCATCATGATCGGCGAAATCCGCGATCTCGAGACCGCGCAAATCGCGGTGCAGGCGTCGCTGACGGGCCACCTGGTGCTCGCGACGCTGCACACGAACGATGCGGCGTCGGCCGTCACGCGTCTCACGGACATGGGCGTCGAGCCGTATCTGCTCGCGTCGTCGCTGCTCGGCGTGCTCGCGCAGCGCCTCGTGCGCCAGCTCTGCCCGGTGTGCAAGGAGGAGCGGCGCGAGGACGGCCGCGCGGTCTGGCACCCGGTCGGCTGCGACAAGTGCGGGCATTCGGGCTACACGGGACGCCGCGGCGTGTATGAGCTGCTCACCGTTGACGATTCGATCCGCTCGCTGATCCACCGCAACGCGGCCGACGCCGAGATTCTCGCGACCGGCCGCGCGAACGGGATGCGCACGCTGCGCGACGACGCCGAGCGCTGGCTCGCGGCGGGGGCGACGTCGCTCGAGGAAGTGCTGCGCGTGACGGGAGGCGCATAGCGTCATGCCGGCCTTCCGTTTCGAAGCGATCGACGCGTCGGGGCGCGCGCAAAGAGGCGTCGTCGAAGCCGACAGCGCGCGCAACGCGCGCGGCCAGTTGCGCACGCAGGGCTTGACGCCGCTCGTCGTCGAGCCGGCCGCGAGCGCGCAGCGCGGCGCGCGCAGCCAGCGCCTCGCGCTCGGGCGCAAGCTGTCGCAGCGCGAGCAGGCGATCCTGACGCGCCAGCTCGCGAGCCTGCTCGTCGCCGGGCTGCCGCTCGACGAGGCGCTCGCCGTGCTGACCGAGCAGGCGGAGCGCGACTACATTCGCGAGCTGATGGCCGCGATCCGTGCCGAAGTGCTCGGCGGCCATTCGCTCGCGAACGCGCTCGCGCAGCATCCGCGAGACTTTCCGGAGATCTACCGCGCGCTCGTCGCGGCGGGCGAGCACACCGGCAAGCTCGGCATCGTGCTGTCGCGGCTCGCCGACTACATCGAGGAGCGCAACGCGCTCAAGCAGAAGATCCTGCTTGCGTTCACCTATCCGGCAATCGTCACGGTGATCGCGTTCGGCATCGTCACGTTTCTGCTGAGCTACGTGGTGCCGCAGGTCGTCAACGTGTTCGCGAGCACGAAACAGCAACTGCCGCTGCTCACGATCGTGATGATGGCGCTGTCCGATTTCGTCAGGCATTGGTGGTGGGCGATCCTGATCGGGGTTGCGGCCGTCGTCTATCTGGTGAAGGCGACGCTGTCGCGCGACGGCCCGCGCCTCGCGTTCGACCGCTGGCTTTTGACCGCCCCGCTCGCGGGCAAGCTCGTGCGCGGCTACAACACGGTGCGCTTCGCGAGCACGCTCGGCATCCTGAGCGCGGCGGGCGTGCCGATCCTGCGCGCGCTGCAGGCGGCGGGCGAGACGCTGTCGAACCGCGCGATGCGCGGCAACATCGAGGATGCGATCGTGCGCGTGCGCGAGGGCTCGGCGCTGTCGCGCGCGCTGAACAACGTGAAGACGTTTCCGCCCGTGCTCGTGCACCTGATTCGTTCGGGCGAGGCCACGGGCGACGTGACGACGATGCTCGACCGCGCGGCCGAAGGCGAGGCGCGCGAGCTCGAGCGTCGCACGATGTTCCTGACGAGCCTGCTCGAGCCGCTGTTGATTCTCGCGATGGGCGGCATCGTGCTCGTGATCGTGCTCGCGGTGATGCTGCCGATCATCGAGCTCAACAACATGGTGCAGTGACGGAAGGCATGCGCGGCCCGCGGCTTTGGCGGGCCGGCTGAAACGAAGCGGGCCCGCCGGGCGGCGCGTTCGGCTTCAGCGGACGTAGATCGCGGGCGAGGGCGTATTGGCGGGCAGGAAGATCTCGGAGCGCGCGCCGTTGCGCTCGACGACGATCGAGCGGTCGCGCACTTCGGCGAGCTTCGCGCCCTGCGCGATCTCGCTGCCGAGCGATACCGCGTGCGGGGCGTCGCCGCCGATGCCGACGATGGCCGCCGCGCCGCGCTGCAGCGCGAGGATGCCGAACAAGTGGATGTCCTGCACCGGGTTGCGGGTGAGCTGGCCGCCGAACAGCGCTGCGGCGTCCTCCGTGCGCACCGGCGTGCGGGCGGCGGCGGCGGGTAGCGGAGCCCGATGCGCGGAGAGCGTGACGACCCAATAGGTGGCCGTCGCGCAGAGCACCGCGAAGAGGGCGAGGGAAAGGAGCCGGATCGATAGCGCGTTCATGCGCACTATTGTACGGATGAATATGAAATTTGCGTTGAGTGGAAGCCCGAAGCAAGTCGCGTCTTACAATGCGGCTTCACGCAGCGGACGCCATGCGGCTCGCACCGCGCGCGTCACGGCGTCACATTCACTCACCGCTCATTTTTTGAAGAAGAGGTAGTACTCATGCAAACGTGGATCACTCGCCGCTCTCAGGCAGCACGCCGTCAACGCGGCTTCACGCTGATCGAGATCATGGTCGTGGTGGCGATTCTCGGCATTCTCGCGGCGCTCATCGTGCCGAAGATCATGAGCCGTCCCGATGAAGCGCGCCGGATCGCGGCGAAGCAGGACATCGGCACGATCATGCAGGCGCTCAAGCTGTACCGTCTCGACAACGGCCGCTATCCGACCCAGGATCAGGGCCTGAACGCGTTGATCCAGAAGCCGACCACCGATCCGATCCCGAACAACTGGAAGGACGGCGGCTATCTTGAACGCCTGCCGAACGATCCGTGGGGCAATTCGTACAAGTATCTGAACCCGGGCGTGCACGGCGAGATCGACGTGTTCAGCTACGGCGCCGACGGCAAGGAAGGCGGCGAAAGCAACGATTCCGACATCGGCTCGTGGCAATGAGCCGCTGACCCCACGCTCTCGCGCGACGCACGCACTTTTCTCGATGTACGCACGACCCGGCACGATTTTCGTTTGCGGCACGCGGCGTCACGCGGGGGTTTCCCGCGGCCGGGCCGCGCAGGCGCGCTTCAGGACTTCCGCGGACGCTTCGCCCGGCTGCCCGGCGGGAATCCTCCCGGCGCGCCGCGCGCGCGGCTTCACGCTGCTCGAAATGCTCGTCGTGCTCGTGATCGCGGGCATCCTCGTGTCGGTCGCGTCGCTCACGCTCAGGCGCAACCCGCGCACCGATCTGCGCGAGGAAGCGCAGCGCGTCGCGCTGCTGTTCGAGACGGCGGGCGACGAGGCGCAGGTGCGCGCGCGGCCGATCGCGTGGCGCGCCACCGATCACGGTTTTCGCTTCGACATCCGCACGGGCGACGGCTGGCGTCCGCTGCGCGACGACGTGCTGCGCGCGCGCGACTGGGACGGCGGCGTGACAGGCGCCGCGATCGACTATCCCGGCTCGGACACCCATACGGACGCGGTCGTGTTCGGCACCGAAAGCATCGACGTGCCGGTGCGCGTCACGCTGTATTCGGCGGTCGGCAGCGCGACGATCGTCGGCACGGGCAACGGCCGCTACGAGGTGCGGTGACGTGCGCGCGCCCGCCCCGCTCCGCTCGCCCGCGCGTTCGCGCGGCTTCACGATGATCGAGGTGCTCGTCGCGCTCGCGATCATCGCGGTTGCGCTCGCGGCGTCGATCCGCGCGGTCGGCTCGATGGCGACGGGCGCATCCGATCTGCACGCGCGCCTGCTCGCCGGCTGGAGCGCGGACAACGCGCTCGCGCAACTGCGGCTCGCGCACGCGTGGCCCGACATCGGCTCGCAGACGTTCGACTGCTCGCAGGGCAACGTCGCGCTCACCTGCACGCAGCGCGTGAGTTCGACGCCGAATCCCGTGTTCAGGCGCGTCGAGATCGCGGTGTCGATGAACGGCCGCGCCGGCGTGCTCGCGCAGATGGTTACGGTGGTCGCGAATGAAACCAGCCGTCCGCTCTGAGCGCCGCGCGCCCGGCGAGAAGCGCCCCCGGCGGGCGCGCGCCTTCCTGCGAAGCGCGCGCGACGGCGCGCGCGGCTTCACGCTGATCGAGATGATGATCGCGATCACGATTCTCGCGGTGATCGCGATCCTGTCGTGGCGCGGGCTCGACCAGATCATCCGCGGCCGCGAGAAGGTGGCGGCCGCGATGGAGGACGAGCGCGTGTTCGCGCAGATGTTCGACCAGATGCGCATCGACGCGCGGCGCGCCGCGACCGACGACGAAGCGGGCCAGCCCGCGGTGCGCGTCGCGGGCGACACGCTGCAGATCGTGCGCGAGTTCGACGCGCCGGGCGCGGCGCCGCGGCTGCAGGTCGTGCGCTACCGGATCTCGAGCGGCCGCGTCGTGCGTTACGCGTCGCCGCCGATCGGCGACGTCAACGCGTTGCGCGACGCGCTGCGCGGCGGCGGCACCGAAGGCTGGAGCGAGGTGCCGCTGATGCGCGGCGTCGGCATGATCAACGCGCGGCTGTACGTGCCGAAGGTCGGCTGGACGACCAGCATGCCGGACGCAGACAACGCGCTCGAACAGAACAACAACGCGCTCAAGGTGCCGATGCTCGGCAATGCGCCGCCGCCGCGCGCGGTGACGGGGCTCGAGGTCAGCATCGGCGCGACGTCGCTGCGCGTGCCGATCACGCGCGTTTTCCTCATCGGGGAGTGACATGCGCGCCTTCGCCCTCCTCGTTCGTTTCGCTTTGCTTCGCCGCAGGCGCGCGCCGCTTGGCCCGCACGCTCCGGGCCCGGCGCGCCCGGCGTCGACGCGTTTGCCGTGCGCGCCGCGCAGCAGCGGCGCAGACGGCGATTTCCGCGTTTGCCCGCCCGCGCGCCGTTCGCAAGCGCTCGCGCATCGCGAGCGCGGCGTCGCGATCATCAACGCGCTGCTCGTCGTCGCGCTGTCGGCGATCCTCGTCTCCGGGATGCTGTGGCGCCAGCAGGTGCAGGTGCGCCGGATCGAGAACCAGCGGCTGCTCGCGCAGGCGCAGTGGGTCGCGCGCGGCGCGCTCGACTGGACGCGGATGGTGCTGCGCTCCGAAGGCGACACGGCGCCCGGCATCACCTATCTCGGCGGGATCTGGGCGGTGCCGATCGCGAAGACGAAACTGTCCGACTTTCTCGGCCGCGTCGGCGTGACCGACGCGGCCGGAGGCGCGGACACTTTTCTGTCCGGCTCGATCGAGGACGCGCAGGCGAAGTTCAACCTGCGCGATCTCGTGTCGTCGCCCGCGCCGGGTGCGCTGCAACTGAACGCGGCGCAGGTGCAGACGTTCCAGCGGCTGCTGTCGACGCTCGGGCTCGACCAGCAGCTCGCGAAGATCGTCGCGCGCCGCGTGCGCGCGGGACTCAGGCAGTCGGCGACGCGCTTCCAGGCGGCCCAGTTGCCGGGCGCCGCGAGCGGCGTGCCCGTTCCGCTGCCGGACGGCGGCACCGAGAGCGGCGGCAATTTCACCGACGAGCCGGGCATTGCGGGCGGCGAAGGCCGCGGGCCCGCGCCGCTGATGATGACGAGCGTCGATTCGCTGCTTGACGTCGAGGGTTTCACGCCGGAGATGGTCGAGCGGCTGCGCCCGTTCGTCACCGTGCTGCCGACGGTGACGCCCGTCAATCTGAACACCGCGCCCGCCGAGGTGATCGCGGCGCTCGTGCCGGGGATGTCCGTGTCGTCCGCGCAGGCGCTCGTGTCGCGGCGCGAGACCGTGTTCTTCCGCAACGTCGGCGACGTGACGCTCGCGCTGCGCGGCGCCGGCGCGCCGACCGTGAACCTCGATTCGGGCCAGATCGACGTCACGTCGAGCTATTTCATCGTGCATGGCCGGATCGAGCACGACCGGGCGGTCGTGGATCGCACGTCGCTCGTGTATCGTGATCCGACCACGCACACGACGCGCATCGTGCGCATTCGCGATCAGCTATAACAACGCCATCCGGGAGAGGAGCTCTTGAGCACGTTGATTGTCCTATTGCCGCCGCGCGAGCCGGCCGTGCCGTTGCAGGAATGGCAATGGCCCGAGCTGCCGTTCGCGCTCGTCGACAAGAGCGGCCACACGCAGCGCGCGGGCCGCGCGGCGTTCGCGCTGCTGCCTCAGGCGGCGACGACGGTGCTCGTCGTCGCCGCCCGCGACCTGCTGATGCTCGAACAGACGGTGCCGCCGCTGAAAGGGCCGAAACTGAAGCAGGCGCTGCCGAACATCATCGAGGATCAACTGATCCAGGATCCGCAGGGCTGCCATATCGCAGTCGACCCGGCGGCGCTCGACGGCGGGCGCCGCGTGCTCGCGGTGATCGACCGCGCGTGGTTCAAGTTCATCGTCGACGCGTTCGCCGCGGCGGGGCATCGCCATCTGCGCGCGGTGCCCGTCACGCGCTGCCTGCCGCCTGCGTCACGGCGCGATGCGGCTGGAGCGGCCGAGGCCGAGGCCGTTGTCGCGCTCGAGCAGCCGGCCGCACGCGAAGCCGCGGCCGGCGCGCCGGGCAGCGGCCACGCGGCCGCCGACGGCGCGGCGGCGGACGCCATTGCGCCGGCCGAATCGATCGTCGCGGTCGCGCTCGGCCTGGCCGCGACGGCGAGCGCGCCGTCGCTCGCCGAGGAATCGGCGGCGCTGCTGCCGGAGGTGGCCGCCGCGCCGCGCGTCGAGCTCGCGCTCGCGCGCGGCGCGCTCGGCGAAGGCTTCGCCGCGCCGGTGTCGACCGCGGTGACGACGCTCGAGGCGCTCGCGAACGGCACGCCGCTCGAGCTCTATGAGCTCGGCGAGCCGGGCGCCGAGCCGCAGCTCGCGTCGGTGCGGCCGCTCGACGACAAGCGCCTGCTGCCGGGCGCCGCGATCTGGCCGTTCGACGCGCTCGTGCGCCGCGCGCTCGACGCCCGTTTCGACCTGTGCCAGTTCGAATTCGAGTTCGCGCCGTGGCGCTTCGACCGCGCGACATTCATGCGCCTGCGCGCGCCGCTTGCGCTCGCAGCGGTGACGCTCGTCGTCGCGGTGATCGGCGCGAACGCGCACTGGTGGAAGCTCTCGCGCGAACGCGACGCGCTCGCCGCGCAGATCACCGAGACGCTGCTGTCGGCGTTCCCGAAGACGACGACGGTGCTCGATCCGGCCGCGCAGATGACGCGCCAGCTCGACCGGCTGCGGATCGCGGCGGGCGAGCTGTCGCCGAACGATTTCCTGTCGCTCGCGAGCGGCCTCGCGCGCTCGCTCGGGCCGTTGCCGCCGAACGGCATCGCGTCGCTCGACTATCACGATCGCCGGCTCGACGTCGGCTTCAAGCCCGAGACCAAGGTCGACCCCGATTTCGCGCAGCGCCTCGCGCGCAACGGCCTCACGGGCGAGATCGACAGCAGCACGGGCAAG
This sequence comes from Burkholderia sp. MSMB1589WGS, assembly GCF_001636105.1. NCBI lineage: Bacteria > Pseudomonadati > Pseudomonadota > Betaproteobacteria > Burkholderiales > Burkholderiaceae > Burkholderia > Burkholderia sp. MSMB1589WGS. The sequence continues at coordinate 1,999,758 of NZ_LNJT01000007.1, forward strand.
TGGACCATTCGGAGCCGGTCATGAAAACGGAGTTCAACGAAGCGCTGACCCAGTTCTGGGAGGGCCGCACCGCGCGCGAGAAGCTGCTGCTCGGCTGGGGCGGCGCGGCGCTCGCGGTGGCGATCGCCTATTCGGTGCTGTGGTCGCCCGCGCAGGAAGGCCGCGCGCGAATCCAGCGCGAGCTGCCGACGATGCGTCACGAGCTCGCCGAGATGACCGCGCAGGCGAATGAAGCGCGCTCGCTCGCGGGCGCGGCGCAAGGCGTCGCGCCGACGGGCGTCGCGTTGAAGGATGCGCTCGCCGCGTCGCTGTCCGATCACGGGCTCGCGGCGGCGGCACCGCAAGTCGTTGGCGGCGGCGTGCAGATCCAGTTGAAAAACGCGTCGTTCCCCGCGTGGACGCAGTGGCTCGACGACGTGCGCCGCCAGTTCAAGGCGCAGGTCGTCGAAGCGCACGTGAGCGCGCTCAAGGAGGACGGCCAGGTCGATCTGACGGCCGTGCTGCAGCCGGCGTCGGTCAAGTGAGCGATGTCGATGCGCTATACGGCCGGCGGAGCGCCCGGATGCCGATGACCTGGCCGATGCGCATCCGGCGCGTCGCGCCGTGGGTCGTCGTCGGCGGCGCGGCGATGCTCGTCACGCTCGTCGCGCTGCTGCCTGCGTCGTGGGTGACGCCGCAGTTCGCGCGCGCGACGGGCGGCCACGTCAATCTCGTCGACCCGGAAGGCTCGCTTTGGCGCGGCTCGGCGACCCTCCTGCTCGCGCCCGGCGCGGACCGCAGCGCGTCGACGCTGTTGCCCGGACGCGTCGAATGGCGCACGCAGTTCTGGCCGCTCTTCACCGGGCGCGTGCGGATGCGGTTGCGCCAGACCGACGCGATGCCCGACGGGGTCACGCTCGATGCGACGCTGCGTGGCGCGGTGCTGTCGGCGGGGGCGATGGCGGTGCCGGCGTCGCTGCTCGCGGGGCTCGGCACGCCGTTCAACACGCTCGACCTGCAGGGTGACGTGCGGCTCGACTGGACCGACTGGCGGCTCTTCGGCAAGGACGCGTTCGGCCAGCTCACCGTGACGATCACCGACATGAGCTCGCGCGTGTCGCGCGTGAAGCCGCTCGGGTCGTACCGCGCGGTGCTCGAGGCGCGCGGCGCGAATTCGACGCTCGACCTGTCGACGTCGAAAGGGCCGCTGATGATGTCGGGGCAAGGAAATTTCGGCGCGACGGGCGCGTCGTTTCGCGGCACCGCGAGCGCCGCGCCCGAGCAGCGCGACAACCTCGCGGGCCTGCTGAACCTGCTCGGCCATCCGATCGGCGGCGGCGCGGTGTCGTTGATCTACGGCGACGCGGCGCGCTGACGCCGAAGGCGGCAAGTTGCCGATGCGCCGATGCGCCGACCGGCGGGCCGCCGGCCGGTTTCGTCACTGCGCGGGCGTGGCGCTCGTTCGAACAGCCGGCGCATCGGTCGCGGCCGTCGCGACCACGGCCGCCGACCGGTCCGCCGGACGAACGGCCGCCGCCGGCACGGCTGCCGGTGCCGCCGCCCCAGCCGGCGCGGATGCCGGCAGCGCGGCGGGCGCCTGCACGCCGCCTGTCTCGCGCGCGATCTGCGACACGTCCCATCCGCCGCCCAGCGCCTTCACGAGCCCGACCGACGACACCATCCGCTGCCCGATGATCGTCGTGAGCTTCTGCCGCGCGCTGAACGCGGTCGTCTGCGCGGTCAGCACGTTCAGATAGCCGACGGTGCCCGCCTTGTACTGATTGAGCGTGATGTCGAGCGCATGCTGCGCGGACTCGACCGCCTGCCGCTGCACGACGATTTCCTGTTCGAGGATGCGCTGCGACGCGAGGTTGTCCTCGACGTCCTGGAACGCGGACAGCACCGCGGCCCGGTACGCGGCCACGTCCTGATCGTAGGTCGCGCGCGCGGCTTCCGTCTGCGCGGCGCGCAGGCCCGCGTCGAACAGCGTCGCGGCGAGCTGCGGGCCGACCGACCAGAAGCGCGCGGGCAGCGTGAAGAGCTGCGACCACACCGAGCTCTGGAAGCCGCCCGAGGCGGACAGCGTGAGCGTCGGGAAAAACGCGGCGATCGCGACGCCGATCTGCTCGTTCGCGGCGGCCGCGCGCCGCTCGGCGGCGGCGACGTCGGGCCGCCGCTCGAGAATCGCCGACGGCACGTCGATCGGCATCGCGGGCGGCTCGGCCGTGAGCGGCATCGGCGGCAGCGCGAACGTCGATGCCGGCTCGCCGACGAGCGTCGCGATCGCGTGCTCGTACTGCGCGCGCACGATGCCGTTGTCGATCGCGGCGGCCTGCGCCGATTGCAGTTGCGTCTGCGCCTGGATCACGTCCGAGCGCGCGGCGACGCCCTGCGCATACTGGTTCTGCGTGAGCTGCAGCGATTTCTGGTACGACGCGACGGTGTCGTCGAGGAGCTTTTGCGTCGCGTCCGCGGCGCGCAACTGGAAATAGGTCTGCGCGAGCGTCGCCTGCGCGGACAGCCGCGCGTTCGCGAGATCGGCGGCGGCGGCCGCTTCGCCCGCCTTCTGCGCGCCGACCGTGCGGCTCACCTTGCCCCACAGGTCCGGCTCCCACGACGCGTCGAGCCCGACGCTGTAGGTGTTGCCGATCGTGCGCGTCGTGCCGCGCGACGCGGTGCCCGACGACAGCGCGCTCGACGCGCGCGATTCGCTCGCGGTCAGCCCGAGCGTCGGGAAATACGACGCGCGCGCCTCGGCGACGAGCGCGCGCGCCTGCCGGTACGCGGCCGCATATTGCGCGACGGTCTGGTTCGACGCGTTGAGCTTGTCGATCAGCCCGTTCAGTTGCGGATCGTCGTAGACCGACCACCACGGTCCGCGGTCCGCGCGGTCGGCCGGCTGCGCGACCTTCCAGCCGGGCGGGGCTTCCTTGTACGCGGCGGGAATCGCCGCGTCGGGGCGGTGATAGTCGGGCCCGACCGCGCAGCCGGCGAGCAGCACGGCGGCCGCTGCGGCGACGGCGGCGCTCAGCGCGCGGCGCGCGCGCGGATGTGGGACATGCGGCATGTTCTGGATTCCTGTCGAGGCGCCGCCGGTGAACCGGGCGAGCGGGCGATGCGGCCGAAACGCCGACGGCGTGGCCGAAATGGTAACTGACGGGTGCGGGAATGCGCAGACGCTAGGTTAAGGCGCGGATGGGGCCGGATGTGTTACCGGCGCGGCGGATCGGTTTACCGCGCGTTACGCGCGCGTCGGCAGCCGTGCGCGGACGGCCTTTCACGAGCAGCAGCGGGCGGGCTCGCCATGCGCAGCGGCGAGGCATGGCTGCGGCGTCGACGGTTCCTGAACCGACGTGGCCCGGCCGCCGCCGTTGCGCGCGCCGCGGTGCCGCCGCTGATCGAACCAGGCGAACCCGAGCGCCGCGAGCGAGCCGCCCGGCACGATCAGCAGCGCCGCGTACAGTGCGATCTTCCAGCCGCGATGCGGACCGGACAGCGTATGACGAGCGGTGTCGGACAGGTTGCAGCGCAGCGCTCCGGCGGCATGTTTCAGGAACGGCATGGGGAAATCCTCGGGACGCATGCCGAACGAAAAGCGGCGGCGCGTGCTAAGCAGGTCAGAACGAGCGAGTCAGAACATTGTCTCTGGCGGCGCATTAAGCGCATAACTCATTGACCGAAATAATATTGACTATGCAATAAATATTCAAGATACTGGCGGCGTTTTTCCTGGAAAGCACTGTTGCGGTTCGTGCAATCGACCGGACAGCTTGACGATGAGCGGCCTTTACGACCCGGAGCACATGGAGCTCGAATCGAGCCTCGGCTATTACCTGACGAAGGCGCGGCAGGCGCTCGTCGAGCGGCTCGATCGCGCGCTCGGCCCGCTCGAGCTGACCGCGCAGCAGATCAGCGTGATCCTGTTGCTCGCGCGTGGCTATGCGCGCACGCCGTTCGAGCTGTCGCGCAAGCTGTCGTACGACAGCGGCTCGATGACGCGCATGCTCGACCGGCTCGAGAAGAAGGGCTTCATCGCGCGCGCGCGCAGTGAATCGGACCGCCGCGTGATCGAGCTCGCGCTGACCGAGCGCGGCGCGCGGGCCGCGCAGGCGCTGCCCGCGCTGATCGCGACCGAGCTGAACGCGCAGCTCGAGGGCTTCTCGGCCGACGAGCTCGCGCTCCTGACGGACCTGCTGCGGCGCTTCATCGCGAACGCGCCGGGCGCGGCCGATTCCGCGTGCGCCGCGCCGATCGCCGCGCCGCCGCCGGGCGATCGCTGACCGGGAAAGGCCATGAACGACCTTCGGATCGCGGCCCGTTTGCCGCACATTTATCTGTCTGGGCAGAAGCTGACAAGACACTTACTGCCGGCCGATATCGATGCACGAAAGCATGTCGGGGCAACAGTCGCCCCTCAGGAGAATTGACGCATGGCTGCGACGGCCCCCGCTTCCGCTTCCCTTCCCGCCGAGCCCGCGCCGTTGTCGGGCGGCACGCTCGCGCTGCTGACGGTCGGGCTCGCGCTCGGCACGTTCATGGAGGTGCTCGACACGTCGATCGCGAACGTCGCGGTGCCGACGATCTCCGGCAGCCTCGGCGTCGCGACGAGCGAAGGCACCTGGGTGATCTCGTCGTATTCGGTCGCCTCCGCGATCGCGGTGCCGCTGACCGGCTGGCTCGCGCGACGGGTCGGCGAGGTGCGGCTCTTCACGCTGTCGGTGCTCGCGTTCACGATCGCGTCCGCGCTTTGCGGCCTCGCGGAGAACTTCGAATCGCTGATCGCGTTCCGGCTGTTGCAGGGGCTCGTGTCCGGCCCGATGGTGCCGCTGTCGCAAACGATCCTGATGCGCAGCTATCCGCCCGCGAAGCGCGGGCTCGCGCTCGGCCTATGGGCGATGACGGTGATCGTCGCGCCGATCTTCGGCCCCGTGATGGGCGGCTGGATCACCGACAACTACACGTGGCCGTGGATCTTCTACATCAACCTGCCGATCGGCATGTTTTCCGCCGCGTGCGCGTTCTTCCTGCTGCGCGGCCGCGAGACGAAGACGACGAAGCAGCGGATCGACACGATCGGGCTCGCGCTGCTCGTGATCGGCGTGTCGTGCCTGCAGATGATGCTCGACCTCGGCAAGGACCGCGACTGGTTCAATTCGACGTTCATCGCGTCGCTCGCGCTGATCGCCGTCGTGTCGCTCGCGTTCATGCTCGCCTGGGAGGCCACCGAGAAGGAGCCGGTCGTCGATCTGTCGCTCTTCAAGGATCGCAACTTCGCGCTCGGCGCGATGATCATCTCGTTCGGCTTCATGGCGTTCTTCGGCTCGGTCGTGATCTTCCCGCTGTGGCTGCAGACCGTGATGGGCTACACGGCGGGCCTGGCCGGCCTCGCGACCGCGCCCGTCGGCTTCCTCGCGCTCGTGCTGTCGCCGCTGATCGGCCGCAACATGCACCGGCTCGATCTGCGGATGGTCGCGAGCTTCGCATTCGTCGTGTTCGCCGGCGTGTCGATCTGGAACTCGACGTTCACGCTCGACGTGCCGTTCAACCACGTGATCCTGCCTCGGCTCGTGCAGGGGATCGGCGTCGCATGCTTTTTCGTGCCGATGACGACGATCACGCTCTCCAGCATTCCCGACGAGCGGCTCGCGAGCGCATCGGGGCTGTCGAACTTCCTGCGCACGCTGTCGGGCGCGATCGGCACCGCGGTCAGCTCGACGTTCTGGGAAAACGACGCGATCTATCACCACGCGCGGCTCGCCGAATCGGTGAACGTCTACGCGCAGAGCACGCTCGACTATCAAGGCGCGCTCGCGCGGCTCGGCATCATGGGCGACGTGTCGACCGCCCAGATCAACCAGATCGTCACGCAGCAGGGCTTCATGATGGCGACCAACGACTTCTTCTACATTTCGGCGGTCGGATTCGTCGCGCTTGCGGCGCTCGTGTGGGTGACGAAGCCCAGGAAGGGGGCCGGGCCCGCGATGGGGCACTGAGCGGCGGGCGGCGGCGCGCGCCATGCGTCATGCGAGTCATGCGCCGCGCCGCGCTCAGCGCGCGCGCAGGCTGCCGAACGCGAGATCGTCGCCGGGATCGACGGGGCCCTTCTCGCGCGCGACGTCGAGCCACGCGCGCGCCGCGTGCGACAGATATCCCTTCTTGAGCCAGCCGATCGCGACCGCCCATGCGATCTCCGGCTCGACGATCGGCCGGCACGTGAACTGCGCGGCGTCGAGCCGCCGGCAATACGGCTCGGGCAGCAACGCGATGCCGACGCCCGCGTGCACGAGCGCCGCCATGAAATCCCAGTGGCCGCTGCGGCTCACGATCTGCGGCGTGAAGCCGACCTTGCGGCACGCGTCGAGCACCGCGTCGTGCAGCGCGAGGCTTTCCGCATAGAACACGAACGGCTCGTCGGCGAGGTCGGCGAGCGGCACGGATTCGTCGGCGTCCCAGCGCGAGCCGTGCGGCGCGACGAGATGCAGCGGCGCGCGCACCATCGGCAGCACGTCGAACACGGCCGGATCGACGGGCTCGAGCACGCCGCCCAGCTCCAGCTCGCCCGCGACGAGCGCCTCTTCGATCATGCGCGCGCCCTCCTCGAACAGCTTCAGCTCGATTCCCGGATAGCGCTGCTTGAACGCTGCGATCGCCGGCGTGAACAGCGAACTGCCGAGCGGCGGGATTCCGATCGTCAGCTCGCCGCGCCCGAGCGTGCCGAGATCGTTCAGCTCGGCCTGAAGCTGCGCCTGCGCGGCGAGCACGTCCTGGCCGCGCTGATAGACGATCCGGCCGGCGTCCGTCAGCACCATCTGGCGGCCGTCGCGCAGCAGCAGCGGCGAGCCGATTTCGTCCTCGAGCGCCTTCACCATCTTGCTGATCGTCGGCTGCGTGACGTGCATCTGCTCGGCCGCCACGGTGAAGCTCTGCTGCCTGACGACCTCGACGAAATAACGCAACGCGCGCAGCTCCATCGGCGACTCCTGTTCAGTGAGCGAATCGGTGAAGATTCCCAAACGGAATGGTTTTTATAGAACCAAGTCATTTTATTTATGAACGCGTGAATCCTATACTGCCTCCATTCTGTAAAGCAAGGCATTTCGGGAGCGTTCGATGAGCAGGATCTCGGCTACGGCAGCAGCGGCGGCCCGCCCGGCGGCGGCGCCCGCGCGCACCGGCCGCGCGGCGCGCATCGCGCTGCAGACGGCGGCGCTCGGCGCGCTGTGGGCGGCGATCGACTGGGCGGTGCGCGCGCTCGGCGTGCCGGTGCCGTCCGGCGTGGTCGGCCTCGCGGTGCTGCTCGCGCTGCTGCTGTCCGGCCGCGTCGCGCCCGGCTGGGTGAAGGACGGTGCGAACTGGCTGCTGTCCGACATGCTGCTCTTCTTCATCCCGGCGACCGTCGCGGCGGTCCAGTACGGCGGGCTCTTCAAGGCGGACGGCTGGCGGCTCGCGCTCGTCGTCGTCGCGGGGACCACGTTCGTGATGCTGTCGGTTGCGATCGCGGTCGACGTCGCGGCGGGCTTCGAACGGCGCCTCGCGGTGACGCGCGTGCGCGCCGGCCGCCGCCGCGCGCGGGCCTGAGGCCGGTGCCCAGTTTCACTTCCATTCGTTTATGGCACCGGTTCCAAGGACTGCATCATGACGACGCCCGATCTCTCGTTGCTTGCCGCGCCTTCGAGCGCCGCGATTTCCGCCGGCTGCTTCGCGCTGACGATCGCGCTCTATTTCGCGTCGAAGCAGCTCTACGCGTACCGCAAGACGCTGTTCTTCTCGCCGCTCGTGCTCGTGCCGGCCGTGCTCGTCTCGTTCGTCGCGCTGACGGGCATTCCGTACGCGGTCTACTTCCGCGACACGCGCTGGCTGATGTGGCTGCTCGGCCCGGCGACGATCGCGTTCGCCGTGCCGATCTACGAATACCGCGAGCTGATGAAGCGCCACTGGTTCTCGCTCGCGGTGGGCGTCGTCGTCGGGATCGCGGTCGCGATCTGCGGGTCGCTGCTGCTGTCGAAGCTGCTGCACCTGTCGCCCGAGCTGCAGCGCAGCCTCGTCACGCGCTCGGTGTCGACGCCGTTCGCGCTCGCCGTGTCCGACCGGATCCACGCGCCGCGAGACCTCACCGCGCTTTTCGTGATCGCGACCGGGATTTGCGGGATGCTCGTCGGCGAATTCGTGCTCGCGCTCGTGCCGTTGCGCTCGCGGCTCGCGCGCGGCGCGCTGTTCGGCGCGGCCGCGCATGCGGTGGGCACCGCGAAGGCGCGCGAGATCGGCAGCGAGGAAGGCGTCGTGTCGAGCCTCACGATGATGATCGCGGGCGTCGCGATGGTGCTGATCGCGCCGTTGCTGACGTTGCTGCCGATCTGATTCGCCGGGCCGGCGCCCGGCGGTTCGCGTCCGGTCAGCCCGAATTTCCCGTCCGCATCGTCCTGTTCTTCCCCCGTTCTTCCCTCCCGTTCACCCCGCCTTTTCGCCCCGCCTTTTCGCCCGCACAGCCAGGCCCGCCCGCCGCTCTCGCCCGCCGCATCGCTTGCGCCCGGCCGTGTCCCGCCGCGCCCGATCGCCTCCGCCGCCCTCGCCCGCCCGACGGACAAACGGCTGAGATAGCCGCAAATCCCCCCCTCTATTCCGCCCATCGTGCGCGGCCCGGATGCCGAACAATGCAGGCTACCTAGAGTCTTCCCGCAGGCACGTCATGGCTACCACCGCAAACCCGACCGTCGACAAACCGGCCTCGTCCGGCAAGCTCAAGCGCGTCGTCCTTTTCCTGCTGATCGGGATCGTCGCCGCCGCCGCCGCCGCGGGCGGCACGTATTTCGTGCTGTCGAAGGAAGGCGCGCGCGGCGCGGCGCCGAGCGCGCCCCCGCCGCTCGCGGTGCCCGTGTTCTTCGCGCTCGAGCCGCTCACCGTGAATCTCCAGTCGGACGACGGCGCTCAGCACTACCTGCGCGTCGGCCTCTCGCTGAAGCTGACCGATCCGAAGGCGCAGGAGTACCTGACCCAGCACATGCCGGAGCTGCGCAGCCGGATCCTGCTCGCGCTGTCGAACAAGCATCCCGAGCAGCTCGCGACGCTCGAAGGCAAGCACGCGCTCGCCGACGAGCTGAAGACGCTGATCGAGCAGCCGACCCAGCCGGGCAACCTGAGCGCGCGCGTCGACGACGTGCTGTTCACCGAGTTCGTCGTCCAATAACGCCGCCGGCAAAGGAGCGCGCATGGGCCACGAAGAATTCATGTCCCAGGAGGAGGTGGATGCACTCCTCAAGGGCGTCACGGGCGAAGACGACTCGGCCGACGAACCGGCCGAGGCGTCCGGCATTCGCCCCTACAACATCGCGACGCAGGAGCGGATCGTCCGCGGCCGGATGCCCGGCCTCGAGATCATCAACGATCGCTTCGCGCGCCTGTTGCGGATCGGCATCTTCAACTTCATGCGGCGCACGGCGGAGATCTCCGTGAGCCAGGTGAAGGTGCAGAAGTACAGCGAGTTCACCCGCAACCTGCCGATCCCGACCAATCTGAACCTCGTGCACGTGAAGCCGCTGCGCGGCACGTCGCTGTTCGTGTTCGATCCGAACCTCGTGTTCTTCGTCGTCGACAACCTGTTCGGCGGCGACGGGCGTTTCCACACGCGCGTCGAGGGCCGCGATTTCACGGCGACCGAGCAGCGGATCATCGGCAAGCTGCTCAATCTCGTGTTCGAGCATTACGCGAGCGCGTGGAAGAGCGTGCGGCCGCTCGCGTTCGAATTCGTGCGCTCGGAGATGCACACGCAGTTCGCGAACGTCGCGACGCCGAACGAGATCGTGATCGTCACGCAGTTCTCGATCGAGTTCGGGCCGACGGGCGGCACGCTGCACATCTGCATGCCCTACTCGATGATCGAGCCGATCCGCGACGTGCTGAGTTCGCCGATCCAGGGCGAGGCGCTCGAGGTGGACCGCCGCTGGGTGCGCGTGCTGTCGCAGCAGGTGCAATCGGCGGAAGTGGAGCTCGTCGCGGATCTCGCCGAGGTCCCGACGACGTTCGAGAAGATTCTCAACCTGCGCGCGGGCGACGTGCTGCCGCTCGACATCGCGGAATCGATCAGCGCGAAGGTCGACGGCGTGCCGGTGATGGAGTGCGGATACGGCATTTTCAATGGCCAGTACGCGTTGCGCGTGCAGAAGATGATCAGCGCAAGCGACACGATGAAGGAAGGTGGATATGACTGAGTTGAACTCGACCCCCGAGGCCGACGGCATCGACGAACAGGCGTTTGCGGACGCCGCGACGAGCGCCGCCGCGGCCGACGGCGCCGCGCCCGCCGCGCCCGCCGCGCCGCAGGAAGACGCTGCGATGGACGACTGGGCGGCCGCGCTCGCCGAGCAGAACCAGCAGCCGATCGAGACGGGCGCGACGGGCGCCGGCGTGTTCCGGCCGCTGTCGAAGGCCGTGGCGAGCTCGACGCACAACGACATCGACCTGATCCTCGACATCCCGGTCAAGATGACGGTCGAGCTCGGCCGCACGAAGATCGCGATCCGCAACCTGCTGCAGCTCGCGCAGGGCTCGGTCGTCGAGCTCGACGGGCTCGCCGGCGAGCCGATGGACGTGCTCGTGAACGGCTGCCTGATCGCGCAGGGCGAAGTGGTGGTGGTCAACGACAAGTTCGGCATCCGGCTCACCGACATCATCACGCCGTCCGAACGCATCCGGAAGCTGAACCGATGAAACCGCGCAGCGCGCCGCTCGCGGCGTTGACGCGCGCCTCGCTTGCCGCGCTCGCGGCCGGCGCGGCGGCGCTGCCCGCTTCGGCCGCCGACATGAACGCGGTGAATCACGCGGCGTCGCTCGCGTCGGGCGTCGTCGTCGGCTCGGCCGCGCCGTCGCTCGGCGTCGGCGCGGTGTTGCAGACGCTCGTCGGGCTCGCGGTCGTGATCGGCCTCGTGTTCGGCTGCGCGTGGCTCGCGCGGCGCTTCGGCTTTCAGCCGCAGCGCCGCGGCGGCGCACTGAAGATCGTCGCGAGCGTCGCGGTCGGCGGCAAGGAGAGTGCGACCGTCGTCGAGATCGGCGATACCTGGCTCGTGCTCGGCGTCGCGCCCGGCAACGTGCGCCTGCTGCACACGCTGCCCGCCGGCGCGGCGGGCGTGATCGGCGCGGCGGGCGGCGCGTCCGCGGGCGCAGGCCTGCCCCGTGCGCCCGGCGCGCCGGCCGGCACGGCGATGTCCGGCGCGCCCGGCCCGTTCCCCGAGGGCGCTTCCTTCGGGGCGCGCTTTCGCGACGCGATGCTCGGCGAGGCCGCGAAGCGCTTCAAGCGCGACGGCGGCAAGGATCGCTGACATGCGCCTTCGTTTCGTCGCGCCGCGCGCGGATGCCGCCGCACGCGCGCACGCCCACTCCGGCAGTCGTTCGATGAAAACCGCTTTCCCGCGCGGCGCGCTACGCTGGCTGCCCGCCATCCTGATCGGCTTGGCGCCCGCGCTCGCGTGCGCGCAGGCGGCCGGCCTGCCGGCGTTCAACTCGGCGCCGGGCCCGAACGGCGGCACGACCTACTCGCTGAGCGTGCAGACGATGCTGCTGCTCACGATGCTGTCGTTCCTGCCGGCGATGCTGCTGATGATGACGAGCTTCACGCGGATCATCATCGTGCTGTCGCTGCTGCGGCAGGCGCTCGGCACCGCGTCGACGCCGCCGAACCAGGTGCTCGTCGGCCTCGCGCTCTTCCTCACGCTGTTCGTGATGTCGCCCGTGCTCGACCGCGCCTACGCCGACGCGTACAAGCCGTTTTCCGAAGGCACGCTGCAGATGGACCAGGCGGTGCAGCGCGGCGCCGCGCCCTTCAAGACGTTCATGCTGAAGCAGACGCGCGAAACCGATCTCGCGCTGTTCGCGAAGATCTCGAAGGCCGCGCCGATGCAGGGGCCGGAGGACGTGCCGCTGTCGCTCCTCGTGCCCGCGTTCGTCACGAGCGAGCTGAAGACGGGCTTCCAGATCGGCTTCACGATCTTCATCCCGTTCCTCATCATCGACATGGTCGTCGCGAGCGTGCTGATGTCGATGGGGATGATGATGGTCTCGCCCGCCACCGTGTCGCTGCCTTTCAAGCTGATGCTGTTCGTGCTCGTCGACGGCTGGCAATTGTTGATCGGCTCGCTCGCGCAGAGCTTCACCTAGACCGGTAGATCGAGGAGAGTCGAGATGACCCCCGAAAACGTGATGACGCTTGCGCATCAGGCGATGTACATCGGCCTGCTGCTCGCCGCGCCGCTGCTGCTCGTCGCGCTCGCGGTCGGCCTCGTCGTCAGCCTGTTCCAGGCGGCGACGCAGATCAACGAGGCGACGCTGTCGTTCATCCCGAAGCTGCTCGCGGTCGCGGCGACGATGGTGATCGCCGGGCCGTGGATGCTGTCGACGATGATCGACTACCTGCGCGAGACCCTGCTGCGCGTCGCGACGCTCGGCGCGGGCTGACGCCCCGTTGCTTCGCGCGGCGCGCCCGCCCGATTCGTTTGGCTCGTCCGGTTCTTCCGGCTCATCGGCTTGTTCCGCTCCGTCCTAGCCTTCGACACCGACCGATGTTCTCCGTCACTTACGCGCAACTGAACGGATGGCTCACCGCCTTCCTGTGGCCGTTCGTGCGGATGCTCGCGCTCGTCGCGATCGCGCCGGTGACGGGCCACCGCGCGACGCCCGTGCGCGTGAAGATCGGGCTCGCGGGCTTCATGGCGCTCGTCGTCGCGCCGACGCTGCCGCCGATGCCCGTCGTCACCGTGTTCTCCGCGCAGGGTGTGTGGATCATCGTCAACCAGTTCCTGATCGGCGCGGCGCTCGGCTTCACGATGCAGATCGTGTTCGCGGCGATCGAGGCGGCGGGCGACATCATCGGCCTGTCGATGGGGCTCGGCTTCGCGACCTTCTTCGATCCGCACGCAAGCGGCGCGACGCCCGTGATGGGGCGCTTCCTGAACGCGGTCGCGATCCTCGCGTTTCTCGCGTTCGACGGGCATCTGCAGGTGTTCGCCGCGCTCGTCGATTCGTTCAGGCTCGTGCCGATCTCGGCCGATCTGCTGCGCGCGGCCGGCTGGCAGACGCTCGTCGCGTTCGGCGCGGCGATTTTCGAGATGGGGCTGTTGCTTGCGCTGCCCGTCGTCGCGGCGCTGTTGATCGCGAACCTCGCGCTCGGCATCCTCAATCGCGCGGCGCCGCAGATCGGGGTCTTCCAGGTCGGCTTTCCGGTGACGATGCTCGTCGGCCTGCTGCTCGTTCAACTGATGGCGCCAAACCTGGTTCCGTTCGTCGGGCGGCTGTTCGATACCGGCGTCGATTTCGTCGGACGTGTCGCGGCCGGCATGCATTGAGATTGAGCGGCGCGCAGGCGCTGCCGGCGCGCCGGTTGCCGGCATGCCGGCATGCCGGCGATGGCGGCGTCGCTCGCGTGCCGGCTCCGGCATCGGCCGATCGAGCGACGATGCGCGCCCGCCCCAACCGCCGCGCCCGCCGCGACCTAGCCGCGCGGCAGCCGCGGCGCCTCCTTCTTCGCCCGGCGCGCGTCCGACGCGGCCCGCAAAATCCGCCGGAACTTCGGACATTCCATGTGGCTCGGCGCGGTGCACGCGGCCGCGTGCCGCAAGCCGTCGCGCATCGAGATCAGCTTGCGGATCGTCCCGTCCAGCTCGTCCGCCTTCGCGGCGAGCATCGCCCGGTCGATGCTCGGCCGCCCTTGCGCGTCGAACATCGATGCGATCTCGTCGAGCGAAAAGCCCGCCGCGCGCCCGAGCGCGATCAACGCGAGCCGCTCGAGCACACGCGCATCGAACGTGCGGCGCAGCCCGCGCCTGCCCGTCGATGCAATCAGCCCCTTTTCCTCGTAGTACCGCAGCGCCGACGCGGGCACGCCGGAGCGCTGCGCGACCTCGGCGATATCCAGGTTTCCCACGCGCTTGACCTCAAGTGGACTTGAATTGGCATAGTGTAGCTCCGGCCTCTCGAAGGCAAGCACTGGAGCACGACGATGAACGTCACGGATCGGAGCGATAACGGAGACAGCGGATACAGTGGACAGGCGGCGCACTGGAACGGCCGCGCGGGGCGCGCGTGGGCCGACGCGCAGCAGATGCTCGACCGGATGTTCGAGCCGTTCGCGGAACTGCTCGTGGAGGCGGCCCGCGCGGGCGGCGGGCGGCACGTGCTCGACGTCGGCTGCGGCGCGGGCGCGACGACGCTCGCCGTCGCGCGCATGCTCGGCGAGCAGGGCCGCTGCGTCGGCGTCGACGTGTCGCAGCCGCTGATCGCCGCCGCGCGCGGCCGCGCCGAGCGCGAACGCGTGCCGGCGTGCTTCGTTCACGCCGACGCGCAAACGCACGCGTTCGCGCCGGCGAGCTTCGATACGATCATTTCGCGCTTCGGCGTGATGTTCTTCGAAAACGCCGTCGACGCGTTCGCGAACCTGCTGCGCGCCGCGTCGTCCGACGCGCCGCTCGCGTTTATTGCGTGGCGCGGCGCGGCGGAGAACCCGTTCATGACGACGGCGGAGCGCGCGGCCGCGCCGCTCTTGCCGAGCCTGCCTGCGCGGCAGCCGGACGCGCCCGGCCAGTTCTTCTTCGGCGAGGTGCGGCGGATCGAAGCCGTCCTCGCGCAAAGCGGCTGGCGCGGCGTCGACGTGCGGCCGATCGACGTCGAATGCACACTTCCCGAGCGCGAGCTGATCGGCCATTTCAGCCGGTTCGGCCCGGTCGGCCAGATGTTCGCGGACCTCGACGACGCCATGCGCGCGCGGGTCGTCGACACGGTGCGCGCCGCGTTCGACCCTTACGTGCACGGCGCCGACGTGCGCTTCATGGCCGCGTGCTGGCTCGTCAAAGCGCGGGCGCCGGCGAAGTGGTCGACGCGCAAGGAGGCCGTCGGTGTCTGACGCGCTCGCATTTGCCGTCTGCGCGCTCGTGATCGGCACGGGTGCGACCGTCGCGATGGACGTCTGGGCGCTCGTGCGCAAGCGCTGCTTCGGCGTTCCGTCGCTCGACTACGGGCTCGTCGGCCGCTGGCTCGGCCATCTCGCGCGCGCTCGCGTGCGCCACGCGCCGATCGCCGCGTCGCCGCGCATGGCCGGCGAGCGCGCGATCGGCTGGCTCGCGCACTATCTGATCGGCATCGCGTTCGCGGCGCTGTTGCTCGCGCTTTGGGGCCTCGGCTGGGCGGCGGCGCCTACGCTCGGGCCCGCGCTCGCCGTCGGCATCGGCAGCGTCGCGGCGCCGTTCTTCGTGATGCAGCCGGCGATGGGCGCGGGCATCGCGGCGAGCCGCACGCCGCGGCCGGCCGCCGCGCGCTTTCACAGCGTCGTCGCGCACGCGATCTTCGGCCTCGGCCTGTACGGCGCGGGCTGGACGGCGAGCCGGCTCGGCGTGCCGGCGATGCTGGGCGCGGCTTAGCGCCGTTCAAGGGCGCTTCGCCCCGCCGCCGCCGGCGTTGCTGGAAAACCCCTAAAAGAAAGCCGCGCTCGCGAAAGGTTGCGGAAGGTTTCGTCTCCCTATACTCGTTTCGACGATGCAGCAAGCATCGCTCGATACAGACAACATTGGAGACTCCCGATGCGCACCACTCTTCGCGCGCTCAGCCTGGCCGCGGTCGCGGCCGGCCTGTCCTTCGGCTTCGCTTCGCAGCCCGCCTTCGCCGACGACGGCGGCAAGATCACGATCATGGTGGGCGGCATCACGAAGCTCATCTACCTGCCCGCGCGTCTCACGCAGGAGCTCGGCTACTTCAAGGCGGAAGGGCTCGACGTGGATCTGCAGTCGCAGCCGGCGGGCGTCGACGCCGAGAACGAGCTGCTCGCGGGCGCGGTGCAGGGCGTCGTCGGCTTCTATGATCATACGATCGACCTGCAGAGCAAGGGCAAGGACGTGAAGGCGATCGCCGTGCTCGGCCAGGTGCCGGGCGAGGTCGAGATGGTGTCGACGAAGGCCGCGGGCGCGATCAAGTCGATGGCCGACGTGAAGGGCAAGACGCTCGGCGTGACGGGCCTCGGCTCGTCGACGAGCTTCCTCACGCAGTACCTCGCGCAGCAGCACGGAATCGCCGCGAACCAGTACACGATGCTGCCCGTCGGCGCCGACGCGAGCTTCATCGCGGCCGTCAAGCAAGGCCGCATCGACGCGGGGATGACGACCGAGCCGACCGTGTCGGTGCTCGAGAAGAACGGCGACGCGAAGGTGCTCGTCGATCTGCGCACGCTCGACGGCACGCGCGCCGCGCTCGGCGGCACGTATCCGGCGGCGAGCCTGTATGTGCAGTCCGCGTGGGCCGACACGCACAAGGCGCAGGCGGCAAAGCTCGCGCACGCGTTCGCGCGCACGATGCAGTTCATCCACACGCACAGCGCGGAAGAGATCGCCGCGAAGATGCCCGCCGATTACCAGAAGGACAAGGCGCTCTACGTGAGCGCGCTGAAGGCGTCGCTGCCGATGTACACGCCCGACGGCAGGATGCCCGCCGACGGCCCGGCGACGGTGCTCAAGGTGCTGTCCGCGTTCAACCCTTCGGTGAAGGGCAAGCACATCGATCTGTCGAAGACTTATACGAACGAGTTCGTGAGCGCGAAGTGAGCGTGAAACGAGCGCCGCGCCCGACGCGCGATCAGTTTTGAACCAGGCTCGCGAGGGCCGCCGGCGCCGCACGGACGGCGCCGGTTCCGATGCAGGACTTCTAGCGATGAATCAACATGTTTCGGCCCATGCACCCGCGATCGAGTTTCGCAACGTGTCGTGCCGCTTCATCTCGCCGGACGGCCGTGCGACCGTCGCGCTGCACGACTTCACGATGTCGGTTGCGCGCGGCGAGTTCGTCGCGATCGTCGGCCCGACGGGCTGCGGCAAATCGACGACGCTCAATCTGATCACGGGGCTCCTGAAGCCCGTGTCCGGCGAGGTGCGCGTGATGGGCAAGCCCGTCGACGGCATCGATCCGCGGATCGGCTTCGTGTTCCAGGCCGACGCGGTGTTCCCGTGGCGCACGGTGATCGACAACGTCGCGGCGGGCCCGCTCTTTCGCGGCCGCTCGAAGGAATCCGCATACGCGCAGGCGGAGGAATGGATTCGCCGCGTCGGGCTCGCGAAATTCACGAAGCACTACCCGCACCAGTTGTCGGGCGGGATGCGAAAGCGCGTCGCGCTTGCGCAGACGTTCATCAACCAGCCCGAGATCCTGCTGATGGACGAGCCGTTCTCGGCGCTCGACATGCAGACGCGCACGCTGATGCAGGACGAGCTGCTGCAGCTCTGGTCGGCGAACAAGGGCTCCGTCGTGTTCGTCACGCACGACCTCGAGGAGGCGATCGCGCTCGCGGACCGCGTGTTCGTGCTGACGTCGCGCCCGGCGACGCTCAAGCGCGTGTACGAGATCGATCTGCCGCGCCCGCGCATCACGTCGGAAGTGCGCTACGAGCAGCGCTTCATCGAAATCTCGAAGGACATTTGGCACGACCTGCGCGAAGAAGTGCAGATCGCATAAACAGGAAAGGACTGGAGCATGACTGACATGACGCTTCCGACGCCGCTTGGCACCACCACCTCGCTCGAAGACGAAGAGCGCGCCGCCCAGCGCCGGCTGCAGCGGCGCCGGCAACTGATCGTCGGGCTGCGCATCGCGGTGCTCGTCGTCGCGCTGGGCGGCTGGGAGATCGCGGCGCGCCTCAAGTGGATCGACCCGTTCTTCTTCTCGATGCCGTCGCTGATCGCCGCGCAGATCCAGGACTGGTTCGTCAACGGCACGTCGCAGGGCCCGCTGCTGCTGCAGGTGTGGGTGACGCTCGAGGAGACGATCGCGGGCTTTCTGATCGGCTCGGTCGCGGGCGTCTTCTGCGGGATCGTGCTCGGGCGCAACAAGCTGCTCGCCGACGTGTTCGGCCTCTACATCCAGATCGCGAACTCGATTCCGCGCGTCGTGCTGGGCTCGGTGTTCGTGATCGCGCTCGGCCTCGGGATGGCGTCGAAGATCGCGCTCGCCGTGGTGATGGTGTTCTTCGTCGTGTTCGGTAACGCGTTCCAGGGCGTGCGCGAGGCCGACCGCTACCTGATCGCGAACGCGCAGATCCTCGGCGCGTCGCGCCGGCAGATCACGACCTCCGTCGTGATTCCGTCCGCGCTCAGTTGGATTCTCGCGAGCCTGCACGTGAGCTTCGGCTTCGCGCTCGTCGGCGCGGTCGTCGGGGAATTTCTGGGTTCCAAGCAAGGCATCGGTCTGCTAATCTCGACCGCACAGGGCGCGTTCAACGCGAGCGGCGTGTTCGCCGCGATGATCGTGCTCGCCGTCGTGGCGCTCGCTGCCGACTTCCTGCTGACCCGGCTCGAGAAGCGGCTCCTGAAGTGGCGGCCCGCCGCGTTCTGAAGACGATGCATCAACGAAACGGCGCATCTTCGGTGCGCCGTTTCGTTTTCTGCGCTGGAGTTGGGGGATAACGGCATGTCGCACAGCCTGCGCGGCCGACTGCTTTGGTGGCTGCTGCTGCCGCTTGCCGTGTTCGTCGCGATCGCGGGCGCGATGTCGTACGACACCGCGCGCAAGACCGCCGACCTCGTGCAGGACGGCGCGCTCGTCGCGTCCGCGCGCGCGATCGCGGAGGACGTCGACTGGGAAAGCGGCGCGCTCGTCGCGAACGTGCCGCCCGCCGCGCTCGAGCTGTTCGAGTCGCCCGCGCGGGATCAGGTGTACTACAAGGTTCGCACGGGCGGCGGCCGGCTGCTCGCCGGCAACCCCGATCTCGCCGGCCCGGCCGTGCCGGCCGCGCCCGGCGCGCAGCCGGTGCTGTTCGACACGGCGCTCAACGGGCTTGAGATCCGCGCGGTCGCGTACACGCGCGAGCTCTACAACGCGGGCGACACCGAAACGGTGACGGTCGTCGTCGGCAAGACGCAGACGTCGCGGCAGATGATGATCGCGGCGATCTGGCATCCGCAGCTCTGGCGGCTCGCGCTGATGCTCGCGCTCGCGATGGCGCTCGTCTATCTCGGGCTCACGTTCGAGCTGCGGCCGTTGATGAAGCTGAAGGACGACGTCGCGGACCGCGGGCCGATGGAGCTCGAGCCGATCCGCACCGAGCGGCTCCATTTCGAGCTGCGGCCGATCGTCGACGCGATCAACCAGTGCATCGCGCGGCTGAACCTGCACGCGGCGACGCAACGGCGCTTCATCGCCGACGCCGCGCACCAGTTGCGCACGCCGATCGCGGTGATCGACACGCAGATCCAGTGCGCGCGGCAGCGCGAGAGCGACGACGCGGCGCTCGCCGGGCTGCTCGCGTCGATGCAGCGCAGCAGCCGCAGGATGGCGGATGTCACCGACAAGCTGCTCCTGCTCGCGCACGCGGAAGCCGCGTCGCCCGCGCGGCTCGCCGCGCGCGTCGACGTCGCGGCCGTCGTGTCGGGCGTGCTCGAGGAGGCGATCGTGCTCGCCGAGCGGCGCCGCATCGATCTCGGCGCGGAGCTCGACGACGATCTGCTGGTGGCGGGCAGCGAAAGCCTGCTGTCGGCGCTCCTGATGAATCTCGTCGACAACGCGGTGCGCTATACGCACGAAGGCGGCCGCGTGACGGTGAGCGCGCGGCGCGACGGCGACGCGGTGGTGCTCGACGTGGTCGACGACGGCCCCGGCATTCCGGCCGAAGCGCGGCCGCACGTGTTCAAGCGCTTCTATCGCGTCGCGAAGGACGAGGAAGGCACGGGCCTCGGGCTCGCGATCGTCGAGGAGATCGCGCAGTCGCACGGCGGCACGGTCTCGCTCGCGACGGGCCCGGGCAACCGGGGCGTGAGGATGACCGTGCGGCTGCCCGCCTATCGCAATTGAGAGTGTCCTGATGAAATTGCTGCTCGTGGAAGACAACGCGGAACTCGCGCACTGGATCATCGATCTGCTGCGCGGCGAAGGCTTCGGCGTGGATTCGGCGCCTGACGGCGAGAGCGCGGACACGGTGCTGAAGGCGCAGCGCTACGATGCGCTGCTGCTCGACATGCGGCTGCCCGGCATGAGCGGCAAGGAGCTGCTCGCGCGGCTGCGCCGCCGCGGCGACAACGTGCCCGTGCTGATGCTGACCGCGCACGGCTCGGTCGACGACAAGGTCGACTGCTTCAGCGCGGGTGCCGACGATTACGTCGTGAAGCCGTTCGAATCGCGCGAGCTCGTCGCGCGGATTCGCGCATTGATCCGGCGGCAATGCGGCGTCGGCGCGACGCAGCTCGCATGCGGCGATCTCGTCTATCTGTTCGCGACACGCGAATTCCAGTGCGGCGGCGTGCCGCTCGCGCTGCGCCGCCGCGAGCATGCGATCCTCGAAACGCTGATGCTCCAGCAGGGCAAGACGGTATCGAAAGCGCGCCTGATGGATAGCGTGTACGGCCTCGACGACGAGCCGAGCGCCGATGCGATCGACATCTACATCCACCGCCTGCGCAAGCACCTGTCGGGCTCGCTCGCGCAGATCATCACGCTGCGCGGGCTCGGCTACATTCTTCGGACGAAGGACGCGGCCGAATGAGCCGCCGCGCCGGGCCTCGAGCGCGGCGCCCTCGCCTGACCCAGCCGAAAAACGAGCACCACCCCGTACTTATCCGGAGATTTCCTCGGCCGGCGCGAAAGCGCCGCGAAGGATTGCGCCCACTACGATGACGTGGCCGTTCGACGCGCATCGCACCGCGTCTGCGCAGCCGACGCTGCGTACTACGAAAGAATGGCGGTCAACACGATACCGGAGGGGACGATCTTGAAACGACAATACCTGGCACTTTCCATCGCGACGGCCGCCTGCGCGGCGCCGCAAGCGCACGCGCAGTCGAGCGTCCAGCTCTACGGGCTCATCGACCTGAGCTTTCCCACCTATCAGTCGCACGCGAACGCGAAGGGCGATCACGTGATCGGCATGGGGCTCGGCGGCGAGCCGTGGTTCAGCGGCAGCCGCTGGGGCCTGAAGGGGGCGGAGGACATCGGCGGCGGCACGAAGGTGATCTTCCGGCTCGAAAGCGAATACACGGTTGCCGACGGCAACATGGAAGACCCGGGCCAGATCTTCGACCGCGACGCATGGGTCGGCATCGAAAACGGCACGTTCGGCAAGCTCACCGCCGGCTTTCAGAACACGATCGCGCGCGACGCGGCGGCGATCTACGGCGACCCGTACGGCTCGGCGAAGCTGACGACCGAGGAAGGCGGCTGGACGAACGCGAACAACTTCAAGCAGATGATCTTCTACGCGGCGGGTGCGACGGGCACGCGCTACAACAACGGCCTCGCGTGGAAAAAGCTGTTCGGCAACGGCATCTTCGCGAGCGCGGGCTACGCGTTCAGCAATTCGACGAGCTTCGGGCAGAACTCGACCTACCAGGCCGCGCTCGGCTACAACGGCGGCCCGTTCAACGTGTCGGGCTTCTTCAGCCACGTGAACCACGCGGGCTACGCGAACAAGTCGTTCTCGGTCGGCGGCAACTACACGTTCGACATCTTCCGCGTGAACGCCGGCTATTTCCGCTACCTGGGCGATCAGGGCGCGCTCGGCCAGCGCCAGGACAACGCGTGGACCGTATCGTTCAAGGTCGCGCCGAAGGGCCCGCTCGACTACGAACTCGGCTATCAGCAGATGCGCGTGCACAACGCCGCTTACAACAGCGACGGCAATGTGCCGAACGCGAACATCGGCAACTTCAGCCTCACGTCGGGCGTCGGCAACGGCTTCAAGGAAACGCTGTACGGCTCGGTGTTCTACCACCTGTCGAAGCGCACCGAGCTGTATCTCGCCGGCGATTACATGCGCCTGCACGGCGGCTACACGGTTGCGTCGACGCACGGCGCGACCAACCAGCTCGAGCTGACGACCGGCATCCGCACGCGGTTCTGATCCGCCGCGCGGCACGGCCGGCCACCGCGCCGCGCCGTGCCGCCCTTCCCGCTTCTCCCGCATCCGCCGCTTTTCCCGCCGCGCTCGCCCGATCTCCTGCGAGACCCCGCGGCATTCGACGGCCACTCACGCCGGGCCTTTTGTCATCGCGCGCGGCCTCGCGCACGCGCGGCGAAAGCCCGCGCCGGCGGCCGGCTTCCGAACCTGTGGTAAACATCTGCGTCGCCGAACGCCGGCCCGCGCCCCGCCGCAAGTCCTTGACCTGCGCGTGACGGATCGCTAGCGTTTCGCCTTTGCCGCGCCGCGCGGCCCGAAAATCGGGTCCGCATGCCGGCGCGATGACATGCAATGGATGGAAAGGATGATGCAGAAACTCGATGCGACGAGCCCGGAAGCACAATCCGCGGATCTCGTGTCCGCGAACGTCGAGCGCCTGAAGGCGCTCTTTCCGGACGTCGTGACCGAAGGGCCGGACGGCGCGTCGGTGAATCTCGACGTGCTCGCGGCGATGGTCGGCGCCGTCGTCGACGCCGACGCCGACGAGAAGTACGGCCTGAACTGGCACGGCAAGCGCCGCGCGCGCCGGCTCGCGCTCACGCCGTCGACGGGCACGCTGCGCCCGTGCCCGCGCGAGAGCGTCGACTGGGCGTCGACTCGCAACCTGATGATCGAGGGCGAGAACCTCGAGGTGCTGAAGCTGCTGCAGAAGAGCTACGCGGGACGCGTGAAGCTCGTCTACATCGATCCGCCGTACAACACCGGCAAGGATTTTGTCTATCCGGACAATTTCACCGACAGCCTGCGCCACTATCTCGAGCTGACCGGCCAGACGACGGGCGGCAAGCGGGTCAGCAGCCACACCGACGCGAGCGGCCGCTTCCACACGGACTGGCTGAACATGATCTATCCGCGCCTGAAGCTCGCGCGCGATCTGCTCGCCGACGACGGCGTGATCGCCGTGCACATCGACGAGCACGAGCAGCACGCGCTCGTGCTCGTGATGCGCGAGATCTTCGGCGAAGACAACGAGCTCGGCGTCGCGGTGTGGGACAAGCGCAATCCGAAGGGCGACGCGCGCGGGATCGCGTACCAGCACGAATCGATCGTGCTGTTCGCGCGCGACGCGGAGCTGCTGTTCGAGCGCGCGCCGCTCAAGCGGGCGAAGCGCAACGCGCAACGCATGCTGGACGCGGCGCGCGGCGCGATCGCGGATGCCGCGACGATCGCGGACGCGAATGCCGCGTACCGTAGCTGGGTGAAGTCGCAGACGACGCTGTCGGGCGGCGAGGCGATGTACGACCGGATCTCGGCCGACGGCCGCGTGTACCGCCTCGTGTCGATGGCGTGGCCGAACAAGAAGAAGGCGCCCGACGACTACTTCGTGCCGCTCGTGCATCCGGTGACGGGCGAGCCGTGCCCCGTGCCCGAGCGCGGCTGGCGCAATCCGCCCGCGACGATGCAGGCGCTCATCGACAAGGGCCTCGTCGAATTCGGCGCGGACGAGACCACGCAGCCGCAGCGGATCTACTTCCTCGACGAGAACATGTACGAGAACGTGCCGTCGGTGTTGCCGTTCGGCGGCTCGGACGACGCGCTGATGAAGTCGCTCGGCATTCCTTTCGATCAGCCGAAGCCTGTCGAATTAGCCGCGTCGATCATCGGCTGGTGCACGGACGGCGACGATCTGATCGTCGACTTTTTCGGCGGCTCGGGCACGACCGCGCACGCGGTGATGGCGCTCAACGCGGCCGACGGCGGCAATCGCCGCTACGTGCTCGTGCAGTTGCCCGAGCCGCTCGACGCCGGCAGCAAGGACCAGAAGGCCGCCGCCGATTTCTGCGCGGCGCAGCGCGTGCCGCTCAATCTCGCCGAGCTGACGAAGGAGCGGCTGCGGCGCTCGGCGGCGCGGGTCGCGGCCGAGCATCCGGGCGTGCGCGCCGACCTCGGCTTTCGCGTGTTCAGGCTCGATTCGACGAACGTCTCCGAATGGGACCCGCGCGGCGACGACATCCAGCAGTCGCTGTTCGCGGCCGTCGAGCACGTCAAGCCGAACCGCTCCGAGGAAGATCTGCTGTACGAACTGATGCTGAAGCTCGGGCTCGACCTGTGCGCGCCGATCGACGCGCGGACGATCGCCGGCAAGGCGGTCCACGTGATCGACGGCGCGATCGTCGCGTGCTTCGACACGCACATCGACCGCGCGTCGACCGACGCGCTCGGCGAGGGCATCGTCAAGCTGATAGCCGCGTCGGGCGCCGCCGATACGCGCGAGCTGACCTGCGTGTTCCGCGACAGCGGCTTCGCGGACGACGTCGCGAAGGTGAACCTGTCGGCGATCCTCGAGCAGCACGGCGTGAAGCGCATCCGGAGCCTCTGATGCGCGCACGCGAGCCACACGCAGACAAGGAAGATTGAGCATGCAGTTGCATTTCGAGTCGGATCTCGACTATCAGCTCGAAGCGATCGAGGCGGTATGCGATCTGTTTCGCGGCCAGGAGGCGTGCCGCGCCGAATTCAGCGTGACCGCGCAGGCCGCGCGGCGGCGCGCGAGCCCGCAGATTTCGCTCGGGATGGCCGAATCGGGGCTCGGCGTCGGCAATCGGCTGACGCTCGACGCGCACACGTTCGCCGAGAATCTCGCGCGCGTGCAGGTGCGAAACGGGCTGCCGCCGTCCGGCGCGCCGAGCTCGAACGATTTCACCGTCGAGATGGAAACGGGCACGGGCAAGACCTATGTGTACCTGCGCACTATCTTCGAGCTGCACCGCCGCTTCGACTTCACGAAGTTCGTGATCGTCGTGCCGTCGGTCGCGATCAAGGAAGGCGTGTACAAGACGCTGCAGATCACCGGGCAGCATTTCCGGCGCCTGTACGCGGGCGTGCCGTTCGACTACTTCGTCTACGATTCGGCGAAGCTCGGCGAGGTGCGCAGCTTCGCGTCGAAATCGACCGTGCAGATCATGATCGTCACGGTCGCGGCGATCAACAAGAAGGACGTCAACACGCTCTACAAGGACAGCGAGCAGACGGGCGGCGAAAAGCCGATCGACCTGATTCGAGCGACGCATCCGATCGTGATCGTCGACGAGCCGCAGAGCGTCGACGGCGGGCTCGATGGGCGCGGCAAGGAAGCACTCGACGCGATGCGCCCGCTCTGCACGCTGCGCTACTCGGCGACGCACGCGGACAAGTACCAGATGCTCTACCGGCTCGATGCGATCGACGCGTACGAGCGCAAGCTCGTCAAGCAGATCGAGATCGCGTCGGCGACCGTCGAGGATGCGCACAACAAGCCATTCATCCGCGTGATGTCGATCGGCAGCCGGCGCGGCGCGATCGCCGCGCGCGTCGAGCTTGACGTCGCGACGGCGGCGGGCGACGTCGAGCGGCAGACGGTTTCCGTCTCCGACGGCGACGATCTCGAGCGCGTCGCGCGCCGCGCCGTCTACGCGAATTTCCGGATCGGCGAGATTCACGCGGCGCGCGGCGCCGAGTATCTGGTGCTGCGCTATCCGGGCGGCGACGCGTTCCTGTCGATCGGCGACACATACGGCGACCTCGACACGCTCGCGATCCAGCGCGAGATGATCCGCCGCACGATCCGCGAGCATCTCGACAAGGAACTGCGCCTCACGCCGCTCGGCGTGAAGGTGCTGTCGCTCTTCTTCGTCGACGCGGTCGACAAGTATCGCAAGTACGACCGCCACGGCCAGCCGTTCAAGGGCGACTACGCGCTGCTGTTCGAGGACGAATACCGGCGCGCGGCGAAGCTGCCCGAATATCGCGCGCTGTTCGGCGGCGTCGACGCCGATCTCGCGGCGCAGGCCGTGCACGACGGCTATTTCTCGATCGACAAGAAAGGCGGCTGGACCGACACGAGCGACAGGAGCGCGGGCAGCCGCGAGAATGCGGAGCGCGCGTACGGCCTCATCATGAAGGACAAGGAGCGGCTGCTGTCGTTCGATACGCCGCTCAAGTTCATCTTCTCGCATTCGGCGTTGAAGGAAGGCTGGGACAATCCGAACGTGTTCCAGATCTGCACGCTGCGCGACATCCACAGCGAGCGCGAGCGTCGCCAGACGATCGGCCGCGGGCTGCGCCTCGCCGTCGACCAGCGCGGCGAGCGCGTGCGCGGCTTCGACGTCAACACGCTGACGGTGATCGCGGGCGAAAGCTATGAGCAGTTCGCCGAGAACCTGCAGAAGGAAATCGAAGCCGATACGGGAATCCGCTTCGGCATCGTCGAAACGCATCAGTTCGCCGCGCTGCCCGTGCCGGCCGGCGATGGCAGCGTGCAGCCGCTCGGCATCGAGCGGTCGGCCGCGCTATGGACGTATCTGCGCGACGCCGGCTATCTCGATGCGCGCGGCCGTGTGCAGGACACGCTGCGCGCGGCGCTCAAGCTGCGCGCATTGCCGCTGCCCGACGAATTCGACGCGCAGCGCGCGCTGATCGTCGACATGCTGCGCAAGCTCGCGGGCCGGCTCGACGTGCGCAACGCGGACGAGCGCCGCCCCATCGCGCTGCGGCGCGACGCGCACGGC
Organism: Burkholderia sp. MSMB1589WGS; assembly: GCF_001636105.1. Lineage (NCBI taxonomy): Bacteria > Pseudomonadati > Pseudomonadota > Betaproteobacteria > Burkholderiales > Burkholderiaceae > Burkholderia > Burkholderia sp. MSMB1589WGS. Next base: position 2,026,128 of record NZ_LNJT01000007.1, read on the forward strand.
AAGGCGGTGTGCCTCAGCGACGAATTCCGTGCGCTGTGGGAGCGCATCCAGTACCGGACGACGTACCGCGTGAACTTCGACAACGCGCGTCTGATCGAGCGCTGCGTCGCCGCGCTGAAGGCGGCGCCCGCCGTCGCGCGCGCGCGGCTGCAATGGCGCAAGGCCGACATCGCGATCGACGCGTCGGGCGTCGAGGCAACCGAAACCGAGGCGGCGGACACGATCGCGATCGACGAAGGCGAGCTCGACCTGCCGGATCTGCTGACCGAGCTGCAGGACCGCACGCAGCTCACGCGGCGCACGATCGCGACCGTGCTGATCGAAAGCGGCCGGCTCGACGAATTCCCGCGCAATCCTCAACGTTTCATCGCGCTCGCCGCCGCGACGCTCGAGCGCTGCAAGCGCGACGCGCTCGTCGACGGGATCGAATACAAGCTGCTCGGCAAGGAGCACGTGCATGCGCTGTCGCTGTTCGAGGACGAACCGCTTACCGGCTATCTGTCGAGCATGCGGCGCGGCGCGGCGAAATCGATCCACGAGGACGTGCCGTGCGAAACGCCCGCCGAGCACGCCTTCGTCGAATCGCTCGAACAGGACGACGCGGTCAGGCTGTATGCGAAGCTGCCCGGCTGGTTCAGGATTCCGACGCCGCTCGGCAGCTACAGCCCCGACTGGGCGGTGCTGATCGCCGAGGGCGACGGGCCGCGGCTCTATTTCGTCGTCGAATCGAAGAGCGGCATCGGCGACGGCGATCTGCAAGCGTACGAGCGGCGCAGGATACAGTGCGGCGCCGCACATTTCCGCGCGCTGGAGGCGGCCGCCGACAACCCGGCGCGCTACGTGCGCGCGCGCTCCGCCGACGATCTGCCGACGGCCGCCGCCAACGCGCGCGACGCGGCCTGAGCGCCGTCGCCGCCACGCCGTTCGTTTCCGGCGTGCGGCGCGCGCGCCGCATCGCGCCACGCCGCGCATTTCATTTCGACATCCGTAACGTCTGACGATCGCCGAGTGCATCGTCGAGCTAGTGTTTGTGCGCCGTCGGGAAAGATGCGCGCCGCACGCTGCTCCACACTCCGAGCCGGAGATCGACGGCGGCGCCCCGAGCGCCGCCGCGCATAACGACACCCCCAACGGAGACGACGATGAAGAAGTTTGCGGTAGCGGCGGCGGGGCTCGCCGTCGCGACGGGCGCGCACGCGTCCGGCGGCAGCGTCACGCTGTTCGGCCTGATCGATGCAGGCGTGTCGTACGTGTCGAACGAAGGCGGCAGGCACAGTGTGGGTTTCGACGACGGCATCGCGGTGCCGAACCTATGGGGGCTCAGGGGCACCGAGGATCTCGGCGGCGGCGCGAAGGCGATCTTCGAGCTGACGTCGCAATACGCGCTCGGCAACGGCGCCGCGCTGCCGGCGCCCGGCTCGATGTTCTCGCGCACCGCGCTCGTCGGCTTATGGAGCGAGCGGCTCGGCAGCGTGACGCTCGGCCAGCAATACGACTTCATGACCGATTCGCTGACGTTCGGCTCGTTCGACGGCGCGTTCCGCTACGGCGGCCTGTACAACTTCCGTCAGGGGCCGTTCTCGACGCTCGGGATTCCAAACAATCCGACCGGCTCGTTCGACTTCGACCGGATGGCGGGCTCGAGCCGCGTGCCGAACTCGGTCAAGTACACGAGCGCGAACCTGAGCGGGCTCGTGTTCGGCCTGATGTACGGCTTCGGCAATCAGGCGGGCGGCGGGCTGTCGGCGAACAGCACGGTCAGCGCCGGCCTCAAGTACGAGACGGGCAGTTTCGCGCTCGGCGCCGCATATGTCGAAGTCAAGTATCCGCAGATGAACAACGGGCACGACGGGCTGCGCAACTGGGGGCTCGGCGCGCGTTACGCATTGTCCGCGTTCGATCTGAACCTGCTGTACACGAACACGCGCAACACGCTGACGGGCGCGGCGATCGACGTGATCCAGGCGGGCGCGCGCTACGTCGGCGCGCCTTGGACGATCGGCGCGAACTACGAATACATGAAGGGCAACGCGCAGCTCGACCGCAACTACGCGCATCAGGTCACGGCGGCCGTGCAGTATGCGCTGTCGAAGCGCACGTCCGCGTATGTCGAAACCGTGTATCAGTACGCGGGCGGCAGCGCTGGCGCGCACGCGTGGATCAACGGCGTGATGGGGCCCGATGCGCAGTCGGGCTCGCGCTCGCAGTTTCTCGCGCGCATCGGGATGCTGACCCGTTTCTGATCGTCTTTCGCGCCCGGCGGCGGCCGCGCGGACCCTTGTGTGGGCCAACGCACGTAACGCGGCCGTTCACGCGTCAAAATCGCTGCCTAAGCAGCCGATTTTCGCGTGCGGAGTAAACCGGATTCAGCCCGCGCCAAATATTTAATATGCTAACTATATCCGGGCAGACCGCATGCCCCTGCATGGTCCGGCTGGACGTGTACTCGCAAGGAGCGCATGGTGAACGGCAGATTCTTCACGACGGCGGGCGAATCGCCCGCGTTTCGCGGCCGCGCGTGGGGCCGCGTCGTCACGCAATACTTCGGCGGACTCGACGCGTGCTGCGACGGCGATGACGCGTTCGACGCGCAGCTCAGCCAGTACGAGATCGGCCCGATGCGCGTGTTCACGATCGCCGCGCCCGCGCACCGGATCGTGAGGCCCGTCGCGGCGCTGCACGATCACGGCTCCGACTTCTTCAAGCTGATCCTGCAACTGAGCGGCGTGAGCGAGATCGAGCAGCGCGGCAAGGTGTTCCGGTTGCGCACGGGCGACTGGAGTCTGTACGACCCGCGCGTGCCGTACAGCATCGCGAACCTGACGCACGTCGAGCAGCTCGCGATCCAGATTCCGCGCAGGCAGCTCGGCGGCTTCGCGGTGCCCGGCCTGCACACGTCGGACGTCCGTGAGTTCGAGCTCAAGGGGCTGTTCTCGCTGTTGTCGTCGTTCCTCGTGTCGTTATCCGAACAATTGCCGTCGCTGCCCGGCACGACAGGCACCGCGCTGTCGGAGACGATCCTCGGCCTGATCGTGTCGACGCTGACCGCGCAGCGCGACGCGCAAGGCGCGCACGTCGCGCTGCCCGCCGTGCTGCGGATGCGCGTCAAGCAATACATCCACGGCCATCTCGCCGACGCCGACCTGTCGATCGACCGGATCGCGCGCGAGCTGCGCTGCTCGAAGCGCTATCTGCACCGGATCTTCGAGGAGGAAGGCGTGACGATCGACCGCTACATCTGGTCGAGCCGGCTCGAGCGCTGCAAGGACGCGCTCGACAACGCGCGCGCGGCGAAACCCGCGATTTCCGAGATCGCGTTCAGTTGGGGATTCAGCAGCAGCGCGCATTTCTGCCGCAGCTTCAAGCAGCGCTATGGCATGACGCCGCGCGAGTTCGTGCGGCGTCGCGCCTTGTCCTGAGTTTCGGGCCCCAAGCGCCGATCGGAACGACGTTCCCGCGCGAGCGGCGGCCGGCCTGCTCGCATCGCGCCCGCCGCCGCTTCGCTCGCCTGCGTCACGCCGCGTTCGCGCTGCTTCCCTTCGACGCGAGATAGCTGCCGTGCAGAATCTCCGGCCGCTCGCGCAGCGTCTGCGCGCTGCCCGCGAACGCGACGCGCCCGCGTTCGAGCACGTATGCGTTCGTCGCGAGCGCGAGCGCGATCGTCGTGAACTGCTCGATCAGCAGCACCGCGACGCCGTCGTTCGCGATCTGCGCGACGGTCTGCGCGAGACGCTTCGTCACTGCGGGCGCGAGGCCGAGCGACAGCTCGTCGATGAGGAGTGTGTGCGGCTCGCCGATCAGCGCCTGCGACACGCATACCATCTGCTTCTGCCCGCCCGACAGATCATTGCCGCGCGCATCGAGCTTCGGCTTGAGCTCCGGGAAGAGCGCGAGCGCGCGGTCGATCGCATCATCGAGCCGCCGCGCCGACAGGAACGCGCCCGCCGCGCGCAGGTTGTCGCGCACCGACAGATCGCCGAGCACGCGGTGCCCTTCCGGCACGACCGCGACGCCGCGGCGACGCACCGCTTCGGGCCGCAGCGCGCCGAGCGGCGCGCCGTCGAGCAGCACGTCGCCCGACGTCGCGGGCAGCGCGCCGGCAATGCTCATCACGAGCGTCGATTTGCCGGCGCCGTTCGCGCCGACGAGCGCCGTCACCCGGCCGGGCGCGACCGCGAGCGATACGCCGTGCAGCACGGGCTTGTTCGCGCGATGGACGACGAGATCTTTCACTTCGAGCCGCATGATCGCCGGACTCCTTGTCGAATGGGGTGCGGCGCGCGCGCCGCGCCGAGTGCTTCAGGCTTCATGCTCGTCGAACGCCTGGCCGAGATATGCGCTGCGCACGAGCGGATCGTCGAGTACCGCGCGCGTCGGCCCGAGCGCGAGCCGCTTGCCGAAATCGAGCACGAGCGTCGCCTCGCACACGGCGTCGATCAGATCGACGTCGTGATCGATCAGCAGCACCTGCGCGCCGATGCATTCCGGAATGCGAACGATCACGTCGGCGAGCCGCGCGGCTTCCGTCTCGTTCAGGCCCGCGCCAGGCTCGTCAAGCAGCAGCAGGCGCGGCTCGCCGACGAGCGCCTTGCCGAGCTCCAGCATCCGCCGCTGATACAGGTTGAGCGCCGCGCCCGGCGCGTGCGCGACGTCCGCGAGGCCGACGAGCTCGAGCGCGCGCCGCGTGTCGTCGCGCGCGGCGAAGGCCGGCATCACGTGCTCGGCGAGCGCGAGCACGTTGTCGTGAACGCTCAGATCCTCGACGATCTGTTCGGTCTGGAACGTCCGTCGCACGCCCGCACGCACGCGCTCGGCGACGGAGAGCGCGAGCAGCGCGCGGCCGTCGAGCGCGACGCTGCCCGCGCGCGGCCGCAAAAAGCCGCTCAGCACGTTGAGCAGCGTCGTCTTGCCCGCGCCGTTCGGGCCGATCAGCCCGCAGATGGGCGCGGCGAGCTTCGCGTCGAGCGCATCGAGCACGCGCGTGCCGCCGAACTGCACGGTGAGGTTCGATATCTCGATCATCGCGCGCCTCCGTCGCGGGCGCGAAACGCGCGCCCGACACGCGACGCAAGCCCGGCAAGCTGCCCGGCGACGCCGGCGGGCGCCGTGATCAGCGCATGCAGCAGCGCCGCGCCGAAGAAGATCATCGCGAGATAGCCGTTCACGCCGAAGTCGGTCAGGAGCGCGGGCACCGCGCGCAGCAACAGCCCCGTGATCAGCGCGCCGAACCAGTGATAAACGCCGCCGACGACCGACAGCGCGAACAGCAGCACCGATTCCGATGCGGCGAACGCGCGCCCGTCGAGCTGGCCGACGGAGCCCGCGAGCAGGCCGCCCGACAGCCCGGCGAGCAGGCCCGCGAGCCCGAACGCCCAGGTCCGGTAGAAGACGACGTTGACGCCCGCCGCGAGCGCCGGCATCTCGCCGCGCCGGATCAGCGCCCACGAGCGCCCCGCTTTCGAGCGCCGATGCAGCTCGATCAGCGCGAACGCGAGCGCGGCCCACGCGGCGACGTAGCGGAAATACGCGGCGTCGCTCTGGCCGGCGAGCGGCCGCGCCATCATCTGCCGCGCGCCGAACGACAGATGGCCGGTGAAGCCGCCGCCGCCGTCCGGAAAGCCGATCGCGGACGCGACGACCTGAAACCCGCCCGCCATCATCAGCGTGACGAGCGCGAGATAGAGGCCGCGCAGGCGCAGCGCGGGCAGCCCGGCGATCATCCCGATCGCGCTGCCGCCCGCCGCGCCCGCGATCACGCACAGCTCGAACGGCGCGCCTAGATGCGCGAGCCTGAGCGCGATCCAGCCGCCGACGCCGAGCAGCGCATGCTGCGACAGGCACACGAGCCCGAGCTGCCGGTACAGCAGCGCGACGCCCGCGGCGGCGATGCTGACCGTCAGCGCGGACGTCAGCGTCTTGATCCAGTATGCGTCGGCGACGGCGGGCACGACGAGCGCGATCGCGGCGAGCGTGCCGAGCGTCGCGGCGAGCGGCAGGCGCGCGCCGGACGGCCTGGCGCGCGCGGCCGCGTCGCGCGGCGGCGCGGCGAAGGCGAGGGGCGTTTTCATGATTCGTTCGCGGCGTGGCCGCTCGATTGGGAGCCGATGAAGAGCATCGCGACGAGCGCGATCAGGAACGGCGTCGCGCTGCGGTACGGCGCGAAGCCGGGCACGGTGATCGCGAGCGCCTCGGCGAGGCCGATCGCGACGCCGGCCGCCACCGTCGCGGGCAGCGACGCGAGCCGGCCGACGATCGCCGCGGCGAACGCCGGGATCACGAGGAACGTGAGCACCGCCGCCTGCAGGCGCACGAGGTTCGCGAGCAGCAGGCCGGTAATGCCCGCGAATACGCCCGAAATCGCCCAGGCGGCCGCGTCGACGCTCAGCACGCGAATGCCGAGCAGGCCGCTCAGGCGCCGGTCGTTCGACAGCGCGCGCATCTGCAGCCCGAGCCGCGTGCGCGCGAGCACGAGGCCGATCGCCGCCATCATCGCGAACGCGAGCGCGAGGCCGACGATGCGCGTGTACGTGAAGCGGACGTCGCCGAAGTCGAGCGCTTCGCTGTCGGTCGGCAGCACGAGGCGGCGCGGCGTGTCGCCCCAATGCCATTCGCAGAAGCCGAGCAGCACGAGCGCGAAGCCGAGCGTCGCGACGCTGCGCACGACGCGATCGCGCGCGGCGAGCCGCGGCGCGATCGCGAGGCCGTAGACGAGCGACGCCGCGGTCGACGCGGCGATCGCCGCGCCCCACGCGAGCGCCTGCGGATAGTCGGCGTCGAGGCACGCGGCCGCGACGTAGGCGCCCAACGCGCCCGTCGCGCCGAACGCGAAGTTCAGCACGCCGGACGCGCGATACAGCACGACGAGGCCGACGCCCGACAGCGCGTAGACCGCGCCGACGCCGAGCCCGGAGATCAGATAAGGGGCGAAGTCGATCGCGTTCATGGCGTCAGTGCATCTTCCTTTCGGCCGCGCGGATGTCGGCGAGTTGCGGATCGTCGACCGCCTGGCACGCCGACGCCGTCTTCCAGCCCGCGCCCGTCGATTGCGCCATCCGGCCCGCGTTGTTCGCGTTGTGCCGCTCGCCCGCGCCGACGTAGAACGGGCCGCACAGGATGTCGCTGCGGAAATCCTTCACCTCGCGCAGCGCGGCCGTCACGTGCGCGCGGTCGAGCTGGTTCGCGGGCAGTTTCATCAGCGTATCGGTCACGAGCCGCGCGGCGAGATAGCCCGCCTGCGAGAACGTGTCGCGCGGGTCCTTCCTGTCGCCGTACTTGTCCATCACCGCGCGCCAGTTCCGGTTGTCGGGCGTTTGCGCGTCGAGCGGCTGGAATTCGAGATTCACGTCGAAGTTGTCCTTCCAGTACGGGCCGATCGCCTTCGGCACGCCGAGGTCGTAGCCGGACGCCGCCGAGACGAAGCGAATCCGCCCGCCGAGGTTCTGCTGCTCGGCGGCCGACAGGATCGGCACCATCAGCCCTTTCGGCAGCCCGAGCAGAATCGCCTGCGGATGCTTCGACGCCGCCTGCAGCACGACCGACGTCGGATCGGCGGAGTCAGGGTCCATCACGATCGTGTCGACGCTCACGCCGTTGCGCTTGCCCCAGAGCGCCGGCCCTTCGCACGACCACGCGCCGAGGCTCGGGATGTTCGGCGCGATGCACACCATCCGCGTCGCCTTGTACTGCTGCTTCGCGTACAGCGCCGCCTCCGTCATCGACAGGCGCGGCCCCATGTTGAGCGGCACGTAGTTGCGCGCGAAATAGCATTCGCGCGGCACGCCGACGCCCGCGATCGCGATCACGTTTTCCTGTTCGTAGAACTTCGCGTTCGCGCCGCATTCGACGAAGCTCGCGTTGCCCGCGAGCGCGAGCACCTTGCGGTCGCGCACGAGCTTCGACGCGACCTGCGACGCGGTTTCCGGATTCCATTGATCGTCTTCGACGAGATACTGGACCGGCCGGCCGTTGATGCCGCCGTTCGCGTTCACGCACCTGAAATACGCGGCGGCCGCGCGCGCCGACGAGCTGAAATCGTCGGGCCCGGTCTTGCCGACGATCGTGCCGATCGGAATCGGCGCGCCGGTTGCGGGCTTGCCGTTCGCGAGCCCGCAGCTCTGCGCGAACGCCGCATGCTGCGCGAGAAATCCCGCCGCGGCGATGCACGCGCCGGCAAGCGTGCGCTTCATGTGAGGGAAAAGCGGCTTCATCGTGTCTCCTGATGTTGTCGTGGGGCGCGGCTTTCCGCGTGCGGGCCGCGCCCTCGGGGGCTGCGTGGATGCTTCGGGGTTGCTTCAGCGCCGCTTCGGCGCACCGACGCTCGTGTCGCTCAATGCGCGATGCAGACGGACTTGAGCTCGGTGAACTGTTCGAGCGCCGCGCGGCCGAGCTCGCGGCCGTAGCCCGATTGCTTGAAGCCGCCGAACGGCAGGTTGCTGTCGAGCGTGTTGTGCGTGTTGACCCAGACGATGCCCGCCTTCAGCCGCGGCACGACGCGATGCACGCGCGACAGGTTCTGCGACCACACGCTCGCCGCGAGCCCGAAATCGGTGTCGTTCGCGAGCCGCACCGCGTCGTCGAGCGTGTCGAACGGCGTGACCGTGACGACCGGCCCGAACACCTCTTCGCGCACGATCCGCATCGAAGGCGCGGCGTCGACGAACACCGTCGGCTTCACGAAATAGCCGCCGTCGAGCGCGCGCGTACCGCCCGTGACGAGCGTCGCGCCCTCTTCCTTCGCGGCGTCGACGTGGCCGAGCACGCGCTCGAAGTGCCGTTTCGACACGAGCGGGCCGATCTGCGTGTTCGGATCGAAGCCCGAGCCGATCTTCATCGATTCGGCCGCCGCCGCGATGCCGGCGACGACTTGCTCGAACAGGCGTTTTTGCACGTACACGCGCGAGCCCGCCGTGCAGACCTGCCCCTGATTGAAGAAGATGCCCTGCGCCGCGCCGCGCGCGGCGACGTCGGGATCGGCATCGTCGAAGACGATCAGCGGCGATTTGCCGCCGAGCTCGAGCGTGAAGCGCGCCATCCGGTCGACGGCCGCGTGGCCGATCGCGCGGCCCACGCCGACCGAGCCAGTGAACGTGATCTTGTCGACGCCCGGATGCGCGACGAGCGCCGCGCCCGCCTCGGCGCCCGTGCCCGTCACGACGTTCAGCACGCCGTCGGGCAGCCCCGCTTCCTGCGCGAGCTCGCCGAGGCGCAATGCGGTGAGCGGCGTTTCCTCCGACGGCTTCAGCACGACCGTGCAGCCGCATGCGAGTGCGGTCGCGATCTTCCACAGCGCGATCGCGAGCGGAAAATTCCACGGCACGATCGCGCCGACGACGCCCACTGCCTCGCGGCGCGTGTACGCGAAATACTCGGTGCCGGCGGGCGCGGCGATCGACGTGTCGAGCGTCGAGCCTTCGAGCTTCGTCGCCCAGCCGGCCACATAGCGCACGTACTCGGCGCCGCCCAGCACGTCGATCGCGCGCGCGACGCCGACGAGCTTGCCGGTTTCGAGCGTCTCGAGCGCGGCGAGCTCGTCCGCGTGGCGCTCGATCCGGTCGGCGAGCCGATGCAGCAGCTTCTCGCGGCTCGCGGGCCGCATGCGCGGCCAGTCGCCCGAATCGAACGCGCGTCGCGCGGCGGCCACAGCCGCGTCGACATCGCGCGCGTCGCTCGCGGCGACTTCGGCGATGGTCATCTCGGTCGCGGGATCGACGACGGGCAGATAGCGGCCCGAGCGCGGCTCGGCGGCGCTGCCGTCGAGCCAGTTGCCGAACTGGCGGCGGGCGAGAAAGCCGGATTGGCGTTGATGCTGGGTCGAGAGAGCGGCCAGGTTCATGGAGATCTCGTGCGAAACAAAAAAACGCGTTGGTTGAACGAACGGACGAAGGCGCTTACGGCTGCATCGCCTGCGCGACGAGCAGCGTGTCGGTGAACTGCTCGAAGCGCACGATCTTGCCCGCGTCGACGCGCCACACGTGCGCGACGCGGCATTCGAACGACTTGCCGGTTCGCCTGTACGTGCCCGAGTAGCGGCCGATGCCGATCACGGTATCGCCCGCGTCGTGCAGCGCGTCGAGCTTGAACGCATAGCCGTGCCACTCTTCGCCGAGGCGCCGGAACACGTTGCGGACGATCTCGTCCGCGCTGCGGTACGTGCCGGCGCACGGAAAGCCCGCCATCTCGGTCCATTCGATCGCGGGCGCGATGTCGGCCATCATCGCGGCGGGGTCGTGTCTGTCGGACGCCGCATAGTGATCGGCGACGATTTGATAAGGGGTACGCATCGTGTGATCCTCAGACGGGCTGCGCATCGTCCGGATAGACGGTCTGCGACAGTTTGCGGATGAAGGAGCCGGCCGGCCGGTTCGCGATCGCGCCGTCGCCTGTCTCGCCGAGGAACTTGCCCGTCGAGCGGCCGGCCGCGAAGTTGAAGACGAACACCGAGGCAACCGGAATCAGGAATTCGCGGAACGTGAACACGTAGAGGTCGTCGGCGAACCTGTAGGTTGTCGCGAGATCGACGTCGCCGTGGCCGCGCTGCTCGCCGACGAGGCATTGCCAGCAGTAGCGCGTCGAGCTCAGGTACGTGTGCTCGTACGTGTGGTTCGGGCTGTAGACGTTCAGCGTGCGCGTGCCGATCAGGTCGCGCGTCTCCTCGGGCGCGGCGCCCGAAGCGCCCGCGCCCGCTTCGCCGCCCGCGAGCGTGCCGACCAGAAAATCCTGCGCGACGCGCGGCGCGGCGCCCGCTTCATCGCGGCTGCGAATCCGCGACAGGATGCCGAGCGCGCGCCGCGTCGCGGTGTTGAACACGAGCGTCAGCGCCTCGGCCGGCCGGCTCCGGAACGTGACGTCGACGAAGAACGTGTCGGGCGCGACTTCGATCGCCTCGTACCAGTCGGTGTCGCTCGCGTCGCCGCGACGCCACGCGAGCGTGTGGTCGCCGACGAAGCGCGCGGCGAACGCGCCGCTCGGCAGCTCGAACGTCAATGCGCGGCCGGCGAGCGCGCCGGTCGCGGGCAGCCGGTTCGTGTCGATGCCGGCCGCGAAGTCTTCATAGTTCTTCCAGTCCTGCGGTTTGTCGTTCATCGGTGGGTCCTCGGAAAAATGTTTTTTCGCGTGGCCGTGGCGCTCAGCGCGCGAATTCGATAGTCGGCAGGTCGACGGCCGATGCGCCGCCGTCGACGAGCAGTGACGTGCCCGTGATCATCGACGCATACGGCGACGCGAGATACAGCACCGTGTCGGCGATTTCGTCGGGCTCCGCCGGGCGGCCGAGCGGCACGTCGCGCGTGACGAGCCGGTAGGCGTCCTCGCGTGTCGCGAGCCCGCGCGCGTCGCGCAGCGCGTCCATCTGCTCGTCGGCCATCGCGGTGCGCACCCAGCCCGGACACACCGCGTTCACGCGCACGCCGGCGCTGCCGTAGTCGCGCGCGAGCGAGCGCGTGAGGCCGATCAGCGCATGCTTCGTCGTCACGTAGCCGACGACGTTCGGGCCCGCGAAATGTCCGGCGAGCGAAGAGAGGATCACGATGTTGCCGCGCCGCTCGATCAGCTCGGGCAGCAGCTCGCGCGCGCAGACGAACGCGGTGTCGAGATTCACCCGCGTCGATTGCGCCCACGACGCGTCGTCGGTGTCGAGCGCGCCGCCGACGCCGTGGCCGCCCGCGTTCGCGACCAGCACGTCGACGCGCCCGAACGCCGCGCGCGCGTCATCGAGCGCGCGCCGCACGTCGCGCGCGTCGGCCGCGTCGCCCGCGACGGCGATCGCGGCGGCGCCGAGCGGTTGCGCGGCCGCGTCGAGCGGCTCGCGACGGCGGCCGAGCAGAACGACCTTGCCGCCCGCTTCGACGAACCTGCGCGCGACGGCCGCGCCGATGCCCGTGCCGCCGCCCGTGATCAACGCGACCTTGTCGTTGAACGTGTGCATGACTGACGTCTCCTTCGAGTGGATGTGAAAAGCGCGATCGTGACGATTCGCCGCGACGGCGGGAGCGCGGCGCTCAGCGCACGCCGCCGGCGTCGAGCGGCGCGGCGGCATGCGACGCGCCCGCGACAATGCGCGCGTTCGGCGCGCCCGCCGGCGGCAGCATGAACTCGGCGCAGCGCTCGGCGATCATGATCGTCGGCGCATTCGTGTTGCCGGATACGAGCGAGGGCATCACCGATGCGTCGCAGATCCGCAGCCCGCCGACGCCGCGCACGCGCAGTTGCGAATCGACGACCGACGCCGGATCGCCGCCCATCCGGCACGTGCCCGACGGGTGATAGACGGTCTTCGCGTGCGAGCGCACGTACGCGGCGAGATCGACGCGACCGCCTTCGGCTGGCAGCATCTCGCCCGCGATCGCCTTCGACATCGACGGCGTCCGCATGATCTCGCGCGCAAGCGACAGGCCGCGCACGAGCGTCGCGAAATCGTCCGGATGACTGAGGAAATTGCCGTCGAACAGGATCGGCGCGAGCGGATCGGCGCTGCGCAGGCGCACCGTGCCGCGCGACTTCGGCCGCAGGAAGCACGGGTTGATCGAGATCCCGTGCCCTTCGAGCGGCTCGCGGCCGACGTCGCCGACGAGCACGGGCAGCACGTGGAACTGCACGTCGGGGCGGCCGCCTTGCGCGGTATCGACGAAGCCGCCGCTCTCGACGACGTTCGACGTGAGGAGCCCCGTGCGGAACAGCGCGTACTGGATGCCGTGGCGCAGCGCGTTGAGCCCGCGGTCCTGGCCCGCGAGGCTCACCGGCTCGCGCGCGCGGCCGTACAGCGACACTTCGAGATGGTCCTGGAAGTTGAGCCCGACCTCGGGCGCGTCGTGGACGACCGGAATGCCGTGTCGCTGCAACTGCTCGGCAGGGCCGACGCCCGACAGCATCAGCAGCTTCGGGCTCGCGAGCGCGCCCGCGGACAGCACGATCTCGGCGCGCGCGCGCACGAGCCGCTCCTCGCCGCCGCGCAGCCGATAGCGGACGCCGGCCGCGACGCCGTTTTCGAACACGATGCGCGTGACGAACGCGTCGGTCTCGACCGTCAGCAGCGGGTTGCGCCGGACGTCGGCGAGATACGTCGCGGCGGTGCTGCCGCGCCGGCCGTCGAACGTCGTCGTCTGATAGAAGCCGACGCCCGCCTGCGATGCGCCGTTGAAGTCGTCGTTGTACGGCAGCCCGAACTCCTGCGCGCCCTGAACGAACGCCTGGCTCAGAGGATGACGAAAACGCGTGTCGCTCACGTGCAGCGGCCCGTCCGCGCCGTGCAGCGGCCCCGCGAGCCGGTGGTTGTGCTCGGCGCGCCGGAAGAACGGCAGCACGTCGTCCCAGCCCCAGCCGTCGCAGCCGGCGTTGCGCCAGCCGTCGTAATCGGCGGGCGTGCCGCGGATGTACACCATTGCGTTCACCGAGCTGCCGCCGCCGAGCGTGCGGCCCTGCGGCACGTGCATCCGCCGGCCGGCCGCGTGCGCTTGCGGCTCCGTCTCGTAGATCCAGGTCCGCTTCGTGCCGATCACGCGCACGAACGTCGCGGGCGTGCGGACGAAGAACGAATTGTCGGGCGGGCCGGCTTCGAGCAGCAGCACGCGATGCCCGGCGTGGACGAGCCGGTGCGTGACGACGCAGCCGGCCGAGCCGCCGCCGATCACGATGTAGTCGAATTCCGTCGAGCCGTTGGGGGTTGCCGCGGACATGTGTCGCTTCTCGCTGGGTCGGATGGATGGACAGGCTGCCACTATCGGCGAAATCGGCCGGCGTGCGCGCCGTGTGCGCTGTCGATCAATTCAAACTGCGTTCTGAGCGGCGGACGGCGACGGCGCGCGCGTTGCGCGGCGGCATTCATCGTGCATAAAACAGTACCTTGCATTAGACGATACCCGTTGCTATAGTCGGCCCATGTTCAGCGGCGGCCTGCACGACGGGCCGCCGCTGAACATGACACGGTATCTTGCAACGCACACTACGCCGGCGGAATGGAATGAAGACCCAGTTGAAGAAAGGCACGCTCGACATGTGCGTGCTCGCCGTGCTGGCGCGGCGGGACAGCTACGCGTACGAGCTCGTGTCGACGCTCGCCGAAACGATGGAGATCAGCGAAGGCACGATCTACCCGCTGATGCGGCGTCTGCAGGCCGAGGCGTGGGTGACGACCTACCTCGTCGAATCGACGTCGGGGCCGCCGCGCAAGTACTACTCGATCACCGGCGCCGGGCGCGCGAGCCTGCGGCAGATGGAGGACGAGTGGCTCGGTTTCGTCGACGAAGTCAACGGCGTGCTGGCGCTGCACGGCACGCGAGCGGACGGAGAGGAACGGCAATGAAGCAGGACGCATTCATCCAGCGGTTGCGGCAGGCGCTCGGCAGCCTGCCGAAGCGGGACATCGACGAGATCGTCGCCGATTACCGCGAGTACATCGGCGACGCGCTCGCGGCCGGGCGCGCGGAAGAAGACGTGATCGCCGCGCTCGGCGATCCGGAGAAGCTCGCGCGCGAGCTGAAGGCGCAGGCGAATTTCCGGCAATGGGAGGAGCGTCGCTCGTTCGGCAATCTGATGCGCGTCGTCGGCTCGATCGCGGGCCTCGGGCTGCTGCACCTGATCCTGCTCGTGCCGTTCCTGCTGTACATGCTCGTGCTGACGACGGGCTATGTGTTCTTCGGCGCGCTGACGGTGGCGGGGCTCGTCACGCTCGTCGCGTTCGGCAGCCATTACGTATTCGGCACGCCCGTGCCGGGCGTCCTGCCGTTCGGCGGCGGCGCGGCGCAGGTCGGCGCGGCCGGTGCGGCCGGTGCGACGGCCGGCAAGGGCGCGGCGGACGGCACGGAGGCGCGGGGCGGCGAGATCGCGAACACGGGCGCGTCGGCGCCGGGCGTGAACGTGCCCGGCGTCGCGGGCGGCAATGTGCAGATGACGCCGGACGGTCGCGGCGGCATGAACCTGTCGGTGACGAACGGTGAGAATGCGGTGTCGATCGTCGGCGGCCGGATCACCGTCGACAACGGCAAGCAGCACGTCAGCGTCGCCGCGCCGACCGGGTTCGCGCTCGGGGGCATCGCGTTCGGCTACGGGCTGGCGATGCTGCCGATCGGGATCGTCGGGCTGCTCGTGTGCATCTGGTTGACGCGCGTCACGTGGCGCGCGCTCGTGCGGTATGTGCGGCGGCGGATCGATGCGGTGTCGGCGAAGCTCGAGCGTGGGCGGGTGGGTTGAGGTTCGGGCGTTCGAGGACAATCAGCGCTTCGGATAAGCTCGCCGGAGGCGAAGCATCTTTTTCTGTGTCGCGGAATGTGCGAACCACGGTCTCTTTCGCATCAATGCCCTATCGGCCGTGCAACCTTCTGTACAGGCAATGAATTGTCGCGGGCTGTGAAGAACAACTTTTGCGGCACACAGTTCGAACGGTGGTTTATCCCCAAATTGTCCACTGATTGCGGGCGGGTTTTCGTGGGACATACATGAGAGCGCCGGATGTCCGTCACCCGGCGTTCTGCTCACTCAAGCCGCCGCCGTCTTTCCGCTGACGGTCTTCAGCACCTGCCAGTACGACGGCGGCCGCGCGACGCAGCCGCGCTCGCGCAGCATCCGGTGCATCTTCGGCAGCCGGAAGTACGGCACCGACGCCATCAGATGATGCTCGACGTGGTAGTTCACGTGGATCGGCGCGACGGTCGCGCGCGCGAGCCAGCCGGCGCGCGTCGTGCGCGTGTTGCGCAGCGGATCGTCGCTCGTCTCGAGGCATGCATGCTCGGCCATCGAGCGGATGCGGATGAAAAGCGGAAACGGCGTCACGTACGCGAGCACCCACACGCCGTACAGCCACGGATGGCCGCTTGCCCATAGCGCGCCGAACAGGATGGCGTTCGTGATCAGCATGCCGGCCGCGGTGCGGAAGAACGCGGCCGGATAGTCCCGCCAGCGGCGGCCCGTCTGCGGCAGGCGCCGGATGTCGTTCGTCAGCGACCACTCGAGCACGCCCGCGTCCATCAGCACGCGGCCGATCAGGAACTTGACGCCCGTGACGCCCGAAAGGTCGCGCAAGCACTTGCGCACGAGCGATGCGCGCGTCGTCGGCAGGCCCGCGACGAGCGACAGATCGGGATCGACGCTCGACGACGTCGTCGCATGATGCGTCAGGTGGTATGGGCGGTACTTGTGCAACTCGTTCCAGATCGGCCGCGCGCACAGCCAGTCGACGAGCACGTCGTTCGCCCAGCGCGCGCGGAACAGCGTGCCGTGCGCGGCGTCGTGCTGGAGGATGCCGAGGCAGAGCTGGCGTCCGGCGATGATCGTCATGCCGGCCGCGAGCGCGAGCGCGAAGCCCCAGGCCGGAAAATGCGCGCGCGCATACGCGAGGCCCGCGAACGCGAGCGCGATCACCGCCCACGTCGAGCCGACCGCCCACGCGCCGCGCCAGTTCGAGCGCATGGTCAGCGCGCGGATCTCGTCGCGGGTGAAGAGGTCGCGGATGCGGATTCTGTCGGTCATGTCGAGGTCTCCTCCGGCCGTTTGTCGCGCCAGTGCTAGTGCAGGTGGCCCGCGATCGCGCCGCGCGCCGCGCCCGGCGCGGACGGCTGCTCGCTGTCGAGGAGCGCGCGCCAGATCCGGTGGCCCGCGCCGACATAGCGCCGCGCGCATTCGATGAACGCCGCGCGCGCGGCGACGTCGACGAACGGCTCCGGCAGCAGCGGATCGAACACGACCTGCCGGATCGCCTTGCCGCCGAGCAGGAACGCCTCGCGCGCGGCGACGTCGAGATCGAGCTCCGGCGCACGCGTGAGCCAGTCTTCGAGCTGCGCGCCGAGCGCGCGATACGTGTCTGACAGCGCTTCGCCGTCCCACAGCGCGCGGATGCGCGCTTCCTGCGCGGCGTCGAAGCCCATCGCGACGAACACGGCCGCCGCCGGCTCGACGCCGAGCTTCGTCAGCCGCCGGCGCACCGAGTCGACATTGCCCGCGATGTTGTCCGGGCGCACGTACAGGCTCTTGTCCCATTCGCGGAAGCCGAGCATCTCGAACGCGCGCTCGCGGCGGGCGAGGGCGGTGCGGTCGACGCGGCCGAGCGAGATGCACGACACCATCAGATACGCGCCGCTCCAGCGGCGCAGCCGCGATTCGACGGTGCGCCACGCGGTCAACTCCTCGGACAGCTCGACGGCCGACGGCCCGAGCCGGTAGCTGCCGCGCTCGGCGCCTTCGACGAGCGACTCGGCCGCAAGCCGCGCGAGCGCGACGCGCACGCTGTTCTCGGTGAGACCGAACAGCCGGCACGCGATGATCGCCTCGCGCACCTGCAGCGGCTCGCCGTCCTTGGCGACCAGCAAATCGAGGATCAGATGTTTCGCGGTGGGTTGCGTCATGGGGCTTTTCGCGGCTGGCAAACGAAAGGTGATTACTCAGGATTTATTTATATAGAATTTTTAGTAATGTTTCAAGTGAATTGACAGGGGAAATGACGGCGGCCGCGGTGGCCGGCACCGAGCCCGCGCGATCGCCGCCCGATTACTTTCCGGCCCATCAGCCCGCGCCGCCGCCCTCAGCCGCATCGCGCCGCGCGCCGGGCCGATGCCGGTTCCGATACTGAATCGGGCTGCATCCTTGCCCCGCGAGGAACGCATGGCTCAGCGCGCTCGCGCTCGCGAAGCCGCATTCGTCGGCGATGTGATCGAGCGTCATCCGGCTCGTGCGCAGCAGGAATGCGGCGAGCTCGACGCGCAGCGCGGCGACGTAGCGCCGCAGCGTGAGCCCGGTCGCGGCCGCGAAGCGCCGCGACAGCGTGCGCTCGCTCATCGCCGCGCGCGCGGCGAGTTCGGCGAGCGTCGGCGGATGCGCGAGCGCGCGCTCGACGCCGTCCTGCACCGCGAGCACCGGCGCATCGCCGTGCCGCTTGTACTGCGCGGCCCACACAGCCATGTGCTCGTACGACGGCAGCGACTGCGTGAGCGCGACCCGCAGCAGCCGCTGCGACACGCCCGCGCCGAAGCAGTAGTCGATCACGTACGCGCACGCATCGACAGCCGGATTGATGCCGCTCACGGTGATGAGCCGCCCGTCGACCACGAGCGGCTTCGACGGCGTATAGCGCACCGCCGGAAAATGCCGCGCGAACAGCGTGCGCTCGCTTGGCAGCCCGGTCGCGCCGCGGCCGTCGAGCAAGCCGGCCTTCGCGAGGAGCGGCGCCGCGTTGAGCCCGACGACGAGCGCGCCCGCCGCATAGCGGCGCTTCAGCCAATCGATGAACATGCGCTCGACCGTGTCGATCTGCTCGTCCGGCATGAATTGCGCGGGGACGATCACGACTTCGTGCGCGTCGGCGTCGCGCAGCGCGGCCGTCGCCGGCACATCGATGCCGCCGATCGTCGGCACCGGCCGGCCGTCGTGTGACAGGATCGCGATGTCGAACAGCCGGCTGTTCACGACGTCCAGGCTGCGCGCCTTCATCGTGCCGGCGAGCAGCAGCATTTCGTGCGTGAGGAACACATAGCCGCCCAACAGGCGCGGCGGCAGAAGGATCGCGACCCCGGGCCGGCCGGCGTCACGCGGCGGTTTTTTCATGTCAAGAAAATGGCGCTTCGGATCAACGCAGATTGTCCCGGACTTGCTCAAATACCGCAAACAGCCTGTCGCCGACGCCAGCGCGCCGCGCGATTTCCTCACTGGAGACGCCATGATTTCCCGCACCCTCTTCGCCGAAGAGCACGAGCAGTTCCGCGAGTCCGTCCGCCGCTTCATCGAATCCGAGGTGATGCCGCACCACGAGCGCTGGGAGGAGCAGGGCTATGTCGACCGCGAGGTGTGGACGAAGGCGGCCGCGGCGGGCTACCACTGCGCGAGCATGCCGCAAGCGTACGGCGGCGCGGGCGCGGACATCCGCTACAGCGTCGTGCTGTTCGAGGAGATCGCGCGCGCGGGCGCGTCGGGGCTCGGCTTCGGGCTGCATTCGGAGATCGTCGCGCCGTACATCCTCCATTACGGCAGCGAGGCGCTGAAGGCGCGCTACCTGCCGAAGCTCGCGAGCGCCGAGATGATCGGCGCGATCGCGATGACCGAGCCCGGCGCGGGCTCCGACCTGCAAGGCGTGCGCACGACCGCGGTGCGCGACGGCGGTCACTACGTGCTCAACGGCTCGAAGATCTTCATCACGAACGGCTGGCATGCGGACGTCGTGATCGTCGTCGCGCGCACGACGCCCGAGGGCGGCTCGAAGGGCACGAGCCTGTTCGTCGTCGACACGGACATGGCGGGCTTCAGCAAGGGCAAGCGGCTGAAGAAGGTGGGCATGAAGGCGCAGGATACGTCGGAGCTCTTTTTCGACGGCGTGCGCGTGCCCGCCGGGAATCTGCTCGGCGAGGAGAACCGCGGCTTCGTCTATCTGATGCAGGAACTGTCGTGGGAGCGGCTGCAGATCGCGATCAGCGCGATCGCGTCGGCCGAGGCGGCGCTTGCGTGGACGCTCGACTACACGCGCGATCGCCGCGCGTTCGGCCGCGCGGTGATCGACTTCCAGACGAGCCGCCACGCGCTTGCCGAGATGAAGAGTGAGATCCAGATCGGGCGCGTGTTCGTCGACAAATGCATCGAGTTGCAGCTCGCGGGCAAGCTCGACGCGGCGACGGCTTCGATGGCGAAGTACTGGACGACCGAGCTGCAGTTCAAGGTGATCGATCGCTGCGTGCAACTGCACGGCGGCTACGGCTACATGTGGGAATACCCGATCGCGCGCGCATGGGCCGATTCGCGCGTGCAGCAGATCTACGGCGGCACCAACGAAATCATGAAGGAGCTGATCGCGCGCACGCTGTGACGGCGCATGGCGCGCGAAACGGCTTGCCAAACAGCAAGCCGAACGAGGCGCCGATCCTCCGAGGTCGATTCGCCTGTCGGCGAGCCGATCGACCGCTCGCCTGAGCGCCCGACGGTGAGGAATCGACCAGCAAGACCCGGCCAGCGAGATCGGCTAGGCCCGACGAGCGCACCCCGGCCGCAGCGTGAAGCGGCCGCCCCGCCCGCCGGCCGAATGCGGCCGCAACCGGCCGTCCTGACAGGCCGTCCTGACAGGCAGTCTCCATCAACTGAAGGAACGATTCATGGAAGCCTACATTTTCGACGCCGTGCGCACGCCGCGCGGCAAAGGCAAGAAGGACGGCAGCCTGCACGGCGTCACGCCGCTCGCGCTCGCCGCAACCGCGCTGCGCGCGATTCGCGATCGCAACGGTCTCGACACGAGCGCCGTCGACGACGTCGTGCTCGGCTGCGTCGAGCCCGTCGGCGAGCAGGGCGCGTGCATCGGCCGCATCGCGGTGCTCGCGGCGGGTTACGCGCAGACGACGGCCGGCGTGCAGGTCAACCGCTTCTGCGCGTCGGGCCTCGAAGCGTGCAACATGGCGGCCGCGCAGGTGATGTCCGGCCAGTCGGACATGGCGATCGGCGGCGGCGTCGAGAGCATGTCGCGCGTGCCGATGGGCGCGAGCGGCGGCGCATGGCCCGTCGATCCGGCCATCGCGATTCCGAGCTACTTCGTGCCGCAGGGCGTATCGGCCGACACGATCGCGACGAAGTGGGGCTACAGCCGCGCCGACGTCGACGCATACGCCGCCGAGAGCCACCGCCGCGCATACGCGGCGACGCAGGCCGGCTGGTTCGCGCGCTCGATCGTGCCGGTGCGCGACGTCAACGGCCTGACGATCCTCGATCGCGACGAGACGATCCGCCCGCAGACGACGCCCGAGACGCTCGCGACGCTCAAGCCTTCGTTCGCCGAGCTGGGCGAGATGTACGGCTTCGACGCGGTGATCCGCCAGCGCTATCCGGAGCTCGAACGCATCGAGCACGTGCATCACGCGGGCAACAGCTCGGGGATCGTCGACGGCGCGTCGGCCGTGCTGATCGGCTCGCTCGAGGCGGGCAAGCGCGCGGGCCTCGCGCCGCGCGCGCGGGTCCGCTCGTTCGCGAGCATCGGCTCGGAGCCGTCGATCATGCTGACGGGGCCGGCCTACGCGGCCGAGAAGGCGCTCAAGCGCGCCGGCATGCGCGCGGCCGACATCGACCTGTACGAGCTGAACGAAGCGTTCGCGTCGGTCGTGCTGCGCTTCATGGACGCGATGGCGATTGCGCACGACCGGATCAACGTGAACGGCGGCGCGATCGCGATGGGCCATCCGCTCGGCGCGACGGGCGCGATGATCCTCGGCACGCTGCTCGACGAGCTGGAGCGGCGCGGCGCGGCCACGGGCCTCGCCACCTTGTGCGTCGGCGCCGGCATGGGCACGGCGACCATCATCGAACGGATTTGACGGGGGACGACCATGATCGATTACACGCTCGATGACGACGGCATCGCGACCTTGAGCTGGAACCTGCCGCAGCGCAGCCAGAACGTGCTGAACGGCGAGAGCTGCGAGGCGTTCTTCGCGGCGGCGGCGCGCGCGCTTCAGGACGCGGCGGTGAAGGGGATACTCGTCACGTCGGCGAAGCCCGATTTCATCGCGGGCGGCGACCTCGAATGGCTGCAGGCGAGCGACGATGCCGAGACGCTCTTCGCGCGCACGTGCGAGCTGCACCGCGCGCTGCGCGCGCTCGAGACGGGCGGCAAGCCGGTGGCGATCGCGATGCCGGGCTCGGCGCTCGGCGGCGGGCTCGAGATCGCGCTCGCGGGCCACTACCGCGTCGCGGCCGACACGCCGAGGGCGCGCTTCGGCCTGCCGGAAGTGACGCTCGGCCTGCTGCCGGGCGGCGGCGGCACGCAGCGCCTGCCGCGCCTCGTCGGCATCCAGGCGTCGCTGCCGCTCCTGCTCGAAGGCAAGCGGCTGAAGGCGGCCGACGCGCTGGCCGCGGGCATCCTGCACGCGATCGTGCCGGCGGGCGAGGAGATCGCGGCCGCGCGCGCGTGGCTGCTCGACGCGGGCCGCCGCACCGCGACGCAGCCGTGGGACGCGAAGGGCTTTAAGATTCCGGGCGGCGCGCTCACGCATCCGTCCGTCCAGCAGGTGTTCATGGCGGCGAACGCGCTCGCGCGGCAGAAGACCTACGGCAATTATCCGGCTGTCGCGAGCATCCTGTCGTGCGTGTACGAAGGGCTGCTGACCGATCTCGACACGGGCCTGAAGACCGAGGCGCGCTATTTCGTGAAGGCGGTGCTGTCGCCGCAAGCGAAGGCGATGATCCGCACGCTGTTCTTCGGGATGAACGAAGCGAACAAGCTCGCCGCGCGGCCGGCCGGCGTGCCGGCGCAGCGCTACCGGAAGATCGGCGTGCTCGGCGCGGGGATGATGGGCGCGGGCATCGCGTACGTGAGCGCGAAGGCGGGGCTCGACGTCGTGCTGATCGACACGAGCGAAGAGGCGGCCGCGCGCGGCAAGGACTATTCGCGCAAGCTCGTCGACAAACAGGTGCAGCGCGGCCGGCTCGCGCAGGAAAAGGCCGACGCGCTGCTTGCGAGGATCGCGCCGACGACAGATTTCGCGCGGCTCGACGGCGCGGAGCTCGTGATCGAGGCGGTGTTCGAGGATCGCGCGATCAAGGCCGACGTGACGCGCAAGAGCGAAGCGGTGCTCGCGCCCGATGCGCTCTTCGCGTCGAACACGTCGACGCTGCCGATCACGGGGCTCGCGCAGGCGAGCGCGCGGCCGGCGAACTTCATCGGCCTGCATTTCTTCTCGCCGGTGGAGAAGATGCCGCTTGTCGAAGTGATCGTCGGCCGGGAGACGAGCGAGGCGACGCTCGCGCGCGCGCTCGATTACGTGAAAGCGATCGGGATGACGCCGATCGTCGTCAACGATTCGCGCGGCTTCTACACGAGCCGCGTGTTCTCGACCTACGTGCTCGAAGGGCTCGCGATGCTCGCCGAGGGCGTCGCGCCCGCGCTGATCGAGAACGCCGGGCTGCTCGCCGGGATGCCCGTCGGCCCGCTCGCGCTGACCGACGAGGTGTCGAGCGAGCTGATCCACAAGATCACGAAGCAGACGCGCGCCGATCTCGGCGACGCGTACGCCGCGCGGCCGGGCGAGGACGTGGCCGCGAGAATGGTCGAGCTCGGCCGGCTCGGCCGCAAGGCGGGGCTCGGCTATTACGACTATCCGGCGACGGGCGGCAGGAAGGCGCTGTGGCCGGGGCTCGCGCGCGAGTTTCCGGTCGCGGCCGAGCAGCCCGACGTGACGGCGCTGATCGAGCGGCTCGTGACGGTGCAGGCGGTCGAGACCGCGCGCTGCCTCGAAGAGCGCGTGCTGATGACGGCGCGCGACGCGGATGTCGGCGCGATTCTCGGCTGGGGCTTCCCGGCGTTCCGCGGCGGGCCGGTGTCGCACATTCACGGCGTCGGGGTGGACGCGTTCGTCGCGACGTGCGATCGTCTCGCAGCGCGGTACGGCGCGCGCTTCGCCGCGCCGGCGCTGTTGCGCGAGATGGCGGCGCAGCGGCAGAGTTTCTACTGAGCGGGGTCGCGCGAAGCGCGCGGTGTTCGTGGCGCGTTGGGCTGCGCGCCGCGTGGCGCGGCGCCACGCCAAAGACATCGAACCTCACGGGAGCGGGCATGGGCCCTTTGCACGGAATCCGAATCGTCGAAATCGCCGGCATCGGTCCGGCGCCGTTCTGCGGGATGCTGCTTGCCGACATGGGCGCGGACGTGATCCTCGTCGAGCGCACGGCCGGCCGCGACGGCGATCCGCTCGACCTCGGCCGCCACGCGATCTTCAATCGCGGCAAGCGCTCGCTCGCGCTCGACCTGAAGCAGCCGGAGGCGATCGATGCGGTGCTGCGGCTCGCCGAGGGCGCCGACGCACTGATCGAAGGAATGCGCCCCGGCGTGATGGAGCGGCTCGGGCTCGGCCCCGACGCGTGCTTCGCGCGCAATCCGAAGCTCGTCTACGGACGGATGACGGGCTGGGGGCAGGATGGGCCGCTCGCGCACGCGGCGGGCCACGACATCAACTACATCGGCCTGTCCGGCGCGCTCTGGTACGCGGGGCAGCCGGGCGACGCGCCGCTCGCGCCGCCGACGCTCGTCGGCGATCTCGGCGGCGGCGCGCTGTATCTCGCGATCGGCGTGCTCGCGGGCATTGTCGACGCGCGCCTGCGCGGGCAGGGGCAAGTCGTCGATGCGGCGATCGTCGACGGCAGCGCGAACCTGATGAACCTGCTGCTGTCGATTCACGCGGCGGGCTTCATGCCGATGGCGCGCGGCCAGGGCTTGCTCGACGGCCCGCACTGGTACGGCAGCTATCGCTGCGCGTGCGGCGGCCATGTCAGCGTCGGCGCGCTGGAGCCGCAGTTCTACGCGCTGCTCGTGGACAAGCTCGATCTCGCCGGCGACGAGGATTTCCGGCATCCATACGATGCGAGCCGCTGGCCCCGGCTGCGCGCCCGGCTCGCGGAAATTTTCGCGAGCCGGCCGCGCGCGCATTGGGTCGAGCTGATGGAGGGCACCGACGTCTGTTTCGCGCCGGTGCTGAGCCCGGTCGAAGCGAAGTCGCATCCGCATCTGGCGGCGCGCGGCGTCTATGCGGAGCGCGACGGCGTGCTGCAGGCGGCGCCGGCGCCGCGGTTTTCCGGCTCGCCGAACGCGCGGCCCGGCGCGGTGCCGCGGCGCGGCGCGGACAGCGCCGCGATCCTGCGCGAAGCGGGGTTCGCGAAAGACGAGATCGCGGCGTTCGTCGCGAAAGGATGACTCGCCGGGCGCGTGAAGCCGCTTCGCGCGATCGGTCTGCCTCGGGCGGCGCGTTTCGTTACAGCGCTCGCCCCTCGCCCGCTCATTTTCCGCCGGCAGTCGGCAGCGGATTCCATTGCCTGAGTGCGCGCTCCTTCGCCGGCCCGTTCTTCTCGATCCATGCGCTCACTTCGTTGCCGACCGCGCGCCCGTATTCGCGATGCGAGTAGATCGCGCCCGCGCCCGCGCCGTCGACGAGCGCGATGCGCGTGAACACCGCTTCGATGAAATCGCGCGTCGGGAACGCGACCGAGATGAAGTATTCGGCCGGCTTGCCGCGCGCGGCCGGCACCGCGTTGACCTTCAGGATCAACGCGCCGTTCTGCTTGTAGAGCCCGAGCACGGAATCCGCGATCGAGGCGAGCCCGTCGGCCGTCGTCGCGTCCGGGTAGCGCACGAGCGTGATCATCGTGCGCCATGTCGACAGATCGTCCTCGCCCTTCGGCGTGTATTCGAGCCGATTGCCGGTGGCGTCGCGCTGGAAGAAATCGACGCCGTCGAACGTCAGCGTCTTGCCGGCAGGCGCGGCGTGGGCGGCGAAAGCGATGCACGTCATGGACGCGACGAACGCCAGGGCGAGCCAGGCCCGGATGATGCGCATGGGGTGATCCTCGTGGTTGGGTCGAAGCATCGGCGGCCGTCTTCGGCGCGGCCGCACACCCGGACTGTAGCCGAATCGCTTCGATCGTGACGCGCAACCTGCCGCTTATCGAGGATGCCGCGCGGCGAGACGCTGCATGACCGCCGCCACGATGCGATCGCAATCGCCGCCGCCGAACCCGAATACGTCGTGCTCGACGAGATTGATCTCGCGTGCGAGCGCTTCGCGCAGAAATGGCGGCTGCGCACCGTTGCCTCGGGAATGCCGAGGCAACGCGCGGTTTCGTCGACGCTCAGCTCTTCGACCGAACGCAGCACGAACACGATCCGAAACGCATGCGGCAACTGCTCGAGTTGCCGCTCGAGCAGGCCGCGCAGTTCGGCGCGCGCCGCGGCCTGATACGAAGGGGCGGGATCGTGCGCGCTCAGCGCATCGATAAATGACGGACAGGCGGTGCGCGAAAACGGGACCCGATGCGGCAGGCGTTTTCGCGCATCGTGACGACATAGATGTCGCGTGTCGCCGCCGCGTTCCGGCGCGGGGAAATCGATCGACGCGGCGCGACGGCCGGCGGGACGATGCGCGTCGCGCAATGGCGCACGCAATGCGCGCCGGCTTGCGCCCGCTAGTGCCGCATCGTTCCGCTCCATCCGTGCATGCCGCCGCCGTGCGGCGGTCCGTGATGGAAACCCCCGCCCATCGGCGGGCCGATGTGGCTCGGCGTCATCGGATGAAAATGATGGAACCGGTGGAAGTGGTGAAAGCGATCGACGAAGACGAAAGTCGTGCCGCCGACGACGAAGAAAGGCGTGCTCCAGTACCACGGATCGGAGTACGGATACTCGGCGATCGGATACCACATCACGCTGCCGTCGTCGTTCTCGACGAGCCGCCAGGTTCCGTCACTTTGCAGGCAGGCGCGGCCGACGACTTGCTGCATCGTGCCGTCGATTTCCGCCTGTCCGGCGATCGCCCGGCAGTGCGACGTGTCGATCGACGCGGTCGTTCCGTCATAGGTTTGCGCGCACGCGGAGACGGACACGCCTGCACAAATCAGCGCAGCGGCGCAACGAATCAGCTCGTTCATGATAGGGCTCTGAATGGACACCCCGAAATATCGACGCGCGGCGCATCGGCCGGCGTCGTCCTGCATGTCGCTGTTTGTCGATAGGTGCGAGCGCCTGCGGCATGGGCGAAACATCGCTTCCGCGAAACGCCTGACGCTCGACCTGTAAACGAACGGACGTGCCGCGCTATTCCATGATGAGGCGCGAGAAGAAGGCGAAGCGCAAATTGCACTCCGGCGCAAGAATTGTGTTGAATTGTCGCGGCGGTTGATCGTTTCCCGCATCTGCCTGACAATCCGGTTCGCCTGGCTGGTTGTGTCAATTCGAATTCCGCTTAAAAAAACCGAGGAAACCATGCCTTACGTCTCCACCCATTATTCGAGCAATGCCGACGCGCCGGTCGGCCGCTGGACCTGCGCGCCCACGTCGAAGCTCGCGCCGTTCGACAAGGCGCCGTCCGGCAGCGTTACGTCCGGCCGCGATCTCTGCGGGCAATGCGTGTCGTACGTGAAACGGGTCTGCCCGACGCTGCCGCTCACCGCGCAGTGGCGCAAGGGCACGGCGGTGAAGGGGAACGCGTCGATCGTCGCGGGCACCGTGATCGCGACGTTCAACGCGGCCGGCAAGTACGACGGCCACGCGGCCATCTACGTCAGCCAGTCGAAGGACGGCGGCATCCTCGTCTACGACCAGTTCGTCACGCCGCCCACGCCGCAACCGGTTCAGCAACGGCGCCTGCGCTGGGGCGCGCATGGCCGGTCGAACAACGGAGACAATTTTTATGTCGTGGAGTAAGGCAGCCTGCGCATTGCTCGCGGTGTCGTTTTTCGGGTGCGCGGGCGCGTTCGGCACGACGGGCGTGTCCGGCGCGAGCGCGGAAGTGTGCCCGGTGCGGGCGCAGAGCCCGCTGCAATACGTCGACGTGTTCGACGGCGCGCCGAGCGACCTCGCGACGCTGATTCCCGATGACGCCGGCGAGCGGAAAGGGCATTGGGCGCTGGGTTACGTGTACGACGCGGGACGCTACGTGACGGTCCGCTGCAAGTACGCGGACGGCCAGACGAAGGACGTCAGGCTCGCCGGGCGGGTGAATCGCTGCGATTACCGGATCGACGACAAGAAGACGCTGAAAGTGATGTGCAAATGACCGTCGCGTGATGCACGGCGGCCGCTTCGCCGAGATTGTCCGCGCGCCCGACAATGCGCTCGCGCCCTCGCTCGACACCGCGAGCGCATCGGACGAAACTTGCACGTTCGCCGTGCCCCGCCCGTCAGATCTGCGCGTCTAGCGCTCGCGCGACGGCCGCCTCGCCGACGCTATCCGCCCGTCCGACGACCGCATAGTTGAACCCGCGCACCGATCCGTAGCGCGCGAGCAGCGCGCCGTCGACGCGCCTTCCTGCCGCGAGCAGCCGATTTGCCGATTCGGGCGGCCGCACGTAGAAACTCAGCGTGCGCCCGGCCGCATCCTCGTACAGCACCATCGCGGCCGTACCGCGCTCGGTCGCGAACAACCGCCCGCCGACGGGCGCGAAGCCCGCGCCGCTCAGATCCGGCAACCGCACCGATGCGCCGACCTCGCGCGCAACCCACGCCTGCAATTCGCCCGGCTGCTTCTGCACGACGTCGGCGCGCGCGCTGCGGTCGACAACCATCAGTCTGTACGCGGCGACGGCGTCGCTCATCGGCGCGGCGGGCGCGCCGTTCCAGCCGTGCGCCTGCCAGCCGCCCACCGCGCCGAGCCCGACGCACAGCACGAGCGACGCAGCCACGGCGAGCCGCGCACGCGCACGTTCGGCGCGGCGCGCGCGCAGCGCGGCGGGATCGAGCGTTGCCGTCGGCGCGGGCACCGCGACCGAATCGAGCGCCGCGCGCAACTGCTGCGCATCGTGCCGCCAGCGCCGAACCTGCGCCGCGCGCGCCGGATGCAGCACGAGCCAGCGCTCGACGGCCGCGCGCGCATCGGCGTCGAGCCGGCCGTCGACATAGGCGTGAAGATCGTGTTCGTCGGGCGGAATGTTCATCTCATCAAACGCAGCGAAGGAGCGGAAATCTCGCCGTCGCCGAGCGTGCGCAGCGCCTGCCGCGCGCGCGACAGCCGAGACATCACGGTGCCGATCGGGATGTCGAGCAGCTCGGCGACTTCCTGATAGCTGAACCCCTCGACGGCCACGAGCAGCAGCAAACTGCGCTGCTCCGTCGACAGCCGGCCGAACGCGTCGAGCATCGAGCGGGCGATCGCGTGATCCTCGGCGGACGGCCATTGCGGCTCGTTGTCGCCCTTGATCCGGCCGAGCAGCCACGCGTGGCGCTTCGCGCGGCGCGTCGCGTCGACGAACTGCCGGTACAGGATCGTGAAGAGCCAACTGCGCAGCGCCGAAGCGTCGCGCCGCGTCGACCAGCGCGACAGCGCGCGCTCGAGCGTCGATTGCACGAGATCGTCGGCGCTGTGAACGTCGCGGGTCAGCCAGAGCGCGAAGCGGCGCAGTCGCGGCAACAGTTCGCGCAGTTGGTCGTCGAGATCGGCGGGAGGCATGGCGGGTCGGATCGAATGCCGTCGTGAGCGTGGATTCAATGCGTGAGACGCTCGATCGTCGAGGGTTATTCCACGCGTCGGCAAAAAATATTTTTCGATGGAATAAACCGGACGGCGGTCCGTCATACGCGCGTTCGACACATGGCCTGACGGTCGGGAGCGTACACGATGGAACATCCTTCAACACCGCCGGCCGGGCCGGCGCGCGGCCTCTGGCGGTGGGCGCTGATCGGCGGCGTGGTGGCGGCGGTCGCGGCGTCGTTCGGCTACGTCGGCGGCTGGCTCGCGCCGCACCGGCTGACGCCGCAGCGACTCGTCGACGCGTTGCAGCGCAATAGCGGCCTGCATCCGGGCTACCGGCGCAATCACGCGAAAGGCGTGTGCGTGACGGGCTATTTCGAAGGCAACGGCGCGGCGAGCGCGCATTCGACCGCGCCCTTTTTCGCGGCGGTGCGCACGCCGGTGGTCGGGCGCTTCGCGCTGCCGGGCGGCAATCCCTACGCGCCGGACAACAGCGTGCCGATCCGCAGCCTCGCGCTGCGCCTGACCGCGCCCGACGGCGAGCAATGGCGCATGGGAATGAACAGCATGCCGGTGTTTCCGGTCGCGACGCCGCGTGCGTTCTACGAACAGACGGTGGCGGGCCGGCCCGATCCGAAGACGGGCAAGCCCGACCCGGCGAAGCTGAAGGCGTTCTTCGACGCGCATCCGGAGACGGCCGCGTTCCGCGCGTGGGCGAAGACGGCGAAGCCGAGCGCGAGCTACGTCACCGAGACGTATTACAGCCTGAACGCGTTCTATCTTGTCGATGCGGCGGGAAGGCGGCAGGCGGTGCGGTGGCGCGTCGCGCCGGAACAGACGGCCGAGGCGGGCGATGTCGCGAAGGCCGGCGATCCGAACGTGCTGCAGGAGGACCTGACGCGGCGCATCGGCTCCGGGCCGCAGCGCTGGCATTTGCTGCTCACGCTGGCGGAGCCGGGCGACCCCGTCGACGACGCGACGCGCACATGGCCCGCGAATCGCACGACGATCGATGCGGGCACGCTCGTGCTCGATCGCGTGGAGGCGCAGGACAGCGGCGCGTGCCGCGACGTCAACTACGACCCGACGATCCTGCCCGACGGCATCCGAGCGTCGGGCGACCCGCTGCTCGCCGCGCGCTCGGCCGCGTATGCGGATTCGTATCTGCGCCGCACGAGCGAAGAGGCCGGGATACCCGGCGCTGCGCATCCGCTTTCGGAGAAACGATGATGAAGACTACGTTCAACCCTCTCGCGCGGCTGCTGCATTGGGTGATGGCGGCGATGATCGTCTCGATGTTCTTTATTGGCGCGGGGATGGTGGCGTCGGTGTCGGGGCGGCATGCGGTGCTGATTGCGATTCACAAGCCGCTTGGTGTGGCGGTGCTGGTGCTGGCTTGCGTGCGGGTGGTGGTGCGGTTGAGTTCGCGGCCGCCGGCGTTGCCGGCGGATTTGCCGGGGTGGCAGAAGTTCGCGGCGCATGGGTCGCATCTCGCGCTGTATGCGTTGATGATCGCGATGCCGTTGGTCGGGTGGGCGATGCTGTCGGCGGGCGGGTATCCGGTGACGTTGGGCGGCGGCGTGCGATTGCCGTCGATTGTGCCTGCCGATCCGGTTTGGTTTGCTTGGCTGCGGCATGCGCATCGGTGGCTGGCTTATTTGTTCTTTGCGACGTTTCTCGCGCATTTTGCCGCCGCGCTTTATCACGGGGTGATTCGGCGGGATGGGGTGTTGAGGGCGATGGTGGGGAGGTGACGGCGGTGATTACAGGCGTGGCGGTTTTTGAGCAGAGCCTGAAGTACGGGGCGTGCGCAGGGAAATACTGCCATTTTGGCTGGGAAGCGATTCAGTCGAATCCAGAAAACCAACGGACTTTCAAAGGGGCCTTTTGGTGTACCCTTTGCCCCGATTTTTAGTGCTTACGTATGCCGGATAACAAGTTAGTTTTTGAACTCGTCAAAAAATGACGTGTCGACGGCAAAAGTTTGTACGGGTTTCAGTCCTAGCTCCAACTGTTCCAGCATATCGACAAGCTTTTCGCCATCGATAAGCTCGATTGGCGGGACGCCGTCGCGAGCTGCTTCGCGACGTGCTTCCGCCGTAAATGTTCCAGTCGTGATGATGATGCCTTTGTCAGTCCGGCCTGACATTGCTCCGCGAAAATCACGAACTTGTGACGGGGCACGGATTTTGCGTAGCGTTTGCATTGGAATAGAACTTTAAACGAGACGAGTGGATTAACCTGGAGTGTGCCATATCCATCTATGCCTCCGTCACCGCTACTCCCTGTTACAACCACTTGTACAAAGCCGGCTTCGCGAAGAAGCCTCTGGGACAATCGTTCGAACCCCGACGCCGGCAGATTTTTAAGTAACTGAATGAGCTCGTAGCGATAGTCGCTTGTGGCCGCAGCCGCGGGTTCTGAGGCCTCAACTGAGATAGCTCCGAGCTACCAGCTTTCGCTCGCCGCTCCTCTCCGAAAATGCGATTCCATTTTGTAGCAATGCTACGGGCCTGATCAATCGAAAGGGCCGTGCGACGACCGGCCTCTGTGAGCGCCCAGACCCCGCGCTTTGACGAGTCGACCAATCCCTCTCGCACTAGGTAGAGTCGTGCCCATCGTATCCGGTTGCGGAAACGCCCTTCCCCTGACGGCAGGATTTCATTTTGCACATCATCTGAAATATTGAGATCTCGCGCAATACGTTCCACAACTTCGTCAGGAGTGCCAGACCCACCAAGTATCCTGAGCGCATCTAACGCGGGCCCCATATAGCGAAACATTGCAGCAGTATCCTTCTTTTCTTTTTCCATCTTCATATATATTCCGAAATTGGAGGGCCTGTGCCTTCTCGCTGCATTTTAAAGGATATTAAATTTTCAGTGGGTATGCATTGGGAGTGAGCTATTAAAAAAGACCCATAAATTTCTCAATTTATGGGTCCATTTTTCTCAGGTTATGCGTCTATCTACAGACAGCCTCAAACATCAATATTCCCCGCCCTCAGCGCATTATTCTCGATAAACGCCCTGCGCGGCTCGACCTCATCCCCCATCAACGTGGTAAAGATCCCGTCTGCCGCAATCGCATCCTCGATCTGCACGCGCAGCAACCGCCGCACCGCCGGGTCCATCGTCGTTTCCCATAGCTGCTCGGGGTTCATCTCGCCCAACCCCTTATACCGCTGCTTCGACATGTTCCGCTCGGCGTCGGCCATCAGCCACTTCATCGCTTCCTTGAAGTCCGACACGTTCGAGCCCCGCTCCCCGCGCTTGATCGCCGCCCCTGCGCCGATCAAGCCCTTGAACGTATTCGCGGTGTTCACGAGCTGCTGATAATCGGCCGTGTGCTGGAACTCCTCGTCGATCACCGACACGCGCACGTTGCCGTGATGCGTGCGCTCGACGCGCAGCGAGCGCTGCTCGCGCACCGCATCGTAAGCCGGCACGACGCGCACCTCGGTCTTCGAGTCGTCGGACAGCATGGCGGCGAGCGCCTTCGCCGACGCCTCCGTCGACGCCTCGCTCGACAGATCGATCGCCACGCCGTCCATGACCGCCTCGAGCGCGGCCGGGTCGTACAGGCGGCTCAGCCGCTCCACCACGCCCTGCGCCAGCAGATACGAACGCGCGAGCTCGCCGAGCGCGTCGCCCGAGATCGGCGTGCCGTTCTCGGTCGGCACGAGCTCCGAGCCCTGCAGCGCGAGGCGCAGCATGTGCGCGTTCAGCTCGGCGTCGTCCTTCAGGTAGCGCTCGTCGCGGCCCGCCTTCACCTTGTAGAGCGGCGGCTGCGCGATGTACACGTAGCCGCGCTCGATCATCTCCGGCATCTGCCGGTAGAAGAACGTCAGCAGCAGCGTGCGGATGTGCGCGCCGTCGACGTCCGCGTCGGTCATGATGATGATGCGGTGATAGCGCAGCTTCTCGAGGTTGTAGTCGTCCTTGCCGATCCCGCAGCCAAGCGCGGTCACAAGCGTGACGATCTGCTCGGACGACAGCAGCTTGTCATAGCGCGCCTTCTCGACGTTCAGCACCTTGCCGCGCAGCGGCAGGATCGCCTGGAACTTGCGGTCGCGCCCCTGCTTCGCCGAGCCGCCCGCCGAGTCGCCCTCGACGATGTAGATTTCCGACTTCGCCGGATCCTTCTCCTGGCAGTCCGCGAGCTTGCCCGGCAGGCCCACGCCGTCGAGCACGCCCTTGCGGCGCGTCATCTCGCGCGCCTTGCGCGCGGCATCCCGCGCGCGCGCCGCTTCGACGATCTTGCTGCAGATGATCTTCGCGTCGTTCGGCGTCTCGAGCAGGAACTCCTCGAGCGCCTTCGCGACCACTTCCTCCACCGGCGCGCGCACTTCGGACGAAACCAGCTTGTCCTTCGTCTGCGAACTGAACTTCGGCTCCGGCACCTTCACCGACAGCACGCACGACAGCCCCTCGCGCATGTCGTCGCCGCTCGTCTCGACCTTCGCCTTCTTCGCGATTTCGTTGTCGGCGATGTACTTGTTGATGACGCGCGTCATCGCCGCGCGCAGGCCGGTCAAGTGCGTGCCGCCGTCGCGCTGCGGGATGTTGTTCGTGAAGCACAGCACGCTCTCGTTGTAGCTGTCGTTCCACTGCATCGCCACTTCCACGCCGACGCCGTCCTTCTCGCCGTTGACGTGGAAGATCGTCGGGTGCAGCACGCTCTTCGTTTTGTTGATGTACTCGACGAAGCCCTTTACGCCGCCCGCGAACGCGAAATCGTCTTCCTTGCCGGAGCGCAGGTCGGTCAGGCGAATGCGCACGCCGTTGTTCAGGAACGACAGCTCGCGGATGCGCTTCGCGAGGATGTCGTAATGGTATTCAACGGTGCCGAAGATCGTCGGATCGGCCATGAAGTGCACTTCGGTGCCGCGGTTCTCGGTGTCGCCGATCACCTGCATCGGCGACACCTGCTCGCCGTCGAGCTCTTCGAGCATGCGGTTCTGCGCGATGCCGCGATGGAATTCCATGAAGTGCTTCTTGCCGTCGCGGCGCACGGTGAGGCGCAGCCAGCTCGACAGCGCGTTCACGCACGACACGCCGACGCCGTGCAGGCCGCCCGACACCTTGTAGCTGTTCTGGTCGAACTTGCCGCCCGCGTGCAGCTCGGTCATCACGATTTCGGCGGCCGAGCGCTTCGGCTCGTGCTTGTCGTTGAGCTTGACGTCGGTCGGGATGCCGCGGCCGTTGTCCGTCACGGAGATCGAATTGTCCGCGTGAATGGTCACGCGGATGTCGTTGCAGTAACCGGCGAGCGCCTCGTCGATCGAGTTGTCGAGCACCTCGAACACGAGGTGATGCAGACCGGTGCCGTCCGACGTGTCGCCGATGTACATCCCGGGTCGCTTGCGCACCGCTTCCAGGCCTTCGAGGATCTGGATCGACGACGCGCCGTAGCTATTTTCGGGCTGCGAATTGTGCTGTTCAGTCATGGGTGTCTTCCGGTTCTGCTGGGCTACTCGAGTGGCGGCGCGGTGCTTCTGCCGAAAAACCCGGGCCGCCTCGGGTTTTTCGCCCCTTTCGGGGGCCGGCGTCGCGCGCCGGCGCTCGAGCGTGC
This sequence comes from Burkholderia sp. MSMB1589WGS, assembly GCF_001636105.1. Classification (NCBI taxonomy): domain Bacteria; kingdom Pseudomonadati; phylum Pseudomonadota; class Betaproteobacteria; order Burkholderiales; family Burkholderiaceae; genus Burkholderia; species Burkholderia sp. MSMB1589WGS. The sequence goes on from NZ_LNJT01000007.1 coordinate 2,060,597, forward strand.
GAATCGCCATAAAAACGCCAAAGGGGCGTCGCGCCCCTTGGTGTGTCCGGCGAGTCGTGCGCGTCAGATGCGCATCGGCATCACCACGTACTTGAATTCATCGTTCTCGGGCACGGTGATGAGGGCGCTCGAACTCGCGTCGCCGAGGCTCACCTGGACGGTGTCGACCTTCAGGTTCGCGAGCACGTCGAGCAGATACGTGACGTTGAAGCCGATGTCGACGGTGTCGCCCTGGTAGGCGATTTCCAGTTCTTCCTGCGCCTCTTCCTGGTCGGCGTTCGTCGACATGATCTTCAACTGGCCGGGCGCGATGATGCAGCGCACGCCCTTGAACTTGTCGGACGTGAGGATCGCCGCGCGCTGCAGCGAGCGCTGCAGCTCTTCGCGGCCGATCTCGAACGTGTTCTTGTGCGCTTTCGGGATCACGCGCTGGAAGTCGGGGAACTTGCCCTCGACGAGCTTCGACACCAGCTCGACCTGGCCGAACGTGAACTTCGCCTGCGTTTGCGCGATGTCGATCTTGACCGTGTCGTCGATGTCCTCGAGCAGGCGCTGCAGCTCGAGAATCGTCTTGCGCGGCACGATCACTTCCTGGCGGCCGAACGCGCCTTCGATCTTCATCGACGAGAACGCGAGGCGGTGGCCGTCGGTCGCCACCGCCATCAGGCGGTCGCCGTCCACGACGAGCAGCATCCCGTTCAGGTAGTAGCGGATGTCCTGCTGCGCCATCGCGAAGTACACCATGCCGAGCAACTGGCGGAACGCCTTCTGCGGAACGGCGAGGCTCGCGCCGAAATCCTTCGATTGCGCGACGGTCGGGAACTCGTCGGCCGCGAGCGTCTGCAGTGCGAAACGGCTCTTGCCGGACTGGACCGTCAGGCGCTTGTCGGCGAGCGACAGCGTGACCTGGCCGTCCGGCATCGCGCGCAGGATGTCGAGCAGCTTGCGGGCCGCGACGGTCGTCGCGACCTGGTCGCCGCCGACGCCGAAATCGGCGCGCGTCGTGATCTGGAGCTCGAGGTCGGTCGACAGGAACGACACGTCCGGGCCGTTCTTCGTGATCAACAGATTGGCGAGGATCGGCAACGTGTGGCGGCGTTCGACGATACCGCTCACGGTTTGCAGCGGCCTAAGGAGGGTGTCTCGTTCGGTCTTGACCAGTTGCATAGAGTTCCTTCGTTCAATTAACGGCCTGCAAGCCTCGCAGCGCCTGGCCGGGCGGGCCGTCGGCCCGCCGCCGGCCGGGCGGTCAAACCAGTATTGTGCCTCAAAACCGAACCGCCCCTTTTAAATTGGGGCGGCTCCGCGATTCTCAAGCGCTCGCACGCATCAACCCTTGAGCGTCTGCTCGAGCACGTGCAGCTCGTGGTTGAGCTGCGCGTCCTTGCCGCGTTCGTCGGCGATCTTGCGCACCGCGTGCAGCACGGTCGTGTGATCGCGCCCGCCGAACAGCTCGCCGATTTCGGGCAGGCTCTTCTGCGTGAGCTCCTTCGCGAGATACATCGCGATCTGCCGCGGCCGCGCGATGTTCGCGGGGCGCTTCTTCGAATACATGTCGGCGACCTTGATGTTGTAGAAATCGGCGACCGTCTTCTGAATGTTCTCGACCGAGATCTGCCGGTTCTGCACGGTGAGCAGATCCTTCAACGCCTCCTTTGTCAGCTCGATCGTGATCTCGCGGCCGTGGAATTTCGAGTACGCGAGGATCTTGCGCAGCGCGCCTTCGAGCTCGCGCACGTTCGAGCGCAGATGCTTCGCGACGAAGAACGCGACATCTTCCGACAGGCTCACGCCTTCCGATTGCGCCTTGCGCATCAGGATCGCGACGCGCATTTCGAGCTCGGGCGGTTCGATCGCGACGGTCAGGCCCGAATCGAAGCGCGAGATCAGGCGATCGTCGATGCCGGAGATCTCCTTCGGATAGGTATCGCTCGTGATGATTACCTGCGCCTTGTTCGCGACGAGCGCTTCGAACGCGTAGAAGAATTCCTCCTGCGTGCGCGACTTGCCGGAGAAGAACTGGATGTCGTCGATGAGGAGCAGGTCGAGCGAATGATAGTAGCGCTTGAAATCGTCGAACGCCTTGCGCTGGTACGCCTTCACGACATCGGACACGTACTGCTCCGCGTGGATGTAGCGGATGCGCGCGCCCGGCTTGTCGAGCAGCAACTGGTTGCCGATCGCGTGGATCAGGTGGGTCTTGCCGAGGCCGACGCCGCCGTACAGGAACAGCGGGTTGTACGAGATGCCCGGATTGTCGGCCACCTGGATCGCCGCCGCGCGCGCGAGCTGGTTCGCCTTGCCGGTGACGAAGTTGTCGAACGTGAGCACGGGGTTGAGCTTCGAGCGCTCGTACATCGAGTCGGCGGCTTCGCTGTTCGCGCTCGCCGCGCCGGGGCGCCACGTGCGGCGGCCGGCCGCCGCTTCGTGCGCGGTGAGGCTCGGCAGATCGAGGTCGGCGGCTTCGTCGGCGTTCAGCGCGGCGGCGTTCGCCTTGGCCGCTTGCGCGGCGGCGACGGCGGCCGCGGTGGCGGCGTTCATGCCGGCGGGCGCGGGTGCGTTCGCGTCGACGGCGCCCGCCGGCACGGGGCCGGCCGTAACCGGAGCGGGATTCGCCGCCGACAGCGGGGCGCGGGGCGCGAGCGGCGCCGTGCCGGCGGCGCTGCGCTGGCCCGCCTTCGGATCGAGCACGAATTGCACGTCAATCGGCGCGTTCCAGAAATCCCGGGCCAGATCGGAGATCCGGCCCGAGAACTGGCTCTTGACCCAATCGAGCTTGAAGCGGTTCGGTGCGGCGATCGACAGCGTGTTCGCAGCGGCATCGAAGGCGACCGGGGCCAAGGGTTTGATCCACGTCACGTACTGTTGGGGCGTCAATTCACGCTCCAATAGCGCGGAACAGTGTTGCCAGAAATCGTTCATCGAAGAGCTGTCGTTGTTTCGTTTGCACGCGCGGCGCGCGGCCGCCCTTGTCGCGGATGCGCAACAAGGCCCGGTGCGGCCGTGCGGACGTGCCTCGGACGCTTGCGCGACAAGGGTTTGAGCGCAGGCGCGAGCCGAGGCGGCGTGCGGGATTCTTGGAGATAAGGCGAGATTCTACCGCCAAACGGAGTGCGCGCGGGAGTTATCCACAGGGGCGAATGGCCGGTGGGGCGCGATCGCCGCAGCGCGGCGGAGCCGGGGATCGACCCGGCCGATGCGGCCCAGGCATGCCTCTAACGTATTGACCGCCAAGAGAAAAACGGTTTAAATAGCGGGTTCCGCGAAAACCAATCCTGTTATTTTCGGCGATTGCGTTCGCCCGGTTGCCTCGAAAGAGAGGGCACGCGGTCCCTGATTCCCGATATTCTCGAACAAGTGAGAGCAACATGAAACGTACCTACCAACCTTCCGTGACGCGCCGCAAGCGCACCCATGGCTTCCGCGTGCGCATGAAGACGGCCGGCGGCCGCAAGGTCATCAACGCCCGCCGCGCGAAGGGCCGCAAGCGTCTCGCCATCTAAGGGCGGGTTGCGCGCCGTGTCCGCCGTCCGCAGCGATGCGGGCGAGGCAGCCGCTGTCCCGGGTTCGATTCCGTTGCAAGCGTCCGCCGCCTTCCCCAAAGCTGCGCGACTTCTGAAAACGGATGAATTTTCATCCGTTTTTCGTTTGCGCCCGTGGCGGCGCAGCGCGCACTTCGTGATCTACGGCAAGCCGACGGGGCACGAAGCGCGTCTTGGGCTCGTCATCGGCAAGAAGTACGCTGCGCGTGCGGTGACGCGCAATCTGGTCAAGCGGCTCGCCCGCGAAGCGTTTCGCACGCGTCGCGCCGAGTTCGCCGGCTGGGACATTCTGCTGCGCCTGCATACGCGCTTCGACAAGAAGGCGATGCCGAGCGCCGCATCCGCGCCGCTCGCGGCGCTGTGCGCGGGCGAGATCCGCGAGCTGCTCGACCGGGCAGCCCGGGAGATTGCCCGGCGCAACGGGGCGAAGCCCGCGTCCGAGTGACGCGCCGACGCCCGTCGCGGACGGCCTCCGATCCGTCCGCCCGATTGGCTCGAACGCGGCGCAACGGCGCCGCCACTGCTATGCAAACGGTTCTGATCGCGTTGCTGCGCTTCTACAAGCTTGCCGTGAGCCCGCTGCTCGGCAGCCGATGCCGTTTTTATCCCTCCTGTTCGGATTACGCGCGCGAGGCAATCCAGTATCATGGCGCCGCGCGCGGCACTTACCTTGCCGCCAGGCGCCTGTGCCGATGCCATCCGTTCTCCGCGGGCGGCGTCGACCTCGTCCCGCCGCCCAACTCCGACGCACGTAACGCTCCTCACGAAGCTGAGGCGTCGTCCCATCGACTCTGAGACAACGCATGGATATCAAACGCACCGTCCTATGGGTGATCTTCTTCATGTCAGCGGTCATGCTGTTCGACAACTGGCAACGGTCCCACGGACGCCCGTCGATGTTCTTCCCGAACGTCACGCAGACGAACACCGCGTCGAACGCAACTAACGGTGCTGGCGCATCGGGCGCGAGCGCGGCGGCGGTGAACGCGCTGCCGGCGGCCGCGACGGGCGCGGCTCCCGCGACGACGGCGCCCGCGGCGCAGGCGCAGCTCGTGCGCTTCTCGACCGACGTCTACAACGGCGAGATCGACACGCGCGGCGGCACGCTCGCGAAGCTGACGCTGACGAAGGCGGGCGACGGCAAGCAGCCCGACCTGTCGGTGACGCTGTTCGACAACGCGGCGAACCACACGTACCTCGCGCGCACGGGCCTCCTCGGCGGCGACTTCCCGAACCACAACGACATCTACGCGCAGGTGGCCGGCCCGACGTCGCTCTCGGCCGGCCAGAACGCGCTGAAGCTGTCGTTCGAATCGCCGGTGAAGGGCGGCGTGAAGGTGGTGAAGACGTACACGTTCACGCGCGGCAGCTACGTGATCGGCGTCGACACGAAGATCGAGAACGTCGGCACCGCGCCCGTCACGCCGAGCGTGTACATGGAGCTCGTGCGCGACAACACGTCGGTCGAGACGCCGATGTTCTCGCACACGTTCCTCGGGCCGGCGGTGTACACGGATCAGAAGCACTTCCAGAAGATCACGTTCAGCGACATCGACAAGAACAAGGCCGATTACGTCCCGTCCGCCGACAACGGCTGGATCGCGATGGTTCAGCACTACTTCGCGTCCGCGTGGATACCGCAGGCGGGCGCGAAGCGCGACATCTACGTCGAGAAGATCGACCCGACGCTGTACCGCGTCGGCGTGAAGCAGCCGGTCGCGGCGATCGCGCCGGGCCAGTCGGCTGACGTGTCCGCGCGTCTGTTCGCCGGTCCGGAAGAAGAGCGGATGCTTGAAGGCATCGCGCCGGGGCTCGAGCTCGTGAAGGACTACGGCTGGGTGACGATCATCGCGAAGCCGCTGTTCTGGCTGCTCGAGAAGATCCACGGCTTCGTCGGCAACTGGGGCTGGGCGATCGTGCTGCTCACGCTGCTGATCAAGGCGGTGTTCTTCCCGCTGTCGGCGGCGAGCTACAAGTCGATGGCGCGGATGAAGGAAATCACGCCGCGGATGCAGGCGCTGCGCGAGCGCTTCAAGAGCGATCCGCAGAAGATGAACGCGGCGCTGATGGAGCTGTACAAGACCGAGAAGGTCAATCCGTTCGGCGGCTGCCTGCCGGTCGTGATCCAGATCCCGGTGTTCATCTCGCTGTACTGGGTGCTGCTCGCATCGGTGGAAATGCGTGGCGCGCCGTGGATTCTGTGGATTCACGACCTGTCGCAGCGCGACCCGTACTTCATCCTGCCGGTGCTGATGGCCGTGTCGATGTTCGTGCAGACGAAGCTGAACCCGACCCCGCCGGACCCGGTCCAGGCGAAGATGATGATGTTCATGCCGATCGCGTTCTCGGTGATGTTCTTCTTCTTCCCGGCCGGCCTCGTGCTGTACTACGTGGTGAACAACGTGCTGTCGATCGCGCAGCAGTACTACATCACGCGCACGCTCGGCGGCGCCGCGGCGAAGAAAAAAGCGAGCTGACGCCCGACCGGACGAACAAAGGGGCGATGCAGTTCGCCCCTTTTTCCAGCCGCTCCGGATAGCCGGACATCGTTTCGATCGAAGATACGAAAAAGCCGTCTGGTTCGTCAGGCGGCTTTTTCGTTCAGGCGGCGGCGTGGTCAGCGCTTCGACGTATCGCCGTAGAACTGCTCGATGAGTTCCTGCACCAGATAGCGATGATGCGGCGAGAGCGCCTCGATCTTCGATGCGAGCTCGATCGTCTCGGGCGTGGGCGGATACTTTTCGTCGCGCGGCAACGGCTGCGGCGTGGTGCGCGCCGCGCTCGGCGGCGGGCCATAGTGCAGCCAATGCAGGTCCACCCGAAGCCACTCGGCAAGCGTGCGAAGCTTGTCCGGCGTCGGAATCGTGCGGCCCGTCAGCCATTTGTGCGCGGTTTGCGGAGAAACCGGATGCTCGCCGTGATGACGCAAATTGAAATGCAAAGCGAGTTCCGTCGCGCCGGTCACTTTTTCTGGGCTGCGCAACAAGGCGAATTTGAGACGTTCGGTGAACGCCACTTTTTCTTCGAGTGTCGGCATGGCCAGATTGTGCAGTTCGACCGCTGCCAGGAAGACAACCAATCAGGTTATGTTTAGCCCAACTGAGTGATTGTTTAACTGGTGGATGCCAGAGGTTGCGATCGGCTGCGGGTGCGCTCATGCTTGCTGATCGGTGGTCGAGGTCGTTTCGCCGTCAGGACGCTTCGAATTCGTCACATCAATTGGTTAGCGCAACTAAGATAAACAAAAAATTGCGGAAAATGGCAGGGTGGAACGTTGTCCGCGCAATACTATTGCGCGGCCGGGCTACAATTCGGCATTCAAGGATATCTGCGGTTCTTTGGATTTCTATTTCATTTATTTCAGAATTTTTGCCATGCTCGCCACTGATTCCGATTCGATCGTCGCCATTGCCACCGCGTCCGGCCGAGGCGGAATCGGCGTCGTGCGCATCTCGTTCGGGCGAGCCGGAGAAGCGGCGGCGCTTGCGCTGAGCGAGGCGCTGTGCGGCGCACGGCTCGCGCCGAGGCATGCGAGCTACGTACCGTTTCTCGACGGCGCGGGCGAGCCGCTCGACCGGGGCATCGCGCTCTATTTTCCCGCGCCGCATTCGTATACGGGCGAGCACGTGCTCGAACTGCAAGGCCACGGCGGGCCGATCGTGCTGCAGCTCGTGCTGCAGCGCTGCCTCGACGCGGGGCGCGCGTATGGCCTGCGGCTGGCAGAGCCGGGCGAATTCACGCGCCGCGCGTTCCTGAACGACAAGCTCGATCTTGCGCAGGCGGAGGCCGTCGCCGATCTGATCGAGGCGAGCACCGAGGCGGCCGCGCGCTCGGCGGGCCGCTCGCTCGACGGCGTGTTTTCGCGTGACGTCCATGTGCTCGTCGACGACGTGATCGCGCTGCGGATGCTCGTCGAGGCGACGCTCGACTTTCCGGAAGAGGAGATCGATTTTCTCGAGGCGGCCGATGCGCGCGGCAAGCTTGCGCACATCCGCGAGCGGCTCGCGCACGTGCTCGGCGACGCGCGGCAGGGGGCGCTGTTGCGCGAGGGGCTGTCGGTCGTGCTCGCCGGGCAGCCGAACGTCGGCAAGTCGTCGCTATTGAACGCGCTTGCGGGCGCGGAGCTCGCGATCGTCACGCCGATCGCCGGCACGACGCGCGACAAAGTCGCCCAGACGATCCAGGTCGAAGGCATTCCGCTGCACATCGTCGATACGGCCGGCTTGCGCGAGACGGAGGACGAGGTCGAGAAGATCGGCATCGCGCGCACGTGGGGCGAGATCGAGCGGGCCGACGTCGTGCTGCATTTGCTTGATGCGCGGAGCGGGCGCGGCCCGGACGACGAGGTGATCGCCGCGCGTTTTCCGGCCGGCGTGCCGGTCGTGCGCGTGCTGAACAAGACGGATCTGACGGATGCGCCGGCATCGGTTGCGCGAGTGGGCGGTGGCGCGGCGTGCGCGGATGTGTGCGAAGTGCGGCTGTCGGCGAAGCGCGGCGACGGGATCGATCTGCTGCGCGGCGAGCTGCTGCGGATCGCAGGGTGGCAGGCGGGCGCGGAGAGCGTGTATCTCGCGCGCGAGCGGCATCTGATTGCGCTGCGCGCGGCGCAGGCGCATCTCGCGCGGGCGGCCGGGCATGCGGATCAGAATGCTCAGGCGCTGGATCTTTTCGCCGAGGAACTGCGGCTCGCGCAGGAGCAGCTCAATTCGATCACCGGGGAGTTCACGTCTGATGATTTGTTGGGGGTGATTTTTAGTCGGTTTTGTATTGGTAAATAATCAGTTGCCTATCGTTGCCAAAGTTTCACACGCAATAAGCCGGAAAGCCCCATTATATAAAGGTTTATCCCCAATATTCCCACAAGTTTACCAATCGACAGCCAGATGTTTTTGGCATACAGATGGCATACGAAGCGCGTCGTCGCGAAATTGTGTATGCCAATAGGGGAAGACCATGCCAAAAGTTGTTCAACCGCTGACCGATACCCGCGTCAAGGCATTACAACCAAAGGCCACCCGCTATCCTGTCTCTGACGGAGGCGGCCTGATTTTGGAGGTGATGCCGTCAGGGTCAAAATTCTGGCGCTGCCGCTACTCACTCCATGGCAAGCGCCAGCCGCCCGTCACGATTGGCGAATATCCTGCAGTCAGCTTGGCGACTGCTCGCGAGCGCGCCCGCCGATATAAGGAGACCGTGGCCGGTGGCGTTTCCCCTGTAGCCGCTCGATACCGTCCGCGAGTTCGCTGCGTACTGGCTAGAACAACAAATGGCGGACAAGTCGGCCGAGTATCAGCGGACGACGAAACGCGCACTTGGGAAGGACGTGTATCCGGCGATCGGTAGCAAGCCGGTTTCCGAGGTGACGCCCGGCGACGTGCTGGCGATCTGCGACCGGATCAAGAAGCGTGGAGCGCCGAAGATGCCGGCCGCCGCGGGCCAGTACACGATCGAAGCCGACGCGGCCAACGGAACGACGCGGCAGCAGCCGGTGAACATTATCGCGGGCTCGGTCTCGAACCTCAATTTCGGGTTCCGAACGTTCGGCAATACGAACGGAAGGGGCCGCGCCCCTTCCGCCTCTATCACTAACGGGGAAACAACATGAAGAAAATCATCATCGCATTGGCGGTTTCCGCAGGTGTCCTGAGCGGCTGCGCCGTCTATGTTCCGGATCAGCCTGGCGTCATCATGGCGCCCCAGGGAGGCCCGGGCAACGGCTTCTGCCCGCCGGGGCAGGCGAAGAAAGGAAACTGCTGATTTCCGCGATTTTTGCGGACCCAAGGCGCCTTCGAGCACTTTTTTTGTGCCGGAAACGCGGGGCATCGATGGTCGGCAACGGTGCGCGTCGCATTGGCGCGCGCCGGCTCGCCGCGCGATGTGCGATGCCGGAAAAGCAAACGCCGGCCCCGGCTTGTCGCCGAATTCGGCGCGGCGAACGATTCATCCGGGCGAAGCGCATGGGCTTACGCGGCGCGCGCTTGCCATCGCCGCCCGCCGTGCGCTTGCGCGGCGGACGTCTCCTCCTCGTACGCGGCAAATCCGCGCGGCCGGTGCGCGGACGACTCGACGTCGTCAGTGCCCTCGCCGCAGGAGCCGCCACGGGTGGCGCCAGTCGACATGCGGCGTGTGCTCGTCGCGCGGATGCTGCAGGCGGTGCTCCTGCCAGAGTTCGTCGGAGTACAGCACCGCGACGATGAGAAGCGGCAGCACGAGAAAAACGCCCAGTATCACTTGCTCGATCACGATAGCCTCCATCGCGGGGCGGGAACCCTCGATTCATTTTAGGCTCTCTATCAAAGCCCACAGTCATTTTCCGCCGACGCATCCTTCGACGCACTCCGCGCTTGCACGGGTGTCCATACCGCCCCATGCCGCCCCCGAATGACTCAAGGACATCATCATGCAAATCCAGAACGAACAACACACGCTCGCGCTGAGGCCGCTCGAGCGCCAGGACCTGCGTTTCGTCCACGAACTGAACAACGACGCGAAGATCATGCGTTACTGGTTCGAAGAGCCGTATGAAACGTTCACCGAGCTGTCGCAACTGTATGACCAGCACGTGCACGACCAGCGCGAGCGCCGTTTCGTCGCGTTCGATTCCGATGGCGAGCTCGTCGGTCTCGTCGAGCTGATCGAGCTCGACTACATTCACCGCCGCGGCGAGTTCCAGATCATCATCGCGCCGAACCGGCAAGGCCGCGGCCACGCGACGCGCGCAACCCGGCTCGCGGTCGAATATGCGTTCAAGGTGTTGAACCTGCGCAAGCTGTATTTGATCGTCGACAAATCGAACGCCGCCGCGATCCGGGTTTACGAGAAATGCGGTTTCAAGCACGAGGCCGAGCTGATCGAAGAGTTTTTCGGCAACGGCCAGTATCACAATGCATTGAGAATGTGCATTTTCCAGCGTGATTATTTCGCCGCCCAGCAAGGCGCGGAATTGCACGGGCACGAATAAGGCCGGCCGGCATGCATGCCGGTGCGCCGCGCCAGCCGGGCGCGGCCCGTATCGCGACAGGACGGATGCCGGGTGCGAATGCGCCTGGCATTTTTTTTGTATTTTGCAGAACAAAGGATTTTGATGCGGCGGCGCGAGATTTTTCGATGACTTTATGTGCGGCGCATCACATCGATAACCGGCTGCTTTTGGATTATCCGTCTCGTTCATCGTGAAAAAACGCGCGCAACCGAAAGGCTTGCAGGACAAGACCTTTGGGCATCCGGAAAATCGGGATGACGCATGTATGGCGCGGCGGCGGGCGCCGCGAGCGGGGTTGCGCAACGGGTGCGGCAATTCGTCGCTATTGCGGTCGCACAACGAATGTGCTTGCGATCACCCTTGCTTCTTCTAACATGAAAAAATGTGAGTCGACGCAAGCCTTTAAATACATAGCTAACCCGAGCTCATGACCCGAGCGAATGGGAGACACGACATGATGAAGCGTACCGGTCTTTTTCTGGCACTGACGAGCGGCATCGTTGCGGTTTCGGTGGCGCAGGCGGACAGCGGCGCATCGCTCAAGCCGCAGCAGGAGATCCAACTGACGAAAAACGCGTGGGGGTGTCTGTCGAAAGACAATCTGGACTCCGTACTGAGCCACGAGCGTGACGGCAAGTCGCAAGCGAAGCAGCAATACTTCGACGACTACCGGTGCCTGTCGGTGCCCGAGGGCCAGCGCTTCCGGGTCGTCAGCGTCGACAAGGGCGACGTGCAGTTCGTGAGCGCCGAGAACAGCGACCAGCAAGGTCTCTGGGCCGACGCGCGCTTCATCAAGCAGTAACGCGATCGCGTTTGCGTCCGCGGTCCGAGCCGACGCGCGGGCGCGACGGAATCGAGCGGCCCGGCGTCAGTCGGGCCGTCTTGCGTTTACGGCCGTTGCTCGCCGCCGTTGCCGACGGCAACTCCGAGCGACGTCGCGCTTGCATCGCGCATTCGGTATCATCACGCCCCGAACCGAATCAACGGCCCCCGCGGGCCCCGATGCCGAATGGCGATCAAATCGACGATCTACAAGGCGGAGCTGCAAATCGCCGACATGGACCGGCACTATTATGCCGATCACTCGCTCACCGTCGCCCGTCACCCGTCCGAAACGGACGAGCGGATGATGGTGCGCATTGCCGCGTTCGCGCTGTTTGCGCACGAGCGGCTCGAGTTCTGCAAGGGACTGTCGGATACCGACGAGCCCGATCTCTGGCAAAAGGACCTGACGGGGGCGATCGAAGCGTGGATCGACGTCGGGCAGCCCGACGAGCGCCGCATCGCGAAGGCGAGCGGCCGCGCCGAGCGCGTGAACGTGATCGCGTACGGCGGACGCACGTCCGACATCTGGTGGCAGGGCGTGCGCGGCAAGGTCGAGCGGTTGCGCAACGTGCAGGTGATGTCGCTCGCCGACGGCGTTGCGGCGGCGCTGGGCGGCATCGCCGAGCGCACGATGCGCCTGCAGTGCACGATCCAGGACGGCGCCGCATGGCTGTCGAGCGCGACGCACGATCCGGTCGCGATCGAATGGACGGTGTTGAAGGCGCGCGAGGACGCCTGAGCGGGCGCGAAGCGATGGGTCGTGCTCGGCGGCCGGATCGCGGGTCGTTCGCCGGGGAGTCTAATCTTTGCGGCTTGCGGCGCGGGTGCCCGGGCAATCCCGTTTCGCCGGCTCACGCGTTCGCCCTCAGGGCGCGACGGCCTCCGGCGGGCCCTTCAGTTCGACCATGTTGCCTTCCGGATCGAACAGATAGATCGACGGCCCGTAGCCGTCCGCGCCATAGCGCCGCGCCTCGTCGCCCGGCCTCGCGCCATGTGCGGTGAGGTGCGCGTGCAGCGCGGCCGCATCGAACGGCTCGACGCGCAGGCACAGATGATCCATGTTCCGACCCTTCCCGGGCGCCCCGCTGTCCGCCCGGTCGATTGACGAGCCGACCGCGAGCAGGTCGATCAGCGAGCGCCCGGCGCGCAATTGAACGAGTCCCAATTCCCGCTGCTCCTTTTCGACATGGCAGCCGAGCACGTCGCAATAGAAGCGGGTCATCGCCGCCAGGTCGGCGGCGCGCAGCACCACGTGATCGATCTCGTGGATGTGGAATTTCATCGGGAACGTCTCCTTCGAGAGGAAAGTCCCACCGAGTGTAGACGGTCCGTGCGGCACATGGACGGACGCAAAATCGATGGACGAAAAAAAGCCCGCTCACATTCGAACGGGCTTAATCCATATCAGGAGGAGACATGGAGGAGACAGTTCCAACTATACACATCCGGATGGTGCGACGCAATATTCTTTGTGTAAAAAAACGTCAGGACGGCAATCTGTCGCATTCGCACTGCAACAAAATGGGGCCGAGGCGGCGCTCGTGCCTCGATTGCGGCAACGAATCCGACGATTGTGTCGTTCGCGTGACGGCGGCTCGAATGAGAGCGCAAGAAACAGCGCGTACGCGAGCCGGGCGACGCCTACAGTGACAGGCATCCGTTCCGCCTTTGCGAGGTCATCATGAAGCAGCCAGCCTACTCGACCGACGATGCGCGCTGGGCCGCGCTCGTCTCGCGCGACGCCGATGCCGACGGCGCGTTCTGTTACGCGGTCAGGACGACCGGCGTGTTCTGCCGGCCGTCGTGCGCGTCGCGGCTGCCGAGGCGCGAGAACGTGTCGTTCTTCGCCGACACGGGCGCCGCGCGCGCGGCAGGCTATCGTCCGTGCAAGCGCTGTCAGCCCGAGGGATTGCCGCGCGAGCTCGAAATCGTCCATCGCGCGTGCGCGGTGCTCGACGCGCATCGTCAGGACCGCTTCACGCTCGCGCAACTGAGCGACGCCGTTCACGTGAGCCCGTTTCATCTTCAACGGCTGTTCAAGCGCGTCGTCGGCGTGTCGCCGCGCCAATACCAGGCCGCGCAGCGCGGCGCCGCATTGCGCGACGCGTTGCAAAGCGGCGCCGCCGTCACGCGCGCGGCCGTAGACGCGGGCTTCAATTCACCGTCGCGGCTCTACGAATCGGTGCCGCGCGAGCTCGGCATGTCGCCGTCCGCGTTTCGCCGCAAGGGCGCCGGCCTGAAGATCGATTACGCGACGGCCGATACGCGGCTCGGCGTCGTGCTCGTCGCGGCGACGAGCAAGGGCATCTGCAAGATTGCGTTCGGCGACGCCGCGACGCCGCTCGTCGACGAGCTCCGAACGGCGTTCGCGAACGCGCAGATCGCCGAGTCTGTAGAGCGGATCGCGCCGTTCATCGCGCAGGTCGATGCGTATCTGAACGGCACGCGCCGGCGCTTCGAACTGCCGCTCGATCTCGCCGCGACCGAATTCCAGCAGCGTGTGTGGGATGCGTTGCGTCGGATTCCTTACGGCGAGACGCGCAGCTACACGCAGATCGCCGAGGCGCTCGGCGCGCCGCGCGCGGTGCGGGCGGTCGCGAGCGCGTGCGCGTCGAATCCGGTTGCGCTCGCGATTCCGTGCCACCGCGTCGTGCAGAAGGGCGGTTCGCTCGCCGGCTACCGGTGGGGCTTGCCGCGCAAGGCGGCGCTCCTCGATGCCGAAGCGCAGCGCGCGGCGGGCGAATCCGTCGGGCTCGTCGTGGACGACGCAGCTTGAGCGCCGCCGTCGAATCGGCCGTCATGCGGCCCGGCAGCGTCGCGCTCGAGCTGCCGTTCAAATCCCCATACGATTGGCCGCGCGTGCTGCGCTTCTTCGCGGGGCGCGCGATTCCGGGCGTCGAGGCGGTCGAGAACGGCGCGTACCGGCGCACGGTCGATTATCGCGGCGCGAGCGGCACATTGACGGTGCGCAGGCATCCGCGCAAGCGCTGTCTCGTCGCGCTCGTCGAGGGCGACGCGGCGCGGCACGCAGACGCCGCATTCGCCGCGCGGCTCGCGACGATGCTCGATCTGCACGCCGATCCCGCCGCGATCGGCGCGCATCTCGCGCGCGACGCGTGGCTCGCGCCACTCGTCGACGCCGCGCCCGGCCTGCGTGTGCCGGGCGCGTGGTCGGGCTTCGAGCTGATCGTGCGGGCGATCGTCGGCCAGCAGGTGAGCGTGAAGGCCGCGACGACGATCGTCGGGCGGCTCGTCGAGCGCGCGGGCGAGAGGCTCGGCGCGCACGCGTCGGGCCCGGCCGGCTGGCGGTTTCCGGAGCCTGCGGCGCTTGCCGCGTGCGACTTGTCGCGGATCGGGATGCCGGGCAAGCGTGCGGCGGCGCTGCAGGGCGTCGCGCGCGCGGTCGCCGCGGGCGACGTGCCGCTCGATGCGTACGCGACCGACCCGGCCGGCGTGCGCGCCGCGCTGCTCGCGCTGCCGGGGATCGGCCCGTGGACCGTCGAATACGTCGCGATGCGCGCATGGCGCGATGCCGACGCATGGCCCGCGACCGACCTCGTGCTGATGCAGGCGATCGTCGCGCGCGACCCGGCGCTCGACCGGCCGGCGAGCCAGCGCCTTCGCTCCGATGCGTGGCGGCCGTGGCGCGCGTATGCGGCGATGCATTTGTGGAACGAGATTGCCGATCGCGCCGGCTCGGCGCGCGGCGGATAGGCGCGCGCGCCGTCCCGCGCGGCCGGCGCGAATCGTCAGGCAAGGCCGAAGGGCAGGTCAAGCGAGCCTTTCGGCGAGATGTTAAAGTGCCCGCTACTGTCAAATCCCGCCAGGTTGTCCGCGCGTGCCGCGGATCGCCGGGCCCGCACTTGCATCGATGCCGAACAACATGACTTCCCGCCAGACAGCCTTGTTGCACCAACGCCTTGCCGTGTTGAGCACGAGCCCGACGCGCGAGCAACTGCCTGACGGCCTGCGCGGCATCGAGAAGGAAAGCCTGCGCGTGACGCGCGACGGGATGATCGCGTTTACGCCGCATCCGCGTGCGCTCGGATCGGCGCTCACGCATCCGTCGCTGACAACCGATTATTCGGAGGCGCTCGTCGAGCTGATCACGCCAGCGGAGCGCGACGCCGCGACGACGCTCGAGCGGCTCGACGAACTGCATCGCTACGTCTATGCGTCGATCGGCGACGAGATGCTGTGGACGGACTCGATGCCGGGCCTGTTGCCCGCCGACGATGAAATCCCGATCGCGGACTACGGCACGTCGAACATCGGGCGGCTGAAGACCGTCTACCGGCGCGGCCTCGCGCATCGCTATGGCCGCACGATGCAGTGCATCGCGGGGATTCACTACAACTATTCGCTAAGCGAGGAAGTGTGGCGGCGGCTGCACGCGGAGGAAGGCTCGACCGCGAACCTCGTCGATTACCAGTCGGAGCGCTATCTCGCGCAGATCCGCAATTTCCGCCGCACGAGCTGGCTGCTGATGTACCTGTTCGGCGCGTCGCCCGCGCTCGATCTCGGTTTCCTGCGGGGCCGGGCGCACAAGCTCGACGCGTTCGACGCCGCGACGCTGTATCGCCCGCACGCGACGAGCCTGCGGATGAGCGACCTCGGCTACTCGAACACGACCGCGCAGGCGGCGCTGGAGGCCGACTACAACACGCTGTCCGGCTATCTCGACGCGCTGTCGAAGGCGGTCAGCGAGCCGTATCCGCCGTACGAGGCGATCGGCACGCACCGCGACGGCGAGTGGATTCAGATCAACACGAACGTGCTGCAGATCGAGAACGAGTTCTACTCGACGATCCGGCCGAAGCGCGTCACGTATTCGGGCGAGCGGCCGCTGCACGCGCTTGCGTCGCGCGGCGTCCAGTACATCGAGGTGCGCTGTCTCGACATCGATCCGTTCGAGCCGACGGGCATCGCGCTCGACACCGCGCGCTTCATCGACGCGTACCTGCTCGTCTGCGCGCTCGACGAGAGCGCGCCGCTCACGTGCGACGCGTATCGCGAGTCGAATGCGAACTTCGGCCGCGTGACGATGGAGGGGCGCAAGCCGGGGCTCGAGCTGACGCGCGACGGCGCGGCCGTGCCGATGCGCGCATGGGCGGGCGAGATCTTCGCGCAGATCGAAGCCGCGGGCCGCGTGCTCGACGACATCCGCGGCGGCGACGCCTATGCGCGCGCGATCGCCGCGCAGCGCGCGAAGCTCGACGATCCGGAGCTCACGCCTTCCGCGCGCGTGCTGCGCGCGATGCGCGAGAACGGGCAGTCGTTCATCGAGTTCGCCCGCGCGCAAAGCGAAGCGCATGCGGCGTATTTCCGCGGCCGCCCGCTCGACGAGGCCGCGATGCGCGACGCGCGCTTGCTCGCCGAGCGCTCGCTCGGCGAGCAAGCCGAGCTCGAAGCGAAGAACGCCGGCTCGTTCGACGCGTTCGTCGCCGCGTATCGCGCATATACGTTGAACCGCTTCAGCGTGTGACGAGCGGCGCGCGCCGTGCCGCGTGCGGCGCGGGCGTTACGGCTGCGCGTCGAGGAAGTCGTGCGCGTTGCACGCTTCGGCGGTGACGCGCAGCGTCTGCAGCGCGCGCTTCTCGATGCGGCGAACCTGCTCGCGCGACACGCCCGTCTGCGCGGCGATCTGCTCGTAGCTCCACGGCTCGTCGCCGCCGATGCCGAAGCGCCGGCGCAGGATGTCGGCTTCCTGCGCGGACATCGTTTTCAGCAGCGACGTGACGACGTCGCACATCTGCCCGTGGGCGAGCGCATCGAACAGGCTCGGCGTCGATGCGTCCTCGACGAGGTCGCCGAATTCGGCCTGGTCGTCGTTGCCGAGCGGCGCGTTCAGCGAGCGCGGCTCGCGAGGCAGCATCAGCATCGCGCGCAGCCGCTCGACCGGCAGCCCGGTCGCCGCCGAGAGCTCGGCGAGCGATGCGCGGGCGCCGCTGCGCCGTTCGATCCGATCGGCGACCTTGCGCACGCGGCGCACTTCGTCGCCGACGTGAACCGGCACGCGGATCGTGCGGGCGCGGTCCGCGATCGCGCGCGAAATCGCCTGACGAATCCACCACGTCGCATACGTCGAGAACTTGAAGCCGCGCCGATATTCGAATTTCTCGATCGCGCGCAGCAGGCCGAGATTGCCTTCCTGCAGCAGATCGGCGAGATCGAGGCCGCGCGACGCGTGCTTGCGC
Source organism: Burkholderia sp. MSMB1589WGS (assembly GCF_001636105.1). Taxonomy (NCBI): domain Bacteria; kingdom Pseudomonadati; phylum Pseudomonadota; class Betaproteobacteria; order Burkholderiales; family Burkholderiaceae; genus Burkholderia; species Burkholderia sp. MSMB1589WGS. The sequence continues at coordinate 2,078,143 of NZ_LNJT01000007.1, forward strand.
GCGATCGACAGCACGAGCCGCAGATTCGCTTCCGCCATTCTCGCGGTTGCAGCCGAGATGCGCGCTTCGCCGTCCGCGAACGCATGCAGCGCGCCCGCGCCGCCTTTTGCCGGCGATGCCGGCAGGCGGCGCATCGCACGCCGCACCGCATCGATTTCCGCCGACGGCCAGCCATGTGCGGCGAGCGCCGCGAACGCCCGCTTGCACGCGCGGGCGTACGCGCGCGCGCCGTCGCCGCCGCGGGCGCGTGCGCGCTGCAGCGCGGCGCGCGCGTGGCCGAGCGCTGGATCGTCCGGCAGCGACGCGAGTTCGAGAAGATCGAGCGCCTCGGCAAGCGCCAACAGCACCTGCTCGCGGCCCGCCTCGATTTCGGCGGCGAGCGCGATTTCCTGCGCATGCGTCAGCAGCGGCACTGCGTGCATCCGGCGCACGAAGAGCGCGAGCGGATCGGTCGAGACTACGGTGTCGTCCGGCGCGGCGTCGTTTGGTTCGGATGACGGAGCATCGTCGTCGTCGCGCCAATCGGCATCTGCGTGCGCGGGCCGCGTCAGCTTGTCGCCGAACGAACCGGCGCCGCCGTTTTCGTCGGATGCGTGATGATCGAGGGGATCGGGCTCGCCGAGGCCGTGCGTATGCGCGTGCGCGTCGGACGGCGCGCTCGCGAACTCGTCGGCGACGTCGGCGTATTCCGGGTCGCCGCGGGCGCCGGCAAGTTCGAGCAATCGGTCGATGCCCTGTTCGTAGCGCACTTCGCGCTCTGAGACTGTCATGGCAAACGCGGATCGGGCCGCGGTACGTCGTGACGGAGCGAGTCCGTCGAGCCAGGCCCGTCGGCTCGTCGCGGACGCCCGTCCGCGCCGATGGACCTTACAGGCGTGCATCTGGTGGCGAATCGCGAAATTTCAATGGCGGACAACGGTACGCGCGCAAGCCGCGTGCCGGTGCGCGGCCGGCGCCAAAACAGGTTCGGATGCCTTGACGATCCGGCCGCGAGCGCAGGCGTTCCTGCTCGCGCGCGCTATTCATATGATTTGCGGCGAACCGGCGCGGCGTCCGGAGCCGGGCTTTCGACGCTCGCCGCCGCGCGCTCGCGCAAGCGGCTATCGTCATCGTCTTCGTCGTCGCGTTCGACGGGACCTTCGCCCGCTTCGACGTCGCGCTCGTCGGCGAGTTCGGGCTCGGCCTCGCGCGGCTCGGCGGCGTACGAGCGCCTGATGTCGAAGCCGGGCGCGGCGTCGCGCAGCGTCGACGCATACGCTTTCCAGCCGGTATCGTTGCCCGCGAACAGATGCCTGCGAACGGGCAGCGCGAGCGCGCCGTAGTCGAGCGGATCTTCGAGCAGCAGTTGCGGCCACAGGCAGAACGCGCGCAGCGCGCGGGACACGAATTCGCGCACCGTCACGTCCTGCACGACGTATTCGACGAGCGGCACGTCGGCGAGCATGCCGTTCGCCGCGAGCAGCGCCTCGATCGACTGGTTGTCGGGCTTCTCCTCGAGGCGGCTCAGGATTTGCAGCACGCTGCCGAGGTGCAGCAGCAGCGCGCGCCGTGCATAGGCTTCTTCCATGACGATGTCTCCGGTCGGATGGTCGGCCGCACGCGGTCGAGCGGCGGCGCGCGGGCGTCCTGCGGCGGGCCGTACGAGCGCCGACGCCGCCCGTGCGATGCGGCTCGTTTCGTCGCGTCGCTCGCGGCGCGCAATGTCTACAAGCGTAGCCAATCTGCACGCAGGTTGCAGATGCGGATTGACGCACGTCAACGAGCGCGCGCGAATCCGCTCGCGGCGGGCCGAACGTGAGGGGGCGCGAGACGGCGCGCGGGGGGCGGCGCCGGTCGCGCGCTTATCGGCGTGGCGGTGCGCCGTTGGCGCGGGTACCGTTCGCCGGATCGTCTCGAACCGGCGTGCCGGCTGCCCGATCGACCGTTCAGGTTCGCTGCCGGCCGGCAACCCGACGTCAACAACGATCAGGGGAACACATTCACCGCGGCCGAGCCGGTCGATGGCTGACCCTCGTCAACGGAGGGCAAAATCGGTGCGAGGCGCCTCGCCCAGCACGCGCGCGACGCGCGCTTCGCTATCGGCGAGCTTCGCCTCGACGCGCTCGACGAGACGGCGGATCTTCGTCGAGCCGCGCCGGCTCGACGGATAGGCGGCGCAAATCCGGTCCTCGCCGAACGACGCGCTCTCGAAGCGCCAGTCGACGAGCAGCGGCACGAGCCGGCCCGCCTCGAGCACGTCGACGACGCTCCATTGCGGGCACGGCAGCACGCCCGCGCCATCGAGCGTCGCGGCGAGCGCGAGGCCGTAGTCGTCGGTGGCGAGCGGCCCTTTCGGCTCGATGCGCGCGCGCACGCCGTCGCGATCGAACGTCCAGGCGTTCGCGAGCGTCGGATGGCGATAGAGCACGCAGTCGTGCTGCGCGAGATCGGCCGGCGCGGCGGGCCGGCCGCGCCGCGCGAGATAGCCGGGGCTTGCGCACAGCAGGCTGCGGTTCGAGCCGATCGGTTTGACGATCTGGCTCGGCAGATCGTAGTTGCCCATCCTCAGCGCGAGATCGAAGCCTTCGCCGACGATGTCGACGTAATGATCGGATAGCGACAGCTCGATCCGCACGCGCGGGAACGCCTGCGCAAACGGCGCGCAGAGCGGCGCGAGGATCGCGTGGCCGAACGAATGCGCGGCCGTGACGCGCAGCAGGCCGCGCGGTTCGTCATCGCGCTCGGACAACTGCCGCGCGCCGTCCGCGAGCCGGCGCAGCACGTCGGTCGCGGTCGCGAGATAGAGCCGCCCGCCTTCCGTCAGCACGAGCCGGCGCGTCGTGCGCTCGAGCAGTTGCGCGCCGAGCGTCGCTTCGAGTCCGGCGATCGCCTTCGTTACCGCCGACGGCGTTTTCGCGAGCCTGCGCGCCGCCTGGCTGAGGCTGCCTTCCTCGACCGCGCAGACGAACGTTTCGAGCGCGGACAGCAGATCGATTCGCCGCATTCTTTCCTCAAAGGCACAGGCGATGTGCGTAATAAGATCACGAATCGATTTTTTTCTCTACTTACGATCACAAGCGGAACGTTCGGCAACGCAGCGCTCGAGCGGCCGCCATTTCTTCGGCATCGTCAAAGGAGGGAGCGATGAAGCGCATCGCATGGATCGCCGTCGTGCTTGCGTCGCTCGCGTGCGCCGCCGCGCGCGCGGCCGGCGGCAACGTGCTCAACATCTACAACTGGGCCGAGTATTTCGCGCCCGACACGATCGCCGGCTTCGAGAAGGAAACCGGCATCAAGGTGCGGCTCGACGTCTACGACAGCAACGAAGCGTTGCAAACGAAGCTCACGACAGGCAACAGCGGCTACGATCTCGTGTTTCCGTCGAACGATTTTCTGGCGCGGCAGATTCAGGCGGGCCTCTACCAGAAGCTCGACAAATCGAGGCTGCCGAATCTGAAGAACCTCGATCCGGCGATCGTCGCGCGCGCGGCCGAGGTCGATCCCGGCAACCAGTACGGCGTGCCGTACATGCAGGGCACGTTCGGGCTCGGGCTGAACGTCGCGAAGGTGAGGCAGGCGCTCGGCGGCCCGCTGCCCGCGAACACGCTCGAGCTGATCTTCAACCCCGCGTATGCGGCGAAGCTCAAGGGCTGCGGCATCGCGTTCAACGACGCGGGCAGCGAAGTGTTTCCGCTCGCGCTACGCTACATCGGTCGCGATCCGAACACGACCGATCCGCGCGACTACGAGGCGGCGCTCGACATGATGAAGAAGATCCGGCCGACGATCCGCCAGTTCATCGCGACACCCGTGATGAACGATCTCGCGACGGGAGACGTGTGCGTCGTTACCGGCTACTCGGGCGCGGTGCTCGTCGCGGCGCTGCGCGCGGCGGATGCGAGGAACGGGCAGCAGATCGTCTACAGCCTGCCCGCGGCCGGCGCGCCGTTCTGGTTCGACAGCATGGCGATTCCGAAGGGCGCGGCGCATCCGGACAACGCGCTGCGCTTCATCGACTACATTCTGCGGCCCGACGTCGTCGCGAAAATCAGCAACAAGGTGATGTATCCGAATCCGAACCGCGCGGCGACGCCGCTCGTCGACAAGCGGCTCACGTCGAATCCGGCGATCTATCCGGATGCGGCGACGATGCGTACGCTGTGGGTGAAGCGCCCGATGCCGCCGCAGGCGATGCGCATGCAGACACGCTACTGGACCCAGTTCAAGACCGGTTACTGAGCGGCTTCATTCTGACGAGGAGACCGAAGTGATTCCTACCGGACTGCTGTTCGATCCCGCATTCCTCACGCATCGGCAAGGCGATCTCGTGTACGTCGTCCCGCACGGCACGCTGAACTTCGGCGAGCATTTCGACAGTCCGCTGCGGCTCGCGTATACGAAGCAATTGCTCGACGCGGTCGGCATGACCGAGCGTCTGACGCGCGTCGCGTTCGAGCGCGCGACCGACGAGCAATTGCTGCGCGTGCACCGGCCCGAGTATCTGCGGCAGCTCGCCGAGGCTTGCGCGGTGGCGGGCGAGCAGGTGGTGCCGCTCGGCGACGACGCGGCGGGCAGCGCGTCGACCGAGCGCGTCGCGCGGCTCGCGGCGGGCGCCGCGTGCGCGGCCGTCGACGCGGTGATGACGGGGCCGCTTCGGCAGGCGTATGCGCTGATCCGGCCGTCGGGCCACCACGCGGGCGCCGATTTCGCGATGGGCTACTGCTACTACAACAACGTCGCGATCGCGGCGCGGCACGCGCAGGCCGTGCACGGCGTCGAGCGCGTCGCGATCGTCGACTGGGACGTGCATCACGGCAACGGCACGCAGCAGGTGTTCTACGACGATCCGTCGGTGCTGTTCGTGTCGTTGCACGAGGCGGCGAATTTTCCGGTCGATGGCGGCGAAGCGCGCGAGACGGGCGGCGGCGCGGGCGCCGGCTACAACGCGAACGTGCCGTTGCCGTCCGGCACGGGCGACGCCGGCTACGCGCACGCATTCGACGAACTGGTGCTGCCGCTCGTCGAAGCGTTCGCGCCGCAGCTCATTCTCGTGTCGGCGGGGCAGGACGCGAACGCGTTCGATCCGCTCGGCCGCATGCGCGTGCAGCGCGACGGGTTCCGGCACATGGCGCGCGCGTTGCGGCAGGCGGCGGGCAGCGCATGCGACGGACGCATCGTCATGCTGCAGGAAGGCGGCTACAGCCTGCCGTATCTGCCGATCGCGACGCTCGGCGTGCTCGAGGGGCTCGTCGGCTGGAACGCGCCGTTCGACGATCCGCACCAGTTCGCCCAGCATCCGTGCGGCGACGGCGAGCGCGCCGCGGTGCGGGCCGCCCGCGCCGCGCTGGCGCCGTATTGGCCGACGTTGGGTCGTTCCTGAGGAGGAGCACGAGATGAGAAAGACGATCGTGGCCGCCACGCAGATGGCGTGCGACTGGAACGTCGATGCGAACCTGGCGCGCGCGGAGCGTCTTGTGCGCGACGCGGCCGCGCGTGGCGCGCAGATCGTGCTGCTGCAGGAATTGTTCGAGACGCCGTATTTCTGCATCGACCAGAATCCCGCGCATCTCGCGCTCGCGCAGCCGTACGAAGGCCACCGGTGGCTTGCGCGCTTCGCGTCGCTCGCGCGCGAACTCGGCGTCGTGCTGCCCGTGAGCTTCTTCGAGCGCGCCGGCCAGACGCAATTCAACTCGGTCGCGGTCTTCGACGCCGACGGCCGCGCGCTCGGCGTCTATCGAAAGACGCACATTCCGGACGGCCCGGGCTACACGGAAAAATACTATTTCACGCCGGGCGACACGGGCTTTCGCGTGTGGGACACCGCATATGGGCGGATCGGCGTCGGGATCTGCTGGGATCAGTGGTTTCCGGAATGCGCGCGGACGATGGCGCTTGCGGGGGCGGAGCTGCTGCTGTACCCGACCGCGATCGGCAGCGAGCCGCACGATGCGTCGATCGATTCGCGCGCGCACTGGCAGAACACGCAGCGCGGTCATGCGGCCGCGAACCTGATGCCCGTCGTCGCGAGCAACCGGATCGGCGTCGAGCGCGGCGCATCGGGCGAAATCGCGTTTTACGGCAGCTCGTTCATCGCGGGCGCGGACGGCGAGAAGATCGTCGAATGCGACCGGCACGGCGAGGCGATCGCGACGGCCGAATTCGATCTCGATGCGCTCGCGTATCGGCGGCGCTGCTGGGGCGTGTTTCGGGATCGGCGGCCGGAGTGCTATCGGGCGTTGAGCGGCGACGCGGCGTAGCGCGCGATGATGAAGTGAGCGTGCGGCGGGAGCGCGATCACGAGCGCCTCGCCGCTTGCAACCGCGCAAAAAAAACCGCGCATGTCTGCGCGGCGAATCCGTCTGCACTCGAGGGCCACCGATTGCTGGCAGACGGGCCACTAGCGTGGGGCACTAGTGAAAACGGTCGGCGTGCCTGCGGTGCGGTTCGCAACGGGCGGCTTGCCGTGTTCGCTTGGTCGGGAATAAAAAGCGCTGCGCGTTCCGTCGGGCGCAGGCCCGAACTGGCGCAGCGAAGCCACCTGCTTCCGAGGCAGTGAGGAAAGTGGAGCAGGTGGAACATGGGCGACGGAATGCGGCCCGATGAGCGTGCGATCCGGCTCGAAACGACGGTTGCGATCGCACCGAACCGAACGGAAACCGCAATGCTCGGCGCCGACGCAGGCGCAACGGAACGGCAACGCCGAACGCAGCTTCGCTGCAAAAGCGATGCTGTACAATGAAGCCAGCCATGTGTGGGCACTCGCAATAACTACCGTGGTCAGGTCGATGCCGGTGTTACCAGCACCCGCATCGACCGCTTCGAGCATCGTCACTTCGTCAGTCCATTACCTTCCTCGCGCTTCGCCGTAAGGCGGTTGCGTCAATCGATTCCAGTCGATTTCAATCGATGCGTCGCGCCGATGCCGCCATCATCGCGGCGGCGTCATTGCTTGAACATCGTCCATACCTTGTCGCGCAGCGCGAGCGCCGCCGGCGAGCACAGCTTGAACGGGCGCAGCCGCTCCTTGTAGGCGGCCGGGAGCATCACCGCGGGATTCTTCAGCAGGTCCGCGCTCATGTAGCGCTCGGAACCCGCAATCTCGTTCGGATACAGATACGCGTTGGACGCAGCGGCCATGTTCTCGGGCTTCATCATCCAGTTGAGGAACGTGTGCGCCTCGCTCACGTTCTTCGCCTTCGCGGGAATCAGAAAATTGTCCTGCGCCATCCGCACGCCTTCGCGCGGGAACGCGAAGGCCGCGGTCGACAGCTTGCGCTGCACGCGGACCGTCGCGCCGCTCCAGCCGTGCTGCACGACGACCTGCCGCGAGATCATCCGGTCGATCGTGCCTTCGTTGCTGTACGTCTTCACGTACGGCTTCTGCTTGCGCAGCACGGCGAGCACGCGCTTCGCGTCTTCGGGATTCTCGGTGCACTCGTCCTGCTTCAGATACCAGCTCGCAGCCATGTAGAGCTCCTCGACCGAATCCAGATCCGCGATTTCGCCGCGCAGCGACGCCGGCGGATCGAACAGCGATTTCCAGCTATCGTCGAGCTTGCCGCCCGGCACGCGCGCGCTGTCGTACGCGAAGCCCGTCATGAAGATCAGATACGGCACCGTGTAGTCGCGGTTCGGATCGAAGAGCGGATGCCGGTATTCCGGCATGACGTTCGCCATGTTCTGCAGCCGGCTCTTGTCGAGCTTGCGCACGAGGCCGTTCTTCGCGAAGACCTGAACGTAGTAGTCGCCCGCGACGACGACGTCGTAGCCGCCGCCTCCCGCCTGCAGCTTCGACAGCAGCGTCGCGTCGCTGTCGTAGATGTCGAGCGTCGTCTTGATGCCGGTTTCCTTCTCGAATTTCTTCATCAGCTCCGGCGGCATCCAGTCCGGCCAGTTCGCGAGATGCAGCTCGGCGGCCTGGGCGAATCCGAATGTCATCGTGAGCAGTAACGTCAACCATGCTTTCATAGCGCCTCGATTTTGTTGGTATGGGAAAAGAGCGGGTGCGCGCGCACGACGGCATCGCCGGCCGGCGATTCGTCGCGCGCGTCCTCGGTTGCGTCGCCGCTCGCCGATGCGCTGCCGACGATCGCCACGATCGCGGAGAGCGCGAGCATGATCGTCGATATCGCGTTGATCTTCGGCGTGAGCCCGAACTTGAGCGCGCCGAAGATGTACATCGGCAGCGTCGTCACGCCGGGCCCGGCGACGAAGTACGTGATCACGAAGTCGTCCATCGACGTGAGGAACGCGAGCATCGCGCCCGCCGCGATGCCGGGCAGCGCCAGCGGCAGCGTGACCTGCCGGAACGCGGCCCACGGCGTTGCCGACAGATCGGCGGCGGCGTCGAGCAGCAGCGGATCGACGCGCCGCAGACGCGCGCGGATCGGCAGATAGGCGAACGGCAGGCAGAACGCGACGTGCGCGAGCAGCACCGTGTAGAAGCTGAGGTCGATCGACAGCGCCGAGAACAGCAGCAGCGTCGCGATCGCCGTGACGATTTCCGGCACGATCAGCGGCACGCCGATCAGGTTCTCGATCACGTACTTGCCCCGCCCTTCGCGCGCCCACATGACGACGGCGGCGAGCGTCGCGAGCGCCGTCGCGATGGCGGTGGACGAGCCGGCGAGCGCGAGCGAGTTGCGTGCGGCGCGCATCAGCGTCGGGTCCTGCCACGCGTCGGCATAGCCGTGCAGCCCCCAGCCGCTCCAGACGAGCGACGAGTCGCCCTGGTTGAAGCTCAGCGCGACGAGCGCGACCATCGGCGCATACAGGAACGCGAACGCGCCGATCGCGACGTAGGCCGCGAACGGGAAGCGATGGCGGGCCGATTGCGCGCCGTTCATGCGAGCGCTCCCCGCTTCGCGGACGTCAGGCGGCGGGCCAGCATCGCCGCGAGCACGAGCCCGAGCAGCGCGAGCGACAACGACGCGCCGAGCGGCCAGTTGCGGCCTTGCGTGAACTTCATTTCGATCAGGTTGCCGATCATCATCGAATGGCTGCCGCCGAGCAGATTCGGGATCACATACGAGCCGAGCGCGGGCACGAACACGAGGCCGATGCCCGCGGCGATGCCCGGCATGCAGTTCGGGATCACCACCTGGCGCAGCGCACGCCACCGCGTTGCGCCGAGATCATATGCGGCTTCGACGATGCGCCAGTCGAAATCGTCGAGACTCGCATACACGGGCAGCACCATGAACGGAAAGAACGTGTACAGCAGGCCGACCAGCGTGGCGGGCGTCGTGTAGAGCAGCCCGAGCGGGCCGTCGAGCATGCCGAGACCGTTCAGCGCGCGATTCGCGAGACCGTGGTCGGCGATCAGGATGATCCATGCATACGAGCGTATGACGAGGCTCGTCCAGAACGGTATCGTCACGAGAATCAGCAACGCGCTCTTGCGACGCGGCGGCTGCGTCGCGATGAAAAGCGCAGTGGGAAAGCCGAGCGCGACGCAGCCGGCCGTGGTCGCGGCCGCCAGCGCGAGCGAGCGCGCGAAGATGCGGACATGATCGCTCTGAAAAATCAGATTGCCGTCGAAATCGCGATCGACGATCAGATTCAGATAGGCGTCGAGCGAGAAGCTGCCCCAGTCGACGCCGCCGTAGCCGAGCGGGCGCATCAGCGAAACCGACGTGACGACGGCGATCGGCAGCAACGTGCCGACGGCGAGCAATGCGACGACCGGGCTCAGCAATTGCCAGTCGCGCGCGGTTAATCGGCCCTCCGGATTGTCTTTTGCCACTGGAATTTCCCGTGTCCAAGATCCATTATTCGGATGAATGTAGGTTAACAAACGGCGCGTCGTCCGTGTGCGCGAAGGCGTGGCAGAACGCGCCAATTGCGTGCCAAAACGCGCCATCGCGCAGGTTCGCGCGCGTTCACGAATCTTCTTTCGCCCATCGGCGCCGCGCGCGGCTCACGGAGGTCGGGTCCTTGTAGCCGATGTGCCGTGCGATGTCTTTTCTCGATCGCGGGCCCATCGCGAGATCCTGAATCAGCAGATCGCGCCTCACCTGTTCGAGCAGCCGCTGAAGCGACGTGCCGGACTGCTTGAGCTTGCGCTGCAGCGTGCGGGTGGACATGCCGAGCGCGCCGGCGAGCGCGGGGACGGTGCCCGTGAACGGATGGTCGTACAGGTAGTGGAGCGTCTTGCCGACGACGTCCGACGCAGCCCATTGCTCGAGCTCCTGCTCGCGCCGCACGCACGCGTCCTTCGCGATCATGTGCTCGAGCTGATGCGCCATCGGCAGCGGCGTGTTCATGCAGTCCGCGTCGAGCGTGAACGAATGCGCGGGCGCCGAGAACCTGACCGGACACTGGAACAGCGATTCATATGCATATGCATGTTTTGGCGTGTCGAAAGCGAGCGTCACCTGACGGAATGTCGGCGGGCCGCCGAGCAGGTCGAACATCTGCCTGCGCAGGCCCGCGAGACACATGTCGGTGTTGAGCACGTAGAGATCGGGCCGATACGAATAATCGGAGAACGTGATGACCGCCCGCGAGCCTTTCGTTTCGAGGCGCGTGGCGAAGTAGCACAACGCGAGCAGCGGGCAACTGTTCGCGAGCTCGATCGCGGCGCCGAGCGTCGGGCTGACCATCATCGCGAGCCCGAGCGGCATGTACGCGGTCAGCGGCACCGCGTCGGCCATCGCGAGGCCGATCGCCGAATCGCCCGTCATCCGCCATGCGTTGTGATAGATCACCATCTCCTGCGCATGCGAGATGATCTTGTTCGGCTGGCGCAACTCGGCAGGCGTGATGCCCGAGCCGCTGAGGATCAGTTCCGTGCTCAAGCCGCGCCGCTGCAACATGTCGACCGCGACCGCGACGGCATGCAGCGACGCGGGGCGCCGTGCGGCGAGCGAGCGGGATTTGTCGCTTGACGTCATATCGCCTCATGTCGCGAGTGATTTTCGGAACGTGACCTGGCAGCCGTAGCTGTCGAGCTCGCCGCGAATCCAGCCGAGATGCTGGTAGAAGCCGTCCGCGCGCGAGCCGGGATCGGTGACGAGCGAGACGCTTTCGCTGCCTTGCTGACGCAGCCAGGCGAGCGCCCGCTCGAGCATCTCGCGTCCGACGCCCGTTCCGTGCCACGCGGGACGGACGAACAGCGCGCTGATGAACGCTTGCGGGCCGCCCGTGGCCATGCAGTAACCGACCGCGGTGCCGCCTTCGATCGCGATGACGCTGAAGCCGTTGCGCAATTGCTCGAGCACGCGGTCGCGATCGAGGAGATGGATCTGATGCGGGAGGATGCGATTCTCGGTGACGGAAAAGCGGATGTCGTACGTGCTGCCGAGATCACTTTCCTTTATCGGGCGGAACTCCATCGAGGCGATTCTCCTTGCGCATTCGGACGGGGGCGCTCTATTTTCGCGTATCGTCTGATCATTGAGAATCCCTTTTAGACGGTTCATTCTGGCGGGGCCGGAGAGACGCCGGCCGGCCGCGACAGCATTTTTGTGCAAGCGCGTCCATTTTGTCCTTCCTACGATGGCTCGGTGAATCGACGGAGGACCGAAATGAAGCACGCCCCCCATATGAGAGGCATCGTCGCGGCGGTGATCGGCAATGCGCTGGAATGGTACGACTTCGTCGTCTTCAGCTACATGACGGTCGTGCTTGCCGATCTGTTCTTTCCGACCGGGCACAGCTATACGTCCATCCTGCTCACGACCGGCACGTTCGGCGTCGCCTTTCTGATGCGGCCGATCGGCGGGCTGGTGCTCGGCTCGTACGCGGACCGGTTCGGCCGTAAGCGCGCGCTGTCGCTCGTCATCGCCTTGATGACCTTGGGCCTCCTGATCATTTCGCTGGCGCCCACGCATGCGAGTATCGGGGTGGCCGCTCCGGTGCTGATCGTCATCGCTCGCCTGATCCAGGGCTTTTCCGCCGGCGGGGAATTCGGCACGGCGACGGCGCTTCTGATCGAATCGGCGCCGCCCGGCCGGAGCGGATTCTTCGGCAGCTTTCAGATGGCCAGCCAGGCGGCCGCGCTGCTGCTCGGCGCGATCGTGGGCGCGCTGGTGACGAAGGGCCTGAGCCACGACGAACTCATGGCGTGGGGATGGCGGATTCCGTTCGTCATCGGGCTCGTCATCGGGCCGGTCGGCTTCTATATCCGGCGAAACCTCGTCGAGCCGGAGAGCGCGCCGGCGGCGGACGAACGGCCGACGCAAGTCCTGCAGAGCGTCGTGCGCGACCACATCGGCGGCGTGCTTTCGAGCCTCGCGGCGGTGGTCGCGCTGACGTCGAGCGTCTACGTGCTGGTCAGCTATCTGCCGACCTACGCGGTCAAGCAACTGAAGCTGCCGATCGAAGCGAGCTTCTACGCGCTCGTCGCCGGCAATACGCTGCTCGTGCTGCTTTGTCCGGTGGCCGGCCGAATCTCCGACAGCATCGGCCGAAAATCGCTGTCGCTCGTTTCGCTCGTCGTGACGCTCGCGTTGCTGTATCCGCTGTTCGCGTGGCTGAACGCGAGTCCGAGCGTCGCGAAGATACTGCTCGTCCAGTGTCTGCTCAGCGTGAGCCTCGCGGGATTCTACGGGCCCTTCGGCGCGCTCGTCTCCGAGCAGTTTCCGGCCGAGGTGCGCTCGACCGGGCTTTCGCTCGCCTATAACCTGGCCGTCATGTTGTTCGGCGGGTTCTCGCAGATGATCGTGACGTGGCTGATCGATGCGACCGGCTCCGCGCTGGCGCCGACGTTCTACGCGATGTTCTGCGTCGGGATGGCGGTGGTGGGCGTCGCGACGATGGCGGCGGGAAGGGTTTCGTTGACGGTCGGCGCGCCGGGCGCGCTGCGATGACGCCGCCCGGCGGGGCGCGCCGGGAAGCCGGCGCAGAGCGGCCGCGACACGGGCTTCAAGGCTGCGATTGAATCATTGACAGGAACTAATGGTGAACTAGAATTCGCAAATGAATCATCATTCATTTTCTCGCGTGAACCCGAAGAAGCGATCTCCCCGTCTTGAAGCGCGCCTCGCCGACAACCGCGCGCAGATCCTCGATGCCGCACGCCGTCTGGTCGCGGAAGGCGGATGGCAGGCTGCGCAGATGTCGTCGGTTGCGCACGCGGCCGGGCTTGCAACGGGATCCGTGTACCGGTATTTCCCGTCGAAGGCGGATCTGTTCGCGCAAGTGCTCGCCATCGTGTCGCAACGTGAGGTGGACGTGGTGCGCCAGATCGCTGCGGCGGGCGGTCTCGTTCGCGACCGGCTGGCCGACGCGGTGTACGCGTTCTCGAAGCGCGCGCTGCGCGGGCGGCGCCTCGCGTTCGCGCTGATCGCCGAGCCTTGCGAGCCGGAGATCGACGTGCAGCGGCTCGCGTACCGGAAAGCGCTGAGCGAAGCCGTTCAGCGGATCATCAAGGAAGGCATCCGGAGCGGCGAATTCCCCGAGCAGGATGCGCGCACGTCGGCCGCCTGCGTGGTCGGCGCGTTCATGGAGGCGCTGGTCGGCCCGCTCGCGCCGGACGAGGAGCACAAGACGGACCAGGCAGAATTCCTCGGCCATATCGTCGAATGCTGCGTGAGGGCGGTCGGGGCGCGGATGCCGCCGCGCGGGAGCGGCGCGCCGCTGCGGATCGTCGGGAAGCCTGAATCCGACTGACCGGGAGACAGACATGAACAATCCGTTGCCGGAGTGGAGCGAAGACAACCCGCAGTCCGGATGCGACGGCGCCACGCACGCCGTATTCAATCAGGCGGCCGACCCGGTCGGATACAACGCGTTTGACGACGATGTCGCGCTATCGTCGATCACCGAACGCTTCGCGCCGTGGGCGGCGGGTCACGCGAGCCGGCTCGGCGCGCTGGCGGGAACCGCGCAGGCTCAGGACGCGGCCCGCCTCGCGAACCTGTACACGCCCGTCCTAAAGAATTTCGACCGCTACGGCAACCGGCTCGACTGGGTGGAATTTCATCCGGCGTGGCATCAGTTGATGTCCTGGGCATTCGGCAATCAGGTGCATTCGCTCGCATGGACCGCCACGGAGCCGAACGGGCATTTCGCGCGCGCGGTTCAGAGCTACCTGTGGAATCAGATCGAGAACGGCGTCGGCTGTCCCACCGGCATGGCGTACGCGTCGGTCGCGGGGTTCAGGCGTTATCCCGAGCTGGCCGCGTGGAAGGAGAAGACGCTGCAGACGCAATACGATCCGCGCCGCCTGCCGATCGAGCAGAAGACTCACGCCGTGATCGCATACGCGATGACCGAAAAGCAGGGCGGATCGGATCTGAGGGAAACGCAGACGTTCGCTGTCCCGCACGAGAACGGCGAGCATGGCGCGATCTACCTCGTCACCGGGCACAAGTGGTTCTGCTCGGTGCCCGTCGCCGACGGGATCTATACGCTCGCGCGCACGCAGGCCGGGGTGTCGTGCTTCTTCATGCCGCGGATTCTCCCGGATGGAACGACGAACCGGATTTTCATCCAGCGTCTGAAGGACAAGGCGGGCAACAAGTCGAATGCGTCGAGCGAGATCGAATATCGAAACGCATGGGCGATCCTCGTCGGCGAAGAGGGGCGCGGCATCCGGGAGATCCTCTCGCATGCGCATCTGACGCGTCTGGATTTCGCCGTGGGCTCGGCCGGGCTGATGCGTCATGCGCTCACGCTCGCGCTGAATCACGCGCAGACGCGGACCGCGTTCGGCAAGCCGCTCGCGGAGCAGCCGATACAGGAGGCGGTGCTCGCCGATCTCGCGATCGACGCCGAGGCGTCGATGCTGATGGCGCTGCGCGTGAGCCGCGCGACGGACGGGTGGGAGGCCGGGAACGCGGCGGAGAAGGCGTTGGCCCGGATCGCGACGCCGGTCGCGAAGTTCTGGAATTGCCGGCGCGCGGCGAGCTTCGTCGTCGAGGCGCTCGAAGTGCATGGCGGGAACGGCTTCATCGAGGAAAATCCGATGGCCCGCCTGTATCGCGAGGCGCCGCTCAACGCGATCTGGGAAGGCACGTCGAACATGATGTGCATGGACGTCATGCGGGCGATGAAGCGCGAGCCGCAGACGCTCGATGCGTTGCTCGACGACTTCGCCGGTCTTGCCGGCGCCAACCGCTTTTTCGACGCGCATCTCGGCGTACTGAAGGCGACGCTCGACGAAGGCGCCGAAATCGAAGGAAACGCGCGCCGCATCGCATCGCTGATGGCGCTCGCCTTGCAAGGCGCCGAACTGCTGCGCCATTCGACCGCGGAAGTGGCGGATGCATTCTGCGCCTCGAGGTTGCATGACGGCATGGGCTACGTGTTCGGCGCGCTCAAGCCGGCGCCGGCGCTTCGGCACATCGTGCGTCGCGCGGCGGTCGTCCCGCATTAGGAACGGCGCGCGCGCGATGCGATCGCGTGCGGCTTGCGGCGTGCGGCGTGCGGCGTGCGGTGTGCGGAAGCGAGTCCGGCTCGCCGCCATCATTCCCGGCGGATTCGGCTTCGCGCATGCGCGCGCCGAATCCGCGGTCGCGCCGAAAGAGGCCGGCGCGTTCGCGAAGACGCCCGCCGCTTGCTGCGCGCGCAGCAAGCGCCGACGGCGGCTCAACATCCGATTCGATCGATAGACACCGTGCGCGCTGCGCAACGGCGATGATGCCCTCGTGCCGGGGCGAGCGAAGGCGCGATGCTGCCCGTCGAACCGGCGGCACGGAACGCGGCGGCGCGGGGCGGACGTCGCCGCCGGGTTCGCATGCGCGCGCCGCACGTTCACCTCCGGAGGAAGCATGTTCGGCCTGATGCAGGATAAGCAGCTTCTGATCAGCGATCTCCTCGAATACGCGCGGGTCTATCACGGCGCGCGCGAGATCGTCAGTCAGGACGCCGCCGGCGCGATTCATCGCTACACCTATGCCGACGCGGCCGCGCGGGCGGCGCAGCTCGCGCACGCGCTCGACGCGCACGGCGTGGCGGACGGCGATCGCGTCGCATCGATCGCGATGAACGGCTATCGCCATTTCGAGATGTATTACGGCGTTTCCGGCATCGGCGCGGTGCTTCATACCGTCAACCCGCGGCTGTTCGACGCCCATCTGGTCTACGTCATCAATCACGCCGAAGATCGCCTGCTGTTCGTCGATCCCGAATTCCTGCCGACGGTCGAGCGCATCGCCGGGCAACTGCCGTGCGTCGAGAAGATCGTCGTGCTCGGCGATGCGGGCAGCGCCGGCGCGGTGCGACTTCCGGTCGACGTGACCGATTACGAGACCTTTATCGGCGCGTTCGCGACGACGTTCGCGTGGCCGTCGTTCGACGAACGCAAGGCTTCGTCGCTGTGCTACACGTCGGGAACCACGGGGGAGCCGAAGGGCGTGCTGTATTCGCACCGCTCGACGGTCGTGCACGCGCTGGCCGCGGCGCAGCAGAGCGCGTTCGGCATCGTGTCGTCCGACGTCGTGATGCCCATCGCGCCGATGTTCCATGCGAACGCCTGGGCGATGCCGTACCTCGCGGCGATGACGGGCGCGAAGCTCGTGCTGCCTGGGCGCAGGCTCGACGGCGAATCCGTCCAGCGCCTCGTCGAGCGGGAGCAGGTGACGTTCACCGTCGCGGTGCCGACGGTCGTCACGATGCTGCTCGAGCATCTGCGCCGCACGGGGAGCCGCATCGACAGCCTGAAGCGCGCAGTCGTCGGCGGCTCGGCGGTGCCGCCGACGATGATCAGGACACTGAAGGAAGTCTACGGCTGCCAGGTTCATCAGGTATGGGGGATGACCGAGCTCAGTCCGCTCGGCACGTTCTCGACGCTGTCTCATGCGGCGAGCCAACTGGACGACGACGCGCAAACGAGAATCATGGCGTGCCAGGGCCGCGCGCAGTTCGGGATGGAGCTCAAGCTCGTCGGCGAGGACGGGCGCAGGCTCGCTCATGACGGCCGGTCCGTGGGCGCGATCTGGGTCAGAAGCGCATGGGCGGCGTCCGGCTATTTCAAGCAGGCATCCGGTGGCGTGCTGGACGGGGACGGCTGGTTTCCGACGGGTGACGTCGGAACGATCGATCCGCTCGGCTACCTGCGCATCACGGATCGCGCGAAGGACGTGATCAAGTCGGGCGGAGAGTGGATCAGCTCGGTCGATCTCGAAAATCTCTGCTATGGGCACCCGGCCGTGAAGCTCGCGGCCGTCGTCGGCGCGAGCCACCCGAAATGGGAAGAACGGCCGGTTCTTTGCATCGTGCGCAAGGCGGACGAGCCGGTGACGAAGGACGAACTGCTGACGTTCCTGTCGAGCCGGGTCGCGAAATGGTGGCTGCCCGACGATGTCGTGTTCCTCGACGAGATGCCGTTGACGCCGACCGGAAAAATCAGAAAGACCGAGCTGCGCGACCGCTTCCGCGACCATCTGACGGCCGGCGCACGTCAGGGCAGCGGGGACGAGACGTGATGTCGGCGCTGCGGCGCGCAGTTGCCGTCGCGCCCCGCCGCCTCTGCGGCTGCCGGGCATTGGGGAACGCACATCGGGGGATTGGAATGGAACGGGAGCGTCGCGAAGAGAGCCGAGACGTCGTGTGCGTCGAAAAACGTTCGTCGATGCCGGTTTCGACGTGGCGTGACGCGTCGCTGCCGGCGGGGCGGCTGGTTCGCGCGGCGTACGGCGCGCACGTTTTCGAGCCGCACGTGCATGACGAGCTCGTGATCGCCGTCACCGAAAGCGGCGCCGCGCATTGCAAATCGTCGCGCGGCGTGGAGACCGTGAAGCCTTTGACGCTGTGGGTGACTCACGCGGGCGAGTGCCACTCGGGCACAGTGCCGCGCGATTCCTGCTGGAAATACAGGGCGATCTATCTCGATCCGCTCGATGGCGACGAGCGCGTGCGTTATGAGAATATCCGCTCCGGCCTGCATGACGAGCCCGGGCTTGCCGCGCTGCTGCTCAGGGCGCATCGCTGCGCCGAGATCGATGCGCCCGCGCTGATGAAAGAGGCGTTCTGGCTCGAAGCCATGTCGGCGCTGCACGCGCGCTGCTCGATGGCCGTGGCGGCCGGCGAGCAGATCGGCGGCAACGCGCAGGCCGTCCATCGCGCGAAGGATTACCTCATCGAATATGCCGACGGCGATGTCAGTATCGAGGAACTGGCGCGCCTCACCAACCTGAGCCGTTTCCATCTGATGCGCTCGTTCAAGAAGACGTTCGGCATTCCGCTTCACCGCTTCCATCTCCAGTGCAAGCTTCACAAGGCGAAGTACCTGCTTCGGACCGGCACGTCGGTTGCCGACGCCGCATTGAGCGCGGGTTTTTTCGATCAAAGCCACTTCACGCGGAATTTCAAGCGGATGTACGGCGTCACGCCGGGTACGTTCCGAAGCCTGTATCGCGATAGCGTCAACTGATCGAGCCGAATCGCGATGCGTCGCGGCCGCTTCAGGCGATGACGTGCGCGAGCGCGGGTGTCGTCGGGGCCGGCGTCCATGCGTACGGCATCTCAGCACTATCGTACAAGCCGCCCGTTTTTGACGTTCGCACTATGGGCCGACCTTCGATAACGCACGCGAAACGGGGTAAGGAGATCAACGAAAAATGCGAGCACGACTGATAGGCGGCGCGACCGCAACGACATTTCTTTTGTGCTCGCCGGCCTGGGCGCAGAGCACCGTGACGCTGTACGGCCTGCTCGATAGCGGCTTCACCTATTCGAACAATCAGAATGGAAAAGCGAGCTATCAGGCGTCGAGCGGAGAGCTTCAGGGCAGCCGCTTCGGATTGCGCGGCGTCGAGGATCTCGGCGGCGGGATGAAGGCGATCTTCACGATCGAGAACGGATTCGACGGCTTCACGGGCAGGCTCGGGCAGGGCGGTCTCGGGTTCGGACGGCAGGCGTATGTCGGGCTTTCGTCGCCGTACGGCACGATCACCGTCGGGCGGCAATACGAGTCGATCGTCGAATACCTGGGCTACATGGAAGCGGGCGACACATTCGCGGGTTATCTGGGCGCACACGCGGGAGACGTCGACAACTTCAACAACACGTTTCGGGTCAACAATTCCGTGCGCTACAAGAGCCCGAATTTCAACGGTTTCGATTTCGGCGGGTTATACAGCTTCGGCGGCACGCCGGGCGATTTCGCGAACAACCGCGTCTGGAGCGTCGGCGCGGAATATGTGGCGTCTGGCCTGACGCTCGCCGGCGCGTTTCTGAGCATTCACAACGCGAGCACGAACATCTACGGGGCATCCGCGCCTGCGACGGCTGGCGCCGCGTTCGAGTCGAACGTGAAGAATCCGATCTACAGCGGCTTCACGTCCGCGTCGACGGTGCAGATTGCGGGTGTCGCCGCGCGATACGCGAGCGGCAAATCGACGATCGGCGCGATGTATTCGCAGACGCGGTTCGGCGACGTCGTGCCGACGAGCGCCGGCCCTTATTCGGGCAACCTCTACATTCGCAACGTCGAGGTGAGTTACCAGTATTTCATCACGTCGCTGCTGGAGGCCGGCGCGGCCTACGTTTTCACGAAGGCTCCCGATGCGAAGTATCACCAGGTCAGCCTCGGTCTCGACTATTTCCTGTCGAAGAGAACCGATGTATACGGCGCGTTCCTGTGGCAGCGCGCGATCGGCACCGACTCGACCGGCAATGCCGCCGTGGCGAATCTGAACCTGCTGTCGCCGTCTTCGTCAGCGAATCAACTGGCTGTCCACGTCGCGCTGCGCCACAAATTCTAGGTGCTGCCGGATGGCGGTAACGGGATTGCGGTGTTGGGGCGATCGGCTCCGATCGAGCCGTGCCGCAGCGCTGTCAGAGCGCGTGACGTGTTCCGGGCAGGAGGGGCCGCTGGCTGGAAACAGAAAAGGGTTACAAGCTGATCGCTTGTAACCCTTTGAATTCGGTGGTGGGGCGTGAGTGACTCGAACACTCGACCTACGGATTAAGAGTCAAACCAAGCGCCTTGCAGGTTACTGGTAGTCACTTGATTTTGCAAGAGATTTTGTCACGGGACGCCTCCGGCGATGACGGGTGGTAACTAGCTTGCTCCGGCAGAATTCCGGCACTGCGGCACCTTGTGGTCCAGTCCGCGACGTCAGATTGCTAGATTAAGCGGCCCCAACGATATACCCCCTTCCTGACCTCCATAAAGACGGGCTGGTCGATTCTCCGGGATGCCGCCCTGCTCGCCGGCAAGTCGATCACATTGGACGCGGAGCGCCCAGCTAGAAAGTCGTCCGCGGTTCGGTCCCCATCTACCCAGCCCCGCTCTATCGGTTGTGCCAGCGCGGAGATAGTTTGCAACGGTGAAGTCCGGTGCAGTTGCCAATCGAGCGCAGACGTGAGCCGTGACTGCCGAGAGACATCGAGCGAAGGCATTTCGGCTTCAACCTTATGCACTAGCGCCGGGATAACCGACTGCAGCGGTTCACCGGGTGAGAAGCCGAACGCTGATCGTTCCAAGCCCGGCCATCCCTTTTCCCACAATAAACCCCACTGCCAGCACCAGGTCGCCAGCGCGATGTCTCCATCAGGTCGCGTCCGGTTCACGTCAACGAGGTCAAAGAACGTCGGCCAACCATCCTCATACGCGAGAAACAAAAAACGGGCACGTAGGAATTGCTCAGAAAGTCTTTTGCGACCGAGCTCGTGAAATTCCTCGGGGTATCCAATGAATTTTCGGTCGCTTCCTTCGAAGACTGCAATGCGCCGTGCCTTTCGCTTCGTGAGATCAGCGACACGCTGCTCCAGGCTTTGAATAGCCGATGCTAGAGGTGCGCGATCCTTCTTTGCATATCTATAGGTCTGGCCGCACCAGATCGACCCCGGCGGCGACAGCGCGTCGTCGAGCTGCTCATACGTCATCCCGCTTACCCACCGGGCTTCCCGAATGAGCATTTCCGTGAAGCTCTTGAGAGGCCAACGCAATTTCTGGCCGCTGTTGGGGCCGATGTTTGCCACCACAGTCCTCCGATCAAAAAATGGCCCTGTCGTGCTAGTACCACGAATCATATTCTGGTCAACGTACTAACGACAAGTGACTGGAGGTCTCCGATGGCCAAGATTAATAACGAGTTTCGGCAGATTTTCGCAGGGATGGCACCGCAAGCCATCATCAACCGGGATGAGCTTGCGGCGCTGTTGGCTACGACTGTTGGTGCTGTCACTCAAATGGCATATCGAGGTGAACTTCCGCCGACGGCATTTCCTGCGAAACGGCGTGCGTGCTGGTTTGTCTGTGATATTCGCGAGTGGCTCGATGACGCGGCGTCGCGGCGGACGAAAGACGGCGTTGTGGCACACGAGAGCGTGCAGAAGCCACGAGCCGGTCGGCCCCGACTCCCGACCAACGGCGCAATTTGAATGGGGATTGGTTTATGACTCGCGAAATAGCCGAACGCCCTGTCCATGGTGAGCTTGTGAAGGCGGACACGATGTGGTTTCACGTCTTTCGCTCGATGGTCGATAGCGGGGATCTCGCCCGTATGAAGGGTTCGTCGCTCAAGGTCTACCTAATTATCAAAGCGCACGTCAATTTGCACACCGGCGTTGGTGGCCCCGGCATCGAGACGATTTCTGCGAAGGCGGATCTGTCGATCGCTCAGGTCAAGCGCGCTGTAGCCGAGCTGGAATCGCTGGGTTACATCGCCAAGTCCCGGCGCGGTCGTGCAAACGAATACCGCGTTCGCGAAACCATCCAGATCCGTGACCAGTTGGGGAAGCCGACCGGAGTTGCGTCGTGGGACTACGTGCCCGCTGCTGTGCGAGATACCGTCTCGGACCTCAATAGTGTCCTCGATTCGCAGGACATTCGGAGTGCTCGAATAGTTCAGATCGAGCGCCTGCAAGTGAACATCAATCAGGTAGGTGCCGGAAGCGTGGTTGTCAATGTGCAGGATGCGCTTGCGCAGATATCCCCGGGGCTGAGGGAGAAGCTCTCAGATTTGCTTCAGCGCGCCGGTGTCGTGGAGGCAGGAAGTTATACACAGCGCATGGATGACACGGATCACCGATGAGCCGTTTGATAGGCGAATACAGCTCGCCGCTGATACCAATGTCCCGCTAATAGGGCTCCTGAGCGAGCCCCTAAAGAGAAGAGACGTTTACTTAGAGATTGTTCCGCACGCCAGCTCCGATGGGCCGACGCTTGTCCGAAAGGACGTTGCTATACGCCCTGCTCACGGTTGGCATATCGAGGACTGGTCAGCAACATGGCTATTACATCATGACGGATCGAAGCAATGGCGTGCTTAGCGTTCAGCTCGGCCCGCTCAAGCAAGACTGGATTGCCTATTGTCGTTCGCACGGGATATCGCCGAGCGACGCAACAAGGCAAGTCATTCGAAAACTCATCGGGCGTGAGCCTCATGCCGCAGCCTCGACACAAATTGACTTGTCGGGTGCGTCCCGCGTGAAGGCGCGAGTAGAGGTTCGCGTAACGGTGGACGAGCATCGCGCAGTTGCAGCGATAGCAGCCGCCGAGGGCTTTTCCGTGAATTCTTGGATTGTCGCTCTCATTCGAGCCCGACTGACCGGCTCACCTCAGTTCGGACAGGGGGAGCTTGAGCAACTGGCGTCTTCGAACAGCCGACTTCTTGCTATTGGCCGCAATCTCAATCAGATCACCCGTGCGCTGAACGCCGCGCCGACTGATCTCGCACGTTTTCGACCTGAGGTAATCGAGTCTCTTGCGAGCGAGATCAAATCTCATACAACCACCGTGGGGGCGCTCGTTCAATCGAATGTTCAGCGCTGGTCCCGCTAACCTGGAGGTCTACATGCAATTGAAGCCTCGTTACGACTGGTCCGACCTGAAAACGCTGGTTCCAAGGAAGGTTCGTCCTACGACATACAAGGGCACAGCTCGACGCCGCGCTCCGCCTATCCCAACGCTGTTGATTCGAGCGAATCGGTATCGCGGCTTCGCCTTATACGTGATGAGCGCGTCCGGCTCAACACCCGTATTTCTCGATGGCTCGCCTGTTTGGTTCAAATCCATCAGCGCTTGCGCTGATGCGTTGCTGGACTTGGATGTTGACTTGGATTTTGAGCACGTTCTTTTGGACCTCGGGGTGTGGGATTGCCACGAGATACCTCAGCGACACGATGAGCCTCGCCCTGCGAGGGCTCAAGGCAGCCGTCTTGCAAAAGTGGGCCTTCGGCCCTTGCGCCCCCTGGGCGCTCAACAGGGAGACCGGCCATGATTTCTCTTTGGGTGCTCATTTTTCTGGTTTCGAGCTTCCTGTTTTATATCCATTGTCTCGACTGGAGCTTCCTCGTCAGAAATCGCCAGTTGCTCGGCTACTTCGTCCATACGCCTATCTATTTCGTTGGAGATCTTGTGTCGATGCTCGCGTACATCGCGCTGCTTGTGCTGGGAACTCGCCAGCTTTTCGGCTTCGCCCACAACGATGGGTTGTACGTGATTGCGGCGCTTTTCGTCACGTTCGTTGTCGGCTACAGGCGCGCGAACGCAGGACTCCGCGCCAGTGAGGAGGATGTTCAATGAAACTGCTTTTCATCTGCATCACGATTGTTGCGCTCACCGCATGTCAGAAGGAGGGCAACGAATCCAGCAAAGAACGAGCGCAGGACCACCTCGCGCCCATACCTGCCAGCCAATTCGGTTGGAACAAATAGGGAGAGTGACGATGGATCAAGGTCAGCTTTGGCAGTTTGTTTCCGGATCAATCGACAACGCAATTTCAAAATACGTGACCGGGATTTCGTCATCGATTGCGAGCGCGATCGTCCCCGGCGTGACGGCGGCGGTGACGATCTGGATTCTCATGTATGGATGGACGGTGATGCGCGGCGAAGTCCACGAGCCGGTTCCCCAATTTACGGAGAGAGCGTTCAAGGTGTCGGCGATACTCGCGGTCGCGTTGGGATCGGGGGCCTATCAGGCCTACGTGGTCGAATTCGTCAATGGATTGACAACTGGGCTGGTGCAAACGGTAATGCCGGGGTCGACGAACAACGTATTCTCTGCGGTCGATCAGCTTGATGCCAAGGGATTCCAGCTCATGCAGATGTATTGGGAAAGAGGGACCAATCTTTTTCCGGCGGGTGGATATGCCGATCTCGTTTCCGCGCTGATCGTAGGTGTATCGGCGGCGGTGGCCGAACTCGTCATCGCAGGTTTTCTACTGCTTGCGAAAGTCGCGTTGGCTCTCATGCTTGCCGTTGGTCCGTTGTTTGTTGCGTGTTTCGCCTTTGCGCCAACGAGACGATTCGCCGAGGGATGGACATCAAAGATCGCAAACTACAGTCTTCTGATTTTCCTCCTGGCGGCAGCGGCGGCGATTTGCCTGTCGATCTACAAGACCTTCTTCGATCAAATGATCGCGAGTTCCACAACAGCCAATGCACTAGGGGATGCGATGAACCTACTCGCCCTGACAGGAGGAATCAACATCCTGATTATCCAGCTTCCGGGAGTCGCGGCGGGGATCTCCGGCGGCGCTCCGGTTTCAGGTGCTGCGGCCATGGCATTCGGAGCCGTCCTGGGCCGCCTTGGGGTTGGGGGGAATGGTGGCAATCAGCCCAAATTGCCTCCGAAGATTCAGCCCCGAAACGGCGGATCCGTATCCGATGGAGGGACGCCTTCGTCGAGATCTTCCGCGGGTACCAGCTCGCCAATCCCTGCATACCAGCGAGCTACCTATGAACGTCTGCTGGGCCGCAGGGACTGACCGCATTCGCGCGAATCTGGCGGGCGAACTCGATAACGCTGGGGCGGGGAGCTGGAGAACGTGACTCAACCGAAGATTTACGTAAGCGGAATACTACGCACGTGGGGCGACGAGTTGTTCGGTGACGGCACCCATGTCGTCCGACCACGTAAAGCAGCCACTGGAGTGACACTCGCGCCTCGGCGGAGATCGCCCAGCAAACGGACCCGGCCAACAGGCGTAGCTAGGATTCGGCAGACGCTCGTTGCAACCACGCGGAAGGCGCCTGAAGTGGTCGTCAAGATCAGCGGTGGAGGCCGCGGAATGAGGGCGATTCGAGCTCATCTCGACTACATATCGCGCAATGGCGAGGTGTCGCTTGAAAACCAGGACGGCGACCAGCTAATCGGCCGCGACGACATCACTTATCTCAAGAAGGAACTTCAGTACGGTGGGTTCGGCATTCCGGAGGAAAGCCGCGTCCGGGAGGCTTTCAATGTCGTGTTTTCGATGCCGCCCGGCACCGATAGAACCGCTGTTCACGATTCAGTGCGCGCCTTTGCTGCCGAGGAATTTGGGGAGAATTTCCGCTATGTGTTCGCATGCCACACCGATGAAGCACACCCGCATGTTCATCTGTGCATAGTCGCTCGGTCCAATGATGGTACGAGGCTCAATCCGCGAAAGGCAGATTTGCAGGACTGGCGTGAATCGTTCGCCTCGCATTTGCGCGATCACGGCGTCGAAGCAAATGCCACCCGTCGGCAGACACGCGGCGTAGCGAAGCGGGCCATACCTCAACCAGTAACGAACATGCGGGAAAAGCGCGGTGTGGTACCTGAACGGCCCCGCAGCCCGATGCGCGATGAAGCGCGCCGCATGCGTATCGAGACGGACAAAAAAGTGATGCGAGCATATGGTGCGATAGCGCGTGCCATGGCCGAGTCAGAGGACGTAGGTGATCGAGCGCTGGCCGTTGAAATCGTGAATCTGGTAAAGCAGATGCCTGCCGTTCAGCTTGCATATGAACCAACGGCCGGGGATCGTCCCGACAAGGCCGATGGGCGGTCCGTTGAAATCCAGCGGCCGACAGTACCGAACGGCAAGCGTGGACCTGACGATCTGGCTAGATAGCCGATCCTCTCAAAAAATTGCGACAGCGCAAATTTCTTGCGCTGTCGCAATTTTTGGACTGGCCGTGCTCGCTGATTTGCGGTCGGCCTGCGGTAGTTCTTCAGCGCATCGTGTCAGTGCCCGGTAGTTGTTCAGCGCACG
This sequence comes from Burkholderia sp. MSMB1589WGS, assembly GCF_001636105.1. Lineage (NCBI taxonomy): Bacteria > Pseudomonadati > Pseudomonadota > Betaproteobacteria > Burkholderiales > Burkholderiaceae > Burkholderia > Burkholderia sp. MSMB1589WGS. The sequence continues at coordinate 2,103,984 of NZ_LNJT01000007.1, forward strand.
CACGCTGTTCACAAAATCCGAGCTCGAGCAGCTGCGTGTTGTGAACATTCCTTGCGATCATGAGAAAGTCGAGCCAGCACCGAGCTGGTGGCCGGACGTTAGTTGTTCAGCGTATCACCGAGTCCTGTTCAAGCGCCCATAGCCGCCCGTCGAACGTCGCGACAAAGCCGTCTCCATTGTGAATAGGGCTTCGCTGATCGATTAGTCGGTACGCTCGCATGGCATCGGCATCGATGATTGGCGCGCCAGTCTCGATCAACCATCGCATCGCTTGGAAAAACTGACCGTGGCCGAACATCACCATCGTGAGATCTGACGAGCGGTGAAGTTTCGTGAGGCGACTCAACGCGGCCTGCACACGTTCGATGAACGCTGCGAATGATTCAGCCCCTGGTCCGTCCACGAGTGTCGGATCGGACGTGTCCCAGTACGCTTCAACCCATGGACGACGCTGTGCTGTCGACGTGCCCGCACACTTCGCCGGTGTGATGTATGTAAATTCCTGAATCGGCCATGTCTCGCACGGCGTCAAGGGAAATTGACCGAGCGTCGGAGCGGCTGTTTGCTGTGCGCGATAGAAGGGCGAGCAGATCACGATGCCCGGAGGAGAGGTAAAGCGCCGGGCGATTGCGATAGCTTGCTGCTCCCCCCGTTCGGTCAATGGGATGGACGCAGGATCGTCGGTGGCGTCTCCAGCGTTCGCGGCACTCTCGCCGTGGCGAAAGCATGCTACGCGGAGGACAGGCGGAGGGGTAAGCATTCGAACTGGCATGTCATCGCGGGTGCCGGTCGGGCGGTAGTTCTTCAGCGCAGGAGAGTACCGCAGTTTCCGCGTTGCAACGCTCGGCGCGTGCTGCATGCCACGGGCTTTCGGATTATGCGGTTGGCGATCGATTTGTTACGCAGTAACGGTGAAATATTCTTTCCACTCGCTGCTATCGGGATCAAGCGTAGCGAGGATCTGCTGATCAGCAGCCAAGACCAGTCGCTCCAGCATTTCACGTTGCGTTACGCCGTAACGTTTTGCCAAGCGACCGAGGGCCAGCGCCGTACCACTTGAGACCCAGGTATTGATTCGGCGCTCGCCGTTGTCGCCAGCATATGCACGAGACTGACGGTATTTCGCTTGTCGCTGTGCCGATGATGTTGCCATGCTCAAATCTCGATTGTTACGCAGTAACGATATCCTATTCCGTTACTGCGTAACGCACAAGGGACCCAACGCGAAAGGTGCCCCATTTCACAAATGATTCCGTCCGCCCTATCGGTCAGATCTCACGCGCAGGGCGCGCTGCTGGTCTTCTCTGATGGCAACTAGGGCGATGGCTTGCAGGGCAAGTCATCGAGTGCGGCAGTGAGGCGAAAAATTGCGACAGCGCAAGAAAAGCGATCGGTTGGGTTCTAAGGCAGGATAGGCTTTCGCCGGGAAACGTCACATGGGTCCAAGTCAAGGCGTCGCTAAGCATATACATCGCAATGTTATGATGATTGTGGGAAAACAAGGCGCCGTGAATCATGGGGACGAGATACGGTAGGCGTGCCAGGGATGGCACCACGGAATATTACGATTCGAAAACTGAACTGGTCGCGGCAGCAAACAGGGAAGCTGCCGCCCGTATGGCCAACATATTCACGGTTGTCGGGGTGATCGTTGGCGGCGTACTTGCTTATCATCTTCTTCACAGGACCGGTGCGCTCGGATGGCCAAAAGCGATCCGCTTTATTTTCCTTGGAGGCTCCGCGGTCGTTTCCGGGCTGGTACTGAGAGTCTTGGGTAGATACGTTTTAATGCTATTGACTGTCTTGCTGGTGGGCAGCCTCCTCCTCAATCTTGGTCGGTGGCTTTGGCATCTTGCGTAGTGGATCAAGAAAATATACGGTATGTGGCGCACGCGTGCGCCATTCGCACTGATTTCAATGAGTCAGAAAACAAAGGTGCGATTGGGGCAGGGTCGTCTTTCGCTGTTTCTAATCAACAACATGTGATTCGGGGAAAATCATGGGGATGAACTGGAAGTACATGCCGGTACTGAAGTGGAAACGGGGTGAGCGTGACGCGCTGCGATATCTTAAGGATGAACAGTGGGAAGGAGTGACGCCGCTGCTCGAGTTGCAGCCTATTAGCGTAGCGCCTGAGGTTGCGGCACTGCGCAAAGCACTGCCAACATACCTTCAGGAGGTTGCGGAGCAAATCGCGAAATCTGTTCCAGTCGATGTTCCGGTCTGTATCGACACGGGTTTCGTATCGTCTAGCTATGCGAAGCAGGTCAACCTGCTCCTAGTGATCTGCCGCGTACTGAATAAGCAGCTTGAGCACCAGGTGGTGCCGGTAATTCGATCGAGCTGGCTCGAAACACTACCTGGTCTGACGCTGTCACTAGCAGAAGAGCTGGCCACATATGATGCAGTCATCCTGCGGTTCCGGACCGATCAATTTGCGGCAGCCCAGGTAAAATCGGGCGTCGACACCTTGGCGAAAATCGTTAAGAAACGCCGCATTCACCTGATGATGGACCAGTATTCACTGGTAGATCGTCAGGCAGCCGCGTGCGTAGCAGACGTAACGCCATACCTGCACGCCGCATTGAGCGTGGGTTGCGCAAGCGTAACGCTTGCGGGTGGATCGTTTCCAGTGAATCTGACGGGAAAGAAGCCGGGGTTTACTGACATTCCTCGTGTCGAGTGGCATATATGGAGCAATGTCAAAAAAGATCCTGCGTTCGCGCCGTTGCGCTACGCCGACTATACCGTGACGAATCCGGAACCTCTTCCGGAAGACCTTGACCCAAAAGCGGTCAATCCGGCGATCGCGATACGCTACGCGGCCGATGGATTCTGGCGCTTGTTCAAAGGAAAGGGTTTCAAGGGCGCACCGCGAGGAGAGTTGCGGGGTCTTTGCAAGCTGTTGACGATGGACCCGGTGTATTCGGGTGAGCCCTTTAGCTATGGTGATGGCAAGTATTTCAAGGATGCTAACGGCAGCGACAAGAACGGCGTACCGTGGACTTGGCGGCGCGATGCCACCAACCATCATATGGTGCTTACCGCCGATGCTTTGACCTGACGTTGCCAGAGAGTCGTCGAGACCAGGGATCTGATGGTCTCAAGGGGCAACGCGGAAGCGATCAGTGCCCACAGATCGTGCGACGAGGCCGATTTCGGCAATTGAATTGAATCGCTTTGCGCGATAGCTGCGATCGCCTCGTCTTTCCAAAGAAGGGAGGCGAGACTGAATGGGTCCTGCCGCGGATTGATTTGAGCCGCACGCACGGACTCCAACGTCACCTTGCCCTTCGTGGTGCGGCTTGCAACTAGTACACCCCACCAACTCGGTACGACTTCTAACGCAGCGGCAACGTGTGTCGGCCCGACGACGAGGTGAATCTGGTCAAACACCCGGTTGTAGGCATGAATTTGATTTGAGAAGCGACTGAAGGTATCAAGGTCGCTTTTGATCTCGTAACCCACCATATCCTTGCCAAAAACCGCAACATCAATGCGGGCGCCACCGCGCTCGATGCGGAACTCTTCCTGAACGTGCTGGCGAGCCGAACGCCTGCGCATCAGTCGCGCGAGCAGTGCGGCACGGATTTCGGCTTCCGTGACCGGTAACAAAGTGGAGGGTGTTGCGATGGCAATGGGCATGACGGTATTATGCTGATTATGCCAAGAAAAGCAACCCCCGCCAGCGTCGATGTCGCTCCTACCGTTGAGCGCATAGAGGCTTTTTGTCGTGCGCGAAAGATATCGGTTCTTGCCCTTGCTAACGAGGCTCAGGTAGGGCAATCATCGTTATGCCGGTTTATGCACGGTGAACGGAAGACGCTTACGGTAACGGCTGAGCGGGTCTTGCGGTATATCGATAGTTGGCATAACGAGCATAATGCGCATAGTCAAGCTATAATGGCATCGGCAAGCATCGACCAGACTGGCCGTGCTTTGCTTGAACAAGCGATCCTGTCACTGTGGGATGGTGAACTGCGCAGCGCGCAGATTCTTGCTCCTCTCATCCAAGCCCTGAAGCCGGTTCTGGACATGGCGGTAACGCGCACCTCGAACGAGGGAAGAGGAGGTTACGCATGAGCAACGTCAGCGCTAAGACAATTTACGACAATCTGAAGGGGTTTGGGCTTACCCGGGCCCAGGTGCGTGCTCTGTTGCCGGTTTGGTGGGCGACCGACGCCGAGAAGAGTCCTGACGGCATCGCAGAGCTCTGCGTGCTGATAAGTCGTAGACTTGGCTTGGATCTGGCCGCCCTGATGGAGGGGCAGGTCCGTCAGCGCGCGTCCGCAGGGTCCGTCGCCTACAAACATCGAGTGGATGTATCGTCGGAGTCGTTGCAGGCGGCGACAGCTATCGCGTCTTCGCTCGCTCGCGCTGTTGTTGCTGCGTTCCCCGTGCCATACAACGCCCAATTTACAGACGCCGCCGGCGTTGCGGCTATGGCGCGTGAGGTCGGGAACGGGCTTGTTGGGCTTTCATCGCTGATCGACGCATGCTGGAACCTTGGGGTTCCCGTCTTACCGTTGCCGAACCTGCCGGTTGGTGTTCGGAAAATGGATGGCGCGGTCATGGTGATTGACGGCCGGCCGGTCATCATCGTATCCAAAAAGAAATCGTCGCGAGCTTGGTTGGCGTTCATCGTGGCGCACGAAATTGGGCACATCGCCTCGGGGCATCTGAAGCGAACCGGATCGATCGTTGACGTCTCGCTGCAGGAACATTCCGAATACGAGGCGGAATCAACCAAGGATATCCAAGAGCAGGAGGCTGACCGCTTCGCGCTGTCAATCTTTGGTGGTGATGACGTCGAGCGTATCGTGTCGGCGTGGCCGAGTTGGGCTTCGGCGGTCGAAATTGCCGTTAAGTCGCGCGAGGCCGCTCGTGATCTCGGTATCGAGAGCGGCCATCTTGTTCTGCGGTACGCCTTCCTGAGCCGTCGGTGGCCAGAGTCGATGGCGGCATTGAGATATCTCAGTGAAGACAGCGACGCCGAGGCGATTATGAAAACTGCGTTGCAGCGAAATCTTGACCTCGACCGTGTTTCAGATGACATGCAGGACCTAGTGTGCCGGATCACTGGCATTGAAGCTTGCTAAGACGTTGAGCGACCGACAAATGCTTTACGTTGACGTGGATGCTCTATGCAAGCTCGCTCACTGGAACGTTCTGCCTTATTTGCCGGAGCTGATTGGGCATCCCTGGGGCGAAATGGCAACGGTCACATCGCTGCGGTATCGGACCCAGCGCTGTATTGAGAAGCCCGATGGTAGGAAATTCCACTCTACTGATGCGGCCGCATCCCTCGCTGCCCATCTGGAGTTAATGGCGCCGATCGGGATGCCCGATCCCGATTTGCTCGCGGAATTGGCGGCCATCCCGCAAATTGACGAAGGCGAAGCTGTCTTGCTTAGCTTGGTTTTGAGTTCGCCGGACTCGAAGATTTTAACCGGCGACAAGAGGGCTCTGCGCGGACTGGCGGAAAATGACGCGTGCCAGAAATTCGCAGGACGAATCATCCTAATTGAGCAGGTGTTGGGTGCATGTCTCTCTCGGAAGGGGCATGCGTGGTTACTCGCCAACGTTTGTCCGTACAAGCATATCGATCGGGCAATTGGTGCGATTTTGGGCAGCCGATGTGATGCGAACATGGACAGCCTCAAGGAAGGTTTTCAGTCTTATATCGGGGAAATCGGTCGACTGTACGACCCAACGATGCTGTTTGCTCTGAGCATGGATCTCCCATAGTCGGTGCGCACTGCCCCGGTGCGGCAGACGAACAGCTTTTTCACAAACTGCCACCATGTTCATTTGACTCGACACCTATCACGCTACCTTGCTGGGATCGTGTGTTCGCACGAAGCCTGCAACGTTGGACGACTGAAAAGCCCAACTACTGGGAACCAGGATCGGGCGACGATGAGTAGGACTAGCCCGAGTACGAACGTCCACTTGTGAATTGCGTATTTCACGCGGATAGCCTTTTCAATATCGTCTAATCGGGATTGCCCCTTTTGAATGATGCCATCGCGTGTGGTGATAAGTTCGTGAACGTCTGCGGGCTCCGGTTGGTCGTCAATCTGTACCTGCTGTATTCCCCGATCGGCGTGTTCTGCTAGTTCTTGACGCTCTTTGCGCAAGCCTTGTAGCTGCGCGCCAGTCTTGAGCGCCACGGGAATCCACTCCATCCTCCAGAGTCCGCATACACCTGAGACCGTGAGCGAAACCCAGCCGAGGATTTCCGAAACGTCAGCCGCACGGTAGGTGCCGAACTTTGCTGTCTGAATAGCGAGACCTAAGATCGTGAAGATCAATGCGAGCAGGTAAAGCTCAAATTTCTCTTGCAGCTCGCGTGAGTGTTCAAGGTCGCTCATTATTGTCGTTCTGTCAGCAAGAGCTGTTAGTGACGTTTGCCATCGCGGATTTCTTCGGCGATCCGCTCTACTATTGCGTTCTTGGCTTTCCAGTCGGCGTCGGCTGCATCGAGTTCTTGTAAGTCGGCGTCCAGTGGTGTGCCGTTGCCGTATGGTGCGAATTGCTTGGTTACAGTCAAGAACGCTCGCTGCCGGCGCTCGAATGAGCGACGTTCATCTTCGATAGCCTGCTGCTCTTCGGCTCGTTGTTCTGCTGCTGTCGCCATGGCTGCCCCTCCCCGATATGGTTTGGTTGTGGAGCACACTATACGGCAAGCATCGGGAATCGCAATCTCAACTGCGAGAGCGCCCGCGGCAGGTAATCAGCGCCGGAAATTTTGGCTCCGCCTCAAGCGCAGATATCCCTTGCAAAAGCGTCGGATTGCGGGCGGGACAAACCACACCCGCGCTCTCATCGTTAACCTAGTTTTTGCAAAAGGCTTTCTGGGCGTAGGTGCGTATACCTCTTTAACATCTGCATGGACTTGTGGCCAGTAAGGCTTGCGACTTCCATCGGATGCAGACCCTTTTCGAAGAAGCGACTTGCCGCTTCATGGCGGAGGTCGTGCCATCGAAGGGTGCTTACCTCTGGATCGTCGAGGCTGGCCTTTTTGAGCGTTCGCTTCCAGATGCAGGTCACTGCGTTAACGCTCGTCCCGAAGACCCGTCCCGCCAGCTTCTCAGGGTTAGCGTTGGCAGGACCGAATCGCGAGCGGTTGGCGCGTGCCTCTGGGCCTTCCGCAATGGCCGCAAGATGGCGAAATACAGCGGTGGCGCGGCGGGACAGCGGCAGAACCGCCGGCACCCCTTTGTTCTCGGCGCCGCGAGCGTCCGACGGGAAGCGAAGAAGGCGACTTTCAAGATCGAGCCATTCCCACCGCACGCTGAATAGTGCGCCTTGTCGCAGACTGGTTTCGATCGCCAGCTCAAAGGCAAGTGCTGCCCAGGGATTGCCGCTGGCCGAGAGAAGCGCGTGCAATTTTTCGAATTCGCCGGGGCGCAGGCGTCGATCCCTCGCCTCGCTGCCGGACGGTTTGCGAATATTCTTCAAAGGGTTCATCAACGCCTCCATGCCCCATTCCTTGCGGGCGATTTCGAAAAGGTGGCTGATGACCTGGAGTTCGAGCCGGATGGTGTTCTCTGCGCGCCCGGCCGCCCGGCGTTCGTCTCGATACTTCGCGAAATCTGCGCCGCGCAAGTTGGCTAGTGTTCGATGCGACAGGTGGTTGTCGATCCAGCGTTGGATGCGTCGATTTTCCTGATAGGGGTGGCGCTTCTCGGGGACGATTTCGCGCCGATACCGTTCCAGCGCCTCACGGAGCGTAGTTCGCTCGGCTTCTGTGCGATCGACGTATGCGCCACTGTCAATCTCCGTCTCCACCTTTCGAGCCCATTGCTGAGCCTGCTGTTTGGTGTCGAACGAACGATAGACGGGCTTGTACCCGCGACGGCGGACTTCGGCGCGCCAGTAGGCGCCTCGCTGGCTGATATAGGCCATTTCCAGACTCCATGCGAAAGATTGAGATCGCTTGGTCTGGATTCTTCCGTTCCGGCAGTTTTCCGGCAAAGGCCAGTTTTTGACGCCTGCACACGCGGGCTATAGACGAAAAAAAAGCACCGCGATCGCTCGCAAGTGCTTGATTTTCTACAGCTAAATTCGGTGGTGGGGCGTGAGTGACTCGAACACTCGACCTACGGATTAAGAGTCCGCTGCTCTACCAACTGAGCTAACGCCCCAACAGAGGAAAAATTATGCCGAAGCTTTCAAGACTTGTCTAGTCTTTTTTGTATTTTTCTCGAAACGCTTCCGTCGGCCGCGCATTGCTGTTCCGGATTCGCACGTTCCGTCGCATCGCGCGCGCTCCCGGTATGATGTCGCCCAAACCCTGTCGCGCGGCGGGCGCGCGGCTCTTTCTGGGCGTACGACAATGGACGAAAACACTGTCCGTGATTTGCTGGATCGGCTCCTTGCCCCGTGGGTCCGCTCCCTTTCCCTCACCCCCGTATCGGTTTCGGACGAGAGCGTCACCCTCCGGCTGCCGTTTTCCGGCGAGCTTCGCCATTCGGGCGGCGTGATCTGCGGGCAAGTGTTCATGGCGGCCGCCGACACCGCGATGGTCGTTGCGATCTCCGCCGCGCTCGGCGAATTCCGGCCGATGACGACCGTCGCCCTCAATACCCACTTCATGCGCCCGGTCCGCAAGGGCGACGTGCTCGTCACCGCCCGCGTGCTGCGGATGGGCCGCAATCTCGTGTTCGGCGAAATCGAGCTGTTCGACGAGGACGGCAAGATGGCCGTTCACGCAACGTCGACGTACGCGCTCGTCTCCTGAGCGCGTACAGCGGCAGGGTGGAACGGGAGCGCATCCGATGTTCGACCAGGTGGTATTCGCGGGCGGCGGCAATCGGTGTTGGTGGCAGGCGGGATTCTGGGACGTCGCGCGGCCCGCACTCGGCCTGCGGCCGCGCGTGATCGCCGGCATCTCGGCGGGCGCGGCGACCGCCTGCATGCTCTACATGCGCGACTCGCGCTGGGTGATGCGCTATTACGAAGAGGCGCTCAGGCACAACCGCCGGAACGTCTACTGGGGCAATCTGCTGCGCGCCGAGCCGGTCTTTCCGCATTACCGGATCTACCGGCAGGCGCTCCTCGATATCTACGGCGAGCCGTTCGCGAAACTCGCCGGCGCGCCGGAGATCCGCATCGGCGTGTCGCATGTGCCGCGCTGGCTCGGCGCGCGCAGCGCGGTCGCGGCGGGGTTCGTCGCGTACAACATCGAGAAGTACGTCCGCAAGACGTTGCATCCGACGCTCGGCCGCTCGCTCGGCTTTCGCCCCGAGTTCATCCGTGCGCAGAATTGCGCGCGCGTCGACGAACTCGCGGATCTCGTTCTCCAGTCGTCGTGCACGCCGCCGTTTACGCCCGTCCTGCGCCGCGACGGCCGACCGGTGCTCGACGGCGGGATGGTCGACAACGTGCCGGTCGGCGCGCTCGATGCGTCGCCCGGGCTCGTGCTCGTGATGGTGACGCGGCGCTACCCGCGCCCGCAGACGTTCGTCGTCGACTGCGACGGGCAGCGGCGGTTCTACGTGCAGCCGTCGAGCAAGGTGCCGATTTCGAGCTGGGACTACACGAGCCCGCATCAGATGCAGCATGCGTACGATCTCGGCCGGCGCGACGGCGAGCGCTTTCTGAGCGTCGTGCCGCAGTGCCTGGAAGACAACGGCGCGGTGCGCTGACGCCGGAAGCGCCGGGGCCTGGCGGGAAGCGGGTGCGGCTGATCGCCGCGGCCGGGCGCTCGGTGCACGATGGCGGGAGGCTGCACGGGCACGGGGCCGCTCGCGCACCGCGCTTCTTGCCGCCGCTCCGCTCAGCGGCGAATCCGCCCCTGGTTGAGCGCTTCGGGATTCGCGACGCTCGACAGATCGCCCGCATCGAACGCGAGGATGTTCTTGAACGCCGCGCTGAAGTAGAGCTCGTAGCTTTCGCGTTCGACGTAGCCGATGTGCGGCGTGCAGATCACGTTTTCCATGCGCAGCAGGCTGTAGCCTTGCAGGATCGGCTCGCTCTCGTAGACGTCGATCGCGACCATTCCCGGCCGGTTGCGCGCAAGCGCGGAAATGAGCGCGTTTTCTTCGAGCAGTTCCGCGCGACTCGTGTTGACGAGGAGCGACGTCGGCTTCATTCGCAGCAGATCGTCGAGCTTGACGATGCCGCGCGTGTCGTCGTGCAGGCGCAGGTGCAGCGACAGCACGTCGGCCTGCTCGAAGAACGCCTCGCGGCTCTCGGCGGTCGCAAAGCCGTCGGCGCGCGCCGCTTCGAGCGAGTGCTCGCGTCCCCAGATCAGCACGTTCATTCCGAACGCCTTGCCGTAGCCGGCGACGAGCCGGCCGATCTTGCCGTAGCCCCAGATGCCGAGCGTCTGCCCGCGCAGCACCTGGCCGAGCCCGAAATTCGGCGGCATCGCCGACGTCTTGAGGCCCGATTGCTGCCATGCGCCCTGCTTCAGATTCGCGACGTACTGCGGGATGCGCCGCTGCGCGGCCATGATGAGCGCCCAGGTCAGTTCGGCGGGGGCGATCGGCGAGCCCGTGCCTTCGAGCACCACGATGCCGCGCTCCGTGCACGCGTCGAGATCGATGTGGGTCGACACGCGGCCTGTCTGGCTGATCATGCGCAGATGCGGAAGCTTGCCGAGCAACTGCGACGTGATGTGGGTGCGCTCGCGAATCAGCACGAGCGCTTCGACTTCGGCCAGGCGGCTCGCGAGCTGCCCGAGGCCGCGCACCGTGTTGTTGAAGATCTTCACTTCATGGTCGGCGAGCATCTCGAAGCAGTTGAGCTTGCGGACGGCGTCCTGGTAGTCGTCGAGGATGGCAATTTTCATGGCGAGTTTCGGGATTCGCGCGGGATGAGCGATGTGAGGTGGTGGCCGTCGCGCGTCGTCGCGCGCCGGGCCGGCCCGGTTTGAGGGCCGTAATGATCCTATGACGGCGCAGCAACAGGTGTATCTCTTTTTAACAGCTTGTTACGCGGTGCGGCAAGCGCCGATGCCCGGGTGCCGATCGCGCTGTTCGGACCCCGCTTGATGCTGGCCTGGCGGCGATTCCGGCGTTTCTCGATTGGGTAATTTGCGCAGGGAGATTGCTCAATTATTTCTTATTTCAGAACAACTGGTCTATCTAGCTAGGTGGGCTGAGCAAATTTGAAGGTTTTTATCGAGATTTCGCCGGAAGTTGAGCAACTCTGCATCTTTTTCGCTGTCGTAGGAAAATTACTCATTTGCTTCATATTTTTGAAGCGGTAACAGCGGTAGGAGTGGAGTATGGATCATTTGCAGTCGATGCGAGTGTTCGTCAAGGTCGCGGATCTCGGCAGTTTCGCCCGGGCGGCAAGCGCGATGGACATCTCGAACGCGGTCGCGACGCGCCACGTCGCCGACCTCGAAGGCCGGCTCGGCACCCGCCTTCTGAATCGCACCACCCGTAGCCTCTCGCTGACCGAATCCGGCCAGGTTTACCTGGAGCGGGCGCGCCAGATCCTCGACGAGCTCGAAGACGTCGAGCAGATGGTCGTCGCGCGCAACCACGAGCCCGTCGGCACGCTGCGGATCGTCGCGCCCGTCGTGTTCGGCCTGCACAACCTTGCGCCCGTGCTGCAGACGTACACGCAGCGCTTCCCGAAGGTCATTCCCGACCTGACCCTCGTTGATCGTCAGGTCGATCTCGTCGAAGAGGGATTCGACGTCGGCATCGTGATCACGCGGCAGATGCGCAGCGCGAGCATCGTCACGCGCCGGCTGACGACGGGCTGCATGGTGGTCTGCGCGACGCCGAGCTATCTGGAGAAGCACGGCATGCCGATGCATCCGGAGCAGCTCGTCGAGCATCCCTGCCTGAGCCTGCCGTCCGAATACTGGGGCGACGAGCGCGTATTCACCGGCCCGGACGGCGAAGTGCGCGTGCGGCCGTCGAACGTCGTCGTCGCGAACAATACCGAGATGCTGCGCCAGTTCGCGATGCTCGGCATGGGCGTCGCGATCCTGCCGAGCTATCTGATCGGCAGCGACATCGCGCGCGGCAAGCTCGTGCGGCTGCTGAGCGATTACCGGCTGCCGCAGGTCGAGATCAACATCGCGTATCCGAGCCGCCGGCACCTGCCGGCGAAGGTGCGCACGTTCATCGACCATCTCGTCGAGCACTTCAGCCAATCGCCGGACACGATGCTCGGCGAGCAGTGGGCCACGCAGGGCGTTGCCGGCCAGCCCATCGACGCGCTGCCTGCCGACGCGCTCGCCGAGCGATCGAGCGCCGATCCGGCGCTGTCGCCGCGTCTGCCGCGCGCGCCGCGGGCGCGCACCGTCGTGCCGTCTCCGCTGTAACGCCGCGCGGCGTCGCGCGCCGAATCTCCTCCGCAAAAAGCAAAAGCGCGGGCTCGTCGAGAGCTCGCGCTTTTGCTTGGACCGAAGCACCGCGGCGCGGGCGCGCCGCCCGGTTGCTCGACATCGCGCGCGCCGCCCGGCGCCAATGCCGGCGCGCCGCATTCGCGGCGCCGGCATTGCGCCGGTTACGAACCCGTCTTGCGCGCCGGCGTCTTGCGCGCAGCCGTCTTGCGCGCAGCCGTCTTGCGAGCGGGCGCCGCCTTCTTTTCGGTCTTGTCGCCGCTGTCGGCCGCTGCATCGTGGGCCGCGGCCGTCGTTTTGGACGCGGTCTTCTTCGCGGCCGCGGGCTTCGGCTCCTTCTTCTCGAACTCGAAGCCGATCTTGCCGTCCGCCTGCTTGACGAGATACGCCTTGAAGTTGCGACCGGTGCGCGACGACTTGAAGTTCGGCAACAGATCGGTGCGGCCGTTCTCGAGGAGCTTCGTCATCTGCTCGCGGGTGATCTCCTGCTGCAGGATCACCTTGCCGGAGCGGAAGTCGCAGGTCTTCGGGCTCGCGACCGCGTGCTCGCAGACATAGCTCATTCCGTGCTCGAACACGCGGCCCTTGCACTTCGGGCACGCGCCTACGGGCGCCTGCGCGGAGAAGTCGGGCGCTTCGCCCTCTTCGCCGCCTTGCTCCTGGCCAAAGTCGAATTCGAGCTTGTAGTTCTTCGTCTCGTCGTCGAACGTGAGCTTGAGGATCGCGGAGAACGGCCGGCCCATCTTGCTGCGGAAGCCCGACAGCGGCCCGATTTCCTTTTTCCGCAACAGTTCCTCGACTTCGGCGATCTCGAATTGCCGGCTACCCGGGATCTTCGAGATCGAGAAGTCGCACTTCGTGCACGCGAAGCGCCGATAGTTCTCCTTCACCTGGCCGCCGCAGTTCGGGCACGGCGTCTCGAGCGTCGCGTAGTCGCCCGGGATCGTGTCGGAGTCGTATTCCTTCGCGCGCTTGACGATCGTCTGCGTCATCCGCGCGATTTCCTGCATGAACGCATCGCGCTGCAGGTTGCCGCGCTCCATCTGCGACAGCTTGTATTCCCACTCGCCCGTCAGCTCGGGGGCGGTCAGCTCCTTCACGCCGAGGCCGCGCAGCAGCGTCATTAGCTGGAACGCCTTCGCGGTCGGAATCAGCTCGCGGCCTTCGCGCACGAGGTACTTCTCGCCGAGCAGGCCTTCGATGATCGCCGCGCGCGTCGCCGGCGTGCCGAGGCCCTTCGCGGCCATCGCTTCGCGCAGCTCGTCGTCTTCGACGAGCTTGCCCGCGCCTTCCATTGCCGACAGCAGCGTGGCTTCCGAATAGCGCGCGGGCGGCTTCGTCGTGAGGCCGTGCGCTGCGACCTTGTCGGTCTTGACCTTCTCGTCCTTCTGAACCGGCACGAGATTCGCGTCGGCGCCCTCGGCGTCCCGGCCGTAGACCTGCAGCCAGCCCGGCTCGACGAGCACCTTGCCTTCCGTCTTGAAGTGATGACCCGCGACTTCGGTGATCCGGGTCGTCACCTTGAATTCGGCGGCCGGGAAGAACACCGCGAGGAAGCGCTTGACGACGAGGTCATAGAGCTTCTGCTCCGGCTCGGACAGCGATTTCGGCGCCTGCAGCGTCGGGATGATCGCAAAGTGGTCGCTGATCTTCGAATTGTCGAAGATCCGCTTGTTCGGCTTCACCCAGTTCTTGTCGAGCACCTGCTTCGCGTGCGGCAGGTAGTTGTTGCTCCCCTTGAGCATTTCGAGCGTCGACTTCACCGTGCCGAGGTAATCCTCCGGCAGCGCGCGCGCGTCGGTACGCGGATAGGTGAGCACCTTGTGCTTTTCGTACAGCGCCTGCGCGAGGCCGAGCGTGTTCTTCGCCGAGAAGCCGAAGCGGCTGTTCGCCTCGCGCTGCAGGCTCGTCAGGTCGTACAGCAGCGGCGAGAGCTGCGTCGACGGCTTCGATTCCTCGGTGACCGTGCCGAGCTGGTCGCGGCACGCGGCGACGATCGTCTCCGCGGCGGGCAGACTCCAGAGGCGCGAGTCGCGTTTTTCGGGGTCGAATTCGTCCTTCTTGAACTTCGGGTCGAACCAGCGGCCTTCGTAGAAGCCGCCCGCGCAGACGAATTCCGCGCGTACTTCCCAGTAGTCGCGCGGCACGAAGCGGCGAATCTTCTCCTCGCGCTCGACGACGATCGACAGCGTCGGCGTCTGCACGCGGCCGACGGTCGTCAGGAAGAAGCCGCCGCCCTTGCTGTTGAACGCGGTCATCGCGCGCGTGCCGTTGATGCCGACGAGCCAGTCGGCCTCCGAGCGGCAACGCGCGGCATCGGCGAGCGGCTGCATGTCCACGTCGGTGCGCAGGTGCGCGAAGCCGTCACGGATCGCGGCGGGCGTCATCGACTGCAGCCACAGGCGCTGGACGGGCTGCTTCGCCTTCGCGTGCTGCGCGATCAGGCGGAAGATCAGTTCGCCCTCGCGTCCCGCGTCGCATGCGTTGATCAGGCGTTCGACGTCCTTGCGCTTGATCAGCCTGGTCAGCACCTTCAGGCGCGACTCGCTTTTCGCGATCGGATTCAGATCGAAATGGGGAGGAATGACAGGCAGATGCGCGAAGCTCCACTTGCCGCGCTTGACCTCGTATTCCTCCGGTGCGGCGATTTCGAGCAGGTGGCCGACCGCCGACGACAGTACGTATTCGTCGCTCTCGTAGTATTCGTCATGCTTGGTAAAGCCGCCCAAAGCACGCGCGATGTCGTTCGCGACAGAAGGCTTTTCCGCAATGATGAGTGCTTTCGACATGACAGTGTGTATTGATGGACCGGGCGAGCCCGATGCGGGCCCTTTTACGACGGCTTTATAGCACACGGCGCCCAAACGGCGGCCGGCGTGAGCAAAAAGCGGGTCATCATAAGTGGGGGCAAGGGCGGCGGCAAGCCTGTCGCACGCCTTCCCGCGTAAACGAGCGGTAAAGCTGCATTCCACGGCCGATATTTCGAGGCCAGACGATTCTAGTCGAACAAATTGCGCAGTTTGGGTGCATGCGGCGCGCCCGACAGCGCCGTCAGGTCGGCCAGCATTCGTTCGACGATTGCGGCGTGCGGCAGCACCGTGCCGAAGAAGCGGACCGAGTTCACGTCCTCGACGAGGAGCGTCGGGAAGTTCTCGACATCGAGATCGTCGAGCCGGTCGGCGTGCGTTTCGACGTCGATCCATGCGAAGCAGGCGCCGGGATGGGCGTCGGCGAGCCGGTCGAACGCGGCGCGGTATTCGCGGCAGGTGCCGCACCACTCGGCGCACAGGCAGGCGACGAGCAGCGTGTCGGGATTCCGGAGGCGCTCGGCGATCCGATCTTCGTCGGTGTCGAGATTCAGCGCGGGCATTGGCGGTTTTCCTTGCATCGTAAGGTGGCGGCGGCTCGAGCGAACGCCCGGGCGCGGCGCCTATGCGCCGGAATGTAGCACGGTGCTCGTCCCGCGCGCTTGAGTGGGCTCAGCCTGCGCGCTGGCGATGCGCATGTAGCGGCCGCCCGGCAGCGCTGCGATGCGGCCGGCGAGCTCTAGCTGCAGCAGCAGCCGGTGCAGCGTGCCGCTCGAAAGCGCCGTGCGCTGCGCGAGCAGCTCGAGCGGCACGGGGCCGTAACCGATCGCGGCGAGCAGCCGGCGCGCGTCGTCGTCCGGATTGACGTCGGCCTCGGCGGCGGCGGGCGCGCCGCGCGTTGCGCCCGCAGGGCGAGCGGGATCGAGGCCGAATTCCTCGAGCACGTCGGCCGCGGTCTCGACGAGCTTCGCGCCGTCGCGAATCAGCGCGTGGCAGCCCTGCGACAGGGGCGCGTGGATCGAGCCGGGAATCGCGAACACGTCGCGTCCCATTTCGTTCGCGAGCCGCGCGGCGATCAGCCGGTTGCGCTGCGGAAAATGGGCGGACCGCGCGGGCGTGCCGAGCGGCCACTCGGAGACGAGCGCGCCGCGCTCGGCGATCTCGTGGGCGAGCGCGTGGTGGCAAGCCGGGTAGACGATGTCCGCGCCTGTGCCGATCACGGCGACGGTGCCGCTTGCGCCGTCGAGCCCGCCGCGATGCGCGGCGCCGTCGATGCCGCGCGCGAGGCCCGACACGATCGCAAGGCCCGCGTCCGACAGCTCGCGCGCGAAGCGCGTCGCGTCGGCGAGCCCCTGCGGCGTTGCTCCGCGGCTGCCGACGATCGCGACGGCCCGCGCATGGAGCAGCGCGACGCGGCCTTTTATATATAGCAGCGGCGGCGGATCGTAGAGCTCGGCGAGCGGCTCCGGATACGCGGGATCGTGCCGGGTCACGAGCGCGTTGCCGGGCTCGTCGAGCCAGGCGAGCGTCGTGTCGACGCGCTGCTCGAAATCGTCTGTGGGCGGCGCGAGCGCCGATCGGGCCGCAGCGTCGCCGACGAGTGCCGCCAGCTCCGCATGCGACGCCGCAAAGAGCGCTTCGGGCGATGCGAACGCGCCGAGGAGTGCGGCACGCGCGGCGGCCGGCACGCCGGACGCGCCCGCAAGCCGCAGCCAGCCGGCGAGCTCGGCACGCGTCAACGATCGCGGCGACATGACGAAATCCTCGAGAAGCGCGGCCTGCGGGCCGCGTGGTGCCGTGATAAAATTTTCATCATCCGAAATAGAACGAATGCCGCGCGCGCAAGCTCACGGCGATTGGCCGGTCGTCGCGACGCGCGGCGGATTCCGCGCGTCGTCGAATCCATCTTGAGGCCGGCGCGCGCGTCGCGGCAGTCGGCCGAACGGCCGATGCGGGCGGGTCGTTCGTCTCTCAACACTGAAATCATGGCTTTGCTGAACATCCTTCATTACCCCGACAAACGGCTGCACAAGGTGGCCAAGCCGGTCGACAAAGTGGACGACCGCATTCGCAAGCTCGTCGCCGACATGGCCGAGACGATGTACGCGGCGCCCGGCATTGGGCTCGCGGCGACGCAGGTCGACGTGCACGAGCGCGTGATCGTGATCGACGTGTCCGAGGAGAAGAACGAGTTGCGCGTCTTCATCAATCCGGAGCTCGTCTGGACGAGCGACGGCAAGCAGGTCTATGAGGAAGGCTGTCTGTCGGTGCCGGGCATCTATGACGAAGTGGAGCGTCCGGACCGCGTGCGCGTGCGCGCGCTCGACGAGAAAGGCGAGACGTTCGAGATCGACTGCGAAGGGCTTCTCGCGGTATGCATCCAGCACGAGATGGATCATCTGATAGGCCGCGTGTTCGTCCAGTATCTGTCGCCGCTCAAGCAGACCCGGATCAAGACGAAGATGAAGAAACTCGAACGCGCAATGTGATGCGCACGGCTGTTCCCGGATTCATTTGCACATGACACATTCACTGCGGGTCATTTTCGCCGGCACGCCGGAATTCGCCGCAGCGGCGCTCGCCGCGATTCATGAGGCCGGCTTCCCGGTGCCGCTCGTGCTGACGCAGCCCGATCGTCCCGCCGGGCGCGGGATGAAGCTGCAGGCGAGCGCCGTGAAGCGCTATGCGCTCGAGCACGGCATCGCGCTCGCGCAGCCGCCGTCGCTGCGCCGCGCGGGCAAGTATCCGGCCGAAGCTGCCGCCGCGCTCGATCTGTTGCACGCGACGCCGCACGACGTGATGGTCGTCGCCGCATATGGCCTGCTTCTGCCGCAGGAAGTGCTCGGCCTGCCGCGGCACGGCTGCATCAATATCCATGCGTCGCTGCTGCCGCGCTGGCGCGGCGCCGCGCCGATCCATCGCGCGATCGAGGCGGGCGACGCCGAGACCGGCGTCACGCTGATGCAGATGGATGCCGGGCTCGACACGGGCGCGATGCTGCACGATGCGCGCATCGCGATTGCGCCCGACGATACGACGGCGACGCTGCACGACAAGCTCGCGGCCGCGGGCGCGCGCCTCATCGTCGACGCGCTCGCCGAGCTTGAGCGTGCGGGTTCACTCGCCGCGACGCCGCAGCCCGCCGACGGCGTCACCTATGCCGAGAAGATCGGCAAGCACGAGGCGGCGCTCGACTGGCGCAAGCCGGCCGAGGTGCTCGCGCGGCAGGTGCGCGCGTTCGACCCGTTTCCGGGCGGCGCGGGCACGCTCGACGGCGCGACGCTCAAGCTGTGGGCGGCCGACGCGGTGCCGGCGCGCGGCGACGCGGCGCCCGGCACGATCGTCGATGCCGGCCCGGACGGCATCGTGATCGCCTGCGGCGAAGGCGCGCTGCGCGTCACGCAATTGCAGAAGCCGGGCGGCAAGCGCCTGCCGGCGCGCGAGTTTCTCGCGGGGGCGCCGCTTGCGGCCGGCCAGCGCTTCGCGCCGCCTGACGCCGCGTAATTTTCGTCGCCTGCAAACAGTTCATCGGAATCGCGCGCGCTGCGCAATCGGCCGAACGGCCGGGTCGCGGCGCGCAGGGCGCGCGCGTAGAATTCTCTGACATCAGCATCGAGGGATCGGCATGTTCGGCATCACCCATCTTGGCTTGTTCGTCGCGGCGGTTTTCCTGTTGAACATCACGCCGGGGCCCGACACCGCGTACATCGTCGGCCGCAGCGTCGCGCAGGGGCGCGGCGCGGGCCTCATGTCCGCGCTCGGCATCTCTGCCGGCTGCTGCGTGCACGTGCTCGCGTGCGCGTTCGGCCTGACGGCGGTGCTCGCCGCGTCGGCAACTGCGTTCACGGTCATCAAGATCGTCGGCGCGGCCTATCTCGTCTACCTGGGCGTGCGTCTCATCTTCGCGAAGCAGGAGCAGGCGGCCGAGCAGCCCGCACGGCGCGGCGCGGACAAATCGCTGCGCCAGTTGTTCACGCAAGGGTTCCTGACCAACGTGCTGAACCCGAAGGTGGTGCTGTTCTTCGTGTCGTTCTTCCCGCAGTTCGTGTCGGCGGACAGCAATCACAAGGTGCTCGCGTTCCTGACGCTCGGCGCGGTGTTTCTCGCGATGAGCACCGTGTGGTCGTGCATCGTGGCGTGGGTCGCGGGCACGGTCACGCAACGCTTTTCCGGCAAGCCCCGTGTGAAGAAATGGCTCGACCGCGGCGTCGGCGGCGCGTTCGTCGGTCTCGGCGTCAAGCTCGCGACATCGACGCGCTGAGGATTGAATTTTCTCGAAACGCTCTTATCTAACAGATCGCTTACAATTATGCGCTGCCGCCGATATGCGTGCGGTGCGATCCCCGCAGACGGATAAGGAGTGGGAAACATGTTCAATTGGGTCAAAACGGCGATGCTGATGGCCGCGATCACGGCCCTGTTCATCGTGATAGGCGGCATGATCGGCGGATCGCGCGGAATGACGATCGCGCTGCTGATCGCGCTCGGTATGAATTTCTTCTCGTACTGGTTCTCGGACAAGATGGTGCTGCGCATGTACAACGCGCAGGAGGTCGACGAGGCCACGGCGCCGCAGTTCTATCGGATGGTGCGCGAACTCGCGACGCGCGCGAATCTGCCGATGCCGCGCGTCTACCTGATCGACGAGAATCAGCCGAACGCGTTCGCGACCGGCCGCAATCCCGAGCACGCGGCCGTCGCCGCGACGACGGGCATCCTGCGCGTGCTGTCCGAGCGCGAGATGCGGGGCGTGATGGCGCACGAACTCGCGCACGTGAAGCATCGCGACATCCTGATCTCGACGATTTCCGCGACGATGGCGGGCGCGATCTCGGCGCTCGCGAACTTCGCGATGTTCTTCGGCGGGCGCGACGAGAACGGCCGTCCCACCAATCCGATCGCTGGCATCGCGGTCGCGCTGCTTGCGCCGATCGCGGGCGCGCTGATCCAGATGGCGATCTCGCGCGCGCGCGAGTT
Organism: Burkholderia sp. MSMB1589WGS; assembly: GCF_001636105.1. Classification (NCBI taxonomy): domain Bacteria; kingdom Pseudomonadati; phylum Pseudomonadota; class Betaproteobacteria; order Burkholderiales; family Burkholderiaceae; genus Burkholderia; species Burkholderia sp. MSMB1589WGS. Next base: position 2,124,084 of record NZ_LNJT01000007.1, read on the forward strand.
CGAGGCGGACCGCGGCGGCGCGCAGATCTCGGGCGATCCGCAGGCGCTTGCTGCCGCGCTCGACAAAATCCACCGCTATGCGTCGGGCATTCCGTTCCAGACGGCCGAGGAGCATCCGGCCACCGCGCAGATGATGATCATGAATCCGCTGTCGGGCGGCGGGCTGCAGAATCTGTTCTCGACGCATCCGGCCACCGAGGAGCGGATCGCGCGGCTGATGGAAATGGCGCGCACCGGCCGCTTCGACTGACGAGCGTAGCAACGTCGACGCGCTCGTGAGAGGGCGCTATATCGGTAGCCGGTCTTGACATGCTTCGGCGCATCCGGCGATCGCCCGAACCCCGCATGCATCGCGCTGCGAGGTTCGGCGTTTTGGGCGGCCGCTCGTTCGGTTGATCGGGGTGGCGAAACGCGGCTTGGGCGGCGGCGGATCGTGCCGAAACTGCGCCGAAGCGCCGAAGCGCCGAACGTACCGAGCGCGCATGGCACATCGCGCACCCAGCCACCCGAAACCCGATCCCCGCCGCGCTACAATACCCCGCTTACAGCCGACCGGCCGCGGGCCGGCCACCACGGCACACCCCTACCACCGCCCGGCGCGACCGCGTGCCGCAGGCACTGCTGATCCGATGACCCAGACTCGCCCTTCCCGTTCCCGCGCATCCGGCGCGCCCGCTCGCGCGCCGCGCCTGTCGGCGCTGCATCTCGTCCCCGATTCGCTCGGCTTCGCGCTCGACGGCGCCGCGCAAGCGGTCGACGCAGTCAATCGCGGCGCGGCGCTGCCCGCTGCGCTTGCGGCCGTCCACGCATCGATGTCTTCGAACGCACAGGCGGCGGCGCGCGGCGCGATCCAGGACATCGCGTATCGCGCGATGCGCCTTCGCGGCACGGCCGACTGGCTGATCGCGCAACTCGTCGCGAAGGCGCCGCCGGCGCACGTGCATGCGCTCCTCGTCTGCGCGTTCGCGCTCCTCGTCGACGACGGCGAGCACGCCGCCTACACGCCCTTCACCGTCGTCGATCAGGCGGTGACCGCGATCGGCGCGCGCCGCGAGTGCTCGTTTGCGAAGGGGCTTGTCAACGCGGTGCTGCGCCGGTTCCTGCGCGAGCGGGCCGCGTGGCTCGAGCGGCTGCAGTCCGATCGGCGCGCGCGCTGGAACTACGAGCCGTGGTGGATCGACGCTGTCGAGCGCGCGTGGCCCGATGCATGGCAGCGCATTCTTGCCTCGGGCGACACCCCCGGCCCGCTCACGCTGCGCGTGAACGCGCGCCGCATGACGGCCCAAGCGTATCTCAACGTGTTGCGCGCCGAGCGGATCGACGCCGAGAAGATTGGCCGTCACGCGATACGGCTCGCATCGGCGCTGCCCGTCGAGCGCATTCCGGGTTTCGCGGACGGCCTTGTGTCGGTGCAGGACGCGGGCGCGCAGCTCGCGGCCGAATGGCTCGGCGTGCGCGACGGCATGCGCGTGCTCGACGCGTGCGCGGCGCCCGGCGGCAAGACGGGCCACATTCTCGAACTCGCGCACGCCGAAGTCGTCGCGCTCGAAAGCGATCCGGCGCGCGCGCCGCGCATCGGCGAGAACCTCGCGCGGCTGTCGCTCGCGGCCGACGTGCGCGTCGGCGACGCAGGAGACCCCGCGCAATGGCACGACGGGCGTCCGTTCGACCGGGTCCTCGCCGACGTGCCGTGCTCCGCGTCGGGCATCGTGCGCCGTCATCCGGACATCCGCTGGCTGCGCCGCGCGGCCGACATTCCCGCGCTCGTCGCCGAGCAGCGCCGCATTCTGAGCGCGCTCTGGCCGCTCGTGAAACCCGGCGGCGAGCTGCTGTACGCGACCTGCTCGATCTTTCCGGACGAGGGCGAACTGCAGGCGCGCTGGTTTGGAGACGCCTGTCAAGATGCGGTACGATTGGACGCGCCCGGGCAGTTGCTGCCGCAGGGCGCGACAGGCGGGGCGCCGGCCGTCGGGGGATCGGGCGAGCCCGGCCGGCATGTCGATCACGACGGATTTTTCTACGCGCGCTTTCAGAAACGGTGACGATCAAACGCTTCTTTCCACTCCGGCTCGCGGCCGTGCTATGGGTCGCGCTGACGCTGTGTCTCGCTGCCGTTCCTTCCGCGCACGCCGATACGATCGCCGTGCAGCGCGCGTCGCTGCAGTCGGACGGCGGCGGCTGGAGTCTCGACGCGCGTTTCGATTTCGAGCTCAACAGCAGCCTCGAGGATGCGGTGAACAAAGGCGTGCCGCTCTACTTCACGACCGATTTCGAGCTGAGCCGCGCGCGCTGGTATTGGTTCGACGAGCAGCCGGTGTCGGTGTCGCAGACGATCCGCCTGTCGTTCCAGCCGCTCACGCGCGAATACCGGGTATCGACGGGCGGCCTGCAGCTCGGCTTTCCGTCGCTGAAGGAGGCGCTCGCGGTGGTCAAGCACGTGACGTCCTGGCACGTGATTGACAAGGGCCAGGTGCGCTCGGGCGAGACGTATACGGCGTCGGTGCGCATGCAGCTCGATACCGCGCTGATGCCGAAGCCGTTCCAGGTGGACGCGGTGAACAACCGCGACTGGAATCTCGTTTCCGACTGGAAGCGTTTCATTTTCACGGTGGCCGAGCGTGCTAAGTAAAATGCGCGTCCGCCGCGCAACGAGCGGAAAGAGTTTTCTGATACGCGTGATCGTGTCGACTGTCGCGATCACGGCGCTTCTGCTGCTCGTGCTGCTCGCGGCCGCGAGCGCGAACACCGAGTTCTTCGATCGCTACTACTCGTGGCTCTACTCGGCGAACATCATCGTCGCGCTCGTGTTCCTGCTCGTCGTGCTCGGGCTCGTCGGGATGATCGTCGCGCGGCTGAGGAAGGGCAAGTTCGGCACGCGGCTGCTCGCGAAGCTCGCGGTGTTCTTCACGCTCGTCGGCGTCGTGCCGGGCGGGATCATCTATATCGTGTCGTATCAGTTCGTATCGCGCAGCATCGAATCGTGGTTCGACGTGAACGTCGAGACGGCGCTCACCGCGGGCCTCAATCTCGGGCGCGGGATGCTCGACACGTCGCTCGCCGACTTGCAGACGAAGGCGCGCCTGATGTCCGAGCAGCTCGCGAGCGCCGACACCAACACGAACGGCACGACGCTCACGCTGCTGCGGCTGCGCGACCAGTTCGGCGTGCAGGACGCGACAATCGTCGAGCCGGGCCGCGGCACGGGCGCGTCGCCCGACGTGCACATCATCGCGCAGGCATCGGGCAACTTCGCCGCGCTGATTCCGGACGACATGCCGACGCCGCTGATGCTGAGCCAGGCGCGCGAGCACGGCGCATTCGCGGCGATCGAGGGCGAGGTCGACGGCGATCCGCGCGCGCGCGGATCGAAGGGCGCGCTGCGCCTGCGCGTCGTGCAGCGCATTCCCGATTCGTCGACGCTGCTGTTGCAGCCCGCCGAGCGTTTCCTGCAGCTCACGCAGCCGGTGTCGCCGACGCTCGCGCGCAACGCGGACGCCGTGCAGCGCGCGTATCGCGAATATCAGGAGAAGGCGCTCGGCCGCAGCGGGCTGCGCAAGATGTACATCGGCACGCTCACGCTCGCGCTCTTTCTCGCGACGTTCATCGCGATGATGATCGCGCTCGCGCTCGGCAACCAGCTCGCGCGGCCGCTCTTCCTGCTCGCGCAGGGCACGAAGGAAGTCGCGGAGGGCGACTATACGCCGAAGCGCGAGATCAAGACGCGCGACGAGCTCGGCTTCCTCACGCAGTCGTTCAACGCGATGACGCGGCAGTTGTCGGAGGCGCGCCTCGCGGTCGAGAAGAACCGCGTCGCGCTCGAGCATTCGAAGACGTATCTCGAGAGCATTCTCGCGAACCTGACGGCAGGCGTGTTCGTGCTCGACCGCCAGTTTCGCCTGACGACCGCGAATCGCGGCGCCGAGCGGATCTTCCGCCAGCCGTTCAATTCGCTGATCGGCACGACGCTCGATCAGATCGGCGTCGTCGCGGAATTCGGCGCGATGGTGAGAAAGGCGTTCGCCGATCGCGAGGCGGCGGGCCAGGGCAGCGGCGAGGATCGCGGCCACTGGCAGCAGCAGTTCGCGGTCGAGGTGCCGGGCGAGGCCGATCCGCTGACGCTGCTCGTGCGCGGCACGCGGCTCGTGTCGACGGCGGCGGCGCCCGGCCAGCCCGACGATCCGCAGACGTCCGGCTACGTCGTCGTGTTCGACGACATTTCCGACGTGATCTCCGCGCAGCGTTCGGTCGCGTGGGGCGAAGTCGCGCGGCGGCTCGCGCACGAGATCAAGAATCCGCTCACGCCGATCCAGTTGTCGGCCGAGCGCCTGCAGATGAAGCTCTCCGACAAGCTCGCGCCGACCGACGCCGACGTGCTCAAGCGCGGCGCGACGACGATCGTCAATCAGGTGGCCGCGATGAAGCGCATGGTCGACGATTTCCGCGATTACGCGCGCACGCCGCCCGCGGTGCTCGTCAACCTGCAACTGAACGATCTGGTGAGCGAAGTGCTGACGCTTTACGGCGTCGGCGAGGGCAAGAGCACGATCGTCGTCGAGCAGGCGCCGCTTCCGGTGATCCGCGGCGACGCGACGCAACTGCGTCAGGTGATCCACAATCTGCTGCAGAACGCGCAGGATTCGGTCGCCGACGTCGAGCATCCCCGTGTGTTGCTCGAAACCAAGACAGTAGAATATGGCGATCCCGACGCGGACGGCAAAACGCGCGTCGCGGTTCGGCTGACCGTTTCGGACAACGGTCCGGGTTTTCCGGCGCGCATCCTGACGCGCGCGTTCGAGCCTTACGTGACGACGAAGGCGAAAGGGACGGGGCTCGGCCTCGCGACCGTGAAGAAGATCGTCGACGAGCATGGTGCGCGGATCGATCTGCGCAATCGCATGCACGGCGACGTCGTGGAAGGCGCGCAGGTCTCGATCCTGTTCCTGCAACTCGCGGACGATGCGGCGGGCGCCGGGGGCGGCACGAACGGCGGCACGGCACCCGCCAAGACAAGAGCAACTGTGCAGACAAAGGCAGCGTAAATGGCAACCATCCTGGTGGTAGATGATGAAATGGGCATCCGGGAATTGCTCTCGGAGATCCTCAGCGACGAAGGGCACGTCGTCGACGTCGCGGAGAACGCGCAGGCCGCGCGCGACTACCGGCTGCGGCATGCGCCCGATCTCGTGCTGCTCGACATCTGGATGCCCGATACCGACGGCGTCACGTTGCTGAAGGAATGGGCGAGCCAAGGACAACTGACGATGCCCGTCATCATGATGTCGGGGCACGCGACGATCGACACGGCCGTCGAGGCGACGAAGATCGGCGCGCTCGATTTTCTCGAGAAGCCGATCACGCTGCAGAAGCTGCTGAAGTCGGTCGAGCACGGACTCGCGCGCGGCGCGGCGCCGGTGCCGGCGAGCACGGCGGCGAAGCCGGCGGCGGGGCTGTCGTCGGTCGCGTCGGCGGCCGTGCTGCCGACGTTCGGCGACGATCCGTCCGCGGCGCTTGGGGGCCAGACGACGGCCGCGATCCCGTTCGACATTCCGCTGCGCGAGGCGCGCGACGCGTTCGAGCGGGCGTACTTCGAATATCACCTCGCGCGCGAGAACGGCAGCATGACGCGCGTCGCGGAGAAGACGGGCCTCGAGCGCACGCACCTGTACCGCAAGCTCAAGCAGCTCGGCGTCGAACTCGGCAAGAAGCCGGCCGAAGGCGCGGCATAAATTTTTTGCACAAAGGGCTTGATCGGTGTTTTGTGCACTGCTATAATTTTTTTCTTCGTGGCCCGGTAGCTCAGTTGGTAGAGCAGCGGATTGAAAATCCGCGTGTCGGTGGTTCGATTCCGCCCCAGGCCACCAGATTTGACAAGGGTTCCGAGCAATCGGAACCCTTTTCTATTTCTGGCGGTGTGCCAGATTTGTGCCGCAGTGTGCCGATGTTGTCCGCGTAGGCCGCCACGTGGTCCCGCCCGAGGTGCGCGTAGCGCAGCACCATCTGATAGCTGGCCCATCCTCCGAGCTGCTGAAGGATTGGCAGAGGCGTGCCGGCCTGAACGTGCCAGCTCGCCCACGTGTGCCGCAGATCATGAAAGCGCAACCCTGACAGGCCCGCTCGCACGCATGCCTTTTGCCATGCGTGGTTGTAGATGCGGCCGATGGGTGCTCCCTTGTACACGAACACGTAGCGCTTGTGCTGCCCCTGCTGCTCGCGCAGCACACCCAACGCGTCCTCGTTCAGCGGCACGGAAATCACCTTGCCGGCTTTGGCCTGGTCGGCATGAATCCACGCCAGCGCCCGCTCTCGATCGACCTGCGCCCATTCCAGCAGTCGCACGTTCGATTCGCGCAGCCCCGTCGCCAACGCAAACCGCGCCATCTGTCGCAGGTGCGTCGGCAGTTCTTCCAGTAGCCGTTGCGCTTGCGCGCGGGTAAGCCAGGTCAGGCGTGCGCTGTTCTCCCGCAGCTTGCGAATCGGGGGAACCGCGTCGATCCACCCCTCCGCGTGGCAGTGATGCAGGATGACCGAGAGCGCGGCCATGTGCCGGTTCACCGTCGCGCCTGCTACCGGACTACCGCGGTACTTCTCGGCCGCCTTCGTCTCGATCAGCGCCTGGATGCGTTCGCGATCGATGTTGCGGACGTTCTCTCCCTTCAGTTGATCCGTTAGCCAGCGCAGGCGCTGTTTGGTGGTCTCCAGCGAGCGCTGATGCTGGTTCTGCTTGAGCCAATGCACGACCGCCGCGTCCCACGTTACGGTCGGCCGCTCGCCGAGCTTTTTTTGCCGCCAGTAATCGCTCGCAACCTTGGCGGCAAGTTCTTCCGCCGCCCTACGGTCCGAGGTGCCAGAAGATTGTCTAATTCGCGAGCCGTCGATGCTGAGGTCGAACCACCAAGGGCCATTTTTTTGTCGCTTGTAGAACCGCATTTCCCACCTGTTTTTTCGTATTGCTGTCTGAGCCAATCTATCACGTCGACATCCACGAGAACCCACGCTCGACCGATCTTTGCGGCCGGCAGTCCGTGGCGGCGGATGCATTCGGACACGGTTTCGGGCGTCGTGAACAACCACGCTGCCGCTTCTTCCAGATTCATCGTTCGCATCTTGAGCGCCTCACGTTCAGGCCCGCGTGGAAGGGATACACGCAGCGCAACTCATGGAATGATGGTTTGAGGTCGTTTTTATGGGTAACTGTTTGATTCAAAACATATTCGTCTGCCATCAATTGCCACCATTCAGGCATGGCGACCCTCAAAAACTCGTGGCCTAAAAAATAGGCAGCGTCCGTAACTGATGGCAAAACGCCTGTAACTCGTGGCAGTCCGTTCCGGCCTATGCCTTGCCCTTCCTCGCTTTCTTTCTCCTTCTTTTTCAATGAAATAGAGAGAGAAGAGAGAAGGACGGCGGCGGCCCGCGCCAAAACCGGACTGATGGCAAAAGCGGCTCGACTAGTGGCAAATGCGGGGTGACACGTGGCGGCACTCTTCTCAACAATCAAGGACTTACGAGCGGATACCCGCGAAATCCACGATTCGCATGCGCTGCCTGCCCGGCCCCTGTGGAAAAATCCGCCCGCGCGGCCCCGCTCCCTCTCGGCTCGTGCTGTTGCCCGGCCGTTTCGACTCGCTGGGGGGACGGGGGGAAGCGAACCGAACGGCGGCCGCGTGACGACGCGCGCCGACTGCTGCGCGCATCGGCGCACGCGGCGGAAACCCGATTCCAGGGCCGCTACGCGGCCGGAAAGAACGGGAGAAGGGGGACGGCCGCCCGGCGGCCGCGACGGCTGAGAAGGCGTCATGCGTGGCTCCGCTCGAGTGCGTCGGTCGCCAGGTCTTCGCGCACCGATACGTGGAGGCCGAACGCGGCGAGGCGCTCGAGCGAGACGGGCGTGAGGTAGGGCACACGGCGGGTGTAGATGCGCCGCTCGACTTCCTTCTCTCCGACCACGACGCCGGCGTGCTTGAGCTGCGTCTTGAACACGCGATCGGACTTCACGGGCAGGCCGTTCCATTTGTCGCGCAGCGCGCTCGTGTGCGCGAGGTGGTCCATCACGTGGCCTGTGCGCAGCAGCAGGCAGAATTCGCCGTCGACCGTATCGAAGGTGTATGGGTGCTTGTAGTTGCCGCCGTCGATCTCCGACAGCACGGTTTCCATGATCCAGACCCACGGCTCGCGATCGGCGCTCGTCTCGGCGACGTGGCTGTTCATTTCCGCGAGCAGGTCGTGCGGAAAACCGCCCTCGCTCGGGTCCATGCCGGCGAATTCGCACAGATAGCGCCAGGCGAGGGCGACGGCGGCGTAGTTGGCGGCCATACGGTTCGCGCCATCATCAGCGCCGCTCGCAATGCATTTCGCAAGTGCCTTGTCGCGCAATGTCGCGTAATGCTCGAGCACGGCGCGCTTATCGAGGCCCGCCAGATACTCGAGCCACTGCCGAACCGGGAAGCGCGGCAGATCGTCGGGCAGCAGCGGGCCGCGCTTGCCGGTCAGCGTCGTGCGCACGAGCTTGCCGAGCAGGCTGCGCACGGGCACGTCCTCGCCGGCCAGCATCACGGGCGCGCACAACAGGTATTCGGTCATGTCGGTGCCGCGGCGCGTCACGGTGTACTGGTAGTTCTCCTGCAACAGCCCGACCGCCTTGTCGATCACGTCCTGCCGACGCGCGGACAGTTCCTCCCATCCGACCGGGTGGCTCGTGTGGCTGATACTCGTCAGCAGCCGGAATTCGGTTTGCAGCGATTGCCCGGAGAACATCGTGAACGCGAGCGAGCGCTCGAGGCGCTTGATGAGTGTCGACTTGCCGGCGCCCTTGTTCGCCTGGATCGTGATGTGCGGCCAGAAGCCGAGCAGCGCCTTCAGGTGCCCACCGAGCGCCCACACGAGCGGGATGGTCGCCGCATTCTGCTTGAACGTCGTCTGGTAGGCCGTGATGACGCGGCGTGCGTCGCTGACCGGGCCGCTCGGGAACGTCAGGTTGTGATACGGGCACTGCTTGTCGGCTTCGGTGAAGTAGCAGTCCGGCCCCTCGTTGACGATCAGGCGGCCGTCGCGCCATGCAAGCCCGACGAAGTTCGCGGCCTGGCGCGCGCCGAGGTCGGCGCCGCGCTCGAGGATGTTGACCATGCGCTTGAACGGCGCCGGTGCCCAGATCGGGCCGAACTTGCCCCACTGGTCGACGTTGTGGAGCTGGTCGTCGAGCATCACGCGGCGGACGAGCTGCGCGCCATGCCGCGGCGTCTGCACGGACACGGCGAAGTAGACGGTCGGCGCCTGGTCGGCGTCGCCCGTCATCGTCGACGTCGCGCTCGCGACCGATACGCGGCTGATGCCGGCGATGCGAAAGCCGCACAGGTCCGTCATGACGGGCGTCTCGACGCCGGATTCCTCGTTGCGGTCCATCTTCGTGATGTAGCTCGTGAAGTCGGGGCGTGTGCGGAAGCGCCAGTACTGCGCGAAGTCGTGCGACGGCAGAAAGATGCGGGGTCGGCCGCGGCGCGACGCGTCGCCAGCCAGGCCGGCAATGAGCCACGGCTCGAGCTGCTCGAGCGCGCGCGCCAGCTCGACCGGGCCGCGCAGTTGCAGGTAGTCGTTCACGTCGTTGATCGGCTGCTGCTTCGTTTCGCCGTCCGCCAGATCGGCAAGCCAGCCGGCTTGGTCGACGAGCACGGCGCTGATGTTGAGGCTCGCGAGACGCTCGTAGAGCGCCCACGCGGCTTCCGGGCCGGGACGGTGGCCGGCGCGCGGATGGCCGTCCGCGAACGGCTCGTCGTTGTCGAGGCAGATCACGACCTGCTTACCGCGCAGCGACGAGAAGTCGATCGCGTCAACGTTGGCGAGGCCGCGCAGCGCGAGCGCCGCTGCGCCGGGCATCGCGCAGGTGTCGATCGACAGCGCATTGATTGCGCTTTCGACGATGAATACGCGCTTCGCCTTGTCGAGACGCCGGGCATCGGCGGTCCAGCCGTAGCCGGCCTTGTCGCCCTGTGTCTGCGTCTTGACGCCGCCATTGAGCGCCGGGTCGACATAGCGCATGTCGACGGCGACGACACGGCCGTCCGCCGGCTCGCGCACGATGAATGCGGCGGCCGGGCCGGCGTGCCCGACTTCGCCGGCGGCGACTTTCGAGCTCGTCCACGTGTTGAAGCCGAGCGAGCGCGCGGCGAACGCGGCGTCGATTGCCGCGGCCGAAATGCCGCGGCCGCCGAGGTATTCGCGCACGCGGTCGCGCTCGGCGAGGCAGCGGTCGGCGATGTATTCGACGGTCGACTTCTCGCGGCGCTCCGCCGGCGCCGGTCGATCGAGCGGGATGCCGTAGGCGTCGTGCAGGTAGCGCACCGCGTCGGCGACCGTGCCGCCGCGCGCGTGGATCACCAGGTCGATGCACGAGCCGCCGGCATCGGCGCTGTGATCGCGCCAGCCGGTGCCGTGCTTTGGGTGGTTCACGTAGATCGACAGGGACGGGCTTTTGTCCTCGTGCTGCGGCGAGTGATAGAGCGCCTTGTCGCCGCCGCGGCCGCGCTTGAGGCCGAGGCGGTCGGCGAGGTCGTGCAGGTCGATTCGTTGTTTCAGTTCGTCGATCGTGGCCATTTCTGTGTCTGCTACTTGGGTTGCTGCGGTGTGCGGTCGGTGGGGTTGCCGGTCGTGGCCGGGCTGAACACGACGGCGTGCAACGCCGCGGCGGATTCGGGGAAGGCGAGGGCGAGGCGGTCGCTGAGCGCGGCGACGAACAGGCCGAGCATGCATTGCCGTTGAAGGCTGCCCGGCTTGTTGTCGAAGCGCAGCGTGCCGGCGGCCGCGGCGATTGCGGAGGCGAGCGCGATGTCGTGCGGCGCGCGGTTCGGATCGTGGTTCATGCGGGAATCCTCCCGAGGATGGCGTGTTCGTTCTGTTGGATTCGATGCACGGCGATTTGCAGATCGGCGCGTGCCGTCATGGCTTCATCGAGCATGTCGCGCAGCCGGCGTTTGTTGCGCTCGAGGTTTGCGGCCGCGTGGGCGATCGCGGCGTCGCGCGTCGGGCCGACGCCGGCCGCCATGCCGGACGCAAGATGCGTGACAGCCCACTTTTCGGGGTGGCCGTGCGGCGCGTGACGCTCCATGTGAATGCCGAAGGTTGCGCCGGCGTCGTTCGGAATCACGACGTGATCGCCGATCACGGTGCGAAGGCCGGCGGTCGTCATGAGCTCGTAGCGGATCGATGCGGCCGTCATGCTCACCACTCCCCGGCGAGGCCGCCAAGCGCATTCAGGCGCGAGCAGACATCGATACACAAAGCAGCGTGCGACCACGGGAAGTACCCGTGACGTTTCAGCGCTCGTAGTTCTGCGATTTGATCGAACGTCACGTAGCGGCAGGCGCGCCGATAGCGGATGTCCGCATCCATGTCGTCCGACGGTAGGGGTTCAGCAAACAGGTTCATGTCACCCTCGAAAAAGCCGGGGCGTCGTGCGGACCGCCCCGGAAAAGCGCCGCGCCCCGAGGCATCGGGGAGTGCGCGCGGCGTGAAAGTGGATGCGCTATCGGGCGATGCAGCGCGACAGCGCGTGATCGGATCGCCTCGAGCTCGTCGACGGCGGCCGGCGCGGCGCTATGTGGGCTTGGCTTGATTGGCTTTGGTCGCCGCGCGTTCGTATGCGGCGCGATCAGCCCATACGATCAAGCCCACACGGCCCGCGCCGAGCGCTGCTTCGGCCGTCGTGATCGCGTCGGTTGCGAACGAGACGAGCGTTCCCCGCCGCATGGCGCGGATGTCCGTCATGGACTGTTCGAGGAGCTGGAAGCGCAGGTGGTCGTTGCCGATCTCGGCGAAGAATTCCGTGAGCGTCATGGCTTACCTCCGCGGCGGAACGGACCAGGCCAACGCCGCGACCAGGGCGACCAATGCGGCGACGCCGACCGCGAACGCGATGGTGCGTGCGTGGCGTACATCGAACAGGCGCAGCACGTCGGCGGTCAGGCAGTGAATGCCCGTGAGTGAAAAAGAGAGCATCAGCAGTACGCCGACACCGAAAACGTAGGGCTTCATCGTGTGGTTCCTCATGTATGCGCCGGCGGCCGGCGCAGATGGGTCAGTCGTTGGTGTCATTTGCCGCGCAGCGTTTCGCGTCGAAGCTGCACCGCAAGCGGACGTATTCGCGGCTCTGCATCGCTCGCGCCGCGGATTCGACGACAAGGCGAACCGCGGGCGGAGCCATGTCGAAGTCGCCGACCATGCGCAGGCGCGACCAGGCCGCGCGCAGCTCGAGCTCGGAGAGAGGCGCGCGCATCGTGATCAGTGCAGAAGCCGGATGGTCGGAACGAGCGCCGGCATGTCGGTCGCGGCATCCCAGCGGCCGCCGAGCGCGTAGCCGAGCTTGCGGGCGGCGCCGAGAAACACGATGGCGTCGACGTCGGCGTTCCAGAGCTTCCGTAGGTATTCGCGGCGTTTCTCGAGTGGAAGGTCAGAGACGATGAAGGGAAAAATGAGCGGGGCGGCAGCGGAGGTCGCCATATTCGTCTCCTTCTTTCAGTTGGCGAGGGACTGTTGCTTGAGGCCGGGCGCGAGCGTGTCGAGGTCCGTAGTCGACATGCCGAGGAGCCGGGAGACGTGGCGAAGGTTGGCGTACAGTTCGAGTGCGACGCCGCGCTCGGTGGTACGAGACAGGTCCTTTGCGAGCATGCCGCGGTAGCGCAAAGCTGACAGGCGCTGCGAGACGGTGAGGCGTCCCGTCTGTTGCGGCACCAGGCGACCCTCGAGTACGTCGAGCACCCATGCGCGGAACGACTTCGCACGATCGGTGCGAGCAAGCATGCCGAGCAGGTAGCAGCCACGCGGGCTGAAGATGCGGACCTGCTGGCGGCCGCCGGCGGTGTCGAGCTCGAGGAGCTGCGTCATCTCGTCGGTGAATTCGTCGGCGTTTCGCGAGTAGAGGTCGTCAATTGCCTGACGCGGGTTTTGGTAGGCCAAGGCGTCAGCAACTTGCTTACCCCTTAGCCACGGCACGTTGTGAATATCGACCACGTCGAACTCGACGGTTTCGAACACGAGAACGGCGGATGAGGCGTTGTGCTGCATGGATTTCTCCTTTCTTCGGGCAAAAAAATCCCCTCGCGCCGGTTAGGCACGATGCGAGGGGAAACAGCGGAAGCGGGTTAGGGTGCTAGACGGGCAGCTCGAGCTGCTGCGCGAGGCGTTCGCGCACGTGCGGCGAAAGCGGCAGGTTCAGCGACAGATTCGGCGTCCCGGACGGCGACAGCGTGCGTGCGAACTCCATGTTCACGACGTACGTGTGGCCGCATTCGGGGTTGTTGCACTGATACGTGACTTCGCGGAAGGTCAGCGACATTTCGCGGCTGCTGCGTGCGGTGGCTCGCGTGCGGCAGTGAGGGCAGCGATTCAGGATTCGCATGACGAACTCCCTGGGCGGCATTCGCCGTAGCCGCGGCGGGCGCATTCGCAATGCACACCCACTTCGCCAAGTGTGGCAACGGCGTCAAGGTATTTGCGGGTGACGAGCACGAAGCCGACTGCGGCGACGAGCGTGTCGATTTTGTCGATCACGACTCCCTGCCCGCCGCTGAGGAAACGGCTGACCTGAGAGTCATCCCATCCAAGAGCTTGTTGCACGTCCTGACGCTTGGGGCCGTGCAGAGCATGGCGAAGCGCTGGCTCGATTAGGGCAGGGTTTCGCATGATTCAATGCCCCACAACGGGATTTGCGTGCGCTTGCGCGCTCGCGTCGGTAACTTTGGCCTGATACCGCTCAACCCCTTCGAGGTAGATTAGTCGCGCGACGCTGGACGTCGAGCGATTTTGGGACGCGGACAGCTCTTCGAGCGTGCGGCGTTCGTCCGGCATGAGCCGCATGTACACGGGCTTGTTGGACAACACGCCGCGCGGCGAGCGCGTAACGGGAGCTTTCTTGCGAAGCATGGCGGTATACTTCCCTTCGTTAACCTTGCACAAACACATGATATGCGGTCGTTTGGCCTCATGTCAACGAATTTTAAATTCAAATGAATTCATTTGCGGAGCGCCTACGAGAAGAACGTCTGCGCCTTGGATTGAATCAGACGGACTTCGCCGCGTCTGGAGGGGTTAAGCGAGATGCGCAGCAAAACTATGAAAGCGGTTTGCGGCGCCCCGACTCCTCATATCTGGAAGCGATTGCCGCGCTGGGCGTGGATGTGGCGTATTTGCTGACAGGGCAGCGCAATGCATCGGAGCTGTCGGCAGACGAGGAAGTCTTGCTTGCGGGATATCGCTCGCTTGACGCGAAGGGGCGTGCCGGTGTGCTCGGCATGATCGGGGGGATGACGCAGCAGGTTCCTGTCGCGCCGAAGGCTGCGAAAACCAAGGCGGTTCATCAGAATTTCGAAGGGGCGAAGATCGGGAATCACGTGGTTGGCGATGTGACGGCGCCCTTCACAATCAACATGGGGGGACCAGGACGAAAAAAGAAGCGGGAAAGCTAACGCACCTGGGAGAAACAAACGGCGAGGCCAGCCGTAGGAGAAAAAGAAGGTAATGAATCAGAAATTCAGCGGAGAGGTCGGGCAGGTTGCTGGCGGAGATGTAAAGGCCAGTAATGCGCAAGCCAACGTCAATATCCACCTGCATAGCGGGGCAGAATCGAAGCAGTACATCAGCGAACGCCAACGGCGCGCAATCGGAGCAAAAGTCTTTGAGCTTGAGGCAAAGACCGGTGTCGAGAAACTCATGGTGTACCGCCGCTTGAGGACGGTGTTCAAATTCTCGAGCATGGACGAGATGCCGCGTGATCTGTTTGAACGCGTGATGCGGTATCTCGACGGGTGGATACGCAACGGGTCAGCGGATCAGTCCCCGCGTGCCTCTGTTCAATCGGAGCTCAACGAGCGTAAACACGCCGCACCGCAATCACTCGCGCCCGCTGAGTCACAGGCCGACCACGCGGTTCGACAAGCCGACGCCACGGCGCCAATTGAACCGGAATTCACGCTGGCACAGCAACAGAAAAAGCAATCGCCTTGGCTTGCTGTATCGATCGCCGTAACGGTGACGATAGCCGTTGTTGCGACGATGTACGTTGTGATGCACCGACCAGACAAGTCCGCGCAGAATCAAGTGGCTGCCATATCACCACATTGCGAATATGGCGGCAATCGCTATTCGCCCGGTAGCGTGGTCATGCAAGCAGGTGTGCGCCGACAGTGTGCGACTACGGGTGATGGTGCCGCATGGCAGAAAGCGGACACAGCCCGGCGCTAATTCGTCGCGCTTTCGCAAAATAATTTCTAACAGGCGCACACGATTGCGCTATTCATTCCGGGGAACTCATGAAAGTATTACTTCTGTTTGTTGCGACGATCCTAATTTGGGGCATCGTTTGGAGAGCTCTTGCGAAATTCTGGAGGGGCAAGGGGCACCGTGGGTTCGCATCTCATTTGGGTGCCGGCATTGTTGGTTTTGCCGTGTCGATGATCTTCTTTGGGACGCTTGCTCCAGAGGAGGAGCAAGCGAGCGTTGCATCAGCGTCCAGTTCCTCAGCGGTTGCTTCTTTGGCGGCTCCTGATGTTTCCGCAAGCAGCTCATCCGCAGAACAACGAGTGTCGCGGCCGGCCGTAGCCACCTCAGTCGAGGCAGCATCGTCCAGTTCAGAAAGTAAAGGCGAAAAAGAAGGCAATGCGAATGAGGATCGGGACTTGGGCATGACCCCCAAGCAATATGCGGCTCGTTTCGATGAGATCGTGAAAACGATGGATTTGCCGTTCCGGGCTCGTTTCTCCAACAAACACCATGGAAGCGTTGTAGATACGGTTCGCGCAGACTTTGACGAGCACATGGGTTTGATTGCTCGTGTGAGCAAAGAATCCGGGAAACTTCTCGAAGTCATGTTCATCGGCGGTAGTGACGGAACCCCTGATACCGCCGCCAACATCGTGCTGGTGGCCGCTGCTGCCCTAACTGCTGCTATTCCAGACATATCCGTCAAATCCGTGACACCCAAAATCATGGATATGGTGACGAAGTATAAGGAGGGTGGAGACAATCAGGAACGCGTTCTTAACGGCGTAAAGCTCTACTACCTGAGAGGCGAAGGGATCGGACATTGGTTCGGGGCAACACCGGCCTGATCCGAAAGGAATTTCATTTTCCTGCTTTCCTGAAATGCGATCGGTGCCGCTCCGTCGTCGGATCGTCCCGCATTTCGAGCTCGAGCGCGGTCGTGAATCCAACGTCGCCGATCGTGTGCGTTGCCTTCTTCACGAGCCACGGCGTCTCGTCGATTTCCGGTTTGAAGCCTGACACGGTCACGGGCATTTCCGGGAACAGTTCGGCGCGGCCGCGCGCGAGCGTGTAGCTCATCGTCGCCTGGCTGCGCTGCATCCGCTTGAACTCCGCTTGCGCGGCAGCGCGCGCTTCCGCCTCCGTTGCGTAATCTTCCGGCAGCACCTTCACGTTCTTGTTGTTCTCGCCGCCGACGATGACCGACTTCCGCTTCGCGCGGCCGGTCGAATGGTAGTGCGCGCGCACGGCCGCGTAGTTCTCGCGTTCGGACACGTGGTAACGATGACTGTCGCCGCTCGCGCGCGTCAGTTCGAGCACGTCGAGCTGCTTTCCGCTCGCCGTCTGGCCGGTGCCGATCGGCATGAACAGCAGGCGTAGGTCTTTCACGTTCATCACCGCGTCATAGCGCTTCGCCAGGCGCGTCAGAAACGACATGTCCGATTCGTGCGTCTGGTCGATGTGCGCGATCAGGATTTTCGCGAGCGCGTCGCCGACGGTCGGCGCCAGCGAGTAGCGTCCGGCGATCGCATGCACGATCGAGCCGATCGTCTGCCGATGCCAGCTCTTTTCGCGGCGCTCCTGCATGCCGCTCGTCATCGCGGCCGAGCGCGCGCGAACCGTGATGATGTCCGGCGCGCCGCTGTGCTCGACTTCGTTCACAATGAAGCTGCCCTTGTCGACGAGCGGCTCGCCGGCCCATCCGATCGACGCCTTGATCGTCGCGCCGCGCTTCGGAATGTCCAGATCGTTTTTCGAGTCGTCGAGCACGATATCGATGGTGTCCGCCTCATCGGAGCGCGACTCCGATATCGACAGCGACACAAGCCGCGGCGCGAACAGGCGCGACAGATCGCGGCCGCCGACTGAAATGCGGTAATCCGGCTGCGGATGCAGGCGCGCGACGCGCGGCGCGTCGTGCGATTCCGGCCTCGTGGTGCGTTCGTTCGAAGACGTAGCCATCAGCGCTTGTCCTTGCGCGAGTTCTTCTCGCGCGCTGTGCGCAGCACGTCGTCGTCGACGCGCTCGATCGTGAGCTGAAACTCGATGCGCCGCGGCGTGCCGTCCGCCGTGTGGTAGCTCTGCGTCTCGTTCAGCTCGGCGATGACATACGCGCCGTAGACGTTGCCGGCGCCGTCCACGAGCACATACGCTTCTCCGGTGTCCGCCATCGCGGCGAGCTCGCGAATCGACGCGATCGAGCCGAACGTCTCGGGTGCGACGAGGCCATTCAGCGTGATCGTGTCATCGCCGACGCCGGCGAACTGGCGGCCGTCGCGCGCGCCGACGCGCGAGCTCGTCGGATGCTTCCACGTGCGCCGGCGCTGCAATTCGCGAAACGGCGCGCTCGTCAGGTTAAAAACGAACTGGTCGAGGGACATGAGCATGCGTAGCTCCGGTTGCGTCAGTCGGACAGGCGCGAGCCGATGCGCGACTGCTTCGCGCGCTCGCGGCGATCGAGCGCGGCTTCGACGGCGCGCGCGATCGCGTGCGGGTCCTGCCCGGCCTGCGGGTAGATGTTGATGACGATCGGCGACGCCGGTGCGGCCGGCGATGAAGCCGCGGATGGCGCGGCGAGCGGCGCGCGGCGATCGATCGGCACGGTCGCCTGCACGAGCGGCGGCATCGGCTTCGCGAGCGCCGGCGTGCCGAATGACGCGACGGCTACGGTTGCAAGGCCGAGCGCCGCTTTCGCGACGCGCTGCTGCTCACCCTGCATGCCGAGCGCGGCGCCTTCACCGACGAAGCCGCCGAGCTGCGCGAATACGCGGCTCGGGCTATGAATGCCGAGCTTCTCTTTGAACCAGCCCACCGTGCTGTTCGCCATATTCGAAATCGCGTCTTTCACCTTGCCCAGTCCGCTGCTGATGCCGCCGACGAGCCCGTCGATAAGGTGCCCGCCGAACTCGGAGAACTTCGCGGGCAGCTCGACGCCGAACAGCGACAGCACGCCCGCGAGCGCCCGGTAGAACATGCCGAGCGGCGACCAGTTCAGAATCAGCGTGCCGAGCGCGGCGAGCCCGCCGTTCAATGCCGCACGCGCGTCGCCCATCGCTTCGACGAACAGGCCGGCGAGCCCGCCGAGCGCGCGGCCGAGCCACGTGAGCGGCACGAGCGCGACGCGCAACACCGTGCCGAGCACCGCACCGAATCCGCGGCCGGCCGCCGCCGCCGCGGATAGGCCGTCGGCGCTCGCGCGCGCCGGCGCGAACAGCTTGCCGAGCCAGCCGGCCACCGTCGAGAGCGCACCGCCCAGCCCGTTCCACAGCGGTTTTGCCGCCGCTAGCGCGCGACCGACCGGCTGCAATGCGACCCGAAGCGCGACGCCGATCGGCGCCAGTGCATCGCCGATCGCCGTGAGCGCGCCCCCGACGAACGCCTTGATCGGCCCCCAATAGCGGTAGATCAGCAGCGCGGCGGCGGCGAACGCCGCGGCGTATAGGCCAATCGGCGTCGTGAGCAACAGGCGGCCGGCACCCATCGCGGCCGTGCCGAACATCCGCCATGCGGCCGCGCCGATGCCGAGCGCGCGCGACAGGATGCCGCCCTGGATGCCGAGCGTCGCCATGCTGAAACGCACGACGGCGAGCGGGCCGAGCACGCCGGCGAGGACGATCGTGAAGGTTCCCATTACGGCGAGTAGCCCGCCGAGCACGGCGGCGACAACAACAATCGCCTTGGTCGCTTCGGGATGCGCCTTAATCGCCTTCAACAGTCTGTCGGCCAGTTCGCGGGTTTTGTCGAGCGCGGCGTTGTAGATCGGCGTGACGCGCTCGCCGATCTCTTCTTTCAGGTCTTTTACCTTCGCGAGCGCGGCGATTTCCTTTCCGGAGGTTTGCTGTTTCGCAATGGCGTCCAGTTCGGTAATACCCGCGGCACCCTTGTTCAGACGCTCGTTCTTCGCGATCTGGCCGCGCTGCAAGTACATCGTCGCGAACAGGTTCGATGCGGACCGGTTTGTGAAGATCGAGCCGATTGCGCTGAGAATTGCCTTGTCTCCCTTGATGCCCTTCTTTTCCAGCGCCGGCAGCAGCGTCTTCTGCAACCATTCGTAAGGAGACGATTTGTACTGCTCTGCATTGAGCAGCGCGCCATCCGCGAACGCCTTCACGTGGCCGTTCTTGTCGTATTCGACTTTCTTCGCATCCAGCAGGCCGAGCTTCATCAACTTGCGCGTGGCGCGTACCGTCGTTCGCCCTTCGATCAAATTCTGATAGCCCGACATCAGCGCGTTACCTGCTGTGCCGCCCTGCATCTCCTGAACGATCGGCTCCATCTGATAGAAGAATGCGTCCTTCGACAGCGACTTGGCGGCAACGCCGCCGCGTTGGATGAACTCCATCCACTGGTCGCCCCCGACGCGGCCGCCGGTCGCCGAAATCACTTTCTGCACCCGGTTCGCCTCGTCACGAAACGTCGCCTCGTCTTTCGTGCCGTTGCGCAGCTCGATCACCTTGAGCATGTTCATGAACTTGCGTTCGTTTTCCTCCCCATGCCCGGCGCCGTACATGGCCTCGTTCGCGAATTTCATCTGCGACAGGATCGGCGCGGCCATCTGCGCGTGATGCTCGTCGGCGAAGATCGTCATCGAGTCGCGCATCATGGTCAGATTGTCGGTGTAGCTCGAACCGTACACCTTCATGCTACGGGCGAACTTCTCCGCGTCCCGCGTCGACTGCTCGCCCAGGCCGAGAGCCTGAATGCGCGCGATTTCGTTCTGCGCCTTCTTAGCTTCGTCCAACGTGCCGCCCAAACCGCCGAGAACGCCTGTGCCGGCGGACTTCGCCGCGTAACCGCCAATCGCCATGCCGCCGGCGACGCCCTGTAGCGCCTGCATCTTGCCGCGCGCCGCGCCGAGCTTCTTCTCGCGCTCGGCCATGGCTTCGAGCTGGCGCGTCTGTGTCTGCATTGCCGCCGTGGTCTGCGCGATGTTCGAGCGCAGCGTGCGTTCGTGCTCGGCGAGCTGGAGCGTGTCGATGCCCGTGCTCGCGAGCTGCGCGCGCAGCTCACGTACGCGGGCGGACTGCTTCTCGTGCTCGATCGACAGCCGCGCCGCGGACTGCTTCGCCTTCTCAAAATCGGCAATCATCTGACGCGAGGGTTGGTCGGCCGCACGCAACGCAGTGGCGAGGCCATTCACGCGCGTTCGCGCTTCGCCGAGCTTCTCCGCTGTGCCCGCGAGCCCGGTGCGCATCTCGCGGAACGAGGCGACGGCCTTCTGCTGCTTGCCGAGCTCGGCGAGTTCGCCGCGCGTCTGCTTGAGCGCCTGCGCGAGCCCCTTGTTGCTGTTCAGCACGTTCTTCAGGGGCTTCGTGAAGTTGTCGATCATGTCGAACATCACGCGCAGTTTCAGGGCGTTGTCCATCGTCACTCGTTTCCGCTACGTATCCGGGCGCGCTCGCGCCAGTCCATCAATTCGGCCAGGGAGAAGGCGGCCATATCGCGCGGCGTCCAGCCAAACACCGTCGCGATATCGGCCATCGCGTCTTCTACGCGGGCCGGGATTCCATGCTCGCTTTCAGCGCCTTCGGCATCAAAAAACCCGCGAAGATGCCCCCCAATGCCACGAGGTCGGCCGGGTCCATGCCGGCCACGTCGAACTCGGTCAGCGTCGGCGTGCTGATGCGCGGCAACACCTTGCGCAGCGCGTCGACATCGAGATTCACGAGTGCGGCGAGCGACGTGCCGCGCAGCGCGCCCGCGGCCGGCTTGCGCAACGTCACCTGCGTAATGGTCTGCCCTTCGCGCTCGATCGGTGTGTCGAGCGTGTGCGTGTTCTCGTCGGGCGCGGCGTGGCCCGTCGTTTCGATGTGAGCGGTGTCGATGGTCGTCATGGTGTTTCCTGGGTTGGATGTGAAATTGGAATGGCCCGCGCTCGCCGCGGGCGCTCGATTACAGGCCCATTGCGCGGCGAAGGTCCGACGCGAGGTCCATGCCGTTGATCTTCTCGACCGCGTTCACGAAGTCGAGCTCGATGAGGTCGCGCCCGTTCACGGTCAGCTTGTAGTAGCTGGCGTTGGTCGTGATCTTGAATTTAGTGTCTTCCTTCGCCTTCGCGGTGCCCATGTCGATCTCTTCGTGGCGGCCCTTCACGACCACTTCGATCTGGTCGTGCTTCTTGCTGTCCTCGCGACGATAGCCGCCGGCGAAGCGCAGCAGCACGCCGTCGTGCTGTACGGCGCCGTACTGTTCGAGCACTTCGACCATGAAGCCGCCGCACGTCCACTCGAGCTGGAGCTCTTCGCTGCCGTAGTCGATTTTCACGGGGCCGGTCATGCCGCTGCCCTGCCACGCTTCCATCTTGCGCTTGAGCTTCGGCAGGTTGAGCTCTTCGACTTCGCCCACGAAGTTCGCGCCGTTGTGAAAGACGTTGAAGCCCTTCAGTTTTCGAGGCATACCCATTGCGTTTGACTCCTGTTAGCCCGCCACGCGCGCCGGGAAATCGGCGAGGAAGCGGTCGGTGATGCGCTGGCGCAGCACCAGATTTTCGAGAGGCGGAACCGGCGTGTAGTCATAATCGATGTACGCCTTGCCGGATGCGAGGATGTCGGCCGTGTTCGGCTCCGGATCGATCCACGCGCTACCGCCGATCAGGTAGCCGTTCGCGACCTGCTGCCGGAACCAGCCGTTGATGCTTTCCACGATGTCGCGCGCGAGCGACGGATTCAGCGGCCCGTCGACGACGGGCATCTGCGCTTCGGCGATCGAATCGGCGGCAACCTGCGCCGTGCGCGTGTAGTTCTCGAACGCGAACTTCGGATCGTCCGAGCACGTGCGCTCGCCCCAGAACCGGAAGCCGTTGCGGTTCACGAGCGTCGTCACTTCGTGCTCGTTCAGGTAGCCCGCATCGGTCGCCGGGTCCTGCAAATCCCACGACACGTCGGCGCTGATGCCGGACACGCCGTTCACGACGACATTCGAAATCGTCTTGTGCCAGCCGATATCGTTGTCAATCTTCGCGCGCAAGCCGGCGGCGATCGCCGGCGCCGGAATGACGGCCGTCGAATTCGTCGTGTCGTCCCAGCCGAGCCAGTCCGGCCAGATCACCATGATTTCGCGTTGGCCGAACTGCTTGCGGTACGCGGCGGCTTCTTCCTTCGTCTTGCAGCCGGACGCCGACACATAGGCCATCGCGCGCAGCGACTGCGCAGTCGCCACGAGCGCGGCCGCGACCGGCTGCGTATCGAGGCCGGGCGCGGCGAGAATGCGCGGCTTGACGCCGAGCGAGGCCTGTGCGGCGAGCAGCGCCTTGATGCCCGTGTATTTGCCTTCCGGCGTCACGGTGCCGATGACGTTCGAGGTCGTCTCCGCTTCGTCCTTGCCTTCGGCGACGCGCACGACGACGGTGAGCGGCTTCGTCTGCTGGCCGATCGCGTCGAGCGTGCGGCGCAGCGTGCCTTTCTTGCCGGCCTTGCCGAGCGCGGCAACGACGTTCGTCAGCAGCACGGGCGTGTTCAGCGGAAACGCGCTCGCGTCGGCGTCGGCCGCCGTGCAGACGACGCCGAGCACGGCCGTCGACACCGAGCGAATCGGCCGGCCGCCTTCGTTGATTTCGATGACGCGAACGCCGTGGTGGTAATCCTGCGGCATGGTGTGCAGCTCCTGTTACGTAAAAATCGGGAGGATTCCCGGTGATCGGGCCGGCGTCAGGCCGGGGCGTGTTCGGCGTCCGGCCGCGCGGCGTCGCCGGCGGCGACCGGCTCGGCGGGCGGCATGCCTTCGGGCGCGACGGGCTCGGGCGGCGGCGGCACGCAGGGCGCGGGCATGTCGGGCCACGCGATCGCATCCGGGAACGTGTCTTTCTGGATCGCGGCAACGAGCGCCATCTGGTAGGCCGACCAGGCTTTGAAGTAGTACGTCTGCTCGTCGTCGAGCTGGCCCGCCGCGTAGGCGTCGGCTTTGCCGAGGTTCTCCCGGCGCGCGATCGCCAACAGCCGCTCGAACTCGGCCATCGCCGCGTCGCGCTTCTCGCGCGCGATCAGCTCGGGCGGCACGGTCCATGCGCCGTCAATCCACGCGTGCCGCTCGGACGGGCGCGGCTCGGTCGTCAGGCCGAGGTCGGCCGGCGTCTTGCCCGCGATCGCGATCTCGACCGGCTCGCCCGTGTCGGTCCGATAGCAGACGCGGCCGCGGTAGTCCGGCAACAGGAACCACGCGCCGTCGCGGTAGAACGGCCACGTGGTCGGCGTGCGCGCCGGCGGCGCATCGAGCGTCGCGGACGCCGGAATCAGCCAGCGGCCGTCGTTACGCGGGTCGGCGTCCGGCTGGCCGCTGCTCAGGTATTCGCCCGTTGCCGGGTCGTAGTGGTGAATCAGCATGTCGTGTCTCTCGTGGTTAGTAGGCGCGAATCAGCGCGAGCAGCGCGACGTTGCGCGGGCGGGATTCGTCGCCGCCGTCGGGTTGAACCGTGATCGCGTGCGCGTGGCGGCCACCGCCGCCGACGCCGACGCCGTGCTGGTGATTTCCGGCGCCTTCGGTGTTGAACTCGTGCCCGTGGTTGCCGGCCGGGCTCGTCATCCCGTACACGTTGTCGTTGTCGCTGCCTTGCGCGCCACGGTTGTTGGGCGAGCCCCACGTTCCCCACGGCGGGTTGTACATCTGCGGGTTCTCGCCCCACGGCGAAATGTGTTGGTGGTCTGGCGCTGCGGCCGTCCAACCGTGGTGGTCGTGCCAGCCCTGTACGTCGGTCCAGGCCGAATGCACGTGGTCCGGCGCTTCGCTCGCCCCTGCCCCGTGCGCGTGCGTGTGGTTCTGGTCGCCCTGGAATGCGCCAATCTGCCGGCTTGCGTCGACGCCGCCGCGCGCATCGGACCAGCAACGAATGAACTCGCCGCGCAGCTCGGGCAGGCGAAACGTCGTCGCGCCGTCGCCGGTCGAGAAGCAGCCCCACCGATCCTTCATCCAGTCCGCATCGGAGACGAGGGCGCCGCTCGCCTGCGCATACGCCCACAGCTCGGGATAGTCGGCACGGTTCACGAGCACGCCATTCGCCTTGAGGAAGCCCGGCCGCACGGTTGTCCGCGGCTCGAAGACAATCTGGCCGATCGTCGTCGCCGACAGGACCGAGCGCACCCATTCCGTTGTCGCGACGCGCGTCGATCGATCCGCCGCCGGCGGCGTCGGCACGGTGACAGCTTCTTCGAAGGCCACGAGCGACGGCGAGAACCGCACGACGGCGCGCGCGTTGCACGTCACGCCGAACTCGCCATCGGCCGCGTGATAGAGGCCGGTATCCGGCGCGCCGTCGTTGGCGAACGTGAGCGACGGCGCGGCCGGGCTGCCTTCGGCGAGCACGAGCCGCTTGCCGGGCGCGAACGACACATCGCCGGCCAGCGTGCCGCCCTTGCTCTTGTCGAGCGGGTCGAGGTTGCCTTCGTGCCACACGATCCGCCCGTCGACGCGAAAGGTGCGATTCGCGAACTCGTAATGGAACGAGCCGAGGGTGGGCGACCACCAGCCGACCGCGCTCTTGCTCGCGTAGTGGTAGCCGTCGAGGGGGCCGAGGCTGATATGCGCCTCCCCGGCGCCTTGCCCGACAATCAGGTCGCGACCGATCTTGACGTTGCCGCCGAAGACAGCGCCCGCACCGCTGCCGTCGACGATCACCTGTCCCGTCGTCAGCGACCACGAGAACGGCCGATAGTCGTTGTAGGTGCCGTCCGGCGCGCCCTTCGGTGTCGACAGCAGATACACGCTCCATCCGTCGTTGCGGATGAGCGCGCCGTAGCCTTCGCAGACCGCGCGGAACTGGCCGCCGGCGCCGCCGGCGTCGATCGCGCGCGCCGTGACGCCTTCCGACGCGTCGACGCCGCCGCGCACCTGCAGCGCGGTCTTGCCGTCGTCCGCGCGCTCGCCGATCAGCACGCGGCCGCCCGATGTGAAGCGCGCGACACGCTTCTGCTTCGCGTCGCTCGCCGCATCGTTGTTCGTGCCGTCGTTGACGCACACGTCGACATACTCGCGGCCCCATGCGCCGGCGTCGAATCCGGCGCGCAGCGTCGCGACCAGGCGCGGGCTCAGATCGGGCAGCGACGCGTCGCCGAACGTGCCGAACAGGCGTGCCTTACCGGTCTTGCCGACGCCGGCCGTCTTCGGCGACACGTCGAGCTGCGCGGCGCGATCGTCGACATCGGCCGCGACGCGCACGCGCCCGTCGAACGTCGCGCCCGACAGCGCCGCGTAGCGCCGCCTCGCCGTCTTCGGCGTGATCGCGCGCGTGTCGTCGTCGCCGGCGTCCACTTCCGCCTGCGTGGCGAGCTCGACCACGCCCTTGCGCTCGGTCGTCGCCGGCGGATTCAGGAACGTCGCCGGCCCGAACTCGAGCTTCGCCGCGTCGATCGTCGCGAAAACGACATCGGTCGCGAGCAGCATCATTGCCGCGGGCGATTTTTCGAGAATCGGCGTGTCCTGCACGTACACGGCGAACAGCACGCCGTTGTCGAGATACAGGCCGAACGCGTAAAGCGAATACTGGTCGCTCGTGTCGTCCTGGATCACGACGTGCACCGTGTCCGGCGCGACGTTTTCGCCGCCGAACGTGGACACGCGCTTGCGCTCGTTCGGCATCGTTTTCATGCCGCGGTCGAACGCGAACGGCTCGGCGCCGAGCCCGATTTCGACGACGCGGCGCGCGGCCGTGCCGGTGTTGCCGCCGGCGACGAGTGCCGCGCGGCCGGCGTCGGTGATGTTGATGAGCATTCCTGCCATGTCAGATATCCGTGAGGGACAGGCGGCGATACACCGCCGCGCGTGCGCCCGCGCCGATGCGCTGCGTGCCCGTCGCGCTGAAACCCTGCGTGAACGTGTAGTGCGCGGTGCCGCGCTTGGCCCGGTCAACTTCGGCGATGATGTCGGCGACGTATTCGGCGGTCGCCGGGATGCCGTCGCGCGCGCCGACCGTCATCAAAATTTCGAACGTGCCCGGCCGGCCCTTCGGCGTCTTCTCGAACCACTCGCGCATCGCGACGTTCGCGCCGAACGACGCGCACACTTCGCGCACGGCCGCGGCCGTGCCTTTCTTGCGCGCGATCCGGATCGCTGCTTTCACACGCGCGCGCTTCACCTGTTCGGGCCAGTAGTCCTTCCACGTCTCGACGCCGAGGTGCCACGCGAGCCACGGCAGGAACCGCAGCGGGATCGTGCCGGGATTCATCAGCGTCCCGATGTCGACTGGAATCTCGCTGATACGCGCGTTCGTCTCCGCGATCCGGCGTTCGAGCGCGGTCGCGTTCGGGGGCAGCAGCGAGGTTGCCAACCTAGTCATCCGCGACCCCGCCGTCGATCAGCTCGATTCCCGTGCAGTACGGCGCCTGCTCGTGCGTCACGGGAACGCCGCCCGCCGGCGCGTCGAGCAACACCTTTTGCACGCCGGCGACGCGCATCGCCGCGTGCAGGCCGTCGACCGTGATTTCCATGCCGATGCGCCGCATGTCCGCCGCGAACCTGTCGGTGCGCTTGCGGGCTTCCGCGAGCGCCACGCCGCGATCCGGGCCGGAGAAGAAGCGCAGCGTCGCGCGGATCGCATACGGCACGACTTTCGCGCTCTGCACGATCACCTGGTCGGTCTGCGGCCGCACGCCTTCCAGCGCCGCGCGCACGATGCCGATCAGTTCGTCGCTCGCCGTGCCGTCGCTTTCGCGCGACAGAACCGTGACGACCATCACGCACGGCTCGGGGCTGCGCGCGGACGCGGACAGCACGCGGCCGTCCGCCGCGCGTGCATGGAACACGTACGCCTCTTCGGGGCCGGCGACGGAGAAGCCGCGCGGCGCGAGCTGCACGCGCTCGCGCAGGCTGTCATCGTCTTCGTCGACCTGCTCGACGTCGTGCTCTGGATCGGCCGCCGTGATCACGAGCCGCTCGACATCGAACAGCGCGGCGAGGTGGTCGAGCGTCGTGCCGCGCGCATAGGCGAGCAGCACGCCGCGCGATTTATCGTTGATGAGCTGCCGCAGCAGGACTTCGCGATAGGCGTTTTCTTGGAGGACGCGCGTCACGGGCTCGGATTCGAGCGCGAGCGTCGCGGCGATTTCCGCCTGGTGCTCGACCGGATACAACGACACGAGGCGCGCCTTGCGCTCGGCGAACAGCGTCTCGAAGTCGAGCGGCTCGACGATGTCCGGCGCCGGGAGCTGCGAGAGGTCGATGGGCGTGCTTCTCACGATGCGCCCCCGTTCGACAGCGGCACGCGTAGCGACACGAGCTCGTCGCGCTCGTCGGTCCAGCCTTCGATGTCGACGAACTGCCGGCCGGCGAAAGCATCGGCGGCGGCCGCCGAAATCTGAACGCGCGTGACGGTCAAGCGCGGCTCCCACCGCATCAGCGCGGTTGCGATCGCGGCGTAAAGACGAATCCGGGTCGCGCCGTTGGCGGGCGCGTCGATGAGGTCGGGCAGTTCCGAGCCGAACGTGCGGCGCTGGATGCACGAGCCAAGCGGCGTCGAGACGATGCGGCCGATGGATTGCGCGAGGTGATCGAGCCCGGACATCGAGCGGCCCGTCTCTGCGTTCATGCCCCTCATAGCGGCGGGCTCACTTCGGCCGATTCGCCGCGCGCCTGGTGTGTGTGGAACGGCACGCTCTTGCCCATCGAGCGCACTTCGCCCGTGAAATCGGCCGCGCCGTCGATGCGCATGACGTTGCCGCCGCCGGCGCTACCCGAGCCCGTCATGCCAGACTTGAACACGAGCGGCCCTTTCACGAGCAAGGCGCCCGTGCAGGTGGTCTGTTCAGAGTCGAGCGTGACCGACGCGGCTTTCACGGTCGCCGATTCCGTCTCGACCGTGACCGACACGGGTGCGACGAGGCGTACCGTCGCGCCGGCGGGCAGTTCGGCCGTGAGCGCATGCGCGTCGTGGTCGTAGCTCACACGCGCGCCGTCCGCGTAGACGCGGGTGTGGGTGTTCGGCAGGTGGTCCGGTGCGGGGAACGCGTCGGAGAACACGCCGCGCAACGCGACGCCTTGCGCAAGGTCGCCCATCGCGCCGAGCACGACGACTTGCTCGCCCTTCGTCGGCGGCAACCATTCGCGCGTGTTGCCGGCCGCGGGCGTGAGCCACGGAATCCAGTTCGTTTGCAGGCCGTCGTCGTCCGATTCGCCGATCGTCACGCGGCAAAGCGCCGCCTTGTGGTCGACATCGAGAATCGAGCCTTTGCGCACGGCGTTGCGTGCTTGCCGTTGAATTTCGTTCGCATCCATACCGGCAATGGTGCCGGTCGCCCGCGCGGGGCGCGAGCACTCGCCTTTGTCGTGCCGCCGGGTACAGCGTGCTCGTGATCCGCGCGGCGAATCGGGCGTCGACAATGGCCGCTCGACACACGCAACGGCGCGTGCGGCACGTGCTGCGCGCGCATTTCCACTCTCGCAACACGATGACGATTCACGCTACCGACGCCGCGCCCGTGGCCGATCTTTCCCCGCTACTCGACCGACTTCACGCAATGGATGCACTCACGCTCGCGCGCATGCTGCCCGACGCGTCAATCGATATGGTGTTCACCGATCCGCCGTATTCGTCGGGCGGGCTGCACACGTCGGCGCGCTCGCGGCCGCCGAGCGCGAAGTACATCAACAGCGACACGAAGACCGTCTATACCGACTTCGAGAGCGACAACATGGATCAGCGCGCGTGGGCGTTCTGGTGTCACGCCTGGCTGAGCGAATGCCGCCGCGCGTTGAAGCCGGGCGGGCTGCTCGTGAGCTTCATCGACTGGCGCCAGCTCCCGACGCTGACCGATGTCGTGCAGGCGGCCGGCTTGGTCCTGCGCGGCGTCGCGGTATGGGACAAGACGCCCGGCCGCACGCGGCCGCGGCGCGGCGGCTTCGCGCAACAGGCCGAATTCGTCGTATGGGCGAGCCGCGGCGCAATGCGCGACTGCGATGTGTATCTGCCGGGCGTGTTCCCGTGCCGCTTGCCGGTGCCGAAGCAACACGTCACCGAGAAGCCGCTCGATATAGCGCGCGAAGTCGTGCGGCTCGTGCCGGCCGGCGGCGTCGTGTGCGATCTGTTTGCCGGATCGGGGACGTTTCTCGCCGCGGCGCGGGAGGCGGGGTTGCACTGGATCGGATGCGAGACGAATGGGGCGTATCACGCGGTCGCATCGGCCCGGCTCGACGCTACGACGGATGACTCAGGGGGCAGGCAGCGCAGTAGTTAAATGAAACGATTCGGCGGATTATTGAATGATGTGATTCAACCTCAATTTAAATAGGGGTGGAAAAATATTAATTCCTATCTCCTATAATAACGTCGGTACTTGAGGGTCGTTAATGCGCGGGACGGGGTCATTGCTGGCGGGGTAATTAAAAATATAAATTTCAGCTACGGATCGAGCTCGATTTAATCGGCCTCGATGCGAAATTTAATTAATTATTTCGCTAAAAATAAAGTGTCCCCATAAAATAGACGGAGCATGATGATGAAGCCACTCGTGACGAGGACGCCGCGGCGTATCCAACTAGACCATCCATCGCTGGCGAAGTTAGACGTTTCCACATCGCCACCGCCAGCCAACTCGATTACTTCTCAACTCTGGGAAGCATGCTATAGCTTGGCACAAGATGCCCTTAACTCGCCTTACATTCAAGGCATTGCTAACGGTACCTTGCCTCCCTGCAATTACGGGCAATACACAGTGCAGGACGCAGCATACTGCGTTCGGGCAGAGCAAGATTATCGTCTGGTTGAGGCGCGCGCGAAAAAACATCATGAAGACATGCTGGCAGCTTTTGCACAGGCTCGCTATGAAGGTTATCTGTCTTACACCGACTCCATCATGAAGTCGTGGCACATCAAAGACATCCTGGCGATTAATCCGAACGATGCAGTAAAAGCTTATGTTGCCCATGAACACTATGTAGCCGAATTCATGGAGCCGATCTATGGCGTCGTCGCAATGATCCCCTGTGATCATCTCTGGTCATGGCTTGCGGAGACGCTTTCGCCAGATAACGTCCCGAACAACCTTTACGACTTTTGGATAAGCGATAACCAAGATTGGAGTGGCACTTATCGCCTAGAAAATTTTGTCAACAGTTGGTTTGCAGCGCATCCTAAGCAATATGAATGGGAGTCGGCCTTGAAAGCCTACAGGGGGAGCATGCTTGGCGAGGTTGGCGACTTTCGCGCAGCCTTGGAATGATTGTCCAGTTCCATAACATACAGCCGAGGGCCGCATACGATGCCGATCGAATGTGGCCTCTTGCGCGATCGCATCGACGCGGTTCAAGGCCGCGGTGAACGGTTCAGCGGTTCAGGTGACGTAATAGCCGATCGCGCACGAGCTCACGATCCGCATCCGCGAAACCGAGCACGACGCGAACCGGATACTGCGCGAGCGGGCCGCCCGGCTCGACGGGCGCTTTCTGGCCCTCCTGGTGGACACGTGCGATGCGCGAGAGCCGTTCGTCAAAGCCGATCGCCAGGCCCATGTTGTCGACATCGATGCGCAGATAGCGCGCGGTGCGCAGCTTCCGGAACATCGCCTCGCGCTTCACACGGCCGGCCTTCTCGCGCAAGTGCTTGCCGCCTGCCTTCACCTTCCGCGGCGCATAAGCGGACCCGTCCGGATTCCGCTGCGCGGCCACGCGCGATTGCTGCGCGCGCCGCAGATCGCGGCCAAGCTCGCGCAGCAGTTGACGGCGGGCCGCCGGCGACAGCTTCGCGAGCAGCCCACCCGCCCACCGTTCGAGCGCCTGAAGATCGTCCGTCACGAGAGCCACTCGTCGGCTGCGTCGTCGATGTGCTCGACCGTCCGGTTGCCGGCTTCATCGGTTCCGACCACGACGCTTTCCGACAGCTTCATTTTGAGCCCGAGGTCGACGGCGTTGTTTGACAGGATGTCGGCGACGAACGTCATGCAGTTGCGGCGCTCGTCCCGATTCGTCACGAGGTCCGGCTGATTCGCGCGCGCCCATTCGACAACGGCGATCATCACGTCATCCGGGTTGCCGATGAAGTCGCGAATGATGATCTCGCACTCGTATTCATAGTCGAACGACGCCGTGCGCGTGCCCGTCGCCTCGATCCGGCCTTCGTTGACGAACACGAGCAACTGGTCCGGCGAGGCGTTGAGCTGCGGCAACGCGGCGACGAGCGCCGCGCGCAGGCTGTTCGGCTTATTCATGGCCGTCCGCCCGCCGCACGCGCGCCTGACACGTCGCGATCATGTCGACTTCGGACGCGCAGCGCGCCCACGCCGCGCGCGCGACGTGCAACGCGTCGCTCAGCTCACCGTTGGTGCGCGGCGCCATCGCCGGCATCGTGCACGGCGTCACCGCCGCGCATTCGTTGAGCGTAATCGTCGGCGCCATTGAGGGCGGGGCTTGCGTGCAGGCGCACAACGTCGTCAGGCAGAGCGCCAGCAGCCCAGGCGCGCACGGCGGTGTTTTCATCGATCAGTCTCCGCAGTTCGTTTCGATAGGTCGCGAGCGTCGCGTCGACGCCGGCGCGCGCGCGATCGAGCTGCGCGCGCTGCGCATCTTTCGCCTTGGCATCGGCCAACAGACGCTCGATGACGGCAGCGCTCGCCTGCGCCTCGTGTTTCGCGCGGCGCGCGTCGTCGGTCGCCCGGTCGAGCTGCGCGCGCAGCGCGCGGCCGTGCTGGCAACTCGCGACCAACGCAATCAGCGCGATCAGCGCCAGCCACGGCGTCAGGCGGGCGAAGCTCATGCGGCCGCCTTGCCCGCGCCGGCGTACTTCGCATACGCGCGGTCGAGCTTCACGTCATACAGGTTGATCGCGAATTCCGGGCCGTTGTAGCCTTCCGCGAACGCCGCCCACTTCCGGGCACGAAGCGCGACCAACAGTTTCTTGTCGGCCGCGACGTACCGCACGAACGCGTCGAGGTGCTCGGCTTCGCCCAGCTCCATACGGGACACGAATTCGTCGACGCTCGCGTAACCCAGGCGTTTCCAGTGATACGCCATGATCTGGAACGCGCCCCAGCTCGCGGACTCGTAAGCGGATGTCGCGTCGATCCGCGCCGCGGTGTCGAGCCGCACGTATTCGGCGGCGCCGCCCTGGTAGCCGCCGCGCTTCGGGTTGACGACGCCCGGCCATCGTGCGGCGGCAGCGTCCGCCGCTTCCCTGCCGACATTCGCGACGAGCCGCTGATACATGACATGCCGCTCGAACAGGATCTTCGGCCGGCCGTCGTCCAGAAAGCCCACGCCGCGGGACTCAACTTCGTTGACAGCCCGCACGCACGCGACGGATACGCCGAGCGTCGCGGCCGCGCGCGCGAGGTCGGCGTCCGTCAGGTGCTTGGGGTCGCGCTGCCCGCTGGCGAGCACCCGGTACGTCTTCGGGCCGGCGATGCCGTCGACGACGAGGCCCGCGGCCGCCTGCAACGTCTGGACGGCTCGCTCGGTCTGTTCGTCGTAAAGGTGCGACACGTCGACCGGGTAGCCGGCGCGCACGAGGCGCTGCTGCAGCAGCCCGACTTCCGCGCCGTGATCGTTGAATCGAAGGATGTTCACGCTTCGTCACTCCGTAGAAGGCGCGCGACGTTGCCGCGCGCGAGGTACACCAACACGGCGAGCAGAACCGCGAGCGCCGCGTGAAAGAAGCCGGTCGGCTTCGGATGAAACAGCAGCTCGATCGCCGAGCCGCCGGAAATCGCGACGATCACCCAGGCTGCCCACGCGACGTGGAAGCGATGCCGCGCGCCGTTCTTGCGGTAGGTCAGCACGCGCACGATGACGGCCAGGTGCGCGGCGAGCGCGACGAGTGCGGACGAGACATGCACGTCAGTCTCCCTTGCGAAACAGCGCGAACAGGTCCATGCCCTTCACGCGCTCGATCAGCGTCAGCGTGACCGCGATCACGAGCGCGGCCGCGAAGAACGCGGCGACGCCCGTCGAGCGGATCGGCACGGCGTGAATGATTTCGGGCGCGGCGAGGTAGCCCATCACGAGCGAGATGAGCATGTACGCGGCGCGCTTCGCGAGGCCGAGGTCTTTCGACGTGACGACGACGAGCGCCGCGCCCGCGAACGCGCCAATCAGCGCGTCGCCGTCGACGCCCGGCGCGATGCCGGCGAGGCCGACCGCGGCGAACAGCGCCGCAGCCGAGGTGGTGTTCGGTTCAGCCATTCATTCGGCTCCGGTCAGTCAAACAGTTGCAATAGCGGCGTGGTCGTCTCGATCGCGCTGCGCTCGGGCATCTCCACGACGGTTCCCATTGGCAGCACCACGCCGAGTTCGGCGAGGCCGGGGTTCGCTTCGAGCACGGCTTCGACCGTGCCCGCCGTGCTGCCGTAGTGCCGCCAGCACAGCGCGTCGAGCGTCTCGCCTTGCAGCGCTGAAATCTTCATTCGCCGAGCGCCTGCCCGTCGCGATCGAACAGGCCGAGCACGCGCGGCTTGAGTCGGGCTCGCCGGCGCGCGAGCACGGCGGCTCGTATTGCGGCCTCCGCGCCGGTGTGATCCGAGCAATAGGCAATCTCCAGCCAGAACAGGCCAGCGACGCGCTGCTGCACCTGGCACGCGCCGGCGCAGAACAGCTTTCCGCCGCGCACGCGGGATTGCGCGAACTGACGAATGCGGTACAGGGGGCGGGCCATCAGATCAGTTCCACCGTCGAGCGCGCCAGGCCAAGAATGTCGCTGATCGCCCATCGCGCAGCGCGGCGTGCGTCGTCGACCGTCGCAGCCAGATCGGCCGCGACCTGGCCGCCGCTCTTCGTCGTGTCGTAGCCGCGGTACTTCTCGGTCACGTCCGCGAGCGTCAGGTGGTACACCGCGCGCCGGTAGCGGGCCACGTGTGCCGATTCGCCATCGATGCGCGGCGCCGGCACGTCGGCGAGCGTCGCCGCACCCGCCGCGCGCTGCCGTGCGCGCCACGCGGCGAGCTCGTCGTTCACGGTCAGCAGCGCGTCGCGCGCGGCGTGCCGCAGCCGCTCGGCCGTCACGGTGCCGTCCAGGCGCATCGCGTCGCGCAGCGCGGACAGATCGATGTCCGGGAAGAAGCCGTCGTTCGTCAACGTGCCTTCGATCGGCGTCGCCGCGACGGCGGGCGCGGCGGTGGCAACAAAGCTGTTCATGGTCGGTTCACAATGAGGTGGCGGTGGACCGGCGCACCAGGTCCGTGACCGTCAGGCGTAGGGCCTGGGCGCCGGTGCCGCCATGCCGAGGTGGGCTCTTTACGTGCCGTCGGCGCCGTCGCCCCGACGGCCCGCAGCTTCGACCTGCTTCGTCAGCCGGTCGATGTCCTTTTTCACGCCGACGCGATCGTTCAGCGCGACCGCGCGGCGCAGATAGTCGAGCGCGCGCGCCGGCGCGGCGGCCTGCGTCGCGTAGCCGAGCGCCTTGTACAGCTTCGCGCGCACCTGGTCGTGCATGTCGGCCGCGCGCGTCAGATCGTCGACGAGCTCGAGGCTCGCCGCGTCGAACGTCTCGCCGTCGAGGAACGACGACAGCGCGGCGTCGGCGAACTGCTCGGCGACGAGCGACGCGAGCGAACGCTCGAACTGGTCGGGCAGCGTCAGGCCGTGCGCGAGCGCGTAGGCCGCGATCGCGAGCGCGCCGTCGAAGTCGCCGGCGTCGATGCGCCAGACCATGACCGTCACGAGCACGTCGTCCTGCGCGCCGCGGCCGCCGCTCAACACGCCCGCCACGTAGTCGGCGTAGTCCGGCAGCAGCTTGCGTTTCAGCTCGATCTTCCGCTCGATCGACTGAATGCCCTTGAGCGCGCGGCGGTCGGCCGCGAGCTTCGCGAGCATCAGCTCATAGGCGGTCGCGCCCTTCATCGTCGCGCCGGGCGACGCGGCCGCCGCCGCGCGCGCGGCCGAGACGCGATTGAAGTGTGCGCGGGCGGGCGTGTTGATCGTCATGCCGCCGCCAGTTCGATGTTTTCGGCCACGCAGCCGCAACCGAAGTCTTCGACCACGTAGGCGTCGTTCGACGATTCGTAGTTCTCGATGCGGTCGCGTTCCGGCACTTCCTTCAGCGTGCGCCGGCGCGCGCCTTCCTGGTAGTAGATCGACAGATTCGACAGCTTCGTGACCATCAGCGCGCGCTTTGGGAAGAACGGCACGCGCACGGCCGGCAGATTGCCGATGCGCTTCTGGCTCACGATCAGATCGGCCGCGAGCTGCTCGGTCGGCGCCTGCGTCGCGTTGACGATCGGGAAATACTTGTCGTGCAGCAGCTCGCGGCCGCAGATCACGACGAGGCCCGTGTCTTCCTGGAACCACGGGTCGATCATCGACGAAACGATGTCCATCACGAGCGCGTCGAGGTTCTCGTAATCGCCCGCCTTGCCGACGAGCACCTTGCCGGCCTGCTTCGCGCCTTCGTGCAGCACGCGCTGCGCCGCGCGCTCGCGGTACTGTTGCAGCCAGCCGATGTTCACGTCCTGCAACAGCGGGTTCGCCTGGCGGTCAGTCGTCGCGGCCGCCTTCACGCCGTTCCAGCCGATCATGATGCGATCGACCGCCCCCTGGTTGAGGATCACGTCGCGGATGCGCTGTTGGAAGTCGGCGAACTTCGCCCACATGTCGAGCTTGCGATACGGAATCGCCGTGTCGTAGTCGGTCTTCTCGCAGCGGTAGCGGTTGCTGTCGAGCGCCGTCGGGTCGATCGGTTGACGCGCGGCCTTCGTGGTGTCGGTGCGGCTCGCGATCGGGCCGGACACGGACAGGCCGAGCTTTTCGCCTTCGAGCTCGGTCACGGGCAGCACGTTGATGCGCTTGAGAAACTCGCTCGATTCCTGCATCTTCGTTTCGAGCCGCTGTTGCACGGTCGGCTCGACCGCGAACTTCGCCGACACGTCGGCCGTGTCGTTCAGCTTGGCGATTTGCGCGGCGAACTTTTCATACGCTTTGCGCGTTTCCTTCCTCATCGGGAAATTCTCCTGTGTGGTGTGCGGGATGGGTCAGCAGTCGGTCAGCAGTCGGTCACGAGCTCGCCCGTCGAGCCGGTCGACGGCGGGCGCTGCGGCGCGCCGTTGCCGGTGTTCGACAGTTTCTCGGTGAGCGCTTCGACGGCGGCGAACGCTTCGTCAGCGCGCTTCTTCGCGTCGGCGGCCGCGCTCGTGGCGCTCGTGACAGCCGCGCTCAGCGTCGCGACTTCGCGGCCCGTGTGGTGCGCATGGGTGGCGACCCGTTCGACCGCTTCGCGCACGTCGGCGAAGCGCTCGTCGTCGTTCTCGCGATTGCGGGCGAACAGGCCCTTCACCCATTCCTTGAGGCCGGCCGTTTCGGTCGCGCCTTCGAATTCGATCGCCGTCTCGCACGCCGGCGAATAGAGGTTGTTCGAGCGCTTCGCGGCGAATTGCAGCGCTTCGGTGCCGAGGCTCGCCGGGTCGTCGGTCGCGGCGAGCCCGACGAGATACGCCTCGCCGATGTCGGCGAAGTCGGGGTTGATTTCGATCGACGTAAAAATCTTCTGGCGCTTCTTCGACAGCGCGACGAGCTCGTCGGTCGGATCGATCTGCGCAAACAGCGCCATCTTCCCTTTCAGCGGGCCGTCCTCGATTTCGGCCGCCTTCAGCGCGATCACGTCGCCGTATGCACCGAACGGGTTGTTCGCCGAGAGCGGCGCCCAGCCCTTCAGGTGTTCGAGGTTGACGCGCGCGCCGTACAGCTTCGGGTCGTAGTGCTTCGCCATCTGCGTGAGCCATTCACGCTTGATCTCGCGACCGTCGACGGTCGCGCCTTCCACTGCGACGCGGAAGAATTTGGTTTTGCTTGCCATAGAGAGGGTCGAACGTGGTTGAGTGAGCGTGCTTCTCATGTTCGGCGTTCATGCGCACGGCTCAATCCGCGGCGTTTGTGGGTCACGCGGGTACAGCGCGCTGCGCGTGCTCGCGCGCACGCGGCGGCCTACGCTTGGCCGCATGCTCGAAACTACGGACCCTCATCAGCTCGAAAACGACGTGCGCAAGGTCGCGCGCACGCTCTATTGGCAAGGTTGGCGCCTCGCGTCGATCGCCGCCATCTCGACATCAAGCCCGCGACCGTCGCATCGTGGTGCCGCCGCGAAAATGGAAGAACGCGACGCCCGTCGAGCGCATCGAAGCATCGCTCGAAGTGCGCCTGATGGTGCTGATTGCGAAGGAGAAGAAGGACGGCGCGGACTACAAGGAAATCGACCTGCTCGGCCGGCAGTCGAGCGGCTCGCGCGCGTGCGCAAGTATGACGAGACGGGGAAGGAATCCGACCTGAACCCGAAGATTGCGTCACGCAATGCCGGCCCGAAGCGCCGCGCGCCGCGCAACGAAATCAGCGAGGAACAGCACAAGGCGCATCATCGAAGCGTTCCGCGATTCACTGTTCGACTATCAGAAGGTCTGGTATCGGAACGGCGATCAGCGCACGCGCAACATCCTGAAATCGCGGCAGATCGGTGCGACGTGGTACTTCGCGCGCGAGGCGCTGGTCGACGCGCTCGAAACCGACCGCAATCAAATCTTCCTGTCGGCGAGCAAGGCTCAGGCGCACGTCTTCAAGCAGTACATCACGCAGTTTGCGCGCGAGGCGGCCGACATCGAGCTCACGGGCGATCCGATCATCCTGCCGAGCGGCGCGACGTTGTACTTCCTGGGCACGAACGCGCGCACCGCGCAGTCGTACCACGGCAACTTCTACTTCGACGAATACTTTTGGGTCCGAAGTTCCGCGAGCTGAACAAGGTCGCCTCCGGCATGGCGATGCACAAGCGCTGGCGCAAGACGTACTTCAGCACGCCGTCGAGCATCACGCACGAGGCGTACGCATTTTGGAGCGGCGCGCATGCGAACCGCGGCCGCGCGGCGGGCGAGCGCATCCAGATCGAC